>NZ_JBNHHU010000001.1:0-2797035 GCF_059092585.1 Arthrobacter sp. Y3221160 | reverse complement strand
ACACACCACAGGGGCGGCACGCCACGGCACTTTCAACCAATAAATAATTGGTATCAACAAACTTGGCACACTATTGAGTTCTCAAACAACAGGAGCACCCGGCACCAGGACGACCCTCTCAGGCCCTCCATCGCTCCGGAGCAACTTTTCTAACTTACCCGCGCCGGCAGTTCTTGTCAAACCGCCCGGTCCCGCTCCGCCCGTTGGCAACTGCCTTCGGCCGGTTCGGCGAGGCGGCCTTACCGCCCTGCGCGGCTTTAAACTCTAGCACCGGTCGGCGCGGATGTAAATTCCGCTGCCGTTCATCGTTCCTCCACCCGGGCCGGGCCACCGGCAGCCGGCTTCAGGTACACCACGCCCAGCGGCGGCACCCGGAGCGTCGCAGAAGCGGGGCTGCCCTTCCAGCCGCCTTCCACGGCGGTGACCGCACCTGCGTTGACCACTCCGGATCCGCCGTATTCGGCGGAATCGGTATTCAGGGCCTCGTCCCATTCGCCCGCCCACGGCATCCCCAGCCGGAACCCTTCGTGCGGGGCCCCCGAGAAGTTGGCCACGCAGACGAGCGGGTTTCCGTGCTGGTCCCAGCGGATGAAGGACAGCGTGTTGTGCGCGCCGTCGTTCTCGTCGATCCACTGGAAGCCGGCCGGCTCATTGTCGCGCTCGTACAGGGCCGGCGTGGAACGGTAGATCCCGTTGAGGTTGCGGACCAGGTGCTGCAGGCCCTTGTGCGGAACGTTCTCGGAGAGCCACCAGTCCAGCCCGTGCTGCTCCGACCATTCCGACTCCTGGCCGAATTCGGTACCCATGAAGATCAGCTGCTTGCCCGGGTGCGCCCATTGGAAGGCCAGGTAGGCGCGCAGGTTGGCCAGCTGCTGCCAGCGGTCGCCGGGCATCTTGCGCAGCATCGACCCCTTGCCGTGGACCACCTCGTCATGGCTGATCGGCAGCAGGAAGTTCTCCGTGTAGGCATAGACCATCGAGAAGGTGGCCTTGCCGTGGTGGTACATCCGGTTGACCGGGTCCTCGGCGATGTACTCGAGCGTGTCGTGCATCCAGCCCATGTTCCACTTCAGGCCGAAGCCGAGGCCCCCCGCGCTGGTCGGGCGGGTCACGCCGTCGAAAGCGGTGGACTCTTCCGCGATCATGACGATGCCCGGCACCCGCTTGTACGCGGTGGCGTTGACTTCCTGCAGGAAGGAAATGGCCTCCAGGTTTTCGCGGCCGCCATGGATGTTGGGGACCCACTCCCCGTCATTGCGCGAGTAGTCGAGGTACAGCATGGAGGCCACCGCGTCCACCCGGAGTCCGTCGATGTGGAACTCCTCCAGCCAGTACAGCGCGTTGGCGACCAGGAAGTTCCGCACCTCGCGGCGGCCGAAGTCAAAGATCAGCGTGCCCCAGTCCGGGTGTTCGCCCAGCCGGGGGTCGCCGTGTTCATACAACGGCTGGCCGTCGAACCGGGCCAGCGCCCACTCGTCCTTGGGGAAGTGTGCCGGGACCCAGTCCAAAAGGACTCCGATGCCGGCCTGGTGCAGCCTGTCCACGAGGTACTTGAAGTCGTCGGGGTGCCCGAAGCGCGAGGTCGGCGCGTAATAAGAGGTGACCTGGTAGCCCCAGGATCCGCCGAACGGGTGCTCGGCCACCGGCATGAACTCCACGTGCGTGAAGCCCTGCCAGTTGACGTATTCGGCGAGCTGGTCGGCCAGCTGCCGGTAGTCCAGCCCCAGCCGCCACGACCCCAGGTGCACCTCGTACACGCTCATCGGCCCGTTGTGCGGGTCGCGGGCGGCACGCCGCTCCATCCATTCCTGGTCGCCGAAGCGGTAGTGCGATTCGACCACGCGGGACCCGGTCAACGGCGGGACCTCGGTCCAGCGGGCCATCGGGTCGGCCTTCTCCCGCCACTGGCCGTCCTGGCCCAGCAGCTCGTACTTGTAGACGGCACCGGCCTCGACGCCGGGGATGAACAGCTCCCACACGCCGGATCCGCCCATCGAACGCATCGCGTGCCGGGCGCCGTCCCAGTGGTTGAAGTCGCCCTTGACCCGGACCGCCCGGGCATTCGGCGCCCAGACGGCGAAGCTGGCCCCGGATGTGTCGCCCAGCGCGGAGTTGTAGCGGCGCACGTGGGAACCGAGCGCGGTCCACAGGGTCTCGTGCCGGCCCTCGCCGATCAGGTGCAGGTCGATTTCGCCCAGGCTGGGCAGGTAGTGGTACGGATCGTCGCTGATGGCGGGAGCACCGCCGTCGTACGCCACCTCGAGGCGGTAATCCGGGACGCGACCCGGATCATCGGCCGGGAAGACCGCCACCCAGATGCCCTCGTGCTCGTGTTCCATCGGCACGCGCAGTGACGGCGTGATCACCGTGACGGAGTCGGCCAGCGGACGCCGGGTGCGGACGGTGACGTGTCCATGGTCGTCCAGGTGGGCACCGAGCACTGCGTGCGGCTGGTGGTAGGACCCGTGCGCGACGGCGGAGAGCACCTCCGGCTCGACACGCACCGGGGTGCCGGAGCGGCTGCCCGACGGCGATGCCGGTCCGGGGGTGCCGGCCGCGCCGGAAGTGTTGGCCGCGCCGGAAGTGTTGGCCGCGCGGGAAGTTGCGGGGACGGAAGTTCCGGCCGCGGACGCACCCGCGAAGGCGGGAGCTACCGGCGCCGCTGCGCCGACTGCGGCAGACGTCCGGCCGCTTCCGGGCCCGGTGCCGGTGCCCGCCAGTGGTGCCAGGGCCTCGCGTACGCCGCGGACCGGCACCTGTACCCAGCGCGGGCGGTTGCGCTGTTCGTACACCACTTCATAGAGGGCCTTGTCCAGGAGCAGCGCGCGGAAGAGCGTGGAGGACGTGTCCACCGGCTCGCCTGTCCCCTCCCGGTAGCCGTCCAGGAAGGCGGAGCTGGCCTGCGCCGCCCAGTTGTCGGCGGCGGCGCCAACCGCATCGTCGGGCTCCGCGAGCCGGGCAACGCCGGCGGCGTAATCGAACGAGCGGAGCATGCCCACCACATCGCGCAGCGGCACGTCGTCGGTGCCGCGGTCGCCCATGGGCCGCAGCGGTTCGCCCTCGAAATCAAGCACTACCCAGCCCCGCTGTGCCGAGAACAGCACCTGGCCCAGGTGGTAATCGCCGTGAATCCGCTGCAGCTGAGGAAGCTCAGTCACCTCATCCAGCCGGTCCAGCAGTTCCTGCACCGCGTCGTCCAGGGGCCCCACGGACGCCCCGGCCTGGGCCCAGCCCCAGCGGATCCGTTCCGCCAGCGCTGCCTTGAACGCCTCGACGGCCTTGGCGTCCGCCGGGGAGGCGCCGGCCGCGTCGCGCAGGCTGCGGTGGATCCGTCCGGTGACGGCGCCGAGCTCGCGGGCCTGGGAGCTGAAGTCCGTGCCGTCCAGGGCGGAGCCCGACGCGGTGCGCCACGCATCCTGGCTGTCCGGAATGAATTCCCGCAGCACGCTCAGGTGTCCGGTGTCCCAGAGGCGGTCGCCGCCGTCGTTGTCCTGTCCGGGAGTCAGCCAGCCGCCGGTCACCCAGCCGTACGTGACCGGGACTTCGCGGCACCCGGCCTCCGTGAGCAGCACACCGACCTCGACGTCCGGATTGGTGCCGGCTTCCAGCACGCGGAAGAACTTCACGATCAGCGGACCCTGGTCGGACTGGACCACCACCGAGGTGTTCGACTGCTCACCCAGCAGCACGGAGGCCTGCAGCCCGGTGGTGAACTCCGGCCAGGAATCGAATCCGGCCCCGGCGTGGCCGCGGGTATGCCCGTCGCCCGTCACCGACTGCCGCCGCATCAGTTCCAGCCAGGCGGCCACGAACACCGGGTCGTGGGCGCCGTCGTAAATCCAGCGCTCTTCGGGACCGCCCGCAGTACCGCCCGCGGCGCCGCCGGCCGCCCCCGCGGTACCGCCCGCCGGCTTGTCCGGCCCAACGGTCTCGCCCTCTTCGCGGGTTGCCGCCCACGTGTCCTCGGCGCCCTGCTGCACGCGCCCGAGCAGGGCCGCCTCCCCGCCGGCCAGGGGCTCCCGGCGGTAGCTCAGCGGCACGTTGACCACGTGGACGGCGTCGGCAGTGTGCACGGCCACGATGTGCACTTCCAGTCCCACTGCCCCGGCCGGGTCCGGCAAGCGGATGCCGCCCAGCCGGCGCAGGACCGACTCTTGGCCCTTGGCGGGGAACCAACGCTGGGCGGGGAGCCACTGGTGCAGCAGTTCGGGCAGGCTCGGCGTGAAATCAGGCATGTGATGCCACCTCTGTTCCTTCAGTCGCGGGTCTGATGACTGGGAGTGTCTCGGTCTGTGGAGATGCGGGGTTGGACGCGGCCGAACGCAGCCGCAACCAGAAAAAGTCGTGGCTGCCCAGCGTCAGCGTGAGCTGGCCGGCGTCGTCAAAGGCAGGGAAGGGGACGCCTCCGAACGTGTCGCGCAGCCCCCGGCCGGCAAATTCGGGCAGCCGCAGCGGTGCCGCCACGGGGTGCTGCGACAGGTTGAACACGCACAGCAGCACCTCTTTCTCCAGGCCTTCCGGATTGTCCTCCGGCAATTCGCGCAGAAAGGCCAGCACAGATTCGGAGTCCACCGGCACGTTCCGGTAGGTGCCCAGGCCGAAGGCGGGATGGGCCTTGCGCACGGCCAGCATCTGGCGCACCCAGTGCAGCAGCGAACTGTTGTGCGCCAGCTGCGCCTCGACGTTGACGTAGTTGTAGTGATAGACCAGCGACTGCACCACCGGCAGGTACAGTTTGCCGGGGTCCGCGGTGGAGAAGCCGGCGTTGCGGTCGGGGTTCCACTGCATCGGGGTGCGGGAGGCATCGCGGTCTTCGAGCCAGATGTTGTCGCCCATGCCGATCTCGTCCCCGTAATACAGGAACGGGCTGCCCGGCAGCGACAGCAGCAACGCGTGAATCAGTTCGATCTCGGCGCGCGAGTTGTCCAGCAGCGGGGCCAGCCGGCGGCGGATTCCGATGTTGGACCGCATCCGGGAATCCGGCGCGTACCAGCCGAACATCGCCTCACGTTCTTCGCGGGTGACCATTTCCAGCGTCAGTTCGTCGTGGTTGCGCAGGAACGTTCCCCACTGGGCCCCGGCCGGGATCGCCGGAGTCTGCTCCATGGTGGCGATGATCGGGGCGGCCTTCTGGTCCCGGAGCGCGTAATACAGCCGCGGCATGATCGGGAAGTGGAAGGCCATGTGGCATTCGGGGCGCAACCCGCCGTCGCCGTCCGGCTGGCCGAAGTATTCCACCACCTCGTGTGGCAGCTGGTTGGCTTCGGCGATGATCACGCGGCCGGGGTATTCCGTGTCCACCAGTGCGCGCAGGTCCTGCAGGAAGGCGTGCGTTGCGGGCAGGTTCTCGCAGTTGGTCCCGTCTTCCTCGAACAGGTACGGGATGGCGTCCGCGCGGAAACCGTCAATCCCCTGGTCCAGCCAGAAGCGCACGACGTCGAACAAAGCCTCGATCACCTTGGGGTTCTCGAAGTTCAGGTCCGGCTGGTGGCTGAAGAAGCGGTGCCAGTAGAACTGCCGGCGGATCGGGTCGAACGCCCAGTTCGAATCCTCGCTGTCCACGAAGATGATCCGCGCGTCCTGGTATTTCTCGTCCGTGTCGGACCAGACATAGAAGTCTCCGTACGGCCCCTCCGGGTCCCGCCGGGACTGCTCGAACCAGTCGTGCTTGTCCGACGTGTGGTTTATCGGCAGGTCGATGATCACCCGGACGCCGCGGGCGTGGGCCTCGGCGACCAGGCGTTTGAAGTCGCCGATGGTGCCGAACTCGTCCAGCACGTCGAAGTAGTCCGCGACGTCGTACCCGCCGTCCCGCAGCGGGGACTTGAAGAACGGCGGGATCCACAGGCAGTCGACGCCCAGCCACTGCAGGTAGTCGAGCTTGTCGATCAGCCCGGAGAAGTCGCCCGATCCGTCCCCGTTGGAGTCGGCGAAGCCCCGCAACAGCACCTCGTAGAACACTGCCTTGCGGTACCAGTGGGGGTCATGCGTCAGCCCCGGAGCGTGCAGCTGGAAGGGGCCGGCCATCAGCGGTTCCTTCGGACGTGCAGGATGTGGGCGGGTTCCACGTGTGCGTCCAGCCGCACGTAGTTGTGTTCGCCCCAGCGCCAGCTCTGCCCGCTGAGCAGGTCATCGACCCAGAACGTGCCGTCGTCGTTAAGGTCCTCCTCCCGCAGCCCCAGCGCCGCCAGGTCCAGCGAGACCGTCGATTCGCGCGCGCTGTGCGGGTCCACGTTGACGACGACGATGATCGTGTCCCGCCCGCCGCCGTGGCTTTCGGGCAGGTGCGCCTTGTGCTTGGAGTACACCACCGTGGCCGGGTCGGTGCTGCGGTGCACGGTGAGGTTGCCCAGGTCGCCCAGCGCCGGGTGGGCACGCCGGATGGAATTGAGCCGGGTCAGGTACGGGGCGAGCGAGCGCCCTTCGGCCTCCGCGGCGGCGAAGTCGCGAACCTTGTATTCGTACTTTTCGTTGTCGATGTATTCCTCGGCGCCCGGCCGGGCCACGTGCTCGTAGAGTTCGTAGCCGGCGTAGACGCCCCAGAGCGGGCTGGCCGTGGCCGCCAGCACGGCCCGGACCTTGAACCCGGCGGGGCCGCCGTACTGCAGGTACTCGGTGAGGATGTCCGGGGTGTTGACGAAGAAGTTCGGCCGGAAGAACGGCGCCGTCTCGTGGCTGATCTCGGTGAAGTACTCCTCGATCTCTTCCTTGGTGTTGCGCCAGGTGAAATAGCTGTAGGACTGCTGGAAGCCCGCGCGGCCCAGCGCGTGCATCATGGCCGGCCGGGTGAAGGCCTCGGCCAGGAACACCACCTCAGGGTGCTCGCGGTTCACCGTGCCGATCAGCCATTCCCAGAACCACAGGGGCTTGGTGTGCGGGTTGTCCACCCGGAAAATCTTCACGCCGTGCGAAATCCACAGCTTCACGATCCGCAGGACCTCTTCGGACAGGCCGCGCGGGTCGTTATCGAAGTTCAGCGGATAGATGTCCTGGTACTTCTTCGGCGGGTTCTCGGCGTAGGCAATCGTGCCGTCGGCCCGCGTGGTGAACCATTCGGGATGCTCGGTGGCCCACGGGTGGTCCGGGGCGGCCTGCAGCGCCAGGTCCAGGGCCACCTCCATGCCGAGCGCCTCGGCGGCGGCCACGAAGGCGTCGAACTGCTCGAATCCGCCCAGGTCGGGGTGGATGGCGTCATGCCCGCCGTCCTTGGATCCGATGGCCCACGGCGATCCCGGGTCGCCGGGTCCGGCGGTCAGCGTGTTGTTCGGTCCCTTGCGGTTGACCTCGCCGATCGGATGGATGGGCGGCAGGTACACCACGTCGAAGCCCATGGCCGCGACGGCCGGAAGCCGCTCGGCCGCCGTCGTGAAGTCGCCGGAGGTCCAGCGCCCGTTCGCCGGGTCGTAATGCGCGCCCTCGGAGCGCGGGAAGAATTCGTACCAGGCGCCGCGGCCGGCCCGTTCACGCTCCACCAAAATGGGGTACCGCTTCGAGGGGCTCACCAGGCTGCGGATCGGATGGCTGTTCACGGCGTCCAGCACGGCGTCCGAGGTTCCTGCGGCCAAACGTTCATGCACGGTGAGCGATCCGTCGGCGAGCGCGGCGGCGGCGTCGCGCAGCACCTGCGCGTTGCCGTCCGGCCGCCCGCCCTGGCCCGCGGCCTGCTCCAGCAGCAGCCGGCCCTCGGCCAGCATGAGGTCCACGTCCACGCCGGCGGCAATCTTCACCTCGGCGTTGTGCCGCCAGGTGGCGTAATTGTCTCCCCAGCCTTCCACGTGGAAGGTCCAGAGGCCGGTGCCGGTGGGCCGGAGGGTCCCATGCCAGCGGTCGGTGCCGGGCGCGCCGGGCGTCAGCCTTGCCCGCTGGACGGGCCGGCCGTCCGGGTCGAACAGCACCGCGGTCGCGCCGATCTTGTCGTGCCCCTCGCGGAAGACGGTGGCGGCTACCTCCAGGTCTTCGCCCGGTATCGCCTTGGCCGGAAACTCGCCGCCGCCGACCACGGGCCAGACGTCGACCACCGGGATCCGGCCGAACTTCAGGCGGGGGGCTGGCTGGGTCGTACTCTGCTCCTGCATCGAAGTCGTCACAAGACAGACGTTAGCGAGATTCCTTCCCGATTGCGAAGGATCCCCACGCCCTGCGACCGGGTTGACGGCCAGTTCGACGCGCATTCACCCGCCGGCCATCAACGGCGCAGGGGATCTGCGCTAGCCTAGGCCGGGTGAAGGCAATCCGCAGATTTACTGTCCGAACTGTCCTCCCCGAGAGCATTGCTCCCTTGGCCCGCTTGGCCGGCAACCTCCGCTGGTCCTGGCACCGGCCCACCCAGCAACTCTTTGAACAACTGGATCCTCAGGCCTGGTCCGAGGTGCGCCAGGATCCCGTCGCCCTGCTCGGCTCGTTCACCCGCGAACGGCTGCGGGCGCTGGCCGACGATCGGGACGTCGTCGCGCGGGTGCGGGAACTGGACGCCGACCTGGAGCAGTACCTGACCGAGGACCGCTGGTACCAGACGCTGGGAGCGGACGCACCGGCGTCGATCGCCTACTTCTCCCCCGAGTACGGCATCTCCCATGTGCTCCCGCAGTACTCCGGCGGCCTGGGCATCCTGGCCGGCGACCACCTGAAGGCCGCGTCCGACCTGGGCGTGCCGCTGGTGGGCGTGGGCCTGCTCTACGCCGCCGGCTACTTTAAGCAGTCGCTGAGCCGCGACGCATGGCAGCAGGAGACGTACCCCGTCCTGGACCCGGACGGCCTGCCGCTGACGCTGCTGCGCGAGCCGGACGGGCAGCCGGCCCAGGTCACGCTGCCGCTGCCGAACGGCCGCAGGCTCGGCGCCTACATCTGGCGCGCCGACGTGGGCCGGGTGCCGCTGCTGCTGCTGGACTCCAACATCCCGGGCAACGACGAGGCCGCCCGCGGCATCACCGACCGGCTCTACGGCGGGGGCGGCGACCACCGCCTGCAGCAGGAACTGCTGCTGGGCATGGGCGGCGTGAAGGCGCTGCGCATCCACCAGCGGCTCACGGGCGCCCCGGCGCCGGAGGTCTTCCACACGAACGAAGGGCACGCGGGCTTCCTGGGCATCGAACGCATCCAGGAGCTGGCGGCCGCCGGGCTGACGTGGGACGAGGCCTTGGCCGCCGGCCGCGCCAACACCGTGTTCACCACGCACACGCCGGTGCCCGCGGGCATCGACCGGTTCGACAAGGCGCAGATCCAGCATTTCTTCAGCGCCGGCCTCGCCCCGGACGTGCCCACCGCGAAGATCCTGGAACTCGGCGACGAGAATTACGACGGCGGAGATCCGTCCAAGTTCAACATGGCCGTGATGGGCCTGCGGCTGGCGCAGCGGGCCAACGGTGTGGCCAAGCTGCACGGTGTGGTCTCCCGCGGCATGTTCTCCGGGCTCTGGCCGGGCTTCGACCAGGAGGAAGTGCCGATCACCTCGGTGACCAACGGCGTGCACGTGCCGACCTGGGTGGACCCGCGGATCGCCGAGTACGCGCGGTCGGCGTTCGGCGACGAGCCGGTGATCGCCCGCCAGTGGGACCGGGTCTACGACGTGTCCGACGAGGACATCTGGGCGCTGCGCCGAAGCCTGCGGACGGCCCTGATCGAGGATGTCCGCCGCCGGCTGCGGGCCGCCTGGAAGAAGCGCGGGGCCGCGGACGCGGAGCTGGCGTGGACCGACGCCGTGCTGGACCCGGACGTGTTGACCATCGGTTTCGCCCGCCGGGTGCCGACCTACAAGCGGCTGACCCTGATGCTGCGCGACCCGGCCCGGCTCAAGGCGCTGCTCCTGCACCCGAAACGGCCCATCCAGCTGGTCATCGCCGGCAAGTCCCACCCTGCGGACGAACAGGGCAAGCGGATGATCCAGGATCTGGTCCGCTTCACCGACGACCCGGAGGTCCGGCACCGGATCGTGTTCCTGCCCAACTACGACATCGCCATGGCCCGCACGCTGTTCCCGGGCTGCGACGTGTGGCTGAACAACCCCCTGCGCCCGCTGGAAGCCTGCGGGACGTCCGGCATGAAGGCAGCCATCAACGGCGGGCTGAACCTCTCCGTGTTGGACGGCTGGTGGGACGAGATGTACGACGGCGACAACGGCTGGGCGATCCCGACGGCGAACCCGTCCACCGATGCAGGGACCGCGGACATGTTCAGCGCGGACGATCGGGACGATATCGAAGCAGCCGCGCTCTACGACCTGATCGAGCACCACGTGGCGCCCCGCTTCTATGCCGCCGAGGTCTCCGAGGGCGCGGGGGCGGCCGGCCCGTCCCAGCCGATAGCCGACGATGCCGTCCCGCACCAGTGGATCGCCATGATCAAGCACACGCTGGCCAATCTGGGTCCGGCGGTTTCCGCCGAACGGATGCTGCATGACTATGTGGAGCAGCTGTACCGTCCCGCCTGGGCATCCGGCCGGACGGCCCGGGCCGACGATTTTGCGGCGGCGAAGGAACTGGCGGCGTGGACCAGCCGTGTGCATGCGGCCTGGGCCGACGTGTCGGTGGAGCACGTGGACTCGCTCGGCATCACGGACGAGCCGCAGATCGGCGAATCGCTGACGGTCAATGCCTATGTCCGGCTCGGCTCGCTGGCGCCGGACAGCGTCACCGTCCAGGTGGTGCATGGCCAGGTCACCGAAAACGACGACCTCGCCCAGACCTCCAGTGACGAACTTGCCCTCGCCGAACAGCTGGGCGATGGCCGCTATCTCTTCACCGGCCCGGTCACCATCGACCGATCCGGGTCGTTCGGGTACAGCGTGCGGGTGCTGCCCAAACACCCGGCGCTGGCAAACCATGCCGAACTCGGACTGGTGTCCAACGCCACCGGCTGATCCACGGGCAGCGCCCGTTGCCGCTCGCCCGTCGCCCGCCCGGGCGGCGGGCGCGAGTGGCAACAGAACGGCTGAAACGTAGCTATCCGACAGTTTCTTTAAATCGGCCGGGACCCCCCGTTTCATGCCGGATTAGAGCGGAAATGTGCTGCTTCGTACGTCCTTCTGTGTGACTCACCCCTTTATTATCAGCATGCTGACTAATAGCATGAGGGTGTTCCGTCCGAATGGACTACGAAGGAGGCGAACATGGGCACGAGTACCGAGCGGGAGGCACCACCGCCGGACCACGGGGACAAGCCGCAGCAACCGCAGCAAGTAAAAAAGTCTTCGTGGAAGTACATCCTCCGCAAGACCATTCGGGAGTTCTCCGACGACAACTGCACCGATCTTGCGGCGGCGCTCACGTACTACGCGGTGCTGTCCCTGTTCCCCGGCCTGCTGGCGCTGGTTTCCATCCTGGGCTTGGTAGGGCAGGCGGAACAAACCACCAACGCCATGATGAACATGCTGGGGCAGGTAGCACCCGGCCAGGCCGTTGATGTCATCCGCCAGCCGATCCAGCAGCTCGCCACTTCCCAGGGAGCCGGGCTGGCGTTCGTCGTCGGCCTCGTAGGCGCGATCTGGTCGGCATCCGGTTATGTCACCGCCTTCGGCCGGGCCATGAACAGGATCTACGAGGTCGAAGAAGGCCGCCCGTTTTGGGTGCTCCGCCCGATGATGCTGTTGGTGACCCTCGTGGTGCTGCTGTTGGCCGTCCTGACGCTGCTGATGCTGGTCGTGTCCGGCCCGGTGGCGGAGGCGATCGGCTCGGTGATCGGACTCGGCGAGGCGGCAGTGACCGCCTGGAACATCGCCAAGTGGCCGGTCGTCGTCATCTTCGCCGTGGTGATCGTGGCCGTGTTGTACTACGCGACGCCTAACGTGAAGCAGCCGAAGTTCCGCTGGATGAGCCTGGGCGCCCTGGTCGCGCTGATCGTGCTGGCCCTGGCGACCTTGGGCTTCGCCTTCTACGTAGCCAACTTCGGCAACTACAACGCGACCTACGGAGCCATCGGCGGGGTGATCGTCCTGCTGCTGTGGTTCTGGCTGGCCAACCTCGCCCTGCTGTTCGGCGCAGAGTTCGATGCCGAGACCGAACGCGGCCGCGAACTGCAGGCCGGCATGGCCGCCGAAGAAAACATCCAGCTTCCGGTCCGCGATAACCGCAAGATCGAGAAGAATGCCGAGAAGGAAGAGGAGGACATTGCACGGGGGCGCGATCTGCGCCGCGAGCACGCGCGTTCCCACGAGGAATCCCGTGAGCATAGCTGACCAAGATCAGGACTGACAGGAAGAACCCGACTAGGAAAAGGAATTGCCATGACCACGAATCCACATTCCGGCAGTTACGACGAGGGCGCTCCCGTTTACCCCACAGGTGGCACGGCCGTACCGCCGCCGTCGAACCCGCCCTCAACCGGCCAGTCCAGGAGCGAAACCGCCAAGACCGAGGCACGGGAAGTAGGGCGCGAAGGGGCCGAAGCCGGCCAGCACGTTGCGCAGACGGCCAAGGACGAGGCAAAGCAGGTGGCGTACGAAGCCAAAGACAAGGCCCGCAACCTGATGTCCGAACTGGGCGACGGTGTCCGCGGCCAGGCCAACACGCAGCAGCAACGCGTGGCTTCGGGGCTGCGGTCCATCGGGGAGGAGCTAAACTCCATGGCCCGCAACTCGGAACAGTCCGGACCGGCGACTCAACTGGTCAGCCAGGTGGCGGGCCGGGCCGACTCAGTCGCAGGATGGCTCGAGAACCGCGACCCGGGATCCCTGCTGGACGAGGTCAAGCGTTTTGCCCGCCGGCGGCCCGGAGCCTTCCTGGCGATCGCGGCGGGGGCCGGCGTCTTGGCCGGGCGCCTGACCAAGGGCCTGACCGCCGACAGCGGAGCAGGCAGCGGCTCCATGACCGGCAGGAGCGTGGGCACGCACCGTGCAACCACCGGTTCCGTCTACGACACGGCAGGAACGGGCAGCTATGAGGCCCAAAGCGCCGCCGGCTTCGCGGCGCCGGGAGCGCAGACGGGTTCCGCCCTCGGCGGCGCCCCGGCACAGCCCGAAACCACCTACCCTGTGGGCGAACCGCCCGTCGGTGGCCGCGGCACCGCGATCCCGGAGCGGAACCCCTATGAGGACGGAGGGACTCGATGAGTCACCAGCAAATGCCGGGCCCGAGCAATCAACGCGTGCCCGGCCAGGATGGCGCCGAGCCAACGCGAGCGGAAATCAAGGCCGAGAACGAATCCTTGGGCGATCTGCTCAGCCAGGTCAGCAAGGACATCTCCGTCCTGATGCGCCAGGAGGTGGAGCTGGCCAAGGCCGAACTCAAGGAGACCGGCACCAAAGCCGGCAAGGGCGCGGGCCTGCTGGGCGGAGCCGGCGTGGCCGGCCACTTCGTCCTCCTGTTCCTGTCCCTGGCCCTGTGGGCGCTCATCGCCGGCGGGGTCGGGTGGGCCTGGTCCGGCCTGATTGTGGCAGTCATCTGGGCCATCATCGCGGCCATTCTGTATTCGGTTGGCCGCAAGCAGCTGAAGACGGTCGAAGGCATGCCCCGGACCACCGAGTCAGTGAAGCAGATTCCGGAAACATTGAAGCCAAGTGAGGAAGCGCTATGAGCCAGTCACCCGAAGAAATCCGAGCCGACATCGAACGTACCCGCGCCCGGCTGGGCACGGATGTGGACGCCGTGGCGGAAAAAGCGTCGCCGTCGAACATCGTCCACCGGCAGACGGACAAAGTGAAGGATTCCGTGGGCCGCGTCAAGGAGAAGATCATGGGCGCGGCTGACGACGCCACCGGCGGCACCCGCTCCATGATGCACGACGCCGGCGAGATGGCCAGCGACGCCCCGCACCAGCTTGCCCGCAAGACCGAGGGCAACCCGGTGGCGGCCGGCCTGATCGCGTTCGGCGCCGGCTGGCTGCTGTCCTCGCTGTTCCCGGCCAGCCGGGTGGAGCAGCAGGCAGCCGACAAGGTCAAGGAACAGGCCGAACCGGTGGTGCAGGAAGTCAAGGACTCCGCCCGCCAGGTGGCCCAGGACATGAAGGAGCCGGCCCGCGAGGCAGCCGAAGACCTGAAGTCCTCGGCCCAGGACTCGGCGGGCAGGGTGAAGTCCGAAGGAGCGTCCGCCGCCGAGGACGTGAAGGCACGGGCCCAAGAGGCCCGCGGCAACGTCCAGGAGGAGCCCCGGCAGATCTGACCCCTGGGTGCACGCCGGCTAACGGCCGGCATGCCGGCGCCGGGAAGGCTTTGAGGGCCTTCCCGGCGTCGGCTGCGTTAAGTCAGGAGCGGTAGACGGAGAGGCTGTTGGCGGCCACTATGTCCTTCTCGCCGCTGCGGACCTTGGCGCCGCGCCGCTGCTCCTCGGAATGCGAGGTGGTGTAGAGCAGTTCGAACACGTGGTTCCCGCCGCGGTGCTTGCCGAAGTCCTGCAGCGCGTGCGGGGCCGGCATCACGATTTTCTGCGGCTGGCACGCCCCGTTGATCACCAGCAGACCATCGATCACACCCTGCGGCGATCCCATCAGCAGCTGGACCAGGCGGCAGTCCGGGTTGTTCCAGTCGTCCGGAGTCATCGGTTCGCCGTCGGCGTTGAACCAGAGCAGGTAGGAACTGTCCGCCCGTGCCGGGTAGTTATACGGCTGGTGCGCCAGAAAGGACCGGCGGATCTGGATAAGCCGGCGGGTGGCATCGAACATCCGGTGTTCGCGCTCGTCCAGCTGCCAATTGGTCCAGGCCAGCTCGTTGTCCTGGCAGTATGCGTTGTTATTTCCCTGCTGGCTGCGGCCGATCTCGTCGCCGGCGCAGATCATGGGCACCCCGAGCGACAGCAACAGGGTAGCCATCAGGTTACGCGCGCTCCGGTCCCGGGCGTCGAGGACCCGGCCGTCCCCCGTGTGCCCCTCGACGCCGTGGTTGTAGCTGCGGTTATGGTCGTGGCCGTCGCGGTTTTCTTCGCCGTTGTTTTCGTTGTGCTTGCGGTTGTACGCCGTCAGGTCGGCAAGGGTGAAGCCGTCGTGGGCGGTCACGAAATTCAGCGAGGCCAGCGCGGTGCGGCCGGAACCGGCGAACAGCTCGGTGGAGCCGGCCAGGCAATCTGCCAGCCGCGCCACAGTCCCGGCCTGCCCGCCGCCCGCCAACGCGGCCTGGTCCGCCAGCCAGAAATCGCGGACGGTGTCGCGGAAGCGGTCGTTCCAGTCGGCCCAGCCCGGCGGGAAGTGCCCCGTCTGCCAGCCGCCGTCGCCGACGTCCCACGGTTCCGAGATGAGCTTTGCCCCGGACAGCACCGAGTCGGCGCCCACGGCCACCAGGAACGGATGGCGGGGATTGAAATGGTTGTTTCCGTCGCGGGCCAGGGACACCGCCAGGTCGAAGCGGAACCCGTCGATGTGGAACTCTTCCACCCAGTAGCGGAGCGAGTCGAGGGCCAGCTGGATCACGCGCGGCTCGTTGAAGTCCATGGTGTTGCCGCAGCCGGTGGTGTCCAGGTAATTCCCGTTGCCGTCGTGCCGGTAGTACACGTGGTCCGCCAGCCCCCGGAAGGAATACGTGTCCTGGTCCTTGCCGCCCTCGGCCGTGTGGTTGTAAACCACGTCCAGGACCACCTCGAGTCCGGCGGCGTGCAACTGCTTGACCATGGTGCGGAACTCGTCCTGCACGGCCCGCGGTCCGGCGGCCTGCGCCGCGGCGGTGGCGTAGCCCGGCCAGAGGGCGAAGAAGCCGAGCGTGTTGTAGCCCCAGTAGTTGGCCAGGCCCAGGTTTTGCAGGTGTGGTTCGTCCAGGTGGTAGTGCACCGGCAGCAGCTCCACCGTGGTGATCCCCAGCTCCAGCAGGTACTCGACCATCACCGGGTGCGCCAGCCCGGCGTAGGTGCCGCGCAGTTCCTCCGGGATGTCCGGGTGCAGCATGGTCTGGCCCTTCACGTGGCACTCGTACACCACGGTGTCCCGCCACGGCACGTGCGGCCGGGCGTCGTTCCCCCAGTCGAAGCCGCCGGTGACGTACACCGAGCGCAGCACACCGCCGTCGTCGTCGATGGCGCGGCCGTAGGGGTCCAGCAGCAGCTGCCCGGACGCCGGCAGTTCCTCGCCGTGGGGCCAGAAGGCGTACCGGCTGCCGGCCTCGAGTCCCTCGACCGTGCCGTGGTGGACGCCGTCGGTGAGCGCCGTCAGCTCGACGCGCCGCCAGGCGCCCGCCGCGTCCTGAAAGTGCACGTCCACCGAACCGAAGTCGGGGGCGAAGACCGCCACGTTGACCGCGCCGGGAATCGGCGGCAGGCCCGGGGCGGCGTCGCTCACGCCGAGCGGGAAGGCACGCGAAAGCCGGGCCTGGCGCGTCGGACGCTCAGGGGAAAGGCTCTTGGCGTGACGGGCCACAACGGTCCACCTGCTCCTAGCGCGCGCGCTGCCGCGAAATCTCGTACAGGCTGATGCCCACGGCCATGGAAGCGTTGAGCGACTCCATCGCCGAGTCGATCGGGATGGAGACGATCTGGTCGCAGTGTTCGCGGACCAGCCGGGACAGGCCCTTGCCCTCGGATCCCACCACGAGGCACACCGGTTCGGTGGCCAGCGACAGGTCCGGCAGCGAGACGTCGCCGCCGCCGTCCAGGCCGAGCACGAAGATGCCCAGCTGCTGGAAAGCCTTGAGCGTATTGGTCAGGTTGCCCGCCTTGGCCACCGGCACGCGCACCGCCGCGCCGGCGCTGGTCTTCCATGCGGAGGCCGTCATCCCGACCGAGCGGCGCTCGGGCACGATCACGCCGTGGCCGCTGAAGGCCGAGGCCGAACGGATGATGGCGCCGAGGTTGCGCGGGTCGGTGATGCCGTCCAGGGCCACGAACAGCGGGGCGTTGTTGATGTAGCCCTTCTTGAACTTGGCCATGGTTTCCTCGGCCAGTTCCAGGGCGTCCTGGTAGTCATAGGGCGGGATCTGCAACACCAGGCCCTGGTGGACGGCGTCATCGGTCATCCGGTCCAGTTCCGGCTTGTGCGATTCGAGCACCGGAATGCCGCGTTCGGCGGCGATCTTCAGGGATTCCCTGACGCGGTCGTCCATCTCGATCCGGACCCCTACGTGCAGCGCCTTGGCGGGGACGCCGGCGCGCAGGGCTTCCACCACGGAGTTGCGTCCGGTCACCATCTCGCCGGCGGACTTGCCGCGGCGGGGCGCCGGGCCGCGCTGGCCGGCCGGACGCTTGGCGGCCGACCGTTCGGAGAGCTGCTTGGTGCGGTACGCCTTGTGGTACGGGCGGTCTTCGGCCTTCGGGGTCGGCCCCTTGCCTTCGAGCGCCTTGCGCCCGTGTCCGCCGGTTCCGGCGGTGGGTCCCTTTTTGGACTTGCGCACCGCTCCGGGGCGAGGTTTGTTGGCCATCGAAAAACTACCTTTGTGTTGGGGAAGATACGTTCCCACGCGCGGCGCACCGGCTGTGAGCGGCAGGCCCGACGGGAATCGTCTGCTTTAAAGGGTACCGTCCAACGGTGCGGGCTGCCGTCAGCCGAGATTCCAGCTGGCGCCCTCGGCCGAATCCTCCACCACGATCCCGGCGGCCGCCAGGGTGTCGCGGATGGCATCGGCGCGGGCCCAGTCCTTCGCCTCGCGGGCCAGCCGACGCTCCTCCAGTTGCGCGCTGACCAGCACGTCCAGGGCCTGAAGGGCCGCGGGGTCCGCGCCGCCGCTGCTCCAGTGCGGATCCAGCGGGTTGATGTACAGCACGTCGGTCATCGCCATGACCTGGTGCAGCGCGCGTGTGGCCGCCTCCTTGTCGCGGGCGTCCAACGCGGTGTTTCCGGACCGCACCGTTTCATGGACCACTGCCAGCGCCTGCGGCACGTTGAGGTCGTCGTCCATGGCCGCGGCGAAAGCCTCCGGGACGCGTTCGGTCACGACCAAGCCGAACTGCTCGCCGTAGAGGAACTTCAGCGCCCGCTGCATGAATCCCTCGATCCGCTCCACCGCGGCGCCCGCTTCCGCCAGCGAGCCGGGGTTGTAGTCCAGCGCGGACCGGTACTGGGCCTGGCCCAGGTAGTAGCGGACCACCAACGGCCTGGCGTCCTGGAGCATCTCCGCGGGGGTGATGATGTTACCGATGGACTTGGACATCTTCTCGCCCTCGAAGGTGACCATGCCGTTGTGCATCCAGAAGTTGGCGAACCCATGCCCGGCCGCCCGGGACTGGGCCATCTCGTTCTCGTGGTGCGGGAACCGCAGGTCCAGCCCGCCGCCGTGGATGTCGAACTCGGTGCCCAGGTACTTGGTGACCATGGCCGAGCACTCCAGGTGCCAGCCAGGGCGGCCGGCTCCCCACGGGCTGGACCAGCTGGCCGTCTCCGGCTCGCCGTCCTTGTGTCCCTTCCAGAGCGCGAAGTCGCGCGGATCCTTCTTGCCGCGCGGGCCGGCGTCGGGCGCCGCCTGCATGTCCTCGATCCGCTGATGCGTCAGCGAGCCGTATTCCGGCCACGAGCGCACATCGAAGTACACGTCGCCGGAATCGTCCAGCGCCGGGTAGGCGTGGCCGCGGTCGATCAACTGCTGGATCAGGCGGTGCATCTCCGGAATGTGGCCGGTGGCGCGCGGTTCGTAGGTGGGCCGTTCCACGCCCAGGATGTCGTAGGCCTTGGCGAATTCCTGCTCGTAGCGGTAGGCCAGCGCCCACCACGGCTCGTTCGGCACCGGCACCATCGGGTCTTCGGCCGCGCCGGGGCGGAAGGATTCGGCGGACTTGACCAGGATCTTGTCGTCGATGTCCGTCACGTTGCGCACTACCGTGACGTCATACCCGCTGTAGCGCAGCCAACGGGTGAGCTGGTCGAAGGCGATGGCCGAACGGATATGGCCGACGTGCGGATCGCCCTGCACCGTGGCCCCGCAGTAGTAGAGCCCGGCCTTGCCGGGGGCCAGCGGGACGAAGTCGCGGACTTGCGCGGTGGCGGTGTCATAGAATCTCAGGCTCACCGCTCTAGCCTAGCCGCGGCCGCCACGCCGGTGCGAACGCACCCTGCTACGGCAGCTTCACGACGACGGCGGTGGCCACCGCCGCGATCCCCTCGCCGCGGCCGGTGAATCCCAGCCCGTCGCTGGTGGTCGCCGAAACGCTGACCGGCGCACCGGCGGCCTCACTGAGCACCGCCTCGGATTCGGACCGGCGCGGCCCGAACTTGGGGCGATTGCAGACCAACTGGACCGCGATATTGCCAATCTCGAACCCCGCCTCGCGGACGATCCGCGCCGCTTCTGACAGCAACCGGACCCCCGAGGCGCCGGCGTACTCGGGACGGTCAGTGCCGAAGTGCGTGCCGAGGTCTCCGATCCCGGCCGCGGAAAACAGCGAATCCGCGGCGGCGTGGGCGGCGGCGTCTCCGTCGGAGTGGCCGGCCAGGCCTCGCTCCCCCTCCCACAGCAGGCCGCCCAGCCACAACGGCTGCGGGTCGGAGTCCGGGGCGAAAGCGTGGACGTCCACACCGATTCCGGTGCGCGGGAGGGGAAACGGGAAGTCGGGCACGGTCAGCCTTTCATGACGGGTCGGGGCCGGCCGGCGGCCAGCAGGGCCTCCGCCACGGTCAGATCCAACGGCGTGGTGATTTTCAAGGCCCGTGCGGAGCCGGGCACCAGCATCACGTCGATGCCGTGACGCTCCAGTAACAGGGCTTCGTCGGTGATGGCGGCGGCCTCCTCGGGGGCCATGCCCGCCAGGCTCCGGTGCGCCACCGCCAGGGTTGCCGCGTCGAACCCTTGCGGTGTCTGGACGGCGCGCAGCCGGGTGCGGTCCACGGTGGCCGCCACCTTCTCGGACGAGATTTCTGCCCCGGCGCCGGTGCTCGGCGCGGCCTCCTTGATGGTGTCCACCACCGGCACCGCCGGAACGACGGCGCGCGCGCCGGCCGCCAGCGCGGCGGCGACCCGTTCGAAGACCTCGGGCGGGGTCAGCGCCCGGGCCGCGTCGTGCACCAGGACCCCGGACATGCCGTCGCCCAGCCCGCGGAGCGCGGCGGCGACCGAGGCGGCCCGGGTGGCACCGCCGTCGACCGCGGAGATCGGGGTGTGGGGATACTGCGCGGCGAAGCCACCGCAGAGCTGCCGCAGGGCGGTGTCGCCGGGCGGGACGGCCACACAGATCCGTGACGCGATGCCGGCCGCCAGCACTCCCCGCAGCGCGTGGGAGAGGATCGGTTCGCCGGCCAACGGGACCTGGGCCTTGGGCAGGCCGTAGCCGAGGCGGGTGCCCGAGCCGGCCGCCACGATGATCACGCCCAGGGACGTGCTTGCTGTGCTCACCCCTTTAGCCTAATGGGGCGCGGCCGGGCGGTTCGGCCACGAAAAAGCGGCCGGCTTCCAGTGCTGGACGCCGGCCGCTTGGAGCGTGGTCAGGAGGCGAGAACCTCGTCGAGGACCTCGGCTGCCTTGTCTTCGTCGGTCTTCTCCGCGAGGGCGAGTTCGGAAACCAGGATCTGGCGCGCCTTGGCCAGCATCCGCTTCTCGCCCGCGGAAAGGCCGCGGTCGTGGTCCCGGCGCCACAGGTCGCGGACAACTTCCGCCACCTTAATGACATCGCCGGAGGCCAGCTTTTCCAGGTTCGCCTTGTAGCGGCGGGACCAGTTGGTCGGTTCCTCGGTGAACTCGGCACGGAGCACATCGAACACATGCTCGAGGCCTTCCTTGCCCACCACATCGCGGACGCCGACCAAATCCACGTTTTCCGCCGGTACTTCAATCGTCAGATCGCCCTGGGCAACCCGGAGCTTGAGATACATCTTCTCTTCACCTTTGATGGTGCGCATTTTGATCTCTTCGATCTTTGCGGCACCGTGGTGAGGGTAAACAACTGTCTCGCCGACCTCAAATACCATCTGTAGTATCCCCTTTCCCGACCACCAGTTTATCACGGATGGTTTGGCCACTTCCGCGAGTTTGCAGGCCTCTACGCCCGTCCGAGCGTTAGAATGCCGCGCTTTGCCCCCTTGACGGATAGCGGATTTGGTGCTTCGCCCGCGGGTACCTACCGGCGTCGAATCCTACTTTTCACCGGTTTGCCGATAGGCTAGGCGAGGCAAGCTGCCTAGATCTGCAGCACCGCACCCTGACTTTGACTGAGGAGTTTCTGCCGTGAAGATTGCGCCGAAGAACCGTGTGCAGCGCACCCTTGTAGCAGGCGCCGCCGCGCTCACCCTGCTCGCATCGACCGGATGCGGCGCAATCAACGAACAGGCCACCACCAAGTCCTACTCCGCCAGCGACGGCATCGTGGCCAACGTCGGCTCGATCGGACTGCGCAACCTGCTGGTCGTCGCAGAGTCTGCCGACGCCCCCGCCCGTGTCCTCGGTACCGCCTTCAACACCTCCGATTCTCCCGTGCAGATGGCCCTGACCGGCCCGGGCAGCACCGCCACCGTCACCATCCCGGCAGACGGGAAGGTCATCTTCGAAGAGGATGAGAACGAGACCATCGTCGGCAGCCCGGGTGCCGCTCCCGGCGCCCTGGTGGACATCACCGTCCGCGTGAACAACGAGTCCGCCGACGTGCTGGTGCCGGTGCTCGACGGCACGCTGCCGGAGTACCGGGACTTCGTTCCGTCGGCCGAGCCCACGGAAACCGCGGCGCCTGCCGAGACCGCCTCACCGACAGACGGCGCCACGGAAGAGCCGACCGGCGAGCCCGCCGAAGAGGCCGGCGCCTAACCCTGCCATCGCTTCACAAAAGGCCGGGCCGCTTCCCTTTCGGGAAGCTGCCCGGCCTTTTGCCGTGCTGAGGCCCTCGGTTTACGGTTCGAACTTGTAGCCCAGCCCGCGCACGGTGACCAGGTAGCGGGGCGCGGAAGGATCGGGTTCGATCTTGCTGCGCAGCCGCTTGACGTGCACGTCCAGGGTTTTGGTGTCGCCCACGTAGTCGGAGCCCCATACGCGGTCGATCAGCTGCCCGCGCGTCAGGACCCGGCCGGAGTTGCGCAGCAGCATCTCCAGCAGTTCGAACTCCTTCAGCGGCAGCGACACCGGCTCGCCGTCCACGCTGACCACGTGCCGTTCCACGTCCATCCGCACCGGTCCGGCAGAGACTGCATTGGGCACCAGTTCTTCCGGTTCGGCCTGGCGGCGCAGTACCGCGCGGACCCGGGCCACCAGCTCGCGCGAGGAGTAGGGCTTGGTGACATAGTCGTCGGCACCGAGTTCCAGCCCCACCACCTTGTCGATTTCCGAGTCCTTGGCGGTGAGCATGATGACCGGAACGGCGGAGCGTTGCCGCAGCTGCCGGCACACCTCGGTTCCGGACTGTCCCGGCAGCATCAGGTCCAGCAGGACCAGGTCCGCTCCGGAGCGGTCGAACGCAACAATGGCGTCCAATCCGTTATCCACCACCTCGACTTCGAAGCCCTCTTTGCCCAACAGATAGCTCAACGGATCGCTCAGCGATTCTTCATCTTCGACGACCAGAATGCGGGTCAAGCACCGACTCCTTGTTCATGCGCCACACCGGCGCCCTGCGTGCGCGGCTCCACGGATTCTGTGGTGCCGCCGTCTTCCTGCTCCATTTCCGGCAGCCGCACGGTGAAGGTTGAGCCCTGTCCGGGCTGCGACCACACCGACACTTCCCCGCCGTGCTGGGAGATGACGTGTTTGACAATGCTCAGGCCCAGGCCGGTTCCCCCGGTTTGCCTCGAGCGGGCATCGTCGATCCGGTAGAACCGTTCGAAGATGCGGTCTTGCTGATCGGGGGTGATGCCCGGGCCCTGGTCGGTCACCGAGACAGTGGCCAGCCCTTCGCGCATGCGCAGCCCCACACCCACCTTGCTCCGTTCGGGCGCGTAGCGGATCGCGTTGTCGATCAGGTTCCGGAACGCGGTGGTCAGCAGTTCGGCATCGCCGAAGACCGGCCCGTCAATCTTCCCGCCCACCGACAGTTCGATGTGCCGGCTTTCGGCCATCAGCTTGTTGCGGTCCACGGCCTCGGCCACCACGGCATTCAGGTCCACCTCGGTACCGTCCTGCACCACGTCCGCGCCCTGCAGCCGGCTCAACTCGATGATGTCCTGCACCAGGGCGCCCAGCCGGCGCGACTCCTTGTGCATGCGGCCGGCGAAGCGGCGCACCGCTTCCTCGTCGTCGGCGGCGTCGTCGATGGCCTCGGCCAGCAGCGAGATGGCTCCGACCGGGGTCTTCAATTCGTGGGACACGTTGGCCACGAAGTCGTTGCGCATCGCTTCGGTGCGGGTTATCTCCGTCCGGTCATCGGCCAGCAGCAGGATGTACTCCTCGCCGATGGGTGCCACGCGCACCTGGACCACAATCGTGCCCTGGCCGAGCGGACCGCGCGGTAGCTCCAGTTGCCGCTCCTCGATCACGCCGTCGCGGCGCACTCGGGCGGTCAGGTCGAGCAACTCGGAATGCACCACGGTGTGCCCGCGGACCAAACCGAAGGCATAAGCGGCGGGGCTGGCCCGGACCACGCCGTCGATCGCGTCCACCACTACATAGGCGCGGCCGACGACGGACAGCACCTCGGCGGCACCGTCCGGCAGCGTCGGTTCGTCCACTTCCTGCAGGCGCCGCCGTTGGCGATCGCTCAGGCCGAAGGCGAGCACACCGAAGCTGCCCAGCACCAAGCCCACGAGCCCTGCCAGCAAGCCGAATATCAGTGGATCCACGCCTCTAGCTTAGGCGCAGCCGGGCACGTCCCAGGGCCGTTCCGGTAGCAATCGCCTCCCCGTTCAACTAACGTTCACTTGAGGTGGCGTAATAGTTCACCGCGGGCTGAGAGGGTATGAAGCCAGTGGGATGCTAGGACCCCTATGCTCCACGTACACAAGCGAAAGGACGCCAGTGCGCAAGGTTTTCCAGGCCGAACTCCATCAAGTCGGAGAGCAGCTGGTAGAGATTTCCCGGTTGGTCACCGAGGCGATGCAGAAGGCAACCACGGCGCTCGACACCGCCGACATCGATTTGGCCCAGGAAGTCATTGCCGCCGACGCCCGGATCGATTTCCTCCAGACGGACCTGGACGAGCGTTCCATCGACATCCTGGCGCTGCAGGGTCCGGTCGCCTCGGACCTGCGGATGATTGTCGGCGCCCTGCGGATGAGCGCCTCGCTGGAGCGGATGGGCGACCTCGCCCGGCACATCGCGCAACTGGTCCGGCTGCGTTATCCCGACCTCGTGATCCCCGCCTCGCTGCGCGACACGTTCCGGGAGTTCGCCGAGAAGGACATTGCGATCTCCGAGAAGCTGACCGAGCTGCTCGAGACCCGCGACCTGGACCTCGCCGCCCAGATCGACACGTACAACTCCCGCATCAATGAGCTGCATGCCGGCGTCTTCAAGGCGATTGCCGATCCGGCCTGGAACTCCTCCGGGCCGACCACCGTGGACGTCTCGCTGGCGAGCCGTTACTTCGAGCGTTTCGCCGACCACGGCGTCTCCGTGTCCCGCAAGGTGACCTACCTGGTCACCGGCGAGTGGCGTCCCAACGGCCAGTCCGTGTAACGCAGGACCTTAAGCAGGAAGGCCGGCTCCCCGCGGGGAGCCGGCCTTCCTGCTTAAGCGTGTGGCAACTTCTTGGCGTGTGGCTACTTCTTGCCCTGGTTCGCCACGGCCTGGATGGCTTCCGCCGCGGCCGCGGCATCCAGGTAGGTGCCGCCGGCGGTGACGGGCTTCAGGTTCTCGTCCAGCTCGTACACCAGCGGGATGCCGGTGGGGATGTTCAGCCCCGCGATGTCTTCGTCGCTGATGCCGTCCAGGTGCTTGACCAGGGCGCGCAGCGAGTTGCCGTGCGCGGCCACGAGCACGGTCTTGCCCGCCTTGAGGTCCACGGAAATGTCCGATTCCCAGTACGGCAGGAAGCGCTCCAGCACATCCTTCAGGCATTCGGTCCGCGGCACGGCGTCCCCCAGATCCGCGTAGCGGGGGTCGTTGACCTGCGACCATTCGCTGGCGTCGTCCAGGGCGGGCGGCGGCGTGTCGTAGGACCGGCGCCAGACCATGAACTGTTCCTCGCCGAACTCATTGCGGATCTGCGCCTTGTCCTTGCCCTGCAGGGCGCCGTAGTGGCGCTCGTTCAGCCGCCAGCTGCGCTTGACGTCGATCCAGCTGCGGTCGGCGGCCTCCAGCGCGAGGTTGGCCGTGACAATGGCCCGCTTCAGCCGCGAGGTGTACAGGACGTCGGGAAGCAGATTGTGCTCGACCAGCAGCTCGCCGCCGCGGTGCGCTTCCTTGCGTCCCAGGTCGGTCAGCGGGACGTCGACCCAGCCGGTGAACAGGTTCTTTTCGTTCCAGTCGCTCTGCCCGTGGCGCAACAGGACCAGCGTGTGTTTCGAGGTGGAAGTCATGGCTGCCATCCTAGCGGAGCACCGCACGGCACCGGCGGCAGCGGCATGACATTACGGAGTCAAACCCGGGGGCAGTCCCGCGATTCCCCCCAGTGACCTTGCGCACATCCGGCCCGTAGCGGCCTGTGCGGGCCCGCCGTGCCCCTATTCTTTTTTCTCGTGCCTCAGACGACCGCCGCCGCCAGCCGTCCCGTCCGCCGACCCATCGGCACGGCCACCCGCGGCACCACCAGTCCCAACCGGCTGCGCCGCGCGGACCGCTGGCTGGCCGGTCCGGCCGCCGGCTGCCTCCGCCGGTCGGCGGACCCGCTCGTCATCGACCTGGGCTATGGGGCGGCGCCAACCACCGCCGTCGAACTCCACCACCGCCTGTCCCGGGTGCGCCTCGACATTGAGGTGATCGGGATCGAGATTGAGCCGGCACGCGTCGCCGTGGCCAAGGCCTTGGAGCGGCCTGGCCTGACCTTCCGGCAGGGCGGCTTCGAAATCCCGGTGGCAGGCCGGCGGCCAGCGGTGGTCCGCGCGTTTAACGTGCTGCGGCAGTACCCGGAATCCGAGTACGGCGCGGCGTGGGACACGGTGCGGGGACGGCTGGCGCCGGGCGGGCTGTTCATCGACGGCACCTGCGATGAGATCGGCCGCCGCGCCACCTGGATCGCGGTGGCGCCGGAAGGGCCGCTCTCGCTGAGCATCTCGCTGCGGTTCGGCGCCTTCTGCCGGCCCTCCGAGGTGGCCGAGCGGCTGCCCAAGGCGCTGATCCACCACAATGTTCCCGGCGAGCGGGTGCACCGCTACCTGCAGGCGCTGGACCGCGCGTGGGCAGACGCGGCTCCGCTGGCCGCGTTCGGAACCCGGCAGCGCTGGCTGGCCATGTGCCAGAGGATGCACGACGCCGGGTGGCCGCTTCTCGACGGGCCGTCGAGGTGGCGGCTGGGGGAAGTCACCGTGGCGTGGCACGCCGTCGCGCCCGCGGGGTGAGTGAGGCAGAACCTACCAGGGGTAGGCGGACCCGCCGCCCTTGACCTCGATCAGGGCGGGCTTGACGTCCGCCAGGTACACGCCGGCAGCGGCAACGGCGGCCAGTTGGAAGATCATCCACGTGCCCAGGCCGCCGGCGCCCAACGCGGCCAGGGCCCCGACCGCCGTGGAGGCTGCCAGCACGCCAACCCAGAAGCCCTTGGTCTTCTTGAATGCGGCCTGGAAGTAGTCGGCCTTGCGGCCCACGCAATCCGCCAGCGCCCATATCTCGATCACCAGGGCGACCAGCCCCAGGACCGTGTAGAGCCAGTATTGGATGTCGTAGGCGAGTAGCACGGCTTAAGCCTAACCGGTGGGGGTGCGTTTCGGCAGCCTCACACGTCCGCCGCGGCGAGTGCCTGGTCCAGGTCCGCCCAGAGGTCGGCGGGGTTCTCGATTCCCACCGACAGCCGCAGCAGGTTCTCCGGAACGCTCCCGGGTTCGTTGACATGGCGGCGGCGCCGCTCGATCAGCGATTCCACGCCGCCCAGCGAGGTCGCCGGCAGCCACAGCCTGAGCGCGTCAATGACCTTGTCCGCGGCCGCCGCCCCGCCCTTGACCTGAATGGCGATGATGGAGCCGAAGCCGTCCATCTGCGCCGCTGCGCGGGCGTGCCCCGGGTCTTCGGGCAGGCCCGGGTAGCGCACGGCCTCCACGGCCCGGTGTTGCTGCAGTTTCCGGGCCAGCTCGCCGGCAGTGGCCTGGGAGCGTTCCACCCGCAGCGCCAGGGTCCGCACGCCGCGCAGTGCCAGCCAGGTCTCGAACGGTCCGGCGATGGCGCCGCGCAGCGACCGGTGCACCAGCAGCTTCGAGCGTAGGTCCTCGTCGGACGTCACGAGGGCGCCGAGCACCACGTCCGAATGGCCGGCCAGGTACTTCGTCACCGAATGCACGACGACGTCGACCCCCGCCGCCAGCGGACGCTGGCCCAAGGGTGTGGAGAAGGTGTTGTCCGCGACCACCAGGGCGCCGGCCGCGTGGGCAGCCCGGGCGAGCACCTCCACTTCGGCGATCTCGAGCATCGGGTTGGTCGGGCTTTCCAGCCAGAGCATGTCGGCGCCGGCCAACTGAGCCGTGACGGCGGCGGTGTCCGCGATGTCCACCGTGCGCAACTGCAGTTCCCCGCGCCCGGCCAGCTGCTCGGCAATGGCCAGGCTGCCCTGGTAGCTGTGCCGCGGCATCACCAGCACGCCGCCGGGAGGGAGCAGCGACAGCGCGGCCGAAACGGCCGCGAGCCCGGACGCGAAGACCAGTCCGGGCAGGGACGCGCCTTCCAACCCGGCCAGGGTTTCTTCGAACGGATCCCAGGTCGGGTTGGAGTAGCGGCCGTAGGCGCGGTCCCCCTGCACCACTTCGCCCCGGCCGAAGAACGTGGAGGACAACACCAGCGGCGGGTTGACCGGTGCGTCGTGGTCGCGGGGCGGCCGTCCGGAGGAAACCACAACGGTGTCCGGGGCGAGTTGCCCGGCATCCTGGCGGCCGTGGGAGAAGGCGTCGGTCATGAGAGCACATTAGTACCACCGCCATCCACACGCTAACTGTGACCGTCCCGCGGGCCCCGGCGATTCCCGCTAGGCTAATCAGGTGAGTTCCGACCGCCAGCCCGCCACCGCACGCGGCCTCTTTATCGCATTCGAAGGCGGGGACGGGGCCGGAAAATCAACCCAGGCCGCCGCCGTCGAACAGCGTCTGCAGGCGATGGGCCGGACGGTGCTCCGTACCCGGGAACCAGGCGGCACCCCCGTGGGGGAAAAGCTGCGCGCGCTGGTGCTCGAACACGGCCACGGCGAGATCGACGCCCGCACCGAGGCCCTGATCTTCTCCGCCTCCCGGGCCGCCCACGTGGAACAGGTCATTCGGCCGGCGCTGGAGCGCGGCGATGTGGTGGTCTGCGATCGGTTCATCGACTCCTCGGTGGCGTACCAGGGTGCCGGCCGCGGGCTCGGACTGGCGGCGGTGCGGGAGCTCAACCTGTGGGCCACGGACGGGCTGCTGCCCGACCTGACCGTGCTGCTGGACGTTGCCCCGCAGCAGGGCCGCGAGCGGCGCACGGCCGGGGATGCCGCCGAGGACCGGCTGGAGTCAGAGGCCGACGACTTCCACTCCCGGATCCGGGACGCCTTTGTGGAACTGGCCGACGCAGCCCCGGAGAAGTACCTGGTGCTGGACGCCGCCGCCGACCGCGACGACCTGACCGTGGCGATCATGGCCCGGGTGCGGGAGCTGCTGGCATGAGCGTCTGGTCCGACTTGCCCGGCCAGGCCGCGGTAATCGAACAGCTCAGCCGGGCGGCCGCCGCCGAACGCCCCGCGCACGCCTGGCTCTTTACCGGCCCGCCCGGCTCCGGCCGCAGCAACGCCGCCAAGTCCTTCGCCGCGGCGCTGTTGTGCGACCACGCGGATCCGGCCGAACGCGGCTGCGGGGCCTGCCATGCCTGCCGCACGGTGCTGGCCGGTTCCAATGCCGATGCCACCCTGGTGGCCACCGAGAACGTGACGTTCTCCATTCAGGAGATGCGCGAACTGGTCGGCAAGGCGCAGGACAAGCCGTCCTCGGGGCGCTGGCGCGTGATCATCATCGAGGACGCGGACCGGATGACCGAGCGCACCACCAATGTGCTGCTCAAGGCCATCGAGGAACCGCCCCCGCGGACCATCTGGATCCTGTGCACGCCCAGCCCTGCGGACGTCCTGGTGACCATCCGCTCGCGCTGCCGCCCGGTCAGCCTGCGCATTCCGCCGCCCGACGACGTCGCCGCCCTCCTGGTCCGCCGGGACGGCGCGGATCCCGAGCTGGCCGGCTTCGCCGCCCGGGTTTCGCAGAGCCACATCGGCGTCGCCCGCCGCCTGGCCACCGACGCCGATGCCCGCCACCGCCGCGACACGATTGTGCGGCTGCCGCTGCGGCTGCGCGGTGTGGCCGACGCCGTCACCGCCGCAGGCGAACTCGTGGAGATCTCCAATGCCGACGCCGCGGCCGCCTCCGAACAGCGCAACGAGGCCGAGCGCGAGTCACTGCTGGTCGCGCTCGGGGCACCCGAGAAGGGCGCCATGCCGCCGGCAATCCGCAGCCAGCTCAAGCGGCTGGAGGAAGACCAGAAACGCCGCGCCAAGCGCAGTGTCAGCGACTCGCTGGACCGGGTGATGATCGACCTGAGCACGTTCTTCCGCGACGTGCTCACCCTCCAGCTGGGTACCGGCACCGAACTGGTCAACGAATACCTGCGCCAGGATCTGACCGCCTACGCGGAACGATCCACCCCCGAACAGACGTTGGGCAGGATGGACGCCATTGCCCAGGCCAGGCAGCGCCTGGGCACCAACGTTGCCCCCGTCCTGGCCATGGAAGCCATGGCCGTCAGCCTGCTCTGAGTCCCCGGACCCGCACGCAGCACTATCCAGGAGCCGCCCGCATGCCCCGCACCCGCCCCAGGCACCCCGCTTCAACGCGCCGTTCCCCAGCAGCGGTGCTGGCCGCCGTCGTCCTCCTGCTGGGCACCGGCTGTTCCGTGATCGCCCCGGAACAGGAGCGCGAAACCGCGGACCCGGCGCAGGTCACCAACGGGGTGGCCGAAGAACTGATGCCGTACTACACGCAGGACGTCGACTGGCAGCCGTGCGAGAGCGGATTGGAGTGCGCGGACGTCGACGTGCCGCTGGACTACGCGGACCCCGGCGGCGAAAGCATCCAGATCGCCGCCATCCGCAGCGACGCCGGCGGTTCGGCGCAGGGGTCAATCCTGGTCAATCCGGGCGGGCCCGGCGGCTCCGGCTACGACCTGCTGCGCGACGGCCTCCAGACGATGTTTTCCGAGCAGCTGCGGAGCGAGTACGACCTGGTCGGCTTCGATCCGCGGGGCGTGCAACGCTCGGCGCCGGTGACCTGCCAGACCGACGCCGAACGCGACGAGTCCCGGCAGACGGAGTACGACCGCGACTCGGTCGAGGACCTCCAGCGGGCGATCGACGATGCGGCCGAGCTCGCCGCCCAGTGCGCGGAGAAGACCGGCGAGGTCCTGGGCCACGTGGACACGGTCAGCGCCGCCAAGGACATGGACATCATCCGGGCCGTCGTCGGCGACGAAAAGCTGAACTACCTGGGCTTCTCCTACGGCACGTTCCTGGGTGCCACCTACGCGGGGCTGTTCCCGGAGCGGACCGGGCGAATGGTGCTGGACGGTGCGCTGGATCCCTCGCTGAGCAACGAGCAGATCACGCTGGGCCAGGCGGCCGCCTTCGAGGACACCATCCACGCCTACGCGGAGTTTTGCCTGGAGAATGCCGGCTGCCCGATGAGCGGCGGCGTGGACGACGCCGTGGCCCAGCTGCGCGACCTGATTCGCTCCGTCGAGGAGAGCCCGCTCACCGCGTCGGACGGCCGGCTGGTCCCGGTCGGCACCTTTGTCTCCGGCCTGCTGGTGCCGCTGTACGACGACGCCAGCTGGCCGCGTCTCACGCAGGCGCTAACGCATGCATTCCAGGGCGATCCCAGCACCGTGCTGTCGTTCGCAGACAGCAGCGCCGGACGCGCCCCCGACGGCCGCTACACCAGCAACGGCACGTTCGCCTTCATGGCGGTCAACTGCCTGGACTATCCGATGGAGACCGATTTGGCCGCCATGCGCGAGGACGCCAAGGAACTGGAGCAGGCCTCCCCCACCCTCGGCCGCTACCTGGCCTACGGCGGGGTGAACTGCAAGAACTGGCCGTACGAGCCCACCGGTGAACGCGCCCCGATCCACGCCGAGGGGGCCGCGCCGATGCTGGTGATCGGCACCACCGGCGACCCGGCCACCCCCTACGAGTGGGCCGAATCCATGGCCGAAGACCTGGCGTCGGCCACGCTGCTGACCTACGAGGGCGAAGGCCACACGGCGTACGGGCGGGGCAACACCTGCATCCGCGATGCGGTGGACAGCTACTTCGCCGACGGCACCATGCCGGCCGAGGGCACCGTCTGCTCCTGAGCCAACGCGGGCCGGTCGTTTTGACCGGCCCGGCACGGCTCCCATATAGTTGTTCTTCGTGGATTCGGCCCGGAAACGGTCACAATCCCCGCCTCCTTAGCTCAGTCGGTAGAGCGTTTCACTCGTAATGAAAAGGTCGCCAGTTCGATTCTGGCAGGGGGCTCCATCGAAGCTCTCCGCACGGCAGGCAGCCGGCGGAGGGCTTTTTTGTTTCCCGGATTCCGCCGCGCGTAGGCAGGCTGTGGGTCAGCGCTTCAGGCCGGCCAGCAGGCGCTCGGCATCGGCCAGGTCCGCGAGCACAACGGCGGCGCGCCGGCGCACGTTCTCGACGCCGGCTTCGTAGCCTTGGCTGCCGCCGAGCCTGACCATCGCCGCGGCCTGTGCGGCCGCCGCCAGGGAGTTGCCTGCCCTGGAAAGGCTGCGGTGGACATCTGCCAGCACGCCGCCGGGAATATCCAGTCCGTCGGTGGGATGCAGCGACTGGGCGGTCGTGCAGCAACTGCGCACCCGTGGCAGGAGGCCGGCGAGCTGGTCGGCTACCGGCAGCAGCTCGCCGTAGAGGCCGTCGTCCTCCACACCCTCGAGGACCTGGTGGTAGCGCTCCAAGGCGCGCCGGAAGCGGTCGTGCGCGCGGCGCCAAATGCCCTTGCCGAGTTCCTTATCCTCCCGGCGGGCCTGCCGGGCGGCACCGAAGAGCGCCACCGGCCCTACAGGTACTGTCCGGGTCCGGCGTGCCGTTCGCCGCCCTGCACCGAGCCGGCGTTCTCCCCCTCGGCTCCGGTGGCCCGTCGCGGTTCACCGTCGTCGCCAATCACGACGCCGGGCGCGATCATGGTGCCGGGCGGCAGCTGGCGCATTTGCATGCGGGCCGCCATCTGTTGGTTGAGGGCCTGCTGCGCCGCGATGGCGGTCTGGATGCCGTGGAAGAGGCCCTCCAGCCAGCCGACCAGCTGCGCCTGGGCGATGCGCAGCTCGGCGTCCGACGGCGTGGAGTCGTCGGTGAACGGCAGGTTGATCCGGTGCAGTTCCTCGATCAGCTCCGGTGCCAACCCGTCCTCCAGCTCCTTGACGGACCGCTCATGGATTTCGGCCAGGCGTACCCGGGCCGCGTCGTCCAGCGGGGCGCTGCGCACTTCCTCGAGCAGTTGGCGGACCATCGTGCCGATCCGCATGACCTTCGCCGGTTCATCGACCAGGTCGGCCAGCGCCGAATTGCCGCGGCCGGGCCGCCGCGCGGCGGGACCGGGCCCCGGGCTCGGGGGCTCTCCGCCGGCCGGGCTGTGGCCGCTGGGCAGCGCGGGGAGGATGACCGGTTCTGCCGGCTGCGGCGTCTGCTCTTCGCTCATGTTTTCATCTTGCCAGAGACGGACAGCGGGCGCAGAGCATAGCCGGCCCCGGTCAGCAGCAGCGTCCCTGCGGGTTGTTCTCCTGCCGGTCCGTCTTGTCCCGCCAGAACTCACGCTCGCTCATCGGCTCCGTGCCGGGATGTGCCCGCCGGTGGTGCCGAAGATAGTCCTGGTATGCGTGCTCGCCCATCACCCCTTGGAAGAACCAGGCGAACCTCTGCCAGCCGCTCCGGGCGCGGGGCCAGATGACGCCGGACATCAGTGGCCCGCCTTGGCCCGCCCGGTGTCGGCCGGCAGTTCGTTCCATTGCCTTTCCAGTTCCTTCTCCGGCCGGCTGGCCAGGAAGCCGGCCGGCGCGTAGATGGCGGAGACCACCGCGGGGTCCTCGTGCGAGGGTTCCCCGCCCAGCCGCCAGGACTTATAGGTGGCGATGAGGGCGGTGGCGATGACGATGATGGTCAGCACCACGAACACGATGGACAGCGTGCCCTGCACCGCGGTGTTGCGGACCACCGCCTCCATCTCCTGCACGGAGGATGCGTTTCCGAGGCTCGTCTCGCCGGCTGCCAAGGCTTCGCGGTGGGCGATGTGGTTGGCCCAGTAGCCCACCTTCACATCCGAGCTGAAAATCTTCAGGATCGAGGCCCAGATGGTGATCACGGCGGCGAAGGCCAGCGGCAGCCCGATAATCCACAGATACTTGAACGCCCCGCGCTTGGCCGCGATGGCCAGGCAGACCGCGAGCGCGATGGCCGCCAGCAGCTGGTTGGCGATGCCGAAGAGCGGGAAGAACGTGTTGATGCCGCCCAGCGGATCGGTGACACCCAGGATCAGGATGTAGCCCCAACCCGCCACCATGATGGCCGTGCAGATCCAGACGCCGGGACGCCAGGACATGTTCTTGAACTTCGGCAGGACGTTGCCGACGGTGTCCTGCAGCATGAAGCGGGCCACGCGGGTTCCGGCGTCGACCGCGGTGAGGATGAACAGCGCCTCGAACATGATGGCGAAGTGGTACCAGAAGCCCATCATCCCGATGCCCCCGATCAGTCCCTGCATGATGTGTGCGAGGCCGACGGCGAGGGTGGGCGCGCCGCCGGTGCGCGAAACCACCGATTCCTCGCCGACGTTGCTGGCCAGGTCGGTGAGCATGTCCGGCGTCAGGTTGACGCCGGCCAGGCCCAGGCCGTTGACGAAGGCTACCGCGCCTTCCACCGTGCCGCCGGTGGCCGCCGCGGAGGCGTTCATCGCGAAGTAGATACCGCGGTCGATCGAGATGGCCGCGACCAGCGCCATGATGGCCACGAAGGACTCCATCAGCATTCCGCCGTAGCCGATGAAGCGGGTCTGCCTCTCCTTCTGCACCATCTTGGGCGTGGTCCCGGAGGAGATCAGCGCATGGAATCCCGAGAGTGCGCCGCAGGCAATGGTGACGAACAGGAAGGGAAACAGCGAACCGGCCACCACGGGGGCGTCGTCGCGGCCCGCGAACTCGCTGAACGCCGGCACGTTGATTTCCGGGCGCACGAGCACGATGGCCAGCGCCAGCATCAGGATGGTGCCGATTTTCATGAAGGTGGAGAGGTAGTCGCGCGGGGCCAGCAGCAGCCACACCGGCAGTACCGCCGCGATGAAGCCGTAGATGATGATGCCCCAGGCGATGGTGGTCCGGTCCAGCGTGAAGACCGCCGCGCCCCACTCGGTGTCCGCGATCATCCCGCCGCCAATGATGGCGGCGATCAGCAGCACGAAGCCGATGAGGGAGACCTCGCTGACCTTGCCCGGCCGGAGGAAACGCAGGTAGATGCCCATGAAGATGGCGATGGGGATGGTCATCGCCACCGAGAAGACACCCCAGGGCGACTCGCCCAGGGCGTTCACCACGACCAGGGCCAGGATCGCCACGATGATGATCATGATGGTCAGCGTGGCGATCAGGGCCGCGGTGCCGCCGATCACGCCGAGTTCCTCTCGGGCCATCTGGCCCAGCGAACGGCCGCCCCGGCGCATGGAGAAGAACAGCACGAGGTAGTCCTGCACCGCCCCGGCCAGGATCACGCCCACGATGATCCACAGGGTGCCCGGCAGGTAACCCATCTGCGCCGCCAGGATGGGCCCGACCAGCGGACCGGCGCCCGCGATTGCGGCGAAGTGGTGGCCGTAGAGCACGCGGCGGTCCGTCGCGACGTAGTCCTTGCCGTCCGCGTTGTACTCTGCCGGCGTCGCCCTCAGGTCGTTGGGGCGGGTGAGCTTGTTCTCGATGAACTTGGAGTAGAACCGGTAGGCGATGAAGTACGTGCAGACGGCCGCGAAGACGAACCAGATCGCGTTAATCGTTTCGCCCCGCGAAAACGCGAGGATACTCCAACTCACGGCCCCGAGCAGGGCGATGGCCACCCAGATCACGATCTTGGTCGGGGTCCACCTGTGGGCCTCGGCCTCCGCGGCCGGATCCAGCGCTACCGGCGGCAGGGTGGGATCCTGCACCAGGACGTCGGATGCGGGACCATTCCTCCCGGGTTGCCCGGGCCGGGGTCCGCTGAATTTCTCGCTCATGATGCTCCCCTCGTGGAACGCCGTCCGCTTTTACGAAGCACCGTAGCAGCGACGTCGCTTGGAGGGAACGGGAAGGCCGATTTCAGGGGGTAGTGAGCAGGATCTTGCCGGTGTGTTCGCCGGAATCGAAGTACTCGTGGGCCGCCGCCGCCTCCGACAGGGCGAACGTGCGGTGCACCTGTGGTTTGACGTCGCCGGAGACGACCAGCGGCCAGACATGCTCGGCGACCGCCCGCACGATGGCGGCTTTCTCCTCAGCAGGCCTGGCCCGAAGGGTCGTGCCGATGACCGCCCCGCGCTTGGCCATCAACTGGCCGAGGTTCAGTTCGGCCTTGGCCCCGCCCAGCAGCCCGATCACCACCAGCCGCCCGGAGGTGGCGAGCGCGTCCACGTTGCGCTGCAGGTATTTGGCACCCACCACGTCCAAGATGACGTCGGCGCCCCGGCCTCCGGTGGCGTCCTTGATCCGTTCCACGAAGTCTTCCTCGCGGTAGTTGATCAGCACCTCGGCACCCAGCCCGCGCGCGACGTCGAGCTTTTCCCGGCTGCCAGCCGTCACGGCAGGGATCGCGCCGAAAGCGGCAACCAGCTGGACGGCCATCGTGCCGATGCCGCCGGCGCCGCCGTGGATGAGCACCGTTTCCCCGGCCTGCACGCCCGCGGCCATGAAGAGATTGGAAAAGACGGTGGCCGCCACCTCCGGCAGGGCCGCGGCCGTCACCACATCGATTCCCCGCGGGACCGGCAGCACCTGACCCGCCGAAACCGCCACCTGCTCGGCGTAGCCGCCGCCAGCCAGGAGGGCACATACTTCGTCGCCCACCCGAAGCCCGCCGACCCCCGTGCCGACCGCCGATACCCGGCCCGACACCTCCAAGCCGGGGATCTCGGACGCACCGGGCGGCGGCGGGTAGACGCCCAGGCGCTGCTGGACGTCGGCGCGGTTCACTCCCGCGGCGGCGACGTCGATCACCACCTCGCCCTCGGTTGGTTGCGGTGCTTCGGTCTCCCGCATGTTCAGGACCTCGGGTCCGCCTGCTCCGTCGTAGAAAACCGCCTTCATACCAGCCTTTCGCCTTGTCCGGGGCATCAAAACCCCGTGCCTGCGCGCTTTGCCCGGGTAGACCCCTCCGTGTCAGACTACAAGGTGAGGAAGGTTGTCCGAGCGGCCGAAGGAGCTGGTCTTGAAAACCAGTAGGCGGTAACCCCGTCTCATGGGTTCAAATCCCATACCTTCCGCTTCCAGCAGGTGTCCGGGCCGTTTCGCCCGGGCACCTGCTGCATTTGGCTCCCACACCCGGCCGCGGTCCCGGGCCCGTCGGGCGCATGGTCCGGACGCCGGCCATCCGGCGTCAAGTATTCTGGCCCGGCGGTCCCCCGGTATACCCTCGGCTAGGAGTCGTTCGCACCAAAGCTTGAGGAGTCCACCCGTGCCCAGTCAGCCAGCACCCGTCCGCCGCCCCCTCAAGGCGGCCACCGCCGTCGTCCTTCTGGCGCTGCTTAGTGGCTGCGGGGGTGAAACGGAGGAACCGCCGCGGGATGAATCCGGTGCGGTGACGGAGGCCGCCGCTGCCGGCGCCTACGCCATCAAGGTGGGCGACTGCCTGAACAATCCGGACACCGACCGCCTGACCGAGGTGGAGTTCGTCCCGTGCGACCAGGCCCACGAGCTGGAGGCGTTTGCCGCCAGCAACCTGCCCGAGGGCGATTTTCCCGGCGACAAGGAAGTGGCGGCCAAGGCCGAGGAGTTCTGCGTGGCCGAGTTCGAGGCCTTCGCCGGCATCCCCTACGACGATTCGGCACTGGAGCTGACCTACCTCAACCCGACCGAGGCCAGCTGGACCGGCGAGGAGGACCGGGAGCTGCTGTGCCTGCTCGGCGAGGAAGGCTCGAAGCCCGTCACCGGCACGCTGAAGGATGCCCGGCGGTAACGTCCCGGCCGTCGCCCTGGAGGTACCTTCCCGGTGGTAACTGCGGCTAGGTAGCTCCGGCTAGCGTCCCAAAGCTAGCTACCCGGACGTCGCCCCGGCCTTCCTGTCAAGAGCGGGAGCCGTTCCTCTGCGAATTTAAACGTTCTTTCGCATAAGTCTTCCACTGCTTCTAGCCCTCGGGTAACCTCCCGTTCATCCGTGCCCGCTGGACTGGGGGCGGTGCGCCCTGTGCACCGTGCAACCAGCTGTGCCGCAGCCCTTCCCTGCGGTTCGAGGAGCATTACTTCCACCTGAGAGATAGGGCCACATGGCTACTTCATCACCGAAGACCGCGCTGGCGGCGGTCCTGACGGCAGGGTTGGTGGCGGCGCCTTTCGCCGCGTTGCCTGCGCACGCGGCCGACCCGGTCGAGCTGAACCTGCTGAGCATCAACGATTTCCACGGCCGGATCGACGCGAACACCGTCAAGTTCGCCGGCACCGTGGAGCAGCTCCGCGCGCAAAACCCCGAGGGGACACTGTTCACCTCCGCCGGCGACAACATCGGCGCGTCCGTCTTCGCGTCCTCCACGCAGCAGGACCAACCGACCATCGATGTGCTCAACGCCCTGGAATTGGCGACGACGGCGGTGGGCAACCACGAGTTCGACGGCGGCTTCGCGGACCTGACCGACCGCGTGGCGGCCGCGTCCGACTACCCGCAACTGGGCGCCAACGTGTACCGGGCCGACACCACGGAGCCGGCCCTGCCCGAGTACGAGCTGGTCACGGTCAGCGGCGTGAGCGTCGGCGTGGTTGGAGTGGTCACGGAGGAAACCTCCTCGCTGGTGTCCCCGGGCGGGATCGCGGACCTGGAGTTCGGCGACCCGGTGGACGCCGTCAACCGGGTGGCGGCCCAGCTGACCGACGGCGAAGGCGACGAAGCCGACGTCATCATCGCGTCCTTCCACGAGGGAGCGAACACCAACACCGATCTGGGCGGCGCGGCAGGCGCCAGCGCCGTGTTCAACCGGATCGTCAACGAGACCAGCCCGGACGTTGACGTCATCTTCAACGGCCACACCCACCAGGCCTACAGCTTCGACGCCCCGGTCCCGGGCGCGGAGGGCAAGACCCGACCCGTGGTGCAGGCAGGCTCCTACGGCGAAAACATCGGCCAGGTGCAGCTGAGCTATGACGCCGCGACGGACGAGGTCGTGGCGCACACCGGGGCCGTGGTGCCGCGCACCAAGACCGCCGACGGTGACCTGGTGGCCGCGTACCCGCGGGCGGCCGAGGTATCCTCGATCGTCCAGGCCGCACTCGAGCACGCCGCGGAGATCGGCGCCCAGCCCGTCGGCTCCGTCACCGCCGACATCACCACCGCGTTCCTGCCCGACGGGCCGGATGCCGGCACGGAGCCGGACCGCGACGACCGCGCCTCCGAATCGACGCTGGGCAACCTCGTCGCCGACTCGCTGCTGGCATCGCTGTCTTCCGCCGAACGCGGCGGCGCGGAAATCGGCGTGGTTAACCCCGGCGGCCTGCGCAACGAGCTCTACTACGCGCCCGACGGCACCGTCACCTACGCCGAGGCCAACGCGGTGCTGCCCTTCCTGAACAACCTCTGGACCACCACCCTGACCGGCGCGCAGGTCCAGGCCATGCTGGAGCAGCAGTGGCAGCGCACCGCCGCCGGCGACGTGCCGAGCCGCGCCTACCTGCAGCTTGGCCTGAGCAAGAACGTCAACTACACCTACGACCCGGCCCTGCCCGAGGGGGAACGCATCACCGGCGTCTGGGTCAACGGCGAACCGCTGGACCCGGAACGCGGCTACCGCGTGGGCACCTTCAGCTTCCTTGCCCAGGGCGGCGACAATTTCCACATCTTCAACGACGGAACCGACACCCGCGACTCGGGACTGGTGGACCGCGACGCGTGGATCACCTACCTCCGGGGCAACAGCCCGCTCTCCCCGGACTTCGCCCGGCGCAGCGTGCAGCTCACCGGCGCGCCGGAATCCGTCAGTCCCGGCCAAAAGGTCAGCGTGCAGGTGGCCAAGCTGGACCTGACGTCGCTGGGCGCCCCGGTCACCACCGAGGTGTCGCTGGCCTACGTCGACGCCGCCGGCACCAGGACCACGCTGGGCACCTTCCCGGTGGCCGACGGCGCTGCCTCCCTTGAGTTCACCGCACCGTCCGCGCTGGACGGCGGCTACTTCACATTGACCGCGGACGCGTCCGGAACCACCTTCCGGCTGCCCACCACCCTTATCGCCAGAGACATCGGCGCCGACCATGTAGTGATCAACGAAGCCTATTTGTCCGGCGGCAGCGCCGGCGCAGCCTACCGGAACAAGTTTGTGGAGTTGTACAATCCCACGGATGCCGACATCAGCCTCGACGGCTGGTCGCTGCAATACCGCTCGGCCACCGGCACCGGAAACCCCAGTGCCGTGGCAGAACTGTCCGGCAGCATCAAGGCCGGCGGACACTATCTGGTGCAGGCCAACTCCAACGGCAGCAACGGCGAAGAGCTGCCGGAGCCTGACCTGGTGACCGGCATGGCCCCGTCCGGCACGAGAGGCACCCTGGTGCTGTCGAACCAGGCCGGTGCGGTGGCGGACCTGGGCACCGGCTCGGTCGTCGACCGCGCCAACGTGGTGGACCTGTTGGGCTACGGCACCTCGAACACCTTTGAAACCGAAGCGGCCCAAGCGCCGGACAACAACCAGGACGTGCGGTCGCTGAACCGCGCGGAGGGAACGGACACCGACAACAACTCCGCGGACTTCAGCCTCAGCGAAGACATCACCCCGCAGGGCGCCGGCGGGGGCGACGGCGGCGGCGATCCCGCACCGCAGCCGCGGTCCGTGGCCATCGCCGACATCCAAGGCACCGGCACGCAGTCCCCGCTGGCCGGCCAGACCGTGACCACCCGGGGCGTGGTCACCGCCGCCTACTCCACGGGCGGCTTTGACGGCTACTACCTCCAGACGGAAGGCACCGGCGGCGACACCGACGCGGCAGCCCGGACGGCGTCCGATGCCGTCTTCGTCTACTCCCCCGCCACGGTCGGCCAGGTGAAGGCCGGCGACTTCGTGGAGGTCACGGGCAAGGTCAGCGAGTTCCACGGCCTGACCGAGCTCACGGTGGCCGCCGACGGACTGAAGCTGCTCACCGAGGCGGCCGCGGCCCCGAAGGCGGCCGCCATCGGTTGGCCCGCCACCGACGACGAGCGCGAGAAGTTCGAGGGCATGCTACTGGCTCCCCAGGGCGGCTTCACCGTCACCGACAACTACTCCCTGAACCAGTACGGTGAAATCGGCCTGGCCGCCGGAAACTCCCCGCTGGTGCAGCCGACCGCCGTCGGGACCTACGGTTCGGACGCGTTCTGGGCCGAAACCGAGAAGAACGCCGCCCTGGCCGTCACGCTGGACGACGGCTCAAGCGTCAACTACCTGGGCGCCGACGCCAACAAGGACATCCCGCTGCCTTACCTCTCCGCCCAGGATCCGGTCCGGGTGGGGTCCCCGGCCACATTCACCACCAACGTAGTGCTGGATTACCGGTTCGATCTCTGGCGTTTCCAGCCGCTGGGACACCTGACGGTGGAGAACGCGGAAAGCGTCCAGCCGGCGTCGTTCCAGAACACCCGCACTGATGCTCCGGAACAGGTTGGCGGTGTGAAGCTGGCCTCCTTCAACGTGCTGAACTACTTCACGACCACCGGCGATCAGGTGGCGGGATGCGGTGCCTTCACGGACCGTGATGGCAACCCGGTCACGGCCCGGAACTGCGACGCCCGCGGCGCCTGGGACGCGGCGAACCTGGAACGCCAGCAGGACAAGATCGTGGCAGCCATTAATGCGCTGGACGCGGACATCGTGGCGCTGGAGGAGATCGAGAACTCCGCGCAGTTCGGCAAGGACCGCGACGCCGCCCTGGCCGCGCTGACCGAGGCTCTGAATGCGGACCTGGGCGACACCCGCCACCACGGCAAGCATTCGGGCAAGGGGCCTCAGCACGGCGGGTGGGACTACGTCCGGTCGCCGGAGGAGCTGCCGGCGCTGGCGGATGAGGACTTCATCCGCACGGCCTTCATCTACAAGAAGGACGGGGTAAAGACGGTGCGAGAGTCGGTGATCCACAACGACACCGCAGCCTTCGCCAACGCCCGCAAGCCGCTGGCGCAGGCGTTCAAGGCCAAGAACGGCGCCTCGGATACCTTCATCGTGATTGCCAACCACTTCAAGTCCAAGGGCTCCGGCCCGAAGTCGGGCGAGAACGCCGACCACGGCCAGGGCGCCTGGAACGCCGCCCGCACCGCGCAGGCGCATTCCCTGGTGGACTTCGCGGATCGGCTGCAGGAGCAGTTCCGGACCAACAAGGTGCTGCTGACCGGCGATTTCAACTCCTACGCGAAGGAGGACCCGATCAGGGTCCTGACCGACGCCGGGTACGTCGACCAGGGCGCCAAGACCGGCGAGCACAGCTACAGCTTCGGCGGCATGGTCGGTTCGCTGGACTACATCTTCGCCTCGCCCGCCGCGGACGCGAAGGTCATTGGCGCCGACATCTGGAACATCAACTCGGTGGAGTCGATCGCGCTGGAGTACAGCCGGTACAACTACAACGCCACCGACTTCTATGCGCCGGACCCCTACCGGGCCAGCGACCACGATCCGATCATCGTGGGCCTGGACATGGGCAAGGACAGGGCAGGCGGCAGCGCCCGTTAGACAAACACGCGCGTGGGCCCTCCCCCGCCGGGGAGGGCCTACCCGCGCCCATGGCCGGGGTCAGTACCCCGGCACCCCGCTGGCGACCACGTCGGTGCCCGCCTCTGCAGGGCCGGCCAGGCTCCTGTTGTCGGCCGCCGCCAGGATGGCGCGCGCTATCCGGTCGGCATCCTGCAGCGTACGGCCGCCGGTGTCGCCCGGCGCCCCGGCCTCGGCGGCGATCGACGTGCCCCACTGGACCGAGGACAGCTGCAGTCCGATCACGTACAGGCTCCGGGCCGGATGGCCGTTTCGGTCCAGCGGACGGTAAGGCGGCAGCGTCACGTCCAGGCCCGAGGAGGTCACCGGCTGTCCGTTGGGCCCGATCATCAGCCTCGGCCGGACCAGGCCGTCCTCGAGCATCCGCCGCAGCAGCGGAGACCGGTTGTGGGCCACCCGGTTGGCCGGCATCATCGCCTCCACCAGGTACGCGCCGGTGTATTCGGCGCCGTCGACCCACGGCGACGTCACCCGGAACCGGCCGCTGTCCGGGTCCACCTCGTAGACCGGTTCCGGCCCGGCGAACCGGACAATGCCGGCCCGCGCCAAGGCGGCCAACTGCTCGATGCGCTGGGCCGGCGGTCCGCTCGCCAGCCCTTCGACCAGCGGTTCGAACCAGCCGCGCAGTTCGGCAAGCCACGATTCCTCCGTGATGCCGCCGTCAGCCACAATCTTCTTCAACAGCGAGCGCCCGGCGTTGAGTGCCCCGATGGCCATCTTGAGCGGATCGTCGGTGCCGCGGGCGGAACCCATGGCATCGGCATCCAGATAGTCCAGAACCGCCTGCTGGTAGTCCGCCGCGGAGGCAAACTTGCGCCCGTTGAACGGCTTGGCCAGTGCCTCCACGTCCAGCAACCGGTGCCCGGCGACCCGTTCCGACAGGTAGGCCCCCGCCCGCACCAGCAGGGTGCGGCTGCCCGGCTCCGTCTTCTCCGCCAGCAGCCGCTCCAGCCCGGCCAGCAGCTCCTCCGGCGGCACGCTCAGGCACTCCGGTTCCACCCGCCCGAGCGTGGAGTAATAGGCCCAGTAGACGTCGCGGTGCAGCATCGGCCACAGATCGTGGTCGAAGCCGGGCTGCACGCCGGCTTCGGCATACAGGCTGGCCGCGTGCGTGGTGAAATGCCGCAGCTCCACGCCGGCCGGGATGTAACTGTCGATCCTGGCCTTCGCCCGGTACGGCGTGCCCCGCCGGGAGCCGGCCACCAGGCGCGGTTCCTTCCCCGAAGGGACGTAGCGCAACGGCTCGGTGTCCGTCGCCGGGAGGAACCGCCCGCCGCGGCCCTCGGTGACCTGCACCATCAGGTCGAAAAAGTTCAGCCCCATGCCGCGCACCAGAACCGTGCGGCCGGGCGGGAGCCGATCCCAGTCCACGTCTGCCGGCACATTCGGCGGCAGGTAGTTCAGGCCGTGCCGGGCCGCTGCATCCTGCAGCTGCTGCTGCTCCGGATTCAGCGCCGCGGGAACGTGCCCCAGGGCAAGCACCACGGCGTCCGCCGCCACGGTGGCGCCGTCGGCCAGCTCAAGCTGCCATTCGCCGTCGTGCTCCGAGAGACCGGTGGCCTCCGCCGAATGCACGGTGAGGGACACATCCGCCCCGGTCCGGGCTGCCAGCTGCGCGAAGGTCCAGGTCAGGTAGCGCCCGTAGAGTGCCCGGCTGGGGAAATCGGCCGGCCCCAGCGCAGCGGCCTCCTCGCGGTCGTCCTGCGGCACCTCGGGAAAGCTGCCGGCCGCGACCGCGGAGCGCCAGGCCTCGAAGGTCATGCCCGCCACCGGATCGGGGCCCACCTGTGGGGTCCCCGGGGCCGGCACCACCGTGGGGAACAGGCAGGGGGTGTTCATCAGGAACAACCGGGACTGGCCCGGCTGCCAGACATGCCCGGCGCCGGGAGGATAGGGATCGATCAGGTGGATCCGCAGGCGCGCCCCGCCGTGGGCCCGGTGGTTGGACAGCAGCCGCTCCAGCACGGAGGTGCCCCGCGGGCCGGCGCCCACGATCGCCACACGGTAACTGCCCGGATTGTCCATCCGTCTAGCCTACGGGTTGGGAACCGGCTCCCCGTGGCGGCATGCCTAGGATGGGTCCATGGCCAAGGACACCGCGCATCTGCCCCAGGACGACTTCATCTGGCTCGAGGACATCTACGGCGACAAGCCCCTGGAGTGGGCGAAGGCACAAAACCGGCGCACCGAGGCCAAGCTCGTGGACGACTCGTTCACGGCGCTGGAGGCCGGCATTCTGGAAGTCCTGGACGCGGAGGACCGGATCCCGGCCGTCATCAAGCGCGGCCCGCACTACTACAACTTCTGGCGGGACAAAGCCAACCCCCGCGGCCTGCTGCGCCGCACCAGCTGGGAGAGCTACCTGACCGATTCCCCGGACTGGGAGGTGCTGCTGGACGTCGACGCGCTGGCCGCCGCCGAGGGCGTCGACTGGGTCTATGCCGGTTCGTCCTTCCTGCGCCCGGCCGACGGCACCAGCTACCGGCGTGCCATGCTGCGGCTCTCCCCCGACGGCGGCGACGCGGTGCGGCTGCGCGAGTTCGACGTCGAGGACCGCGCCTTCGTGCCCGGCGGCTTCGACATCCCGGTGGCCAAGAGCTATGTCTCCTGGCTGGACGAGGACCACATCCTGCTGGGCACCGACTTCGGCCCCGGCTCGCTGACCACTTCCTCCTACCCGCGGACCAGCCGCATCCTGCGCCGCGGCCAGGCTCCGGAGGCTGCCACCGAGTACTTCGACGTCCCCCAAAACCACATGCTGGCCCAGGTGGGCCACGACTCCACCCCCGGCTTCGAACGGGACGTGGCGGTGGACGTCATCGATTTCTTCAACTACCGCACCTACCTGCGGCGCGACGGCGAGTGGCTGCCCATCGACGTTCCCACCGACGTGAACGTGGATCTCCACCGCCAGTGGTTGCTACTGCGGCCGCGGGACGACTGGGAACTGGACGGCACGGTCCACCCGGCCGGGTCCCTGCTCGCCGCCGACCTGGAGGCGTTCCTGGCCGGCGACCGTTCCCTGCAGGTCCTCTTCGCCCCCGACGCGGCAACCTCGCTGCAGTCCTGGAGCTGGACCCGGAACTACCTGCTGCTCAACCTGCTGCAGGACGTCTCGTCCCGGATCCTGGTGCTGGATCCGGCCGCGCAGTGGGCCGCCTCCGAACTCCGTGACTGCCCGCCGCTGCACGCCGTGGATGCATCCGGGGTGGACGACGACGAATCCGACGACTACTGGCTGGTGGCCACCGGTTACCTCACGCCGTCGACCCTCTCGCGCGGCACCATCGGCGGGCCGGCACTGGAAGTCAAGGCATCGCCGTCGTACTTTGACGCCTCCGCCTACGAGGTCCAGCAGCACTTCGCCACCTCCAAGGACGGCACGCAGGTCCCCTATTTCCAGGTGGGCCCCAAGGATCTTGCGTACGACGGCGGCAACCCGGTGCTGCTCTCGGGTTACGGCGGGTTCGAAGTCGCGCGTACGCCCGGCTACAGCGGCACGGTGGGGCGGGCCTGGCTGGAACAGCGCAGCGAGGAGGGCCGCGGCGGCGTGTACGTGGTGGCCAACATCCGCGGCGGCGGCGAGTACGGCCCGGGCTGGCACCGGGCGGCGCTCCAGGCCAACCGGCACCGCGCCTACGAGGACTTCGCCGCGGTGGCGGAGGACCTGATGGACCGCGGGGTCACCCGCCGGGAGCGGCTGGGCTGCGCCGGCGGATCGAACGGCGGCCTGCTGGTGGGAAACATGCTGACCGGCTACCCGCACCTCTTCGGCGCGGTGTCGTGCGGGGTGCCGCTGCTGGACATGGCCCGCTACACCCGACTCTCCGCCGGTTACTCCTGGATCGCGGAGTACGGGGACCCCGAGGACCCGGCACAGTGGGAGTTCATCCGCACCTTCTCGCCCTACCACCTGCTCCAGCCGGGCACGGAGTATCCTGACACACTCATCTAAACCGCTACCTCGGACGACCGGGTGGGCCCGGTGCAGGCCCGCAAGATGGCCGCCCGGATGCAGGAACTCGGGGTCGAAAACGTCTGGTTCCACGAAGCCCTCGAGGGCGGACACGCCGGCGCCAGCGACAACAAGCAGACGGCCCGGTTGCAGGCGCTCTCGCACGCGTTCCTGTGGCGCGCGCTGACCGGCTGAGCCGTTCGCTGTTTTGCTCTTGGCCCCGGATTCTGGGTAGTCTTGTGTGGCTAGCAATAGCGTATGGAGACGTGCCAGAGCGGCCGAATGGACTTCACTGCTAATGAAGGGTCGGGGTTAAACTCGACCGGGGGTTCAAATCCCCCCGTCTCCGCGTCAACTCCCCCGGGAAACCGGGGGAGTTTTTGCGTCTGGTCCCCGCGTTCCGGCGGCCCGGCCGCTTGATGAGGGCCCGCCTCCTCCGCCCGCCGCAGCGTCACGGCCGCCCGGGCCCGAACCAGCGGGCGAGCGCGTCCTCCAGTCCCCGCCCGGTCCCTTCCCCCGTCCACGCCACGTGCCCGTCGGGCCGGATCAACACCGCGGCAGGAGCGCTGACCGAACCGATCACGGGAAGCTTCCACCCGCCGTCGTACCTGGCGTCCACCAGTTGCACCCGGTCCGCCCACTGCCCCAACCCGATGCTGCCCGGCGCGCCGAGGTTCAGCAGCACCGCGCGGGCTTCATGCAGGAGGGTGAACACCCGCAGCGGGCCCTTGGCGGTGACCACGTCGAGATCGGGCATGCGCCGCCCGAGCAGCGGGTGCCCCTCGCCGAGGTCGTAGCGGACGTCCAGGCCGGAGATGAGTGCAGCCAGCCGCTTCCGGGCCTCGTCGATTGTGAGCAGTCCGGCCACCGTGTCGGCCAAGGCGCCGACGCGCGGGTCGGCCCGCTGCATCACCGACTGCGCCATTGTGTGCTTGAGCGCGCGGGCTCCGGCGGGGTGCCGCTCGGCGTGGTAGGTGTCCAGCAGGCTGTCCGGGGCACTGCCCCGGACCACCAGGGCGAGCTTCCAGCCGAGGTTCACGGCGTCCTGGATGCCGAGCCCGATCCCCTGCCCGCCTGAAGGAGCATGGATGTGCGCGGCGTCCCCGGCCAGCAGCACGCGTCCGTTGCGGTAGGCCGCGGCCTGCCGCGTGGCGTCCGTGAAGCGCGAGATCCAGGTCGGATGGTGGATCCCGAAGTCGGTGCCGTAGACCTCGGACAGCGCCGTGCCGAGGTCCGCCAGCGTGGGTTCGGTCGCCGGCCCCAGTTGCTTCTCGGTCACGACCACCCGCACCGTTCGCCCGTCCTCCATCGGGTGCAGCCCGTGGACCCCCACCTCGTCGATGCGCATGCCCGACGGCGTCTCCTCGGTCACCTCCACCTCGGCGATCAGGCTGCTTTTCGTCGCATCCCAGCCGGGGAACCCGATGCCGGCCGCCTTACGGACCGCGCTGCGTCCGCCGTCGGCGCCGACCAGGTACCGCGCGCGCATCGGCCCGCCGTCGGCCAGATGCACGTCGACACCGGCGGCGTCCTGGACCAAGCCGGTTACCTCGAGGCCCCGATGGACCGGCACGCCCAGTTCCTCGATCCAGCCGGCCAGGATCCGCTCAATATGGTTCTGCCACAGGCCGAGCGTGTAGGGGTGGCGGGTGGGAAAGTCGCTGACGTCCAGCGCCGTGTTCCCGAAGAACGCCGCCTGGACGGGCTGGCCCTCAGCCAGGAACCGGTCGGCAATCCCGCGCTGATCGAGAATCTCGATGGTCCGCGAGTGGAAGCCGCCCGCGCGCGAGCCCACCAGCTCCGGCGTCGGGCGGCGCTCCACGATCGCCGTATCCACGCCCGCCAGCGCCAGTTCTCCGGCAAGCATCATCCCCGTCGGACCGCCCCCGGCAACGATGACCTCCACCATCACGACCCCGCCTCTCCGAACCTTGTCGTGCGCCTCTTCAGCGCACGTCCGGGCCAGTTTGGGGCATGAGGGGGGCCTTGCAGCAAGCCCCCCGGTGCGCGCTACATTGGAAGTGGCGGCAGACCTCCGGCTCCGCAGGTCAGGCGAAGCCGAAGACCGGCGGGAAGGCCACGACGACGACGGCGGCCCAGGCACCATAGACCGGCAGGTACCCTGTCTGCCAGCGCTCCAGCGCCGCGAAGGGCCGCCGCCCGCGCAGGAACCCGACGGTGAGCCACGCCGCCCGCACCAGATGCACCAACAGCAGCAGGTTCAGGCCGAGCGCGGCGACCTTGTTGGCGCTGGTACCGAATTCGGCGATCCGGGTCAGCATCGCCGTCAGCATGACCGCGTCGACCGCGACCGCGGCGGCGACGAGGACCAATTGCAGGCCGTCGAACAGGCCCGGCGGCGCCAGCGCGTCGCGGGCAGAAATCGCGTACAGCAGCAGGGCCAGGACGAGCACGAGGATCGCGTTCATCAGGATGAGCAGCCCCCGGTCGACGTCCACCAGGCCGCCGGCCGCCGTGAGTACTGCCAGCAGGGCCAGCAGCATCACGATGGTCAGGGGCGTGAAGACGCGGGTGAGCACCGGGGCGATGTTCTCGACGACGTTCTGCTTGGCCTCGACCAGCCAGGCGGCTACGACCAGCGCACCCGGGACGGCGAACGGCAGGATCCAGGCCTCCATCGCGGGCTCGAAGTCGACGCCGACAGCCTGCAGCGCGCCGAAGGTGAGCCCGATCAGCACAGCCCCGCCGAGGGCCAACAGCGTGAAGTAGATCGCGAGCTCACCGCTGAACCGGACAAAGTCCATGCGCCGGCTGTGCTCCCGCCACCTGCCGCCAACGTACGCCACGCCCGCCAGCAGCCACAGGACGACCGGGGCGTGCAGCACGGCGAGCACCTCGGTGGAACCGGCGGCCGCGAACGGATAGGCATTGAGCAGCACGGCCAGCGCGGTGAACGGGACGAGCAGCGCAGCCGCCTTGGGCACCGTCAACCGGCGTTTCCAGGCGAAGTACGCGGCAAGGAACGGGAAGACGAGGAGGCCGAGGTTGCGCGCCAGGACCGCGCCGTCGAGCCACAGGGTGCCCGCCTTGACGGCCACTCCTGCCCCGACGGCGAGCGCGAGGACGACAGCGAGCTCCCGCCATGGCGGCGCTGCGGAGTCGGCGTCCTGCGGGACGAGCACCAACTGCTTCCACAGCCGGTCGGAGTGCTCGCGGGCGAACTCATGCGAGATCGCATCCAGATTGCCCAGGCGCTTGATCGCGACGAGGAAGGCCTCCTCGTCGTCCAGCCCTGACGCCTGGCGGTCGGCGATTTGTCCGCGCAGGTGGTCCTCGAGTTCATCGAGGTCCGCGGGTGAGATCGCCTGCCGCCGCCGGACATACCCGCGCCACCGGTCTATCTGTGCTTCCAACTCGGCATGCGGTTCCATCAGGCCCACCCTTCGACCGGGGCCGCGGGCGGCGGCACTGCCTGCCACACCCGCCGCAGCGTCTCGGCGACCACCGTCCACTGTTGCTGCCGCTCGGCGAGCACCTCCCGGCCTTGGGCGGTGATGGCATAGTGTTTGCGCCGCCGTCCGGCCTCCGAGATGCCCCACGAGGACGACACATACCCGAACCGTTCGAGTCGGTGCAGCAGCGGGTAGAGCATGCCGTCCGTCCACTCCAGCCCTCCGTCGGACAGTTCGCTGACGCGCTTGCTGATGGCGTAGCCGTATAGTTCGCCCTCCGACAATATCCCCAGCACGAGCGGGGTGGCGGAAGCGGCGACCAGGTCCTTGTCAATGCGCAAAGGGTCCTCCTGATACCTAGATCTGCAAGGTATTACCCTAGCACCTCTAGGTATCAGGGAGGGCGGCCGTCCGGCCAGGCCGTCTTGGGCTCAGGCCTTGAGGGCCAAAACGAAGGGCAGGACCGCTTCGGCCCCGGCGAGGCGCAGCGCGCGTCCGGCCACGGTCAGGGTCCAGCGGCTGTCGGCGACGTCGTCGACCAGAAGCACGGGGCCGCGGTTTTGCGCCAACCAGGCTTCACCGCCCTCGGGGACCTGGAACTGGTCCCACACATCGGCCAACCGGAAGGCGCTGTTGCCGCCGGGGCCGCTGCGGGGTCCGCCGTGCGGGACGGTGAGTTCGCCCAGGTAGGGCAGCCGGCCGATCTCGGACAGGCCGCGGGCCAGTGACTGCACCAGCAGCGGCCTGCTGCGGGAGGGGACGCTGACGATGCCGACCGGGCGTTGTGCCCAACCCCACTGCGCCAGGACCTGGACGCAGGCGTTCAGCATGGCCGGGTCCACTTCGCGGTCCGGCGCCCCGTCCGCGAAGACTTCGCGCAGCTTTCCGCCCCAGCCCAGGTCCGTCAGCCGGGCCAGGGCGCGGCCGCTGCCGTTGGCCTCCGCCGGCGGGATCTTGCCCTTGACCGGCACGCCCAGCTTGTTCATGCCGCTGGGCCACATGGCGCGCGGTTCCAGTTCGACGCCGGCACGTTGCAGGGCGGCGCCGGCGCTTTCGGTGGCCTCGGCCGCGATGGTGTCCGAGTACCAGGGTCCTGCGCAGTTGTCGCAGCGCCCGCAGGGCGCGGCGGCGGGATCGTCCAGGGCCCTGGCGAGGAATTCCATCCGGCAGCCGGAGGTGTTCTCGTAGTCCAGCATGGCGTTCTGTTCGGCCACCCGGGCCTGCGAAATGCGTCCGTAGCGCTCCGCGTCGTAGGTCCAGGGCTGGCCGGTTCCCTCCCAGCCGCCGCTGACCTTGCGCACCGCGCCGTCCACGGAGAGGACCTTCAGCAAGAGTTCCAGCGGGGACCGTTTCAGGTTCACCAGCGTCTCCAGTGCCGCGGTGGACAGCACGGTCCCCGGGACGGAGAGCTCGCGCAGCACGGCCGTTGCCGTGCCCTCGTTCGGCATCGACGCCGTGGCAAAGTACTCCCAGATGTCCCGGTCTTCGGTACCGGGCAGGAGCAGCACGTCGGCGTTCGGAGTTCCGCGTCCTGCGCGCCCCACCTGCTGGTAGTAGGCCACCGGGGAACTCGGCGCACCCAGGTGCACCACAAAGCCCAGGTCGGGTTTGTCGAAGCCCATGCCGAGGGCGCTGGTGGCCACCAGCGCCTTGACCCGGTTCTCCTTCAGCGCCGCCTCAGCCTGTTCCCGCTCGGCGGGATCGGTCCGGCCGGTGTAGGCGGCCACCTCGTGGCCGGCCTCGCGGAGGAGCCGAGCCGTGTCCTCGGCGGCGGAAACCGTGAGGGCGTAGATGATTCCGCTGCCGGGCAGGTCGTCCAGGTGCGTGAGCAGCCACCCGAGCCGGGCACGCGGGCTGGCCAGGCGGAGCACTCCCAGCCGCAGCGACGCGCGGGCGAGCGGGCCCCGGATGGTGAGCACTCCGCCGTCGTGCCCGGGGGCGGCATGCACGCCGAGTTGCTCCTCGATGTCGTGGACCACGCGGGAATTGGCGGTGGCCGTGGTGGCCAGTACCGGGACCCGCTCGGGCAGTCGGGCGATCAGGTCCCGGATCCGCCGGTAGTCCGGGCGGAAGTCGTGGCCCCAGTCGGAAATGCAGTGCGCCTCGTCGACCACGAGCAGGCCGGAGCTTTGCACCAGCTGCGGCAGCTGTTCGTCGCGGAACCGCGGATTGTTCAGCCGCTCGGGCGAGACCAGCAGCACGTCCACGGTATTGGCGGCCAACTGCTCCTGGACCTGGCCCCATTCCAGCTGGTTCGCCGAGTTGATCGCCGCGGCCCGCACCCCCGCGCGTTCGGCCGCCGCCACCTGGTCGCGCATGAGCGCGAGCAGGGGCGAGACGATCAGGGTGGGGCCGGCGCCACGGCGGCGCAGCAGGAGGCTCGCCACGAAGTAGACCGCCGATTTTCCCCAGCCGGTGCGCTGCACCACCAGCGCCCGGCGCCCGCCGGAAACCAACGCCTCGACAGCCTCGAACTGGCCCTCGTGGAACTGGGCCGTGTCATTGCCCACCAGGGCACGCAGCAGCGCGGTGGCCTCCCCGCGCAGCCCGCCGTCGTCCTGCCGGGGCCCCGCCGTTCCCGTCGTCACCGCGTCCGTTGTCCCGTCGATCAGCTCAGCCATGCTGCCCAGTATCGCAGCCGCCGAGGACAACCTGGCCCTTTTCCACAGCAGCCCCTTATAAGCTGGTGAAGTGAGCAGCATAGATCTTGGCCTGTCCTTCAAGGCGTACGACGTCCGCGGGATCGTGGGCGAAACCATTACGGCGGCGACCGTCGAGGCGACCGGCGCCGCGTTCGTGGACGTGTTGTCCCTGGCCGGGCAGACCGTGCTGGTGGGCGGCGACATGCGCCCGTCCTCGCCGGAATTCGCCGCCGCGTTCGCCCACGGCGCGGCCGGCCGCGGGGCCAACATCCAAATGCTGGGGCTGATCTCCACCGATGAGCTCTACTACGCCTGCGGGTCCCTGGACGCCGCCGGGGTGGTGTTCACCGCCAGCCACAACCCTGCGCAGTACAACGGCCTGAAGATGGCCAAGCCCGGGGCGGTGCCGGTCTCCTCCGACACCGGCATGTTCGACATCCGCGACCTGGCGCAGAAGTACCTCGAGACGGGGATCCCCGACGGCACCGAACCCGGGACCATCAGCGAAACCAACGTGCTGGCCGGTTACGCCTCCTACCTGCGCTCCCTGGTGGACCTGGCCGGCATCCGGCCGCTGAAGGTAGTCGTGGACGCCGGCAACGGCATGGCCGGGATGACCACCCCCGCCGTGCTCGGCGACACCCTGCTGCCGGCGCTGCCGCTTCAGGTCGTGCCGCTGTATTTCGAGCTGGACGGCACGTTCCCCAACCATCCGGCCAACCCCTTGGAACCGGAAAACCTGGTGGACCTGCAGGCCGCCGTCACCGAGCACGGGGCGGACCTCGGCCTAGCCTTCGACGGCGACGCCGACCGGTGCTTCGTGATCGATGAGACAGGGGCGGTGGTCTCCCCCTCGGCAATCACCGCGCTGGTCGCCCGGCGCGAAATCGCCCGCGCCCGCGCCGCCGGCGAAGAAAGCCCGGCGGTGATCCACAACCTGATCACCTCCCGCGCCGTGCCCGAAACCATCACCGCCGCCGGCGGACGCCCGGTCCGCACCCGGGTGGGACACTCGTTCATCAAGGCGCACATGGCCGAGGAGAAGGCCGTGTTCGGCGGCGAACACTCCGCGCACTATTACTTTCGCGACTTCTACAACGCCGACACCGGCATGCTCGCCGCCATGCACGTGCTCGCCGCCCTCGGCGAGCAGGACGCACCGCTGTCCAAGCTTGCCGCCGAATACGACCCCTACCACGCCACGGGCGAACTGAACTCCCAGGTCGAAGACAAGGACGCCGCGATCGCCCGCGTGCTGGCCGACTTCGCCCCCGCCCTCGCGTCCGACCCCGCCGCGGCCGGAACCGACACGACCGCCGCCAGCTGCCCGGCCCCCTACGCGGGCACCGGCGTGAGCGTGGACCGGCTCGACGGCACCACCGTGATCGCCGACGACGGAACCTGGTGGTTCAACCTGCGCCCCTCCAACACCGAACCCTTCCTGCGGCTGAACGCCGAGGCGACCAGCCCCGGCCTGCTCGACACCCTCCGCGGGCACGTCCTGGCCCGCGTCCGGGAAACAGCATGAGCGCCTCGTGGCGCGAGGGCATCCCCGCGGAGATCCTGGCCGATATCGACACGCTGTTCGGAACCGGGCTCGGGGTGGCGCAGGAACAGTTGACCGAGCACGGGGCGTTCCTGCCCGCGGCCCTGGTCACCACGCACGACGGCGGCCTGCGGCTCGTCGTGGTCTCCCCCGATGACCTGGACGCCGAGGCAGCCGAGGTCAACGTGGATGGCATGATCGAGGACCTGTACGCCACCCTGCGCCATGACCGCGCCGATTTCCGCGCCATCGCCGTGATCAGCGACATCTTCCTGCCCGAAGAGGACGCCGACGCGATCCAGATTGCCGTGGAGCACTCGGCCGGCATCGCGGTCTCGGCCATACAGCCCTACCATCACGACGACGACGGCGCCTGGAGCTACCCGGACCCGTTCGTGGACCCGCAGGAACGCCTGGTATGGCCCGACGAGGAACCCGACGCAGAAGCCGGGCCTCCCCGGGGCTGATCCGCCGGCGCCGCGCGGAACGGCGGCAATTCCGGCCGCGCCGGACGGCTAAAATTGGCGGCATGCGTATCAATGCCTTCTCCGACGTGTGCCTGCGTGCACTGATGCTGCTGTCCGCGGCGCCGGAGGGCGAATTGATGACCACGCAGGCGGTCGCCGACGGCGTCGGCACCCCGTACAACCACGTCAGCAAGGCGGTGCTGAAGCTGCGCTCGCTCGGACTGGTCGAGGCGGTGCGCGGCCGCTCCGGCGGCATCCGGATCAGCGCCGCCGGGCGGCTGGCGACGGTGGGCGGCCTGCTGCGGACTCTCGACGCGCGGGAGGACCTGGTGGATTGCGAGTCCGCCAGCGGCGACTGCCCGATGAACAACAACTGCGCGCTGCGTGGGGCGCTGCGCCGGGCCCGCGAGGCCTTTTACCGCGAACTGGATCCCCTCGTCGTGTCCTCGTTGCCGCACCCGTCGCAGATGGAACCCGTCTTTTTGGCATTGCTGAACCGCCGCCCCGCGTGATCCGCGGCGGGCCACCACCACGGACTCAACCGGTCTGGCGGCCCGAGAGCTTGTCGCGCAGCCGGTCCACCATGCCGACGCCGGGGCCCAGGGTCTTGTGGAACAGCTCGGAGTGCGGGGCGCTGGGATGGGGCCTGGTCGGCGCGACTTTCTTGGCGTTCTGGACCTTTTCACCCAGCTCAACGAGCCGCTCCGGGGGGATGTGGGCGCGCAGCTTCGGGAACTGATCCGTCTCCTCGTCGTTGGCGTGGTGGCGCAACTGCCCTTCGAGTTCCCTGACCAGCTCCATGAAGGTTGGGTCGGAGGAGTCAACGTCCTCCATCCGCTTCATCAGCTGGACGATCTCATCGTGCTCCTTCTTGTCATGCTCAACCTCTTCCTTGCCGTTCGGCACGTGCTCTTCGATCGCGGGATAGACGAGCATCTCTTCCGCGACGGCGTGGCGCATCACCTCCGCGATGACGGTATCGGCCAGGTCCCGGCGCTGGCCCGGGTCGGCGGTCTGCTCGATCTGGCTGAGCAGTTCAATCATTTCGCGGTGATCGGTCGTGAGGATATCGATGACATCCCCGCCCTGCGTATCGGCCATGACGCCCCTCCTTGGGTCGTTGCTCGTGAGCGTGCGTAGGAGGGCTCAACATACCAACGAGCGGCATTCGATTCCACGGTCCGAAGCGCTTTCGGGGTTGGGAGCGCGAAATCGGGGCAGCCGGTCTAGACCGGACGCGCGGTGTGTCCGCAGTTAAGCGGATGAGGCCCCCGCGCAGGTGCGCGGGGGCCTCATGTCGGGAACCTGTCATGGCGTCCCGCGTTCAGTCACTCAGGCGAAGCGGGCCTGGAGCTGCTTGAGTTCGGCGTCCAGCTCATCGGGCAGGGAATCGCCGAACTGCGCGTACCATTCCTCAATGCCCTTAAGCTCTTCCTTCCACTCCGCCGGATCCACCTTGACGGCTTCTTCCACCTGAGCCTGGGTCATGTCCAGCCCGGTCAGGTCGATGGAGTCGCCGGTCGGGATGTAGCCGATCGGGGTTTCCGCGGCGTCCGCGGTGCCCTCGATGCGTTCGATGGCCCACTTGAGCACGCGGGAGTTCTCCCCGAAGCCCGGCCACGCGAAGCCGCCGTCGGCATTGCGGCGGAACCAGTTGACCAGGAATACCTTGGGCAGGCGGTCCGGGTTGGCCTTGCCCTCGATGGTGCCCCAGTGCTTGAGGTAGTCGCCGGCGTTGTAGCCGATGAACGGAAGCATGGCCATCGGGTCGCGGCGGACCACACCTACTTCGCCGGCGGCGGCGGCGGTGGTCTCCGACGACAGGGTGGAGCCCATGAAGATGCCGTTGGTCCACGAGCGGGCCTGGGTAACCAGCGGGATGGTGGTCTTGCGGCGCCCGCCGAAGAGGATCGCATGGATCTCCACACCGTCGGGGCTGTAGTACTCCTGGGCCAGCATGTCGATCTGTGAGATCGGCGTGCAGAAGCGCGAGTTCGGGTGCGCCGCCGGCCGGCCGGAGTCAGGCGTCCAGTCGTTGCCCTGCCAGTCGATGAGGTGATCGGGCACTTCGTCGGTCATGCCCTCCCACCAGACGCCGCCGTCGTCGGTAAGCGCCACATTGGTGAAGATGGAGTTGCCCTTGGCGATGGCGCGCATGGCGTTGGGGTTGGTGCTCCAGCCTGTGCCCGGTGCGACGCCGAACAGGCCGTACTCGGGGTTCACACCGCGCAGTTCGCCCTCCTTGCCGATGCGCATCCAGTTGATGTCGTCGCCGAGGGTCTCGGCCTTCCAGCCCTCAATGGTCGGATCCAGCAGCGCGAGGTTGGTCTTGCCGCAGGCCGAGGGGAAGGCGGCCGCAATGTTGTACGCCTTGCCCTGCGGGCTGGTGAGCTTGAGGATCAGCATGTGCTCGGCCAGCCAGCCTTCGTCGCGGGCAATGACCGAGGCGATGCGCAGGGCGTAGCACTTCTTGCCGAGCAGCGCGTTGCCGCCGTAGCCGGAGCCGTAGGACCAGATGGACCGTTCCTCGGGGAAGTGCACGATCCACTTCTCCTCATTGCACGGCCAGACGACGTCGGCTTCCCCTGGTTCCAGCGGGGCGCCGACGGAATGCAGCGCGGGGACGAAGAAGGCGTCCTCTTGCTCCATCTTGCGCAGCACGTCGGTGCCGATGCGCGCCATGATGCGCATGGAGGCGACCACATAGGCCGAGTCGGTGATTTCAACGCCGTACTGCGGCTGTTCCGCGTCCAGAGGCCCCATGACAAAGGGGATCACGTACATCGTGCGTCCGCGCATGCTGCCGGCGAAGCGCTCCGTGAGGATCGACTTCATCTTCGCGGGGTCCATCCAGTTGTTGGTGAACCCTGCGTCTGCCTCCTTCTCGGAGCAGATGAAGGTCCGCTCTTCGACCCGGGCGACGTCCTTCGGGTCGGAGAAGCCGACGAAAGAGTTCGGGAACAGCTCCGGGTTCAGCCGCTTCAGCGTCCCGGCCTCGACCAGCTGATCGGTCAGGAGGGCGTACTCCTCTTCGGAGCCGTCCACCCAATAGACAGAGTCGGGCTGCGTCAGCTCTGAAACTTCGGCAACCCAGGCCAGAAGCTTTGCGTGTGTAGTTGGGGCATCCATAAGTGTTTCCTCAAGAACCGGCTGACGCGTGATATCGCCCATGACTCATCCCTTTCCTGGGCCAGTGGTGTTTCTAGATGCTATGGGTCGATGGCTAGACCAGCGGGCTGCAGAAAAAGGAAAATAGGTCTGGCTAGATGGGTAGAGCCCGGAAATCCGGGGATTTTCTACGTGTCAAGGCCCACAGGTGTGATTAAGGTCATATAGACCGGTCTAGTTAATGTGTCCCTTCAGGGGCTGCCCGACGCGGCTTCCCGCGATCAGCGGCCGCCCGGCGGGCCGGCGATGGAGACTCCTCTGGGTCAGGCAGACGGGCCTCGAGGGGTGAGGTGGCGCTCCCACAAGCAGCGATGCGCGGAATTCCGGGGCGGAGGCGGGCGGGGCTCCCTCGATTTGGCGACTGTCCGGCAAACACGCTACAGTTGTATCCGGCCGCGAGGCCAAGCGCCCATAGCTCAGCTGGATAGAGCGTCTGTCTACGGAACAGAAGGCCGGGGGTTCGAATCCCTCTGGGCGCACCAACGAAATGCAGTCCGGTCATCGACCGGGCTGCATTTTTCTTTGCCGGCAACGTGCCGCGGCTCCAGCGGTTTTACCGGCCACTCCCCTCTCCGGGCTCCAGTGTCTCAACTTCGGATACTGGGAATTTCATCACCAGGGCGTGGACCCGGAGAAACTGCGGGAGGTTCCGCGCTGGCACACCGGCTACCGTCTACACTCAGCTGGAGCGCGATGTGCTCGGTGTGTGGAGCACCAGCGGTCGAGGGTCAACGCCGCGTTAGGCCTAGGCCTGGCCAGCCAGGGCTTCACGGAAACCTGCAGCGTAGGAGGTTGAGATGACGGCGACCCAGGCAAACCTGGCCGTGTTCCAGCAGCACCGCGGGCTGCTCTTTGGGGCGGCGTACCGCCTCTTGGGCAGCGCCGCCGACGCGGAGGACGTCCTGCAGGAGGCATGGCTGCGGTTCTCCGACGTGCCGCAGGACCATGTCCGGGAACCGCGTGCCTTCCTGCTGCGAACGGTAACCAATCTGGCGCTGAACCAGATCCGCGCCCAGCAGCGCCGTCGCGAAAATTACGTCGGGCCCTGGCTGCCCGAGCCGGTCAGTTCCCTGCCGGATGCGCCGAGCCCTCCCGCACCGGACGAAGCCGCCGTGCTGGCCGACGATGTTTCGCTGGCCATGCTGGTGGTCCTGGAACAGCTCTCCCCCTTGGAACGTGCGGCCTACATCCTGGGCGAGGTCTTCGGCTACCCGGCACCGGAGATTGCCCGGACGCTGGGCCACTCGCCCGCGGCGGTGCGGCAACTCATCTCGCGTGCCCGCGGCCACGTTGCCAGCCGGCAAGCCAGGAACCAGGTGGATCCTGCCCTGCACCGGAGGATCACCGAGCAGTTCCTGCAGGCGGCCAACACCGGGGCCATCGAGCCGCTGCTGGGCCTGCTGGCCCCGGACGTTGTGCTGACCAGCGACGGCGGCGGACAGAAGACCTCGGCGCTGCGGCCCATCTTCGGGGTGGAGAAGGTGCTGCGCTTCCTGCTCGGCGTCACCGGCAAGCCGGACGCCCCCTTCCACCTGCACGTCGCCGACGTCAACGGGCTGCCCGGGTTGGTGGCCGTTGACGCGGACGGTGCAGTGGACACGGTCGCCGGCTTCCGGATCGATGAGGGCTTGGTCCGCGAAATTTTCCTCATCCGCAACCCGGACAAGCTTGGCCGCATCCGCATCTAGCAGGTGCACTGACCCGGCCGTCATGAGACGGTTGAAACAGGAGTCCGCGCCATCGTGTGCGCTCCTGTTATGTGTTGGTCCCGTATTGAGGAGGAATACCCATGAAGGTCACCGCCGCCGTCGTACGCGAGACGGGCGCACCGCTTTCAGTCGAAGAACTGGAGCTCGCCGATCTCCGGCCCGACGAGGTGAGGGTCCGCATGGTCGCCACCGGCATCTGTCACACGGATTCGACCGCACGCGACGGGGCGTATCCCCTCCAATGGCCGGCGGTGCTCGGACACGAGGGCGCCGGCGTTGTGGAGGATGTGGGCATAGCGGTGACGAGCGTCAAGGCCGGTGACCACGTGGTGCTGGCGCCGGCATCGTGTGGTACGTGCAAGCAGTGCCGCCGCGGGGAGATGGCCTACTGCGAGCACTACATCGGCATTAATCTCAGTGGTCGCCGTACCGCGCTCTCGGCCGACGGTGAATCCGTGGCCTCCCACTTCTTCGGCCAGTCGTCCTTCTCGTCGTACGCGAACGTGCTGGAGCGCTGCGTGGTCAAGGTGGACCCCGACGTTCCGCTGGAGATGCTCGCCCCGCTGGGGTGCGGGCTGCAGACCGGTGCTGGGGCGGTGCTCAACGAGCTGCGGCCGGAGGCGGCATCATCGCTGGCGGTGATCGGCGCCGGGGCGGTCGGCTCGGCGGCGATCATGGCGGCCAAGATCGCCGGCTGCACGACGGTGATCGCGGTGGATCTGCACGACAACCGCCTGGAGACGGCCCTCGAACTCGGCGCCACCCACACCATTAACTCCGCCAAGACGGACATGGGCGAGGAACTGAACCGCATCACCGGCGGGGAGGGTGTGGACTACATCGTCGATACCACCTCGGTGCCCGCTGTGCTCAACCAGGCTGCGCGCGCGCTGGCCTTCCGCGGCACGCTCGTGGCCGTGGGCAACACGACCTTCGGCACCGAGGCACCGTTCGAGATCGGCGAGTCCCAGGTGAAGGGATGGACATTTAAAATGAACGTCCAGGGCAGCTCGGTGTACCAGGTCTTCATCCCGCGCCTGATCGAGCTGTGGAAGCAAGGACGGTTTCCGTACGACAAGCTGGTCAAGACCTACCCCTTTGCCGACATCAACCAGGGGTTCGAGGATTCGGCCGGCGGTTCCACGATCAAGCCGATCCTCCTCTTCTGACCGGCTGACCGGCGGGATCCGCGCCCGGCTGAAACGCGTCCGCACCAGGCGCCGGCCGGCCACGCGTCAGCGCAGCACCACGAAGTCCGTCACCGCGGCGTCGCGGCCGTCCAGCTCCGCCCAGCTCTTGCCGTGCTGCAGTACGGTCAGGCCCGAGGTCGGATAGTGGGTGGCCATGTCCACCACGGCCTCCTCGTCCGAATCCACCGATGCGAGCCGCATCGCCAGGTCCTGCACCGCCGGCATGTGGGCCACCACCAGCAGGGACGTGATGGTGTCGGGCAGCCGGTTGATCTCGGACAGCACGCGCACGGCCGGCGCATCGTAGAGTTCGTCGGACAGCATGGGAGTCGGCGCCTTCTCCCCCAGCTCGCTGCACACCCAGGTGCAGGTCTGGCGGGTCCGCAGTGCCGACGAGCACAGGATGAAGTCCGGGATGCAGTCGTGCTCCACCATCCACCGTCCGATCTGCGGCGCCTCGTCGTGGCCGCGCTGGGCCAGCGGCCGCTCGTGGTCCTCGACGCCCAGCGGCCACGCGGCCTTGGCGTGGCGCATGATCATCAGCTTCTTCAGGTGGTGGTCGTTCACACCACGAGTGTATGCGGCCCTTGTCAGCGCCTCCGCGCGATGCGAGGCTCGGGACATGGCAGAGCGGACCCTGGAAGCGGATGTCGTGGTACTCGGGGCCGGGGCGGTCGGCGAGAATGTGGCGGACCGGACCACCCGCGGCGGACTTAAGACCATCCTGGTGGAATCGGCGCTGGTCGGCGGCGAGTGTTCCTATTGGGCCTGCATGCCCTCCAAGGCCCTGCTGCGCCCGGGCACGGCCCTGCAGGCCGCGCGAAGCGTCAAGGGCGCGGCCGAAGCCGTGACCGGCGGCCTGGCGGCGGAGGCCGTGCTGGCCCGCCGCGATTCCTTCACCTCCGGCTGGGACGACGCCTCGCAGGTGGAGTGGGTGAAGGGCGCCGGCATCGAACTGGTCCGGGGCACCGCCCGGCTTAGCGGTCCGCGCGAAGTGACGGCAACGGACGACGACGGGACGCTGACCCGCATCACCGCACGGCACGCCGTCGTGCTGGCCACCGGTTCCTCCCCGAACGTGCCGCCGCTGCCCGGGCTGGACGGCGTCGATTTCTGGGGAACCCGCGAAGCCACCGCCGCGCAGGAGGTTCCGGAGAGCCTGCTGGTGCTGGGCGGCGGCGTCTCCGGCTGCGAGCTCGCGCAGGCGTATGCCCGGTTGGGCACCGACGTCACCTTGGTGGCACGCGGAGACCTGCTGGCGAGCGTCCCCGAACCCGCGCGGCGGCTGGTGGAAGCCGGGCTGCGCCGCGACGGGGTGCGGCTCCGGCTCCACACGGCGGCGTCACGGGTGGCTGCGCACGACGGCGGCGTCAGCCTCGCCCTGACGGCTGCGGGTGCGGACGGGGAGACCGGTGCGGCGGGCACCTTCACAGCCGACAAGCTCCTGGTGTCCACCGGACGACGGCCTGCCCTCTCCGGCCTTGGCCTGGAGGAGCTGGGACAGGATCCGAAGCGGCTGCAGGTCGACGCCAGCGGACGCGTGGTCGGCGTCGACGGGGGCTGGCTGTATGCGGTCGGAGACGCCGCCGGCAAAGCCCAACTGACACACCAGGGCAAGTACCAGGCGCGGGCCACGGGGGACGCGATCGCCGCCCGGGCGGCCGGCGAGCTGGACGGCGACCCGGAAGCGTGGAGCCGCTTCGCCAGCACCGCCGACGACGCGGCGGTTCCCTCGGTGATCTTTACCGATCCGGAGGTCGCCGTCGTCGGTCTCACCGAAGAGCAGGCCCGGGAGCGCGGGCTGGCCGTGTCCGCGACCCAACTGCCGATCGCCGTCGCCGGCTCCTCGCTGTATGCCGACGGCTACCAGGGCTGGGCCCAGATGGTGGTGGACGAGGACCGCCAGGTCATCGTGGGCATGACGTTCGCCGGCCCCGGTGTCAGCGAGTTGCTGCACTCGGCGACCATCGCCGTCGTCGGCCAGGTCCCGCTGGACCGGCTCTGGCACGCGGTGCCCTCCTACCCCACCATCAGCGAAGTCTGGCTCCGCCTGCTCGAGGCTTACGGGCTGTAGCGCGGCGGGGCGAAGTCAGGCAGGACCTAGATCGAGTACTCCGGGGCAGCCCAAACGACTACTTCCGGGTGCTCGTAGAACCGGTAGCCCTGGCCGCGGACGGTGCGCACGGTGTTGGCCAGGCGGCCCAGCTTGGACCGGAGCCGGCGGATGTGCACGTCGATGGTGCGTTCGTTCGGGACTTCCTCGGCGTTCTTCCACAGGCCGGAGAGCAGCTCTTCGCGGCCGACGGTGCGGGTGGCGTTCTCCACGAGGTAGTTGAGCAGCTCGAATTCCTTGAACGTCAGGTTCAGGGTCTCGCCGTCCAGGTGCACCTCGCGGCGGGACAGATCGATCAGGACGCCGCTGGGACGGCTGGCATGCGAGGCCGGCTGCGGCTGGCGTTGGATTTCCACGGCCGCGGTCCGCGGGCGGCGGCTGACGGTCGGATCGCCCAGGGCTTGGCGCACTACGTCAATGTTCTCGCCCGGGGCATCGGCCGGCGCCAGTGCCACGGCCCCGTGGCTCTGTGCGTCGGGAGCGAGCGACTGCACGTAGGCGCGCACCTGGGAAGCCAGCTTGCTCAGCGTGGTCCCCTGGGCGGCGGCAGCCTCCTCGTCCAGGCCGACATAAAGAACGAACCCGCGGGCAACAGTGTCATTCGACACCGCCTGCGGGCCGGGAATTCCATTGGGGGTGACCACGGGGGTGGGGGCAGTGGTCGGATGGGGGGCAGCGGCGTCGAACTGGCCGGGAACAGCACGCAGCACGCGGTAGGCCTGCTGCTCCCCCGGGTAAGACGGCTGTCCGGCGAACTGCGGGTTCTGCCCGGCTGCCTGTCGCTGCGCGGCTGCCGCACGGTTCTGGGCGTTGCGGACGGAGATGTGGACGTATCCGGATGAAACTGACATTAGAACCTCATGTGTGAAAATGGCCGTCATCACGGCGCGAATGCATGGGTATGCCCGCACGGGATGTGTTTCTGGCGCCCGCCATTGGACAGATGAATTGCCTGGAATAACTCGAGGGGTGGTGAGTTAGGCCTGCATTCGGCAACAGTCCGCCAGTGCGCCGGGATACGTCCCGTAACTGAAGGCTGCGGCTGCAGATGCTGTTGCGTTGTTGTTCACAACCATGAGTTTGGCGCGTAACAATGCCTACGTGCAAGTAATATAAGCCTGCTTGTCTCACATAGTGAGAAGAAACAGTGCTTTTGTGCCACACATCACACCACGCCCGTGCATAAATATCAGCCGAACACCGCTCATGCGGGGCGCCAATGAATAAATATGCATTGTTGGTTTTGCCTCGTGGTGAGGCGCACTAGATGCAAAGCGCCGGCGTTTGCAAACCGTCCAAAATGTGGACACGCACTGGAACGTGCGGGCCCCCGATCTTCGGTCCAGCAGTTCCTGCGTGGTGCCCCTCGCCGGCTGGTTCAGCCGGCAGTTCCGTGAGTGGTGCCACCTCGCCGGCTGGTTCAGCCGGCAACGCCGTACAGCCGGTCCCCTGCGTCACCCAGGCCGGGCACGATGTAGGCCTTCTCATCCAGCCGCTCGTCGATGGACGCCACCACAATCGACACGTTCTTGTCTTCGAGCTCATCGCGCAGGGCCTGCAGACCCTCCGGTGCCGCCAGCAGGCAGATGCAGGTGACGTCGGCGGCGCCTCGGGCGAAGAGAAACTTGATGGATTCGCGCAGCGTGCCGCCAGTGGCCAGCATGGGGTCGAGCACGAATACCTGACGGCCGGTGAGATCGGCCGGCAACCGCTCGGCATAAGTAATGATGTCCAGCGTTTCCTCGTTGCGCGCCATGCCCAGGAAACCGACCTCGGCGGTTGGCACCAGCTTGGTCATGCCCTCGAGCATGCCGAGGCCCGCGCGCAGAATGGGCACCACCAGCGGGGTTGGTTTGGTGAAGGCGGTCCCGATGGTCCGGGTGACCGGGGTCTCGATTTCCACCGGCTCGGTGTGGACGTCGCGGGTGGCCTCGTAGGCCAGCAGGGTCACCAGTTCTTCGGTGAGTTGGCGGAATACGGGCGACGGAGTGGTCTTGTCGCGGAGAACGGTGAGTTTGTGGGCAACAAGGGGATGATCCACTTCGAGTACGCGCATTCCACAAAACTACCGGCAGCCGGATAGCAGGGACAAACATCGGCCTGCCAGAATGGTGGCATGGGCCCAATTGATCCGCAGCACCACCAGTGGATGGGTCTTGCCCTGGACCAGGCCCGGTTGGCCCTGGAGACCTCCGACGTGCCGATCGGCGCCGTGGTGATGGGTCCCGACGGCGCGGTGCTGGGTTCCGGACGCAACGAACGGGAGGCGCTGCACGACCCGACCGGCCATGCCGAAATGGTGGCCATCCGGGAGGCGGCCAGAAAGCTTGGCTCCTGGCGCCTGGACGGCTGCACGCTGGTGGTCACGCTGGAGCCCTGCGCCATGTGCGCCGGCGCCATCGTGCTCGCCCGCATCCCGAAAGTTGTCTTCGGGGCGTGGGATGAGAAGGCCGGCGCGGCCGGCAGTGTTTTCGACATCCTGCGCGAACGTCGGCTGAACCACTGGGTGGAGGTCTACCCTGAGGTCCGCACGGAGGAATCAGCCGCCATGCTGCGCGCGTTCTTCGCGCAGCACCGCGGCGATCTCCCCCTCTGACTCAGGTGCCGGCCGCGCCGTTTTGGGGCTCAGGGCCAACAGCGGGTAAAGTTGACGCGTTGGTGACGTGTCCGAGCGGCCGAAGGTGCAACACTCGAAATGTTGTTTGGTGAAAGCCAACGTGGGTTCAAATCCCACCGTCACCGCCACTAGCAAGGCCCCGCTCCCCTCCTAAAGAAGGGAAGTGGGGCCTTTTGCTTTCGCCGCAGATCGGGACAGTTTGCCAACCTTGAGTCGCCGTTCGACGACCACCCGTAACGGCCAGAGCTTCTTCTGTTCCGCGCCTTACGGGCTTGGAACGAGCTCTACCGAATAACCTTCAGCTTTTTCATACAGCTGCCTCAGGTGTCCGCCATGCCATTCCAGCCACAACGCGTCCGCTGCCCGCGTCACCTCTTCGACCCGGCCCTTCCGGACGGCCTTCCCATCCTTGCGGATCTGAACGTGCTGGCCTGTTAGGTCTTTCCAATTGTCTACCGTCATGGGAGACCTTTCCTCAATCTTGTGCAGTATTTTGACCGCTGCGTGGTGGTAAGAGAGGCAAAACGAGGGTGCAGCCACCGGTTGGGGGATGTCGCCATCGTTCCGCAACATCCCCCAACCGGCCCGGTCCCTGATGCGGGGCATGCGAAACCCCGCCGACGCGCGCAGTCAGGATCAGGGGTAGAGCCCGCGGGTCAGGTGCGCCTGTGCCACACGGTCGACCGCCGTCACCGTAGCGGCTTCGCGCAGGTTCAGGCCGCGCTTGGACGCAATGGACAGGACGTTCTCCCACGCCGCCAACATCCGGTGTTCCAGTTTTTCTTCAACTTCGGCAGCAGTCCACCAGTAGGCCTGATTGCCCTGCACCCACTCGAAGTAGGAGACGATGACGCCGCCCGCATTGGCGAGAATGTCCGGAACAACGAGCACGCCCTTGTCCTGCAGAATGACGTCCGCCGCCGCCGTGGTGGGGCCGTTGGCGCCTTCCACGATGACCTTGGCGCGCACCTTGTTGGCGTTGCCGCCGTGCAGCACGCCTTCTACTGCTGCGGGGACCAGCAGGTCCACCTCAAGCTCCAACAGCTCATCCGAAGGCATGGCACCTGCGCCGGCAAAGCCGACGACGCTGCCAGTCTCCTTGACATGGTCTTGCAGGGCACGGATGTTCAAGCCGTCAGCATTATGGATGGCCCCATACTGGTCGCCCACAGCCACAACGCTGACTCCGGCGTCGGCAAGGAACTCTGCGGCTCCGGCTCCCACCTTGCCGAAGCCTTGAACAGCCGCGGTGCTATGCCGTGGATCAAGCCCGGCGTGGGCAAGCGCTGCCAGCGCAACGTGCACGACGCCCCTGGATGTGGCGCTCGAACGGCCGAGGGAACCGCCAACGCTGACAGGCTTGCCCGTCACCACGCCTGGAACCGTGTATCCGACGTTGACCGAATAGGTGTCCATCATCCATGCCATGGTCTGTTCGTCAGTGCCGATGTCGGGCGCCGGCACGTCCTTCTCAGGGCCGATGATCGGCAGGATTTCGCTGGTGTAGCGGCGCGTAACGCGCTCCAATTCCTGCTGCGAGTAATTCCGCGGATCAATAGTGATCCCGCCCTTGGCGCCGCCGTAAGGGACGTCCAGCAGAGCGCACTTCCACGTCATCCACATTGCCAGTGCACGCACTTCGTCCAAGGAGACGTGCGGGCTGTAACGCAGTCCGCCCTTGGCGGGTCCGCGGGAAAAATTATGTTGCACGCGGTAACCGGTGAGAACCTCAACGCTGCCGTTGTCCCGGCGCAAGGGGATGCTCACGGAAAGCTCCCGGCGCGGCTGGGCCAGCAACTGGTGCAGCCCTTCGCTGTATCCCAGCGTACGGATTGCTGAAGCAAGCTGCCTGTGGGCGTTCTCCAGCGGTCCCGCGTCCTGGGTGGGAGCCGACGTGCCGTGCTCGGATGGTGCGGTTGACAGAGATAAGACAGGTGTCGTCATCGACAGAGGTTCCTTCTTGGCTTAGGTCTTTCGGAGGGTGTGCATGTGACGCTACAAGGGCGCGAAAGGGACGTCAGTGTGCGAGTGCACAAAACGGCGTGACGCAACTAGCAGCTTCAACAGCGGCCGCGGCCTGAGACCCGGCCAGCGGCGACGAGACGCCCGCTCCGCTTCGCCGCGCGCCTGCCGGTATGAACGGCGCGGCCAAGACAACGAGGCCCTATGCCGCCTCGGAAAAATGTCCTTCCAGGTGAAACGCAGTCTCTCAGCTAGCTAAAGAGTGCGTTCTTCTGTCGGGATTTCGTTGTGGAGCTCCGCCCGCAGTTCGTGCAGGTGATGACTAAGCCCCTGGATGTTGTGAAGACCGGAATAAAGAAGACTGTGAGTTTGGTGGCGCGTTCCCGCAGGCGATGGTGCACGAACCGGCCGCAATACTGGCACGTAGCCATCCGTCCGGGCAGATCGCGAAGGGCGGTCTTGAGACCGAAGAGAAGAAACACTGTGCGTGCCTTTCAGAGGTTGTTTCCAGTCAGTCCCGGATGGGATGCGGGCATCGCAGACATGGATCTCCGTTCTCTTGGCAGAGGACGCCCTTGTCAAGATAGTAAGCATACTTGGCGATTACCTACCAGCGCGGAGCGAAAGGAATTCGAGGGCTCTCACGTCTGCCAAGATGACGCAGCGTAAGTAATGAGTCCCCTAGCCTGTGCGGTTCACGGCGGCTACAACACAAACGCCCCGCACTTTCGGAGAGCGGGGCGTTGGTTTGAGCGTGTGTTAAAGCGGGCGAATGTTCTCGGCCTGCAGTCCCTTTTGTCCCTGAACGACGTCGAACTCAACTTTCTGGTTTTCCTCCAGCGAGCGGTAGCCGCTGGCGGCGATGGCCGAGAAGTGTGCGAACACGTCCGGCCCGCCGTCGTCCTGGCTGATGAAGCCGAACCCCTTTTCGGCATTGAACCATTTGACGGTGCCTGTTGCCATGCTGATCTTCCTTCTGGAACGGCAGCGCCGACTCCCCCAACGGGAACCTGCCCGCGACCGTCCACCTTCAACCTAGGTGAGCACCGGCCGTGCAGCAAGAGCCGGCGCCCGGACCGCAAAAGAAGCAGTGGGAGATTCCCCTACTTTGAGGTGAGCTCCTGCCCCGGCCACACCGCTACCGCCTTGCACACTCCGCTGGCAGGGCGAGCGACGAGGTCACCGACCCGCTCCATGCGCGAACCCGTAAAGCGCCCCGTCAGTACACGCCTCCGTCCACTACCAGTGCTTGTCCGGTCATATAGGTGGAGCCGTCCGAGGCGAGGTACACCACGATGGGCGCGATTTCCTCCGGCGTTCCCTGACGGCCCATGGGTACGATCTGTTTGACGACGCGTTCCTGCTCCTCCGCACCGCCCATGAACTCGATTGCCGGCCGGTTGAACGGAGTGTCGATCCATCCGGGGCAAACGCTGTTAACTCTGATGCGGTAAGGCGCGAGCTCGGGGGCCAGTGCCTTGGTGAAAGCCACTATGGCGCCTTTGGACGCGGAGTAGGCAGTCAAGCCGGCACCTCCCTTTACTGCAGCCAGCGATGCCATGTTGATGATCGACCCGCCTCCCTGTTCGCGAAGGACAGGTACGGCATGCTTGACACCGAAGAAGCAGGAGCGGGGGTTGACCGCCATGAGCAGGTCCCACTGATCCTGCTCGAAACCGGTGATGGCCCCCGAGCGCTGGGCCCCTGCGTTGTTGAACAAGACGTCGAGACCACCCAGCGTCTCTGCGCCTTGCTTCACGAGCGCCTCTACGTCGCTTTCCTTGGTTACGTCGGTGCGGACGAACTCTGCTGCGCCGCCCTGACTGCGGATTTCCTCGACCACACGCCAGCCGTTGTCCTCGTTGATGTCGGCCACAACGACGGCCGCACCTTCTTGAGCAAACGCCCTGGCGGTGACCGCCCCGATACCCGTTGCCGCCCCCGTGATGATCGCCTTTTTCCCCTGGAGCTGCATGCATTCCTCCTACGAGGTGAGAGCCGCGAACGCGGCGGCCGCAATCTCGTCATCCTGGTCGACGGTTCCCCCGGCTACTCCGACGCCACCGACGATCTCCCCCGCGATCTCCAAGGGCCGTCCTCCGGCGAAGGTAACGAGGGGGCGATGGTGCGTGTACTCGAGCCCATAGAGGGGTTGACCTGGCTGGGTCAAGGGTCCGATGTCCTTCGTTGCCATCTTCATCGAACACGCTGTGTAGGCCTTGCCCACCGAAATCTCGGTGCTAGCCAGAAGCGCCCCGTCCTGCCGCGCGAACGCAACCAATTCACGCCCGGAGTCGACGATGGCCACACTGGAGGGGGACCCGATCTCCGTGGCCTTGTCGAGCGCCGCTTCCAGCGCCTGCCGTGCTTGTTGGTAACTCATTCCCATCGGTTTCTCCTTATCATCGATTGAGATCACTGCCATGGGCCGCGGCCCGGGGACGCAAGGGTGACGACTTACTCCTGGGGCAGCCCCGGACGCACGTGGGTGCGCTCGCGGGAGACCAGAGCCCTATCGCGGTCCTTAAACCGCCCCACCGTCTCGCGTGTGAACAGCGCAATGATGATTGCCGAGATGACCGCCACGGCCACCAAGAAGTAGAGGCCGTAGAAGTATCCGGTTTCACTTTCGAACCCGCCTCCGAGTCCAATCAGCCATCCAAGGACGAGGGGGGAAACGCCTCCAATGTAAAGGAAGAACAGGAGAATCGAGTTCGCCGTCCCCATGGCACCAGGCTCTGCCGAGTCAGAGCCGAACGCGTAAAGGACAGGGAAGATGGCGTTCGTCGCAAGACCTGCGATGAGCTGCACCACGATCAGAACGGTCAAGCTCACCGCCGAAAACCGCAGGAGATAGAGGCCGATCGCCAGCCACACAAAGGCGATGATCAGGCTCAGCTTTCGCCCGATGTAATCGGAAACGACACCCCAGAAGATCTGCCCGATACCGCCGGTGATCGTGAACACGGCGCTGTAGGCGGCGGCTTCCGCGAAACTGAAACCGCCCACGAAGGCGATGTACTGTGGCAGCCAGAAGCTGATCCCCGTGTAGATCATGATCCCGAACATTGATGCCAGCGCGGGAACCAAGATGTTCGGATTCGCAAGGCTGCGGCGCAGCGCACCGGGTTCGGCGTGCCGCTGCTCGGCGCCGGCCCCACCGGCGAGAGGCTTGGTTAGCCCCGCGGCCTGGGTGTCGTCTTCGAACTTTTCGTAGCGCTTCGGAGAGCTATACCACCACCAGCCGATCCAGATAGGAATCATCGCCAGCGGAATGATCAGGAATACATACCGCCAGTTCTCCGGCCCGAAGGTGGCCAGAATCGCCCCGGTGGCGATGGCGCCCAAGCCTGTGCCCCAAGGGTATGCCGCGTGCTGTATCCCGAGCGCCAGACCCCGTTTTTCCACGGGATACCACTCGACCATCGACGTGACCTCGACCGCTTCGCCTGCGCCGCCGAAGGCGTTCTTGATGGACTGGATGACGACGACGTTCCAGATCGTCTTCGTGAGTGCGACTATGCCCGTGAGAATGGAGAACAGGAAGTATCCGGCCGCGACGATCGCGTTGCGGTATTTGCGGGCCCAGCCATGTCCGCCCCGATCGAACCAGGCGCCGGCGGGAATTGCCACCAATGCCACAGCTACCGTCACGATCGTACTGACGACACCGGCTTCCTCCGGCGTCAGATCGAACTCTTCAACCATCGGGGGCAGGACGTAGTAGAAGATTTGGCGCGTATTTGCGTTCATCGCATAGACGAGCCACAGGAAAATGAGCGCTCCAACGGCGGTTGCCGGAACGCGGCCCCGATTCTTGGGACCTTCCTGTGCCGGCCCGGTAGCCGGCACGTCCTTGTGTGCCATTTCGCCTTCTCCTTTCCTCAGGCGGTCACCGTAGTGGTCTTGACGCGTCTGCAATAGCCTGGCCCTGGGTCCCGGGGAGCCGCCGAAGGCACCGGCCGCGCAGGCAAGGGTCGGCTCGGCAGATAGCCCGCAAGGCGGCATCCAGCCGGCTGTTCATGCCGGCACCACAGCCAACGGGCGAACAGGTGATCCTGTCACGCCGACCATCTTGAGCGGCAGGCATATGAACATGAATTCTTGACTGCCGGAGGCAGCGAGCTCCTCGAGCTGCAGATTCTCGATGATGTAAATCCCGTTGCGGACGATGAGCACCACGTGCCCCGGCAGGCTCCCGCGCCGGGGGTCCGGTTGCACGGCGTCCCATGCAACGTTGTCAGCTCCTACAGCCTGCACCCGACGATCCGCAAGCCATTCCGAGGCTTCGGCGGAAAGGCCGGCGCCTTGAAGATATTCATCCGGTTCGTTCCAAAGAGACCCGCTGCCTGTGCGGACGAGGACGACGTCGCCCGCGGTCACCCGAACACGCTGCTCTGAGGCGGCAGCCTCCAGCTCATCCGCTCCAACGACCGTGCCTGCTGGAAGCCGCTCCACGTCGCGATGCCGCGGGATGTCGACCAGCACGCCGCGGGCGATGATGGGAGCTATTGTCTCCACGCCAAGTTCCGTGAAACCGGAAGAAGTCTGCGTCCTGGCGTCGGCCGGCAGGCCTCCGAACATCCGCAGGTCCACCGCCTGGTGGCAGAGCGCATCAATGTGCGTGCCGGCGTGCTCTGCGGTGACGATCAATCCGGAGGCACTGGTCCTGGCTTCACCTAGCCCGGATTCATGCCGCCGGTGGAGTGTGTAAATGAACCCGGGACGGTGCGCCGCAAAGATCGGTGCACCGGCGTACCGGGGCTGTTCAAGGTCGTAGACAGTGGCCTGGTTGAGCGTCGCCAGCAGCGAGGCCACCGAGGAAACAGTCATCTCATCGCCCGCCCTGTGCCAGGTTTCGAGCTACGGAACCGCGTCGAAAGATCGTTCACCGGACAGGACATGGGAACCACCCATCACGTCTTCTCCGATAACTCGTCAGCAAGAAGCCGGCCGCCCTGACCCCAGCTCCCCGGATCGATCTCATCCAAGAGGACCACTACTCTTTCCCTCTTTGAGCCCAGGACATCTACCACGACGTCGGTAATGGACTCGATGAGCCTGCGCTTGTCCTCTGCGGACCGGCCCGCCCGCATGTGGACCTGTACGACCGGCATCTTTCCAACCTTTCAGCGATGAGGAACCTCGGCGCGCGCTTTCGCCCCGGTCTCCGCCCGAAGATGATCGGCCGCCATGTAAGCCAGCGCATAGATCGTCAACGTGGGGTTATAGGCGCCGTAGGTGGGAAACTGTCCTCCGCCGAGAACTAAGAGGTTGGGCACGGAGTGGCATTGGCCGTAGCGATCCACGACCGAGGTGCCCGGATCGTCGCCCATTCGGTGGGTACCTACCTCGTGGGTGGACACGTGGTAAGGCGGCGCGGTCGGCGCCTCCCACCACTCAAGCATTCCCATCTCACGTGCGATTTCACGCTTCTTGCCTTGCATAAACTGCACGTCCTGTTCGTCGCGCGACGTCCAGTCATGGGTGATCCGCAGCGCCGGCTGACCGAACGCGTCCTTAACCTTCGGATCCAGATCGCAAAAGAAGTCTTCACGTGGGAAGGTCGCGGTCTGGTGGTACATGCTGAAAGTACGCCGGTAGTTGTCCCGCATCCAGTCCTTGAACCCCTGCCCGAATTTCGGTGCCGAATCCGGCATATTCCGGGTGGCTTCCACCGGCTGAACATCCCCGCCAAAGCCAATAATCGGGCTGCCCCAGACCGCGCCGTCACCGGATACGAGCTCCGAGGTGTAGTCATCGATCACGCTGGTCGCAACCGCGGGACCGGCAAACGGGTTAGTCCAGTCCGGAAGAGTGCCGGTGAACCAGCCGTAGTTATGTGTCATGAAGTACTTGCCGACGACGCCGTTCCCGTCGATGCCCGAAGCCAACAGCAGCCGGGTGTTCTCCAAGGCGTATGCCGAGAGCACTACGTAGTCGGCGTCGAGTTCTCGTTCCTGTTCCCGCACGAGATCGATGTATCGCACACCGGAGGCCCTCCCGGTCGCATCCCGCTTCACCTCGAAAACACGCGAGTACGGGCGGATCTCGAGGTTGCCCGTTTCGAGAGCCTGCGGAAGGAGGGCGACCGCACTGCTCGACTTGGCGCCAACGTGGCAGGGGTAGTCCCGACAGAATCCGCAGTACACGCAAGCGCTTCTTCCCTGGTACTCCACGGAGTTCACCGCTGCCGGAGCAGGGAAGGGGTGCAGGCCAAGCCGCTTCGCTGCCTCCGAGAATGGTTTGTCACCCGCCGTCATCCGCAGCGGCGGCATGGGATAGTCACGCTTCCGCGGCGGTTCAAACGGGTTCCCACCCTCCTGAATCTCCCCGTCGAGGTTACCTGCCTTACCCGCGACTCCGATCTCGTACTCGGCCCGCTCGTAATACGGTTCGAGTTCGTCGTACCCCATCGGCCAGTCAACAATGGCGGTGTCCGCCACTGCTTCCGCGCCTAAACGCTCGCTCAGCGTAGTCCGCAGGCGCAGCTCCGCATCGCGGAACCGCCAAGCCCACGCGGCCCAGTGGATCGTTCCCCCGCCCACCCCGATGGAGGGAGGCACAAACAAAGGACCGAGAGCGAGTGGTCCGACCGACCACGGCAAAACGCTTGCGGTTCCCTCCCTGTTGGGCCGCCACGTCACGGGGTCGCTGCCCATGTTGGGGGAAATTTCCTGCCGGACGAAGTACCGCAACTCGTCGTGCTTGACCTCGACATCTTCATCCACATAGCGCGGACCCTTGTCGAGGGCAACAACCCTCATGCCGGCCTGAGCCATCTCTTTCGCCATTACCCCGCCGGCTGCACCAAGGCCGACAATCACGATGTCCACATGCTCAGCCATGGTCCGGCTCTCCTTTACGCTGCTCTCGCTCATGCCGCAGGTCCTGAAGGGTTACGACGGGCAGGGCCGCGGCGTCGAATCCGTAGTCCATCTCGTCTTCGCCGTATCCCCAATGGGCGCCCGGAAATCCAACTAATCGCCAACCGACGGCGTTCCTGTTGCCCCCGTAGACGGGGTCTCCAAATGTCCCCTCGACCACGTGCTGCCTCACTACGGCGAAAAAATACGGCAGCAATCCGAGGTCGGGCCTCTCCGCCCCGTCGGATTCCGCACGTTCGGCGCCCACCGCACTGTCCAGCCCACTTCCTGCAAGCTGTTCCAGGACGGAGTTCTGCTCTCCCTCGTCAAGCTCGACGAACGTACGCCCCTGTCGCTGGACGCAACTCTCGTCAAGGGCTGCGAGGCCGGCACGGTACAACCGCTGCAGTTTCCCGTAAGGCCCCGCAAGAGCGCGGTCGATATAGATAACCGCTCCCGCTTCCTGGGCCCCTGGATCTTCCTCTGATCCCGGTATTATCAGTCCTGCCAGCGCATCGAGGGTCTCCGCCTCATGCCTGTTGAGGAAGGTAACCGCGCCCCGAGATCCATCCTTCGCGTCCATAGAACGCCTCCTTCGGCGTCGCCCGCGTCAAATCGCGAGATGCGCCGACGCTCCGGTTGCCTCAGCGCCACCAGGGAAGACCCGGACGAAGGTTTGCGCCGTTGCAAAAATATCCCCGCAACTGCGCACCTATCGGTATGTTCAGAATTTTCCACCCCGTAATTACCCAGTGTCAACGGGAGTGCCTTGCCCAATAAAAGATGCCCGTGGCGGCTTGAAGGACGGCGTAACGGCGCCTCCGTCGGGTGGTGCTGCCGGTTCGGCACGCTGGATGTCGGAGCCCGGCCGATACCTGCCCTCAGTCCTTCTCGGGGTGCCCGGGCGTGGCGTGGCCAGCGTGACTGATGGCTTCCTGAATCAACCGATTCAGGTGGTTGTCGCTTATCGAATAAATGACTTTGCGCCCTTCCTTGCGGGCACTGACCAGGCCGCTGAGGCGCAGCTTCGCCAAGTGCTGACTCACGATGGTGCGGGCAGAACCGGTCGCCTCGACCAGCTCCGCGACACCCGCCGGTCCGGCGGTCAGGACCAACAGCAGGTGCAATCGCGTGGGTTCTCCAAGCAGCCGCAGCGTCTCAGCGGCACCCTCCAGCTGGTGCCGGTTTAGTGCGATCGGGTGCCCGTGACTCGATGCCCGGACGGAGTCGATCATGGTGCTTGTTTCCTCAACACGTACCGGAGGGGCCAGGCCCGCGGGTTGTCGGCGCGAGCGGTCGCCGTAGCCCTGTCCTGCCGTTACCTCGGCTGCCCGCCGGTCCCGCAGCGTGCCGCAGGTTCTCTAGGAGGAATCGCCGGCTCCTTCGTCCTTGACGGGGTTGCGGGATTCGTCGTCCCGGTCGGCGTCCTCGGCGACGGCGTTGGCAATGAGGTCCATGCGGTCGGCCGGGGTAAGCCGGTCATCCTGCTGATACTCTTCGATGTTTTCGCTGACGGCGTCTTCGCCGCCGGGCTGAACGTTTTCCGTCATTACTGCTCCTGATCCGGAGATACTTTGTTTAGCTGATTTACCAGGTGTTCGTCAGGGGCCCCGGAGCACGCCCGCAACGAAGGCGTCGATGTCCAGCGCTCTTTTCAAACGCCCTCATCCAACCCGTAGCACGGCTCCTTATCACTGTCGCCGATCCGGCACACGTCCACAACCCCTCGGGCGCGGCCAACCCGACCCTCACGGGACCTTGGTCTCGCTGAACATCCTGCCGCTGCGCCACGTGGGGCGTAGCCTTGATCCATGCACCTTCTCTGGCTTTCGGAGGTAAGAGAATGGCCACCCCTGCCAAGGCTTTGAAGCCCACCGCCATCGGCCGGGTCGTCTCAGTGACCACGGCCAACGGGGACGAGCATGTCGGCGTCCTGACCGCATTCCACCGAAGGCAGCACAGCGAGGATTTCCTGGTCTATCTGCAGGGAGTTCCGCAACCGGTCCCGGTACCCGCCGAAGGGTCGGCCGTGGTTCACCAGCGCGTGCTCTAGCAGCGTGCTTCCATGCCGCGGATGGCGCTTGGGCGGGTGCCATCTTTAGTGCCAGGCAGCGGTCCTGTCAATGCTTTCAGGCGCAATCCGGCCTTTCACATCCATCACAAAAATGCCGCCCATGTCACATTTCGACAGCTATCGAAAAGCGCCGGAAAAAGAGGTTGAGTCGTGGAATTTTAGCCGTACGCTAAGACCACCTCACAGGTCGCGGCGGCTGACGAGAGCCGCCTCCTTGAGGTAATTCGTCTGCAGGTTTTCCCTGTGGTGGCGTCGGGGGACGTCCAGGGCCTGCTGAGGGGGACGGGGGCTACGGGTGAACCACGAGGATCGTGATCCGGCGGGCAGCGCAACCAGCGGCGCCCCGATAACGGCTGCCGGTCACACACCGGCTCCGGCGGGCCCAAGCGCCGCCCACCTGCGGAGAAAAACGCGGCGGTGGTGGCCCCGGCGGCGGGAAACCGTGGGGCTGGATGAGTTGCTGCGGCCTGCGGCCCGGCCGGAGCACCGGCAGGGCACCCTGATCCGCGTGGCCGGATGGGCCGGTGCGGTCGCCGTCGTCGCGCTCAGCGCGGGATCCCTGGTAGCGCCGGGGGCCATCGCCTTCTCTGCTGCCACGGATTCCGTGCTGGACCTGTGGGAAGGCCTGCCCGCCGAGCTTCCACTGGACACCGCCTTGCCGCAACATACGGTCCTGCTCGACAAGGACGGCAAGGAATTCGCCCGCTTCTACAGCGAAAACCGGATTGACGTGGACCTGGATCAGGTCTCGCCCGCGTTTTTGGACACGCTGCTGTCCACCGAGGACTCCCGGTTTTACGAACATCACGGCGTGGACCCCATGGGCGTCACCCGCGCGATGGTGAGCAACTCGGTGGGCGGCGAGCGCCAGGGCGGCTCCACCATCACCCAGCAGTTGGTACAGAACATCCTCGTCAACAATGCCCGGGATGAAACCGAGAAGTCGGTGGCGGTGGGCGAAACCTACAACGCCAAGATCCGCGAGGCCAAGTACGCCGTCCAGCTGGAAAAGCGCCTGGATAAGGACCAGATCCTGAACATGTATGTCAACGCCGTCTATTTCGGCAACCGCGCGTACGGCATCCAGGCGGCGGCGCGCATCTATTTCAATACGACGGCGGCCAAGCTCACCCTGCCCCAGTCGGCCCTGCTCGTCGGACTGCTCAAGGGACCGGTCTACTACGATCCGATGAAATACCCGGATCGAGCGCTCAGCCGCCGCAACACCGTGCTCAATGTGCTCGAGCGTCATGGCGCGATCACGGCGAACGAAGCTGCGGCGGCCCGCGGCAGCGGGCTCGGCCTCGACCCGGGATCTGTGCCCTCGGGCTGCGGCGGCTCCGAGTACCCGTTCTACTGCGATCTGGTCAGGGATGAAATTCTTACCGATCCTGCCTTCGGCAAGACCCAGGAAGAACGCGGGGACCGGCTCTCGCGCGGCGGCATGACGCTGACCACGGCCCTGGACCGCAAGGCCATCGACGCGGCCGAAAAGGCCGTGCACAAAGCGATGGGCAACAAGAACCGCGCGGCGCTGGGCACCGCCGTCGTCGAACCCGGCACCGGGCATGTCACGGCGGTGGCACAGAACCGGTCCTGGGGCGAAGGCAAGGGCAAGACCGAGGTGGTCTTCGCCGACAGTGCCTTCCAGGTGGGGTCGGCGATGAAGCCGATCGTGCTCGCCACGGCGCTGTCCCAGGGGATTTCACCGCGCCAAAAGCTGCTGGCCAACGGCCCCTATTACTCCTCGCTGGATAATCCGCCCGGTGGTTTCCACAACTACGGCTACGAGAATTACGGCTCTATCGACGCCTACCAGGCCGTGCGCGCTTCGGTGAATATCTACTTCGTGCGGTTGATCGAGCGCACGGGCGTGAAGGAAGTCGCCGAGTTCGCGGAAACCCTGGGCATCACCTCGATCCCCGTCGATAAGCTGCACGGCCGGGAGGCATCGCTGGCGCTCGGCTCCTACGAGATTTCCCCGCTTGAGATGGCCAACGCCTACTCCACCTTCGTCAGCGGCGGGGTGCTGTGCCGGCCGGTCACCATCACCGCAGCCATCCGCAGCGATACCGGGGAGAAGCTCCCGGTTCCCGCCTCAAACTGCCACCAGGCCATCGACCCTTCGGTGGCGGCCACGGTAGCCGACGTGCTGACCGAACCGTTCCACCCGGCGGGCACGCTGGGCGCCCTGGGCATGCCGAAGGGCCGCCAGGCCGGAGCCAAGACGGGTACCACGAATGACTTCGCCACGAATTGGATTGTGGGCGTCACCCCGCAGTATGCGACGGCGGTGTGGCTCGGCGACCCCCGCGGCGGGACCCAGCACCCGTTGAAGACGGTGCATGCCTACGGCAAAACCTTCTACGACCTCACCGGCTCCGAACTGGCCGGCCCCGTATGGAAGGACACCATGGAAGGCCTGCACAAGGGCCTGCCCGCCGAGCCGATGCCCGAGGCCGACCCGCTGACCACCAGCGTCGAAACGTCCCGCTCCATGCCCGACCTCCGCGGGCTGGGCGTGAACGAGGCCATCACGGTGCTGCTGCGCAACAACCTGGTGCCGGTGGTCGGGCAGGAAACGGCCAAACCGGACCCGCGGGTGGATCAAAACGTGGTGACCGCGCAGTCGGCACCGCCGGGCAGCAGGCTGACCTTCCGCCAGGAAGTGACCATCACGCTCAGCGCCGGCAGCAACACTGCCATCACAATCCCCGACGGGTTGTAAGGAGTCCCGGTGTCCATCTTCGAGAAACATCCGGCCCTTGCCCTGGCCACCGGTGCGCTGTGCCTGGCGTCTCTCACCGCGTCGGGGCTGGTGGCCCTGCAGGCATCGGGGCTGCCAATGTTCTTCGCGCAGGAACAGGCCGCGGCGGTGGCCGAGCCTGCCACACCGGTGGCAATCAGCGCGGTGCTCACGGACAGCCCGGCCTCCATTTCCTTGACCGGGCTGCTGGCCGAACCGCCCGGAAAGTGGAAGCCGGAGGGTCCGGTGGAGCGCGGAGCGACGCTGCCGGTGCCCTACGCGTGCGATATCGGCGCGGCGCCCTCGGTGGCTTTGTCCCGTTCCTTCAGGGTGCGCGGCGAGAGGGTGCAGGTGCTCGCCGCCGCCTACACCGCCGGCCTCGGCGCCGAAGCCATGGACGAGCTGGCGGACAACGCGGCCAACTGCGCCGGGGCGGCGATTGCTGTCCGGAGCGAGGAACTGGACGGCCCCGGCGTCCAGGCCCACCGGATCTACGCGGCCAAGAACGGCCACGGCACCATGCAGGTGCTCACCTTCCGGCGCGGGGACGTGCTGGCCTTCGTGACGGGAAAGGCAGCCGCACCGCTGCAGAAACTGGCCAGGCAACTGGACAAGAAGCTCGCGGCCGCGCTCGCCGACGTCTGCGCAGACCAGGAATCCAAAGCCGGCGACGCTGCCCGCTCCCCTTGGTCGACCGCAGGCTACAAGCCGTTCACGATCACCCGAACGGTATCCATCCCCGCCGTTCCGCTGCCGAAGGCCCCGGCTGACGCCGACTACGAAACCGTGTCCTTCCCGGCACCGGACCTGAAGGTCAAGCCGGCCAATCCGGCGGCCCTACCGGCCTACCCGGTCTGGCCGCCGATGCCGGACGCCCGGGAGTTCCCCCGGCCGCCCAAGAGCCCCGCGAACGAGCCCGCGAGGTCGGCGAAGGTCCATCTGCTGACGGAGGACGCCGCCGGGCCGGGCTGCGGCTGGGAGTTCACCGGCATGTCACCGGTGCCTTTCGACGCCAGGGACGCAGCCGCCGCCAACCGGGAACGTGTCCAGGCCGCAGAGTCGAGACTCGCCGCCGGCGCCAGGAAATGGCAACAGGCCGTGCTGAACTACTGGGCCGCCTACGACCACTACCGGACGGACGTGCAGGAGTACAAGGACTACGCCGCCGCGGTGGCCAAGGTGAACAAGGAGTGGGACAAGATCGCGGCACAGTGGAATGACTACTGGGCCGAATACGCCGTCTACCAGCAGGCCCTGGCGGAGCGATCGGCATTCTTCACCCAGCGGGATAATGCACGGGCCGGCTACCGGAACGCCCTGGCGCAGTGCGAAGCGGACAACCGGAACGCGGAGCAGGAGTACAAAAACGCGCGGCAGGAGTACAAGAAGGCGCTGGAAGATTACCGGAAGGCGGTGGAAGCAGCCGAAGAAAACCAGGGCGACGAAGACGAGGAGGAAGAGCAGCCGGAGCCGCCCAGTCCGCCCCGGGAGCCTTCCCCGCCCGAGCCCGCGGATTGTGATGCGATAGGCCCGCCGGCCATCCTGGATTGGGCGCCGCCGGCCGAGCCCGCCGCCCCGGCGCCCCCGCCCGATCCCCGCCCTGTCGGAGAACGTTGACCCCTGCACCGCCCGTTTGCCGGCGTGGGGTTCGTTGTGCCGGGAGGCAAGGCTGCCGCGCGCTTTGGCTAGAGTGGGGGCATGGTTGATTCCACCACCACCGCGGCCACCGCCGGCATTGCCGCCACCGAGCACCTCGGCGCCGATGGAGGTACAGTTCCGGATGCTTACTACGTGCGCCTGGACGGCGGACGCTTCCAATCCACGCTGCATTCCCAAGGAGCCTGGAACGACCACGAACAGCACATGGCACCGGCTTCCGGCCTGATCGTGCACGAGTTGCTGCGGAATCATCCCCGCCCCGAGATGGTGATGAGCCGGATCAATTTCGAGATCCTGGGCATCATCCACGGCGGTGAGTTCGAGATCCAGACCCGGGTCCTGCGGCCGGGCAAGACGATTGAGCTTTTGGAGGCCACTTTCACCGCGCAAGGCCGCACGGCCATCCGCGCCCAGGTCTGGCGCCTGCTCACCGGTGATACCGCCGCCGTCGCCGGCACCTTCAGCCGGCCCATTCCCGGACCCGGCGGCTGTCCCCCGGCGCCCATGACCAGCGTCTGGGACGGCGGCTTCATCCGGTCCACGGAGTTCCGCACCGCGGCAGACCTCGGTCCCGGCAACCGGACCGTCTGGGCGCGCACCCTCCACCCGTTGGTTCAGGGCGAGGACAGCCACCCGCTGGCCCGCTTCGTCAGCATCGTGGACACCGCCAACGGCATCGCGGTGCGGCAGGATCCGCGCGAGTACATGTTCCCCAACCTTGACCTGACCATCCACCTGTTCCGCCAGCCGCAGGGCGAGTGGACGGGTTTGGACACCCGCGTGAGCTTCGGCGACGACGGCGTCGGCCTGACGGACACCGAACTGTTCGACGAACAGGGTCCGGTGGGCCGCGCCGCCCAGATCCTGACCGTCCGCAAATTCCCCGGATCAGCCGGATGACCCTGCGCATCCTGACCATCGGCCGCAAACACGAGTCGTGGGTGGCGGAAGGAATCGACCGCTACGAGAAGCGGATGAAGAAGCCCTTCGACGTCAGCTGGCAGCCGATCCCCCATTCCTCCCGCGAGCATGACGCCGCGCGCAAGGAAGAATCCGAAACCCTGCTGGCCAAGCTGAGCGGCAAGTACGCCAACGACTTCGTGGTGCTGCTGGACGAACGCGGCAAGAACATCGATTCGCCCACCCTCGCGCGCACCCTCCAGCAGCCGCTGGACAGCTCCCGCAACGTCACCTTGATCATCGGCGGGGCGTACGGGGTGGACGACTCGATCCACCAGCGGGCCGACTTCGTCTGGTCCCTTTCCAAATTGGTCTTCCCGCACCAGCTGGTCCGGCTGATCCTCATGGAGCAGCTCTACCGCGCCCAGGAGATCGCCGGCGGGCGTCCCTACCACCATGAATGATCTTGGGTAGCGCGCTGCGATTCGGGCGGTCCGCGGCAGTCGCCGCCGCTGTCTTCAGCGTAGCCGCCGGCGCGCACACTGCGGCCGGAGGAACCCTGCCACCCGCCGCCGTCGTCCTGGCGCTGGGCGCGCTGACATGGTTGCCGGTGATGATCCTGGCCGGGCGGAAACTCCAACTGGTGACGATCCTGGCGGTACTGGCCGTCGGACAGCTCGCACTGCACCAAGCCTTTGAACTTCTCGCAGCCGTCCGCTGCGCGCCGGACCCATACTCTGACGGACACGCCGTACACGTGGGCCATGCGGGCCACGCCGGATCCACTGCCGTGGCACTCGACTGTGCGGCCACATCCCACGCCGGGAGTTCGCCTGCCATGCTCGCCGCCCATGTGCTGGCCACAGCACTGACCGCGCTCATGTTGGCGCGCGGCGAGGCTGCGCTGTGGAGCCTGGCCGCTTGGCTGCGTCCGCTGGTCCGCCAGTCGACCGTGACGGCGCTGCCGCCCGCCGGCGTCGCCCTTGCCGCCAAGCAAGATCCGTTGCCTCTCCTAACCCAGTACCTGGTCACACTCGTGCCGCTGCGGGGACCGCCGGTGCCGGCGAGCTTCCAAAACCGGACCTAACCCAAGTCCTAAACATCATCGATTCCCCGGCCCTGCGCCGCGACGGGCCGCTATGGCCTTGCTACGCGGACCGCGGCCCAGCGCCTCCCGAAAGGCATTCTGTGACTACCATTCACCGCACTACCCTTCGCTCTTTACTGGCCGTCGGAGCCACGGCTGGCCTGTTGGCTGTTGGCGCCGGAGCAGCCTCCGCCCACGTGGGCGTCACCCCCGAGGACAACGCCGCCGGCAGCAGCTCCGTGCTGACGTTCTCCTTCTCCCATGGATGTGAGGGTTCACCGACCACGAAGATTGCTATCTCGCTGCCCGAGCAGCTGGCCGACGCCACGCCCACCGTGCACCCCAACTGGGACGTTGAGAAGGTGACCGAAACCCTCGATGCCCCCATAACCTTGGACAGCGGGGCCACCATCACCGAGCGGGTCAGCCAGATTGTTTACACGGCCAAGGAACCGGTGGCCGACGGGCTGCGCGACGCGCTGCAGCTCCAAATGCTGCTGCCCGATGCCCCCGGCGAGAGCCTGGCCTTCCCCACGCTGCAGACCTGCGAGAAGGGCGAGATCAACTGGGCAGAGCTGCCCGCGGAGGGCCAAGATCCCCATGACCTGGACTCCCCGGCTCCGTCGTTCGTGATCGGCGAAGCATCCGCCAACAGCCACGGAGGGCACGACGACGGCGGCGCGGCTCCGGATGCCGGGGCGGCCGGGGCAGCGGGCAACGGCGCGGCGACGGTGGCAGGCTGGACCGGGCTCGGGGCCGGCGTGCTGGGCCTGGCCGCCGGCGTGACCGCGCTGGTCCGCACACGCAAGAGGCCCTGACCCACAAGCTGCTCCCGGCGGGCGGCCCGCCTGAAGGCGGCCGTCCGCCGGCTGGAGTCCCAAGCCGGAGGGCGGCTGGCGAGGGTGTTTAATATGACCATGATGAATCGTTTCCGGGCGCGCCCGGCCGCCGCGGCCCTGTTCGTTGGATCCGCACTGCTGCTGGCCGGATGCGGGCAACCGGCTCAGGAACCCGGCACCGCAGCTGCGTCGTCCGCCCCCGCGGCCAGCGCGCCGTCGTCGTCCCCCGCACCCGCCCCGGAGACCGGAAACGCGGGAAGCGCCACCGCGTCCCCAGAGTCCGGCGGCGGCGCCGCGGACGGTTCCTGCCGCGCCGGCCAGTTGGAAGCGGCCATTCAAACCAAGCCCGGCGCCGGGGCCGCCGGCAGCGTCTACCGCACGCTGGTACTGACGAACACCGGCACCGGGTCCTGCACGCTCCAGGGGTACCCCGGCGTCTCCTACGTCGACGCCGACGGCGCACAGGTGGGCGCGCCGGCCGAACGGGACCCGGCCGCAGCGGCGGCTGCCGTCACGCTGGAGCCGGGCGGAACCGCCGAGGCGCAGCTGCAGCAGACCAACGCGCAGAACTACGGCGAGGAATGCGGACTCACGGATGTGGCGGGGGTCAGGGTCTACCCGCCGAACCAAAAGGAATCGCTCGTCGCGAAGCAGGAGACGGTCGGCTGCTCGGACTCCTCCGTGGTGCTGATGACCGTGGGCACCTTCCAGGCCCCGTAGCCGCCCGCCCGCTCCCCGGACTGCACACCGGGAACTGCACAGCGTCGGTGCCGGCCGCTAGGCTCAAGACATCGGTATGACGACGTCTGTGCTCGAACGCTTCAGCCCGGCCACCCGCGAGTGGTTCGCCGGCGCCTTCGCCGCGCCCACCAACGCACAGGCCGGTGCGTGGAACGCCATTTCCGCCGGCTCCCATGCCCTGGTGGTGGCGCCTACGGGTTCCGGCAAGACCCTGGCGGCCTTCCTCTGGGCGCTGGACACGTTCATCTCCCGCGCACAGACTCAGGCCGAACCTCCAGTCCTTGTGCCGGAAGCGGCGCCCAAGCGGGGACGCGCCGCCCGCGAGGAGTCCCGCGGCACCCGGGTGCTGTACATCTCGCCGCTCAAGGCCTTGGGTGTGGACGTGGAGCGGAACCTGCGCGCGCCGCTGATCGGCATCACCCAGACCGCCAAACGGCTTGACCTGCCCGCCCCGTCCATCACCGTCGGCGTCCGTTCCGGCGACACTCCGCCCAATGAACGGCGCCGGCTGCTCACCCACCCGCCGGACATCCTGATCACGACGCCGGAATCGTTGTTCCTGATGCTGACCTCCAGGGCGCGGGAAACCCTGGCGTCGGTGGACACCGTGATCATCGATGAAGTGCACGCCGTGGCCGGGACCAAACGCGGCGCGCACCTGGCGGTCACCTTGGAACGGCTGGACGCCCTGCTGGAGCGGCCCGCCCAGCGGATCGGCCTCTCCGCGACCGTCGAGCCGCTGGATACCGTGGCCCGGTTCCTGGGCGGCAATTCCCCGGTGGAGATTGTCGCCCCTCCCGCCCGGAAGTCATGGGACCTGACTGTGACGGTGCCGGTGGAGGACATGACCGCGCTGGCCTCGCCCAGCCAGGAGGAACTGGGAGCCGGCGCGCAGCCCGCGTCCATCTGGCCGCACGTCGAAGAGAAGATCGTGGACCTGATTGCCGAAAACCGGTCCACCATCGTCTTCGCCAACTCGCGCCGGTTGGCGGAGAGGCTCACCGCACGGTTCAACGAAATCTGGACCGAACGCGAGTCCCTCCCGCTGTCCGGCGAGGACGTCTGGGGCACCGCCGCCGCCCATGACGACGCTGCCGAGAATGCTCCCGGTCCGGGGCCCGGCTCGGGTTCCGGTTCGGGTTCCGGTGGTTCCCGCACGCAGACCAAGCCGCCGGCCCAGATCATGGCCCAGGCCGGTTCCGCCTCCGGCGCGGATGCCGTCCTCGCCCGCGCCCACCACGGCTCGGTCAGCAAGGAGGCGCGCGCGCAAATCGAGGACGACCTGAAGTCCGGACGTCTGCGCTGCGTGGTCGCGACGTCGAGCCTGGAGCTGGGCATCGACATGGGTGCGGTGGACCTGGTGGTGCAGGTGGAATCCCCGCAGTCCGTGGCCAGTGGCCTGCAGCGGGTAGGGCGTGCCGGGCACCAGGTCGGCGAGGTCTCCCAAGGCGTGCTGTTTCCCAAGCATCGCCAGGACCTGGTCAATACCACGGTGACGGTCGAGCGGATGCTTGCCGGCCGCATCGAGCCCCTGTATATCCCCGCCAATCCCCTGGACATCCTCGCCCAGCAGACCGTGGCCGCCACCGCCCTCGGCGCCGTCGACGTGGAGGAATGGTTCGACGTCGTGCGCAGGTCCGCGCCCTTCGCCACGCTGCCGCGTTCCGCCTACGAGGCCACCCTGGACCTGCTGGCCGGGCGGTACCCCAGCGACGAATTCGCTGAACTGCGCCCGCGGATCGTTTGGGACCGGGTCGCCGGGACCATCACCGGCCGGCCCGGGGCGCAGCGGCTGGCCGTGACCTCCGGCGGAACCATCCCGGACCGCGGGCTGTTCGGCGTCTACCTGGTGGGTTCCGAGGACGCGAAGAACAGCGGCGGCCGCCGGGTGGGCGAGCTGGACGAAGAAATGGTCTACGAATCCCGCGTGGGCGACGTCTTCGCGCTGGGCGCCACCAGCTGGCGGATCGAAGACATCACCCACGACCGCGTCCTCGTCTCCCCCGCTTTCGGGCAGCCGGGCAAGCTGCCGTTCTGGAAAGGCGATTCACTGGGCAGGCCGGTGGAGCTCGGGCGGGCGCTGGGCCGCTTCGTCCGGGAAGTGTCCGGCACGGCCGAGGAGCCGGCACGCGAGCGGCTGGCCGCCGCCGGGCTGGACGATTGGGCCGCGGGGAACCTGCTGGCCTACCTGGCCGAGCAGCAGCAGGCCACCAACGATGTTCCCAGCGACCGCACCCTGGTGGTGGAGCGCTTCCACGACGAGCTCGGCGACTGGCGCGTGGTGCTGCACAGCCCGTTCGGCATGCCCGTTCACGCGCCCTGGGCGCTGGCGGTCGGCGCCCGGTTGCATCAGAGGTACGGGCTGGACGGTTCCGCCATGGCCGCCGACGACGGAATCGTGCTGCGCGTGCCCATGATGGAAGAAGAGCCGCCCGGCGCCGAATTGTTCCTCTTCGACCCCGAGGAACTGGACCAGATCGTCACCGCGGAGGTGGGCGGTTCCGCGCTCTTCGCCTCCCGCTTCCGCGAATGCGCCGCCCGCGCCCTGCTCCTGCCGCGCAAGAATCCGGGCAAGCGCAGCCCGCTCTGGCAGCAGCGCCAACGCTCCGCCCAGCTGCTGGATGTGGCGCGCAAGTACCCGACGTTCCCGATCATCCTCGAGACGGTGCGCGAATGCCTCCAGGACGTCTACGACCTGCCCGCGCTCAAGGAGATTGCCGCCGGGATCGAGCGCCGGGAGTTGCGCCTGGTGGAAACCACCACCCAGCAGCCGTCGCCGTTCGCCCGCTCGCTGCTCTTCGGCTACGTGGCCAGCTTCCTGTACGAAGGCGACTCCCCGCTGGCCGAGCGCCGGGCCGCGGCCCTGTCGCTGGACCCGGGCCTGCTCAACGACCTGCTCGGCCGGGCCGAACTGCGTGAGTTGCTGGACGAAGGGATCATCGCCCAAACCGAGCAGGAGCTGCAGCGGCTGACCGAGGACCGCAAGGTGCGGGGCGCGGAGGGCATCGCCGACTTGCTGCGGCTGCTGGGCCCGCTGACGACGGCGGAGATCGCAGCCCGCGTCCGGCCCGCCGAACCGGCGAACGGACCGGTGAACGGACCCATGAACGCGCTGGTGGACGGACCGGCGGATGGGTCGACGGATGCCTCGGTCGACGGACCCGTTCCCGCCGGCTCCGCGCCCGTCGGGATTGCCGACGTCGAGCCCTTGGTCGCCGAGCTGGCGAGGGCCAACCGCGCCCTGAAGGTGGGCGTCGCCGGCGGCGAACGCTGGGCGGCGGTGGAAGACGCGGCCCGGCTGCGCGATGCCCTCGGCGTGCCGCTGCCCGTGGGCGTGCCGCTGGCGTTCATCGAGCCGGTGGCCGACCCGCTCGGCGACCTGGTCAGCCGCTTCGCCCGCACTCATGGCCCGTTCACCGCCGGTGAATGTGCCAGGCGGCTGGGCCTGGGCACCGCCGTGGTGCACACCGCGCTGCAACGGTTGCTCAAGGACGGCCGCGTGGTCGAAGGCGAGTTCCGGCCCGGCGGCGCATCGCCCGCTGAGGAGGGCGGAGCCCACGGCACGGCCGACGTGGCTTCTCCGGCCCCGACGGATCAGCGCCAGACCGAATGGTGCGACGTCGAGGTGCTGCGCAAGATCCGCCGCCGGTCGTTGGCCGCCCTGCGCAAGGAAGTCGAACCGGTGGATCCTGCCACCTATGGCCGGTTCCTGCCGACCTGGCAGAACGTCGGGGCGAAGCTGCGCGGCCTGGACGGCGTAGTCACGGTGGTGGACCAACTGTCCGGGGTACCCATCCCGGCGTCGGCGTGGGAACCCCTCATCCTAGCGTCCCGCGTGAGCGACTACGCCCCCGCCATGCTGGACGAGCTGACCGCCACGGGCGAAATCCTGATCTCCGGCGCCGGGTCGATGCCCGGCAACGACGGCTGGATCAGCCTGCATCTGGCCGACGCCGCGCACCTGACGCTGAATCCCCAGCCGGATTTCGAACCCAGCGTGCTGCAATACGAACTGCTCAACGCGCTCTCCGGGACCGGGGGCTACGGCGGCGCCTACTTCTTCCGGCAGCTCACCGACCTGCTCGCGGCCAGCGGCACCCAACCGGGGGACAACGCCGTCGCCAGCGCGCTGTGGGACCTGCTGTGGGCCGGGCGGATCACCAACGACACGTTCGCCCCGGTGCGTTCGCTGCTGGCCGGCGGGACCACCTCGCACCGGCAGCGCAACGCACCGCCGCGGGCACGCTCGGCGCGGCTGGGCCGGCTCGGACGCCTGCCCGGACTGCACGGGACCGGCCTGCAACCCGGCGGCGCCGGGGCGGGTCCCGGCAAGGGTCCCGGCCAGCCGCGCACCTCGCCACCGACCGTCGCGGGGCGCTGGTCGCTGCTGCCGGCGCCGGAGACCGACCCCACCGTGCGCGCACATGCCACCGCCGAACTGCTGTTGGACCGCTACGGCGTGGTCACCCGCGGCTCGGTGGCCGCCGAGTCGATCCCGGGCGGGTTCGGGCTGATGTACAAGGTGCTGGGCAAACTGGAGGAAACCGGCCGCTGCCGCCGCGGTTACTTCATCGAACACCTCGGGGCGGCCCAGTTCGCCGTCTCCCCCACCGTTGACCGGCTGCGCTCCTTCAGCCGCGATGCGCAGCTGGGTGAGCAGGCGCCGTCGGCCGTGGCCCTTGCTGCGACCGATCCGGCCAACCCCTATGGGGCCGCCCTGCCCTGGCCCCCGCAGGACTCCGGCCACCGGCCCGGCCGCAAGGCGGGCGCGCTGGTTGTCCTGGTGGACGGAGAGCTTGCGCTCTACGCGGAACGCGGCGGCAAGACGCTGCTGGCCTTCACCGAGGACGAGGAGGCGCTGGCGTTGTGTGCCCGGGCCTTGGTCCAGGTGATCCGTCGCGGTGCCGCGGACAAGATGGCCGTGGAAAAGGTCAATGGCTCCGGAATTTTGGACACGCCGCTGGCCCATGCGCTGATGGATGCCGGCTTCTATTCCACCCCGCGGGGATTGAGGTTCCGTGCCTGAAGGGGACACCATCTGGCGTGCCGCCCGGCGCTTGCATGCGGCGCTGGCCGGGCAAGAGCTCGCCGGCAGCGACTTCCGGGTGCCGCGCTACGCCACGCTGGACCTGTCCGGGCAGACCGTGGACGAAGTCCGCTCCCGCGGCAAGCACCTGCTGATGCGGATCGGTGCGCTGACGGTGCACTCGCATCTGGGCATGGACGGCAGCTGGCAGATCTACCAACCCGGCGAGCGCTGGCGCAAACCCGCCTTCCAGGCCCGCCTCATCCTCTCCACCGGCACGACGACGGCGGTTGGCTTCGCGCTGGCCGCGCTGGACGTGGTGCCGCGGACCGAGGAAGACACGCTGGTGGGGCATCTCGGTCCCGACCTGCTCGGGCCGGACTGGGACGAGGCGGAGGCGCTGCGGCGGCTGCGGCAGGAACCGGACCGCCCGATCGGACTGGCCCTGCTGGACCAGCGCAACCTCGCCGGGATCGGCAACGTCTACCGCTGCGAGGTCTGTTTCATTGCCCGGGTGCACCCGTCCACCCCTGTGGGCCAGGTGCCGGATCTCCCTGCCATGGTGTTGAAGTCCAAGCAACTGCTGGAGGTCAACAAGGATCGCGGCAGCCGCAGCACCACCGCGTCGCCCGCCCGCCGCGAATCGTTCTGGGTCTACGGGCGGGCCGGCCGGCCGTGCGGCCGCTGCGGCACCCCGATCGTCCACGACCAGCAAGGCAATACCGACGCCGACCAGCGCGACGTCTACTTCTGCCCGCACTGCCAACCGCTGGCTCCCTGACGCGCGGGGCGTTTGCCCGACACACCCCCGCCGCCCCCGGTCCAGGGGGCCGCCCTCCGCCTGCCACAGGCCCCTCATGGCCTGCTCCGACGGCGGCCGGGCGGCACAAACCGTAATATGGTGACGATGACCGACGAAGGGGGCCCATGAGCTGGCTGCAGACGATTCCGGCCGCGCTGTTGGCCATCGTCCTCGTCTTCGGACCCGGCCTGCTCTGGGGTGCAGTGCTCGGCCTGCGCCGGTTGTCCCTGGTCGCACTGGCCGGCCCGTTCGGTGTCACCGCCATCGTGGTCGCCGCCGAGCTTGGCCGCCTGGTCGGGCTGGATTGGGCCTGGCCGCAACTTCTGGCGGTGACCGTGCTCGTGGCCGTCCTGCTCTGGCTGCTCCGCCGCCGCGTCGGCCACCGCCTGCACCGCGATCCCGAAGCCCCGGACCGGCCGGCGCCCTGGCGGTCGGTCGTGCTGGCCTGGGCGGTGTCGGCCGTGCCGCTGGCGGCCGCCATGCTCTGGATCTTCGGCGCCCCGGACAACATCGCGCAGTCGCACGACAACATCTTTCACCTCAACGCGCTGCGCTACATCTCCGACTCGGGCAACGCCTCCTCGCTGACGCTGGGCTACCTGGGCACCACCGACCGGGGCACCTTCTACCCGGCGGGCTGGCACGACGTGGTCTCCCTGGTGATGATCACCGCGGGGCTGCAGCCCGCGGCCGCCATCAACATCACCAACCTGGTGCTGATCACCGGGATCTGGAGCAGCGGCTGCCTGTTCCTGGTCAGCCGGATCACCGGTGAACGCACCATGCCGCTGCTGGTCGCCGCGGTGCTCTCGCTCGCCTACAGCAGCTTCCCCTACCTTTTGCTGGAGTTCGGCGTCGTCTATCCGTTCATGCTCTCCATCGCCATGCTTCCGGCCGCGCTGGGGGTGGTGCTGCAACTGCTCCGGGTGGGCGTGCACACGCGTGTGTCAACGGAAGGCAACGTGCTGCTGCTGGTCGGGCTGTTGCCGGGCATGGCGTTGTCCCATCCCGCCACCATCATGGGACTGCTGGCGCTCTCGGTGCCGCCGGTCTTCGCGGCCGCCCACCCGGCGCTGCGCTCCGGAGAACAACGACGACGGCGGCGCGCCCTGGCGGGCACCGTCGCCTATCTGGTGGTGCTGGCCGCGCTCTGGATGACGCTCCGGCCCGCCCGCAGCAGCAGCACCAACTGGGACAACCTGGGCAGTGCCGCCGAGGCCCTGGCCGACGTGGTGCTGCATTCGCCGCTCGAGCGCCCCATCTCCATCCTGGCGACCGTCCTGACGATCGTGGGCGCCGCGGTCGTCTTCAATCTCCGCAAAAACCGCTTCGCGCTGGCAATGTACGCTATCGCGGCTGCCCTCTACGTGATCGGCAACTGGCACCAGATGCCGGGCCTGCGCTGGTGGGTGACCGGTATCTGGTACAACGACTTCTTCCGCATCAGCGCCATGCTTCCGGTGGCCGGACTGTTGATCGCAGCCATCGGCGGCGTCGCACTGGCCGGGACTGCGCGCTCCTTCTTCCGGGCCACGCTGGTTCGTCGCGAGAAGAAGCCGCCGTCGTGGTTCCGGCCGGCCGCCACCGGGCTGCTGGTGGTCGCCAGTTTGGCAGTGGTGCCGCTGTTTGCCGTGCAGCGGGGCATTTCCGAGGCCGCCGCCAAGTACCGGTTCACGGACAGCTCCCACCTGCTCACCGCGGACGAGCTCGCGCTGATCAAGCGGATTCCCGCCCACGTTCCGGAAGGCGCGGTCATCGCCGGCAACCCGCTCACCGGCGCCTCGCTGTCCTACGCCTACACCGGGCGTCCCGCGCTGGTCCCGTCGGGAGTCACGTCCCCGCGGGTGGACGGCAAGCTCATCATGGACAAGCTGGATCAGATGAAGACGGATCCGGCGGTGTGCGCCGCCGTCGAGGCACAGAACGTGCAGTTCGTGCTGGACTTTGGAGACCACTCGGTGCACCCCGGCGAGAGGACCTCGGTGCCGGGCCTGCAGGAGCTGACCGAGGCCAACGGGTTCGAGCTGGTGGACTCCGAAGGCGAAGCAAAGCTCTATCGGGTCACCGGCTGTCCCTGAGCATTGCGGTTGCGGGTGGTGCCACCCGGTACCCTTGATGGGTGATGGAATCCCCGCTACCGGTGCGCGACGGCGTCAACGCCACCCGCCTGCGCCTCCCCGGGGAGGGGCCGTGGGAAACGGCGCTGGACTACATGCTCCACCGGTGGGGCCATGTGGATCCCGACGGTATCAGGGACCGCTTCGACCGCGGCGAGATCGTTGGCGAAGGCGGAGCCGTGCTGGACCGGACCACCCCGCTGGATGCCCACACGTTCATTTGGTACTACCGGACCTTGCCGCGGGAGAAGCGGCTGCCGGTGGAGATCAGCATCCTCCACCAGGACGCGAACATCCTGGTGGTGGACAAGCCCCATTTCCTTCCGACCACCCCCGGCGGCACCTTCATCCAGGAGTCGGCGCTGGTCCGGCTGCGCCGCCAACTGGATATCCCGGATCTGATTCCCATGCACCGGCTGGACCGCCTCACCGCCGGAGTGCTGCTCTTCTCCACTAATCCCGCCACCCGCGGCAAGTACCAGGTGCTCTTCGAGAAACGCTTGGTGCAGAAGGAATATGAGGCCATCGCACCGGTGGATCCGCGGCTGCAGTTCCCGCACACGGTGCGGAACCGCATGGTCAAGTCCCGCACCTACCTGCTGGCCGAGGTCGTCGAGGGAGAGCCCAACGCGGAGACCCGGATCGAGTTGCTGGAACAGCGCGGACGGCTGGGCCGCTACAAACTGGAACCGCATACCGGGAAGACCCACCAGCTGCGCGTGCACCTGGCGTCGTTGGGCATCGGGATCCTACACGACCCGTTCTACCCGGTGCTGCTGGACCAGGCTCCTGACGACTTCGAGCGTCCCCTGCAATTACTGGCCCGCGGTATCTCCTTCACCGACCCGATCAGCGGACGACCGGTGGAATACCGCAGCCAACTGGAACTGTCCGAATGGGCAGCGCCAGCCGAATGGGCAGCACGACGCGAAGGGGCAGCAGATAGCGCCGCCGGAGCAATTGCTGCCGGCGGCGCGTTCGCCCCTGCCCGGCAGGCCTAGCGGACTACGGGATTCGGGCCTGGCGGACTACGGGATTCGGCCGCTTCAGGCCCGGCCGGCAGCGGTTCCGCGGGCGCTGGTGTCCCGCCGGCGGTCGAGCAGCAGGCCCAGGGCGATCATGACCACGCCCAGGACGAAATGCAGCCAGTTGTCTGCGGTGTTCAACGGCACGAAGTTGGCTGCGCTCTGCTGGTCAATAAACAGGCCGTACAGCCAGAGGACCAGATAGACCGCGCCGCCCCAGATCATGAAGTTCCGGGCACCGGACACAGTCCTCGCGAGCGCGAATGCAGCCACGCCGTACAGGAGGTGGACGATGTTGTGCAGAATCGAAACTTGGAACACGCCCATCAGCATGGCTTCGGACTGGTGTCCCGCGAATGACATCTGGTCATAGTTTGAGGTGATTCCCGGAATGAAGCCCAAGAGCCCGATCAACAGAAAAACGGCACCGAAGACCATTGCCGCCGTCTGGAGCGGGGTCCGTCCGGTGCTTCGGGCCTGGACGTTGCCTTCTCTTGCCATGGCGATCTTCCCCTCTGACGCCTTGGCAGGTGCGTGCCCCGACGCCGTTCGATATGGACCCTGATCAAAACACTCTACAATAAGCTTGCTTACTAGTTAAGCCCCCGCAGCCAGCCTCAGCCGAATTCGGCTGCCTTTCCTGCGGATAATCCGCTGCCTATGCTGCGGATATAGCCAGGTGCGGCAGCTCCTGCCGCCGCTGTTCCGGACCGGCGGGCCGTCACACGGCAGGGCCACTGCCGGTTTAAGGTCCCGCCGCCTAGCCAGGCCCGGGGTAGCGGTCTACGCTGATGCCACGTCCGCCAGAGGGCCAGGCGAGGAGAAGCATTGGCAGAGCAATCACCCCGTAGCCGGGCAACCGGCCGGTCCACCGATCAGACCACCGGCCCGGTCACCGTGATCACCGGAGCCTCCAGCGGAATCGGCAGGGCGACAGCCCGGATCCTGGCCAAGCGCGGAGCTGCCCTGGTGCTGGCGGCGCGCAGCGCCTCCAGCCTCGACGAGGCGGCGGCCGAGTGCTCAAGGCTGGGTGCACAGGCCATCGCGGTGCCCACCGACATCACGGATGAGGGCGGCTCCGAGAGGCTGGTTCAAGCTGCGCTGGACCGGTTCGGGCGGATCGACGTGTGGATCGGGGCTGCGTCCGTTTATGGCTACGGCACGTTCGAACAAACACCGGCCGACGTGTTCCGGAAGATAGTCGAGACGAACCTGCTAAGCCAGGCCGACAGCATTCGGGCCGTGCTGCCGCAATTCCGACGGCAGCGGCGTGGAGTCCTGATCCTCGTCGGCTCGGTCTACTCCAAGATCAGCACGCCCTACGTGTCCGCGTATGTGGCCGGCAATGCCGGGCTGCTGGGGCTGGCCAACGCGCTGCGACAGGAACTGCTCGACGAGAAGAACATCCACGTTTGCACCGTCCTGCCCGCCACCGTCGACACTCCGATCTTCCAGCACGCGGCCAACTACACCGGCCGCAGCGTCCACCCCCTCCCTCCGGTCGTCAGCCCGTACCGGGTGGCCAGGGCCATCGCCCGGATGGCCTCAAAGCCCCGCCGCCAGGTGGTGGTGGGCCGGCTCCAGCACGTATTCATTCCGTTCCAGCGCTGGTTCCCGGGCCTGCACGACCGCGTATCGGGGCCACTCATGGACACCCTGGCACTTCGGGGACAGGGCGTCGCGCCATCGGCGGGGACTGTTTTCGCCCCGGATCCGCCGTCGAACAAAGTCAGCGGGAACTGGCGTTCGGGACGCGCCCGTGTGATGGCCGGCGGACTGGCAGGCCTGGCGGTGGCCGGTTACCGAAGGACGCGGAAGCGGCGGCACCCGCGCGCCGGGCTCCGCGGAACCCGCAAGCGGCGACGCCCTTAGACCGGGCGCCGCGCCCAGGCGACCAGCCAGCAGGCTTCGACCACGGCGTCGAGAAGATAGATCCTGCTGATCCGTCCGGGCACCGCGGTGAGGATGTCGACGGCCGCAAAGGTGGCAGCCGCCCCCATGCCGATCCGCCGGGCAGCGGCTGTGCCGCCGGAAGTCCCGGCGCCCCTGATCTGCGCATGGCCCGCCGCAATCATCAGGCCGCCGACAGTCTTGACCAGCCAAGGCTCCCCTTTCGGCCCGGTAACCGCTTCGAAGCTGCGGTAGTGCAGCAGCGGCCATACCCCGAAGGCCACGTTGAACACGCCGTGGGCGACGGCCAAACCTGCCTGGCGCATACGGAACACCTCTCGCCGTCGTCGGAGTGGATCTGGGCGGTGTGCCTGCGGCAATTGTGCCGCAGGGGACTATGAAAATCCACGCTTCGCCGCCATGACCCGCGTGCTGCCGAAGGACTGGCTTCAATCGAAGTCCGGGCACCCCGCTGCCGGTCACTAAGGTTGCTTATTAAATTCAGCGTGCCTAGCGTGGAAGGCATCCGGCCCGCACGTGGCCAGCCCGGACAGATGAGTTGGCAGTAGCGACGGCGAGCCCATTTTCGCGGAGGTTGCCGCAGATGTTCTTCCATAAACAAGAGCTCCAATACAAAGCCGAACCAAACCAGCCGGATGCCGTCTACGCCCGGAAACTTCAGGAGGTCCTGGGCGGCCAGTACGGCGAGATCACGGTTGCCATGCAGTACAGCTTCCAGGCGTGGAACATCCACATCCCCGGCAAGTACAAGGACCTGCTCTTCGGCATTGCCGCGGAGGAGTTCGGCCACGTGGAGATGCTGGCCAAGATGATTGCGCAGCTGCTGGAGAAAGCCCCGCTCGGCATCACCGACGAAGCCGTCCAGTCTGATCCGACGATCGCCGCGGTGGTGGGCGGAACCGATGTCCAGCAGGCCATCGTCGCAGGCGCGGGCGCCCGCCCGGTGGACAGCAACGGAAACCCCTGGTCGGGAAGCTACATCACCGCCAGCGGCAACTTGCTCGCAGACTTCACCTCCAACGCGAACGCGGAGATGCAGGGCCGGCTGCAGGTAGCCCGGCTCTACCACATGACGGACGACCACGGCGTGCGCGATATGCTCTCCTTCCTGCTCGCCCGGGACACCATGCACCAGAACCAGTGGATCGCCGCGGCACGGGAACTCCAGGAAGAGGGGTCCGAGACCCTGCCGGTGCCGAGCAACTTCCCGCTGTCCAAAGAGAACCGGGACGTGGCCTACCAGTACCAGAACTTCTCGGACGGGGCCGCCGCGGCACAAGGATCCTGGGCGAGCGGGGCTTCCCCCGACGGCAAGGGCGAGTTCACCTACCACGACGGCCCCACCACCACCGCCCCGATGCCGAAGCCGACCCACCCGGACGCACGCTTTTACGGGACCACGGAACTTCCCAACCTGGTCGAGAAGACCGCCGGGGCAGTCCAGGACAAGCTGCGCAAGGAATAGCACGCCACGCATCCCCGCGGCCGCCAGCGCCGCGGGGATGCCCTGAGTCCGAAAGGCAGATATGTTTCAACGCAACGTCGCCGAAAACATCCACCGCGTCGGCCATGCCGAAGTGAACCTCTACATCGTCGAGGACGGCGACAGGATCATGCTGGTCGACGCCGGACTGCCGGCCATGTGGAAGATGACCGTGGCAGCCATCCGGGAGCTGGGCCGTTCGCCCCGCGACATCAGTGCCCTGGTTTTGACGCACGCCCATTTCGATCATGTGGGGTTTGCCGCCCGGTTGCAGCACGACCTCGACGTCCCGGTGTACTGCCACCCCGGCGACTACTACATCGCCGCCCATCCCTACCGGTACAAGCACGAGAAAAACCGCCTCATCTATCCCGTCAAGTACCCCCGGTGCATACCCATCCTGAGCCGGATGACCGCAGCCGGCGCGCTCATGGTCAAGGGTGTCACGGACCTGCGGACGCTCGACGACGGTGCCGCCGCAACGCTGCCCGGCGCACCCACGGTGGTGCCCACTCCCGGACACACTGCCGGGCACTGCGCCTTGCACTTCCCCGGGCGCGGGGCCTTGATCACCGGCGACGCGCTGGTCACCCTCGACCCGTATACCGGCGCTCGCGGACCGCACATAGTAGCTGCCGCCGCCACCGCGGACACCCGGCAAGCACTCCAGTCGCTCCAGGCCTTGGCGCAGACGGAGGCACGAATCGCCCTCCCGGGCCACGGGGAGCCGTTCGCCGGCGGCATCGCTTCGGCGGTGCAGCAGGCCATCGAGCGCGGACCGTCCTGATGGCTGAAAACGGCCACCCCGCGCGAGGCGTGGCCGAAAACGGCCCTGCCCCCGCGGGAGGCGTGGCCGGAAACGGCCCTGCCGCCGCGGGAGGCGGGCAGGAGTCCGTCGTCCACCCGGACGGCGACGACCTGTTTGGCCTGATCGCCACCCTGACCGAGAGCCGCTGGCAATCCTCACAGGGGAAGTTCAGGCCGACGGTTGCCTACCGCGGTCACACCTCCGCCGCCCGGGATCTCTCCACCGGGCTGGTCCGGCTGCGCGGGCAGCAGGAGACGGATGTGGAACGGCACATCCTGCGCAACTTCCGCAAGTACGCCCACCGGGACACCTCACCCGGGGACTCGGACTGGAATTGGCTGAGCGTCGCCCAGCACCATGGCCTGCCGACCCGCCTGCTGGACTGGTCGCACTCGCCCTACGTGGCGCTGCACTTCGCCACCCGGGACACCAGCAGGTACGACGAGGACGGTGCCGTCTGGTGCGTCGACTATGCGGCCGCCCACCGCACGCTGCCCGAGGAACTGCGCGCGGCGGTCGAGTCACTGGGCGGCGGCCTGTTCACCACCGGCGTTCTCTCCCATGCCGCCTTTACCCTGGATGAGTTCGACCGTTTCACCGACGCGGACGGGCGCAGCGTGCCCTTGTTCTTCGAACCGCCGTCGCTGGACGAGCGGATCGTGAACCAGGCGGCAATCTTTTCCACCATGTCGGACTCATCGGCGGGCCTGGACGAGTGGCTGGGGCGCCATCCCGGGATCTACCGCAAGATCATCATCCCGGCGACACTCAAGTGGCGCATCCGGGACCACCTTGACCAGGCCAATGTCACCGAACGGGTGCTCTTCCCGGGCCTGGACGGTCTTTCGCTGTGGCTGCGCCGCTACTACGGCCTCCGGGATAAGGGCTAACCGCCCAGTTCCGCGTGGACGCGTCGGAAGGTCTCCGCCAGCCCCGCCGAAAACAGGACAAATTCGACCACCCGGATGCCGCCGCCGTCGTACTTGAGAACCTCGCCGATGCCGCGGCGGGCGACCGTCTCCGCATCCCAGCCGTAGACGCCGGCACCGATCGCCGGGAACGCCAGCGTCTCGGCCCGCAACCCGTCGGCCACGCGGAGGGATTCCCGAAAGCAACTGGCCAGCAGCTCCGGGTCGGTCTGGCCGGCGCGGCGGTTTGGCCCCACGGTATGGATCACCCACTTGGCCGGCAGGAAGTAGCCCTCGGTGGCGGCCGCGTGGCCCGGCGGCAGCCCGTCCGGCAGTTCGGTGGCGCGCAGCCGTCGGCAGGCTTCCAGCAGTTGCGGTCCCGCGGCGGCGTGGATGGCCCCGTCTACTCCCCCGCCGCCGAGCAGGCTGGAATTGGCGGCGTTCACTATGGCGTCCACCTGACGCTGGGTGATGTCGCCTTCAAGGATGCGGATTTCCATCTTTTCCAGTCTGCCACCGGGCCTGTATTCCCGATAGATTGGGCCAATGGAGATTCCCGAGGGGCCGCTGCAGTGGGTGTATTACCCCATGACGCTGCTTCTGGTTATTCTCGACGCCGCGATGCCGGCATCTCCGTCGGAAGTGATGGTGATCGGCGGCGGAACCCTGCTGGCCAACGGTGAACTGATCCTGCCGCTGGTAATTCTGGCCGCGGTGCTGGGCAGTTGGCTCGGCGACCTCCTGCTTTTCCTGCTGTTCCAGCGCGGCGTCAACGCTTGGCTTAACCGTTACAGCTGGGGCCGGATGATCGACCGAGGGGTGACGCTGGCACTGACCAAAGCAGGTGAATCCTCCACCTATGCCGCGGTGGTGGCGGCCCGTTTCATCCCGGGTGGCCGGACGGCCTCGGTTGCGGCCTCCGGGCTGGCGGATGTGCCGTTCAAGCCGTTCCTGCTCGCATCCGCCGCCGGTTCGGTGCTGTGGGCAGCGTGGATGATCGGGCTGGGCTACGTCGCGGGCACGGTGTCCACCTTCCCGTTTTGGGTCAACATCCTGATCGGGACGGTGGTGGGCGTCCTGGTGGCTTCGGTGATCACGGCCGTGATCGGCTTCCGCCGGCGGGCCTACCTGCGTGCCAATGGCGCTGCCGACGCCGTCATCCCGCGTCCCGCCGCATCCCCTTCCGCCGACCTGGGAGCAGAGTGAAAACTGCGCCTTCCATGGAACCCTTGATGGCTACCGCGCTGCCCCCGGTCCGCCGGCTTCGATCCCTGCTGGCCGCCGACCTGGCACGCCAGTGCGCGGTGACCGTCGCTTTGGTCGCGTGCCTGCTGGCAGGAGCCAGCAGCGTGGGCCTGCTCGGCGGCACCCCGATCCATGATGCGGGCGGTGGGCCTCCCTCCCCCGACCGAACCCTGCTGTCGCTGGACGCCCGGGCAGCCGAGATCTGGTCGCTGATTTACCTGGGCCTCTTCGGCTACACGATCTTCCAGTGGTGGCCGGCCGTGCGCGAGTCGGCACGGCAGCGCTCCACCGGATGGCCGGTCGCGGCGGCGATGCTGCTGACCGCGGGCAGCGTCGTGGCAGCGCGGGCCGGGCAGGCGGGGCTGACGCTGGCCCTTACCCTGTTGGTGCTGGCATCCCTGGGCCGGGCGGTCTACGGACTGACCCGCCACCCCGGCCGGGAACCGGTGGAAGCCCTCTTGGCGGATGCTCCGATCGGTCTCTTCACCGGGTGGATGCTGCTCGCAGCGGCGGTCCATGCCGCGGATTGGCTGACCGGTCGCGGCGCCGACTTGTTCGGCTGGGGCGCCGCGGCCTGGGCCGTGCTGGCGGTGGCGGCCGTGTCCTTTGCCGCGGCCGTGGCAGCCATGACCGGCCGCGGCCGGATGGCGGTGGTGCTGGCAGTCTGCTGGGGTTTGGGCTGGCTGCTCTACGACCGTTTCCTGGGCGATTCACCGTCCCCGCCGGTGGCGATGGCGGCCGGCTTCGGCCTGTTCTTCGTGCTCGTGTGCGGCATGTCCCGCCGATTCCAGGTGGGGCATGCCGAGCGCCTCGCCATCCGCCGGGGCGAGCTATTGGATTAACCCCGAGGGCGCATCTCCTCCTTAGCGGACCGGAGCCCACTTGCCGCGCGAGCGCCGCAGCACGGCCAGTCCGGCGGTACCGGCGACTTCTTCAACCGCGTGGCGCATGTTGGCGCCGGTCTGCAACGCCTGGCGGTTCTCAACGGCATAAGCGTTGGCGTCCACGGTGAAGCGGACGGTGATCCGCGGGACGCCGGCCACCACGTCCAACTGGTGTGCTTCCACCACGTGGGCGGAACCCACCGCTGCCGTTGCGGCGTCCATCACCGCTTCCGGAGGGTTGCCGGGCCGCAGCCCGGTGATCTCCAACTGGGCGCGGAAGGATGGCATCCCTCAACTTTAGCTGCGTCCGGGCCACCCGCCCCGGCGGTCAACCGGGCGCGTTCGCAGCCCTGTGGCGGAGGACGTCAGGGCGTGCCCAGTTCGATCAGCAGCACGCCGGCCGCGATGCAGGCGATTCCGGCCGCCATCAGCTTGGTCAGCGGTTCGTCGAAGAGGAACTTTCCGGCCAGCGCCGTCAAGGCCACGCCGCAGGCAGTCCAGATGCCGTAGGCAATCCCGATTCCCAGCCCGTGACGCAGGGCGAAGGACAGGCACGTAAAGGCTACGAGGTAGCCCGACACGACGGCCACCAGCCAGGCTTTGTGCCCGTCGATGCTGGCCCGCAGCGAGAGCGTGGCGGCTACCTCCAAGACGATCGCGACAGCGAGGAAGACCCAGGCCATTAGGTACGCGCCCCCTCTGCCCGGCGCGACGAAGCCCGGTGCCCGCCCCATTGCACGAGCACCACCCCGGCGACGGCGAGCGCCATGCCGGCAACCATCAAGGCCGTTAACGGTTCCTGATACAACACTGCCGCCAGGACGGCCGTGAGGGCGACGCCGAGCGCACCCCAGATCCCGTAGGCGACCCCGACGGGCACTCCCGCACGCAGGACGGCGGCGAGGAGCGCAAACGACGTGACGTAGCCGGCGACCACCACCGCGTACATTCCCGGCGAATCCAAGGCAGCCTTCAACGACAGGGACGCCGCCACCTCGCAAACAATCGCTCCCGCGAGGAGCAACCAATTCTTCATCTATCAACCTCCCCCACCAGCACAACAGGTTACGGGGTTCATTGCACGCCCGGAGCACCGATCGCCGGGTGCGGTATTACGGCGGGGCGCGCGCCGTGCCCGGGCAAAAGGCAGGACGAACCGGAATTATGGCGCCGCCATCTTGACGTACTAATCCGCCAGAACATCAAATAAAGAGAAACCGCTGAGGCGGGCCGCCGGAGCAGCCTCCCTCAACAGCCGGTTTCAGCATCAGGGTTCCGCTGCGCAGTTCAAGAGAGTCAACTGTGGAAAAGCAATCGATCGCCCCTGCATCCCCGCAACAAGAAGGCGCCGCGCCGGGGCAGGCGCAGTCCGACGGCGGCTGGAATGCCGATACCGCGGCCGGGCCGATGAGCGCCGGCGGAGCGGTGACGGTGGTGGAAGGTTCGTCCTTCTGCATCTCCTCGGCGGGAGGCGACATGTTTCCCGGCCTGACGCAGGGCGCCTTCTACCAGGACACCCGGATCTTGTCCGGCTGGTGCCTGACCGTCAACGGGCTTCCCCTCGAACCCCTGTTGTCCCGCGTGTTGGAGCCGTACCGTGCGCTCTTCGTCGGGCGGGCCCGCCGAGCGGACGGGCTGGCCGACTCCCAGTTGGTGGTCGAACGCGAACGCCTCGTCGGGGCCGGCCTGCGCGAGGACCTGGTGGTGACCAATCACTCGGCCCTGCCGGCGGAGTGCGTCCTGGAGTTGCGGGTGGAAGCCGACTTTGCCGACCTCTTTGACGTGAAAGGCGGGCGGGCGGCGCCTGCGGTCCAGCTGGTCCGGCAGGCCCAGGGCGATGAACTCCAGCTCGAAGTAGTACGCCGCGGCCGCCGGCGCGGCATCCTCGTGCACGGGCGCGGCGCAGCGGTGAACGAGGACGTGCTCCACTTTGAGGCAATCATCCCGGCGCGCGGGAAGTGGACCACGAGCGTCATCGTCACTCCGCTGGTGGAACAGGACCGGCCCGCCGAGCCGTTCGTCGCCACCGGCTCCGTCGCCGACTTGGAAGCGGCACGCCGCCACCGGGCCTGGGGGGAATCAACGCCGCGGCTGGACATTGCCAACACCGACATCGAAGCGGTGCTGCGGCGAAGCCACGAGGACCTCGGTGCGCTGCGGATCTTCGACCCCGCCCATCCGGGACGCGCCGTGGTTGCCGCCGGTGCCCCCTGGTTCATGGCGCTCTTCGGCCGGGACTCGCTCCTGTCCGCCTACATGGCGTTGCCCGTGGACCCCTCGCTGGCAAGCGGGACGCTGCAGACGCTCGCCGCCCGGCAAGGCAGCAAACTCAATCCCGATACAGAGGAGGAGCCCGGCCGGATTCTCCACGAGGTGCGCCTGGGAGTGGCGGCCGGAGTAGTTTTGGGCGACCACGCGGCGTACTACGGGACGGCGGACGCGACTCCCCTCTTCGTCGTCCTGATGTCGGAGTTGAACCGCTGGGGCATGGAGCGGGACGTCCTGCAGTCGCTGCTGCCGCACGCGGACCGGGCGCTGGACTGGATCCGAAACTTCGGGGACCGGGACGGTGACGGCTTTGTGGAGTACAACCGGGCCGTTCCCCACGGCCTGCTCAACCAGGGCTGGAAAGATTCCTGGGACGGCATTAACTTCGCCGACGGGCGGCTGGCAGAGCCGCCGATCGCCCTGTGCGAGGTTCAGGGGTATGTCTACAGCGCCTACATCGGCCGCGGCCTGCTGGCCGCCGCGGCCGGTGATCAGGACCTTGCCGCCGAGTGGGGGCGCCGCGCGGCAAGGCTGAAGGAGGAGTTCAACGAGCGCTTCTGGCTTCCCGACCTGGGGTACTACGCCGTGGCCCTGGACGGAAAAAAGCGGCCGGTGGACGCCTGCACTTCCAACATGGGGCATTGTCTGTGGTCGGGCATCGTCGATGACGACAAGGCACCGCAAGTGGCCGCCCGGCTCATGTCCCCCGAGATGTTCACGGGCTGGGGGATCCGGACGCTGGCATCGGACATGGGCGCCTACAACCCGGTCAGCTACCACAACGGCTCCGTGTGGCCCCATGACAGCACCTTGGTCGCCAGCGGGTTGATGCGCTACGGGTTTGTCGAGGAGGCCCGGAGGGTGGCGGGCGGGCTCTTTGATGCCGCCGTTCACTTCGACGGACGGTTGCCCGAACTGTTCTGCGGTTTCGACCGGAGCGAATACGACGTGCCCGTGCCCTACCCCACGTCCTGCTCGCCGCAGGCCTGGGCCGCCGCCTCGCCGGTCCATCTGATGCGCATGCTCCTGCGCCTGGATCCTTATCTCCCGGCGGATGAGCTGTGGCTCGCTCCTGAGATTCCGGCAGACTTCGGCTCGTTCCGCGCGGACAACCTGCTGCTCGGGAAATCCCGGGTGTCACTGGCCGCCACCGGGAAAACTTTTACGGTGGAGGGCCTGGCTCCCGAGGTGAGGGTGCGTCACGGCGCGCGGTCGCCGCTGGCGGAGCTGCTGGTGCTCAGCGGCCGGGAAACGGAAGGGTCTGAAAGCTCCGCCGGGGACAGATGAGCCGCCTCGATGCCCTGCTTGGCCGACCCTTGCGGCCCACGCCGCCCGCCGCCGGTGACCGGCCGCCGCTCCGCCGGACCACAGGCGTCGAACCTGCGCGCCTCGCCAACCCCGGCTGCGCAGTCGTACGCTGGAGCCCCTCCGGGAGAAAAGGCCAACGATGCGTATCGGGCTGATCGCCCCACCGTGGTTTCCGGTTCCGCCGGGCGGCTACGGCGGTATCGAAGAGGTCGTTGACAACCTCGCCCGCGGCTTCGTGGACGCAGGACACGACGTGGTGCTGGCCGCCGCCGCCGACAGCACATGCCCCGTTCCCCTGGTGCCGGGCACGGAGCCGTCCGATCCGGAGGCCATCGGGACCAACTGGTCGGAGCTCCACCACATCATCCGCGCCTACGAGGGGCTCCACGGCGTCGACCTGATCCACGACCACACCCTGACGGGGCCGTTCTACCGGGACCGGCCGGGTTCGGTGCCGGGGGTCATGACGATCCACACCGGGCTGACCGCGCAGCTGACCGGTATCTACCGCGCCGCGGAACGACACGTCGCCCTCGTCGCCATCTCTCACCAGCAGGTGGCCGGTACCGGCCTCGACGTCTCCGCCGTCATTCACCACGGGATCGATACCGCCGCCATCCCGGTGGGCGCGGGCGGGGGCGGGTACGCCTGTTTCCTGGGCCGGATGTGTCCGGACAAGGGAGTGGCCGAGGCCATCGGGATCTCCCGCATGGCGGGGATGCCGTTGAAGATCGCCGCCAAGATGCGCGAGCCCGAGGAACTGCGGTACTTCCACGACGTCATCGAACCCATGCTCGGGCCGGATGAGGAGTTCCTCGGCGAAGTCGCCGGCGGCGACAAATACCGGTTGCTGGGCGAGGCGGTCGCCCTGTTGAACCCGCTCCAGTGGGCCGAGCCTTTCGGCCTCGTCATGATCGAGGCTTTGGCCGCCGGGACCCCCGTGGTCGCCACGCCGCGGGGAGCCGCCCGGGAAATCGTCGAGCCCGGCGCCACCGGGCATCTGGCCGAGGACCATCGGGAACTGGCCAGGTTCCTGCCCCAGGCCGCCGCGCTGGACCGCCGCGCCTGCCGGGCGGCCGCCGAAAATCGCTTCAGCGCTGCACGCATGACGGCTGACCACCTGAACCTCTACGCCCGGCTGCTGGCCGGACAAACCTAACGACGGCGGGACAGGCCGACCGACGGGTGGGATAGGTCAAGCGACGGCCGGACAGGCCCTAGCGACGGTGGATGGACTTGTAGCTGACGTAGGCGTTGAGTCCTTCAATCCCGTACTCGGTGCCGAGGCCCGAGTCGTGCCTGCCGCCGAACGGAGCGGAGTGGTTGGAAGCGAAGAAATTGATGCCCACCGAGCCGGTGTCCATGCGATCGGCCACGGCGAGCGCCGCGTCCTGGTCCTGGCCGAACACGAGTCCGCCCAGCCCGAACCCGGTGTTGTTCGCCAGCGCAACGGCTTCGTCCAGGTCCGTGTACTTCAACACGGCCAGGGCCGGCCCGAAGACCTCCTCGCGGGCGATGCGCATGTCCGGGGTTACGTCGGCGAACACCGTGGGCTCCACGAAGTAACCGCCCTCGAGCCCGCCGCCGAGCCGCGCCGCCCGCCCGCCGGTGGTGGCCCGGGCCCCCTCGGCCCTGGCCGCCTCCAGATGGTCGAGCACTGTCCGGTACTGCGACTCGGTGGCCGACGGGCCGAAGTCCGTGGCCGGGTCCAGCGGGTCGCCCTGGACGCCGGCGGCGATGGTCGCCGTCACCATGTCCACCACCTCGTCATAGCGGGCGGCCGGGGCGAGGATGCGGCTGGAGATGTAGCAGGTCTGGCCCGTGTTGCGCATGCTGGAGCGGATCAGCACCTTCGACATCTCGTCCAGGTCGGCGTCCTCGAGCACCACCGCGCTGGACTTGCCGCCGAGTTCCAGCGTGACGGGGCGCAGCAGCTCGCCGCAGGCGGCGGCGATTTTGCGTCCCACCGGGGTGGAACCGGTGAAGGCGACCTTGTCCACGCCGGGATGCTTGACCAGGGTGTCGCCGAGCCTGCCCGACCCGGTGACCAGATTGACCACGCCGGCCGGCACTCCGGCGGCGGCCACGGCGTCGACGATGAGGCGGAAGGACAGCGGCGTGGGCGAGGCCGGTTTCATCACCACGGTGCAGCCGGCCAGCAGCGCCGGCGCCAGCTTGATCACCATGAGGTTGATCGGGAAGTTCCACGGCGCGATCAGCCCGCACACCCCAACCGGATCCCGGCGCACCACGGATTCGCCGCCGCCGTGCGGGAACGGGCGCACGTCCTCGTGTTCGAGATAGCCGGCCAGGGTGGCGAAGTATCGGAAGATTCCTGCGGCATTGCCGGCGGCCCGGGACGACTCGGAGACCGGCGAACCGTTTTCGCGGGTGTTGGTCAGCGAGAGCTCCTCGGACCGCTTCTCGACTTCGTCCGCAATCCGCAGCAAATACGCCGCGCGTTCGGACGGCGCCAGCGTCGGCCACGGGCCGGAGTCGAAGGCCCGCCGCGCCGCGGCCACGGCGGCGTCCACGTCTTCGGGGGTACCGTCCGGCACCGACCCCCAGACCTCGCCGGTGGCCGGGTCGGTCACCGGATTGCGCCCGGTGCCGCGGGCGGGGACCCAGGCGCCGTCGATGAAGACGTCGTCGACGTGGGTGTAGGGCAGGTGCAACGCTGCGCGCGCGGCGAGGGCGGGCGGGGCGGACGACGCCGGCGCTCCCGCAGGTGCAGGGGTGGCGGTGCCGGGGGTGGTGGTCATCGGATGACTCCTGTCTTCAGCAGGGCCCTGGAACGTTCCAGGTCGGCCGTTCCCATGGCAAGGGCGGCCTCGGTGATAAGTTCCGGAATGATCTCGGCGCCGAGCCGGTCGGTGTAGACGGCCGGCGTCATGCCGAACCAGGACGCGGCCACCGCGATGCCGGCGTGGTCGAACCGCCACAGCCGGTCGGCGTCCCGGACCAGGGCGTCCTCCAGCGAGTACGGCACGTGGCGGGTGTCATGGCCGTCGATGATCTCGCAGACGCGGTCGACGAACTCCTCCGAATACCCGAGGCCGGGCAGCACCGTGCGTGCCACCTTGCAGCCCTCGGCCTCGTGCTCGAAGCGGATGGCCGCCTTGCGCCAGTCCCCGGTGAACCCCTCGGAAAGGATCCGTTCCTCGTCCACGTGCGCCCAGCCGGTGTCGTGCAGCAGGACGGCTACCCGAACCAGTTCCGCGTCGGCTTGCGGGTACGCCCGGCACAGCCGCTCGGCGAAGGCCAGCGAAATCGGCAGGTGGATGTCGTTGGCGCGGGTGCGTGTCTCCGGCACCACGGCCTGCCAGATCGGGTCCAGGTCGGCGGCGGCCGCCGGGGTGGTGGCGATGGGCGTGGTGTCGATGTCGCCCGTGGCCGGCAGCGGCCGCACGGGGTGGGCGGCCGCGAAGGCGGCGGCGCGCGGATCCTCGGCGGGGTCTGGCTGGCCGCCGGCGGCCCATGCCGGGGTTTGGCCCTTGGCCTCCGGGGTCTGTGTCTCGGGGGTGCTCATGGGGTGGGTCTCCTTGTCGTGCAGCCGCACGGCGGGCAGTCAGTCGTCCGTCGCAATGGTCTTGAGGACGACGGCGGGGTCGGCTGCCGCGTCCGCGGGGATGTTCTGGCCCTTGGCCAGGGCGTTCTTGACCGCCATGAAGTCCAGCGGGGCGTTCACGCAGTCGGCGGCGATGATCCGGCCGTCGCGGTAGTAGAGGACGGAGAACTTGCCGCGCTCGTCGTCGCGGCGGACAACGGTCCGGTCGTAGCCCAGCGTCAGGCCGGCGATCTGCAGCTTCAGGTCCGCCTGGTTCGACCAGAACCACGGGATCCCGGCGTAGTCCTCCCGCCGGCCCATCAGCGAATAGGCGGCGACCTTGGCGTGTTCGATCGCGTTGTTCACGCTTTCCAGCCGAATCCGCTCGCCCTCCGGGGAGCCGGGCAGCGGATTGGGCATGTTGGCCACGTCGCCCACCGCCACCGTGGTTCCGTCGGAGGCCAGCGCGTGCCGGTCGACCACGATGCCGTTGTCCACCTCCAGGCCCAACTGCTCGGCCAGCTCGGTGTTGGGCACGACGCCGATGCCCACCAACACCAGCTGGGCGGCGACGACGGTGCCGTCGTCGAGTCCGACGCCGCCTACCCTGCCCCCGCCGTCCGCCGGCACCAGTTCCCGGATGCGGGAGTTCAGCCGGATGTCGAGGCCGCGTTCACGGTGCGCGGTCAGGAAGTAGTCGCTCGTTTCTTCACCCACGGCCCGGCCGATCAGCCGCGGCCCGTACTCGAGCACGGTGACGTTCTTGCCCATCTTGTGCAGGCTGGATGCAGCCTCCAGTCCGATGAAGCCGCCGCCGATCACCACCGCGTCCCGCACGCCCTCCAATTGGGCCTTCAGCGCCAGGGCGTCGTCGGCGTTGCGCAGGTAGACCACGCCGTCCAGATCCGCACCGGGCACCTGGAGCTTGCGGGCCCGGGCGCCCACGGTCAGGGCCAGTCGGCGGAACGGGAACTGCGCCCCGGAGACCGCGTGCGCCACCCCGGAGCCGTCCGCTTCCTTCTCGATCCGCTCAATCCGCTCGCCCTTGACCAGGGCCACGTTGTGGTCCGCCCAGTACTGGTTCGACCGGAAGATCAGCGATTCGCTCTCCACCGTGCCCTGCAGGAACTCCTTGGACAGGGCCGGGCGCTGGTAGGGCCGGTGGTTTTCCTCGCCCAGCAGCGTGATGTGCTCCGTGAAGCCGAGCGCTCGCAGCGAAACGGCCAGCTGGACTCCCGACTGGCTCGCGCCGATGATCAGCAGCCCGGTTTGCACGGCACCCTCCGCCGCTTGGGCGGGGGCCGCCGTCGTCGTGGTGGTGGTGGTATCCATGATCAGATCTGCGTTTCCGGGGTGGTGACGTACACGTCCTGGCCCTCGGCGAGCTTGAGCTGGCAGGACAGGCGCGAATTTTCCTGGCGGTCCACCGCCGTTCCGTAGAGCATTTCGTCTTCCATGTCTTCCATCTCCGGAAGCTGGTCCATGGTGTCCTCGCGGACGAACACGTGGCAGGTGGCGCAGGACAGCGAGCCGCCGCATTCGGCGACGATGCCCGGTACGCCGTTGCGCACCGCGGTTTCCATGACCGAGTCGCCGGGGTTGCCTTCGACGTCGCGGACGGCGCCTTCAGCGTCGGTGAAATGTACCGTAGGCATGGTTCTCCTTCGGGTTGCAGTGGTTCAGATGAACTGGCGGCCGCCGTCGACCACCATGGTTTGTCCGGTGATGTAGGAACTGTCCGGCCCGGCCAGGAAGAGCGCCGCGCCCACGATGTCCTCGGGCTGGCTGGCGCGTTTGAGCGCGCCGCGGTCCACGCCGTAGTTCTCGGCGTTCTCCATCAGCCCGTAGCTGGCCTCGGTGAGCGTGAAGCCCGGCGCGATGGCGTTGACGGTGATGTTGCGCCGGCCCAGTTCCTTGGCCAGCACCCTGGTCATCGACACCACGCCGCCCTTCGAGGCGACGTAGTGCAGCCACTGCTCCGAGCCGGAGTAGATGGTGGCGGAGGAAAGGTTGATGACGCGGGCGCCGTCGGGCAGGTAGGGGCTGGCGGCGCGGGTCACCAGCCAAGGGCCCTTGAGGTTCACGTTCATGACCAGGTCCCATTCGGCCGGGTCGATCTCCTCGAACGGGGTGCGGGTCACCGTGGCATAGATGGCGGCGTTGTTAAGGACGACGTCGATGCTCCCCTGCCCGAAGTCGGCGCACCGCCGGGCGAGGGCCTCGGTGGAGGCCACGTCGGTGACGTCGGCTTCGAAGGCCTCGGCCTCCGCACCGGTTTCGCGGACCAGTGCGGCAGTCTTTTCGGCACCGGCCAGGTTGGTGTCGGCCGCTGCCACCCGGTACCCGCGGGCCGCGAAGCCCAGGGCGAAGGCGCGGCCCAGCCCTCCGGCGGCTCCGGTGATCAGCACGGTCCGGGTGCCGGCCCCCTGGTCGGGGTTCGGGAAGCCTTGGCCGGCCGTGGCGTCGGGGGGAGGCTGTGTCATCGTCACGCTTTCATGTTCGGTGTGCCGGGCCGGGACCCGCTGGGGGCGGGCTTTCCCGGCCCGGCACTTGGTGTGCCTGAGTCGGCTGCGGCGCTGCCGGAAACTCAGGTGTGGCTGTGTGCTCCCGGCCCGGCGACGGCCGGTTCGGCGGCTTCCTCAACGTCCAGGATCTGCACGGTGCCCTTGGTCCCGTCCACACGCAGCCGCTGGCCGGTCTTGATGGTGGTGGAGGCCGAGCCGGTGCCAGTCACCGCCGGCAGTCCGTACTCGCGACAGACAATCGCGGCGTGGCTCATCATGCCGCCGATGTCCGTGACGGTCGCCTTGATCTTGCCGAAGATCGGCCCCCAGCTCGGCGCGGTCACGGTGGCCACCAGGATTTCATCCTGCTGCACTTCGGAGAGCTGGTCAGAGTCGTGGACCACCCGCGCGTACCCCTCGACGACGCCGGGGGACGCGGCCATGCCGCGCAGTCCGCCGCCTTCGACTTCTTCGCCCTCGCCCAGCCACTGCTGGACCTGTTCGGTGGTGATGCCCCAGAGCATCCGGGTGAAGGGTTCGGTGATCAGGGCCGGCGGTGTGTTGAGTGCCGGTGCCGGCCGCGCGGTCTTCAGCGCGTCCACGATCTTGCGGCGGCGCTCGATTTCCTCCGGCCAGTAGGTGGGGCCGATCGGCTCGGCGCCCACGCCCCAGCCGGTGACCAGGTCGAAGAGCGCGTCGCGGACCTCGTTGCGGTTCAGGTAGAGCAGGTCGTCCGGTTCGGTCCAGAAGCCCTCGGCGTGCAGCATCCGCGAAAGCTCGCGGATCTTGCGCCAGAAGACGCCCATGGTCCAGTGCTCGATGTAGAAGTTGTGGTTTTCCACGTACGGGTAGGCGGTGGCGGCCAGCTGGCGCTTGGCGTCGAACGCGGCCAGGGTCTCGCCGTCGAGCAGTTCGCGGTATTCCTCCACGATCCGTTCCTTCTCCGCCACCAGCTCCTCGACCGGGCGCATGATGTGCTGGCCTTCGTCCAGCCGGCGGATGTAGTCGGCGATGTAGCCCAGCGGGATTTCCTGGTGTTCGTTCCAGTACTTGTCGTGCCCATAAAAGCCGTTGCCCACGGTGAAGTTGAACCACGGGTCCTTGGCTTCCTCGTAGCGGGCGATCCAGCGGTCGCCGCCCTCGGAGGCGCGGATCGCGGCCAAGGTGGCATCGACGTCGTCCGTGTTGCCGAAGGCGGACTGCAGGCCCAGCTCCACGGCCAGCTTGGCGAGGTGCTTGAGCTCATCGTCCGGGCGGAAGAGTTCCATGTCCACGCCCTGCACCATGGTGGCGATCGACTGGTCCGGGATGTTCGGGAAGACTTCCTTGCAGAAGTTGAAGAAGTCCAGGTAGGCGATGTAGCCCAGGTTCAGGAACTCGAAGTGGTACTGCCAGTTCTGGTAGGCCAGCTGGATCAGCCGGTCGTAGTTCTCCAGCAGCACCTCGGAGCCGTCCTTGGCCTTGCCTGTGGTGATGTCTTCCATCGGCACCATGTCCGGCAGCTTCTTGAACGAGATGGTTTCCATTTCGTCGATGGTGCCGCGGACCTTCACGTGCCACTGCTTGAGCAGTTCCTCCCAGTTCTGGAAGTAGTGGCCCACGCGCTGCTCGAAATGCGGGACACGGGCGGCGATCTGGTCCTCCGGCACCGGGATCGGCGACATGTACAGGTAGCCCAGGTGCACCCGGAACTCGATGCCGTTGGCGTTGGGGATCATCAGGTGGCGGGCGTTGTACTGGCCCAGGCACTTGACCGCGAACTCGCCGCCGATGGTCTCGAACGGCTTGTAGACGGTGGGCCAGTGCTGGCTGTCGCAGAACCAGAACTTGGCGTCTTCCTGTTCCTTGAGCTTGTCCTGGAACACCAGGTAATACGGGTAAATCTTCTCCCAGCCCTCGGCGCCGGCGGGCACCGGCAGTTCGGAGGGCTTCGGGAAGGACTTCATAGACATGGCGGTCCTTTCGGTGGCGGCTCTGCATTGAGCCTTCGGTGGGCGGTTCGGTGGAACGGTGGAACCTTGTTGCCTTGCTTCCTTGCGGTGGGGCTGTTGTTGCCTTGCTGCCTTGCGGTGGAACAGGCGGAACAGTTCAGGGCAATGGTCAGGCGGAGGGCTTCAGCAGTGAGGCGGTGATGCTGCCCAGGCTGAAGCTTCCGGTGGCGGTGCCTGCGTTCCCGGCTCCTGCGTTCCCGGCCCCGGCGGGCGCCGCCGTCGCGGGCGCAGCACCCAGGGCCGCGGCGTACCCGCCGCCCCCCGATACCGCGGACGACGCCGCGACCGGCTTCTTGGAGGAGTGCACGGTCTCCGGCCGGGACTGCAGCAGCAGCAGGTTTTCGCCGTCGGGCAGGTCCCTGTCCAGCGACCACTCGATGTCCTGCGGGCACTTGTAGTGTTTCTCCGCCCGCTTGGCCATCCGCGCCACCGCAAGCAGTTCGTCGTCGGTCAGGCAGCGCCGGGCCCGCCGTTCGGCGTCGACCTCCCGCTCCACCAGGGTGCGTGCGGCGGCGTCGGGGATCAGTTCGGCGTGCTTGTCGCCCAGGTGTTCGGCGACCGGGGCCAGCGTGACCTTGTCCAGCACGATGTTGTCCGGCGTGACCTGCCCCGAAACCACCATTTCGCCGACGCCGTAGGACGCGTCGATGGTGATCTTGGAGCGGTCGCCGTTGGCCGGGTCCAAGGTCATGGCGACGCCGGAGACCCTGGCGTTGACCATCTTCTGCACGACGACGGCCATGGACAGCCCCTGGTCCGGGATCTTGTTTTTAAGCCGGTAGATGATGGCGCGCGAGGTGTAGAGCGATGCCCAGCAGCTGCGGATGTGTTCGCCGACGGCGGCGAAGCCTTCCAGCCAGAGGTAGGTGTCCTGCTGTCCGGCGAAGGAGGCATCCGGCAGGTCTTCGGCGGTGGCGGAGGACCGCACCGCCACCGGGACCGGGGCGTCAAAGCGCGACATCAGGGCCTCATAGGCCTCAATGGTCTGGGCGCGCATGTCGGCCGGAACCGGGCGGGAGCAGATGTCTGCCCGGATGGAGGCGGATACCGCGTCCACCTGCGCGATGTTTTCCGGGTCGAGGCCGGCCAGCAGTTGGTTGATGTGCTCGGTGATTCCGGCTTCCTGCATGAACCGGTCAAACTGGGCGGTGGTGACGACGAATCCCGGGGGCACCGGCATGCCCGCAGAGGTCATGGTGACCAGCGAGGCGCCCTTGCCGCCGAGGTGTTCGAGCCGGGGCTCGATGCCGCCGTCGAAAAACTGAATGAATTCGTTGCTGCGCATGGGCTTAGGCCTCCCAGCTGACGGGGACGGTTTCGGGGACTCGGAAGGAGATGTTCTCGCGGAACTCGATGTTCCCGGGGTTCTCCAGCTTCAGGTTCGGTGCCAGCCGCGCCACCTCTTCGAGGGCGATCTTGGCCTGCAGCTTGGCGAGCATGTTGCCCAGGCAGTAGTGGATGCCGAAGCCGAAGGACAGGTGTTCGCGGGCGTTGCCGCGGGAGATGTCGAACTCCTCGCCGTCTTCGAAGCGGGCGGCGTCGCGGTTGGCGGAGCCCATCAGTAGCAGCAATTCGCCGCCCTCCGGGATCTTGACCCCGCCGACTTCGGTGTCCTTGAGCGCCTTCCTGCGCCAGCCGACGATGGATCCGGAGAAGCGCAGCACCTCGTCGATGGCTGCCGGGATCTTTTTGGGCTCCTCCACCAGTTGCTGCCACTGGTCCGGACGCGCCAGCAACACGCGCAGGGAGTTGGCGATCAGGGTGGTGGTGGTCTCGTGTCCCGCAAACAGCAGGGAGTAGAGGATCGAGGCGATCTCGTGGTCGCTGATCTCCGCCCCGTCCTGCTGGGCCTTGACCAGGTCACCGGTCAGGTTGTCGCCGCCTTCCTCGTGGGCGACACGGACCAGGCGCAGGCATTCCTGCCAATACTCCACCAGGTTGTGGGCGTGCGGGATCTGCTCCTCGTCGCTGAGGTCGCCCCAGGTCATCGCCGCGCGGGAATCGGACCAGCGCTTGAACGTGTCCACCTGGGAGACGTCGGCGCCGATCAGCGTCAGGATCGTGACCGTCGGGACGGTGTAGGCCAGGTCCTTCACGAGTTCGCCGCGGCGATCGGGATTGGCGAGCATGGCTTCCAGTTGGTCCACGACGTTCTGCCGGATGGACGGTTCCAGCGCCTTGTAGCGGCGTGGGGTGAAAGCCTTCTGGGCGACGGCGCGGATCCGGGTGTGCTCCGGCGGGCGGCGGGCGGAAAGACCCGAGTAGGCGGTGAAGCCGCCCTCTTCCATGATCTTGGTGGCCTGCGGGCCGCGCCGGCGCACCGGTGCCTGGGCGTTCTCGCTGGAGAAGGTCTCCCAGTCCTCGAAAACGGCCTTGATGTCGTCATAGCGGGAAACCACGTAGTAGCCGACGCGCTCGTCAAACATGACGGGCTGCTCGTTCCGCAGTTCGGCGTAAGCCGGGAACGGGTCCTTCATCTGGAACGGCTCGTAGCCGTGGTGTCCTGCGGGGGCCTCGGCACCGTGGCCGAACGGGCAAGCTGCCGTTTCGGTCGAAGATGACATCTGGAACTCCTTGGGGTCTGCTCCCGCCGTCGCCGTTGTCGGTTTCAGCGGGCTGATTAGACTCCAGTGTTGCCCACGTCACTCGCGGGGCCTAAGGAGCTCTTCCACTGAGTGGAAACGAATAGTGCTTAGCATCTCGTGGCATGCGGCGGCATACGGCCCTTGGGCGCGATGTGGCTGGCCAGCAATAAGCCCGGGTGGGCTGTTGGGCCGGGCGCCCAGGCCTTGCGCGCCTCATGGCTGCCCGGCAACGACTCATCAGGCATGCGCCGTAGCGCGTGGTGCGGCTGTCCGGGAATGACCAGGATGTGCGCCGGGCGCTCACGCCTTCCGGGCGATGTGGCTTCCCAACAAAGACTCCAGCGGGATGTGCGCGGTGGCGCGTTCGATCTGCGCCGAGACGCCGCGCAGTGCCGGGAGGTGCCGCGTCATCGTAGCGGCCTGCGACGTCAGCAACACCAACCCCAGCCCGGCGCCGATCCGGCCGGTGTGGAAAACGGGCACGGCGATGGAGCAGGAGCCGAGCCGGACTTCCTCCAGCGTGGTGGCATAGCCCTGGTCGCGAATCTGGACCAGTTCCTCTGCCAGTCGCCCGGGAACGATATGCGTGTGGGCGGTGGGACGTTCCAGCTGCCGGTTCAGGTAGGCGGTGCGCACCCACTCCTCCTCGTACGCGAGGATGACTTTCCCAACGGCGGTGGCGTGCATCGGCAGCCGGCCACCGACCCGCGAAGCACGGGGCACGCGTTTGGTGCCGTAGATACGCTCGATGTACAGCACCTCGTGGCCTTCCCGGACCGCCAGCTGTGACGTCTCGCCGGTGAGGGAGAACAGGTCCTGCACGAACGGGCGCGCGGCATCGCGCAGTTGCCGGCCGGCATTCTGCGCCAGCTCCCAGAGGCGGATGCCCAGTTGGTAGCGGCCGTTGGCGCCGCGGGAGAGGAAGCCCCATTCCGTCAACTCCGCGACCAGCCGGTGCGTGGTGCTCAACGGCAGGCCGGAACCCTCGGAAATCTGGGTCAGGCTCAGCGCGCCGCGGGATTGCTCAAAGGCTTCAAGGATGGCCAGCACGCGGGACGTGACCGTGCGTCCCGGATCTCGGCTACCGCCGGCCATAGCTGCCTCCCATTTTTCCGCCGGTCCGACATAAGCCGGCACCGCCGTCGTTCAGACGAAGCCCGGCACCGCCTGTCGCCCCACAAAGTGGGGCACCGTCGTCGTTCGGGTAAGCCGAGACCGCCGTCGTTCAAAATTAGCCGGGCACCACCATTGTCCAAGCAAAGCGGGGCACCGCCGTCGTCCAAGCAAAGCCCGGCACCGCCGTCGTTCAAACGAAGCCGGGCGCCGTCTTCCGGGCAAGCCGGACAGCGCCGTCGTCGTGCCGCAGAGCTTCACAGCCGTGCCCTCGCGGCACCCGACCGAAACCGAGTCTAGCCGTCAGCCAGCAGCGCCCGGCGCTGCGGCCACAAGGTTACCGATTCCAGCGCAGACAGCGCGCGCGCCATGGCCTTGGCCTCCTCGGTGAAGAGATGGCCCAGGACGCGCTGGCTGCAGAGCCGAAGCGCCTGGCCGCGGTCCAGCCCGAACCACTCCATCACGGTGTCGACGCCGTGCGGGCTGAGCCGCCACGTTTTGTCTGCATCCTTGACGATGGCGTCCTCGATCGAGAGGGCCTCCTTGCGCGAGTCGTGCCCGTCGATGATTTCCAGAATGCGCGGAATCAGCGCCGGGTCATGGTTAACCTCTTCGAGGATCCCGGCCGCCAGTCGGGCGCCTTCCTTCTCGTGCAGCAAGACGAGGTCGGGCCGGCCGCCACCGGGGGCGATCGCTGCGAGGACCTGGTCCGGGGGCACCTGCGACCAGCCGATGTCGTGCAGCATGATGGCCGGAAGGACGACGTCGGCATCGGCCTCCGGGTGGGCGGCCAGCAGGGCCTGGGCCAGGCCATAGGCGTAGAGCGTGTGGGCGTCGTTATCGCGGACGGCAAGCAACGGAGCCGCTTGCTGCCAGATCAGGTCCAAGTGCGCATCAAGGTGCACCACCCCGTCCGGCTGGGCCTCGATGGCGGCGGTGACGTCGTGGCCGAACAGGTTGGAGGCAGGCAGCAGCTTCGTCATGCCCACAGCATGACGAGCAATCGCGGCGCGGGCAACCGGGTGGTTCCGCTGGACGGAAGGCGGGCGGGCGGCGGGATGGGGCGCGCCGGCGGCCTAAGCGGGGTGGACAGCTCGCTTGCCGGGCGGCTTGCGGGCGGAAGGCTTGGGCGGGTGGCAGACGGGCGGCTTCCGGGCACCTTGGCGGGCGGAAGGCTTGGGCGGGCCGCTTGCGCGCTGCTTGGACGGGTCGCAGACGGGTGGTTTGCGCCGTAACTTCCCACGTTTAGCCGCATGCTTAAGCATCCTGCCTAGTCAGAGATGGGTGGGCCGGCCAAGACATGGGAAGTTACGGCTAAACATGGGCAGATGTGCGCTGCCAAGCCGCCGCGGATAGGCATCCTGCGCACTCTGACACCGCGAGGCCGCTAGTGAGGCGGCGAGGCCGCGCGCGGCCGCCAGCCCGGCCCCCAGCCCAACGCGACGCGCCGCGCGCGGCCTCCAGCCCGGCCGCCAGCCCGACGCGACGCGCCGCGTAGGCCGCGCGCACAAGCCTCGCCCGACGCCGCACTCCCACGCTAGCCCGTATTCCGCAGGCCCGCGGCGATGCCGTTCACGGTGATCAGCATGGCCCGCTGCAGTGCCTCGTCCGGCTCCGACGTCCGGATGCGGCGCAGCAATTCCACCTGCATGTACGAAATTGGGTCCAAGTACTGGTCTCGGATGTGCAGCGAGCGCTGGAGCACCGGCTGGTTATCGAGCAGTTCGTTCTCGCCGGTCAGCTTCCGGATCTCGGCCACGGTCAGCTCGAACTCGGCACGGATGTCGTCGAACAGGTGCCGCAACGGCTCAGGCACCAGTGTCGAGACGTAATGCGCCGCGATCTCCAGGTCGGTCTTGGCCAGCGTCATCTCCACGTTCGAGATGAAGGACTGGAAGTAGTGCCAGTTGCTGATCATCTCGCGCAGCTGCGGCTGCAATCCGGCGGCCCGGGCGGCCCGCAATCCGCTGCCGACGCCGTACCAGCCGGGAACGATCTGCCGCGACTGGGTCCAGCCGAACACCCAGGTGATGGCCCGCAGCTTGCCCAGCCCCTGGCCGGCGGCCGGGCCCGCCTCGGGGTGGTCGGCCGGGCGCGAACCGAACTTCACCTCGCTCAGCTGCTCCACCGGCGTCGACGTCCGGAAATACTCCGGCAGGTCCGGGTGCTCCACCAGCAGCCGGTAGCGCTCATAGGCCGCGCCGGAAATCGCTTCCATGGCCGCGTGGTAGCGGCCGCGTTCGGCTTCCGAGGTCCGCGGCTCCTGGTGCAGCGCGGACGCCTGCAGCACCGCCGCAAGCGCCAACTCCAGGTTTTCCCGGGCCAGCTCCGGCAGGGTGTACTTGTCGGAAATGACTTCGCCTTGCTCGGTGAACTTGATCTCGCCGGCGAGCGCGCCGTTCGGTTGGGCAAGGATCGCGTCGTAGGTGGGCCCGCCGCCGCGGCCGACCGACCCGCCGCGGCCATGGAAGAAGCGCAGCCGCACCCCGTGCCGGGCGGCCACGTCGCGCAGCACCAGCTGGGCCTTGTGGATTTCCCACTGGCTGGTGGCCACGCCGGCTTCCATGTTGGAGTCCGAGTAGCCGAACATCACCTCCTGCAGGTCGCCGCGCAGCCGCACGATCCGGCGGTACTGCGGATCCGAGAGCAGGTCGTCCAAGATCTTCCCGCCGCTGCGCAGCGCCTCCACGCTTTCCAGCAGCGGCGCGAAGCCGATCAGCGCCTTAGGCTCGGAGCCGTCCAGCGCCAGCAGTCCCGCCTCGCGCGCCAACACCGCGGCGGCGAGCACGTCGTCGGCGCCGCGTGCCCGGGACACGATGTACGTCTCCACCGCGTCCGGACCATACTGGCGCAGTGCCTCGGCGATCGCGCCGAACACCTCCAGGGTGCGTGCGCGCTTCTTTTTCAACAACGACGGCGGTGCCAGCGGTCCGGGCTCGAGCAGCAGCGAGGAAAGCAGCTGCTGCCGCGGTCCGCGGGCCAGATCGAGGTAGCCGGACGGCGCAGCAGCCTCGGCCGCAGCATCGATGCCGCCGACGGCTGTCGCCACATCCCCCGGAACAGCCGCGCCACCCCCAGCTGTCGCCACATCCCCCGGCGCAGCCGTCCCGCCCGAACCCGCCACTCGGCCCGCCGCAGCACCCGGGGCCGCGGTCACGCCGGCCGGGGTCCGCGCGGCATCGCGGGCGGCCAGCAGGGCCGCGACCGCCTTGTGGTGCTTACCCGCGTTGTCCCGGAAGTCCAGGGTGGCCAGGTGCAGCCCGATGGTCGAGACCGCGCGGCGCACGGCGGCCAGCGAACCGTCCGCCACCAGCGACGCGGTGTGGGCGCGCAGGGATCGCTCGATCGGCGCCAGATCGGCCAGCACCTCCGCCGTCGAGCTGTAGTCCCGCCCGGGCTCGTGCGGGAGCCGGCGCTGGATCCGGGCGCTGGTGTTAAGCAGCTTCGCTTTGATGCAGGTCAGTTTCAGCCGGTAGGGCTCGTTCGCGTTCAGCTCGCGCACCCTGGTGTCCAGGCCCGGCAGGTTCTCGAGGTCCCTGGCCACGGAATTCAGCAGTTCGTCGCTGGCGGCCACGATCGTCGTCGAGTTGGACAGGACGGCGATCAGGCTGTCCACAAAGCCGATGTTGATCCGCACCGCGTGCTGGTTCTGCAGCTGGAAGACCTCATGCGTCACGTCCACGGTGACCAGCGGGTTGCCGTCACGGTCGCCGCCGATCCAGGAGCCGAAGCGCAGCGGCGCCCGGTCGGCGGGCAGCGTCACGCCATGTTCGGAGAGCAGTTCGGCCAGGTCCCCCATCAGCTCCGGCATGGTGTTGTTGAGGATGTTGCCCAGGTAGTAAACGGCGTTGCGCGCCTCATCCACAGGGCTCGGCCGCACGTGCCGCAGCTCGTCGGTCTGCCACATCTGGTCGATGATCTCGGCCAGCCGCCGGTCCTGCCGCCGCCGCGCCGTGCTTCCCTCCGCCGTCGTGGTGGACAGCAGGTCGGAGATAGCGCGCAGCTTGTCCAGCACGGTGCGCCGCGATGCCTCGGTGGGATGCGCGGTGAAGACGGGGCGGACGTCGAGCTGGTTGACCGCGTGTTGCAGCGCCTCGGGTCCCGCTTCCTCGGCAATCTGGGCGACGGTGCGAAGCAATTGGCCGTCTTCCTCCGGCCGGGCACGCAATTGGCGCACCCGGTGCACCTGTTCGGCGGCGTTGGCCAGGTGGAAGTAGAAGGCAAAAGCCCGCACCAGATCGGTGGCCTCGTCCACGTCCAGCCCCGCGAGCAGTTCGCGGACCTGGTCGATCACCTCGCGGGCGGTCCACGGCCCCGTGGCCTCGCCCTCGCCCCGGGCCGCTTCCTTGGACTCCTTGGTCAGCAGCCGCACCTGCTCCACCAGGTCCAGCAACTCCGGCCCGTGCTGGCGCGCCAGCGATGCCCCCAGAAGCGTGCTCACCCGGCGCACGTCGGCGCGCAGGCTCGCGTCGAGGTCCCGGTCGCGGGCGGCGTGCGGCATGGGTGCGTCCTTTCGCGTCCTGCGGGCGGCTGCGGCGGGCGTGCCGTTCCCGGGGACTCCAAGCTTCGGCACGGTCCACCTCAAGCGTACGACGGCGACGCCTCGCCTTTCGCCGACGGGTTTCGGGGGCGCCGGCTGCCCGCGTCATCCGGCTCGCGCCGGTTACTCCCCGCCCACCCGGGAGGTGCCGGGAACTTAGGCGCAGCCCGGAAGCGCCGATTACTCCCCCGCCCACCGACCCTTCGGTTACTTGGGCGCCATCCGGATCGCGCCGTCCAGCCTGATGGTTTCGCCGTTGAGCATCGAGTTGGCCACGATGTGCGCGGCCAGCTCCGCATACTCGGCCGGCCGGCCCAGCCGGGACGGGTGCGGCACCTGCCGGCCCAGCGATTCCTGCGCCTGTTGCGGCAGCCCGGCCATCATCGGCGTCTCGAAGATGCCCGGCGCGATGGTGACCACCCGGATCAGCGAGCGTGCCAGTTCGCGGGCCAGCGGAAGCGTCATGGCAGCCACTCCGCCCTTGGACGCGGCGTAGGCGGGCTGGCCGATCTGGCCGTCGAAGGCCGCCACGGAGGCGGTGTTGATGATGACGCCACGCTCGGGCCCGCCCAGTTCGGTTTCCACCGGTTCGGTGGCGGCGATGGCCGCGGCGGCCAGGCGAATCACGTTGAAGGTGCCGACCAGGTTGACCTGTATGACCTTGGCAAACGCCTCCAGCGGCAGGACCCCGTCGCGGCCCAGCACTTTGCCCGGGGTGGCGACGCCGGCGCAGTTGACCACGATCCTCAGCGGTCCCAGTGCCGCGGCCTCCTCCACCGCGGCCTGCACCTGTTCTTCATGGGTCACGTCGGCGGGCGCGAACACGGCCCGGTCCCCGAGTTCGGCGGCGAGCTCTTTCCCCTTCGAGCCGGGCAGGTCCATCAGCACTACCGCCGCACCGGCGGCATGCAGCCGGCGGGCAGTCGCAGCCCCCAGCCCCGATGCTCCGCCCGTGATCAGCGCTACGGTTCCGGCTACCTCCATTGGTTCCTCCTCAGGGTCCTCAACACTCATCCCTCCGGCCGCCTGCCTGCCGGCGGCATTGCAACCCTCAGCCTAGTGTGGCCCGGCGCACACCCCGGGCACCGGCGGGCAAATTCCGGCCTGCGCCGCGCCGATCCGCCGTTAGGCTGGTCCACATGCCCACCCTGCCCGGCGGCGGAGCATTCCGCCCGCCCAACCCCGTTCCGGCGGCAGGACGCGCGGACGAGGCCGCCATCGCCGTCGTCCGCCATTTCCGCCAGCGCCTGCTGGGCCTTCCGTTCACCGTGCTGGGCGCGGTCCGCCAACCCTCCCCCGGCCGCGGCGGGCCGTGGCACTACTGGTGGCAGGCCCACTTCCTGGACTGCCTGGTGGATGCCGGGTGGCGGGAGCTGCGCGGGGGCCGGCATTACGACGGCGGCACCGGGCCGAGCGCCGGCCGTCTCGCCGCGCGGCTGCTGCGTACGCTGCGCTGGCGCAACGGATTCCGCTTCGACAACGCCTACTACGACGACATGGCCTGGCTCGCGTTGGCGGCGCAGCGGCTGGACATGCTGGCCGCCGATGCGCACAAACCCCGCTTCCGGAACAGGGCCGCGGCTCGCGGCCTGCTGCCACAGCTGGAATCGGCGCACACCCCGGACTTGGGCGGCGGCCTGTTCTGGAACACCGCCAGGGACTTCAAGAACACCCCCGCCACGGCACCGGCGGCCCTGTATCTGGCGCGCACGGGCGACCGGGCGCAGGCCGCCCGGCTCCTGGACTGGTTGGACGCCACTCTGTACGCGCCCCGGCAGCGGCTGTATCTCGACGGCGTCCGGGTCGCCGGCGGCCGGCCGGTTTTGGTAGACGACCTCTACACCTACAACCAAGGGCCGGTGCTCGGGGCACTGCTGGAAACGGGCCGCGACGCCGACCTGGCGCGGGCCGCCGAACTGGTGCAGGGCATCGCGGCCAATTTGGTCCAAGGACGTTCGGCGACCACAGGGGACGGGGGCCAACTCGTCCTGCGCACGCACGGCGCCGGCGACGGCGGCCTGTTCACCGGGATCCTGGCCCGCTACCTGGCTCTGGCCGCCCGCTCCGACCGACTGCCGTACTCGGCGCGGGAGCTGGCGGCGCGGATGGTCTCGGACACCGCGCAAGGCTTCTGGGACGGGCGGACCATCGGAAACCACCGCACCGGGGAGGTGCTGGTTTTCTCCCCCGACCCCGCGGTTCCGGCCGCCACAGCGGGCGGGCCCGGCGGCGGCGTCGAGCTGTCCACCCAACTGCAGGCCTGGATGACCCTGGAAGCCGCCGCCACGCTGCCCGCCTGAGCGGGCGTGGGCACCGGGGTCGGCGCGGGCGTGGGCACGGGCGTCGGAACGGCTGGTGAACCGGCGCACGGCCGGGGCCCGTGCACGCCCCTGCGCCCGGCAGTCAGGACGGCTTCTTCTGCTGCGGATACGGCGTCTCCTGCCGGGCCAGCATCTCCACGAAGCCGGCGATCTTGCGCTGCCGGGCGGCATCGGTCTTCAGCTGGGCCAGCCGGTGGATCAGCGCGAAGCGGTTCTGCGAGGTGAGCACCTCGAACATCGCCTGCGCTTCCGGGACGGCGGCGATCGCCGCGGACAGGTCTTCGGGCACCTCGGCCGTGGCGGGCCCGGCGTAGGCCTTCTCCCAGCGGCCGTCGGCCTGCGCCGCGGCCACTGCAGCCCGGCCGGCCTCGTGCATCTTCCCGGCCTGCTCCAGCCGCTCGATGTGCCCGACGTTCCGCAGCGACCAGATGCTGCGCTTCGTCCGCGGGGTGAAGCGTTGGAGGGTGCTTTCCGCGTCGCGCCGCTTGCCCTGCCCGTCGATCCAGCCGAAACACAACGCCTCGTCCAGGGCGGCGGCATAATCCAAGGCTGTGACCGTGCCACCCTTCTTGCCCAGGATCAGCCACACGCCGGCCGACGAGGCATGATTTTCCTCCAACCAGGCCCGCCACGCGGCGGCGTCTGGCACCAGCAACTCCGGAAGCTCAACGGCCATGCCCTCATGGCAGCACGGCAGGGCCGCGCCGTCTAGTGTTTTGGGGTATCGTCCCGTGCCGACCCAAGGAGGAACCCAGATGCTGCGCGTCCGTCCCGTATTGTCCACCTTCCGCATCGGGCCGTGGCGGGACTTGTTGACCGCGGCGGGGTTGGCCTGCGTGGCCCACGACGGCGGTGCCCGGCTGGAGTTCGCCGCCGGCTCGGGGCGGCTGGACCTGCGCCCGGCCGATCCCGGCGACGCCGCCGACGCCCGCGTGGAACTGGGCTTCGAGGTCCGCGACCTCGACGAATTTGTCCGCCGCACCGTGGCCGACGGCACGCGGGCGGAAATCGAGGAGGCCGGCAACGGCCGGTCCGCGCGGATCACCGCACCCTCGGGCCTCAGCTTCCTGGCATGGGCCGCCGCGCCGCCGTTCGGGCACAACGCCGGGCACAACCCGCCCGATCCGGTGTTGGCCGTCATGCCGGTCTGGGTGACGCCGGACGTATCCGGTGCTGCGGCCACCCTCCGCGGAATCGGCGCGCTCCCCCGGTTCAGCGGCGACGCCACCTGCATGGTCTTCGCTGCGAAGAACGGCGGGCTGGTCGAGGTACAGCACGGCGGTACGGAGCAGCTTGGGCTGGCCTTTGAGTACGACGGCGACCTGTGCGCCTTACGGGAGCGCCTCGCCACGGCCGGTTACGACTGCTCCCGGGCGGACGAGGCCGGCCGGGTGGTCCTGCTGGTGGAGCATCCTGACGGCGCGAACCAGGCCAGCGGAGGGTACCTGCGGTTCAGCGCCCCGCGAAACGGTTCGGCTGGAGACCACCCGCTGCCGCCGACGCTTTGGCCCTGACGGGACCGGCGGTTCCGCGGTTCTGGCGGGTCCGGCCGTGGCTGGGGTGCACTGGAGCGGACGCGCCGGGCGGGGCGGCCGGCGTGACTGGCGTCGCAGGGGTGCGGTAGAACAAGTACATGAGCGTACGTACTCCCGACCCGTATCCCGGCTGGCTGTCCCACGAGGATCTGCACGAGGCGCGGCAACGCCTGCCGATGCTTTACGTAGAGGCGGTGCCGGTGCGGCTGGACTCGCTGGGATATGTCACGGAGATCGGCCTGCTGCTGCAGGCTTCGGACGAAGGCGAGATGGTGCGCACCTTCGTCTCCGGCCGGGTCATGTACCGCGAGACGGTCCGGGCCGCCCTCTTGCGCCATCTGGAGAACGACCTCGGCCCGCTGGCCCTGCCGCAACTGCCGGCCAGCCCGGTGCCTTTCACGGTGGCCGAATACTTCCCCTCGCCGTCCGAGACCGGGCTGACCGATGACCGGCAGCATGCCGTGGCCCTGGCCTACGTCATCCCGGTCACCGGGGAATGCAACCCGCGCCAGGATGCCCTGGAACTGAGCTGGATGACGCCGGAAGATGCGCTGAGCCAGGCGGTCCAGTCCGAATTCATCGGCGGCCGCGGCAACCTGCTGCGCCAGGCCTTGGCTCACGCGGGCTGGTGCCGCTGACCGCCGCCCGGATGTCGGAGGGCTTACCGCCCGGTGGGTCGGCGGGCTGACCGCGGCCGAGTGCCGGCGCAGGCCTCCCGCCGAGTGCCGGCGGCTTGACCGCCCGGTTACTTCGGCAGCATCCAGACGTACATCTGGGCGGCGAGGTCCCGGGACTCCTCCCGGTGCTGGTGCTGGTAGCTCAGCCGCTTCAGCTGGACCGGCCGCTGGCTGCGGCGGTTGGCCAGATCCGTCAGGGCCGCGCCGGCGGCATGCAGCAGCACGGTCAAACGGCTCCTGCTGCGGAACTGCTCGGGGTACACGGGGGCGTGTGTCGGCGCTTCGCCAAGGCGGGCCTCCGGGGCAAGAATGATGGTCATGGCTGGATTCAGCTTTCACAAGGATGTAGGGCTGCTGTGCGTGAGGTGCTTCGTCGGAACAACCGACGAGGTACGGTTCCGGCGGGAACTTCGATGTCTTGACGCTATCGGCGATCGCGGTCATCTTTGGTCCTCGATCCCGAGCCGGACACCGATTTTTTGGGCCCGCGGTCTCCGGTGCCGAGATCAACGCCGGGGCGCACCTTCCCTATTCCCCGGATGTGCACCGCGCGAGAGGCCGCTCACAATCCATCGTTTCATCAGGACGGCGGGCCGGACACCGGGCCGCACCTCCCCCGGAAAAGATAACGAATTCATATACTGTTCAGACGATCGCGAGCGTGACTAAGGATTTACCCATGACGGAACAGCAGGCCGAGACATACATTCACCATGTCAAGGCCGAGGCCGTGGCCGCCGGCGCCCGGTTCCTGACCCGCTCCGGCGAGCACTCGGCGCCGGTGGCGAGCACCGCCGTCGTACCCGACGATTTCGGCACGCCGGCGCTGGTGGTGGCCACGCTGGAAGACGGCAGCAAGGTGCGCATTGCCCATGGCTCGCGCATCCGCGTGGCTTCCTCCCGCCGGCCCGCGCCGCTGCCCGGCGCGCTGGCGCTGGCTGAACTGGAACTGATCCCGGCCGAGGAAGGCACTCCCGAGGCGGTGGTGGTCGAGGTGGCGCGGGCACACGCACGCAATGCCCGGGTGCAGCGGCTGGCCGCACGCCTGAGCCGGGGCCTCAACACCAAGGCCGGCAGCCACCTGCAGGACGTGCGGGACCTGGCCCATATCCTGTTCGTGGAGCTGGACGATCGCGAACGCGCACTCACGGTCTGCCGGCTGATCATCGACCAGCCGTTCGACGGGAACTTCGGCCGGTGGAAATGGATTCAGTCGGCGATGGCCATGGCCGCCTACATGCTGCGCGAGTCCGGCGACGAGGAGGACCAGCAGGAAGCCCGGAGGCTGGCCGAGGCGCTGCGCACCCCCGACGACGCCGACGAGGACCCGTTCCGCGCGAAGGTCAACGCGGAGGTCCGCCAGCGCCAGCTGAACGAGCCGAACCTCTACGACAAGGAAATCCACCGCGCCATGGCCGCCGCCGACCGCGACGTGGAGCGTGAGTGGCGCGAACTGCGCTTGAGCTCATTGTTGTACCTGCGCACGCACGGCGGATCGGAGACCCTGGAGCCGGTCGAGTTGGACCGCCGGATCAGCAACGAGCTGGTGGCGATCCGCGCACTGGACGCCCAGCAGCGGAACTCCTAGGCCCGTTCCGCCCGACTCTGGCCACCCCTGCGGCCCCGCGGGTAGAGTCGGCCGCATGACGGATAGCGGCGTTGCACCGGCGACCGGTCCCCTGAGCGTCCACATTAATGCGGACGCCCGCCAGGTCTGGGTCATGCTGCGCGAGCCCAGGTCCATTGCACAGTGGCACGGCTGGGACATGAAGGGCCTGGACGAGGAGATCCGCGAGATCTACTTCACCGGTGCCACCGAATCCGAAGACCACAAACAACTCAGGCTGAGCGACGGCGATGCCTTTATCCTGAAGCCGGTGGGCGACGGCGTCCAGCTGAGCCTCGAGCGCGGCCGGGAGTCCGGCGAGAAGTCCGACGAGTGGTGGGAGGACGTCACCGAAGGCTGGCTGACGTTCCTGCAGCAGCTGCGGTTCGCCCTGGAGCGGCACCCCAACGACCCACGCCAGACCACGTACCTCGGCGCGGACTCGCTGCCGCCCGGCGGCCTGCTCGCCAGCCTGGGACTCGACAACCTGCCGGAGCCGGACGAGCCGTACTCCGCCACGCTGTCCACCGGTGAGGCTCTCTCCGGCAAGGTGTGGTTCCGGTCCGAGCGCCAGCTCGGGCTGACGGTGGATTCATACGCCGACCATGGCGGCGGCCTCCTGATTGTTGCGACCACGCCGCCGCATCCGGAGGGCCGGCCGGAGGGCGGCTGCCAGGTGCTGATCAGCTGTTACGGCCTTGGTGCCCGCCGGCTCGCCGAAATCCGGAAAGCCTGGGACGGCTGGCGCAGCAGCGCGCTGCCCGTCGCCGACCCGCTGGTGCTCGGCAGCACCGCCGGGCCGGTCGCCGAATAGACCACACCGCAGCAGTCCGAAGGGCGGGCGGGCGAACCCCGCTCATCCCTCGCCGCGGTGCTTGCGTTGGAAGCGCCGCCGGTTCTTCATGCGCACGGTGCGCTGGTGCATCAGGTACACCAGGCTGAGCCCTACCAGCGCACCGATCGCGGTCTGCAAAGCCCGGTCCACCATCAGCTCCTGAGGATCCGTGGGGGCAGCGAGCTCGGTCATGATCAGGGCCAGCGGCGTGATGAAGATCAGCGCGAGGGCATAGTGGCGCAGCACGAACATCTCGGCCGCGAACTGCAGCGCCACCACCATCAGCACCAGCACCCACGGCGCCGGGTGCGGGGCCAGCAGCACCCCGGCAACCGCCACGCCCGCAAAGGTGCCCAGGATGCGGTGCACGCCCTTGTTCACCCGCTGGACCAGGCTGGGGCCGGCGATCGGGGCCACCGCGGCCACCATCGCCCAGTAGTTGTGCCCCAGACCCACCATGGTGGCGAGCGTCCCGGCCGCGAGCGCCGCGACGGCATTCGCGCCGGCCTCCACCGCGAATTCCCGCCAGTGTGCGGCGGTCAGTTCCTGTTTCGGCGGCGCGGCCATGGACGTCCGCCAGGACGGCACCAACCGGCTGCTGATCCCGATCAGCATGGCCAGCACCACGCTCACCAGTCCGGTCAGCATCGCCTGCCACAACGGCGCCGTCGGCGGAATCGAGCCGATGGCGGCATAACCGAAGGTGAAGAAGATGACCCCGGCCGGCCGCAGCCGGAGGTAGTTGACTGCCAGGGAGCACGACCCGGCTACCACGGTGGTGCCGAACACGATCCCCCAGGGCCCGGGGCCGGCCCGGGCAGTGAGCGCGCCGAGGAACATGACCAAGAGGATTAGGACGCCAAACTGGCCTTGATGCCGCAGCCTGGACCCGTGTGCTTCACCGCGGCCGTAGATCCCCGTGAAGGCGCCGAAGGCGGCGAAGACCATCAGGTCAAACCGGCCAAACGCCAGCAGGGCAAGCAAGGGCAGGCCCACGCTGAGACCGCAACGCGTGGCAACAATATGGTCTTGGCGCGCCGGACCAACCCGGAAGAACTCGCGTACCTGCTGCTTCAGCATTTTGCCGCCCTTCGGTTGCCTACTGTAGCTACCTTGCTCCCGTCTTTCATTGGGCGCAGCCACGCACGCACCGCCCACGCACCCAGTGCCCCGGAGTCCGGCCGCCGCCCGGTAAGGCAAAATGGTGGGGTGCCCCAGTCTGATTTTTCCTTTCGCGTCGGCAGCCGCCTGTCCGACACCGCCAGCCCCGCCCCCGCCCAGGTAGAAGACAACGGGGGCGCGTTCCAGGGCCGGACCGGAACCATCACCACGCCGCACGGAGAGATACAGACCCCCGCCTTCATCGCCGTCGGCACCAAGGCCACGGTCAAGGCCGTCCTCCCCGAGTCGATGAAGGAGCTCGGCGCGCAGGCCCTGCTGGCCAACGCGTACCACCTGTACCTGCAGCCCGGGGCGGCGGTGCTCGATGCGGCCGGCGGGCTGGGCAGGTTCATGAATTGGGACGGGCCCACCATCACCGATTCCGGCGGCTTCCAGGTGATGAGCCTGGGCTCCGGCTTTAAGAAAGTCATCAGCATGGACGCGGCCGCGGCCGGCAGCGGCTCCGACGACCGGGTGGCACCCGGCAAGGAACGCCTGGCCCATGTGGACGACGACGGCGTCTGGTTCAAGTCGCATCTGAACGGCGACAGGCACCGCTTCACGCCGGAGATCTCCATGCAGGTGCAGCACCAGCTCGGGGCGGACATCATGTTCGCCTTCGACGAGCTGACCACGCTGATGAATTCGCGCGGCTACCAGGAGGAGTCGCTGGAACGGACGCGGCGGTGGGCCGAGCGGTGCGTGACCGAGCACGAGCGGCTCACCGAGGAGCGCTCCCACCGGCCGTACCAGGCACTCTTCGGCGTTATTCAGGGCGCCCAGTACGAAGACCTGCGCCGCAAGGCCTGCCGCGACCTCGGAGCGATGAACTTCGACGGCTTCGGCATCGGCGGCGCGCTGGAGAAGGAGAACCTGGGCACCATCGTGCGCTGGTGCACCGAGGAGCTGCCCGAGGACAAGCCCCGCCACCTGCTGGGCATTTCGGAACCGGACGACATCTTCACGGCGATCGAGAACGGCGCCGACACCTTCGACTGTGTCTCCCCCACCCGGGTGGCGCGCAACTCCGCGTTCTACACGCCTGACGGCCGCAAGAACCTGTCCAACCGCCGGTTCAAAATGGACTTCGCCCCCTTGGTGGACGGCTGCGACTGCTACACCTGCGGAAACTACACGCGCGCCTACATCCACCACCTCTACAAGGCAAACGAGATGGTCAGCCACACGCTGATCTCCATCCACAATGAGCGCTTCACGGTAAAACTGGTCGACGACGCGCGGCTGGCCATCGACGACGGTTCCTTCTTTGACTTCAAGGCCGAGGTGCTCGGCCGCTACTACGCCTGATCTACCGGCGCGGCCCGGAACAGGGTTTCGGCAGGCCGGAGGCGGGCCAAGGTCCGGGCAGGCGGAAGGCCGCCGTCGTTTCCGTGAGAACGACGGCGGCCTTCCGTGTCTTGGTGCGGGCCGGTATCAGGCGGCCAGCGCCACGTCGGAGAGCTCAGTGGCCGGAGCCAGAATGCTCAGCCAGCAGTCGGACTGCCCGGGGTCGGCATGTGCGGGCAGCGCTCCGGCCGCCGCGCATCCTTGCAGGTCTGCCAGGACTGCCCCGTCCACGGAGGCATTCTGCAGGTCAATGGTTATCTGAAGTCCTGACGCCAGCGAGTTTGCCCGCCTGGCCAGAGAGTAGACGGCCAGAACGTTCCGCTCGTCGACGCGCCCGCGTACCTCGATGTGCGCGGCCGAGCACTCCAGGTCGACCCGGACCGTGACCTTGAGTTTGCCACTCATCGGGCCGCTGCCTTCGGCGCGGCGGAACTTCGGGCCGTTGCCTTCGGCGCGGTGGAATTCCGGGCCACACCGGAGGACACCCGGCGCCGGCGACGACCCGCCCCGGCCTTGCTCTCCAAGGCCCACGACTTATGGAAGCGGCTGCGCTGTTCCTGCGGTACCAGCCGGAGGAACACAGGATGGTTAAAGACCTGCTGCCGGGCTTCCTGGCAGAACGGCAATACGCGCAGGCGGCGGCGGTGGGCTTCAACCAATGCCCGGCGCACCAATTCGCCGGCCAGGCCAAGCCCGCGGTGCAAACGGTCTTCGTCAATCTGGAGGAGCCACATCTCACCGTCTTGGATCTTGTACTGCAGCGACGCCGCTACTTCTCCGTCTACATAGGCGTCGAAGCGTGATGCGTCGTAGTTGTTGCGTATGACCTGCATGCCTCTCCTCACTTAGCGTCTCCAACCGGAGGGCGCGGGCGTGACCCGACCGGACCCCTGGCTGGGAACCTTGGTCCGGCGGTGCCGGACCAAAACGGTAATCATGCTTACGATGTAAGCAAAGCATGCTTATTATCAATCTGCAAAACGGCGCAGCTAAATTGCCTTACTACGGACGCAATAACGTGCGACGGCGGAAGGGCCGCGGCACGGTGGCGAAGGGATAGTGCACGACGGCGGAAGCGCCGCCGTACGGTGGCGAGGGGATAGGGCACGACGGCGGAAGCGCCGCCGCGGCACGGCGTGGATCGTATCTGCGCTCAGGAAAGCTGGCTGTCCAGGCGCTCGAGCAGCCAATCCAGCGAGGCTTCGAATTCCTGCTTGGCGCGGTCCTGGGACAGCAGGCCCTGCAGTTTCTGCAGCAGCGGATAGTCGGTGAGGTCGGTTTGGCCGGGCGGCGGTGGCGTGCCCTCCTCGACCGGCCCTATGTCGGCACCGAGCGCGGCCACCTCCAGCAGCAAGTGGCCAATGAGGAAACTGCTGAAGGCCCGGTAGGCCTCCACCGCCTGCTCATTGCTGAAGCCCGCGCCGGTCATGGCCTTGAGGAACGACTCCACCCACTTTAGGCTGCGCAAGGGCGGCTGGACCCAGGGGGCCTCCGTCGGGCGTGTGGCAATCAGCGGGAACACCTCGGGATGCTTAACCGCAAGCCGCCGCAGCCCGTGGGCCAACCGCAGCAGGTAGTCCTGCCACCCGTGGCGGGGTTCCACATACACTTCCGGGTCGCTGTACAGCTCATCGACCACTATCTCCACGATGCCGTCGAGCAGATGCTCCCGCGACGGCACGTAGCGATAGAGCGACATGGCTTCGACATCCAACTCCGCCCCGAGGCGCCGCATGCTCAATTGGCGGACCCCGTGCTGTTCGATGAAGGCCGCGCCCGCCTCCAGGATCCGCTGTCGATCCAGTCGCTGCCTGTCGTGGCCGCCGTGGGCCGCATCAGCCGCCGAAGATGTTTCGGGTTCGACCATGGACCGCTCCCTCCTGCATTCGCGCCCCAGCCTACGCGCCGGGCTTCGCCCTGTCCTCCCGCCGACCGGCCGGAGCCCGCTCGGCAGCCGGTTAATCCGGTACCGAAAGTACGTGATTTTCCGCGGTAACCCGCGGTTTTGCCGCCGTTGGCGAAAGTATGAAAAGTTTTGGGCAGAAGACGCCACAAAATCGGCGGCGGGGCTCGATTTCCCCAGGGCTTACATTGTAAGCTGGGGCTTCCGGGCCCCGGACTCCGCACCACCGATGCCGACATGCCCTTCGGGCGGGATTCGTCCCTCGGCAAGATAGGAAGTAGAGCAATGGATGAGCACTTGAAACAGGTCTGGACCGCCTCCGCGGCTGTAGAAACGCTGCAGGGCGAAATGGACCAGGCGGAGACGATCCTGGACTCTGCAATTGACGAAGCGCTCAAGGCCGGGGCCGCCCCGGAGGAGATCAGCGGGGCAGCGAACCTGTCGCCGACGGAGCTCAGTGAACGCGTCCCGGCGCTCGCCGCCGAGGATCAGCCGGCGGACGAAGAAGGCGCCGCGCTGTAGGACGGTTCGCGCTTCTTCACCCGCCCGATGACGGCGGTCGTGACAGGAACGAAGAGGAATTCCACCGCGGTCTTGTAGACGAAGCCGACGACCACGTAGTTAATGAACGTGGGGACATCGCCGATGCCGATCACCGAGGCCGCGATGGAACAGAAAATGAGCGTGTCCGCGAACTCGCCCACACCTGTCGAACCCATCAGTCGCGCCCACAACCGGCGTTCGCCCCAGCGCTCCTTCATACGCACCAGCACCCAGGAATTCAGCGTCTGCCCCACGAGGAAGCCCAGGAGGCTGGCCAGCACGATCAGCGGCACCGGGCCGAGCGCACCCTCAAGTGCCTCTTGTTTCATCTGCCCGAACTCGTCGTCAAAGCCCGGCAGCGCGATGATCACCCAGTAGCACAGCGAGGCGAAGACCGACAGCGTGAAGGTGGTGAGGATGGCTTTCCGCGCCACCTTGAAGCCGTAGACCTCGCTGATCACGTCGCCCAGAATGTACGCCAGCGGGAACAGGAAAAATCCGCCGTCAGTAATGATCGGGCCCAGGGCCACGCCCTTGGAGGCGCCGATGTTGGACAGGATCAGGACCACCGCCATCACGGCAAGCATGATGCCGAAGTAGGGGCTGCCGATCGAGGCAAAGCGGGCAGGCGTGCGGAATTGCAGTTCAGTCATCAGTGGTGTTCACCCTCGTAGTAGTGGTTCGCGCAACGTTTCGCACCTCACGGTGACCTGAAGAAACGTCCGCTGTATTAGCACTAGGGGTCCGTCTGCCACCCGGACCGCCTACCATTCTCCCATGCGCGCGGGGCTTCGCGCTCCGACGCCTGCGATGCCCGACTGCTCCACGGCGCCGCCGTCCTATTCTGGCTGTATGAGTGAGGAGCCCGAACCCGACGACTTCGAGGACAACAACCCGCGCCACCGGGTGACTTTCGGGTTCGGGGCCTTCGTGGTCGGATTCCTCGTGGCCGTCTCCGTATTCGCGCTGGGCGCCCTGCTGCTCACCCTGGCCGGCGGTCCGCTCAGCTGGCACCAATTCGCGTCGGCCGCCCTCCTGGCGCTGGTCGTCGGGTTGTACGCCGGCGGCGTCGGGCTGGTCATCGGCGCACCCATCGCCTTCGTGCTGGGCATGTTGCTCCGGCCGGTGGCTAACCAATGGCTGCACGTGCTCGCGTTCTTCGCGGTCATGACGGCTGCTTCGTTCCTGATCCTGGTCTCGCTCTCCAGCGGCGACCCGCTCGGTACGCTGGAACTGGCAGCGCTGATCGGGCTGGCCGCGGCAATCGGCCGGTTCAGCGTGTGGCGGATGGTGGACATCCGCTGAGCCGGCGTGCGCTTGAGGGCGGCAGCCGGCTCAGCGGATGGCCACCGCACAGTCGCCGGGCGGTGAGCGCCGTCGTCGTCGTCATTAGGAGCCTGAGGGTCTGTCAGTGGAAAATAACCGCATGTCTGTTTCCATCACCGAAACCAACCGGCCCGCCATTACGCTGACCATCGCCGGCTCCGAAGCCACCGGAGGCGCGGGAGCCCAGGCCGACCTGAAGACCTTCCAGGCTTTGGGCACCTACGGCATCACCGCCCTGACCTGCATCGTGTCCTTCAATCCCCAGGACAACTGGAACCACCGCTTTGTCCCGGTGGACGCCGGCGTCATCGCCGATCAGCTGGAGGCGATCCAAACCTGCTACGAAGGTTCGCTGAAGACGGTCAAGCTGGGCATGCTCGGCTCGCCCGCGACCATCGACACGGTCGCGGCGGCGCTGCAGAACCAAGAATGGGACAACATCGTGCTGGACCCGGTACTGATCTGCAAGGGGCAGGAACCCGGCCACGCGCTGGACACGGACCAGGCGCTCAAGGCCCAGGTGTTGCCGCTGGCCACCTTCGTCACCCCGAACCACTTCGAGGCCGAATCCCTCTCCGGGATCACGATCAACGACGTCGAGGACCTGAAACGGGCCGCCAAGATCATCCACGAGGCCTCCGGCGCCGCGGTGCTGGCCAAGGGCGGGGTGCGCCTGGCCGGCCCGGACGCGGTGGACGTCTTTTACGACGGCGAAACCCTCGAAGTGCTCTCCGCGCCGAAGGTCGGCGAAGTGGCCGTCTCCGGCGCCGGCTGCTCGCTGGCCGCCGCGGTGACCGCCGAACTGGCCAAGGGCGCCACCCCGCTGCAGGCGGCCAAGACCGCCAAGCACTTCGTCACCGAGGGCATCAAGGCGCGGGTTTCCTCCCACGCCCCGTTCGACGCACTCTGGCAGGGCGGCGCCGCGCTGTCCTGACCGGCCGGCGACGCCGTGACGCCCTGTCCGGCGGGCCGGCGCGCCGTCCTGACCGGCCGGCACTGTTCTGTCCTGACTGTCCTTCCGCTGCGGCCCTCCCCCGCCACCCTTAAACGCCGACGGCGGCGCCCTCCCCTGGAAGCTCGCAAGCCCCCGGTGGGTGGGCACCGCCGTCGTCAGCGGTTGACGGAATCAGACCGTCTGCACGGCGATTTCCGCGTCCAGGCGGGGCAGCCGCGGGAACCAGGGGTTCTCGCCCGGGGTGCCGATGTTGACCACCATGAACGTGCGGTGGGAGGTTCCGGCGTTGAAGTCCTCATCGATGCCGGCGGCGTCGAACGCGCCCATCGGGCCGGCGTGCAGGCCCACGGCGCGGACGGCCATGATGAAGTAACCGGCCTGCAGCCACGCGTTGTTCTTGGCGACCTCGGCGCGCATTTCGGCGTTGTCGTCGAACATTGCCTTGCGCTCGGGAGCGTGCGGGAAGAACGTCTCGAAGTGCTCGTGCCAGTCGGCGTCGTAGCTGAGCACGGCGACCATCGGAGCCGTCAGCGTCTTAGCACGGTTGCCCTCCGCCATGCGGGCGCCCAGCTTCTCGCGGGCCTCGGCTGACCGGACCCAGGTGATGCGCAGCGGCTGGTTGTTCATCATGGTCGGGCCCATCTTGGCCAGCTCATAGATGGCGGCGAGCTGCTCGTCCGAGACCGGCTCGGCGGAGAAGGTGTTCGCGGTGCGGGCTTCCAAAAACAGCTGGTTCGCGGCCTCGCGGTCCACGGCCAGTTCGTTCTCCAGGCTGACGTCAACGGTTTCGACGCTCATGTGACTCCTTAGTTGCGGGATGGGTCTACAGGGTTGAACACCGCCCCTCCCTGCCGGAATTTCCTGCGGGCCTGTGAGGTTCGTTACGCGGCCCTCTGCATAGGCAAGGCCGCGGCCCGCCACTAGGGTGGAGCGAAAACAGGAAGGCGGCATCCGTTGGTTAAGACCATGCAGGCCATGACCTACTCCCGTTACGGCGGGCCGGAGGTTTTGGAGCAGTCGGAGGTCCGGCGGCCGAAGGTGGCACCGGGTTCGGTGCTCATCCGGGTCAAGGCAGCCAGCGTGAACCCGGTGGACTGGAAAGTGATGTCCGGCGGACTGGACGCGATGCTGGACGTGCACTTCCCGGTGATTCCCGGCTGGGACGTGGCCGGAGTCGTCGAGGAGGTGGGACCGGATACCCCCGAATACGCTCCCGGCGACGAAGTCTATGCCTACGGCCGCCGGGACACCGTGAGCGGCGGAACCTACGCGGAGTTCGTGGCGCTGCCGGTATCCATGGTGGCGCGCAAGCCGGAATCGCTGGGCTGGGAGCAGGCCGCCGGGCTGCCGCTCACCGGCATGACAGCACAGCGGACCCTGGACGCCTTGGCCCCGTCAACCGGCGAGACACTCCTGATCCACAACGGGTCCGGCGGAGTCGGTCGAATCGCCATCCAGCTCGCCATCGAGCGCGGCCTCCGGGTCATCGCCACCGCCTCCAGGCAACACCACCAACGGCTGCGGGAGTTCGGCGCGGAACCGGTGGAATACGGCGACGGGCTGGTGCACCGCGTGCGCGGGCTCGCTCCGCAGGGCGCGGACGCCGTGGCGGACTTCGCGGGAGGGGTCCTGGAGGAAACCTTGGCCGTGCTGCGCAATGGCGGCCGGCACGCGTCGATCGCCGATCCGGCCGCAGCCAAGCACGGCGGCCACTACATCTGGGTGCGCCCGGAAGCTGCCGAACTCGCGCGGCTGAGCGCGCTGGCCGACGCCGGCAAGCTCACCGTGGACATCGACCGCACGTTTTCGATGGATCAGGCCGCGGACGCGATGCGCTACAGCCAGGAGGGCCACGCGTCCGGCAAGATCGTGCTGACGCCGTTTGCGGGACACACCGGCTAGCACGTGGCCGGATAGGACGTCTGATAGGGCAAGGCCGGAAGGCGGCAGGTGGGTCAGGATGGCGGAGCAGTTTGCGACGATCGACGCTTACATCGCGTCGTTCCCCGAGGACGTCAGGATCATCCTGCAGGAAATCCGGCAGCGCGGCCACGACGCAAACGACCCTAGCTCGCCTCGGACGGCCCGGGCCCCTCACGACAGCGGGCCCGCCCCCAGCCGTTGAAGCTGTGGGCGGGCCCGGCGCGGTCGGCGCTGGTCAGTCCTTCTGCGACGCCCGTCCCTTCGGCGCCAGCTCGGCCAGCAGTTCCTTGAGCCGCGCGTCGGTCAGGTACGTCATGCCTGTGAGCACGTCGGTGATCCGGCGCCGGTCCTCCGGCTTGAACCGCGTGCTGTCCAGCATGTCGGAGACCCACAGCCCGTCCATCGCCAGCCGGACGATGATCCCGATGATGCCCACGGGCTCGCGCGGGTCGAGATCCTGCCGGTCCAGCCGCTGGTTAAGGTAGACCAGCGACTCGGCCAGGTTCGGCTGCCGTATCGCCGTCGACAGCAACGCCGTCTGGTTGCGGTCGTTGTTGGCCCTGGCGTCGGAAAACGCCGCGATGTAGGCGCGCTCCTCGGCGCCCAGCGGCTCCGGATCGGCGTCGGCCCGCTCGCCCAGCTCGTGCACCAATTCCATGATGATCGCTTCGACGTCGCGCTCGACCTCGTCGATCGGCGCCCCAGGTTCGAACATGTTGCCCTCCCGTAGTTCCCCGGCGGGTTTGCCGCCTTGGCCAGTCTATCCACGGCGGTGCGGTGCCGCCGCGCCTCGGCATGGTGCGCCGAGCCAGCCCGGCTCAGCCCATATCGTAGTCAACTATTACGACGCCGGCGCCCGTCTTACGTGCCGCGCGTCACCCTTCTCCGGCCGCGGATAGTCTGTACGGGCAACTAATCGAACCCGTCGGAAAGGAGCAGCGTGGCCACCACCAGCGCCATCCGGCCGCGGGCAGACGCGGCATGGATCGTCGTCGTCCTGGCCGGCGTCACGGCCGCGATGCACATCTGGAAGCTGCCGTCGGCCATTCCCGTGATCCGGGACGAGCTCGGCATGTCCCTGGTGCAGGCCGGGGTGCTGCTGGGGGTGGTGCAGGTGGCCGGGATGGTCGGCGGCCTGGCGGTTTCCCTGCTGGCGGAAATGATCGGCGCACGCCGCTGCCTGCTCGCCGGCCTCTGGCTGCTCATCATCGGATCCGTCATCGGGGGCTTCGCCGACTCGGCCGCCGTACTGATGGCCTGCCGCGCACTCGAAGGAGCGGGCTTCCTGCTGACCACGGTGGTGGCGCCAGGGCTGATCCGGGCGAACACGCCCGGGGTCCGCGTCAATCTGGCGGTCGGCTTCTGGAGCGCGTACCAGGGCTTCGCGACCTTCGCCGGCCTGGTGGCCAGCGCGCTTATCCTACAGGCCACCAGCTGGCACACGTGGTGGTGGATCATGGCCGCCCTGACGCTCATTCCGATCCCGCTGGTGCTGAAGTTCGTGCCACAGGACCCGCGGCGCGACGGTTCCGGCCTGCCCGCGGCCACCCGTCGCATCGGCCGCACCGTCCGGTCCCCCAAGCCGTGGATCGCCGGCGTGGTATTCGCCTGCTACACCGTCCAGTGGATGGCCGTGGTCGGTTTCCTGCCCACCATCTACGAGCAGAACGGGGTCACCGGGATCTGGCCGGGCATCCTGTCCGCGGTGGTGGGCGGCCTGAACGCGCTGGGGGCCATCGGCGCCGCTCCGCTGCTGCAGCGCGGCGTCCCCCCGCGGCTGCTGATGATCCCCACCTTCATCCTGATGGGCACGACGACGGTGCTCACCTTCGGCATCGACTGGGCCGTTGCTCCGGGCGGCATGGCCATCCAGTTCGCCTGTGTGGCACTGTTTTCCATGGTGGGCTCGGTGATCCCGTCCACGCTCACCCGCATGGCCGTGGACTTGGCGCCGGCGGACGGGTCCCCGCCGGCCGCCATGGGGTTGATGCAGCAGATCTTCAACGTCGGCAACTTCACCGGCCCGGCCATGATCGCCTGGCTGGCCACGGTTACCGGCGGCTGGCAGTCCACCTGGTGGATGACCTGCACGTTCGCGGCCCTTGGCATTGGCCTGAGCGTGTACTTGAGCGAGAAACGCCTGGGGCTTAGCTTCGCCCACCGGTAGCTCCGGGCGGGGCGGGGCCGGGTCCGCCGGTGTGTTCGCTCCCATGTCTCGGACTAACTGCCCATCTTTGGCTACCCCTAAAGCGCGCTGACTAGGCGAAACGTCGGGAGCCGCCGCCAAGACGTGGGAGCGAAAAGCACCGCCCCCGTCCACTCCCGCGAGGCTCCGGCCGCACCGCCACGTCCACTCCCGCGAGGCTCCCGCCGCACCGCCACGGGCACTCCTCCGCGAAGCCCGGCCGCGTCTTCGTCGGACTCTTGCCCTCGCCGCGGCCGAGGAGGAAGCTGGAATCACGGCAAGCGGCCTCCCCCTTTTTCCCAGGAGTGATCAGTGATGACCGATGCGGCCCAGTCCCCGGACCAGCCCCTGACCAACCGCCAGGGCCACAAGGTCTACGACAACCAGAACACGCGAACCATCGGCGCCCGCGGCCCGGCGACCCTGGAGAACTACCAGTTCCTGGAGAAGATGAGCCACTTCGACCGCGAGCGCGTGCCCGAACGCGTGGTGCATGCGCGCGGCACCACGGCCTTCGGCTACTTCGAGGCCTACGGCAAGTGGGGGGACGAGCCGATCGGCAGGTTCACCCGCGCCAAGCTGTTCCAGGAAGCGGGCAAGCGCACCGACCTCGCCATCCGCTTCTCCACCGTGGCCGGCGGCCGTGATTCCTCCGAGGTGGCCCGCGACCCGCGCGGATTCGCCGTGAAGCTCTATACCGAGGACGGCAACTGGGACATGGTCGGCAACAACCTGGGCGTGTTCTTCATCCGCGACGCGATCAAGTTCCCCGACTTCATCCACTCGCAGAAGCCGGACCCGGTAACGTTCGAGGCGTCGGTGCCGAACCGGGCGATGGACTTCTTCAGCCAGTCCCCCGAATCCATGCACATGGTCATGCTGGTCTTCAGCCCGCGCGGCATCCCCGCCGACTACCGGCATATGCAGGGCTTCGGCGTGAACACCTACAAGTGGGTCAACGCCGCCGGCGAGACGGTGCTGGTGAAGTACCACTGGATGCCCAAGCAGGGCGTGAAGTCGCTGACCGCCGAGGACGCCGCGAACGTGCAGGCGCAGACCCTCGGGTCACACACCAAGGACCTCTACGACGCCATCGAAGCCGGCAACTACCCCGAGTGGGAGCTGGTGGTGCAGATGATGTCCGACGACGAGCATCCCGAGCTCGACTTCGACCCGCTGGACGATACCAAGGTCTGGCCGGAGGAGCAGTTCCCTCCCCAAGCGGTCGGGCGGATGGTGCTGAACCGCACCGCCAAGAACTTTTTCGCCGAGAACGAGCAGATCGCGTTCGGCACCGGCGTGCTGGTGGACGGCCTCGACTTCTCCGACGACAAGATGCTGGTGGGCCGGACGTTCTCCTACAGCGACACCCAGCGTCACCGGGTGGGCCCGAACTACCTGCAGCTTCCGGTCAACAGCCCGAAGGTGCCGGTGGCCACCAACCAGCGGGACGGCCAGTTGACGCACTTTGTGGACACCGCGCCGGGCCAGAACCCGCACGTGAACTACGAGCCGACTATCACCGGCGGGCTGCAGGAGGCGGCGAAGGATTCCGGTTACCACCACGCCGTCGGTCCCGAGATCGGCGGCCGGCTGACCAGGGAACGGATCGAGCGGACCAACGACTACCTGCAGGCCGGCCAGCGGTTCTACCTGCAAGAGGACTGGGAGCGCGAGGACCTGATCACCAACCTGACCAACGCGCTGGCGCAGTGCGACCGGCCGATCCAGGAGCGCATGCTCTGGCACCTCTACATGATTGCGGACGAGCTCGGCCAGGGCGTGGGCGGCGGCATCGGCATCTCGCTGGACGAGGTGAAGGACCTTGGGCCCCTGGCCAGCCAGAACCTTTCCGAAGCGGAGCAGCAGTGGATGGCCAACCTCGGCAAGAACGGGCCGCGGGACGTTTCCGGGCTGACCATGACGCACTGCGTGCCCAACGAACGTGTCAAAGTGGAGCGGTAGCCGTCACCGCGCGACCTCCACGTTTAAGCGGCGGCTGACCTGCGGAAATCCCGGACGGCGGCCGAATCCAGCCCGGATTCCGGCGGCCGGCCGCCCAGCCGGGCCCTCGCCAAGCCGTGGCATCCGCGGTAGCGTCTGTCCATGCGAGTCGCCGTGGTCGGAGCCAGCGGGAACGTCGGTACAGCAGTGCTGCGCCGGCTGCAGAAGGCGCGGGGCGAACGCGCGGACGACGTGGAGATCGTCGGCATCGCGCGGCGGCTGCCCGATGCCACGACGGAACCGTACGACGGCGTCACGTGGGTTTCGCTGGACATCGCCTCCCGCGATGCCCGGGAAAGGCTGACGCAGGCCTTTAAGGGATGCGACGCCGTCGTCCATCTCGCGTGGCTGCTGCAGCCGAACCACGATGAAGGGCAGTTGCGCCGGGTGAACGTGGACGGCACCTCGAACGTGCTCGCCGCTGCCACCAACGCCGGCGTCGGGCAAGTAGTCTGCGCCTCGTCGGTCGGCGCCTACAGCCCCGGCCCGAAGCACTCCCGCGTCCGCGAGGATTGGCCGGCCAGAGGCATCGCCAGCTCGCACTACAGCCGGTTCAAGGGCCAGCAGGAAGCGCTGTTGGACGAGTTCGCCGACGATCACCCGGAAATCAAGGTGGCGCGGCTGCGGCCCGGCCTGATTTTCCAAGCCGAGGCCGGCAGCCAGATCGGCCGCTACTTTGTGGGCCAGTGGATCCCCAAGTTCTTCCTCAACCGGCTGCGGTTGCCGCTGTTCCCGTTCCCCGAGGAGTTCATCTTCCAGGCATTGCATGCCAACGACGTGGCGGACGCCTACTGGCGGGTGCTGGACCAGGGCGCGAGGGGCGCCTTCAACGTGGCGGCCGAACCGGTGGTAACGCCCGGACTCGTCGCCTCCCTGTTCGGTGCCCGGCGCTGGCTTCCCGTTCCCGTGCCGCTGGTGCGGCAGTTGGTCGGCGCCGCGTGGTCCCTCCGGCTGCTGGCCAGCGACCCCGGCTGGGTGGACATGGCCCGCTACGCTCCGGTCATGGACACCAGCCGGGTTAGGGACGAACTCGGCTGGATACCGCAGGTGGATTCGTTGTCGGCGATCCGTGAAGTCCTGGCGGGAATGGCCGGGGCCGGAGGTGTCACGGAATCCCCCGCGATGCGCCCGCGCAGCCGCTGGACCCGTGCGAAGCCGGAGACCGGCGCGTAGTGTGGCCCCATGGGAAGCCGCGCGAAGAGCGCAGCTGCCCGGTCTGATCCCACAGGACGACCCGCTCGAGAAGGAGGACCTGATGAATCCGAACGAGGAGCGGCGCCCGGAACACCCGGACGACGCGAATGACGACACTCTGACTCCCGCCGACGCAGGCGGCATCGACAAGGAAGTCAACGAGGCCCACATCCCGGTCCACGGTGACGAGAAACTCGCCGACGACCTGGTCAAGAAGGCCTACGGCGACAAGGACCAGGACGGCCGCGGGGACGCGCCCAACGCGCCTTTCCCCGGCTGACTGGCACCGCCCGCACCTCCACCTAGCACCGCCCATCAACCGTCTACAGACAGGAGCACGCTGTGAAAGGGAAACTCACATTCGGCGCCGGCATCGCCCTCGGATTCGTCCTGGGTTCGAAATCCGGAAGGTCCGCCTACGATTCCTTGAAGGCCAAGAGTCAGGAGTTCTGGCAGAACCCAGCGGTCCAGGAAAAAGTGCACGAAGCCACCGACCTGGTCAAGGAAAAGGCACCAGGCGTCGCCGACCGTGTTACCGAAGCGGCCAAGAAGGCAGGGTCCGCGGCAACCTCCAAGCTGCCCGGCAACCACGGTTCGGGTAAGGACGACGGCGGCACCACCGGCCCCACCACCACCGCCGGCGGCACCACGGGCACCAGCACCCTCGGCGACACCACTGGCACCACCCTGGGCGACACCACGATGTCGGATCCGGCGCAGAACGACGAACTCGGGCAGAGCTGGACGGGCGAGGGAGGCACCATGCCGGACGGACCCGCCACCCTCAACAGGGACGACGACCTGCGCCCGCCCGGAGTGTAACCCGCCCGGGATTCTGGCGGGCCGGGCCCCTCGCCGGGGCTCCGCCTGCATCGACGGCAGTAGGGAAGGACTGGCATGACGGAGAACGACGCCGGCCAGGTCAAAGGTCCGCGGGACCAGTCGGGCACCGCGGCAGATCCGCCGGATGCTCAGGAGCAGCAAACGGCCGATTCCGCCCCCGAGCCCGAGGGCAAGGAGGGCATGAACATCGCGCCCGGGCCGGCTGAAGAGAAGGACCAGGAAACGCCGGACGACCGCGGGCTCACCACCGACACGAGCCCGAGCGACTGATCCACCGCGGGCACGGCAGCGGCCGTCCAGATACGGCCGCTGCCGTGCCCCTGTTCAGCCGCTGCCATGCCCGTTGCGCCGCTGCGGCGCGACCCGGTGCACAGCCGGTTAATCCGCCTTGACCACCGGCAGGTCGCTCCACTCGGTGGTGTAGCGTGGCGAGGAAAATTCGCGTTTCATTGACCACGCCGCGGGGGCCGCCAGCCCGCCCTGACCGAGGCCGATCGAGGCTTCGCCGAACTTGGTACGCACCGCGCCCAGCAGGTCGCCGATGTGCCGCTGTTCCAAATCGCTGACGAAGGGGTCGAAGGTCTGCTGGCCGACCGCGGGCTCCAGCCCCGACAGCAGGACCCCTGCCCGGACATAGTGGGCGCCCGGAGTCAGGCAGCCGCGCATGGCGGCCACGGCAGCCTTGGTCAGCTGGATCGGATCCTGAGTGGGCGTCGCCAGGGTGACGCTGGCCGCGGGAAACGATGCCTCGCCGCCGGCGAACCTGCTGGTCCCCGCAGTCACCGTCAGCACCGAGGCGCGCAGTCCCTCGGCCGCCATCCGGGCCGCCCCGCGTTGGGCATAGACCGCCATCACCTGGTCCATCTCCTCGAGGGTGGTCACCGGCGTGGAGAAACTGCGCGAGAACATGATCTGCTGCTTGTCGGCCCGCTCCTCCGCGTGCGGGATGCAGGGCGTCCCGTTCAGCTCCAGCACGGTTCGCTGCAGCACCACGGAGAACTTTTTTCGGATTGCCTGCGGGTCGGCGGCCTTGAGGTCTGCGATCGAATCGATCCCGAGGGCGTTCAGCCGTTTCCCCGTCCGTCCGCCCACGCCCCACAGCCCGGTGACCGGGACGCGTGACTGGATCCAGGCGATGTCGGAAGCGGGCATCGAGCCCAGCGAGCACACTCCGGCCATCTGGGGATTCCGTTTGGCAACGTGGTTGGCGAACTTCGCCAGGGTCTTGGTCTGCGCCACGCCGACGCTGACCGGCACGCCCACCTGCCGGATCACTGCGGCACGGATTCGGCCGGCAGTCTCCAGCAACTGGGCCTCGTCGCCGGGCAGGCCCAGGAACGACTCGTCGATCGAATAGACCTCCTGCCAGGCCCCGAACCGGCCGAGCACTTCCATCACCCGGGCGCTTAGGTCCCCGTACAGCTCGTAGTTGCTGGACCGCGCGACCAGCCCCCAGGCCTTGGCCCGCGGCGCCACCTGGAACCACGGCGTCCCGGTCTTCAGCCCCAGCTGTTTGGCCTCCTCGGAGCGCGCCACCACGCAGCCGTCATTGTTGGAGAGCACGACGACTGGCCGTCCCTCGAGGGACGGATCGAAGACCCGCTCGCAGGAGACGTAGAAATTGTTGACGTCCACCAGCGCGATCCGATCGCCGGGCCGGCCGGAGGTCGCTCCGCCGGAGCCCGACGGCTGGCCGGATGTCGCCCCGCCGGCCCCGGGCACGGGGGCGCTAGACATGGTGCAGGCAACGGGTGGCGACGCCCCAGATGCTCAGGTCGGCGAGTTCGCCCACCTCGGTGGGAACGCCGCCGTCGTCCGCCTGCAAGCGCACGCCGTCCGCGGTGAGATGCAGGCGCCGGACCACCAGTTCCCCGTCCAGCACCGCCACCACTACCGAACCGTCGCGCGGGGTCAAAGAGCGATCCACGATCAGCTCATCGCCATCACTGATCCCGGCCGCGGCCATCGAGTTTCCGGCCACCCGCATCACAAAGGTGCTGGTGCGGTCGCGGATCAGGTGCCGGTTCAGATCGATGCCGCCGTGGAAGTAGTCCCTGGCCGGCGACGGGAAACCGCGCGCCTCCTCGGGCGCTCCGCTGCCCATCTCCGGGCCCGCCGACGCATCCGACGGCTGCTCTACACCGAACATCCCGACCCCCGTCTTCGAACAAAGCTTCGAATCCAACAGTAGCACCGGCCTGCCGTGGCCTACATATGAGCCAGCTGCACTCAAGTTCGGGTAGCTTCTGGAATAATCCTGCCGTAGAGGCGTTAACATGAGTCGAAGGCACTCACGTTCCACAGGAGGATTATCCATGCCACTGTTCTTCGGACCAGCTTCCGGCAACGGTTCATTCGACGAGTTCCTGGCCCGCTACCTGCAGGGCCAGCGGGCGGCCCAATCCCGCACGGTCGACCTCACCCGGCTGCTCAGCCGCCGCACCCATGAGGTGCTGGCGCAGGCAGCCCGGTTCGCCGCAGGCCTCGGCCACATCGAGGTGGACGGGCTGCACATCCTGCACGTCATGGTCGGCCAGGAGCCGGCCGCCAGCCAGATCAAGCTGACCGGCGCGGACCCGCAGACCATCGCGCGTTCCGCGGAGCAGGGCCTGCCGGAAAAGACCGGCCCGACCCAGGAAACGCCGTCGCTCACGCCGTCGGCGCAGCGTGCCCTGCTGGACGCGCACCAAGTGGCCCGCGCGTTCGGCTCCACCTACATCGACCCCGAGCACCTCTTCGCCGCCTTCGTGCTGAACCAGGAGACCCCCGCCGGCCAGATCCTGGCCGGCGCGGGCGTCACCCCGCAGGCACTGCAGCACGCGGCGGAGACAGCTGCGGCGCAGCCCGACGGCCCCACCCCTGCAACCGGCCCGCAACAGAGCACCGGCACCGGGTCGGAAACTCCCATGCTGGACCAGTTCGGCACCGACCTGACGGCCCAGGCCCGGGAGAGCCGGCTGGACCCGGTGATCGGCCGCGCGGACGAAATTGCCCAGACCATCGAAATCCTCGCGCGCCGGACCAAGAACAACCCGGTGCTGATCGGCGAGGCCGGCGTGGGCAAGACAGCCATCGCCGAGGGGCTGGCGCAGGCCATCGTGGCCGGCGAGGTCCCCGAACAGCTGCGCGGCAAGCGTGTGGTGTCGCTGGATCTGCCGGGCATGCTGGCCGGCACCCGCTACCGCGGCGACTTTGAGGAACGCCTGACCAAGACCCTGGAAGAGATCAGCGCCGCGAGCAGCGAACTGATCGTGTTCATCGACGAACTGCATACCGTGATCGGCGCCGGCGGCGGCGAGGGCGGCATGGACGCCGGCAACATTCTCAAGCCCCGGCTGGCCCGCGGCGAACTGCACCTGCTCGGCGCCACCACCCTGGGCGAATACCGCAAGGTGGAGAAGGACCCGGCCCTAGAGCGGCGCTTCCAGCCCGTCATGGTCGGCGAGCCCTCGATCGAGGACGCCGTCCGCATCCTGTCCGGTCTCAAGGACCGCTACGAAGAACACCACCAGGTGGCCTACACCGAGGCAGCCATCCGTGCCGCCGTCGAGATGTCCTCCCGCTACCTCACCGACCGGTTCCTGCCGGACAAGGCGATCGACCTGATCGACCAGGCCGGCGCGCGGCTGAGCCTGCGACGCGGCCCGCGCGTTGACGTGGAGGCCATGCGCGGCCGGCTGGCCGAGCTGGAGTCGGCCAAGAACGCCGCCGTCGCCGAGGAACGTTACGAGGACGCCTCGAAGCTGCGCGACGAGATCGAAGAGCTGAAGGCCCGGCTGGAAGCCGCCTCCGCCCGGCAGTCGGCCCCGGGTGCCACGGAAGACCACGACGGCGGGGCCCGCCCCGGCGCGTCCTCCGATGTGGTGGGCGAGGCCGAGATCGCCGAAATCATCTCCCGCGCCACCGGCATTCCGGCCGCCCGGCTGACCCAGGGCGACCGGCAGCGGCTGGCCCGGTTAAAGGAGGACCTGCACGCCCGGGTGATTGGCCAGGATGATGCGGTGACCGCTATCGCCAGGTCCGTGCGGCGCAACCGCACCGGCATGGGGGACGAGGGCCGGCCCGTCGGCAGCTTCCTGTTCCTGGGCCCGACCGGTGTGGGCAAAACCGAGCTGGCCAAGGCCCTGGCGGAGTCGCTGTTCGGTGACGAGGACGCCATGGTGCGCTTCGACATGAGCGAATACGGCGAGCGCCACACCGTCTCACGGCTGGTCGGCGCCCCTCCGGGCTACGTCGGCTACGGCGAGGCCGGCCAGCTGACCGAACGCGTCCGCCGGCGCCCGTACTCTGTGGTGCTGCTGGACGAGGTGGAGAAGGCCCACCCGGACGTGTTCAATCTCCTGCTGCAGGTCCTCGACGACGGACGCCTTACCGACGGGCAGGGCCGCACCGTGGACTTCCGCAACACCGTGGTGATCATGACCTCCAATCTCGGCTCGGAGTTCCTGGCCAGCAAGGGCGGAGCGCTGGGCTTCACCGCCAACGACGGGATGGACGGCTTCGGAAGCGAGCAGGAACTGCGCGCCCGGGTGATGGGCCGGCTGCGCGAAACCATGCGGCCGGAGTTTTTGAACCGGATCGACGAGATCGTGCTGTTCCGCAAGCTGGACCAGGAGCAGCTGCGCTCCATCGTGCGGCTGCAGTTGCGCAAGACCGAAGTCCGGCTGGCGGCCCAGGGCATCGCGCTGGAGGTTGGCGAGGACGCCGTGGCCTGGATCGCAGAGGCCGGCTACGAGCCCGAATACGGCGCCCGGCCCCTGCGCCGCGTGATCCAGCGCGAGCTGGATGACCGGATTGCGGACCTGCTGGTGGCCGAGGCCGTTGCCGACGGCGGGCGAATCCGCGTGGCCGCCGGCGACGACGGGCTGCGCGTCGCGGCAGACAGCATGTCCGCGGCGGCATAGCGGCGGCGACTGACGCCGGGCGCGGTTGATGTGCCCGCGCGCACCAATCGCAACCCCGGAGCGATGGCGGGGCACTCCACCGGAGCGGGGTGTCCCGCCGCTCCGGTTCAGGCCAACGACAATGCGGAATAAAGGCGGGGCCTCACGGGCCCTCCTGCCTGCAATCGCGTTCCAGGGTTCCGGTGCCCATGGCCTCGCCCGCGACCCCGTGGTTCAGGGCGAGGGCGCCTCGGCCCGCCCTGGTGACTCTTCGCCAGTCCCGGAGCGGCCCGGCAGCGACGCCGCCAAGCCGCCGATAATGAGGTCGAGGCCGAAGTCGAACTCGTGGCTGAAGTCGTATCCGGGCTGCAGCACATGCTCCACGGCGAACTCCCGCAGGTGTGGATAGTCCTCGACGGTGAACATCTCCACCATCGGCCCGCCGACCTCCGCCAGACTGTCCGGCCCGTCGAAAGGCAACGATGCCTCCTGGAGAGCCGTCCCGTAAACGTACGCATCGAGCACCGCATAGGCGTGGGCCGCCAGCGGCAGCGAGAACCCGGCAGCCCGAAGGGTCCCCAGGGTCGCATCGTGGTGGCGCAGGTTTGCCGGTCCCGGCGCGGTGCGCGATTCCATCAAGGCTATGGCCCACGGGTGGCGGCGCAGCACGTCGCGGGCGGAGGCGGCACGCCGCTTCAACTCCGCCTTCCACTCCCGGCCCGGCACCGGCAGCTCTATCTCTTCGAAGACGGCGTCGACGATGCCGTCGAGGATCTCGTCCTTGTTCCGCACGTGGTGGTAGAGCGACATCGGTTTGGCGTCCACTGCCTGGGCCAGTGAACGAATTGTCAGGCGGGCCAGCCCGCCGCCGTCGGCGATGTCCATCGCGGCGCGAAGCACCCGTTCCCTGCTGAGTGGCTCACGTTGCGAGGGGGCGCTGCCCGGTTTTTTGATCATTGTTCCCGCGACTATAGCATTCTCGTACTTTGTACGGTAGCTTCGTACATTGTACGAAGTACTTGGGCTCCACATCATCCACGTCCTCGAGAAGGAAGTCCCATGGAACCAACAGAATCCACCCCTTCGGCCGCGAACACGCAGCCGGTTCCCGGCAGCGGCTCCCCCGACCCCACAAGACCCACCATGCGCGCCATAGTGCAGACCCGGTACGGAATCACCGATGCCCTGCACCCCGAAGAAATCGCAGTACCGGAGGTCGGCGAAAGCCAAGTCCTCATCAAGGTCCGCGCCGCAGGCCTGGACCGCGGGACATGGCACATGGCCACCGGCCTGCCGTACCCGGTCCGCGCCGTCTCCGGGTGGAAGTCCCCGAAGAACCCGGTCCCCGGGCTTGACGTCGCGGGAACGGTAGCGGCGGTAGGAAGTGCCGTCACGAAATTTTCGATCGGAGACGAAGTCTTCGGTTTCGGCAAGGGTTCCTTCGCGGAATTTGCGGTGGCAGCGGAGTCGCTGCTGGCCCGAAAGCCGGCAGACCTGACTTTCGAGCAGGCAGCGGCCCTTCCGGTCTCCGGCGTGACAGCGCTGCAGGCGCTGCGGGACGCCGGCCGCGTACAGGCCGGGCACCGCGTACTCATCACGGGGGCCTCCGGCGGCGTCGGCACCTACGCCGTGCAGATAGCCACGGCCCTGGGCGCCACGGTCACCGGCGTCTGCAGCGCCGCCAAGGCGGAGCTGGTGCGGAGCCTCGGTGCCGGGAGCGTCATCGACTACGCCCGCGAAGACTTTGCGGTAGCAGGACACAAGTATGACGTGATCGTGGACATCGCCGGGAACCCGTCCCTGTCGCGCGTGCGCCGGGCTCTTGCAGCGGACGGCACGGCGGTTATCGTCGGCGGCGAGCACGGCGACCGCTGGACGGGCGGCCTGTTCAGGCCGCTGGGCGGAATGATCCTGTCCCTCTTCAACCGGCAGCGTGTTGTCATGTTCATGGCCCGCCAGGCGGCTTCGGACCTCGAACGGCTGAGTGAGCTGATCGTCTCGGGGCAGCTGAAGCCCGTGCTCGACCACACTTATCCGCTGGAGCAGATGCCGGAAGCACTCCGCCGCCTGGAGGCCGGCGAGGTGCGGGGCAAGGTGGTCATCAAGGTCTAGGGGAGCCGACACACAACGCCAAATAGTGGTGCTCGGCACGGCCGGGTAACAGACTGGGAGCGTCACCAGTTCCGGCAGCCCCGCGAAGGAGCCACGGCCATGCTCAAAACCCATCTGCGTCTCAAACCTGTCCTCGAGATTCTGGCGGCGGCAGCCGCAACCGGCACCCGGCCTGACGCCAGGGACGTCATCAGCGAGGCCTTGCGGCGCGTACCGCCGACCGCGCACGAGAAGGAGTTGCTGAGCGGCGGTGTGCCCCGCGGCTTCAAAAACCTGACGACGGCGACCGCGCGGCTGGTGAAAGCCGGCTGGATGTCGAAGGGCCGCGGCGGGTGGGCCATCACCGAGGACGGGCTGCGGGCGGTCACCGCCTTTCCCGATGCGGCCGAACTGGCCGCGGCCCTCGCGGCGGGAACCCCGCTGCCGGAACCGTCGCCGCCGGCGGCGGAGCCCGCCCTGTCCGCCGACCAACCCGCCGGAGTCGCCGTGGTGGGCGACTTTGGCGTGCTGCTCGGCGCCGACCAGGATTGGGACCCGGCCGACGGGGCGGTGCAGATGCGCTTCGACGCCACGGACGGCTTGTGGAAGCTGGACGCCGAGCTGCCCGCCGGCCGGTATGCGTTCAAGTTCGCACTGAACGGCTCGTGGGAGGAAAACTACGGGGCGTATGGCGTGCTTGACGGCGCCAACCACGAGTTCCAGCACGACGGCGGCGCGCTCACCATCGCGTACGACCACGCCATCCATGACCTGGCCGCGACGTCCCGACTGGTCCGCGCCTGACCCTTCGGGGCTTGGCGCGTCATGCGCGCCGCCCGTCTAGCCCGTCGTCGTCAAGCCCGCCGTCGCCATGCCCGCCGTCGTCGTTCAGGCGCTGGCCAAATGCTCCGCCTCCGGCACCAAACCGGTCGCCACGGCGTCGAGGATCTCTTCGGCTTCCTGCAGGTCGATGCCCCTGGACAGCGCAATTTCCGTGACGAGCGGCTTCTTGGCGTACTGCATCATGTCCTTCTCGGCGTGGGACATGCTGCCGTTGGCGTGCAGCCGCCGGACGAGGTCGCGCACCAATCCGGCGATCACGAAGATGTCGCCGGTACGGAGCCGTTCCTGGTTGTCCTTGAAGCGCCGGGACCACTGCGGATCCTCCTCCCGCGACGCGGCGCGCAGCACGTCGAACAGTGCCTCCAACTGTCCCTCGTCGAAGACCGGCCGCAGCCCGACTTGCTCGGCACGCTCCAGCGGGACACCGACCGTCAGGTTCGAGTTCTTGACCTCCAGCATGACGTAGCGGCATTCCGCGTCCTGCCGCAGGGGCCGGGTCCTGATGCCGCGGACAACGGCCGGACCATGGTGCGGGTGAACAAGGGTTTGACCTTCAGCAAAAAGCATCTAAGAGTCCTCTGATTCGCACGAGCGCCACACTCGACATCAGTGGACGGAGCGCCCTGGGGGCCCTCGCGCCAGACGGTCGTCCCACGGGTCGAAACTGCGGCCCGCAGACCGGGGCTTCGACATTGTGAGCACGCGGATCGGCTCGGATCCATGCGGATGGACCCGCCCCGAACCCGCGAGCTTGGCTGCCTCAATTATCTCACGCATGCGGCCGATGTCCCCGGGAATGATGACGGCCGGTGGAGCCCCTCGCGACCTGGGCCCGCGCCGAAGATGGGACGCCGCGGCGCCGCGCAACCGGCTGGCGCTGCCCCTTGACTCCCATGCGGAGCGACTGCCACCATGGCAGTCTCAGATGGCGCAAAGTTGCGCATCATGCGCAACTCCTCAGGTCCGGCTGGCGCCAGAACCTCGAAGGAGGAAGCCCCTATGTCGGAGATTCTCGATTCTGGCTCCGCCCAGTTCAACGGCACCGATTCGTCCCGCGTTAACCCCAACCCGGCCATCACCCTTTACACGCGGCTGCGCAAGTCCCCTTACTTCTGGAAGTCGCGGGAGCACGGCGTCGCGGCCTACAGCGTGTACAACCACACCTACCACCCGCGCCATTACGGCGACCCGGTCAGCGAGTACTGGTCGCTGCTGAACGACGTCACCCTGTGGGACGTCGGCGTGGAGCGGCAGCTGCAGATCAGCGGCCCGCAGGCCTTCGACTTCACCAACATGCTCACCCCGCGGGACCTGACCAAGTGCGAGGTGGGCCAGTGCAAGTACGCCTTCATCACCGCCGCCGACGGGGGCATCATCAACGACCCCATCCTGCTGCGCGTGGAGGAGAACAAGTTCTGGCTCTCGCTGGCGGACAGCGACGTGCACCTGTGGGCCATGGGCCTGGCGCACGCCGGCGGCTGGGACGTCACCGTGGAAGAGGTGGACGTGGCGCCCGTCCAGGTCCAAGGCCCGAAGGCCAAGGGGCTGATGTCCGACCTGTTCGGCCCGCAGATCCTGGACATGCCGTACTACTACATGCAGCACCACACCCTCAACGGCATGGACGTGGTGGTCAGCCGGACCGGCTACACCGGCGAGGTCGGCTACGAGATCTACCTCTACAACGCCACCGCAAACGCCGGGCGCCTCTGGGACACCGTTTGGGAAGCCGGGCAGGCGCACGACCTGCGGGTCATTGGTCCCTGCCACATCCGCCGGATTGAGGCGGGCATGCTTGCCTACGGGTGCGACATCACCCTCGGCACCAACCCATTGGAGGTCGGCTACGACTACAACTGGATGGTGGATCTGGACCAGGAAGCGGACTTCGTGGGCAAGGAAGCGCTCGGCCGCATCCGGGAGAAGGGCATCGACCGGCTGATGGTCGGCGTTGAGATTGGCGGCGAGCCGCTGGGCAGCTACAACGACGGCTCCATGATCGAGCCTTTCCCGGTCTCGGTCGGCGACGGCTCCCCCATCGGGGAGGTCACCAGCGCCTGCCATTCCCCGCGGCTTGAACGGAACATCGGCCTGGCCATGGTGCCGATCGACCTCAGCGGCGAAGGCACCACGCTGTCCATCCACACGCCCGAGGGAGTCCGCGAAGGCCAGGTCGTCCAGAAGCCCTTCGTCGACCCCGCCAAGTCCACACCCAAGGACTGAAACCGCCAGAACCACAACGACGGCGGAGCCCACCTGTAGAAGGCGGGCCCCGCCGTCGTTCGCAGCTACGTCCAGGCGACGTCGCGCACAGGGGCGCCGCCCGCTGCGGTGAGCTTGAGCGGGAAGAAGCCGACCCGGCAGCTGGCGGGCAGCGTGGTGGCGTGCCCGATGGTCTGCACGATCAGGTTGCGGCAGGGCGGCGGGGTTTACGGCTCTTGCCGGGCGCCGACGGTGGCGCCTTGGACGCTGGTCTTATCGGCTTCGGATTCATCGTCCCGGGGCGGCCCCGCTACGGGCAGGGTAAACGTGAAGACGCTGCCCCGGCCGGGCTCGCTCTCACAGCTGATGCTGCCGCCGTGCCGTTCCACGATGTCCTTGGACAGGGCAAGTCCGAGGCCCAGCCCCGGGATGGAACTACGGCGGGCGGCGGGACTGCGGAAAAACCGCGTGAAGACGTTGCGGCTCTCCTCGGCACCCATCCCCATGCCCCGGTCCGCTACCTCGCATCGAACCATTTCGTCGCCGCCGGTGCAGCTGACCGTGACGTCACCGCCCTGCGGGGAATACTTGATGGCGTTGGACAGCAGGTTATCCAACACCTGCCGGACCCGCGCCGGGTCGCAGACCACCCGCAGGGGAGGCGGCGCCTGTACGGCGAGCGTGATGCCGCCGGCGGCGGCCCGGGGTTCTGCTGCTGCGGCGGCCTGCGCGACAATATCCCCGAGATCCGCAGGAACCGGCTGCAGCTCGGAGAAGCCGGCGGCCGTCCCCAGCAAATCCTTTACCAGGGCGAGCAGCTGGTGCGAATTGCGGAGGATGGTGTCCAGGCCTGCCGCCATGTTCTCCGGCAAGTCCGGCGTCAGCGCCAGCAACTCGGCATACCCCTGGATGGAGGTCAGCGGAGTTCGCAGTTCGTGGGACACGCTGGACAGGAAATCACTCTTCGCTTCCAGCGCGGACACCAGTTCCGTGACGTCGTTGAAGGCGAGGACGGAGCCTTCGCGCCGGCCGCTGCCGTCGACCATCGCCTGGGCGGACGCGGAGAGTACCCGTTGCCGCGGGGGCCGGCCGAACCAGACCAGGTATTCGGCAAACGACTCGCCGCGCAGTGCGCGGCGGATGGGCCGATCCTGGACGGGCATAACCGATTTGCCTCCGTCGGCATAGAGCTCGAGCCTGGATTCCGGCGCGTCCTCGTCGCCCGACGGCAGCGCCAGGCGGCGCAGCTCTTCCTGCCGACGGTTGCGCAGAGTCGGGTTGCCGTCCTCATCGACGGCCAGGACCCCCACGTTCACGGCGTTGACGACGGCTGACAGGAGCCGTTCGCGCTTGTCGCTGGCTTCCAGCAGCGCGCGGAGCCTTGCGTCCTTGGCCTCGACCACCTGCTGCTGTTCCATCATGCTCGCGGTCATGACCCGGACGGTGATTCCGATGGCCAGCATCATGAAGGGGATGAGCAGCGGGTGGATTAACGCATCGAAAGTGACGGCAGGCTGCTTGAGGAACACCGGAATCCACACCATCGCCAGGGCGGCCAGCGCGCCCCCGATGACGGACAGCCGCGGCAGTTGTCCGGAGGCCGCCAGCCAGATCACCGGGAAAGCGGCCAGCAGCCCTACCCCTGTCAGGAGCGACCCGGCGCCTTCGCGCAGCAGGCCGATCGGAATGAAATCCAGCAGCGGGATGATCAGGAACGACGGGTACGGCAGCTTCTCCCACGGAACGAGGAAACACGCCGCCAGCAGTACCGCGTTGAGCACCATGCTGAGTTCAAAGAGCGGATTCACCAGGAGCGGGGGAGAAAAAAGCCACGTGCCCACCCCCAGGAACAGCATGGTGATGGACAGCGGCAACTGGCTCATCACTACCCGCCCGCGCAGTGAGAGGTCGTGGAACTTCACCCGATGCAGGGTCAGCAGGTCGAGGATTTTTTCCATGGCGGCGAACTCCAATATCGTCGTCACGGGCGGATTCTGCAGTGACGGATGTGACAAACGGGAAGATAACCGCCTTAATGAAAGCATGCCAGCTGCCCCCAGCAACCGCCGTGCCGTCATAGTCGAGGACAACGCGGACATCCGCCGGTTGCTGGCCCAAATCGTCTCCGACCAAGGCTTCACGGTGGCGGAGGCAGAAAACGGGCGGGACGGCCTCGAGCTGGTCCGCAACGGCGGCGCCGACCTCATTACGTTGGATTTGAACCTGCCCGATCTGGACGGCATTGAAGTCTGCCGGCAGGTCAGGACCTTTTCCGACGCCTACATACTGATGATTACCGCGCGCGCTGAGGAGCTGGACCGGCTCAGCGGGTTGAACACGGGCGCCGACGATTACATCAGCAAGCCGTTCAGCCCCCGGGAGCTCCAGGCAAGAATCGGAGCGCTTTTCCGCCGCCCGCGATCCCAACCCGTTGAGGCGATTCCTAGCGAAGACCAGAAACGCGCAGCCGAGGTTCAGCGCAGCCTTCTGCCGGCCGAGCCCCTGAGACTTCAAGGCTATGAGATCGGCGGCCGTTGCCGGCCCAGCCGAAGCGTGGGCGGGGACTTTTTCGACTGGTGCGCCACGGAAAACGGGCTGCAACTGACGGTCGCCGATGCCATGGGCAAGGGCATGGGCGCTGCCCTTATCGCCGCGACGGTTCGCGCGGTGTTGCGCGCCTCCCACGGACACGCGGACATCGTCCCGGCCTTCCAGGCGGCGAGCCAGTCGCTCGAGAGCGACCTGGCCCAGTCCGACTCCTTCGTCACGATCTTTCATGCCAGGCTGGACGCCGGGAACTCTACGGTCGACTACGTGGACGCGGGGCACGGGCTTGGGCTGCACCTCTACGACGGCGGCCTGCGCCGCCTGCCCTCGGGTGGCCCGCCCGTCGGTGCCGTCCCGGGCAGCACGTGGGCCGCAAGCCGTCTGCTGCTGGAGCCCGGCGAATCGCTCCTTGTACTCAGCGACGGGCTTCTCGATGCCTTCGACTCGGTGGACGCAGCCATGGACGCGGTGGCCGCCGTTGCCAGCTCCGGTGACGATGTCCGGGACGTCTGCGATGCCGTGTTGGACCTGGCCGGCGCCGCGGTGGCGGACGACATCACCGCCGTGATGCTGCGCCGGTGCCCGGCAGACAGCCCGGTACCCTTGTGAAACGTTTTGCCATACGGCTGCTGGTGGTTCTGACGGTCATCCTCGGAACCAACTACCTCGCGTGGCGATGGCTCGACTCGCTCAACTGGTCGGCGTGGTGGATAGCCGTCCCCTTGGTGCTGGCCGAGACCTACAGCCTGATCGACGTCGGACTCTTTGGTTTAACGGTCTGGCGGTTCCGGGAGCGCAAAGCGCCGCCACCGCCTGCGGACGCCACCGTCGACGTTTTCATCACCACCTACGACGAGCCGCTGGACCTCGTCATGGCTACCGCGCTGGCGGCGCGGGACATCCGTTACCCCCACAGCACCTGGATTTTGGACGATGGCGCCAGGCCGGAGCTGGGCGAACTGGCCGCCCGCCACGGGCTGGGCTACCTGACCCGCACCGGTGACTGGGCGGACAAGCCGCGGCACGCCAAAGCGGGCAACCTGAACAACGCGCTGATGATGACCCACGGGGAATTCCTCTTGATCCTCGACGCCGACCAGGTCCCCCGGCCTGACATTCTGGACAAGACGCTGGGGTATTTCAACCAGCGCAGGGTCGCCCTCGTCCAGACCCCCCAGTACTTCAGCAACGTTCCGGCCGACGATCCGCTGGGCAGCCAGGCCCCGCTGTTCTACGGGCCCATTCAGCAAGGCAAGGACGGCTGGAACGCAGCGTTCTTCTGCGGTTCCAATGCCCTGCTCCGGCGCGAAGCGTTGATGCAGCTGGGCCTGGCCGGCTATGTCACCGAAGTCGACCGCGGGGTTCACCGCGCGCTCGCAGGGGCGCGAAGTGCCATCCGCAAGGCCCGAAGGTCCCCGGAGGCGGCAGATCCACTCGTGGCAATGCTGCTCGACGACGTGGAGGCCGCCACCGACACGGCCCGCGCCAGCCTCCGAAGCGGCGGGTCGCTCAGCGAAATCACTTATGACCTCCGGAAGAAGGTCGACGACGCCGTGCGGTCCTTGGTTGCCGAGAACTTCGCGGCCGTGGAAGCGGACCTGGCCGAGATCGCCGCCATGGAACTCGGGGGCACGGCCGGTGTGCCCGAGCCGGACGAATTGGACGGCGCGCTCGAGCGGATGTCCCGGCGGGATTGGTCCCCGCTGGGGGCGCTGGGATCAGTGCAGGCGGTGCTGGACGCCGTCTCGATAGAACGCCCCGACGAGGCCCAGCCGGTGATGCCGTTGGCCACTATCTCCGTGACAGAAGACATGGCGACCTCGATGCGGTTGCATTCGATGGGGTGGCACAGCGTCTACCACCACGAGGTACTCGCCCACGGCCTGGCCCCGGAGGACCTCAAAACCATGCTGACCCAGCGGCTGCGCTGGGCCCAGGGCACCGTCCAGGTCATGCTGCGCGAGAACCCGCTGGCGCAACGCGGGCTGAGGCTCGGCCAACGGTTGATGTACTTCTCCACGATGTGGAGTTACCTCAGTGGCTTTGCCGCGGTGATCTACTTCGCCGCGCCAATCGTCTACCTCACCCTGGGCATCCTCCCCGTCAACAGCCTGAGCACGGACTTTTTCATCCGGTTCATCCCGTTCATGGTGGTCAACCAACTGCTGTTCGCCGTGGTGGGCAAGGGCGTCAGCACTTGGCGCGGGCAGCAGTACAGCCTCGCCCTCTTCCCCACCTGGATCAAGGCCTGCACGACGGCGGCCCGCAACGTGTGGCTGGGACGGCCCCTCGGCTTTGCCGTCACTCCGAAAGCCCGCCAATCCGGGGGGAGCAGCTGGAACCTGATCACACCCCAGCTGGTCACCATGGCTTTGCTGGTTGCTGCCCTCCTGACGGGCGCGGCAAGACTGGCGGCCGGACTGAACGAACCCGTGGGCACGCTGGTGAACGTGGCCTGGGTTATGTTTGATTTGCTGATTCTGGGCGTGCTGGTCAAGGCCGTCAGGTACAAAGGGTTCAAGCCCGACGAAAGGAACGTGGATGCAGTTCACCGTTGAGACCACGCCCGCCTATGCCGAAGTCATCGGGAGCGGCCGGCTCAACATGGTCGCAGCACCCCGCCTCCGGGAAGTTGTCACGGCCGTCGTGGCTAAAGGAAACCACCATGTGGTGGTGAATATGGCGGGTACGGAGTTCATGGACTCCTCCGGCCTCGGGGCGCTCATCGGCTGCCTGAAGATCGCCCGGCAAGCCGGGGGCGACCTCCGCATCGCGAACGTGCAGCCGCAGGTGAGGATGGTGCTTGAGCTGACCAGCATGCACCGCGTGCTGACTCCTTACCAGAGCGTCGACGCGGCGTTTTCCGATGACTGAGGTCCTCGCCCGAACGACACGCCAGGGGCTGGCCACGGCCGAAACCGTCGAGGCCCTGCACGAGGACTTCGAGGCGCTGTGGACGAAAGCCGACTTCGTTCCGGACTTGGACCGGATGGCCTTCTCGACTGCCGTGATCGAGGCCGCCACCAATGTGGTCCAGCACGCCGTCCCTGCTTCCGAAACTCCCCTCCAGCTCGGTGTTGAGATCACCATCTGGTCCCGCCGGTTGGAAGCACGCATTTCCGAAATCGGCGCAGCACCTTCCAGCCCCGGCATCTCGAACCCGCAAGAGCACGACGTCGACGACGAGTCGGAGTCAGGGCGCGGACTCAACCTGATCCATGCCTTGGTCAGCACCGTCACCTTCGAGCGCCACGGCGAGGACAACGTATGGGTCCTCTGCCGCCATGCCTCCGAGGACAGCGCCTGAAGCCGCCGTCCGGCTGCTTACCGGCTCCTAGCCGGCCGCGAGCTCCCCGGCGACCAGCCGCCGCGCGACCTCGGTCAGCAGTTCCACGCCGCGCACGGCGTCGTCGTCCCGGGTGAATTCGGCCTCGTTGTGGGAGATCCCTTCGACGCTGGGAACGAAGAGCATGACCGTCGGCACAACGTCCTTCAGGTTCGTCGAGTCGTGGCCGGCCACGGTCATGATATCCGTGTGGCTGAACCCGAGCCGCTCCGCGCTGGCGATGCCGAGCGCCACGCCCGCGGGCTGGTAGGACACCAGTCCCCACCGGTGGGTCAGCTCCAAACCGACCGTCGTCCGGGACACGGCCTCCGCCTCGGCGATCCTTTTGTCCAGCAATTCCATGGCGCGGGCCAGGACGTCCTCATCCGGCGACCGCAGGTCCAGGTTCATGACGGCCTGGCGCGCAATGGTCACTGGCGAGTTGGGCAACACGTACATCTCGGAGACCGAGGTGTGCAGCTGGCCGGGGGCGAACTCCGCGGCGAGGTCGCGGGCGGCGGAGATGACCAGGGCGGCTGCGTAGAGGGCATCCCTGCGGTCCTCCATCCGGGTGGAGCCGGTATGCGACTGCTCCCCGTCCACCGTGACGCGGTACTTGCTCGCCGCCCACGTGCGGTCCACGATTCCGACCTGCGTGCCGGTTTCCTCAAGGCTCCGGCCCTGTTCAATATGGATCTCGGCGTAACGGGCCACGTCGGCGAGCCGGGGGGCGCCGTCGTCGGCGGTGCGGTGGCCGGCGGCCAAGGCCGCGGCAACCGTCGTCCCGGCCGGATCCGCGGTGGCCAGCGCCTCTTCCAGGGGCAGCTTCCCCGTGAAAACCGAACTGCCCATCATGCTGGGCGTGAAGCGGCTGCCTTCCTCGTTGAACCAGTTGACCACGGCCACGTTGTAGACCGGGTCGATCCCGCCCGCGGCAGCTTCGGCCGCCACGCGGGCCGCGGCGTGGGCCCCGGCCAACACGCCGTAGGCGCCGTCGTACCGCCCGGCCAACGGCTGGGAGTCCAGGTGCGAGCCGAGCAAGACATAGGGAGCACCGGGAACAAGTTCAAGGGTCCCGAACTGGTTTCCGGCGGCGTCTACCTTTTCCGTGAAGCCGTGCCGCGCCAGCCACTCGCCGAACCACCGGCGGGTGGCATGGTCCTCCGGCGTACCGGCCTGCCGGTCCACGCCGCCGCCGGCGGTCGCGCCGAACCCGGACATGGCACCGAAGTCGTCAAGAAATTCCTGGCCGGTCGTGCTCATCGTGCTTCCTCCCCCGTCGACGCCGTCGCCGCATCAGCGGATTCCAGTGCCGGAAATTTCTCCGCGCCGAAGCGGATGTCGCCGCCCACCATGGTGGCCAGCACCTGCGTGGCGCCGATGCGCGACGGCTCGACGGCGGTGGGGTCTTGGTCCAGGAAGACCAGATCGGCCAGCAGGCCCGGTACCAACCGGCCCTTGATGTCCCCCGCTCCCGTCGCCGCCGCGGAACCGACGGTGTAGGCGGCCAGCGCCTCGGCCGCGGTGATCCGCTCGTCGGGGCCGTATACCTCGCCGGACGGGGTCAGCCGCTCCACGAACGATTGGATCACGTCGAGCGGACGGCCGTTGGACACCGGTCGGTCCGAGCTGCCCGGCAACGTAGCGCCGCGCCGCAGCAGGCTGTTGGCCGGGTAGGACGTCGCCGTCCGCTCCGGACCGAGCAGCCGCGCCATGCCGTCGCCGAACTCGGTGATGAAATGCGGCTGCGGCACCAGGACGATGCCGGCCGCGGCGATGCGGTCCAGCTGCTCCGGCCGGATCACGCCGCCGTGCTCGATCCTGTTGGGCAGCGGCCTGTGGCCGTAGGTTTCCTGGGCTTCGGTGATGATGTCGATCGCGTGGTCGATGGCGTGATCCCCGATCGCGTGCATCGCGATGGACCACCCGGCGCGGTACGCCTCGAGGGACGATGCGCGCAGCACTTCGGCGTCCATTTGCAGGTAGCCGTGGTTGTGGGGGCAGCCGACATACTCTTCGGTGACGTAGGCGGTGCTGCCCAGCAGCGATCCGTCGCTGAAGATTTTCACCGGTCCCAGCCGGAGCCAGTCGTCCCCCAAGCCGGTGCGGATGCCGGCATCGAGGCCGCGCGAGACCGGGTCTGCGTCGTGCCCTGGAACCTCGTGCAGGGCATCCAGAACCAGCATGGGTTGCATCCGGACGCTCAGCAGCCCCTTGTCCCGTGCACTCTGGTAGGCGCCGAACTCGCGCGGTGAGTAGCCGATCCAGCCGCCGGCGATGCCTGCGTCGGTGACGCTGGTGATGCCCTCGGTCAGATAGTGGGTGGTCGCGAGGTCCAGCGCGCGTTCGATGGTCGCCAGCGGGTAGGGCAGCATGATGTCCTGCACCAACCGCATGGCGTTCTCTTCCAGCAGCCCGGTGGGCCGGCCCTGGGCATCCGTGACAACGACGCCGCCATCGATCGGCGCGGCAAGGTCGGCGCCGCGTGCGGCGATGAGATCGAGTGCAACACCGTTGACATTGCAGGCGTGGCCGGAGGAGTGCTTGATCCATACCGGGCGGCCGCCGGCGGCAGCATCGAGCCGGTCGCGGTCAGGCTGGGCTCCGCCGTGCAGCAGCGGGCTGTACCCCGAGGCCACCACCCATTCGTCCTCCGCCAGCGTGGACGCGGCGTCGGCTATCACCGCATAGGCCTCATCGAGGCTGGCGACGGTCCCCAAATTCGCTTCCATCAGGCCGAGCCCGAACCAGACGCTGTGGGCGTGCACGTCATTGAAGCCGGGGACGATGACCGCACCGGCGGCGTCGACGACCCTCCGGGCCCGGGGCGCGGCCTGCGGGTCGACGTCGAGTGCCAGCACCTTCCCGTCGTGGATCAGCAGGTTTTCTGCCACCGGATGTCCGGGGTCCTGGGTCAGTATGCGGGCGTTGCGGATCAGGAGATCGACGAGCATGAGTCCTCTTCGTGCTTTCGCTGCGGCGTGCCCGGAGCGGTAGATGGCGCAGCCAGCCGTGCCCGGCGCCGCCTCCATTTCAACACTGGAGCAATGTCACGCTCAATGGACAAAAGACGCCATCTCCGGCGGAAGGATTAGGCAAATGCATAAGATGGATGCATGAGCGAGCCGCGCGTAGAGCCCTTCCCCCACGACGCCAGCCGGCATTGGGACTTCAATCCCGACCCGTCGGCCGAACCTCAGTGGACCGAACTTATCCGGCGCCTGTGGCAGGAACGCGATTTACTGGTCAGCGACTTCCTGGCGCGCTTTGCGGCCATCTCCTATGAGGGGGCGTTGGTTCCGGACGAGGATGTCCGCCGGACAGCGGTGGACACGATGGAGATGTTCCTGTTCCAGATGGCCGGCCTCGAGTTGCCGCCCGATCTTCGGTCCCTGCCGAGGGATGTGGCTTCCCGCCGGGCACGCCAGGGGGTTCCGCTGGAGGCCTTCCTGAGCGCGGTACGCAACGACTTCCGGGTCCTGTGGAAAGGCCTTGAACGCGTTGCGCGGGGGCACGGCACCGACGTGCTCGTTGCCAACATGGACCGGGTCTTGGACACTGTGGAGAGATATGTCAGCAGCATCCAGCAGGCGTTTTCGGAAGAAGAAGCCCTGCTTGCCCGCGACAAGCAGCTGCACCGGCAACGGCTGCTTTCGCGGCTCTTTAACACCGACACCCAAAACACCGGCGAGGTCTCCGACATCGCCGCCGGCTTGGAAGTAGAAAGCTCGGACGTGTTTGAACTGATTGCGGTCACCAAGGAGGCCGCGGCGAAGTTGCCGGACCAGCCGGCGGCCGACCGTCACACCTTCTCCTACGAACGCGCCGGCGCCCTCTACCTTTTCCGGGTAAGCCGAGCCGGACGGACCTGGCAGGACGATCCGCCCGAATTTCCGGCCGGCTATATGCCCGGCGTGGAGGGCCTGGCCGCGATTCCGCAGGCGGCAGCGGCGGCTTTGGTTTTGGCCGCCAAGCACGGTGCCGATACGGGGCTGGCCACCATCGCGGGCACCTGGATGTCCATCGCCCGGGACCTCCTGGAGAAGGCGCTCCCCGGATTCTCGCTCCCCGTCACCACGGCACTGGACCACTGCACGCCGCATGAGCGCCAGCGGTTGCTGCAGGTGGCGCAAAGTTACGGCCGCACCGGTTCGATCAAGGAAACCGCGGAGGAACTTTACTGCCACCGAAACACGGTGGTCAACCGGTTGCATTCGCTGGAGGAAGTCATCGGGCTGGACATGACGGTTCCGGCGCAGGCAGCGCTCGCACTCGTGGCGCTCGCGGACTACAAAAATGGGCACAAGTTGTGAAAAGGCACAAGTAAGCGTTGTCAAGCCGGTGAGTATTGTCATTGTTCAGGGGAATGGCACTACCTTACAGTCGAGAGGTACTTCACAGCTCTACCTCGGGATGTCCTCCGTTCAGGGCCATAGGAATTACGGGCTGCCGCTGCCTCCTCCAACGATGCCGGCCCCGCACAGCTTGAAAGGCAACACGTGACGACGCCGCAATCTCTCAACACCCCCGGCGCTCCGCCGAAAGTCTCCGGCAAGGACGCAGGCAAGATCGCCCGGGCCGCCTTCGTCGGAACGGCTCTCGAGTGGTACGACTACTACCTCTTCGGCACGGCCGCGGCGTTGGTGTTCAACCGCCTGTTCTTCACCGAACTGGATCCCACGGCCGCGTTGCTGGCTTCATTCGCCACCTTCGGCGTCGGCTTCGCAGCCCGCCCGATCGGCGCCATGCTCTTCGGCTACATCGGCGACAAGTACGGCCGCCGGCCCGCCCTGCTGACCACCATCGTCATGATCGGCGTCGCCACCGGCCTGATCGGCCTGCTGCCCGACTTCGGCAGCATCGGCCTGGCGGCCCCGATCCTGCTCGCCGTCCTGCGGCTCGTCCAGGGACTGGCCGTGGGCGGCGAATGGGGCGGCGCGGTCACGATGGCCGTCGAGCACGCCCCGGCCGAGAAGCGCGGCCGGTACGCCGCCCTGGTCCAGGTCGGCTCGCCGGTGGCGACCCTGCTGGCCTCCACGGCGTTCACCCTCGTGCTGCTCTTCCCGTCCGACTTCTTTGACGCCTGGGGCTGGCGCATTCCCTTCCTGCTGGCCTTCCCGATGCTCCTGATCGCCCTGTGGATCCGGCTCAAGGTGGAGGAGTCGCCGATCTTCAAGGATCTGCTGGCCCAGGAAGAGACCTCCAAGGTCCCGGCCTTCGACGTCTTCCGCAACGCCGGCGGCCGCCTGGTGGTTGCCGTGCTCGCCGCCCTGCTGGGCGTGGGCGGCTTCTACATGATCACCACCTTCGTGGTCAGCTACGGCGTCAACACCCTGGGTGTGGACCGCAACGTGATGGTCAACGCCACCCTGATCGCCGCCGTCGCCCAGATCATCGTCACCATCCTGATGGGCCGGCTCGCGGAAAAGATCGGCCCGGGCAAGGTCACCATGTGGGGCGGCATCCTCACCGCCGTCCTGGCCTTCCCGTTGTTCGCCATGATCGACACCAAGTCCCCGCTGCTGATCACCCTGGCCATCACCTTCGGCATCATGCTGATCGCCGTGGCGTACGCGGTCAACGGCGCGCTGCTGACCGAACTGTTCCCGGCGAAACTGCGTTACTCCGGCGTGGCCCTGGGCTACAACATCGCCGGCGCGACCAGCGGCTTCATGCCCATGATCGCCACCGCCATGCTCGGCGTCTCCGGCAACCAATCCTGGGGCGCGGCCATGATCCTTGCCATCATCGCGCTGCTCACGGCCCTCGGCGGGTTCCTCGGCGAACGGCTGCGGGTCAAGGACAAGCAGATCGTAGCCGACAGCTAAGTCCCCACGCCCGCCCCACCCCGGGGCGGGCTCCGGCCTCCGGTGGACACCGCCTCCGGAAGCCAGCCTCTCACCACCTCGCGGGGGAGCCGTCCAGCCGGGCGGCTCCCCCGCGCCATATCAAGGAGCATTCGGATGATCAATGACGAACAGTCCCAACGTATTCTCGATGCCGTCGACGCCGCGTTCGACGCGCAGCTGGCCTTCACCCAGGAGCTGGTGAAGCACCCGTCGCTCCGGACCGCGGAAGGCAGCGCCCAGGACCTGCTGCACACGGCGATGGCCGCCCGCGGCCTGGAAATGGACCGCTGGCAGCTGGATCCCGACGAGCTCGCCACGCATCCGGGCTTCGGCCCCGTCACCGTCTCCTACGACGACGTCGACAATGTTGTCGGCACCTACCGGCCTGCCGCCGAAACCGGCCGCTCGCTCATCCTGAACGGACACGTCGACGTGGTGCCGGAAGGGCCGGAAGAGGCATGGTCGCGCTCCCCCTGGGATGCTCCCATCATCGACGGCTGGATGTACGGCCGCGGCGCCGGCGACATGAAGGCCGGCCTGGCCGCCAACCTCTTCGCGTTCGACGCCGTCAAGGCGGCCGGCCTCGAACCCGCCGGCCGCATCCACTTCCAGTCCGTCGTCGAAGAGGAATGCACCGGCAACGGTTCCCTGTCCGCGCTCATGCGCGGCTACCGGGCGGACGCGGTCATCATTCCCGAGCCCGAAGAGGACATGCTGGTCCGGGCCAACGTCGGAGTGCTCTGGTTCAAGGTGCGTGTCACCGGCAACCCGACCCATCCGCGCGAGATGGGCACCGGCTTCAACGCCATTGACGCCGCCTACACCGCCATCACCGCCCTGCGCGAAGTCGAGGAGAAGTGGAACGCGGAGCGGGGCCGGCACCGCTACTTCGAGGACCTGGAACACCCCATCAACTTCAACTTCGGGCAGATCATCGGCGGCGACTGGCCCTCCAGTGTGCCCGCCTGGTGTGAATTCGATGTGCGGGCGGCCATTTACCCAGGGATCCCGGCCGAGCAGGCCTGGCGCGAACTGCAGGAATGCCTCGCCCGGCTGGGGACCGGCCCCGAGCCGATCAAGGCCGTCGCCACCAAAACCGGATTTTTCTCCGAAGGCTACGTGCTGGAGCCCGGCAGCGAAGCCGAGTCCCTGCTGGAGAGCACGCACGAGCAGGTCTTCGGTCAGGAGCTTGGCAGTTTCACCACTCCCGGCTACCTGGACGGGCGTGTCTTCGCGCTCTATGCCGACACGCCCGCGCTTGTTTACGGCCCGGTCTCCGAAGCGATCCATGGCTTCGACGAGCGGGTATCCATCGAATCGGTCCGTCGAATCACCAAGAGCATCGCTCTGTTCATCGCCAACTGGTGCGGCGTGGAAGAGCGGGCCTGATGCAGTCGCCGGCACCCGCGCTTCCTGCCGGTGCCGGCGACCGCCTAGCGGCCCCGTTTCCCGATGGACTCCATCCGTTGCCGGTTTTCCCACCACTTCAACGTGTGGTTGATCAGCGACCCGAGCACCAAGGACGCTGCGATGGCGAGCAGCACCGCGAACTCGGTGGACAGCTGCGGCCACACGCCCGACGCGGTGCCAATGCCCACCGAGTAGGCGGACCACAGCACACCGGCCAGGGCGGAGTGGGCCAGGAACCGGCGGCCCGGCTGGGGAATCATCGCGGCGGCCACATTAAGCGTCACCCGCCCCATGGGCACAAACCGGGACGTCAGCACCAGCGGCAGCCCCTTGCGGCCCAGCCCGGTGCGGGCCTTGCGGAAGCCTGACTGCCAGTGTCGCCCGGAGAACACCTTCCGCTCGGCGAGGTTGAAGCGGCGCACCAGAAAGAACGTGCCGGCGTCACCCGCTACCGCACCGGCCAGCATGGCGGCCGCCAGTACGTAAGGATCGAGGTGGTCCGAGTGCACCGAGAGCGACCCCAGCGCGACGAACAGCGTGGTGCTAGGCACCGGAGGAACCAGCGCGGAAACGGTCACGAAGAGCGCACCGGCAGGGTAGATCCACCAGTAATCCAGGCTGCGCAGCAGTTCGCCGAGTTCGTCCATCCCCCCATCCTCCCCGATGCACGGCGGTGCAGGTGCAACGCTGCATCTGGCGGCACGCTGCAAGCGCCCGTCTAAACTGAGGCCATGAGCAACCTGGAGGCGGCACCGAGGGAAGTTGTCTGTTCACTGGAAGCAGACTCCGCCGACGCGGAGGTCCTGGCGCCGCGTGACGTCCCGCTGGGCGGCATCCGGGCCATGAATGTCCGCCGCACCCTGCCGCAGAAACGGCGCAGCCTGATCGGTTCCTGGTGCTTCCTGGATCATTACGGGCCCGACCTGGTGTCCGGTACCGGCGGCATGCAGGTTCCCCGCCACCCGCACACCGGCCTGGCCACGGTCAGCTGGCTGTTCTCCGGCAAGATCGCGCACCGGGATTCGGCCGGGTTTGAAGCCATCGTGCGCCCGGGGGAAGTGAACCTCATGATCGCCGGCCGGGGCATCTCCCACCAGGAATTTTCGACGCCGGACACCACCGTCCTGCACGGCGCGCAGCTCTGGTTCGCCCTTCCGGACTCGACCCGCAACATGCCGCCGACGTTCGAACATTATGCACCGGAACCCGTCGTCGGCGACGGGACGGAGTTGCGCGTCTTCTTCGGTTCGCTGGCCGGCTCCACGTCTCCCGTCAACACCTACACCCCTCCGCTGCTCGGTGCCGAAGCCACGCTGCGTGCGGGGTCCCGGCTGGAACTCGCCCTGGACGCCGGGTTCGAACACGGAGTCCTGCTGGATACCGGCGACCTCCGGCTGGACGGAAACGACGTCCCGGTGGACCACTTGGTTTACCTCGCCCCCGGGCGAAAGCGCCTCGTCCTCGAGGCCGGGGACGCCCCGGCCCGGCTGCTGCTCATCGGCGGCCAGCCGCTGGGCGAGCAGATCATCATGTGGTGGAACTTCGTGGGCCGGAGTCATGAGGAGATCGTGGCGTACCGCGCCGCCTGGCAGGCCGAGATCGACGTCGACCCCGCGCCGGAACCCGAAAACGGCACCTATCCGGACGGTGCCCCGTATCCCCGGTTCGGCCCCTTCCCCGACGGGACGCCCGCACCGCTGCCCGCCCCGACGCTGCCGACCGTCCAGCTGCGACCCCGCGGCTGAGCACTGCCGGACCGACCCATCATCAGGAGTAACCATGGAAGCCGACGCCCCCATCGCCGTCCGCAGCAATGCCGGACGGCGCCGCTACGAACTGGTGGACGGCGGCAAGGTGATCGGCAAGGCCCACTGGTTGCCGTTCGAGGGGCCGTCGGGCCCCGAGCGTGTCTTCTTCCACACCACCGTTGACGAGAAGTATGCCGGGCAGGGACTGGCCGGACGCCTGGCCCGCTACTCGCTGGATGACACCGCCGCTGCCGGGGTGTCCGTGGTGACCGTATGCCCCTACTTTAAGGCCTACGTCTAAAAGCACCCGGAGCACCTGCCCCAGACCACCCCGGTGCGACCTGAACACGTGCAAGCGGTCGAACGCGTCGCGGGCTAGGGAGACCGCCGGAACCCTTTGCCGTTGCCAACAGTTCTTAACGGGGAGAGATGACCCCGTGCACCGGCTTCCACCGGGCAGGCAAGGAGCGGAACCGTGGGAATGTTCGACAAGCTGGTCCAAAAGGGCAAGCAAAAGGCCATCCAGTACGCCAAGGAGCAATTGGCCCAACGCACCGGACAGCAGCGCCCGCCGCGGCCCCAGGACTCCGGCCGGGGACCCGGCTACGGCCAGGAGGCAGGCTACGGGCGCGGCCAAAACCGCGAATACGGCCAGGACCCTAACTACGACGGCGGTTACAACCGCGGCTACGGTCAGGACCGTGGTTACGACCGCGGTTACGGGCAGGACCGTGGTTATGGGCAGGACCGCGGCTACGACGGCGGGTACAACCGTGGCGGGGGCGACGGCGGTCAAAGGTATCCGTCCCGGCCGCAGCCTCGCGACGGCAGGCCCGGGCAACCCGCCGGCCGGGACGCCGACCAGGCGGCCATCGCGAAATACAAGTACATGCTGCAGACTGCACCGCCCCAGGACATGGAGCGGGCCCACGCCGAAGCCTTCAACCGGTTGACCCCGCAGCAGCGCGCGATGCTCCGGGACGAGCTCAACAGCCAGCTCCCCGCGGCAGAGCGGGCCGCCTCCGACCGGCCCGAGACGCTGGCCAGGACCGCTACCCGCGCCGAACTGGCGCAGCCGGGCTTCATGGAACGGATCCTCGGCCGGAGCGGAACGGGGCGGGGCGGCGGCCGCCTTGCCGCCGGAGCCGCCGGCGCCGCGGGAGGTCTGGGCGCCGGCCTGCTGGCCGGTGTGGCCGCCGGCTTCGTCGGCTCGGCCATCGCCGGTCCCCTGCTGGAAGGATTCTCCGGCATCGGGGAAGGACTGGCCGGCGCCGCGGAAGGATTCGGCGACACCGTCGCCTCCGCCGGTGAGGGCTTTGCAGACAACGCAGGCTTCGGTGGTTTCTTTGGCGACGGCGCCGAGGGGCTCGGCGACTGGGAGATCTAGCGGATCAGGCACCCGCCTGGGGAGCGTCGTCGTCGGCCTCGGCAACCGGCGGCGCGATCAGCAAGGCGGTGCCCGCGTACGGTCCGAGGTGGAGATAGAAGCTGTGCAGGTCGTCCACCGTGCCGATTGTTTCGCCGCTGAACGCGTCGGTCACTTCGGAGCCCAGCTCCAAAGCTTCGGAGCGGACGGTACCGGCGATTTCCTGCCCGGAGAAGTTCAGGACCGTGACCTCTTGCCCGCCCGAGACCAGTTGGTGGACCATCACCAGCATGCCGCGATGGGAGACGTCGGGAACATCTATCAGGGCGCTCTTGGCGATGCCGTGCTCTTCCCGGACCGCCAGGATGCGTGCCAGCTGCCGGGCGAACGACGCTTCGTCCTCGAGCTGCTCGGGCAGCGTGCCGTACAGGGCCTTGCCCATGGGCATGCCGGAGGTTGACGTCTCGGCTGTCGGGTCGAAACCCATCAGGTCATGGGCGCTGCGGTTGATCCAGCGCGTGTCGCCCCGGGACATCAGCCGGGCCACCCGGCTGCGCTCCAGCGGCAACATCCCGCACAGGTCCCAGCCGGAGAGCGCGAAGACCCCCGGCTGCAGCGCGTTGTACATGGCCAGCAGCAGGTGCACGCGGCAGATCTCGGCCGACTGCTCTTCGGTGATCGAATCCAGGTCGGTGATGCCCAGCACCGCGGTGATCACGCTGGCCGTGGTACAGGCGATTCCGTTGGCGGTGAAGACCAGGTTGTAGGGGGCGGCTTCGCCGGTGATCCCGTCCCGCAGGGTCTGCTGGACCTTGTGGGCCAGCTCCGCGCCGGTGAGCTCCTCGCCGTCGAGCTCGTAGACGTCGTCCTTGTGCTTGGTGGTGAAGTGCACCAGTTCGTAGGTGAGCTCGTCGTGGTTCTGCAGCGCGTGCACCAGCGACGCCTGGTCTACGCCGATGTCCATGGCCAGGCGCAGCGTCAGCCGGAGAAACTCGGTGTCCGCGGTGACCAGGGCGTGGTGGTACGCCGGGCGCGTCACGAAGTCGTAGGACAGGTCCGGGCCGGTTTCCGAGGTGGCCTTGATGTCGTCGATGCTGAGGTTCAGCTCCTGGAAGGTGAAGCCGCCGACCTTGCGGACCATGCTGCCGATGATCTGGTTGGCCGCCGCTGAGAGCGGATGCCCCTCGGACCAGCCCGGCGTTTCCTCGGCGCTCTTCTCCACGCCCAGGAAGCCGTTGGCGTCCAGCCGGAGCGCCCCGGTCCCCAGGTCCACCAGCGAATGCAGGGCATCGCCCATCACCAGGCGCATGCCGGAGAAGGTGGGGTCCAGCCAGTTGATGGACGGCTGGCCGGCCTTGAAGTAGTGCAGATAGACCCAGCGGTGGGCCTTGCCCTCGGTGTCCAGGACCGGCGGGGTGGCGCTCCAGTTGGTTTCCTTGACGCCGGGTTCGTAGAAAATGACCCGCTGGAGTTCGCCTATGATGTAGCCGGCCTGCTGGAGCCGGCGCTCGGTCGCGACGTCGATATTGACCGAGTCCTCGCCCTCGGGGACATCCGGCAGCAGGTCCCAGTCGGACTCCGGGATGTCGATCATGTGGTAGATGCCCGGATAGTCGCGGAAGTTCATCTCCGCCAGCCGGAAGTCTGCTCCCTTGCCGGTGTGGCCGGGCACAATATCGTCCACGATCGTGCCGCCGTGTTCGGCGGCCACCCCGCACATGCTCCGGAACTCGTCCTCGGTGCCGAACAGCGGGTCGATCGCCATGCTAATGCGGTCGAAGTGCCCGTCCACGCTGGGGGTATGGTTCCAGCCGGTCAGGCCGCCGGCCAGCTTCACCGGCCCGATGTGGATGGCCTTGATGCCGATCTGTTGGAAGGCCTCCCAGAGCGCGGCATCGCCCAGCGCCGCCAAGAACGTCTGTCCGGGCCTGGTGATCAGCGACAGCGGGTAGGCCGTGAACCAGACCGAGGCCCGCTCCACCGCCGCCCGCGGATTCGGGTACGCGAACGGGTTCTGCCACATGCTGGCCTGCCCGGAGAGCTGGCGCCCCAAAACCTTCGCGTCGCCCAGCATGGACTGGTTGCGCAGCCACTCCACATAGACCTTGTTGCGCGCGTCCGGCTCGAACGGCGGTTGGCCGGGGACGAACTGGCGGCGGCGGGCCGTGGGGCGCAGCGAGCGGGGACGGGCCGGGTAGAACTGCTCGTCAAAGCTGATGTCCGGCGCCTGGGGTTCGGCGAGGGGCTCGACGGCGGTGTTCCCGCCGTCTGCCGCGGCGGCATCCCCGTCTGCCCTGGCAGCACCCCCGTCCGCCCTCGCGGCAGCACCGCCGTCGTCATGGTTGGTGCGGTCAAGGACGGGATCGTGCCGCAGAACCGAATCCTTCATGGCGTCATCTCCTTTGTGCTCGACGGCTGGAATTCTCCAGACGGGCTCTACCCCCAACATTGCCAGACGGCCGGGGCCACCACTACCCCGGGCCACCGGTCAGCCGGGCGGTTTCAGCAGGAAGTGGACCGCTGCCGGGTACGAGGACCGCGGAACCGTTCCGGTCGTGCTCGTTGTAGGAGCCGACTTCGTACCGGTCGGCTAGCAGCGCGCTTCGGCCGCTTGCTCCACCTTGGCCAGCAGGCGCGCGAGCTGGTCGCGTTCCGTCCGAGTCAATCCGGCGAGCAGGGCGCGTTCGGTGTTCACATGGTCGGGCAGAGCCTTGTTGACGAGGTCCCGCCCTGCGGGCGTGAGGGTAACCTGCTTGCCCCTGCCGTCCGTGATGTCTTTGGTCCTTGTGACCAGCCGCCGCTCTTCCAGCCGGTTTAAGCGCTGGGCGATGGCGGCGGAGGTCACCATGGCGGCCTGGGTCAGCTCCCGTGGACTGAGCGTGTAAGGCTTCCCCGAGCGCAGCAGTGTCGCCAAGACGTCAAAACTGGCCGAATCGAGATCGTGGCGGGCGAACGTTGCCGCCAGCACGGCGTCCACCTTCCGCGACGCGCGGGTGATCCGTCCAATCACTGCCATAGGCGAAACGTCCAGGTCGGGCCGTTCCGCAGCCCACTGCGCCAAAATTTTCGCTACCGGGTCTTCCACGCATCCAGCATAGACGATTCGCTAAGAGCTTAGCTATATTGGCTAAGTGCTTAGCAATCGATGGCTCCTCCTGGCAGCCACTGCCTTCGCCCCGTTGACCTGGGGAACGACCTACGCGGTCACCACCGAACTGCTGCCTGCAGACAAGCCGCTCCTGGCAGCGGCACTGCGGGCGCTACCTGCAGGGCTCCTCCTGCTGTTGATTGTCCGGCGGCTCCCGCAGGGCCCTTGGTGGTGGAAGGCCCCACTGCTCGGCGCACTGAACATCGGCGTTTTCTTCGCCCTGCTGTTTGTTGCCGCCCATCGGTTGCCCGGCGGAGTGGCGGCGACCATTGGCGCCGTGCAGCCTTTGCTGGTGGCTGCCCTGGCCTCGCGTTGGATCGGCGAGCGGCTGACCGGCCCCAAGGTCATTGCAGCGGCCGTCGGCTTGTTTGGCGTCGCGCTGATAGTGCTGCAATCACACGCCGGACTCGACGCGGTGGGGGTCGCGGCCGCCTTGGGCGGCACCTTGTCCATGGGCGCCGGCCTGGTGCTGGCTAAGAAGTGGGGGCAGCCGGATACGGCTCTGGCCGTTACGTGCTGGCAGTTGACGGCCGGTGGTTTGCTGCTGGCACCGCTGGCCCTCCTCATGGAGGGCCCGCTGCCGCAGCTGACCGGTTCGAATATCGGTGGCTACATCTACCTGTCGGTGATCGGAACTGCTGTGGCCTACGCGTTGTGGTTCCGTGGGCTGCAGCTGCTGCCGGCGTTTAGCGTGTCGCTACTGGGACTGTTGAGTCCCGTCGTCGCCACCGCCACCGGATGGCTGGTCCTTTATCAGGAACTCGCCCCCGGTCAAACAGCGGGGGCGTTGCTGATTTTGGCAACACTGGTCGCCTCCAATTCCAAGGCGACGGCAAGGGGCGGGCGGGCCTCCGCCGCCGCGGCAGCCATTCGGCGCATGCACTTCCGCTGGTTCTCGTCTGTCAGACCTTCAGCCGACCGCCAGTTGGCGGAATATGGCGAACCCGTCAGCTGGCGCGGGCCTCGCGGTTCTCGTCCACGTATTCCGCCGTCACCAGGATCGGCAGGTGGTCGGACTGGCCGCGCGGCAGGGTTTCCACGCTTTGAATGTCCAGGCCCAGGGACGTGGCGAAGTCGAAGTGGCCACGGAACAGCTTGTAGCGCGTGTAGGTGCGGCGGTTGCTCAGGGTGAGCTCGTAGCCCGTTTCCTTCAGGTGCGCAATCAGGTTTTTCGTGAAGAAGGGGTAGTTGAAGTCCCCCACCATCAGTGTCATCTGCTCGCCGGTGCCGCCCATGCCCAGCAGCGCTTCGTGGCCGGCCTTGATCTGATGCCGGCGCAGGGAGTTGGTGGCCGTCAGCGGCGCGGCGTGAAAGTCGCCGACGACGATTTCGTGTTTGCTCTCGTTGTCCACCATCTTGACCCCGAGCAGCCGCTCGTGGGCGGGTGCAAGCACGTAATCGTGCAGCGACTTCTTGAGTTCGAAGGTGTTGGTATCGAGGGCGGAGAACCGGTTCTCGTCGTAATAGACGGCCAGTCCCAGCCTGTTTCCCTTGGTCGAATTGGCCAACCGCAGGTGTCCCAGCGTGTGCGGAAGTTTCTCCGTGTCCGCTTCCTGCAGGCACATCACGTCGACGTCGTAGCGGTCGGTCAGGTCCTCGAGTTCCGCGCTCGCACTGTGTTTCCGCAGGTTGTAGCTGATAGCTCTCAACAAAGAATCACCCTTCCGTCGCGGTCGCTGTAGTCTGCGCCCATATTACAGAGCCGACCCCGCGGTTACATTCGGCTGCCGCCCGCCAAACCGGCCAAAAGGGCGGATTCGCCCCGCAAGGACGCCAAAAACCGGTGGCCGATATCCTTCGACAATTAGGTGCCGGGCGCGGCCATCGGGCGCCGCGTTGCCGGGCATCGGCCCCCGTCCCGCCGGCGTCTTGCCGGCGGCGCTCACGTCCCGCAGAAAGTCCGGTACGCGCCGAAGTCTTCCGGCGCAGCGGCTGCGTAACGCTCCAGACCGGGGCGCTCGTCGTAGGGGCGGGTCACCGCGTCCAGGAGGCGGGTCAACGGGCCCAAGTCTCCGTGCGTGGCGGCGTCGAGGGCCTCCTCGACCAGGTGGTTGCGGGGAATGTAGACGGGGTTGATCCGGTCCATCAATCCCGCGTCCGGCCGGAGCGGGCGCCATCGTGCCAGCCAGTCATCGAACCCTGCGGAGTCCGTAAACAGGCGGCGGGCCGCTTCTGTTTGGCCCCGGGCGGCCGCGCCGAGGCTGCGGAAGAACGCCGTGTGGTCTACCTTGCCCGCCTGGAGCAGGGCCAGGAGATCGTTCACGAGCGGGGTGGCCGCCGCGGAATCGACCCCGTCGTCCAGGCCGATCTTGGTCCTCGCGCCGGCCAGCCAGGCGGCGCTGTACTCGCTCCTGAAGGTGCCCAGGGCTTCCGACGCGAGGGCGGCCGCCTGCTCTTGATCGTCGTGCAGGAGCGGCAGGAGTGCCTCCGCGAGCCGGGCGAGGTTCCATTCGGCGGCAAGCGGCTGGTTGGCGTAGGCGTAACGTCCGCCCTCGTCGATGGAACTGTAGACGGAGGCCGGATCGAAGGCGTCCATGAAGGCGCAGGGCCCGTAGTCGATGGTTTCACCGGAGATGGTCATGTTGTCGGTGTTCATGACCCCGTGCACGAATCCCACGAGCATCCATTGCGCCACCAGCGCGGCTTGGGTGCCTATGACCGCCCGAAACAGCGCCAGATAGGGATGCTCGGCCTCGGCGGCCGCCGGGTGGTGGCGGGCAATGGCATGGTCGGCGAGCCGGCGCAGGAGGTCGACGTCACCCGTGGCCCGGGCGTACTGGAAACTTCCCACGCGCAGATGGCTGCCGGCCACCCGCACCAGAACAGCTCCCGGCAACTCGGTGTCACGGTAAACCGGGAGCCCCGTGGCCACGACGGCCAGGGAGCGCGTGGTGGGAATGCCCAGGGCATGCATGGCCTCGCTGACCACGTATTCGCGGAGCATCGGGCCCACCGCGGCCTGGCCGTCACCGCCCCGCGCGAATGGCGTGGGCCCCGAACCCTTGAGGTGGACGTCGCGCAGCCGGCCGCCCGCATCGGTCAGCTCGCCCAGCAGGAGCGCCCGCCCGTCGCCGAGCCGGGGCGAGTACCAGCCGAACTGGTGTCCGGCGTACGCCTGCGCCACCGGAGTGGCATCACCGGGAATCCGGTTGCCCGTCAACAGCTGCAGCCCGTCGGGGCTGCGCAGGGCGGCCGGCTCGATTCCCAACTCGGCGGCCAGCGGCTCGTTCAGAACCAGCAGGCGCGAGTCGGGGACCTCCTGCGCCCGCCAGGGGACGGCCAGCTCCGCAAGCTCGCGGGCGAAGCGGCCATCAAACGCGAGGGTTGATTGTGCTGGAGCACTCATCCCCCAAGAATAGCTAGGACACCACGGGTGGCGTCACCCCAGCCGGCAGATACCCGGAACTGCAAAGGAAAGACCACGATGAGCACGCACATCCACAGCATCCTGAACCGGGCCGGAGAAGAGATGGTGTACATCGGACCGGACCACCCTTCCTACGAACTGCTCGCCGGGCTGGTGGCCTCCGTGCACCAAGCCTGGCAGGAAGGCTACGACCAGGGCCGCAGCGGCGGCACGAACGAAAACCCGTACCGCGGCTACTAAAGCGGGCGGCGCCAGCCGGAAAATAGGGCGTGCCAACCCCTAGCACTCCCCCCGCGGATAGGCAAAGCTGAAGGCAGGGGAAACTGGCGCCCACCACGCTCTGAGGTTGTCGCCTTCAGCCGGCCGGGGGCGCCGACGCTGAAGAACGTCGCTCCTGCAGTTCCGGCATGGGGCCGGAACGGTCAAAACACAGAGAGGTGTTTCGAGATGACTGACGTAGCAAGCACTACCGGCGAAACCGGCCAGGTCACTACCGGGCTCTATATCGGCGGTGAAGTCCGGGACTCCGGCGAAAAATACGCGGTAGCGGACCCCGGCAAGCCGGGTTCAGTGGTGGGCTACGCGGCGGCCGGCACCCGGCAGGATGTGGCCGACGCCGTCGCCGCGGCGAAGTCCGCCTTCCCGGCGTGGGCTGCGCTCGGCGCCAAGGAGCGCGCCGCCCAGCTCGGCGCGGCCATCGAAGGCATCGCCGATCTCCGTGATGAGGACGCGGCGATCCTGTCGCAGGAAAACGGCAAGATCCGCATGGAGGCCTGGGTGGACGCCCTGGTCTTCGAGATCCGCTTCCAGCTCGCCCTGGCGCTCGCGGACGAGGTGGACCAGGGCAAGGTCCTCGAACCGGCCCCGGGCATCCCGGTGACCACCTCGGTGGCGTACCAGCCGCTGGGCGTGGTCACGGTGATCGTTCCGTTCAACTGGCCCATCGCCATCCTGGGCGCCTCGCTGCCGCACGCCCTGCTGGCTGGCAACACCGCGATCGTCAAGCCGCCGCCCACCACCCCGCTGGCAATCACCCGGGTAGTGCAGCGCGTGGCGGAAAAGCTGCCGCCGGGGGTGCTGAATATTGTCACCGGCCAGGACAGCGAGATGGGCGGGCTGATCCAGAACGACGACGTGGCGAAGGTCTGCTTCACCGGCAGCGTGGGCGGCGGCAAGAAGATGATGGAGATGGCGTCCAAGAGCCTGACCCGGGTCACCTTGGAGCTCGGCGGCAACGACCCGGCGGTGGTCCTCGAGGACGCCGTCCTGGACGACACGCACCTGGACCGGCTGTATGCCGCGGTCTTCGACACCACCGGGCAGATCTGCATGGCCGCCAAGCGCATCTATGTGCACCGCTCCCGGCTGGAGGAACTGGTCGCCGGGCTGTCCGAGCGGCTGGACAAGGCCGTCGTCGGCTACGGCCTGGACGAGGGCACCACCATGGGCCCGCTGCACCAGCCTGCGCAGAAGACCTTCGTCGAAGAACTCATCGCCGAAGCGAAGGCCGCCGGGGCCGACGTCCGGGAATTCGGGGAACTGCCGACGGACCCGGAGCTGCAGGGCGGCAACTTCCTGCGGCCGGCGTTGGTGGTCGACCCGGACCCGCAGCTGCGCGTTGTCACGCAGGAGCAGTTCGGTCCGGTCATCCCGATCCTCCCCTTCGACACCGAGGAGGAAGCGTTGGCCCTGGCCAACGACACCTGGGCCGGCCTCTGCGGCTCGGTGTGGACCGCGGACACGGAAAAGGCCAACGCCGTCGGCTCGCAGCTGGTCTGCGGCTACGTTTGGGTCAACGACCACGGCGCGACCCGCCTGGACCTCCGTGCGCCGTTCGGCGGCATGAAGCACTCGGGCTTCGGCCGCGAACAGGGCATCGAAGGCGTCCGCGCGTTCCAAGACACCCGCGCCATCGCCCACCTGGACGAGGCGGCGGCCGCTGCAGGCCACTGACCACGACGACGGCGGCGGGCTGACCGCGGCAGCGGGCGGCCCTTCGTCCGCCCGACGCGGAGGCACCAGAGGAACGGGGCCGGCCCCGCCTGCGGGACGGTCCCCCGGTTCAGACGGCCTGCGGGACGGTCCCCGGATCAGACGGCCTGGGCGGTCCGCCAGCCGCCGCGGTATTCCTTGCGCGCGGTCACGGAGTAGGGCGCTGGACTGACCACGGCCCGGACTTCCAGCTGCCGGTGCGGTTCCACGGTGGTCTTGCGGGTGCCGCCGTCGGGCTCGCCCCAGACCACGTTCACCTCCGTGCCGATCTCCACGTCGGGGTTGACCGTGGCCAGCGACAGCGCCCGCCGCTCGTTGGCGCTGTAACCGGTGAACAGAGACAGGCCCACGTTCGTGCCGCCGGCGTCGACAATGGAATCATAGTTCGAGGAGCCGTAGTTGGCGTTGGGCAGGTCGAAGTACTTGTAGGGCGTTCCCTCCGTGTCGAACAGCGAGGCGAAGATTTTGGTCATGTCCTCGGCGTTCCAGGCCAGCGTGACCTTCTTCCGCTGCGCCTGGCCGTCGATCTTCTCCAGCGCCTCGCGGCCGATGAAGTCGTGGTCGAACTTGATGAACGAGCCGTAGCCCAGCTCCCACGGGTTCAGGTAGTAATCCTCGATGTTGTCGGAGACGAAGCTGCCGGCCACGGCGTTGACGGCTTCGTAGCTGTCCGCACCCAGCCATTCCCGGTACGGACGAAGCTCTTCCCCGGAGTAGATGGCCGGCAGCGGGGACGGAATCCAGCCCGATTCCAAGGTGTTGGACGAGTAGGCCCGGGCGCCGACGGGCAGGAGGCCGAACTCCCGGCCGGCCTCCAGGATGAACTCGCGGACGCGCTCGTAGGACTCGTAGGGCCCCCAGAGCTCCAGCCCGGGGGCGCCGGCCATGCCGTGGCGCAGCGTGCGAACCTGCGCCCCGGCCACCTGCATGTGGTCCATACTGAAGAATTTCAGCTGCTCCACGGTGCCGCCGTTGAGCTTTTCGATGACCTGCCACGCGTTCGGACCCTGGATCTGGAACCGCCAGTACCTGCGCTGCACCGGCTTGCCCATTGGCCGCGACGGCGACCGTCGGTCCACCTCCAGCTCCACGTCGTACCCGCCGGTCTGCCCGTGAAAGAGCAGCCAGTTGGCCGCGGGGGAACGTCCCACGTAGACGAACTGGTCCTCGGCCTCGTGGAAGAGGATGCCGTCTCCGATCACGTGCCCGGAGGGCGTCGTCGGGACATATTGCTTGGCCCTGTTCACCGGGAAGGTGGCCACCGAGTTGATCGCGGTGTCGGAAATCAGTCTCAACGCATCGGGGCCCTTGATGAACAGGTTGTCCATGTGGTGGGACTGGTCGTACAGCACGGCGGTCTCCCGCCAGGCCCGGACCTCGCTGCGCCAGTTGGTGAATTCCGGTGCCACCACCGGATAGACATAGGCGCCGATCTGCGAATTGCGCAGCAGCTCCACGGTATTGCCGGCCTGGTCCAGGACGTCCTGCAGGTTCTGTGCACTCATGATTCCCCTATCCCCGCCGGCCGGGGGCCGGCGTCTCTTCCATGCCTCCATTGGCCGAAGGCATGCTGTGCGGTTGCGGGCGGCAGGGGAACCGGCTTCTTTAGCGGCCGGGGTCCTCGGCCGCCCGCGTGATGGCATCGGCAACGCTCTTGAGGTGCTTATCCATGGCTGCGGCGGCCCGTTCCGGGTCCTTGGCGCAAACAGCGTCCACAATCTCCAGGTGCTCGGGCAGGGAGACGGCCGGCCGCCCCGGCTGCATGGCCAGCCGGAACTGGAAGCGGACGCTCTGGCCGCGCAGGCGCGCGATCAGAGCGGCCGCCGTTTCGTGCCGGCTCAGTTCGACGACCCGGCGGTGCAGGGTCTTGTTCAGGTCCGAATACTGCAGCAGCTCGCCGGCGGCCACGGCCCGGCTCATGGCCTCGCCCAGGGCCTGCAGTTCCTGCACGTCCTCGTCGGTGACCTGTTCGGCGGCCTTGGCCGCGCAGATGGCTTCCAGGGCGGCACGGACCTCGGTGATCTCCACCGCTTCCTCCACCGCGACCGCGCGCACCCGGGCGCCGCGGTTCTGGATGCGCTCCACCAGCCCCTCCAGCGTCAGCTCCGCCAGCGCCGCCCGGACGGTGGCCCGGCTGGCATGGAACTCGGCGCAGATATCCGCCTCCACCAACCGCTGGTTGGGCACGAGTTCGCCCCGGTCGATCGCCCGTTTGAGCCCGGCGACGACGGCGGCCGAGTCGGTCGAGCGGGGTGCTGCTATCTGGCTGGCGGTGCTCACGGGAGGCTGCTCCATGCTGAGAGAGTGTGCTGACGAAGTTGTTGCCAATAACCTAGCCCATGTGGTTCTCAGTGCGCGTCCGGCACCTCGACGGGCGGCGTGCCGTGGGTATGGAAGGTCGAGATGGTCTGCATCCCCCAGGCCTGCCCCTTCTTCCGTTCCGTCTCGGTCCAGACCACCGGTTCCCAGTCCGGTGCCAGCAGGAGCCGCGCGCCGGCGTTGGCGAACTCGATGCGGTTCCCGCCCGGCTCGTAGACGTAGAGGAAGAACGTCTGGTTGATGGTGTGCTTGTGCGGACCGGACTCGATGTGGATGCCGTTCTCCAGGAAGATGTCGGCGGCCTTGAGGATGTCTTCACGGGTGTCCGGGGCGAAGGCGATGTGGTGCAGGCGGCCGGAGGCGCCCAGGTGGTCGGCCGAGTAAACCAGGTCATAGGACTTCTGGCCGAACCGGAACCAATGGGCCGCGGTGCGTCCGTTGTCCAGCCGGATCAGTTCGCTGTCCTTCAGGCCCAGGACGTCGGCCGAAAACTTCGCGTTCTCCTCCACGTTGGCCGCCAGGTAGTTAATGTGGTCCAGCCGGCGGGCGTTGACCCCGTGGCCGGGGAAGCGGGACGCCTGGTTCTTCAGGGCCGGCTTGTCGTCCGTGGCCCGGTACCACTCGGTCTCGTAGTAGACGGACATCGGGTGGCCGTCCGGGTCCGTGAAGTGGAACGACGGCCCGACGCCGAATTCACCGTCCCGCCACTGTCCGCCCTGCCCGGACTCCTGGATCGAAGCCACCAGCCGGTCCAGCGACTCGGGTGAGGCCGCCCGGTGCGCGACCAGTCCGACGCCGGAGGCCTGCCGCGGGGTGAGCTTGATGCTCCAGTTTTCGTAGTCGTCCCAGGTGCGCAGGAAAACCGAGTCTCCGGCGCGGGCGACCTCCCGCATGGCCAGCAGGTCGTTGAAGAACCAGTAGCTCTCGTCGAACTTGTCAGTGAACAGCTCGATGTTGCCCAGGTGGGCGATGTCGCGGTGCTGGGGTGTCATGGTCCTCCTTCACGTGGTTGCGGGGCCACCCGGTCTCGGGGAAAGACGGTGCCGTCGAACAGCTTCCGCGCCGTCCGCAGCACCGTGGAGGACGTGGTGGTGACGCCGGCGGGGCCCTCGGCCAGTTCCGCGCCGACGTCCAGGTAGCCGGTGGGGTGCTCGAGCCGGAGCGGCCTTCCGCCGGCGGGGAGCCGGGCCAGTTCGTGTCCGACGGCGTTCTGCAGTTGGATGCCGGCCGCCACGGTGGTGGCACCGAGCACGCCGATGGACGTGTGGCAGCGCACAGGCAGGAAGCTGCGGGTGTTGACCGTGCCCCCGTTGCGCGGCGCGGAGAGCAGCACCAGCTTCGGCACGGTCTTGCCGGACACGTCGCCCATGCCCATCAGCTTCGCCGCCTCAATCCGGATCCGGGCCAGCCGGTCCGCCAGGGCGGTGTCGGCTTCCAGCTCGGCCGGGTCCTCGTAGCCGGTGACCCCGACATCGCCCGCCCGCAGCAGGACCGACGGCATGCCGTTGTCCACGCAGGTAACGTCGACGCCGTCCGCCACGTCCGCCTCCCGACCTGTGGGCAGCAGCGCCCCGGTGGAGGAGCCGGCGGTGTCGGCAAAGTCCAGGGTGACCGGGGCGGCGGTACCGGGCACCCCGTCGATGGCCGCGTCCCCGCGGTAGTCCACCCGGCCGCCGGGCGTCGGGAAGGTGGCCGTGGCCCTGCTGTCTGTATTCACCATCCGGATGCGCACCGCCGTCGTGCTTTCCTGCGCCGGAAGCAGGCCGCGTTCGACGGCGAAGGGTCCGACGCCGGCGAGGATGTTGCCGCAGTTCTGGCTGTCCGTGACCGTCGCCTCGTCCACGGCGACCTGCAGGAACAGGTAGTCCACGTCCGTCTCTTCGCCGGCCGACGGCGAGATGACCGCCACCTTGCTGGTCAGCGGGTGGGCCCCGCCGATGCCGTCGATCTGGCGGGCGTCCGGGCTGCCCATGATCCGCAGCAGCAGGTCGTCGCGGTCGCCGCTGTGAGCCGGCAGGTCCGCGGCCAGGAAGTAGACGCCCTTGGACGTGCCGCCGCGCATCAGCATGCAGCGGACGCCGTAGTCGTAGTCCCCGCCGGCTCCGGAAGGGGCGCCGGCGGCCGCGTCCAGGGGCCGGGCATCGCCGTCGTGCTCAGCCGTCATAGTCTTCGGCCGCCACGTACTGAACGCCGAGCTTCTCCAGCACCGGCCGCAAGCCGTAGTAGTCCAGGCCCAGCGTCCCCTCCTGGAACCGGGACCGGGTCTTTTCCTCCTTGTCCAGGCGCGCCTGCGAAGCCTCGACCGCCGCCGGTGCTTCCAGCCGCGGCACGCAGACCACGCCGTCGTCGTCGGCCACGATCACGTCGCCGGGCCGGACAGCGACCCTTCCCAGGGTGATGGGAACGTTGACCGCCCCGGCGCTCGCCTTCACCGTGCCCTGGGCGTGGACGGCGGCGGACCAGGCGGGAAAGCCCATCGCCTGCAGTTCGGCCACGTCGCGCACCCCGGTGCTGGTGACCACGCCGCGGACGCCGCGGTACTGCAGGGCTGTGGCGAACAGCTCGCCGAACAGGCCGTCGGTGCATTCGGACGTGGTGGTGACCACCAGGATGTCCCCGGGGCGGCACTGCTCAATGGCAGCGTGGACCATCAGGTTGTCGCCGGGCCAGCAAAGCACCGTGACGGCGGTGCCGGCCACCCGGATGCCGGACTGGATCGGCCGGAACTGCGGTCCGGCCAGGCCGGTGCGGCCCATCGCCTCGTGGACCGTGGCGACGCCGAAGCCGGCGAGCGCGTTGGCGTCGGCCAGGTCGGCGCGGCGCGGGTTGGTGACGATGACGTTTTTCATGCCAGCGTGCCGGTCACTTGCGGGTAGTAGCGCATGTACGCCTCGCCCTTGGTGTCCGTGGGGAAGCCGAGGTTGGGCCCCGCGTTGCGCTTGACCTGCACGCCGCGGCGCGTGGCCAGGTCCGTGTAGTAGTCCCACATGTGCTGCTGCGCCGGCAGGCATTCCATCGCCGTGCGCTTGGCCGGGAAGGCCGCCGTGATGTCGAGCAAGACGTTGGGCTTGAAGTCGCTTTGCTCCGGCTGATGCGGTTCGAAGAAGAACACCGGCGGGGCGCCCAGCGGATCGCCCGGGGCGTCGTAGCCGATGGCCTGCGCCAGCACCCGCGCGTCCAACGCCATCCGTGCCGCGGCCGGGTGGTCACCGTTGTAGGGGTCGGCCAGCGGATGGGTCAGCACCACCGTGGGCTTGACCTCGCGGTAGATCCTGACCAGCTCATCCACCAGGTCCCGCGTGGGCACCAGCGGATAGTCGCCGGCGTCCAGGAACCGGACCTCGGCGCCGAGCGCCGCGGCGGCGTTCTCCGCCTCCTGCCGGCGGATCGCCTTGATCTCTTCCAGTTCCTTGCCCTCGCGCCAGGCCTTGGCGGACTCGCCGCGTTCGCCGTAGGACAGGCACACGACGACGGCGCGTTCCCCGCGCTGTGCCGCGGCGGCGATGGCGCCGCCGGCCCGCCAGACGAAGTCGCCCGCGTGCGCGCTGACCACCAGCAAAGCCGGCTCGGTGTCGCTCAAGGGTCCTCCCGGGGTGGTTGTCCTAGGGGAAGTCAACCACCGGGAACCAGAATCGTCAACAATTCTGGTTTCACTTTCCGTGCGTGCCAAAGGACGGGCAACATCGGTCCCTTCCCACCAGGAGCCTCGGGGCCACGGGCCTGCTAAATTATTCGCAACAAACTGCGAGCCATCGGAAGGCAGTGCGCCATGACTACCTACCCGCAGAAGCCCCCGGCAGGAGCGCCGTCGACAGAAGACCAGGGGCGGTTGATCGTCCAGGGCACCGACCGGCCGGGCATCGTCGCCAGCGTTTCCACCCTGCTGACCGAGGCCGGCGCCAACATCGTCTCGCTGGATCAGCATTCGACCAATCCCGAAGGCGGCCGGTTTTTCCAACGGACCGTTTTCCATCTGCCCCACCTGACGGCCCGGGTGGAGCAGTTGGCACACAGCCTGGAGCAGCAACTGTCCGGCGACCCGGACCTGTCGTGGCGGCTGGTGGAAGTCAGCCGGCAGAAACGCGTGGCGATCTTCGTGTCCAAGTCCGACCACTGCGTGCTGGACTTGCTCTGGCGGCAGCGGCGGGGCGAGCTGCCGGTGAACATCGCCATGGTCGTCTCCAACCATCCCGACCTCAGCTCCGATGTCCGCCAGTTCGGGATCCCCTACTTCCACGTGCCGGTGGACAAGGAGGACAAGGCCGCGGCCGAGAGGCGCCACCTGGAGCTGCTGAAGGGCAACGTGGACCTGGTGGTCCTGGCCCGGTACATGCAAATCATCTCGCCCGGCTTCCTGGAGGAGGTGGGCGTCCCGGTCATCAACATCCACCACTCGTTCCTCCCCGCCTTTATCGGCGCGGCACCGTACCGCAAGGCCAAGGAACGCGGCGTCAAACTCATCGGGGCCACGGCCCACTACGTCACCGAAGACCTGGATGAGGGGCCCATCATCGACCAGGACGTCATCAGGGTTTCGCACAGCGACTCCGCGGAGGACCTCGCCCGGCTGGGCGCCGACGTGGAACGCAGCGTCCTGTCCCGCGCGGTGATGGCCCACTGCGAGGACCGGGTGCTGCGCGACGGCAACAGCACCATCGTGTTCTAGAGGTTGCCGCGCGTCCGGGCCACGTTGCTGCCGCCGCCGAGCCCGTTGATCATCGACGCGGCCGCGCGCCCGGGGTCAGGACCGGTAGGTCTTCCGCGCGAAGTCGACGTACGGCACCGGGGCGACCGTCGCCCGGATTTCCACCTGGCGGTGCGGCTCGACCTGGGGCTTGCGGGTGTTGGGCTCCTCGCCCCAGAGCACGGTGACTTCCGTGCCGGGTGCGCTGTGCCGCTTCTCCACGGTGGCCAGCGAGAGGAAGGCCTGCTCGTTGGCCGCATAGCCGCAGTCGAAGGACAGGCCGGCGGGTTCCCCGCCTGCCAGCACCTGGTCCACCTGGTAGAACGCGTAGCGGGCCTTGGGCATATCGAAGTACTTGGCCGGCAGCCCGTCCTCGCCGAGCGACTTGAACACGCCGGCCACGTCGTCGCTGTTCCAGACCAGCGTGACCTTTTCGCGGGCCGGGTTTTCCCGCATCCGCTCCAGGGCGCTGCGGCCCAGGAAGTCATGGTCGAAGGAGACCACGCGGCCGTAGTTCAGGTCCCAGGGCGTCAGGTAGTAATCCTCGATGTTCGGGGAGGCGAAGCTTCCGCCGAGGGACCCGGCGGACGCCAGCGGCAGCCACTTCCGATAGTCGGCGAGCCGGTCTCCGCTGAAGATGGCGGGCACCGGCGTCGGCACCCACCCGGAGCCGAGCGGGGAGGTGGAGTAGGCCTTGGCGCCCACTTGGCGCAGGTCAAGCTCTTCGCCCGCCTCGAGGATGGCCTGGCGGACGCGCTCGCCCTCCTGCCACGGGCCGAAGATCTCGAACCCGGCCTGGCCGGCGATGCCGTGCCGGATCGCCCGGACCCGGCAGCCCGCGATCGTGAAGTCGGTCATGTGGAAGAACTTCACGTCTGGAACCGGCCCACCGGTGAGCTTCTCCACCAGCGGAAGCGCCTGCGGCCCCTGAAGTTCATACCGGTAGATCTTCGGGGTGCCCTTCCGGACCAGGGAGTTGCCGTCGCGCTCGGCTGTGGCGTCGTAACCGCCCTTCCCCAGGTGGAACTCCACCCAGTCCACGACCATGTGATGGCCCACCAGGTTGAAGCTGCCCTCGGCCAGGCAGGCCAGGATGGCGTCACCGATCAGGTGGCCGTCCTCGTTGACCGCGACGAACTGCTTCGCGGTGTCCGGCCGGAAGTTGGCGAACTTGTTCACGCCCAGGTCGCTGAGCAGCTTCAGGGCGTCGGGTCCGTTGAGGTACAGGTCGGTCATGTGGTGGGACTGGTCCAGGAGGGCGACGGACTGGTCCCAGGCCCGCTGCTCCGACCGCCAGTTGGTGAACTCCGGCTGGATCGGAAAGACGATGGGCAGCGCGGGCAGATTCCGCAGCAGCTCCACCGGATTGCCGGTGCGTTGGATGGCATCTTCGAGGTTTTCGGCAGGCATGTCATGTTCCCTTCCGTGATCTGGTTCCGCGGCCGGGGCGGCTGGCCCCCGTGCGCGGCCAAGGGGCCGCGGCCGTGTTTCGTTTAGCCGGGGGTTGCGGTGAACAGCGGGAGCACCAGGTGCGAGGCGGACTGCCCGCCGGTGTGGATGCGGTGCTCCCCGCGGTTGACCGAGTCCTCGTGCCGGGCGTAGAGGTCGGGCTTGGGGTAGCGCATGACGTCGGACCCCTGCACCACCAGGACCAGGGTGTCCCCGGCCTCGAAGCGGGTACCGGAGGGCAGGATCTCGATCTCCAGCCGGACCGGGCCGTCCTGGGGCAGCGGCAGGGCCCGCCGGTGGGCCAGCACCGGGAGGTAGTCGGTGGAGCGGTCCGGATCGAGTTCACGGTGGGAGGCGCGCTGCCAGCCCACGGCGACGGGGCCGTCGTCGAAAATGGCGTAGTAGGGGAAGCCGACCACCGTGCCGTCCCGGTCCTTCTTGAACAGTGCCACGAAGACGTCCAAATCCTCGGCGTCCGGGGCCGACAGGAAGAGCACGGCCTTGGCGTGGCCCACGAGCATGGCCTCCTCGCGGAAGGCGAGGCTGAATTCCGCACGGTGCGGCCGCAGCCCGCTGCCCAGCGAGTCGTAAACGGCGGCCCCTTCTGCGGCGGGCGGCTCGTCCGCGAGCGAGCCGGCCGCGGCATCGAGATAAAGGGTGCGGTACCGGGTCTGCGGCGCCGGCCAATCCGCGGCAGCGTAGGTGCTCCCCTCGTAGAAGCGGTCCCGCACCTCCAGCCGCACCCGCGGCCAGTCCGCCAGGCCGCCGTCCCGCCCGTGGAGGAAGTGGTCGAAGAAGACCCGCTGCTGCTCCACCATGCCGGGGCGGTAGTACTCGGCCCACTTCTTCCGGCCGTGCACGTACAGCCATTTCTCCTCGGAGGCAATCCGGCGGAAGCCCTCCAGGGTCCCCCGCGTGTGCAGCCCCTGGTCCGACCAGCTGGCGACGACGAACGCCGGGACGGTGACCTTCTCCAATTCGGCGCTCTTGGACTCCCAAAAGGCGTCGTAGAACGGATGCGCGGCCGTCTCGGCTTCCAGGTCTTCAATGGGGCCGGTGGCGTAGCCCCAGCGTTCCCAGATGTAGGGCCAGAACCACGTTTCCGGGATGCCGCCGTGCCGCGCGACTTCCCGGTAGGTGTCGGTCCAGCCTTCCCAGGGGTTGATTGCGGCCAGGTGCGGCGGGTCCAGCTCGGCCACGCGCCACTGGGAGACGGTCAGGTAGGAGACGCCGGACAGCCCGACCTTGCCGTTGCTCCATTCCTGCCCGCCGGCCCACTCGATCAGGTCGTAGAAGTCCCTGGCTTCCTCCGGAGAGCAGTAGGTTGCCGCACCCTCCGAGTACCAGGTGCCCGGGATGTCGGCCACGACGACGGCGTAGCCGTGCGGCACCCAGAAGGCGGGGTCCGGCGCCTCGAAGGTCGTCAGCCCGCTGGTGTAACCGGCCTGCACCCCGCTGGTCGGGCGGACCACGCCCAGCTGCTCGGTGATGTGCTTACCGTACGGCGACCAACTGACCAGCGGAGCGGCGGGCACCGCGCCGTCGGGCCGGTAGACATCCACGCGGATCACCGCGCCGGACGACGCGGCCACGGCGACGTCCCGCTCGATGACCATACCCGGCAGATGTTCGGTCCGCGGCTGCGGCGGACGGCCGCCGCGCTCCTCGGGAGCATGGCGGTGTCCCCTGAAGAGATACGGGATGGAGCCAGACATCGTGTCCGCCTTTCCGCGGTGCAGCCGTGGCAGCCGCCGAACGCCTGTTGCTTCCCCTGCCTGACGACGGCGGCCATAACGTTCCCATCACCGCCTTGACATGAGATAGATCACATCGTTAGCTTCAATGTCAACATTCTTGTTAGCACCAGCCGGCCCACGGCGCCGGAATGAGCAGTCTCCCGCCTCCAGGAAGCGTTGAATCCATGTGGCGTACGGCAGAGAGTGTGCGGCCATGACGGCCCGGCTGACCGTCGAGGATGTTTCTCTGCACTTTGGCGGCATCACGGTGCTGGATTCTGTTTCCTTCGAGGTGGAACCCTCGACGGTCTTCGGGCTCATTGGCCCCAACGGCGCCGGCAAGACGTCCCTGTTCAACTGCGTCAGCGGACACTACAAGCCGTCGTCGGGGTTCATCGGCATCGACGGCGCGGACGTCCTCTCCCGCGCGCCGTCCGCCCTGGCACGGATGGGGCTGGCCCGCACGTTCCAACATCCCGCGCTCCAGTTGGACCAAACGGTGCTGGACAACGTGCTCCTCGGCGGCCACTCACGGCTGTCCGGCGGTGCGCTGTCCTGGGCGCTCCGGCTCCCGCACGCCGTCCGCGGCGAGCGCGCGCTCCGCCGGCAGGCCCATGACGTCCTTGCCCGGTTGGACCTGGGCTGGGCCACCCGGCTGCCGGCCGGCGAGCTGGCCCACGGCTTCCGCAAGCGCGTGGAGTTGTGCCGGGCGCTGCTCAGCCAGCCCAAACTGCTGCTGCTGGATGAGCCGGCCGCCGGGCTTTCGCACGCGGAAGTGGAGGACCTGATCGGCTGGATCAGGAACCTGCGCGCGGAATTCGAGCTGACCATCGTCGTCGTCGAACATCACATGGGCTTGATTTCCGCGGTGACGGACCGCCTGGCCGTGCTCAACCAGGGGCGGAAGCTGGCGGAGGGCACGGCGGCCGAGGTCCGGCAGGATCCGCGCGTGGTCGAGGCCTACCTCGGGCAGGGGGCGGCATGACGGGCCTCCTCGAACTCTCCAACGTGCGCGCCTGGTACGGCCGGGCCGTGGCACTGCACGGCATCAGCCTGAGCGTGGCCGACGGCGGCGCGACCGGCATCCTGGGCGCCAACGGCGCCGGCAAGACCACGACGTTGCGCGCCATCAGCGGCATGGTCAAGACCAGCGGGGACATCACCTTCGAGGGCCGCAGGATCGGCGGGATGCGGCCCGACCAGGTGGCCCGGCTGGGCATCGCCCACGTGCCGCAGGACCGCGGCACCCTGGCCAACCTCAGCGTGCAGGACAACCTGCTGGTCGGTGCCTACCGGCGCAAGGACCAGCGCGGCGTCGCCGCCGACCGGGACCACTACTTCGATCTCTTCCCGCAGCTCGCGGCGCGGAGCAAGACACCGGCCGCCGCGCTGTCCGGCGGTGAGCAGCAGATGCTCGCAATCGGGCGCGCCTTCATGTCCGGGCCCAAGCTCGTGCTGCTGGACGAGCCGTCTTTGGGGCTGGCGCCCGGCACCGCCGGCCAGGTCTACGAAGCGATCACCAAACTGCGCACCGAAACGGGGTTGTCCATGGTGGTGGTGGAACAGAACGCCGCCCTGGCCTTCTCCATTGTGGACGAGGCCACGGTCTTGGAAACCGGGCACGCCGTGCTGTCCGGGCCGCGCGAAGAGCTCATGGGCCTGGACGCCATCCGCAAAGCGTACCTGGGCGGGTGAGCCGTGGATTCACTGTTCCTTCAGCTCATCATCGACGGCCTGGGCAACGGGGCCATCTACGCCGCCCTGGCGCTGGCCATCGTGCTGGTGAACCGTGCCACCGGGCTGATCAATTTTGCGCAGGGCGCCATGGCCGTGTTCTCCACCTTCCTGGCCTGGACCCTGTGGCAGGCCGGCATTCCGCCGGCGCTCGCCATTCCCCTGGCGATCCTGGTCTCGGCGCCGCTGGGCGCCGGGGTGGAGCGCCTGATCATGCGGCGCTTCGAGCGCGGGCTGCCCGACACCGCCATCATCGTCACGGTGGCCCTGCTGGTGCTGTTCACCGGGCTGGCCGGCCTGTTCTGGGGCTACAACTCCCAGCAGTTCCCCTCGCTCTTCCCCCTGGGCACCTTCCAGGTCGCCGGAGCCTTCATCAGCTATCAGTCGCTGGGCAACATCGTGGTGCTGCTGCTGGTGGTGCTGGCACTGCAGCTGCTGTTCAAGAAAACCAAGCTCGGCCTGGCCCTGCGGGCGGTCGCGGACAACCCCGAGTCCAGCGCGCTCTCGGGCATCCCGGTGGGCCGGCTGCTCATGGTGGGCTGGGCCCTGGCCGCCGTGCTGGGCGCCATCGCGGGCGTGTTGATCGCCCCGAAAGTCTTCCTGTCCCCGCACATGCTTGACCAGGTGCTGGTCTACGCCCTGGCCGCCGCCATCCTCGGCGGACTCAACAGCCCGCTGGGCGCGGTGGTCGCCGCCGGCCTGATCGGCGTGGTGGAAAACCTCGCCGGGGCCTACATCGACTTCATCGGCGACGACCTCAAGATCGCCGTGCCGCTGGTCGCCATGTTCATCGTGCTGCTGGTCAGGCCCCAGGGCCTCTTCGGGCAAAAAGAGGTGGTGCGGGTATGAAGCGCAACGTCTTCGCCTCGCACTGGTTCCGGATCGCCGCCGCCGCCGTCGTCGTCGTGCTGGCGGTCCTGGCGCCGCTGCAGCTCATCCCCTACGTAAACTACCAGCTGACCGTGGTCGCCGCCTTCGCCGTCGCGATCCTGGGGCTCAACCTCGTGACCGGGTACGCCGGGCAGATCTCGCTGGGCCAAAGCGCATTCATGGGGCTGGGCGCCTACGTCACCGCGTACGGCGTCACCGAGGGCTGGCCGGTGCTGCTGACCTTCGTACTCGCCGCCCTGATCCCCGCCGTCGTCGGTTTCCTGGTCGCCCTTCCCGCCGTCCGGCTGCGCGGGGTTTCGCTGGCCATGGTCACCATCTCGCTGCCGATCATCGCGGACCGGCTGGCCAAGCGGCTGGACGATTTCACCGGCGGCTCCGTCGGCATCACCGTGCAGTGGATGAACGCCCCGGACTGGACCGACCTGGCCGACGACCAGTGGCGGTACTACATGGTGCTCGGCATCGCCGCCGTGCTCTTCGTGCTGGCGGCCAACCTGACCCGTGGCCGGATCGGACGGGCCTTCGCCATCGTGCGCGAGAACGAGGCCGTGGCCACCGCGATGGGCGTCTCCAACTACCGGTACAAGGTCCTCGCGTTCACCGTCGCGTCCCTGTACGGCGGCGTCGCGGGCTTCCTGTACCTGGCCGCCGTGCAATACATGTCCCCGGCCACCCTCAGCTTCGTGGTCTCCATCAACATGCTGGCGGCCATGATCATCGGCGGGTCGGCCAGCATTCTCGGGTCCCTGCTCGGCGGACTCTTCTTCGTTTTCATTCCGGTCCTGGCCGGGCAAATCGACGCCTCGCACACCCCGATCATCTACGGAGCGGCCCTGCTGGTCATCCTGTTCCTGGCCCCCGGCGGGCTGGTGACCCTGCCGGCGCTGCTGCGGCGGATGCGCCGCAGACGCGCGGAGCCCGAGGCCGCCCTCAAGGCTCCCGACACCGGCCCGGAAGTCCATACCCCGACCACCACGGCGATGTGAGCCGGCAGGGGGCATTTCACCGATCCAGCACAAGGCCCACAAGGCTAAGGAGAGAACAATGCGAACACGGCAGATCGGACGCGGCGCCAAGGGTGCCGTGGCGGCCGCGGCGGCCCTCACGCTCGCGCTCAGCGGTTGCGGCCGGGGCGACGGCGGCAACTCGCCCGAGGGCAGCCCGGGCGCCACGGAGGGCGGCGGAGCCGAACAGGGCATCACCGACACCAGCATCCTGCTCGGCAGCACCACCTCGCTCAGCGGCGTGGCCGGCGCGCCGGGCAGCTGCCTGGTTGCGGGCATGGAGGCCTACTTCGGCGCCGCCAATGCGGACGGCGGGGTGGAATTCGGCGACGGCAAGACCCGCAAAGTGGAGCTCAAAGCGTACGACGACGCCTACGATCCCGGCCGCGCCGTGGCGAACTTCCGGCAGATGATCGCCGAGGGCGTCTTCGCCGACGTCAACGGTCTGGGCACCCGCACCAACCTGGCCGTCATGCCGGTGGCCACCGAGGAAGAGTTCCCGCAGGTGTTCGTGGCCTCCGGAGACTCGGTGTTCAGCGAAGACCCCGAGGCCAACCCGTGGACCATCGGCTGGATGCCCACCTACTACGCCGAAGGCAACTCGTTCGGCAAGTTCCTGGTGGATTCCGGCACGGCCGTCACCGTCGCCGTGCTGGAACAGAACGACGACGCCGGCAACGAGTTTGTTGCCGGGCTCGAGGACGCCATCGACGGCTCGGAGGTGGAGATCGTCCAGCGGGCCACGTTCGAACCGGGCGACCCGACGGTGGACGCGCAGATGGCCCAACTGGCGGACAGCGAGGCCGACGTCTTCTTCTCGGCCAACACGGTGCCGGCGCTGACGGCGTCGTCGATGGTCCGCGCGCAGGACCTTGGCTGGACCCCGTCCATCTTCCTGGCGGCCGTGGCCGCCAACGAGCGGGACGTGCTGGAACCGGGCAATGCCAGCGCCTTCCCGAACGTGTACAGCACCGGCTTCACCAAGCAACCCACGCAGACCGACGACGAGGAAGTGAAGCAGTTCCTGGCCGACATCAAGGAGTACGCCCCGGATACCGCCGATCAGATCATCCCGCATTGCCTCTGGGGCTACGCCACCGCGGCCACCCTCGAGGAGGCGTTCAAAAACATGGCTGAGCCGACCCACGCGGCGCTGATGGAAGCGGTCCGCAACGTCAAGGACTTCGAGCCGCCGCTGCTGCTCGACGGCCTCAGCGTGGACACCACCACCAACATGGCCCCGATTTCCGAGGTGCAGGTCCAGGAGCACACGGGCGAGGGCTACGTGCCGGCGGAGTCCTACGCGCCGTAACGCAAGTCCGTACGCCGGGGCGGTTCCGGCCGTTCCGACGCCCGGTCACCTCTCCTTTGAACAGGACACGCCACAGACAGGGCGTTTCCCGTTCAACAGTGGCGCGGCGTACATGAGATGTACATAAATTCGGTTTGCCTAACCAAACTAGTTTGGCTAGGCTTGTGGTGTCCCGCCCGGCGTGGAAGAACCGGGCGCTGAACGTATTTCGGTATGCACCGCACACGTTCTTGGACGAACGCTTGAATTTGTCAAAAGGAGTATTGATTGGCGGTTAGCTTCTCTCAGAATCAGTTTGGAGCCCTTAATGAAGCGCTGATGCGCACGCGGTCGGAGAAGCGGTTCAGAACGCCCTTCGAAGCCGCGTTCCTGGCGCAACTGTCGCCAGCCGATGCACCAGCCACAGTATTTGGGCAGTACAAGGGGCAAAGCGACGAGGAAGTTGGTCCAGAATTTGACACTGCCGGGCTGACACACCTCTGTGGTTTCTCGCGGCAGCCTCGGGCAAGGACTGCGTCGCACTAAGCAGTGCATTTGCCGACAGATCGATCACCCGGGCAGCCAAGCCCGCTGGGACGTTCGACCGCTGGCCCTGCCTGCCTGAGCGCCACCGGCAAACGCAGCGATGTGCCCGGCACCGCCAGGTGTGACCCGTCCCGCCGCGCAGTCGACAGGGCACCGCGGGTACGGAGCGTGACTCCCTTCTGGGGTCAGACCGAGTCAGGAGAGGATGCTTATGAACGGAACGGATATGGTCGCTGCTTTCATCCCCGAGGACCCCGTGGGGCAGCTGAACTACGCGATGCAACTGGTCGGCCAAACGCTCGTGGGAACCCTCATTGCGGTCGGTGCAGTCCACCTTCTGAGTGCACTTCTCGTGCTGACAGTCGCCGGAAGGGGTCGACCCTTCATCCGGATTGGCCTCACAGCCGCGGCGCTACTGGTCCCTGTACTGGGCCCGGTGGCGGCAGTGATGGTCCTGTGGGACAGGATCGGCGGCAGCCCTCACAGGCGCCGACCGCAATATATCCGAAACGCTGAGAGCGTCTAGGCCGGAAAATCCGTTGCCGCCGCGACCCGGGCCCGAGTAGGCTCGCGCTTGTTTCCACTCAACCGCGGAACAGGAGCCAGCCATGCCCAAGCCCACCCTCGCCCCCGGTGCACCCTGCTGGGTGGACCTGATGACCTCCGATCCGGACAGGGCCAAGCAGTTCTACACGGAGCTTTTCGGCTGGACCTATGAGATCGGCGACCAGGAGAAGTACGGCGGCTACATCATGGCCTTCAAGGACGGCCATGCCGTTGCGGGCATCATGCAGAGTCAGCAGGCCGACACCCCGGACACGTGGACCACCTACCTGCGCGTGGATGACATCGACACCACCGCCAGCATCGCCGCGGCCCACGGCGGCCAGGTCTACGTTGAGCCGATGGAGGTTCCCGAACAGGGCAAGATGGGCATGCTCGCCGACCCCGGAGGGGCCGCCGTCGGCCTCTGGGAGTTCGCCGGGCATACCGGCTACGAGTTGGCCGCCGAGCCTGGCTCCCCCGCCTGGCACGAACTCTTCACCCGCGACTACCCCGCCACCGTGAAGTTCTACCAGGACGTGTTCGGCTGGGACACGGACGTCATGAGCGACACCGACGAGTTCCGCTACACCACGCTTGGCTCCGGCGACACCGCGGCGGCCGGGATCATGGACGCCGGCGCCTGGCTGCCCGAGGGCGTCCCGGCGCACTGGCGCATCTACTTCGCCGTCGAGAACGCCGACGCGGCCGTCGCCAAGGCGACCGCCCGGGGCGGGAGCGTGGTCCAGCCCGCCGAAGACACGTCCTTCGGTCGCGTCGCCACCCTGACCGACCCGACCGGCGCCATGTTCCTCGTGGTCCAGGAGTTGCCGCACGCCTAGCCCCCCGGAAATTGCGGGCCGGGCCCATCAGGTGCGCGTGTGCCGGCCCGCCCCTTGCTGGCCGGCCCGGCCGTCAGCCGAGCCGCGGGGTCCGCGGCGGCTCGGTGCGGCGGGCGCCGGTCGCCTCGAAGGCGGCCGCCACGGCCAACAGGGCGTTGTCGTCGTAGGCGCGCCCCGCGAAGGTGAGTCCCACGGGCATGCCGATGTCCGCCGTCGTGCCCATGGGCACGGTGACGGTGGGAATGCCGAGGTGGCGCGGGACGAGGTTCCCGTTGGCCACCCAGACGCCGTTGCGCCAGCCAAGGTCTGCCGAAGCCTGGTTGATGTCCATGTCCGCGGGGCCGATGTCCGCCACCGCCGGGAAGACGACGGCGTCCAGCGCGTGGTGGTCCAGCCAGGCTTCCAGGTCCACCCGGCGGGTTTCCTCGAGTCCCCGCAGCCCCTCCTCCAGATGGGGGATGTCGGTGAACGAGGCAACGCCGTGTTCGCGCACGTGCGCCGGATAGGCGGCGATGTCGTCGAAATCGTCGTAGGGGTCGGGCAGGGCTCCGGGCGGGTGCGGAAGAATCTTTGACCCGTCCACGTCGGCCAGGGTCCGGAGCGCGGGGTCCCCGTTGGCGGCGAGGAAGTCATCCCACGCCCACGCGGAGAGATCCAGGATCTCCCGCCGCAGGTACTCCGGGCTGACCAGGCCGCGGGTGCCGATCTTCGGGGCGCCGGGGCGGTCGCCCTCGTAGTTGGAGACGACTGGGAAATCGACGGGGACCACCTCGGCCCCCGCCGCCTCCAGGTCCCGGCGGGCAGCTTCCCACAGCTCGATGACGGAGGCCCGGGTCTCGATCCGCTGCCCGGTGGGACCGCCGATGCCGGGGTCCTCGCCGGTGCCGGCATCGGGGTCGGCGTTGATGTACATGCGGGGCACGCCGAACCGTTTTCCCTGCAGCGCGTCCCGGGCCTGCTGGAGTCCGCGGGGCGCCAGGGCCGGGTAGGAGTCCGGCCGGACCAACGAGGCGGCGGGGATGGGCACCCAGGGCTGCAGGCGCCAGAAGTCGCCGCGGGTTTCGGGGTCGTCCGCCACGATCACGTCCAGCACTTCCAGCAGGTCGGCCATGGTCCGGGTGTGCGGCACCACCACGTCCATGGTGGGGACCAGCGGCCAGTTGCCCCGGACCGAGATGATGCCGCGCGACGGGGTGTAGGCACACAACGCGTTGTTCGACGCCGGCGCCCTGCCGCTGGACCAGGTCTCCTCGCCGAGGCCGAAGGCGGCGAAACTTGCCGCGGTCGCGGTTCCGGAGCCGTTGGATGAGCCGGAGCCGAAGGCGGCCGTCAGGAAGTCGGCGTTGTAGGGGCTTTCGGCGCGTCCGTAGAGGCCGCGCTGCATGCCCCCGTTGGCCATCGGCGGCATGTTGGTGAGGCCCAGGAGCACTGCCCCTGCCGCGCGCAGCCGTTCGATGGCGAACGCGTCCCGCCTGGCGACCAGATGCTTGAAGGCGGGCGAGCCCGCGGCGGCGGTGAGGCCTTCGGCCAGGTAGCTGTCCTTGGCCGTATAGGGGATGCCGTCCAGCGGTCCCAGGGTTTCTCCGCGCGAACGCCTCCGGTCGGAAGCGCGGGCGTCCGCGAGCGCCTCGGGATTCATGACGACGACGGCGTTCAGCCGGATGCCGCCGTGGTCGTAGGCGGCGATGCGTTCCAGGTAGGCGTGCGTGAGTTCCTCGCTGGTCGCCTGCCCCGTGCGCAGCGCCTCGCGCAGTTGGGCAATCGAGGCCTCGACCACGTCGAACCGGCTCATGCTGCCGCCTTCGCGCCGAGTTTGGGTTGCTGCTGCGTGATGCAGTGGATCCCGCCGCCGCGCGCCAGTATCGGCCGCGCGTCCACCGTGACTACGCGGCGGCCGGGGTAGGCCTCGGCCAGGATTTCGGCCGCCAGCGCATCGGCGCGCTCCTCGCCGTAGCCGCAGGCGATGACGCCGCCATTGACCACCAGGTGGTTGACGTAGCTCCAGTCGACGAAACCCTCCTCGTCCTTCAGGGTGTCCGGGGCGGGCAGTTCGACGATGTCGAACGGCTTGCCCGCCGCATCGACCTGAGTCTCAAAGAAGGACCGCAGGGACCGGCTGACGTCGAAGTCGGGGTGTGCGGGGTCGTTTTGCATGTGCAGCAGGATTCGTCCCGGCGAGGGAAGGGCGGCCACCATGTCTATGTGCCCGCGCGTGCCCAGGTCCTCGTAGTCACGGGTCAGGCCCCGGGGGACCCACACCGTATGCGTGGCGCCCAGCGTGCGGGCCAGTTCCGCTTCCACCCGCCCCTTGTCCGCATACGGATTCCGATCGGGATCGAGCTGCACGGTTTCGGTCACCAGCACGGTGCCCTCGCCGTCAACGTGGATGGCGCCGCCTTCGTTCACCAGCAGGGAGGTGACGAGTTCGGCGCCTGCCTGCGCGGCAACAAAGCTTCCGATGCCGCGGCTCTTCTCCCACTCGGCCCAAGCCGGCGCGCCCCAGCCATTGAAGGTCCAGTCCACCGCTCCCAGGACGTCCGGCCGTTCGTCGTCGACCACGAAGGTGGGGCCGATGTCACGCATCCAGAACTCATCCAGCGGCGCCTCGAGCCGGTCGATACCGCCATCCAGCATGCGGCCGGCGCGCTCCCGCTCCGTCGGGTCGACCACCATGGCAACCGGTTCGAACTCCGCGACGGCATGCGCGACCGCGACCCAGGCGCCGTACGCTTCCTCGGCCGACGCCGCATCCGCGCCCAGCGTCAGGCCGGCCCGCGGGAACGCCATCCAGGTGCGCTCATGGGGATCGGTTTCCGCCGGCATTCTCCAAGCCACAGAGGCCTCCGTCTCGTGAGGAACAGGAAGGGCCGCCCGGCCCGCTTGTTGATCGCTTGATCAATAATGCAGCGAAGTTACTCTAGACTGTTCTGTGATGTCAAGCACACCCAAACGCACCCCGCGCAAGGCGCCCGCCGAACGCGCCGCGGAACTCGCCGAAGCGGCCCGGGCCATCGGGCTCGAGCAGGGCCTTGCCGCGATCACCCTGCGCAACGTGGCGGGCAGGGCCGGTGTGGCCCCGGGCTTGGTGGCGCACTACCACCCCACCGTCGACGTCCTCGTGGCCGGCGCCTTCACCTCCATCGTGGCCGCCGAAATCGATGAGGTGTCGGCCATGTTGGCGGAGAGGCCCACGCCCCGGCAGGGCCTCGGCCTGCTGCTTGACACGCTCCTGGACGACCGCCGGCTGGATGTGACGGCGGTATGGGTGGAAGCGTGGTCCTTGGGCCGCCGGAACGAGGCGCTGGCAGTCAGCGTGCGCGCGCAGATGGACGCGTGGCAGGCGGTGATCCGGGAGCTGCTCGAGGCGGGCGTTGCCGCCGGCGAATTCACCACGCCGGACGCGGAAACCGTGGCCTGGCAGGTTCTGGGCATGATCGACGGGCTGAATGCCCAGGGGCTGGTGCGCTGGAACGGGGTCAGCGACCGGCACACCCACCTCGCCCGCGCCGTGGAAGTGATGGTCGGAGCGGCGCCGTCGTCGCTGCTGCCCCACGCGGCGCCCGTCACGGACACGTGACCCGCGGACGCATGCCGGGGTATGGGACGACGGCGGGGCTCGCCTCAACCGGTGAGCGGCCGCCGTCGTTCCGGGGTTACTTGTCCTGATTGATTCGGATCATGTTGCCCGAAGGGTCGCGGACGGCGCAGTCGCGCGGTCCCCACGGCTGGTCCATGGGCTCCTGCAGGACCTCCGCCCCGATGGACACCAGCCGTTCGAAGGCGGCGTCCAGGTCATCGGTGCTGAAGACGAGCATGGGCAGCACGCCCTTGACCAGCAGCTCCTGGAGCTGGTCGCCGTCGGCCTGCGAGCGCCCGGCATGGGGTGCCGACAGCACCAGCTCCAGCCCGGGCTGGTCGGGGCTGCCCATGGTGATCCAGTGGAAGCCGTCGTTGGCGACGTCGTTGCGGACTTCCAGCCCCAGGCCGTCCCGGTAGAACGGGATGGATTCCGCGGGGTCATTGACCGTGATGTTGCAGTACTGAAGTGAAATGCTCATGCGCCCAACCTACGCAGGGGCCGGGGCGGCCGCTTCTTCGATCCTGCTCGATCTCAGGTCCACGGGCCGGGTGAGCAGCTTCGCGATGCAGGGCGGCATCGCCTCGGCCGCCGGATGCTCCCGGGCCCGATAGGCGCTGGGGGTTTCGCCCACCAGCTGGGTGAACCGGGTGCTGAACGATCCCAGCGACGTGCTGCCCACCTCCATGCACGCGTCCGTGACGCTCGCCCCGGAGCGCAGCAGCGCCATCGCGCGCTCAATCCGGCGGGTCATCAGGTAGTTGTAGGGCGTCTCCCCGTAGGCCGCCTTGAACCGGCGCGAAAAATGCGCCGGCGACATCAGCGCCTTCGCCGCCATCGTCGGCACATCGAGAGGCCGGGCAAAGTCCCGGTCGATCAGGTCCCGCGCCCGGCGCAGATGCGCCAGGTTGACCAGTTCCTCAGGGGTCACACGTCGAGGTTATCCCCTGCCCGGAGCGACGGGTAGCCGTGCGGGGCGGCGGCAGGCGGCCGCCGCGCGGTTTCCCGGACCCCGGATGCAGCCGTGGCGGGTCGTTGGACGTCGCGGCCGGCAACTATGGGGTGGCAGTCCGCGATCCGCCCCTGAACTCTGGTGCAATCCCGGGACCCACCGCTAGCGTCTCATTACCGGCAGTTCCCTCGAGCCGCCGATCCCTTCAGCGCAGCCGCCTGAGCCGGCTGCGCTGAAGCATGAATCGCTCAACCTTTGGAGGACATGCAGTGACGCACCAGCCCAAAAGCAGCACCAGCCACGGTTCGACCAAGCCCCGGCGCTACCGCAGCCTGGCCGCGGCGGCGGCCCTCGCCGTCGTCATTCCCTTTAGCGCCGCAACCCCTGTTCTTGCGGATGCCAACTTCCCCTCCACCGAGGGCAACACCAATACCGCCAGCATCCTGACCTATGACGACCTCGTGAAGGAACTGCGGAAGCTGGAAAAGAACAGCCGCTTCGGCGTGGACGCCTTCACGCTGGAGGAGGCCGGCACGCAGGTCAACAAGTCCGAGCAGGGCCGCGACCTCTGGGTGGCCACCGTCGGCACCGGCGCCGAGCACGTGTGGATCCAGGGCCGCATCCACGGCAACGAACCCTACGGCACCGAGTCGATCCTGTCGCTGCTGAAGGACCTGGGCACCAACGGTTCGGCGGACTATCAGCTGCTGCGCGAGAAGTTCACCTTCCACTTCATCCCGATGTACAACCCGGACGGTTCAGAGGCGAACATCCGCCACACCGTGCTCTGGGACCAGGCCGCCGATCTGCCGGAGTTCGGCGCCAACGGGCGGGAACAGCGGATCGACCTGAACCGGGACTGGACGCCCACCGGATTCGTGGCCAACGAGTCGCTGGCCTTCTACGAGTACTGGACCGACGTGAAGCCGGCCTACGGGATCGACATCCACCACCAGGGCCTGAAGAAGGAGTGGGGCACCGGCGACGACGTCACGCTGTCGTTGGGCATCTCGCTCGCCCCGGGCGGACCGACCCTGCCGGGGATCAAAGACGGGGCCTACGACGAACTGACCCGCCAGATGCACGTCCACGTCTACGACGAACTCTCCCAGTACGGTTCCATCAACATGGACCGCTACCAGGTGGGCAACGGCCTTGAGATCGACATCAAGGGCGGCGTGGTCTCGGCCATGATGCTGGGCCTGGACTATCAGGGAATGAACCCGGAGGGCCACTCCAACCCCGTGGTCTTCTTCGAAACGTCCGGCAACACGTCCGACGGCAGCCTCGGCCAGAAGGCGAGGGGCAAGAGCGTCAGGCAGAATCTGCTCGCCATGAAGGAACTGCTCCTGGGCCTGGCCACCGGCGAAGTCCAGCAGGAGGACGCCGACCGCTGGGAGGAGATCCCGCATCAGCCGGTCACCGGCTACAACACCGACTACGCCGGGACCATCCCGGTCCCGTAGCCGGCCTCGCCGGCAGTGGCGCGGCGCTTTCCCGCGCCGCGCCACTGCGCCACCAACGACGGCGGTGTGCGGGCACACCATCGGGCCTCAGTCCCGACCAGAGGCGGGCGCCGCCCTCGCGCCTTCCGCCCATTGCATAGTGACCACGGTTTGCGCCACGCTGATCTCGTGGCACAACCCCGGGACGGCGAACCGCCGGCATACGGCGCGGGCCCCGAAAGCTCCGCGGAACATTCCGAACAGCCGGAGCGCAATTCCGCCATGTTGGCCCGGGAGTCCAGCGAGTTTGACCGCGGCATCGGCTTTTACGACGTCATCTACGGTTTCGCCATCACGCTGCTGATCACCAACCTGGATGCTCCCTCGCCGGAGGCATGGCAAGACCTCCGGTCGCTGGCAGGCTCCGGCCTGGTGCATCAGCTGGCCGGCTTCGTCCTGAGCTTCGTGGTGATCGCCGTGTTCTGGCGGATGAACCTCCGCCTGATACAACGGCTCTCGGCGCTGGATTCCGCAACGACGACGGCGAACCTGGTGGCTGCCTCGTTCGTCATCCTGATTCCGTTCACCACGCAGGGCATCAGCGACCCCGAGACCTCGTCCCTGGAACTGTCGACCGTGCTGTACGCCGCCAACCTTGCCCTCGCTGCCTTGGCGCAGCTGGCCATGTTCGAGATCGCCCGCAGGAACCGCCTCGAGATCGAGCCGCTGAACCGCAGGCAGCATCGGGCGTTCGTGCTCGATTCCCTCGTCCCGCCGCTGGTCTTCGCGATATCGATCCCGGTGGCCTTCGCCGCCGGCGGGACAGCGGGAAAGCTCATCTGGGCCTCGCTCATCGTGCTGGGACCGCTTTCGGGCAGGCTCGCCGCCCGCGAAAGCCGGCGGCCAACGGCTGATTCACGGCAGAGGGAGCGCCGGTGACCAGGAATTCCTCCACGGAGCAGCGGAACCCGCCGACCCTCGGGCGGTGAGCGGGAGGCAGGAGCGCTCTTAAAAGAGTGGAGGGACGGACGGGCTCGTGCCCGTTCCGTCCCTCCCGGCTTTCTTCGCTGTGGCGAACGGACCGGCTAAGCCTCCACGATGATGACCGTGACCACGGGCTTGCGCCGCAGCGCCCGGTCGGACCAGCGGATCAGGGCCTGCGCGATCGCCTTCTCGGCGTCCGGGCCGGTCTTGTCGCCGCGCATTTGCATCAGCGTCTTCTCCACGATGCCGGTGGCCTTCTCCAGCTGCTCGACCGCCGGGGCGAAGCCGACCGGGAAGAACTCCGGGTCTTCCTCCAGCCGCCCGGTGTCCGGGTTGACGATCAGCAGCGCGGTGACTGCGCCGTCTTCGGCCAGCCGGAGCCGGTCCTGCAGGGAGGCTTCGGTGGCCGCGCCGGCCACCATGTTCTCCACGTAGACGTAGTCGGCGGCGATCTGGCCGGAAACCCGGGCCACGCCGTCCTTCAGGTCGATGGTGGTGCCGTCTTCCACGATCAGCGCACGCTTCGGGTCCACGCCGGTGCGGACGGCCAGTTCGGCATTGGCCTTCAGGTGGCGGTGCTCGCCGTGGACGGGCAGCACGTTCTTCGGGCGGACCAGGTTGTAGCAGTAGACCAGCTCGCCGGCCGACGCGTGGCCGGAGACGTGCACCTTCGCGTTGCCCTTGTGCACCACGTTGGCGCCGCGCTTGGTCAGGTCGTTGATCAGCCGGTAGATGGAGGATTCGTTGCCCGGCACCAGCGAGGACGCCAGCAGCACGGTGTCGCCCTCGGTCAGGTCAATCATGTGGTCGCCGCCGGCCATGCGGGCCAGCGCAGCCATCGGCTCGCCCTGGGAGCCGGTGCAGATCAGCACGGCCTTGGTGGGCGGCAGCTTCTCCAGTTCCTTGAAGTCCACGAGCACCCCGCGCGGGATGTTCAGGTAGCCGAGCTCGCGCGCCGTCGTCATGTTGCGCACCATGGACCGGCCCACGAAGGCGACCTTGCGGCCGTACTTGTGTGCCACGTCGATGACCTGCTGGATGCGGTGCACGTGGCTGGCGAAACTGGAGACGATCACGCGGCGCGGGGCGGTGCGCATGACCGTATCGATTGCCGGCACCAGATCGGCCTCGGCAGCGAGGAAACCGGGGACTTCGGCGTTGGTGGAATCCGGCAGGAACAGGTCCACGCCCTCGTCGCCCAGCCGCGCGAACCCGGCCAGGTCGGTGATCCGGCGGTCCAGCGGGAACTGGTCCATCTTGAAGTCGCCGGTTGCCAGCACCAGCCCGGCCCCGGTCCGGATGGCCACGGCCAGTCCGTCCGGAATGGAGTGGTTGACGGCCAGGAATTCCAGGTCGAACGGACCGAACTTCTTCCGGTCACCCTCCTTGACCTGCACCATCTTGGCGTTCAGGCGGTGTTCCTGCAGCTTGGTCTTCACGAAGGCCAGCGTCAGCTTCGCGGAGATCACGGGGATGTCGGCGCGTTCCTTCAGCAGGTACGGCACGCCGCCAATGTGATCCTCGTGCCCGTGGGTGAGGACAATGCCGACGACGTCGTTGAGGCGTTCGCGGATGTAGGAGAAGTCGGGCAGGATCAGGTCCACGCCCGGGTGCTGCTCCTCGGGGAACAAGACGCCGCAGTCCACGATCAGCAGCTTGCCGCCGAACTCGAACACCGTCATGTTCCGGCCGATCTCGCCCAGTCCGCCCAAGGGGACTATGCGCAAGGCGTCCTTGGCGAGTTTCGGAGGAGTTTGCAACGGCTTGGTGTTCATGGATTCCGATCTGTGGTGCGGTGTGTTGCCGGGCATCAACGCCCGAAGCCGGAGTTGCCGGCACTGAAGTCTTGGGTGGTCGATGCGCCCGAGGCGCTTCGACGGCCTTCCGCGCAGCGGGTGCGGACGGAAAGCATACTTCTCCCGACTTTACCACCGGGCAGAAGGAATCCCGTCCCGGCGCAGGCCTGCCGCGAATAATGACGGCGATGCCCACCCTCGACGTAAACCATCAGCGGTGGCGCCGATCACTTCGGCTAGGGTGACTGGGGGATTCTCCGTTGCCGCCCACACAACCCGAAGGAGCCAGCCACGGTCCGCGCATTCGCCTCCCGGCCGGCATTGCCGTGGGTGCTTCTGGGCATCGCCATCCTGGCTTTAAGCCTGCGTGCACCGATCATCGCGCCCACCGCCGTCGTCGGGGACATCCGCGCCGACACCGGGCTGTCGGCCGCGGGCGCGGGCCTGCTCACGGGACTGCCGGTGCTGCTCTTCGCGCTGGCCACTCCCCTGGCCACCCAGACGATCCGGCGCTGGGGCCCGGAAGCTACGGTGGTGCTGTGCCTGGCCGGTGTCCTGGCCGGAACCGTCATCCGATCCCTCGGCCCGGTACCGGTGGTGCTGACAGGGACGGTAATCATCGGCGCGGCGCTCACGCTCGGCAACATCGTGGTTCCGGTGCTGATTCGCCGCGACGTGCCCTGGAACCGCGTTTCCGCTGCCACCGGCGTCTACTCGGCCACGATGAACGTCGGCTCCATGGCGACCTTGCTGGGCACCGCACCGCTCGCCGCGCTCGTCGGCTGGCGGTGGGCACTGGCGGCCTGGGGCGTGTTGGCCATCCTCGGCCTCGCCTACTGGCTGCCGACGGCGCGACGGCGGCGCGCGGCTTTGGCAGCCGGGCCGGGCCGCGCGTCCGGTGAAGCGCCCGCCAATACCGCCGCAGCCAAACCCGTTGGCACCGGTGGATCCGGAACGGCGTCGATGCCGCGCCCGAAGACCGGCGGCGGGCGGCCCAATAGGTGGATCATCTGGTTGCTGACCTTGGCCTTCTGTGGCCAGTCCGCCGCCTACTACGGAACGACCACCTGGCTGCCCCTGCTGCTGTCCGAAGTCCGGGGCATGTCCATTGCCGCCTCCGGAGCCACGGCCTCGCTCTTCCAGGTGGCCGCCATTGTCGGCGCTTTCGGGGTGCCGCTCGTGGCAGCACGAACCCGGCTCTGGGTGCCGACGGCAGGCATCGCCGTCTTGTGGATGACCCTCCCCCTCGGCCTGCTCCTGGCACCCGACGCCTACATTCTCTGGTCCATCACGGGAGGGATCGCCCAGGGCGGCGGGTTCACGGCCATCTTCTCGGTCATCCCGCGCGTGGCCCGCAACGACAACGAGGCGGCCTCCGCGTCCGCCCGGATCCAGACGGGCGGATATCTGGCCGCGACCTGCGCACCGCCTGTGGCCGGATGGCTGAACACGGTGACCGGAGGCTGGACCGCTCCCCTGCTTCTTGTCCTCGCGTGCACGGTGGCGTTCGCCGCGGGCGGGCTGTCGGCGGTGCGGGCGTCCGAGCGGCAGTAGGCCGCGGAATTATTCTGGCCGGCGGCCGCCCTGGAGCTGCCTCTACCCTGGTGGTTCCCTTTTGATGGAACGTATAATTTTGCTGCTGTCGTCGTTCGGCGAAGCCGAATTGGGGTAGTTGGGGGAAGCAGATGCAGCACCGGGCAGAGGGACTGGCAAGGGACGCGTCCCCCGGGGCGCAAACCCGGCCCGGGCAGCCGGGCGTCAAGCGGTCACCCAGCGGGAGGATCCCGCAATGGGCGTTGGACGAGGCACTGGGAACCTCTTCCCCGCCCCGGCCCGCCGAGGGGCCCGCTGCCGGCTGGCCGACCCCGGCGGCAAAGTCCCGCCCGCGTTCCGTGCAGCGGGGTACCTCCCCGCGCCGCGCCGGCCGCCTGTCGACCGGGCTGGCCCTCGCCTTCGTCATCGCCCTGTGCTTCGCCCCGGGCGTGTTCAGCCGACACGTCATGCCGGCGATAGCCCCCTACCTTCCCGGCGCGGACATTCCGCCCCGCGGCGTCGAAGCCGCCGACAACCCCCTGGGCCGGCCGCCCGCCGTCGCGGAGTCGGACGCCTACGAGTTGTACGCAACACCGCCGGAGTCCTCGCAGCCCTTCCTCGCCTATGACCCCTGCCGCCCCATCCACTACGTGGTCCGTCCGGACAATGCGCCGCCGGGGGGCGACACGATCATTCAGGAAGCCATCGCCGAGGTTTCCGCGGCCAGCGGACTGCAGTTCGTTTACGACGGACCCACTGACGAGGCCTTCGCCGAGGAAGGCCGCGAACGCTTTCAGCCGGAGCGGTACGGCAAGCGGTGGGCGCCGGTGCTGATCACGTGGTCGGATCCCGACGAAGTGTCCCGGCTGGCCGGAGATATAGCCGGACTCGGCGGCAGCTCCTCGGTCGGCGCACGGGGAACGCCGCACGTTCTCGTCGCCGGCCAGATCACCCTGGATGCGCCGGCGCTCCGGAACGTCCTCACATATCCCGACGGCCGGGAGCACGTGCGCGCCGTCATCATCCACGAGCTCGGCCACGTGCTGGGGCTGGCGCATGTGGATGATCCGGAGCAACTGATGTATGCCGGGGCAAACGGCGTGACTGCACTGGCCGACGGCGACCGGGCGGGCCTGGCGCTGCTGGGCACCGGTCCGTGCGTGCCGGAAGTGTAGCCCGGCGGCATAATCAGGACTGCTGGTCTGCCCGGAACGCTGGGACAACGAGGACCGGTCCAGGCAGGCTAGGAGGCCGTCCGCATGCAGGAGAAGCTGTGGAGCAGAAACTTCGTGCTGGCCATCGGCGCGAATCTGTTCATCTACATCGTGTTCTACCTGCTGATGACGTCCATGGCCCTCTACGCGGCCCAGCGGTTCCTAGCCTCCGACGCCGGGGCCGGCTTTGCGTCCAGCGCCTTCATTTTGGGGGCGCTCGTCTCGCGGTTCTTTGCCGGGCCGCTGATCGACAACGCGGGCCGGCGGCGGATGCTGCTGATCAGCCTGGCCGCCTTCGTCGCGGCTTCCCTCCTGTACATCCCGGCAAACTCCCTCACCTCGTTGGTGGTCCTGCGGCTGGCCCACGGTGTGGCTTTCGGCCTCGCCAACACCGCCGTCACGGCCGGTGCGCAGGCGCTGATTCCGCCCGCCCGCCGCAGCGAAGGCACCGGCTACTTCGCCGTTTCCACCACGCTGGCCACCGCCCTCGGGCCGCTGCTGGCGGTGGTGCTGGTTGTTGACGGCAGTTACGAGGGCGCGTTCCTCTTTTGTGCGGCCTGTTCCGTCGCGGCGTTGGCGGTGACCCTGATCCTGAAACTGCCGGAAGCGCCGGCGGCGCCCACCGCCGTCGTCAATCAGCGCGGTCCGGGCGGCGAGCCTGAAAGGAAGCGCCGAACCCCCGCGGTCCTGCTCGGAAAGGTGTTCGCGCCCGAGGTCCTGCCGATCACCACCGTGCTGCTGGTGAGCGGGCTGGCGTTTTCCGGCATCCTCTCGTTCCTCACCTCGTATGCCGCTGCCGCGGGTGCGGCGGATGCGGCGGCGCTGTTCTTTATGGTGTTTGCCGCCGCGGTGCTGGTGTCGCGGCTGACCGCCGGCAGGGTCCAAGACCGCCGCGGCGACAACGTGGTGCTGTATCCCGCGCTGGTGCTGTTCGCCGCCGGCCTGGCGCTGCTGGCGCTCGGGCCGGACACCTGGATCGTCATCGTCTCCGCGGTGCTGAGCGGCCTCGGATTCGGGACCCTGCTGCCCGGAACGCAGGCCATTACCGTCCGGCTGGTTGCGGAGCGGAGGTTCGGCACCGCCCTGGCCACCTACTACCTGATGCTGGACATCGGCACCGGCTTTGGCCCGGTGCTGCTGGGCCTGCTGGTGCCGCTGACCGGCTTCGACGGAATGTACGGCTGGCTTGGCCTGCTCATGCTCGCCTGCATCCTGCTGTACTACGTGGTGCACGGCCGGACGGCCAGCCGCGCGGCCGCCTGAGCCGCGGGCTCGGCGCCTCTTGTCGCGTCGGCAATTACCTCACAGTCTTATGCCTTTTTGATCGGCCGCATCGCGCCTACCGTAGTTAATGGAGCCGCCCAACCCGGGGCGGTCCCGGGATGGAAGGAAGTGCCATGACTGTGACTTCACACGTCAGCGACTGCTCAGTGACCAACTGTTCCTTCAACGATCACAGCGAATGCAATGCGGCCGCCATCACCGTGGCCGGCGGCGAGAACCATGCCGCCTGTGCCACCTTTATCGACACCGGAGTGCACGGCGGGCTGCCCAAGGTGCTGGCCAGCGTCGGCGCCTGCCAGCGGACCGAGTGCACCCACAACGACCACCTCATGTGCCAGGCGCCCGAAGTTCACGTGGGTCCGGGCGCGGACAACGCGGACTGCCTCACCTACGCGCACCGGTAACGCGCGGCCCGCCCTCTTCATAGGCCACCGCCGCCGTCACCAGGTCCTCCCAGGCCATGCCGACGCCGGTGTAGAGGCAGCACGTGCGCGGGCGCCGGACCAGCTTGCCCTGCACCAGGTCACGCAGGTTCGGCGGCTGGATCTGCCGCCATTCCTCCACGCTGCGGGCCGGGATCAGGTCCCCGCTCTCCCGCCAGGACGACGCCCGGCCTTCCACCACCACGTCGCTGCGCAGCACCAGCGCCGCGTCGACCTCCCGGGCGTCCAAACCGTGCTGCCCGACCGACGCGATGATCGCCCCGTCCTTGGGCAGCTTGCCGTCGAACAGCGGCTCCGGCGAGGATGTCACGCAAAGTACGACGTCGGCGCCCGCCACGGCAGCGTCCGGCGCACCGGTTGCTTCGGCCACCTCTATTCCCTCCGCGGCCAGCACGGCGATCAGGTTCGAGATGCGTTGCGGACGCTGGCCGACGACCGCGAAGCCCGCGTTCGGAAATACGGACTTGGCGGCGCGGATGTGGTTCAGCGCTTGTATCCCCGCGCCGAAGACCAGCACCTGCGGGGCATCCCCAAAGCCCTCGCCGTCCGGTGCCGCCGCCGCAATGTTCTTCACGGCCGCCAAGGTTGTAGCCGGAGTGCGGATGGCCGTGAGCTCCGCGCCGTCCATCGTCGCCAGCGGGGCCAGCGTCTCGGCGTCGAACAAGACGTAGATGCCCTGGATCTTCTCCAGCCCGCGGGCCGGATTCTTCGGCGCGATTGTCGCCACCTTCACCCCGCTGTAGCGGCCGCCGCCCTCGGTCGGCATCAGCAGAAACTCCCCGTCCGGCGCAGGGCTGAACAACCGGGGACTGTCCAATTCCGGATCCACGCCGGACAGCAGCCCCTCCTCGATGGCGCGCACCGCGCGACTGAACGGAACAGCGGCACGCACGGCATCGGCGTCGTAATAAGGGATGGTCACAGAAAGTCCTCTCGCAGCATCTGGAGTCCGCTGCTGGCCGGATTCTACGGTCATCATCCGCCGGTTACAGTTTTCGTGACCCCCATCACTTCACGCAGGGCAACCCCGCGTGCGGCGATACCGCGATTCCGTCCTTCTGTCCCCGCAACACCCAAGTCAGGCGGCTAGAGAGGACCACGCCGCCGGACCCGGAGGATCACCCGCTGACAGCGGCGTTACTTGTTAGCTGCGTCATGTTTGCCGTACAGTATCTGCAACCGAACGGTTATTCAGTTATAGAACCCGGTGTTCAAATATAGAACACTGGCGACGGCCGCAGATGCAATAGAAGTGAGGACACCCGTGCAGTTTCACCACCACGGTTACGTATCCGGAGACCCGCGCGTCAAGCCGGCAGCCGGCGTAGGCATCGACCGCCCCGAGGAGCTTCCCGACGAGGTCGACGTGCTCATCGTGGGCTCGGGTCCCGCCGGCATGCTCGCGGCCGCGCAGCTGGCCCAGTTCCCGAACATCACCACGCGGCTGGTGGAGCGCCGGGAGGGACGGCTGGTTCTCGGGCAGGCCGACGGCATCCAGGCCCGCAGCGTGGAGACCTTCCAGGCCTTTGGCTTCGCCGAGCGCATCACCGCCGAGGCGTTCTGGCTCACGGAAATGAACTTCTGGCGCCCCGGCACCGAGAACCCCAAGCACATTGTCCGCGGCGGCCGCGCGGTCGACGACGAGATGGGCATCAGCGAGTTCCCGCACCTGATCGTCAACCAGGCGCGCGTGCTCGACTACTTCGCCGAGGTCGCGGCCAACTCGCCCACCCGCCTGACGCCGGATTACGGCTGGGAGTTCAAGACCCTCGAGGTTGCCGACGAGGGCGACTACCCGGTGAAGGTGACGCTGATCCGCAGCGCAGGCCCGGACGCCGGCTCGGAGCGCATCGTCAACGCCAAGTACGTGGTGGGTTGCGACGGCGCCCGCAGTAAGGTCCGCGCCGCGATCGGCAGCACCCTGGCCGGCGACAGCGCCAATCATGCCTGGGGCGTCGTGGACGTGCTGGCCCAGACCGACTTCCCGGACATCCGCACCAAGTGCGCCATCCAGTCGCACGACGGCGGGTCCATCCTGCTGATCCCGCGTGAGGGCGGCTACCTGTTCCGCATGTACGTGGACCTCGGCGTGGTGCCCGACGACGACAACGGCAAGATCCGCCAGACCTCGATCGAGCAGATCATCGCCAAGGCCAACGAGATCATGACCCCCTACACGGTGGACGTGCGCAGCGTCGCCTGGCACAGCGTGTACGAGGTGGGCCACCGCCTCACCGACCGGTTCGACGACCTGCTGCCCAAGGACGTCGGCACCCGCACCCCGCGTGTCTTCATCACCGGCGACGCCTGCCACACGCACAGCGCCAAGGCCGGCCAGGGCATGAACGTCTCCATGCAGGACGGCTTCAACATCGCCTGGAAGCTGGGCCACGTGTTGGAGGGCCGCAGCCCGGAGAGCCTGCTCTCCACCTACTCCGCCGAGCGCCAGGTGGTGGCGAAGGACCTCATCGACTTCGACAAGGAATGGTCGACGATGATGGCCAAGAAGCCCGAGGAGTTCGCCGATCCCACGGAGCTCGAGGACTTCTACGTCCGCACCGCCGAATTCCCGGCCGGCTTCATGACGGAGTACGCCCAGTCGATCCTGACCGGCGCGCGCAGCCACCAAGACCTGGCCACCGGCTTCCCCGTCGGCAAGCGCTTCAAGTCCGCCAAGGTCTCCCGCGTCTGCGACACCAACCCGCTGCACCTGGGCCACCTGGCCGAGGCCGACGGGCGTTGGCGCATCTATGTCTTCGCCGACCAGGCGCAGGCCGGCGAGTCCGCGGCCGTTGCCAACCTGTCCGAGTGGCTGGTGACAGCACCGGATTCCCCGCTCGCCGCCCGGCCGGAGGGCGCTGACCTCGACGCCTGGTTCGATGTGAAGGTGATCTATCAGCAGCATCACGAGGAGGTGGACATCAACGCCGTACCCGCCGTGTTCAAGCCCGAGGTGGGCCCGTTCCAGCTGACCAACCTCGAGAAGGTCTTCGGCACCGCCAAGGATGAGGACATCTTCGACGCCCGCGGCATCTCCCGCGACGGCGCCATCGTGGTGGTCCGGCCGGACCAGTACGTGGCGAACGTGCTGCCGCTGTCCGCGACCGCGGAGCTGGCCGAGTTCTTCGCGCCCCTGCTGAAGGCCCGCGAGCCGCAGCACTGATTCACCCTTCATGAGGACGACGGCGGCGCACAAGTGCCGTCGTCGTCCTGCTTTAAGCGGGTTGGCGACGGCGGTTCGGGCTTTAAGCGGGTTGGCGACGGCGGTTCAGACGTACTTCCTGCCCGGAAGCCCCGGGATGCACCCGGTCCGCTTCCGCTAACCCTTGGCCTGCCGGCTCACCATCTCGTTGATCCAGGCTGGCGCATACGGGGACGTGCAGTTCGGCGGCGTCGGGTAGTCCTTGAGCACCCCGAGGCGTTCGCCGATGTTGATCGCGCGGGCGCGGTGCTCGGCGTGGTCGATGCCGATCTGGGCGAGGGTGTGGTTCATGGCCCACTGGAGGCGGTCCGGCGCGTCCTTCATCTCGGCCTCGACGGTGTCCAGCAGTCCCTCGAGGTCCAGGCCCTCGGGCTTTTTCGCCACCCGTTCGGTGGTCAGCGCCCACCCGGCGCTGGCGACGACCGGATCCGCGTCGCCGGTCCAGGCCACGCGCAGCTCCTCGGCGTGCGGGCTCTTCTTGACCACGTAGTTGACCAGCCAGTCGTGCACCTTGGGCGCGCGCGCCTCGCGCAGCATGGCGTCCAGTTCGTCGGGTCCGAAATCCTTCGGCCGGCAGATCAGCAGGGCCAGTAGCCGAGCCGCCGTGTTGCCCGTGGCCCACAGCCCGCGCGCCAAGTCCTGCTGGGTCTTCAACCGCTTGGCGACGGCGCGCAGCTTGCCGAGGTTGACACCGTGGTCGTCGCCGCGCTTCTCGTTCGCCTCGCGCACCTTCGGGTCCTCAAGCGCGGCCAGCTCGGCCATCACCTCTGTTACCGTCGTCTCGGACATCCACCCTCCCGGTTACTCACGTCTGAGATCCAGCGTACTGGTGTTTGCATCACGGGCGCTCTGGCGCTCCAAGCCTCGCGGGGCCCTGGTGCTTCGGCCGCCGTGCCCTGGTGCTTCGAGCCTCGCGTCCCCTGCCATGTCCCAATGCAGAGGCACCAGCGTCGAAACGGGCCGATAGCTGACAGGACGACGACTTTATCGGCCGCTCTCGGCGTTATCGGCCGCTCTCGACGTTTCCGGCCGCCGTCGATGGGACCAGGATTCAGGACGGCTCCGCGAGGCGCATCCCCCACCGTCGTCCTCGACCGCAGCCGGACTGCCGCCCCATTCCCGCCGTCGTGCCACAACGTGCACCGCCGACGGCCACCGGAGCACCTGCCTGACACGCGATGGCGTATGGTCAGGAGTACGGAGCACGTCTGTGCTCCCGTTAAGGCGCAGCATTCTTTGCTGGCGCCAAGGAGGCACTCATGGCCGACAAATCTCCCCGACAGACCGCATCGAAGAAATCGGGCAAGTCCATCAAGGAAAAGCGCAGCGACAAGAAGGCCAAGGCCGCCGGCGCCGCAGCCTCGGAGACCCTGACCACTATCAAGAAGCGCTGAGGCTTTTGACTCTGCTCTCGCTCGGAGTCCTGGCAACGACGCGAAAGCCCGATGAGCGCAGGCTGGCCCTCCATCCTGCGCACATCGAGCGCCTCGACGCCGACCTCCGCGAGCGGATCATCCTCGAACGGGGCTACGGCGAGCGCTTCGGCGTGTCCGACGCGCACCTGGAACAACTGGTGGGACGCATGGCGCCGCGCGAGGAACTCATCGCAACAGCGGACGTGGTGGTGCTGCCCAAGCCGCAGCCGGAAGACCTTGCCGAACTCCGCGACGGCCAGATCCTCTGGGGCTGGCCGCACTGCGTCCAGGACCGTGCCATCACCCAGTTGGCCATCGACAAGCGGCTGACGCTGATCGCCTTCGAAGCCATGAACCACTGGGCCGCGGACGGCAGGTTCGCCCTCCACGTCTTCCATAAGAACAACGAGATGGCCGGCTACTGCTCGGTGCTGCATGCGCTGGAGTTGGCAGGATCCACCGGCGACTACGGCCGCCCGCTCACCGCCGTCGTCATTGGTTTCGGCGCCACCGCCCGCGGCGCGGTCACCGCGCTGAACGCGCACGGCATCCATGACGTCCAGGTCCTGACCAACCGAGCGGCGGCTGCCGTCGGCTCCCCGATCCACTCCGCACGGATCACCCAGTTCGACCAGGACGCCACCGCCCCGCATCTCAGCCACGTCATCACCGACGACGACGGCCGGGTGCCGCTGGCCCCGTTCCTCGCAGAGCGGGACATTGTGGTCAATTGCACGCTGCAGGACCCCAACAACCCGCTGATCTACCTCGACGAGGCGGACTTGGACGGCTTCCGGCCGGGCAGCCTGATCGTCGATGTCTCCTGCGATGAAGGCATGGGCTTCAGCTGGGCGAAGATGACGACCTTCGCCGAACCCACGTTCGAGGTCGGCAACCACGTGAGCTACTACGCCGTGGACCACACGCCGTCGTACCTGTGGAATTCCGCGACCTGGGAGATCAGCACGGCCCTGATCCCGTTCCTGCGCACCGTGATGGGCGGCCCCGGGAGCTGGCTCGAGGACGAGACGATCAGCCGGGCCATCGAGATCCGCGACGGCGTCATCGCCAACCCGGCGGTTCTCGCCTTCCAGGACCGCTCGGAAGACTACCCTCACCTGCCTGCCTGAATTTCGCGGTACCGATCGCCCCATAGGGACGACGGCGGCGCTCACGTGCCGCCGTCGTCTTTCTGGCTCGGAGCCCCTCGCCTGCTCGGCATGTCTCAGCAAATTCACAGCCCGACCGGGCATCGATCCCGGCCGCGCGTGCGTTGTTGAGGAGACATCACCACAGGAGAGCAGGGAATTTTTGCCCACGGAAACCGGACGCGGCCCGCGGCGGCACCCGCGAAGAACCGTCGTTATCCTCGGCATCGACGGAGCCGGGAAGACGACGGCTGCGGCCTCGCTGGTCGAAGTTGAGCGGGCGGCGGGCCGTTACGCGCAGTTAGTGCGCAACCCGGCCGGACGGCGCTGGCTGTCCCGGGCAGCTGCACGCCTCGGCATTGGCATTACTCCGCGCTGGGCCGACCGGTTCGAGTCGATGGTGCGCATTGTGAACGTGCTGGCTGCCCACCTCCGGGCCGCAGCGTTCCGCGGGACTACTGTGATGGACCGGCACCTGCACTGCCAGCAGGTCCTACGGGAGGTGCGCGGCCTGCCGCCGGGAGGCGTCCTGCCCTGGCTGGCCCGAGCCCTGCCTCGGCCAGACGTCGTCGTGCTGCTGGATCTGCCCGCCGAGGCGGCGCACGCCCGGATCATCGCGCGGGGCGAGGATTCCGAGTCGGCGGACTACCTGCTGGCGGCACGCAACGTCTACCTGCGAAGGGCCGGGTCCTTGGACTGGCAGGTCGTCGACGCGGTTGGGTCCCGCAGCGACGTCCTGCGCCGCGTCATGGAGGCTGTGTCCCCGCCTGCCACCTAGCTGGGCCTCCCGGCCCATGCCCTCACTTGCCCGCCTAACGACGACGGCGGGCCCTGACTGAGCGGGCGGTCGCCTCGGCGGCACTTACGGCCGGCCGGGGAGCGGGCGGTCCGTCGCCTGAGGCACTCGCGTCGGAATAAGTTGATGATTCAATCGATTGCACCAAGCAGAGGCATAGCCTTTTGAAAGACACCACGCCAACGTAAGGACAGCATGAAGATCGGAATCATCGGAGCCACGGGCAACGCCGGACGCGCCCTCTTCCACGAGTCGGCCAAACGCGGCCACCAGACAACAGCCATCGTCCGGAGTGCCGCCAAGGCCGCGGAGGTCCTGGGCACGGACTCCGAAGTGTTGGAACGCGACGCTTTCTCCCTCGGCGCCGAAGACCTTGCAGCCTTCGACGTCGTCGTTAATGCGTTCGGCACGGCTCCGCACGAGGCCTACCGGCACGTTGACCTGGCCCGCTCGCTGGTCGAGCTCGCCGGGGAAGCCACTCCCCGCCTGGTCTTTATCCTGGGCGCCGGCAGCCTGACCACCGGCGACGACAACCACCTGTTCGTCGAGGACATCCGCAACATCCCAGGCGCCGAGGCCTGGATCTCCATCCCGGAGAACCAGCTGAAGGAACTCGAATACCTGCGCGGTGTCACGGACGTCGACTGGGTCGGGGTGTCCCCCTCGGCGCTGTTCACGCCCGGCGACGCCACCGCCCCGGTGCTGGGCACGGACCGGCTCCTGTATGCCGCCGACGGCGAATCACACACCACCACCGGCACGATGGCCGTGGCCATCCTGGACGAGATCGAAAAGCCCGCGCACCGGCAGACCCGCTTCACGGTCAGCGACAGCTAAATCCCCAGCCACAACACGACGGCCGCCGCAACTGGTCCGGCCGGGCAACCTGTCCGGTCGCCGACAGCGCGGCGGCCGTCGTTCGCCGTCTCGACAGGCGCCTGTCCACGTGCCCCCCGCTGAAAGATCAGCGCCGTTGCCCGCGGTCGGTCCGGCGTGTACCGGTACCGGCCGGTGCTTTCTTCTGCATGGCAAGCAGCCTCGCCAGCGCGTAGCGGTTCACCGTTCCCGCCTTCTGCCCCTGCAGCAGCCAGTGGCCAATGCCGTCGACGCCGGTCTGCACCCCCGTGATGGGGATGCCGGTGGGAGAAATCTGGTGCCCGGGCGTGAACGTGATCGGTCCGCGCCCTTGGCGATGTCCTCGCGCCGGAACCGGGACCAACCGCCCGACAAGGCCGCGCCGCCCGCGCCGAAGACCAGTTGCCGGGCAACCTTTTTCGGCGCCGCCTTGCCCCAGTGCCTGCCAATCGCGCCAAGGCCCAGGAAACAGGCTGCCGTCAGGACGACGGCGACCGGCAACTGAGGGGGAGCATCGCCTAATGCGGCGCTGGCCAGCATCGAGACGATCACCAATAACTGTCCGAAACCGATCAGTAATAGAACGACGACGACCACAACGCGAAGGCCGTTGTAGCTGCGGCCGATGCGCTCCGCGGGCGCGGGTTGGTCCCGCCACGACAGCTGGCCCGGATCGAATTCCATGAACGGCGAATACAGGGTTTCGGGTGCAGTCGGCCGGTGGGCGGCCCCCCACTGTTCCGGACGTTCCATGCAACCTCCCCGGATCTATTCAGCAAGGAGCCCCAGTATGTCTCCGCCCCGCGCCGGGGGCCAGGGTTCCGGGCCGTGAAGCCGCCGGAACTACCAAATCGATAAACCATGGGGAGTCGTCCCCATTCAGTTCCGCGGCGCCGCATGCAACAGTGTGAGGGAAACGGTTAAGCGGAAGGGCGGCGGGATGGGCAGCTGGCGGATCAATCCGAGGCAGCTCCACATGATTCTGGTGGACGTGGCCGCGGACGGCCAGTCGTTGGACAAGGCGGCAGGCGACACGGCGGCGGCAGGCGACGAGGCGGCGTCGTTGTTCGGCAGTGCCACGGACGTAGCCGACGCGTTCGCGGGGTTCTGGTCGCCGCGGCGGGACGTGGGCCACCGGATTGCCGGCCTCGTGTACAACAAGTCGCGGGTCGTGGCCGAAACCGCGGAGCTGTTCGTCGAGGCCGACGGGCGGATGTCCGCCGAAGCCGCAGCCTTCGCCGAGTCCCTGAACGCCGACCACTCGACCGTCCTTGCCCCGCGCGGCTTCGGGCCGGTGCCGCAGCCGTGACGGTGCGACTGGGCAGCGTCCCGGAGATCAACGTCCCCTGGGACCGGCTGGGCGATGCGGTCTGGGAGATGTCCCTGCGCGCCGAGTCCGCGGCAAATTACCTGGTCGACGCCGGTGCGGCGTGGGCCGGGCTGAGCTTTGCCTATCAGCAACCGGACACCGAGCTGGAGGTCCACTCCGCCCTGAATGAGCTGGACGGACCCATGCGGGAATGGACTGCGGCGCTGGCCGCTGCCCGGGAAGCCGTCACGGTCTTCGTCGCCTCCGGCCGGGCACTGCAGGCGGAGTCCGAAGAACTCGCGGCGGCACGCCCCGGCCTGGCCAGGGCGCTGAACGGCGCGGACTCGCAGGAGGGCGACGAGGCGGACCAAGCGGAGCAGCGGGCGGAGGCCTTCAACGGACGCGTCCGCTCCCTGCGGGCCGACTGGCAGGCGCTGACCGCGGAAACCGCCGCCGCCCTGCGGGCCATGGGCGGCACCGTCGACTCGCTGCCGCCCACCCCGCTGCTGGCCGCCGGGCCGTCCTCCCCGCCGTGGGCCCACTTCACTAGCGGGCTCGACGAGCGGTTCGGCCCGCTGACGCCGGAGTCGTACCTGCCGTCGCTGGCCGGGCTCACCGACGAGGAACTGCGGGCCTGGGCCGCGGCCAACCCCGAGGGTGCAGCCCTGCTGGCCGCCCACAAACTGCCCGCGTGGCGGATGCCCGGCTCGTCCGAGGCCGTCATGGCGGAGGCGATGGCCGGCGACGCCGCGCTGACCGAGGGCGGGATCGCGGGAATCCGCGAGGCCTGGCTCACCCTGGCGCCGGCCGAACAGGAACGGATGCTGCTGCTCTACCCCGCGGTGTTCGGGAGCCTGAACGGCATCCCCTTCGCCGGCCGGATCCGGGCCAACACCATCACCGCCGCCGGCTACCGCGAAACCGTGGCGACCCGGCAGGCACAGCTGGGCCCACAGCCCGACCTCAGCGACTACCTCGCGGCCGCGGGGAATCAGCAGGGCCACCCGCGGATGGTCTACCAGCGGGCCTACCGGCAGTACACCGCCGACCTCGAGACCTGGCAGACCGAACACGACCGGCTGGCAACGCTGAGGACGGGACTGGACTACGCCGTCGGCCATCACTCCCAGGTGGTCCTGGTCAGCCTGGACGGCGACGGCCGGATCGTCACCATGAACGGCACCCTGACGCCGGACACCAGGACGGTGGCCGCCCTGGTCCCGGGCACCGGCGCCGACCTGGGTCAGCTGGAGGCCTACTCGGCCCGGCTCGACGCGGTGAACGGCGAACCGCCCGCCGGCACGGTCTCCTTCTACTGGCAGGGCACCGACTTGCCGGATGAGGTCCCCGACAACATCACCACCTCGTTCAACGAGCGGGGCGGGCCCCTGCTGGCCGCCTTCGACCACGCCCTCGACCTCGAAACCCGGCCCGACGCCCGCACCACGTACATCGGCTACAGCGCCGGCGGCTCGCTGCTGGGCACCGCCGAACGCGAGGGCCTGGGCTCCACCAACATCGTCTACGTCGCACCGGCCGGCACCGGGCACAACGTGGGCAGCCCCGAGGACACCGCCAACCCCGAGGCACACCGCTACTGGCTGCAGACCCGCGACGACCCCATCAGCGCCGCCCAGCTCCTCGGCGGCGGCTACCACGGAGCGTCGTTCTGGCGCGGCGGCAGCCCCACCGTCATGGACCCGGTCCGGCTCGAGACCGGCTTCCTGAGACCGGAGGACCCGGACTCGCTGATGACCGGGCACACCGACTACTTCTGGCCGGGCTCCACCTCGGCCACCAACATCCAGGGCGTCGTCGAAGGCACAAGCGTCAGCCCGTTCGTTCAGGACCGGATCCGGCAGACCTACTCCCCCTACGGCCCGCTGATCACCAGCCCGCTCGAGCAGGATCCCGAGGACTACGCATATGGCAACCTTGAAACCGTGACGGTCGAAAGTCTGGAGAAATGAACATGCGGGCTCGCTCCCCCTGGCACCGCCCGGCCCGCCCGCGCGGCGAAGAACGACGGCGGCGACCCGGTTCCGCCGCCGCCCTCACCGCGACGGCCACCCTTTCCGCCGTCATTTTAGGAGGCTGCGCCATGCCGCAGGAGAACCAGTCGCAGGAGATACAACCGACGTCGCAGGACTACGGCCGCCAGCTCGAGCAGCTGCTCCCCCAGGCGATCGCCGAGGCGTCCACCGCCGCCGACCTGAAGGTCAGTCTGCTGCGCGAACAAACCTGCCTGCGCCCCGAGGACGAACAACCGCAGACCCATACCGCCTGGATCGCCCGGGCCACCGGCAAGGTAGCGGACGCGGACCAGGCCAACGCGGCCCTCGACACCGCCGCCGGCTACCTCACCGCGCACGGCTGGGAGCAAAAGAACGAGGCCACCGCCGAAACCGGCGACGTCCGCACGCTCTACTTCCGGAACGGCGACCTCGGCGCCACCGCGGCGCACCACGTCGCCGGCGGTGTGGGCGCCGTCGTCCTCTCCTTCACCAGCCCCTGCCTTGACCACCCCGAAGACCACCGCATGATCCGCTCCGAGCAGGATCCGGAGTTCGGGATGAACAGCCAGTATTACGACGACGGCGCCTGACGCATCCCCTTCTGGTGGCGCCCCACTGACCTCCCGTAAACAGAACACGCGGGGCAATCGACGTGAACCTCGCCACTTCATGAGGTGATCCTCATCACTTAGTTCATGTGCTATACGCGCGCATGCGGGTAAATTCCTGCTCTTGCTAGCGTCGAGAGTTGCCCTCACCCGGCCAAGACAACAGCGAGACCGCGACCAGCACTCCTACGATGCGAGGTACGAGACCGATATGAGTACGCCGCCCGAATCTAACGAGCCTAAGCTCAACGGCGAAGACAGTAACCGCCCCGTCCCCGGCACGGCCCCGCCGGAGCCGCCCACCGGCAGCGCCGCCGTCGAGCCGCGGACGCGGGTCAACTGGACCGTCTTCATCGGCTCCGCGGCGGGCGTCCTCGGCATCGCGCTGTGGGCCATTTTGGACCGCGAATCGGCAGACGCGGTGATTGGCACCGCCGTCGCGTGGGTGGGCGAGACCTTCGGCTGGTGGTACTCACTGATCGTCGTCGCCGTCCTGGCGTTCGTCCTCTTCGTGGCCGTCTCCCGGGTGGGCAAGACCCGGTTGGGGCCCGACCATTCGCGCCCGACCTTCAACCTCTTCACGTGGACCGCGATGCTCTTCGCCGCGGGCATCGGTATCGACCTGATGTTCTTCTCGGTCGCGGAGCCGGTCACTCAGTACCTGGCACCGCCCACGGGCGACGGCTCCACGGTCGAGGCCGCCCGGCAGGCCGTGGTCTGGACCTTGTTCCACTACGGCATCCTCGGCTGGGGCCTCTACGCCCTGATGGGACTGGCGCTGGGCTACTTCGCCTTCCGGCACAACCTGCCGCTCAGCATCCGCTCGGCGCTCTACCCGATCCTCGGCAAGCGGATCCACGGGCCGGTGGGCCACGCCGTCGATATTGCCGCCATGCTCGGCACCATCTTCGGCATTGCCACCAGCCTGGGCATCGGCGTCGCGCAGCTCAACTACGGCCTGAGCTTCCAGTTCGGCATCCCGGAGAACACGGTGGTGCAGATCGCCCTCATCGCCGTCGCGGTACTGATGGCAACCATCTCGGTGCTGACCGGGATTGAAAAGGGCATCCGAAGGCTGTCCGAGCTCAACGTCATCCTGGCGATCGCCCTGATGGTCTTTATCCTGATCACCGGCTCCACGCGGTTCCTGCTGGACGGGATCGTGACCAACATCGGCGACACGCTCTCCCGCTTCCCGTCGATGGCGCTGGACACCTTCGCCTACGACCGGCCCGACGAGTGGCTAAACGGCTGGACGCTGTTCTTCTGGGCCTGGTGGATCGCCTGGGCTCCCTTCGTGGGCCTGTTCCTGGCGCGCATCTCGCGCGGACGCACGCTGCGCGAGTTCGTCGTCGGGGTGCTGGTGGTGCCGTTCGCGTTCATCCTGCTGTGGATCTCCATCTTCGGCAACAGCGCCCTCGAGATCGTGATGGGCGGCAACGCCGCGTTCGGCGAGGTGGCCATGAGCCAGCCGGAGCGGGCCTTCTACGGGCTGCTGGAGCAGTACCCCATGGCCCCGCTCAGCGCCGCGATCGCCACCTTCACCGGCCTGCTGTTCTACGTCACCAGCGCCGACTCGGGGGCCTTGGTGATGAGCAACTTCACCTCCTACCTCAAGGACGCCGATTCCGACGGCCCCAAGTGGCTGCGCGTCTTCTGGTCCGTCGCCACCGGCCTGCTGACCCTGGCCATGCTGCTGGTGGGCGGGGTGCCCACGCTGCAGAGCGCCACCGTCATCATGGGCCTGCCGTTCTCGGTGGTGCTGGTCTTCATCATGCTCGGCCTCTACAAGGCGCTACGGCTGGAGACGGCCCTGGCCGACAGCTACCAGGCCGGCCTGCACGCCGTGCTGAACTCCCGCACCAACGTGCCGCACGGGGCGGACGGACGCCGTGGCTGGCGCCAGCGCCTGGCCCGGGCCATGAACTACCCGGGCCGTCGGCAGGCCCAGCGCTTCGTGGCCGAGGTCGCCATGCCCGCGCTCAATGACGTCCGCACCGACCTCGCCGCCCGCGGGCTGGAGGCCACGCTGAAGACCAGCACCGTCGATGCCTTCGGGATCGACACCGCGGACCTTTGCGTGGAGCTCGACGGCGAACGCACCTTCAAGTACCAGATCTATCCGGTGCAGAACGACGTCCCGTCCTATGCGCGCTCCTCCGCCGCCGGCGGCAAGTACTACCGCATCGAGGTGTTCTCGCTCGAGGGCAGCCACGGCTACGACCTCATGGGGTACAGCAAGGACGAGGTCATCGCCGACGTGCTGGACCACTACGAGGTGCACCTCGAGTTCCTGCACCAGCACCGCGCGACGCTGCCCTACAGCACCGCCGCCGAAAACGTCCCGCCCAAGGCGGACTGGGAAACCGATTACGACACCGTCGACGAACCCGTCGCCGCCGTCCCAGAACCCGTCGCCGCACTTTCGAAGGAGACACCATGACCACTACCGCCTCCACCCTGTTCATCAACGGCGCTTGGGAGCCGGCCGCCGACGGCGCGGTGCGCGAGATCCGCAATCCGGCCGACGGCCGGGTTGTTGCCACCGTGTCCGAGGCCGGCCGTGCCGACACCGAGCGGGCCATCGCCGCGGCCCGCGCCGCCTTCGACTCCGGCGTGTGGGCGGCCGTGCCGGCGCCCGAGCGTGGCGACTTCCTGCTCAAGGTCGCCGCAGGCCTGCGGGAGCGCCGCGAGGAGTTCGCCCGCGCCGAGTCGCTGGACACCGGCAAGCGGATCGTCGAAAGCCGCATGGACATGGACGACATCGCCGCCTCCTTCGAGTACTTCGGCAAGATCGCCTCGCAGCAGGCCGGCCGCGTGGTCGACGCCGGGGACCCCGCCGTCGTCAGCCGGATTGTCCACGAGCCGGTGGGCGTCTGCGGCATGATCACGCCCTGGAACTACCCGCTGCTGCAGGCCGCCTGGAAGATCGCGCCCGCGCTGGCCGCCGGCTGCACCTTCGTGCTCAAGCCCGCCGAGCTCACCCCGTCCACGGCCATCCTGGCCATGGAACTGCTCAAGGACCTGGGCCTGCCCGACGGCGTCGCGAACCTGGTCACCGGCCCCGGCGCGGAGGCGGGCGCACCTCTCTCCGAACACCCCGACGTCGACCTTGTCTCCTTCACCGGCGGCCTTGTGACCGGCAAGGTGGTCGCGGCGGCCGCCGCCGGCACCGTGAAGAAGGTGGCGCTGGAACTCGGCGGCAAGAACCCGAACGTGGTGTTCGCCGACGCCGACTTCGACGCCGCCGTCGACAACGCCCTGAACGCGGCCTTCGTCCACTCCGGGCAGGTCTGCTCCGCCGGCGCGCGCCTGCTGGTCGAGGAGTCGATCGCGGAGCGCTTCGTGGACGAGCTGGTCCGCCGCGCCGAGGGCATCCGCCTGGGCGGCCCGTTCGACGAGGCCGCGGAAACCGGCCCGCTGATCTCCGCGGCACACCGCGAAAAGGTGGACGCCTACGTGAAGCGCGGTGTGGAAGAGGGCGCGCGGCTGCGCTGCGGCGGCGCCGCCCCGGAGGGCCCCGAGTACGACGACGGGTTCTACTACCTGCCCACCGTCCTGGACCGCGTGGAGCGGGGGATGTCCGTGGTCGTGGACGAAGCCTTCGGCCCGGTGGTGACCGTGGAGACCTTCCGTGACGAGGACGAGGCAGTGGCCACCGCCAACGACACGATCTACGGGTTGGCCGGAGCCGTCTGGACCCAGGACGCCGGCAAGGCCCAGCGCGTGGCCGGGCGGCTGCGTCACGGCACCATCTGGATCAACGACTTCCACCCCTACCTGCCGCAGGCCGAATGGGGCGGCTTCGGCCAGTCCGGCGTCGGCCGCGAGCTCGGCCCCACCGGCCTGGCCGAGTACCAGGAGTCCAAGCACATCTACCAGAACACCAGCCCGCAGGTGACCGGCTGGTTCGCTGACCACCGCAAGGAGAACTGATGCACATCGACAACGTCGAGAACCTCGTCGACCGGGAATTCGACTACATCGTCGTCGGCGGGGGATCCGCCGGCGCCGCCGTCGCCGCCCGCCTGAGCGAACACCCCGCGGTGTCCGTGGCGCTGGTCGAGGCCGGTCCGGACGACCGGGGAGTGCCCGAGGTCCTGCAGCTGGACCGCTGGATGGAGCTGCTCGAGTCCGGCTACGACTGGGACTACGCGATCGAGCCGCAGGAGAACGGCAACTCCTTCATGCGCCACTCGCGCGCGAAGGTCATGGGCGGTTGCTCCAGCCACAACTCCTGCATCGCCTTCTGGGCCCCGCGCGAGGACCTGGACGAGTGGGAGTCCAAGCACGGCGTTACCGGCTGGAACGCCGAGGCGGCCTGGCCGCTGTACAAGCGGCTGGAGACCAACGAGGACGCGGGCCCGGACGCCCCGCACCACGGCGACTCCGGCCCGGTGCACGTCATGAACGTCCCGCCGGCCGACCCGACCGGCGTCGCGCTGCTGGATGCCTGCGAACAGGCCGGCATCCCGCGCGCCAAGTTCAACAACGGCACCACCGTGGTCAACGGCGCCAACTTCTTCCAGATCAACCGCCGGGCCGACGGCACCCGCTCCTCCAGCTCGGTGTCCTACATCCACCCGATCATCGAGCGGGAAAACTTCACCCTGCTGACCGGGCTGCGCGCCCGCCGGCTGGTGATCGACGCGGACAAGCGCTGCACCGGCGTCGAGATCGTGGACAATGCCTTCGGCCGCACGCACACGCTGTCCGCGCGGCGCGAGGTAGTGCTGTCCACCGGCGCCATCGATTCGCCGAAGCTGCTGATGCTCTCCGGCATCGGGCCGGCCGCCCACCTCGCGGAGCACGGCATCGAGGTCCTGGTCGACTCCCCCGGCGTCGGCGAACACCTGCAGGACCACCCCGAGGGCGTGGTCCAGTTCGAGGCGAAGCAGCCGATGGTCACCGAATCCACCCAGTGGTGGGAGATCGGCATCTTCACGCCCACCGAGGAGGGCCTGGACCGCCCCGACCTGATGATGCACTACGGCTCCGTCCCGTTCGACATGAACACCCTGCGGCACGGCTACCCCACCACGGAGAACGGCTTCAGCCTCACCCCGAACGTCACGCACGCCCGCTCCCGCGGCACCGTCCGGCTGCGCAGCCGCGACTTCCGCGACAAGCCGATGGTCGATCCTCGGTACTTCACCGACCCGGAGGGCCACGACATGCGCGTGATGGTCGCCGGCATCCGCAAGGCCCGCGAAATCGCCGCGCAGCCGGCCATGACCGAGTGGGCCGGCAGGGAACTGTCACCGGGCGTCGAGGCGCAGACGGACGAGGAGCTGCAGGACTACATCCGCAAGACGCACAACACCGTCTACCACCCGGTCGGCACCGTCCGCATGGGCCCGGTGGACGACGTCATGTCGCCGCTGGACCCCGAGCTGCGGGTCAAGGGCGTCACCGGCCTGCGGGTCGCGGACGCCTCGGTCATGCCCGAGCACGTGACCGTCAACCCGAACCTGACCGTGATGATGATCGGCGAACGCTGCGCCGACCTCATCCGCGGCAGCTTGGCCGCGGAAACAACGACGGCGGGGGCCGGCGCCGGCGCGGTGCACGCCTGATCGGCGGTTCGGCGGACGCCCTCCCCTGAGGAGATAGTCAGCGCCGGTGTCGCCGAAACAGTACCGGGTGGCGGAAGCAAACACTGCTTCCGCCACCCGCTGCTTTTTCAGCTCACTTGAGGAACTTGGACATCCGGCGGTCCGCCAGCAACTTCCCGCCGGTCTGGCAGCTGGGACAGTACTGCAGCGACGAATCCGCGAAGGACACTTCCCGGACCGTGTCCCCGCACACCGGGCAGGGCTCGCCGGTGCGGGCGTGCACGCGCATGGCCTTGCGCTTGGAATCCTTCAGCTCGCTGGCCGGACGGCCGGAGGCGTGGGCGATGGCCGACTCGAGCACCTGGTGCATCGCCCAAAACAGGCGCTCCACGTCCTCTGCATCCAGCTTCGAGGCGTTGGCGAACGGGGAGAGCTTCGCCGCGTGCAGGATCTCGTCGCTGTAGGCGTTCCCGATGCCCGCGATCGCCGATTGGTCCCGCAGCAGGCCCTTGATCTGTCCCGAGTGGGAGGCGAGCATCCGCGCGAACGCCGCTTGGTCGACGTCGAGCGCGTCGGGTCCCAGGCGGGCGATGCCCGGCACCTCCATCGGGTCCTTGACCACGTAGGCGGCCAGTGATTTCTTGGTTCCCGCTTCGGTCAGGTCGAACCCGGGCTGACCGGCGCCGTCGGCCGCGACGAACCGCACGCGCAGCGCAATGGGACCCTTGCCGGGCCGCAGGGGTTCGGGCTTCAGGGCATCCGACCAGCGGAGCCAACCGGCCTTGGCCAGGTGCATCACCAGGTGCGTCTGCCCGGCGGTGATGACGATGAACTTGCCGCGTCGCGAGACCGCGGACACCGGCTCGGCTCCCATCGTCTCCGGCGGCACGTCCGCCGTTTTCAACACGGAGAAGGACAGCACCTCCACCTTTGCCACCTGGGCCGGCGGGGCGTCGGGCGGGATGAGCTTAAGCCGCAGGAAGTCGACGAGTCCCTGCACTTCCGGCATCTCGGGCATGCCCTAACGATAACGGAAGCTTGCTCCTATGACCGGGCGGGTTGCACCGGGCCGCGACGGCGTCCGGGTCGGGGCGCCGGCTTCCTGCGCGAGCCGCGCCGAGACGGTCGGTTACCATCTGTGTAACGCTCGCTGTGGTGTAACGGGCGTTGTGTGCTGGGAGGTGCCGGACCATGGGCAGAAACACGGTGGGTCGTCGAGCCGGCTCCGGCCTTGGCGTGGCGCTGGCCGGAATGCTGTTGATCGCGGCCACGTATGGCATGGCCCGGTTCGGGGTCGGCCTCTTCGCCCCGCTCTTGGCCGAACAGCGGCCGGAACTTACCGAGGTGCTGGGATGGGCTGCGGCTGCACAGTTCACCTCCTATTCGATAGCCGCCGTGGCGGCCGCCCGCTTCGTCGACCGCGCTCCTCGGGCCGGACTTCTTCTCGCCGGAGGCACTGCCGCGGTCGGTTGCTTGGGGGTGGCTGTCGCCTCAGCTCCGGGCATGTTCGTGGCGGCTGTATTCGTCGGCGGCATGGGCGGGGGCTTCGCCTCGCCCGCATTGGTGCCGGTTATCGACGCGCTCGTTGCACGCCGCACCAGTGCGACAGCACAGTCCCTGGTGAACTCGGGAACGGCGGTCGGCGTGGTGGGAGCCGGCATTGTCGCCTCATTGGCCGCTTCGATTGCCGGGGCATGGGTGCTCATGGCGCTGGTCTGCGCGGCGGCGGCGGTCGCGGTGTGGTATCCCGTCCGGGCTCGTGCTGATCCGGGTACCTCTGGCCTCCCAGCCGCTGCAGCGGCTTCGAGCCCCGAACGTCGCCATGGACCGGGGCACGTTCTCCTCGTCCCGGCCGGGGCCGCGGTCATTGCAGGAGCCGGCTCGGCCTTGATCTGGACGTTTGGACCGTTGCTGGTTACGGAAGCCGGTTCCGTTGCTGCCGCTCAGGCCGGATGGCTGTGGATCGCCTTGGGCCTGGGCGGGGTCCTCGGCGTACTCACGGGAGCCTTGGCCAGGCGCATGGGCATGCGGGCCGCATGGTGCTTTTCTGCCAGCGTCCTGGCCGTCGCCAGCTTAGGAGTCTCAATATCGGTAGCCTCCGGCAGCACTTGGGTCGCTTATGCCGGCATGGCCGTTTTCGGTGCCGGCTATATGAGCCTGTCCGGCGTGCTCATTCTCTGGGCGCGCAGCGTTTGGCCTCAGAGTGCCGGAGCAGGGACTTCGTGGCTCTTCATCGCACTGGCCATCGGACAGGCGCTGGGGTCCGCCGGCTTTGGAGTGGCTTACGGGGCCTTGCCGCCCGTTGTGCTGGCCGCCTTGGCCGCGGGCCTCCTCGTCCTCGGCGGCATCACGGGACTTGTCCGGATGCGCCAGCCGCAAGTCCTGTGACCCGGAGCGCTGCGGGCCAACCACTGTTGTCAGTCGGCGAGCTCAACAACCTCGAACTCGAGCAGCTCCGACCCACTGGCCACGGGGGTCTTCGAGCCGTGATCCCGCGGCGCACGGTTGTCGCGCCAGTTCTCGAAGTCCTCACGGGTGGCCCACTGGGTGTACACGAAGTAGCGCTCTTCGCCCGCGACCGGACGCAGCAGCTGGAAGCCCTCGAACCCCGGAGCGGAGTCGACGGCGTGCTTGCGTGCGGCGAAGCGCGCCTCCAATTCGGTACCCGAGCCCTCGGGGACCTTGAGCGCGTTAATGACGACGATGGACACGATGCTGCTCCTTTCGGGTCCGAACCGCCCGGACCATCAGGAGTCCACGCTATCGCGTCCGGGACGTCGCGTTGCCGCTTGTCTGCACATGACCGCTGCCGACGGCGAGAGCAGGCTTTCCGGGAAACCCGGAGAATGTTGGATTTAGTGATTCGCTGCACATAGGCTGCGTCCAAGGCCACGACGCCGGGCCGGCACGGCCGGTCACGGTAACGACCGCCGGGTTCGCGAAGTTGGAGGAGCAGGAGTGACGGGCAAGAAGAAGACCGTTCTCGAGGCGACGCTGGAGCTGTTCCGCGCGCACGGGATGACCACGATTTTCGGCAACCCCGGGTCGAACGAGCTTCCGTTCCTCGCCGGCCTTGGCGGGGATTTCGACTTCGTTCTCGGATTGCACGAGCAGGTGGTCGTGGGCATGGCCGAGGGCTACGCCCGTGCCACGGGCCGGCCCGCGCTGGTGAACCTGCATGCCGCCTCCGGATCGGGCAACGCCATGGGCGCCCTGACCAACGCCCACTACGGGCACATCCCGATGGTCATCCTCGCCGGCCAGCAGGTCCGCCGCACCGTCGGCCAGGAAGTGATGCTCGCCAGCGCCGACGCCGCTGCCCTGCCGGCCCCGCTGGTCAAGTACTCGCACGAGCCGCTGGCCGCCGCCGACGTGCCGCGCGCCCTGTCCCAGGCCGTATTCGAAACCTGCACCCAGCCCCGCGGACCGGTCTACGTCTCGGTCCCCCTCGATGACTGGGCCGAGTCCGCCCTCGACGACGACGCCCTACTCACCGACCGCTCGGTCACCACGGCCGGCGGCCTCACCGAGGACCTGGCCCGGGAAGTGATCGCGGCGATCGACGGCGCGAAAAGGCTTGCATTCGTCGTCGGCCCGCAGGTGGACGCCGCCGCGGTCGAGGACCCGGCCGTGTTCGACGCCGTCGTGTCGCTGGCGGAGAAAACCGGCGCCTCGGTCTACGTCGCGCCCTCCCCCTCCCGGGGTCCGTTCCCGACCACCCACCCGAACTTCGAGGGCGTGATCGTCCCGGGCATCCAGTCGGTGCGCGACCGCTTGGCTGGCCACGACGTCGTGCTGGTCCTCGGCGCCGCCGTTTTCCGCTACCACCGCTGGGAGCCGAGCAACTACCTCGAGACCGGCACCCGCGTCATCCAACTGACCCAGGACCCGCGCGAGGCGACCCGGGCGCCGTTCGGCCGGTCCGTCGTCGCCGACGTGGCAGGCGCGGCCAAGGCGCTGGCCGCCGGGGTGAGGGACCGGGGCCATCGGCGCGGTGAGCCGGGCACCCGGGAGCTGCCGGCGGCCAAGACCTCGCCGGACGGCATGACCGGCAGCGAAATCCTCGAAGTCCTCAACACCCACGTCAACGACACCGTCGCCTACGTCAACGAGACCACCACCCTGGACCTGGACTACCTGGAACGCATCGCCATCGACCGCCCGGGCATGTACCACTTTCCGGCGTCGGGCGGGCTGGGCTTCGGCCTGCCCGCAGCCGTGGGCATGTCCCTGGGCGCCCCAGAGAAGACCATCGTCGCGACCGTGGGCGACGGCTCCGCCAACTACGGCATCACCGCCCTCTACACCGCGGCCCGGCGGCAGACGCGCACCGTGTTCGTCATCGTGAACAACTCCGGCTACGGCGCCCTCGCCGGCTTTGCCCAACGCATGGGCGTGCCCGACGTCCCCGGACTCAAGCTCGACGGCATCGATTTCGTCTCCATCGCCGAGGGCTACGGTGTCCCCGCCGAACGCACCAACACCCGCGAAGAATTCGAAGCCGCCTACCAAAAAGCACTCGCCGCCAGCGGCCCGATCCTCATCGACGCGCACGTGGCCGCCGGCTGAGTCACCGTCGGCCGGGCTACTGCCAAGCGCCTACTTGAGCTCGATCTCGACGAACACAAAGTCGTCGTCGGACTCGTTGGCAACGTTGTGTTCGCTGCCTGCCGTGCGCGTGTAGGAAACGCCGGCGGTCAGCTGGCTGGCCGACGCCCCCTCGCTGGTCTCCAAGGTCAGGGTACCGGTGCTCATGGGGACCACAACATAGTCCACGGGATGCACGTGCCAACCGGTTTCCGCGCGGGGAGGAAACCGCCACTCCGTGACCGTTACCCGGTCGTTGTCGATCTGCACGGTAGCCACCGCGGGCGGGCGCCCACCGGTCTGTTGGTCCGCGAAACCAGTCTGCACGTCGCGTTGCATGTTTCTCCTCGGGTCAGAAATGGCTGTTCGTGGCCACCCTATCCGGCGCCGCGCCCATCCTGCAGCAGCCCTCCATGCCGGCGCCTATCCCCTGCCCAAAACAGGGTAGGCCGGCCCCTACCGAAGGGGGTTTTGAGCTTCTACCATTTTCTCTACTGCTCCACTGCGGGGAAGGAGGGGTGTGGAAACCCTCGTCAGGAAATGCTTCCCAACGCCCCGCCCGGAGGCTGCGCGCGGATGCATCCGTCACGTGGATTTCCCGCACAACGCATCATGTGGCCCTTTCGACGAAACAGGTTTCAACAGGTCGACTTCGACGAATTGATGGCGTCTGCCCGTCGTCCGAAGAAAAAGCTCCGGCGTCGGCGCCTCGACTTGTGGGTGGTGAGCGTTGCCGTCGCGGCCTTGGGGGCCGGGGCGATCGTTGCACCCGCGGCGGTGGGCGTGTCCGCCGTCGGCAATTCGGTCCTGGACATGTGGCAAGAGCTGCCGACCGACCTGCCGCTGGATCGCCCGTTGGCCCAGCACACGGTCCTGCTGGACAAGGACGGTAAGGAGTTCGCCCGGTTCGCCAGCGAGAACCGCGTGGATGTTGAGCTGGACCAGGTGTCGGAGGCCTTCAAGAAAACACTGATCAGCACGGAGGACGCCCGCTTCTACGAACACGGCGGCGTAGACCCGCTGGGCATCGCCCGGGCACTGATGCATAACGCCACCAACAGCGAGGTCCAGGGCGCTTCCACCCTGACCCAGCAGTTGGTCCAAAACCTGCTGGTCAACCACGCGCGGAACGAAGAGGAAGACAAGGTCGCTGTGGGCAACACCTACAACGCCAAGCTCCGGGAAATGAAGTATGCCGTCGCCTTGGAAAAGCAGTTGCCCAAGGACGAGATCCTCACGCGCTACCTGAACGCCGTCTATTTCGGGAACCGTGCCTACGGCGTGGAGGCCGCGGCCCGCTACTACTTCAGCACGCCGGCGGCCAAACTCGACTATGCACAGTCGGCCCTGTTGGTGGGGCTGCTCAAGGCGCCCACGGCCTTCGACCCGTTCGCCAACCCCGAAGCCGCCACAGAACGGCGCAACACAGTGCTGGATGTGCTGGAAAAGCAGGGCGTATTGCCGACCGACGAAGCGCAGGCCGCCCGCGAGGCCCCACTGGGCGTGAAGCGCGGCGAGGTGCCATCCGGTTGCGGCGGGTCCAAGTATCCGTTCTACTGCGAGGCCGCCCGCGAAGAACTCCTGTCCAACCCGGCCTTCGGCAAGACCCCGGAAATCCGAGAGCAGCGCTTCAACGTGGGCGGCCTGACCTTGACCACCGCGTTGGACCGGAAGGCTGCCGACGCAGCACAAAAAGCCGTGGAGAGGGCGCTGGGCAACAACAACCGCGCGGCACTGGGGACCGCCGTCGTCCGACCGGGAACCGGCCACGTGGCCGCCATCGCGCAGAACCGCGCCTGGGGCAAGGGCAAAGGCAAGACCCAGGTTGTCTACGTCCGGCATGCCTTCCAGGTTGGGTCGGCCATGAAGCCGATCGTGCTCGCGACGGCGCTCTCGCAGGGCATCCCCACCTCCCAAAAGTTTCGGGCCGACGGCCCCTACCGCTCACCGAAACTGGACAACCCGAAGGGCGGGTACATCAACTACGACAACGTCGACTACGGAGTCATCAACGCGTACCAGGCCATTCGGGCCTCGGTGAACATCTACTTCATCAAGCTGGTCGAGCGCGTCGGCGTCATCAACGCGGCAAAGATGGCCAACAAGCTGGGCATCACCTCCATCAACCCCGACAAGCTCAGCGGCAGGGAAGGTTCGCTGGCCCTCGGCGCCTACGAAGTCACGCCGCTGCAAATGGCCAGCGCCTACGCCGCCTTCATGAGCAACGGGACGGTCTGCAAACCGGTCACCATCATCAAGGCAGTCAAGACCGACACGAAGAAGGAGTTGCCGGTTCCGGACCCGGATTGCCACCGCGCCATCAAACCCGCTGTCGCGGACACCGTTGCCGACGTGCTCAAGGAACCCTTCAACCCGAGAGGAACCCTGGGACCGCGCATCGAACTCAAGGGAAACCGGGAGGCCGGAGCCAAGACCGGAACAACCAACGACTTCGCCGCCAACTGGATTGTGGGCGGCACCCCGCAGCTCACGGCCGCCGTCTGGCTGGGCGACCCGCGCGGCGGGGCGGAGTACCCGCTCAAACGCGTCAAGGCCTACGGCAAGACCTACACGGACCTGACCGGTTCCGAAGTCGCCGCCCCGGTCTGGAAGGAAACCATGGACGGCGCACTCAAGGGCGCGAAGAAGGTGAAGCTGCCCGAATCCCACCGGTCAATGACCAGATAGGCACTGCTGCAGGCCAGCGATGTTCGCGAAGCCCCCGACACAGGCGCGGTCGTCTGTCGCGCCGCTCCGATCACTTGCCGGGCGACTTCCTTCGCATCGACGATTTCGCCGCCGCCTCCCAACTAATGCCGCGCATCTTGGACCGCGGCTATCGGAGAGCGCCACCGTCATTCGCCCGCGTTTTCCCCCGCTTCGCTGGCCCGCGAACGAGCATTCGTCGCCACCGCCACAAACCAAGAAGTCGCGATCACCGGCGAGCGCAGAATCAGGCCCCGCATTAACAGCGACGGCGGTAATAGTCGCTGCCGAAAAGCTCTTTGCCTCCCCGACCTCGACCCGGGCCGACCTGGACCCCAAACCGCCCGTCAGTTCCCCACGAACTCCCCACGAACAGTTCGACCCGATGCCACCCGCACCCATTGGGACTTTCCGGACCGGCAGCCGGAGAAGTTCCCCCGTGAGGGGTCCATCGAACAACGCATCTGACGCTGGTCAATTCAGTCGATAGTCGAGCGGCGCCTAGCGTAGTGCCGGTGCACCTCGCTCGTCAGGCGTACAAACGCCTCTAGTTTCTGGTCCTTCGTTGGCTTTACTGGCAACTTTCCCAACTCAGTTGCAAGTTTGTAGAAGCCTGCACCTTCATCGTTCGAATTCCGATGCGTTACGAGGGCTGAAAGCATGATCCCGTGCTCTGCGTTAGTCTGTTTTGATATCTCCCCAAGAAGCCGTCCGATCGCTGCCCGCTCTGATTCCTGGTCGAAATTAAACGGCCGGTGTCCCGGCGCCTCGGCGATCGCACGATTCAAGGAGCTATAGTCTGTCATTCCCTGTCCCACAGCAACTGACACGAGGAACCGCTCCGCAGCGTCGCGCATCTCTTCCCATTCGCTTTCGCTGCGCCCGTACATGCTGTCGGCCCTTTTCCGGTCACCTTGTTTCGCCATGACCCAGAATTACCACAGCGCCCGCGGAAAGTCTGGATAATACTCATTCCGGTCGCACGCGTCGTCACCACAAGTGCGAATTCCGTGCCATCTTCTCAATGAGCATTCCAATGCTATTTGGCCAGCCCGAGCATTGTGCTCCACAAGATTGGCGGCGGCGGCGCTCACGTCGCCCGGTTCTGCCGCCGCCGGGCGTGGACCACACCGGCAGCTGGCCGCTCCGCTGCGGCGGCCTGCAGGCCGTCCCTCTCGCCGAAGCGGCGAATGATCGTCTGGACCGTCGTCTCAGCAATCGGCCACCTTGCCGAGCGTCACCGCGGCCAGGCTTTCCTCCGTGAAAAGGTCCACCGTGGCAGCCAGGATTTGGTTAGCCGTGGCCGCGGTTATTTCGGCCCGGAAACCCATCACGACGGCGGTGCCCGCCTCCTGCCTAGGGGCAGCTTTCAGTCACTTCAGACACGTCTCGTCCCACTAAAAACGCAGGTTTCGGAAAGCTGCAACAACGTTTCGGCAGGTTAGCCGCAAGGAGGGCCTTTGCGGCGGTCGGACTCGTTAGTTTCGAAGGGTGGCGGGCACTGGGCCCGGCCACCTCATCCGAACACGGAGTACACATGACTGCAATCCGCAAGATCGCCGCCGGCTTCCTCGCAGCCGCCCTCCTGGCCGGCGGAAGCGCCACCGCCGCATCCGCCGCTAGCCTTGAGCCCGTCACCGAACCGGTCATCACCGCACCCGTCAGCGCCGAGCCGGCCGTGACCGAGGCCGACGTCAAAGCCGCCAAGGCCGCCTTCAAGGCAGCCCAGAATAAGGCCCGCACCACCGAACAGCAGGCCCGCGCCACCGCAGCCGCCGAGCTGAAGGCCGTGTCCAAGAAGGCGAAGCTCGCCAAGGGCAAGGCAGTGAAGGCCGCACAGCTGCAGGTAAAGAACCTGCGCGCAGCCCAGACCGCTGCTCTGAAGGACCTCCGCGTCAAGAACCGAGTGCTCGTCAACGAAGCCCGCACTGCCTACCAGGCGGTTGCCGACGCTTACGAGGCGCAGCTCGCCGCCGCACAGCCGGTTGTTGAAGACCCGATCATCGAAGAGCCCGTCGTCGAAGAGCCCGCCGCCTAACCTGCGGACAGCCATAAGGGGTGCCGTCCCACCGGGGCGGCACCCCTCATGTTTTCAGCTTGCTGCAACGGCGGGGGCCGAGCATCTGCCGGTCCCCGTCAGCGGCTTGTCGGGGCCAGGCTGCCCGGACGGCCTCGAAGACTTCGAGCGGGAAGCGCAGGCGGTTCTCCACGCTGCCGCCGTACTCATCGGTTCGCTAGTTGGCCTAGAGCCTCTGACGGTGTATTGGCCCTCGGGATTCTGTCAGTGGCCCGCCGGGTCTGCCGTACTTGTTCGCGATGATCTCGGAAACTATAGAGATGGCGGTTTCGTGCGGGCTTCGGGCGCCGAGGTCCAATCCGATCGGTGATCTCAGGCGGGCGATATCGGACTCGCTCACCCCCGCTTGCCGGAGCAGGTGGAGCCGTTCGTCGTGAGTTTTTCGCGAGGCCATAGCTCCTACGTAGGAAACCGGGAGTTGCAGGGCCAGCTGTAACAAGGGGATATCGAATTTCGGGTCGTGCGTCAGCACACAGATCACCGTGCTGGCGTCGATGGCTCCTTTGTCGGATTCGTCCTGCAGGTGCTTATGGGGCCATTTGCACACGACCTCATCGGCTTGGGGAAAGCGGCGAGCTGTGGCGAAGATCGGACGAGCGTCACACACGGTGACGTGATAGCCGAGCAGTTTCCCCGCGTCGGCTAAGGCCGCGGCGAAATCAATCGCACCGAAGACCAGCATCCGCGGCGCCCGCTTGAAGGCGCGAATGAAAACGCGCAGGCTGCCGTCCGGCTGTTGTCCCTCAGGCTTGTAGACCAGGCTTCCGGCATCCCCTGCCCCAAGGAAGGCGACGCCTTGGGTGAAGACGGCACTGCTGAGCACATCGGATCCAAGGCTCCCCTCGAAATGATCCCGGAAAATCAGCAAGTGTCTGCCTAGTTTGTCGGTGGGACCATCGATGATTGTCGCCAGGGCCACGGTTTCCTGGTTCCTGATCGCTGCGGCTAACCGGCCGAATTCCGGGAAGGACTTTCTGGTAACCAGTTCTGTGAAAACGTCCAGCCTTCCGCCACAAGTCAGCCCGGCGGCAAAGGCGGTTTCATCCGCGTACCCGAAGTGTTCCACGGCACAATGCACACTGGAATTGAAGAGCTCCTCCGCCACAGCATAAACGGACGCTTCGATGCATCCTCCGGAGAGTGACCCGATGACGGCACGTGAACTGCACTCTGCAATCGCCTCTGGCCCGGCCGGTCCAATGCCCATAGCGGTGCCGAGCGGCATTGGGGCGGACCCCTGCCCGCCGACGATGGTGGCCAGCGCGAAAGACTCCCCGTTATTCCACCACCTAAGGTAATCCTCTATATGGCTGTCCACGTGCTGCTCCTTGTGCGGCAACGGACGGAACCATGAGGTGCCGCATCCAAAAATTTTCGATGGCGCACGTTGCCGACCTTCGCAATTCCTATCGAGCTATACTCGGCCGCTGGGGGAAGGCCGGGTTCCGTGCTGATGATCTACCTGATCCTTTTCGTCGGCGGGAAGTCGCTGGATGCGCTCCCCAGGATCCGTGGCGGAGCCCTCCAAGCCGGCACGGATGGCCCGGATGATGCCGGCGTACCCCGTGCACCGGCAGACGTTTCCGGCCATTTCCTTTCTGACCTCCTCGTCGGTCAGATCTGTACCGGTTTCAGCAATCCTCCGCAACAGGGCATGGCTGCTGAGCATTTGGCCCGGGGTGCAGAACCCGCACTGGAAACCACCGTGTTCGGCGAACAGAGCGTCCAGGCCTGCCCCGCTCTCCCGAAGGCCTTCTATGGTCAGGATGTCTTCATCTACTCGGGCAGCCAAGGTGATGCAGGCCTGCTGTGTGCTTCCGCCGACCAAAACAGTGCAGGCCCCGCATTCACCAACCCCGCAGGCCTCCTTCGTTCCGGTTAAGCGGAGCCGATCCCGCAACACCGTCAGCAGCCGCTCGACTGAATCAATTTCCACTTCGTGGTGCTCGCCGTTGACTGACAACAGTTTTCTCATGGGACTTTCACCTCGAACAGTTCATTGAGGGCGGCCCGCAGCACGTTCCCCGCGGCAAATGCCTTCCAGTGGTTGTCCCGGAGCGGGTTCGTCGACTCGAGCCACGCGGCAACACAGCGTTCCACCGCTTTAGGAGTAAATGCCGTGCCTTCGAGCATTCGCTCGAGGGCCTGTTCCCGCCGAGGGCAGGGCGAAACACCGCCAAGCACAATTCTGACGTCGCTGCCCACGCCCGCTAGCGGCTGGGCCGCCGATACCGCGACCGCAAGAACGGCGAAACCCCCGTGCCACAGCGAGAACTTACGGTAAACCGTTGACCGGGCAAGAGCAGCCGGGGGTACAGAGATCTTGGTGATGATTTCATCGTCCCGCAGCGTCACCTCACCGGGGCCACGATACAGATCGACCGCCTGCACGTTGCGCTTCCCGCCCCTGCGGTCAACTTCCAGCACGGCGTCCAGCGCAATCAACGTAGTGGCCAGGTCCGAGGGAGTGACCGCTTGACAGCGGTGTCCATCTTTGACCGCGTGGTGGAAGCGGTGGTCGCCGAGCACCGCGTAGCAGGGACGGGTAGCGCCGCCGCGTTTGTAGCAGTCGAAGCCGTTACGGTAAAACCAGCAGCGTTTGGCCTGGCAGAGATTGCCGGCCACGGTGCCGACTTGGCGGATTTGCGGCGTCGCGATTTCGTGCGCGGTTTGCCGTAGGGCCGGGCCCACCGCCGGATTCTGTGCCAGTTCGGCCAGCGTAACGGCAGCTCCGATATGCACTGTGCCATCGCTGGTGGTGGTGACTCCGGTCAGCTGCCGGTTCAACGTCAGGTCCACCAATACAGGCTTGATCGGGAGGCGCTGGCCTTCCAACGCCAAGATATCGGTTCCACCGGCAAGCGGCATCCTGTCGTTCCCGGCCGCGAGCTCGGTGAGGATTTCCGCGTGTGACTCCGGCCTGACCAGATCACGGACGCGGCCAGCCACCGGCGTGGGCTGAACGACCGGCCCCAAGTGTTTCAGCACCTTGTGAAGACCCAGCGGGTAGGCACGCCGAATCGCTTCCACCCACCACCTGTGAATGTCAGTTCCCAACGCACCCGCCCGCTGCTTCAGGCCGTCGCGCTCCCGCAGGGCTTTGATGACGACGTCGGGGGTATGCGGTGCCTGTCGCAGCCGTAGCCCTGTGGCGTGGTGAATAGCGTTGGTCACGGCCGGACCGATGGCCATCAGCGGGATTTCGCCGAGCCCCTTGGCCCCGAAAGGGCCGGCCTTATCGGCTGTCTCAATGAACACGGTATGGATACCGGGGGCGTCCGAGGCCCGAGGCACCACGTAATCGGCATAGCTGGGATTGACGACCCGGCCCTCCTCAAAGATTAGTGATTCCCCGAGTACCGCTCCGATGCCCATGACGACCCCGCCTTCGACTTGCCCGCGGGCAGTGTTGGGATTGAGGATCGTTCCGGAGTCGTGGGCTGCTACGACCTGGATGACCCGAACTGCTCCGGTGTTCTGGTCGACTTCCACCTCCACGGCATGGGCAGCAAACGAATACGTCGGCGCAATATCCTCATACCCGTTGGGGTCGGCAGGCCGGGCCAATCCCCGGAACTCCGACTCGACGGTTAAGCATTCGTCGCCGGGTGCCGCGAGCCCCGCCAAAGTGCCGATGTCGATTGCGTCCCCGGAGTATACGGCTTGGCCTTCGTCCCAGTGGATGTCCTCCGGACTGGCGTGGAACTTTTGTGCGGCCGCCGTCACGAGGATTTCCCGGACTTCTTCGGCCAGTTTTTTAACGCTGCTAACTGAAACGAAGCTGCCGCGAGAGGCCCCTGCTCCGGCATCGTGGGGCGTGTGTTCAGTATCGGTTGCCAGTATCGAGACGTTCTCCAATTCGATGCCCAGAACTTCGGCCATCGCTTGGCAGAGTAGTGTCTTTTGTCCGGTACCTGCATCACCGCATCCTGAGCGGATCCTCACCCGTCCGTCAGGAAAGACGTCCGCAGCGGCCGCTGAGGTCAGCATGTTCTCGCGTGAGAGCCCGGTGACATGCATTGCGCAGGCGACGCCGACGCCTCGCCCGTTGCCTCCCTGGGCCCGTTTACGGTCCCAATCGATTTCCTGCCGGACAGCCCGCAAGCATTCTTTGAGCCCGCTGGATTTGATTTCCCAGCCAGTAATCGACTTCTCTGCCGGCTCGGACACAGCGTTTTGCAGGCGGAAGTCAATGGGGTCGATGCCGGCCTTTTCGGCAAGTTCATCAATGGCGCATTCAAGGGACCAAGTGACCGCATAGCCCCCAGCACCGCGGAACGAGGAAGGCGACGGCTTGTTGGTGTAAACGCATCGGCCGTCGCCGCTGTAAGTGTCCCAGCGGTAAGTGGAGCCGAGCGCAATCGATCCGTAGTCCATTTCGCCGGGACCGGCTTGGTTGTAAGCTCCGTTGTCGACGTCGAACGCGGCACTGAGCCCAGTGACGTTGCCCTCGCTGTCGCAGCCGAGCACCAAGGAGGTATCCCAGCTGAGACGCCACTTCGTGAAGGCAAACTCTTCCGATCGGGACTGTTTCAGTTTGACCGGACGTCCGGTGGCCAGGCTGAGCGCACACACGAGCCCTTCGGTGCTGGAGGTTTGGGTACGTCCGCCGAAGTCTCCGCCCACCGTCAGCTCGTGCATCCGTACTGCCTCCGGAGCCAGGTCGAATAGCTGGGCAAGGTCGCGGTGTATCAGCCGCGGGTTCTGCGAAGGGGCCCACACGTGGAGGCAGTTCTCTTCTGCCTGCCAATGCGCTATCACGGTATGCGGTTCCATCGTGGCGTGTGTCTGTCGTGTCGACAAGTACCGTGACCGGACGGTGTGCTCCGTCGGAACCTGCAGAGCTGTCGGTGAAGCGTACCGGCGGCTGACGGTGTGTGCCACGTTCCCGTTTTTCGCCCCTGCGTGGATCGCAGGGGCCCCTGATGTTGCCGCTTTGCTGACCGTGTCGAGGACGGGGAGGCGTTTGTACTGGACGCGGATGGCTTCCAGAGCCCGCTCAGCCTGATCAGCGGTTTCGGCTGCGACCAATGCGACGGGCTCCCCCACGTACCGGACCTTATCCGCAGCTAAAATTCGCCGGTCACTATCCACCGCCCGGTAGTCCAGATAGAAGTTGTCCGTCACGTCCCCGGCAGTCAACACCGCGTGAATACCTGGAAGTTTCCGGGCGCCGGAAACATCGATTCCCAGAATGCGGGCATGTGGGTGGGGGCTGCGCAACACCCCGGCAACCAATTCGCCCGGCAGGACGATGTCGGCGGCATACTTTGCCGATCCGCTGGTCAGCGCGGTCCAGTCAACGTGCCTTGTCGGGGTTCCCACCGTCGACATGGATGTTTCCTCCTTGTGTTCCCGCCGCACCGTCCTCAGCCACTCCCAATTGCCAGTCACGCGGCGGATTGGTCCGGCTGTGAAAGGCAGTTGTTAAAGCTGCGCCGCAGGATGTCCTCATCAAGGTTGTGGCCGATGACCACCATTCCGCGCCTGCCTTTAGCGCTGTCCTGGGCAACGTCTTCCCAGGCGACAGAACCCGAGACGACGTGGACTGCTGACGTCCTGATTCCCGCCGCCCCGGAGATTTGCACGATGCCCTTTGCCCGCACCACACTGTCCGGCAAGCCCTCCAACCAGGAAACCAGTTTCGCTTCGTCGAGCGGCGCTTCCAACGGAATGCTGACGCTGGTCAGGGACGGCGCATGTTTGGCATGTGCCGGTCCGGGATGAGAACTTTTCGCCTTGCGGCCCTCCGGCTTGGAAGAGGGCGACCCAGTGATCAAAGATGCCACGTCGAGGGAGGCCCACCCTGTGGTGAGGACCTCGGCCGAGGAGTTGAGCAGCTGCAACCCGGTGCAGATCTGTTCGACAACTTCGTTGCTGACCAAATCAGTCTTGCTTAGCAACAGAATGTCGGCATGCGTGATTTGGTTATAGGCCGCCTCTGCAAACTCGAGATTCTTATCAAAGTTTGCGGCGTCCACCACGGTGATCGTTTGGTGCAGATGCAAACCATCCGACAGCGGCGGGCTCGCCAGCCTCTCCATTACCGGACCAGGGTCGGCGAGTCCGCTGCTTTCCAGCAGGATGTGGTCGAACTGCGCTCCCCCGGAGGCCAGCGCGCTTAAGGCCGCTTCCAGGTCGCCGCGGCTTGCACAGCAAACGCAACCGTTCGCCAACTCGACGATATCCATTCCCTCCGCTTGGGAAATCAGGGCGCCGTCAATGCCCAGTTCCCCGAACTCGTTAACCACGATGCCAATTCGGAGCCCTTCCTGCTGCCCCAGTACGTGATTCATCAGCGTCGTCTTGCCGCTGCCCAAAAAGCCGGTAATCACCGTCACGGGAGTAGTTGCCTTCATTTTTGCTACCTTCCTTCCGCCAGTTCAGCCTGTCCCGCCAGCGCCCCGAGGAGGGTTCCCCGCACGTTCTGGCGGGTAGCCGCGTCGACGATGGTCGCTGCAAGCGACTGGGCGCCGTCCGCTAGCGAACTGTCGGCCACTGGCGTGGCACAAGCCGCAGCGAACTCGGGCTGGTGGTTGACGATGGGCCATGTGCCCAGCCCGATGAATGGCTGGATCGTCGGCATCACCTGCGAGACGTTGCCGACGTCGCTGGAAGCCAGGAACCCGTTCATGTTGGGATCCGGGGTGAAGTCCCTTCCCAGCGCCTCGGCGTTCTCGCGGTAGAGCTTGGACAACTCCGGGTCCGACTTCAGTTCTGCATAATGGCGATCTCCGCCTGTGAACCGGTGGGTGCAGCCGGCGGCGTGGGCGCCTCCTTCGAAGCAGGCAGCGACCCTTGCTTCCAGTTCCGACAACTGGGCCACGTTCGCCGCCCGCAGAACATACTCGGCCGACGTGTGGGCCGGGATGATATTGGGTGCATCCCCGCCGTGAGTGGTGTACCCGCTGACCCGCGCGTCCTTGTCCATATGCTGCCGCAGGAGCCCGAGGGCGACTTGGGCAATGTTCAAAGCATCGGCAGCGTTTCGTCCCTGCTCCGGGGCAGCCGACGCGTGCGCCGGTCGCCCCCTCATCTCAACGAGCATGCTGCTGGCGGCGATCATTTGAGGCATGGCCGCTTCAAAGGGTGTGGGATGGACCATCAAGGCGGCGTGAACACCGTCGAATCCGCCTCGCTCCAGCATGAGCAGCTTGCCCCCGGCAGCGAGTTTTTCCTCCGCCGGCGTGCCCAGTACCGTCAGCGTCACCCCTAACTCATCGGCAAGTGGTGCCAAGGCTGCCGCAGCAGCAAAGGCAGTAGCGGCGATCAGGTTGTGGCCGCAGGCGTGGCCAACACCAGGGAGGGCGTCGTACTCCGCCAATAAAGCGATGTTGAGGTCGCCGGATCCAATCGAAGCACGGAAGGCAGTGGGCAGCCCGCAAATTCCGGCCTCGACCGTATATCCGGCGCCGGCCAGTGCCTCGCCGAGCCACCTGCTGGCCTTCTCTTCCTCGAAGCCAATTTCTGGGTTGGCGTGGATGCGGTGGCTGAGTGCGACGGCGGTCTCGTGGCCCTGGGATATTCTCTGGCCGAGGTGCTGCTTAATCATGTTCGCCTCAGCGCTCATGGACCAACTCACCGCCAACGTAGGTCTGTAGGACCTTGAGTTCGGCGACCTCTTGGTCGGCACAGGTGAGGATGTCGCGGTCGAGAATGGCGAAATCTGCCAGCTTTCCGACTTCAATGGAACCGCGGGTGTCTTCCTGCCAGCAGGCGTAGGCATTATTGATCGTGTACATGCGCAGCATGTCCTCACGGCTGATCTGCTCACCGGGCAGCAGGACACCGGCCATGGTGTCACCGGTCAACGCCGAGTACTGGCTGAGGAACGGACGGTCGGGGTCGTAGACGACTGCCGGGTTGTCCGAGCCACCGGTTACGACCAGACCGTTGTCGATCCAGGACTTGATGGGCATCCCCCAGTCCCGGACGGTACGGCGCCAGGGATCGGAATCGGACATCTTGGCGATCCGGACTTGTTCCATAATCTGGTTCATCCGCATCGACCGGGCCGAAGCGTAATAGGCCAGGAGGGAGTTCGAAGCAATGATGGCTCCGAGCTTGCGCGCACGTTCGTAGTGCTCCGGTCGTTGCAGCCCGAATCCGTGCTCGAAGGTGATGCGCCTGCCCAGGACCGGGTTGTCCAGCGCTGCTTCTTCCAAGGCGTTCAGGACCGTTTCCGTCGAATCATCGGAGCCGCCGGTATTGATGTGGATTGCCATGTTCCAGTTGCGGCGGTTGTACTCGTCGATGAGGAACTTCAGCTTTTCCTTGGTGTAGGCCCACCATCCGTCATTGACGACGACGAGCTTGATGCCGTTCAGGCGCAGCATCGAATCACCCAAGTGCTGCTTCGGACCGAAGTACGAGTCCAAGGAGTTGAGCACTTCCTCCTCCGACATATAGCGGGCGGGGAGGCCAAGCAGCACGTCGGTCCGCGTCTTGAGCAGACCGCGGCGGTGAGCTTCGGTCAACGAATCGAGTTCGTCTATGGAGGTGCCCATGTCACGTACCCCAACTACGCCGCAGGCGTGGTAGATCTCCTGCTGGGCCATCAACGCCTTGATCTGGGTCTCCTGGTCGAAGTACAGGAAGTCCCATTTCTTGATGGGTTGGTTGGCGGCCCGCCACCAGGCCTTGCGCGCCATATCGCCGGCGCCGGCTATGAGGTGACCCGTGGGCTCGCCGTCGTCGTCGCGGACGATCCAACCTTCGGGCTCCACGGGCTGCGGGGTATCGCGCGTGATGCCCGCCATGCGAAGGGCATAGGTGTTGCAGATGACGTTCTTGCCGGACTGGAAGATATACACCGGATGCTCCGGCGCCACCTTGTCGAGGTCGTGCCGGTTGGGGAAGCGTCCGTCCTTAAGAGCACCCCGGTACATGCATGAGGTGCCGATCCATTCACCCGCAGGTGTTACATCCACTCGCTCCTTAATAGCTCGGAGGATTTCGTCAATCGACTGGAGGGCCGCGATATTAACCTTGGCCTCCCCGTCCAGGGCATCCATCCCGGCCAGCGAGAAGTGCACATGGTTGTCCATCTGTCCCGGTACCAAGGTCTTGCCACGCAAGTCGACGCGCTTCGTGCGCTTGCCGGAGAGGGCAGAGACTTCATCGGTGCCTCCGATGGCAACGATCTTTCCGTCAAATACCGCCACTGCCTCGGCGGTAGAGAACTCCTTATCGACGGTCACAACGTTTCCGTTGGTCAGAATGAGGTCGGGTGCGAATTCCATCGTCATGTCCTTTGACTTCCTATCTTGCATATTCTCGTAAAACGACTTTCAAAATTTGGGCTGATTTACTGGGCCCGAGCGCCGCTGAGGGCCCGCAACTCGAGTTCGTCATAGCCTTCCTCGGCGGCAGCATCACGCTTTGACAGGGCGCCGATGACTGCGAAGATAAAGCCCGCCGGTACGGACACCAGTCCCGGATTGGTCAAGGGGAACCAACTGAAGTCGACCGAGGGGAACAGCGAATTCGCGGCTCCAGAAACGGTCGGAGAGGAAACAACCAGCAGCACCGCGGTTCCCAGTCCGCCGTATATGCCCCAGAGTGCTCCCCTGGTGTTGAACCGGCGCCAGAAGAGGTTCAGCAGCAGCGACGGCACGTGGGCGGAGGCGGCAATCGCCATGCCGAGGCCAACGATGAAGCCAATATTCAACCCTTGAACGGTGAGGCTGATGATGATGGCGGCGATGCCGATCACTCCCGCGGCGATGCGTGCGACGCGGACTACCTGCGCATCGGTTACCTGGCCGCGCTTGATCACATTGCCGTAGATGTCGTGAGAGAACGTCGTGATGGCAGAGACCATGATGCCGGCGACAACGGCCAGAATGGTGGCGAATGCGACGGCGGAGAACGCCGCCATGAAGAGATCCCCGCCCATCGTGCCGGCACCGCCGCCCAACTCCCGGGCGAGAAGCACGGCGGCAGTGTTGCCGCCCCCATTCGAAGCGGCAATCGCCTGCGTACCGACGATGGCCACGGCGCCCAGGCCCATGACCAGAACCACGGAGAGGGTGAAGACCGCCTCAATGCCGAAGAGCCACAGAGCCGATTTTCTGGCAGTCTTGTCATCACTGACGGTGTAGAACCGCTGGAAGACGTGCGGCAGACCGATGAACGCGAGCGTTACTCCTACGCCGAGACTGATCAGGTCCAACGGGTTCTTGTACTGCAGGCCGGCCTCCAGGAACTGGCTGCCGTGGCCGCTTCCGCCAACGGCCGCCGTCATCAGCGCACCCAGGTTGAAGCCAAAACGGGACAGCACAAGTATCGCCATCACCAGCACCATGCCCATGAGGATCACTGCCTTGACGATCTGCACCCAGGTCGCTCCCCGCATCCCGCCGAAGATGGCGTAAATCGTCATCAGGATGCCGACCACTACGATAGTGGCGTTCTTGACGGCAGGACTGTCGGCGCCGATCAACAGCCCGAGCAAAGCCCCGGCCCCGACCATCTGCGCAATCAGGTAGAACACGGAGATTGTCAGTGAAGACAGGCCCCCGGCCAGCCGCACCGGCCGCCCCTGCATCCGGAAGGACAGGACGTCAGAGACGGTGAAACGCCCGGTGTTGCGCAAATACCCGGCCAGCAGCAGCAACAGGATGAACGCTACGACGTTGGCGATGCCGAACATGAAGCCGTCGAATCCGAAGAGCGAGACCAGCCCGACACTGCCCAGGACGGCTGAAGCGGACAGCGAATCTCCGGCCATGGCCAGGCCGTTCTGCCGCCCGGTTAATCCTCTGCCGGCAGTGAAGAATTCGTCCCGGGATTTTTTATGGCGTGCAGCCCACCCGGTGATGCCAAAGGTAATGAGGACGATGAGGCCAAAGAGTCCCAACGTCAGTGGACGATTGCTCTCCAGCCCGGACGCCGCTGCCTGAGTAGTTACCGCTACGGTCGATATCATTTCTCCCCCTCCGAGCTTTCTCCCCGCATCTTTGCGATGAGCGACTGGTTTGCAGCCGTGTGCCTCATGAACATGACCGCGATGACCAGAGCCACCACGACCTGGGACCAAACGAAAAGGAACCCAAGATTAACCGACCCAAAGACGGGAACTGCCATTGCTCCCGGCGCATAGCCGACAGCCCAGAAAAGCAGCAGGACATAAATCCAAGCCACGGCGCCCGCGACGAAGGTGAATCTTCTGGACTTACGCCTTAGCTCACTGAACTCTGCGGTTGAGCGCAGATTGGATGTGTATTCGCTTGATAACGTCGTGTCGGTGTCTTGATTGGACATTTTCGTCCTCCCTGAGTGGGTGAATGAAGTTGCGAAGCCGATCCGCGATGATTGAAGACTCGCCAGCAGCGCTGCTGCGCTGCCGCGTTCGAACCCTTGCTACAAAACGACCTCTGCCGCCGGAGCGTCATTACTCCGATATTTCGCTGAGGCGAATGTTTGCCTAATTATTCTGTTCCGGCGAATCCCTCTCAAGTATGGTGGAGAGTGTGACGTGCGTCAACATATTTCGATAGATTTCGGTCATTATGTTCGACTAGGCGCTCCTGAGTGTGCAAGAATTCGAGCATGCGAAATAAGCCGGAGGCGCCGCTATTGAACGAGAGCGTGGACCGGGCGCTTCAGCTCATCGTGTATTTGCGGGAGGCCGGCACAGTATCGGTCAAAGATGCTGCCGAACATCTGGCGGTCGCCCCGAGTACGGCACACCGTCTGCTCACGACCCTGGTGCAGCGCCATTTCGCGGAGCAGATGCAGGACCGGCGTTACAGGCCCGGTCGGGAAATCGCGAACGATAGTGCGGATCCGATTACCGTGGCGCGTCTGCGGGAAATCGCGCGGCCGTCAATGATGTCTCTGGCCCAGTCATTGCAGGAGACCGTACAGCTGGCCATCCAACGCGGGGGCAACATCGAGTTTGTCGACGGCGTAGAGGGTGAAAACCTGTTGAGAGTCAGCTGCCGGTTCGGCGTACAGATCCCGGCTTTTGCTTCTGCTGGCGGCAAGGCGCTTCTGGCGCAACTGAGCGACACCGATATAGAGCACCTCTATATGGACGGTGTTCCAAGCTGGCCGACGAGCGACATCGAGACGGTCAGTGATGTGATCGAAAACCTTCGCGAAACCCGCTCTGCCGGATACGGGACGAACTTCGAAGAATCGGAGTCGGGAATCATCGGAATCGGATCGGCGATCTATGGCCCACGGGGTGAGGTTCTCGGCGCGCTGACGGTAGCCGTTCCTGCTTCCCGCTTTCAGTCCACACAAATCCCGCAAATCGCACATATGCTAAGGCAAGCAACAGCCCAAATCAGCGACCGCTTCGAGTATGGATCTTCCCCTAAACAGGCTCAGGCTGCTGCGGAGTAGTGCGCCTGCCGATGGACTTTCCCCGGCTCTCCGGCCCGCTCCGGGGCTCAACCGCGGGTTGGAACAAACAATGAGGCAGCGCCAACTGTCGGGTTTGATCCTGGCCGCAGGAGGCGGAGCGCGGCTCGGAAGCCTCACCAAAGCCCTCCTCGTATATCGGGGGGAATACCTCATCGATCGGCTTGCACGAACCCTGCAGGAAGCGGGATGTTTTCCGGTCACAGCGGTTTTGGGCTGGAAAGCTGACGAAGTACTGCAGACAGCGAACCTACTGGGCATTCACGTGCTTGTGAATGACGAATGGGCCAAGGGCATGGCCAGTTCGTTTCGTCAAGGGGTCACGGCAGCCGCTCCATTGGAGGGGGATCTCCTCGTTTCGGTGGTGGATCAGCCGGGGATTTCAAGGCAGGCCATCGACCGGCTTAGAAGCGAACATGGCAGTGGCCGGGTTGCGGTGCCGCTCTATCAGGGAAAACCCGGCCACCCGGTCCTTTTCGACGCCAATTTGGCACGGGATGCCGCCGTGGAGGCTTACGGTGATGTGGGCGCGAGAACGTTCCTACGGCAAAATCCAGACGTGGTGGACTATGTGGACTGCACCGACCTCGGGACCGGGCTGGACATCGATAGACCGCAGGATCTGCGCCTGCTAGAGACGGACATTTTTCACGGGGGTGAGCGCTGCATCGGCGATCAGTAACGTCTTTGGACGCAATCTCCCACTTCTGCTTACACGAGTTCGGCGTCCCATTCAGCAGCGTCAGCTACTTCGACGCGCCGTCTTAGCAGAAGACCTGCCAGCACGAACAATGCCAGAACCATAACCGCACCGGTGTATCCAATCAGCGTCGGGATAAGGCCGGCTGCTCCGGCGATGCCGCCCGCGACTACGGACGGAACGCTCAGGGCCAGATAGCTGACCACATAGATCGCCGAGATCAGCCCAGCTCTTTCAGAAGCCCGGGCAAGGGGCAGCAGAGTGCGCATGACCCCTAAAAAGCCGGCGCCGAATCCAACACCTGCCACGATGGTGGCAATGAAGTAAAGTTCAACGGCGTCCGCCGCGGCAGCGGCCAGAGTTCCTGCCATGCCCGCCAACAGAGCCACCATGCCCAGGGTCAGCGTCCTAGCCGGCAGAGTCCGGCCGAACAGCACTATTGTCAATCCGCCGGTGCCAGCCAACGCCGCGACAATCAGTCCTGTGAGCACAATGGACTCCTGCCCCGTCATTGACCGGACAACACTCGGGCCTAGGGAAAGAATCAATCCGCAGAGCGCCCAAACCGCCACGGCGGCCGGCATCACCCACAGAGCCGGCTGGCGGACGGCTGCTGGAAAACTGACGCGGGGCCAAAGCGACTTCAACCCGCCCGCACGCCTGATGACTGTCTCCGGAGAAAATGCGGTTCCAATCGTTTGGAGAACAAGCAGTGCCACAAGAATCAGGTAGACCATATGGATCGCCGCGGGGGCTGCGGCCACAATCAGGCCCGAAGAGACGGCCCCGACGGCCAAACCAAGGGCTGGCCCGGCACTGTTGAGTACGGTTCCCAAGCCCTTGCGGACGGTGGGTTCGAGTTCAATCAAATACGCTCCGATCGTCCCGATGGCGGCCCCGGTCGCAAGCCCCTGAATAATGCGGGCAATAACGAGGACGGCTGCATTTTCAGCCAGCGCGAAAACCAGCATCGAGACAATCTCTACGGTCAGGGCCATGAGGAGGACGGGTCGCCGGCCAACGTAATCGGAGAGCGATCCGAGGGTCAGAAGGGCCGCCAACAACGCCAAAGCGTAAACGGCGAACACAACAGTGAGCACTACGGGCGGAAACCCCCACAAGGATTGGTAGATCGGATACAGCGGTGTGGGGGCGCTGGAAGCTGCCAGTAGAACAATTAGCACAGTGGCTTGCAGCCAGAAGGCGATTCGCGGAGACATCGCAGCCCTGCGGGACCACGTACCGAAAAGGGGCAGCATGGGCACTCCAAACAAGATCATACGAGGGGGCCCGGCCCTGCGATTGCAGGGCCGGGCGTTACCGCTAGCTACATTGGACTAGTAGTTACCGCGCGAAGGCCGGCTCCTCCGGCCGCACCGGCTTCCACCGCAAGTGTGCATTAGCGGTCGGGTCGTCGGTTTCCTGCAGCAGGGACAGGCGCGGGCGGACGGCGTCGGTCCGGGCGCTCGGCGGCTTCCGCCGGCCGGCGCGGAACTGCGGGACCCAGGCCAAGCCGTCGCCCCGGTAGTCTTGCTCGGCAGCTGCGTGCAGCGTCCAGTGCGGGTCGTAGAGGTGGGTGCGTCCCAGGGCGATCAGGTCGGCCCTGCCGGCCAGCAGGATCGAATTGGCATCGTCGTAGGAGGAGATCGCCCCTACCGCGATGACCGCGATCCCTGCCGGAACGGCCACTTCCTGCCGGATCCGGTCCGCGTACGGGGTCTGGTAGCTGCGGCCGAACCGCGGCTTCTCGCCCTTGGCAATCTGGCCGGTGGAGACGTCGATCCCGTCCGCGCCGTGGGCCGCGAAGGCCTTGGCGATCTGGACCGCGTCGTCCAAGGTATTGCCGCCCTCGATCCAGTCGGTCGCGGAGATGCGCACGGTCAGAGGCTTGTCGGCCGGCCAGGCCGCCCGGACGGCGTCGAAGACCTCGAGCGGGAAGCGCAGGCGGTTGTCCACGCTTCCGCCGTACTCATCGGTCCGCTGGTTGGCCACCGGGGACAGGAAGGAGGAGAGCAGGTAGCCGTGCGCCGCGTGCACCTCCAACAGGTCGAACCCGGCCTCCTCCGCCCGCCGCGCGGCCGCGACGAAGTCCGCGACCACCTTGTCCATGTGGGCCCGGTCCATCTCCCGAGGGACCTGGTTGTCCGGCCCGTAGGGCAGCGGCGACGGGCCAATCACTTCCCAGTTGCCCGTCTCCAGCGGCTGGTCGATGCCTTCCCACATCAGCTTGGTGGACGCCTTGCGGCCGGCGTGGCCGATCTGGGCACCGATCTTGGCCGGGGAGTGGCCGTGGACAAACTCGACGATGCTTCCCCAGGCCTCGCCCTGTTCGTCCGTGTACAGCCCGGTGTCGCCCGGGGTGATGCGGCCTTCCTCCGAGACGCAGACCATCTCGGTCATGACCAGTCCGGCGCCGCCCATCGCCTTGCTGCCCAGGTGCACCTTGTGGAAGTCGGTGGGCATCCCGTCGACGGCGGAGTACATGTCCATGGGCGAGACCACGATGCGGTTCTTCAGCTCCAGCCCGCCGATACGGTACGGCTGGAACATGGCCGGCGCGACAGAGTCGAGGCCCTGCGAGGCGGCGAAGTGCTCTTCCACCTGCTGGGCGAACTCGGGATCGCGCAGCCGCAGGTTGTCCTGGGTAATGCGTCGGCTGCGGGTGAGCAGGTTGAAGCTGAACTGGACCGGGTCCTGGCCGGTGTACTGCCCCACGCGCTCGAACCACTCCAGCGATGCCTGTGCGGCGCGCTGGGTGGATTCGACCACCGGGCGCCGCTCGGTCTCGTAGGCCTCGAGCGCCGTCTCCAGGTCCGGGTGTTCGTGCAGGCAGGCGGCCAGCGCCAGGGCGTCCTCCATGGCGAGCTTCGTGCCGGAGCCGATGGAGAAGTGCGCGGTGTGTGCCGCGTCGCCCAGCAGCACCACGTTTTCGTGCCGCCAGCTGGTGTTGCGGACAGTGGTGAAGTTCAGCCACTTGGAGTTGTTGGCCAGCACCTTGTGGCCCTGGAGTTCGTCGGCAAAGATGCTGCGGATCTTCGCGATCGCCTTCTCATCCGAGACGCCCGGCGGAAACACCTCGCTCTCGGTCTCGTCGAAACCGGCGGCCCGCCACGTGTCCTCCGGCATCTCAACGATGAACGTGGATCCCTCGTCGGAGTAGGGGTAGCCGTGGATCTGCATGACCCCGTGCTCCGTCTCCTTGATGAAGAACTTGAAGGCCTCGAACACCAGGTCCGTGCCCAGCCACATGAACTTGTTCGGCCGCGGGTCGAGCTCCGGCCCGAAGGATGCGGCGTACTTGGAGCGGATCTGCGAGTTCACCCCGTCGGCCGCCAGCACCAGGTCGTAGCCGGCCTCAAGTTCCTCCACCGGCGGGGCCAGCGTGGAGAAGCGCACATCCACGCCGAGCTCCGCGCAGCGGCGCTGCAGCAGTTCCAGCAGTTCCTTGCGGCTCATCGCGGCGAAGCCCTGGCCGCCAACGGTGACCGTCTCGCCCTGGTAGTGGATGTCGATGTCGGCCCAGCGGGCAAAGCGGCGGCTCATGTACTCGGCCACCACCGGGTCGGCGTTGCCGATGCCGCCCAGCGTCTCGTCCGAGAACACGACGCCGAAGCCGAAGGTGTCGCTGGCCGCGTTGCGCTCCCAGACGGTCACTTCGTGTGCCGGGTCCAGTTGCTTCATCAGGGCCGCGAAGTAGAGGCCGCCGGGGCCGCCTCCAACGATTGCGATTTTCATGTCAGTTGTCCTTAAGGTCTGTCTACGCCGTGCTGCCGGCGAGGTCGGTTTCCTGACGGCCGACCTGCTCACGCAGTTTGAAGTGCTGGAGTTTTCCGCTCGGATTGCGCGGCAGCTCGGTCACGAACCGCACATCCCGCGGGTATTTGTAGGGCGCGATGGTCTTCTTGACGAAGTCCTGGATGTCCTTGCGCTTGGCATCGTCGCCGACGACGCCGTCGCGCAGCACGATGAAAGCGCAGACCACGCTGCCGCGCTCCTCGTCGGGACGTCCGACGACGGCGTTCTCCATCACGTCCGGATGCTGGTCGATCGCCGCCTCCACCTCGGGGGCACCGATGTTGTAGCCGGAGGAGACGATCATGTTGTCCGACCGTGCCTGGTAGACGAAGTAGCCTTCCTCGTCGCGCAGGAACGTGTCGCCGGTGATGTTCCAGCCGTTCTGCACGTAGTTGGCCTGCCGCGGGTCATCCAGGTAGCGGCAGCCGGTCGGGCCGATCACCGCGAGCCGGCCCGGCTGGTTCACCGGCGACTCGTTGCCGTCCTCGTCCAGCACCGTGGCCCGGTAGCCGGGGACGGCCACGCCGGTGGCCCCGGGCCGGATGTTGTCCCCGGCGGCGGAGATGAACACATGCAGCATTTCCGTGGCGCCGATCCCGTTGACCAGGGCGAGCCCGGTGGCCTCGTGCACGGCCTCCCAGGTCTCCTTCGGCAGGTGCTCGCCGGCAGAGACCGCGATGCGCAGTCCGCGCAGCAGGTCGGCCCGGCCTTCCTTCAAGATGGCGCGGTAGGCGGTGGGTGCGGTGAACAGCACCGTGGCCCCGGCTGCGGCCGACTGTTCGGCCAGTTGCACGGGGGTGGATCGTTCCGTCAGGAGTGCCGAGGCGCCGAACCGCAACGGGAAGACCACCAGTCCGCCCAGCCCGAACGTGAAGGCCAGCGGCGGCGAGCCGGCGAACACGTCGTCCGCGGTCGGCCGCAGGATGTGGCGGGCAAACGTGTCGGCGTTCGCGAGGATGTCGCGGTGGAAGTGCATGGTGATTTTGGGCGTGCCGGTGGTGCCCGAGGTCGGCCCGAGCAGGGCCACGTCGTCCGCGGCGGTCGCCACGTCGTCGAACTCTCCGCTCTTGGCGGCGCAGCGAACGGTGAGGTCGTCGGCGTCGTCCGATCCATAGGCGACGACGGCGGTGCCCTCCCCCACCGCCTCGGCCATGCCTTCCAAAAAGCGGAAGTCGCTGATCGCCACGGCCGGTTGGGTCAGGCGGCAGATGGTGGCCACTTCGTTGGAGCGCAGCACGGGCATGGTGGTGACGACGACGGCACCGGCCTTGAGCACGCCCAGCCAGGCGGCGACCAGCCAGGGATTGTTCGGACCGCGCAGCAAGACGCGGTTGCCCGGGACAACGCCGAAGTCCTCCGTGAGCACCTGGGCGACCTGGTTGGCACGCTGCAGCAGTTGGCCGTACGTCCACACCTCCCCGTCCGGAGTGAGCAGGGCCTGCCGGTCGCCGCCGAATTCGGCGGCGGAGTCGCTGATCAAAACCGTCGCGGCATTGAGACGGTCGGGGTACTGGAGTTCGGGGAGGGTGAATTCGAAGACCGGCCACTGCTCGGCGGGCGGCAGGTGGTCGCGCGTGAACGAGTCCACATGTGCCGACGGGGACAGTTCCATGGCGTTCCTTTCGGTGGGTGAGATGGACGGCGCTGAGCCCGGCAACTTCCGGTGGCCCTGATGAAAGCTCAGGGCTCAGCGTGCGGAACGGATCATGCCTTCTTGTGCCACGGTGGCCAGCAGCCGTCCTTCGCGGTCGAAGAACCGGCCGGTGGCCAGGCCCCGGTTGTGCTGGCCGGAAACGGCTTCCTGGGCATACAACACCCAGTCGTCGGCACGGCCGTCGCGGTGGAACCACATGGAGTGGTCCAGGCTGGCGGTGACCAGTCCCGGCTCGGCCCAGTAATGGCCCTGCGCCCGCAGGATCGGCTCAAGGATGGTGTAGTCGCAGACGTAGGCGAGCGCGGTGCGGTGCAAGTCCCGGGTCGCGCGGTCGTCGGCCTGGTCGGGCAGCTTCGTGAACGCCTTCACCCACACCGCCTGCTGCGGCACCTGCTCGCCCTCAACGCGCACGTACACCGGGCCGGGAACGTGCCGCATGTCGAAACTGCGGCCATTGGACCAGTAGGCTGCGGCGTCGCCCTCGACACCTGCCAGGACCTCGGTGGCGCTGCGCAGCGAGTCGGGGTCGACGGTGGCGGGCATCTGCGGCTGGAACTCCGGGCCTTCTTCGGGCACGTGGAAGGAACCCATGGCGGCGTAGACGGTCTTGCCGCCCTGCCAGCCGCGCACGCTGCGAGTGGAATAGCCGCGGCCATCGCGCAGCTTCTCCACCTCGTAACGGACGACGGCGCCGATATCCACCGGCCGCATGAAATAGCTGTGCATCGAGTGCAGCTGCCGGTCATCGGTCACCGAACGCATCATGGCCGCGGCGGCCTGGGCGACCATGTCGCCGCCGTACGCCTTGGGCCACGGCACGTACTGGGTCGTGGCCTCGTAGGCCTCGTCGTGGATCTGCGGTTCGACGGCCGTCAGTTCGACGGCGTTCAGGAACGTCTCGGCCGTGGGAACCTGGGTTTCGGAGGCGCTTGCGGCGTTCATGCCCGGCGGTATCCTTCCAGCGTTTCGTCCGGGACCTCGTCCAGGTTGACCACGATGTTCTCCGGCGTGCGCGTGGTCAGCCAGACGAGCTCTTCGGTGACGGACATGTTTGCTTCCACGTGCGGCATGAACGGGGGAACGAAGACCCAGTCCCCGGCCTTCATGTCCAGGTATTCGGAGTAGTTTTCGCCGAAGTAGATCCGGCCGTGGCCGCGCAGTACGTAACCGCCGGTCTCCGCCTCGCCGTGGTGGTGCGGCAGTGAGCGGTAGCCCGGGACGTTGGAGACCTGCCCAAACCAGATCTTGGTGGCCGGGGTGTGCTGGATGGAAACACCCGAAACCCGGACGCAGTCACCGGACTGGGCAGTGTTGGTGTCCTCGTCCCCCGCGCGGGTGACAACCGGGACGACCTTGCCGTCGGCCCCCGCGTAGATCGAGTTGTCACCTTCGGTGCGGTATTCCGTGGTCGCATCAGTCATGATGGTTCTCCTTCTCAAGGGGTTGGAATGGTGCGTTATGCGCGTGTGGCGGGCTCCGCCGTCGTTGTTCCGCTGAGTTGCGGTGCGGGCTGTTGCGTGATGCCGGCCGGCTGGATCCGGACGCGGTTCTCCAGCCGCCCGATGCCGTCGATCTCGGTGACGAGCACGTCGCCGTCGGCCAGGAAACGCGGCGGGGTCATGCCCATGCCCACTCCCCCAGGGGTGCCGGTCAGGACCACGTCGCCCGGGCGCAGCGTGGTGAACTGCGAGATGTAGGACAGCAGCCGGGCGGGCCCGAATACCAAGGTGCCGGTGTGGTCGCGCTGCACCAGCTCGCCGTTGACGTAGCCGCGGATGTTCACTGCGGTCCCGTCGACCTCGTCCGGCGTGACCAGCACGGGACCGAGCGGGGTGGTCGCGTCAAAGGCCTTGCCCTGGAACCACTGCAGGGTCCGGCGTTGCCAGTCCCGCATCGAGAGGTCGTTGGCCACCGTGTAGCCGGCGATGGCGGCCGCGGCCTGGTCCTCGTCGGCACGGGTCAGGACGGTTCCGACGACCACGGCCAGTTCGGCCTCCCAGTCCACGCTGTCGCTCCCGGTGACGGTCAGTTCGTCCGCCGGTCCGGCCAGGGTGTCCGCGAACTTGGCGAACAGCGTGGGGTACTCGGGCAGGTCGCGGCCCATTTCCTGGATGTGGTCGCCGTAGTTCAGTCCGCAGCAGATCACCTTGCCCGGGCGGGGCACCACCGGAGCCAGTTCCGCGTCGGAAACGCTGACGACGGCGGTGCTCGCGGCGGTGCGCACCGCTTCCTCTGCGCGTGCCCGCCAATCAGGGTCCGCCAGCAGGGCTCCCACATGGGATGCGGGCAACGGCAGGTATGCGCCGTCCGCCAGCTGGACGGCGGCGGTCGTGCTCTCGGGGCCGGTTCGCAGGGTGGCCAGTTTCATGCGGATTCTCCTTTGAATTTCATGTGTCGACTTTTTTACGGCCGTCACATATGCTCAACCTACACGATCGGAACGATCTGCACCAGAGTTTTTTCCAACGAGTGAGACCGGCATCCCCATCGCCAAGGAGAGAGAGCACATGAGCAACGAGACAGCCGTCGGAAACCGCACCATCAACCCCGCGTCACTGCCCAAGCCTTCCGGCTACGCGCACGGCGTCCTGGCCGGAAACACGGTCTACCTGGGCGGCCAGACCGCCCTGGACAAGGACATGAAGATTGTCCCCGGCGGCATCGTGGAACAGTTCAAGCAGGCATTCTCGAATGTGCTGGCCACCCTGGTAGAGGCCGGCGGCCGCCCCGAAGACCTGGTCAGCGTCACCATCTACCTGACGGATGTGGACGACTACCTGGCCAACGGCCGGGAGATCGGCCGGCTCTGGCGCGAAATGGCCGGCACCGAATACCCGGCGATGGCCGGCATCGGCGTCTCCCGCCTGTGGCAGAAGGAAGCCCTCATCGAGATCCAGGGAATTGCCGTCATCCCCAACCGGTGACCAAAGCGCGTGGCGGCGCGCCGAGGTACGAACAACGGCGGCAGCCGGTCCGTGGTTTCCCCGGATCGACTGCCGCCGTTGCGTAACGGTTACGCCACGCCCAGGAGGGTCCGCGCCAGCGGCTCGTTCCGCCGGAAGTCCGCCACGCTGCTCTCGTGAACGATCTCTCCCTTGCGCATGACCGCGAGCCGGTCGGACACCGTGAAAGCCAGCCGCAGGTCCTGCTCGACCAGCAGGATCGCCATGCCGGTACCGGCCAGGTCCAGGATGATGTTCCCCACCTGCTCGACCACCGCGGGGGCCAATCCGTCCGAGGGCTCATCGAGGAGCATCAGCCGGGGCGAGCCCAGCAGCGCCCGTCCGATGGCAAGCATCTGCTGCTCCCCGCCGGAGAGCTGCGAGCCGAGGTTCGTCCGGCGTTCGCGGAGCCGCGGCATGAGCTCGTAGACCCGCTCAATCGTCCAGTCCCCGGAACGCTTGTGCAGCGCAATCTCGAGGTTTTCTTCCACGGTCAGCGGCGCGAAGACGCGCCGCCCCTGCGGCACTATCCCCACACCCGCCCGTGAGAGCACATGCGGAGCCTTCGCGGTGACATCTTTTCCGTCGACACGGACGTGGCCGCCCTTGGCGCCCACCATCCCCATGATGGTTTCGACCAGGGTGGTCTTCCCGGCGCCGTTGCGGCCGAGCAGGGCCACCGCCTCGCCCGAGTCGACCGACAGCGATACCCCTCCGAGCACCCGGCTGCCGGCGTAGCCGGACACCAGGTCCTCGACCTCCAACAGCGGCCGCCCGCTCATGGCGTCGCCTCGAAGAGGTCTACGCTTTGCGTGCGCCCGAGGTAGGCCTCCTGCACGGCATCGCTGGTTCGCACTTCCTCCGGCGTGCCATCGGCGATAAGCCTGCCGGCCGCCAGCACGCTGACGCGCTCGGCCAGACGGAAGACGATGTCCAAGTCATGCTCGACGACGACCACGGTCACCTCTCTCGGTAACGATTCCACGATTTCGGCAAAGCGGTTAGTCTCCGCCACGGACATTCCGGCCGTCGGCTCATCGAAGAGGACCATCTTGGGTTCGCACGCCAGCACCATGGCCACCTCGACCTGACGCCGTTCGCCGTGGGACAGCGCGCCGCACATCGAGGTGGCCCGGTCAAGGAGCCCCACGTTTTCCAGATGTGCCATGGCGGCATCGGTCACGGCACGGTCGGCGCCAAGGCTCGGCCAGGGACGCTTGGGCCGGCTCGTGGCCCGCTCCACCGCGAGGCGCACGTTGTCCAGCACGCTCATGTTGAGGAAGAGGCTGGAATGCTGGAACGTCCGGACGAGGCCGGCGCGCGCGCGGCCGGCCTCGCTGAGCCCCGTGACGTCCTGCCCGTTGAAGATGAGCTGCCCGTCCGTGGGGCGAAGACGTCCGGCAATGACCCCGAACAGCGTCGACTTGCCCGCCCCGTTGGGCCCGATGAGCGCGTGCCGGACGCCCCGCGCTATGTTCAGCGTCACCGCGTCCACCGCGGTGAGCGAGCCGAATCTGAGCGTGAGGTCCCGGATTTCCAGCATCGGATCGTCCGCCGTCGTCATTGTGATGCACCTGCCTTTCGTCGCAGGGGATGCCAGCGGACGCCGGCCACGCCCTTGGGCAGGAGGTAGACGCCTATGACAAAGACAATGCCGAGCAGGAGCGTGCCCCGGCCCTCGAGGTACCCGCCCAGCCAGTCGCGCACGAAGATGACCAGGGCCGCCCCGATGACCGGTCCCCAGAGGCTCCCGGCCCCGCCGAGAACCACGCTGAGGAGCGCGAACGCGGCCATGTCGAAGCCCAGATCGCCGGGGGAGATGAACTGCGTCTGTGCAACCCACGCCGTTCCCGCGGCACCGGCAATACCACCGGCGATGGTGTACGCGAGCAGCTTGACCGCGTACGTGTTCTGCCCCAGGGCACGCAGGCGAAGCTCGCCGTCGCGCACCCCACGCATGGAGCGGCCCAGCGGCGAGCGGCTCAGGAGCATCGCCGCGCAGTAACCGACGACGAATACCGCCAGGATCCACCAATACACGTAACCGGGCACGATCAAGGGCTCCCCACCGGGGAACACGCTGATGGGCGGGATTCCGCTGAGCCCATTGCTCGCGCCGACCGCTTTGAGCGAGTCGGCGCCGCGGTGGGCGAGCTCGCCGATCGCGAGAGTGACCATTAGGAACACGATTCCGGCAGTGCGCACCGCCACGGCCCCGGTCACGAGCGCCAGCACCGCTCCCGCGGCCATGCCCACGACTACCTGGACCAGGCCGCTCGCGGAGAAGTGAATGCCCACGAGGCCGGCGGAGTAGGCGCCCGCGCCGAAGTAGGCAACCTGCCCCAGAGTCGGCATGCCCAACACGCCGGTCACCAGGTCGACGCTGACCACGAGCAAGCCGAAGGCCAGCGCGCGCCCCGCCAGGCTGAGGGGATACGGCGCCAGGAAGAACGGCAATGCCGCGAGCAGGAGGAGGATGACCACCCCGATCGCGCACTCCAGCATGGTGCGCCGGGGGTCGCGGAGCAAGGGCATGCGCGCCTGTCCCCGCCCGGTCGCGAGGCCTGAATCTGTGACCGTGGGACTCATGCGTGCGCTCCTGCCCGTGCCGGCAGCAGCCCCTGCGGCCGGAGCAGGAGGACCACCGCCAGTGCTGCGAAGAGAAGGAAGGTAGCAAACTCGTGGACCAGGACCACTCCGACCGTCTGCACCTGTCCGACCACGAGCGCTCCAAGCAAGGCCCCGCGCAAGGATCCGAGGCCGCCGATGACGACGATGACCAAGGCGAGAAGGAGGATCTGATCGTCCAGGCCCGGCTGCGCGCCCAGGATGGGCGCGGCCAGCAGGCCACCCACGGCAGCCAGCGCCGCCCCGCAGCCAAAGACCAGGGTCAGCACGACCTTGGTGCGGATCCCGATGGCCTCGACCATGGCCCTGTCCGCCACGGTGGCCCGCACGATCGCCCCGGCGCGGGTGCGCTCGAGCACGATGTAGAGGACCACCGCGACGACGATTCCCGCGCCGACCATGGCAAGCCGATAGACCGGGTAGGGGTTGCCGAGCATCGTCACCGTGCTGGAGAGGAAGTCCGGCGGGGGTACGGACCGCACGTTCGCACCGAACACTTCCTGGATGAGTTCGGCGACAATGAGCGCCATTCCCAGCGTCAGCATCGCCTGCCGAAGATGGTTCCGCACCGGCGACGTCATCGCCGCGAGCAGGCCGCCGGCAGCAAAGCCGATCACGGCTGCGACGGCCACAGCCAGCAAGAACGTCCCGGCCGCCGGCGGCGCGCCAAACATCGCCACTCCCACATAGGCACCCACCAGCGACACGGCCCCGTGCGCCAGGTTCAGCACATCCATCGTGCCGAAGACGAGGGACAATCCGATGGCGATGAGGAACAGCACGGAGCCAAGTGCCAAGCCGTTGAGAATGGTTGCGGCGTTCGCATCAAGCCAACCCACGTCTGGTTGTCCTTTAGCCCTGGAGTTCTCGGAGGACGACGTTCGTGAGCGTGCCGTCGACGTCCTTGACCTCGCGGAGATAGTACGGCTGGTCGGGGTCATGGTTTTCGGTGAAGCTCCAGGGGCCGCGTGGGCTGTCCGTGAACTCCCCCACCTTTTCCAACGCGGCAGCGATCCCCTGACCGTCAACGGACTCGGCCACTTCCAACGCTGCGTCGACGGCGGCGACGGCATCGTAGGTCGCCATGGCGTAGGTCGTCGGAACTTCGCCGTACGCAGACTTGTAGGCTTCCACAAACTTCTTGTTGTGCTCGGAGTCGATCGTATGGCTGTAGTTCAGCGAGGTCTGGATGCCGAGGGCGGCCTTGCCCTGGGCCTCCAAAACGTCGCCCTCTACCAGGAACCCGTTGCCGTAGAGCTGAATGTCCTTCGCCAGGCCGAAGGTGGAGTACTGCTGAACAAAGTTCGCGGCCTCCGCACCGGCGTAGAAAGAAAAGACGGCAGACGCCCCTGAATTGCGGATCTCGCTGAGGTACGGCTGCCAGTCGCTGGTCGTGCCGAAGGGAGTGCGGGTCTCTCCGGCGATCTTGCCGCCGGCGGCCTCAAATTCCTCCCGGAAGGCTGAGATGTGCTCTTCCCCGGCGGCATAGTCGGCCGTGATGAGATAGACCGATCCGTCTCCGACTTCCTCCGCCACGTGCTTGCCGATGATCCCGCTGACCATGCCGTTGCTGTACGACGTGCGCCAGATGTAGGGGGAGGGCTCGGCCGTGATGTCGTTGGCACCCGCGTTGGTCAGGATGAGCGGCACCTTCGCCTGCACAAAGGTGTCCTTGAGGCCCAGAGCAGTCGCGGAGTTCACGATCCCGACGACGACGTCGGCCTGGTCCTGCGTGACCAGGCGCGAGGCGGCCGGGACACCTGTTTGCGGGCCCTCTCCCTCATCGGCAGAAACCACCTTGACGTCGTGACCGCCGAGCTTGTTGCCTGCCTGCTCCAGGTAGAGCTCAAAGCCCTGCTTCATGTCCTCGCCGAGCCCCGCGTACACACCGGACTGCGGGACGGCGAGGCCGATCGTCACGGCTTCGCCGGCGTCTTTGCCGCCGCTGCCGCCGTCGCCGCCGCCGCCGGTGTTGAGGCTCCCGCCGCCGCACGCCGAGAGCAGCATCATCGCGAGCGCACTGGACAGCAGGACGGTGGTGCGTCGTCCCGGGCGGAGGCCCTTCGAGAATGTTTCAGGCATGGTTGCATTCCTTCTGCGCATGCAATGCGCGGGTCGGTGCGTCAGTGAGAAGTCGACGAGCGCGAGACCGTCTGGAACTGCGTTGTCCCTTCCTTCAGGCCCCAAGGCTGAACCCCGGCCTTGATGCGCGCTCTTCGCCATCTCGTGGTGATGAGTCTGGTGTTCCTCAGCATTGCACCGCTGCGCGTGATATGCAACACATATTGCGGCCGTAATTTTATCGTGATATTCGATTCACCGAAGCCAATCCGCAGATGACCGGTTCCGGCCTAGGCCGGGGGCAGGGTGTCCGCCTCTTTCGTGCCGGCTCAGGCTGCCGCGGACGATTCCACGAGGGAGAGCGCATGCGCCTCAGCCAGCGGGCCGATGAGGCGGTGAATGCCGAAAAACACTTCGCGGGCTTCCGGTCCGCGCCAGCCCTCGGGCAGGTACTTCAACGGCAGGCCCGGGTCACGGTACGGCAGCCGCCGCCACAGTGTCAGCATCGGAACGTAGTAGCGGAAGGCGTCACGCTTGGCCTCCGGACCGGAGGCCGCCAAGGCGGCGGCAGGGTCGTCGCCAACGCGGGCGGTCCAAGCGGCCAACGCCCCGCCGTAGTAGTCCATGAACTCGTCGATCTGGCCCGCGAGTGCCTCCAGGTCCCACCACTGCGCGACCTTGTCGCGCATGTTTGATTCCTCCGAGTAATCTCCGGTGAAAAATTCCACGTACTCAGCCAGTCCGCGTTCCGTGAGCCGCCTGCGGGCACCCTCGCGTACAGCGGCCGGCGCGATCCCCACGCCTGCCGACATCGAGCCGAAGCCGAGCCGGGCCAATTCGGCGCGCAACTGGTGACGGCGTTCGCGCATCGATTCGGGCACGGAGAAGATCGCCAGCACCCAGCGATCGTCCGAGTCATCCGGGTGCGGGTTGAAGATGCGTTCATCGCCTTCGCGGACCATCTCAACAGATCGCGGCGACAATTCGTAACGGGCGGCTCCCCCGCTGCGCACACTGTTGAGCACGCCCTTGGCTTTCAGCCTCGACACTGCCGAGCGTACCCCTGGCGGGTCGTGACCGAGGTCGCCGAGCATCTCGATCAGGACGGATACCGGAAGGGCGGATCCTCCCCGGCGCCCGTACAAACCAAAGATGGTCAGGATCAGCTGCTGGTGCCGGAGGGGCGGCGTGGGAATCTGCATGGTTCGTTCTCCCCTTAGCCCAAGACGCTCGTGCCGCAGATCGCCGTCCGAATGTTCTCGGGCCAGGGCTGCGCCTTGTCGCTGCCGGCGGGAACGAAAACGGTGGTGAACGTCCCGTCGGCGGCCAGCCCGCCGGACGACTTCTCGTGAGGGTGCCCGTGGACCTCAAACCTAAAGGTCATGGACGTGCGCCCCATGTCCTGGACGGTCAGGTTCACGGACACGCGCTGCCCGAACCACAGCTTGGCCCGGTAGTTAATGACCTGCTGCACGCGCGGAGCCTGCGGAAAGTAATCGGGCAGCTCCAAGCGGCGGATCAGTTCGGCCTCGGCCGCCTCAACCCAGCGCATCACGACCGAATTGTGCTGATGCCCCGACGCATCCGTGTCGACCCACTCCACTGTGCGTTCGATGCTTATATCGACCAGGCCGCCAGCCTTCCCACGCATCGTTCTCCCTTTTACCGCCGGACTTCATCTGCAACCATCATATGACCCAAAGATGACGGACCAGATATTCGGTCGATACTCCCCCAGTCATCACGTGCTTGGCCTTCCTGACCGCCGGCCTATTCTTTCAAGGCGATCGCGCAACTCCGGAAAACTTACCGACACCGTCACCCACAGCGCTCGTTCATCCACGCGGTCGTAGTGGTGCACGATGAAGTCCCTGTTCCTGGCCGCCTGCCGCCAGATAGGCTCGGAGAAGGTCGCGGGTTCCGCGGCAACAAGCCTCTTGCACAGGTCCCCGACACGGTTGCACAAGGCCTCGAAGGCCAGACGAAGCGCAGGATCGGAATCGAACGCTTCGCGGCCCCGGTTCACGAGCCCGGCCGCCAGATCCAGGTTGACCGCCAGGTCCGCCAGCCATCGTTGTGTGCGATCCGGAAGGCGTGTCACAGGGGCACCGCTTCAGCCAGGATCCTCGCGTCGCGACGAGGATCGAGCCCGCGCCGGGAAATGACATCCACCGGCCCGGCGACCAACTGCTCCATGTCCTCGGCGAACTGCGCAAGATCGAACAGGCTGGCCTCATCGCATGGATCGACCAGTAGATCCACGTCGCTGTCCGGCTTTTCTTCTCCGCGTGCCACCGACCCGAAGACTGCAACAGCTTCAAGCTGGTTCAGTGTGGCCAGGCGGGAGATCAGCCGGCGCCGCTGCCTGAGGAAAGTGAGCATCGAGAGCGATTCGCCGCCTCGGCCAGCGTCCATGCTGCGGTAGAGGCGGATAGGCACGATCGCGGCATCAGGTTTTCGATGGGATCCGACGAGCACGGGGCGCGCACCGGGGACGGTTCGGAAGTGCCGCAGCGTTCCCGGCAAGGCGGCGCGAGCCTCAGCGACGGTCAGGACCTCAAAGTCCGGCTGAGCATCCCGTCGACCTGCAGCAGCCTTGAGCTCATTCGGCATAAGGCCATACTAGTTCCGGCAGCGGAAGATGAACATAAATTTGTACATCTTCTGCTATAAACCGGCAGATGATGTGCGAACGGCGCCCGGTCTGCTGATGCAGACCGGGCGCCGTTGCGTGAGCATACTGTTCGAACAGCTCGGCTCAAAGCGACTGTGGGTGCCAGACCCGCTCGCCGGCACCAGCACCGAAACCGGTACCTTCGGCCGGGGCGTAGTCGGGCCAGGCGAGGCCGGTCGGCGGCATGAAGTCGGCGGGCAGCAGGGCTTCGGTGGGGTCCTCGGCCTTGCGCTGCTTGAACTCCTCGCTGGCCGCGGCCAGCAGTGCCGGGTCGGTCAGCATGTCCACGAAGGTGCCGGCGATAGTCTTGCCGGCCACCTCAATGGTGGGGTCGATCGCGGCGGGGATGCCGCCGAGCGCGTTCATCACCCAACCGGGGTAGGCGCCCTTGCCGGCGGCCGGCTTCAACGCGGGCCGGGAGATGTAGAACCGTACGGTCGGCGCGTAGTGCGTCATCTCCACGTAGTCGTCGCTGGTCCAGTTCTTCTGCCACGGGGCCAGGTGCTCGCGCAGCGCTTCCTCGGCGTCCTGCGGGGAGATCAGTGATTCGCACTCGTCGAGGAACGGCTTCTCCATCGGCTCGATACCCAGCCCGGACTGGATCTGCCGGGCGGCGGCCACGGCGTCGTCGCCATACACAGGAGCGCCGACCTCCTCGAGGTTGCTGTACAGCGCCTGCGCCAGCGCGTGGTTGGTGATCCCGGGGCGGTTGCGGGCCACCCAGGTGGTCTCCGCCCGGCAGTGCGCCATCGCCGCGGCATGCTCGGCGTTGCGGTCCAGCACGGCCAGGACGTGCTCGGCCATCTCCAGCGTGGCGCAGCGCCAGGAGTACTGGATCTGCGCAATCCGCGCCGGCAGGTTGTCCGCCGTCGCCTGCCCGGAGCCGAGGATCGCGTCCGACAGGCTCCAGCCGCCGAAGCTGGGCAGCATGGCGTCCCGCATCACCCGCGAACTGGTGTACATCTGCATCAGCGCCACGTTCGCGCCCGGGGCGCGGGCCGCCGAGTGCGACGCCGGGATCGGCGAGTTCGGATTGGCCGAGAGCTGCCAGGTCTCCGGCTCGTCGCAGACGAACGAGTAGACCTTGGAGTAATAGGAGCCGCACTGGGTGTCCCAGCGGGCGGTGTTGCACAGCGGCAGCATGTAGAACGGGTGAAAGCTGACAATCGCGTCCACGCCGTCGTAGTAGCCGCGCAGTCCGTGCACCACCTTGGAGCCCTGCACCTTCTCGGCCGGTTCGCCGGTATAGCGCAGGGTGCCGGCAATGCCGTGCACCTCCATGGCGTGCTTGGTGCCGAGCAGACCGGCCAGCGTGGAGATGCCCAGCGCCGAGTGCGGGTCGGTGTGGCCGGGCGCGAAGGCGCTCAGCCCGTCGCGCGGGGTTTTCTCGGTGGACGCGGCCTGGCAGTTGCCCGGCACGGCGTCATACTCGGCGTAGGTCAGCAGCACCGGGCCGCCGCTCCCCTGCGTCCACTCGGCCTTGAACGCGGTGGGCATCCCGCCGCTGCCCTCTTCCACCTCGAAGCCCTCGGCCCGCAGCCGCTCCACGTACCAGGCAGCGGAGCGGTATTCGCGCCAGGCCGGCTCCGCGAGCTCCCAAATGTGCCGGTGCCATTCGGACAGCCGGTCCAGGTTGGCCTCGATCCACGCCCGGGCCGTTGCCTTGGATTCGGCGGCGAGGGCTGCCGGGACGGCTGCCGCGGTGGTTTCCTGGGTGGTGCTCACTGGTGTTCCTTTCGGGTGGCGCAAGTTATTGAGGGAGGACGACGGCGGTGCTCAGCCAGGGTGTGAGCAGGCACGCCCTGCCCCGGCTTGGGCACGGCGACGTTGTCCACGCAGTCGGAGTGGTGAGCCCGGCTGTCCTAGAGGAGAGCCCGGTTAGGAGACGCGGGCCAGGAAGCTGCGCGTCCGTTCATGCTGTGGATGCTGCAGCACGTCATCGGGCGGTCCCATCTCCACGATGACGCCGTTGTCCATGAAAGCGACGACGTCGGCCACTTCACGCGCAAAGCCCATCTCATGGGTCACTACGATCATGGTCATGCCGGCTCGCGCCAGTTTCTTCATAACCTCCAGCACTTCTCCCACGAGCTCGGGATCCAATGCGGAGGTAGGTTCGTCGAAAAGCATGACGTCCGGGTCCATGGAAAGGGCACGGGCTATGGCTACGCGCTGTTGCTGGCCGCCGGAAAGCTGGGATGGGAAGTTGCCGGCTTTGTCCGCCAAACCTACCTTGCCCAGCAGATCGCGGGCTTTGGCCTCGGCTTGGGCCCTCGGGGTCTTGAGGAGTTTCAGCGGCCCGTGCATGACGTTTTCGAGGGCAGTCATGTGGCCGAAGAGGTTGAAGTTTTGGAACACCATGCCGATCTTGGAACGGCGTTTGTCGATCTCGGCCTGTCGCGCTTCCACCAGTTGATCGCCTTTGACGTCGTAGCCGATCATGCGGCCGTCGACCAGGATGGCGCCCGCATTGGTCATCTCCAAATGATTGACGCACCGCAGGAGGGTGGACTTGCCGGAACCTGATGGCCCGATCAGGCAGACCACCTGCTGCGGCTGGACCTTGAGGTTGATTCCCTTGAGCACCTCCACGTCACCGAAGCTCTTGTGCACATTGAGGAATTCGACTGTCGCCATCAGCGGGCCGCCTTTCCGGTAACGAGGGAATTGCCTTTGGAATAGCGCTTTTCCAGCTTGCCTTGGAAGTAGGACAAGATGGTTGTCAGCAGGAGGTACCAGATGCTGGCGACGATCAGCAGGGGGATCTGGCGCAGGTTCTGGGCATAAATCTGCTGGGTGTTGTACAGCAGATCGCCCACGCCGATAACGATGACCAGCGACGTGGTTTTGAGCATCGAGATCACGTTGTTTCCGACCGGCGGGATGATGACCTTCATGGCCTGCGGGATGACGACGTACCAGAGCGTGGCCATTTTGCTGAAGCCCATGGATCGGCTGGCCTCGGTCTGGCCCGCGGGTACGCTGAGCAGCCCGGCGCGGACGATCTCCGCCATGTAGGCGCCTTCATTGAGGCCGAGGCCGAGGATGGCCGCGGTCATGAGCGAGATGACGTCGTTGGTGTCCCATTCGACAAAATTCGGGCCAATAAACGGGATCCCGATGCCGATGGTTGGAAAGATCGCCGCGGCGAAGCCCCAGAACAGCAGTTGGACCAGCAGAGGGGTACCGCGGAAGAACCAGACGTAGGCCCCGGCGACACCGGCAATCAGCCAGTTGTCGCTCATCCGCATGACCGCCACGAGCAAACCGACGACGAAGCCGATAAGCATGGCGATGAAGGTCAGCTGCAGTGTAGTCGCCAGCCCGCTGAGGATGCGCGTGTCGAAGAAGTAACGCGCTACCACGTCCCATCCGAAGCCCTGGTTAGTAACCAGCGTTATGGCGGCGATGAGCAGACAGAGTCCGACGACGATGATTGCCACCAGCTGGCCCGGGCGCTTCCGCCGCAGCACGGGCCTGCCGCTGAGTGCGAGATAGTCCACCGCCGGCCCCGGGGAGGCATCTACCGGATGCTTCTTTGTTCGTTCCGTGCTCATGGGCCTTTAGACCTGGCCTTTCTTGTACGTCCGGATCACTAGGAGGGGTTGATTTCGGACCTTTCCACCGCTGTGTTGCCCAGGTTCCACGCGTCGAGGATTTCGGCGTAGGTGCCGTCGGCAATCAACGAGTCGATGGCGGCCTTGAAGGCATCGGCCAGTTCCTTGTCCTTCTGGTTGACTACGACTCCTGCCAGCGCCGGTTCGACGAGAATGTCTTCGACGGCCATGAAAACGTCTGGCTGCAACTGGGAGTAGTAGGCAACCAAGGCAACGTCGGCCGCCATTGCGGCGGCGCGGCCGGTGGCCACTGCCTGGTTCACGTTGTCCTGTTGCGGCAGCACCAGCTCGGTGATCTTTTCTTTACCGCTGCTCTTGCATTCCGCTTGGAAGGCCGGCAAGACGTCGAGCGCCTGCGTGGTGCCCGTTTGGGCGGCTATCGTCTTCCCGCAGAGGTCCAGGACGCCCGTTACGTCGTCGGGGTTGTCTTTCTTGACCATGACAGACGTGCCGCTTTGCATGTAACTCACCATGGTGACCAGCTCTTGCCGCTCCGGCGTAATGGAAAAGGCAGCCCATGATGCGTCGTACCGGCCTGCCTGGATGCCGGCGAGAATTCCGTTGAAGTCGCCCTTGTTGATGGTGATGTCCAGCCCCATCTTCTTGGCAACGGCCAGGGCCATGTCCGGTTCGAGGCCGACGATGTTGCCCTCGTCATCAGTGAAGTCGATTGGGGCATAGGTCGGGTCGGTGACCAGGTCCATGGTCCCCCGGTCTTTAAGGTCCTGCGGGACCAATGCGCTGACGGCAGCATCTTCCTGCACCGCTTGAGCTATCTCCTGCCCGCCCTCCCCCAAGGCGGGTCCCGCAGTTGCGCTCGAGCCTTCGCCCTCGGTTGTTGCTGTGCTCTCGGTGTTGGTGCAGCCGGTGACGCCGGCCAGGAGCGAGAGCGCGGCTACCGCTAGGCAGGAATTCCTGTAGATCGTATTCATGGTGTGCCTTCCATCGGCGGAATCAATCGAACAGTGTTGATAACTTCAATATGTTGCACTTATTATTGAAGTGACACAGATCACTGTCAAGGGTTGTTCGAAACCCGCGTGCTGCGGACGGGACCAGTAGAAGTACAGGCAAGAGGAGTGCACCAGTGGCCGGATCCAGAAAGAAGCATGCTGTAACAGAGGAAGAGATTGCAGAACGCCGACTCGCCATCGTCAATCACACGGCTGCCATCATTTCCTCCTGTGGCGTGGACGGCTGTTCCTTTGCGGCGGTTTCCGAAGCCTCGGGCTTCAGCATCGGTATGATCCAGCATTACTTCCGCACAAGGGACCGCCTCATCCTGGCGGCCATCGATCACAGAATCCGCGAATCCGAGGAGGAGTGGCGCGAAATTGCCGCGCACGGAACCAACGCCTTGGCGAAAATTCGGGATCTGTTGACCTTCTCGGTTGAAGGCGACAAATCGTTCGCCGACGCGTGGGGATTCTGGCTCGAGCTGTATGCGGCATCGCATAAGGACCCGGTCATGCGGCGGGAAGTCAATACGCTTCTTGAGCTGTGGCGGAAGTTCTTCTTGGACGTCTTGGAGGAGGCAGCAGCCGAAGGCAGCATCAAACCGGTGCACGAGCCCGAGGACACGGCGCAACTCCTGCTCGCCGTTGTCGACGGCCTCGCTGTCCAGACTGTCAACGGAACCTACGGCAGCAGCCCCGAAAATATGCGCAGGCTCCTCTACCGCTTCGCCTCATCCGAGCTCGGGGTTGATACCTCCAGCTGGGAGACAGCAGCTTCTACCAGGGGCTGACCAGCGCGCCACTACCGATTTCCCGAAAGATCAAAGCCAGCGAAACGAGGAGATTCATGACTACCAGTTCCTTTACGTCTGCAACCGGGGTGTCGGCCCTCTTCGCTGCTCGTGCCTCCGGCTATAAGCCGTCACCGGTGCGCGAGGTCTTCGACCTCTCGATGCAACCGGGGATGATCTCGCTGGCAGGCGGCAATCCGGACCTGAGCGTCCTGCCCCTGGCTGGGATCGCGGACTCGGCAGCAGAGCTGCTTCGCACTCAGGGACTGCAGGCCCTCCAGTACGGCGGAGGCGGGGGCACCGAGGAACTCCAGCAGCTGGTTTGTTTGGTCATGCAGGCCGAAGGCAACCCTGCGGATCCAGCGAATGTGCAAATCACCGCAGGATCCCAGATGGCGCTTGAACTACTGGTCAAACTGTTCTGCGATCCCGGCGATGTGGTCCTGGCGGAGGGGCCCACCTACGTGGGCGCCATCAGCGTCTTCGACGGTCTCCAAGCATCGGTAGCGCACGTGCCCATGGACAGCGACGGTTTGATCCCTGCCGAGCTGGAGCGGAAGATCGGTGAGCTCACGCTCGAGGACAAGCGCATTAAGTTGCTATACACGATCCCCAACTTCCACAACCCCTCGGGAGTCACCCTCGCCGCCGACCGCCGGGCCGAGGTGGTGCGCATCTGCAGGGAGGCCGGCATCGCCATCATTGAGGACAATCCCTATGGCATGCTGAGCTTCGATGGCCGGCACCTGCCAAGCCTCCATCAATTGGATCCGGACAACGTGTTCTACCTTGGGTCCTTTTCGAAAATCTTCTCGCCGGGGATTCGCCTGGGATGGGCAGTCGTACCTGACGACGTGCGCCGACAGTTGCAGCTGGCTTCAGAAGCGACCACCATCTGCCCCTCGGTCCTCAGCCAAATGCTCGTCGGGGAGTACCTGACACGGACTGATTGGCGACAAAACCTGGACAACGCGGTGGGTCTCTACCGCGACCGGTGCGCCGCCGCGATGGAAGCTTTGGCCGATTTCATGCCCGCTGGCACGAACTGGACGGTGCCTGCCGGTGGTTTCTTCACGTGGGTAACCCTGCCGCACGGCATTTCCGGCGAGGAGGTCATGCACCGGGCAGTCGCGCACCAAGTTGTTTTTGTTCCGGGCAGCGCCTTCTATTCGGACGGGTCGGGTGACAACCAGTTGCGCATAGCGTTTTCGTTCGAGACACCGGAACGGCTGCGCGAGGCAATTCGCCGCTTAGGTATCGCCATCCGGGAGTGCCTGTGAGGAGCGTCCGCATGACCACGGTTCAAACCTTCAAAAGGCGTGCCGAGTCGACAATCAACCAAGGGCTGGAACGGATCGTCGACTTCAGTCATCGGCTGCACGGGAACCCGGAGCTCGGCCTCGAAGAAACAAAGGCCTCGGCCTGGCTGGTTGACGAGCTGGAAGCGATCGCCCAGGCACGCGTGCTGCATGGTCTGGGCGACCTACCGACAGCTGTCCGGGCTGAAGCGGGCGCGGGAGAGCTCGTTCTCACCATCTGCGCCGAGTACGATGCGTTGCCCGGCATCGGCCACGCCTGCGGACACAACATCATCGCAGCGGCAGCACTGGGAGCGTTCATGGCGTTGGCGCCGCTGGCGGACGAGCTCGGCATCACCGTCCGACTGCTCGGAACGCCCGCTGAAGAGACCGTGGGTGGCAAGATCATCATGCTGAAGCAGGGCGACTTCGACGGTACCCATGCCGCCATGATGGTTCATCCGTACGGACAGGACGAGCTGGGCATGCGACCGTATGCGTGCTCCGGGTACATGGCTACGTTCAGCGGACGAAGCGCCCACGCCTCTGCGGCGCCCTACGACGGCGTCAACGCGCTCGATGCCATCACCGTCGCCCTCACGGCCATAGGCCTCGCCCGACAGCAGCTTCAGCCGACCCAACAAATCCACGGCTACGTTATTAACGCCGGTTCGGCGCCGAATGTCATCCCGGACACCGCTACGGGCGAATGGATGGCCGTGCCGAGTCGATGGAATCCCTGCAACAGGTAACAAAGGTTTTGCACCGATGCCTCGAGGCAGGTGCGGTGGCAACAGGGAGTCGGCTGACGATCGACCAGGTAGGTCACGACTTCGCCAGCCTGGAGACCGATGATGCCTTGGCCGATCTCTACCGCGCCAATGCCAGAATGCTTGGCCGAAATCCGGGCGAGACCACTGTCTTGGGCGGGTCGACGGACATGGGCAACGTATCGCAGCGCTACCCGACAATCCATCCCATGATCGGACTCGGCGGCGATTGCCCGCCTATTCATAGCGCCGAATTTGCGGACCGTGCCGTATCCCGGGCGGGAGATAACGCAGTGCGCGACGGCGCCCTCGCCATGGCATGGACCGGCATCGACCTGGCCACGGACGCCGACCAGCGGCACCGTCTTCTCACGCGCTCGGCCGCAGGGGACGTCGGCGGGCGGTAGAGGCACCAGACGAGCTCCTTGGCCGTGCCACCGACGCAGCGGTCGGGTGTCGCACGGCCCGAATGACTGGCTGCACTAGTGGCTGCTGTCAGGGGACGCGCCGCAACGAGCCACCGCCGCGTCCTTCCGCCAAGGTCATCGCAAGCGGCGCCCGGCCTGCCGATGCAGACCGGGCGCCGTCCGGTTGTAGCTAGCGTGCTTGGGCCTAACCGGCCGCCGGAGCGAGGGACGGGGCAGCCGCTGCGATCGGGGTCTCCGGCTGCCGGCCCTGCAGGCAGGCGATGATGTTCCGGGCCGGCAGCGCCACGTATTCGCGCAGCGACACGTTGCTGCGGTACGCCGCGTGGGGCGTGACGATCGCCGACGGGTGGACGACCAGCGGATGGTCGGCCGGGGCCGGTTCCTCAGTCAGCACGTCCAGCATGGCCCCGGCGATGTGACCGGAGTCCAAGGCTGCGCAGAGCGCCTGTTCGTCGACGAGGGCGCCGCGCGACACGTTCACCACGTAGCTGCCCGCCGGCAGGACGGCGAGGTTGTCGGCGTCGAGCAGGTTCCGGGTTTCCTCCGTGAGCGGGGTGTGCAGGCTGACCACATTCGACGCCGCCAGGACCTCGGCGAGCTCGCCCCGGCGCACTTCGGCCGGCCAGGCCTCGTCGGGCACGAACGGGTCGTAGGCGATGACGGACCCGAAGACCGGGGCCGCCAGGCCCGCCAGATACTGGGCGATGCGCCCGAACCCGACGAGTCCCAGGGTCAGTTCGCTGATCCGCGGCGGCACCGGGACCCCCTCCCCCGTCCAGTCCCCGCGCCGGGTGGCCACCTGGGAGCGCGGCAGCTCGCGGATGAGCGAGAGCATGCCGGCGAACGCGTGGGTGGCCACGTCGCGGGTGGCCACCGAGGGCACGTTGCACACGGTGATGTTCCGGGCGGCCGCCGCCTCCAGGTCCACCATGTCGAAGCCGGCGGACATGGTGGCCACGACCTTCAGGTCCGGCATCGCGGCGATCATGTCGGCGTCCAGGGTCGCGTAGCCGAGGATGATCCCCTCGCAGCCCTGCGCGGCGTCGAGGATGGCGCCGCGGTCCCGGGTGTTGAGGTAGCGCGCCTCGATGCCGGCCTCGGCCAGCAGCTCCACGGCTATCGAGTAGTCGAGGTCCTCGGCGTCGGTGATCAGGACCCGCGCCGTCATGCCTGCTCCTCCTGCGCGAAAAGCTGCGCGGGCACGTGGATGAGCTGGACTCCGCCGTCGGCCAGGGCCTGGCGGATGGCCGGGGCCAGCTCGGCGGCGTCGTGGATTCGCCGGCCGGTGCCGCCGAAGGCGGTGGCCAGCGCGGCCCAGTCGGGCTGCACGAGCTCCACGCCCACGGGCTCGATGCCGCGGTCCAGCTCGTTCTGCCGGATCTCGCCGTAGCCGCCGTTGTCGGCGCACACCACCACCAGGTCCAGCCGCTGTTCGACGGCGGTGACGAGTTCCTGCACCGCGAACATCAGCGCGCCGTCGCCCACCACGCAGACCACCGGACGGTCCGGCGCACCGATGCGGGCGCCGATCGAAGCCGGCAGCCCGTACCCGAGCGTGGCGTAGGCCGGGGTGTAGAGCAGCGAATGCGGCCGGTCCTGCGGCACGAAGCTCGCCGTGCCCAGGTACGTGGCCTGGGAGGAGTCGCCGCCGATGATGGTCGACGCTGGCACGGCGGCCGCCACCTGTTCAGCCAGCGCGGCGAACTCCGGGGACAGCGCCCGGGCCTCGTCCCGCAGTTCGGTGCGCAGCGGCGCAAGGTCGGGGGCCGGGACGGGCTCATGTCCCTCGAGCCCGGCCAGCAGCTGGGGCACGACGGCGGCGCTGTCACCCACCAGCCCAATGTTCGCCGACACGTTCTTGTTCAGCTGCGTTTCCAGGATGTCCACCCGGACCACGGTGCCGCGCGGCTGCAGCGCATTGAACCAGAGTTCCGCCTCGCCGATCTTGGAGCCGATGACCAGCAGCACATCGGCGCCCTCGCACAACCGCTGCGCGGGGTCGAGGCGGATGTCGGAGCCGAGCGCCAGCGGGTGCGACTCGGGGATGGCGCCCTTGCCGTTGAGCGTGGTCAGGACCGGGGCCTGCAGCGCCTCGGCGAGAGCCAGCAGGTCCTTGCCGGCGCGCAGCGAACCGCCGCCGGCCAGGATGACCGGACGCTGCGCGGAACGCAGGGCGGCCACGGCTGCCTCGACGGCGGCGGCCTCGGCGGCCCGCGGCGCCGGAGCCTCGGCGGCGCGGAGCAGGTCCTCCGGCGCGTCCGAGGGACCCTCGAGCACATTGAGCGGGATCTCGATGTGCACCGGGCGGGGCCGGGAGGAGCGGAAGAGTTCGAAGGCGTCGTGGATGCCCTGCACCGCCTCCGTGGCGGAGGTGACGCGGCGCGACCACTCGACGATCGCCCCGACGGCGGCCGTGGCGTCCTTCGTCTCGTGCAGCGAGCCGATGTCGGCGAACTCCTCGCCCTCGGGCACGCCCGGCGACAGGATGATCAGCGGACGGGACTCGCAATAGGCGGTGCCCGCGGCGGAGAGCGCATTGAGCAGGCCGGGCCCCGACGTCGTAATCACGACGCCGGGCAGGCCGGTCTGCTGTGCCCAGCCGTCGGCGGCGTAGCCGGCGCCCTGTTCGTGCCGCGTGGTCACCGGGCGGATGCCCAGCGGGGCCAGGTGGCGGTAGAACTCCAGGTTGTGCGTGCCCGGGATGCCGAAGATGGTGTCGATGCCGTAGTTCCGCAGGACCGTCATGACGGCCAGGCCGGCGTTATCGGCGACGACCCCCTCGGGCAGCGCGACCGTGGGGGTTGCCGTCGGGTTGTGCTCAGACATGCTGGACCTCCGCGTTGAGTCGGGCAGGGCGGTCGGCGGTGAAGCGCTGGATGCCGTCCACCCAGGTCTCCAGGACCGGGATCTGGGAGATCTCGGCGGCGTCCACGGCCAGCGGGTCGGCGGCGAGGACGACGAAGTCGGCCCGCTTGCCCGCGGTCAGCGACCCCAGATCGTCCTCGCGGCCCAGTGTATAGGCGGCGTTGATCGTGTGCGCCGCCAGCGCCTGGCGCGCCGTGATGAGCAGCGAGTCCGAACCGAGCCGGACGCCGGAGCGGGTGATCCGGTTGGTGGCTGCCTGGATGGCTTCCAGCGGCCGGGGCTCGGCGACGGGGGCGTCGGAGCTGATGGTCACCGTAACGCCGGCCGCCGCGAACTCGCCCAGCGGGTTGAACCGCTCGCCCGGGGTGCCGACGGCTTCCTTCACGCCCTCGCCCCAGTTGTAGTAGTGCTGCGGCTGGTTCACCGGGTGGATGCCCGCGGCGGCCATCCGGTCGATCTGCTCCAGCGTGGGCAGCCCGCAGTGTTCAATCCGGTGCCGGGCATCGGTGTCGGGACGTTCCGCCTGCGCGGCCTCGATGGCGGAGATGACCATCTCCAGCGCCGTCGGGGACTGCGCGTGGGTGGCGGTCTGCAGGCCCAGCCGGTGCGCCTTGGAGATCAGCGCGGCGTAGTCGGCCGGGTCGTGGTAGAGCTGGCCGGTGCGGCAGGGGTCCCCGACGTAGCCGTCCGGGAAGTACGCGGTCCAGCCGCCCAGGGTACCGTCGGCGTAGAACTTGAAGCCGGCGAAGCTGAGCCGCGCGTTGCCGAACTGGCCGTGCAGGCCCATCTCGGCGGCCTCGTCCAGCAGGTGCGAAAGCAGGTACATGCTGACCCGGACCTTGAGCTGGTTTTCCTCGGCCATGCGCAGGTACATGTCGAACTCGCGGCGGGACACCTGGGCGTCGCCGATTGTGGTGACGCCGCCGGCCAGGAAGTTCTCCTGGGCGATCTGCAGCTGGCGCAGGTGCTCCTCGGGGGCGTCGGCGAGGTGGAAGTTCGGGCCGTGGTGGCCGATCTTCACGCCCTCGAGCCCGGTGAGGATGTTGCAGGCCGCGTCGGAGAGCTCGCCGGTCAGCTCCCCGGAGGCGTCGCGGAAGAACTCGCCGCCGGCCGGGTTGGGGGTGTCCTTGGTGACGCCGTGCAGTTCGAACGTGTAGGAGTTCACCACGCCGCCGTGTCCGGAGGCGTTCATCAGGTACACCTCGCGGTCGGTGGCGACCTCGTCGAGCTCCTGCCGGGTGGGGTGGCGGCCCTCCGCCAGGTTGGTGTGCTCGTAGCCGAAGCCGCGCACGGGCAGGCCGTTGGGGGTCTCGGCCGCCCGTTCCTTCAGCAGCGCCACGATCTCCGGGATGCTGCCGGCGCGTTCCGGCCCGCAGTCCACCCAGGTCTTCAGCTGCCCGTACATCAGCGGGTGCGCGTGCGCGTCGATGAAGCCCGGCACGATCGTCGCGCCGCCGGCGTTGTGTACCTTCGGGTCCGGCAGGCCGAGGCCGACGGCGGCGGCGCGGCACTGTGCCTCGGTGCCCACGGCGAGCAGGCGGCCGTCGTGCACGAGCATGGCCTCCGCCGTCGGGCGCTCCTCATCCATGGTGTGGATGGTGGCGGCCGTGATCAGCTGCGGGATGAAGCTGGTCGCGGGAGCGTCGAATGTCTTGAGTTTCCTCACCGGAAGGCCTCCAGGTTGGTGTTGCTGTTGTTCGTGCGTGCTGCGTCGGCGCCTTCGGCTAAGTCGGCGTCGTCGTATTCGTCTTCGTCGCGGTGCTGCGGAGCGATCGCCAGGCAGACGATGCTCAGCACGCCCATGGCGGCGAACATGATCAGGACGGGCCAGATGCTGCCCGTGGCCCCGTACAGGTAGGTCGCGGTCAGCGGGGAGAGGGCCGCCCAGATGGCGTTGGCCATGCCGTAGGCCAGCGAGATGCTGGTGTAGCGGGCCTGTGCCCGGAACAGCTGGGACAGGATGGTCGCGGTCGGCGCGTAGGTGGCGGTCATGACCAGGCGCATCGCGGCGAAGGCCAGGAAGATCAGCCACTCCGGTCCGGTGGACATCAGCAGGAACTGCGGGACGATGAGCACGATCGAGCCCACCAGGCCGACGAACATGACCCGCTTGCGGCCCCACCGGTCGCCCAGCCAGGCGACGCCCAGGGTGCAGATGAGCTCGACCAGGGCCGCCACGGACAGCGCGTTGAGGATCATGGTTTCGTCCAGGCCCACCGACGGGTCGGTGCCGTACGCGGTGGCGAACGTGGTGGCCAGGTAGTAGCCGCCGGTGGAGATGGGCAGCAGGCCGATGCCGATGAGGATCGGCTTCCAGTTGGTGACCAGCGCGTGCTTCAGCGGCAGGGACTGGACCTTGCCTTCGACCTTCTCCTCGAAGACCGGGGATTCCTCCACCCGGTAGCGGACCCAGAAGCCCACACCGATCAGCACCACGGAGAGCAGGAACGGGATGCGCCAGCCGCCGTCCACCAGGAACGTGTCACTGATCCCGGACAGGTAGGCGAAGATCAGGGTGGCGCCCAGCGCGCCGGCCGGGTTGCCCAGCTGCGCGAAGCCACCGTAGAAGGTCTTGTGCTTCTCCGGCGCGTGCTCCACGGCCATCAGGACGGCGCCGCCCCACTCGCCGCCCACGGCCAGGCCCTGCAGCGCACGCAGCAGCACCAGCAGGACGGCGGCCCAGGCGCCGATGTTCTCGTGTGTGGGCAGCAGGCCCACAAACACGGTGGACAGGCCCATGATCAGCAGCGTGATCACCAGCGAGGGGCGCCGGCCGAACTTGTCGCCGATGTGGCCGAAGATGATGCCGCCCAGCGGGCGCATGAAGAACCCGACCGCGTAGGTGGCGAAGGCCGCGGCGATGCCGGTCATCCGGTCCGCTTCCGGGAAGAAGAGCGGGCCGAACACCAGGGCCGCGGCCGTGGCGTAGATGTAGAAGTCGTACCACTCAATGGCGGTGCCGACGAACGCCGCGAATCCGGCGCGGCGGGCCCGGGCGTGGCTGAACTGCGGCCGGGCTGCTGATGTATGAGACATGGTCTTCCACCTTAAGGTGTGGGCATGAGTGCCGTTGTGATCTCTGCGACTGTAGGGCCTAAATCACAATCCAACAAGAGCACAAATCTCGCGTTACGGACCCTCTAGTTCACTTCTGTTCAGGTTCCCGCGCATGTTTCTGCGGAAGGGCTTGCTTGTGCGCCGCATCACTGGATAATTGACGACGGCGGCGCTCACTTGGGAGGTTAAGGAAACTTTGGCGGACCACACCGAAATGATCGACACAAAACTCGTCCGCGCCCTCCAGAAGGAGGGCCGGGCCAGCTACCAGGAACTGGCACGCGAGCTCGGTCTGCCGCGGGCCACGGTCTCGGCCCGGCTGCGGGAGCTGCTGGACAGCCACACCGTCCGGGTGGTGGCGGCGGTGGACCCGGCGTTCCTGGGGCAGCACGTGATCGCGCATGTCTCGGTGGTGGCGTCCGGGCCGGTGCGGCATATTGCCCAGCGGCTGGCGGAATGGTCGGAGGCCGTGCTGGTCTCCGCGGTCGGCGGCACGCACGACCTGATTGCCGAGATCCGCGTCGCCACGCACGACGAACTGCACGCTGTGCTCACGCAGCTGCGCGAGCACCCTAACGTCGCCTACATCGACACGCTGGTCTACACCCGGGTGGTCAAGGGCCTCTTCATCTCGCAGTACGCCGGCGAGGTGACCATCGATCTGGTGGACACCCAGCTCATCGAGATCCTGCAGCAGGACGGCCGGACCAGCTACCGGGACCTCGCCGCCGCCGTGGGACTTACCCCCACCGCCGTGCGCAGCAGGGTGCAGCGGCTGCTGGACGCCCGGATCATCCGGATCAGCGCTGTGGAATCCCGCGGCGCCGGCGGCCGCCAGCTCTCCATGGGCGTCGGCCTCAATCTCTCCGGGGACAACGACGCCGTCCTCGAACTCCTGCGCAGCTCATCCCACGTGGAGTTCGTCGCCCAAACCGTCGGCCGCTTCGACGCCATCGCCACCCTCGCCGCCCTGTCCCCCCGCGACCTCCTCGCCCAACTCGAAGAAATCCGCAGCCTCCCCGCCGTCAGCCGCACCGATTCCTGGCTTCACCTCGAGGTCGTCAAGGAAGACTACGCGCGGCGAATTTCCTAAGACGTGAGGCATGCGGCTAGGCGTTCGCTACGGCGAAAGATGCTCACCATAACAACTATCGCGGAGATACTTCCATCACCGCTGCAAGGAAACTCGCTGCGATTTTTCACCAACCAGAATTAATCCCAACGGTTTCAGCGAATTAGGACTTGTGGGGATCTAAAGCTTGTGACCGGACTTCCAGACTAGAGGCCCGGATGCAGAGCGCCCAAGCACGAACATAGCGGCCGCTGAAGTGGACCTGAACTCTTGGGCCGCTGTCAAGACCAAAAAATCGCCGCTATCTTGCAAGTCGCCTTCAACGAGCAGCCTCTTGCGCAGTTCCGTCATGGCCGGACGCATGGAAGACCCTTCAGCTTTTCTTATCCTTGCGGTGTGAACAATGAAGTTTCCATTCTCCCCGTGCGTCCCGACGGCATGGACTCCGCCGGCGCCAAATAGTTCGAGCACTTCCTCGCCACCGATATGAGGAACTCGCGGCACTTCCGCGGCGTCTAGTCGCCAAACGTTTTCAAGAATGGCTTTCAGTTTTTCGTGCCGCTTGGCGACAGTATCCGGTGTCCATGCCGCTTCGCCCAACACCTGAGTGGTGACCGCGAAGTTGGTCACTCCCTTCGAAGACTGGAAATACTTCGCCTTCTTTTCGACGAAGTCGAAGTTCTGCGCTTGGGAGTTCTTAGCGCTGCTCAAGAGAAGCAGGTTCCCGAGGCGGTGCACCCAATGCCGCTGTTCTTCCTCACTAAAAGTTTGGGACCACACGCTGCCTGGCTTCACTCTCTGTGGCAGGACGTGCTCGACTGACACGAGACGGTGCTCGTAGTCGACCCCGCTTGCTTGAGCTAACTCCTCATCGAGCCGCATCAGCACGTACTTGACTAGAGCACCATTTCGGTACACTTCGCCGTCCAGCTCCAGACGACTCTTTTCGATTTCTGCCATAGATAGGTGCAACGCAGGGGAGTCATTCTTGCGGCCTGCGGCGAGCTGCTTGAGGAGGTCCATGTGTCTCAGGGCACGCGGCGTGGCGTACAACCGGCGAAGGAGCATCGACGCCGCGAGCCGCTCCAAGTGACTGAAAAACTGCTTGAGTTCGAACTCGGAGAAGCTTGGGTCGCACAGGGCCCAGAGCGCTGCCGGAATCCAGTCACGGTTGCCCAATCTCAATAACTGGCGGAGCTTTTGGTTGATGTCCACCGCGTAGCTGGTCCCGGCGAATGCCGCGTTCTGCACCACCACGAACGCATCCGCGTATGGCAGGAGGACATCATCGATAAAGAGTTCCGGTTGGTCCGCGAACTGGCCGTCTAGGACTTCCTGAAATTCGCGAAGAAGAGATTGTTTGGCCCGCTCTTGCAGAAAGATCGAGCGCAAGTGCAGGAACAGCTCACCGAAGGCCTCAGTGCCTAACTCTTCCTCAGCGTCTTCCCATTTCGCAGAATAGTCCGCTCGTTTCGACGCGGAAATGCCGCCAATAACTCTGGCTTTGAAGATATCTGCGGGCGAGAGCTGCAGCCCCCGGGAGTTCATGACGCTGAAGACGCGGTGTGCGCTATCCTCAGTCGACGTGCTCACGACGACCAAGAACGTACGTGTGATTATCCAACTGCCGAGGAGTGTACGACCCTCGTCTGTCAACTGAGACAGTTCGCTGTGGAACAGAGCAGCGTTATCTCTGATCCGTCTCGCAACGCTCCCCTCCGCGATGGACGGGTCATGATCTGCGAGTGCTAGCAGACTCGCAATCCCGCCTTCAGTTTGGACGAACTTAGTGAAGAAGTCATTATCACGGCTCCGAAGCCGCATACGTGGTTCCGGCTTCACTCCCGCAAGAATATCCCCGGGCTGTTGGATCCGAGCGAAATATGCGTCCTTGACCTGTTGAACCTGAGCGAGTTCGGCCAGGACTGCGAAGAGGATAGTAAGAGTGGTAAGGCGCTGCTGACCGTCTATTACGTCAGCTTGGGGTATGCCCTTGCGCTTGACGAGTACGAGCGAACCAAGGAAATAGGGTTCAACAGAGGAGAGGCTGGTTTCGGAATTCTCTCGGAATGCAGAGACCAAATCGTCCAGAAGCTGACCCGCCTGATCCCGTGTCCAAGAGTATGGGCGCTGATAATCCGGGATTGTGAATTGATAGTCGTCGTCAAACACGGAGTTCAGAGACAGCTCATGTGCTTCTAACGTAGTTTCTACCGTCATATGTCAAACTTTCTCATGAATTGGCAAAGTTTATACACACTCTATGACTATGCGCGCTGACCCACGGCATGCTCGAACACCAACCGGTGTTTTCAGCATCAGTTATCGCGATGGTATGTCACTGTCTACGCGGGAAGCGGAAGCATAGCGCCGCGTCCGCAAGTGCCACACTAATTCTGGTTGCCAGCGCCACCTGTGTCAGAAAGACACGCGAGATTCGGGAAAGCACCGGCAGGTGTCATGGGCGGCTGGTCTCATCCTGATCCAGTTCCTGCGGACGAGTGGGTTCTAATACCGCCAACTGCTTCAGAATCTCCTCGGCTATCGGCCGCCGCATATCTCGACCGTAAAAATTGATGATGATCTCCAACAGGTGCTCAGCACTCTTCTGAACAAGAGCACTTTCGACTCCGGACAAGGAATCACGAGGTGCTCGGGAGTTGGTACCACTGGTCTTTGCCCGAAAGCGGGGGAACGTGAGGGTGACTCCCCCGTTCTGCAGCACTTCCTTCTCGAGGAGCGGGAGAATCTATCATAGCGGGCGAGCGCTCAGGCTCTGGATTGTCAATGACGGTCGCCTTCGGAAACCCGTCCTTTATGACCTGAGGGATGTCCCCTGCCGGGCTCAAGATATCCAGCCGCGATGTCGTTCTTGTGAGCGCTATGTAGAGAAGTCTGATTCCGTTGTCCTGATCAAGGATCGACTGTGGATCCACGACGATGACAGAGTCGAATGCCAGCCCCTTGGAATCTTCGGGTGTAACCAAGTTGATAGAGCTCCCCAGCTGGCCAGCGCTTGAATCGCTCCATACAACTTCCTGTACACCGAATGCCTCTTGAATCTCCTCCCATAGCGCCTTCGGAGCGACAACGCCGACGAATCTGCCTTTTGAGCGGTGATGGCTGGCCATTTTGGCAACCTCGATCGACAGCTGCTGCCGAGTCACGTCGAACAACTCCGGAGCGGCGTTAGCCTTGCGCACGACGGTCGGTGTGCGCAACCCGGGCGCAGCCAAGGGCAACAACCGCCCGGCAACATCGAAAACTTCTTTCGGCACACGGTATCCGTGACGAAGCTCTTCAACCGCTACCGGGAGCCTAGATTTCAGCGCTTCCGCTACCTCGTCCCAGTTCTCACGGGCGAACGGCCCAGCCGATTGGGCCACGTCACCGACCAGCGTCATGGCCCGTCCCTGGACCTGCGGCGGAGGGCGAACAGTTGCATCGGAGTAAGGTCTTGAGCCTCGTCAACGACTATATGTCCCCACATTGTCAGAACCGCCTGACATGTGCTCTTCCGCTTCGTCGATCAGAGCAAGGTCTGCTATCGTCCAAGACTCATCCGACATCTTCTGCGCGGCGCTTCTGTACAACAGCTCGACCTGCTCGCTGCTGAGGTGGGCGCCCGCAGCACTACGCAGACGCTGCTTAGACCCGAGAAGCTCTCGAATGAACTGAGCGCTACTGAGCCGCGGCCATACCCGATCAACGGCAGCATCAACAGACGCCGGATCAACGTTGCGACCTATTGCCTGACCCGTTCGCAGTCCAATAGCCGTCGCGCAGCGGCTCAGCAGGCGGTCCTTAAAGGCGTCACGCGCCTGCCCATACGGCTGCCATCTCAACTGTTCAACGTCGTCCGCCAATACCTCGGGCATGACACTTACGGTAACCGAGGAGTTTCGTCGCTTTATCCGTAGCGGAGATGCGGGAACCTTGATGCGGTCTTTCAAACCTTGGGCAATAATATCGGCCACTTCCGCTAGGCCTTCAACACGTGCAACCGCGTCGGGTTCTGCGGCTCGCACCGCAAGACCGCCAGCCAACAATTCTTGGATCGACGTTTGTTGGACGCGTTGGTCTCCGAGAGATGGCAGAACCTGTTGAGTGTACTTAGTAAAGGCGGGATTCGGCCCAACCACCAGCAAGTCATCCGCGGGAAGCTCATCACGGTATGTGTATAACAGCCAAGACGCGCGGTGTAGGGCAACGGCCGTCTTGCCAGCACCTGGCCCACCTTGAATGATGAGGATTGATCTTTGTTAGCGCGGACCAGCTTGTCCTGTGCCGCCTGAATAGTACGCACGATGTCTTGCATCTGGCCGGTGCGGCCAGTGTCGTTCAACGAAGCGCAAGCCACATTGAGTGGCCGGACCACCCTGCCAAGGATTGCGTCACTCGTCTAGTGCTTTTACAAGAGCATCGCGGGCGTCGCTATAGAACAGGAACGAGACCTTAGTGGCCACCTCGTCGCTGACGTCTAGCAGTTGCCTGCGAGCCGACACGGGAAGCAGAAGCGTTGACGCACCCTTCTCCATGGCATGCTCAGCGAGCGCGGCTGCGTTGAGCACGGTCTCGATGCCGCCACCCAGCGAGAGATTACCAACTGCGATTAGCCCGCCACGAACGGATCGTTGAAGCATGGAGGACGCGAGGGCAAGAAGGATCGGTAAGCCAAGCCCAGCCCCGGACTTCGCCGCATCTAGTGCCCGAACCTGCGCCGTTAGGTTGTGTTCGCGGGGATCACGGTCGCCGACGAGAGTGCGTGCCTGGGCAACGAGGTTCTGCTCCGCCACCTTGAAACTTTCGCGAAGCGGAGCTGGCGCTGCCTGGTTGAGCAAGCCACGCGCCCCGGCTCCCAGGGTGTCCGCTGCCTCAATGCGGTAGAGGCCAGGGCCGACTTCTCGGCCGCCCTCGGCGATTGCCCACACCTGACCCGGCGGGAGGGGATCCAAGCCGATCGTGTCAGGGCTTGCCATCTCCGGGGTTGAAACGAATTGCTCAATTCCTTCGCCAATCCGGTAACCGAATTGGGTATTGCGGAACTCGGCCGTACCGATGCGTCGTTGCTGCTCCTTGACGCGACGGCGGCATTCGAGTGCGATTCGGACTGCCCATTCAAGGTCCTCGTTCGGAATCGGCACCTCGGCGTCAGGATAGATCAATTTCAGTAGACCATCGACCGTCTTGTTGACGGCTGACAGATCCCGCCCGGAGAGCGCATCGGAATAGTTGACCCGCCCTTGGACCGCTGTCAAGCGTGATTGGTCGCGGAGACGTGACCAGCACTCGGAGAGGAAGTCACTCACCAAACCGAAGTGGCGGGTGAAGTAGGAGGGGTTGAGCTTCGGGACGTCCCATCCCGGTATGTACGCGTGGATTCGGTCCATGAAAGCCGTGTCATCCCGCATCTCAGGCGGAAGGGGCGAGAGCAGATGACCGACTCTCTGCTGGTGAGCGACATCCACGTCGAAGTTTCCGACGAGAACGATCGACCCATCAGCTCGGATCGACTCTCGGCCACGGGAAAACTCACCCGATTCCATGTAGCCCTTCATGATGTTGACGCCGTCCTTCTGATCGAAGGAGACGCCTGAGACCTCGTCAAAACAGACGACGTCGTACTGGGCAACCAGGCCACGCTGTCCGGTCGCGTTGTTGACGAACATTCGCGCGACGGTCGCCTTGCCACCGCTGATGAGGTGTGCGTACGGCGAGACCTGCTGGAACAGGTGCGACTTGCCGGTACCGCGCGGTCCCAGCTCCACCATGTTGAAGTTGCGCTGGACGAACGGGATCATCCGTAGCAGGAGAACGTCTTGCTCGCGATCTGTGAGCTGTTCTGGCTCAAATCCGACCGACCTGAGCAGGAGGTGTTTCCACTGCTCAGTCGTGAAGCGTGAGCGGCCTTCAGCCAACCGAGCCAGTGAATCACGGGTCGAGAGTTGGATCGGACGAAGCGACCCGATGGCGAAGGGCTTGCCGTTGTTCTCATCGGCGATGACGGCGTCGTAGTAGAGGTCCACTTCGGCATAGAAGCCACCGGTGAGCATGCGCTCGTTGTCACGAACTACGGCGTCGTCGATGCGGACGTCCTTGAGGCCGAGACTCGGCAGCTCCCCAAGGTATGCGTTCGCCTTTGTGTCCAGCCGTGCCTTGACCAAGTCGATGAGCTTGATCGTCGTCTGTTCACGGGCGCGGGATTTGAAAAGCTCCTCCTCCCCGGCCCGAACGGTGCGGTCGGCGAGCAGCCGGCGAACGACCTGCAATCCTTCCTCGATCTCTTCGGGATCAGTGGTGGCGCAATAGCGACCGATGAGGAACTCACCGACGTAGGTCGGTACTGGGTAGGCGCCCTTGAACTGCTGAGCGAGGTCCTTGCGGACCACATAGCCCTCAAAGACCGACGCTGCTAGCTCGTCGATCGGGTCGAGCACGATTTCTTCGGTCATTCCATGCCTCCCACCTTCGTTGGGTGCTGGGCAATGACGGCGCCGTTTGGCCCAATCAGCACGGCGTACGCCGCGGTGCCTTTAGCAGCCTGTTCCTCGTCGACAAGCACCTTGATCTCTCCAGGCTCGGATGGCGGCTTTGGGCCACCGACTGTGCTGTTTTGGTCTCCGGGGGAAAGGCGAACCTCTGCCACGACATCGGCCTCTGCAGGCTCGAAGTCAATGCGGCAGCGCTGCCCCGTCCAACGGATTCCCTCGATTTGTGCGGGTCCCGCTGCACGCGTCTGAGCAGAAACTTCGATGACCGGGATAACGCACTCCTGGGGGCTTAAGCCGCCGTGCTCATAGTAGGTTCCAGCCTCGAAGGCAGCGGCTCCAGGCGCGCTGATCATGTCGACTGACGAATCCCAACTCCACGGGATGATCGGAAGGTCTGGGCGCGTCGCCCCGGCTTTTAACCTAGCGACTCGGGGCTTGCGTGCGGCATCGCCTTCTGTAATCGCAAGGGGCAGCGTCACCTTCAGCGCAGGACCCGCTGGCAGAACAAAGCCGTGGTCGGTCACGACGATGACGTGTCGCCAGCCTGCCGCGAGAAGACCCTGAATTCGTTCTGCAACGAGATCAAGTTGCTGATCGACCATGTCGGACAGCGCATGCCCGTGGTCGTGGCCGAGCGCATCGATGGTGTTGGTCTGAGTCCAACCGATGCCATTGGTCTCTCCAGTCTCAGAGGACTTCCAATCGAGGTACTGGACACCCGCATCGGACAGAGCTGCCCGGAAAACCTGCCCCTTCACCGAGCGCCCTCGAATATCCGCCGCGTCGAAGGCCTGGCCGCCACCGAATTTCGCTTTCACAGGCGCAACAGCCGGCTGGCCCGTCGGCGTAACGGTGGGGAACGCTGCAAGACGCGGGAAGATGGCAGTATCTCGAGATGTGAGGCGCTTCGTTAACCGCTGTGCCAAGTCAAATCGGAGGGCATCAACGAAGACGACGCAAGTGCCCGATTGAACATCGAGGCCAATTTGGCCTTCGTAGCCGGCAGCCGCCGCGGTTTGGAAGGTGCGGACCACTTGTTCGAGCCAAGGGTCATAGATGACTTCGAGCGCCCTGCAGACAGCGCCACGGTCTGCCGCGGTCGGCGAGGTGGCGAGGACGCGGAGCGCCAAGTCATCGACCTTGTAGCCGTCAGCCGCGTACCAATTCACGAGGGAAGGCAGGGCGGTCCCGGACGGGCCGGCGGCAGTAAGATCTATCAGCTCGGCTAACAAGCCTATTGCCCTTGCTAGCGGGGCTTGCCCGAGCTCGCCCCAAACGCTCTCCTCGCGACGCAGATGGATGGCAGCCATGGACCGCACCAATTCGCGCGTCTGATCAGGGTCGCTCTTGTCGGCAAGGGCACCGAGAGACCTGCGAAGGTCATCTTCCTGCTCAACGTTCCACGACGGCCAAGAGTCTGGATGCGGATCGGTGCTGCCGAAAAGTTCACCGGGGGGACGCGCCTGATCGAGCATGGCGGGAAGGTTGGGGTATCTACGAGGGTTATCCGAGTACCGCGCCCACACGTCGCCCCAAGCGCCTTCCCGTGTCCCGAGACGTGCGGCAGCGGTGAGCACGCCATCCTTGACCGGATCAAAGTTGTACGTCGTGCGACATGCCTCGACGAAGGCGTTCCAGCGAGCTCCCTGAAGTGCATTGCGAGTGCCGTCGGGATCGTCCAGCCAGTCCAGCAAGGTGCGGACCATGTCGGATATAACGAGGGAGTGCAACCGTGAGGCGTCAACACGGCCCATGCGCTTCAACTCTTCGACGTCCTCAGTGAGCAGACGGTCGAGCACGTCTTCCAAAGCCGACCGCGTCTTTGCATCCCCCGCAAGATCCAAGCCAGCGCCGTTCTTCGATCCCAGGAACGCGTGTGGGCTCCACAGCGTTTGCCCATGCGCGGACGGCCACCAGCTGGAGCGGAGTGCTACCTCAACAAGAGGCGACACCGCCGGGTCGGGGCTGGTGACATCCGAGAGCGCACTTCGACCGAGGCCCGGTAGATAGATCACCCACGGGTTCTTGTCGCTGTGTTCGGCTAGATGTGCGGGAAGGTCCACCGATTCCGGCGCTGCAAGGACTGCGCGGACCCATATCGCAGGTCCTTGGGCCTTCGCAGTGTCGTAGTCGCCGAGCACGAGGATCGGGACGGCCTCCTGGAGAAGGCCGATGACCGGCTCCCACACACGATCTGGGTCGGGCCATAACACGGCGGCGGGGGGTGCACTCGAATCCGAGTTGTACTTCGCTGCGTCACGCAGAGCGTGCGCAACGACGGCCCGCACCGCGGTCACAGTTTCACTCCTGTCAGCCGTCGTGCCTCACGTCGCTCCTCCAGAGTCGGGTGAAGATCGTTGATGCGCTCCGACCCGTCAGGGTTCGCACCGCGATCCTTCTTCCAACTCACGTTGACTTTGGACCGCAGTACACCCGCCGTGATGAAGGGGCGGATGTTCAGGCGTACTCCGTCGTTAAGGTCGGGATGCCAACCGATCGGCTGCTCGTGCAACTGCTTCCAGCGCACGTACACGTCGTACGGCGGCACTCCTTCCAGAACCAGCTTGAGACGTTCCTGTAGGTTCTGGGCGGCGGTGAGGCGCGTGTCAGCACCAGCTCGACCGGCGGCGGTCTCGTGCTTCTGCCGCTCAATCCATGCGCCCAAAGAAGTGAACGTGAGCTTCTCAAGAGTCCGGTGGTCGAGCCGGTGGTAGTTGACTATTGCCGAGAAGCCATCCTTGCGGCCGTCCCAGATGTGCCAAAGGAAGGGTCGGTTGCCGAACACTTGCACGTGCTGGGCGAAGAAGCCGTCGCGCAGCCAGTCCTCAAGCCGGCCGTTCTTCCCACCCGCTTCGGTGACCAGTTTCCGTTCGAGTGCGCTCGACCACTGGTCGCTGTATGCCGCAGCAAGCAATTCGCGCAGCCTGGTAGCTAGATCTGGCTCTCCTGGGAGCGACTGGAGTACCGCAATACCGTCGCCATCAACAAATTGATCGAGCTCGTCTGGTACTTGGCTTGGCCAGTGATAGCCAAGCATTCGTGCAAGAGCAACCTGGAGCGGCTGCGTCGAGGTTGATACGTTGCCTCTAAAGAGCCACTGGGTAGGCTCGTCGGAGATGGGGGTCGGCAGCGAATCCATCTGGTCAGCCTCCTTCTGCCAACGCGCACGATCAAAAGGAACCTTGGTGACGGTCGCTGTGGTTACCGCCGTCTTGGAGTCAATCTTGCGCACTTCGGCTTCGAGTTCGCCGCTCACAGTGAATGCCCAGATGGCACGGAGGTCGTCCGGATCTCGGGGAATAAGGATCGTCGGTGAACTATCGAAGGGCTCACCGCAGTAAAGCGTTGATCTAAATCGGCCGACGGCAGATACAGCTACTCCGCATTTCGTCCAAGCTTCAAGCCCTTGTATACGTGCCCATTGTGTCGCCCTGCCCTGCCTGCCGTCCCGGATAATCAGTTCACGGCCCGCAAAGTAGTCGGTTTCGTTTGGGCTAGAAAGCATCGGGAGCCATGGTTCCTCGACTTCGGGGACCTCCCAATGCTTGAGGATATGAAAGTCGTTGTCACCCGTCTTAATGCCTTGCCACGCCCGCGCAAAATGACTTAGGGACGGCTGATTCGTATATGAAGGGGGTGAGATGCGACTGTCGGGGTTGCTTGTCAATTCACTCTGCGTCGTCATGATGGGCAAGAGCGACCTTAGCGATCGAGCATATTCCTCCGGGGCGCGGTCGGTTAGCATAGCGATGCTTACAACCGACTCAGACACGGGTTTGGTCGACATGATTGTGAGAGCCGGCTGGACGACTTCGCCTGAGATTTCGGAGAATGCGCCCGGGCCCAGTTGCATAACAATTTGAAGGGAGGCGTTGTTCAACAGCCATTTGCGGAAGGTTTGAAATGACACGATCTGCTGCCAGTAAACCGGCGACACCGCCGCGACGCTACCCGAATCTCCAGCGAGTTGAAGACACCGTTCCAACATGACCGTGGCCAGATCTTCTTTACCGGCCGCCGCAGCGTAAGGTTCGGAGGCTAGCAGCGTCTCCGCCATCTTCCCCTTCCCGAGGAATGGGACGTTTGTAGCGACCAGTGTGTAGGTCTGCGCGAGCAGGCCCGCTGCGTGCACGACATCGTCGGCGGCATGACCCAGCACTGTACGATCTTGCTCTTCGAGTCGAAGGATCTGTCGGAGCGCCCCTCGAATTGATTCCCAATCAGTTCCAACACTCAGATCCCGTCCGAAGAGCGTTTCACCAGAGGTTTTTGTACGTGGAGCAATTAGTGACCCCAATGAATCAGCATGGCGGAAGAGACGGTGCAGCCGCACGAGAACCTTTCGAAGCTCAACGTCGTCGCCTGCATGGGCCTCCCAGTCCTCTCGTGTTCCTCGTACTGGCACTCCCGAGCACGCAATCTGCGGCGCCGGCAATTCGCGGAACCCGCCCTGTTTCCAGGCTTCGAGGGCGACGTTGAAGGTGGCGAGCTGGGTGCAACGGGGGTCAAGTTCGAGTCCGTATAGGTTGTCGCGGAGAACTGCGTCCTGTGCGTCTGCCGCTGAGAGGCCTTCCTCCTCCGCCCTCATGCGCCAGAGCATGCTGAACATCACGACCAGGAAGTGTCCCGAGCCGCAGCACGGGTCCATGACGGTGACCTCGGCGGCGGTCTGGGGCCACTCATCAAACGTGCCAGTCGCAGCTGTCCCGTTGTCGAGGCGGCGGAGGTACTCCCACGTCTCGATGAGCGGTGAATCGGGGTACCTCGCGGCCCACCATGCTCCGAGGGAGTTCTCCAGTAGGAACCGCACCATGTAGCTCTCGGTGAACAACTGGGTGACGGGCGAGAGGTCGGCGCCGCCGATCTTGGCACCTGAATCGTTGACGCGCTTCTTTTCGGCCGTCTGCCAGAACTGGTAGACCCACCCGAGGGCGTCCTCGGTAACGAATACCTCCTCGGCAAGGTTGAGGAGTATCCGTTCCAGTCCAAGTCTGTGCTCGGTGGCAAATCGAACCTGAACTGCCGGGTCATCTAGCCGGAAGACACCGGGGAGGATCTCCGATGCGAAGCGAGCGGCGACAGACCAGCCGTCTGGCTCGCAGAGGTCGTCTGCGAGGTCCGCGCAATCATCGAGTGTGAGCGAGGTGTCGCGAAACTCGGGGTGACGAAGAAGGCCGTTGACTTCGAGGAAGCGTGCGAACAGGAGGCGATGCCACTGCTCGTAGGCCACGTCTCGGACTAGGTTGGTCAGACTCGCACCGCTTCGTGCAGTGTCGTCCCCAAGTTGCCGTGCTTTCTCGCGCAGGGCGAGCCGTAAAGCGTTGTCATCGTCGCTCAGGTAGGCCGGTCGACTGGGTTCAGCCACAGCGAGAGCGTGCAGTGCATCTGCGGCTGCCTTCTCGGCCGCGGTTCTGGCTTTTAGGACTGCTTTGTTGAGGTGACCGCGCTGGTCAGCGTTGAGAACGTCTCCCATCAGCCCTTCACCACCACAGTGTCGTGTTCGGCGAGGGCCTTGTTGAGGCGCAGGCGAAGGGCGGCAAGGTATGGGTCGATCTCGTCTGCGCTGCTGAGGATGACTGCAGGAATCGTGACGGTGCCCGCCTTGGGGGCTCTCAATCGGGCTGCGGCTTCAAGTGCCTTCGATGCTCGCGCGGGCACCGCGTCGAGAACGGCGTCCCAGGACGAGAGCGGACGTTGCTGAACTGCTGTCAGCACAGCCTGAGCGTCGCTGAGCTCTGGTTTCGCCTCTGGCGCAAGACGGTGCTCGGCAAGGAGTTGCTCCTGCGTTTCGGGATCGAGTGCCGACCAAGCCTGCTGGTGCAGTAGGTCGTCAACCGCCAGTCGGCGGGCCTGTTCCAAGGACTCGGCGGCCTGGTGGACCGCGTAACGCACGGCGCCGGCGAGGTCGGTCACGATGGGACCGATCTGGTCGGTGTCCGAGAGTAACTCCCGTGCGCTCTCGAAGGCCCGGAGCCGTGTGCGTGCTTCAGCTGCACTGTTGAGGTCTCCAGCGGCGTCCGAGAGAGCTCGGGCAATTGTCAGAGCTTCAAGCCTGGGTGCACGACGCCGCTCCAGCATCTGCAATAGCTCGGCGAAGTCCGCCAATTCGTTTTTTGCAGCGAGGAACGCGTGTACGCGGTCGTTGCCGGATGTTCTTTGCACCACCTCGATGCCGGCGGGAAGGGTTATGTCAGGCAATGGGGCTGACCCTGTGAGGGCGGTAGCCCGCTGTGCGAGACCACTGACTGCTTGCTCGACCGCCGGGACCAGCGTTTCGTTATCAGCCTGTACCCCGAGTTTGCTCAGGAGGCTCCGAGCTGCGATCTTCTCCGCCGCTTTGAGGACAGTCGACTCTCGCCTCAAGTGCACTGTGCCGAGTCGGGTCTGGGACAAGACTTGGCTTGTGGTCGCGTCGGAGCCGTTGATGGTGGCTCTAATCAGTCCGTTGTCGAGCAGTACCCCGGTCGCTGCCATGAAGGCGTCGCGCGGCCAGCCGAAGGGTGCAGACACGACGGCCTTCTCGACATCACTGGCGGGAGTGCCGCCACCCCCGATCCTGCCGAGGACCTCCTTCACGACCGGATGCTGCTCGGGGTCGCCATCATAACCGACGGCCTTGAGCGCATCTGCGCCCGAACCCTTCTTGATTCGGTCGAGCACCTGCGGCCAGCGGGAGTCGTCCGCGGCATCGAACTTGTCGAAGAGCCGCGTCGCTGCCGCCACGGCCCCGTTCTCAATGCGGTCGCGCAGAGCGGTGCCCGCGGGGGCAGCCCCGCCGCCAAGCAGGACGCCAGTCTTGCTGAGAATGTCTCGCACGTGCTCGCGGGCCTGCCCTTGGGCGCGGGCGTGGCGGGACTCCATCGCACGCCGGGCCTGCCTGCCCTCGTCGTCCTGCGGGAATCCCTGTTGGTCAAGCGTTCGCTGTGCAGCCATCTGGTTGCGCAAGGCCGAGGCGAAGGCCGCAGCTTGGCCCCTGGGCAGATGCGCGAGCACGATCGGAGAGTTGGAGCCGAGGCCACGGGCGAGGTCCTCAAACTGCTTGGTGGTGGTCCCGTCATCCCACTCCGAGCGCAGCCAGAGAGGAACGTTGTCGGTGGCAGATGGCTGGGAGGAGTCGGTGTGGAGGCTGATCTTTCTTGCCACCTTGGCCCTGCCCTGAAGGACCGCGACGGGCAGCGCCTTCTCGACTTCCGAGCGCAGCATGGCGTCGCGCTCGGTGCTGATCTCGCTATCGGTCAGTTGAACTAAGTGACGCCGGAACGCCTCGTCCCACGTTCTGCCGGCCGCGGTTTGGAGTCGGTACTCGTTGCCGTCCCGCTGGAGGATTCCTTCCTCCGTGAGTGCCTCAAGTGCGGCAGGGATGTCTTGGCGCAGGCGTGCGCCATCGTTTGCAAGGTCCTCTACAAGAAGGTCGGCGAGGTGGTCCGCCGTTGCCCGAACACCGATGTCAGCGTGCCCAGACGTGGGAAGCAGGCTGATGAGGTGGACCAGGCCGAGGATGCGTCCGCGAAGCGGGTCCTTCTGTCCCTGCTCATGAATTAGGCGCTGGGTCTCCTTAAGTAGTAGGCCGGCACCGTTGAGATCTTCATGCTTTGCTGAATAGAGGTAGTCCGCGCCAACCACCGTACCGACCGGCTTGGGCGCAACCAGACGATTCGCGTCATGCACGATACGAAGTTGGGACCTAAGCTGCCCAGCCCGGCCGGCATCGGCCTGGCGAAGAACGCTTTCCCAGAAACGACGGCGGCTAGGAAGAAGCGGGTAATCCTCAGACAGATCCCTATTGTCCTGTGCCGTGTGCTGGATCTTGCTGCCGACGAGCTGTCGGGAGATTGGGCCTGCGGCGTCGCCCAGAGCCTTGTCGAGCCCCGGTCGCTTTGCAGGTTCCTTGTTGAGCAGCACACGCCGAACCACTGCATCAACGTCCTGGTTCTTGAGGACAACCTTGACGGTGAAACGGTCCTGGATCTTCTGCAGAGTGGCGTCAGCGGTGAGCTCTTGCTGGCCGGTCGCGACCAATAGCACCCGCCCATCGAGCTCGCGCGAGACGGATTCGACGAGGTTCTGCACTTCCATCGCTCGGCCACCGTCACCGCTGATGTATTGCTGGACCTCGTCGAGCACGATCAGAGTCGGCGGGAGAACACCGCAGCCAACGTGCTGGAGGACCTTCCGAAGCAGAGCGATCGTCTCGTCAGTGGAGAGTGAGCGTGCCTCGGGTGGGAATTGACTGCGCAGGGCCTTTCGCACGTCCGCGCCGGTTGTAGCGAAACCGGGATCGATGGCGAGGATGGCATCGGCAAGTCGGGTACTGAGGTTGTACTCGCTCAGTTCCTGGATGAAGTTCCCACCTCCGGCTTCGACGTGTGCACGAACTGAATCGAGATCGCCTTTCCCGGCGAGCCAGAGAGCTACCTGTGCGGGTTCGACGCGAGTCGGCAGCCCGGCAGCACCAAGAACGATGGACAGAAACACCGCGTTGAGAGTATCGCCGCTCCGGTCCAGCGCGCCAGCTGCGGACCAGGGCGCACTCCCGTCGCGCTTGCCGAGGGTCGAAAGTTCGAGGAGTTGGTCCTTCACCCCTTGCGGAAGGTTTGTCAGACCCCGAGCTGAGGCACCAGTCGGAAAAGCGGTGTCGGCCCACAGGTGCTGGAGCACTCGGACGAGGTGCGACTTGCCGCTACCGTAGAAGCCCGACACCCATACCGCTGGCTGGGTCGTGCTTCCGCGGTGACGGATGTAGGAGTCGAGGATGCGCTCAAGGCCGTGCTCGTACTCGCCTTCACAGACAAAGCTTGTGAGCTCGTACTCAAGAACCTTCCATTGATTCGACCCGTCGGGTCGGTCCACGTTGGTGACCCCATCGTTCGGGATCTCGAAGTCAAGCGGACGGCGAGTGAAGAGTTCATTGTTGATGGTCACGTAGTGGTGTCCTCCTGGGGGTCGATGACGCGGGCACGATAGTTGAATCCATCGCGGGCGTCGAGCAAACGGAAGGAATGTGTGTCGGGGTGATGGAGACCTGGGAACAGGACAAGGAGCCGTCCGTTCACTTCCTCATCGATCGCCTTGATGACGCTCGATGCTCGGAGGAATGGAAAGATAGCCCCAATCCCCACCAGAACGGCGACATCATTGCTCGAGGCTGCCGCGAGTCGCTCGCGAACCTCGGCGACGAGATCGCACTCAAACTGGTCGATGATGGCAGCCGTGAGATCGCTGGGATCCTCGAAGAAGGCCTCGGCATAGCGATGCCCGGCGAGCCATCGACCGAGGTTGTCAGTGACGTCTATCTGGTGCCAGCCGTGGCCGGCTTGACCGGTCGCCAGTTCGAGTCGGGGCAGGGCGGCGCGCATCGAACGCTCCAGGTCCGGTGGGTAGACGAGCATCCAGACCCGTTCGCCTCCGGACAGACCCGCCCGCCATGGGAGGGCCAACTCTGCGGCGTAGGCATCAAGGAGGTCGGAGACTCGGCTCATCCGCGAGTCCCGTCGAAGAGCGGGAAGCTGAGGTCGACCACGTTGCCGGCGACGAGGAGATCGATCAAACCCTGTGTGTGGGCCGTCCGCAGAGCATTCAGTTCGGTTCCTGGGGGAAGGTCGAGCAACGCTGCCCAAGGCGTGGCAAGGACGCTCAGGCCACGGTTGCCTGATAGGTGACCAAGGAAGGCCGCGAACGCGATGGCCGCCGGGAACGGCTCCACCGTCTGCCGAACCTTCTTTACCCTCCCGACGAGATGACCGGTCTGCGTCCAGCAAGCGCCCGTGTTGCGCCCGGTCTTGCCGAGGGTCTCAACAGAGAGGTCTGCCCCGTAGACAGCGGTGACCGCGTTCGTTAGGTCGCCGGACGTGACGATAGAGCCGGCGGACGCTTGGTGGATTGCCGGAAATGAGGCGCGCAAGATGCTGTCGCGCGTGAATGCGAGGATTCCTGCCAGCAGTGGTCGGGCCTCCGGGTCGACGTCCCATAGACGCCGCATCGCCGCGAATTCAGATTGCGTGGGGTCCAGAAAGTAGAGCTCGCGCAAATGTCGGAATGAGCGTTGGCGGCCGGTATGGGTCGGGCGCCCGAGCACGTTCTCGTCGACGACTGCTTCGCGGTAGCGCTCACGGGGCTCGTCTGCTGGCACGATCCGCAGGAGTTCGACCAGATGCGGGACGCCGATCGTGTGGCTTGCCGTCGTACGTAGTGACCCCAAGGCAAAGTTGCCCTCGTGAGCATCGGAAAGGGTCATGCGACAGTGAACTCCCGTGTCCTATGGGTGCTGCGAGGTGCCCTCGCCCTCAGCGCGGCCGTGTACGGATTACACCCTCAAGGTTAGTGGAGTCGGCCGTCGTTTCCTGACAGCCCCTGTCGAGCCGTAACAAATCTGTGACAGAAACGGGCAGCAGCAACCGCATTTCGACTGCACCGATGCATGATGGAAAGGCCCTTACATCATAGTCTCTTGAACTCCTACTGCGTCACACATACCGGAGCTAATGTTCATCACGAGCGCCCCGCCATAAACGCGGGCACTACCGCCGACATATGCTTAGGAGAGACACACTCTTCAACACAAGGACGGGGCAGATGAACAAAGTCGAAGCCAGGCAGAGAATCCACCGCAATCTGGCAATTGTTCGCTATCAGGTCGAATCTCTAGACAGGAATGGCCAGACAATTTCAGACTATTGCGAAACCGCGGTTCTTGATGCCCTGAATGCTACCCATAACTGGAATCTGTTCAACCTCAATTCAACGCAGAACAACAGCCCTGCCGTTGACCTTCTAAGCGCCGATGGAACTGTAGCTATTCAGGCGACCCGCCACGCGACCAAGCAAAAGTACGACAAAACTCTCACGGCTTTACGTGCAGAGTTAAAGCGCAGCGGCACCTTGCTGTCGAACGTTCAGCATCTACACATCGTCGGAGTGACATGTGTAGAAAACAAAAAACTTTCAGAATGGTCGATCGTTCCTGGGACTAACATTAAGGCAAGACTATATTCGCTGAATAACGGGTTGAACTTGTTAGGCCTATCCGACACAGAATTGGGGGCATTAGATGACGCAATTCACAGCCTCACCACTACTACGGGTCCGGCTTTGAGATCAGATGAAGACGAGCTTCGGATCATCGTTCCTTATTTGGACCGACCTGCCATCCGTGATGACTTCGCCAATGAGATGAGCTGGGCGGACATGATGACTGCGATGCGGGATATTCGTCGGCTACTCGGGCAAGGGGCAGACAATTCCAGTCAGGGGATCACCCGACCGTACAGAACTTTCCAGCCGAGGATACGTGCCAAGTTGAAGAGCATTTAAGATGCAAGCGACCGCATATCCCACATCATAAAGTTGGGCGTCGACGCACAGGGCAGACCATCGCCGGCGGACGGACTGCTGGTCGACGGGTACAGGAAGAAAATTCGTGAAAACATCACCAGCATGTGTTTGGAGGCAAATATCGTGCCTCCAATTTGGGCGCTGACCTCCTTGCCCTCCTCAACCTGCCCGACGTGCCTGAACCCCCTCCCGTAGCCGCCCCGCACGCTGACGACGGCTAGCGCCGTGTGCCAGTAAAAACCGCTGCTACTTCACTGTCCGTCAGCATGCGCGGCCAAAAACTGATAGACCTCGGTCTCATCCACTCCGGGGAAGGCACCGGGTGGGAGTGCTGCGAGGAGGTGGGAGTTGGCGCGGGCGCTGGGCCAGGCGTTGCCGGCCCATTGGGCGGCGAGGTCGGCGGGTGGTCGGCGGCAGCAGGATTCGTCCGGGCAGTTGGAGACGGAGCGTTCGGTGGTGTCGCGGCCGCGGAACCACTTCACCTCCTTGTACGGGATGCCGATGCTCAGCGAGTACTCCCCCGACGAGTGCCGCTCCGTGATGGCAGTGCACCAGAACGTCCCGGCCCTGGTGTCCGTGTACTGGTTGAAGGCACGGAATTTGTCCGGCACGTCGAACACTGCCCGCGAGGTCCAGTTGCGGCAAACCGGCTGGCCTTCGATGGCGCCGGTGTGGTCGGCGGGGAAGTTCACGCCGTCGTTTTCATAGGCCTTGTGGATGATGCCGGAGACGTGCACCTTCTGAAAGTGGCAAGTGATGCCCAGGTGATGGGTGGCCAGGTTGGTGAAGCGGTGCGCGGCAGTCTCGTAGGAGACGCTGAAGGCGTCGCGCAGGTCCTCGATGGCGAGTTCCTTGGAGGCCTTCGCTTTTTGCAGGAAGTCCACGGTGGCGTGCTCGGGCATGAGCAGGGCGGCGGCGAAGTAGTTGGTATAGACGCGCTGGCGGAGGAAGTCCGCGTAGTCGGTGGGCGCCTGGTGACCCAGGACGTAGTGGCCGACGGCCTGCAGCAGCACCGAACGGGGGTCGTGTTCCGAGCGGTGGCCCTGGGTCAGGTAAATTCTGTTGTTCTTCAAATCCGTCACGGACCGGGTGGAATGCGGCAGATCGCTCACGTACTGCAGGCTGAAACCGAGGTGTTCGGCGATGTCCGCGGCCACGTGGTGCGATAGCGGCCCACCTTTGAACCCGACCGCTTTGAGCAGCTCCTGGGCCTGGGCCTCGAGGTCCTCATAGTGGTTGTTGCGCGAGCGCATTTCCGCCCGCAGTTCGGTGTTGGCCCGGCGGGCTTCCTCCGGGGTGGCGGCCTGCTCGTCCAGCCGGCGCTCCAGCTCATGCTGCAGCCCCACCAGTGACTCCAGCACGTCCAGGGGAAGCCGCGAGCTCACGCGGACTTTGGGCAGCCCGAGCGATTCGTACAGCGGCCCTCGCTGGTACCGTTCCAGCTCGATCTCCAGGGCGGCCCGGCGGCTGGGCGGCTCGGCGCCGAGCAGCTGGTCGATGCCCACTCCCAGCGCCTTGCCAAGGGCCTGCAGCATGCCGAGCTTGGGCTCGCGCTTGCCGTTCTCGATCAGCGAGAGCTGCGACGGCGCGGCGCCGACGGCGGCACCGAGATCGTCCAGGGTCATGCCCTGGGCCTTGCGCAGGTGCCGCACCCGCCGGCCCAGGCTGATGACGTCGATTTCGGGCTCGGAGGAGGCACCGCCGTCGTGCTTGGCGGGACGATTCCAGCTGGTGGTTGTCATTTCTTGAGAATACGAGAAGAAGTGCAAATCTTTCCAGCATTTTCCATGGATTACTTGTTGCACAGTGCGGAATAGTCGGTTTTACGAAGGATTTGCCCCGGACCGATCACCGAGGATCGGAACCTGCCGGACCCGACACCGAACAGGAGACAGCAATGACTGCATCATTTGAGCCGGCCCCGATGAACGCTGAGGAAGCGGCCAAGGCACTGGAGCTCGAGTGGGCCGCCGATTCCCGCTGGGAGGGCATCACTCGCGACTACACCGCAGCGGATGTCGTCCGACTCCGCGGCCGGGTCCAGGAAGAGCACACACTGGCCAAGCGCGGCGCCGAGAAGCTGTGGAAGCAGCTGACCGAGGAGGCCGCCGAGGGCCGCTACACCAACGCGCTCGGCGCGCTGACCGGCAATCAGGCGGTGCAGCAGGTCAAGGCCGGGCTGCGGGCCATCTACCTCTCCGGCTGGCAGGTGGCCGCCGACGCCAACCTCTCCGGCCACACCTACCCCGACCAGTCGCTGTACCCGGCGAACTCGGTGCCGCAGGTGGTCCGCCGGATCAACAACGCGCTGCTGCGGGCCGACCAGATCGAGTTCTCCGAGGGCATCCAGACCGTTGAGGACTGGCTGGTGCCGATCGTGGCCGACGCCGAGGCCGGCTTCGGCGGGCCGCTGAACGCCTACGAGCTGATGAAGTCCATGATCGCCGCCGGCGCCTCCGGCGTGCACTGGGAGGACCAGCTGGCCTCGGAGAAGAAGTGCGGCCACCTGGGCGGCAAGGTGCTGATCCCCACCGGCCAGCACATCCGCACCCTGAACGCGGCCCGGCTTGCCGCCGACGTCGCCGGCACCCCTTCGGTGATCATCGCCCGGACCGACGCCGAGGCCGCCACGCTGCTCACCTCCGACGTGGACGAGCGCGACGCCGAGTTCATCACCGGCGAGCGCACCCCCGAAGGCTTCTACAAGGTCCGCAACGGGATCGAACCCTGCATCGCCCGGGCCAAGGCCTACGCCCCGTACTCGGACCTGATCTGGATGGAGACCGGCACCCCGGACCTGGAGCTGGCCCGCAAGTTCGCCGAGGCGGTCAAGGCCGAGTTCCCGGACCAGATGCTCTCCTACAACTGCTCGCCGTCCTTCAACTGGAAGAAGCACCTGGACGACGCGACGATCGCCAAGTTCCAGCGCGAGCTCGGGGCGATGGGCTTCACCTTCCAGTTCATCACGCTGGCCGGCTTCCACGCCCTGAACTACTCGATGTTCGACCTGGCCCACGGCTACGCCCGCAACGGCATGAGCGCCTACGTGGACCTGCAGGAGCGCGAATTCGGCGCCGAAGAGCGCGGCTACACCGCAACCAAGCACCAGCGCGAAGTGGGCACCGGCTACTTCGACACCATCTCCACTGCGCTCAACCCCAACGGCAGCACCTTGGCACTGGTCGGCTCCACCGAAGAGGGCCAGTTCCACTAACGACGACGGGGCTCACCTCCGGCGCTGCGCCGGGACCCGCCGCGGCACGACCTTCCGACGGCCGCGGGCGGCCTTACGGAAGCTATTAGCCGCTTTCCGGGTCCCGGCTCCGCACCTCATCTGAAGGTCACCTTTGGGGCCCAAACCGGGCGCCGCCGTCGTACTTACAAAAGTTTTCTTGAGGAGTGAATGAGCGATGAACGATCCGATTACCTTGAACGGGATTACGTTGACGGCCCCGCCGGTGCGCCGGCAGGAGGAGGTGCTGACGCCGCAGGCGCTGGAGTTCGTGGCCCGGCTGCACCAGGCCACCGCGGCCCGGCGGCGCGAACTGCTGGTCCAGCGGGAGAACCGGCGCCGGTCGATCGGCCGCGGGCACGACCCGAAGTTCCTGCCCGGCACCCGGCACATCCGCGAGGACTCCTCGTGGAAGGTCGCTCCCCCGGCGCCCGGGCTGGAGGACCGCCGGGTGGAGATCACCGGGCCGGTGGAGAAGAAGATGACCATCAACGCGCTGAACTCCGGCGCGAAGGTGTGGCTGGCGGACATGGAGGACTCCTCCACGCCCAGCTGGTCCAACGTGGTCAACGGGCAGCTGAACCTGACTGACGTGCTGGAGCGGCGCATCGACTTCGTCTCCGACACCGGCAAGGAATACAAGCTGACCGGCCAGGCGCTGACTGACCTGCCCACCATCGTGGTGCGGCCGCGCGGCTGGCACCTGCCGGAGAAGCACATGCTGATCGGCGGCGAACCGGTGGCCGGCGGCATTGTGGACTTCGGGCTGTACTTCTTCCACAACGCCCAGCGGCTGATCGCTCAGGGCCGCGGGCCGTACTTCTACCTGCCCAAGATCGAGTCGCATCTGGAAGCCCGGCTGTGGAACGACGTGTTCATCCTGGCGCAGGACCTGCTGGGCATCCCGCAGGGCACCATCCGCGCCACCGTGCTGATCGAGACCATCACGGCCGCGTTCGAGATGGAGGAGATCCTGTACGAGTTGCGCGACCACGCCTCCGGGCTGAACGCCGGCCGCTGGGACTACATCTTCTCGGTGATCAAGAACTTCCGGGCCCGCGGGCCGCGGTTCGTGCTGCCGGACCGGACGCAGGTGACCATGACGGCGCCGTTCATGCGCTCCTACACCGAGCAACTGGTCCGCGCCTGCCACCGCCGCGGCGCCATGGCCATCGGCGGGATGGCCGCGTTCATCCCCAGCCGCCGCGACCCGGAGGCCAACGCCATCGCCATGGAGAAGGTGCACGCGGACAAGACCCGCGAGGCCTCCGACGGGTTCGACGGCTCCTGGGTGGCGCACCCGGACCTGGTGCCAGTCTGCCGCGAGGTGTTTAATTCCGTGCTGGGTTCGCGGCCGAACCAGCTGGACCGCCAGCGCGAGGACGTCACGCCCGAAGACGGTGCCCTCCTGAACATCGCCGGCACCGAAGGGACCATCACCGAGAAGGGCATCCGCACCAACCTGGAAGTCGGCATCCAGTACATCGAGTCCTGGCTGCGCGGCAACGGCGCAGTGGCCATCCACAATCTGATGGAGGACGCCGCCACCGCGGAAATCTCCCGCTCGCAGATCTGGCAGTGGATCCACGCCCACGCTCTGACCGACGACGGCGAGATCATCACCCGCGAATGGGTCCGGGAACTGCTCGAAGAAGAGTTCGCCGCCCTGCCGCGGTTCGACGGCGACCGGTTCGACGACGCCCGCGAGATCTTCGAAGAGTGCGCCCTCGGAGAAGAGTTCCCGGCCTTCCTGACGATCCCCGCCTACCAGAACTACCTGCTGGAGAAGTCGCCTGTGAAGGTGGTTGCTGCAGCCTGATCTGTCCGGCGGTTGACCGGGTCCACTAGCCAGCCCCCGGTCGGCCGCCGGCACCAAAATCTTTCCGCAGGGCCGCCAGGTCCACGCATCTTTCGCCACAAGCAGCCCGATGGTCGGGCGGACCGGCGGACCCTGCGGAAACACAGTGAATGAAAACGGCGGGTGCGGCTCTATGCCGCACCCGGCCTTTTCGCATGTTCTAGTGGACCCCGCCAGCCGAGACTCAGCTGGCGGGGTCATTGTGGAAGGCCCGGACCTCCTGTGCGCAACGGCAAGCGGCCGCGATCTTCGCGGCCCACTCCAACGCAGCATCGTACGAGGGCAGTTCCAGCACCGCGTAGCCGCCCTCAAGCTGCGTCGTCTGCGGGTAGGTGCCCTCACTCACGGCCCCTTCGCCGTCGACCATAACGGGAGGGATGCTCTCATCGATGCCGCCGCCAAACACCCAGACCCCGGCGTCCTTCGCCTCCTGAACCACCGCGTGCGATGCATCGGAAACGGCCGGCAGCTCCTCCTTCGGGACGACCATGGCGGCACTCGGAAACGAGATCAGATACTTTGTCATCGCGTCGACCCTTCTTCACAGCACGGGATGACCTGCATCCTCGCCGATGCCACCGCGCCGCACAAGGATTTCGGCGGTTCCCCGGCTAACGGTGCCCAATCACGAATTCGCCCTGGGCAGCGGTCTGCTTCTGCTGGGCGACTCGGGGTCTCGACTGCTCTGGAGGCCAATCCCACGGGGGCACACTCCCATTCCTCGACGTACGTTAGAGGGATGAATGAACAGGGAGCATTCCCGGGAACCCCAAAATTGTTAGCACACGATCAAGCAATATTCAGGCCGAAAGCACCGGTAGCATTACCAAGTGTGCATCTCCGAGGGACCCATCTATCTGGATAGGGTCTCACTGGGGTGCAGGTATTTATCAGCTGGTCAGGGAAGATGTCGCAACACGTTGCCACGGCCTTACGGACGTGGCTGCCAAAGGTTCTTGATAACAAAGTCACGCCCTTTATTTCTTCTGAGGACATTGACAAAGGAGACCGGGGCCTCAACAAAATCGCAGCCGAGCTTGAAGCAACGACGTACGGCATCATGGTCATTACACCTTCAAATCAGTATTCCCCGTGGAGCAACTTTGAGGCCGGCGCTCTAGGCAAGTCTGTCACGGGATCACGCGTGGCGCCCCTGCTGGTGGGGCTAACGGACAGCGATGTACAGGGGCCCCTAAGGCAGTTCCAGAACACGGAAGCATCCGACGAGAAGGCCGTGTTTGCATTGGTGCGGTCGCTCAATAAAGAACTACAGGACCCGTTCACCGATGGAACCCTCGAGATCTTGTTCAATGCCCATTGGTCAGAGCTGAAGGAAGAAATCGCCAAAGCGCCCACAGAAGAACAAGACACGGTGAAGTCAAAAAGAGATGATAATGATCTTCTCGACGAGGTGCTGACGACGGTTCGCTCGCTGCAGCGGGACGTGGGACAGATTCAAGCGAAGTTGGGCCATTCGAAGCTTTCCCTCCAGGAGTCGCTAGCACACGAGGTGACCGCTGTCCTGTTCGACGTACCCGGCATGAACTCCCTGCAATGGGTCGACCACGACCACGGAGTCATCGCACACGTCGCCGCTGGGTCGCCCCATTTGAATCGGGTAACCCAAACCCGTCTGCAACAGCTCGCTAAGGCCAAAGGGCAAGCTGTGACTATCAGACGCCCTGACGGCTCTGCGCTGAGTTTCGCTGCCGACGGAACCGAGACCAGAACAGCAGCCACAGACGCAGATTCCCTCGACCAGTTGATCTAGGAACGTAGGCCCCCCGATCGAGGCGCATACGGGGATCACGCAGTAACTTTTCCTAGTGCAGGGCCCCGTGGAACTATCCTTCCAGCTCGGCTAGGTGCTCCCGCAGCCCGGGGTACGCACTATTCTCGGACAGCACATTTTCGAACTCTTTACGCGCCATGCCACGTTTGCTTTCACTTAGATACGTAAGTGCTCGCTCTACCAAGGCTCTCTGCCGCAACTCTGCTGGGCGATTGCGGACCCGAAGCGCTTCCTTGAGGGATTCACGCGAAGCATCCGGAAAGCCCTGCTCCCGAAGGGCAATTCCCCGTTGGATTAGGAGAAAGGTCGCTGCTTCATCGGTGTTCGTCAGGCCTTCGGTGAGGTCGACTACTCCCTGCCAGCGCCCCATCTCAGCATAAAGTTCCGCAAGGGAAACGGCAGCGATGGTACTCGGTTCAAGTTGTTCGACAACATCCACTGCCGAATTAAGGTTGCCAACCCTCTGGTGCAACTCGGCCAACAGCAGCCCAATCAAGTCCCTGCTCAAGGGCAGAGCAACTTGCACCCCATCCGCAATGTCGAGCGTGGTCGTGACTCCAGGCAGATATTTGTTAAGAAAGTCGTCTTGCGCCGGGTCGTACTCGCTTTGGAAAAGCCAACCCATCAGATCAAGAGCCCGCTTCCAATCATCATTTGGGACCGCTCCCCAGATGGTCTCAAACAGGGTCGCGATGGGGCGTGCCTGTTCAAATTGAGTACCGACCCGCACCAACTCCACGACGCCAGGCTTCGCTAGTAATACACGATATAGTTCCTTCTCCCATTTCGCCGCAAAAATGCCCGGCGTCATCTTCGGCGGGTTCGCCTGCCCAACAGGGGCACCGCGTTTGGAGCCTTCTGCGCGGTTTGCCCTTGCAGCTCCACTGCCGACAGAGCTCACGTGCGAAACGCCGGTTCCGGGAATACCAAGCGAGCGAGTAACCCGACCGGACGAATTCGCTGAGATGCGTGCACCGCGGACGCCCGCGCTCAAACCAACGCTTTTGGGAGTGACAGTCATACGGACTCCCGGTGCAATCCTGAACGACTTGCGTAGCCTAAAGGTTCTTCTTGAAAATCAAGGTCCGTTGAAGTTTCGTACAGTCAAGTTTGACGGCTCTTGCTGCCGGAGCCGCATGAATCGGCAATTCTGGCTATACTCCAGTTTGTAGATTCCAGTAGTTGGCGGGCATCATCGAGCCGACGATGGAGCACTCAGCGCGCCGGGACAGGCAGGTGACATCCCTGCGCGTGAAGTTTCGCTTGCTCATATGGGCCGCAAAGCTCTCCACCTCGAGGTCCTGCCTTTATCGGCTCCGGTTATTGTTATACACGGCAGCGCAACAAGCGTGCTGAACACCTGCAACCACGCTCAAAGTGGTAGAGCCCATATAGGAGGTTCGATGACTGCTACGGATGCTAAGTTTTTCCCAGTGAAACATCTCAGAGCCATTTCGGTGCCCTTATTCGCTGCCGCCTTACTGTGTGGCTGTGCCCCCTCCGATCCGGAGTATTACGAAGCGCCGGAAATGGACGAGTATCATCCTGAAGAAGAGCCCGGTTGGACTCCGGATGAATCGGAGATACCAGGTTACTTCCCTGAGCCTGCAGGCTGGTCCTGTTATTACGATGAGACCTACAACTATGACTGGCACGACGATGTACTTTGCATAAATGGCGCCCAGTCCCATCGTCCTTACCTTCTCGAGGGGTATGACTTTGTCACGTACGAAGATGTAATGGCCGCCGCGGCGGATTATGAAATGTATCTCAACAGCCACTAATTTCCGTCTCAGATGTAATCTCAGAATTAGGTATAGCGCAACGGCCCGGCCCGGCAGAGACAGGAGAGGGGGGCGCACCCGGGTTCCACTCCAAGATGCACCCCCCCTTTTCGGCCGCCGGCACACCAACCGAAGGAAAGGCCCGGCGACCTGTGGGCGAGGCGCCACCATGAAAACCCCTCCCAAGTCTGGCTATTGGAAGGCTTTGACCTTCCGCACGAACCCGGCCCAAATACTGTCGCCAGCAAACTTGAAGGTGCGGCCGTTGACCCGAACGCGGATCGGCGGCCCCGAGTGCCTTTGGGCGGAGGGCGAATAGGCCTGATGCAGGATGCCATCGCTCTCGTCGCCGGGAACCACTTGCGGCAGCCCTGAAGCGGCAAGATCACGTGCCAACTGACGGAACGCCTCATCCTTGGCGAGACAGGCCCGGTACAACTCCTCCGCGGCCTTGTCAGCGGCCACGACCTTGCGGGTGAACTCCAGTTCGTCGAGCGCCGGATTAGCGGCTGCAGCCTCCACCAGAGCGTCCCGCTTGGCCCTGGCAGCTCGGGCAGCCTCCAGAACGCGGGCGGCGTCCCTTTGCCTCGTCAGCTCCTGCACGCGCAGGGCCCGCACCCTCTGTTGGGTGATCGCTTCGCTGTATGCGGCGCTGTCCAGCTCCTCACCGGCGGCAGCCTTGGCGTCCAGCTCCTTCAGCGTTGTCTGGGCCTCGACCAGCCCAGTCTGCGCCTCCTCGAAGTCGGCTGCCACCTCCTCGTAGCTCCTCATGCTGCGCCCCCTTCCGTCGGTTCGTTTTCGTCGCGTGTTGCCTGCGCTATGGGTTGCCCGCCGGTGTTGCCTTTTCGCTCCTCTGGGGCATCGCTGTCCATGACCATGAGGAGGTTCGCGCGGGCCACCTGATTGCGGGTGAGGCCGGTTGCGTCACCGATGCTCCGGAGCCAGTCGCTGAGCCGTGTGGGGGCGTGGATCGTGATGCGGTCCTTCTGCTCTGCCGTGGCCTGCTGTGCGCTCACAGGTGGCCTCCGCGGAGGAGTGAACGCAGGTCCTGCCCGTACTTCTTCTCGGTGGCCTCGACGCGCACACGCATGGCCGGGGAGTTGCGGAGGTTGCTAAACATGAGGGCTTCCTCGGCTTCCTCGCGGGTGAGGATTGGGCCGCCGGTGGCGGGTGCGCGGGTGGCCCCGGCGAACAGTGCCCGGTCCACCATGGCGTCGAGCTCCGCACGCTTCTTGTCTTCCAAGCGCTGGTCGATCGTGGCGTGGATGGTGGCCCATGCGGCGTACTTGTTCAGGCCGAGCTTCAGGGCCACCTTCTGCTGGAAGGTGAGGGGCTGGGCCTTGCTTCGGGCTGCCATCTGGACCTTGGACTGCTTGCTGATCTTCATTGCTTCACTCCTCTCCGGGGCTGTTACCCGTAGGTTCGCTGACCCGCTGGAACGCGTGGGGGACGCCGCGTTTTGGTGCTGCGTGTTGCTAATTGGTGCCATCCCCATGGCCCCGGGCGGGCTGGAGGGGCACTCCGTGAGAACCAGCCACGGGAGTGCCCTCTACTGCCCGTCTGGGCTCCAGGGTCAGGGACCCCAATTATCAGAAGGGGGCGCTTCTAATAACTCGCCTATGTGGATAAACCACTCTCGAACGCCGAACTGTGTCTATCTCGCGTCGGTGAGCACTGAGAAGTCGGCCCATATTTCCTGCCACTCAAGCAACACGGAGCCTCCCGGCTTCGGGAGTCGCAGATAGTTCACGATGGCTTGCTGCGGATACTCGCGGAGGCGGTAACGCTCCTGTCTTTTCGACATGGCCGAGTCCTTGATGACGTTGTTTAGCAGTCGATACTCGGCCTGACTCAGCATCCGAATGAGGTCTTGTTCGGCGCGTTCAGCGTCCTCGTTGGGAACCATACCTGCTATTAACACGTGGGCCTTTCGCCCAAACTTCGCAAAGTGCCACATCAGCATCTGATGATTTTTAAAGCGGGATCTGGGATTCAACGCCTGACCGACGTAAAAGGGCTTGGTCGGTGTGCCATCTAGGTTGAACATGAGCACGTAGACGTACGTCAAGCCTCCGACCGGCTTTAGGTCACGTTTGGCGTCCTCGAAGGTGTAAATGCGGCGGGCTGCTGCGCGCGCATCGGCAGCTGGATTCCCAGAGTATTTGCGCCGCAGCGTTTTCTTGCCTACTCGCCGTTCCTCCGCCATGCAGACAACCTAGCAGCGGCAACTGACTCCCTTGCTCGTACGCCTTGTTATGCAGGAGGGAGCAGGGATGTTTCCTTTAACCTAACGGTATGAGCGATGCAAAGATGAGGTTGTCTCGGACAGCCGGACTCATCAAAGAAGGGAGCTTCGTTGGAGATAGTAGCGATTATCGCGGCGTTAGTCGGCAGTGGAGGCCTTGCAGCCGTTTTCACAAACGGTGACCAATTTCGCCGGACGCACGGCTTGCAGAAACAGCTCAAGGAACTCCACTCGGCTAGAGAAATGATCGCATCCGACTCAAGGGAGGCCGATGCGCTGGACGCTTCGATCACTACCGTTGCTCTGGAGCTAGCGTCGCACGTGCTAGCTCGACAAAGTCCCCGTCCCTCCTTGGTTGGTATCTTCATAGGGATCACCGCCGCCGGTGCCTTCTATATGATCGTTGCCGAGGGCACGCCCGATATGGCGAGACCAGATTGGACGCAAAATCCTGTCCAAGCCGTTTTCGTCGTGTCTGGCTTGGTCATGTTTAGCGTGGGGCTCGCTGCAATTTACGTCCTGTGGCAACACGGGTTTGCCACTCGTCGACGTAGAAGGCGCATGGTTCGTTTGATCTCTGAAGCGGACTCCTTCAGTCCTGACGCTAGCCTTCGCCGTTACCGTGAGCTAGCTGGATTTAAGGAATCGAATCATTGGTCTGGCGGCCCACTTGGGGAGATCGTACGTCGGCTTGCCCGCTGGCTCCGAGGGTTCAAGCTTGCCCGCACCAACCGCGGCAGTCCGACGCTTGCCGCCACTAACTCTGACGTGATCGACCCTAAAGGTAGGTAGCCATGTCGAAGCCAAGTGGACTGTCGCTCGACCCGTTCCGCGAGGTCTTGCGGCTTTGCCCTGCCTGCCTGTGCAATGCGGCCGGGCTGGTGGACGAGGAGTGCGCGGTATGCAGTGGCGCAGGCTTCCTGGAGTTCGGCGCGGCCGCCCTGTCGATCTATGAACCCGAGGTGGTATCTGCGGCGATCAGCATCAGGCTGGAGGAAGCACTGCAGTCCCAGGACGACACCGCGCTGGCCCAGAGTTTGGAGGATCTGCGCTGGGCCGGAGTGCTTCACCATCCGGAACTGGCCAACTCATCATCAATTCCCTGTTGAAATAGCTTATTGAAGGGGTTCAAGAGGGAGGCAGGCGATGCGAGGATGGTGTGTTTTTTGGGTGCCGAAGGGGCGATCCATCGAGTCGACGCGGCTTGCGGTGCTGAACGTTCAGGACTGCGGAACTGACTTCAACACGCTGAACATGACGGGGAAAGCCAAAGGGCCCGGCATCATCAAAGGATCCCGGGCCCGTACTGCGGGTTCTGTCAGATGCGGGAGAGGATCAGGTCCCGAACCGTCTTGGCTTCCGCGTGGGAGACACGGAAGCCAACGGTGCCTCCAGCCGTTGTTACGTTCACGATTGAGTTCATCAGGCCGTCCTTCTTTGTTGCCACGCTGGTGACCTGACGGAAAGGAACGACCTCGGTTTCTTCCTTCTTGCCGCCCAGAAGCGACAGCCCTAGTGTGAAGCCTGCCTTAGTGGCCCGGGCGGCGGCGGAGCCGCTCTTCTTCCATTCAAGATGCTCTTCGAAGACGGCAACTTTGGCATTCTTGCCTGCTACGTGGCTGGTGAACTCATAGATTGGCGTGCTCATGGATGGTGTCCCCTACTTTTCGTCGAGTCTGCTCCGGCCCTTACCGGCGACGACAGCTTAGCCTCGGCGTGTGCTGGGTCCTTAGACAACCGCCGGCAATATGGGAATGTGACGCGCCCCCTTCCCGAGCTAGTGCCTAATCCAATAGCTCTGCCGCCGAGCGTCGCCCTTCTGCGTAATCGACGGCAAGATTGACCACACCGATGTCATCGGACGACAGACCTGAGAAATCAATGCGTCTGATTGCTTGCACGAGAGAGTCCTCAGAGCCGTAGACCTCACACAGCGCACCCCATGCGAGCCCAGGAGTCCGCTTCTCTGCCCGGGAGCCAACTGATTGACTTACCCTGTCCGACTTTGCAGAGCGCAGGATGGCAACCGTGAGCGCGTCATCGCTAGGCCCACGGAGGGCGACTGGCTGCAGGCCGCTACGCACAGAAAGGTACAGCAGTCGCATTAGATGCGCTTCGCCCGCTAGTGCTGCAGCGGGCGTTTGCTCCACCTCCTGCAAAAGAGACTTACGAGTGAGAGCTACAAACTCCTCGCTGGCGAGGTCGAAGCTGCCACCTTCAGAGGGAGTGACCATTTCGACTAGTTCGTCCTTCGACGTCAGACTGGTCAATAGTGGCAACGCGGTGGCGATCACTGATTCCCTGGCCTCTTCAGTTTCAAGGCTCCGCAATAGTCGGACACATACTCTTGCAACCGTCACCCGAGGCCCGAAGGAGAACAGACCTCGCGGCCGTTCTGGTATTTCAGGCAGCAAGTTTAGGAGTGCGACTAGGCCGGCGGCGACGCCGGAGGCTGGAAACTCTTGGAAGTTTGCCAATTCGGCGATTACATCTTCGACTTCATCGCGGGGAACCGATTGCAGGTATCGGTGGAATGATTCTGACTCGTCGAGCTTTCCGAAAGCTACCTCTGCGCGGTCGAACGCTTCTAAGCGCTCAGACTTTATTCGATCAAGATACAGGTTCAATATCTCCTTATTCGCGACTACGCGCTCCCGTAACCAGACGCTGTCCCAATCGCTTCCGTAACTGTAATTTTCGGTATGTCTTAGAGCCGCAGGAAATAGCCTTCGAATCATCGACTCTGCAACGGGTCGGTGACTGCCCGCTTTGTCCAAAAACCCTTCAATGTCTTGCTTAAGGTCAGGAGACTCATTTCCACCGAAGCCTATTTCGCGGGTTGTTGTCAATGCTCTTCGAATCTGAGCGACGTTATTGATCAGGTCAGGCCGAAACACGCGAACCGCCTCAAGAGCTAGAATGTCGCTTAGTTCGATCTTCTCTTTTAAGCTTGCTATCGCCAGCTGGCAAGATGAGGCGTACCGCCTCACATCACGCACGTTCTTGACCAAGGGCATGATTATTTCTGCAAACGAATCGGCCCAACGAGAAGCATCAAACAACTCGACACCGCCCATCTCATCAACGGTGTCCTGAAGGGCGGAGGCCAGAAGCCGACTGATCGTCTTGGTTGGTATCATCGGAAGGTCGATGCTCGTTTGCACTATCTTCTCCAGGTAGTCCCGGCCTGGCATGCCCGTTTGCGTCAGCGCCTCCTCAACCCGCGACCTGTCGTAGGCCAGAACGTAAATTATTTTTGGAAAGTTGGCTGTCAGCCTAACGAGCTTAAAAAGGTCCTGCACTTCACCACTCGTCAGCCTGTCGATGTCATCTATAAAGACGATCAACGGCTTGTCGAGGGCTTGCAAAGCATTCCCCAACTGTGCCTTCTTTTCCATGACGCTACTCTTGCCAGCGTCTTTTATCGTCCTGGTTGCTTGTGTGAAGGCTTTCCAGTGTGAGAAGAATGGGCCGACCACGGGCACCCACGAGAATGGGGTTAGCAGTGAACTGTAACTGTCTAGCGCGTCGATGATTTTATCGAGCTTGGAGTCGCGCTTCAACCTCAACTGGGCTGATAGCTCTCGGAAGAAAATGTCTACTAGTTGGTTTGTGCCCGAGAACATCCAAGGATTGAAGTCGAGCATGGTTCGTTCTGCAACTGTGACTTCACGTATGAGATTTAGGAGAGACGTTTTGCCGGAGCCCCACGGGCCCGTCAGGGCAAGAACGTGGCCATCGTCGGCGGAAAGCGTCTGTATGAGGTTACTGACCTCTGTCGCTAGGGCGCCTCGCCCTACGAGATCTTCGTCAATGCTTTTGATTGGGCCGTCATCGCGGTGCCTCATCGTCTCTGCTCTCAGCCGTGGTAAATGGGATGGGTCTTATTCAGATGGAAGGTTTGATCAATTCTCGCAGGTGCTCCTTAGCGCGTGTAGAGGCAGCGGTCGGTTCTTGGACGAGCACTAACGGATAAGTTCTTGCTGCCGATAATTCAGGATGAACAGCAGTCAGCGATGCCGCTCTGCACCCGCTGGTGCGTCTCGATCGCTGCCCAAGAGCGAGGTGTGCATGGCTTTCCTGGATGGCGCCGTCAAGGGCATGACTCTAAGGCTGCTTCACGTCGGATTCACTCCGGCGGAAGCGTTCTGTTTGGGGCAAGCAGCTTACATTGCGGAGCACACACGATCGGAGAATGTCCCCCGCGCGGTGCTCGAACGGCAGCAGGCGAGCTGGGAAATCAATCAGACTGTAGATTTGCTGTCCATGGACCCGTTCGGGCCCGATGCTCACCGCATGCGAATTCTCTTGTGGGAGAAGGTTTTTGGACTTGGTTCATGGCATGAGCCAATTGACCTCGGAGAGGTCTATCGCCCTTCGGCCCAAGCCGCGGACGAGCCAACGCCCCAAGCCGCCCCTTCGAAGTCTGCCCCACCTTCGCCCTCGCCCGCGCAAACATCGGCGCCTACAGTGCAGGCCGATCCACCCATTCCTTCTGCTCTGGTGTCAATCGCAGGGTTACTGGTACTGCTACTCGGGATTTGGACGCTCATAGCCATGGGGTTTGTTATCGCCGGAGATGGCGTACGGGGGCCCCGGGGCCAAATGGTTGGTGTCACTCTCATGCTAATGATCCTTCCGGTACTCATTAGCGGAGTCTTTCTGATGAATGAACGTAGAGCCCACCACTTAGCTGTGCAGATCACTGCCGTGACATCCACTAGCATCACCCTGGTCACCTACGTGGTCGGTTGGACCGCCGGTTTCTTGTCGGAGGGGCCGCTCTACTTTTCCCTTCTACTCGGTTTCGGGGCTCTCGTCCTCATGGCCGTAAATGGAGCAATAAAGGGGTACGCGTATTCCGGGGGTGACCAAGATGTTGTACGAGGACGAAGTCGTTGAGGCGGTTCGTGCTTACTTGGAAGCTCAGGGCTGGACGATCGAGTCCTATGCTCGGGCGACTCAACACGGTGATGACGTTGTGGCGTCATTGGATGAGCGACGGTTGCTGGTGGAGGCCAAAGGGGAAGGTAGCTCCAAGGCCGGAAGTAGTAGATACGGGCGGGCTTTCAGTCTCGGACAAGTCGGCACCCACGTTTCGGTAGCGGTCACACGCGCTCTGCGTGTGTGGTCCTCAGGTGAGGCGGAAGCTGCTGTTGCGTTCCCTGACAATGCTGACCATAGGTCTTGCGTTGGCCTCGTGATGCCGGCGCTGGCCAAACTCGGGATCAGCGTGTTTTGGGTGGCGCGGGATGGTTCAGTGACGGTCAGTTAGCTTGCCCTAGCCGACCGTCAGACGTCGTGCCGTAGGGATTGTTCTCGGTTTTCGATTTAACGGTTGGGGCCCTTCGTTCGGGTAGGACCTTGCCGCGGAGCCTGGGCGGGTAGTGGCTACTCCTGGGGGCAGATGGCTGTCAGATTTAGAATTTGAGGCGCTCAGAACGGCAGGTAACCGGTCACCCATTTCAAGCGCTGATTTCGGTACGCGCCGGGGTCTCCATGCATTCGGATGCCTTGATCAGCGCAATGAGGGCTGCGGACTGGCGATCCTTCTCCGCCTGCTCCTCCTGCGGGGTCATGGACTTCACGTTGACCTCCGGGCGGTGCTTCTGCTGCTCGGCCTCGGCTGCGACCTCGGGGAACACGCCGTCGTCGGCCGGGATGCTGGCCACCAACTGGTCCAGCGGCGGAACGCCCTCGGCCTCGGGATCCGGGTGCTCATCGAAGTCCTCGACCAGCTCGACGTCGGCCACTGGAGCCACAGCCTCAGAAACAGCTACAGGCTCGGCAAAGATTCCCGCAGCAATGTCCCGGCCGGTGGACGCTGGCGCAGCCGCGGCCCCAACCTCACCAACTACTTCCACTTCTCCATCAAGATCGCTCAACTGAGAATCAGCCGCAGGTGAGTTATCAGCGCTAGGTGATGATTTTGGAGAGGTAGTGGAGAGGTCATGGGTAGATGGGGCACCCTTTTCGGTGATCCAATCCACCAAAAACGGCGGTTCACTTGGGGAAAAACGGTGGTTCATTCCAACCGCAGTGACGCTCGTCGCACCTGAATCAACCACCGTTTTCGGTGCTTCATTAGAGGGTTGGGGATCCGTTTTCGGTCCCTCATTCGAATCAGCCACCGTTTTCAGTGTCCCATTAGGGGAATCAACCACCGGTTTTGGTACCTCATTTGCACGGAACTGCCGGATAGCGTCAGCCCTCGCTGCTTTAGCTGCGGCCTGCCGTTCCTTGGCCAGAGCTTGGGCCTGCTCCTTCAGCCGGGATGCCTCAACCCGGGCTTCCTTCCGGGCCTCTATGTCGGCCAGTGCCTTCATCGCGCGGGGGTCCAGCGGCACCGTCTCAAAGAAGTCCAGCGGGATCGTGAGCTGGTATTCGGCCGCAATGCCGCGGGCGCCATGCTTGCCCCCGGAGAACGCCTTGCGGGTCTGGTGCAGCAGCCCGTAGCTCAGGAGGTCAGCCAACACTGCGCTGCACGTCTTGGGGTCGGCGCCGCTAAAGGCGCTCAGGAGGTCGTTGCCGGGCCTCACATTGAATCCGGTGTCGGTGTCACCAAACCGTGCGAGGCGCTGGGCAATGCCCTTCCGGGCTGCCTTCATCAGCACCATGTCCAAGTGCACCAGCCATTCGAAGTAGCCGACTTCGCGCAGCGCGTCCTTGGTGCGCCCCTTGGTAAGGCTCTCTGCGGTGGTCATGCTGCTGTTGCCTTCCTGATGCATGGGGCACCGTGCCAGACGCGCAGGGGCATTGCTGCGCCGGCCGGGGTGTAGTGCTCGGTGTAGCCTGCGGGCTCCAAGAATCCGGCGTTACGTGCGACGGCGAACACGCTGCCCCAACGCTGCTGCAAGTCGGGCTCGGGCACGCCGGCCCGCCGAAGGTCGTCAACGGTGAACGGCTCCCCGACGTAGGCCAGCGGGTAGAGCACGCGCTCAGCCCGGTTGATCCACTCGGACAGTGCGAAGGCATAGCTAGCTTGCACGCCGTCGCTGAGGCCGGTTACGGTGGGATCATCGTTGAGTTTCAGCAAGCTGCTGATTGGATCCCCGCTGGTTGGCAGACCGGCGGGGATTTTGTTTGTCCCGTTCATGCCGCTGCTGCCTTGCTGCTGCCCAGGATTGCCGCCAGCCGGTCGCGCTGGGCAGCTTTCAGTGGAGGCGCCTTCTCCAGCTGGGCCTGAATCCACTCAGCTTTGCTACGCGGTTTCGTTGCCTGTGCCGCGCTCACTTGCCCGCCTCCAGTTCCAGGACCGGGATGGACTCGATTAGGGCCAGCAATCCCAGACGCTCGGCAAGGGTAACGCCTGTCACGGCGGGCAGGCCACGCTGAATATGGGCGGCGAGCTTGGCAACCTGCAGTTCGCGGCGCTTCTCCGCCACTACAGCCGGGCTTTGGCGGCGGCGGGACGCGACTGCGAGGGCGTCACGGGCGTCGGTGGGGGTGGGGAAGGCTTGGTGATGCTGATCCGAAAGGAACACGCTGTCCTCCTTGGACAATCGCGCTAGTTCGCAGAGGCTGACTGCAAACGTTCAGGAGGCCGGCTTTACGGTCCCCCCGGTCCCTCCACAGCCGGATTGCTGCAGGTGACCAATTCCTTTCGGTTGGTTCTATTTGTACTCAGCGGGTTGAGCCGCTGCCTCCGGATTGCTGGATTGCCTCTACAGCTGGGTTGCTGCGCATGGCGAGTGGCTTCCAGAGGGAGCTGGTGCGCCCTAGGGCGGTTGCATTGTGTTCATCCTTTGTCTCATCGAAGTCTTGTTTTTGCACGGTACCCCGCACCTAAGACTTAGGGTAACTGTCTATGCAGGACGGTGTGGGAATCCACTCAGCGTGCTAATTCCAGTCAATGCGGAGGAAATTTGGGTTGAACTCGCGTGCATACCCCTTCCCCATAGGCAAAACCGTGACCTTGAGCAGTGCCCTCACGACTTCCCGCCTCTGTGACCACTCCAAGGCGTCCCAGACGGCCAGTGAGTCTTCGGCGCCGACCAGGTCCCCGAGCGCCCTGACGCGGCGGGAACTGATCATCTGCGACTCCACCTCCGCCAACTGGGCACGTAGCGTCTTCGATCCGGTGGCCAATTGCTCAGCGGTAATCGCGTCCTCTGCGAACAAAACCGTCAGGTTGTTCAGCTTGGCCCGCAGGCCTTGGGCACGCGACCGCAGCTCCTTCGTGTCAGTAGCTCCGTCGTTGTTCAGCAGTTCTTTGGCGTCCGCCCGAGACAGCCGTGCCAGCACCAAGTCCCTCACATGTTCATCGGAATCCACAGCATTGCGCCCCAAGTGCGCCGAAGGGCCCGAACAACGGTAGACGGAGCGTTTGGAGTTTGCCCTGAGTGAGCTAACTGTCGCGGACTTCATCGTCTGTTCAATGCCCTGGGCCTCACACACTCCGCACAACGCGAGCCCAGCCAGCAACCATTTGCCTTGATTGCTCGGCGTCTTGCGTCGGGTCGGATCCTCCAAAATTGACTTCACCGTCAGATATACGTCCTCAGTGACAAGGGGCGTGAATGCGTCGGTCTTCACGACCTGCCCCTTGTAAACGGACGCGCCATGGTTCCGGGGACGCAGGAGAACTTGGCGCAGGGTCGCGTAGCTCCACGTCTTGCCTGTCGTGGTCAGAACCCCGGCCTCGTTCCACTCCCGGATGATCGAGCCGAGGGTGCGGCCAGCAATGACGTCCTCATACGCCTTCCGCACCATCGCTGCTTCCTTGGGATCCAACGTCGTGGCGTCCTTCTCGTAGCCGAAGGGCCGGGCACCACCGCGCCATTTACCTAGTTCGGCTGCCTGCTCGTGGGCCCGGGTGATGCGCTCGGACTTGTGGCGGGACTCGTACTCGGCAAACACACCGAGAATCTGTGCGTTCATCACTCCAGACGCCGTCGAAAGGTCAACATCGCCTGAGCGTACGAAGTGCGCCGTGGCCTTCTTCTCGTTCAGGAGCTGGATAAACCGGCCCAGCTCGGCGGTGTTGCGATGCAGCCGGTCGTCGTGCCACGCGATGATGGCATTGACTTCCCCGGATGCGATCGCCTCAACCAGCGCCTTGTAGCCCTTGCGCACCTTACCGTTGAACGCGCTTCGGTCGTTGTCGTCGAACTCGGCGACAACGCGCATTTTGCGGGCTTTGGCAAGGTTCCTGCAGTCTTTGAGCTGGCGTTCGACGCCGAGCTCCTGCCCGGCTTTGTCGTCGCTGATCCGCGTATAGATTGCGGCACGCGTGGTGCCGGCTGGTTTTGTACCCATGCTTGTAGCGTACTAACAATGTTCGGTAGGCCCGGCATGTACGCAGCCAGCAGGTGCGCGCTTCCGGGGAGGCGGGCACGTCCACCCCTGCGCCTGGATGGAGCGGGTACTCGCACCGGGTGCCCACGCCGTTGTGCGCGGACGAGCTGGTTTGCGCTGCCAGCTCTTGCCCGTCGGCGTCCTTCACCGCGGGCCGGGGCACCTGCTCAGCCCGGTACCGCTGCAGCGCTAAGAGACAGGTGCAGCAGTCCGGCCGCTGGTCCGGGCGCCTGCCAGAACGGGCGATGTTAGTCCGAGGTTTGAAAACCTGCCCAAACCGAAAGCGACGCGGCGGCGCTCAGTTGAGCACAGCCGTCGTTATTTTCTAGCTCCGCAAAGACCGCTGTAGACGTTGAGCGCGGGTTGGCCGCCGAGGTGGGCGTAGAGCACGTTGCTGTCGGCGGGGGCGTGGCCCCTTATGGCCGGGAGCGACAAGTCCGAGACCGCTTCTAGCAGAGTTATGGTGTTACCCCTCAGTGAGCCGTGGTTCAGAGACCTCGGCTCACTTTCTGTCCCCGCCCCGTCGCTTTACTTGGTGTCGATCCCTTCTAGAACTTCAGCCGCGTAGTCCATCACCGCACGGGCGCGGGCGCTGAGGGCTACGCCGTTGGGCCAGACAGCGACAACGGAGGTTATTCCCGCCCGGGGGCGTAGTGGTCTGGAGACGATGGGCAACCCCTCGGTGGTGACGGGTATCTGGTTGGGCCGCGACATCAGCAGGCTGTAGCCCAGCCCCCGGCCCACCAGCGCGCGGACCAAGTCAATCTGCGGCACGCGCGCCGCATATGTGGGAGTGAGCCCGCGTTCGTCGAACATCAGCTGGGTGTAGCCGGTGCTGGGCTGCGATTCGAGCATGATCAGCGGTTCAGGGGCGAGCTCCGCAAGATCGACGTCCGGATTCTCAGCCAGCGGGTGCGACTCGGCGAGTATGGCCATTACTTCTGTCTTGTAGATCTCCTGCCGCTGTAATCTTGCCGGCATTCCGATCTCGTAGACGATGGCTGCATCCAAGGCCCCTGTCTCCAGCTTCGGCAACAGGTCCCTGTGGTCGCCTACTGTGATGCTGATGTCCACGCCAGGGTGCAACTTGCCAAAGCCTTCCATCACCGATGGCAGTACGTTGCTGGCCAGCCCGATGTAGCAGCCCAGTGCAACCGGCCCCCTCAGTTCCCCGCCGACACCGGCGAGCTCACTGACCAGCCCGTCGGTTTCCTTCACGATGGTCCGTGCCCTGGCGGCAAGATACTGGCCCGCTTGCGTCAGCCGCATGCCCCGCGCTTTCCTCCGGACACACAGCTGCTCCCCTACTGCCGCCTCCAATTCGCTGAGCGCATGGGAGAGGGCGGACTCGGAAATGTGCAGCGCCGCTGCGGCAGAGCTCAACGTGTCATGGTCTGGAAGAGCAGCGAAGAGTTCAAGCTGCCGCAAGGTGAACTTTGCCATCTAGTCCCAAGCAATCGAAGAAGTTATGCGAATATCCGCAGTTTACTAGGAGAAGTGGCCGGGCGACACTAGTCACAAGATGTAGTTCATAACAGGAGGACAGATGTCTACCGCCCTCGAAGGCCGATGCCCCTTTGGCTATGGAGCAGATTCCGACAGCACTCCCGCCTCCACGCTCCCGGAATGCCCGGATGCGCGCGGGGCTGCCGTTGCAACAACCTCGGTTGCCGGTGCCGTCCCGGACATTTCCTACCCGGTAGCCGATTGGGTTGACCCGGCGCTGATGATGTCCGACCCCTATCCAACCTACGAGAGGCTGCGGCAGGAGTCCCCGGTCGCCTGGGTCCCGGCGATCAAGAAGTTCCTTGTCACCAACTACGAGGGCTGCCACGCAGTGGAGATGGACCAGGAAATTTTCAGTGCCAACGTCAGCGGCGCCGCAATGAATCGGGCACTGGGCGCGCAGCCGATGCTTCGCAAGGACGATCCGGACCACGCCGCCGACCGCGCCCCGATCAACCCTGTGCTGCGCCCCAAGAACATCAAGGAGGTCTGGGCGCCCGTCTTTGAACGCAATGCACAGACCTACTTGGACGTGCTGGAGGAAAAGGGACCGGACAACGCCGACCTCAACCGGGACTACGCGGCACCGGTGGCCTCGCAGAACCTGATCGACTTGCTGGGCCTCAAGGACGTCGCCGTCGAGCAGATGCGCCGCTGGTCGCACGACTTCATTGCCGGTTCCGGAAACGTTCTGGACGACCAGGCAATCTGGGACCGCTGCGATGCATCGCAGGCCGAACTGGACGCCATCCTCGACGAACTCATCCCGTTCTACCAGCAGCATCCGGACAGTTCGATGACCTCGGCGCTGGCCAACAGCGGCCTCCCGTTCGACAACGTGGCTGCCAACGTCAAACTAACCATCTCCGGCGGGATGAACGAGCCCCAGCACATGGTCACCAACATCGTGTGGGCACTGAGCCAGCACCCGGAACAACTGGAGAAGGTCCTCAGCGACGACGCGCTTTGGGCGGCCGTGTTCGACGAAACCGTGCGGTGGCGTTCCCCTATCGGCATGTACCCGCGCGAAACCACCCGGGAGACCACACTCTGCGGAGTCCGGCTGCCCGCAGGTGCAGGCCTCGGCGTCGTGGTCGCCTCGGCCAACCGGGACATTGAGCATTTTGGCCCCACGGCCGACGAGTTCAACATCTTCCGGCCCAAGACTTCCCACCTGGCCTTCGGCAGCGGCGTCCACCTGTGCGCCGGCCACTGGGCCGCCAAAACCTCCATCGGCCAGATCGCCGTACCGCTGGCCTACAAACGTTTCCCGGGCCTGCGCACCGACGACACCCGGGCGGAAAGCTGGGACGGCTGGGTCTTCCGCGGCCTCACCAGCCTGCCCGTCACTTGGAACTAGAAAGCAGCAGAACCAATGGCAAAAATCAGTTTCCACCACTCCGATGGCAATGTGGACGTCTTGGACGTCGACCCCGGCACTTCACTGATGCGGGCGGCGGTCACGAATGGCGTGTCCGGGATCGTCGGCGAATGTGGCGGCCAGGCGATGTGCGCCACCTGCCACGTCTACGTCCGGCCCGAATACGTCGGCGGGCTGCCGGAGATCAGCGATGACGAAGACGAAATGCTCGACTGCACCGCCGGCCCTCGCGACGAGTCCCGCAGCCGCCTCGGCTGCCAGATCACGGCTGGCGATGACTTCGAAACCATCGAGGTCGACGTCCCCGAAGACCAGGTCTAGGACAAGCCATGAGCACGTTCGGGAACATCGTCATTGTTGGCAACGGCCAGGCCGGCATCCAGCTGGTGGATTCGCTGCGCAAGGAAGGCCACGCCGGGGCCATCACCCTGCTCGGCGACGAGCCGCACCACCCCTACCAGCGGCCCCCGCTGTCCAAGGACTACCTGGCCGCCGGGAAGACCCCGGCCCCGCTGCCGCTGCGCCCGGAAAAATTCTTCACCACCAACGACGTCGATGCACGCCTCGGCGTGCGCGCCACCTCCATCGACCGGGCCGCCAGGACCGTCACCCTCGACGACGGCACCACGCTGTCCTACACAAAGCTGGTGCTCGCCACCGGGGCCGCCAACCGCGAACTGAGCGTCCCCGGCGCCGGCCTGGCCGGCATCCACGGCCTGCGCACCCTCGACGCCCAGACCCTGCACGCCCGCCTCGACACCGTCGGCTCCGTCGTCGTCATCGGCGCCGGCTTCATCGGTCTGGAGTTTGCCGCCGCCGCCCGCGCCCGCGGCCTCGACGTCACCGTCCTCGAATACGCCGACCGGCCCATGGGCCGGGCCCTGACCCCCACGATGAGCGCGTTCTTCGCCGCCGCCCACCGGCGCCTGGGCGTGAACCTGCGCCTGGGCGAAGGCATCGCCTCCTTCGACGCCGACGAGACAGGGCACGTCACCGCCGCCATCAGCACCACCGGCGAACGCTACCGCGCCGACCTGGTCCTCGTCGGTGTCGGCGTCATCCCGCGCACCGAACTCGCGTCGGCCGCCGGCCTCGAGGTGGACAACGGCATCACCGTGGACGCCACCCTGCGAACCTCCGACCCGGACATCTACGCCGTCGGCGACTGCGCGTCCTTCCCCAACGCCCACGCCGGCACCCGCACCCGGCTCGAATCCGTGCAAAACGCCACCGACCAGGCCCGGCACGCCGCCCGCGCCATCCTCGGCACCGGGTCCGGCGGCTACGCGGACCTGCCCTGGTTCTGGTCCAACCAGGGGCCGCTGCGCCTGCAGATCGCCGGCCTGGTCGCCCCCGGCGACGACGTTGTGCTCCGCGGCGACCCCGCCGACGAAAAGTTTTCCGTCTTCTGCTTCCGCAACGGCACCCTCGCCGCCGTCGAATCCGTCAACCAGCCCGCGGACCACATGGCCGCCCGCCGCCTCCTCGCCGCCGGCGCCACCCTCACCCCCGAACAAGCCGCCGACCCCGCCTTCGACCTCAAGACCTATTCGAAAGAACAGCCCGCCCCCGTCTAGCAGCAATCACTTTCCGTTTTTACCCATCCCATCATTTGTGAATATCGAAGAGGATAATCATGAGCACTGCAGCACCCGGGCAATCGTCCGCCGCAAACCAGCGTCGTGTCGCGTTTGCCACCATCGTCGGCACCACCATCGAGTGGTACGACTTCTTCATCTACGCCACCGCCGCTGGCTTGGTCTTCGCCCACCTGTTTTTCGAACCCGCCGGTGAATCCATCGGGCTGCTGCTGGCCTTCGCTTCCGTCGGCATCAGCTTCCTGTTCCGGCCGCTGGGGGCCTTCCTGGCCGGACACTACGGCGACAAGCTCGGCCGCCGGGCGATGCTGGTGATCACTCTGATCCTGATGGGTGCCGCCACCACGCTGATCGGTGTGCTGCCGACCTACGAGACCGTCGGGGTGCTGGCACCGGTGCTGCTGCTCCTGCTGCGCATTCTGCAGGGCATCTCTGCCGGCGGTGAATGGGGTGGCGCCGTGTTGATGGCTGTCGAGCATGCACCGCGTAACCGCCGTGGCCGGGCCGGTTCCTTCCCACAGCTGGGTGTGCCGCTGGGGATGCTGCTGGCTTCAGGCGTGATGACGCTGATGACCGGCGTCGTCTCCCCGGGAGAAGCATTCCTTGAGTGGGGCTGGCGGATCCCGTTCCTGCTCAGCATCGTCTTGATTGGGGTCGGCTACATGGTCCGCCGGTCGGTGGACGAATCTCCGGTATTCAAGGAGATCGCCGAGAAGAAACAGCAGCAGAAGGTTCCGGTCGTCGAACTGTTCCGCAAGCACTGGTTGCTGGTGATTCTGGCCGCGCTGGTCTTCGCCGGCAACAACGCCGCAGGCTACATGGCCACGGGCGGGTTCATCCCCAGTTACGCCACCTCTGACGCAGTGGGCTTGGAACGTACGGACGTACTGCTGGCCGTCACGTTCGCCTCGGCCATGTGGTTCATCTTCACCGCCTTGGCCGGCGTCCTGGCCGACAAGATCGGCCGCAAGCGCACGTACCTTCTCGGGTTCGGCGCCCAGTTGCTGACCGTATTCCCGCTGTTCTGGCTGATCGACACCGGCTCGCTGGGCATGCTCTACCTGGCTCTCGGCCTGTTCACCATCGGTCTCGGGCTTGGCTACGGGCCCCAGGCTGCCTGGTACAGCGAGATTTTCCCGGCCTCCGTGCGATACTCGGGTGTCTCCATTGCCTACGCACTGGGCGCGATCCTCGGCGGCGCGTTCGCCCCGACCATCGCCCAGGCACTGATCAATTCCACCGGGACCAGCAGCTCCGTCTCGGCGTACCTCTTCGGCATGACGATCATCTCCATCGTCGCCGTGCTGATCCTGCGCGACCGCCCGGGCATCGACCTCTCGATCAACAACCAGGCCGAGCAGGAAGTCGGCGCCACCGTCTTCGACAAGCGCCGCGGTGTCTCCACGGACGAAGCTGTGAAGGCAAGCGTCTGAGTCAACCCGCGGGTTGTAGCACCTAACTCGATAGGACCTGTTGCGGGTGTCCGGGCGGACTCATCCGGTCGGACACCCGCAACAGCATCTACCTCGTCTTCGTCGGGAGGAGCGGTCTAAATATCGTCGCCGTGGGCCGATCCGCCTTCGCCTTCCCAGGTTTCCAAACGCGCGACCTTGGAAGCGTTGAACTTCCGGCGCACTCCGTAGCCGCCGTGATCGTCGTCCTCGATGAAGACGACGCCGAACTGCTCCAAGGCACGGCGCAATTGCCAGTTCTGCTCCGGAGTCAGCGCCTGGTTGCCCTTCTCGAAATCGCGCACCTGTTTCTTGTCCAGGCCGGCTGCCTTGCCGATCATTTTGGACGAGACCTGGGACAGTGCGCGGGCCGCGCGTGCAAGATCTGAGGGAATGATCATCGATGACTTACTCATGGCCTGATCATCCCAGTCTTTGAGAAAAGGTGCAGCCGTCGTTTCGGCTTTCTGCCACGCCACCTCCAGCGTCGAGAAAGATACGGGCACGTAGATAGCTTGTTGTCCTCAACCACATCAACCGATGCATGCCCTAGGTTGGAGCCATGATCGCGCTGCAAGCTCCAGATCCGGTCGAGGTTGTGGTCCGCAATGACGCCCCTGATGCCTGGGATGTTCTCGCTTCCCTCGGTCCGCTGGCGATTCTCGTCGCCGCCTTGATAGCCGCTTACATCGGCTGGCGCAGCATGCGGGTTCAGGCCGAGGCAGATCGCCGTGCCCAGTGGTGGGCGCGGGCGGAGTGGGCGTTGGAAGCCTCAATGTCGCCCAGCATGGACCGGAAAGTCGTCGGGCTCGGCGTGTTGGCGCTTCTCGCCGAAAGCCAGCTGGCCGGCGAAGAAGAGGCGCGGATTCTGCAGGTCGCCTCAAACGACGGCTTGGCTCAGCAGGTCACGGCTCTTGAGGACGTGGAGACCATGCCGACCTCCCCCAAAGCCGCTGACTCCCCACGACAGGACAGGGTCAGGATCCAGGCAGCCAGGCTGCGCGTGGTGACAGACAAGAAACAAGGGCGCCAGACACCCGAGTGGATCGTGAAGCTGGCCCAAACTTCGACTTAATTCCCCGCCATGGCACAAATACGGCAGACTAAGCCCGGAGGAAATGCATGACACCCCACGATCAAACCGTTTCAGAAACGCAGCAAAAGCCGAAAAGCTACCTGGAGTGGAAGTTTTCCAGCGGCGGCAAAGTCTTCCGCGATCTGCTCGGGATTGCCTTCATTTTTCTGTTCATCACCCTTTTCAATATTGCGGGCAACGGGTTTTGGATGAACCTCGGCGGCGCCGTCCTTATCGGCCTTGCTCTCGATGCCGTAGAATACCAGCACGAAGTGCACCGGCGGCCAGCCGTCCGGAAACACGTCATCTGGTGGCAACTGCTGGCCGCGGTTGCCGTAACCATTCTGTACATCAGCGTGATCCAACTGACCCGCTGACGATCCGCTGCCGGCCCGGGACACACTGAACGGCGGCGCTCGGGCGAGCGCCGCCGTCGTTGTTTCCTAACTCCGGAACAGGCCGCTGTAGGCGTTGAGGGCCGGCTGACCGCCGAGGTGGGCGTAGAGCACGGTGCTCTCGGCCGGGATCTGCTTGCTGCTGACCAGGTCGATCAGGGCGGCCATGGATTTTCCTTCGTAGACCGGGTCGGTGATCATGGCTTCGAGCGATGCGCTCAGCCGCATGGCTTCCAGCGTGGATTCGACCGGGATGCCGTAGAGGTCGCCGGCCCAGCCCTCCAGCACCGTGATCTCGTCGTCGTGCAGGTCCCGTTCGAGCCCGATCAGCTGCGCCGTGTTGCGGGCGATGCGGCCGACCTGGTCGCGGGTCTTGGACAGGGTGGCGGAGGCGTCGATGCCGAGCACGCGGCGCGGCCGGCCGCCGGCGTCCTGCAGGGCGGCGAACCCGGCGACCATGCCCGCGTGGGTGGAGCCGGTGACAGTGCAGACCACGATGGTGTCGAAGAAGACCCCCAGCTTCTTCTCCTGCTGCTGCACCTCGTACGCCCAGTTGGCGAATCCCAGCCCGCCGAGCTTGTGCTCGGAGGCGCCGGCCGGGATGGGGTAGGGCTTGCCGCCGGCCGCCTCGACCTCGGCGATGGCGTTCTGCCAGGAGTCGCGGATCCCGATGTCGAAGCCGGCCGGGTCGAGCCGCACGTCCGCCCCCATGAGCCGGGAGAGCAGGATGTTGCCGACACGGTCTGTGAGCGGGTCCGGCCAGTCCACCCAGTTCTCCTGCACCAGCAGCGCCTTGAGGCCGAGGGTCGCGGCCACCGCCGCCACCTGCCGGGTGTGGTTGGACTGGAAGCCGCCGATGGACACGATGGTGTCCGCGCCCTCCGCGAGGATGTCCGGGACGATGTACTCGAGCTTGCGTGTCTTGTTGCCGCCGTAGGCCAGGCCGGAATTCACGTCCTCCCGCTTGGCCCAGACCTGCGCGCCGCCCAGATGCTTGCTGAGCCGGGGCAGGTGGTGGACCGGGCTGGGGCCGAAGGTGAGCGGGTAGCGGTCGAACTCCGTGATGGCCATGGGTCCTCGTTCGGCCGGGTTACGGCTGCTGCGCCGAACCGGCGTTTTCCGGGGCGGTGATGTTGACCATCCAGTTCACGCCGAAGCGGTCGGTGAGCTGCCCGAAGTAGTCTCCCCACGGGGCCTGCTCGAGCGGCTGGTTGACGGTCGCGCCGTCGCTCAGGCCCTCCCAGTAGCCCCGCAACTTGGCGTCCTCGCCCGGGTCTTCGCCGCTGGAGCTGAGGCAGATGTAGCCGTTGGGCGATGACTGCATCTCCGGGGGCACGTCCGAGGCCATCAGCAGGAAGCCGCGGTCGACGAACACCGACGAGTGCATGATGTTCGCGCCGGTCTCGGGGTTGTCGTCGCCCATTCCCTCGGCGTAGGTCATCTTGCTCACCTCACCGCCGAACACGGAGTGGTAGAACTCGATCGCCTCCGCGGCGTTGCCGCTGAACTGCAGGTAGGGGTTCAGGTCCAGTGCCATGGGTCTGCCTTCCGTAGTGGATGCGGCGCGGTTCCGTGCCGCGTTCATTCTTGCGCCTTCAACGGCGCGCGGGAAGGGTCGGCGGGCCACGGCTGCACCTGCCCGTGAGGTGGAACGTCCAACCTGGGAGGGCTGGCTCCCGAGCTTCCGCACCCCGTGCCGGGAAGTGGGGGTCAGTAGGTCCGCTCGACGCCGAACTCCAGCGGGGGAAGTGCCGCGCGCCGCCGGACCAGGTCCTGGGCGTGGGCGGCCAGCCGCCGATCCTCGTCGGAGCGCGGCACGAGTTGCGGAACCTTGGCGGCGTGCCCGGCGTCGTCCCGGGTGACGAAGACGGTCATGCACTGCGTGGTGTCCCGCCAGTCGCCGCCGCGCGGGTCCCGTGCCCGGACGTGGACGGCGATGTGCATGGAGTGCGGACCGGTGTGGATCATCCGGGCGGAGAGTTCCACCAGGTCCCCGATGTGGACCGGGTTTAGGAAGTGGATGCCGCCGGAGTAGACCGCCACGGCGTCGGCACCGCACCATCCCATGGCGCAGGCCCTGGCCACCTCGTCAATCCAGCGCAGCACGATCCCGCCGTGGGCGTTGCCGCCCCAGTTCACGTCCGTGGGGGCGGCGAGGAAACGGAAGCGTTCGGAGGGAGTGGTGCCCGCATCCGTATATGCCTGGGCGCTCATCACCTCGCGGATCTCGCGCCGGGCCTCCAGCCGGCCCTCGATCCCGCGGGCCAGCCGCTGCGACGCGTCGTCGGTCGGCGCCCACGGCGGAACGGACCGGGGCCGCCGCTGCTCGTCCATGGCGACGAACACCAGGATGCAGTCCATCGCCGGCCGGAACTGCCGCGAGCGCACGTCGGCCGCGTCGACGGTGACGACCACCTGCATGCTGGAACGGCCGGTGTGCGCGATGCGGGCGCTGACCTCGATCAGGTCGCCGTTGTGGATCGGCCGGGTGAAGTGCACATTGCCGACGTACGCGGTGACGCAGTATCCGCCCGAGTAGCCGACGGCGCACGCGTACCCGGCCTTGTCGATCCACTCGAGGACCCTTCCGGCCTGCACCGTGGTCCCGTCGGCCGCGACGTCGGTGGGCGCGGCGAGGAAGCGCAGCGTGATCGAATCTTCCATGGCGCCCATCGTAGTCGCGCGGTGGCGGCCGAGAGGGACCGAAGGCCGGAGGGACGGTCTGCGAGGGAGGGACGGGGGCGGAGCCCGAGGGATGACGGGCGGGGTCGAACGGGTGGGGCAGGGAGGGAGCTGGCTCCGGGTGGGTCGCACAACGAAAAACGTCCGCTCCCCGGAGACCCCGGGGAGCGGACGTTTCGGTGAAGCCGGCGGCGGGTTTGGCTAGCGCCGGCCGGCCAGGGCGTCTTCGCGGCCGGCGAGGGCCGCCTTTTCCTCGGCGACCTTGGCGTCGTGGGCGGCGCGGATCGCGGTGTGCTCCGGGTTGCGGCGCAGCCACAGGTAGCCGATGCCGAGCGCGACGAACCAGACCGGGGTGAACAGCAGGGCCGCCAGCGTGTCCGGCTGGGTGGTCAGCGCCCACAGGATGAAGGCGAAGAAGGCCATGACCACGTAGGGCATGAACGAGCCGCCCGGCATCTTGAACTTGCTGGCCTCGTGCAGGTGCGGCCGGCGGCGGCGGTACACGATGTAGCTGACCAGGATGATGGTCCAAACGAACATGAAGCAGAGCGCCGAAACCGTGGTGACCATGGTGAACGCCTCGGAGACGCTGCCCTCCGCATAGAGCAGGACCACGCCGGCGAGCAGGAACATGCAGGAGAACAGCAGCGCGCTGCGCGGCACACCGCGGCTCGAGAGCTTGCCGAAGCGCTTTGGGGCATCGCCCTCCAGCGAGAGGCCGTAGATCATGCGCGACGTCGAGTAGATGCCCGAGTTCGCCGACGACGTCGCCGAGGTGAGGACCACGAAGTTCACGACGCCGGCCGCGCCAACGAGGCCGGCGAGGGCGAACATGCCCACGAACGGGGATTCGTCGGCGTTAAACCCGGTCCACGGCTGGACGGCCATCAGGATGATGAGGGCGCCTACGTAGAAAATCAGGATGCGGATCGGGATGGAGTTCACCGCCCGCGGCAGGTTCTTCTCCGGGTCCTTCGTCTCGGCGGCGGTGGTGCCGACCAGTTCGATTCCGACGAACGCGAACACGGCGATCTGGAACCCGGCCACGAAGCCCATGAAGCCGGTGGGGAACATTCCGCCGTGCTCCCACAGGTTCCCGAAGGAGGCGCGGACGCCGTCGTGCTCGAAGTTGGTGATGATCATGACCAGGCCGACGACGATCAGGGCCACGATGGCAACGATCTTGATCAGCGCGAACCAGAATTCGGTCTCGCCGAAGGCCCGCACGGTGGGCAGGTTCAGCGCGAGCAGCAGCAGGATGCAGGCGAGCGCCGGGATCCACAGCGGCAGGTCAGGCCACCAGAACGCCACGTAGTGGGCGATCGCGACGACGTCGGCGATGCCGGTGACCACCCAGCAGAACCAATACGTCCAGCCGGTGAAAAACGCCGCCCACGGCCCCAGGATGTCGCCGGCGAAGTCGCCGAAGTTCTTGTACTCGGTGTTACTCAGCAGCAGCTCCCCCATCGCCCGCATGACGAAGAAGAGCATGAAACCGATGATCATGTAGACAAAGATGACCGAGGGGCCGGCGACGGAAATCGTCTTGCCCGAGCCCATGAAAAGCCCGGTGCCAATCGCACCGCCGATGGCGATCAACTGGATGTGGCGGTTGGATAAAGACCGCTGGAGGTGCGGTTCGGTGCTGGTGGCGCTCACTATGTTCCTTACGGGTGGGACTGTGCAGCTGCGGGAGGTTCCCTTCGAACCGGTCGGACGCAGGCTCCATTGCCCGTCCGGCCAGACCGAGAGCAAGCCGCCCGCGGCTCAGCCCGGAGGGGCCGACTGGGTGACCTACGCCACGAAAACCTATCTGCCGCGGCTCACGTGGGTCAAATCGAGAACAATCGGGAGCACCGTCCAGGCTGGCCCGCGAGGAAACGCGCGGTGAACAGGGCCGGCATTCCGCCGGCCGGCCGGTGGGCGCGCTTCGCCGCCCGCCGGCTGGCCCGTGGGCCGCGTTTTGCCGGATATAGTCGGGGCAAAATAACGTTTCATCGAGAGAGTCGGTGTCGATTGTGAGTGCGAGCGTCGGGGTCTTGAAGGGCGCGCTGGGAGTGGTTGCCGCGCTGGCCATGTTCCTGCCGCAGCAGGTGCCGGTTTCGCAGGTGCCGGTTTCGCAGGTGCCCGTTGCGCAGGTGCCGGTTTCGCAGGTGCCCGTCCCACAGGCTCCCGCCTCAGGATCCGAGGAGGCCGTGCCGGTGATGCTGATTCTGGACGCTTCCGGCTCCATGCTCAACCCCGACGCCGACGCCAAGGGCACCCTGCGGATGGACGCAGCCAAGGCCGCTGCCACGGAGCTGGTGGAAACCCTGCCGGCGGGATCGCAGCTGGGCCTCATGGTCTACGGCACCAACACGGACAGTTCCCCCGAGGCCCGGGCCGAGGGCTGCAAGGACGTGAGCGTGCTGTCCAAACTGGGCACCGCAGATCCCGGGAAACTGGTCGATCAGATCGACTCGATCAAGGCGTCCGGCTACACCCCGGTGGGCGAGGCGCTGCGCCGGGCCGCCGCGGAGCTTCCCGACGACCGTCCCCGCAGCATTGTGCTGGTGTCGGACGGCATCGACACCTGCTCGCCGCCGCCGCCGTGCGAGGTAGCCAAGGACCTGGCCAAGGACGGCGTGGACCTGGCCATGCACACCATCGGGTTCAAGGTGGATGCGCAGGCCCGCAAGGAACTCGAATGCATCGCCAAGGCCTCCGGGGGCACCTACGCCGACGCGGACAACGCTGACACGCTGCGTGAGCAGATGGTCATCAAGACCGTCCGCGCGCTGAACCCCTACGACTTCGCCGGCATCCCGGTAACCGGCGGCAAGAGCGCCGCCGCTGCCGCGGAGGTGTCCACCGGCCAGTACCTGGACACCTTCGCCGCCGGCAGCGACAAGACGTACGAGGGCGGGACGCGCAAGTTCTACAAGGTCCACCTGGACGACGGCGAGCGCCTGCACGTCAGCGCGTCCCTGGTGATGCCGATCCGGGCCGGCAGCATGACTACCTACAGCGCCCTGGAGCTCGAGGTCTTTTCCCCCGACGGGCAGGAATGTCTGAACTCGATTCGCGAATCCCGCGACGAGGCCCGGCTCTCCGATGGCCCGGTCACCGCGGTGCTCTCCACTGGCGCCATGGGCAGCGGCGACCAAGAGTGCCTCGAGCCCACCGGCGGCGGCGAACTGGTGGTCGGCGTGACCCGGAGCGGTCCGGGCTGGAAAAAGGACCCGCTGCCGATGGAGCTGCTCTTCCTCGCCGAGCCGGAGGCCGATACCACCGGACTGCCGGCCGGCTACGACGCCGTGACCAAGCTCGATCTGCTGAAGCCGGGCTCCAAGCCGCGGGAGACCACTCCCGGCAACAGCTTCAATTCCGCCCCCGAGCTGGCGCCCGGCAGCTTTGCGGCCACGCTCATCCCTGGCGAGGTGCACTTCTACAGGGTGCCGGTGGACTACGGGCAGCAGCTGCGTGCCGTCGCCCAGCTCGGCGATTACGAAAAGGACATCTTCAATCCGTCCTACCTGCAGGTCGGCTTCGCCAATCCGCTGCGCCAGCCGGTGACGATCACCGACGGCACCTCCACGGGGGCCTACGGCATGACGTCCATGGCCGACCCGGGCACCAAGGTGGCAGCGAACTTCGCCTCTCCGGTGCGCTACCGCAACGCCGCCGAGGGCATTCACGACGTCCGCAACCTGTACCTTGCCGGCGACTACTACCTCCAGGTGGCCGTCGACCCGCTGTACTTCGAGGACGCGAAGGAGACGGAGATCCCCTATACCCTGACCCTGGATCTGGTTGGCGACGTCGAACCCGGCCCCGGCATGACCGAACCCGGTGCTTCGGCCGCGGCCACCGAATCCGCGGTGGCAGAACCGGCGGACCACCAGGCGGGGACGGCAACTGTCGTTGCCGTGGCGGACGACGGCGAAGGCCCGGCTTCGGTCCCGGCCCTCGCCTGGGGCATCGGCGCGGCCCTGGTCCTCGCCGCCGGCGTGGCCACCGCCGTCGTACTCCGCAGGAATCGCGGCGTGAAGTAACGCCGGGCTACCGGCTGCGGCTGTGGTCGGCGGGGTCTGTCTCGTCGGAGGACAGCGCCTGGAGGCGCCGGAGGTCCTCGGGGTGCAGTTCGGGCCGGTCCCGCATGGCGTCGAGAAGTAGCTGCATCTGCCGGTTCAGGGCCGGCGTGTGTTCGGGGTGGCCCTCGGCACGGACGTGTGCGATGAGCATGCGGAGGACCCGCAGGAGAGCGGCGACGACCTCCGGCTGGTCCAGGCTCGTCTGTCGCAGCTGGTCGAAGGCATGGTCGACGTATTCGGCATGGTCAAGGTTCCACGGCTGCAGCAGTACCCGGCCTGACTCGTCCTTCAGCGCTTCCGCAGCAAGCGGGGCGGTCAGGACCGCCCGCAGAAGGCTGCCCAGCCTCAGGATGACCTCCACTGCCGTGGTGGGGTCGTTGATGGCCGGGCTCAGCGCCCGCAGGCCTATGTCAACCAGCTGGCGGATAGCGAAGTCGACATCCTGCAGCATGGTCCGCGAGTCGGCTATGGCAATCGCCCCGGCAAGCTTCTCCCGGCTGCGCTCCGGCGGTGGCGGCCACACCGTGAACAATGCTTCACCCGCGTGGATGTAAGCACCCACACGGGTTTCCATCCGCACCGTCGTGCCGGCAGGGACCGCTCCCAGCAGCTGGCCGCTGTCCACCTGGCTGATCCATCCGCTCATCCGGCAAGGAATGACGGCGGCATTCCCGGGGGCATGGAAGTCTTCGGGCTCCACGGGCTGCAGGCCAGAGGGCACCCGGTTAAGAGCCGCCACGACGGTCCGGCCCTCTGCCGCGATGACCCGGGCGACGTTGCCAACCTGCAGTCCGCGGGCAAGATGGTCCAGGTGGACGATGATCCCCACCACCGTCACCAGGGTGAGGACGACGGCGATCGTCAGGGATATGCGCGGCGCCGGCTCGGTCGGTTCCCCGCTCAGGCTCGGCAGGACGAGGACGCAGTAGAAAAACGTGGCAACGAGCAGGCCGATAACCGCCTGGCTGAGCCGGTCCCGGATGAACGAGCGCATCACACGCGGCGAGAACTGGTCGCTGGCCAGCTGCAGGCTCACCACGGTCAACGAGAAAACCACGCCGACGGTGGTGATCATCGCTCCCGCGACGGTGGACAGCAGCCAGGTGGCGGCATTGCTGCTCATCGCCAGCGTGAGCGGCACATCGGCATGGTGGCCGAGGGCTCGGTCGACGGCGGTGGCACCGATGGCCAGCGCGATGCCGGCCAACATCACCACCGCCGGGAAGAGAAAGAGGCTCTCCTTGAAGCGGTAGCGCAACGCGGCAACACGCAGGCCCCAGGCACCTTCCTCTCGCTGAACCCCCGACTCCTTGCTCCTCCGCACCGGGCGGCTCACCAGGCTGAAGCGAGGATCAGCGGCGGCTGGCCCGGCAGCGAGCAGGTCAGCGTCAGGGCCGTGGCCGGCCTCTCCTGGGACCCGGGAGTTCGGTAGACGGTCAACGTCAATGGGTTGGCATCGATGGTGGTGACGCTGCCCTCGGTGGTGGGCACCGCCGTCGTCGTGGTGGGGACGATGCCGCCGGGACCGCCGCTGCCGCGGACCGGGAGGGCGCCGGCCAGCGGCTCGAGCTTGCCGTCCACGTCGCGGAACTGCTCCGCGCCGGATCCGCCCTGGATGATCACGGTGGCCAGCGCGGTGGCGTAGACCGGGTCGGCGCAGGCGTCGTAGACCCAGCGGTCGCCGAGCACGGAGTGGTCCATGGTCCCGGCCAGGAATTGTTCGGCTCCGGGCAGCGGTGCGCCCCGGTAGGTCAGCGGGACGTGCAGCACCGAACCCTCGCCGGCCCGGACCAGGTGCGTTTCCATGCCGACCTCTCCGGCCGGATCGTCGAAGCGGAAGGCGCCAAGGTGCTCCAGCTCGCCGGCGCTGGCTCCAAGTTGTTGGAACCATGGCTGTTCGGGCAGCCATGCCGCCAGCAGCTCCTGCTTGGTGGGATTCAACACTGCGTCGTAAATGATGGCCATGTTTGTAGCCTATCCACTCTCGGACAGACACGGGCCGGCGGTCAGACGGTGACGGGCTTGCCGTGCCGCCTCGGTGTCACTCCCCTTTCGCTCGCGGGATGCCCGGACTCAGACAGATGCGGGCTCGGCGAGGATGGCGTCGATCTGGCCCATGGCCCCCTGCATGCCCTCGACCATCCCCATCTCTAGCATCTTCTCCACCTGCTCGGCGGATTCGAACCTGGACTCGGTGGTCATCCGGGTGCGGCCGTCGATGGATTCCAGCGTGACCGTGGCGTAGGTGGTGCCCAGGTCCGCCACCGGCTCGCCGTCGTCGTCGGCAAACCCGTCCTCGAAGGTCAGCCGGTGCGGGGCCTCGATCGCGGTGATCCGCCACCAGCCGGCGGCCGTCTCGCCGTCGGGCCCGGTCATGTAGTAACTGGCCGTGCCGCCTGGAGTGAACTCGTGCTTGCTGAAGGTGGCGGGCCACTCGGGCGGGCCCCACCAGCGTTCCAGCTGGCGCGGATCCTCCCAGAGCTGCCAGACGCGCTCGACGGGTGCATCGAACTCGGCCACGAGGGTGAACGTCAGGGCCTCGAGGTCCTGCTTGGTATCGGTAACCGGCATGACGGTGTCCTTCCTATCCCATGGCGAGAATGTCCTGGATCCGGTCAACGCGTTGGCGCCAGAGCATCTCGTATTCGTCGAGCAGGCGACGCGCTCTTCGCACTCCTTCAGGATGAGGCCGCACCATCTGCTCCCTTCCGCGCTTCTCCTTAACCACCAAAGAAGCCCGTTCCAAGACCGCGACGTGTTTCTGTACCGCGGCGAAACTCATCTTGTACCCCGCCGCCAGGCCCGACACCGAGAACTCGCCGGTGAGCACCCGGGCCACGATGTCGCGGCGGGTGGCGTCGGCGAGCGCCTGGAAGAGGCGGTCCAACTCGAGGTCACTGACTTGATCTACAACCATTTGGTTGCAGGTTAGTCCTCGGTGGCCGCGGGGTCAAGGGTGTGGGTGGGAAAACGGTGGCACTCCACACAGGGGCACCGATGCCGGCCTGGTGATCGCCGCTGCGGCCACAGTGCGGTTGGCGTCGGGCGTACGGACGGCTTGTGGCCCGCTGAGGTTCCGGGCTGGGCGTAGAATTGATTGGCCGCTTTTTTGACCGGCCGTCTCCCTCCAGCAAGGTTGTTTCTCCCATGCCGCAATTCGCGTCCGCGCTCGCGCGTGGCCTGACTGTCCGCCACATCCGTTTCATGGCCCTTGGCTCCGCGATCGGCACCGGCCTGTTCTACGGCTCGGCCGCCGCCATACAGGCCGCCGGCCCGGCCGTGCTGCTGGCCTATGCCATCGGCGGCGCCGCGGTCTTCCTGGTCATGCGGGCGCTGGGCGAGATGGCCGTGCGGCACCCGGTCTCCGGATCGTTCGGCCAGTACGCCAGCCGCTACCTGGGCCCGTTCGCCGGGTTCATCACCGGGTGGACGTTCGCGTTCGAGATGGCCATCGTGGCGATCGCGGACGTGACGGCGTTCGGCATCTACATGGGCTTCTGGTTCCCCGAGGTGCCGCGCTGGATCTGGATCCTCGCCGTCGTGTTCTTCATCGCCGCCCTTAACCTCGTCAAGGTCAAGGTATTCGGCGAGACCGAATTCTGGCTGTCGCTGGTCAAGGTCGCCGCGATCATCGCCATGATTGTCGGCGGCGCCGCGATCATCATCTTCGGCTTCGGGCTGCCGGACGGGGCCAACCCGGGACTGGAGACCATGCTGGGATCCGGCGGCTTCTTCGCCAACGGGTTCTGGGGGTTGCTGGCCTCCTTCTCCATCGTGATGTTTGCGTTCGGCGGGATCGAGACCATCGGGATCACGGCCGGCGAAGCGGAGAACCCGAAGAAGGCGATCCCGGGTGCGATCAACACGGTGCCGGTGCGGATCCTGCTCTTCTACGTCTGCACCCTGGCCGTGCTGATGATGATCTCGCCGTGGGACCGGATCGACGGCTCCACCAGCCCGTTCGTGCAGATATTCGACATGCTGGGCATCCCGGCGGCCGCGCACATCCTCAACGCCGTGGTGATCACCGCCGCCATTTCCGCCATCAACTCCGACACGTTCGGCGCCGGGCGGATGATGTACGGGCTGGCCGAGCAGGGCCACGCGCCGAAGGCCTTCGCGAAGATTTCCCGCCACGGGGTGCCGTGGATGACGGTGGCGACGATGGCCGCGGTGCTGCTGGCCGGCGTCGTGCTCAATGCGCTCCTGCCGGAGTCCCTGTTCCTGATCGTTGCGTCGATCGCGACCTTCGCCACCGTGTGGGTCTGGCTGATGATCCTGCTCTCCCACATCGCGATGAAGCGGGAGATTGCGCGGAAGGGGCTGCCGGCGTCGGAATTCCCGGTGCCGTTCTGGCCGGTGGCGTCCTACCTGGCGCTGGGCTTCATGGTGTTTATCGTGGTGCTGCTGGGCATCATGCCGGACACCCGGGTCGCCTTGGTGGTGGGCTGCGCGTGGATCGCCCTGCTGTTCGTGGCCTACCGCTTCGGCATCAAGGGCGCCGGGCGGCGCCGCGCGGAGCTGGTGGACGAGACCGGCGCGGACGTGGCCGCGGAACCGGCGCGGACGCCGGCGGGGCAGTAGTTTAGGCCCCTAGCCCTGCGCTGACCGACGCTCAGTCGATCTGGGTCCCGCGGGCCACTGCCCCGCGCCGGATGAGCCGCACGGCGTCGCGGCACGTGCCGGCGGTGGCCGACGACTCCGGGCGGACGGCGGCCACCTGCTCGAGCAGGTCGGCGCACCGCCTGGCCCAGAGCACGAAGCCCCCGGCGGATAGCCCCGTCTCCGGCAGGACGTCGGCCAGGCTTCGGCCAGCCGCCCAGCCGTACAGCGGGCGGACCAGCCCGGTCTCCGGTTCCGGTGTGCCCGGCAGCCGGTAGCGCCGCTCCAGCACGCTCAGCTCCGCCCAGGCGGCCGCGAGGGTGTCGAAGGAGGACTGCAGCCCGCCGGTCGGCATTTTCACCGGCCCCGCCGGGCTCCTGCCGCTGCGGTACACCAGGGCGGCCGCAAAACCGGCCAGCTCCACGGGAGTGAGCCGCCGAAAGGCGCCCCGGTCCAGGCCCAGGCAGACCAGCAGGTCCCGCTCGCCGTAGATCCCGCGCAGCCGCGCGCCGCCGTCGTCGTCGATCACTACCCCCTGCGCATCGACCGTCAGGTAGCCGTACCGGGCGAGCACCCGAACCAGGCCCTCGAAGGTTTCCTCATGTACACCGGGGTCCGGCCGGCCGGACCTCCCCGCTTGGAAACTGGCGAACGACCGCGCCAGCAGTGCGCGTGCGCCCTCGTGGCCGTGCCGCGCGATGAGATTGACGGCCATGTTGTAGCCGGGCCGGAAGCCGGAGCGCAGCGGGTAGGTGCGCCGGGAGGCCAGTGCCGCGACGGCCGCGGGATCCACTCCCGGTCTCCACAGCACGACGGCGTGGCCCTCCGCGTCGATGCCGCGCCGGCCCGCGCGTCCGGTCAGCTGCGTATATTGGCCCGCGGTCAAGGGAACCATGGCCTCGCCGTCGAACTTCTCCAGCCGCTCGAGCACCACCGAGCGGGCGGGCATGTTGATCCCCAGGGACAGGGTCTCCGTGGCGAAGACGGCCTTGAGCAGTCCCTCGGCGAACAGCTGCTCCACCAGTTGCCTGCACGCCGGAAGCATTCCGGCATGATGCGCGGCGACACCCCGGCGCAGGCCCTCCCGCCACCCGGGGATTCCGAGCGCCTCGCCCTCCTCCCCGGTCAGCCCAAGGTCCGCGGCGTCGACGCGGCGGAGGATCTCCCTGCGTTCGCGGAGGTCCGTCAGCCAGAGTCCCGATCCCGTGCAGGAACGGACGGCTGCGTCGCACCCGGCCCGGGAGAAGACGAACACGATCGCCGGCAGCAGCCCGTCGCGGCCGAGCCGCTGGAGCAGCTGCGCCCAGGGCTTGGGATCCCGGCCGCCTTCTGCCGGGCTGCGTGAGCGGTGGAACTGCCGGGTCCGGCCGCGCTCCTGCTCGTCGCCGGCGGTGGATCGGGCGAGCGAGGCTGCATCGGACAGCGCCAGCAGGTGGGGGTTGAGCGGATGCCCGCCCAGCACCGCCGGCGATTGCGGGTCGAGCTCGTCGAAGGCGACGGGCTCGGCGAACAGGTCGAACAGCTGGTTTCCGGCCATGACGTGTTGGAACAGGGGCACCGGACGGTGTTCGGACACCACCACGGCGGTGTCGCCGCGGACCGCTCCAAGCCAGGCCCCGAACTCTTCTGCATTGGAGATGGTGGCGCTGAGGCTGACCAGCCGCACCGTCTCCGGGAGCTGGATGATGACCTCCTCCCACGCCGCTCCCCTGGTCCGGTCCGCCAGGTAATGCACCTCGTCCATCACCACATACGCCAGTCGCTCCAGGCCCGGGGATCCCGTGTAGAGCATGTTGCGCAGCACCTCGGTGGTCATGACGACGACGTCGGCGTCCGGATTGACGCTGCTGTCTCCCGTGAGCAGGCCGACCCGGGCGCTTCCGTAGGCCGCCGAGAGATCGGCGAACTTCTGGTTGCTCAGCGCTTTGAGGGGCGTGGTGTAGAACGTCCTGGTGCCCCGGGCGACGGACAGGAAGGCGGCGAAGTCCCCCACCACCGTCTTGCCGGCCCCGGTGGGGGCCGCGACCAGCACCCCGCGGCCGGCCTCGAGCGCCGAGCAGGCCTCTACCTGGAACGGGTCCAGCTCGAAGCCCAGCCGATCCCGGAATTCCCGGAGCGTGCGGGCGCCGGCCGCGCCGACCGTGCCGGCCGCGCCGACGGTGCCGGCTTCAAGGCGTTCGTTGTCCGGCATCTTCCGGCGCTCAGGCGCCGATGACCAGGGAGCGAGGGGCGGCCTGCTCGGGGAACAGGTAGGCGCTGATGGCGTGCGCGATCTTGCGGCCGCCCTGGACGGAGGGCTCGATCGGATTCGCGTAGTCGGCGTCTTCGGGACAGATAAGCCTCAGGTCCACCAGCGCCAGCCCCCGGGCGAAGACGGCCCGAGTGATGTGGTCGTTGAACAGGGCGGCGGCCGACCGGATGATCCGCTGGTCGGGGCCCGACGGCGGGGTGTCGTAGATGGTGCAGGCCGCCGTCGGCAGCCCCGTGGCCGCGACCGCATCCAGCATCGCGGCATAGCCGGCGCCGAATTTATCCTGGGCATCGGCGAACATGGCCAGGGCTTCGGCCGCCCACACGGCCGGTTCATTGAGCAGGTAAGCGTAACCGAGGGCGTCGTTCCCGCCCACGCTGATCACCAAGTGCGTGGCGTCCCGCGGGAGGGAGCGGAGCTGGCCGGCGACCCCGCTGATGACGGCGCCGTCGAGGGCCAGGAGCGTGGCCTGCCACCCGCGCGGCAGCAGCCCGCGAACGTGCGTCACGACGTCGGGGCCGCCGGCAACATAGGCAGCGTTGTCGAACACCGAGTCGCCGAGCAGCACGACGTGGCCGGTGCTGCCGGGTGCGTCAGCTGCCATGTCGCCCTCCCGTTTCAGGGTCGGTGAGGCCTTCGGGACCGCGCGCGGGCACTCGGGCCAGTGAGCACACCTTATCCCCCCGTCCCGACCACCCGGTAGGTGCGCCCCCTAGCCCTTGGACCCGGCCAGAGGACGAAAGGACCCGGGTGCCGTAGAGCGCACCCGGGTCCTTGAGCGAATTACTGTTCGCTAGCCGAGGTAGAGCACGTCCTCCAGCGGCTCCCCCGCGGCGATCCGCTTCAGGATCGCCGGCTCGGCATCGTCCGAGGCAAGGGCGGAATCGACGACGGCGGCTGCCACCTCGGGCGCCAGCACCACCACTCCGTTCTCATCACCCAAGACGATGTCGCCGGGATTCACCGTCGTGTCGCCGATGGTGACCGCGACACCGAACTGCGACCGGCCGGAGCCGTGCCGCTTCGTGGTCAGGCAGGTGGTGCCGCGCGCGAAGACCGGCAACGCCCCGCCGTCGTCCGCCGCCTGCAGATCCGTGAGATCGGTGACCGGGCCGTCCACCAGGATGCCCGCGGCGCCGCGGGCCTTGGCCGCGGCAGAGGTGACCGCACCCACCGGGGCGTGGCTCCGGTCCCCGTTCAGGTCCAGAACCAAGACCTCGCCGGGACGAAGCCGGACCAGCGCCTGGTTCACGGCCACGGCATCGGCGTCGGGAATCAACGCGGTGGCGGCGACCCCCATCATGCGGACACCCGGCACCATGCTCCCGATGTCCCCGCTGCAGAAGCCGTCCTCAAGGAAGTGGCCGAGCGTGGGGAGGCTGACCCGGCCCAGTTTCCGCAGCAACTCATCCATGGTCTGCCCCCGGAACCACCGCCACGCATTCGATCTCCAGGGACACGCCCCACAGGCTGACGCACACCGACGTGCGGGCCGGCCGGTGCGGACCGAAGTACTCGTCGTACACGGCGTTGTATTCCTCGAGCTGGTCCGCACTGGTCAGGTAGGTGTTCACCTTGACCACATGCTGCAGGCCGCTGCCGGCCTCGATCAGGATCGCTTCGAGGTTCCGGATGGTCTGGCGCACCTGATCGGAGAAGTTCTCCGGCTGGTCGGCCAGGCCGCCGGGCCCTGCCGGGATCTGCCCGGAGGTGAAGACAAAACCGTTCGCCACCACCGCCTGGGAGTAGGGCCCCACCGGCCCCACCGCACCCGGCGCTTCAGTGATGCGGCGAATACTCACGATTCCGCCTTGGCAAATGCCTTCACCGTGTCAGTGTTGTCCACGGCGTCGATATCGCCGTGGCGGGTCTCCGTCAGGAGGTACAGCGCGATGAGGGAGAGGACCGCGGCGCCCATGATGTACCAGGCGATGGACGTGCTCTGGCCGGTGGCCGCCAGCAACGCCACGGTGATCGCGGGAGTCGCCGCGGAGCCCAGCAGGCCGGAGAGCATGTAGGACACGGACAGGCCGGAGTAACGGACCTTGGACCCGAAGAGCTCGGCGAGGAAGGTCGCGATCGGTCCGTAGTTGGCGGAGAAGGCGAGCATCATCAGGCCGTAGGCAACGAAGAGCAGCGGCTCGGATCCGGAGTTGAGCAGCCAGAAGAACGGGAAGGCCAGGAGGGCCTCGGCGATGATGCCGGCGAAGATGATGGGTTTGCGGCCCACGCGGTCCGAGAGCCGGCCGAAGAAGGGGATGGCGACGAACGCCAGCGCGCAGGCGAACATGACCACCCAGAGCATCTTGTCCTTGGAGTAGCCGAGCTCCGCTGTGCCGTAGTTGACGCCGGAAGCGACCAGGAGGGTGAAGGTGCTGCCCGTGGAGAGGGTGGCGACGCCGCCCAGGATGACCTGCTTCCAGTAGCGCTTCATCAGGTACGCGAACGGCAGCTTGGCCTTGGCCCCGGTCTCGCGGACCATCTGGAAGGACGGGGTCTCCTCGATGTTGAGGCGGATGTAGATTCCGACCGCAACCAGGACGGCGGAGAGGAGGAACGGGACGCGCCAGCCCCAGCTGAGCAGGGCCTCGTCGCTCATGGTGGAGGCCACGATGAGGAAGGCGACGTTGGCCAGCAGGGTTCCGATCGGAACACCGATCTGCACCATGGAGCCGAAGAAGCCGCGGCGGTTCTCCGGCGCATGCTCAACGGTCATGAGCACCGCGCCGCCCCACTCGCCGCCGAGCGCCAGCCCCTGGATGAGCCGCAGCAGCAGCAGCAGCAGCGGCGCTGCCACGCCGATGGTGTAGTAGTCCGGCACCAGGCCGATGGCGAAGGTCGCCGCGCCCATGGTCATGAGCGAGATCAGCAGCATGGACTTGCGGCCCAGCCGGTCGCCGAAGTGACCGAACAGGATGGCCCCCACCATGCGGGCCAGGTAGGCCGACGCGAAGGTCAGGAACGACAGGATGGTGCCGACGGCGCCGTCGAGCTCGGGGAAGAAGATCCGGTTGAACACCAGCGCGGACGCGGTGCCGAAAAGAAACAGGTCGTACCACTCGACGGTGGTGCCGATGACGCTTGCCGTGGATATCTTCCGCATCTTCCGGCGGTCCAGGCGGGCGGCGGCCGCGCTGGTGGGTGTCACATGCTGGGACATTGCATCTCCAATAGGGGTGCGAAGTGGTCGGCGGCAGGGCCGCATGCTCGTGCTGAGCGCATTCGAATCGTTTACCCACTATCCCGGCGTGTAGTGTGCCTCACAATCGCTAAGCACACACGTTTCGGACGCCGGGGCTGGGCATCTGCACACCCGCGCCGACACAACCCCTACAGGCCCCCGAGGTTTGCCTTAGGCCCAGGCGACAACCGCGCGGGCCGCCTCCACGGGTTTCATCAGGTCAATGCCGGTCAGGTCCTTGAACCGCTTGAGCCGGTTCAGGATGGTGTTGCGGTGGCAATAGAGGAGCTCGGCGGTTTCGGTGACGCTCCCGTTCCGCATGAAGCTGAGCACGGTTTCTTCCAGCCGGTCGCGTTCGTCCGGCCGGCAAACCGCCAGTTGTGCCTCGAGCCCGGCCCTGACATCGATGCCGATCCCCGCCATCCGCAGGCGGGTCAGGCGGGTCCAGTCCTCACCTACGGTCAACGGCTGCTTGTCACTGCTGTTGACCAGATCGCTGAGCACCGCGGCGATCCTCGCCGCCGGCGTCAGTTCCCCAAGTCCGAGCACGGGGCCGTGCACCCCGCAGGGAACGGATGCCAGCGGTGCCGGGACCCGCACCCCGCCCAGGTCCTGCATCCCCTGCGTTTCGGGCCAGAACACGTACGTGTACTTGTCCGCCTGATGCAGGAAGGCCGGCGCCCCACGGTGTGAATAGGACGCGAGCTGCCGCAGCGCTGCGGCGGCCTTCCCCTGCGCGGCGGCTATCCCGAATCGGCCGTCCGGGTTCACGTCGAACGCTGTGGCGAAGCGGTTCCGGGTCTCCGGCAGCTGGCCCTCCGGCCCGAACAGCGCGGCCACGAACTCGTGCCGCACGCCTGCTTCCTCCCGGGCCATGAGGATACGCTCGGCGAGATAGCTGGAATGGGCGGCGGCGGCATAGTCGTCAACCACCTTCCAGACGGTTTCCACCCGGCTTGTCAGCATGGCGGCGTCCTCGGGGCCTGATAGCTCCAACAGGCTGCCCCAGACCACCGGAAAGTCGAGACGCACGGCGGAAATCAGCGCCTCCGGTGGCACACCCTGGCGGGCCCGGCGGGCGCCCAGTTCCTCCGCAAACCTCAGCAGGCCTGGATAGGAAGCGGGTTCCTCCAGGCAGTCCAGGATCAGCTCGAGGGAACCTGCCGCCGTCGACTCCAGATCGTCGTGGCCGACCAGGTCCTGCGCGTAGCCTGGGATGCTCCGGACCCGCTGGACGAAATCCGCCTTCAACGCCCCGGCCTGCTGCCGCAGCCGCGCCACCAGACCGGCCCAGGCCCGGTCGGACGTCTCGCCAAAGACTGTGTGCATGAGCACAGTCTAAACGCGCCAAAGGGGTTGGCTTCAGCTAGTTACTTCGCAGTTCGCGGCTGCCAGCATGGAACGAGACAAAGACCGAAGGAAGGGAACAGCGTGAGCACTACAGCCATGCCGGAGGCCGGCAGGTCCGGCAGCGCAGGCAGCGCCGGCGCCGGCGCCGGTATCAGCGCGGGACATCTGATCGTGGCACAGCTCGAGGCCGCCGGGGTGAAACGCGTCTACGGCGTCCCGGGCGAGAGCTTCCTCGACGTCCTGGACGGCCTGCACGATTCCTCGATCACCACCGTCGTCACCCGCCACGAGGGAGGCGCCGGGTTCATGGCGCTGGCCGAGGGCCGGCTGACCAACCTTCCCGGCATCGCCATGGTGACCCGCGGGCCCGGCGCGGCGAACGCGTTCATCTCCGTCCACACCGCCTACCAGGACGCCACTCCCCTGGTGCTCTTCGTCGGACTCATCCCCGTGGGCGACCGCGGACGCGAATCGTTCCAGGAGTTCGACATCCACGCGTGGTTCGGCAGCACCGCCAAGAAGGTCTTGGTCCTCGACCATGCAGCCTCGGCAGCCGCAGTCGTGGACGACGCCATCCACACCTCCCTCAGCGGCCGGCCCGGCCCGGTGGTCATCGGCCTCCCCGAGGACGTCCTCACCCACCTGGTCCCGGGCGGCGTCCCGGTGACGCCGCGAGCCCTGGCCCGCACGGCCCCGTCGTCGTCGGCACTGCAGGAATTCGGCACGAGGCTGGCACAGGCCAGCCGCCCGATGATCGTGGTGGGCGGCGAAAGCTGGACGCAGGAATCCGGCGAGGCGCTGGCCAGGTGGGCGGCCGGGCGTGGAATCCCGGTGGCCGCGGACTTCCGCGCCTACGATGCCGTGCCGCACCGGCTCGAGGGCGGCAACAGCTACGTAGGGTCGCTCGGCTACGCCCGCAGTGACGCGCTGGCAGCGCGGTTCGACAAGTCGGATCTGCTGGTGTTCATCGGCTGCCCGCGCGCCGACGTCCTGAGCGACGGGTACACCGCCGGCCTGGATGCCGAGACCGTGGTAGTGATGCCCGGCGACACGCTGGGGCACTTCGGGCGCCTCGACCAGCACATCGTGGCCGATCCGATTGCGTTCACCGAGGCCCTGTCCGGGCTGCCGGAGACCGGCGCCGCCGAGCCGTCCTGGCTGCCGGATGCCCGCGCCGAGTACGAGCGCTTCAGCTCCCCCGTGCCGCTCGACGGCGGCCGCGGCGTGGACCTGAACGAGTGCATGACGGTGCTGCGCGAGGAACTGAACGACGACGCCGTCATCACCTACGGCGCGGGAAACCACGCGCTGTGGCCGGCACGCTACCTGCCACACTCGGCGGCCGACTCGCTCGTGGCACCGCGCAACGGCGCCATGGGGGTCGGCATCCCTGCCGCCGTGGCGGCCGGATTGATCTTCCCCGGCCGGCAGGTGGTCTCCGTGGCCGGCGACGGCTGCTTCCTCATGAACGGGCAGGAGTTCGGGACGGCCGCGGCGTACGGCAGCGCGCCGGTGGTCATCGTGGTGGACAACGGGTGCTTCGCGACCATCCGCGAGCACCAGGAGCGCAGCTATCCGGGCCGGCCGTCGGGCACGGAACTGACCAACCCGGACTTCGCGCAGTGGGCCCAGTCCTTCGGTGGCTACGGCGAACGGGTGGAGCGGACAGCTGATTTCCGGGATGCCTTCCGCCGCGCCGTCGACAGCGGCAAGCCCGCCCTGCTGCACGTGCTGCAGGACCCATCCGTGCGGTCACCGAAGACCGGAGAACAGGAGGACGCGCGATGAGCGGGCTGGATTCTCACGAGGACGCACGCTTTTTGCGGGACTTCGAGGTGCTGAGCGGGTTCGGGGCGACGGAGAACGGCGGGGTACACCGGCTGGCCGGATCGGCGGCGGACGGCGAGCAGCGGCGCTGGTTCACCGAACTGCTGGAGTCGGAGGGCTTCCGCGTGGAGTTCGACCAGATAGGCAACCAATTCGGCCTGCTGGAGTTGGTGCCGGACGCGCCGTATGTGGTGGTGGGCTCGCACCTGGACTCCCAGCCGACCGCGGGTAAGTACGATGGCGCCTACGGGGTCCTCGCCGCCGCCCACGCCGCGTTCCGGCTGGCAGCCGAATGGCGCTCCTCGGGCACCGTGCCGCGGCACAACCTGGCGGTCGTGAACTGGTTCAACGAGGAGGGCGCACGGTTCAAGCCCTCGATGATGGGCAGCTCGGTCTACACCGGAAAGATGACCGCCGCTGCCGCGTTGGCGGTGGAGGACCCGGCCGGTATCACGGTCGCGGAAGCGCTGCAGTCCATCGGCTGTCTCGGGTCCGGCACGGGGCCGGCGGCGGCCTACTGCGCCGAGATCCATATCGAGCAGGGCCGGAGCATGGAGCGCGACGGCGTGACGATCGGCCTGGTGGATTCGAACTGGGCGGCGAACAAGTACGAGTTCGTGGTGCACGGCGAGCAGTCGCACACCGGCTCCACGGTGATTGCGGACCGGAAGGATGCCCTGCTGGGGGCCTCGATGCTGGTGGTGGCGGCGCGGGAAATCGCGGACCGGTTCCCCGGCGTCCTGCACACCTCCGTGGGCCAGCTCGACGTGTATCCGAATTCCCCCGTCGTCGTGCCGTCCCGGGTGAACCTGTTGCTTGACCTGCGGTCTGCCGACGAGGCGGTACTGGCCGAGGCCGACCAGATGCTGCACGAGCGGATGCTTCAGATCGAGCGGGCCGCGAACGTGCGGATCGACAAGGGCGGCTCCCACTGCTGGCCCGTGACGCCGTACCAGCCCGAGGGCGTGGAACTGGCCGAAAAGGCCGCGGTCGACCTCGGCCTTTCCTACCGGAAGGTGAAGACCCTGGCCGGTCATGACTCGACGAACATGAAGGACATCGTTCCGACGATCATGCTCTTCGTGCCCTCGGTCGAGGGCATCTCGCACAACGAGCACGAGTACACCAGGGACGAGGACGTCGTGGCAGGCCTGCACATGCTCACGGACGTGGTCCGGCGCCTGTGCCACGGCGAGCTGGACCGCGCGGAATAGCCGGCCCGCGCTCTTTGTTGACGTGTCCATGAAGATTGAGATCTGGTCCGACATTGCCTGCCCCTGGTGCTTCATCGGCAAGCGCCGCTTCGAAACGGCCCTGGAGGGCTTCGAGCACAAGGACCAGATCGACGTCGAATGGCGCAGCTACCAGCTCGACCCCACCCTGCCGGAGCACTATGACGGCACCGAGACCGAGTACTTGTCCCGGATGAAGGGCATGCCGCAGGACCAGGTCAAGCAGATGTTCGCCCACGTCACGGCGCAGGCCGAGGGCGAGGGCCTGAACTACGACTTCGACTCCGTGGTGGTGGCCAACAGCTTCACCGCGCACCGCTTCCTGCATCTGGCCAAGGAGCACGGCGTGATGGACCAGGCCAAGGAAGCCCTGCTGTCCGGCCATTTCGAGCAGGGCAAAGACATTGGCGACGCCGAGTACCTGGTGGGCATCGGCGTCGAACTGGGCATTCCCGAGACGGAGATCCGCGAGACGCTGGCGGGCGACCGCTTTGCCGCGGAGGTCCGCGCCGACATCGCCGAGGCCCGCGCGCTCGGCGTGAACGGGGTGCCGTTCTTCGTGCTGGACCGCAAGTACGGGATTTCCGGGGCGCAGCCGGCCGAGGCGTTCGCGCAGGCGATCCGGCAGGCGTGGAACGAGCGCAGCCCGCTGACCGTGCTGCCGCAGTCGAAGACCGACGACGGCGCGGTGTGCGGCCCCGACGGCTGCAACTGACCTGACCAGGCCGGAACCGGCGGGCTGCTTCCCGAAGCGGCCCGCCGGTTTTCTTGTGTCCTACGCCTTATCTTGTGCCCTGCGCGTTGCCGGGCGGACCGTCGAGCACGGTGGGAACGTACTCAAGCAACTGGAGCCGGCCGTCGAAGGTCCTGCTGTCCACCATCTCGAGCGCGACGTCCGGATAGCCGTCGTAGATCCGCTCCCGGCCGGTGCGGCCCGTGATGACCGGGAAGACGACCAGCCGGAAGCGGTCCACGAGACCCGCGGTCAGCAGCGACCGGCACAGGCTGAGGCTGCCGAGGGTGCTGAGCTGCCCGGTCCCGGTGCGTTTCATCTCCGCCACGGCCGCGACGGCATCCCCGGTGACCAGTTCCGAGTTCGGCCAGGTCAGCGGCGCCTGCAGCGTGGAGGAGAAGACGACCTTCGGCACGGCGGCGAGGCCGGTCAGGCTGGCGCCCTCATCTGCGGAGAATTCCGAGGACCCGGCCGCGGCCTGCTCGGACATGCCGGACATCAGCCGGTAGGTGTTCGCGCCCAGGAGGAAGGTGTAGTCCTTCTCCCCCTCCTGCTCGAGCCAGGCCAAATACTCCGGGCCCTCCAGCCCCCACCAGCCGGGCCAGCCCACGGCCGAGGCATAGCCGTCCAGCGAGATGATCAGGTCCACCATCAGGTTCGCAGATCCCGCCTGCGCAGTTGTCTCGCCCATCGCACGCTCCTCGCTCTGCCCGGCGCTTGGCCGACATGTTACTCCCGAAGCGATAGGTTGTTGAAGGTGCTCCGGGCGCCCAAGCGCCCGGAGCGAAGGTCCGCTTCCCTGAACTGTGGCGGTCGCCGTCCCCTTGGGCGACCGGCGAAGCACCCTGGCTGCACGCTGCGGTTCCATCCGCGTGCGCGGCGCATGTACTGATTGGCCGGCCGACGCTTCGGCCCGATTGAGAGGACCGATAGCGGGATGAATCAGCAACCGACGAGCCTCTGGACCAAGAACTTTATTCTGGCCATCGTCGTCAACCTGTTCATCTCCCTTGTTTTCTACATGCTGATGACCACGATGGCGCTCTACGCCGTGGACCGCTTCCAGGCCTCCGACACCGCCGCCGGTTTCACGTCCAGCGCGTTCGTGCTCGGTTCGGTCATTGCGCGGATCTTCGCCGGCCGGCTGCTGGACGTCGTCGGCCGCCGGAAGATGATCCTGGCGACCATGGCCGTGTTCGTGGCCGCCTCGCTGCTGTACATTCCCACCGGTTCACTGACCTGGCTGCTGGTGCTGCGCATCGTACACGGCATGGCCTTCGGCGCGGGCACCACCGCGGTGGCTGCCTCGGCCCAGACCCTCATCCCCCACACCCGGCGCGGCGAGGGAACCGGGTACTTCGGCCTGTCCACCACGCTCTCGACGGCGGTGGGCCCCTTCGTCGGCGTGCTGCTGGCGGGGCTGCGCAACTACGATGCGATGTTTTACTTCTGCGCCGCCGCCTCCGTGGTTGCCCTCGTGGTGGCCCTGTTCCTGCGGGTGCCGGAACTGCCGGCCCCGAAGCGATCCGGTCGGTTCCGGATGAGCCTGAGCGATATTTTCGAGACAGCGGCCCTGCCCATCTCCTGCATCATCCTGCTGGCCGGGACCTCCTACTCCGGCATCCTGATCTTCCTGACCTCCTACGCGGAGTCGCGGGGCTCCACCTCCGCGGCCAGCGTCTTCTTCCTGGTCTATGCGGGGGCGGTGCTGGTCTCCCGCCTGTTCGCCGGCCGGATCCAGGACCGCCGCGGCGACAACAGCGTCATGTACCCCACCCTGATCTCCTTCGTGCTGGGGTTGGCGCTGCTGATCCCGGACCCCACCCTCCTGACCATCATCGGCTCGGCGATTTTCAGCGGCATCGGCTTCGGCACCATCATGTCCGGCGCGCAGGCGATTGCGGTGAAGGTGTCGCCGGCCATGCGCATTGGCACGGCCACGTCCACCTTCTTCCTGGCGCTCGACCTCGGTTCCGGGCTCGGCCCCATCCTCCTGGGCACGCTGGTTCCGGTTCTCGACTACCCGGGCATGTACGCCCTGCTGGCCGTGGTGATGGTGCTGACCACCCTGCTCTACTTCTTCGTGCACGGCCGCCGGAAGGGTGCCGCCGGCGCCGTCGGCGCCTAGGGGCGCGGCGTCCCGGCGCCACGGCGATGCGGAGCGGCCGGTGCGTCGGGCACAGGTCGCGGGCAGAGCGTCGCGGCGGTGAGGCGGGCACTCGGGCCGGGCACCGCCGTCGTGCTGGAAGCCTTACTCCTGCTCCGCCGGTTCGCTGGGGGTGGGCGACAGCCTCGGGCAGCTCAGCGTACCCGGCGTCTGGTCCACCCGGTTGGCCGGCACGAGTTCCTTGTACCCGGCGCCGACCACCACGTCCACGCTGTCATCGGCGCGGTCGTCAGCCACGTATTCCGAGTCGGGAATGTTCCGCTGCAGGTTGAAGGCGTTGGCTTCGCCGGCCTTGCCGGACACGACGACGGCGCTCATCCCGTAGACGCTCAAGGTCTTGTTGCCGACGGAACCGATGTCGTAACCGCGGTCGGACAACGCCGCGGCCACCTTGCTGCCCAGGCCCTCCAACTGCGTGCCGTTGTAGACGTTGAGCCGGAACGAACCGTTGTCCGGGTAGTCGTAGGTGCCGGTCGGGCAGGTGACCGCTTCCGGTGGCGGCGGCGGGCCCCAGCCGGGAACCTTCAGGTCGCCGCGGGCGACGGCCAGGGCCGCGAGCGCCGCGGCGATGACCAGGCCGACCAGCAGCACCAACACCACCCCGTGCAGGATCCGCCGCTGGTAACTGTGCGGCTTCTCCACATTGCCGTCCTCGACGAAGACGCGGTCCAGATCCTCTTCGGTGATGACGCGCTGGCCCTGCCAGCTCAGTATCTGCTTGGGCTTGCGTCGGGGTGGCGGCGGAATGCTGGGTTCAGTCATCGACCACCAGGACCCGGGCATGCAGCACGGCCCTCTGGTGGAGCGCCGTGCGGACCGCGCGGTGCAGTCCGTCTTCCAGATAAAGGTTCCCCTGCCACTGCACCACGTGCGGGAACAAATCCCCGAAGAACGTGGAGTCTTCGGCCAGCAGGGCATCGAGGTTGAGCGTTGACTTGGTGGTGATCAGCTCGTCCAGGCGCACTTGGCGCGGCGGCACCTCGGCCCAATCCTTGGGGCTGACGTGGCCATGTTCGGGGTAGGGGCGGCTGTCGCCCACGGCTTTGAAGATCACGAACCCAGCCTAAGGAAGTCGGCCCGCGAAGGAAACGCGCGCCACAGCGTGCCGCGGACCCGTAGCCAAAAGGTTACGGTCCGTTTGCCGCACGCGTCGGGGCTATTGCTGCCTGCTTCAGGCCGCTGCCTCCCGCCGGTCAGGCCGCGGTGATCGGCACTTCGCGGACGCCCACGGTCTCGCCGGTGATCCAGTCCTCCCACTCGACCCGCAGCCGGTACTCCCCCCGCTCCGGCGGGTGCAGCATCACGTCGTACCGCTCGGCCGCGCCGAAGGCCAGCACGTCGGTCATGAGCGGGTATCCGGCCTCCCGGCAGGTCGGTGAGGGCGCCCCCGGTACGGAGGTGTCACGGAACGGCCGGCCGTCGTGGGCGATCAGCTCGGCCATCCGCACCGGCTCCCCGTCCACGGCCGTGAAGTACATGCGGTTGGGAAGGTAGTTGGCGTTCAGGATGCGCAGCAGCGTCGGCTTCTTCTCGCCGCCGGCCACGTTGGCCCGCAGGGCAGACAAGCTCCACACCCGGTTGTCGCCCGAGCGCCGGCGGACCAACTCGCCGCCCATCAGGTAGAAGTGCTTGGGCTCGAACCGGTTCAGCCCCACGTCTTCGCCGGAGAGCCCGGCCGCGTGGTGCATTTCGTGCCAGCGCGGATCCAGCGAATACGGGATCAGAATGGACTCGGTGTCGACGTCGTACTCCGGCCCGTCCACGAACGCCCGCCGCGCTCCCGGCGTCACCGGGTAGTCGGGGTGCACCACCGGATCGACGATCACGGGGCCAAACATCCCCATCTGCGCGTGCAGCACGGTGTTGACGTGGCAGTGATAGAAGTAGGTGCCGGCCGCGCCGTAGTTGGGATCTCCGGGCCGTCCCGGCTCCGGCGCCCACTGGTAGGTGTACGTGCCGCCGATCTCGAACGAGGTGTGGCCGACGCCGTCGTTGCGCGGGTCGGGTTCCAGCCCGTGCCAGTGGATGGTGTGCGGGCCCATCGAGGGATGCACGGTGGCGTGGAAGATCTGCCCTTCCAACGGCCGGATCAACGGGCCGGGAAAACCGCGGCCCGACTCCCGCGAGTCGAAGCTCCACATCTCGAACATTGCGCCGTCGTCGAAGCGCAGGTCCCGGTTGAAGACCTCCAGGTAGACGGACGAATGCGGCGTCTGCCGGAATTCCGTGACCGGGCGGTCCAGATCCAACTGGTCGGAGCTGAAGTCCACCTGGCTCCGAAAGCGGTGGCGCGGGCGGCCGTCGTCAGTGGGGCTCGGGCTCGGCGTCGGCTGCGCGGGTTGGGTCGGTTCCCCGGTGGGGGACGACGTCGGTGCCTCCGTGGGCTCGCCCGTGGGCGTCGGCGTCGGTGCGGCGGTGGGAGTGCCGGTGGGCGAGGCGGTCGGCTCAGCCGTGGGCGCGGCCGTCGCGCTCGGTCCCGGCGTTGCGGTGGGCTTCGGCGTGGAGGTGGGCTTCGGCGTCGCCGTGGGCTTGGCCCCGCCCCCGCCCGTGCGGTCGTCGTCGTCCTTCTTCTTGCCCTTTTTCCGGTCCTCCTCGCGCCGACGGGCAGCTTCCTCCTGCTTCCGCTCGGCCTCGGCCCGCTGGCGTTGCTCTTCGGCACGTTTCGCGGCCTTGCGGTCGGAGCGCAGGGGCATTCTCGGGTTGCTCATCATCCCTCCCCGGGAAGCGGTGCCTTCAGGTTCCAATGAGCCACCAGCCCGCCCGGATACAGGCCGCCGGCGGCAGTTTGCGAGGGCTCAGCGTGGCAGTGCATCGGGTACTCCCAGTCGGTGGTCCGGGCGTACCAGACCGGATCGAGGGCATCCGGCGGCCGCTTGACCGGGATGATGCAGTCCTTCCGATCCATCGGTTGCAGCTCCACCACGTCCTCCCACTGCTGCAGCACCACGTGGCCCTGCTTGTCCACGTACCCCTCGCGCCGCGGCCAGTGGTAGTTGTTCCGCCGCACGGTCCACAGGTGGTTCCCGTGGAAGTGGATCTGGTGGTACACGATTCCGGGGTTGATCAGCCGCACCAGCTGGCCGCCGCGGAGGGTGCCGGCGGTGGTGCCTTCGCCGAACTGGCGCACATCGAGCTGCCGCGGATACCCGGAGACCAGGGTTTCCTCGTCGCTGGCCAGGTTGAGCGCCTCGTTCCGGGTCATGGCCAGCGACTCGTAGCCGCTGCGCCCGTTGAGCGTGAAGTACCGCGGCACCGCCTTGGTATGCAGCGGGTCAACGGTGCCGCCGGCGGCCTCGATGGCCGCCCAGTTCGATTCCACCGCGTGGCAGATCCACACCCACTGCCGTTCGAAGCTGGCCCGGCCGGGCGTGATGTCCCACTGGTGCCCGGGATCCATCACCAGGAGCGCGCCGAAGAGCCCGAGGGTCCGCTCGACCGGCGCGTTGGTCGGGTCGCTGTAGATGTACGTGCCGGCCGGCGGGCACGGCAGCTCCAGCAGCGCCCTCCCGCCCGGCGCAATCGGACCGGTCCGGGCGTCCTCGTGGTCCGGTCCGACGTCGTGCAGGACAAACTCATGGTCCCTGGCCAGCCGGTTGTGCACCCGGAAGCGGAGCGTCGAACCCACCTCCGCGATGATCGTGCGCGCGGGGAAGTAGCTGGCCCAGTAGTTGCGGCGGATGAAGTACTGCCCGGGGTTCGCCGGGTCCGGGCCGTACGGCTGCGGAGTGCCGCGCGGCGGCAGCGCCGCCCCCAGCGGATAGCTCCGCGACTCCACCAGCCGCCCGTCGGCGGTAAACACCTTGGGCGCCACGGCCAGGCTCGGCGAGGCGTCCCGCAGGCCGGTGGGCCGGTCGCCGAAACCGCGGTGGTAAACCAGCGAGTCGTCCACCATCTTCAGGTAGCCCTCGTTGATGTAGAGGTCCAGCACGCCGGGGACGGGCACGACGGCGGAGGGCCGCGCCCCGGTGGCGACGGCCCGGGCGGGGCTCCTCCGCCCAGCCACGGTCGCCTGGGCCGATGCCGCGCCGCCCAGTCCGCCCAGGGCCAGCGCGCCGAGCCCGGCGGCGGCCCCGTATCTCAGGAAGTTCCAGCGCCCGACGCCGGCTGTCTCCTGGGAATCCTTTGGCATCCGGGGCTGCGCGCCTTCGGTGCCGGTCCCATCCGAGGCAGCGCTGCCTGACGCAGAACTACTCGAGGCTGCGCTCATCGTGCGGCCGTGGTCCGGCTCCGGCACGTGCTCAGCCATGATGTCCGCCCTCGTCCAGCCAACCGGGCCTGAGCGCCACCCGCGGCAGCTCGAGCCGCAGCGGCGCCGCGTGCAGCCACGGATCCGTAAACTCCGCCGACAAGCGCTGCGCGTCCGCCGGCACCAGGAAGCTGATCCAGAAGCGCTCGGTACTCCAAGCTGCCAGCGCCACGGCCTCCCCGGAGTCCCGGTTGGTCACCGTCGGACCGCCGTCGCCGACCCTCAGCCGCAGCTGCCCGGGAGCGAAGAGCACCGCGTCCTCCGAAGCGTTCCGCACCTCCAGCTCCACCAGCAGGTGGTCGCCCCACGTCATGTTCGCCGGTTGTGGCGCCGCCGCCATGATGGGGCCGTGGCCGGCGTGCCCGGCTCCACCCGCGGCACTCCCCCGGCCTTCCGCGCCGCCGGCCGTAGCCGGCCCCGCCGCAACGGAGGTCTCCGCGCCCGTGGCGGGGACACCGCCGTCGTACGCCAACCGATGCTGGCGCTCCGCGGACACCAGCCGCACGCTCCCGAACGACGTCTGCACGCCTCCCGACCCGACGGTGCCGGCCTGCAGGTGGCTGGCCGTGAGCAGGCCCGCGCCTCCCGCCACGCCGGCGATGCCGGCCCCAACAAGTACCCCAAAAACACGCCGCGAGAGACCGGACGGCAGGCTCGCGCTGCTGTCCGGCCCCGGCACAACCGCGCTATCCCCATAGAGCGTCGTCATTGCCTTACCGCTTTCCCGCTCCCCCAAACCTGTAGGCACCCATCCTTGCCGGGCGGCCTTGGGAAAAACTGGTGGGATGCGAACGGCCGTGCCACCCCGTCATACTGGGACCATGAGCCTCACAGCCGGTCTCCCTGCCCGCCCGGAGCAGCCGCCCATCGGCCTGCTGCTGGACGTCGACGGCCCGCTTTCATCGACGGTGACCCGGACCGTGCCGGCGGAGATCATCCACTCGCTGCTCGTGATGGCCAAACGCGGCTGGCCGATCGTGTTCAACACCGGACGGTCGGACCAGTTCATCAAAGAGCAGGTGATGGAGCCGATGCTGGCCGCCGGGATGCCGCCGGAGGTGCGCTGCTATGCGGTGTGCGAAAAGGGCGCCGTCTGGTTCAGCTTCACGGCGGCCGGCCCGGGCACGATCCATGTGGACCATGCGCTGGCTCCGCCGCAGGAGTTCGCCGCCGAGGTGCGCGAGCTGGTCCGCTCCGGCTACTCCAGCCACATGTTCTTCGACGAAACCAAGCGCGCCATGGTCTCCGTGGAACAGGTGGTGGGAACGGAAAACCGGGAGTACCGCCAGGTGCAGGAAAAGTTCGACGCCGAGGTCCTGGCTTTGATGTCCAGGTTCGGCATGGGTGCCACGCGCCTGGACCAGCACCTGCCGGACAGCGACGACCAAATTGACTACCGGGTGGACCCGAACATCATCGCCACCGACATCGAGTCGGTGCAGCTGGGCAAGGACCTGGGCGCCGAGCGGGCGCTGGAAATGCTGGCCGCGGACGGCGTGGTGCCGCACGCGTGGCGGACGATGGGCGATTCGCGCACCGACTACGCGATGTCCGACCTGCTGCACCACAACGGGCACGCGGTGCTGCACGTGGATGTCCGCCCCGACGACGGGGTCCCGCAGAAGCCGTACCCGGTGCTGACCGCGGCCCACCTCGGCTTCCCGAGGGCCGTGCACGAAGAGGCCGGCGCGGCGTTCCTGCGGACGTGGGCGGCGATCGCCCAGACGTTGTAGGGGCTTGCAGGGCGGGGTAGGGGCTTGCCTGGCGGGGTACGGGCGCGCGAGCCGGGTAGGGGCTTCCCGAACCGGATAGAGGGTCTTCCCGAGCCGGCCCGAGGGCCTTCCCGAGTCGGCCGCACCCGCCGTCGGGCCGTAACACGGCGAAATACGGGGCGCATTCCACGCCGATTCCCTTCGCGAGTCAAGCGAAACTCAGCCTCCGCAGCAAAACGTAACGTCCGTAACAATTGACTCCGGGCCCGGTGCTAGTCTGCCTTCCATGAACGCACTTCAGGGGAGCATTCCAGTACTCGACATGAGCACCGCCCGCCTTGCGGACGGCAGCTTCAACCCGGTCTTCATCGACCAGTTGCGCGACGCCGCGCACCGCGTCGGGTTCTTCCAGATCACCGGTTACGGCGCGGCCGAGGGCCAGGTAGCGGAGCTCTTCGACGCGATGAAGCGCTTCTTTGACCTGCCGCTGGAAGAGCGGCTGAAGTTGGACAACCGAAACTCCCCGCATTTCCGCGGCTACACCCGCATGGGCACCGAGCGGACCCAGGGCCGCGCCGATGCCCGCGAGCAGCTGGACTACTCGCCCGAGAGCGAGCCGGTCACCGACTACCCCGAGGACCAGAAGTACTGGCTGCTGCGCGGCCCGAACCAGTGGCCGGACGCCGTGCAGCCGGACCTGCGCGAGAAGGCCATGGCCTGGGCCGAGCTGATGTCCACGGTGGGCCATAATCTGCTCTCGGCCATCGGCGTCGGGCTGGGCCTGCCGGAAGACTACTTCGACGAGCCGTTCGCCGGCACCCCGCATTGGATGGGCAAGCTGGTGCACTACGTCGGCGGCGTGGTGGAGGAAGCCGGCGATCAGGGCGTGGGCGTGCACGCCGACTACGGCTTCGTCACCCTGCTACTGCAGGACATGGTGGGCGGGCTCGAGGTGCGGCCGCCGGAGTCCGATGAGTGGCTGCCGGTCGAGCCGATCGAGGGCGCCCTGGTGGTGAACCTGGGCGAAATGCTCGAGGTCGCCACCGACGGCTACATCACCGCCACCGTCCACCGCGTGCAGGCTCCGCCGCCCGGCGTGGACCGCTACTCGGTGCCATTCTTCTGGTCGCCGCGCCTGGATGCCGTGATCGACCCGGTTCCGCTGCCGGACGAGCTCAAGGCCGAGTCCCGCGGCCGCACTGACGACCCCACCAACCCGATGCTCTCCAGCTTCGGCGCCAACATGCTCAAGGGCCGACTGCGCGCCCACCCGGACGTGACCGAGAAGTTCTATCCGGAGCTGCTCGCCAAGAAGTAGGCGCGGCAGGTCGCCGGGGGTTTCGGCGGACGGGGCTGAGCTTCCTGGCCGGGACTCCTGGCCTCCTGGCCTCCGATGCTCCCATGGTGTGTGCGACGTTCGGGGTCGCACACACCATTCTTCTCGATGCAGGCTCCGCAACCCGGTGCGCGGCCGTTCCCGCCCGCCCATAATGGGCTGTGTGGGCAACATCCTGACCCGCTGGCGCGACGAACTGCGGGGCACGTTTTCCGGGCAGAGCGACACAATCCCGCAGTGGGAGCTAGACCTGGAGAACGGCGACGACGCGGGCTACTTCGCGCCCGATTCGGCCGTCTGGGCGGTCCACGGCTCGATGCCCACGCTGGTTGCCGGCATCCGTTCGCTGCTCACGCAGACGCTGCATCCCGGCGCGCTGGCCGGCGTGCATGACTTCTCCGCCTACCGCGACGATCCGCTGGGGCGCCTCGCAAATACCATCCGGTGGATCTTCACCGTCACCTACGGCGACACAGCGGCGGCGCGCTCCGCCTGCGACCTGGTGCTGCGCCTGCATGAACGCGTCCGGGGGACCTACACCGACTCGGCCGGCGGACAGCAACCGTACTTTGCCAACGACCCCCACCTGTTGCGGTGGGTGCACCTGACCTTCACGGACGCCTTCGTCACCGCGCACCTTGCCTACGGCCGACGGTTCCCGGGTGGTCCGGACCGCTATGTGGCCGAATGGGCCAAGGCCGGCGAGCTCATGCAGGTTTCGGACCCGCCCGGCACTTATGCGGAACTGCGCGCCCAACTGGCCGGCTTCGCCCCGGAGCTAGCCGCGTCGCCCACCATGGAGGAGACGGTCGCGTTTGTCAGGCGGCCGCCGCTGCCCCGCTCGCAACGGCTGGGTTACCGCATCCTGTTCGCCGCCGCCGTCGAAACGCTTCCCGAGGAGCACCGCCGCCTGCTGGGGCTGCGCCCGACCACTCCCCTGCCGCTGCGGATCCTCATAAAGCCCGCCACCCGGATCGTCCTAAGCGTCGTCCGGCTGGGGCTGAGCAAGACCGGGCCGAGCGAAGCCGCGGCGCGCCGCCGCCTCGCCCGGCTCGGGCAGCAGGCCTGACGGCGCGCGTCACGGGACGCAACTGTCCACGTTTAAAACGACCCTGGGACAAAGCCGCAGGTCAGGGGCCTGTGATTCGCCAAAAGATGGACAGTTATGGCTGAACATGGACAAAAGTTGCCCGATCCGCGGCTGGTTTGCCGGTAAGAACCCCTCGTCCGGCCGTGCGCTGCGCCTCGGCAACTGGCCTTGCGGCTTAACGCCAGCGGCCCCGGTCTGCAGTGCAGATCGGGGCCGCTGGGGCTGGCGGAGGATGGGGGATTTGAACCCCCGAGGGCGTGAACCCAACACGCGTTCCAGGCGTGCGCCATAGGCCGCTAGGCGAATCCTCCAGATGCTTGCTCACAAGAGCAGATACCAGAGTACCCGAAAGCGGCCCCATGTGCCGAATCGGCAGGAGTGCAGGGAACTGGGTGCGGGAGTTCAAAAAGCTGGAGTGCGCGAGTCCAAGGAACTGGGACACGGGACTCACGCGGCTGGGCCGAAAACCCCAAGGACCTCGGTCGCGGGCCGCCAAGGGGGCTGGGGCGAGGGAATCCAGGGAGCTGGATTCAGGAGTCCATGCACCTCGACCCAAGCCTCTAAGGGGGCTGAGGTTGGGCGACTTGGCCCCCTCCAGAGACGGCCGCCACCCCTTCAGTACGGGCCCAAAAATTGAATCCGAGACCGTGCGGGTACCGCCGCCGTTTAGCTCTGGAAGGCTGCGACCGGCAGTGGCAAACTTACGCCATGGGTGAGGTGAGGGGCTGGGGGCAGCCCCTTTTCTAAGGGGACTAAACAACATGGCCACCGGTACAGAGTCAGCGGTAGGCAGCGTGCCACCGGCACGCATTGTGGACTGGCTGCTGGCCGGGGATGCGTCAATCCGGTTCCAGACCCTGCGTGATCTTTGCGACGCGCCCGAAGGCGAAGTGGCGGCCGCGCAAGCCCAAATCGCCGACTCCGGCTGGGGTGCCCTGCTGCTCGAGGCGCAGGATCCGGACGGCAGCTGGGGCGGCGGCCTCTACAACCCCAAATGGACCTCCACCATGTTCACCCTGCTGCTGCTGCATTGGCTCGGACTCGCCCCGGGGCACCCGCAGGCCGTGGCCGGCTGTCGGAGGCTGCTGGACGGGGCAGAGTACTTCGACGGCGGGCTGACCTACGGCCGGCACCAGGACCGGGCCGAGAACTGCGTCACGGCCATGGCTGTGCTGGTCGGCTCCGAGCTGGGCCAGCGACTCGGCGGCGATCCACGGATCGACAAGGCAGTGTCGTGGCTGCTGGCCGAGGAACTGGACGACGGCGGTTGGAACTGCGAGCCCCACAGCTCACCGACCAAGCATGCCTCGTTCCACACCACCATCAGCACGTTGGAGGCGCTGGCTGCCTACCGGCACAGCGGCGGTGCGATCAAGGTGGAGGTCGCCGAGGCACGCGGCCGCGAATTCCTGCTGATGCATTCGCTCTACCGGTCACATCGGACCGGGGCCGTGGCGCATCCTTCGCTGTCCCAGTTCCGGTTCCCGCCGCAGTGGCACTACGACATTCTGCGCGGCCTCGAGTACTTTCGGGCCGAGGGCTGCCCGCACGACGACCGGATGTCGCCCGCCATCAAGGTAGTGGCCCATGGGCGGCGCAGCCCGGGCAACTGGGGCGGGTACCGCCCGTATCCGGGGCGGATGTGGTTCCGCTGGACGGCAGAGGACATCGGCCGCTGGGCCACGCTGCGGTGCTCCCGCGTGCTGCGCTGGTGGGATGCTCCCGACGCCGTTCCCGACGCCGCCGCCGGCTCCCCGACGACCCCCGGCGGGTGACGGGCGCCTGATTTCGGGCCGCCGTCCGACGTCAGGTAGACTGTTCGTCGGCCCCTCATGCGGTGTCAACCTGTGAACTCCCCCAGGACCGGAAGGTAGCAAGGGTAAGCGGGCTCTGTCAGGTGCATGAGGGGTCTTTACTTACCCCCATGCTGCCTATCCCCAGCCCGGCCGCTCCGGCGTGCACCGGCCCAGTTTCAACCGATAGGGTTTGATCGTGAGTACAGCCCTTTACCGTCGCTACCGCCCGGACACTTTCGCGGACGTTATCGGGCAGGAACACGTCACCCATCCGCTGATGGCGGCGCTGCAGAAGAACCGCGTCAACCATGCGTACCTGTTCTCCGGCCCGCGCGGCTGCGGCAAGACCACCTCGGCCCGCATCCTGGCCCGCTGCCTGAACTGCGCGGAGGGCCCCACCCCCACCCCTTGCGGCACCTGCGACTCCTGCGTCGAGCTCGGCCGCGGCGGACCCGGCAGCCTCGACGTCATCGAGATCGACGCCGCATCCCACGGCGGCGTGGACGACGCCCGCGACCTGCGCGAGCGGGCCACCTTCGCCCCGGTGCGCGACCGCTACAAGATCTTCATCATCGATGAGGCCCACATGGTCACGTCGGCCGGCTTCAACGCCCTGCTCAAGATCGTCGAAGAGCCGCCGGAACACATCAAGTTCATCTTCGCCACCACCGAGCCAGACAAGGTCATCGGCACAATCCGCTCCCGGACCCACCACTATCCTTTCCGGCTGGTCCCGCCGGAACCGCTGATGCAGTACCTGGAACTCCTGTGCCGGCAGGAGAACGTTCCGGTGGCCCCGGGCGTCCTCTCGCTCGTGATCCGGGCGGGCGGCGGTTCGGTCCGCGACTCGCTCTCCGTGCTGGACCAACTGATGGCCGGCGCCGGACCCGACGGGCTGGACTACGAACTGGCCGTTTCCCTGCTCGGCTACACGCACGCCTCCCTGCTGGACGACGTCGTCGACGCCTTCGCCGCGGGCGACGCGTCCACCGTGTTCAGCGCGGTGGACCGCGTGGTGCAGACCGGCCACGATCCGCGCCGCTTCGTCGAGGACCTGCTCGAGCGCTTCCGCGACCTGATCATCGTGCGCGCCATGCCGGAAAGCGCCCACGCGATCCTGCGCGGCGTCCCGGAAGACCAGATCGCCCGGATGCAGACCCAGGCCAACCAGCTGGGCGCGTCCGAGCTCTCCCGGGCCGCGGACATCACCAACCAGGCGCTGACCGAAATGACCGGCGCCACCTCCCCGCGCCTGCACCTTGAACTGCTGTGCGCGCGGATCCTGCTGCCCGCCGCCGACCAGGGCGAGCAGGGCGTCGCGGCTCGGGTGGACCGGATCGAGCGCCGGCTCAGCTACGGTGGGGCCCCGGTTTCCGCACCGGCAGCCGGCCAGCCGCAGGCGCCCGCCGTGCATGCCGCCGCGGAGCCCCCGCTCTCCGGGCCCGAAGCCGCGCGCGCCGCGCTCCGGGGAGCCAACGCACAGAAGGCCGAGCCCGCCCGCCCGGACGCCGAGCGCCTCACTCCCCCGCGGGTGAGCACCACCGACTGGCCCCGCGAAGACCAGCAGGGTCCCGCCGCCCCCGCCGCCAACAACCCCCAAACTTCAGGCCAGCCTGCCCAACAGCACGACGGCGGAGCTCCCGCTGGCTCCGGGGGTACGGCACCTGCGACGGCGGCATCCTCCGGATCTCCGGATGGGAACGGCGCCGCGGCCGCAGCCGAGGCCCAGGCGTCTTCCGCCCAGCCGCCTTCGGCTCCGGCATCCGCCAACGATTCCAGCCGTCCGACCGTCCCGTCGTCGGTGTTCGGGAATCCGCGAGACGGCGGCAGGCAGGACGCCGGTGTGCAGGTCCCCTCCGATGCGGCCGGCCAGCAGAACGCTGCTGCCGGCTCCTCCGGCGAAAGCGCGGCCGACTGGGGTGGCACCTGGGGCGCCATGCCGGAGCCGGCTCCGGCACCCGAAGCCCAGCGCCCCGCCCCGCCGGCCGGATACCAGGCCCGTGGATCGGGTCAGCCGGCTCAATCTCCCCGGAACACGGCGGCGCCGGTAGCGGCAGCCAACGAGCGGCCGCAGGCACAGGGCCAGCCCCCGGCGCAGCAGCGCGGACCGCAGCGGCAGGCACCGGCAGCACCGCAGGCTCCGGCACGCCCGGAACCGGTGACACCACAGGCGCAGGCCCCGGCCCAGCCGCCGGCCCGACCGGAACCGGTTGCACCACAGGCACCGGCCCCGGCACAACAGTCTCCGGCGCGCCCGGAACAGGCCGCACCACCGGCGCAGGCTGCGCGCCAGGGCCAGTCGAGCCCGCAGGCGTCCGGGCAGATCGAGATGATCCGCCGCGCCTGGCCGGAGATCCTGACCACGCTCAGCGGCATCCGCAAGGTGACGTGGATGAACGTCAGCACGAATGCCTCGCCGCTCAGCCTCGACGGCACGGCGCTGACGCTCGGCTTCAAGAACCAGGGGTCCGCCACCAACTTCAACAACGGCGACCACGCGGACAACGTGCGCCAGGCCATCCAGCAAGTGCTCGGCATCGACCTGCAGATACAAACCGTCGAAGACGCGTCGGTGACAGCGGGTGAGTCAAACCCAAAAGTACCTACTAGCCGGCCGCAGCCGGCAGACGGAGGTTGGTCCGCCAACACCGCTACGGTAGGTGCGCCCGCGCCAGTTTCAGGACAGGTTGTTGGGCAATCTGATCATCGGCAGTCGGCACAGGCCGCAGCCGGGATGGCTGGCTCGGGCTCGGCGGCTTCTCCGTCTTCGGCTGCACCGGCGATGCCGGCCGACCCGGCCGGGTCGGAGATGTCGACTGGCTCCGCAACGTCCGGCTTGTCCGGTGGTTCTGCGATGTCGGGGGGATCCGGTGTATCCCCTGCCTCGGCTGTTTCCGGTCCGTCTGCCCCCAGCGGGGTCTCCGCGTCCACCGGCCTTTCAGCCGCAAGCGGGATGTCGGCGGCCACCGCCGCCTCGGCACCGAGCGCTGCCTCCGCCGCGTCGGGCGCATCAGCTTCCAGCAGTCTGTCCGCGGACTCAAGCCTCTCGGCACCCACCGCCGCTTCGGCACCCAGCGCTACCTCCGCCGCGTCAGGGGCATCAGCCCCCAGCGGTTTCTCCGGGGCCACCGCGGCGTCAGCGCCGTCGGCCGAATCGCCGAACAGCGCCTCCGGCAACGGCCAGCGGCCGCCTGCCCTGCCAGGGGAGAAGCCGGTTTTTGCGAAGCTGGCCGAGCGGATGGCGGCCCCGGGGGCTCCCACCGCTGTCCCAGTGGCGGCCGGTGCGCCATCGGCCTCGAACCACTCCGGCTCGGCGCTGGCCGGCTTCCCCGCCCCCGCAGCTCCAACAGGTCCAGCAGCTCCTGGCTCTCCAGCAGGGGAGGTCGCCGGGGCTGCCGCCCAACCGAACGGCCAGCCCGCCGGCGCCCTGTCGGCACCGCCAAGCACTCCCACCCCCTCCGCCCCGGCACAGCCGTCTCCGTACGACGACATCCCGTACGCGAACGACGAACCACCCGCCGAGGAATGGGAAACGACGCCGGACCGGCAGATGCCCGGGCAAAAGCGCAGCCGCTACCAGCAGTTGCTGGATCAGGCGAAGGCCACGCGGGCGACATCGGCCGTCGCGGCGCCGTCCCCGGCAGCCCGTGACCTAAACTTGAAGTACGTCGAGGACATCCCCAGCGAAGACGACGAGGCCATCGAAGATTCCGGACTGGTGGGCCGCGCTGCCATTGAAAGGCTCCTCGGCGGACGCCTGATCGAAGAACGAAGCCTCGACGGTTCGTAACCGCCCGCGGAGATTGAAGGTTCAGTGTACGAAGGTGCTGTCCAGGAGCTGATCGACGAGCTCGGCCGCTTGCCTGGAATCGGCCCGAAGTCCGCCCAACGCATCGCGTTCCACATCTTGGAGTCCGATCCGGCCGACATGAAGCGGCTCGTTGACGCCGTTACCCACGTCAAGGAGCGGGTGAAGTTCTGCTCCATCTGCGGGAACGTCTCCGAACAGGACACCTGCAACATCTGCCGCGACCCGCGCCGGGATCCGACGGCCATCTGCGTGGTGGAAGAGTCCAAGGACGTCATAGCGATCGAGCGCACCCGGTCCTTCAAGGGCCGCTACCACGTGCTCGGCGGCGCCATCAATCCGATCGGCGGCGTCGGTCCGGAGCAACTGCGCATCCGCGAGCTGCTCGGCCGCCTCTCGGACGGACAGATCGAGGAAATCATCATCGCCACCGATCCGAACCTTGAAGGCGAGGCGACGGCGACCTACCTGGGCCGGATGCTCAAGACCATCGGCATTCCCGTCAGCCGGTTGGCGTCCGGCCTGCCGGTGGGAGGCGACCTCGAGTACGCGGACGAAGTTACGCTGGGCCGCGCCTTTGAAGGCCGCCGCATGCTCACGTAGCAAACCGGCGGCCCAGCCACGCGTCAGTGGCGGCGTCGGGCGCCTGGCCCGGCACCGTCGTCGTTATTACCCTGGCCGGTCATACTGCCCGCCGCATTCTCCGCCGTCACCACTACGGCGCTAGAATGGCGGTTGCCGCGCGGTGCGCAGCCGGGATGCGTGGCAGCAAATCCATGAGCCCGGCGGCGCGCCCTGGCGGCCGCGGTCCGGGCCCCCCAACCCAGGAGTTGTTTAGAGAACACATGAGCCTGATAGTGCAGAAGTTTGGCGGTTCCTCAGTATCGGACGCGGAGGGGATTAAACGCGTGGCACAACGCGTGGTCGACACCCAAGCCGCCGGCAACCAGGTTGTCGTCGTCGTGTCCGCCATGGGAGACACCACCGACGAACTGCTGGATCTGGCCAACCAGGTCTCCTCCAGCAGCAGCAGCGCCCGCGAAATGGACATGCTGTTGTCCGCCGGCGAACGAATCTCGATGTCGCTGCTGGCCATGGCCATCCAGGAATTCGGCTCCAGGGCCCAGTCCTTCACGGGCAGCCAGGCCGGCATGGTCACCGACGCCATCCACGGCAGGGCGCGGATTATCGACGTCTCGCCGCACCGGGTGATGACGACCATCGAAAAGGGCGAGATCGCCATTGTCGCCGGCTTCCAGGGCATCAGCCGGGAGAGCAACGACATCACCACGCTGGGCCGCGGCGGTTCGGACACCACCGCGGTGGCGCTGGCGGCGGCCCTGGGCGCCGACGTCTGCGAGATCTACACTGACGTGGACGGCATCTACACCGCCGATCCGCGGGTGGTGCACACCGCCCGAAAGATCGACGCCATCTCCAGCGAGGAGATGCTGGAAATGGCGGCCTCCGGCTCCAAGATCCTGCACCTGCGCTGCGTCGAGTACGCCCGCCGCTTCGGCGTGAAGCTGCACGTGCGCTCGTCCTTCAGCACGAACGAGGGAACCTGGGTACTGCCCAACCCCGACGACAAGATCAAGATTCAAGAGGGAGAACCCTTGGAACAGCCCATCATCTCCGGCGTTGCCCACGACCGCTCCGAAGCCAAGGTCACCATCCTGGGCGTGCCCGACATCCCCGGCAAGGCCGCGGAAATCTTCGGTATCGTCGCCGGCGCGCACTCGAACATCGACATGATCGTGCAGAACATCTCCACCCGCGGGACCGGCAAGACGGACATCTCCTTCACGCTGCCCATGGTGGAGGGCAAGGAAGCCCTGGAGGCACTCAACGCGGCCCAGGACGTGGTGGGCTTCGAGGGCATTCTCTACAACGAAAACGTCGGAAAGCTCTCGCTGATCGGCGCGGGCATGCGCTCCAACCCCGGCGTCTCCTACAAGTTCTTCGAAGCCCTGCACAAGGCCGGCGTGAACGTGGACATGATCTCCACCTCCGAGATCCGCATCTCGATTGTCACACACGCCGATCTGCTGGACACCGCGGTCCGCGCTGTCCACGCGGCATTCGACCTGGACACCGATGAGGAAGCCACGGTCTACGGCGGCACCGGCCGCTGACGCCGCGGGGCGGAACCGGAGAGGGGCTGTCAGCAGTTGGCTGGCAGCCCCTCTCCGTGTGTCAGGCCTTGCGCGGCTTGCGGTAGGCGTACCTTGCGCGGCCTCGTCGCGTACCAGCCTTGCGCGGCCTGGTCATGTGCCGGGCCTTGCGCGGCCTCGTCGCGTGTCAGGCCTTGCGCGGCTTGCGGTAGGCGTAGGCGTGGCCGGGACCGCGCTCCACTTCGATCTCGGCCAGTTGTTCCTCCGCCGCTTTCTCCGCCGCGTCGTGCCGGTGCACCACCGGGGTGTCGGCTTCGATGCGATCGGCAGGGCCCCAGACCTTCGCCGCCTTCTCCGTGGCTCGCATGAAGCGGTCCATGAAACGCCGATTTCCAGCCATCTGAATCACCTTCTTGCTCAGAAGAATCCGTGGCATCAGTTTAACGAGGCCCGTTACGGAAGAACAGGGCGGGGCTAGGCCGGCTTCTTCGGCACGATGTAGGTGCTGCCGTCCGCCCGGGTGACCGTTTCCCACTGCGACGCTTCGGCCTCGCGCTGCTGGAGCAGCGCCTTGTTCTCCTCGGTCATGGGATGGTCGACGCCGCTTTTCTGGGCCGGGCCGAAGACGATGCGGAACTTGCCGGTCGCCCGCATGAACGCGTTGACGCGGGACTTCTTCTCGGTCATGGGGGTGATCCTTCTTCCGGTGCCCGGTGGACTCTGGTGGGCATGCAACCCCATAATAAGGCACGAACAATTAGCGCACGAACTGATGGATGGTGATGGCCGTGACAGCCACAGCGGGGACGACGGACGATCTGCTGCTGGAGCACCAGTTGTGCTTCGCGCTGTCGGTGGCGTCGCGCAGCGTGGTGGCCTCCTACAAGCCGGTGCTGGAGAAGCTGGGCCTCACGCATCCGCAATACCTGATGATGCTCGCCCTCTGGGAGCAGAGCCCGCGGATGGTCAAGGACCTGTCCGAAGCGCTCCAGCAGGAACCCGCCACCCTGTCCCCCATGCTCAAGCGGCTGGAGCAGGCCGGCCTGGTGACCCGGGAGCGGGTGGAAGGCAACGAGCGGGCGCTGGCCGTGGGGCTGACCGCTGCCGGCCAGGCGCTGCGGGAGGAGGCACTGGCCGTGCCCGGAACCATGCTGGCGCGCCTGGGGCTTGAACGCGAGCAGTTGCGCGAACTGAACGCCTCGATGCATGCGCTGATCAAGGCCGCACGGGAAGCCAAGGACTAGCGCCGACGCACGGAGCTGCCGGAAGATGCGGCGGGAGGGTGGCCGGTGGTTGTATCCACCGGCCACCCTCCCGCTTGTTCAGGTGCTGTCAGCGGCCGGGACCGCCGGCGCCGTTAGCGGCCGGAGCGCTGCCCGGGCTGCTCCGAGGCACTGCCGTCGACTATCACGGCCGTACCTTCAGCTGCCGGCGCCTGCGCCGCGGCGCCGTTGCCCGAGACGTTGACCGTCACCGCCGTGGCCGCGCCGTCGCCGAACTTGACCAGGCCTACCCAGCTGCCGGCCGCCAGGCCGGACCAGGTGGCGGTTACCGTGCCGGTCTCGCCGTTGGCCAGCTGCAGCGGATCCGGGCTGACCGCCAGGTTGCCGGCGTCACCGCTCAGCGCCACCGTGTCGATGGTCCCCTTGCTGGCCTTGCCGTCCGGGCTGCTGTACAGGTGCGCGATGGCGTAGTAGGTGCCCGGCGCCGGATTGTTGATGGCCAGGGACTCGCTCGCCGCCGCCGTGGCCGCCGAGATCACGGTACCCGCGGGGGTGTAGACATACAGATCCCAGTCTGCCCCCGGGTCGGCCGCGGTGATGGAGAACTGCGCCAGCGTGGCACCTGCCGGCACCGCCTGCGGCGCGAATCCCGTGCTGCCGTTGGAACCGATCACGGCGGGCTGGCCGGGGACCTTCTCCACCGCGGTGGCGTTGGCCTTGGCCAGGCCCTCGACCGCGAGGTCGATCGGCGAGTTGGTGCCCGAGGTGACCTCGATCGTGCCGGTGCCGTCGCCGCCGTCGGAAGCGAACGCCACGCTGGCAGGGGCCACCGCGGTGACCGGCCGGACGGCGATGGGCGACGCAACCGAGTGCTGCCCGCCGGCGCCCTTGCCCTCTTCCGTCCAGACCAGCTCACCCATGGTGAACTGATCCAGCGGGGCAGCCGCGTTCTCGAAGGTGACCTTGAACGTGCGTTCCTGGCCGGCCTTCTTGAAGGTCAGCTTCGCGGGCGAGACCTTCACGTTCACGCCCGGCAGGTCCACGTCCGCCGAGTAGGTGCCGGGCTTCAGGGCGGTGAGCGTGCGCTCCACGGTGACCTTGCCGGCCAGCTTCCCGAGGGCAAACGACGGCACGTTGATGTCCTTGGACTCGACGGTGTCCCGCTTCTTCAGGCCCAGATCCAGGCCTGTGCCCTGGATGAATCCGAGCCAGTCGTTGATATCGGCATCGTAGGCCAGGCCGGGATCGCCCATCCGGGCGGTATCCACGTGGCCGGCGCCGGTGGCGAAGCGGTCTTCGTTCACCGAGCCGTCCTCTGTGACCAGGTCGCCGGCGGTGGTCATCATCGCCGACTTCACGGTGGCCGGGGACCACTTGGGGTTCTTGGCCAGCAGCAGCGCGCCGAGGCCTGCCACGTGCGGCGCGGCCATCGAGGTGCCGGACATGAAGCCGCTGGTCTCGCCGCCAACCACCGGGGAAACTCCGGCGAGCACGTTCACGCCCGGGGCCGCGACGTCCGGCTTCAGCAGGTTCGAGTCCACCGCCGTGGACGGACCGCGCGAGGAGAACTCGGCAACCTGCGGGACCGGGCTCTGCGGCAGCCCCGTGGTGTCACGGTCGCGCAGCGCCGCGGTCAGCGACGGGTCCGCGGCGACCTTGTGCTTGATGGACGGGTCGTCGATGTGCACGGTGGGGACGGCATGCAGGTCCAGGTCGAGCGACCCGGGGGTCACGTTGACGAGCACCATGCCGATACCGCCGGCCTGCTCGACGGCGACCGATTTGTCCGCGCGGGCGATCACGCCGCGGTCGCAGATGACGATCTTGCCTTCGACCTTGGCCGGATCGAGCTTGCCGGGGTAGCACAAGCGTGCCTCGTCACCGGTGGCGCCGGCCGCACCGGCCTGCGCGGAAAGGATCAGCGCCGTCTGCGGAACCTCGCGGTTCATGATGGACGTGCCGCGGTACTTGGTGCCGTCGGAGAGTTCCACGGTGCCCTGCAGTTCGTTGGAGAACGTGCTGGCCGCCACGGTGGTCACCCAGGGCGCGCTGTGGTTGACGGTGGCGGGAGCCGGACCCGCGTTGCCGGCGGAGGCGGAAACGAAAACGCCCACCTCGGCCGCGCTCAGGAACGCCACCGACACCGGGTCCAGGACGGAGTTGTTGTTGCCGGAGATGGAGTAGTTCAGCACGTCGACGCCGTCGAGGATGGCCTGCTCGATCGCGGACACGGAGGCCGAGGTGTAGCAGCCGCCGGTGGCGTCGTCGTTGTCCTCCCAGCAGATCTTGTAGACGGCGACCTTGGCGGCGGGAGCCACGCCGTTGCCGGTGCCGAAGTCGCGGCCGTCAACGGTCTGCGTCACGCCGCTGTTGCCGGCGGCCGTGGTGGCGGTGTGGGTGCCGTGGCTGGCGATGTCCAGCGGGGAGATGGACTCCTGCGGATGCCGGTCTTCCGGCGGCACATAGGCCAGGAAGTCGTCGGCGTAGTAGCGGGCGCTGAGCACCTTGGAGTTGCATTCGGTGCCGTCGAAGCCGGAGCCTTCCTGGCCCGGCTGGCATTCGCCCAGGAAGGTGCTGCCGTCTGCCTTGAGCATGGCGATTTTGCCGTCCGGCGTCAGGTAGGGTTCGCCGACCTTGGCCTTGCCGGTCAGCGGCTTGACTTCCTCGCCGGCCAGGAAGTCGCTGTCCGGGTAGTAGCCGGTGTCGATCACGCCGACCACGGTTCCCTTGCCGGCGTTCTGTGCGCCGCCATACTGTTCGGCCCAGACGCCGTTGCCGCCGGGCAGGTCCAGGAAATCGGTGCTGGAGTAGTCCGGGTGGTGCTGCTCGTCCGGAGCTACCGCCGCCACGCCCGGCTTCTTGGCCAGCTCGGCCGCCTGCAGCCCGGTCAGCTCCGCCGCGAAGCCGTTAACCGCCGTCGTGAAGCTCTTCCCGATCTTGACGCCCTGGGAGGCGGCGACGTCGTTCTGCTGCTCCTGCAGGTGTGCCCGGTACTTCTTGGCGTGGGCGCTGTTTCCATTCAGCTTTTCGCCCGGCGCGGGCTTCGTTGCCGCGATGCCGGACACGCCGCCCTCATAGGTGGCCAGCGGATCGCCGGAGAGCATCACGATGTAGCGGCCGTCCTCGTAGACGGCCTGCTGCCCGTCCGGATTCGAGGTGATGGTGCGGGCGAGGTCGGCGGGTGCGGCCGCCGCCGGGCCGGCGAGCCCGGAGAGGATCAGCGGTATCCCCAGTGCGAGTGCCGCGGCAGAGCGCAATCCCTGCCGGTGCACAAAGCTGCTGCTTTGCTGTGTCATGAGAAGGAAATGCCTTTCATCCGGTGGGCGCGACCGCTTTGGTCGGCCCGCAGACGCAGCCGAATGCATATCCTGCGGGCCGTGCGGCCGCAGGGTATTGGATTTCCCCGGCGTGCGAGGCCGGCCCCATCCCCATCTGTGACAACAGCCACATTGGTGCGTCTGTGGGATCAAAGTACCGCACCGGAAGGTCTGAAAGAACCGTTTCACCCTTCTTGGGTGCGGCGCCGCGGAAATACCCTGCGCGTACTTCCCTGCGCGGGCCGGCGGTGCTATAAGCCGGGTGCCAATCTGACGCGGCGGCTGGGACAATGGAACCATGGCGCCGCAGGTTCTCCTCGACCGGCTCCGGGTGCTCGAACCGGAGCAGTGGCTGCCGCGCGCCCGGGCCCACGGCGAGCGCGCCGAGCGCTTCACCCAGCCCTACCTGCAACGCCGCTCGGCCGGGCTGAAACACCCGGTGGAAGACTTCCTCTTCACGTATTACAGCTTGAAGCCGGGGCAGCTGGCGCGCTGGCATCCCGGCGCTGGCGTGGTGTTGACCGGCGACGACGCCGGCGAGCGCCGCGGGTGGAAGTTTTACCGGGCGCTGACCGCCGCCGAGTGCGGCAGCGCGGGTGTAGGGCACGACGCCGGTGCCGTCACCTTCGACGCCAAAGCCTTCCTGGCGGCGCGGGGAACGGCGGTGGCGTTTTCGCGGGAAATCCTGGCCGGCGCCGCGTCGCGGCCGGCCCGGTTCGGCTGCTTCGGGCTGCACGAGTGGGCCATGGCCTACAAGTCACGGCTCAACGGCGTCCGGCACGACTACCTGGAGCTGCGGCTCGGCGCGGAGGGAACGGACCAGGTGGTGGAGGGCAGCCGGATCAACTGCTCGCACTTCGACGCCTTCCGGTTTTACACGCCGCAGGCCGTACCGCTGAACACGCTGCAGCCCACCCGGGAAAACCAGCGACAGATGGAACAGCCCGGCTGCCTGCACGCCAACATGGACCTGTACAAGTGGGCGTACAAGCTGGCCCCGGCGCTGCCCAGCGAACTGGTGATGGACTGCTTCGAGCTGTCCTGGCGGATCCGCGAGCTGGACATGCGGGCCTCGCCCTACGACCTCTCGGGCTGGGGCTACGAACCGGTCAGGATCGAGACCACCGAGGGCCGCGCCCAGTACGTGGCGGCCCAGCGGGCGTTTGCCGAGGAGGCGCAGGCGCTGCGCCTCCGGCTCCTGGAAGCCCTGGACGTGCTGGAGGCACTGGATGTGCTCGAGGCGCCTAATGTGCCGGACCGCGGGACGGAGGGGAACTCGTCGTCGCACCGTGCGGCCGCACGTCGCTCCGCTCCGGGAAACATTCGAACGGAGGACTGACCATGGCCGTTGAGGCGGAGCGTCCAGGGCGGCGGCGGACCGATTGCCGCCAAGCGGCGGTGCTCCTTTCCTGCCTGCTCTTCCTGCCCTGGCTGGCGGCCTGCGGCCAGGGCGACCAGCCGCAGCCTTCCCCCGGCATCGCCGTTCCCGCTTCCCCGGGCGACGGCGGGACCCCTTCCCCATCGGAACCCGCTCCCTCGGGCCCCCCGACGGACAATCAGAAAGGTGTGGCCGTGGATGCCGAACTGTCCATCATGCTGACCTCCGCAGACAGCACCGCCCGGCTTGAGCAACTGCTGGTGTGCCGGGATTCCCGTCCCGCCGAAGGCTCCACGGTCAGGGACCCGGAGGGCGCTTGCGCGGCGCTGGCCAAGCACGGGGACAAAGTTTTCTTCGAGCTGCCCGATCCCAACCGCCTCTGCACCCAGCAATACGGCGGTCCGCAGCAGGCCCACGTCACCGGCACCTTCAACGGCCGCGAGGTTAACAAGCACTTCTCCCTCACCGACGGGTGCAAGATCTCCGAGTGGAACGCGATGGCCGCGTTGCTGGGCGGCCGCGCCGGCGAAGTTTAGTGCCACCCTGGTCAGCGCCGTCGTGACCGACCGGGTCAGCGTCGCCGCGGGCCGACCGGGTCAGCGCCGACCGTCGCGCATGACTTCGCTCACACGGCGGTCAAGATCCCGCCGTGCGGCACGGGCGGTCCGCCGGTCGTCGCGTTTCTTCCGAATGACCATCCGCCCGAGGCCGCCCAGCACGACGGCGGCCAAGATGGGCAGCAGCATGGACTGCGGCTTCTCCGTCATGAAGCCATGCTACGAGCCCCGCTGGCCGACGGCACGGTTTTGCCGGGATCCGCCGTCGTCGTCCCGTAAAATCAGCGCCCCGCGATGCCGGTAGAATAGTGCTGCAAGCTCGCGGAGCGCTGGGACAGCGTGAGACGGCACCAATTGTTGGATTGACACTGCACTGAGTTCCGCGCGCCTCGCTTCGTTTGAAGAGCACAATCCAAGCACAGGAGTGGCCGGATGCCCCGGATCGTTGTTGATGTCATGCCCAAGCCCGAAATCCTTGATCCGCAGGGCAAAGCCATTGCCGGCGCGCTGAACCGCCTGGGCCTGGCCGGCTTCAGCGAAGTCCGCCAGGGCAAGCGCTTCGAGCTGACGGTTGACGGCGAGGTGACCGAGGAACTCCTGGACCAGGCCCGGCATGCCGCCGCCACGCTGCTCTCCAACCCCGTGATCGAAGACGTCACCCGGGTGGAGGTCATCACCGAGGCGACCATCGGGGCCGGCGAATAATGACTGAGACTCCCCTGATCGGCGACTTCTCGCCCGCACCGGACGCAGGCCTCTCGGGCGCGCGCATCGGCGTCGTTACCTTCCCCGGCACGCTCGACGACCGCGACGCGGCCCGTGCCGTGCGGATTGCCGGCGGCACCGCGGTCAGCCTGTGGCACGGCGACCATGACCTGCAGGGCGTGGACGGCGTGATCATCCCCGGCGGCTTCTCCTACGGCGACTACCTGCGCGCCGGCGCGATCTCCCGCTTTGCCCCGCTGATGGAGCAAATTGCCGACGCCGCCAACGCGCAGCACGATCCGCTGCCGGTGCTGGGCATCTGCAACGGCTTCCAGGTGCTGACCGAGGCACACCTGCTGCCCGGCTCCATGATCAAGAACAACCACCTGCACTTCCTCTGCCGCGACCAGAGGCTGCGCGTGGAGAACAACACCACGGCCTGGACCAGCCAGTACGAAGCCGGCGCGGAAATCGTGGTGCCGCTGAAGAACCAGGACGGCCAGTACGTCGCCGACGAGAAGACCCTGGACGAGCTGGAAGCCGAGAACCGCGTGGTGTTCCGCTACTCGGACGGCAACCCGAACGGGTCGCGCCGCGACATCGCCGGAATCAGCAACGCCGCGGGCAACGTAGTGGGCCTGATGCCGCACCCCGAACACGCCGTGGAAGCCGGCTTCGGCCCGGACTCTTCCGCCTTCGGCGACGTCGAGCTGCGCGGCGGCACCGACGGCCTGGGAATTTTCACCTCCGTTTTGACGAAGATTGTGGCAGGTGCCAAGTAAATGACCGAGACCAATCCGACCAGCGCAACAGTGGATACCCGGCTGGAAACCGAGGCCGAGGCACGCAATGAGCACGTGCAGAGCTACGGCGGGGCGGCCGACGCCGTCGAACGCGCCGAGGGGCGTCAGTTCAACATCGACACCGTGGAGCATGCCGCGCAGACCCCGGACACCGAGTTGCCCTGGGCCGAGCTGGGATTGAAGCGCAACGAGTTCGACGAGGTAGTCAAGGTGCTGGGCCGACGCCCCACCGCCGCCGAGCTGGCCATGTATTCGGTGATGTGGTCCGAGCACTGCTCCTACAAGTCTTCCAAGGTCCACCTGCGCCAGTTTGGCGACAAGGTCACCGAGGACATGAAGAAGCACATGCTGGTGGGCATCGGCGAGAACGCCGGCGTGACGGACCTGGGTGACGGCTGGGCCGTAACCTTCAAGATCGAGTCGCACAACTCGCCCACCATGGTCGAGCCGTACCAGGGCGCCGCGACCGGCATCGGCGGCATCGTGCGCGACATCATCTCCATGGGCGCGCGTCCGGTGGCCGTGATGGACCCGCTGCGCTTCGGCGCGATCGACCACCCGGACACCGCCCGCGTGGTCCACGGTGCGGTCGCCGGCATCGGCGGCTACGGCAACTCGCTGGGCCTGCCGAATATCGGCGGCGAGGTCGTCTTCGACTCCGTTTACCAGGGCAACCCGCTGGTGAACGCCCTGGCCGTGGGCGTCATGCGCCACGAGGACATCCGGCTGGCCAACGCCTCCGGCAAGGGCAACAAGGTGGTGCTGTTCGGCGCGCGCACCGGCGGCGACGGCATCGGCGGTGCCTCTATCCTGTCCTCGGAGTCCTTCGACGACACCAAGCCCTCCAAGCGCCCCGCGGTCCAGGTCGGCGACCCGTTCTCGGAGAAGGTGCTCATCGAGTGCTGCCTGGAACTGTTCAAGGGCTCGCTGGTCGAGGGCATCCAGGACCTGGGGGCCGCCGGCATCTCCTGCGCCACCTCGGAACTGGCCTCCAACGGCGACGGCGGCATGGACGTCGAGCTGACCTCCGTGCTGCTGCGTGATCCGACCCTGACGCCGGGCGAAATCCTGATGTCCGAGTCGCAGGAACGCATGATGGCCGTGGTCTCGCCCGAGAACGTCGAGGCGTTCGAGGCCGTCATGGCCAAGTGGGCCGTGGAATACTCCTGGCTGGGCGAGGTCACCGACACCGGCCGCCTGGTCATCAAGTGGGACGGCGAGACCATCGTCGACGTCGACCCGCGCACCGTCGCCCACGACGGCCCGGTCTATAACCGGCCCTACGCCCGCCCGGAATGGCAGGACCGGGTCCAGGCCGACTCCTTCCGCGCCTCCGCGGCCGGCGCCAACCCCCCGGCCAGCGCCGAGGACCTCAAGGCAGCCGTGCTGGAACTGATGGCGTCCCCGAACATGTGCTCGAAGGACTGGGTGACCAACCAGTACGACCGCTACGTGGGCGGCAATACCGCACTGGCCATGCCCGACGACGCCGGAGTGGTCCGGGTGGACGAGGAAACCGGTCTCGGGGTTGCCCTGGCCACCGACGCCAACGGCCGCTACACCTACTTGGATCCCTACCAGGGCGCGCAACTGGCCCTGGCCGAGGCCTACCGGAACGTCGCAACCGTGGGTGCTATCCCGATGGCGGTGTCCGACTGCCTGAACTTCGGTTCGCCGGAGGACCCGGACGTCATGTGGCAGCTGGCCGAAGCAATCCGCGGCCTCTCCGACGGCTGCATGGAACTGGGCGTCCCGGTCACCGGCGGCAACGTCTCGCTGTACAACCAGACCGGCAACACCCCGATCCACCCGACCCCGGTCGTGGCGATGCTCGGCAAGCTCGACGACGTCGGCCGCCGCACCCCGTCGGGCTGGCGCGAGGACGGCCAGGCGATCTACCTGATGGGTACCACCCGCGACGAGCTGGACGGCTCCGAATGGGCCAACCTGCGCGGGCACCTGGGCGGCAGGCCCCCGGCCGTGGACCTGGCGGCCGAGAAGCTGCTGGGCGAGTTGCTGATCAACGCCTCCCGGGACGGCATGATCGACGCCGCCCACGACCTCTCCGAAGGCGGCCTGGCCGCAGCCCTGTCCGAGATGGCGCTGCGCTTCGGCGTCGGTGCCCGGATCGGCCTGGGCGAGGTCTGCGAACGTGACGGCGTTGACCTGTTCACGTTGCTGTTCAGCGAGTCCCAGGCCCGCGCCGTCGTGTCCGTGGCGCGCAGCGAAGAGGTCCGCTTCAAGGACATGTGCGGCGCGCGGGGCTTCCCGTTCATGCGCATCGGCGTGGTGGACACCGAGAACGGCGCGCTGGACTTCCAGAGCGAGTTCTCCGTTCCGCTGGCCGAACTCAAGGAAGCCCACGAGGGCACCCTGCCGAAGTACTTCGGGTAAGTTCCGCCGCCCACGGGCGAGCGAAAGAGGGATGTTCCCTGCACCGCGGTGCGGGGAACATCCCTCTTCGTCTTATCTCCGAGGACCGGAACCCGCCGGTTCCGGCAATCCGTGTCTGTAGGCTGTGCCCATGACGGCACCGCAGATCTACATCAGCTTCCCCGGCACTGCCCGCGAAGCACTGGGCTTCTACGCAGAGATCTTTGGCGGAGAGCTTTCCCTGCACACCAATGAGGACTTCGGCAACAGTGCGGGACCACCGGGGCAGATAGCCCACGGAATGCTGAACGGCGTGGTCGCCCTGGCCGGATCGGATGCGGCACCCGGCGAGAAGACCGTCCGGCTCGAGGGCGTCATGCTCTCTTTGCTCGGGACGGCCGAGCCCAAGGTGCTGCACGAGTGGTTCGACAAACTCGCCGTTGGCGGCCGGGTGGTCGATCCCCTTGCCCCGAAGCCGTGGGGCGCCTCCGATGGCCAGGTGATCGATCGTCACGGACTCCACTGGCTCGTCGGCTACGAACCGGCGCCGTGACTGTCGTCAGGCGCCGGTCCGCAGACGCTCCACGTCCGCCAGCCGCGGATATGCGGCCTGGGTTCCCTTCTTGGTGGCGGCCAGGGCAGCAGCGACCGAAGCGAACGCCGCCGCCTCGGCCAGGTCCTCCCCTGCGGCTAGCCGTGCCGCGAGGGACCCGGTGAAGGCGTCGCCGGCGCCGGTGGTGTCCACGGCGTCAACCTTGGTGGGGGCGATCCGGGTGAAACGGCGCCCCTCCTCGGCATGCCCATCCAGCACGATGGAGCCTTCGGCGCCCAGGGTGACCACGACGCGGTCCAGCCCCTCCGCCGCAAACTGCAAGCGCACCTGCTCCCAGTCGGCAACGGCGGCATCGGCGCAGGGCATTTCGCCGCCGCCGAGGAACAGCGAAGCCTCGTGCGCGTTGACCAGCAGGACGTCGGTGAGTTCGGCCAGGCTTCTGGGCACGGGCGCATAAGGCGAGAGGTTGAGCAGCACTGATGCTCCGGCGTCGTGCCCTGCTCTTGCTGCCGCCTCCACGACGTCCAGGCCGACCTCAAGGCAGAGGCAAACGACGGCGGCGCCATCGAAAACGTCCCCGGCTGCGGCGACATCATCCGGAACTACGGTGCCGTTGGCGCCGGGGGAAATGACGATGCTGTTCTCCCCCGCTGCGTCAACGGTGATGACCGCGACGCCGGTCTCGACGCCGGCCGCGCGGCGCACGCGGGAAACGTCCACGCCGGCCCCTGCCACGGAGGCCAGCAGCATGTCTCCGTTGGAGTCCTCGCCCACGGCGCCGATCAGGGCGACGTTGCCGCCGAGCCGACCAGCGGCCACCGCTTGGTTGGCGCTCTTGCCGCCCGGGTTCACGGTGAAGCCTTCGCCACGGAGGGTTTCGCCCGGGTTGGGCAGCCGCTCGGTGTAGATGGTCAGGTCCGCATTCAGTGAACCAACGACGACGATGCGTCCGGCCTGCGGACTCACTTTTCCACCTCGGCCTCAACGGGCTTAGGGATCAGCAGCGAGGCGGCGAAGGCCGCGACCGTGATGACCAGGCCGACCACAATCACCGTAAGGTAAGAGCCGCGGTCGCCCAGCGCGGAGGTGCCCACGAGCACCGCCGGCAGCACCAGGAAGCTCAGCCCGGCGCCGAGGTTGAAGGCCCCGGCGTTCATGCCCGGCAGGAAGCCGGGGTTGCCCGGGGGCGAGAGCACGACGCCGAGCCCGTTGAGCATGATGTTCGCGGTGCCGGCGTACATGATGCCGAGCAGCGCAGTTGCGGCGACCATCACCGGCAGGCTGTTCAGGCCGAACAGCGCAATGATCACCAGGGAGACGATGCTGCCGATCATGCCGATGCGCAGCACATTGGTGTAGCCCAGGACCGGGGCGAGCCGCCCGCTGATCGGGCCGAAGACCCAGCCCAGCAGCGCGTAGGGGGTCAGGATGAGCAGCGCCGTTTCGGTGGGGCCAAGGCCGAAGCCGGGTGCGGCGGCCTGTACGTAGGCGGGGACAATCCCGTTGATCACGGCGAAGATGCCGGTCATGGTCAGGATTGTGGTCAGCAGCGGCGCCCACGTGGAGCGCTGGCGCAGATGGACAATCTCGACCATCGGCTCCTTCGTACGCTTTTCGGTGACCCAGAAGGCGGCGAACGCGGCGGCGGCCACGGCGATCAACACCAGCGAGAGGATCAGGGTTCCCGTGGAGAACGCGCCGACGAGCTTGGCGGCCTCGTTCAGCGCGGTGAGCAGGGCACCGACTGCGACAACAATAAAGACGACGCCGGTCCAGTCCATCCGCGTCCCGGCCTGCGGTTTGCTCTCGGGCGTCAGGACGGCGACGAGGATCGCGGCGAGCACGGCGAGCACCACCATGAACCAGAAGATGCTGCGGAAGCCGTAGTGCTCGGCCATGTAGCCGCCGAGGAAGGCATCGACGCCGGCCACGCCGCCGTTGACCGCGAGGATAACGCCCATCAGCGTGCCGTACGTGCGCGGGTTGGGCACGGCGGTGCGCAGCATGATGAGGCACAGCGGCACGGTGGGGCCGCTAACGCCCTGGATGATCCGGCCCACGAAGAGCCACGTAACGTCCGGGGCCAGCGCCGCGATCACGGAGCCGACGGCCGTCAGCAGCATCATGCCGACGAGGATCCGCTTGCGGCCGACAATATCGCTCAGGCGGGGCAGGAACAGGGAGAACAGCGCGGCGGTGGTGAAGAACCAGGTCTGGGACAGGCCGATCGAGGCCTGGTCCGTCTGCAGTTCCTCGCCCATGGTGACCAGGGCGGGACTGAGCATGGAGGCATTGAGCTGGAAGGCCACGCAGGCCGTCAGCAGGGCGACCATCAGGGCGGTGGTGCCGCCGCGGGTGGCCTTGGTGTCGTGGAGAACTGCGCTCATTCCGCTGCCTCCCCGGTGGTGACCGACGCCGCGGAGGCGGGCGTCGCCGTCGTCGTTGTGGTGGCGGTTCCCATTTCTACCTCGCCGATGCTGACCAGCGCATCGGTCACCAGGTTCCAGAACTTGGTGCGGTCCAGGTCCACGGCCACGGAGGTGTGGCAGTCGGCCGGCGCGGGGGCGCGGAAGTCGGCGACGGTCATGCCGAGGGTCAGCTTGCCCTGCAGTTCGATGTCGACCGGGACCTTGCGGGTGGTCATCACCGTGGGGTCGATGACGTAGGCGACTGCGCACGGATCGTGGACCGGCGGGTAGTCGAAGCCCTGTGCATCCTTGTACGTCTGGGCGAAGAAGTCCATCAGTTCGCGGACAAAGCGGGCCGGGCCGGTGCCGACGGCTTCGATTTGCTCGACGACGTCGGGGGTGGCCAGTGCCTGGTGCGTGAGGTCCAGTCCCACCATGACCAGGGGCCACTTCTCGTTGAAGACGATGTGGGCGGCCTCGGGGTCGATCATGATGTTGAATTCCGCCACGGCGGACCAGTTGCCCACGTGGTAGCCGCCGCCCATCAGCACGACTTCCTTGACCCGCTCGACGATGCGCGGCTCCTTGCGGGCGGCCATCGCGATGTTGGTCAGGCCGCCGGTCGGGACCAGGGTTACGGTGCCGGGTTCGTGCGCCATGATCGTGTCGATGATGAGATCAACGGCGTGCCGCGGGTCCAGTTCGATTGTGGACTCCGGCTGCGCGGGGCCGTCCATGCCGGACTCGCCGTGGATGTCCGGCGCGGTTTCGATGGTGCGCACCAGCGGGCGGTCGCAGCCGGCGGCGAACGGGACGCCGGTGATGCCGGCGATCGTCCCCACGGCCAGGGCGTTCTTCGTGACCTTTGCCAGCGTCTGGTTGCCGACGACGGTGGTCACGGCGAGCAGTTCGATGTTCGGGTTGCCGTGGGCCAGGAGCAGCGCCACGGCGTCGTCGTGCCCCGGATCGCAGTCCAGGATGATCTTCTTCGGTCCGGGCGTCGCGGAAGTGGCGTCCATGTTTTCTCTCCACGTCATCGGGGCCCCGCAGCGGGGAAATTGTCACAGCGAGTTTGACATCCCCTTCCGGTCCACGTCAAACGCTTGACGTAGCACGCGTCAAGCGCTTGATGCCTTGTTGCGCTTGATTGCGCTTATCATGGGGCTCATGGATTCCGCCCGCCCTCCCCAGCACCCGCCGCGCGTCGGTCGGCGAGTGACCGCGGCGATGGTGGCGGCACGCGCCGGCGTCTCCCCCGCGACGGTTTCTTTGGTGGCGAACGGCAAAACGCGCGGGCGGGTGTCCGCCGACAACATCTCCCGGGTCAGCCAGGCAATCGCCGAACTCGGATACGTGGTGGACAGCGTGGGCAGTTCGCTGGCCAAGGGCGTCAGCTCCATTGTGGTGCTGGTGGCGCCGGACATTTCCAACCCGTTCTTCGCCAAGGTCGTTGCCGGCGTGCGCGAATCCCTCGGCGCGGACTTCCAGCTGCTGCTCTCCGTCACCGAAGCCGGCGAATTCCCCCGTGCGGATGACATCCGCCGGCTCCTCGCCCTGCGCCCGGCGGGCCTGCTGGTGGATGCCCCCGATGCCGCGTTCCTCGAGGACCTCTCCCCCACGGGCCCCTTGGTGCTGCTCGACGCGCCCGGGCTGGAGGCTTATGCGCCGTCCGTCAACCTCGACGTGGCCCACGGCGCCCGCGAACTCGCGGCACACCTGTCCGCCTCCGGCCACCAGCGGGTGGCGTACCTGGACAGCGTGACCGGCACAGCCACCTTCACCATTCGCCGGACGGCCTTCTTGGAGGAAGCGGCCACTCGCGGGATGACCGCGGACCCGGCCCACCTGATCAGCACCACGATCGACGTCGGCGCGTCGGCCGACGCGTTTGCCGCCGCCTGGCCCCAGTGGCAGCAAGCGGGTGTCACCGCCGTCGTCTGCGCCACCGATACCCACGCGTACGGCGTGCTGCAGCAAGCGCGCGTTGCCGGCGTGCGGATCCCGGACGAACTCGCCGTCGCCGGCTTCGACGACCTGCCCTACTCCGCCACCAGCAACCCCGGCCTCACCACCGTCCACCTTCCCGCCGCCCGCCTGGGCCTCAAGGCCGGCGAACAGCTGCGCGGCCTGATCGAAGGCCGCGACCTCGAGCAACCCCAGCTCACCTTGGAGGCCTCGCTGATTGTGCGCGGCTCCACGGATCGGATCGCCGCCAACTAACAACGACGGCGCGGTCCGGGCCGTCGCGGCTACACCTTGCGCCAGTCGTGCCCGGTCACGGCCGCCCCGGCCTGCGGCCCCATCTGCAGCATGCCGCCGTCCACCACCCACGACGCCCCGGTGACGTAGCCGGCTTCGGCCGACGCGAGGAAGGCGATCACGGCTGCGACCTCGCGGGCGTCGCCGGGCCTTTCCAGCGGAATGCCCGGCCGGTCGATGCGGTGCGGGTTTTCGTCCTCGTTGCCGGTCATGGCGGTGGCGATCTCTCCCGGCGCGACGGAGTTGACCGTGATGCCGTGCCGGCCGAGCTCCAGCGCCATGTTCTTCACCAGGCCGCCGAGGCCGTGCTTCGCGGCGTCGTACGGGGCGGCCCCGATCATCGGCTGGTGCTCGTGCACGCTGGTCACGGCGATGATCCGGCCGCCGCGGCCGGCATCCGCCATCCGCCGGGCTGCCCGCTGCATGCACACGAACGCGCCGTCCAGGTCGGTGGCGACCACCCGGCGCCAGGTCTCGTAGTCCAGCTCCAGGAACGGCTCCGAGGCGCCCGTGCCGGAGTTGTTGACGAACACGTCCAGTCCGCCGAGCTGCTCCGCGAGCGAATCGACCACGTCGCCGCAGCCGGGCAGGTCCGTGGTGTCCAATTGGGCGACGGCGGCGCTGCGGCCGAGCGCGCGCACCTCCTGCGCGGTCTCTTCAGCCCCGCTTTCGTCCGAGTGCCAGGTGATCCCCACGTCCAGCCCTGCCCGGGCGAGCGCGACGGCGGTGGCCCGGCCGATGCCGGAGTCGGAACCGGTGACGATGGCGGTGTGCGGCGTGAAATTTTCCATGGGCCTATTGTGGCGAAGAAGCGGCCGCTTGCCAGCCCCACCGGCCGCGCGGGCCGCTACGCGACGGTCATTTCGCCCATCAGGTCCCAGTCGTCGCCCTCGACCTGGCGGCTGATGATCCGCGGCGTTTCCTGCAGGTACTGCGGCTGCTCCTGCATGGCCTTCTTGAAGTGGTCGCTCTTCACATGCGCTTCGGCCGCGTCGTCCCGGAAGGCCTCGACCAGCACGTACTCATTGGGGTCCTCCACGCTGCGCGACCAGTCGAACCACAGGTTGCCCGGCTCGGCACGCGTCGCCTCGGTGAATTCGCGGACGAGTTCGGGGAAGTTATCGGCGTACTCGTCCTTGACCTTGAACTTGACCACAATGAAAATCACGCGGCATCAGCCTTTCTTCTGTTGGGGGTGTCTTTTCATCCTGTCATGTACCGCGCGGTCCGTCAGGTCAGGTGCGGCCAATCAGTTAGCGGCGGTGCCCGGCCTGCCCGCCGGCGAGCGCCTTGGCCGCGGCAATATAGCGCCGCGTGACCAGCCGCTGTGCGGCCTCCGCCACCGGTGCTCCTGCCCGGTAGAACCAGTTGGCATGCCGGCTGAACGCGAACACCTCGAAGACCACCCGCCCGCTCCCCTCCAGCACAGCCACAAAGCCTTCCTCCCCCGACTCCGGATGTCCAGGCAGGGTGCCGTAGCCGAAGCCCGTTCGGGTCGGCGTCCGTTCCGTCCACACCACGCGGCACGGGATGGCGAGCCGCAGCGGCCCGACGCCGAACCCGCACACCACCTCCGCGCCTTCGGCGGCCACCGGCCCCGTGGCATCGACCCGCAGCCCGGCTAGCCGATGCACTTCCCACCCCATCAGCCCCTCGGCCAGCCGGTGAAAAGCGTCTTCCCCCTCACCGACACCGACCCGCTCGTCGACGACCCGGTATCCCGGCGGCGAGGTGCGCTCCCGGCTCAACCCCACGCCGTCGTACGTGAGCGGAACCCCGCCCAGGTCCTCGGCCCTCACCGCTCAGCCCTGCCGCGCATCGTCGCCCCTGGCCAGGCCCATCCAGCCCAGCATCTCGCGGTCGCGGCGCGGCAGCGACGCCACCACCAGGTCGTAGGAGTCCTCGATCATGTCCCGCAGCATGTCGTCGGGCAGCCCGCCGTCGCAGCGCACGCCGTTCCAGTGCGTTTTGTTCATGTGATAGGCACCCGTGATCTCCGGATGCGCCGCGCGGAGCTGCTGCGCCAGCACCGGTTCGCACTTGAGGCTGATGCTCAGCCGCGGCGCCTGCAGGTCCGAGAGCGCGAACATCTTCGCCGCTCGGCCTGCCGCCCGGACCTTGAACACCGACGACTCGGGCCCAAACGGGAAGTCCTCGAACGCCCCGGGCAGGGACAGGCAGAATGCGCGCAGGGCGGTTGCGTCCATGGGCACGAGCCTACTGCTCCCGGCCCGCGCCGGTCACGGTTCTGCGCAGATCGACGTACCACCCGGCCTCCGTGCCCCGCCCCGCCCGTGCCCCGCCCCGCCCGTGCCTCGCCCCGCCCGAGCGTCGCCCGCGCCGCTCACGGTTCTGCGGAGATCGACGTGCCCACCCGGCCTCCGTGCCCCGCCCCACCCGAGCCTGGCCCGACGCCCCCTGGACCACATCCCGCCCTAGTTCCGCCCGGTGCGCGGCGGCAACTTCGGTGGCAGGATGGTTCACAGTTGTTTCACGGGGAACGACGGCGGGCTTCGGTGCCGCCGGCGGGTTTCGGAACGGGCGACGGCTCTGGAGAGGAGACCCATGTCAGACACCGGCAGGGAAGCGAAGCGGGCGGCCGGCAGGGCCAAGGACAAGACCGAGGTCGCCGCCAATTCCAAGGCGTTCGAGCGGGTGGCGCGGTTCGGTTACGTGGCCAGCGGCCTGCTGCACGTGCTGATCGGCGCTATCGCGCTCCGGCTCGCCTTCGGCGGAGGCGGCGAGGCGGACCAGACCGGGGCCGCCTCAAGCCTGGCGAAGACTCCGGGCGGGATGTTCCTGCTCTGGGCGGGCATGCTTGCCGCCGCCGCCCTGGCCTTGTGGCAGATCAGCGAGGCGGTGTTCGGCGGCCGCGGCCGGGAGGCAAAGAAGAGGTGGGGCTACCGGGCGAAGTCCGTGGGACTGGCCATCGCGTACACGGTGGTGGCGGTATCGTTCGGCAGCTTCGCGCTGGGTTCCGGCGCCGACAGCAGCCAGAGCTCCCAGGACGCCAGCACCAGGCTGATGCAGTGGCCCGGCGGTGCCGTTGTCCTGTTCCTGATTGGCGCCGTCATCATGGGCGCCGGCGTCTTTTACGTGTACAAGGGCCTGAAGAAGAAGTTCCTGGACGACCTCAAACGGCACCCCAGGGGCAGCACCGGCACCGCCGTGACGTGGACCGGCGTCGTGGGTTATGCGGGCAAGGGGCTGGCACTGTTCGTGCTGGGGCTGCTGTTGGCGGTGGCCGCGGTGCAGCACGACCCGCAGGAGGTCAAGGGGTTGGACGGGGCGCTCAAGGCGCTGCGTGACCAGGCCTTCGGCCCGGCCGCACTCGCCGTCGTCGCCGTTGGCCTGATCTGTTACGGCCTCTACATGGGCGCCCGGGCGCGCTACGCGAAGATGTAGGCACCGGAGAACGACGGCGGTGCGCCTCCCCGTGGGGCCAGGCGCACCGCCGTCGTTGTTTAGATGGTTCTGCCGTGGCCTACGCCCGGTGGGCCAGCGCGTTCTGCAGGCGGAAGCCGGCGGCCCGGTGGCTCTCCGGCAGCTTGTCGCCGCGGCCGAAGAGCTTGTTGCGCAGGGTCCCCGGCGCGTACTCCGTGGGGTATGCGCCCAGCTTCTGCAGTTCCGGCACGGCGAATTCCACGATGTCCTCGAAGGTGCCCGGGGTGATCGCGTAGGCCAGGTTGAACCCGTCCACGTCGGTCTCGTCGACCCACTCCACGAGCTTGGCGGCTACCTCTTCGCCGGAGCCGACGGTGATCGGGCCGAAACCACCGACGCCGACCCATTCGGCCAGCTGGCGGATGGTCCACGGCTTGCCGCTGTCGCCGGATGCCTTCTGGAAGGTCTCCACCGAGGACTGGATGGCATTGGACTTCACGTTCCCGCCGATCACGTCGTCCGGGCCGTAGGTGGAGAGGTCCACGCCCATCCAGCCGGAGATCAGCGCCAGCGCCCCGTTGATGTCCGCGTAGGACTTGTAGTCCTCGAATTTGGCCTGCGCGGCGGCGGTGTCGGGCCCGGTCACCACGGTCTGCATCGCGTAGATGCGGACGTCGTAGCGGTCGCGCCCGGCCGCTTCCACGGCGTCGCGGATCTTCTTCACGGATGCGGCCAGCATTTCCTTGGTCGGGCAGGTCACGAACACCGCCTCGGCGTTTTCGGCGGCGAACTCGGTGCCGCGCTTGGAGGCCCCGGCCTGGAAGATGACCGGGGTGCGCTGCGGGCTCGGCTCGGTGATGGCGATGCCGGGAACCTTGAAGTACTTGCCCTCGTGCCGGATTTCGTGGACCTTGGCCGGGTCGGTGAAGACGCCGGTCTCCACGTCCTTGACCACGGCGTCGTCCTCCCACGAGCCCTCGAGCAGCTTGTAGATGACCTCGAGGTATTCGTCCGCGTGGTTGTAGCGCTCGTCGTGCTCCAATTGGTCTTCCTGCCCCATGTTGCGTGCCGCCGAGGGCAGGTAACCGGTGACCACGTTCCAACCGACCCGCCCGTTGGTCAGGTGGTCCAGCGTGGCCAGGCGGCGGGCGAACGGGTACGGGTGCTCGTAGGCGGTGCCGGCTGTGACGCCGAAGCCGAGGTTCTCGGTCACCGCGGCCATCGCCGAGACCAGCATGAACGGATCGTTCACGGGGACCTGCGTGCCGGCGCGCAGCGTGGTCTCGTTGGAGGATCCGAAGACGTCGTAGGTGCCGAGCACGTCGGCGATGAACAGGCCGTCGAACAGGCCCTTTTCCAGCACCTTGGCCAGGTGGGTCCAGTAGCCGATGGTGTTGTAGGTGGCGGACTTGTCCTGCGGGTGGCGCCACAGTCCGGGCGACTGGTGGCCCACGCAGTTCATGTCGAAGGCGTTGAAACGAATCTGGCGCCGGGGGTTGGGCTGCGGGTTGTTTACGGTCATGTCAGGCTCCTTTTCTGATGAGAAGAGCCCGCGCCGGCCCTCCGTCGGGCATGCGGCTGCCAACGGAAGACCAACGAGAGATCGAGCTTCTCCATCGGTCCTGGCGGTAGCACCTTCCTCAGGGAGGGGGTTGCTGCGGCGTCAACAAGCCAGGTCTCTCGGCCGCTCTGGATGGGTACCCCTCCATTGGACACCCGGGAGCGCCAGGAGGGAAATGTCCCGCGTCACGCGAGGTAAGAATTACGACGCCGGGGCGCCCTCCCTCACGCGGGGTAAGAATTACGACGCCGGTGCGGAGCCGGCTTTGGTCTGCGGCCGCTTCCATCCCGCCACCGCTCCGGCCCCCAGGCAGACAAGAATCAGGACGACGACGGCGATCGCCAGCGGCACACTGTTGCCGACCAGGGTGGGCAGGTTCTGCAGGATCAGGCCCAGAATGGCCAGCAGCCCGAGGAGTCCGAGAGCCGGGGCGACGGAGCGCTTCCAGTCGCGGGCCGGGGCGCCCTGCCGGCGGAAGAAGACCAGCACCGCGATGCTGGTGACCGTCATCAGCACCACCACGCCCAGGGAGGCGAAACCGGCAAACCAGGTGTAGAACTGCACGATCGGGTCCCAGCCGGCCACGACGGCTGCCAGCAGGAACAGGGCCACCACTCCGGTCGAAGCGGCCGAGGCCAGATGTGGCGAGTGGTGCCGGGTGTGCGTGCCGGCCAGCTTGGCGGGGAAAATGCCCTGTCCGGCGATCTGGAAGAAATAGCGTGAGCTGATGTTGTGCAGGGACAGGATGCAGGCGAACAGGCTGCTGGCCAGCAGTACCTGGATGACGTGGCTGCCCGCGGTTCCGAGGTAGAGCGCGGTAGTCTCCGAGAGCAAGGTGCCGGGCGCGTCCGTGGCCTTTTGGACGATGCCCTCGTCGCCCCACACGCTGATCAGCAGCCAGCTGGAGAGCGCGTAGAAGCCGCCCACCACGATGAGGGCTACATAGGTGGCGCGCGGGATCGTCTTGTCCGGGTCCCGTGCCTCGTCGCGAAACACGGCGGTGGCCTCGAAGCCAATGAAACTCAGGATGGCGAACAACAGCGCGATGCCGGGCGCCCCGGACAGCACGGTCGACGGAGTGACGAACCCGGTGGACAGGCCCTCGCGACCGCCGCCGCCAAAAATTACGGCAGCGTCCAAAACCAGCACGATCAGCACCTCGGCGACCAGCAGTACCCCCAGCACCTTGCCGGAGAGCTCGATGTTGCGGTGGCCCAGCCAAGCGACGGCGGCCAGGGCGGCAGCGGCCCATGCCCACCATGGCAGTGCCGGCCCGCCGTAGGCGCGCACCACTTCGTCGACGGCCGGCGCCAGTAGGCCGTAGACGCCGGCTTCCAGCGCGAGGTACGAGAGCAGGGCCACGAAGGCCGCCCCCAGGCCCGCCCTGCGGCCGAGGCCTTTGTCGACGTAGCTGAAGAACGCGCCGGCCGTTGGCACGTGCGGTGTCATGGTGGTGAAGCCGACGGCAAACAACAGCAGGATGGCCATGGCCAGCAGGTAGATGAAGGGAAGGCCAGCGCCGTTGCCGCTGACGATGGCCAGCGGGACGGTTCCGCCGATGACGCCCAGTGGCGACGCGGCGGCCAGCACGATGAGCACGATGCTGGCGACGCCCAGCCGGCCGGAGAGCCGCGGAGCACGGGCATTGGCGGCGGCGGCCTCGGGTGCGGCGAGGGTTGGGTTATTGACGGATACAGACATGGTTTGGCTTCTTTCTAGAGGGCCGCGGAGCGGGTGGCTTGGCTGTTTGGACGGGCGCCGTCGCTCTGTGGCTGACGCGCGGCGTCGGTGTGTGACTGACTGGCGGCGTCGGCATTGGCCTCGCCAATCGTCCAGACGAGCGGGGGCTCGGCGCCGTTGACTTCCCAGTCGCCGACGATCCGGGCCTTGTAGATGAACGGGTTGTGGGTGGCCACGGTGCGGGCGTTGCGCCAGTGCCGGTCCAGTGCCTTGCCGGTGCTGGTGGAGGAGGCGCCGAGCGCGTTGAAGAGGGCGCCTGCGGCGTCCGGGACCAAGGCGCTGAGCACAATCTGCGCCCGGCCCGAGTCCAGTTCGACGGCGATGTTGGCCGCCTTCTCGGCGTCGGCGTCTGACTGCCGCGAGGCGAAGACGCGGTCCAGGCTGCGGGCAACGCCGAGGGTGGTTGCCTTCGCGGCGTAGGCCTTGGCGCTGATTTCGCCGACCACTTGGAGGACCTGCGCGTCGTGCCGGACCAGCGGGGCGTTTCCGTGGCCGAACACCCGCTTGCGGTCCCGTACGTTCTCTGCGGCTTCGCTGGTGACGGCCTGGGCGATGCCGGCCAGGGTCACCAGCAGGATGTGCTGGTAGAGCGCCGTCTGGTACGGGAAGCGGTCGGCGAAGGCGGACACGTTGGCCGGGTCCACCACCGCGTCGGTAAACACGGTGGTGCCGCTGCCGGTGAGCCGCTGGCCGAAACCGTCCCAGTCGTCGAAGGTTTCCACGCCCGGCGTCTTGGTGGAGATGATCACCGAGACATCGGAGCCGTCCGGGCGCTTGGCGGTGACGTCGATCCAGTCCGCGAAGATGGTGCCGGTGGTGTAGAACTTGCGGCCGTTCAGCAGCAGTTTGCCGCCGGTCTCGGACAGCACGGTGGCGGTTCCCCCGGCGCCAGGTTCGGTCCAGGCGTTGCCGGCCAGCTCGCCGGATGCGAAGCGCCGCAGCCAGGCGCCGCGGTCCGAGGTGCGGCCGTTGTGGTACAGGTTCTCCTCCACCAAGGCGATGTGCGAGCGCAGCGCCTGCGGAATGTTGCTGTCCGCGGCGGCGAGCTCGATCAGGAGCCGGGTGAACTCTTCCCAGTCCAGCCCGTCGCCGCCGAACTCGGCCGGAATCCGGGCGGCGCCGAAGCCGGCGTCCTTCAGCCAGCCGATCTGTTCAAACGGCAGCTCGCGGGTGAGCTCGCGGCTTAACGCCCCGGCGGCGATGCGCGCGAAGATCGGACGGTATTTGGCGGCCGCGGCGTCGAAGGCCGTGGCGAGGTTGTCGAGTGTTTCAGTCATGGTGGTTCTCCTGGAGGTCCGGCCGGGGGGCGTCAGATGGGGCGCCCGGGTTGGGGGCAGCGGTGATGGGGCCCGCGGGTTGGGGCCATCGGTGATGGGCCCGCGGATGGCGGGCAGTCATGAGGCGACCCGCGGGCTGCGGGCAGGGTGGGCGGCGTCCTGCTCCGCTCAGGTGTAGAGCGAAATCGGCTGGACGTCGCCGAGCAGGTAGTTGGCGCCGACCTCGACCTTCTTGTAGTCGACCGTGTCGTGCAGGGTGTGCGTGCGGATGTTGCGCCAGAAAATGTCCAGCCCGACCTCGGTTTTCGCGGAGGACGAGCCGGTGGTCTCGAAGATGCGGTTCGCCACGTCCACCCCCACCTCGGTCGACACGACCTTGAGCCTCGCAATTTCGAGCGCGAGGTCCGCCCGGGCTTCGGCGCTCAGCTGCGCGCCGGCGGCAATAACAGCGTCGAACCTGGCGTTCGTCCGGTCGGCCAGGGCCTCCACCGCGGCGACCCGCGACACCAGCTCGCCGTAGACCCGCTGGGTCAGCGGGTCCTGGGCATAGGTCTCCTGCGTGCTGAGGAACCAGGAGTTCCGGCGCGCCAGCGTGATCCGGCGTCCGCGGTCCAGCGCCCCCTGCGCGATGCCCAGGTAGAGGTTGCCGAAGGCCAGCTGGATGTACGGGGTAACCAGCGTGGAGAAAGGCTCCTCCCCTACCTCGCCGATGATGTCCGCTTCGGTGACCTGCACGCCGTCGTACTTCACCGAGCCACTGGCCGAGAGCCGCTGTCCGAGCGCATCCCAGTCCCCGAGGTATCCGATGCCCGTTCGGTCATGCTCCAGCGCGAGGGCCAGGAACTTGCCCCGCTCAGGTCCGGCCGCGATCACGGCATTGACCAGGATGGCGTCGCCGACGGAAGCGCCGGTGGAGAAGTGCTTGGTGCCGTTCAGCCGGAAGCGGTCGCCGTCGGGAACAAGTTCCAGATTCGGGTCCACCGGGTTCACGGAGTCGCCCCAGGACCAGCGGCCCCGCGCGGAGCGGCGGAGCAGTCGTTCCTGGACCTGCGCATCACCGTAGAACACGACGGCGCCCAGGTTGGCGTAGTGGTAACCGAGTATTTGCGCGATCGACGCGTCCGTGCGGGCCAGGATGCGCACGGCGTGCAGCGCGCTCTCCCAGTGCCCGCCCTCGCCGCCCCATTCGGCCGGGATAATCAGGTTGAGCAGGCCCGAGTTGCGCAGCAGCTCCACCTCGGCGTGCGGGTCGGCGTTGCGTCGGTCGCGCTCCAGCACGTCCGGGGCCAGCGCGGCGGCAACGCCTTCGGCTACTTGCTGCCATCGGGCCAGTTCCTCGGCGGTAGCCTGTCCGGCCCACGGGGCTCGGCGGGTTTGCGGGTTGTTGGCGGTCACGACGGCGGTCATGTTGGCTCCTCACGGCGGGGCTCCCATCCGGACCCGCGGCGCAGCAACCCGTCACGGTTGGGGCGCAGCCCGGAGGGGGCCGTACTTGCCGGGCACGGTGTTGTGCGCGGCCGGATCCTCATCTGGGGCACCCCGCTACGGGAGAGGGTTGCCGCCCAACCAGCCAGAGCTTGTCGTTGGGACTCTTGATCTCGGAGTCGAGTATGCCGGGGCCGAGCCGGCGCAGGGAAGCACATGACAGGCCATGACATTCTGCTGCCGTTTGTTACGGAAACCGCTTCTGATGACGACGACGGCCCGTCGCCCCAGCCGGCTCCGGGGGCTGGGGCCGGCAGGCTCCGCCCGGCTCCACGGGCTGGGGCTGCAGGCTTCCGCCCGGCGCATTGAGCCGTGCGCATTCCTCTGCGCGGCTGTCCCCTACTGGCCTGGTTACGAGGGGACTACCGTGGAGGTGCACTGCCAATATGGCCGGGCCGGGACGGGCACCGTCCGCTGGCCGTCGTACGGGAGGTTCATCATGAAGGCATGGCAATTTGTCGGCACGAAGAAGCCGCTGGAGCTTAATGAGGTTCAGGAACCCCACGCTGGCCCCGGTGAAGTGGTCGTCGACGTCAAGGCGTCGGGGGTCTGTCACTCGGACGTCTCGACGCTCGATGATCCGGGATGGATGGCGCTGTTCCAGCACGGCCTGCCCCGCACCATGGGCCATGAATCCGCCGGCGTTATCAGCGAGGTCGGCGAGGGCATGGACCATTGGAAGATTGGCGACCGCGTAGGCCTCTCTCCGGTGATGTCCGACGGGGACGCATTGGGTTACGGGAAGTGGGATGGAGGCTTCGCCGCCAAGCTTCGCGCGACCGACGACAATCTCGTCGCCCTGCCCGACGAAGTGCCGTTCGACCTCGGCGCGATGGCGACCGACGCCGGCTTGACCGCCTACCATGCCATGATGGCGGTCGGCGGGGCGAAGAACGGCATGAAGGTCGGTGTCATCGGCCTGGGCGGACTGGGCTACATCGGTGCACGCTGTGCCGCGTTGGTCGGCGCCGAGGTGTACGGCGCCGAGGTCAATCCGGAAACCCAGAAACTGGCCGACGAGATCGGATTGGCTGGCGTCGGCGCCTCGATCGAAGAGTTCAAGGACAAGAACCTGGAGCTGATCGTGGACTACGCCGGCTTCGGCACCACGACCTCGGCCGCCATCGAAACACTCGCGGAGTTCGGCACCCTGGTTCAGGTGGGCATGGGCCGGTTGGAATCGACCATCAATACCTACCCGATCATCATCAACCAGCTCTCCATCAGGGGCTCAAAGTCCGGTACCAAGGAGGATCTTGCCGGCATCTACGAGCTGATGAAGACCGGTCAGCTCAAGCCACCCATGAACCACATCAAGCATGCCGACATTCCCGGCGCAATCGACAAGCTTCGCGCGGGAGGTGTCGTCGGCCGCTTCATCGCCATGTACGAGTGATGCGCGGACTCGAGGCGGCCGTCCGAAGGCGGGGCAGGGCTGACCGCAGCCCATGAGCGGCTGTTACAGCCCGAAGCGCGGAGCCTCGATGGCCGGGCAGGTATCCATGACGACGTCCAGTCCGGCCGCCTTGGCCCGTTCCGCGGCGGCTTCGTCGATCACGCCCAGCTGGAGCCACACCGCCTTGGCACCGACTTCGATGGCCTGGTCCACCACCGGGCCGACCTTCTGCGAGTTCACGAAGCAGTCCACCACGTCGATCTCGCCGGGAATGTCCCCGAGCTTTTGGTAACCGGTCAGGCCGAGGACGTCGTCGCCCTGCAGGTTGACGGGGACGACTTCCATGTCCAGTTGGTCCATCAGGTACCGGGAGATGCGCATGGCCACCCGGTGCGGGTTCGTGGACAGGCCGACGACGGCCCAGCGGCCGGGGGTTTCCAGCAGCCGCCGGACGACTTCAGGGTCATTCTGGTGTGCCATGGCTCGACCCTACCCGCGACTCTTCGGCACCGGAACCGCTGCCGGCCCTCTCCCCCTCAGCCGCCCTCATCGAGGAGTCGGCAGGCGCCCTCAAACCGTCGGTTTAAGGGCGCCAGCTGAACAGTCGATGGTTCGGGCTAGCCGGCCAACCGGGCCGCCGCTGCGTCGGCGTGCTCCGCCACCCAGTTCCCCACCAGCTCCAGCACTTCAGCGTCCACGGGCTCGCGGATCTGGCGCTTGTAGTCGGAGAGGGTCGGAACCTTCGGGTCGCGGCGCAGCAGGTGCGAGAGGTCCTCGACCTTCCTCGTGGTCACCGGACCGGGGACGGTGGCCGCGATGATGTCCAGGTCGGCCGGGTCCACCTGCACGTCCTTGGCGCCCGTGATGGCCAGCACCGGCATGTGCAGGCGCTCCAAGTTCGGAACGGGGTCGAAGTCGAGGAACTCCCGATGCCAGAGCGCATTGATCTTACGGCCCTGCATGCGCACCACGTCCTCGGTGGTGGCCCCAAGTTTTTCCACCGACTTCGCCTGCACCTTGACCAGGTCCTGGCGGAAAAGCTTCAGCAGCAAGCGCGGGAAGGCGGGCAGCGAGTCGCTGATCTGGGCCGTCTGCCACCTGCCTGTCTCAAAGCCTGTCTGCGCCGAGGCTGAAAGCAGCACAGCCCCATCCCCACGTGTACCGGAATATGCCGCCACGGCAGCCGCGTGGTAGCTGCCTTCGCTGTGGCCGACCAGGAACACCGGGAGGCCCGCGGCCTTCTGGGCGGCCATCCAGCGGAGGGCGGCCGCGGCGTCGTCGGTGTTCTGACGGAAGCCGGCCGCCCAGAAGGTGCCTTCCGAGTCGCCGGTACCGCGCTTGTCGTAGCGCAGCGAAGCGATTCCGTGGCCGGCAAGTGCCGTCGCCACGTCACGGCTGATGCCCAACGGCATCCGTTTGTGGTCGGCATTGCGGTCGATCGGTCCCGAGCCCGGCAGGATCAGCGCGGCGCCGCGGACCGTTCCGGCCGGTTCAGCCCAGGTCCCCGTCAGCTGAACGGTCCCGGACGGGAAGCTGACCACTTCTTCGGTGAACGCCTGACCGGCGGGCAGGCCGGCGGCCTTCCGGATCCGGGCCGCAACATCCTCGGCGTCGGGAAGCGACACGACCACCCGGGCGTACTTTTGCCCGTCCAGGTCAAGCTGAACTGCCGGGGTGCCGCGGCGGGCGACGGCGAGGGTCTTGCCGCGGCCGCGCCACGTTCCCACCCGAGTCCGTCCCGGGATCGCAAGCCCGGGAGCCCGCAGGCCGTGGACGCCGTCGAACGCATCCGCGAGCACCCGGACGGAGGTCACCGCGGACAGCGGGAATCGCTGGTCGCCGAGCAGCCCCGCAACTTTCTCGAATCGATCCAGCTCCAGCAGAACCTCCTTGTTCTCCACCACTATCGCCGCCACCGCGCCTCCCTTCGGGTCGTTTATTGCTCGTGTCTTGGTCGTTTGGTCGCCCACTTGGTTACCGGACAGTACGATTATTATCAGTTGTAGGAACAATGTCAACTATGAGAACGTTGAGCCATGTCCTCCTCACAGAGCGCCGACCTGATCCTGCACCCCGTACGCCTGCGGATCGTCCAGACGCTGCTGGGCAACCGTGCGCTGACCACGGCGGAGATCTCCGCCGAACTCCCCGACATTCCCACCGCGACGCTTTACCGGCACATAAGCACGCTCTCCAAGGCCGGCGTGCTGGCGGTGGCCCAGGAGAGACCGGTTCGCGGCACCACCGAACGTACCTTTCGACTGGACGTAGCCAGGAGTTCAGTGGCCGAGGACGATCTGGCGTCCATGACGGCCGATGACCACCGGCGCGGCTTCATGGCCTTTGCGGCCGGGCTGCTGGGTGCCTTCGACCAATACATCTCCGGGGGGAATCCGGACTTCGTGCGCGACGGGGCCGGTTACCGGCAGACCGCCCTCTGGATGACGGACGAAGAGTTCGAGGATTTCACCTCCGCCATCAGGGCTGCCGCAGAGAAGGTGGCGGCCAACGGCCCTGAGGAGGGGCGGCACCGCCGTTTGTTCTCCACGGTCCTCATCCCGGCGGATCCGCCCGCCTGACTGACCGCCCCGCCGGGCCCGCACCGGGAGCAACGTCCACATCGGCGGCACATGGGCGGGAGGAGACGGCGGCGACACCCTAGCGAACGGGGGCATCGCCGTCGTGATGACCCCGAGAGGGCGGGCCGGCGTTACGCGTCCCAGCAGAGGCAGAAGGGGTGTCCGGCGGGGTCGGCGTACACCTGGAACCCCGAGGCGGACGCCGGGTCATCGGCCGGCTTCAGCAGCTTGGCACCCAGGGACGTCGCCTGTTCATGGGCGGCCGCGAGATCGTCTATGTAGAGGTCCAGGTGGATCTGCTGCGGCGTCCCGTCCGGCCAGTCGGGCGGAATGTGGTTGGGCGCAAGCTGGAATCCCAGCCGCGAATCGCCGTCCACCATGACCGTGTGCCAGTCGTCTTCGGCCTCGACCGTCCCGTCCAAGAGGCCGGCCCAGAACGAACTCTCCGCCGCGAGGTCGGCGGCGTCGAACACGATGATCTGTCTGCTGATTTTCATGCGGTCATCCTGCCACCGAGCCGAAGTTGCGTCCATGGTTAGCGGGGATGCGCCTGTTTCCCCGGCGGGTTCCCCCACGAGTGGTTCGCGCCTTTGTTACGGCAGATTGTCATTCCGCCTTTGTTACGGGTCATTATTACGGGCAGTTTGCCGGGAGCCCCGCCCGTGCCGTTTAGTTGGTGGTGACCATCCCGAGCGGCCGAGAGACCTGGATCGACGACGCCGCAGCAACCCTGGTCACCGGAAGCCCACCCAGGCTGCCGGTGATAACGAGGTGACAAGCCACGGGTACGGCCGGCGATTGCCGGGCCGCACGGCTTGCTCCGTAGGGTGCTACTGCCAGGATCGATGGAGTGATCCCATGACTGCAGTACTGTCGTCGTCCCGCCACGCGGCTCCCGTTGCCGCTGCACCCGCGGCCCGTTCCGACTCCGCGCTGGCCGTTTCCTTTCGCGCCCTGAACCGCACGTTCGGCACGGGAGCACAGGCCCACACCGTGCTGCGCGACGTGAACTTCGAGGTCCGTCCCGGCGAGGTGCTGGCCATCCTGGGCCCGTCAGGCTGCGGCAAGTCCACCTTGCTCCGCGCCACCGCAGGCCTCGACGCGCCCAGCGCCGGCGCGGTGGAAATCGACGGCACTCCGGTCCAGGGCATCGACTCCCGCTGCGCCGTCGCGTTCCAGGAACCCCGGCTGCTGCCGTGGCACACCCTGCAGGCCAACGTGGCCATCGGCCTGCCCAAGAGCTCCAGCGCCAAGCAGGGCAAGTCCAAGGTCGCCCGGCTGCTGGACCTGGTCGGCCTGGCCGCCTTCGCCAAGCACCGGCCGCGCGAGGTCTCCGGCGGCATGGCCCAGCGGGCATCCCTGGCCCGGGCCCTGGCCCGCAACCCGGGCGTGCTGTTGCTGGACGAACCGTTCGGCGCGCTGGACGCCCTGACCCGGATCAAGATGCAGGACCTGCTGCTCGATATCCACGCTGCGGAACCCACCACCGTGTTGCTGGTGACCCACGACGTGGACGAGGCCCTGCAACTGGCGGACAGGATCATCGTGCTCGGCACGGAAGAGGGCCGCGAGGACGACGGCGCCACGATCGTGCGCACCGTCGACGTTCCCGGCAGCCGCCCGCGGGATCGCGGTTCGGTCGAGTTGGCCCGAATGCGCCGCTCGCTGCTCGAAAGCCTCGGCGTCGACGGCCATTAGGGCCGCCCTCGCCACCCACAAATCACGCAATGCCCGGCCGTTCGCGCCCGAAAGTCATCCGTAACGGAATTTCTCCTGTTCCGCACCCCATCCAAAGGAACCACTATGTCTCTTGCCAGCCGTTTCTCCCGCCGCCCGCTCCTCGGCGCCGCCGCCGTTGCCGCCACCGCTTCGCTGGCCCTGACCGGCTGCGTTGCCGGTGAGGATTCCGAAGCCACCGCCGCCGCGGGCACCGGCGACGGTGTGCTCAACATCGACTTCGCCACCTACAACCCGCTGAGCCTGGTCATCAAGGAAAAGGGCTGGCTGGAGGCCACCCTGGCCGACGAGGGCGTCGAGGTGAACTGGGTGCAGTCGGCCGGTTCCAACAAGGCCAACGAGGCGCTGCGCTCCGGAGCGGTCGACGTCGGCTCCACCGCCGGTTCCGCGGCGCTGCTGGCCCGCGCCAACGGCTCGCCGATCAAGACCATCAGCCTCTACTCGCAGCCGGAATGGGCCGCACTCGTGGCGCTGCCCGACTCCGGCATCGAGTCCGTCGAGGACCTCAAGGGCAAGTCCGTGGCCGCCACCAAGGGCACCGACCCCTACTTCTTCCTGCTCCAGTCGCTGGAAGAGGCCGGCCTCTCCGCCGACGACGTCACCGTGGAAAACCTGCAGCACGCCGACGGCCTGACCGCGCTGAAGCAGGGCTCGGTCGACGCCTGGTCCGGCCTGGACCCGATCATGGCCGGCGCAGAAGAGGACGGCGCCGAGCTGTTCTACCGGAACCTGGACTTCAACACCTACGGCTTCCTGAACGCCACCGAGTCCTTCCTGGAGGAGGAGCCGGAGGTCGCCCAGGCCGTGGTGAACGCGTACGAGAAGGCCCGCGCCTGGGCCGCCGAGAACCCGGAGGAAACGGCTCAGATCCTGGCCGACGTCGCCGGCCTGGACCTCGAGGTTGCCACCAAGGTGATCACCGAGCGCAGCAACCTGGACGTTGAAGCGGCCCCGGGCGAGAAGCAGCGCGCCGTGCTGGCGAAGGTCGGGCCGGCATTCGTCGAGACCGGCGACGTGAAGAGCCAGGCCGACATCGACGAGGCCCTCGCCACCCTGCTCGACGATTCGCTGGTGAAGCAGGCCGATCCGTCGGCCATCAAGGAATCCTGATGACGCACTTCGGTAATCCCGGCGCCTCCGGCGCCAGCATTTACGCCACCAGTCAGGACGGCCTCTCGGCCACCGGCGTCCTCAAAACCGCGGGCGCGCCCCGGCCGGAACAGGACGGCCCCTCGACCGAGCGCTCCCCCGCCAACGGATGGTCCCCGACCGGGGTGCTCGGCAACGGCTGGGCCCGCCTGCTCCTTGGCCTGCTGCTGCCCGCCGCCCTGCTCGCTGCCTGGCAGTGGAGCACCTCCGCCGGCCTGTTCAGCTCGGTCCAGCTGCCTGCTCCTGCGGCGGTCGTCGAGGCCGCCGTCGACCTGATCCAGCGCGGCGAACTGGCGCAGCACGTGGCCATTTCCACCCAGCGCGTGCTCCTGGGCTTCGCTTTTGGCGCCGCCCTCGGCCTGGTCTTCGGCGCGCTGATCGGGCTGTCCAGGGTTGCCGATGTGCTGCTCTCCCCCACCATCGGGGCGCTCCGCGCGGTGCCGTCGCTGGCGTGGGTGCCGCTGCTGATCCTGTGGATGAAGATCGGCGAGGACTCCAAGGTCACGCTGATCCTGATCGGCGCGTTCTTCCCCGTGTTCACCACCGTCTCGCTGGCCCTGCGCCACGTGGACAAGAACCTGGTGGAGGCCGGCCGCGCGTTCGGACTCAAGGGCGTGAAGCTGCTGACCACCGTGCAGCTGCCGGCCGTGGTGCCCGCCGTGTTCTCCGGACTGCGGCTGGCCCTGGCCCAGGCGTGGCTGTTCCTGGTGGCGGCGGAACTGATCGCCTCCTCCATGGGCTTGGGTTTTCTGCTCACGGATTCGCAGAACAACGGCCGCACCGACCGGCTGCTGCTGGCCATCGTCCTGTTGGCCATCATCGGCAAGATCACCGACGCGCTCCTGGGAGTCGCGGAGAAATGGGCAGTCAAGAGATGGGCATAGAAGTAGCCGAAACCGCCGGCGGCCGCCGCGCCGTCGGGAGCCCCGCCGTCGTCGGTCAGGAAGGGCCGGCGCCGTACCGCGACCGGGTGACCGAATGGCCGGAGCCGCAGACCGAGGCCGAGCGGATTGAGTTCTGGGAGCGCGCGGCGGCCCGGCTTCAGTGGGCCGAGCCGTGGCACACCGCGCACTCCGCCACCTCCGTGGACAGCGCCGCGCGGCGGGGGCCCGAGCTGCGCTGGTTCGACGGCGGCACGCTGAACGCCGCGGTCAACTGCGCCGACCGTCACGTCGAAGCCGGCTTGGGCGATAAGGTGGCGCTGCACTTCGAGGGCGAGCCCGGCGACCGCCGGACGGTGACCTACCGCGAGCTGCAGGAGCTGGTCTCGCAGGCCGCCAACGCGCTGCTGGCGCTGGGCGTCGGCAAGGGCGACCGCGTGGTCATCTACCTGCCGGTGCTGGTGGAAACCGTCGTGATCACGCTGGCCTGCGCGCGGATCGGGGCGGTGCACTCGCTGGTCTTCGGCGGCTTCTCCGCGGAGGCCCTGAAGTTCCGGGTGGAGGACACCGGCGCCAAGCTGCTGGTCACCACAGACGGCCAGTACCGCCGGGGCACCGCCGTCCCGGTCAAGGCCAACGCAGATGCGGCCGTCGCGGGCGAGAACGCGATCGAGCATGTGCTGGTGATCAACCGCACCGGCCACACGGACATCAACTGGGTGGAAGGCCGGGACGTGTGGTGGCACGACGTCGTCGAGACGCAGCCGCGCGTCCACGAGGCCGAGGCGTTCGACGCCGAGACGCCGCTGTTCATCATGTACACCTCGGGCACCACCGGCCAGCCCAAGGGCCTGGTCCACACCACCGGCGGGTACCTGACGCAGGCCTCGTTCAGCCACTCGTACCTGTTCAGCAACCCGGATCCGGACGCGCGCGAGGCCGACGTACACTGGTGCACCGCTGATCTGGCCTGGGTCACCGCGCACACCTATGAGATCTACGGGCCGCTGAGCAACGGCGTCACGCAGGTGATCTACGAGGGCGTGCCGAACGCCCCGCACCCCGGTCGGCACTTCGAGGTCATCGAGCGTTACGGCGTGACCAGTTACTACACCGCGCCCACGCTGGTCCGGTCGCTGATGGGCTGGTTCCCCGACGGCATTCCGGCCGAGTACGACCTGAGCTCCATCCGCCTGTGCGGCACGGTGGGCGAGGCCGTGAACCCGGAGGCCTGGCGCTGGCTGCGAACCCAGGTGGGGCGGGATTCGCTGGTCGCCGGGGACCCGTCGTCGGGCGTGCCGATGGTGGATACCTGGTGGCAGTCGGAGACCGGGGCCACTGTGCTCTCGCCGCGCCAGACCGATGCGTCCTTCAAGCCCGGCTGCGCCACCCGCGCCTTGCCGGGGCTGGCCACCGACATCGTGGACGACGGCGGCGCCCGGGTGGGTGCCGGCGAGCAGGGCAACATTGTGGTCACCAGGACCGGGCCGGCGATGGCGCGGACCGTGTGGGGCAACCCGGAGCGCTACTTCACGTCCTACTGGGAAAAGTACGCGGCGCAGGGCTGGTTCCTGGCCGGCGACGGTGCCCGCTTCGACGCCGACGGCGACATCTGGATCCTGGGCCGCACCGACGACGTCATCAACATCTCGGGACACCGGCTGTCCACGATCGAGATCGAGTCCGCGCTGGTCTCACACCCGGCGGTGGTGGAGGCCGGCGTCTGCCCGACCTACGACGCCAAAACGGGACACGCGGCCACGGCTTTCGTGGTGCCGCGCGACAAGTCGCTGATCGGGACGAGGGTTGCGGGGCTGACGGCCGCAGCGCAGGCCCCTGAGCAGCCGGAGGCCGGTCCGGCCTCCGGAACGGCGACGGCCGCGCAGGCCGCGGAAACTACGAAGCAGGCCGCGGCAATTGCGGCCTTGCGGGACCACGTTGCCACGCAGATCGGGCCTATCGCCAAGCCCCGCGACGTGGTGTTCGTCCCCGACGTGCCCAAGACCCGCAGCGGCAAGATCATGCGCCGGCTGCTGACCCAGTTGTTCGAGGGGACGGAGCTGGGCGACACGACCAGCCTGCAGAACGAGCCGTGCATCGCCCAGATTAAGGCCATCTGCGACGCACGCTAAACTTCTCCGCCTTCACCGGCCGTGCCACCCGAGGCCGGCCAAAACTCCCCAAGTTTTGGCCGGCCGCTTGGCGTCACCGGCCGTTCGCTCCCACGTCTCAGCGGAGGCTCACGACGTTTCTCCTAGTCAGGGCGATATGACCCTTCCGAAACGAGGGAAGTTTGTCCTATACGTGGGAGCGAACCCAGGCTGGTCCGTCAGGCCGACCTCCGCAGCATCGTCAGGACCTCCGCGACCACGCGTTCCGGCGCGAAGACCAAGTCTTCGTAAACGTATCTAAGGGTAGGCAGCCCTCTGAGCATGCCCGCGTTGTTCCGTCTCCGGTCTTTGAGGAAGGTCGCGCGATCCCAGTGGAAGTCGAATCCGTCCAACTCAATGATGAGGCGGCCTTCCACCAGCATGTCCACCCGCCCGAGCCCCCGGATCAGCACCTGTGTTTCCACGTGGAGCCCGGCAGCGCGAAAGAGTTCCCGGGCAATGACCTCCAACGGCGAGTCGGCGTCATGGCCTATGCCCTGCACCAACTGCCGCCGCAAGCTGTTTCGTGTTCCCGGCAGACGATCCATAAGCTCTGCCTTCGAAACCCGTCTGAGGCGTACCGCTGACTCGGCTATAACCAGCGCCTCCAAGCGCGGCCGGCAGCGGATTGCGTGCAGCACACAATCCAGGGTCCCTACGTAACCCCACCTCCCCTCGGCTGCGAGCCTGCCACGGTGCTTGATCACGGTCTCAGGTTGTCTGCCATGGTCCGCCCAGAGATGCAATTGGGGCGGGTCTTTCACTGTCCAGAGTCCCAGCTCCCCGGCGGCCGAGACGCAGGTGATGAGCCCGCCAGCCATCATCGCGATGCGCAGATCGGCATCCGCATTGGCAGTGCCTACTAGCCCCCGTCGAAGGGACGTCACGGCGCCCGACGCGACGGCCACCTTGATCGCATCCGGTCCGATGCCCGCCCGGCGCAGGTCCCTAACGAGGGCTGTTCCTCCTCTTTTCGCCACCCAGCCGGCGATCATTTCGGGAGTCTGCATGTAATCGAGGATGACCGCACCCTTCGGCCGCCACCACTGCCGGCCCGAAATTGTGGACATCGGATGACCAGCAATGAGTAGCGGCCGCCGAACACCTGCGAACGGACTGCATCGCCGGCGCCGAAGACTTCCCGGCCCAGTTGAACCTGCCAGTCCTCCGGCGGGGCCGCGAGGGGCTTCCCGGCTCGGCGTGGACCCGCCTAATCCTGACGCAGGGCGCGCACCAGCGAGTTGAACCGCTCGTTGGCGGCCAGGTCCTCGATCAGGACCGACGCCCCGTCCGGCCCGGCCAGCGGGATCCGCCAGTTCGGGTATTCGTCCGCGGTGCCCGGCTGGTTCTGGGTCCGAAGCTCCCCCACAGCGTCAGTGAGCGCAACGCCCAGCAGCACCGAGGGGGTCTGCGTGATGAACGCGTGCAGCGCCTCGACGGTGCGTTGTTCGGCGGCGGGGCCGGCGCCGTCGTCGTGCTGTGGCGCGGCCGGAACCCGCGAGCGCACCATGGAGAGCACTGCCTCTTGGGCTGCCTGGTCCAAAGCCCGTTCCTCCTCCACGGGCCGGTTCAGCAGGCCCAGCGATTCGCGCAACTCCACGTGCTTGCCCGCCAGGTAGCCGGCGGTGGGCGGCAGGTCGTGCGTGGTGACGCTGGTCAGGCAGGAACGGCGGTACCGCTCAGGTGCGCGGGGGCTGCCGTCCTCGTACTCAAACCACAGGATGGAGGTCCCCAGGATGCCGCGCTCGGCCAGGTAGTCCTGCACGCCCGGCTCGAACACCCCGAGGTCCTCACCAATAACGACGACGCCGGCCCGTTCCGCTTCCAGGGCGAGGATGCCGATCAAGGCCTCGTGATCGTAATAAACGTAGGCGCCTTCGCTGGGAGGGCTGCCGGCGGGGATCCACCAGAGCCGGAACAGCCCGAGGATATGGTCCACCCGGATGCCGCCGGCGTGCCGCAGGACGGTCCGCAGCATGTCCCGGTAGGCAACATAGCCGGATTCGGCCAGGCGGTGCGGATGCCACGGGGGCTGTGACCAGTCCTGGCCCTGTTGGTTGAACATGTCCGGCGGCGCCCCCACGGAGATGTCGGGGGTCAGCACATCCTGCAGCGTCCAGGCATCGGCGCCGGTGGGATGGACGCCGACGGCGAGATCGTGCACTATCCCGATGTTCATTCCCGCATCGAGGGCGCTGGCTTGCGCCGCCTCGAGCTGCTCGTCGCACAGCCACTGCAGCCATTGATGGAACTCGCTGCGGTCCTTCAGCTCGCTCCGCTGTGCTTCGACGAAAGGGGCATCGGACCACTCCGGTGCCCCGGCCGGAACAGTTTCGGCCATGGCACACCACAGGGCAAAGCGCTCCAGCCCCTCGCCTTCCTGCGCGCGGAAGGCTTCGAACCGCTGCTGCCGTTCCGCGGACCGGGGCACCGCGAAGACCGTTTCCAGAGCCTGCAGCTTGGCCGCAAAAACCGGGTCGCGGTCCAGGATGACGGCGTCCAGGTTCGCGTCGTGGAAGTTGTTGGCCAGCGGGACGCCGCTGGCTTCGGGCACGTCCTCGACCCGCAGGTACAGGGGATTGACGAACCGGCGCGTGGAGGGCAGGTAGGGCGAGGGCTCCACCGGCGGTTTCGGCTGCGCCGCGTGCAGCGGGTTGATAAGGACGAACCCCGCACCCTTGGCCGCGGCCGTCTCGGCGAGGCTGGCCAGGTCATGCAGGTCGCCGATGCCCCAGGAGGACCGCGAGCGCACGGAGTACAGCTGTGCCATCAACCCCCACGTCCGGGGCAGGCGGTCCGCGGTGGTCAGGCGCCGCGGGGTGACCACGAGGGCGCACCGCGCCTCGCTGTCGGATGGCTCCGGGGCCGCGCCGGTCCCGGCCTGCATCACCTCCGGCATTTCCGGGGCCGCGCCGGTCCCGGCCTCCATCGGCTCGGATCTTTCCGCGGCCGCGCCGGTTCCGGGCTCCATCGACTCCGGCCGTTCCGCTACCTCCAGCGTGTGCCAGCCCAGCGGGATGTCCGCCGGCACCACCGCCGTGAAACGAACAGGCGGGGCACCTTCCGCATCCTCCGACCCGCCGGCCAGCACCTCGACGTCGCGCCGGGAGCCGTCCTCCAGCAGGATCCGGACCCGCGGACGGACGCCGGGCCGCGCATTGACCGGAACCTCGGTGGCACTGCCTTGGCGGACGACGACGGCGGGCGGCAGCGTGCGCTGCACCGGTGCCAGTTCAGCGGCCCGGAGGGAAGCCGTCACATCGTCGTCGGTGGCGCAGGGGACGTCCAGCGCGGTGAGGACGGAAACCAGCGTAGCCTCACTGACTGTTTTCTCGCCCCCATCCCAGCCGCGGAAGGTAATGCCAACGCCATGTTTCCCCGCGAGGCGCTGCAGCGCCGAAAGTTCAGCCATAGACCCAATCTACGGTGAACTGTCCGGACCCGGGAACGTCCCTCCTCGGCCGGGCCTGCGAAGATAGTGGCCGCAAGAGGCGAGCGCCGCCGTCGTACCGGGCCGCCGCAAGCCCGGGGCCACCGCAAGGCGTGCCGCCTCAGGGCCCGGGCGCCCACAGCCCGGACGCAACGCGGCTCAACATTTTTTGGTGCCGCGGCCGTTGGTTGCGAGAATGGACGGGACCATCCCGAGCGGTTGAGAGATCTGGCTCTTTGACACCGCAGCAACCATCCGGACGCCACCGGAAAGGTGCTACCGCCAGAAGCGATGGAGAGAGCGCAAGCAATCTTTGATCCGGACGGTGCCTGCCGGTGCCGCCAGGACCGTCATTCCGGGAACCCAAGTTTTGAAGGAGCAACCGCCTGATGGCTGAACGCACATTCGGTTTCCGCACCCGTGCCCTGCACGCCGGCGGCACGCCCGACGCCGAGCACGGTGCCCGGGCCGTACCGATCTACCAGAGCACCTCGTTCGTGTTCAAAGACACCGACGACGCCGCGAACCTCTTCGCGCTGCAGAAGTACGGGAACATCTACTCCCGCATCGGCAACCCCACGGTCGCCGCGTTCGAGGAGCGCATCGCCTCGCTCGAGGGCGGCATCGGCGCGGTAGCCACGTCGTCGGGCATGGCCGCCGAGTTCATCACCTTCGCGGCCCTGGCCGGGGCGGGCGACCACATCGTGGCCTCGTCCAAGCTCTACGGCGGCACCATCACCCAGCTGGACGTGACGCTGCGCCGGTTCGGCGTGGAGACCACGTTCGTCGACTCCAACGACCCGGCCGACTTCGCCGCGGCCATCGGGGAGAACACCAAGGCCGTCTACACGGAGATCGTGGCCAACCCGTCCGGCGACATCGCGGACCTCGCGGGCCTGGCCGCGGTGGCTCACGACGCCGGGCTCCCCCTGGTCGTGGACGCCACCCTGAGCACGCCCTACCTGATCCGCCCGATCGAGCACGGCGCGGACATCGTGATCCACTCCGCCACCAAGTTCCTGGGCGGCCACGGCACCACGCTGGGCGGCGTCGTCGTTGAATCCGGGCGTTTCAACTGGGGCAACGGCAAGTTCCCGCAGATGACCGAGCCGGTGCCCAGCTACGGCAACGTGTCCTGGTGGGGCAACTTCGGCGAGTACGGCTTCCTCACCAAGCTCCGGTCCGAGCAGCTGCGCGACATCGGCCCGTCGCTGTCGGCACAGTCCGCGTTCCAGCTGCTGCAGGGCGTGGAAACGCTGGCGCAGCGGATGGACGAGCACCTGGCCAACGCCCGCACCGTGGCCGAGTGGCTGGAAGCCGACGAGCGCGTCTCCTGGGTCAGCTACGCCGGGCTGCCCGCGCACCCGCACTACGAGCGGGGCCGGAAGTACCTGCCCAAGGGCGTGGGCTCCGTGTTCAGCTTCGGCGTCAAGGGCGGCCGCACCGCGGGCCAGAAGTTCATCGAATCGCTGCAGCTGGCCAGCCACCTGGCCAACATCGGCGACGCCCGCACCCTGGTGCTGCACCCGGGATCGACCACCCACCAGCAGCTCACCGCCGACCAGCTGGTGGCGGCCGGCGTGCCCGAGGACCTGATCCGCATCTCCGTGGGTCTGGAAGACGTGGACGACATTCTCTGGGATTTGGACCAGGCGCTGGCCGCCTCGCAGCAGGCCGGCGCCGAGCACGGCCCCAGCCGCGACCATGAGGACGCCGCGTTCGACAGCTCCGAGTTCGCCTCGCCCAGCTATGCCGGCGAGTCCTGCACGATCCCGGCGGAGCGTTCCCCCCGGACAGAGCCCGGAACGCGCGTGGTCGAGTCCGTCGAAGAACTGATCGAAGCCGAAGAAGGAGCCGCCAAGTGACCGCGACACCGGAACGCACCTGGATCGGCCCGTCCGCCGCGGAGCGTCTGAACATCCTGCGCAACACCAAATCCATCGCCATCGTGGGTGCCTCGGACAAGCCGAGCCGGGCCAGCTACTTCGTGGCCACGTACCTGCTGTCCAGCTCGCCGTACAAGGTGTATTTCGTGAACCCGGTGGCGAAGGAGATCCTGGGTCAGCCGGTGTACAAGTCGCTGGCGGACCTGCCCGAGGTGCCGGACCTGGTGGACGTCTTCCGCAGGCACGACGACCTGCCCACCGTTTTGGAGGAAACCTTGGCCGTCGGCGCCAAGACGCTCTGGCTGCAACTGGGCTCCTGGCACGAGGAGGTCGCCGCCGAGGCCGAGGCCGCCGGCTTGAACGTGGTGATGGACCGTTGCGTGAAGATCGAGCACGCCCGCTTCCACGGCGGCCTGCACCTGGCCGGCTTCGACACCGGGGTGATCTCCTCCAAGCGGCAGCTGACCGCCTAGAGGGCCTGCCGCCCCGAGCGCCTGCCGCCCCGAGCGCCTGCCGCCCCGCCGGCCTGCCGCCTCGAGCGCCTGCCGCCCCGCCCCTTGTCCCCCGGCCTTCCACGTGGAGGGCCGAGGGACAAGGGGCGGGTTTTTTCCTGCCCGGAAGTAGACGGAAAGAGCCTTCAAGGATTTCCCCAAGGTCCTCGTCGGATGCTGTGGCCAGCCACACATCACTCGACTAGGGGGAGTCACCGTGTTTACTGCACCAACCGATCCACAACCGAGGAGGGGCACCGAACGTGCCGACAAGGGGAGGCCATCCTTCCCCCGGAAAGTCACGGCCGGGCTCGCCGCTCTGGTGCTGGGCGCGGGCGTGTTGCCCTCCGCCCTCGCCCCCGCGGCGTTGGCAGCGCCGGTAGGCCAAGGCTTGACCCTCAATGCCGGGGACATGCGGTTCATCCTGAAGCAAATCAAGATCGCGGAAAACCACGCCACCAAGGAAGACGCCGAGGGCAGGCCCGTCCCGGGCCAGCCGCTCCTGGGCCCCGGCCCCAACCAAATAGCCAATCCGCTGCTGCCCTACGGGCTGCGCACGGTGGACGGGTCCGACAACAACCTGGTGCCCAACCAAGGGCACTTCGGCGCCGCCAGCCTGCCCTTCCCGCGGCTGGCAGAACCGGAATGGCGGACCACCGCCGGCGGGCAGTCGTACAAGTCGGTCAACGTTCCGATGATCCGGGACGCGGACCCGCGCTTCGTCAGCAACGTCATCGTGGACCAGACCTCCACCAATCCGGCCGCGATCGCCGCGGCCGGCAAGGCGCACCGGACGGTGAACGACGGCCCGACGGCGGTCCCCTGCGACGACGAGGGGCTGCCCCTGAACTGTGTTCCCGACGGCGAGACACTCGACATCCCGAATGTCACCACCGACTTCGGGCTCTCGCCGCCATACAACGGCTTCTTTGCCCTCTTCGGCCAGTTTTTCGACCACGGGATCGACTTCACCAAGAAGACCAGCAACGTCGTCATGATGCCGCTGGCCAAGGACGATCCGCTGTACGTCGAGGGATCGCCCACGAACTTCATGCTGCTCAACCGGGCGGAGAACCAGCCCGGACCCGACGGCAAGCTCGGCACCGACGACGACGTCCAGGACGCCACGAACACGGACTCTCCGTGGGTTGACCAGAGCCAGACCTACTCCTCGAATCCGTCCCATCACGTCTTCCTCCGGGAGTACGAGCTCAACGAGGACGGCGACCCGGTCTCGACCGGCGAACTGGCCGAAGGCGAACCCGGCGGCATGGCCACCTGGGCGGACATTAAGGCGCAGGCCGAGTCCATGCTCGGCCTGAAGCTCTCCGACGCCGACGTCGTGAACATCCCGATGCTGGCCACCGACCAGTACGGGCGCTTCCTGCGCGGCCCCAACGGGCTGCCGCAGTACATCACGCAGGACAAGCAGTTCGTGGAAGGGAACCTGGAGAACCCCGTCGCGCCGCCAGCGGATGTCCAGCGGATCGGCATCGCGTTCCTGGACGACATCTCCCACTTCGCGGCACCGTTCGACTCGCGGGGCGCGGCCCTGGCACCCGACGGGGACGGCGGCATCACGCCCACCAGCGGCCGGCAGGACCCGGGCACCTACGACGACGAAATGCTCGACGCGCACTTCGTTGGCGGCGACGGCCGCCTGAACGAGAACATCGGCCTCACCGCCGTCCACCAGGTCTTCCATTCGGAGCACAACCGGCTGGTCACCTACATGGAAGAACTGCTGACGTCCCTGAACCTGGACCTGAACGAGTGGAAGCTGCCCAACGGCGAATGGAACGGGGAGCGCCTCTTCCAGGCCGCACGGTTCGTGACGGAGATGGAGTACCAGCACATCGTCTTCGAGGACTTCGCTCGCAAGATCCAGCCGGGCATCAATCCGTTCAATGTCTTCACCCAGTCGGACACGGCGATCGACCCGGCGATCGAGGCGGAGTTTGCCCACGCGACCTACCGGTTCGGTCACTCCATGCTGACGGACACCGTGGATCGGAAGACCAACAGCGGAGCCGACATCGGTCTCCCGCTGCTGGACGCGTTCCTGAATCCACCGGCCTACTACGCCAACGGAGACAGCACGATGACGCCCGAGCAGGCGGCAGGCGCGATCGCGATGGGCATGACCGACCAGGTGGGCGCAGAGCTCGACGAGTTCGTCACCGACACGCTGCGCAACAGCGTGCTCGGGCTGCCCCTGGACCTGGCCGCGCTCAACATCGCCCGCGGCCGGGAGACCGGCGTCCCGTCGCTGAACAATTTCCGCAAGGACCTCTACGCGAAGACCAGCGAGTCGTCCCTGAAGCCCTACAGCAGCTGGGTGGACTTCGGGCAGGCGCTGAAGCATCCGGATTCGGTGGTCAACTTCATGGCCGCTTACGGCACGCATCCCAGCATCACCGGGGCGACGAGCATCGAGGCCAAGCGCGCGGCGGCGCAGAAACTCTTCGACATGAGCCCCGACCCGGCGGCCGAAACTCCGGCCGATGCCTACGATTTCGTCAACAGCAACGGGGAGTGGGAGAACGACGGCGCCGCCTCCAGGACCGGTTTGGACACGGTCGATCTGTGGGTGGGGGGCCTGGCCGAAGCCCAGAATCTCTTCGGCGGGCTGCTCGGCTCCACCTTCAATTACATCTTCGAACGCCAGATGACGGACCTGCAGGACGGGGACCGGCTCTACTACCTGTCCCGCACCTCGGGCCTGAACCTGCGGGCCCAGCTCGAAGGCAACTCCATGGCCGAGCTGGTGATGCGCAATACCGACGCTTCCGCGCTCAAGGCCGACGTCTTCGGCGTCGCCGACTGTGAGTTCGAGATGGGCAACATCACCGGCACCACGGGCAACAATGTGGCCGATGATCCCGCCTCGGCCTGCGACGAGTCAGCACTGCTGCTCCGCATGGCGGACGGCACCATCCGCTACCGCGTCTCCAACAGCGTGGACCGCCCGGGCCTCAACGCCCAGGCGACCTACAACGGCAAGGACGATGCCGGCGGCGCAGACGGGACGGACCGGATCTGGGCCGGCGTCGACAACGACACCGTCTGGGGCAACGGCGGCAGTGACATCATCGAAGGCAACGACGGCGCGGACACCCTCCTGGGCGGCGCCGGCAACGATCGGATCACCGACTCCCACGGGGACGACGTGATCAAGGGCGGGCCGGGCAACGACGCGATGGACGCCGGCCCCGGACTCGACGTGATCATGTCCGGCGACGGAGACGACTTCTCCAACGGCGGGCTCAACGGCAACCAGACCTTCGCCGGCGAGGGCAATGACCTCGTGATAGCCGGCGACGGACCGGACACGGTTTTCGGCGGCGGCGGCGATGACTGGCAAGAAGGCGGCAACGCGAACGACCTGCTCCAGGGCGACAGCGGTGCCCCGTTCTTCGACGACATCAACAACCCCGGCCACGACGTCCTCATCGGCGACAGCGGCGAGGACGACTACGATGCCGAGGGCGGTGACGACGTCATGGTCGCCGGTCCCGGGATCGAGCGCAATCACGGCGTCTACGGCTTCGACTGGGTGACCCACGCCCGGTCGGTCGAAGCAGCCGATTCCGATATGCGCATGATCGTCGTGGAGGGTCCGAACGCGCTCAAGGACCGGTTCCTGCTGGTCGAGGCCCTCTCCGGCTGGGACAAGGACGACGTCTTGCGCGGCGATGACGTGATTCCGGCCGAGCCCGACAACGAGGTGGCGGTCCCCGGCCTCAGCAATGTGCTGGACGCCGAGGGCATCAAGCGGATTACCGGCCTGGCCGAGCTGCTGCCCGCCGGTGCCACCGAGTTCGGCGCTGGCAACATCATCATCGGCGGCTCCGGGAGCGACCAGATCTGGGGCAACGGCGCGGATGACGTCATCGACGGCGACAAGTGGCTGAACGTGCGGCTCAGCGTACGCGACGCTCAGGGCGCTGAACTGCGGTCAGTCACCAGCCTGAAGACCATCCAGGCCGATATTATGGCCGGCCGGATCGACCCGGGCGACGTCGTCATCGTGCGGGAAATTCTCAACAGTGCGGCTTCGACCGACGTCGACACCGCCAACTTCTCCGGCGCGCTCGATGAATACGACATCACCACCGTCGACGGAGTCACGACCGTCGCGCACGTCCGCGGCGGCGGGGACGACGGCACCGACACCATCACCAATGTCGAGCGCCTCCGGTTTGCCGACCAGACCATCGAGCTGACGGATACCGAAGCCCCCACGGTGACGGACCGCGCTCCTGCTGACGGGGCAACCGGCGTGGCCGTCGGGGTCGACATCACGGCAACCTTCAGCGAGGACGTCCAGGGGATCTCCGGGACGACGGCCACGCTGACGGCCGCGGAAGCAACGGCACCGACCGCCGCCACCGTGACCTACGATCCGGTGACCCGAACGGCGACGCTCGACCCGGTGGCGGACCTGGCGATCGACACGGTCTACACCGTTGCGCTCACCAGCGGCATCCGGGACGCGGCGGGCAACCCACTCGCTGCCACCAGCTGGTCGTTCACCACTGCCGGACCGGCTCCATCGGTGACCGGGCGCAGCCCGGACGCGGACGCCACGAACGTGGCCACCAACAGCAACATCACCGCCACCTTCAGCGAACCGGTGACCGGAGTCGACGGCACCACCTTCCGGGTCACCAACGCGGCCGGCACGGCAGTGACCGCAACCGTCAGCTACGACGACGCGACCCGCACGGCTACCTTCGACCCCGCCAATCTGCTGGCCAACCGCACCTATACCGTGCAGCTGACCGGCGGCATCCGGGATCTGCAGGGCAATGCCCTGCCGGCCACTACGTGGAACTTCTCCACCGAGGCCGCACCGGTCATCACCGAACGGACCCCGGCGGCGAACGCCACCAACGTGGCCACCAACAGCAACATCACCGCCACGTTCAGCAAACCGGTCACCGGAGTCAACGGCACCACCTTCCGGGTCACCAACGCGGCCGGCACGGCAGTGACGGCAACCGTCAGCTACGACGACGCGACCCGGACGGCTACCCTCGACCCCGCCAACCTGCTGGCCAGCCGCACCTACACCGTGCAGCTGACCGGCGGCATCCGGGACCTCTCGGGTAACCCGATCACGGCCACCACCTGGAACTTCTCCACCGAGGCCGCACCGGTCATCACCGAACGGACCCCGGCGGTGAACGCCACCAACGTGGCCACCAACAGCAACATCACCGCCACGTTCAGCAAACCGGTCACCGGAGTCAACGGCACCACCTTCCGGGTCACCAACGCGGCCGGCACGGCAGTGACGGCAACCGTCAGCTACGACGACGCGACCCGGACGGCTACCCTCGACCCCGCCAACCTGCTGGTCAGCCGCACCTACACGGTGCAGCTGACCGGTGGCATCCGGGACCTCTCGGGTAACCCGATCACGGCCACCACCTGGAGCTTTACCACCGAAGCCGCACCGGCCATCGCCGGAAGGACCCCGGCGGTGAACGCCACCAACGTGGCCACCAATGGGAACCTGACGGTGACGTTCAGCGAACCGGTCCGGGGCGTCAGCGCCAGCACGGTGACGCTGAAGACCGCCGCAGGCGCGGTTGTACCGGCGACGGTCAGCTACAACTCTGCGAAGCGCACGGTCACCGTGACTCCCAAGGCGATTTTGCCGAGCAGCACCCGCTTCACGGTGAGCCTCAGCAACGGCATCACGGACGTCAACGGCAACCGCCTGGCGGCCTCCAGCTGGAGCTTCACGACGGAAAGCCGGCCCACGGTGTCCAAGCGGACGCCGGCAGCCGGAGCCACGTCGGTCAGCCGGAGCGGCAACGTGTACGTGAAGTTCAGCGAGACTGTCTCCGGAGTCAGCGGGTCCAGCTTCAAGCTGATCGACAGCAAGGGCAAGACCGTTTCGGCCAAGATCAGCTACAACTCGAGCACCAAGACGGCAACCCTGAACCCGTCGAGCAACCTGAAGGCCAATGCCAGCTACAAGGTTCAGCTGAGCAGCAGCATCAAGGATGCCTCGGGCAACCGGCTGTCGGCCACCAGCTGGTCCTTTCGGACCGGACGGTAAATAACCGCCTCAACCAATAGAGTCCAGGCTTCGGAGTAATCCGGGGCCTGGACTCTGTCCGGGCCCCGGAGCCCGAAGGCTCACCGGCGTCAACACATCCCGACCACCGGGATGACAGAAGCCGCGCCACAGCTTGTTGGGGGGTTAAGCTTTGGCGCGGCTTCCTCATCTACGTAATCGCGGCGGGATACGGAAAAGTTACGGGTTGGGGAAAACTTTCTCGAAAATATTTTTGACCGCCCCCGGCCGCCCCTTCGGCCGCCGCCCGGCCGCCGCCGGGCCCGCAGCATCAGTGCGCCGAGACGATCTCCACCGTGCTGGTGAGCCGCCGGTTTTTGAGCACCGGCAAAAACTCGCGCACCTCGTCGATCCGGCGCCTGGTCACGTCAACGGTGACCACGCCGCGGAGTTCGTCGTCCAGGAAGCCCTTCGGGATGCCCATCGGGTCCAGGATCGCCGAATGGCCCACGGTGTTGGTGCTCGACGTGCCGGCCGCGGCCACCCAGCAGGTGTTCTCGATGGCACGGGCGCGCAGCAGCGTTTCCCAGTGGTCGATCTTGTGGTCACCCTTGAACCAGGCGGCCGGAACGCACAGTACGTCGGCGCCCTCCGATGCCAGCGCGCGGGCGAGCTCGGGGAAGCGGAGGTCGTAGCAGGTGAGCACCCCGAAGTTCAGGTCGCCCAGCTGCACGATCTTCAGGCCGCCGTCGCCGGGCTTGATCCGCTTGGACTCCTGATACGAGAACGCGTCGTAGAGGTGAAGCTTGCGGTAAGTGTCGACAATCCGGCCGGTGGCGTCGACGATCACCAGCGTGTTGTACGGCCGTTCCTCGCCGCTGGATTCGTAGCCGCCGGCGATGATCGCGATGCCGACTTCGGCGGCGATGAAGGACAGCTGCTGCACGAACTTGGTCCAGTTGGCGTCCACGGCGGCGGCGAGGTCGCCCTCGACGTGGCGCACGGTGAACATCGATTCCTCGGGAAACACGACCAGCTCGGCGCCGTCGGCCTTGGCTTCTTCCGCGAGCGAGCGCACCGTCTGGAGGTTCTCGGTCACGTCCCCGCTGGGGTTAAGCTGTCCGACGCTGATCTTCATGATGCGCTCCCGTCTTGATGGCGGTGTATGTCCTTCCAGCCTACCTAAGACCAACTCGCCGGGCGCTTCCGCAGACTCAGCGGAATCACCGCACGACGACGGCGCACCGGCTCAGTGGGTACCGGAGCCACTCCTTTTGCGACTCGCGGAGTGCCCCGGCCATCCGGGCCTGCCCTGCAATGCCGGCGGCTTGCCGAGTTATCCGGCACTCCGGTCGGCGTCAGCGGCTACCGGCGCAGCGCAGGATCGCCTCGACGGAGCGGTCGGCGTCTTCTTCCGTGGTGGACCAGTTGCAGACGCTGATCCGCATGGCGGCCTTGCCGTGCCACGTGGTCCCCGAGAGCCAGAGTGTTCCGTCCTCCTGCACCCGGCGCACTACCTCGCGGGTGAAGTCGTCCGGGTCCGAGCCGTCCTCCGGCGTGAACCGGACCAGCACCTGGTTGAGCACCACCTCGTTGAGGATCTGCACGCCGTCCGCCTCAGCCAACCGCGCCGCCATCCGCGACGCCAGCGAACAGCAGTGCCCCACGAGGTCCGCCACCCCCTCGCGGCCGAGCGTCCGCAGCGCGGCGTAGGCCGGAAAGCCGCGGGCACGGCGGGAGAACTCCGGCACCCACGCAACCTCGTCCCGTTCGGCCCCGTACTCCAGGTAGGCGGCATGCGGCGGGGACATGGTGCGCTGGTGCACCTCGGCGTCGCGGACAATGGCCACGCCGGAGTCGTACGGGACGTTGAGCCACTTGTGCGCGTCGGTGGCCCACGAGTCGGCCAGGTCCACGCCGTCGAGCAGCTGCCGGTGCTCCGGGCTGGCGGCTGCCCACAGCCCGAACGCGCCGTCGATATGGATCCAGGCGCCGTCCCGGCGTCGTACACGGTCCACCGCCGGCCGGATGGGATCGAAGGACCCGGTGTTCACATTGCCGGCCTGCAGGTTGACGATCAGCGGCATGTCGGCGGGAATCCGGTCCAGCACGGCGTCGAGCGAGTCCAGCGTGATGCGGCCCTGCGCGTCGGTGGCCACCGAGTAGACCCTGCGGCGACCCAAGCCCAGGTACTGCAGCGCGGTCAGCACGGTGCTGTGGGCTTCTTCCCCTACGACGACGGCGATTTCCGGCGCGCCAAACAGGCCGTCGCCCACCACGTCCCAGCCCATCCGTTCCAGCACTGCCGTCCGTGCCGCAGCCAGGCAGGTGAAGTGGGCCATCTGGCAGCCGGTCACCAGGCCGAAGCCGGAATCCGCGGGCAGCCCGAACAGGTCCAGCAGCCAAGCGCCCACTGCCTCTTCCACCACGGAGGCGGCCGGGCCGGCCACATACAGCCCGGCGTTTTGGTCCCAGGTGGAGGTCAGCCAGTCGGCGGCGAGCGCTGCGGGCTGGGCGCCGCCGATCACGAAGCCGAAGTAACGCGGACCTGCCATTGCCACGGCGGCCCGCCCGCCGACGTCGGCCAGGTGCTCAATGACCGCCTGCGGATCTTCTCCCTGCCGCGGCAGTTTTCCCGCCAGCTCGCGGCGCAGGGCAGCCACGTCCAGCCCCGATTTCACCGGTCGTCCGGGCAGGGATTGCAGGTATTTTGCCGCCAGCTCGGCCGTGCGGTGGAGCAGTTCGTCGTCCGCCATGACGAGCATGATACGCCGCGGCCATGCCCTGCGACAGGCGGGGGCAGGAACACGCTTGCCGCGGGGACATCCCGCAGCAAGCAGGGCAGGTCCCGGCACTCACGAGTCGGCCGGGATGGCGTCGGCGATCCGCGGCCCGAGCGGGCGCAGAAAGGGGCGCGAACATCGCTGCCCGCGCCCCCGCCGTCGTCATCTATTGGTGCCCGTTGAGGCCTTAGCCCCGCGCCCCGCCGTCGTCATCCAGCGCTGACGGCCCGACGGCGAACCGGACGCACCGCCGTCGTTGGTCCTGCTATTCGCTGATCAGGTCCCGCACCACGATGGTCTGGTCGCGGTCCGGGCCAACGCCTATGGCGGAGAACCGGGTGCCGGAGAGTTTTTCGAGGGCCAGCACGTAGTTGCGGGCGTTCTCGGGCAGGTCTTCCAGGGTCCTGGCGCCGGTGATGTCCTCGGTCCAGCCCTCGAAGTACTCGAAGATCGGCTTGGCGTGGTGGAACTCGGTCTGGGTCATCGGCATTTCGTCGTGCCGGATGCCGTCCACGTCGTAGGCGACGCAGACCGGGATCTGTTCGATGCCAGTGAGGACGTCCAGCTTGGTCACGAAGTAGTCCGTGAAGCCGTTGACCCGGGCGGCGTGGCGGGCCAGCACGGCGTCGTACCAGCCGCAGCGCCGCGGCCGGCCGGTGTTCACGCCGAACTCCCCGCCCTTCTTCTGCAGGTACTCGCCCATGTCGTCGAACAGCTCGGTGGGGAACGGCCCGGCGCCCACGCGGGTGGTGTACGCCTTGATGATGCCCACGGCCCGGTTGATCCGGGTGGGGCCGATGCCCGAGCCTACGGACGCGCCGCCGGCGGTCGGGTTGGAGGAGGTCACGAACGGGTAGGTGCCGTGGTCCACGTCCAGGAAGGTGGCCTGGCCGCCCTCCATCAGCACGACCTTGCCCTCGTCCAGCGCCTTGTTCAGCACGTAGGTGGAGTCGATGACCATCGGGCGCAGCCGCTCGGCGAAGGAGAGGAAGTACTCGACGACCTCCTCAACGTGCACGTCCCGGCGGTTGTACACCTTGACCAGCAGTTCGTTCTTCTGCCGCAGCGAGCCTTCGACCTTCTGCCGCAGGATCGATTCGTCGAACACGTCCTGCACGCGGATGCCCAGCCGGGCCACCTTGTCCATGTAAGCGGGGCCGATGCCGCGGCCGGTGGTGCCGATCGCGCGCTTGCCCAGGAAGCGTTCGGTCACCTTGTCCATGGTCTGGTGGAACGGGGCCACCAGGTGGGCGTTGGCGGAGACGCGCAGCCGCGAGGTGTCCGCGCCGCGGGCCTCGAGCCCGTCGATCTCCTCGAAGAGGGCCTCCAGGTTGACCACGCAGCCGTTGCCGATGATCGGAGTGGCGTTGGGGGACAGGATGCCGGCCGGCAACAGCTTCAGCTCGTACTTCTCCCCGCCGACGACGACGGTGTGCCCGGCGTTGTTGCCGCCGTTGGGCTTAACCACGTAATCCACGCGGCCGCCGAGCAGGTCGGTAGCCTTGCCTTTTCCTTCGTCGCCCCACTGGGCTCCGACGATCACAATTGCTGGCATGGGATCCTCCCCCATTCGATGCGGCGGAAGCCCCGGACAGACTGCACATCAAGGAGCCGCTGCCGCGCATGAGAACGCCCCTCACTCCGGATGGAGTATTTGGGGCTCTTACCCGCCAAGTTTAGCCGATGGGCCTCAATCGACCGGAATCCGGGCGGTCGGATGCGGTTTTGGGGCCCAAACCGGTGGGCGGTGGCGGGCCCTGCGACTCCCGGGAGCGGAATGTCGCTCGACCGGTCGCGCTTGGGACGCGGCCGCAGCCCTCCAACTCCCGGGACCCCGACGTCGCTCGGCGGTCGAAACCGGGACGCGGCCGCTGCCCTCCAACTCCCCGGACCCGACATCGCCAGACCGGTCGCGCCCGGAACGCGGCCGCAGCCCCTCCAACTCCCGGGACCCCGACGTCGCTCGGCGTCGCGCCGGGCCCGAAACCGGGACGCCAGATTCGAGTGGTGAGAAGATGCAGCGAAACCGGGCGTTTGGCTGCATCTTCTCGCCACTCGATGAGGCCACGGCTCTCGTGCCCGGTTGCGGCAGCGCTTCAAGGATGCGCAACGCCCCACGGCACGAAGGCGGAGCGCGGCTTGCTCTGGCTTGCGCCGCCGGGGCCGGGTAGCGTGCGGGACATGGCCGCCTCTCAACCGATGGCACGGATCGGCATCTCCGGCTGGCGATACCCGCGCTGGCGCGGCACGTTCTACCCGAAGGGCCTGCCTCAGCGCCGCGAACTGGAGTATGCCTCCGGCCACCTGAATTCAGTCGAAATCAACGGCACATTCTATTCGCTGCAGCGCCCCTCCAGCTTCCGGCAGTGGCACGCCGAGACGCCTCCGGACTTCGTGTTCGCGGTCAAGGGCGGGCGGTACATCACCCACATGAAGGGCCTGAAGGACGTCCGGGACGCCTTGGCGAATTTCTACGCATCGGGAATCCTGGGCCTGGGCGAAAAGCTCGGACCGTTCCTGTGGCAGCTGCCCGAACGCGCCAACTACGACGCCGAAGTGATGGAAAAGTTCCTGGTCCAGCTGCCGCGCAGCACGCACGCGGCCGCCGCCTTGGCCGCCGGGCACACCGAACTGATGAAGGACAGGACTTGGATCCCCGACGACGGCGCCGACCGGCCGCTGCGCCACGCCCTCGAGATCCGCAGCACCACGTTCATCAACGAGGAGTTCTACGACCAGCTGCGCCGGCACAACACGGCCCTGGTGCTGGCCGACAGCGCCGGAAAGTGGCCGATGCTGGACGAGATCACGGCCGACTTCGCCTACGTCCGGCTGCACGGAAAGGACGAACTCTACGTCAGCGGCTACCGGGACGCAGACCTGGACCGGCTGGCCTCGATGGTCACCGGGTGGCTGGACGGGTCGGGCTGCCCCGACGGCGCGGGCCGGGATGCCTACGTGTACTTCGACAACGACGTCAAGGTCCACGCACCGTTCAACGCGATCGGGCTGGCCGAACGGCTGGGTATTCCAGCCGGCACGTGACCCGGGGCTGCGCCGACACGTGCCCGCTCACGGAGATCCTCCGCTGCCCGGGTCTGCACATGGACTGCGGCCGGCCGCCGTCAAACGCTAGAGCGCGCCGCCGGAGGCCTCGAGGTAGCAGGTGCCGCAGAGCGATTCATACCAGACGTCCTCGCCGTCAATGGCGACCTGCTCGCCGTCGAACACAATCTCCCCGCCCACGCGGCGAGTGTTGAAGACTGCCTTGCGCCCGCAGCGGCATATGGTCTTCAGCTCCTCGAGGGAGTGCGAGATTTCCAGGAGCCTCCGGGCCCCCGGGAAGGCCTGGGTGCGGAAGTCGGTGCGGATGCCGTAGGCCAGCACCGGCACGTTGTCCATCACCGCGATGCGGAACAGGTCGTCGATCTGTTCCGGTTCCAGGAATTGGGCCTCGTCCACCAGCAGGCACGCCACCGGCTGCATATCCACATGTTCCAGGAGGGCTTCGGGGTCCTCGCCCGCGGCCACCCGGCCGAAGTGTTGGCGCACGGATTCACCCGGACGGATCAGGAAGTCCACGTCCCGGGCCATGCCCAGCCGGGAGACGATCTTGCTGTCCCCCTTGGTGTCCATCTGCGGCTTGGCCAGCAGTACGCGCTGCCCGCGCTCCTCGTAGTTGAAGGCTACTTGGAGCAGTCCGGTGGATTTGCCGGAGTTCATCGCCCCGTAGCGGAAGTAGAGCTTGGCCAACGCAGTCCTTTCAAGCGGTCCCAGCAGTCGATTCTACTGAGCCGGAAGCCGGGTGGGCGGCAGCAAGGGCGGCGCGCGGCTCCCCCGCAGCGCTCCGGGGTGGATCGCGGTGCAGCTTCATCGCAGCGCACGACCGGGACCCCGCGGCTCCCGCCATAGACACGACCGGAGTCAACGTGGCTCCCGCGAAGGACACGACCGGGATCACGGCACAGCTTCCGCAAATCGCTTGAAGTCGGCCAGTTGGCCGGAGTCGGCCTCGGCGATCGCCCGCCGGATCTGTTCTGCCATGGCGGCTAACTCCTCGCTCACCACGACGTCGGCGGTCAGCGTCAGCCGGGTCGCCCCGGCCTCTCCGTCCAGTTCATAGCGGTAGTCGGCCCGCACGTCCCCCTGCGAGGAGGTGATGGTGATGCTGCGGCCGACGTCGAGCTCGGTCACCGTGCTGCTGCGGTTGTGCCCCTGGGAGCGGAAGCTGATGGATTGGCCGACTGCCAGCGGTCCCTCGGCGTGCATCTCGTTCACGCCGGGCATCCATGTAGGCGCCGCGGCCCAATCCGTCAACAGCGCCCAGGCCCGCGCCGGCGGCACAAAGACCTGCTCGGAGACCGTGAATGCCGTGGTCGCACCCATACCTGCATCATGCCTGCCCGGCTGCCGCGGCGAAAGACCACGCGGCCGAGCGCCAAGAAACCCCCCACCCTTGATTGGCAACCTATAGGTTGCCTATTATGGACGGGTGGACACGGTTTTCCAGGCCCTAAGTCATCCGACTCGGCGGATTCTGCTGGACGAACTGGCCGCGCACAACGGCCAGACGCTGTTCGAGCTGACCGTGCGCCTGATCAACAACCACCATCTCGCGATCACCCGTCAGGCTGTCACCAAGCACCTCGCGATCCTGCGAGAGGCCGGCTTGGTGACCGCCAGCAATCGTGGACGCACTACCGTCCACCACCTGAATACTGCCCCGCTCACACCTGCGAGGGAATGGCTAGCCCATCTCCCGCCGTCTTCTAAGGAATCACCATGATCATCACCACCACCAGCGTCTTTGTTGACGACCAGCAGAAAGCCCTGGAGTTCTACACCGAGAAGCTGGGGTTCCAGCTCAAGAACGATGTGCCCGTAGGCGAGGACCGTTGGCTGACTGTTGTCTCACCCTCGGCCCCGGACGGCGTGGAACTGCTCCTGGAACCGTCCGGCCATCCGGCGGTAAAGCCGTTCAAGGAAGCTCTGGTCGCCGACGGCATCCCCTTCAACAGCTTCGGGGTGGACGACGTGCAAGCCGAGTACGAGCGCCTGTCAGCGCTGGGAGTGCAGTTCGTTCAGGAGCCCGCCGACATGGGACCGGTCGTCACGGCCGTGTTCGACGACACCTGCGGCAACCTCATTCAAATCGCCAGCATGAAGGAGGCGTAGCCGGGGCCTCGCTCCGCCAAGCGCGTGGCGGGGCCGTGCCCTGTCGATGGCGCTCGTTCAGTCCAGGACGCGGCGCCGGACCGACGCCGACAACTCCTCGGCACGGCGCACCACGTCGTCCGCCTTCCGCGTGTGGTCCTGCAGAGACTCCTGGATGGATTCCTCCCGGATGGACGTCAGGTTGGCCTCGACCGTGATCCGCGCCGTCGCCGCGGCGGCCCGCGCCGCTTCGGCGGCCACGGCAATGTCGCTCAGCACGTTTGGATTGCACACGCCCACCAGCTCTGTGCCCAGACGCACGACGGCGGAGGCCAGGTCCAGTTGGGCCCTCGCCGGGAGTGTCGCCTCCACGAGCGACTCCCGTATGGCCGCGCTGCGACGGCTGCGCTCGTCGTCTGTTGTGTTGGGGAGCTTGTAGCAGTCAACGACCCTGCGAAATTTCTCCTCGTCGGACACCGCCGCGTGCACCGCCGCCCGGGTCAGTTCGCCGGCCTCGGCCAGTATGGCCTCCAGGTCCGGATCCGCGCTGGAGCAGGCGGAGGCACCGCCGTCGTTGCGGGCTGAGCCTGTGGAGCGGACGCTGCGGTCCGTGGCTGAGGAGGCACCGCCGTCGTCGCGCGCCGCACCTGCGGAGGCACCGCCGTCGTTGTTCTTCGCCGCGCTCCGCTCGGTAAACCGCGTCACCATGCCGATCAGCGCCGCCGCCTGCGCCGCGTGGATTGCTCCGACCGCTCCGGCGCCGGGCGTCGGCTGGTTGGAACCGAGCCGTCCCAGGTACTCGTCGATGGTCTCCGATCCGCTCATGCTCCGGCCCCTTCCGTGGACCCTGCGGCCGTGCCGCCGCTGCCTGCTCCCATGTCTGCATCATGCCCAACAACGGGTCGGCAGGAAAGTGCCCGTCGGGCTGGTGGAGGCAGGACAGCCACCACCCGGGCACTGAAAACGGGAGCTGCCGTGCGGCGAGCTCCCGTTTCCCTTCAGGGGATTTGTTGCAGATCAGGCGCCTTCGATGGCCGCCCGGGCGTTCGGGTCGGAGTCGGCCAGGAACTTGCCGATCCGGTCCACTTCTTCCGCCTCGCCGATCGCTCCGGCGGCGCGGCCCAGGGCGTAGAGCGCGCGCAGGAAACCGCGGTTGGGCTCATGCTCCCAGGGGATGGGGCCGGCTCCGCGCCAGCCGGCCCGCCGCAGGGCGTCCAGGCCGCGGTGGTAGCCCACGCGGGCGTAGGCGTACGAGTCGATGGTCCGGCCCTCGGAGTACGCCTCGTCGGCGAGGATCGCCCAGACCAGCGAGGAGGTGGGGAACTTCGCGGCCAGGTCCAAGGCTTCGTCGCCGGCCTCCAGCCGGGCCAAGACGTCGGTCTCCTCCGGCAGATAGGTCGGCTCGGGGCCCAGCAGGTTGGTGCGGAAGGGCTCGGTCATTACTTCACCGACTTTCCGGCCGAGCCCAGGCGCTCGGCGGCCTCGACGACCCGGGCGGCCATCGACTTCTCGGCGGCGGCGCCCCAGACACGCGGGTCGTAGGCCTTCTTGTTGCCGACCTCGCCGTCCACCTTCAGCACGCCGTCGTAATTGCTGAACATGTGGCCGGCGACCGGGCGGGTGAAGGCGTACTGGGTATCGGTGTCGACGTTCATCTTGATGACGCCGTACGCAACGGCGTCGGCGATCTCCTGCTCGGAGGAGCCGGAGCCGCCGTGGAAGACCAGGTCAAACGGATTGGTCTTGCCGATCTTGGCTCCGACCTCGGCCTGGATCTGCTTGAGCAACTCGGGGCGCAGCTTCACGCCGCCCGGCTTGTACACGCCGTGCACGTTGCCGAAGGTCAGGGCGGTGATGTAGCGGCCCTTCTCCCCCGCGCCGAGCGCCTCGATGGTCTTCAGGCCGTCGTCGACCGTGGTGTAGAGCTTTTCGTTGATCTCGTTTTCGACGCCGTCTTCCTCGCCGCCGACGGTGCCGATTTCCACTTCCAGGATGATCTTGGCCGCGGCGGTGCGGGCCAGCAGGTCCTCGGCGATGCGCAGGTTCTCCTCCAGCGTCTCGGCCGAACCGTCCCACATGTGCGACTGGAAGATGGGATCCTCGCCGCGCTTCACGGCGGCCTCGGACTCGGCCAGCAGCGGCAGCACGAAGCCGTCCAGCTTGTCCTTCGGGCAGTGGTCGGTGTGCAGCGCCACGTTGACCGGGTACTTCTTGGCCACCTCGCGGGCGAAGGCGGCGAAGCCCAGCGAGCCGGCAACCATGTCCTTGACCCCGGCACCGGACCAGTAGGCGGCGCCGCCGGTGGAGACCTGGATGATGCCGTCGGACCCGGCGTCGGCAAAGCCCTGCAGGGCAGCGTTGAGGGTCTGCGAGGAGGTCACGTTGATCGCAGGGTAGGCGAAGCCGCCCGCCTTGGCGCGGTCGATCATGTCGGCGTAGATCTCAGGGGTTGCAACGGGCATGCTGACTCCTTGGCTAGCGATACGGATTCGAAGGCGTTGCCTCTGAGCCCATCCTATCGACTCGTGTCCGGGCAGCAGTTGCAGCGACGACTGTGAAGCAGGGTTACCCCCCGTCTGCTGGCGGAGCCACCGGGCCCTTGCACGCTCGCGAGCGGTCTTCACCCGGGCCGCTCCTCGCTTGTGCCTCGCTCACCACCTCGCCCGCTCCTCGCTCGTGCCTCGCACACGACCTCGCACCGCTCCTCGTCTCCGACCAGGGCCGCTCCTCGCCCTCCACCTGACCCCGACCGCGGACCGTGGCAAGCTGGAATCATGACTGAAACCCCTCCGCCATTCCACGGTCCGCGCGATCCCGGCGACGCTTGGGTGGAGGGGCCGGACGGTACCCGGATGTGGGGTCGGTTCGGCTCCGCCGGACTGCTGGCGGTGGACCGTGAGCGCGGCATCCTGCTCCAGCACCGCGCAAAGTGGAGCCATTTCGGTGGCACTTGGGGAATTCCCGGCGGGGCGAGGCATCAGGACGAACCGGCCGTCGATGCCGCCCTGCGCGAGGCCAATGAGGAAGCCGACGTCCCGCTCGACGCGCTGGCGCCGCTGTTCACTACCGTCCTGGATCTGGGTTTCTGGTCCTACACAACCGCCGCCGCCAGGACTGTTCGCCCGTTCGAGCCGGAAATCACCGACGCCGAGAGTTTGGCCCTAGCCTGGGTCCCCCTGAATGAGGTGGACCAGTTGCCGCTGCATCCGCACTTCGGCGACGCCTGGCCGCGGCTCCGCACGCTGCTGGAGCACCCGCCGGTGCTTGTGGTCGACGCGGCGAACGTGGTCGGTTCCCGGCCGGACGGCTGGTGGAAGGACCGCCCCGGCGCCGCGCGCCGGCTGCTGGCCTCGCTGCACGCCACCCTGGCAGCGGGGCTTCCCGCAGACCTGCTGGAAGTGCCCGCCGGCACCGTGTGGCCGCGCACCGTCGTCGTACTGGAAGGCGCGGCAAAGGAGGCCGCCCCCGCCGGTCTGGCAGGCCAGGCAGTCGCGGGGAGCCCGGACGGGCAGGCACGCCAAGTGGACATGGCAAACCCGGATGGGCACGACGGCGGGGCGAACCGGGCACGGGCCGGCGTCGGCACGGACTCCCGGGCGAGCTTCCCGGCGACGGCGCAGGACGGCGAAACAGCAGCCCAGGCCTCGGCAGCGCGCCGCCGAGGGGTGGAGCTGGAAGTGGTGCATGCTGCGGGTTCGGGCGACGACGAAATTGTGGCCCAGGTGGAGAAGGCCTTCGGCACGGATCCGGAGGCGCCGGTGACCGTGGTCAGCTCCGACCGCGGTCTGCGCGAGCAGGTTGAAGCCCTCGGCGCCCGTACGGTCGGCGCCGGAACGTTGCTGGAGCTGCTCGGCTGACTGCTGGCTCCAGCTCCCGCGCCACTCCTGAAACCGACGGTCGACGCCGACCGACCGTCAACCGGACACATCGACATATGCGCGCCTTTCCATAATGGGCGCCTTCCCGGGGCACTGCCGGCGAGACTAACTTCCCACGTTTCGACGGGGCACGAAGCATCGCCGCAGGTCAGGGGCCTGTGGACAAACAAAACGTGGGAAGTTACAGCCAAAGCTGGGAAGTTAGGCGCGGCGGGACAACGGCGCACCGCACGGCCGGTCCTTGCCGCTAGACCGGCTGGGCGAAAACGTGGCGCCGGATCCATGCGTGCATCGCGATGGCCGCGGCGGCGGAAGCGTTGATCGACCGGGTCGAGCCGAACTGCGCGATGGACAGCGTGGCGTCGGCTGCGGCGTGCACCTCCGGCGTCAGCCCGGGCCCCTCCTGCCCGAACACCAGCACGGCGTTCTCCGGCAGGTCGTAGGTCTCCAGCGGCACCGAGTCGGGGAAGTTGTCGATCCCGATGATCCGCAGGCCCTCGCCCTGCGCCCACGCCACGAAGTCCTCCACGGTGGGATGGTGCCGGACGTGCTGGTAGCGGTCGGTGACCATCGCCCCGCGCCGGTTCCACCGCCGTCGTCCGATGATGTGCACTTCCTTGGCCAGGAAGGCGTTGGCGCAGCGCACCACGGAGCCGATGTTAAGGTCGTGCTGCCAGTTCTCGATGGCCACGTGGAAGTTGTGCCGGCGGGTGTCCAGGTCCGCGACGATCGCCTCGTGCTTCCAGTAGCGGTACTGGTCGGTCACGTTGCGTCGGTCGCCGTCGGCCAGCAGCTGCGGATCCCAATGGTCACCGTCCGGCAACGGCCCCTCCCATGGTCCGACGCCGATGGCCGGCTCCGGTCCGTCAGCCTCGGAGCCGTTCGGGGCGGCTTCCCGCGCGCCGGTTTCGGAGCCGTTCGGGGCAGCTTCCCGCGTGCCGGTCTCGGAGCCGTTAGGGGCGGGATCCGGGGTGCGGGCTTTGGAGCCACTCGAGGACGCCTCCGGTCCCGAGATTTCGAATTCGTTCGGGGTCGCCACCTGGGTATCCGGCCGTTCGCCAACCCGACCGGTCAACCTCGGTCCGGCCCCGGTTTCACCTGCTTTTTCTTCCACCCCACAAGCCTAGGGGACAGACCGCAGCCTCAGGCACCGTGGCTTGGAGGGGCGGCTCATCGCAGTGCGGAAGGGGCCGCCGCGGGAGCCGCCGACGCAGCTGCAGCGGGTTGTGCACGATTAACCAAGATGATAAGCATACTTATAACGACCCACAAGAAAAGGAGTTTCAATGGCTGAATTGACCACCCCCGAGGAACTTTTCGCTTTCAAGCTGGGCGTCGCGCTGCGATCCGAACATGACGTGCTCAAGATGCTTGAGGAGAACCAGAAGGTTGCACGGAGCCAAGAGCTGAAGGACATGCTCGGCCACCATCAGGACGAGACGCGTGAACAGATTACGTATATCGAAAAATGCTTCAAGGTCCTGGGCTTGGAGGCCAAGGAGCAGCGCTCCCCGGTGAGCAAGGGTTTGGCCGAGGAAGCGCAGGCCGCCTTGGACAAGGTGGATCCCAGCCTGGTGGACATGGTCATCGTGGCCGGGGCTCTGGACACGGAACATCATGAGGTCGCCTGCTACACCACGCTGATCACCTCGGCGGAGGCCCAGGGCCAGACCGAAGTCGTGGAGCTGCTTCAGCAGATCCTGGGCCAGGAAGAAAGCACTCGGGACAAGCTGATCGAGTTCGGCCGGAAGCTCGCCCAGGAAGCCGCCGCCAAGTAGCGCGGCGGAGCGCGGCCGGCCGGCGCGATGATCTGGCCGGCGCACGGGGCAAACAGCGAAAGGGAGCGGAGCTGCGTGGGCGGCCCCGCTCCCTTTCGCGTGCCTGCCGCTCCGCTGTGCGTTCTGCCGCTCCGGCCCCACTCCGACTCGCGCGCCTGCCGCTCCGCTTCCCGTCGCCCGCAGCGGAAGTAACCTGCCGCCGGTCCCCTTACTAGTAGTATGTTTTGCGCCCGCCGACCACCGGCAGCGGGAAGAATTCGTCCGCCACCTGCTGGACGATCGGCACGTAGATCGCTGAATTCCACTGTGGGCTGGCGTGGGCCGGCCGGGCGCCTTCAGTGACCAGGTTGTTGGTGAGGAAGTTGGCCTCATAGTTCACGAGCCAGCTGCGCCGGGCCGTTGCGTAGTTGACCGTCTGGTCCCCGGGGTTGCCCATCCAGGCGATGCGGGTGTCGCCGATGCTGTGGCGGAAGCGATACGCGTCAAAGTGATAGATGTACGAGGACTGGGACTGGATCAGCGTGCTGGACACGGCCAGCGGCGACAGCTGCTCCATGGTCTGCTCTACGATCTGCCGCCAGGTGCGCTCGTCCTTGTGCACAATGCGCTCGCCCAGCTCGTATCCGCCCCGCAAGTAGCTGGGCACCCGGTAGCCGGCCTCGTAGAGGAAGACCACGCCTTCGAACATGGTCTTGTCCAGCACGTCGAAGCGGCTGTACGGGGACGAGTCCATCAGGATCAGTTCCACCGGGAAGCCCTTGGCGCGCAGCCGCGCGGTCATTTCCACGGCCACCATGCCGCCGAAGCTGTGCCCGTAGAAGTAGAGCCTCTGCAGGTCGTTGTCCTGGATGTGCTTCTGCAGCACCTCGGTCAATTCGGCCAGGTCCAGGCCGCGGTTCGAATAGCCCGCCACCGCCAGCCGGCCGCGGTCCACCAGCCCCCCGCGCAACGAGTTCAAGATCCACAGCCCCTCTTCCCAGCTGGTCTTGTACCCGGGGAAGAGCACCCAGCTGCTGCGGGGGAAGCGCCGGTCCGCGCGTTCGTCGTCCAGCGTGAGGATCTGCGCTTCGTTGCGCATCTCTTGGATGGCCCGGGTGGCCGCCAGGTCGGCGGCGGTGCCCAACCCGAAGGCGGCACCGATCAGGAACGAGCGGCGCGAAACCCGGTGCAGGTTGCTGGCCAGGCGCAGCTGGCGGAAGGCGTGGTTCCTGCGGAGATCCATCATTCGAGCTGGCCGGCCACCGGCGGCTAGTCCAGCTCCAGTTCGTCCTTGCCGAAAGCGAAGAGATAGGGCACGCCGGCTTCGGCCTCGATGCGTTCCTTCGCTCCGGTGTCGCGGTCCACAATGACCGCCACGGCCTGAACCTGCCCGCCGGCCTGGCGCACGCCTTCGACCGCGGTCAGCGCGGATCCGCCGGTCGTGGAAGTATCCTCCAGCACGACGACGGGGCGATCCTTCACCTCGGGACCCTCCACCTGGCGGCCCATGCCGTAGGACTTCTGCGCCTTGCGCACCACAAACGCGTCGACGGCTCGTCCGTCGTCTCCGGCCGCGTGCATCAGCGCCGTCCCCACCGGATCGGCCCCCATGGTCAGGCCGCCAGCTGCCTGGAATTCGATGCCGGCCTCGTCGAGCATGGCCAGCATGACCCTGCCGACCAGCCGGGACGCTTCATGGTGCAGGGTGACCCGCCGCAGGTCGATGTAGTAGTCGGCTTCGGCGCCGCTGGAAAGGGTGACCCTGCCGCGCACCACGGCCAGTTCCTTAATCAGTTCGAGCAGGCGGGCGCGGTCGGCCGCTGGATCGGCCACGGGAGTCTGGGTCATGGCTCTTAGTCTATGGGGTTGCCCCCGCCGCACCGGGAATCCATGACAGGCCTCGCGGCCCCACCGGAGCCCTCAAACCGAACGCCGCGGGACGCCGCCGACCCCCAGATCCGACACCGTCAGGCGCCGCCGGACGCCGCCGGACCGCCCTGTGCCAGTCAGAGCCCGCGGACCAGCAGGTTCGGGTGCAGCTGCTCCCAGCCCTCGGCCAGGTCCTTGCCCGCGTCGTAGTGATCCTGGACCAGCTTGGCCCACACCCCGGACGTGCCGAGTTCGACCGGCTCGCGCCCAGTACCGCCGCAACCGCTGGATGCCCCGGAGGCTCCCACCTCCACGATGATCACGCACACGCCGTGGTCGGCCGGGTTGTCCGGGACTGCGGCATAGAAGGCGAAGTCGCTCGTTTCCGCCAAGGACCGGACGCTGCCTGGTGCCACGCGCAGGACCTCGGCTCCGCCCACTAGCTTGTCGTCCGGGCCGGCCGGCGCCTCCAGCGCGCCGATCCCAGACGTCGCCCCGGCGCAACCGGCCAGCGCCAGCAGGACGACGGCGCCGGCTGCCAGTGTGGTCAATGTGCGCATGACGCCCTGCCTCTCCCCAACTACGTTTGTCCCACGCTAGCCGTGGAAGCATATGGACGGGACGCCCGCTCCATTACGAAGCGATAACTTCGCAGTCAGGCCGACGCGGCCGCTTCGATCGCTTCGGGCGAGAGGACGTGACCGATGGCCAGCGCCACCGCTCCCAGCACGCCGGCGCGCTGCCCTGCTACGGACGGGGCGATCCGCAGATGCTCGGTCGCCAGCGGCAGCGAGCGACGGTAGACCACTTCCCGGATCCCGGCCAAGAGGTGCTCGCCCGCCTGCGCCAGCCGCCCGCCGATTACGATGACCGACGGGTTGATCAGGTTCACGCAGGTGGCCAGCACGTCGCCGATGTCCCGGCCTGCCTGGCGCACCGCCTGGATCGCCTGCGGGTCGCCGGCGCGGACCAGTTCGATCACGTCCTGGCTGCTTTCGGCCTTTTTCCCCCCGGCCGAAAGCACGGCCGCCAGGGCGGGCCCGCCGGCGAGCGCTTCCAGGCAGCCGGTGTTCCCGCACCGGCACACCACGTCGTCGCCCCGGGGCACCCGCACATGCCCCAAGTCCCCGGCGGTACCCTGGGCGCCGCGCTGCAGCTGCCCCGAGGAAATGATGCCGGCCCCGATCCCCGTGGCCACCTTGATCAGCATCAGGTCGGCGGTGTCGGGCCAGGCCATGGCCTGCTCGCCCAGCGCCATGATGTTGACGTCGTTGTCCACCAGCACCGGCACGTCGAAATGCTGCTGCACCAGCGCCGGGACGTCCACCCGGTCCCAGCCGGGCATGATCGGCGGATTGATCGGCCGCCCCGTGTCATGTTCGACCGGTCCGGGCAGCCCGATGCCGAACGCGCCCAGGTCCGCCGCGCCCCGCCCCGCGTCCTTCAGCAGCCGCGCCACGGCGTCGGTCAACCAACCCAGCACTATGTCCGGGCCGCTGGCGATGCTCAGCTCGGCGCGCTCCTCGGCCAGGACGTCGCCGGAGAGGTCGGCCACGACGACCCGGGCGTGCGTGGCGCCGAGGTCTGCGCCGACCACCAGGCGGGCGGCCGGGTTGAGCGCAAATAACGACGGCGGCCTTCCGCCGGTCGAGGTCGCTCCCCCAATGGGGGCAATCAGCCCCAGCCGCATCAACGAATCCACCCGGGCGGTCACCGTGGACCGCGCCAAGCCGGTCAACTGCGCCAGCTCCGCCCGGGTGCGCGGCTGGCCGTCGCGCAGCAGTTGGAATACCTCGCTTGCTCCCGCAGCCGGCTGGGCGGCTAGGCGCTGCGGCGGGGCGACATCGGACTTCAACACGCTTTCAGTACAGCACGCACCACTTCTGTTTGTCTCTACCGAAACTAAAAATCCATGGCCAAACAACTTTTGCCTGACCCTCGACAAAACTATGTGACGCGTGCCACAGTGAGTGGGTGGAGCAGACGAGCAACACCGTGGCCGACAGCGGCGCCGGACGGGGAAAACCCGTTCTCGAGGTCCGCGGCCTGACCAAGAGCTTCTTCGGCAATCCCGTGCTGCAGGACGCGTCACTGACGCTGCACGCCGGCGAGGTCCACGGCGTCGTCGGGGAGAACGGCGCAGGAAAGTCGACGCTGATGAAGATTTTGGCGGGCGTGTACCAGCGGGACTCGGGAACTGTGCTGCTGGACGGCGAAAGCGTCCAGTTCAGCCATCCCACCCAGGCACACGAAGCCGGGCTGTCCACCGTCTTTCAGGAATTCAACCTGCTGCCGGACCGCACGGTGGCGGAGAACATCTACCTGGGCCGCGAGCCCCGCAAGGGCCTGCTGGTCAACCGGGCCAAGATGAACGCCGCCACCGCGGAACTGCTGGAGTCGCTGGGCATCGGCTCCATCCGGCCCACGGCGCTGGTCCGGTCGCTCTCCGTGGCCGAGCAGCAGATCGTCGAGATCGCCAAGGCCGTCAGCTACGAGGCCCGGATCATCTCCATGGACGAGCCGACCGCCGCGTTGTCTGGGCCGGAAGTGTCCCTGTTGTACGGGATCGTGGGGAGACTGGCCGAACGCGGCACCGGCATCCTCTACGTCTCGCACCGGCTGCGCGAGGTCTTCGACCTCTGCCAAACCATCACCGTGCTCAAAGACGGGCGGGTCGTGGGTACCAAACCGGCCACCGAACTCGATGATGCCTCGCTGGTCCGGATGATGGTCGGCCGCCCCATCTCCGCGTACTTCCCGGACAAGCTCCCGCCCGCGCCCGCGGCACAGAGCACCGACCGCAATGCCCCGCTGCTCGAACTCGCCGACGCCGGCAACGACCAGCTGGACGGCATCAGCCTGCGCCTGATGCCCGGCGAGATCGTCGGCGTCGCCGGCCTGCAGGGGTCCGGCCGCACCGAACTGTTGCAGGCGATCTTCGGCGCCGCGCCGTTCAACCGCGGCAGCATGCAGCTGGCGGGCCGTCCGGTCCGTCCGCATTCTCCCCGCCAGGCGGTGCGGCACGGCATCGCGTTGATCACCGAGGACCGCAAGGCGCAGGGCCTGAGCCTGAACCAGTCCCTGCTGGACAATGCGCTGGGCGTGGTCCGCGCCGTGTTCCCCAAGCGCACCGCGACCGTACGCCGCGCCGTCGCCGGCTCCTTCAGCGCGCTGGAAGTCGTCGCGCGGGACCTGGACCAGGAGGTGCAGTACCTCTCCGGCGGCAACCAGCAAAAGATCGTGCTGGCCAAGTGGCTGGCGGTGTCCCCGGGCGTGGTGCTGCTGGACGAACCGACCCGGGGCATCGACGTCGGGGCCAAGGTCGCGGTGTACCGGCTGATGCGCCAGCTGGCGGCCGAGGGGAAGGGCGTCCTGATGGTTTCCAGCGAACTGCCCGAAGTGATCGGGATGTCCGACCGGATCCTGGTGATGCGCGACGGGCAGATCGCCGGCGAGCTGCCGGCCGGCGCCACCGAGGAGGAAATCCTGCGGCTGGCCACCGGCGCGCGGGTACCGGGCGCGGCCTCCGATGGCACGCCGCCGGCTCCGGACTACGACGGCGGCGATCGCCTCGCGGACGCGGGGCGCGACGGCGGTGCCTGCCTTGGGGACGCGGGGCACCTCGCGGACGCGGGGCGCGTTGGGGACGCAGGGCACGACGGCGATGCCCGCCTCGGGGACGCGGGGCGCGTTGGTGACGCGGGGCGCGTTGAGAACGCGGGGCACGGCGGTGCCCGCCTCGGGGACGCAGGGCACGGCGGCGGGTCACATGTGGCGGAGGACCGCGGCACCACGGGAGGGACACCATGACGACCACGCAAACCCCGGTCCCCGCCCGGCGGGCACGGGCCGGCGGCGGATTCTTCGCGCGGCTGACCTCCACCCAGATCGTGTACCTGGTTGCCCTGCTGACCCTGATCGCCGGCAGCATCCTGGTGGCCACCGCCGGCCGGAACTTCTTCAGCCCGGGCAACATCTCCGCCATCCTGACCGGCACCAGCGTGCTGGGCTTCATCGCCATCGGCCAGACACTGGTGATCCTGGTCGGCAGCCTGGACCTCTCGGTGCCCTACGTGACCAGCCTGGCCAGCCTGATAGCGGCCGGGGTGATGGCCAACCGGAGCGAAAACGTGCCGGCCGCCGTGCTGCTGGCGCTGGGTGTCTCCGCCGTCATCGGTCTGGTCAACGGACTGATTGTTGCCGGCCTCAAGGTGCACGGGTTCATCGCCACGCTCGGCATGGGCCTGGTGATCAGCGGCTACCTCGGCACCAACTACAAGGGCAGTTTCGGCCAGACCCCGTTCTCCTTCCGGCTGATCGGCGCCACCGGGATAGGGCCGGTGCCGATCTCCACCCTCATCATGCTCGCCTGCGCCGCCCTCGTGCTGCTGATGCTGCACCGCACCCGCATGGGGCACCACATCTATGCCGTCGGCGGCGACAGCAACGTGGCACGGATGTCCGGCATCCGCGTCCCGGGCGCCGTGATCACCGCCCACGTCATCTGCTCCACCCTCTCCGGCATGGCCGGGCTGCTGCTGGCCAGCCGACTGGGCGTCGGCAGCCCCACCGTGGGCTCGCAGGGCGGCTACGACCTGCTCTCGATCGCCGCCGTCGTCCTGGGCGGGACGCTGCTGGCCGGCGGCAAGGGATCCGTCACCGGCACCCTGGGCGGCGTCCTGATCTTCGCGATGCTGGACAACATTATGTCCGTGCTCCAGGTCAACCCGTTCCTGAAGGACGTGGTCCGCGGCGTAGTGATCGTGGTCGCCGTCGCCGTCTATGCCCGCCGCACCATCGTCGCCCGGCCGCCGCGCTACGGGCACGGCGCCCAACCGCAGGAGGTGCAGGCATGAGCACAGTTCTGGATTCGGAGGCCGGCGGCAGGGTGCTGCAGCAGAACCGGGCCGGACGCGGCCAGCGCTTCCTGCGCAGCCTGCGGACTCCCGGCGGCGGCATCTTCGTGCTCCTGGCCGCGCTGCTGGTGGCCATCATCGTCCTGAACCCGTCGTTCGGCGAGCCCGGGTCCTTCATACGCTTCATAGGCCGGACCGCCCCGATTGCGATCGCCGCCATCGGGCAGTACTTCGTGATCGTTTCCGGCGAGTTCGACCTGTCCATGGGATCGGTAGTGACCATGCAGGTGATCGTGGCCGGCAACCTGATCGGCCAGGACGACGCCAAGGTCGTCCCCGTGCTGGCGCTGATGTTCGTCCTCGGGGCGGTCATCGGGCTGATCAACGGGCTGATCACCACCCTGCTCAAGGTCCCCAGCTTCATTGTCACCCTGGGCATGATGCTGGCGCTGCTGGGCCTGGTGCTCAACTGGACCGGCGGCGCCGCCCAGGGCAACCCGGCGGACAGCTTCCGGCAGATAGGCCGCGGCGGCATCGACAACGTGCCGGTGCTGGACGTCATCCCCTACCCGGTCATCATCCTGGCTGCTGTCGCCGTGTTCGCCGTCTGGATGATGCGCCGGCCCTACGGGCGCACGCTGGTCGCCGTCGGCGACAACGACGTGGCCGCAGCCCTGACCGGCGCCCGGGTCTGGTGGGTGCGCACGCGGGCCTTCATGCTGTCGTCGCTGGCCGCCACCGTCTCGGGGATCCTGCTGGTCGGGTATGCCGGGGTCCATCCGTCGGTGGGCCAAGGCTACGAGTTCACGGCGATCACCGCCGTCGTACTGGGTGGGGTGGTGCTCGGCGGCGGCCGCGGCTGGGTGCTCTCTGCCGCGGCGGGCGCGTTCGCCCTGGAGTTGCTGTTCACGCTGCTGAATTTCCTGGGCGTGGCATCCACCTGGCGGGACACCGTGCAGGGCGTCATCATCATCGTCGCTGTTGCTGCCGCCGCGCAGTCGTGGCAGCGCAAGCGGCGCGGGGGCTCTGCGGCCGCGCAGTCCGAACAACACATCATCGCGGCACCAGAGCCCGCTGAGGGCACCGACAAGGGAGGGAACTGACATGACGAGGAAACGTCTAAGTACCGCGGTCGCGCTCACAGCGGCCGCGTCGTTAATGGCCATGACCGGCTGTACCACCGATCCGTCGATCACCGAGGAGACCGGCGGCCCCGGCGGCGCGGCCAGCCCGTCACCGGCGGAAACTGCGGAGGCCTCCACGGAATGGTTCGACCAGGCCGTCTACGACGAGCAGTTCGAACAGCGGACCGCCGAATTCGAGGGCGACCCGGAGCAGCCGTGGCTTCAGTACATCGACGGCAAGATGACCGACACCAAGAAGTTCGCCTCCGAGGGCGCCAAGAAGGTCTGCTTCGCCAACGCGTCGATCTCCAACCCGTGGCGGCAGACTGGCTGGATCACCATGAACCAGCAGTTGAAGGTGCTGCAGGACGAGGGGGTTATTTCCGAGATGGAGACCCGCGACGCGCAGGACGACTCGAACACGCAAATTGCCGACATCGACTACTTCATCAGCGAAGGCGAATGCGACGCGTTTGTCATCTCGCCGAACGCCACTGCGGCGCTGACGCCTGCGGTGGAGCGGGCCTGCGACACGGGCAAGCCCGTGGTGGTGTTCGACCGCGGTGTGGAGACCGACTGCGCCACCACGTTCATCCACCCGATCGGCGGTTTCGCCTGGGGCATCGACACCGCCAACTTCCTCTCCGAACGGCTGCAGGAAGGCGACAAGGTGGTGGCGCTGCGCATCCTGCCCGGCGTGGATGTGCTGGAACAGCGCTGGGCGGCGGCGGAGAAGATCTTCAAGGAGAACGGCATCGAAGCCACCGACTACTTCACCGGCGCCGACCCGACCGAGATCAAGAAGATCATCTCCGACGAGCTCGCCACCGGCGATGTCCAGGGTGTCTGGATGGACGCCGGGGACGGCGCGGTCGCCGCGATCGAAGCGTTCGAGGACGCCGGCAAGGACCTGCCGGTCATGACCGGCGAAGACGAGCTGAGCTTCCTGCGCAAATGGAAGGACACGGGCATCGACGCGTTGGCTCCGGTCTACTCCAACTTCCAGTGGCGCACGCCGCTGCTGGCCGTTCAGAAGATCTTCGCCGGCGAGGAAATCCCGGCCGAGTGGGTGCTGCCTCAGGTTCCGATCCCTGCCGACGAGCTGGACGACTGGCTGAAACGCAACGACGGCATGCCGGACGGCCACTACGCGAAGTTCGGCGGGGAAGACCTGCCCGGCTATCCGGAGGTCTGGCAGGAACGCCAAATTCCGTAGAACGTGCGGGTCGGCCGGGCCCGGGGAGGGTGCCCGGCAGGCCCGCCAACTCCGGCGGGGACAGGTGACCGCCGGCCCCCCGGCGGTCAGCCGGGCGGGACCGCGGCGCGGCGTCCGGCGGCAACCGGACGAGCGAGCTGCCACCAGCAGCGCGGACCGGACGATGTCCCCACCAGCAGCGGCAGACAAAGGAGAAGGATCAATGGACCGGCCGATCGGCGTCAACACCTGGGTGTGGCAGTCGCCGCTGCGCGACACCGAGTTGCCCGGACTGCTGGCGAAGATCGCCGGCATGGGCTTTGACGGCGTCGAACTGCCGCTGGAAAACGTCGGCGACTTTACCGCCGGCACCGCCCGGGACGCCCTCGCGGCCACGCACCTGTTGCCCTACATCGTGGGCGCCATGGCACCCGGCCGCGAATTGGTCCTGGCCGACGCCGGGTCGGTGCAGGCTACCCAGGACTATCTGGCGGCCTGCATCGACCTGGCACACGATGTCGGCGCGCCGGCGGTGTGCGGTCCGTTCTACGCCAGCACGGGGCGGGTGTGGCGGATCGACGCCGAAGACCGCGCCGAAGCGTACCGCCAGCTCCGGGAGAACCTGGCGCCGCTGGCCGCCCAAGCCGAGGCGGCCGGCGTCGTACTGGGAATCGAGCCGCTCAACCGGTACGAGACCTCGCTGGTCAACACCGTGGAACAAGCGCTCGACGCGCTGGGACCGCTGCTCGGCCACGGGGTGGGGCTGGCGCTGGACAGCTACCACCTGAACATCGAAGAACGCTCCAGCGCCGCCGCCATCCGTGCGGCAAGCGAACACCTGGTCCACTTGCAGGTGTGCGGCAACGACCGCGGGGCACCGGGCGGCGACCAGACCGACTGGCCGGCGCTGGTCAAGGCGTTGGACGATGTGGGCTACGCCGGCCCGTTGAACATCGAGAGTTTCACCGCGGAAAACGCGGCCATCGCGACGGCCGCATCGATCTGGCGGCCGCTGGCGCCGAGCCAGGATCAACTGGCAGAGGACGGGCTGGCATTCCTGCGCAGCCTCTAGCCCGTTCCCGCCTCGAGGTGCAGCCCGGGCCCGGAGGGCAGCCCATCCCGCCGCACCACCGACCGACGAGCACGAAGGAGAAGACGATGACCGCCAATCCGGAGTCGCCGCCGCTGGGGGTGGCGGTGCTGGGACATGCCTTCATGGGCAAGGCCCACTCCAACGCCTGGCGCAACGTGTCCGCCTTCTATCCCGGCGGGCCCGCGGTGGCCCGGCGGGTGCTGGTCGGCCGGAATGCCGACGGCGTGGCAATGGACGCGGCCCGGTACGGCTGGGCGGAGGGCTCCACGGACTGGCGGGCCGTCCTCGAGCGCGACGATGTGCAGATCGTGGACATCTGCACCCCCGGCCACCTGCATGCCGACCTGGCCGTCGCCGCGCTTCAGGCGGGCAAGCACGTGCTGGTGGAGAAGCCGCTGGCCAACTCGGTGGCCGAAGCCGAGCGCATGGCCGCCGCGGCCCGCGCAGCCGGGGCGGCCGGCGTCCAGTCGATGGTTGGCTTCAACTACCGGCGGGTGCCGGCGCTGGCCCTGGCGCGCCAATTGATCGCCGAAGGCAGGATCGGCGCCGTGCGGCAGGTGCGGGTCGCCTACCTTCAGGACTGGCTGGCCGACGACACCGCCCCGATGACGTGGCGGCTGCGCCGCGAAACCGCCGGCTCCGGGGCGCTCGGCGACCTGGCTTCGCACGCGGTGGACCAGATCCATTTCCTGCTCGGCGCGCGGGTCACGTCGGTCTCCGCCACGCTCAACACGTTCGTCGACACCCGGCAGGGCCCGGGCGGCCCCGAACCGGTGACGGTCGACGACGCCGCGTGGGCCACCTTGCGGCTCGATTCCGGCGCGGTGGCCAGCCTGGAGGTCAGCCGGATGGCCGCGGGCCGCAAGAACGCGCTGCGGATCGAGGTCTACGGGTCCGCCGGGCACCTCGGCTTCGACCTGGAGCGGCTCAACGAGCTCTCCTATTACGACGCCGGGGCCCCGCCGGGGCTCGCGGGCGCGGCGGGGATCCTGGTCACCGAGGAGGCGCACCCGTACCTGCAGGCCTGGTGGCCGCCCGGGCACGTGCTCGGCTGGGACCACACGTTCACCAGCCAGGCCGCCGATTTCCTGGCCGCGGTGGCAACCGGCCGGGCACCCAGCCCAAGCTTCGAGGACGGCCTGGCCGTGCAGAAGGTGCTGGACGCCATGGTGCGCAGCGCCGGGCAGGCGGGCACCGCCGTCGTCCTTGCCGAAACCGACACCCGCGCCGACTATGCAGGAGCAACCGATGGCCCGTAATTTCACGCTGTTCACCGGCCAGTGGGCGGACCTGCCCCTGGAGAAGGTGGCCGAACTGGCCGCGGGCTGGGGCTACGACGGCCTGGAGATCGCGGTGTCCGGCGGCCACCTCGATGCGTGGCGCTGGGACGACGACGACTACATCGCCGACCGGCTCGGCATCCTGGAGCGCAACGGCCTGCGGGTATGGGCGATCTCCAACCACCTGAAGGGCCAGGCGGTATGCGACGACCCGATCGACTTCCGGCATCAGGCGATCGTCGGCGAACGTGTGTGGGGCGACGGCGAGCCGGAGGGCGTGCGGGCGCGGGCGGCCGAGGAGATGAAGCACACGGCGCGGCTGGCGCAGCGGCTCGGCGTGAAGACGGTGGTGGGATTCACCGGGTCTTCGATCTGGCAGTACGTGGCGATGTTTCCGCCGGTGCCCGCGGACGTGATCGAGGGCGGCTACCGGGACTTCGCCGACCGGTGGAACCCGATCCTGGACGTGTTCGACGAGTGCGGGGTCCGGTTCGCGCACGAGATCCACCCCTCCGAGATCGCCTACGACTACTGGTCGACCGTGCGGGCGCTGGAGGCCTTGGGGCACCGCGAGGCGTTCGGCATCAACTGGGATCCCAGCCACATGATGTGGCAGGACATCGACCCGGTCTCGTTGATCTGGGACTTCAAAGACCGGATCTACCACGTGGACTGCAAGGACACGAAGCTGCGGATCACCGGGCGCAACACGCGGCTGGGATCGCATCTGCCGTGGGGCGACCCGCGGCGCGGCTGGGACTTCGTCTCCACCGGGCGCGGCGACGTGCCCTGGGAGGCCAGCTTCCGGGCGCTGGCGGCGATCGGCTACGACGGGCCGATCTCGGTGGAGTGGGAAGACGCCGGAATGGACCGGCTGCAGGGGGCGCCGGAAGCCCTGCGGTTCCTCAAGGGGTTCGACTTCGATCCGCCGCAGGCCTCCTTCGACGCCGCGTTCAAGCAGTAGGGGCTGGCGGGCACAGGTGGCACCGTGGCAGACCCGTTCGCTCCCACGTATGGGCATAACTTCCCACGTTTCGGGAGGTCTTAAGCCCCTGACCTGCGGCGATGCCGGAGGTCCCTTTAAGACGTGGGAGCGAAAGTGCTCCCTGCCTGCTGCCAGTCCCGCCTGCCGATCACGCTGGGATGTCCAAGTTCTGCAGGAATTGTCCACGTTCTGGAAACCGATACGGCCCTGACCTGCGGCGATGTCAAACGGCCGCCCAAAACAAGGACAACCGGGGCCTCTGGGCTGAGCCGTGCGCACCTGCCCGCCGAACTCCTGCAGCTGGCCAGGACCTTTAGTAGGCTGTGGCCATGCGCGAACTCCAGGCCACGATCATTGACGAAATGGGCGTCCAGCCCTCCATCGACCCGTCGCAGGAAGTCGCACGGCGCGTCGGATTCCTCAAGGAGTACCTCAAGACCACCGGCAGCAAAGGCTTTGTGCTGGGCATCAGCGGCGGCGTCGACTCCAGCCTTGCCGGCAAGCTGGCCCAGCTGGCGGTCGACGAACTCGAGGCAGAAGGCGTCGAAGCCACCTTCGTGGCCGTGCGCCTCCCGTACGGCGTCCAGCACGATGAAGCCGACGCGCAGGCAGCCATGGATTTCATCCGGCCGAAAACGTCGTGGACGTTCAACATCAAGTCGGCCGTCGACGGCTTCGAGTCCGAATTCACGACGACGACCGGCGAAGAGATCACCGACTTCAACAAGGGCAACATCAAGGCCCGGGCCCGGATGATGGCCCAGTACGCGCTGGCCGGCCAGCACAACTTCCTGGTGCTGGGCACGGACCACGGCGCCGAGTCGGTGACCGGCTTCTTCACCAAGTTTGGCGACGGCGCCGCCGACGTGCTGCCCCTGTTCGGACTCAACAAGCGGCAAAACCGGCAATTGTTGGTGCACCTTGGTGCCAGCGACCAGGTGGCACACAAGGTGCCGACGGCAGACCTGTTGGACACCACGCCCGGCCGCACCGACGAGGACGAACTGGGGATCAGCTACGACCACATCGACGACTACCTTGAGGGCCGCGCCATCCCCGACGAGGTCGCAGAAAAGATCGAGCAGCGCTACCTGATGACCCGGCACAAGCGGACCACCCCGGTGTCCATCCTCGACAAGTGGTGGCAGGGCTAGGCGGAACCGTCAGCCGAGCAGGCGAGGCACGGCCGGCGGGACTCCCGCTGACCGCCATCTGGCCGAGTGAAGCACAGCCCGCCTGAGGATCTGCCACCCGCTCGGGCGGCTGAAGCGTCAGCCGACCAGGCTCTTCGCCCGCATCACTGCCTTGCGGAACTCATCCTGGTTTTTCCGGCTGATCATCGCCCTGCCACCGGGGCTGGGCGCCTTGATGACGGTCGGGCGGGTGAACGCACCCATGTGTTTCGCCCATTGAGTTTTGGTGAACGTCCCGCACAGCACGACGGCTTGGAGCCGAGGCAGCAGCCCCAGGACGGACTTGAGCGCCTTGACGCCGGCTATTGTCTGGACCGGAGTCGGCTCGGCGCCGTCCAGGTAAAACGGCACCGTATTCCAGAGGAGAACCCCCTCGTGCAGCTCCGCTTCCTGGCGTTCGTTCCAGCACCGCTCGGCCGCCTGGTCGGGGTTGTCTACCGACACGAATCCCGGCCCCTCAGAGGTGACCGTCTGGCTTCCCGGGCTATCGAGCAGGAAGAGCACCCGCGCCTCAATGCCCGCATCAGCCGGGTCAAAATGCGGGACGGGTTCCGTGCGGGTCCGCGCGTAGGCGTCCCGCCATTCCTCAAGCTTCTGTATCGCCGGCTCGGATGACAGCATGGCTTGCCGCCGCTGCCGTTCGAGTGGATCTGCTAAAGACTGCGGCTTATCAGCAAACATTTAACCAACATACCCCTCAAGCCATGGGGCCGTGAGGGATCCGACGGCCATCCCAGCCGCCCAGCCGCGAACTCCGCCGCCCCGGGCGGTGATCCCAGCCACCCAGCAGCGAGCCCAGCCACCCCGAGCAGCGGGCCCGAGCCGCCCGAGCGGCGAGCACAGCCTGCCGCCGTTGGGTAACGTAGCTGTTGTGAAGATTGCTACCTGGAATGTGAACTCGATCCGTGCCCGCGCCGACCGCGTTGAGTCCTGGCTGCAGCGCTCCGACGTGGATGTGCTGGCCATCCAGGAGACCAAGGCCAAGGATGAGAACTTCCCGTGGGACCTGTTCGAGAAGAACGGCTACGAGGTGGCGCACTTCGGCCTTAACCAGTGGAACGGCGTGGCCATCGCCTCGCGGGTGGGCCTGGATGACGTGGAACGGACGTTCGACGGGCAGCCGCACTTCGGCAAGACGGAGGACACCACCGCCGCCGAGGCCCGTGCCATCGGGGCGACCTGCGGCGGCGTGCGCGTGTGGAGCCTGTATGTCCCCAACGGCCGCACGGTCGACGATCCCCACATGCCCTACAAGTTGAACTGGCTCAAGGCCCTCAAGGAAGAGGCCGCCGGCTGGATCCAGGCGGACCCGACGCTCCCCGTCGCACTGATGGGCGACTGGAACATCGCTCCCACCGACGACGACGTCTGGGACATCGATTGGTTCCGCGCGCAGAACGCCACCCATGTGACCGAACCCGAGCGCGCCGCCTTCCGCGCGTTCGAAGAGGCCGGATTCGTCGACGTCGTCCGCCCGCACACCCCCGGGCCCGGCGTCTACACCTACTGGGACTACACGCAGTTGCGCTTCCCCAAGAAGGAAGGCATGCGCATCGACTTCATCCTCGGCTCCCCCGCGCTGGCCTCCCGCGTCACCGGGGCGATGATCGACCGCGAAGAGCGCAAGGGCAAGGGCGCCTCCGACCACGCGCCGGTCATCGCGGAGCTGGACTGAGATGAAGTTCCCGTACGTCTCCTACCTGCGGGTCTTCGAACCACTGGATGTGTTCGACGACGACCAGCAGCTGCTCATCATGAGCCAGCGCGGCCGCGGCAGGGACGTCACGGAGGACCTGGACCGCGGTGACTCGCTGCGCCGCATCACCCGCACCGTGTCGGACCCGTTTCCGCACTCCAGCGACGACTTGATCCGGGTCCTCCACTATCCGACGCCCGAGGGCATCACCACGCCGCGGTACTGCCCCAACCAGCTGGCAGTCCGCAGCACCCTGGCCGCGGAATCGCTCTCCAGCAGCCTGCGCGATCCGCTGCTGGGGCTGCTGGTGCCCGAAGCGGCGAGGGACGCCCAGCAGTCCCGGCTGGACCCTGACAACTTTGTGGACGCCCTGGCCAAGCTGCATACGCGCAGCTCCACCTGGGGCATCCCGTTCGGCTGGTTCGTGCTGTTCCGCGAGGACGACCACACCGAAAAGGTGGAGAGCGACCACACGCTGCAGACGGTCCGCCTGGCCGCTCCGGTCCCGCAGTGCATCGACCGGGCCCGGTATGCGGCGGCTTCCCTGGCCCTCGCCGCCCCGGGACTGGATCTGCTGGAAGAACTGACCGAGCTGACCGAGTGGCTGGAAACCTTCACCGCGGACGGCATTGTGGAGCTGGATTACGGCCGCGTGGCCGAGCTGGTCTACCCGGACGAATCGCCTTCGGACGTGCACGCCGGCATCGAATCGCTGGCCGACGGCGACATGACCGGAGCCGCCGCCGCGTACCGCCGCCTCGCCGGCCGCTGGATCAAGATCCGCCAGCTCGCCCGCGCGTCCTGACCGCCGGCCCGGAGCCTCCCGGCAATCACGACGACGGCGGGGCGGTCGAGGCCCGGACCACCAGCTCGTGAGGCTGGACACGCGGCACGTCCAGCCGCGCCTTCCCCTGCAGTTCGGCCAGCAGCAGCCGGGCCGCGTAGGCCCCCTGTTGGTCCGGCCGCTGCCGGACGGTCGTCAGCCCCATCGGCTCGGCGAACTCGTGGTCGTCGATGCCCACGACGGAGACGTCCTCGGGCACCCGCAGCCCGCGCTCCTGCGCGGCCCTCAGAGCGCCGAAGGCCATCTCATCCGCGGAGGCGAAGATCGCCGTCGGCCGTTCCCCGGGTGTATCGAGGAGCGCTCCGGCGGCAGTTCTGCCGCCGGAGAACCGGAAGTCGCCCATGGCCAGCCATTCCGGCCGTACCCGCAGCCCGTGTCGGGCCATCGTGTCCCGGAAGGCCAGCTCGCGGCGGCGCGGTACGTCGAAGTCGATCCCGTAGGCGCCGCCGCCCTGCAGGTGCGCGATCCGCGTGTGCCCGAGCCCGATGAGATGCTCGACGGCCTCGGCGGCCGCGGCGGTGTCATCCACGCTCACGCTGCGCAAACCGTCCACCTGCCCGCCGACGATCACGTTTGGATACTCCAGCGCCTGCAGCGCCGCCAGTTCGTCCGCGGTCAGCTCCATGCACATCACCAACAGCGCGTCGATCCGCTTGCGCAGCATGGACCGGTGGAACACCCGTTCACGGTTGGTGCCGGTGCCGCCCAGACTGAACACGATCAGGTCGTAGCCGGCCGCCCGCAACACCCGGTCCACGCCTTCCAGCGCGGACGCGAAGTACCACCGGTCGATCACCGGCAGCAGCACGCCCATGGCCCTCGTGCGGCCCGAGGCCAGGTGGGCCGCCGACGACGACGGCACGTAGCCCAGCGAGTCGGCGGTCGCCAGCACGCGGTCGCGGGTGGCCGTGGAGACCCCGGACAATCCGCGCAGGGCACGGGAAACCGTTGCGGTCGAGACGCCGGCGGCCCGCGCGACGTCGTCGATCCCGGTCACGGCGCGCTCACCCCTTGAGGCCACCAGCCAGCAGGCCGCGGACAAAGTAGCGCTGCAGGCCGAAGAACACCGCCAGCGGCACGATCATGGAAACGAACGCGCCGGCGGTCAACCGGTGCCACTCGTCGCCGCGGGTGCCCGTCAGTTCGGCCAGCCGCTGGGTGATCGGTGCGACGTCGGCGGTGCCTCCGGAGAACACCAGGGCCACCAGCAGGTCGTTCCAGACCCACAGGAACTGGAAAATGCCGAAGGAGGCGATCGCCGGCACGGACAGCGGCAGGATGATCCGCCAGAAGATGGTCGCGTGCCCGGCGCCGTCCACCCGCGCCGCCTCGATGACCTCACCGGGGATTTCCGAGATGAAGTTGTGCAGCAGGAAGATGGCCAGCGGCAGCGCGAAGATGGTGTGCGCGATCCACAGCTGGGCGTAGGTTCCGGCCGGCAGCAGCTGGAACTCGCCGATCTTGAGGTTGATGAACAGCGAGAGCAGCGGGATCAGCGCCATCTGCAGCGGCACGATCTGCAGCGCGAACACCACAATGAACAAGGTGTCCTTGCCGCGGAACCGGCCCCAGGCGAAAACGTAGGCCGCCATCGAGGCGATCACCAGGGGGATCAGGGTGCCCGGGATGACGATCGCCAGCGAGTTAATAAAGTACTGCCCCAGGTTGGACGCGGACCCGCCTTTGGAGGCCAGCACATCCGTGTAGTTCTCGGTGGTGAACTGCAGGTCGCCCAGGATGTTCCACCAGCCGTTGGCCTGGATGTTGTCTTCCGGGCGCAGCGAGGAAATGAACAGGCCGAAGGTCGGCACGGTCCAGATGACGGCGATGATGATCGCTGCCGCGGTGGCTCCGCGCGAGGTCAGGCGCTGCTTGACCCGCCGGGTGATCGGGATCTGCTGTTCGGTGGTGGTGGCGAGGACGGCGTCGGGAGCGGTGGGGATGGCAGGCGTTGCGCTCATCGGATTTCCCTCTGCTTCTTCAGCTGCCGGGCGTTGTAGACGACGATCGGCAGCACCATCAGGAACAGGATCAAGGCCAGCGCGGCGCCGCGTCCGGGTTCGTTGGCGCGGAACGCCTGGGTGTACATCTCGTTGGCCACCACCGAGGTTTCGAAGTTTCCGGCGGTCATGGTCCGCACGATGTCGAAGACCTTCAGCGTGCCGATCGTGATGGTGGTGACCACCACGATCAGTGCCCCCCGGATGGACGGGATGGTGATGGAACGGAACTGCTGCCAGGCGCTGGCCCCGTCCAGCCGGGCGGCCTCCACGATTTCGGTGGGGATGCCCTTGATCGCCGCGGAGAGGATGACCATGGCGAAGCCGGTCTGGATCCAGACCATGACCGCGATCAGGAAGAACGTGTTCTCCGGCGCGTCCAGCAGGAACTGCTTGGGTTCGCCGCCAAACCACACCAACACCTGGTTCAGCAGGCCAATCTGTTCGCGTTCGCCGCCGCGGTACGTGTACATGAATTTCCAGATCACGCCGGCGCCCACCATGGAGATGGCCATCGGCATGAACACCAGCGCCTTGAGCGCCTTCTCGCCGCGCGCCCGGTCGATGAACACCGCGTAAGCCAGGCCGATGCCGGTCGACAGCAGCGGCACCAAGACCACCCACAGCAGCGTGTTCCGCAGCGTGACCAGCGCTTCGGGCTGGGTGAACATCCACACAAAGTTGTCCAGGCCGTTCGGCGTTCCGGTGCGGTCCGTGAACGCCAGGTACGTGGTCTGGATGGCCGGCCACACCAACCCAATGGTGAGGAGCACGGCGGCGGGGGCCAGGAACCCGATGATCGTCGCCTTATCGCGGAACGACTTCGGCGCCCGGTCCACCAACAGCATGATCAGGGCGATGATCGCGGCGAAGACCGCCAATGCGATCGCCACCTGCACGAGCTTCTCGCCAACGTCCTCCATGGCACTTACCTCCTTGGTGCGTGGAAGGGACAGGCCGTGCCCGGCCGCACCGCCTGCATCGGGTCGCAGGCGGTGCGGCCGGGCTGCCGGCGGCTGCCTAGTCCTTGGGCCAGCTGGCCTCGATGGAATCCACGACCTCTTGCGTCGACTTGCCGTTGATCCACTCCACGATGCCGCTCCAGAAGGAGTTGGCGCCGACCGCGCCCGGCATCAGGTCCGATCCGTCGAACCGGAAGGTGGTGTCCTCCGACTGCAGCAGTTCGATGGACTGGCGGTCCAGGTCGCTGGCGGCCAGCGCCGGGTCGAGGCCCTTGTTGGCGCTGATCGCGGCGCCCTGCTTCACGCGGTTGTTGGCGAACTCGGCCGAGGCCATGAACTGCAGGTAGGCCGAGACCTCTTCGCTTTCGGTGTAGGCGGCCACGAACTCGCCGCCGCCGGTGATGGCGCTGGCGCCGGCCTCCTGGCCGGGAGTGATGAACGCCCAGACGTCGCCGTCCTCGGCCACGTTGGTGCCTTCCGGCCAGTTGGCCGCCTGGAACGTGGCCTGGTGGTGCATGGCGCAGGTGCCGTCGATCACCGGGATGCCGCCGTCGTCCACCGAGGTGGAGATGATCGAGCGGACGTCGCCGATGCCGCCGTTGACGTAGTCCTCGTTCTTCAGGATGTCGCCGACGGCGTCGAAGGCCTCGGCCACCTGCGGATCGTTGAACGGGATCTCGTGGTTGACCCACTGGTCGTAAACATCCGGTCCGGCCTGGCGCAGCAGCGCGTCCTCGATCCAGTCGGTGCCCGGCCAGCCCGTGGCCTCGCCGGACTCGAACCCTGCGCACCACGGCTTCATGGTGCCCTCGTCGGCGATGGTCTGGGTGAGTTCCATCATCTCGTCCCAGGTCTTCGGAACTTCCCAGCCCTTCTCCTTGAACGTGGCCGGAACGTACCAGACGTAGCCCTTCACGCTGGCCAGCATGGGGGCGGCGTAGAAGGTGCCGTCCACGGTGCCGTAGGTCTTCCAGTCCTCGGACCAGTTCTCGTCGACCAGGTCGGACACCTCCTGGGGCGCAGGCTTCAGGTAGCCGGCCTGGGCCTGGGCGGCCAGCAGTCCGGGCTGCGGGAAGATCGCCACGTCCGGCGGATTGCCCGCCTGGGCGCGGACACCGATCTGCGTCTCGAACTCGTTGGACCCCTCGTACACCACGTCGATCCCGGTGCACTCCTCAAAGTCCACCCAGGAATTCTCCAGCAGATCCTGCTCGGCATCGGTGATGGTCGAGTAGACGCTGACCTCGGCGCCGTCGAAGGTGCCGTAGGCCTCATAGGCGGCGCAGTCTGCGGCAGGCGCCGGCGACTCTTCGGATTCTGTTCCTCCCCCGCAGGCGGACAGTGTCAGTGCCATGGCGCCGAGCGCGGCCACCGGCAGGGCGGCCTTTCTGGAGCGTGCATAGTGCATGTTGTGACTCCTTTGTCCGGTGGCCCCGACAGAGCTGAGCTGGTCAGGAAGAACCCACCAAGTACCCATCTGATAACTCGTAACGTAAACGCTTACACTGTGTGTCGCAAGGCACATTTTCGAGGCGGTGGCGTTCGATGCCGAATCGTGATGTGCGCCGCATCCGCGGCCCGCGCTGTCTGTTCGGCCTCAAAGATCATTAGGCTGGAAGTGGTCCTGACCCCCCGAATCGAGGAGAGCCAATGACCGCAGCAAACGCTCCCTGGTGGCGCGACGCCGTCATCTACCAGATCTATCCGCGCTCCTTCGCCGACCACAACGGCGACGGAATGGGCGACCTGGCCGGAATCAGCGCCAAGATCCCTTACCTAAAGAACCTGGGGGTGGACGCCATCTGGCTGTCGCCCTTCTACGTCTCCCCGCAAAACGATGCCGGCTACGACGTGGCGGACTACCGCGACGTCGACCCGCTGTTCGGCAGCCTGGACGACTTTGACTCGTTGCTGGCACGCGCCCACGAGCTGGGCCTGCGGGTGATTGTCGATCTGGTGCCGAACCACACGTCCGACCGGCACGAATGGTTCGTGGACGCGCTGGCCTCCGAGGCCGGATCGCCCGAACGTGCCCGCTACATTTTCCGGGACGGCAAGGGCCCGGACGGTGACGAGCCGCCCAACAACTGGCAGTCGGTGTTCGGCGGCGATGCCTGGACCCGGATCACCGAACCCGACGGCACGCCCGGGCAGTGGTACCTGCACCTGTTCGACTCCTCGCAGCCGGACCTGAACTGGGAGAACCCCGAAGTCCGGGCCGAAATGGTCTCCGTCCTGCGGTTCTGGCTGGACCGCGGCGTGGACGGCTTCCGGATTGACGTGGCCCATGGCCTGGTCAAGGCCGAGGGCCTGCCGGATTGGGCGGCCAAGACCTCGATGGTGGCCGGCAGCGAGCGGCTCCCGGGCGACGACGCACTGCCCGACGGTGACGAAACGGCGGTCGGCCGGCCCGCGGGCGCCTCGCCCACCCCCGATGCCCGTGCGTCCGAGGAACAGGTGCTGGAACCCGCCGCGGCGGATGCCCGCGAAGCGGCGGCACAGCAGGCAGTTGCCCGGGAGGAGGAGCGCCTGCATCCGGAGACCCCGCCCTACTTCGACCAGGACGGCGTGCACGAGATCTACCGGGAATGGCACAAGGTCCTGGCCGAGTACGAAGGCGACCGCATGCTGGTCGCCGAGGCCTGGGTCGAGCCCGCCGAGCGGCTTTTTGCCTACGTCCGGCCCGACGAGATGCAGCAGGCCTTCAACTTCGACTTCCTGCTCGCCGGCTGGGATGCCCGACGGATGGCCCGCAGCATCGACGATTCGCTCGCCGCTGCATCATCGGTGGGTGCGCCAAGCACCTGGGTGCTGTCCAATCACGACACCGTCCGCCACAGCTCCCGGTACGGGTTGGCGGATCCCACCACCTACCCCAAGGGCATTGGCCCCGGCGACGAACAGCCCGATGAGGAACTCGGCCACGCGCGCGGCCGTGCCGCGGCGCTGGTGATGCTGGCGCTGCCCGGCTCCGCCTACCTCTACCAAGGCGATGAGCTGGGCCTTCCGGAGCACACCGCCCTGCCGGCCGAAGTGCGCCAGGACCCCGCGTTCTTCCGCACCGGCGGCGAAGAGCGTGGCCGCGACGGCTGCCGGGTGCCGATCCCCTGGCGCGCGGAGGCGCACGGCTACGGGTGGGGCTCCACCCAGCATGAACCGTGGCTGCCGCAACCCGAGAGCTTTGCGCGCTATGCGGTGGATCGGCAGGTGGGAGTGGCCGCTTCCACCTACGAGCTGTATCGGGCGGCGCTGCGCCTGCGGGCGGAACAGAAGCTGGGCCACGGCAGCCTGGAATGGGCCGCGGAGCATAATCCGGGATCTGGGATCCTGAGCTACCGCAACGGGACCCTGCAGGTCCTGGCCAACATGGGCAGTTCCGCCATCCGGCTGCCCGACGGCGCCTCCCTGGTGCTGGCGTCGCAGGAGGGAGCAGTCTCGGACGGGATGCTGCAGCCCAACGGGGCCGTCTGGCTTACCCCTGCCGCCGACGGGCAGTCCGGCTAGCGGACGCGGTCGGCGCGGACCAGCCGCGAGCGCGCGCCGGCCACCAGGTGGATGACCACCGGGAAGCTGACCCCGACGGTCAGGTCCAACGCCTCCACGAGGTCGGAGACTTCGTCCGCCACGGCCTGCGGGGATACCCCGAGGCGCGGAGCCACCCGAACGCGCAGGCCGCCGCCGCCCTCGTAGTCGTAGGCGGTGACCGTTGCCTGCAGGATGCTGTCGCGTTCCCGCAGCGCATCGCGCAGCGCCTGCTCGGCCACGGCGGCACTGAGCCAGACGGCGCCGGGGTCGCCCGCGCCGTCGTAGTCCGCGGCGATGGTACCGGTGCGGCCCTTGCCCTGCTGAGCGGCCCAAGCGATCATCAGCAGCACCATCAGGAGCAGCACCAGCGCCACCACGATCCATAGCCAGCTGTCCCGCTGGCCGGGCAGGGTGGTGGCGTCCAAAACCGTCCGCAGGTTGGCGCCGGCCTGCTCCGTGGCGGCCTGCCACCGGCCGGCGAGCGCGGGAACCAGCGCCAGCGCCAGCGCGGTGCCGCCGGCCAGCATGAGCAGCAGCCCCAAAAGGGTGATCAGGATGCGGTTCAATGTCCGGGGCGTTTGGTTCACTGTCCCACCACCCCCGAACTGGAAACGAACACGCGCACCTGCGGAATCGGGCTGATGCGCGCCCTGCGGACCTCGTCTTCCACCGCGGCCTGGACGGCCTCGGCATCCACCGGTTGGCCGGAGGTTGGCCGGAGCCGGACATCCACCAGCCCGCGCGAGACGACCACCAGCACCTGCTCGCGCGTCACCTGCGCCTCGATGCGCGCGCGTCGCGCCAGCGAGGCGGCGATGACCTCATCGTCCACCACCACGACGCCGCGGCGGCCGGGAATGCGGTGCCGGTGCAGGTGTCCGGGGAGCACGCCCTGCAGGAAGAAGAGCAGACCGAGGAACAGGATCAGCGCTCCGGAGGCGCCCAAGACGGTCGGCGCGACGTTTCCCGGCAGTTGGTGGATCCAGCCCGCCATCTCTTCCGGCGTGGCCAGCCACGGGCGCTGCCCGATCGCCTTCAGCGCCGCTTCGAGCAGCAGGTAGAGGCAGGCCAGCCCGACGAGGACGGCCGCGATCACCGCGGCGATGGCGCGGGAACTGCGCAGTTCCCGGCTCGCCAGGCGCTCGTCGCCCGGGCGCAAGTCAGCCGGTCCCCCGCCGGTTTTGACGTCGGTGCTCACCGGACCCGGCCTCCTTCCTGCACGCGGATGCCGGTGACCCTGATGTCCACCCGGCTCAACCTCGAACCGCTGATCCAGGAGATCCTCTCCAGGATGGCTCCCTTGGAGGCGTGCGCCCGGTCCCAGACCGATCCGCCAAAGCCGTCCACCAGGTGCGGGTCCCGCACTACCCGGTTCAGCGAGGGAATGCCGACGGGAAGGGCCAGGTACAACGCGAGGGAACCGGCATCGTCCCGCCACGTCGCACGGACCAGGGAAGGTGAAATGCCCAGCACCTCCGCCGCAACCCCCTGCGCGGTGCTGGTCAACGCCTGCGTGCTGACCCGGGTATGTCCGGCATAGTGTTGCCCGGGCGGCGCGGCGGGGAGCGACGCCGGGGGCGGCCCGTCCGGTCGCCCGGCCGGCGGTCCTTCCGGGCGGGGAGGCAATTCGTCCGCGTCCACAACGGGTTCCGTCATGAAGACGAGCGGCGTCCGGTCAGCGCATCCCGGATGCTGCGCCAGTCAAGCTTGCCCTCCGCGGCGCGGCCCAGCAACGCCCCCACCATCAGGAAGACCGCCATCAGCAGGAAGCCCCAGAAGTTAAACACCAGCGCGGCCCACGCCAGCACCGCGCCGACGCCCATGCCGACTACCGTGTAGCTCATCCTTGTTCCTCTCGCCGTCCCGAACATCCGGTTACTGGGCCGCCTGCCGCACCGGCTTCTCCGCCGGAGCCTTGGCATCCAGGCCGGGCACGTGGACGTCGTTGATCTCCACGTTCACTTCGATCACGTCCAGCCCCACCAATTGCCCGACGGCGGTGTACACCGCCGCGCGCACGGCGCCCGCCAACTCCTGCAGCGGCTTGCCGTAAACGGCCACGAGGCTGATGTCCACGGCAACCTGCGTCTGGCCGACCTCCACGTGTACGCCCTGGCCGGCGTCGCTGCCGCCCACGACATCCCGCAGCGCACTCAGCGCCCTTGCCGTGCCGCTGCCCAGCGCGTAGACCCCCGGGACGGAGCGGGCGGCGACGGCCGCGACCTTTGCCACGGCGGCTTCGGAGATGGTGGTGCGTCCGGGGGCGTCCGGGTTGCCGAGGCCTGCAGCCTGATGCGGGTCAACCGCTGCCGGCGCCGACGCCGGCGTGTCCGGGACGCCGACAGGTGCGGTTACCGGGTGTGCCCCGGGCGCTTCTCCCGCGGACGGGGCAGCCGGCCGATCCTCGTTGTGCATCTGTTCTCCCCTGACGCTGTGATGACTCTCAGGGCAAGCCTAACGCCTCATTCCCCGCAGTGTTCGGACAGCCAGTCCTTCACCGGTTGCAGGGCCCGTGCAAACCCGGCGGCGTCGAAGTGGCCGGTTGCGGACGCGTGCTCCAGCTGGGCCTCCACCCTGTCCAGGTGGTCCCCCAGCCGGGGCGGAACGTCGCGGCTGAATTCGTCCAGCTCATCCTGCAGCGCCTCCAGGTCGGAGTCCTCCACGCCGGTCATGAAGCCGAGCGGGACCAGCAGCAGCGAGGCGACGTTTGCGGCCACGGCGGCGCACGCGTGGTCCCGGCTTTTGTAGCTGCCCCAGTGAGCGGCGCCTCCGCCGGGTCCCCCGCTTCCGTCGGCGGGACCTGCCGAGTCCGACGTCGGCGCCTGGCCGGGCGGCGCCGTGGGCGTTTGATCAGGGGCGGGGGCAGGTGCGGGGGGTGTTTCTGCGGGGGCCGTCGCTTTGGTGTCGTTCGAAGCGACGGGGGCGGGCGGCGTCGTCGCTGATTCCGACGTTCGGCCCGCGTCGCTGCAGGACGTCAGCAGGACGGCGGTTGCCAGGCCGACGGCCGTCGCCTTCAAAAGGGCCTGCACGATGCTCCTCGCTCCAATCGTCCCCCTGGTCCGGTGCCTCATCAGGTGCAGGCGGCACGGGAAATCCCTTCCATGGTAGGCCAGTGAGCCTGAGTGGAAACTGGGAGCCGGGAGCGGCTGCCGCGGGACGTGGACCGGCTTGTCGGTGGTCGACTCGATGAGTTCGGCGACCAGTTCGGCGGTAGCGTCCAATGGCCGGCGGATCGGGCAGCCCGTGTCAGCTACAGGGCCAGCTTCCGCCCCGGGGTGGGGATGCGGAGCCGGTCCTCGAGGCCGGCGGCGGAGAACCGGGCGCGGAGTTCTTCGTGGCCTTCGCTGAAGTGCTTCCAGCCCTCGGCGTGGACCGGCACGACGGTGGCCGCGTCCAGTGTGCGCGCCGCCTCGACCGCGGCGTCGGCGGTGAGGGTGAGCGGGGCGTTGTCGAAGGCTCCCACCCGGGCGGCTCCGGCGAAGAGCACCGCCGTGGCGATCGGCGCGAAACGTGCCCCGACGGCGTCGACCACGTCCAGCGAGGCGTTGTCGCCGCTGATGTAAACAGTCGGGAGGTCGAACCCTGTCAGGACGAATCCGGTCACGGTGCCGGTCACCGGTTCGCATCCTTCGGGTCCGTGCCGGGCCGGGACGGCGGTGACCGTGACAGTGGGCCGATCGGCGGCCTCGAGGACTGTCCGCTCCCACGGGGCCATCCCGGTAACCGTCGTGAGCCGGTCCGCTGCCTCCAGGGTGCCGAGTACCTTGGTGTCGCCGGATTCCACCAGGCGCCGGCCGGACCTATCCAGGTTGTCCGCGTGCTGGTCATGCGAGAGGAGGATGGCGTCCACCACCGGCAGGTCTGCGACGTGGACGGCGGGCCCGGAGGTTTTCACCAGCGTTCCGGCTGTTGCCGGGTACTCGCCGGGTTCATCAAAGGTGGGGTCGGTCAGGAACATCCAGCCACCGAACTCCAGCAAGGCTGTCGGACCGCCAATGTGGGTGATTGCGGTTTCGCTCATGCACCCATGGTGCCCGACGAAGCCGGAGGTGGACAGAGCGGACGGACACGACGAAGCCCCGCATCCTGAACCAGGACTGCGGGGCTTCGTTTTTGCTGGTGGCTCCGACCGGCGTCGATCCGGTGACCTTTCGATTTTCAGTCGAACGCTCTACCAACTGAGCTACAGAGCCGTGGCAACATCTTGCGATGATCACCGATGGCGTTCCGAAATCGCTCCGGAAACCAAAGCGACCCTGACGGGACTTGAACCCGCGACCTCCGCCGTGACAGGGCGGCGCGCTAACCAACTGCGCTACAGGGCCTTGCATTTTTTACGAGACTCAATCCTACCAGCCTTTCGAAGCGGTTCTGACCACTCCAGCGGGCTGCCATTCATGACGTCTCGCGTACCCCCAACGGGATTCGAACCCGTGCCGCCGCCGTGAAAGGGCGGTGTCCTAGGCCGCTAGACGATGGGGGCCAGGACCACTTGGGATTCATTTCCCCGCTGTGGACCTATAAAACTATAGGGCCTGCTCCGGGAAAAACCAAAACCGGCCGACGAGGCCTGCCGCGGCCTCCACCCGGGCGCTTTCGAGGCCGCAGCCCGCGGGTAAAGTCGGCTGTATGCCGATGGAGATGTCCCTGCCGGAATTCGAGGACGCGGTAAACGACGCGATCGACCAAATCCCGGAAGACATCATGCGCGAGATGACCAACGTGGGCATCTTCGTCGAAGAGGAATACACCCCGCAGCCCTGGGAAGACCCCGAGACGGAACTGCTGGGCGTCTACGAAGGCACGCCGCTCACCGAGAGGGACCACTGGTGGGCCGCCGGGTCCATGCCGGACCGCATCGTCGTCTTCCGCGGCCCCCTCCAGCGGATGTGCTCCTCCCGCGAAGAATTGGTCCACGAGGTCCTGGTGACCGTGATCCACGAGGTCGCCCACCACTTCGGCATCGACGACGCCCGCCTGCACGAACTGGGCTGGGGCTGACCCCCGCCTCGCCCGTTCGGGACACACTTGGCGGCCACATAAAGCAGGACCCATTGCCCGCGGGACAAAAGGCTCGTTGGCTGAAGCCGGCACAGCGGGCCCACGCAGGCACGGCTCGCGGCCGCACGCTTCAACTGCCCTGAACCACCTCGTGACACGCCGGTTCCTCGCCAATGCTGTTCAAATGACACTGGTGTTGTTTATGTTATTAGTGGGACAAATGTTGCAACTGTGACTGATGTTGCATATCCTCAACGTGCTGTGTGAATGCAGTTCGGTCTAGTTGGGGTGCCACCCGTTCGCACATTTGACCGTTCCGGCCCCAAGGCCGGCCGTCCCGAAAGGGCGCGTGCATTTACCGCGCTCCTAGTAAGGACCCGTTCGGATGAGGCTGCTTCCCTCGGGGCGTCCCGCCCCGCATCGATCGACGACGCCGCGGCGCGCCGTCGCGCTCTTCTCGGCTACCGCCCTCTTAATCTGCGTTTCGGCCCTGGCGCCGGCCGTCGCCGCACCGGCCGGACAGTTGCCGCAGGTGACATCGCAGCGGATCATCCTGCCGGCGGCGCCCACGCTGCCTTCCGGCGAGGAGATCGACGACGCCAAGGGCGATGCAGCGGCCACCCAGGCCCTGGTGGACCGGATCGAGGAGCAGCTCAAGGCGGCTTCGGGAAACCTTGCCAACGCGCAGTTCGATTCCATGCGTTCCCAGAACGCCTACAGCGAGTCCCTGCTGAAGCAGCAGGAGCGAACCGCTGAACTCGCCGACGCCAAGGCCAAGGCGTCGCAGGCCGCGCAGTACTTCGAGGCGGTCAAGAACCAGGTGGGACAGCTGGCCGGTGAACTCTACCGGAACGGCGGCGTCAACCCCGGCCTCAGCTCGCTGCTGGACAGCAACGACGCCGGCGACGTGCTGTACAAGGCCTCCACGCTCGATGCGCTGACGGCCAACCGCTCGCAAACCCTGAGCGAATCCCAGCAGGCCGCCCAGCTGTGGGCAGCCTGGGAGCTCTATGTCACCCAGGCCGAAGAGGCCGCCCGGGATGCGGCAGTAGCCGCGGAGGCGGCGGAGTCGGACGCGAAGGCTGCCAGCGCCGCGCAGGAGCAGCTCGTGGTCCGCTACGAGGAACAGCGGCAGGCGCTGCTGGAACATCTGGCCGAACTGCGCGGAACCAGCACCGGTGAAGAGGACGCACGCATCACCGCGCTGGAGCGCGCCGAGCAGGATCGACAGCTCCAGGCCCTGGTCGAGCAGTCGGCACAGGAGGCCGCCGCCGCCCAGCGGCCCGCCGGTGGCAGTTCAAACCCGCAGGGCTCCACGGTTGCAGCGGCCAGTGAAGACATCACGCCGGCCCGCCCTGCAGCGCCGCCGGCAACCTCCCGCCCGGCCGCACCGTCGACCCCGCCGGCAACCTCCCGCCCGGCCGCACCCTCAACCCCGCCACCGGCGTCACGGCCCTCGACGCCCACGCCGTCCCGGCCCTCGACGCCCGCCCCGGCCCCGCCCCCGCCGCCGGCCCCGCAACCGGCCCCGAAGCCCAAGCCGGATCCGGCACCGCCGGCACCGGCACCGGCCCCCGGCAGCAACGCGGGCATCGCCAACGCTGCCATCAACTTCGCGATGGCCAAGCAGGCGAACAACAAGAGCTTCTACGATTGGGGCGGCAGCGGCCCGTGGGGCTACGACTGCTCGGGACTGACGCAGGCGGCCTTTGGCAGCGCCGGTCGCTACCTGCCCCGCGTGGCGCAGGACCAGCTCGACTCCGCGCCGCACAAGGTGCCGCTTTCCCAGCTTCAGCCCGGCGACCTGGTCTTCTGGGGCGAGCCGAATGCCATCTGGCACGTGGCGATCTACATCGGCAACTGGCAGGTAGTCCACGCACTGAACCCGGACGTCGGCTTGACCGTCACGAATATCAGCCACATGTACGGCAAGCTGCACACGGTCGGCGCCCGCTGGGCCGTCTAGCCTGCACTGCTTAAAAGGGGCGGGCCCGGAACCTTTGAGGTTCCGGGCCCGCCCTTCTGCTACCTGCGGTTATTCGGCGTCGGGCAGGGGGCCGAAGTTGCGGCGGTCGTCCAGGCGAGGGTCATGCTTGTCCGGCACCACCATGACGGGGCCCTTGGCATGGTGCAGCACGCCCTGGCTGGTGGAGCCGAGCAGCATGCCGGCGAAGCCGCCGCGGCCGCGGGTACCAACCACCAGCAGTTCGGCGGTGCGTGACGCCTCGATCAACAGTTCTACCGGGGAGCCGTCCTGCACTTCACCGGTGACGCGCAGATCGGGGAAGTGGCTCTTGAGCCACGCCACGCCGGCGTCGAGCTGCTCACGGATATCCGCATAGAGCGCCTCACGGTCGAGCGGTGCCGGCACCCACGCCAGCGAGCCGGTGAACGGCGGCATGGCGCAGATGACCTTCAGCGGATAGCCGAGCCGCTCGGCCTGCTCCGCGGCGACCAGGGTGGCGTTGCGGGCCTGCTCGGAACCATCGACCCCGACCACGACGACCTTCTGGACGTCCTCGGGGCGGATCGCCTGGTCCTTGGACCGGGGAAGCTCGATGTCCAGGTCGCCGAGGCGCGGCGCGCAGGCCAGCGGAATCGTCACCGTCGGACAGGAAGCGTGGGCCGGGACGGCGCTGCTCACGGAGCCCAGCAACCGGCCCATGAAACCACCGCGGCCGCGCGTACCGACCACGACCAGCTCGGCCTGTTCCGAGAGCTCCAGCAGCACCCCGGCGGCGTCGCCGGTTTCCACCCGCGCATCGATGTCCAGGCCGTAACCGGTAACTTTGGACACCGCCTGCTCGAGCACGGCTTCGGCGCCTTCGCGGATCACCGAATCGTCCAGGGTGGCATAGCCGGCGTCCATGCTGGAGGCAGCGAAGACCGGAACGGTGTAGGCGGTCACGACGTGCAGCGGGGTTCTGCGCCGTTGCGCCTCCTCCGCAGCCCAAACCAACGCGCAGATGCTCTGATCGGAGCCGTCAACTCCGACGACAATGCCGCGGGGTGCCGCGCCCTGTCCGGCGTCTGAACCTGTGGCTTCTGTCATTCGTTCCGCCTCCCTCAACGTCGCACGGGCATCCTCGCCCGCTACCCTCAGCTTACTCTGCAACAAAGCGCTTCTCAGTGGCCGAAAAGTTATGTAGGCTTCGATGAAAATTGTGTTGAATAACAGTTTCACAATGCGTGTGCGGGCGGTCCGTTCGCCGCCCGAGGTTCTCGCTACCGTACAAGGAGTCCGTGCAGTGAGTGGCGTTTCCGTACCAGAAGTGCCTACCGAATACACCACCACGGTGGTCATCGGTTCCGGGCTGCCCGGACTAGCCGTGGCGAGCGAGCTCAGCCGCCAGGGCGTGTCGTCGATCGTCGTTGAGGGGTTGCTCCCCCAGCCGGCCGACCAAGGACGCAGGTCCCCGCTGGCGGACTCGACGCACCGGAGCGAGCGCAACGACCTGCTGCGGCTGCTCCAGGCGTACGCCGCCAGCCATGCGCTGGACATCCGCCACAGCACCCATGTCTGCGGTGTCACCAAGACGTCGGAGAAAACAGCGTCGGCGGCACCGGCGGAGGCGTCCAGGCCGACGGCTGCCTCTGTGGCCCACGCACCCGCGATGAGCAGGGACAAGAACCAGAAGTGGGTCATCCGCACCGAAAACGGCTTGCTGGTCGCCGATTCCGTCGTGCTGACGGGCTGCGCGCAGAACCAGATGCGCCGGCTGCTCCGGAGCCTGGGCATCGCGGCCGGCGAAAACCTCGCCTCCGTCCTGAAAGCGATCGGCCTCTACCTGGTCGGCGTGGCGGATCTGCTGGCGCCGAGCACACGGGAGATCATCCGGCAGGCGAAGGTGGCCGGCAGCGCCATCGCTTCCACCTCCCGGCCGGCCGTCGCCTGACGCCGGGCGGGCTGGAAAACAGCGGCACCATACGGTCGCCGCTAGACGCGGGGCGGGCGGGAAAACAGCGGCGCCTTCGCTCGTCGCCTGACGCCGGGCAGGCTGGAAACAGCGGCACCGTACGCCGCCGCGTGCCGCAGGGGCTAGAATTTTGGGGAAATCCCTGACCATACCACTTACCTGTGGAGGACATCCCCCATGCCCCAAAAGGGAGCAGTAGCCGCCAAGACTTCGGTGCTCGACCGCTATTTCGAGATCACCAAGCGCGGCTCCAACTATTCGCGCGAAATCCGCGGCGGCCTGGCCACGTTCTTCGCGATGAGCTACATCGTGGTGCTGAACCCGCTGGTCCTGGGCGGCGCCGATTCAACCGGCGCCATGCTCGGCGCCGAACGCGTCGCGGCGGTCACGGCCCTCGTGGCCGGAGTGCTGACGATTGTGATGGGGGCGTGGGCCAAGTACCCGTTCGCCCTCGCCACGGGCCTGGGCGTCAACGCCTTCATCGCCATCACCGTTGCGACCAACCCGGGCCTGACCTGGCCAGACGTGATGGGCCTGGTGATCCTCTCCGGCATCACCATGCTGATCCTGGTCCTGACCGGTTTCCGGACCGCGGTGTTCAATGCCGTGCCGCAAAGCCTCAAGACCGCCATCGTGGTGGGAATCGGCATGTTCATTGCCCTGATCGGCCTGGTCAATGCCGGCTTCATCCGCCGCATTCCGGACGCGGCGGGCACCACCGTTCCGGTGGGGCTCGGGTTCGACGGCGTGCTGCTGGGCTGGCCGATCCTCGTCTTCGTCGTCGGCCTCATCCTGACGATCGCCCTGGTGGTCAAGAAGGTCAAGGGCGGCATCCTGATCGGCGTCATCGCCGCCACCGTGCTCGCGGTGGTCATCGAAGCGGTGGCCGACGTCGGGCCGTCGATGGGTCCCGACGGCCCCAATCCGCTGGGATGGTCCCTGGTGGTGCCCGAGCTGCCGAGCGGCAGCTGGGTGGGGCTGCCCGACCTCAGCCTGATCGGCCAGGCCAGCCTCTTCGGCGCCTTCGGGACGCTGGGCGTCACCGCCGCTTCCCTGCTGGCGTTTGCGATCCTGCTGAGCATCTTCTTCGACGCCATGGGCACCATGGTCGGCCTGGCCAACGAGGCCGGGCTGACGGACAAAGAGGGCAACATCCCGAACGTCGACCGCGTCCTGATGGTCGACGCCGTAGGCGCCATCGCCGGCGGCGCGGGATCCGTCTCGTCCAACCAGATCTACGTCGAGTCCGGCGCCGGGATCGGCGAGGGCGCGCGCACCGGCCTGGCCAACGTTGTCACCGGCCTGCTGTTCCTGATCGCCATGTTCTTCACGCCGCTGATTTCGCTGGTTCCGTTCGAGGCGGTGGCGCCGGCGCTCGTCGTCGTCGGTTTCATGATGGTGTCGCAGGTGGGCAAGATCGACTGGTCCGACTGGGGCGTGGCCATCCCCGCCTTCCTGACCTTTACGCTCATGCCCTTCACGTATTCCATCGCCAACGGCCTGGGCGCGGGCTTTATCGCCTACGTGCTGGTGCGCACGTTCCAAGGCCGGGCCAAGGACATCCACCCGCTGATGTGGGCGGTGGCCGCGGCCTTCGTGCTCTTCTTCGGCATGGGCCCGGTCGAGCAGCTCATCGGCTTCCGCTGACCCCAGGTCCGCCGAGGCGAAAGGGACCGGTACCGCCCGCAACGGGTGGTACCGGTCCCTTCGGTTTTACTCGCTTGGCTTGCGCCGTCGGGCCTAGGGCTGGGCCCGCACTTCTGCTTCCGTGCGTGCCAGGTCGGCCCGGTCCAGGTCGCGCAGGGAGGCGCCCTTCGTTTCGCGGGTGAAGATCACCGCCACGACGGTGATGGCCGACGCGACCACCAGGTACAGGGCAACCGGCAGCCAGTGCTCGAAGTCCTTCAGCAGCGTGGAAGCGATGATGGGGGCGAGCGAACCGGCGAAGATCGACGTCACCTGGTAGCCCAGCGAGACACCGGAGTAGCGCATCCGGGTCGGGAACATCTCGGCCATGATGGCCGGCTGCCCCGCATACATCAGCCCGTGCACGGCAAGGCCCAGGAAGATCGCGGCCAGGATGATGATCGGGTTCTGCGTGTCGAACATCGGGAAGGCGACGAAGGCCCAGACCCCCGACAGCACGGCGCCGGCCATGTAGACCGGGCGGCGGCCAATGTTGTCCGACAGGCGCCCGTAGAACGGGATCACGACGAAGTGGAAGGCGTGCGCCAGGATCAGCAGGCCCAGCACCGTGGTGACGTCGAAGTCGTGCACGGTCTTCAGGTACGTGATGGAGAAGGCCACCACGATGTAGTAGATGATGTTCTCCGCCACGCGCAGCCCCATGGCGGTGAACACGCCGCGCGGGTACTTCTTCATCACTTCCACGACGCCGTAGGACGTGGACTTCACCTTGGCGGACTCGGCCTGGGCTTCCAGGAAGATCGGCGCCTCGGTGACCTTGGTGCGGATGTAGTAGCCGACGAGCACGATGACCGCAGAGAGCCAGAAGGCGACGCGCCAGCCCCAGGCCTGGAACTCGGCCTCGGAGAGGATGCCGGACATCACCCACAGCACTACCGTGGCCAGCATGTTGCCCATCGGCACGCCCGCCTGCGGCCAGGATGCCCAGAAGCCGCGCTTGGCTGCGGGGCTGTGCTCGGCCACCAGGAGGACCGCGCCGCCCCATTCGCCGCCGATGGCAAAGCCCTGGACGAACCGCAGCACCACCAGCAGGCCCGGCGCCCAATACCCGATCTGGTCGAACCCTGGCAGGCATCCCATCAGGAACGTGGCGGCACCGATAAGGATGATGCTCACCTGCAGCAGCTTCTTCCGGCCCAGCTTGTCACCGAAGTGGCCGAACACGATCCCGCCCAGCGGTCGGGCAATGAAGCCGACGGCGAACGTGACGAAGGCGGCGATGATCGCGTCCAGTTCGGTGCCCGCATTCGGGAAGAACAGGGCGCCGAACACCAGCGTGGCCGCGGTGGCATAGAGGAAGAACTCGTACCATTCCACGACCGTGCCGGCCATGGAAGCGGTGACGACCTTGCGCAGGACCGACGGCGGCGACTCGTGCGTCGCGCCGGATCCGGGTCCGGTGGGGGTAGCGTGGGCGCTCATCATTCTCCTTGCATGGCGTGCGGTTTAATGCGGCGTTCGCCGCCGGGACTCCCCCCGCACGCTGTGAGTGTGGTCACAATCAGACGTAGCCGAGTATTCCCCGCTCCCGCATGTGCATCAATGACAAACTTTGCAGGCATGGTCTGCAAAGATGCAGATATGCCTTCCGCGCCGCAGTCCGCCAAGCCGGACGACCTTATCATCCTCCTTGCCGTCGCCCGCACCGGCCGGTATACCGTGGCGGCCGAGAACCTGGGCCTGAACCACACCACCGTCTCGCGCCGCATCGCCGCCGTCGAAAAGGCCCTGGGCGGCCGCGTGTTCTCCGGGGCGCCGGGCGGCTGGGAGTTGACCGACCTGGGCCGCAAGGCGGCAGCGGTCGCCGAGCGGATCGAAGAATCGCTCACGGAGCTTGGCCGCACACCGGATCAGGCGGACCGGCTGGCCGGGGTGGTGCGGATGTCGGCCACCGACGGTTTCAGCGCGTTCGTCGCCGCCCCGGCGATCGCCCGCCTGCAGCAGCGCCATCCCAGGCTCAGCGTGGAGATCGTTACCGCCGCCCGCCGGGCCACGCAACACCGGCCGGGCCTGGACTTCGAAGTCGTTGTCGGGCGGCCGCAGGTGATCCGCGCGCGATCCATCCGGCTGGGCAACTATGTCCTGGGTCTCTACGGCTCCCGTGATTATCTGGGCGAACACGGAGTACCGGACAGCGTGCGCGTGGCCATGAACCACCCGTTGGTCTATTTCGTCGACTCCATGCTGCAGGTTGACGACCTCGACGCCCCGCGCCGTTTGCTGCCGGCGATGGCCACGGCCCTGGGTTCCACCAACGTGTTCGTCCACGTCGAGGCAACCCGTGCCGGTGCCGGCCTCGGCCTGTTGCCGTGCTTTATGGCCAACCGCCATCCGGACCTGGTCCGGATCCTGCCGGGGGATCTGGAGGAGCGGCTCGGTTACTGGCTGGTGGCGCGGCCTGAGTCGCTGCGGCAACCGGCGGTGGCGGCGGTCGTCGATGCGCTCAGGCGTGAGACCCGCAGCAGGGAAGCCGAGCTGATGGGGAAGGGGACCGGCATCCGGTGAAAGGATTAATGACCGAGATGCCGGGCACTGGACCTAACTTGGGGGGATTAGGTTCTCAGCACCCGGCATCCGGCGCCGGATCAAATCCGGCTGAGCAGACATAGCGCTCCAGCCACCATCCATAGTGTCGAAGCCGTTCTTTCCATGCCTGCCTCCGGAGAGCCAGCCGCAAGCGGCTCGCTCCCGGGCCTGGTACGGCCGCTGCACGGCCGTTCTTGTCCATCTTACAAACAAATTCCGGCCGAAGTCATAACGTTCCGGGAAAGGTCCTAATTGGCCGGCCGGTCTTGCCGGATCGCCGATCCTCTGCAAAACTTCTCCACTCTCGGCCCGTCCCACAGCTGTGCCGGCATGGCACCGTGCAGCAGCTCCCGGACGAGTCCGGGACCGGTTTCCAGCGGCTGGTCGCTGGCAGCGATGACCACGTTTCCGTGCCGGCGGCCCTTGAGCATCGGCGGGTCGGCGATGATCACCCGGTGCTCGAAAACCTCGCCGATGGTCGCCGCCTCCTCGCGGGCACCGATCAGCCGTGGCGTGTCGCCGCAGTTCACCAGGTAGACCCCGCCGGGTGAGAGGACTCGCCGCACCGCCCGGGTGAATTCCAGCGTGGTCAGTCCGTACGGGGTCTCGCTGCCGGAGAAGACGTCGCGGACCACCAGGTCCCGGCTGTCCTCGCTCAGTGATTCGGTGACCTCCCTTGCTTCACCCACCCGGATGCGCACCAACGGCGCACGCGGGATGTCGAACCACTGGCGCACGAGGTCGGCCAGCTTCGCGTCGATCTCGACCACTACCTGGCGCGCCTCCGGGTACGCGGCCGCCAGGTAGCGGGCCATCGAGCACGCCCCGCCGCCCAGGTGCAGGGCCCGAAGCTTGGCCCCGGGTCCCCAGTGGGATGCGATCAGCGCCGCCATCCAGCGCATGTATTCGAAGTCCAGCCGCAGCGGATCGCCGACCACCACGTGGGAGGACTGGACGCCGTTGATCTTGAGCAGCCAGCTGTCCGCCGAGTCGGGCTCGCGGAGCAGCTCGGCTGTCCCGGAGGAAATCTCATAGCGTCCCTCGGCCGGCCCGCCGGACGCCTCCGGCTCCCGTGCCGCCTCGGCACGGGTGCTTCGCCGCGCCATCGGCTACTTGACCAGCGCCAGCGCGAAGCCGTCCCAGCCCTTGCCGCCCACGGTCTGGATCGCCGTGGCGTCCAGGCGCGGGTCGGAGCCCAGCAGCGCCAGCGCATCCCGGGTGCCGCGGATGTCGCGGTCCTCCGCGCCGGCGTCGCCGCCGTCGGTCAGCACCTTGCCCGACCGGACCACGTTGTCCACCACGATAAGGCTGCCGGGACGAGTCAGCCGCAGGGCCCACTCCACGTAGTTCCGGTTGTTTTCCTTGTCCGCGTCGATAAACACAAGGTCGAACGGCCCGACGCCCGCTTCGGCCAGCCGCGGCAGGGTATCCAGTGCCGCGCCCACCCGGATGCTGACCTTGTCCGCGACGCCGGCTGCCTCCAGGTTCCGCTGCGCCACCTCGGCGTGCCGCGGTTCGTACTCGCAGCTGACCACTTCGCCGTCGTCCGGCAGTCCGCGGGCCAACCAGATGGTGCTGTACCCGCCCAGCGTGCCGATCTCCAGCACCTTGCGGGCACCGCGCAGCCGGGCCAGCAGCATCAGCAGCTTGCCTTGGGTTGCGCTCACCTCGATCGCCGGCAGGCCTTCTTGCGCGGCACCCTCCCTGGCTGCGACCTGGGACTGGTCCTCCCCCACCAAGGTGACGGTCAGGTAGTCTTCGACGGCGGTCCACGCCGCTTCCGGATCGACGTCCGGCAGGCCCGGCTGGACGGTCACTGCTGCTCCTGCTCGGCGATGGCAGCCTCCAGGCGGTCCACCTTGCCGCTGAGCTCGCCGTAGTATCCCGGACGAATGTCCGCCTTGAGCACCAGGGACACGCGCGATCCGTGACGGCCTACGGCCTCGGTGGCGCGCTTGATCACGTCCATTACCTCGTCCCACTCGCCCTCGATGGTGGTGAACATCGCGTCCGTGTGGTTCGGCAGCCCGGATTCGCGGACGATCCGGACGGCCTCGGCAACCGCGTCATGGACCGAGGCATCGTGGGGTGCGGGACCGGCGACGGGTACCCCGGAGGGTGCAACAGAGAAGGCTACAAGCATGGCTTCAGTCTTCCACAGCACCCGTGCCGGCGCACAGGTTCGGTGTCACCTGCCGCAACCACGGGGCCTTCTGCAGCACCGGACGTGACGGACTTTACATGCATTTGCATAAAAATTGCCGGGTTTCGGAGCTAGGCTGGACATGCGGGTTTCGCACCCGCACCGTTCCGCCGGTCCGTTCCACCGGTCGCCCGCGGAATGCCACCATCCGCGCCGAGCCACAGGAGACCCCATGAAAGCCTGGCAATTTACCAACACCCACGAGCCGCTTGAACTGAATGAGGTCGAGGAGCCGACCGCCGCACCCGGCGGCGTCGTCATCGACATCAAGTCGGCCGGGTTGTGCCACTCGGATGTCGGCATGCTTGAGGACGAGGGCTGGCTCTCGACGCTGGCCAAGCGCCCCATCACCCTCGGCCATGAGGTGGCCGGGGTCATCACCGAGGTCGGGGAAGGCGTCACCGACTGGAAGGTCGGCGACCGCGTGGGCTGCTGCCCCACGACTCCGGCCGGCGCTCCCGGCTACGCCTTCGACGGCGGCTTCTCCTTTAAGACTGCCATCGACCAGCAGGCTCTGGTCCGCATTCCGGACAACGTCAGCTTCGCCCAGGGTGCGGCCGGCACCGATGCCGGCATGACCAGCCACCACGCCGTCATCGCCAACGGCCAGGTCAAGGCCGGCGACAAGGTCGGCATCATCGGCTTCGGCGGCCTGGGCTCCATTGGCGCCCGCGTGGCCGTGTTGGCCGGCGCGGAGGTCTACGTCGCCGAGGTCAACGAGAAGATCTGGGACCAGGCCAAGGAGACCGGCGCCAAGGACGTGGCGAAGTCCATCGCCGAGTTCAAGGAGATCGGCCTGGACGTCGTCGTCGATTTTGCCGGCTTCGGCACAACCACCGCCGAGGCCATCGAGACGGTCCGCCGCGGCGGCCGCGTGGTCCAGGTCGGCATGGGCCGGCTGGAGTCGACCATCAGCACCAAGGCCCTGATTCTCTCCGAGGTCACCCTGGTCGGCTCGCAGGGCGGCACCCGCGATGACGTGCAGGGCGTCTACGATTACTTCGCCACCGGCAAGCTCACTCCGACCATCACCGAGATCACCTTCGAGGACATCCCCGAGGGCCTGGAGAAGCTGAAGAGGGGCGAAGTCGTCGGCCGGCTGGTCGCAAAGATCGCTGACTGACCCCTTACCGGATGATTGACGACGGCGGTGCGAACCGCCGTCGTCAACCTGCCTTAAGCCGCGGAATCCTGATGACACAGACATATGCTCAGAAACTGTGTACATGCGGTCTTGGCGCAAAATCAATTCGGTTTTCTGAGACAGCTCGTGTAAATCTGCACCCGTTGCCCAAATGCATGCCAAGGCTTTCAAAGGGACCCGCAGGCGCTTGAGGAACAGCAAGCCAGTGACTTCCTCGAAATTATCAAAAGACAGCAGACCGTGGTTGTCCCAGGCGTTCGATATGCTCATTGAGCACAAACACATACCTAGTTGGGGAACCATGAAACTCAAGCCTTGGATCGCTGTCGCCGCCGTCTTTTCACTCTCGGGTTGTGCCGGGGGATCCAATCCGACGCCAACCGTCACAGTGACAGAGACAGTTACCGCTGCCCCGGCCGCAGAGGACGTCCAAGCAGGGCCCACGGATGAAGCTGACGATACCGCCTCGGCTTCCACCGATGGGATATTCGGGACGGGAGAACCGGCATCCAACTTCGGCGTCGAGTTGATCGTCGACAAGGCATATCTGGCCAAAGACGTTCCCCTCAATAAGACCAACTACCAGCAAGGCAGCGGCTACGAGACGTACACAAACGAAAAACCAGCGAAGGGTGGGAAGTTCCTAGTCGTTGAAGCCACTGTGAAGAACATTGGAAAGAAATCGATGGATCTGACGTGTGGCTACCCTGTTGACATCAAGGCTGCTGATACCGAAGAACGGGCCTACGATACGATTCAGTCCCTCTACGAGTACAAAGGGAATCCCGAGTGCAACGCTCAACTTCAGCCCGGCTTTGAGGACGAGATGACTTACGTCTTTATGGCTCCCAAAAATGCTGAACTGACTGGATTGGTCTTTCGAGACCTCAACAACGATGACTACGGAGATTTCACTGCGATTAGGTTCGACAAGCCACTGACATAAAACGCCGCAGGGTTATCCCCAGCCGGCCAGGCGGAGCAGTGCTGCCGCGGCGGCGCCGGCGATGACCACCACCAGGAACGGGGCGCGCAGCAGCAGGGCGACCGCGGCGGCCAGCAGCGCCCCGACCCGGGCGTCGAACGCCAGGTGCTGGCCGGTGGAGAAGGCGTTGACGACGGTCAGCGACGCGAGCAGGCCGATGGTCATGGTGGCAGCGACCCGGGACATGCGCTGGTTCTTCATCCACCTGGCGGGCACCAGATAGCCGGCCAGCTTGGTGAGGTAGGAGATGACGCAGGCGGCCACTATCCAGATCCACAGGCTCATGGCGCCTCCCGTCCGTCCCCGCTGCCGGCCGGATCGTCGCGGCCCGCCGCCCGGCGCTCGGATGCGGCGAGCGTGTGGGACCCGTCGTGCTCGGAATACGGCTCGTCATAGGGCTCGATGTCCGGCGCCATCCCGGCGGGAATGGGTCGGTGGGTGAACCAGCCGATGGCGGCCGCGACCGCCGCCGCCACCAGGATGGGCACTCCGCTGGGCACGAACGGCACGGCCAGCAGCGTGGCCAGAGCACAGGCAACCGCAATGGCGGCCGGTTCCTTGCCTTTCAGCCTCGGCCACAGCAGAGCCAGGAACGCGGCAACGGCGGCTCCGTCCAGCCCCCACTGCCTCGGATCGCCCAACGCGTTGCCGGCCAACGCCCCCACCAGCGTGAATAGATTCCAGAGCAGGAATATACCCACACCGGCGGTCCAAAATCCACGCCGCTGCTCGCCGGCGTTGTCCTGGCCGGACGCCGTCGCGGTGGATTCGTCAATGGTCACGTGGGCGGCCAGCGGCCGCCACCAGCGGGACGGGGAGACGAGCGCGTTCATCTGCATGCCATAGATGCCGTTGCGGATGCCCAACAGGGCAGAAGCGGTCATCGCGGCCAGGCCGGTCCCGCCTCCGCCGATCACCCCGATGAACGCGAACTGGGAGCCGCCGCTGAACAGCAGCAGGCTCAGCGCCATGGTCTGCCAGAGGTCGAGCCCCGATGCCACCGACAAGGCGCCGAACGACACCCCGTACAGCCCGGTGGCGATGGAGATGGACAGCCCCACTTTCACGGCCGGGGACTGGAGAAACTTCACCCGTCTACAGTAGCCGGGAAGGCAGCGGCCCCGCCGCCGCCCCAACCGTGGATATCGCTGTGGAAACTGTGGAAACGGTCCGGGGAAACGGCTGCGGGAAGCGGCTGCGCCTACACCGCTTCCTGCGCGTGGCCGTTGATCGCGTCCGCCGCACGGATCAGCGCCAGGTGCGAGAACGCCTGCGGGAAGTTGCCGGCCATGCGTTTGTTCGCGGTGTCGTACTCCTCGGCCATCAGCCCCAGGTCGTTCGCGTAACCGACCAGCCGGTCCATCAGGTCGCGGGCGTCGCCGATGCGCCCGGAGCGGGCATACTGTTCCACCAGCCAGAAGCAACAGGCTAGGAACGGGTGCTCGCCCGGAGCCAGACCGTCCACCCCCGACTCGGTCCGGTAGCGCAGGATCAGTCCGTCCGCATCCACGAGTTCCCGCTCCAGGCGGGCGACGGTACCCAGCATCAGGTCGTCGTCGTACTTCACGAAGCCCACCTGCGGCAGCACCAGCAGCGATGCGTCCACCTCGGTAGTGTCGTAGCTCTGGGTGAAGGAGTTGATCTCCCGGTTGAAGCCATGCTCCATGATCTCTTCACGCAGCTTGTCCCGCAGCTGCGCCCAGTGCTCGGCTTCGCCGTCCAGGCCGTGCTCCTGCACCGCCCGCACGCCGCGGTCGAACGCCGCCCACATCATCACCCGCGAGTGGGTGAAGTACTTCCGTTCGCCCCGCATCTCCCAGATGCCCTGGTCCTTCTGGTCGAAGTGCTTCTCGATGTAGTGCAGCATGGCCTTCTGCAGCGGCCAGGAGAAGTGGTCCTCGGTGCCGCCCATGTTGCGCAGCTTCTCCAGCGCGACCATGACCTCGCCGATCACGTCCGCCTGGTACTGGCCCACCGCGACGTTTCCCACCCGCACCGGCGCCGACCCTTCATACCCGGGAAGGTGCGGGATGATCCGTTCCTCCAGGTCGCGTTCGCCGGCCACCCCGTACATGATCTGCAGGTCTTCCGGGTCTCCGGCCACCGCGCGCAGCAGCCAGTTGCGCCACTGCAGCGCCTCGTCTTCGTAGCCGTGGGTCATCATCGATTCGAGCGTCAGCGCGGCATCGCGGAGCCAGACGTAGCGGTAGTCCCAGTTCCGTTCCCCGCCGAAGGACTCCGGCAGCGAGGTAGTCGGCGCGGCGACGATCCCGCCGGTGGTCTCGTGCGTCATGGCGCGCAGCACCAGCAGGGAACGCTTGACGATGCCGTGGTAATCCCCCTGGGGAGGGAACCGTGAGCACCAGGTCTGCCAGTAGTCCACCGTTTCCGCCAGCGCGGTGTCGACGTCGATCGCCGGCGGCACCGTCCGGTGGGACGGGAACCAGCACAATTCGAAATCGACCGTCTCGCCGGCCTTAACCGTGAATTCGCCCTCGTGCCGGCGGTTCGCGGCGCGCGGCAGGCGCTCACCGTGCAGCACCAGCGCGTCCGGGCCGGCAATGGCGACGATCGATTCCCGGCCGGTGGCTTCGTCGTGCACGCGGTTCACCCACGGCACCACGTCCCCGTAGTGGAACCGCATGATCAGCTCCTGCCGGATGGTCATTTCGCCCGAAAGGCCCTCGACGCGGCGGACAAGTGACGCCCGGCGGTCGCCCACCGGCATGAACTCGGTCACCAGTGCCTCGCCGGTTTCGCTCTTCCAGCGGGTCTGCAGCACAAACGTCGACGGAACATAAGAGCGTTCAACGACAACGGCGGACGGCACCTCCGTTGCTTCTGCCGCCCCTGCTGCCCCTGCTGCGACCGGGGTGCCGGTGCGGACCCCTGCAGCCTCGGTTCCGGCCCGCGCCGTCTCAACGTCAACGCGGGGCAGGGTGTCCGTAAGGGTGGAGGAGCGCCCGGACGTCGACTCGGCGGACGTCGGACCGCCGGTGGAAGGCACGCGTACGCCGGTGGCAGCCACGGATACGCCCGCCTCGGTTGCACCGGTGGCGGCCGGGGATGCGCCGGCTTCGGCGGTGCCGGCCGCGTCGCCAAACTGTCCGGCTTCCCCGGCCCCCGGCTGCACTCCGGCAGTCTTTTTCGCCTCGTCCGTCGCAGACCGCCCGGGGTTCTCCGCAGCCGCCGAGACTGCTTCATCTTGTTCGCGCGTCGAGACCGGCGGCTGGCTGCGCTGGACTTCCAACGGGTCGTTGCTCAGGCCGCCGTGCACACCCGTCCCCATCGCTTCCCCGCTCTGCGGATGCGCACCGTCCGGCGCCAGCAGCCAGCGGCCGTGTCCGGGGTGCCCAAGAAGCGCACTGAAGACGCTGGGCGAGTCGAAGCGGGGAAGGCAGAGCCAGTCCATGCTCCCGGACCGGGACACCAGCGCTCCCGTATGCAGATCCGATATGAGTGCGTAGTCCTCAATTGGAGATGCCATCTCTCCACTCAATCACAACGGACCCGGTTACGGCAGCGGCTGTTCAGGCCGGTGCAGCCTGCAGCTGCCGGCGGACCGCGGCCGGCCGGTTGGTAGTGATTTCGCCGAAACCCAACTCGCGGCACAGTTCCACGTCCTGCGGATCGTCCACCGTCCAGACGCGGAACTGCGTGCCGGCGTCGAGCCAGCGCCGGACCAGCGGCAGATGCGAGCGCACGTAATCGATGCCGGGTCCGGCCCAGCCCACGCGGTGCGATTCGATCAGGCCTTCGCCTTCAGACAGCGCCCGTCGCAGCAGTACCGCAACGGCGCCGACGGTCAACTCGCCCATCAGCAGGCTGGCTTTGAGTTCTTCGGCGTCGATGTCATCCAGGAGTTGGCAGAGATACTGGCCCGGTATGTGGTCGGCCAAGTAGTTCACGGCGTCCGGGTGGAAGCTCATGAAGGACAGCTGGATGTTGTCCAGCCGGGAGGTTTCCGGGTCCCAGCCCTCCGCCATCAGGTACCTGAGCACCTCGTCCTCCAGCTCCTGCCCATACGGGCTGGGGTGCTTGAGCTCCACGGCCAGGCCCAGCGGCCGGCCGGCGTCGCGCATAAGATCCACCAGATCGTCCAGCGTCACCAGTTGGTCGGCGGTGCCGCCGTACTCGACCGGAATCGGCGTGCCCTTCCACGAACTGACATCCAGTTGCAGCAGTTCGTCCAGCGTGTGATCGGACACGTTGCCGGTGCCGGTGGAGGTGCGGTCCAGCGTGAAGTCGTGGAAACAGACCAGCCGGCGGTCTTTGGTCAGGTGAAGATCGCACTCGATCCCATCGGCGCCGTCGGCGATCGCCTGCAGGTAAGCGGCCCGCGTATTCTCCGCATACTGTTCACTGGAACCACGGTGGGCGTAGATCCTCTGGTGCATGAATTCACCGTACGCGATGACCGGACATACGGGCCCGCCGTAGGGTTGACTGGTGGGTGAACGAACGATGATCGTTCAGCAATTCGGTTTCGGAGGCAACATGGGCACTCAGACGGGCGGCGGCGTCGCACCTGACACGGCGGAAGGGCGGACGGTCGGCTACGCGGCGCACAACGCCCCCGAAAACCTCCCCGGGGGCGGAACTAGCCGGCTTGCCGTGCTGCCCGACAGCGTCCGTGCCGCAGGACTGCGGCGGATGAAACTGCTGGCCACGGGGTTGCTGCTGGTTCTGGCGGTGGTCTTCGTGGTGTCGTTCGCGCTGCAGGACCGCTACCCGTGGCTGAGCTATGTCCGGGCCGCGGCCGAGGGCGGAATGGTGGGTGCGCTTGCGGACTGGTTCGCCGTGACCGCACTCTTCAAACACCCGATGGGGCTGAAGATTCCGCACACCGCGATCATCCCGCGCCGCAAGGATCAGATCGGCGCCAGCCTGGGCCAGTTCGTGGAAGAGAATTTCCTGGCCGAGGACGTGGTCAAGGCCAAGATCGGGTCCCTTGGGATCACTGCCAAGGCCGGCCTCTGGCTGGAACGGCCGGAAAACACCGAACGGATTGCCCGCGAGGGCGCCACGGCCATCCGCGGAGCCTTGACGGTCCTCAATGACGAGGACGTGCAGGAACTGATTGAGTCGCTGGCCCGCAGGCATCTGATCGACCCACAGTGGGGACCGCCGCTGGGCCGGCTGGCCGAGCACGTGCTGCGCGACGGCCACCACCTGAAGCTGGTGGATCTGCTGCTGGACCGCGCCGCCGACTGGGTACTGGACAACCAGGACACGGTGGCGCGGCTGGTGTCCGACCGCTCACCGACCTGGGTCCCGCCGTTCCTGGATTCGCTGGTCGGCGACAAGGTGCATCTGGAGTTGTACAAGTTCATCATCGCGGTGCAGGCCGACCCGGATCATCCGATGCGCCAGCAGTTGGACGGGTACCTGAACTCCCTGGCGCAGGACCTGCAGCACGATCCCGAGATGATGGCCCGGGTGGAGGCCATCAAACACAACGCCCTGGGCGACCCCGAAGTGCGCTCCCTGGCGGCGCGCACGTGGGAGACGCTGAAAACCGCCCTGCTGGAGGCTGTGGAGGACCCCCAGAGCGGGTTGAGCCTGACGTTCAAGCGGGCGGTCGGAGACTTCGGCCACCGGTTGGCCACCGATGCGGAGCTGGCGGCCAAGATCGACGGCTGGATCGAGGAGGCCGCCGGGTATCTGGTCCGCACCTATCGCTCCCAGATTGCCGCCGTCATCACCGAAACGGTGGAGCGCTGGGATGCTCAGGAGACGTCGCGGAAGATCGAACTCCAGGTGGGCAGGGACCTGCAGTTCATCCGGATCAACGGCACCGTGGTCGGCTCCCTGGCCGGGCTGGCGATCTTCACGGTGGCCACCGCCGCCTTCGGTTAGCCGCGCGGCTGAGTGCCGCCCTATGGAGCATCCGCTCCAGTTCGTGACTGGTGCTCCGGTTTGAACCGGAGCACCAGTCACGAAACGGAGCGCAAGGACTACGTCGGGCCTAGCCCGCCCAGAGGAAGCGGATTCGTTGGCCGGGCCGGGCCTGGGCCAGCGCCGGGAGGTCGGCCGCTTCCACCACGGCCGGCACCGGATAGCCGCCGGTCACCGGATGGTCGGCCAGGAACACGGTGGGCAAGCCCGACGGCGGCACCTGCACCGCGCCGGTAACCATGCCTTCGCTGGGCAGTTCCCGGTCGACCGCACGCTGCAGCGGCCGGCCCAGCAGGCGCAGTCCGATCCGGTTGCTCTCGGGGCTGACCGCCCAATGGCCCAGCACCAGGCGCTGGCGGGCGTCGGCGGTAAACCAGTCCAGCCGCGGTCCGGGGCGGAGCCGCACGGTCACAACACTGGCGGGCGGCAGCGGCACCGGCGTCCAACGGGAATCGGCGGCGGACCGTCGGTGGGTGGCGGGTCCTCGGCCCCGGCCGGCGAGCGCGGCGGCGGGGTTCGAGCCGGTCCGTCCGGCCGGTGGAACAACCCCGGTCTCCACCATGTCCCCGTCCCGCAGCGGAGCCGGTCCCATGCCGGAGAGCAGGTCCGTGGCCGCCGATCCCATCAGGGTCTCGGCCACGATGCCGCCGGCCACCGCCAAGTAATACCTGAGCCCGGACGCGGCGGGGGCGATCTCCAGCCGCTGGCCGGCACGGACGCGGATGGGCCGGTAAAGATCCGGTTGGTCCATCCGCTGCCGGCCCGCGGACGCAGGCTCAGCCGCCGCGTTTCCCGGGCCCGTCACCGAGAGTTTGCCGGAGGCCCCGGCCACCGCCACCACCGTGTCGGCGTCGAACCGCAGCACAGCGCCGCCCAGCAGCAACTCCAGCCCCGCCGCGGTGTCAGGGTTTCCGACCAGGCGGTTGGCCATGCGCAGTGCCCGGGCGTCCAGTGCGCCGGACGGGCTCAGCCCGATCGCGGCGTGCCCCGGCCGGCCGAGGTCCTGCACCAGGAGTTGCGGCCCCGCCGTGACTACGGTGATCACCGGCTACACCGCCCTGAACCGCACGCGCGTTCCCGGCGCAATCAGTGCCGGCTGCTCCCGCGCGGCGTCCCACAGCCGCTCATCGGTCCTGCCGATCAGCTGCCAGCCGCCGGGCGACGCGAAGGGGTAGATGCCGGTGAATTCGCCCGCCAAACCCACCGCCCCGGCCGGCACCCGGGTCCGCGGTTCGGCCAGCCGCGGTACCTGCAGCGGGTTCCCGGGTGCCACCAGGTAGGCGAAGCCCGGCGCGAAGCCGGTGAAAGCGGCAATCCATTCGCACTGCTGGTGGCGCCGCACAACCTCCGCCTCGCTCACGCCCAGGATCCGCGCCACCGCCGGCAGGTCCTCCCCCGAGTAGTCCACCTCGACCGTGACCTCGTCCCCGGTGGTGCGTGCGCCGCCGTCGTGCGGCGGGGTCTGTTCCAGCCAGCGGCGGACGACGGCGGCGGCCGCCGGGTCGTCGAAGGTCGCCAGGATGGTGCGGGCCGCGGGAACCAGCTCCGTCACGCCTGGCAGCGGCGCAACCGAGAGTGCGCTGTAGTGCGCCAGGACGTCGTCGAGGGTGTCGAATTCGGCGAGCAGGGCGCCCGCGCCGAAGGGCAGGATCCGCACCCTACCGTCCTGTGGTGCGGGGCCCGGACGGAGAGGGAACGGCTGCCGCGCCGGCGGCGCGGGGATCCCCGGCGGCGGGCGGGCGGTGGCCGGCAGCGTTGCCGGCCGCACCCGTGAAGGGACGCAGCGGAATTCCGGCCGCGGCCAGCCGTTCCCGGACCAGCCGTGCCATCGCCACCGCGCCCGGGGTATCGCCGTGGACGCACAGCGAATCCGCTGCCGCGGCGCGGGCGAAGTTTACGGCCCGGTCGGCGATCTCCTCCAGGTCTTCCAGCAGGGCGCCGGGCTCGCCGCGCGGAATGAGCGTTCCGTCCGCCCGGTAGCCGCGGTCCACGAAAGCCTCCCGGAACACCGGCAGTCCGGCGGCGGCCGCCAGTTCGAGCGCCGCGGATCCGGGCAGCCCGAGGAGGGGAAGCCGCGGCTCGAAGGCGCCGATGGCTTCGACCACCGCCGCGGCCTGGCTGCGGTCGTGGACTATCCGGTTATAGAGCGCGCCGTGCGGTTTCACGTAGGCCACCCGCGCCCCCGCGCGCCTGGCGATCCGGTCGAGGGCTGCCAGTTGGTCAGCGACATCGGCGGTCAGGTCGGCCGCGGCGACCTCCAGGCTTCGGCGGCCAAACCCGGCCCGGTCCCGGTAGGAAACGTGCGCGCCCACCGCCACCCCGTGCTCCACGGCGCGGCGGCAGGCGGCCAGCATCGTCTCGTCGTCGCCGGCGTGGTAGCCGCAGGCGATGTTCGCGCTGGTGATCAGCGGAAACATCGCGGCGTCATCGCCCATCAGCCGACCGTCGACCGATTCTCCGAGATCGCTGTTCAGGTCGATCCCCGGCCGGCCCCCCGATTCAGCTCGGACCACATCGCCGGGGCCGGCAGGTCCGGTGCCGGATACCGTCACGGCCCGGTCCCGTCGTCGGGTCCGCCGGTGGAGCGGCTGCGGGCATCGCCGTCCTGGTCCCCGGACGCCTCGAGGGCCGGCGGCGCCGTCCGCCTGCGGCCGGGCAGCCTCTCCAGCATCCGGGCGGCGACCCGGCCGGGCACCGCGGGCAGCTCGCCCAGCCGGTACCGGTTGTCGGTCAGGTCCTCCACCAAGGACATCGGCAGCACCAGCGGCGGTTCCCCGAAGGCTGTCCTGGTGGCGTCGATGACGCGCCGGCCCATCACGTGGTTGCCGGCACCACCGACGGCCGCGCCGATGCCGAACGGGACCGCGCGGCCGAGCATCGCCGTCCCCTGCTTGGCCAGCAGTTTGGTCAGGAAGCGCTTCTTCAGGCTGTCCACCAGCGAGCTGACCATGCCGGAGGGCATGCTGCTGCCGACCGCGTTTCCCCAGGCCCGCGACGGGTTTCCGCCGCGCCCGCCGGCCTGCCCGGCGAACTCCTTGATCAGGGAGCTGCCCTCGTCGCCCATCAGGATGGCCATCACCATGGCCTGGGAGCGTTCGGGGTTCTCGGTATCGATGCCATGCAGTTCGGCGATGGACTGGGCGAACAGGGCGGTGGCTTCCAGGAAGCCCACGGTAGCCGCCGCGGAGAGGCCGAGTGCCGCCACCGTGCCCACGCCCGGCACGACGGCGGATGCCCCCACCGCCGCACCGCCGGTGGTCACCGCCGCCAGGTATTTCTTTTCCAACTTCGCGGCCAGCTCGGCCGGCGTCGCGTCCGGGTTCTTGCGCCGCAGCCGGTCCAAGTTGGCCAGCACCAGCGGCCGCTGGACGTCCAGCGCCTTCATGATGCCGGTCGTCACGCCGGGCTTTGGGTTGCCGTGCTTGTCGAAAGCCGCATCGGCGGCGACGCGCATGGCTGGGTTGATCTTTCGTCCTCTGGCCACAAACCCTCCTGGAGCAATCAGCACCGTGATGGTGTTCCGGCCTTAAGCGTAAGTCACGGGTTGCGGGACGTTCCCCAAAACACCAAGTATGCTGACAAAGCACCGCGTACTTCCTGTACGACGGCCGGACGCAGCGACTGCTGCGCCGGCCGCCCAACCTAAAGGAGTTGCTGGCTATGAGAATCGGATCATCAATTGCCTTGATTGCCATCGGCGCAATCCTGGCCTTCGCCGTTGCCGACGTCGTGGATTTCATCGACCTGACGCTGATCGGCTGGATCCTGATGGGTGTAGGCGTGCTCGGCCTGATCATCTCCATCATCATGGCCATGCCGCGCCGCGAGCACCGCGTGACGGAAAGCCGCCGCATCGAGGACCCGAACACGGGCGAAACCATCCGGCGGGACGAAACCCGCGGCCTCTAGGCCCACAGGCTGAGGCAGCCGCTGCACGCGGGCCCCCACGGCCCGCGTGCCGGCCCTGCCTCGACGGTCAGCGCGGTTTTTTGCTGCCCAGCGCCACGAGCGACAGGACAATGCCCGCACCGCACACCAGCGTGGCCAGGTACGCCAGGCCCACGCCGCCCATGCCCAGCGTCAGGCTGAGCGGCAGCCAGAGCACCGCCCAGCCGAGCACCGCGAACAACGGGGCATACCGCTCGCCGCGCGCCGTCCAGCGGTAGGCAAAAACCGCGAGGACAACGACGGCGATGGCTCCGGCCAGGGCGAAGCCCGCCAACGTGCCGCCGCCCTCCGGGTCGTGCCGCGAGCCCAGCGAGAAGGCCGTCATGGTGTCGATGGCCACGACGATGACGCCCGCGGCGATGGCGAACTGCAGGATGTTGCCGGCCTGGATCAGCAACATCCGCCGCACGTCGGGCCTCATGCCGTTTTCCTCCCGTCGCTCCGCCCGCTCAGGGCGCCCTCTCCTGCCACCCTATATAAGGCACAGGGCGATATCAGGCCCAGGGCGCGCCGCCCAGCGGGCGTCGCCTTCAGGACCGGCCTGCCGCATACACGGTGGCCCGGTTGGACAGGGCAGTGCCCCGGCGGAAACTTCCACCGGGGCACCGGCCGGCGCCCTCGCGGGCAGGTGTTACCAGCGGACCTTTTTCTCGGGCGGACCCTGCCGGCCGCTGGCGTGCTTCGGCTTGTGGCTGTTGCCGATGCTGTGCCAGCCGGCCAGGTCGCCGGCGTTGACCGCACGGCGGGAAGCCAGCCTCGCCTGTTGGTCCTCGGTCAGTTTGGCCGCGGCGGCCGGAGCGAGGTGGATGGTTGGTTCACGGGATTCGGCGGGTTGTGTTGCCCGCGGATCGATGTCAGTCATGGCTCTCCTTCGGTATTTTCAGGAGCCTGCCGGGAACTGGTCCGCCGCACCGGTCGTCAAGACGGGACGCCACAACACCCGGAGCATCATCCGGGCGTGAGCGGGGGTGAGATCAGGGGAACCACTCGCGAGGTACAGCCTCAGCAAGCCTTGTTTGGTTGTCGGCTTGACCGGTCCAAGACCTGGTTACTCGAAAATCAGAATTCCCATGGCGCACAGCCTAACAGCGCCGCCGGGCATCCGGTAGATTCAAGCAAAGGCCGGCGAGAAGGGGGACCATGTCCGCATCACAGTTCGACCAGCGGTACGACTCGATCTACCAGCGCGGCGGCGAATCGGCCGGCATCCCAACGACCGGCACCCCGCGGACCGCGGCGGCCCGGCCGGCGGCGGCCGCCCGGCCCGTCACCACGCCGGACACCCGGATGAGCCCGGCATTCCCCACCGCCGCGAGGCTGGCGGCGCCAGCGACGGACCCGCGCGCCGACAACCCCACAGCCCAGTCGACGGGCATCGCCGAAGTCATTCCGCCCGACGCCGTCGTGACGGCGGGCCCGGCAGATGCGGCGCCGCTCCGCCGGACGGTTAATCCGTTCCTGGGGGCGATGTGGGTGCTGGGCGTGGGGCTGGCCGGGTTCGGGGTCTGGGGTTCGATTGCACCGCACTTCATCGAGTTGGACGCCATGCTCGGGCCCACCGGCGTCTACGGGCCGCCGTGGATTTTCATCTTTACGTCCGTGGCGCCCATGATCCTGATCGCCGGGCTGCTCACCGTGGTCTGCGCCTTGACCTTGCACGCCGTGAGCTGGATGCGCCGGCACCCCTGACCCCGCCGCACAACCGGCGGCGGCAACCCGCCCGTGCGCGCGGCGGATCCTACGCGCGCCGGATCCTATTCTGGGCTTTCGGGCCACTCGACGTGCGGCTCGTACTCCGGGTGCCGGTGCAGCCAGCCCGCGACGTACTCGCAGTACGGCACGATCTTCCTCCCGCCGGCGACCACGTCCTCCAGCGCATGGCCGACCAACCTGCCGGCCAGGCCCTGGCCGGCAAAGTCATCGAACACGCGCGTATGGGTGAACGCCACGGTCCCGCCGTGCGCCTGAATCTCGGTGTACCCGGCCAAGGATCCGGCGGCCAGCACCTCGTAGCGCCTGAGGTCCTCGTTCAGCCGGAAAGAGAGGTCGTCAGCCATAGCCCGAGCCTGACACACGCGGGCGGCGGTGCAAATACACCGCCGCCTGCATCGGCTGCCGCCGGCTAGATCAGGCCGTCGGACAGGTGGTTAGGTGTGCCGAAGCGGTGCGCGGTGATGCTGACGGCCTGCTCGTGCAGGAACGGCAGCATTTCCACCCGGCCGGCTTCGGTCACGTCGTGGGCGTAGACCGCAACATCCGGGCGCCCGCCGGTGGCCACGGCAAGCGCCTTGGCGTCGCCGCCGATCATCCGGATCCGCCCGGCGCCGAGCCGTGGCACCCGGGCCAGCCAGTCGGCGTCGTCCTCCACCACCACGGCAAGGTCCAGCTCCGTGGCCACGGCCCGCAGTGCCGCGGGGAGCTCGACGGATGTGGACACCGTGACCTGGGATCCGGCCCGTACGCCGGCGGCCAGCACGCGGACCAACTTGGCCAGCGGCTCGCCGTCGGACAGCCGGACCGTGACCGGCACGGGCAGGTAGCGGAACACGTTGCGCTCGGCGGTCAGGCCGGACACGTCCTTGGCCGCGCCGAACTCCGCGGCCCAGGCGGCCGCGTCCGAGTGCAGCGAGCGTTCCAGCCCGGCGAGCTCGTCCGTGGGCAGCGTCTGACCCGCGCGCCGGGCCGCCTCCAACAGCTTCGCGGCCGCGCCCGTGATCTCGGCGGTGGCCGTCGACGGGGCGGTCTCCCAGTCGCCGAGCCCGATCAGGTAGTTCGGTCCGCCGGCCTTGGTTCCGGCTCCCACCGAGGACTTCTTCCAGCCGCCGAAGGGCTGGCGCCGCACGATGGCGCCCGTGATGCCCCGGTTCACGTAGAGGTTGCCGGCCTGGATGTTCTGCAGCCAGTAGTCCAGCTCGTCCCGGTCCAATGAATGCAAGCCCGAGGTCAGGCCGTACTCGATGTCGTTGGTGATGGCGACAGCCTCTTCAAGCGTTTCGGCGGTCATTACCCCGAGGATCGGGCCGAAGAACTCGGTCAGGTGGTAGCGCGAGCCGCGCTTCACCCCGGTGCGCACGCCCGGGCTCCAGAGCTTGCCGGTCTCGTCCAGCCGTTCGGGCCGGATGAGCCAGCTCTCGCCGGCGCCCAGCGTGGTCAGCCCGTCCAGCAGCTTGCCGTCGGCCGGGGCGATGACCGGGCCCATCTGGGTGGCCGGATCCTGCGGATAGCCCACCTTCATAGAGGTGACCGCGTCCACCAATTGGTTGCGGAAGCGCGGCGACGTGGCGGCGGATCCCACCAGGATCACCAGCGAGGCCGCGGAGCACTTCTGCCCGGCATGGCCGAACGCGGAGTAGGCGACGTCCCTGGCGGCCAGGTCGAAGTCGGCGCTGGGCGTGACGATGATGGCGTTCTTGCCGGACGTCTCGGCCAGCAGCGGCAGGTCCGGGCGGAAAGAGCGGAACAGCTCGGCGGTCTCGTAGGCGCCGGTGAGGATCACGCGGTCCACCTCCGGGTGCGAGATCAGCTGCCGGCCCAGTTCGCGCTCGCCCAGCTGCACCAGCTGCAGCACATCGCGCGGCACCCCGGCTTCGTCGAACGCCTCCCACAGCGCTTCCACCATCACGGCCCCGGTGCGGGCCGCCTGCTTGGCAGGCTTGATCACGACGGCGGAGCCCGCGGCGAGCGCCGCGAGGGCGCCTCCGGCGGGGATCGCCGTCGGGAAGTTCCACGGCGGGGTGACCACGGTCAGCCTGGAGGGAACGAATTCGGCGCCGTCCACAGTGTCCAGCATGCGCGCCAGCTCGGCGTAGAAGTGCGCGAAGTCGGCGGCCTCGGAAACCTCCGGGTCGCCCTGGTCAAGGGTCTTGCCGGCCTCGGCGGCCATGACCTCCAACAGCCGGGCGCGGTGGGCATTCAGTTTGTCGCCGGCCTTGTGCAGCACCTCGGCCCGTTCGGCGCCGCTCATCGCGCCCCATCTCTTGGACTGCTCGACGGCCGTGGCGATCACCTGCTCCAGCTGCGCCTCATCCTTGACCTCGGCGCCGGCAACGGTATCGATGCCAAGCCTTGAACCGGGGACGCGGGACAGGATCTCCCGGCCCCAGGCCAGGTTGGCGGGCAGGGACGGATCGGTGTCCGGGATGTTGTCGAAGGAATCGACGGGCCGGGCCGGCTCGGGCTTGGTGCGGTCTTGCTGCCGGTTCGGTTCCGGGACGTCGTCGTCGAGGTTCTCGAGCGAGGCGAGGAAGCGCTGCTTCTCGCGCTCGAAGAGGTGCTCGTTCTTGCTCAGCTCGAAGACCGCGGACATGAAGTTCTCGCTGCTGGCGCCCTCTTCGAGCCGGCGGATCAGGTAGGCGATGGCCACGTCGAACTCGCCGGGGTGGACCACCGGGGTGTAGAGCAGCAGCGACCCGACGTCCTTCTTCACCGCCTCGGCCTGGCCCTGCGCCATGCCCAGCAGCATCTCGAAGTCGATGGCACCCGCGAGGTGTCCGATGCCGCGCTGCTTGGCCAGCAACCAGGCGAACGCGACGTCGAATAGGTTGTGCCCGGCGACGCCGATCCGCACGTTGCCGATCCGGTCCGGGTGCAGGGCGTAGTTGATCACGCGCTTGTAGTTGGTGTCCGAGTCCTGCTTGGTTCCCCAGGTGGCCAGCGGCCAGCCGTGCAGCGACGCCTCCACCTGTTCCATGGGCAGGTTGGCTCCCTTGACCACGCGCACCTTGATCGCGGCGCCGCCGCGGGCACGGCGGGCCGCGGCCCACTCCTGCAGCCGGATCATGGCCTTCAGTGCGTCCGGCAGATAGGCCTGCAGCACAATGCCGGCCTCCAGCTGTTCGAACTCCGGCTTGTCCAGGATCCTGGTGAAGACCGCCATGGTCATCTCCAGGTCCTTGTACTCCTCCATGTCCAGGTTGATGAACTTGGGCTTCGGGGAGTTGGCCGCCTGCCGGTACAGCGGAGTCAGGCTGTCGACGACGTGCTCCACCGCCTCGTCGAAGGCCCAGTGCGAGTGCGGGGCCACGGTAGAGGAGACCTTGATGGAAACGTAGTCGACGTCGTCGCGGGCCAGCAGGCGTTTGGTGCCTTCGAGCCGGCGTTCCGCCTCGCGGCTCCCCAGGACGGCCTCGCCCAGCAGGTTGATGTTCAGCCGAACGTCTTCCCGGCGGATCCTGGCGATGGCCGGGCCCAGCTTGGCATCCGTCGCGTCCACGATCAGGTGGCCCACCATTTCGCGCAGCACCCGCCGGGCCGCCGGAATGACCACGTGCGGGAGGACCGGGGCCATGGTGCCTCCCACGCGCACCGCGGCCCGCATGTACCAGGGCAGGAAGGCCGGAACCTTCGGTGCCAGTGCGGCCAGGTTGCGGGCGGCAACGCGCAGGTCCTCGGGGCGGATCACGCCGTCGACGAATCCAACGGTGAAATCCAGCCCGTTCGGATCATTCAGGACGCCGGCCAGCTGGCGGGCGGAGGCGTCGGCGGGGACTTTCTCGGCCTCGGTCAGCCAGTGGCGGACCAGTTTGATGGAGTCGGCGGCGAGGTCGGCCATCTGCTCATCGGGCAGGTTAGTGGTCTGCACCGGAGCCTCCTTCAGGGCATCGTTCACGGCAGTATCTGTCCCTTCAACGAAATTGCAATGTTCCCTCAGACCAGTATGGAGCTAGACTTCGTGAAGCAAAAGCGATCTTTTCCGACCGATAATCATCGGTTTTGCTGATGAATGGAGATGCCGTGCTGGATGTCCGGAGACTGCGCTTGCTGCGCGAGGTCAAAGTCCGCGGCACCTTGGCGGAGGCGGCCGCCGCGCTGAGCCTGAGCCCGTCATCCGTTTCCCAGCAGCTGGCCTTGCTGGAAAAGGAGGCCGGGGTGGCGCTGCTGCGAAAGGCCGGACGCCGGGTGCAGCTCACGCCGCAGGCCGAGATCCTCGTGGTGCACACCGAGTCGCTGCTGTCCACCCTCGAGCAGGCCGAAACGGACTTGGCGGCGTCGCTGACCGCGGTGACCGGAACCGTCCGGCTGGCGGCGTTCCAATCGGCGGCGCTGGCGCTGCTGCCGGAGGCCCTCACAGCCATGCGGCAGCGGCACCCGGACGTGCGGATCGAGATGGTCCAGCGTGAACCCGAGACGGCGCTGTACGAGACCTGGGCGCGCGACTTCGACCTGGTCATCGCCGAGCAGTACCCCGGCCACGCGGCGCCGCACCATCCGGAGCTGGACCGCCAGAAACTGACCAGCGACGCCATCCGGCTCGCGGTACCGCCCGCCGCCGTGGCCGGAACCGCCGTCACCTCGGTCGACGACGCCCGGAGGCTGCCGTGGGTGATGGAGCCGCATGGCGCAGCTTCCCGGCATTGGGCAGAACAGGCGTGCCGCCAGGCCGGATTCGAGCCGGATGTGCGGTATGAAACGGCCGACCTGCAGGCGCAGATCCGGCTGATTGAATCCGGCAACGCGGTGGCGTTCATGCCGGACCTGGTCTGGACCGGCCGGGACACCACCTGCCTGCTGCTGGACCTGCCGGGCCTGCCGCGGCGCACGGTCTTCACCTCGGTCCGCCGCGGCTCTGCCAACCGACCGGCCATCCTGGCGTTCCGGGCAGTCCTGGAGGCAACGGCCCGGGAGATCGCGGCCTGAGGTCCGGGCCGCCCCGGCGCCTCCCCTAGGCCACGCCCTACGCCGCGGGCTGTTTGCGCTGGTCCAAGCTGAGGTTCCCATGCACCGTGGCGTAGGCGCGCAGGCCTGCGGCAATGAGCGGCAACCCCTGCTCCGGTGCCAGGATCCTGCGGGCCGGACCGTCCATGCCGTCCAACCGGAGCTGCACGAACAGGTCCACCAGCACCGGGCCCAGCCCTGCCAGTTCACTCCGGGGCAGTACGGCACGGTAGCCGCCGCCGTCGTCCCTGACGTCAAAGCCGAGCTCGGCGTCTGTCCCGCGGGCGCGTGCCACGAGCCGGACCGATTCGTATTCCGCCGCCGGTTCGAACACCAACCCGAACGACACGGACTCCCCGTCGAGCCGGGGCTGCAGGGCCCGCGGCGTCGGTTTCAGCGCTTCCTCGGTGGTGGCCAGCTTGAGCAGGCCTTCCACATCCCGTGCCCGGACCAGCTGCGAGCGCTGCCGGTAAGGAAATGACAGCTGCTCCTCCAGCCGTTCCGGAATGTGTTGGTCCACGAAGGCGGCATGGGCCGCCACCCACCGCTGCCGCGTGCCCGGCGCCATCGACCGGTAGCGGTCGGGCACGTAGAAGCGAAGGAGTTTGCGCCGGTACAGGTCCAGCACCAGCAGCTCGGCCTGTTCTGGGTCCGGATGGTTCTCCCTGATGATCCGCGCGATTTCGGCGACGGATCCGGTGTACCCCTCAGGGATGGCGCGCTCGGAGCTGATGTTGGTTCCGTCGTCGCGGGTGCGGATGAAGTAATAGTCGTAGTCGGCCGCGATCGCGTTCCTCCGGGAGGCCAGATAGCAGCGGGTGAGCATCATGCCGTCTTCCAGCCGGACTTTGCCCTCCGGGAAGCGGATGCCGTGTGTGTCCAGCAGCTCACGCCGGATCAGCTTTTGCGGTGAGAGCGTGCCCAGGATCTTGCGCACGGGAACGTCCGGCACGGTCTCGGTGAACAGCGAAGACTGCACGCGCCGGCCGCCGATTCCGACCATCCGCGGGGCCAGCACATCGACCTGGTGCTTGTCGGCAAAGTCAACCATCCGGCGCAGTGCTTCGGGCCCCAGCCTGTCGTCCGCATCGCAGAAGAAGACGTAATCGGAACTGCTGGCGGCGATCCCTACGTTGCGGGGCTTCCCCGGCCAGCCGCTGTTCTGTTGGTGGATGACCCGCCAGTTCGGATGCCGCGCGGCGTACTCGTCCAGCAGCTTGCCTCCGCCGTCGGTGGAGCCGTCGTCCACGGCGATCACCTCGAAGAGCGCCGGGTCCAGGTCCTGTGCAACCAGCGATTCCAGCAGCTCCGTCAGGTAGGGCAACGCGTTGAATACCGGGATCACCACGGCCACCCGCGCGGTCTGCGCACTGGCCGTCGGCCCGGAGTCACTCTCGCGCACGCGAAACTGGCCCGCGCGCGCGGCAATCCGTTTCAGCTTGCGCCGTGCGCCTGCCAGTTTGTCCTTGATGGCCACGCGGTCCCCTTCGATCGGTAGCAGTTAATGCATTCTGCCACTCCGATTGGCCGTTTCCTCCCGCATCCCCCACGGGGAACCGTAGCCCTCGGGTGCGGGCGCCGACATCAGGTCCAGGAAGGGTTTGGCGTCGAACGCCTCCGGGCCCAGGACGCCGGCTCCGCTCCAGAGGCCCGAGGCCAGGAGTTCCAGGGCGATGATCGGGTTCAGCGCCGTCTGCCACACCACGCACTGGCTGCCGTATTCGGCCATGGTGTCGGCGTTGTCGGCGACATGGTAGAGGTAGGTCCGCCGCGGGGCGCCGTCCTTGTCCTCGCCTGTCACCAGGACGCCTGCGCATGTCTTGCCGGTGATCCTGGGCCCGAGCGTGGCCGGATCCGGCAGGCAGGCGGCCACGACGTCCCGCGGGCTCACGGATGTTCCCTTGACGTTGACCGGCGTGGTGGAATCGAGGCCCAGCTTGTGCAGGACCTTGAGCACCTCGATGAATTCATCGCCCAGCCCGTACTTGAAATTGACCTTGCCGGCATCCAGCCACCGGGGCATCAGCAAGACTTCCTCGTGTTCCACGTTGACGCACTCCACGGGGCCGATGCCTTCGGGAAAGTCGAAGACTTCGGGGTCGCTGAAGGGCTCTGTGGTGCTCCAACCGGTCTCGGCGGAATAGATAACCGGCGGGTTGAGGCATTCCTCGATGGTGGTCCAAATGGAGAAGGACGGCGCGAAATCGTATCCCTCGACCTTCAGGTTGGCGCCGTCGCGGACGCCGATCTCGTCGATGACGGAGAACAGGTAGTCCTGGGCGTACCGGGCCAGGACGTCGGAGAGTCCCGGTTCCACGCCTATCCCGACCAGAGCCAGCCGCCCGGCTTCCTCCCACTCAGCGGCCCGCTCGAACTGCTGGTCTCCCAGCTTGACGCCGGTGAGCTCATAGGGTCGTTCCGGGTGCGGCGTGGACAGTGACATTGCCATGTCCAGATAGGTGGCTCCGGCGTCCGCGGCACCCTCGAAGACCGGCATGACGAAACGGGGGTCAACGGCGTTGAGCACGTGGGTGATGCCGTGGTCCCTGATGGCACCGGCAACGGCCTCCCTGCTTGACGCGTCCAGGGCAATCGCGCTGAACCGTCCGCGCCGGCCCTGCGGCAGTGCCTCGACTACGGCTCGGGCCCGTGACGGGTCGTAGTCCGCCAGGACGAAGGCCTCAAAGAATTCCCGCCGGGCGGCAATGCCTGCGGCGGCGCCGCCCACTCCGCCTGCTCCAATACACAGAATCCGCATCATGCTCCCTTGGGGGTGTCTTGGCTGTTGCTGCCGGCAGGCTCGGGACTCATGCGGAACCAGCTGTTCGCCGTCACGTCGGTGGGCGCGCCCGGTGACGCGAGCAGGGTGCCGGCCGCCGGGTCAATGCCCACGGTTGCCAGGGTCGCCCAGCGGGAGCCCAGGCCGGCACCCGGGGTCGGCACGCAGCACAGTTCGGCCCCGTCACCGGGAACCGAGCACAGGTAGGGCACGAGATCCTGCGGCTGACGGGGCTGGAACGCAGCGCTGACCCGCCTGTCCAGCAAGTCGATCCGCTGCTGGGAGTCCGGCTGGTACAGCTCGGTCTTGTCCCCCTTCGCCAGCCTTGGGGCCAGGAAATGGTTGGTGTGCAGCAGGTGACCGCCGGTCGGCTTGATCACCTCGGCCCCCTCGGGGCTGAGCTCCACGATTGCTGCGCCGGCTCTGGTGACCACGGTGATGGCGCTGGAAGTCTTGACCGGTGCGTCGAGGAGTATGTCCACGGCCTCGTCCAGCGTAGCTGCCGCGTGCAGTACCTGCGCGGCTGCGATGTGGACGGGCACCGCCCCCGGACTGTCCTGCCTGTGACCCAGCACGTTCAGGTGCACGCCGACGCCGGCGTCGTTTAGCCCGATCTTGGCGAGGATTCCGTACTCCGTCAGTCCCACGAACCGGCCCTGACTGGTTTCAACCGACTGCAGGTGCCAGGCGGCGGCGAGTTCTTCATGCCAGTCCCAGGTCTGCAAGGAGAAAGGCCGGGCTCCGGCGCTGACGACGGTAGAACACTCCCCCGGCCGGGCCCGTTCCGAGAGGGACAGGATTTCGGTCCGGGCATTAAGGGCGCTGACCTTCCAGACGGGCAAGCCCGCTCCCTCCGCGGTGCCGCGGATCTCGGCCGCCAGGTGCGTCGCCCAGGCTTCAGTGGCGGCCAGGCTGCGGGTGGCTTCCCGCTCCACGATGGTTTCGCTGATGCCGTGGGCCTCGAACAGTTGGCGGTAAACGTCCCAGCAGTCGGCGATACCGCTGCGTCCTTCGGTGCCGCGCTGCACGCCCAGCTGGCGGGGGTCCCCGCCTCGAAGCGTCAGCACCTGCGGGATCGTGCCTGCGGGGTCAGTCAATGTCGTGCTCCTCATTCAATGTCTCGCTGTCGCGGCGCCGCGGCTTCCAGCCGGGCCGCGGCGCGCTGTCGATCAACCGTCGGGTGTACGGGTGTGCCGGGCTGTCGAGGATCTGGTCGGCAGTGCCGGCTTCGACGATGACCCCGCGGCGCATCACCACGATGGAGTGGGCTATCTGGCGCGCCACCGCCAGATCATGCGTGATGAAGAGATAGGTCAGCTGTTTTTCCCGCCGCAGCTGTTCGAGCATCCGCAGGATTTGCGCCTGGACGGTGACGTCCAGCGCGGAGACGGCCTCGTCGAGCACGATGACCCCAGGCGATGCCGCCAGCGCCCGCGCTATGGCCACGCGCTGCTTCTGCCCGCCGGAGAGTTCGTCCGGGAGCGCGGACATGTGGGTTTCGGTCAGTCCGACTTCCCGGAACAACTCGAGGCAGCGTCTGCGTCGTGCTGCCGGGTCCAGGGAGGTGTGGGCCTTCAACACCTCGGCAACCGCCTCGGAGACCGGTAGCCGGCGGTTCAACGACCCCTGCGGGTCTTGGAAGACCATTTGGACGTCCTTTGACCGTTCCCGCCGGATTCGGCGGCTGGTCCGAGGGTTGACCGGTTTGCCGTTGAGGAAGACGGACCCGCTGTCCGGGGTTTCCAGCCCAACGAGCATCCTGGCCAACGTGCTCTTTCCCGAACCCGATTCCCCCACCACCGCCAGGCAGTGTCCGCGCTCGATGGCCAGGGACGCGTCTTTGACGGCGTGGACGTGCGTGCGGTTACGGCCGGAACCAACGGTGAACTTCTTGTTGAGTTTGCTTATGACGACGGCGGGGGCCGTGGGCTGCGTCTGCACGCCGGTCATTGCTTCACCTCTCGGGATGCCTCGCGGCTTGGTGGACCGGGGACGCTTGTCCCGGCACGAGGTCCGGCCTGGGTTTGGGGGTCGGCGCCTGGCCCGGCGTCGATGCGGTGATCCAGGCTGGGCTTGGCCGCGACCAGCTTCCGGGTGTATTCGTGTTCCGGCCGGTTCAGCACCCGGTCTGCGGGGCCGGATTCGACGATCCGGCCGCCCGACATGACGGCGATACGGTCGCACGCCGCCGCGGCCAGGTCCAGGTCGTGGGTCACGAAGATCATCGCCATGCCTGCCTCGGTCCGAGCCTCGTCCAGGATGGCCATGACGTCGGACTGCGTCGTGACATCGAGCGCCGTGGTCGGTTCGTCCGCCAGCAGCAGCTCGGTGCCCCGGGCAACCGCGCCGGCAATGACGACCCGCTGGAGCATGCCGCCGGAGAGCTGGTGCGGGTAGGAACGCAGGCAGCGGGCGACGTTGTGGATGCCCACCTGCTCGAGCACTTCCCCGGAAAGCCGCAGGGCTTCCTGGGCGGTCGCTGCAGGCCTGGCGGCTTGGATGCCTTCCACCAGGAATTTGCTGACCGGCAGCACCGGATTCAGGGCGGCCTGCGGATTCTGGGAGATCATCGAGACGGCACCGGCCCGGAAGGCGCGGAGCCGCTCGCCGGAGTACGCCAGCGTGTCCTCCCCCTTGTAGAGGACCCTGCCGGCAATGTCCGTCCGCGGCGGCAGGGTCTGGAGGATCGTCCGCATGGTCATGGATTTTCCGGAGCCGGACTCCCCCACCAGGCCGACGGACTCGCCCTTCTCCACCACGATGTTGATATCGGACAGCAGCGTCGTCTGGCGGTGCTCCGGCCCGATCTTGACGGTGACGTTCGACAGTTCGAGCATCAGATCCTCCCTGCTGCCCGGCGCCCGCCGAGCTTTTCGCCCAGGAATCCCAGCGCGGCAACGGTCAGCACAATGAGCAGGCCTGCGTAGAGGCTCTCTTGCGGGTAGCCGGCCAGAAGTGAGGACTGGCCGGAGGAAACCATGAGGCCCCAGTCTGCGTCGGGCGGTTGCACACCAAAGCCGAGGTAGGACAGGGCGGCGAGGTCGATCATGCCGTAGCCGAAGTTGATGCTCATTCCCGTCATGACCTGCTGTTTCACGTTCGGCAGCAGGTGCCGCACGGTGATGGAAAACCCGGAAATTCCCTGCAGCTCCGCCGATTTCACATACGGCAGATTCCGCTCGCGCAGGGCCACGCTGCGGATCACCCGGGCGGTATACGGGGTGAAGCCGATCGCCAGGGCAATCACGGCGGTCTCCACTCTCGCGCCGAACACCGCCACCGCCAGCACGGCCAGCAGCAGGTTTGGAAACGCGAACAGGAAATCCAGGACCCTGCTGATGAGGTTGTCCACCCAGCCGCCGAACCAGACGGCGACCAGGGCGAGGGTGCCGCCCATCACGGCGGTGAGCACGGCGACGGCGAGGGCGGCGAGAATGCTGGAGCGGGCGCCTGTGGCGAGCCGGGAGAACAGATCCCGTCCGGCCTGGTCCGTTCCGAGCCAATGCTCGACCCCGGGCGGAAGATAGCGCTCCACAACGTTGCCGGCCGTCGGATCGAACGGTGTGAGGGCCGGCCCGATCAGGGCGAACAGTCCAATGAGCACCACCCAGCCCAGGCAGATGGCCGTCAGGACATCCGGCTTCGACCGGGTCTTCCGGGACGGGCTCCGCTTCAGTGCCCCGGAGCGTCCGGTTTCTTCCAGCGTGCTCATGACGCCGCCCCCAAACGCACCCTCGGATCGATCACGACATAGAGCAAGTCGACGGCCAGGTTGATGAGGCCGAAGGCCACGACCATGATCAACGACACTGCCTGCACCACCGCGAAGTCCTTCTGCTGCACGGCCGCCACCAGCAGTGCGCCGATGCCGTCGAGTGTGAACGCGTACTCGACCACGAAGGCGCCGGCCAGCAAGGCGGCGACGTGGACGCCGGAAACCGTTGATACGGGAAGCATCGAATTGCGCAGGACGTGGCGCCGTATGACGATCCGTTCCAGCACTCCCCGGGACCGCGCCGTCTGGGCGTGCTCGGACTCGCGCTCTTCCTTAACCGCGGTGCGGGTAATGCGCGCGACCACCGCCAGCGAGGGCAGCGCCAACGCCAACGCCGGCAGGGTCAGGTGATGGAGCCTGCCGGCCAGGCCCTCGCCGGAGCCGAAGACCGGAAACCAGCCGAGCATGACCCCGAAGACACTCATCAGCAGCAGGGCCGCGAAGAATGTCGGTACGGCAAAGCCGAGATTCGATCCGAAAAGCACCACGTTCTCCAGCCAGCCCGGCCGAAGTCCGGCCAGGCAACCGAGTCCGATGCCGCCAATCACGATGATCAGCGCGGCGTAGAGGGTGAGGGACAGTGTGGTGGGCAAGCGGCCCGCGATGAGATCGGCGACTTCCTGGCGGTTGGCCAGCGACTGGCCGAAGTCCCCCTGGACAACACCCCACAGCCAGTTGAAGTAGCGGACCAGAAACGGGTCGTCCAGGGAGTACTGCGCCCTGATGGATGCCAGTACCTCCGGCGTCACGGTCCGGCCTTGCACCAGGAACTGCTCGGGGCTTCCTGGTGCAAGGTACAGTCCGCCAAAGACCGCAAAGCTGGAGGCCAACAGGATCGTTCCCAGTGCCAAGAGCCTTTTGACGATATAGATCATGACGGCTTTTTCGTTACTCCGCGGCGCCCAGGTCCGCACCCCAGGGGTAGTAGAGATAGACGAAGGACGCCGGTACGCCCGTCACCCGCTCATTCAGGAAGAGCCGTCCTGCCGGATCGACGATGGGCAGCCAGGGCAGGTCGGCCATGGCCAACGCCTCGATTTCGGCGACCTTCGCGGCACGCTCCGTGTCGTCGGTCAGAACCTCCGCCTCGGCGATGAGTTTCTCAATCTCCGGGTTGCTGTAGTCGGAGAAGTTCTGCGACCCGCCTTCCTTCACAATGGTGCGCAGGAACACCAGGGGATCCGGAACGTCCATGTAATTGGTGGTGACGAAGGCGCCGTGCCCGGCACGGGCCTCGGGATCCGAGAAGAAGGCGCCGAATTGTGCGCTCGGCACGCCCTGGGGCTTGACCGTCAGCCCGATTTCCTGGCCGGCACGCGCCAATTCGGAAATGATGTCCGCGTAGAAGGACCGTTCGCTCGGGTACACGATGGTGATCGGCTCGCTCAGGTCAGCTTCTGCCTCCGCGAGGATTTTCTTGGCCTCCTCGACGTTCGCTTCAACCGGCGGCAGTTTTTCGCGCGCTGCGCTGAAGACGTCGTCGCCGTAAGACCAGCCGCCGTCGGGAATCAGGGACCGGGACGGCATGGCCGTGCCCTCGTACACCGTCTCCGCCAACGCCGAAGTGTTCGCGGCGGTCCACAGTGCCTTCCGCACAGCAGGATCGCCCAGCGGGCCGTCGCCTGTGGCGATGATGGCCGAGAGCTGCAGGGACTTGCCGAGAATCAGCTCGCCGTTGGTCGCCGACTGAAGTTGCGGTACCGCGCTGAGCGGGACGTCGTAGGACCCGTCCACTGCTCCGGACGCGAGCGCGTTGGTGATGGCCGCGGGGTCCACGATGAACTGGATGTCGAGGTTCTGTACGTTGGGCATGCGGTCGCTGTTCCAGTAAGCATCGTTCTTGGCCAGGGAGATGCTCTGGCCGCTGTCCCACTGGTCAACCGAGAAGGGCCCCGTACACATCACGCCCTCCTGCGGGGTGCCGTACGCTTCGCCTGCCTCTTTGCGCTGTGCCTCCTGAACGATGACGCCCAGCGGAGTGGCCATGTAGGAGTTGAACGTGACGTCCGGAGAGCTCAGGCTCACGGTCACTTCGTACTCGCCCGTGGCCTTGATCGATTCGACGTTGCCGCTGACCGCGTCGCTGGCCCAATAGCTGCCCTCGTCAGGGTCCAGATGCCGGTTCAGGCTGAAGACCACGTCCTGGGCGGTCATCGGCGTGCCGTCCCAGAAGGTCACGTCATCCCGCAGCTTGTAGATGTACGTCTTGCCGTCGACGTTCTCGAACGATTCGGCAAGGTTGGGAGCGATCGTGTAGTCCGGTTCCATCACCATCAGGCCCTCGCACAGGTTGGCCACGACGGTGTTTTCCGGGTAGTTGAAGGCCTTGATCGGATCCAGTGAAGCCGGTTCGCCGAACGGCAGGTTCCAGGTGACGGTATCCAGTTCGCCCGCCGCCGGTTCCGTGGTGGTCTGCAGTTCCCCCAGGCCGCTGCCTGCCTCCGCATCCGGCGCGGCCGCTTTGCCGCCGCCGTTGCTGCACGCGGTCAGCAGCATCGCGAGGGCCACCGACGTGGCCAGCGTGACTTTCTTCATCCTGCAATCCCCTTTGCTTCACAGTGTGTGGTTCCGATGGGACGCTTGCTCTGCGTATTCCAGTAAGCTACGGGGATAAAACCTTTTATATAACGTTTTAGCTGTTCTGTTATGCAACCGTTATGACTTCAATCACGGAGGGCGGACATGCGCCAGCGAGTCACCATCCACGATGTGGCCCGGGAAGCCGGCGTGTCCATCACCGCCGTCTCACACAGCCTGAACAACAAGGGCACGCTGTCGGCCGAAACCCGCGAGCGCGTGCGGCAGACGGCCGAAAGGCTGGGGTACCAGCCCGATCCGATGGCGCGGGGACTCCGCAACAGCCCGATCGGGGTCATTGGACTCATGCTCCGGCCGCTGGATTCGCTCGGAACGTATCGCCCGCACGGCGTGGACTACTTCACCAGGCTCTCCGGGGCCGTTGCCGTGGAGTGCCTGGAGCGCGGGCTGAGCGTCATGCTCGTCCGGGACCTGACGCGGTTGCCGCGCTCCCCGCTCGCCTTGTCGTTGGATGGCTACATCATTGACGATCCGCTCGAGGAGGATCCGGTCATCGACCTGTTAATGGGGCTGGCCGCTCCTTTCGTCACCATTGGACGCGATCCTGCACGGCCCGACTTTCTCGATTGGGTCGGTTCCCACGACTCGGAAGAGACGGAGGCAGTGCTGTCCAGGTTCCACCGATCCGGGGCACGCTCCATCTGCCTCATCACCGGCATGGACCGCAACGCCTGGAACCTCGACTCCACGGCGGCCTACCGCAGCTGGGCAGCGCGTCACGGGATGAAGCCACGCATCGCCATCCGGCCGGAGTCCGACGGCGTCGACGGCGGCAGGGCCGCCATGCAGGAACTGCTGGACGCCGGCGGGGAAACGCCGGACGCTGTCTACTGCCTGACCGGGCGGCACGCGCGCGGCGCCCTGGAGGAACTGGCGGCCCGGGGCATCACCGTGCCCGGGCAGGTCCAGCTCATCGCCGGTTCGGATTCAGAACAGTCGCGCAACAGCAGCCCCGCGATCAGCGCCATCGATCTGGAACCGGAGCTCATCGCGGCGGCCGCGGTCAGCCATCTGTCCCGGAAAATGTTCGGGGACTCCGGTATCCCGGCAAAGCTTTCCGCCAGGCTGATCCTGCGCGAGAGCACGCTCGATTCCGGCAGCGACCGGACGTGACGATGGCCCGCCTTCCGCAGGATTCCTGCCGAAGGCGGGCCACCGCCGTCGTCGTTGTCTGCCGTCAATTCCGTGACGGCATTCCGGTGCTACCGGCGGCCGGGGCGAATTCCCGGGCGCCGATGAATTCCGGGCGCGGGGAGTTGGCCGCAAAGGCTCCGAGACCCGGTTAACTAGGTGCCGGGTCTCGGCTGTCGGAGTCAGCTTGCCGGCTCGGCCTCGATGAGCGGGTAGACGCCGTTCTCGTCGTGGACTTCGCGGCCGGTAACGGGCGGGTTGAACACGCAGGCCATGCGCAGTTCGGTGGTGGCGCGGACCGTGTGCTTCTCGTGCCCGTCCAGCAGGTACATGGTTCCGTCGCGCAGGTCATGGACTTCGCCGGTGACCTCGTTGGTGAGGGTGCCCTCGCCCTGGACGCAGTAGACGGCCTCGATGTGGTTGGCGTAGTGGAACGTGGAGGTGGTGCCCGCGTAGATCACCGTGTCGTGGAAGGAAAAGCCCACGCCCTCACCCGCCAGCACCATGCGTCGGCTCCGCCAGGTCTCGGACTTAACGTCGCGGTCGGTGTCGTTCAGGTCGTTCAGGTTGGTAACAAGCATCGGTACTCCTCGGATAGGAAGTCAGGAAGTTTCGTTCGGCGTGCGCGGCGGGGCGGCTCGGCCACACGCCGAGCGGGCGTCGGTGGGCGGCCGTCCCGCCCTAGAGGGCTCCGACCAGTTCCGGCACCGCGGTGACGGCGCGGGTCGCGTCGATCAGGATGTCCAGGCCGCGGTCCAGTTCGGCGGCGCTGATGGTCAGGGCCGGCATCAGCTTCACCACTTCGCCCTCGGGGCCGGATGTTTCCACCAGCAGCCCGTTGTCGTAGGCCTCGGCGGCGATCTGGCCGGCGGTTTCGTTCTCCGGGAACTTCACCCCGGCGAGCAGGCCGCGGCCGCGCACGCTGGCGCCCTCCACCAGCCCGGCGATCCGCTCCAGGCCCTCGTGCAGCTGCACGGCCCGGGCCTGGATCTGTTTCTGGAACTCGCCGGTCCGCCAGTAGGTCTCCAGCGCCGCCGTGGCCGTCACGAACGCCGGGTTGTGCCCGCGGAAGGTGCCGTTGTGCTCGCCGGCTCCCCAGACGTCCAGCTCCGGGCGGAACAGGGTCAGCGCCATCGGCAGGCCGTAGCCGGAGATGGACTTGGACAGGCAGACGATGTCCGGGGTGATGCCGGCTTCCTCAAAGCTGAAGAACGTTCCGGTGCGGCCGCAGCCGGCCTGCACATCGTCGACGATCAGCAGGATCTCGTGCTTCTTGCACAGGTCGGCCAGGCCGCGCAGCCAGCCGGCGCGGGCGGCGTTGAGGCCGCCTTCGCCCTGGACGGTCTCCACGATGATGCCCGCCGGCTTGTCCACGCCCGAGCCGCTGTCCTCCAGCACCCGTTCCAGCCACAGGAAATCGGCGGTTTCGCCGGAGAAGTAGTCGTCGTAGGGGATTTTTGAGCTGTTGGTCAGCGGGATGCCCGCGCCCCGGCGCTTCATCGAGTTTCCGGTCACCGACAGCGAACCGAGCGTCATGCCGTGGAACGCGTTGGTGAAGGAGAGGATGTGCTGGCGGCCCGTCACCTTGCGGGCCAGCTTCAGGGCGGCCTCAACGGTGTTGGTGCCGGTGGGGCCCGGGAACATGACCTTGTAGTCGAGGTTCCGCGGCTCGAGGATGACCTCTTGGAAGGTTTCCAGGAACGTGCGCTTGGCCGGGGTCTTCATGTCCAGCGAGTGCACGACGGCGCCGCTGGCCAGGTACTCCAGCAGCGGCTGCAGCAGTTTCGGGTTGTTGTGGCCGTAGTTGAGCGCGCCGGCGCCGGAGAAGAAATCCAGGTAGGTGGTCCCGTCCTCGGCCGTCATGGTGCTGCCCTCGGCGCGGGTGAACACGGCGGGCCAGCTGCGGCAGTAGCCGCGGACCTCGGACTCGAGGGTCTCGAAAATGTCAGTCATGGAATACGCTTCCTTCCTCAGTGCGGCAGCGGGCGGGCCCGGGTAGGGGACAGCGCCACAGCAGCCACAGGTCGATTCATGCGGATGTGCGTTGGTGGAGGTGGTGCTTGGTCGGCCGCGGGGGGGCCGGCGGGATTTAATTGAGCGGACCGATCCGGAACAGGTACTCGGTGTCGTGCCCGTCCGGGTACAGCTCTTCGGTGAAGAGCGGTTCGCGTTCCATTGGCGCCTCCCGGCGCGACGCAAAGCCGGCAAACAGCCGGACGGAGGCCTCGTTGTCCGCCGTGATGGTGGTTTCCACCCGCTCGGCCAGGACTTGCCAGGCCAGGCGGTCCAGCATGTCCGCCGCCAGCCTGCGGCCGCGGAACCGCCGGTCCACGGCCACCTGCCACACCATCAAGGTGCCCGGTTCGTCGGGGCGCATGTAGCCGGTGATGAAACCGGCCGGCTCTCCGTCCACCGTGGCGATGATCGACGTCTCGGCGAAGTCGCGGGTCCACAGCAGGTAGGAGTAGGACGAGTTCAGGTCCAGGACCTGGGAATCCCTGGCCATGCGCCACAGGGACTGCCCGTCGTTCAGGGTTGGTTTACGGAAGCTTGCTTCGATCCTCGGTCTGGTCTGGGTTTCTGCTAGTTCTTCAACCATCCCTTCAAACGTAACGAGATCAGAGCCGTTATCAACTCGAAACCTGCCGATTTGACAGCGGTTCGGGCGGGTTCGCCGCCCCTGCCGCCCCCGCCCGAATTCCGCCGGATCCCTTGTGCCAGTTGCCCTCCGGCGGAATGACGACGGCGGTGCCCGGGCGCCCTTTTATCGTTACCATTTCGTGACCTTCGCTGTGTGACGACCGGTCGAAAGTGTGGCCTCAGCCGTGCGAGGAGCGCCCGAGTGGCCGTTACCCGCGCCTCGGCACCGACCCGCGTCCGGGCTTCTCCATGCCGGGAACGCCGGAGGCCGTTCCGCGCCCGGCACGACCCGTGGCCGCGCTTCTCCACGCCGGGAAGCCCCGGACCCCGCTACGCGCTCGGCGCCGCCCGTGGCCGCGCTTCTCCACGCCGCCCCGGACGCCGCTACCCGGCGCGCTGGAGCCCGCCCGATCGGGTGAGTCGAGCAGGCTGGAGGCATTGCGCCGGGGTGGAGGCGCCGTCGTGCCGTTGTCCATGTTTTGGAGCGCCCGTAGATATAAGCGCAGGTCAGGCGCCTGTGGATAGCCAAGACGTGGACAGTTCGGCCTGAACGTGGACAAGCTTGCGTGTCGTGGGCGGCTGACCCGGCCTGCAGGCCGGGGCGTCCCATGAAAAAAGCGGCTCCGACCGGCAAACCGGTCGGAGCCGCTTTCGCGGTGGGCCCTGCGGGGATCGAACCCGCGACCCGCGGATTAAAAGTCCGATGCTCTACCAACTGAGCTAAAGGCCCGCCAGCCTGTCCACCCTGCCCCGGGCTGAAGCCCAGGCGAGGTCGGATTTGGCCAGTTCCCAGTTTATCCCACCCATCGCCGCCCGCCCGAATCCGCCGGGCGCGCGCCTTGCCGGGCTGCCCCGGAACGTCCCGTCGCCGGGGGCCACGCCTCTCTGTACCGGCGTCAGGGGCGGGAGTAAGGTCGAGGCATGAGCCCGAACAACGGAAACGATGTCCCCCGGCCGCATAAGCCGAAGCCTTTCGCGCCGGTGGATTTTGAGGACTTCGCGGGGGGTGCCGACCCGGCACGCGTCTCCGAGGCCGCCCACCTCGCGGCACAGGCCTTGGTGCACCGCGGGCGCGGCTCCGACGATCCCGAGGTGACCGCGAGGCTGGTCAAACTGGCAGACCAACAGGGGCTCGAGGCCATTGCTGAAATGTGGGCTGAAAGCCCTGCCCGTTCCCTGCCGGGGGCGCTCTGGCGCCTTTACGCCCTGCGCGCCGCGGCCCAGTCCCATCCGGACAAGCTGGCAGCCTACTTCAAGGCGGGGACGGCATCGGCAGAAGTGTCAAAGGTCATCGCCGGAGTAGCTGAACCGCCCGGCGCCGACGAAGTCCGGGCCATGGCCGACACGATTCTCTCCGGGGCCTTCGACGGTGATTTCGATGTGGCCCTTGACCGGTCGGCGGCCTTTTGCCGGATCGTCGCGCTCGGCCAGACCCACCACGCCGACTCTGCCGAGTCCGCCAACGAGAACCATGCCACCAAGCTGACGCTCAATTCACACCGGCTCGTGAAGACCGCCGAGGATCTGGAAGCGGCCGCCGTCGCCTGGCGGCGCGGCGAGCTCGACTAGCGGCCGGACGGGCCAACGGCCCCGCGGTGGTGCCCGCAGCAGCAGGACCGTCCGGAGAATGACCCTCCCGGAACGACGCGCGCGTGTACCACAGATAGCCTCTGCTGACACGTTTTTCCCCGTATTTTCGCGGCTGTTGACATCCGCAGTGAGGCGTAGAAAACTGAAGGTGGTGTCGAACTGTGGCAGCCCCGGGCTCCAACTCTTAGCCGCCTCGAGCGGCCTTCCGCCGAGAGGCGCTCCCAGTTCGGCACCATTAATTTTTGTTCGCGAAGAGGCGCTAATCTAGGCACGGCGGATGCTTCCCTTCCGCCGTACGGACCAGTGAGAAACCGCCGGTGACATGAAGCTAAGCCTCTTCCCCCAGGACACCAAGAGCCTCGAATTGCTCGCCCTCACAGCAGCCGAGCTGATGGCGGGAGTCAAGACCCTCTCGGAGATCCTCGGGGCGCCTGCGGACGACTACGACAAGCTCTCCGAAGAACTGCACGACCGCGACGCGAACGTCTCCCGGCTGCGCAACGCCCTGCTGACCACGCTGCGGACCAGCTTCGTCAATCCGCTCCCCCGCGAGGACATGTTCCAGCTCTCGCTGCACCTGGTGCACACCTTTGAACACCTCGACGGCGCCGCGGAACTGATCGCACTCAACCGGGTGAAGCGCTTGTCTACCCGGGCCTCGGAGCAGCTGGAGGTCATCGGCCGGATGTCGGAGATGACCCGGGACGCCATGCCGCGGCTGAACTCCCTGGAGGACCTTGAGGAGTACTGCATCGAGATGGTCCGGCTGGCCAAGCGGGCCGAACGCACCCACCGCGTGTGGGTCTCGGAGCTTTTGTCGGAACACAAGGGCGCCACGCTGGCCCGGCACCGCGACGTGGCCGACCAGTTGATCGCCGCCACCAAGACGCTGCGCCAAGCTTCCCACCACGTAGGCCAGATCCTGGTCAAGGAATCGTAGGTGGAGCTGTTCCTCCTGGTGCTGGTGGTCGCTTTCGCCGGCTGCTTTGCCTTCATCAACGGCTTCCATGATGTCTCCAACGCCGTCGCCACCTCGGTGCGCACGCGCGCGCTCACCCCGAATGTCGCCGTCGTGCTCGCGTCCGTCTGCAACCTGGCCGGTGCGCTGATCTCCAGCACCCTGGCCCTGGTGATCAGTACCGGTTGGATCGGCCTGCCCGAGGGCCGGTCGGGGCTGGGCATCCTGTTGGCCGGGCTGCTGAGCGCCTGCGCGTGGGGAGTTTTCACGTGGTGGCAGCGGATGCCGTCGTCGTCCACGCATGCGCTGCTGGGCGGCCTGATCGGGGCGGGGGCCGCGTCCACCCTGCTGGGCGGCGAGAACATCAGTGCCACCGAGAACCCGATCTGGGGCCAGCTGATCCTGCCGCTGCTCTTGTCGCCGTTGGTGGCGTTCGTGCTCTCCTACCTGGCGATCGTCCCCCTGACGTGGCTGGCCCGCTACCGCACCCCGCGCGAGGTCGGCCGGACCACCAGGCTGGCCCAGGCGGTCTTTGCCGGTACCTTTTCGCTGGGCCACGGCCTGCAGGACGGGCAGCGCACCATGGCCGTGGTGCTGTTAGGACTGGCAGCGGCCGGTTATGCCTCCGGCGACCGGATGCCGCTGTGGGTGCAATTGTTCGCGGCGGTGCTGCTGGCCGTGGGCGCGCTCTTCGGCGGCTGGCGGATCTCGCACACGCTCGGGTCGCGGCTGGTGCGGATCGATCCCCTGCACGGCGCCACCGCACAGGGCGTCAGCTCCGCCATGCTGTTCGTCGGGGCCATCGGGCTGCACATGCCGCTCTCCAGCACGCACACCATGACGGCGGCCATCCTGGGCGCGGGGTCCACCCAGCGGATGCATGCGGTGCGCTGGCGGGTGGCCATCCGCGTGCTGGCCACGTGGGTGCTGACCCTGCTGGCAACCTCGCTCGTCGGAGCCATCCTGCTGCTGGCCCTGGATCCGATGCTCTAGCCGGGCCATGGGCGTCCCTGGCCCTTCCCTGGCGCCTTTAAACAGCGACGGCGGCGCCTCCCGCGAGGGGAGGCACCGCCGTCGTGCTGCCGGCGTCTTACCCGAAGCGGCCGGAGACGTAGTCTTCCGTGGCCTTCTGGGTGGGGTTGCTGAAGATCGACGGGGTATCGCCGTATTCGATCAGCTTGCCCGGCTTGCCGGTGCCGGCGATGTTGAAGAACGCCGTCTTGTCGGACACGCGCGCCGCCTGCTGCATGTTGTGGGTCACGATCACCACGGTGTACTCCGTCTTGAGTTCCTCGATCAGGTCCTCGATGGCCAGCGTGGAGATGGGGTCCAGCGCCGAGCAGGGCTCGTCCATCAGGATCACCTGCGGGGACACCGCGATCGCCCGGGCGATGCACAGGCGCTGCTGCTGGCCGCCGGAAAGGCCGGAGCCGGGCTTGTTCAGCCGGTCCTTGACCTCGTTCCACAGGTTGGCGCCGGTCAGCGACTTCTCTACCAGCGCGTCCGCGTCCGACTTGGAAATGCGCTTGTCGTTCAGCTTGACCCCGGCCAGCACGTTGTCGCGGATGGACATGGTGGGGAACGGGTTGGGGCGCTGGAAGACCATGCCGATCTGGCTGCGCACGGTCACCGGGTCCACGCCCTGGCCGTAGAGGTTGTCCCCGTCGAGCAGGACTTCGCCCTCCACCCGGGCGCCGGGCAGCACTTCGTGCATGCGGTTGAGCGTGCGCAGGAAGGTGGACTTGCCGCAGCCGGAGGGGCCGATGAAAGCCGTGACGGACCGGGCGTCGATGTTGATGTTGACGTCCTCCACGGCCCGGAAGTTGCCGTAGTAGACGTTCAGGTCCTTGACGTCGATGCGTTTGGACATGGGGGTTCCTTCTCTTTGGTTCTGGCTCAGCGGCCGGTCTTGGGGGCGAAGATGCGGGCGATCAGCCGGGCGATCAGGTTCAGCAGCATGACGAAGATGATCAGGATCAGCGCAGCGGCCCAGGCACGCTGCATGCTCGGGTCCACGTTGGTGGGCGAGGTCGGGTTCATCAGCTGCCGGTAGATGAACGTGGGCAAGGTGGTCATCCAGCCGCCGAACACGTTCCAGTTGATGCTGTTCACGAAGCCCGCGGTGACCAGCAGCGGCGCCGTCTCACCGATGATGCGGGCGATGGCCAGGGTAACGCCGGAGGCGATGCCGGAGATCGCCGTCGGCACCACCACCTTCAGGATGGTGCGCCACTTGCGCACGCCCAGCGCGTAGGACGCTTCGCGCAGCTCGTTCGGGACGATCTTGAGCATTTCCTCGGTGGAGCGGACCACCACCGGGATCATCAGCACGGAGAGGGCGACGGCGGCCACGAAGCCGGTACGGGTGCTGGGCCCGAAAATCAGCCCAAACAGTGCGGCGGCGAACAGGCCGGCGACGATCGAGGGGATGCCGGTCATCACGTCCACGAAGAAGGTGATACCGCGCGAGAGCGGTCCGCCCTTGCTGTATTCGACCAGGTAGACGGCGGTGAGCAGCCCGATCGGCACCGAAATGATGGTGGCCCAGAGGGTGATCAGCACGGTACCGACGATGCCGTGGTAGGCGCCGCCGAGCACGTCGGTTCCGTTGGCGGTCGTCTCGTTGTCGATCATGCCGGTCATGCCGTTCATCGACGTGAAGACCAGGTTGTAGCTGAGTCCGGCGACGCCGTTCTGCAGCACGGTCCAGATCACGGAGATCAGCGGCACGACCGCGATGATGAACGCCGCGAAAACCAGGTTGGTGGCGAAGCGGTCCTTGGCTTTGCGCGCCCCCTCGACGGAGAGCGTCACGATGTAGCCGGCAATCACGAAGATTACGGCCGAGAACAAGGCCCAGGAGACGAGGCCGAAACCGATCAGCGACGAGGCCGCGGCGCCTAGGATGAGCGAGCCGGCGGCGACGGCCCAGATGGCCCAGCCGGGCATCTGGTTTTTGGTGAGCGTGTTGCGCTTGGTCGGGGCGGGGGTTTCAGTGAGCAGTTTGGACATCAGTTGGCTCCCGAGAATTCCTTGTGCCGGCTGATGATCCAGCGGGCGACCATGTTCACGGCCAGGGTAATGACGAACAGCACCAGGCCGGCGGCGATCAGTTCGGACAAGCGCAGCCCGTACGCTTCGGGGAAGTTCAGGGCAATCTCGGCGGCAATCGTCTGGTTGCCCGACTTGATCAGGCTGGCGATGAGCCCGCCGCCGGAGAGCACCATGGCCACCGCCATTGTCTCGCCGAGCGCGCGTCCGAGGCCCAGCATCACCGCGCTGACGATGCCCGGGCGGGCGAACGGGAAGACGGCCATCTTGATCATTTCCCACCGGGTGGCGCCCATGGCCAGGGCCGCTTCCTCGTGGAGCTTGGGCGCCTGCAGGAAGATTTCGCGGCTGAGCGAGGTGATGATCGGCAGGATCATCACGGACAGCACGATTCCGGCCGTCAGCATGGTCTTGCCGGTCTGGCTGGCGGGGCCTTCGAAGATCGGGATCCAGCCGGCGTTCTCCGCCAGCCAGGTGTAGGGACCGACGAGCGCGGGCGCCAGCACGGTCATGCCCCAGGCGCCGTAGACCACCGAGGGGATGGCGGCCAGCAGGTCCACCACGTAGCCGAGGCCCTGGGAGAGTCGCCGCGGTGCGTAGTGGGAGATGAAGAGTGCGACTCCCACGCCGACCGGGGTCGCCAGCAGCAGGGCGATCGCCGCGGCGATCAGCGTGCCGATGACGATGGGCCAGATGTAGCCCCAAAAGCCGTTCCCGCCGGAAATGGCGGCCGGGTCTGCCCCGAACGTCGGCAGGGCCTGCCACAGCAGGAACGCCGCCACGCAGAACAGCACGAAGAGGATCAGGCACCCCGCGGCAAGCGCAAGGCCGGAAAAGACCTTGTCGCCGGCGCGGCCCTGGCCGGTCTCGGTCAATGTTTGGGACACTTCATAACCCTTCGGGTTCTGTACTTCGTCTAGCTGTTCTGCCAGTCTTGCGGCTTCGTTCCGTCCGGGCAATTTCGCCCCGGCCGGAACACGGCTGCGCCCCGCGCGTCAAACTGCGACGGCGCGGGGCCAACCGGACTTCGTGTGGGCTACGACTTCACCGAGATGGAGTCGATAGCCGCCTTGGCCTGCTCGCGCAGGGTCTCGGAGATCGGCGCGTTGCCGGCCGAGTCCTGCGCGGCCTGCTGTCCTTCTTCGCTGATCACGTAGTTGCCGAAGGCCTTCACCAGGTCAACGGTGTTCTGATCAGCATATGTCGAGCAGTAGATGTGGTAGGAAACCAGCACGATCGGGTAGGCGCCGGATTCGGTGGTGTCGCGGTCGAGGTCCAGGGACATGTCAAGCTCGCCGCGGCCCTCGACCGGGGTGGCAGCCTCAACGGCCTTGGACGCGGCCTCGGGGCTCAGTTCGACGTATTCCTCGCCGACCTTGACCTTCACGGTACCCAGGTCGCCGACGGCCGAAGCGTCGGCGTAGGTGATGGCCCCGTTGGTCGCGGTGGTGGCGGAAACCACACCGGAGGTGCCCTGGGCGTTCTCGGCCTGGAGCTTGGCGGGCCATTCCCCGGAGACTTCGTCGGTCCAGACGTCGCCGGCGGCGGCAGCCAGGTACTCCACGAAGTTCTCGGTGGTGCCGGACTCGTCGGAGCGGTGGACCACGGTGATGGGGGTGTCGGGCAGTTCCACACCCTCGTTCTGCGAAGCGATGGCTTCGTCGTTCCACGTGGCGATTTCGCCGCGGAAGACCTTGGCGATGGTCTCGGCGTCCATGTTGATGGAGTCCACGCCTTCGAGGTTGAAGGCGACGGCGATCGGGGAGACGTAGCCGGGGATGTGCATGGCGCCGTCGGGGCCGCAGACCTCCTTGGCCTGCTCCCATTCTTCCTCGTCCATGTAGGCGTCCGAGCCGGCGAACTGCACGCCGCCGGCCAGGAAGGCGTCGCGGCCGGCGCCGGAGCCGTCCGGCGAGTACTGCACGCTGGCCTCGGGGTTCTGCGCGCCGAAGCCGGCAATCCAGGCCTGCATGGCGGAATCCTGCGAGGAAGCGCCCGCGCCGGAGAGCGTGCCCGAAACCGTTGCTGCGGTCTCGGTGCTGCCTGCGGCGGCCTGGCTGCCGGTGGCGTTGTCGGAGCCACAGGCCGTCAGCGCCAGCGCTGCAACGGAGAGGACGGCGGCCGCGCGGCCGATGCGAAGTGCCTTCACGTGTATGGTCCCTTTCAGGGTGAGAACGGATCAGGACGACCGGACGTGTTTTCGCCCTGGCGTCGTGCTCCCTCGAGGCTATGGGCGCCACGTAAAGAATGTGCACGGCCAAAGTGAACGCAAGGTGAACAAGACCGGACGGTTTGCTAACCGACGGCGTGCAGGCCTTGCCTTTGTGAGCGCACTCATACTAGGGGCGGGGGCCGGGCCGGGGTCTTGCAGGCCGGACGGGGGCCCGGGGGCGGCCGTGCCGACGCCGTGGGCCCGGACGGGGCCGGGCGAGCCCCGCCTAGACTGGGAACATGAGCGCAGGCACCCCGTTGGCACAGGCCCGGTCGTTCCTGCGCAAACGCGGACGCGCCGGCTTCAGCCGCAGCAAGTCCTCGGTCATGCCCGCGGTGCGGATCACCTTCTGCGCCGTTGCCGCTTACGTCGTGGCCGAGCAGGTCCTGGGCCACGAAGGCCCGCTGTTCGCCGCCACCTCGTCCATCATTGCGCTCGGTTTCTCCACGGGGCCCCGGGCGCGCAAAGTGCTCGAAGTGGCCATCGGCTGCACGCTGGGCATCGCGGTGGGCGATCTGCTGCTGCACTTCCTCGGGCCGGGCATCTGGCAGGCAGCCCTGGTGCTGCTGGTTTCCATCCTCCTGGCCCGGTTCCTGGACAGCGGCACCATCTTCACCACGCAGATGGCGCTGCAGTCGGTGCTGGTGGTGCTGCTGCCCGCCCCGGACGGGGGGCCGTTCACCCGCAGCCTCGATGCCGTCATCGGCGGCGCCTTCGCGATGCTCGTGACCATGTTGATCCCCGGCGACCCGCGCTCCGAACCGCGATCCAAGCTGCAGACGCTCCTCGACGAACTTGCCTCGGTGCTGCGCGAGTGTTCCGTCGCCCTCGCCAACAGCGACTCCACCAAGGCCTGGCACGCCCTGGTTAGGGCGCGGGGCAGCCAGAACCTGATCGACGACGTCCGCGGCAGCTTCAGCTCGGCGCGGGAAGTGGCCCGGATTTCGCCGGCGCACCGCCGCCACCGGGACGAGGTGGGGGACCTGCAGGATGCTGCGGAGATGGCGGATTTGGCCATGCGCAACAGCCGGGTCTTCTCCCGGCGCCTGACGTCCGTGATCAACCACGCGGCCATGTCCGACGAGGCGATCGCAAGCTTCTCCGAGGTGCTCCAGGAGACCGCCGACGCCGTCGAAATCCTCGCTGCAGGGCTTTCCGACCGGGACCCGGGCGCCCGCGAACGCCGGCTCTCCGGCGCCCGCAACGATTTGGCGGAGATTGCCACGCGCCTGCACCCCAAGACCCTCGGCGTCATCACCCTGGAGGGCGAGGGCCTGATCCTGGTCTTCCGGCCGCTCATGGTGGACCTGCTCAAGGCCGCCGGGCTGAGCCAGGACGACGCCACGTCCTACCTGCCCAGGCTCTGATTGTCCGGCGCCCCGGTTACTGTGGGTCCATGAGCACCAAGACCCGTTCCAAGGCCCCCGCCTACCGCTGCGCCGAATGCGGCTGGAGCACGGCTAAATGGGTGGGCCGGTGCGGCGAGTGCCAGGCCTGGGGAACGGTTGAAGAGGCCACCCAGGTGGTGGCGCGCACCACGGCCGCGGCCGCCGTCTCGCGGCCCGCGGAACGAATTGCCGACGTCGATGCCACCACCGCGGCATTCCGGGCCACCGGCGTGGGCGAACTCGACCGGGTGCTCGGCGGCGGCCTGGTCCCCGGTGCTGTCATCCTGCTGGCCGGCGAGCCGGGCATCGGCAAGTCCACCTTGCTGCTGGATGTTGCCGCCCGGGTAGCCCGGCTGGACCGCGACGTGCTCTACGTCACCGGCGAAGAGTCGGCGGCCCAGGTGAAGCTGCGGGCCGAACGGATTTCGGCGGTGGCTGACAACCTGTACCTAACCGCCGAGACAGACCTCGGGATAGCGCTGGGGCACGTGGAGCAGCTGGAGCCGGCGCTGCTGATCGTGGACTCGGTCCAGACGCTCAGCAGCAGCGCGGTGGAGGGAGCCGCCGGCGGCGTGACGCAGGTGCGCGAGGTCGCCGCCTCACTGATTAACGCCGCCAAGCGCAAGGGCATGACCACCATCCTGGTGGGGCACGTAACCAAGGACGGTTCGATCGCCGGGCCCCGGCTGCTGGAGCATCTCGTGGACGTGGTCTGCCAGTTCGACGGCGACCGGCACTCGCGCCTGCGGCTGGTGCGTGCGGTCAAGAACCGCTACGGCCCGACCGACGAGGTGGGTTGCTTCGACCTGACCGAGGCCGGCATCGAAGGCCTGACGGACCCGAGCGGCCTGTTCGTGTCCCGGACCAAGGACCCGGTCTCCGGCACCTGCATCACCGTGACGCTGGAGGGCCGGCGGCCGCTGGTGGCCGAGGTGCAGGCGTTGCTGGCCGAGACCTCCAATGCGCAGCCGCGGCGCGCCACCAGCGGACTGGATTCTTCCCGTGTGGCCATGATGATGGCCGTGCTGCAGCGCCGCGCCTCCATGTCGCTGCACAAGGACGACAGCTACGTGGCGACGGTGGGCGGGGTCCGGCTCAGCGAACCCGCCACGGACCTGGCCACCGTGCTTGCCATCGCCTCGGCCAAGACCAACCAGCCGCTCCCGGCCCAGCTGATCGCCTTCGGCGAGGTCGGCCTGGCCGGCGAAGTGCGTCCGGTGCCGGGAATATTGCGGCGGATCCAGGAGGCCGAACGGCTCGGGTTCACGCACGCGATCGTGCCGGCGTCCCCCGACGGGGCAGGCCAGGTGCCGGCCGGCTTCACGGTCAAGGAAGTACATACGGTCTCCGAAGCGCTGTCCACGCTGTTCCGCTGAGCGCCGGGAGCGGATTAGCCAAGGTCCGGCCTTATCATGGACCCTGGGGCTGTCAGGACGGCGGCCTCGTCCCCATGCCCGCCGGCCCTAAGGAAACTCCCCCATGGTCAAGAGCCCCGAGGACGCCCTTAAGGCGACCCTGGCCCGTGTAGCTCCGGGAACCCAGCTGCGCGACGGGTTGGAACGGATTCTCCGCGGGCGCACCGGCGCGCTCATCGTGCTCGGCTACGACCAGCAGGTGGAAAAGATCAGCAGCGGCGGCTTCGACATCGGGATCGACTTCTCCCCCACCCGGCTGCGCGAACTGGCCAAGATGGACGGGGCGATCGTCTGCGACAAGGACGCGGCGAACATCCTCAAGGCCGCCGTGCAGCTGGTCCCCGACCCGTCGATTCCCACGCAGGAGTCGGGCACGCGCCACCGCACCGCCGAACGGGTCGCCATCCAGACCGGGCTGCCGGTCATCTCGGTCAGCCAGTCCATGCAGATCATCGCGTTGTATGTGGAAGGCATCCGGCACGTGCTGGAGGGCTCGGAGCCGGTGCTCGCCCGCGCCAACCAGGCGCTGGCCACGTTGGAGCGGTACCGCGCCCGGTTGGACCAGGTCACGAGCTCCTTGTCCGCGCTGGAGATCGAGGCCATGGTCACCGTGCGGGACGTGGCGGTCACCCTGCAGCGGCAGGAAATGGTCCGCCGCATCTCCGACGAGATCTCCCAGTACGTGCTGGAGCTCGGCGTGGACGGGCGCCTGCTCTCCCTGCAGCTGGATGAACTGACCTCGGGGCTGGGCCCGGACAGCGAGATGATCCTCCGCGACTACGCGGACATCAAGGGTGGCATCGACGTCGACGCCGCCCTGCACACGCTGCGCGGTTTCACTTCGAACGACCTGATCGACCTGGGCCGCGTCGCCAGCGTGATCGGCATCCAGGTGGGGCAGGATTCCCTCGACGCCGTGGTCCAGCCGCGCGGCTACCGGCTGCTGGCCGCAGTCAAGTCGGTGCCGCGGGCGGTGGCGGACCGGCTGGTCGACCACTTCGGCGGACTGCAGTCGCTGATGGCGGCCAATATCGACGACCTGATGGCGGTGGACGGCATCGGCGAACAGCGGGCCCGCGTGATCCGCGAGGGCCTGTCCCGCATCGCCGAAACCAGCCTGCTGGACCGGTTCCTCTGATCCCTTCGGGCGTGCGCTATCGCAGTTCGAACACGGTCTTGTCGCTGGTCTTCTTGTCCAGCTTGGTGACCAGGACGTAGGTGCCCGGCTGCGGGTTGGCTTCCACCGGGGTGCAGCCCGGTGCGGTGCGGTTCCGTTCCCAGACGAAACGGGCCTGCTCGGCCTTGCCCGGTTCAAGGGTCATCATCAACGGCTCGGGGTCCACCTGGCAGTCCTTGGAGGAAAAGATCCGGTCTTCTCCGCTGGTGACCAGGAATTCCATGGCGTCGGTGCCGACGTTGACTTCGCACGGCCCCTTGCCCTCGTTGGCCACCTCCAGGATGAGGGTGGGGTTCTCCCCGCTGCCGTAGGCCGGGGCGTCCGTTTCCGCCCGGACGACGACGTCCTGGTCCTCGCAGCCTGCCGGCTCCGGGGATGCCGGGCTGGCGGACGCGGGACTGGAGGCCGCCGGTTCCGGCGCCTCCGCCGCTGCTTCGGGATCTCCCCGGCCCAGCAAACCGGCGACCCACCATCCGGCGGCCACCAGGGCGGCCAGCAGCAGCACGGCCAGGGCCAGCACCACCAAACGACGGCGGCGGTAAACGGCAGGGCTGGGCCGCCGGACGGGAGCCTGCCCGCGGGTGCCGGATGTGCCGTTGCCTGCCATGCCTTAAGGCTAAGGACAGCGGCGGCCCGTGCCGTCACCACCACGCCGGGCAGTACAGTATTGGTTGGTCACACCGTAGGAGTTCCATGCCCCGCCCCGCCGCCGCACCGGCACAGTCCACAGAACCGGCCGAAGCCGAACTGCTGCATTCGCGTATCCGGACCTGGTTCGCGGCCAGCGCGCGGGACCTGCCCTGGCGCCGCGCGGACTGCAGCCCCTGGGGCATCCTCGTCAGCGAATTCATGCTGCAGCAGACCCCCGTGGTCCGGGTGCTGCCTGTCTGGGAGCAGTGGATGCGGCGCTGGCCGCGCCCGGCCGACCTCGCCGCCGATCCGGCCGGGGAAGCGGTCCGGGCCTGGGGCAGGCTGGGGTATCCGCGCCGTGCGCTGCGCCTGCATGCCGCAGCTGCCGCCATCGTGGACCGGCACGGCGGCCGCGTGCCGGATGACCATGCCAGCCTGCTGCAGCTCCCCGGCGTCGGAACCTACACCGCGGCCGCCGTCGCTTCCTTCGCCTTCGGGCTGCCGGAAACCGTGGTGGACACGAACATCCGTCGCGTGCACGCCCGGCTGGTCAGCGGAGCCGCGCTGCCCGCGCCATCGCTGACTGCCGCCGAAATGCGCACGGCGCACCAGCTGATGCCGGCCCACGGCACCAAGGAGTGGAATGCCGGCGTCATGGAACTCGGCGCGCTGATCTGCACGGCGAGGTCGCCGCAATGCGATGCCTGCCCCGTGCTGGACCGCTGTGCCTGGGTCAGGGCCGGCCGGCCCGAGGCCCATTACGTGCCCAAAGGCCAGGCCTGGGCGGGCACCGACCGGCAGGTGCGAGGGGCCATGATGGCCGTGTTGCGCGAGGCCGAGTCCTCGGTTCCGCGCGAGGTCCTGCTCGGCAGCGTTGACCTGGCCGATCTGCCCGCGGCTTACCGGACGCCGCTCGCGGCACTGCGCGCACTGCCTGCCGGGGACGAACAACTCGGCCGCGCCCTGGACGGGCTGATCGCGGACGGTTTGGCCGTCGCGTCGGGCGGGGGCGTCGGCCTGCCCGGGTAGGAAACCGGTTCCTGCAGCCGACGGGTGGGAGCGCAGCCTGCGCTGCGGCCCGGCGGGGCCGCTAGTTGTCGCCGCCGCCGGAAGGATTTTGCCGGCCCCCGACACTTCAGTCGGCCTGGCCGCCCGGTCCGCCTGGGCCGCCGCTCTGCTCCTGCTGGTCGTCGTCGGCGTCACCGGCCTTGTCCTTGAGGCCGTCCAGCTTGTCTCCCTGCAGTTTGGCCGAGCCGTCCTGCTGCTCTGCCTTGCCGCCGCCGGGGTTACTCTCCACACCCATGGTCATCCTCACCGTCGCGCCGGCACGAGGGGCCGGCTGTTCCCTCCCCAACGCCTCCACCCTAGGGGCCCGGGCGGAACGTGTCGACGGACGGGCGATCAAAGCCTGCGGATCATCCGCGTGTTGCCCAAGGTATTGGGTTTGACCCGGGCCAGGTCGAGGAACTCCGCCACGCCTTCGTCCGTGGAACGCAGCAGCTCGGAATACACCTCGGGGTCCACCACCGACTGGTCGGCCATCACCTCGAAACCGTGCCGGGTGAAAAAGTCCACCTCGAAGGTCAGGCAGAACACGCGGCTGACGCCCAGGTCCTTGGCGGCGGCGATCAGCTCGTCGAGCAGGGCCCGGCCCACTCCCCTGCCCCGCCAGTGCGCCGCGGTGGCCAGCGTGCGGACCTCGGCGATGTCCTCCCACATGACGTGCACGGCCCCGCAGCCCACGATCTCGCCCGCCGGGGTCTCCGCGACCCGGAACTCCTGGATGCCTTCGAAGTACGCCACGGCCTCCTTCTCCAGCAGCACCCGCTTGTCGGCCAGCGGCTTGACCAGCCGGCGGATCTGGACGACGTCGGAGGTGCGGGCGGGGCGGATACTGAAGGCGTCGGTCACCCAGCCAGTCTAAAGCCCCAGTTCGGCCGGCAACTCCGTCTCCTGCTCCAGCACGTGGCGGGCGAGGAAGTTGCACACCACCGAATACCAGATCCGGGCATGTTGCGGTGAGAGCACCCAGTGGTTCTCGTCCGGGAAGTACAGGAACCGGTGCGGGGTCTTCCCGTCCGCTCCGGCGGCCAGCTGCGAGCGTGACAACAGTTCGTACCAGAGCCGCAGCCCTTCCCCGATCGGCACCCGGTAGTCCTTGTCCCCGTGCACCACCAGCATGGGGGTGTTGATGTTCTGCACGTGCAGGTGCGGGGAGTTCTCCAGGGTTATCTCCGGCGTCATCTCCCGCTCCCAGTACGGGGAGACGTCCGTCGTCGGCCCGAACTGGTCCAGCGCCCAGAGGCTGGCGTGGGTGACGATGGCCCGGAACCTGTCGGTATGCCCGGCGATCCAGTTGGCCATGTAACCGCCGAAGGAACCGCCCATCGCGGCCGTCCGCGTCCCGTCGATGTCATCACGCTGCACGGCGGCGTCGGTGATGGCCATCAGGTCCTCATAGGGCGCCTGCCCCCACTGCCCCCAGCCCCGCCGGATGAAGTCGTCGCCGTAGCCGGTGGACAGGGCCGGGTCCGGCAGCAGGACCGCGTACCCCTGCGCCACCAGCAGCCAGGGGCACCAGCGCCAGCTCCATGCGTTCCAGGAGCCGAGCGGGCCGCCGTGCACCCACAGCACCAGCGGCGCCGGCTTTTGCGCTGACGCTTCAGCGGGCAGGGCCAGCCAGGCGCGCACCGGAATGTTCGCGCCCCGGGCGGCCACCGGCGTCGTGATCTCTTCCAGCCTCCCGCCCACCTCCGGGCGGGGTGCGGGCGAGGGCAGGACCGTGGCCTCGCCGGAGGACAGGTCGATGCGCACCGGCTCGGGCGGAAACAGGTAGGAGCTGCGCAGCGCGTAGGCGAACTGCCCGTCCGGGCTGACCACGACGTCGGTGTAGGCCGCATCGTCGTGCGTCACCTGGCGCACGGCACCGGTGAGGGCGTCGATGCAGAACACCGGGGTGCGGCCGCCGTCGTCTGCGGTGACCAGCAGGCCCGAACCGTCGGGCAGCCAGGCTGCGGGGCTGGGCCAGCGGTCCCAGTCGGCTGCCAGCGGCCGCAACTCGCCGCCGGCCAGCGGGAGCAGGCCCAGGGTCACGGAAGGAATGGTCTGCGGCCCGGAGACGGTCTCGCAGACCACCACAACGGTGCGGTTGTCGGGGCTGACCGGGCCCGGCGCATAGTCGGTGTCCGGGCTCTCCAGCAGGATCCGCTGCACGCCGGTGGCCGTGTCCACGGCGGCCAGCACGCTGCGGGCGTCGCCCCGCGCCAGCGGCCGGCGGACGTTGACCACCAGGGTGGCGCCGTCCGGGCTCAGCTCGGCGGCGGTTTCCAGCAAGGCGTTTCCCGCCCAACCGGTGATGTTGCGCAGCCGGCCTTGCGGCTCGTCGTCCACGGTTATGGTTCGGGCAGCCTCCTCCGCATTGTCCTCCAGTACGAAGTGCCGCTTCTGTCCCGGCCCCAGATCGTGGTCCCAGAAGCGCACCGGGTACCCGGAATGCAGGACCGCCGAGACCTTTTTGTCCTTCCGCGCGGCACGGCGGTCGGCGTCGTCCTCTTCGTCGACGGCCCCGCCCAACACCTGGGCGTCGACCACCACGGTGTCGGCCGCCCGCGCGCAGCGGACCGCCGCGATTCCGCCCGGGCGGGAGAGCACGATGCGGCCTTCGCCACCGGCGGCCGGCAAGCGCCACAGGGCCGGGATCGGTTCCTTCTCCGGGTCCTCGGGATCCGGGCGGGCGGACGTGAAGTACAGGTCGCCGTTGCGGGCAAAAGCCGCGCCGGACTCGCCCTTGGAGCTGCGCGTCATCCGGCGTGCCGGGCGGTGACCGGCCGGGTCGACCTCCCAGAGGGACGAGACGTAGTCGGTGCAGGCGGGGTTCAGCACGCTGACGCAGGTTACCAGGCGGCTGCCGTCCGGGCTGAGGGCCAGGGAGCCGAGCCGCGGCAACGCGATGAAGCGGTCCAGGTCGTGGAACGGGGTGGCGGCACCCTGCTGGAGGGGCAGCTCGGGCCGCATTTCGGAAGTGATTGCTTCAGAACGCATGGAGTAAGTAAACACTACTTGTGTGCCGGATCACAGGAGATGGCGGCAATTCGCGGCTTTGCTACGCCGCCTCCGGCCCCGGTATCAACACCCTCCGGTTAAGCGGGAGAACCCCGGCCGAAGCCGGGGCTCTCCCTGCGCAGTACGGTGCAGGCTACTGGGACAGTGCCGGGGTGTCCGGGACTCCCTCGATTGCCTTGGGCGCTCCGGTGCTGCTGAAGACGAACGTCGCGGCGTCGTCTTCGCCCTCGACGTCCACGTGGATGGTCTCGCCCGGGTGGAACTCGCCGAAGAGGATCTTCTCGGAGAGCTGGTCCTCGATCTCCCGCTGGATGGTCCGGCGCAGGGGCCGGGCACCCATGGTGGGATCGTAGCCGCGGGTGGCCAGCAGCACCTTGGCCGCGTCGGTCAGGTCGATCTTGAGGTTCTTCTCGGCGAGCCGCTTCCGCAGGCGCTCGACGAACAGATCCACGATCTGGACGATTTCTTCCTCGCTCAGCTGCGGGAAGACCACGGTGTCGTCGACGCGGTTCAGGAACTCGGGCCGGAAGTGCTGCTTGAGCTCATCCTGGACCCGGGCGCGCATCCGTTCGTACCCGGTCTTGGTGTCCGTGCCGGACTGGAAACCGGTCATGACGCCCTTCGAGATGTCGCGGGTGCCAAGGTTGGTGGTCATGATGATCACCGTGTTCTTGAAGTCCACGACGCGACCCTGGCTGTCCGTCAGGCGGCCGTCCTCGAGGATCTGCAGCAGCGAGTTGAACAGGTCGGCGTGCGCCTTCTCCACCTCGTCGAAGAGCACCACGGAGAACGGGCGGCGGCGGACCTTTTCGGTCAGCTGACCGCCTTCCTCGTAGCCCACGTATCCCGGAGGGGCACCGAACAGCCGCGAGACCGTGTGCTTCTCCGAGTACTCGGACATGTCCAGGGTGATCAGCGCGTCTTCCTCGCCGAAGAGGAATTCCGCCAGGGCCTTGGCGAGCTCGGTCTTGCCGACGCCGGTGGGGCCGGCGAAGATGAACGAGCCGGAGGGACGGTTGGGGTCCTTCAGGCCGGCACGGGTACGGCGGATCGCCTGCGAGATGGCCTTGATCGCCTCGTCCTGGCCGATCACGCGCTTGTGCAGCTCGGCCTCCATGTGCATCAGGCGGCTGGACTCTTCCTCGGTCAGCTTGAACACGGGGATGCCGGTGGAGTTGGCCAGCACTTCTGCCACCAGGTCCTCGTCCACCTCGGCGATCTCATCCAGGTCCCCGGACTTCCAGGCGCGTTCCTTTTCGGCCCGCTCGTCCTGCAGCCTGCCTTCCTGGTCCCGCAGCGTCGCGGCGCCCTCGAAGTCCTGGGCGTCAATGGCCGATTCCTTCTGCTTCTTCAGCTCGGCGATGCGCTCGTCGATGTCCTTGAGCTCCGGCGGTGCGGTCATCCGGCGGATGCGCAGCCGCGCCCCGGCCTCGTCGATCAGGTCGATTGCCTTGTCCGGCAGGAAGCGGTCGGAGATGTACCGGTGGGCCAGGTGCGCGGCGGCATCCAGGGCGCCGTCGGTGATGGACACGCGGTGGTGCGCCTCGTAGCGGTCCCGCAGTCCCTTGAGGATCAGCACGGCGTGCTCCACGGACGGCTCTTCCACCTGGATCGGCTGGAACCGGCGCTCCAGCGCGGCGTCCTTCTCGATGTGCTTGCGGTACTCGTCCAGGGTGGTGGCACCGATGGTCTGCAGTTCGCCACGCGCCAGCATCGGCTTCAGGATGGAGGCCGCGTCGATCGCGCCCTCGGCGGCACCCGCACCCACCAGGGTGTGGATCTCGTCGATGAACAGGATGATGTCGCCACGGGTCCGGATTTCCTTCAGGACCTTCTTCAGCCGCTCCTCGAAGTCACCGCGGTAGCGCGACCCGGCCACCAGGGACCCCAGGTCCAGCGTGTAGAGCTGCTTGTCCTTGATGGTCTCCGGCACGTCGCCGCGGACGATCGCCTGGGCCAGGCCCTCGACGACGGCTGTCTTGCCGACGCCGGGCTCACCGATCAACACCGGGTTGTTCTTGGTGCGGCGGGAGAGCACCTGCATGACGCGTTCCATCTCGTGCTCGCGCCCGATGACCGGGTCGAGCTTGGATTCACGCGCAGCCTGTGTGAGGTTCCGGCCGAACTGGTCCAGCACCACCGATCCTGCAGGAGTGCCTTCCTGCTGCTGACCGGCGGTGACCGGCTCCTTGCCCTGGTAGCCGGAGAGCAGCTGGATGACCTGCTGGCGCACGCGGTTGAGGTCGGCGCCCAGCTTGACCAGCACCTGCGTGGCCACGCCTTCGCCTTCGCGGATCAGGCCCAGCAGGATGTGCTCGGTGCCGATGTAGTTGTGGCCGAGCTGCAGGGCCTCGCGCAGCGACAGCTCCAAAACCTTCTTGGCACGCGGCGTGAACGGAATGTGGCCGCTCGGAGCCTGCTGGCCCTGGCCGATGATCTCCTGGACCTGCTCACGAACGCCGTTCAGGGAGACGCCGAGGAACTCCAGTGCTTTGGCGGCAACGCCCTCACCCTCGTGGATCAATCCGAGGAGGATGTGTTCGGTGCCGATGTAGTTGTGGTTGAGCATGCGGGCTTCTTCTTGAGCCAGCACGACAACGCGACGGGCACGGTCGGTAAATCTCTCAAACATCTCGCACACTCCTAGCTACTGCGTACTTTGATGCTACGTGCCCGGATGGCTGTTGTGCGTTCTGTTCGCCCTAGGGGTAATGCCCCCTGCAGGACGGCAAACGGGGCGGACAGTTGCCTGTCCGCCCCGCCGATCGATCTGCCCGTGATGGAACGGGCCGCCCGTTATCCCCCGTGGGCGGCCTTGTAGGCCTCGATGATTTCAGATTGCACACGTCCGCGGTCGCTAACGTTGTAACCGTTCTCCCGTGCCCACGCGCGGATCGCCGAGGCGTCCTGGTTGCGTGTGCCGCCGGCCGGCTTGGCGGCCTTGGAGCCCCGGGCAGGAATCTTCCGGCCGGAAGAAATGTACGGCTTGAGCGCGTCGCGAAGCGCCTCGGCATGCGATGAAGAAAGATCAATTTCGTAGCTGCTGGAATCCAGGCTGAACCGGACCGTTTCATCGGCCGAGCCACCATCCAGATCATCAACCAGAATGATTTTTACTTCTTGCGCCACAGAAGGCTCCTTTTGGGTGGGTGGATCTATATGTCCGGTATAATCCGAACCATACTTATTATGTCCTACACTCCATTTCAAGGCAATACAGCCGGATTCGATCGTCCTGCAATCCCGGCATGGATCAGATCCGATTTGACCAGGTGGGAAATACCGGTATAGCGCGGGCGAATGTGATTAAAGGAAAAACCCCGGACAATTGATGCTTGTCCGGGGCCTTCCCCTATTCCTCGCGGCCTTCGGCCGCGCGCCTTTCGGCCTCGCGTTCGGCCTCGGCCAGCGCTTCGCGTTCTTTCCGGTCGGCGTTGAATATGGCTTTCATCACGAAATAGAACAAAAGCCCGACACCCAGCGACGGCGCAAGTACCCACAGATATTCCATGCTCAGCCCAGCTCCGGCTTCAGCAGCGGGAACAGAATCGTTTCGCGGATTCCCGCCTGGGTGAAAAGCATCACCAATCGGTCGATGCCCAGTCCGATACCGCCCATCGGCGGCGCGCCGTATTCGAGGGCACGCAGGAAGTCTTCGTCCAGTTGCATCGCTTCCTCGTCTCCGGCCGCCGCCATTCGCGACTGCTCGGTCAGGCGTTCGCGCTGAATCACCGGATCAATCAGCTCGGAGAAAGCGGTGCCGCGTTCCATGCCCCCGATAATCAGGTCCCAGGCCTCAATCAACTCCGGATTGTCGCGGTGGTTGCGCGCGAGCGGCTGCGCTGCCGGCGGGTAGTCGTAAACGAAGGTCGGCTGCAGCAGCGTCGGTTCGACGATTTCACCGAACAGCTCGACGACCACCTTCTGGGTATCCCACTTCGGGTCGATCTTCACGCCGTGCTGTTCGGCAATGTCGCGCAGCTCTTCACCGCCCGTCTGCGGGGTGATTTCCCGGCCCACCGCTTCGGACAAACCGGGATAGACACCCAGCCAGCGCCATTCCCCATTGAGGTCAATAGTGCCCTGCGGAGTTTCAATGACGCGCGTGCCGATGGTGTCGGCCACATTCAGGATCATTTCCTTCATGCGCTCCCCCATGACGAACTGGTCGGCATACGCCTCGTAGCTTTCCAGCGTGGTGAATTCGGGGCTGTGGGTGGAGTCAACGCCTTCATTGCGGAAGATCCGGCCGATCTCAAAGACCCGGTCTATGCCGCCGACCACCGCGCGCTTGAGGTACAGCTCCGTGGCAATGCGCAAGGTCATGTCCTGGTCAAAGGCGTTCAGGTGTGTCTCGAAGGGACGGGCCGTCGCGCCTCCGTGCACCAGTTGCAGCATGGGGGTTTCCACTTCCACGTAGCCGTGGGAGTGCAGGGTTTCGCGGATGGAGCGGATGACGGCGGCGCGGGTGTAAACCATCTGGCGTGCTTCGTCGCGCACCATGAGGTCCACGTACCGCTGCCGCACGCGGGTTTCTTCACTCAGGCCGGCGTGCAGCACGGGCAGCGGACGCAACGCCTTGGAGGCCATCTGCCAGCTGTCGGCCATCACGGACAGCTCGCCGCGCTTGGAGCTGATGACTTCGCCGCGGATGAACACATGGTCGCCCAGGTCCACGAGGGCCTTCCAGTCCGCGAGCGCTTCCTCGCCGATGTTCGCCAGGCTCAACATTGCCTGCAGACGGACGCCGCTGCCTTCCTGCAGGGTCGCGAAGCAGAGTTTGCCGGTGTTGCGGATGAAGACCACGCGCCCGGACACTCCCACGACGTCGCCGGTGCTCTCGTCTGCCTCGAGGTGGCCGTACTTTTCGCGCACCTCGGCCAGCGTATGGGTCCGGTCCACGCCCACCGGGTACGCCTCGACGCCGCGCTCCAAGAGTTTGGCGCGCTTGGCCATGCGCACGTGCATCTGCTCGGAGGCGTCGGCAGCCTCGGCTGCGGGATGTGGGGTGGGGGAATTATCGCGGGTCACGGTAGTTAAGGGTACCGGTACCGGGGCCGGGCCAGCCAAACGTCCCGGAGCTTCCATCCGCGGACGTCAGTAGCCGAGCTGCGCGTTGTCGATCAGCCGAACCGAGCCGACCTGCGCGGCGACCAGCACCAGGGCCTCGCCGGTGAACGGGGTCTCCCTGCAGTTGAAGGCCAGCGGCTCGAGCGTGCGGGGATCCACCACTTCCAGGTAGTCCAGCCGGACGGGCGGCACCGACTCGATCATGGCCAGCGCGCCGTCCACGTCCAAGGGTTCGTGCCGGTCGGCCTGTCCGCGGAGGTACGCCAGGCTGCGGGAAAGCACCAGCGCCGCTTCCCGCTCGGCGTCGTTGAGGAAACGGTTGCGGCTGGAGAGTGCCAGCCCGTCGTCGTCGCGCACCGTGGGCACACCCACAATGTCCACCGGGAAGTTCAGGTCGGCCACCATCCGCTTGACCAGCACAAGCTGCTGCGCGTCCTTCTGGCCGAAGTAGGCGCGGTAGCCGGCCGCGCCGGCCGCCGCGGGCAGCCCGTAATGGAGCAGCTTGGCCACCACAGTGAGGGCGCCGTCGAAGTGGCCCGGCCGGGAGGCGCCCTCGAACTTCGCGCCCAGCGCACCGGCGTCGATCCTGACCAGCGGCTCGCCGTCCGGGTAGACCTCTTCGACTGCGGGGGCAAACACCACGTCCGCCCCGCACGCCGCCAGCAGGTCCAGGTCGGCTTCCAGGGTGCGGGGGTAGCGGTCCAGGTCCTGCTGCTCGCCGAATTGGAGCGGATTCACGAACACGGAAACCACGACGACGTCGCACGCCTGCCGCGCGGCCCGCACCAGCGCAGCGTGGCCTGCGTGCAGCGCTCCCATGGTCGGGACCAGCCCCAGCGAAGGCCGCCCGGCGGTCCCGGCTGCCGCCAGCAGGCCGGTCGTGGCGTCCTTCAATTCGGCACGGGTTTTCACCAGGCGGGGGCGGGTCGTCACGCGTTCTCCTCCGGACGGGACTGGGCAAGGATGTCCAGGATTTCGGTTGCGCGGGCCTCGTTCAGCAGGCCGCGCTGCAGGGCACGCTGGGCCGTCGCCCGGGCCAGCTCCTCGTAGGCCAGCCGGATGTCGGTGCCGCCCGAATGCACCTCGCGGCGCAGCAGCGCCTCGTGGTGGCTGCGGACGGTGCCGGCGTCGCCGCGGGCCACCGGCCCGGTCAGGGCCGCTTCCCCGGAGGCCAGCGCGTTCTCCAGGGAGGCCCGCATCAGCCCGCTGAGCACCCGGTCCGGCTGCTCCACGCCGGCCTCGGCCAGCAGTTGCGCCGACTGGGCCGCGATGGTCACCAGATGGTTCGACGCGTGCGCCAGGGCGGCGTGATAGAGCGTGCGGTCCTTCTCGGCGATGACCACCGGTTCGCCGCCCATCTCCACGACCAGCGCCTGGGCGATCGGCAGCACCGTGGCCTCGGCCGTCACCCCGAAGCTGCAGTCATTGAGCCGGGCCAGGTCCAAGCTCATGCCCGTGAACGTCATGGCCGGGTGGATGGCCAGCGGGATGGCACCCTTGGCCCGGGCCGACCCCAGCACGGCGGTGCCGTAGCGTCCGGAGGTATGCACCACGAGCTGGCCCGGCTGCCAGACCCCGGCCGCGGCCAGGCCGTCCACCAGCTCCGGCAGGGCATCGTCCGGCACCGCCAGCAGCACCAGTTCGGCCCGTTCCACGATCTCGGGGATCTGCAGCACCGGGACGCCGGGCAGCAGGTTCTCCGCCCGCTCCCGGCTGTCCTCGGACACCGCTGACACCCCGACAACGGCGTGCCCCACGCCGCGCAGCGCGGCACCGAGGACGGCGCCGACCTTGCCGGCACCGATCACGCCGATGCCCAACCGTCCGGGCCTACTCCTGCCCGCCATCGCGGCCCTCCTTGCTTCCTTGTGGTTCGTCCTGCTGCGCCGGCCCGCGGACGCCGCCCGCGGGCCCCTCGGCCGCCCCGGGGACGGGACCGGCCCCGGACTCCCGGGCTTCCAGCCAGCGTTCCGGGACGCTGCGGCGCCGGGCCGCGGCGGCCCGGACCGACTGCTCGTCGAAGAGCCGGCGGGCGGTGTCGGCGTCGACCTGGTAGATCACCGGCGTGACCGGTCCGGCGGTCGTATGCAGGCGCAGGTCCGCCACGCGCAGGCGGCGGGCCAGCGGGCCCTGGTGCAGCGCGATGGACTGGGTCCGCTCGTGCGGCACCACCGAGAGGCTGCGCCAGAGCCTGCCGCTGCGGGCCAGCAGGGCGGTCCCGGTGACGGCGAAGCCGTTGCGCCGCCAGGTCAGCCAGGACAGCCACCGCACCCGCCGCGGCGAGGTGACGAATCCGCCGTCGGAGGCGCCGGCGTCGTCCCTGTCCTTGCCCGCGATTCCGTCAAGGCCCGCCCCGAAGACGGTGAACGGGTCCTCGGTGCCCGGGTCCGGGAGCACCAGCGCAAGCATCTGCATCACTTCCTGCTGCGTGCCCACCGGCAGCAACGTGGTGCGGGCGCCCGCGTTTTCCGCGCTGAGTCCGTAGCCGGCCACGTTCACGCGCATCCGGTACCAGCCCTTGAGGCGCCACAGCGGCGACTGCATGATCTCCACGGCCTGCACCCGGCCGGGCGGGACGGTCTGCGCCCGGGTCTCCAGCAGGCCGTAGCGGAGCCGGATGCCGTCCGGGGAGATGGCGGCGCGGAAGTTGTAGCCGGTGCTGAACGTGGACCAGTAGCCGGCCACCACGCCGAACGCCGCGGGGACCAGGAAGGCCGGGCCGAACGCGGCACCGAACACAAAGGTCGAGAGCCCGGCCGCGATCAGCATGATGAGCAGGAACAGCGTGGTTCCGGACAGCAGCGCCGCGCCGAGGATACGTCCGCCCGGGATGGCCAGGATCTGCTGTTCGGGGGCTTCGGCCACCGCTTCCTGGGGGTGCGCGGGATCGCCGCGCAGGCCGGCCGCCCGGGCCAGGATGGTGGCGCGCAGCTGCTGCGCCGACGCCAGCGGCAGGTAGGCGAGCCGCACGGCCGATTCTCCGGCGTCGGCCACTTCGAATTTAAGTTCGGCCAGGCCGAAGATCCGTGCCAGCAGCGGCTGGATGACGTCGATCGCCTGCACCCGGTCCAGCCGCGCCTGGCGGTGCTGGCGGAACAGGACGCCGGAGTTCACCCGGACATGGTCGTCGGTGACCTGGTACCGGGTGAACCACCAGGAGAGGAAGAATCCGCCCACCAGCAGCACCGCGACCACGACCATGACCAGCACGGTCCAGACGGCGCGGCCGCCGCTCAGTCCCCAGAACTCGTCGCCCCGGAACATGGCCTCGAACCAGTCCCGGCCGAAGAAGTAGGCGATCGCCGCCAGCGCAATCCAGCCGCGGACCAGCGGCGAAACGGGGTGAACCCGGTGCCAGGTGCCGGTGGCGTCCGGTGCCAGGGGCACCCCTTGGGAGGCCGGCACTACTTCGCCGGGCGCATCCGGCCCCTGCCCGGGCAGCGGGGCCTGCCCGTTGCTGCCGGGTACGGTCATAGCCCGGCCAGCCTTGCCTGCCCGCGGTCGGAGAGTTGTTCGCGCAGCCGGGCTCCTTCTGCCGCCGGCACCCCCGGAATGCCGGCGTTGGTCTGCGGGCTGGCGGTGTGCAGCTTCACCGAGCACAGGCCGAAGGCCCGCTCCAGCGGCCCCACGCCAACATCCACGTACTGCATCCGGCCGTAGGGGACCACCATGACGCGCTGGAAAAACAGTCCGCGCCGGATCAAAAGGTCCTCGTCGCGTTCGGCATACCCGATGGCCCTGACCTGGCGCGGGATCAAGAGCCCGGCCCAGACGCAGAGCGCGAGCGTGCCCAGGCTCAGCAGCCAGCCGAGCCACGCCGGGAAGCCGGGCCAGAGGCCGGTCAGCGCCAGGACGAGCGGGGTGGACAGCAGGGCGACGGCGACGACCGTGAAAATGGCCCAGCTGACCAGTCGTACGGTGACGTACTTGGGCGAGACCCGGATCCAGCTGATGCCGGCCGGATCGATCGCTTCGCTAGGCATACTCCCCCTCGCCTTGGGCCTCGGTACCGTTGTCCTGGGCCGCTTCGGTGTCCTCGGGCGGAAGTTTGCAGAAACGCTCCACCACCAGCCCGATCACCACCATGACCAGGCCACCGCCCATCATAGCCAGCACGGCCGGCAGCGCCCCGAGGCCGGGCCGGTACAGCAGCAGCATGAGCTGGTCCACCATGATGCCGCTGTGCCAGCCGAAGATCAGCGACCCGGCATAGGCGCAGGCCTGCGCCAGCACGAGGGTGCGGGCCGCGAGTACCGGATTCAGCTCCTTGTCCCGGTTGCCGTTGCGCCAGCGGCGCACCTTGAGGCCGAGCACCAGGGTGAAGACGGCGATGGCGGCCATGGTCGCCAGCGAGGAGAGGTGCAGGACGGGCACCGGCAGCCCGCCGCGCCCGGCGAGCAGGTTGCCCAGCCAGCCCAGCACGGCCGTGACGACGGCGATGGTCGCCAGCCAGCGGTATCTGATGGTCCTCACGAAGCCCCCACCCCGCCGGACACTATTGACCGGCTTCGAACGGCTCGGATTCGTAGGGTTCCACGCCGTCCAGGTCGCCAGCCGCCTTGGCCAGTTCGCCGACCGGGACGCCGTTGAGCGTGGCGTTCGAGTCCATCCAGGCCCAGGGCGCCAGCACGAAGGCGCGTTCGTGCGCGCGCGGGTGCGGGATGACGAGGTTCTCGTCGTTGAGCACCAGGTCGCCGTAGGTGATGATGTCCACGTCCAGCGTCCGCGGCCCCCACCGCACTTCGCGGGTGCGGTGGTGCTTGTTTTCCACGGCCTGGCAATGGGCCAGCAACTGGTGCGGGTCCAGGTCGGTCTCCACCTCGAGCACCATGTTCAGGTAGTCCGGCTGGTCCTCGGGACCGCCCACCGGCTTCGTCTGCACCACGGCCGAGACTTCGCGCAGCCGCACGTGGGGGGTGTCCACCAGGTCCGCCACCGCGTGCGAGAGGGTGTCGCTGCGTGCGCCGAGGTTGCTGCCCAGCGCCAGGACCGCGCGGACGCTCATGGCTGCTCCCGGTAGATGCTGACCGTGACATCGGAAAACTCCACCTGGATGGGTGCCTGCGGCTTGTGCACCGTGACCTCGACCGCCGCCACGGCGAACGTGCGCAGCACATGGTCGGCTATCCGTTCGGCCAGTGTTTCGATCAGCTGCAGGGGCTCGCCGGCGATGATCGCGTCCACCTGGTCGGCGAGCTCGGCGTAGTTTGCGGTCTTCGCCAGGTCGTCGTCGGCCGCGGCGGCCCGAATGTCGGTGTGGAGGGTGACGTCGACGACGAACGGCTGGCCGTCGCGGCGCTCATGCTCCAGCACGCCGTGGTAGCCCGTGGCCTTGATGCCGGAAACCCTGATGAGGTCCGGCCGTGCCGGAGATGCTGGCGTCACGTCCCGGCCTACTTGGTCCAGGCGGCGGCGACTTTGACCGCGTCCAGCGAGGCGCCGGCGTCGTGCACGCGCACGCCCCAGGCGCCGTTGGCGGCGGCCAGCGCGGAGACCGCCAGCGTGGCCTCGTCGCGTTCCTTGGGTGCGGCGGCCTTGCCGGCGGTGGTCAGCAGGGAACCGAGGAACCGCTTGCGTGATGCGCCGACCAGCACCTTGTGGCCCAGTTGCGCGATCCGGTCCGTGGCGCGCAGCAGCTCCCAGTTGTGTTCGGCGTTCTTGGAGAAGCCCAGTCCCGGATCCAGGATGATCTGCTCCGGCTCCACGCCGGCGGCGACGAACTTGTCCCGCAGGTCGGTCAGCTCCGCGAGGACCTCGGCCACCACGTCCTGGTAGTCCGCCTTGGGGTCGACCTCGCGGGCGTCCCCGCGCCGGTGCATCAGGATGTAGGGGACCTTCCGCTCGGCCACCAGGGCGGGCATGTGCGGGTCGTGGGTCATGCCGGAGACGTCGTTGACGATGGCCGCCCCGGCGTCCAGCGCCTTGGCCGCCGTGTCCACGTGCATGGTGTCCACGCTGATCAGGGCGCCGGCCTTGACCAGTGCCTCGATGACGGGGAGGATGCGCTTCTGCTCTTCCTCGGGAGTGATCGAGTCGGCGTTGGGGCGGGTGGATTCACCCCCGACGTCGATGATGTCGGCGCCGCCGTACAGCAACTTCAGCCCGTAGGCGATCGCCGCTTCCTTATTGGCGTGGTCGCCGCCGTCGCTGAACGAGTCCGGGGTGACGTTCAGGATGGCCATGACGACGGCACGGTCGGTGGGCAGGTCCGCGAACTTTTTCGGCTCGCGCGCCTTGCGCAGCACGGGCAGCGGCGACGTGGCGGGCCCGGTTCCGGGGACTGCGGCGAGTGAATCCATCTATCTGTACCGTCTCTTCTCTTCGCTATCGTCCGATAATCAGGCTCATGGCCTCGGCTCGGGTGGCCTGCTCGCGCAATTGGCCGCGCACGGCCGAGGTGACTGTCTTCGCCCCCGGCTTGCGGACCCCGCGCATGGACATGCACATGTGTTCGCATTCGACGACGACGATCGCGCCCTTGGGCTCCAGGTACTTGACCATGGCCTCGACGATCTGCGTGGTGAGGCGTTCCTGCACCTGCGGGCGCCGGGCGTAGATTTCCACCAGGCGGGCGAGCTTGCTCAACCCGGTCACTTTACCGTCATGGGACGGAATGTAGCCAATGTGGGCGGTGCCGTGGAACGGGACCAGATGGTGCTCGCAGGTCGAATAGAACGGGATGTCCTTGACCAGCACCATTTCCTCATGGTTGATGTCGAACGTGGTGCCGAGAATGTCCGCCGGGTCCTGATGCAGGCCGGCAAACACCTCCGCGTACGAACGGGCGACCCGCTGCGGGGTTTCCCGCAGGCCTTCGCGGTCAGGATCTTCGCCGACGGCGATGAGGATTTCGCGCACCGCCTTCTCGATCCTGGGCAGGTCGATCAGCGGGTCGAACTCCAGCTCGGCGACAACGTCATCGTATTCGGTCACGTCTGTGATCCTAGCTGCTGGCGCCGGGTACGCCGCTTCGGCCGTCATCCCCGGGAAGGTCTCCGCCGGCCGGATTCGGGTCCACGATCACGGCCCCGTGGCTTCCTTCCTGCTGCTGGCCGTTGGCGGCCGCTTCCCGCTCCCGGCGGGAGACCACCGGCGGGATGTTGTGTACCGGCCGGGTTTCCTTGGACAGCCACACGTCCCGCAGCTCGCGGCGGCGCAGGTCGTGGAAGATCTCGGCGATCTCACGCTGGTTCAGCGTCTCGCGTTCCAACAGCGCCAGGGCCAGCCGGTCCAGCACGTCGCGGTTCTCGGTCAGGATCGCGTAGGCCTCGTCGTGGGCGTCGTCGATGAGCCGGCGCACTTCCTCGTCCACCACGAAGGCGACGTGGTCGGAGTAGTTGCGTTCGTGCGACATGTCGCGGCCCAGGAACGGCTCGCCGCCGCCCTGGCCCAGCTTCACGGCACCCACGCGTTCGCTCATGCCGTACTGGGTGACCATCTGGCGGGCGGTGCTGGTGGCCTTCTCGATGTCGTTGGACGCGCCGGTGGACGGATCGTGGAAGACGATCTCTTCGGCCACCCGGCCACCCATGGCGTAGGCGAGCTGGTCCAGCAGTTCGTTGCGGGTCACGGAGTACTTGTCGTCCTCCGGCACCACCATGGTGTAGCCCAGGGCGCGGCCGCGGGGCAGGATTGTGACCTTGGTGACCGGCGCGGAGTAACGCAGCGCGGCCGCGACCAGGGCGTGTCCGCCTTCGTGGTAGGCGGTGATCTTGCGCTCGTGTTCCTTCATGACGCGGGAGCGCTTTTGCGGCCCGGCCATCACGCGGTCGATGGCTTCGTCCAGCGCCCGGTCGTCGATCAGCTGGGCGTTGGACCGGGCGGTCAGCAGGGCGGCTTCGTTGAGCACGTTGGCCAGGTCGGCACCGGTGAATCCGGGCGCACGCTTGGCCAGGGAACGCAGGTCCACGCCCGGGGCCATGGGCTTGCCGGCGGCGTGCACCTGCAGAATCTGGTGGCGGCCTTCCAGGTCGGGGGCCTCGACGGCGATCTGCCGGTCGAACCGGCCCGGGCGCAGCAACGCCGGGTCCAGCACGTCGGGACGGTTGGTGGCGGCGATCAGGATGACGTTGGTCTTGACGTCGAAGCCGTCCATCTCGACCAGCAGTTGGTTCAGCGTCTGTTCGCGCTCGTCGTTGCCGCCGCCCACGCCGGCACCGCGGTGCCGGCCGACCGCGTCGATTTCGTCCACGAAGATGATGGCCGGCGAATTGGTCTTGGCCTGTTCGAACAGGTCCCGGACGCGGGAGGCGCCGACGCCGACGAACATTTCGACGAAGTCGGAGCCGGAGATCGAGAAGAAGGGGACGCCGGCTTCGCCGGCCACGGCGCGGGCCAACAGGGTCTTGCCGGTACCGGGCGGGCCGTAGAGCAGCACGCCCTTGGGGATCTTCGCCCCGACGGCCTGGAATTTGGCCGGTTCGGAGAGGAACTCCTTGATTTCGTGCAGTTCCTCCACGGCCTCGTCCACGCCCGCGACGTCGGCGAAGGTCACCTGCGGCATGTCCTTGGTGATCATCTTCGCCTTGGACTTGCCGAACTGCATGACCTTGGAACCGCCGCCCTGCATGCGCGAGAGCAGGAACCAGAAGATCAGGCCGATGATCAGGATGGGCAGGATCAGGCTGATGAAGCTCATGAACCAGTTGTTTTCCACCGGCTGGTCGGTGAAGGTGTCCACGTCGGAGGCGTTGATCGCGTCCACGATGTCCGGACCGCGGTCGCGACTGTAGAAGAAGGTGATCGACTTGCCCTTGTTGGCGTCGTCGATGACCAGGTCTTCGCGCAACGTCAGGTCGACGCTCTGGGCGCCGTCGTTCATCCGGGCCTGTTCCGCCTTGTTGTCCTGCAGCAGTTCAAGTCCCACACTGGTGTCGACGCGTGAAGACTGCGGACCGGCCAAATTGGGCACGGCGATCAGGAGGATGACCAGGACCAGGACAATCCAGATGATCGGTCCCTTGAAAAGGTTCTTCAATTTCATGCGACTTGGGGGCTTGCGCCCGTCCCTCCTGCTTGTCCGCGCGTGATGGCAGCCCTTCGGCTACTACAGCTATACACTGTCCGTCTTCCTTCACGCTCAAGGGAGGGCATTAGTTCCCTCTGGGCGTAGCCTAGCCTGCGGCGGACGGTGCGGCGGTTATTCGTAGATGTGCGGTGCCAGGGTGCCGATGAAGTCCAGGTTGCGGTAGCGCTCGGCGTAGTCCAGCCCGTAGCCCACCACGAATTCGTTCGGGATCTCGTAGCCGACGTACTTGACGTCGATTTCCACCTTGGCGGCATCGGGCTTGCGCAGCAGGGTGCAGATTTCCACGCTGGCCGGGCCGCGCGAAATCAGGTTGGTCTTCAGCCAGGACAGGGTGAGGCCGGAGTCGATGATGTCCTCAACGATGAGCACATGCTTGCCCATCAAGTCCGTCTCGAGGTCCTTCAGGATCCGCACGACGCCGGAGGACTGGGTGCCGGAGCCGTAGGAGGATACGGCCATCCAGTCCATCTTGACGTGGCTGTGCAGTGCCCGGGCCAGGTCCGCCATGACCATCACCGCGCCCTTGAGGACGCCGACGATCAACAGGTCGCGCCCTTCATAGTCCCTGTCGATTTCGGCAGCCAGCTCGGCGACGCGCTGCTGGATCTGCTCCTTGGTGTAGAGGACGTGCTTGAGGTCTGCCTGGACGTCGTTGGAATCCACCACATGCTCCCGGGTCTAGCGGTCTGTCTGGCCGGGGCTGCGGCCAGTTGTTCTCAACACAAGATTGCCATAGCCGGTGCCATCTTGGTGAACCGCGTTGGCAGCAGTCCGGCGGTAGACACTGACGAATCCGGCCAGCTGCACCGGGCCGGCCGAGCCTTGGCGGCGCAGCAGCGATTCGGCCGCCTGCAGCCGTTCGTAGCTGGGGTTTTCGCCGCCCAGTTCGGCGGCGGCCAGGGCGAGCACGCGGTGCTTCATGGCGGCCGGGAGTTGTTCCATGCCTTCCCGTGGCAGCTCCAGCCCGTCCGGTGTGACCACCCGCAGCCGGCGGTATTCCTCGGCCGCCTGTGCCTGCAGGTAGTCGGCGTCGGCGGCCAGAATCTGTGCCGACCGCCACAGCGCCTGGGCGACGCCGGGACCCATCTCGTCTTCCAAGAACGGCATCACCCGCATCCGGATGCGGGAGCGCATGTACTGCGGATCACTGTTGGCCGGGTCGTGCCAGGGCTGCAGCCCGGCAACCGCGCACACCTCCTCGGTGTCTTGCCGGCGCAGCGACAGGAACGGGCGCAGATACCGGCCCCGCTTCACCGGCATGCCGGCCAACGACCGCGTGCCCGAGCCGCGGCCCAGGCCCAGCAGTACCTGCTCGGCCTGGTCGTCCAGGGTGTGCCCCAGCAGCACCGCCGCGGCCCCGAGTTCCGCCGCGGCGGCATCCAGCGCCGCGTAGCGTGCCGTCCTGGCGGCCGCCTCCGGTCCCATGCCGGCCGCTTCCACGGCAACCCGGCGGACCTGGACCGGGGCCAGTCCCAGCGTTTCGAGCTGCAGCCGGGCACCCTCGGCCACCGCCGCGCTGCCCTGTTGCAGGCCATGGTCGACGACGACGGCCCCCACCCGATAGGGACGGACGCCGTTGCGGGCCGGCCGGTTGAAGAATTCCGCCGCGACGGCCAGGGCCAGCGAATCCGGTCCCCCGCTGCAGGCCACCAGCAACAGCTGCGGTTCGGCGCCGCGGGCGGTCGCTGCCGGCGGACCGAACTGTTCCAGCGCCTGGCGCAGCTGGTGCCGGGCGTCTGCCACCCGCGGATGCAACCGGGGCTTGCGCCGGTCCGCTGCAACACCGCTCATGCGCGGCTGAGGTCCATCCGGCTGACCCACAGGTCGGGGTGGTGGATCTCCTCTTCCGTGGGCAGGTTTTCGGGACGCTCCCAGACCTGGTTGAAACCCTCCATGCCGATCTGCCGGGTCACCGCACGGACGAACTTGGCGCCGTCGGAGTACTGCCGGGCCTTGGCATCGAGGCCCATGAGTTTGCGGATCCAGTTTTCCAGCGCGCCGCGGCTCTTGCCGCGCGCGTTGAAACGTTGGCGGATGGTCTTGACCGTCGGGACCAGCGAGGAATCGACCGCGTCCATCACCACGTTGGCGTGGCCCTCCAGCAGGCTCATCACGGCGGTCAGGTGGGAGAAGACGGCCTTCTCTTCCGGCCCTTGGATCAGATCGAGGAGGGAACCCTTCAGCGACGAACCCGGCCCTTCGCCGTCGTCCTTTCCGCTGTCCCTGGCCGCGGCGACGGCCGCCTTGACCGTCTGCTGCAGCCGCTCGCCGAGGGTGTCCGCCTTTTCCACCAGCGAGGACGACAGCCCGCCGATCTGCTCCATCATGTGGTCGCGCAGCCAGGGGGCCGCGGCGAACTGCACCCGGTGGGTCTGCTCGTGCAGGCACACCCAGAGGCGGAAGTCGGCGGGCACCACATTCAGTTCCCGCTCCACGGTCACGATGTTCGGCGCCACCAGCATCAGCCGCCCGGCGGCCGGGCCGCCGGGCAACAGGGAGCAGAAGGGGTCGTACTGGCCCAGCACCTTGCTGGAGAGGAAGGAGAGGATGGCGCCCATCTGGGTGCCGGTGAGCACGCTGCCCACGGCCGTGGTGGCGTTCTTGAGCTGATCCGGGCGCTTTTCGGCGAGCGCGGCGATAGCCGGGGCCAGCATGACCTCGAAACTGCGGGCGTTTGCCCTGGACCAAGCGGCGCGGTCCACGATCAGCACATCGGAGTCGCGCAGGTCGCGGGCGGCCTCCAACCCGGTGATGCGGTGCACGTGGTCCACCGACTCTTCCGCCAGCCGGCGCATCTCGGCCACGGCGGCGCGCATTTCCGCGGCCTTCATCCGGGGGCCGGCGGGGGTCAGCGTGGCTGCCGTGGACGCGGCCAGTTCCCAGTTGACCAACCGCGGGGCGGGGCCTGGGGTGGCGCCGGATTCACTGGGGGTCGGTGCGCTACTGTCCATGCGTCCCATCAGATCACATCAGCGGCGAGCCGGTCACTACCGGCGGGCATCGATTGGAGCAGCTCGGCGGCCGTGGCTCAGCGGCCGGGGTCGGCGGAAGAGTAGCCGGCGGCCGTGGCTCAGCAGCCAAGGTCGGCGGAAGAGTAGCCGGCGGCCGCGGCTTCCGGGCCTGGCTCAGCGGCAGCCGCAGCCGGCCAGCACGGTCGCCGCCCGGTCGGCGGCCACGCGCGCGGCGTCGGTCGAGCCTTTCAGGCCGTTGGCCACGAAGGCGAACACCAGCAGGCGTCCGTCGGCGCTGGCCACATAGCCGCTGAGCGACGTCACGGTGTTCAGGGTGCCGGTCTTGGCCCGGACCAGCCCGGCGCCGGCGGGGTTGTTTTCCAGGTAGCGCCCCGACAGGGTGCCGGTCAGGCCGGCGACCGGCAGGGAGCCGATCCCGGCCCGCAGGTCCGCGTCCTCGGAGGAGGTCATCAACCTGACCGCCGCGGCCAGCTGGGCAGGACTGACCCGGTTGTCCATGGACAGGCCGCTGGCATCGGCGAGCACCATGCCCTCCACGGGAATGCCCGCCAGGCCCGCCGCCTCGCGGATGGCTTCGGTGCCGCCCGCGAAGGAGCCGGGCTTGCCCGCCGCCACGGCCGTGTTGCGCGCGAGGACCTCCGCCACGTAGTTGTCCGAATGCTGCATCATGTATGCCACCTGATCGGCCACGCGCGCGGAATCCGCCTCGGCCAACACGTCCGCGTCAGCCGGTGCCGCTTCCCGTGCCACCGCGGCCTTCACCGTGAGTCCCTGCCCGGCCACGGCTTCGGCCAGCGCGTCGCGGAACGCCGCCCCGGCCAGCGCGGCGGCGTCGGCCACCAGGTCGCCGCCGCCGTCGGCCTGTTCCCGCCCGGCGTACAGGGCGAGCGGGTACACGGCGGAAATTTCGCCGTTCTTCACGTCGCCCGGGTCCCAGGCGGCGCTGATGACGGCCCCGGAGTAGAGGGAATCGTCCACCGCCACCGAGAGTTCACCGGTGTACCCGTCGGCGGCCAGCTGCCCGGCCGCTTCGGCTGCCAGCGTTGCCAGCCCGGCTTCGCCCCAGACCGCGCCGGGCTTGGATTCCCCGGCACCCAGCAAGGCATCCCCGCCGCCGACCAGATAGACCACGCCCGGCTTGCCGCCGCGCTTGACCGAGGTAGTGAACCGGTGGCCGGCACCGATGGTGTCCAGGGCGGCGACGGCGGTCAGCAGCTTCAGGTTGGATGCCGGCACCAGCGGCTCGCCGGCTGCCTCGTCGTACAGCACGTCGCCGCTGGCCGCGTCGGTGACGATCCCCGTGAACCCGCCGGCGCCGTCGAACGCCAAGGCCCGGTCCAGGGCCGCATCCAGCACGGCCGGATCCGGCACCGGCGCCTCGCCGGCCGGCTTAAGCGGCTGCGGCTCTGCCAGCTCGGTGGGCGGCAATTGCGCCGCAGGGGTGCTGATAACCGGCTCCGGCTCCGGCCAATCGATGGCCTGGCCGAGGTTCAGGGCGGCCGGCACGGCCAGCACGGCGAAGACGACTGCCAGCAGCCCGGAGGTGAGCACACGGAAGCCACGCCCCATGCTGCCCCTCCTGAGGATCTTGAAGTGTTGGGAACGCCCCGCGCCAACCCCGATGCCGGTACGGAAGGGCAAGACCTATATCGTTAAGCGTAGTCCGGCGCCGGGCCACGGCCGTGCATCGGCGGCGCCGAAGCCAATTTCCGAACGCCTCCAAGGAGCGAAGCCATGCAGCATGACGTCACCATCGAGATCCCCAAGGGTTCGCGCGTCAAGTACGAAATCGACCATGAAACCCACCGCCTCCGCCTGGACCGGGTGCTGTTCACCTCCATGCAGTACCCCACCCACTACGGCTTCTTCGAGGACACCCTGGGCGAAGACGGCGATCCGCTGGACGCGATGGTCATGCTGCAGGACTACGACCTGCTGCCCGGTGTCGTGGTCGAATCCCGCCCCATCGCCGTCTTCAACATGACCGACGACGGCGGCGGCGACGCCAAGGTGCTGTGCGTTCCGGCCGACAAGCGCTTCGACCACATCCAGGAGCTGTCCGACGTGCCGGAGTTCCTCGTCAAGGAAATCGAGCACTTCTTCACCCGCTACAAGGACCTGGAGCCGGGCAAGTGGGTCAAGGCCGAGGGCTGGGCCGACCGCGCCGCCGCCGAGGCCGAACTGGAAGCCTCCATCCGGCGCTTCGCCGCCCAGGGCTAAGGCCAACCGGCGACGAACGGCCGGGCAGCCACGCCCGGCCTGAACCGAGCCTTGCCGCTCGAAACCGGCAGGAACAGCGACGGCGGTCCGGACCCTTCAGGTCCGGGCCGCTTTTGCCTTCCCCGGGGGCGACCGGCGGCAGGACACACCAGCCAACCGGAATCGGTTGTTCCTGCCCGGACGGGCGCAATACTGGTGCCATGTACGTGCTCACGATCAACCAGCGCGATTCCCGCGAGGCGGGCGACCAGGTGCCCGCCCTGATCAAGGCGCTGCGCCACCTGCCCGCGGCGATCCCCTTTCAGCGGTCTGTCGGCGACGAAGCGATCGGCGCGGTCGAGAAGCCATCCACGGCCATCGACGCCGCCCTGATCGCGCTGCGCGCCAGGCGCTGGCATGTGGGAATCGGCGTGGGCGAACTGCGGCCGCCGCTTCCGGAGGACATCAAGGACGCCGAAGGGTACGGCCTGGTCTACGCACGGCGCGCGGTGAACCGGGCCCGGAAAACCGGTGAGCGCGTTCCGCTGGCCGTGTCCGGGCCCGATGCTGAGGTCGCCGCCGAAGCAGAAGCCGTGCTGCGGCTCATCGGCCAAATCGTCGCCACCCGCACCGACGCGGAGTGGAAGGTGCTGGACCTGATGACGCCGGGAGCGCGCGGCCAGCAAAAGTACGTTGCCGAAGAACTGGGCATCACCAGCCAGGCCGTGAGCAAGGCGGTGGTCCGCTCGCACTGGGTGGAGGAGTGGGCCTGCCGTCCGGCCGCCGCCCGGCTGCTGGACCTTGTCCACGGGCCCGCCTCCCCGGCCGCCGTCGCCCCGCCGCGCTGACGGCCCCGGAAGCTACGGCAATACCGGCGGGCGGCGTCTAGACTCCGAGGGAGACGGCGCCCGCCTCCGCCCGCGGGTCAACGACACAAGGAGTGTTCAATATGGTTCCGGAGATCAACATTTGGGCGGTCATCGTGGCCACCCTTTCGACCCTGATCGTCGGATCTGTCTGGTACACGCCGAAGGTCTTCGGCAACTACTGGATGAGGGTTGCCAACGTCAGCCCCGGCGACGGCAAAAGCGCCGTACGCCCGATCATCATCACGGTGATCGTCAGCCTGATCAGCGCGTGGGTGCTGGCGGGTTCGGCGGCCATCGCGCAGGATTTCTACGGCGGCAACTTCCTGTGGAACACGGTGCTGACCGCCATCATCCTCTGGGCCGGCTTCACCGCCGCCCGCTTCGCCACGCACGATGCCTTCGAGGGCCGGCCGGTCGGACTGACCGTCCTGAACACCGTGCACGAACTCGTGACGTTCCTGGTCATGGCACTGGTCATCGGCCTCTTCGGGATCAGCGGAGCCTGAGAACCGCAGCCCCCACTATCGAGGCAGCCGGCGGCAACAGGTGTGCCCGGGATTCACCCGGGCACCTCCTCCGGGTGGATCAGCCGGGCACGCCTCAGTCCAGCAGGCTGCGCAGCACGACTGCTGCCCCGTCTTCCTCGACGGTTCCCGTGACCTCGTGGGCGACGGCCAGGACCTCCTCGGGCGCCTGTCCCATCGCGACGCCCCGGGCGGCCCAGTCCAGCATTTCGATGTCGTTGCGGCCATCGCCCATGGCGACGGTATGCGACGGCTCGACGTCCAGCTTCCGGCGCAGGGATTCCAGCGCGCTGGCCTTGGTCACGCCGTTGGCCGCGATGTCCAGCCACGCGGTCCAGCCCACCGAGTACGTCACGCCCTTGAGCCCCGCCGTGTCGATGGCTTCCTTGAACTCCTCGGGAGTGTTTTCGGCGCTGGAGACCACCACGCGCACGGCCGTGGACTCCAGCAGCGCCTCGAAGTCGACGCCCTTGGCCTCGATGCCGAAGCTGGCGTCCTGGAAGCGCTCCGTGGCCAGGAAATTGCCCTCTTCGTCCTCGAGCGCAAACTTGGCGGTGGGCAGCTTGGACCGCATCACCCGCAAGGCCGGTCCGGGGTTGAACGTCACCCGGTCGATCACCTCGTAGCCGTCCTCCAGCGACGTGTCGATCCGAAGGGTGACACCGCCGTTGGAGCAGACGGCGTACCCCTTGGTGACGCCGATCAATTGGATGATCGGCAGCGTTGCATTCAGGGACCGTCCGGTGGAGACGACCACCTCGTGGCCGGCGTCGACGACGGCGCGCGCTGCTTCGCGCACGGCATCGCTCATGTGGCCGTCGTGGTTGACCAGGGTGCCGTCCACATCCAGCGCCACGAGTTTGCGGGACCCGTTCTCCACGAAGTTGTGGCGCCGGGCTTCGTTTTTATCGTTTGTCATATCTTCCGTAGCAATCCGCTGGTCGTCGATGCCAGCGTTAGCCTTGTCAGCTGTAGTTGTCATGTCCCTAGTCAAACATGGGGGGCAGACACGCGGGTAGGAAATTTTCTACGGGCGAATGAAGTGCCGGTGAACGCGGCCCCGCCGCGACGGCACCGCAGTGCCGCCGGCGGGGCGGAACGGCGCGCTAGGAGAGCACCGGAAGGACGTCCATGCCGCCCAGGTAGGGCCGCAGCGCGGCAGGCACATTCACGGAGCCGTCGGCGTTCTGGTGGTGCTCGAGGATGGCGACGATCCAGCGCGTGGTGGCAAGGGTCCCGTTCAGGGTGGCCACCGCCCTCGTGCCCTTCTTTTCGCCGTCCGCCGAAGCCTGGCGTTCACGGATGTTCAACCGGCGGGCCTGGAAGGTCGTGCAGTTGGAGGTGGACGTCAGCTCCCGGTAGGCCTCCTGGGTGGGCACCCAGGCCTCGCAGTCGAACTTGCGGGCCGCGCTCATGCCCAGGTCTCCCGCAGCGGTGTCGATCACCCGGTAGGGCAGTTCCACCTTGGCCAGCATTTCTTCTTCCCAGGCGAGCAGGCGGGCGTGCTCGTCGGCGGCCTCCTCGACCTGGCAGTAGATGAACATTTCCAGTTTGTTGAACTGGTGCACGCGGATGATGCCCCGGGTGTCCTTGCCGGCGGCCCCGGCCTCACGGCGGTAGCAGGAGCTCCAGCCGGCGTAGCGCGTCGGCCCGGCGGACAGGTCCAGGATCTCGTCCGCGTGGTAGCCCGCGAGCGCCACCTCCGAGGTGCCCGTGAGGTACAGGTTGTCCCGTTCCAGCCGGTAGATCTCGTCGTCGTGCTCCACATCGAAGCCGGTCCCCTGCATGGTTTCGGGGCGGACCAGGGTGGGGGTGATCATGGGGATGAAGCCGTTGGACACGGCCTGGTCCAGCGCCATGTTCATCAGGGCAACCTCCAGCCGGGCGCCCACGCCCTTGAGGAAGTAGAAGCGGGAGCCCGAAACCTTGGCCCCGCGTTCCATGTCGATGGCACCGATCAGCTCGCCGATGGCCAGGTGGTCCTTCGGCTCGAACCCGTCCCGGGCGAAGTCCCGGGGCTCGCCGACCGTCTTGAGCACCGTGAAGTCGTCCTCGCCGCCGGCCGGAACACCGTCTTCGATCCGGTTGGGTATGCTGCGCAGCAGCGATTCCTGCTGGTTCCGGGCGGCATCCGACGCGGCCTGGGCTTCCTTGACCGATGCTGCCAACTCCTTGACCTGGGCCAGAAGCTCTGCCTTCTCCCCGCCCGTGGCCTGGGCCACCTTCTTGCCGAAGAGATTCTGTTCGGCGCGCAGCCCCTCGTAACGGTTGATCGCTTCCCGGCGTGCCGTATCGGCGGCGATCACGGCATCGACCACCGACTCGTCGGCGCCCCGGGCGCGCTGGGAGGCACGGAAAATCTCTGGATTGGCGCGGAGTTCGTTTACATCGATCACCTGCTAAGGGTACCGAAAAAGGCTTTCCGGCCTCGCTCCGCGCCCGCCGCACCCGGTCGCGGGCCTCAATGGGCCAAAGCGGCGGGGCTGGATAGTCTATGACCAACATGACTGCCGAATGGATGCCCGCCCTCATCATCCTGCTAGCGGTGGCCGCCTTGGCGGTGGGATGGCCGGGCCTTCGCGGCATGCTGGGGCGCCGCCGGGCAGCGGTGCCGGCCGCACTTGCGCCTTCCCCGGGCCTGCCCGACCAGCGCGTGGTCTTCATCCTGAACCCGGCCAAGAACGCGGCCGCCGAGGCCCGCCGCGATGTGGAGGCAGCCTGCGCGGCGGCCGGTTGGAGCCCGCCCCTGGTGTTGGAAACCACGCCCGAGGACCCGGGCCACGGACAAGCCAGGCGGGCCATCGCCGAGCGTGCGGACGTGGTGATCGCCGGCGGCGGAGACGGCACGATCCGGGTGGTGGCCTCGGAACTGTCCGGCACCCAGGTGCCGATGGGGGTGCTGCCGCTGGGCACCGGCAACCTGCTGGCACGCAATCTGGGTCTGGATCCGGCGGCCCTGCGGACCAACATCCACGTGGCGCTGCACGGGATCATCCGCAAGATCGACACCGCCGACATCATCTTGGAGAACGAGGCGACCGGCGAACGGTCGCAGGACAGCTTCCTGGTGATCGCCGGCATCGGCGTGGATGCGGATGTTCTGGCCGACACCCGCGACGACCTGAAGCGCCGGTTCGGCTGGATGGCCTATTCCGAAGCCGGCGTCCGCCACCTCGCCGGCCAGCGGGAGCGGGTCATGGTCAGCATCGACGACGGGCCCGCCCGGCCCCGCCGCGTCCGCAGCATCCTGCTGGCCAACTGCGGGAAGTTGCCGGCGGGGATCGATTTCATCCCCACCGCGCAAATCGACGACGGCGAACTGGACATCGTGGTGCTCAGTCCGCGCAGCGCAATCGGCTGGTTGTGGATTGCCGCCAAGACGCTGGTGCGGCACAGCGCGCCGATTCCCGTGATCGAGTATCACCGCGGGCGGAAGGTCCGCATCACGGCGCACGAGCCGATGGGAAGCCAGCTCGACGGCGATCCCTCCGGGCCGGTCACGTCGCTGACCGTCCAGGTCAGGCCGCGGTCGCTGGCGGTGCGCACCGAGTCGCTCCCCTCCGCCGGCAGCCACCGGGTGGCCGACTAGGCCTGCCGCGCCCGGGCGGCCACCTGGGCCGGCGGGCTTGGGCCTGCAGCGGCCGGGCGGCCACCTGGGCCGGCGGCCGCCCGGAACGGAGGTGTTTACGTGTCGTCGCCCCCGGTGTTGAGCGGATCGTCGCTGGCATCGGCCCGGTCGGTGTTGTGCAGTTCCTCGCCCGGAACGTCGATGGGTTGTTCGTCTGCTTCGAGCGCCGGGACATCCGCATCCGGCTGCTGCAGGTCTTCGTCCCGGGGAACCGGGAATTCGCCGGCCGCCTGCTGGTCGATCAACTGCTGCTCCTCGGCGAAGCGCAGGTCGTTGCCCTGGTCCCCCAGGTCGCCCGCGCGATTTTCACTCGGAGTCTGGTTGAGCGCCTCCACCGGCGTCGGCTCCCCGTCCTGGTACTGGTCCCTGTCGTTCTGCTGCGTCATGGTGCTCCGATCCTTGGTTCGCAGGTGCGGTTTTCCTCAGCATACTGACCATAACCGCGGGTCGACAGTCCGGCAGGGCCGGTCAGCGGGCCGACAGCAGGTCCTGCACCCAGCGGTCGGCCTCCCGGAATGCCTCGTCCTGGTTGCGGCGCGGAACAGTCAGTCCGCGGCGGTCGGCGCGCGGGTAGGAGCCCAAGAACCGGATGCCGGGGCTGATCCGGTGCAACCCGCGGACGGCGTCGGCCACCCGCTCCTCGGCGAGGTGGCCTTCGGCATCGAGGCTGAAGAAATAATCTCCCAAAAACTGGCCGGTGGGGCGGGACTCGATCCGGCTCAGGTTCACGCCCCGGCTGGAAAATTGTTCCAGGATTGCCCCCAGCGCCCCCGGACGGTCCTGCGGCAGCGGGACCACCAGGGTGGTCTTGTCGGCGCCGGTCGGAGCGGGCAGGACACCGGGGCGGCTCACCAGAATGAACCGGGTGACGGCGTCTGGAATATCGCCGATATCCTCGGCGAGCACGCGCAGCCCGCGCTGCCGGGCCACCAGCGGCGAGCAGATCGCCGCCTCGTAGCCGGCCCCGGGCTCCAGCAGTCCCACCGCGGACGCCGCCGTCGAGGACGCCGGCAGATATTCCGCTTGGGGAATGTTCGCGGCGGCCCAGGCACGGCATTGCGCCCAGGCATGCGGATGGGTGGACACCACCGCGACGTCTCCCGGCTCGGTTCCGGGCCGGACCGCCAGCACAAAGCGGATGGGCACGAGTTCCTCGCCGATGATGCGCAGCGGCTCGCCTCCCGCGATGGCATCCAGCGTGGCGCTGACGCCGCCCTCGACCGAGTTTTCGATCGGGACCATGGCCGCGCCGGCTTCGCCCGCGCGAACGGCGTCCACGGCGGCGTCGACACTCGCGGCCGGAATCCGGCGCGCGGCAGCCGCCCCGGGAACCTGGAGGAGGGCGGCCTCGGTGAAGGTTCCCTCCGGCCCCAGGAAGGTGTAGACGCCTGCCATTACTGGACCCGGGGCTCCTGCCCGTTCTCCGAGACGATCGGTTTGCCGGCGTCCAGCCAGGCACCCATCCCGCCGTCCACGTTCACCGCCGAGTACCCGTTCCCGTTCAGCCATTCGGTTGCCCGGAAGGACCGACCGCCGCTGCGGCACACCACATGCAGGTCCACGTCGGGGTCCAGTTCCTCCAGGCGCAGCGGCAGCTCGTTGAGCGGGATGTGCACGGCGCCCGCAATGTGTCCGGCTTCCCATTCATAGTCCTCGCGCACGTCCAGAATGGTGGCGTCGCCGCCGATGCTGTTGACATCCACATTCTCGATATCGCTCATGGCAACCTCCGTGATCCGCGGCGGGCCGCGCCGCCGCTGGTGAATTCCTGCTCCGGGCGCACCCGCGATTTGCCCCCTTTCCAAGCCTATAGTGGGATCGTCCGCCGCACCGTAATGAGACAGGGGCACCCATGGCCGCAGACCAGCCGACCATCCTTGCTACGTCCGGCGGAATCACGGCCGGCGTTCGCAGCCGGATCGCGTTCCACCACCTGGTGCACCACGCCGTCGAACTGGCGGGGCCCACGGGGCGGGCACCGAGGCTGGTTCACGTGGGCACCGCCGGCGGCGACCAGCGCTGGCTCCAGGCCGAGCTGGACGAGGCGGCCAGGGTTGCCGGTTACGGCCTGAGCCATCTGAACCTGTTCACCATGCCCAATGTGGCGGACATCGAGGAACACCTGCTGGGCCAGGATGTGGTGTGGGTGGGCGGCGGTTCAGTGGCGAACCTGCTGGCGGTGTGGCGGGTCCACGGCCTGGACGCCATTTTCAGGCGGGTCTGGCAGGCCGGCGTGGTGCTGGCAGGGGTCTCCGCCGGTTCCATCTGCTGGTTCCGTGGCGGCACCACCGACTCCTTCGGCCCCGAGCTGCGGCCGGTCACGAACGGGCTGGCGTTGCTGCCCTACGACAACGGCGTCCACTACGACTCGGAACCGCAGCGCCGGCCGTTGGTGCACCGGCTCGTGGCGGACGGCATCCTGGGCGAAACGCACTGCACCGATGACGGCGTCGGACTGGTCTACCGCGGCACCCATCTGGCCGAGGCGGTCAGCGAGACCGACGGGAAACTCGCCTACCGCGTGACAGCCCAGGCCGGGGACGGGCCCGACGCCATCGCGGTGGAGGAACCGATCGACACCAGGTTCCTCGGCTGACCCGGCGCGCGGATTAGCCCGCACCGCCGGGCGGGGCTACGCTTACGGGCGATGACTGCTTTGCATGACTTGACGGCCGTCGCCCAGCGCGACGCCGTGGCCCGCGGCGAACTGTCCGCCCTCGAACTGACGGAGCATTACCTCCAGCGCATCGATGCCCTGAATCCCAGGCTCGGCGCCTTCATCGCCGTCACCGCCGACCAGGCGCTCAAGCAGGCACGCGCCGCGGACGACCACCAGGCACGCGGCGGGACCCTGGGCCGGCTGCACGGCCTGCCGGTGGCCTACAAGGACCTCACGGATGTGGCCGGCGTCCCGACCACCCACGGCAGCGCGGCCCTGGAGCATCGGCCCGCCCTGGCCAACCACCCCTTGGTGAACGTCCTCGAATCCGCCGGCAGCATCAGCCTCGGCAAGACCCAGGTCCCCGAATTCGGGCTGACCTCCTACAGCGAGAACCGTGTGGCGCCGCCGGCCCGCAACCCGCTGGACCCGGCGCTGAGCCCGGGCGGTTCCTCCGGCGGTAGCGCGGCCGCCGTGGCCGCCGGCCTGCTGCCCTTCGCCCCGGGTTCGGACGGCGGCGGCTCGATCCGGATTCCGGCGGCCGCCACCGGGCTGGTGGGGTTGAAACCGGGGCGCGGCCGGCTCCCGGCCGGCAGCATCGGAGACGACCCGGGCCGGCTGGTGGTCGCCGGGCCCCTGGCCCGCACGGCGGCCGATGCCGGGCTGCTGATGGACGCCATGGCGGACGAGCAGCTGGCCCGCGCGGCCTTCCCGGGGGAACCCGGTTTCCTGGCCGCCGCGCTTCGCGCCGAAGGGCGCTTTCGGATCGGCATCAGCACCGACTCTCCGTTCGAGTCCGCCTACCCGCTGTCGCTGGAGCCGGAGGCGCGCGAGGCGTTGGATACCGCGGTGGAGCTGCTGCTGGGGATGGGCCACGCGCTCGACGAAGCGGAGATCCGCTACGACAACCGCTACCCGGAGGCGTTTGCCACCGTCTGGACCTCCGGCCTGACCCGGCTGGAGCTGCAGGCCGGCCACGAACCGCAGCTCATGCCGCTCACCCGGTCCTTCCGCCGCCGCGCCCTGAAGCGCGGGCCGGAGGCGCTGCCGGACGCCTTGGCCACGCTGGCGCGTTTCCAGGACGACACCCGGGCACAGTTCGGCCGGTACGACCTGGTTCTGACGCCCGCGCTGGCCCAGACCCCCCGGCCGGTTGGCTGGTACACCTCCAACAGCGCAGACGTGGACTACATGCGCCAGTGCCAGTATTCGCCGTACACCTCGCTGGTCAACGTGTGCGGGCTGCCCGCGATCGCCGTTCCCGTCAGCACCACCGAGGAGGGCCTGTCCATGGGCGTCCAGCTGATCGGCAAGCCCGGCTCGGAGGCCATGCTGCTGGCCGCCGCCGCGCAGCTGGAGGGCGTGCGATGAATCCTGCAACCCCGGCCTGACCTGCGGATTTGCATTAACACGCCGCCCGGCCACGGGCGCAGAATATGACATTTCATGTAGGGGACTGTCAGAATAGAACACCGTGAGCAATACCGTGCAGTCCGGGAATCCGCAGCCGGAAACAACAAAACAGTCCACCCAAACCGGCAAAACCTTCTTCGGGCATCCACGGATGCTGGCGAATCTTTTCTCCGTAGAACTCTGGGAGCGTTTCTCCTTCTACGGCATGCAGGGCATCCTGCTCTACTACATGTACTACTCGGTCGCCGAGGGCGGCCTCGGGATCGACGAAGGAATCGCCACCGGCCTGGTGGGCGCCTACGGCGGCGGCGTGTACCTCTCCTCGATCCTCGGCGCATGGGTGGCCGACCGCATCCTGGGGTCCGAAAAGGTCCTCTTCTACACCGGCATCATGGTCATGCTGGGCCACATCGCGCTGGCCCTGATCCCGGGCGGCGTCGGGCTGGCCATCGGCCTGATCCTGGTGGCCATCGGCTCCGGCGGCCTCAAGGCCACCGCCAGCTCGCTGGTCGGCTCGCTCTACAGCCTGAAGGACGACCGCCGCGACGCCGGCTTCTCCATCTTCTACATGGGCGTGAACATCGGCGGCCTCTTCGGCCCGCTGCTCACCGGCCTGGCCCAGGTGCAGCTCGGTTTCCACTACGGCTTCGGCCTGGCGGCGCTGGGCATGGCCATCGGCCTGACCCAGTACGCCCTGACCCGCAAGAACCTGCCCGAGGCCGCGCACCATGTGGCCAACCCGCTGCCGCGGGGCAACTACGGCAAGGTCGCCGCCGCGGCCGTGGCCGCCGTCGTCGTCATGGTGCTGCTGGTGGCCTTCGGCCTGGTGACCGCCTCGAACCTGGCCCCGATCATGGCCTGGCTGGCGATCATCGCCGCCGTGGTCTACTTCGTGGTGATCCTCTTCAGCAAGCAGGTCGACGCCGTGGAGCGCAAGCGCGTCTATGCCTTCATCCCGCTGTTCATCGCCTCCGCCGCGTTCTGGGCGCTGTTCCAGCAGCAGTTCACCGTGGTGGCCCTGTACGCGGACAAGCAGCTGGACCGCACGCTGGGCGGCTGGGAAATGCCGGCCAGCTGGGTGCAGTCCATCAACCCGGTCTTCATCATCATCTTCGCCGGCATCTTCGCTGCCCTGTGGACCAAGCTCGGCCCCAAGCAGCCCAGCTCGCCGCTGAAGTTCGCCCTGGGCCTGGTCGTGATGGGCCTGGCGTTCCTGGCGTTCATCCCGCTCACCGGCGGCGGCGCCAACTCCACCCCGCTGCTGGCCATGGTCGGCATCCTGTTCCTGTTCACCATGGCGGAATTGTTCCTCTCCCCGACCGGCTCCTCGGTGTCCACCAAGCTGGCGCCGAAGGCCTTCCAGACCCAGATGGTGGCGCTGTTCCTGCTCTCCATCTCGCTGGGCACCACGCTGGCGGGCATCCTGGCCGGCTACTACGACCCGGCGAATGAAGCCCCGTACTTCGGCTTCATCGGGGTGACGGCGATCATCCTCGGCGTCGGCCTGGCCGCGGCCGTGCCGTCCCTGAAGAAGCTGATGGGCGGCATCCGCTAGGACGGAACCTTAACGACGATGGCGATGCCCGGGCGGAGATTCACTCCCGCCCGGGCATCGCCGTCGTGAGGGGCCTTTTCCTCATCCACTTTTCAGCTCCGGCCCCTTCTGAGCACTCAGCAGGGCAGGAGCTGAATAGTCGACGGGGGGAAGCGGGTGAAGCCGACCAGCGACGTAACGAGGCGCCGGCCGGACCTACGCCCCGGCGAGGACGCCGATGAAGATCAGCAGGCACCAGATGCCGGTGACCGCGTAGCCCATGATCAGGCCGGCCAGCGCCATGCTGCGGCCGGCCGGTTCCTTCCCCAGCGCGATGTGGCCGAACACGATGGCCAGGACCTGCGGGACCAGCATGAAGCCGAACGTGACCACGGAGACGATGCCCAGCACCAGCGCCGCGATGCTCAGCCCCTTCGGCTCGACCTGCGGCGTGTAGTACATCGGCTGGTTGTAGTCCGGTCCGCCGTACGGCTGCTGCCCGGTATACGGCTGCGCGCCGGGGCCGGGCTGGTAGGAGTACGGGTTCCCCGCCTCGGGCAGCGCCGGCGGCTGCGGCAAGGCCTGGCCCGCATTGGGATCGGTGTACCACCCCGGGTGCTTCGGGTCGTTGAAGGGCGGCCTGTTCTCCGTGCCGGACATACTGTTGATTCCCCCTGAAATTGATTCGCTGCTGCGCAGCTTCGGTGCTGCCTACCAGTCTAGGCGCGCGGGAAGATCGGGGCCTATCGGGCGGGATCCGCCACCCGATCGCCACGGATCGATAGTTTTTTGGCATGCTGGAGGGATGGCAAACCGTGCGGGCACAGTGGCCCTTCCCAGCGACCTTGTTGACCTGACCGCGCTCCGCGACGCGTACTTCAACGTCAAGCCGGATCCGGCCGACCCGTCCCAGCGCGTGGTTTTCGGCACCTCAGGGCACCGCGGCTCCAGCCTGAAGGCATCCTTCAATGAGGACCACATCGCCGCCATCACGCAGGCGATCGTGGAGTACCGCGCCGGGCAGGGCATCGCCGGACCGCTGTTCGTCGGCAAAGACACGCATTCCCTCTCGGATCCGGCCCAGGACACCGCCCTCGAGGTGCTGGCCGGAAACGGTGTGGCAGTGCTGGTCGATTCCCGGACCGGGTGGACCCCGACGCCGGCGGTCAGCCACGCAATCCTCACCCATAACGCGGCCCATCCGGATGCCCAGGCCGACGGCATCGTGATCACCCCCTCGCACAACCCGCCCGGCGACGGGGGCTTCAAGTACAACCCGCCGCACGGCGGTCCGGCCGACTCGGATGCCACCGGGTGGATTGCCGCCCGCGCCAACGAACTGCTGGAGGCGGGCCTGCGCGGCGTCAAGCGGATCACGCTGGGACAGGCCCGGTTCTCCGGGTCCATCGGTACGTACGACTTCCTGGCCGCGTACGTGGACGACCTGCCGAAGGTGCTGGACCTGGACGCCATCCGTTCCGCCGGCGTGCGGATCGGTGCCGACCCGATGGGCGGAGCCTCGGTGGACTACTGGGCCGCCATCGCCGAGCGGCACCGGCTGGACCTGACCGTGGTCAATCCGGCGGTGGACCCGCAATGGGCGTTCATGACCCTGGACTGGGACGAGAAGATCCGGATGGACTGCTCGTCGCCGTCGGCAATGGCCTCGCTGATCAACGCCGTTCGCGGCGGCGGCGCCGCCTTCGACATCGCCACCGGCAACGACGCCGACGCGGACCGGCACGGAATCGTGACCCCTGATGCCGGGCTGATGAACCCGAACCACTACCTTGCCGTGGCCATCGACTATCTCTACAGGCACCGGCCGGACTGGCCGGCCGACGCGTCCGTGGGCAAGACGCTGGTGTCCTCCTCGATGATCGACCGGGTAGCGGCCAACTTGGGCCGGCAGCTGGTGGAAGTTCCCGTGGGCTTCAAGTGGTTCGTGCCCGGGCTGCTCTCCGGCGAAGGCGTCTTCGGCGGCGAGGAGTCGGCCGGCGCCTCCTTCGTGCGGTTCGACGGCAAGCCGTGGTCCACGGACAAGGACGGCATCCTGCTGGCGCTGCTGGCCTCCGAAATCGTGGCGGTGACCGGAAACTCGCCGTCGGAACTCTATGCGGGGCTGACCGAGAAGTTCGGGGCGCCGTCCTACGCACGGATTGACGCGGCGGCCACCCGGGAGCAGAAAGCCGCGCTGGCGAAACTCTCCGCCGCCGACGTGGCCGCCACCGAACTGGCCGGCGAGGCGATTACCGCCAAGCTGACCGAAGCGCCCGGCAACGGCGCCCCGATCGGCGGGCTGAAGGTCACCACCGACAACGCGTGGTTCGCGGCCCGGCCCTCCGGCACGGAAGACGTCTACAAGATCTACGCCGAATCCTTCCGCGGCCAGGACCATCTGCAGCAGGTGCAGGCAGAGGCGAAGGCAATCGTGGACGCCGTGATCGCCTGATCACCGCCTGACAACGGAGGCCGGGCCGTTCCCGCCCGGCCTCCGCGACCGGTCGGGCGAGCCGGCACGCCATTCCGGCGGTAGGATGTCCCCCGGACATTTTCCCGCTGACTCCCCCCTAAGAGGCCCACCATGAGCACGCCTGCAAAATCTTCCCCGTTCCGTTGGGCCCTGCATGGCGACGGCAAGAACATTTCACCGGGCACGGTAGTCGGACCCCAGGAGCGGCTCACCTGGCCGCGCACCATGGGCGTCGGGGCCCAGCACGTGGTCGCCATGTTCGGCGCCACCTTCCTGGTCCCGCTGCTGACCGGGTTCCCGCCGTCGACCACGCTGCTGTTCTCCGGCGTGGGCACCATTCTGTTTTTGATCATCACGGCAGGCAGGGTCCCCAGTTACCTGGGCTCCAGCTTCGCGTTCATCGCCCCGATCGGCGCCGCCATGAATCAGCACGGAATGGGCGGAGCGCTCGGCGGCCTCATCATGGCCGGTGCCTTGCTCTTCCTGGTCGGCGCGCTGGTGCACAAGGCCGGCACGCGCTGGATCAACGTGGTGATGCCGCCGGTGGTCACCGGCGCCATTGTTGCGCTGATCGGGCTCAACCTGGCGCCGGCCGCCAAGCAGAACTTCGAGAAGGGGCCCGTGACGGCGCTGGTCACCGTCGTCGCGATCCTGCTGGTCACGGTGTTGTTCCGCGGGCTGCTGGGCCGGTTGTCCATCCTGATAGGCGTGCTGGTCGGCTACGTGGTGGCCATCCTGCGGGGCGAGGTGGACTTCTCCAAGATCAATGACGCTGCCTGGATTGGTTTGCCCGAATTCCACGCGCCGGAATTCCACATCTCCCTGATCGGGCTGTTCCTCCCCGTCGTGTTGGTCCTGGTGGCAGAAAACATCGGCCACGTGAAGTCCGTGTCCGCGATGACCGGGCAGGATCTTGACCCCGTCACCGGCCGCGCGTTGATGGCAGACGGCCTGGCCACCATGCTGGCCGGCAGCGGCGGCGGCTCCGGCACCACCACCTACGCCGAGAACATCGGCGTGATGGCGGCCTCCAAGGTCTACTCCACCGCCGCATACTGGGTGGCCGGCATTGTCGCCATCCTGTTGAGTTTGCTCCCGAAGTTCGGTGCCGCCATCGCCACCGTCCCGGTCGGCGTCCTGGGCGGCGCCGGCGTCGTGCTCTACGGCATGATCGGCATTTTGGGGGTGCGGATCTGGGTCCAGAACCGGGTGAACTTCGCCAACCCCATCAACCTCTCCGTGGCAGGGGTGGCCCTGGTGATCGGCATCGCCAATTTCAAGTGGGCGATAGGCGAGCTGCAGTTCGAAGGCATCGCGCTGGGCTCGGCAGCGGCACTGCTGATTTTCCATGGCATGAGTGCGGTGGCCCGCTGGCGCCACACCGAGCCCGTGGATTCCGTGGAAGACGAGGGCGTCAGGCCGTCCAAGCTCGGCTGACCGCCGGGCGTGGCGGCCGCCTGGAGGCGAGGGCGTGCTCCGGGCCGCCGTGCCCTAGACCGCGGGGACATCGGAGGCTAGCGTTGCAGCCATCTCTCCCGCGGCGTCCGGCCCGGGACCTTCTCGAGGAGGAAAGCATGGCCAACCACGTCTACAACGTCACGGAGATTGTGGGTACGTCGCCCGACGGGATCGATGCCGCGGTCTCCAACGCCATCAACGAGGCCTCCAGGACACTGCGCAACCTCGACTGGTTCGAAGTGAAGTCCGTTCGCGGCCACCTTAGCGAAGGCAGGGTCGCCGACTGGCAGGTGACCATCAAGCTCGGTTTCCGGCACGAAAGCTGACCGACCCATGAGCCAGCCACGCGATGAATCCACAATGCCCGACGACGAGCATCTGCGCCACGACATCGGCGCCCCGGAGCCGGAGAACGACTCCGCCGCCACGTTCGACGGCGAGCACTTCACCTCCAGCCTGCTCAATGCGGGGCAGCGGGTACCGGGCCTGAGCCCGGACGGCGAATACCGCCAGAGCGAGGACCCGGAGCACGAGAACGAACCCGGACAGGACGGATTCGTTCCCCCCTCCGCCCCCACCGGCGGATAGCAGGCGGGAACTCGGCACCGCGGCACCGCGAGACGCGGGTTCGTGCGGCGGGGCCCGCGCGGCCTTGCCCGAGCGACGCTTGGCTGGTGAGGCGACGCGTGGGCCATGAGCGGGGCATTAGCGTGGCCTGCACGCACGCTATATGATGGCTTCCTAAAGTAATGAACTCTAGGGAGCCCTCGTGAACCCATTTGCCGCTGCCGACGCCCCGCTGTACGAAGTCAAGGCCAACCTGTTCAAGGGACTGTCCCATCCGGTCAGGATCCGGGTGCTGGAACTGCTCGCGGACGCTCCCGAGGTAACCGTGACCGAGCTGATGAACGAGACGGGCCAAGAGGCCTCCAACCTGTCCCAGCACCTGTCCGTCTTGCGCCGGCACAACCTCGTCCTGGCCGAACGCCGGGGCGTGCAGGTCTTCTACCGCCTGGCGTACCCTCAGGTGGCCGACCTGCTGACCGTTGCCCGCAGCCTCCTGCAGCAGCTCCTGCACACCGCAACGCAGCAACTGGCCGGCTTCGGTGCGGCCGACAACAGCCCGACGGCATCAGCCCGGGACGCGGGCACCAAACCGGAACCGGCGCCATGAAGTCGGTGAGGGCTGCGGCCGCGCTGCTGCCCGGCAAGGCCGATTACGCGCAGCTGCCGCGCACCTGGCGGAACGACCTGGTGGCGGGCGTGACCGTGGGTATCGTCGCCCTGCCGCTGGCCTTGGCATTCGGTGTCAGTTCGGGTGCCGGCGCCGCGTCGGGATTGATCACCGCGATCGTCGCCGGCATCGTCGCTGCCGTTTTCGGTGGTTCCAACATCCAGGTGTCGGGACCCACCGGCGCCATGGTGGTGGTGCTTGCGCCGGTCATCGCGAGCCACGGGGTGTCGTCGCTCGCGCTGCTGACGCTCATGGCCGGCGTCATGGTGGCCGCCGCCGGTGTGCTGAAACTGGGCCGTGCCGTCAGCTTCATACCGTGGCCGGTCATCGAGGGCTTCACGCTGGGCATCGCCGTCATCATCTTCATACAGCAGGTGCCGGCCGCCTTCGGGACGGCACCGGGGCCCAGCTCCAACGCGGCCGTGTCGGCGGTCGAAGCCTTGAGCACGGCCTCGTTGGCGGGCTTGTTCTGGCCCGTCATCCTGGCGTTGATCGTGGCCGGCATCATGGTGGCCGCGCCGAAGATCAATCCACAGCTGCCCGGCTCCATCATCGGGATCATCGTCGCCACGCTTGTGGCCCAACTGATGAATCTGGACGTTGCACGGATCGGCGAACTACCCGGCTCCTTGCCGGCCCCTTCCCTGCCCGCCGTCGACCTGGCCCTAATGGGCGCACTGGCCGCGCCTGCCCTCACCATCGCAGCACTGGCTGCCATCGAGTCCCTGCTCTCGGCCCGGGTAGCCGCATCCATCTCCGACACGGGCCCGTACGACGCCGACCGGGAGCTGGTGGGCCAGGGCCTGGCCTCGGTTGCCTCCGGCTTCTTCGGTGGGATGCCTGCCACCGGGGCCATCGCCCGGACGGCAGTGAACATCCGCGCCGGCGGGCGGACCCGGGCCTCCGTCGTCGTGCATTCCTTGGTGCTGCTGGGCGTCGTGTACCTGGCGACCGGGCCCGTCTCGCAGATCCCGCTGGCGGCGCTGGCCGGCGTGCTGATGGTGACCGCCGTCCGCATGGTCTCGCTGAACACCTTGCGCAGCGTGTTCGGCTCCACGCGGGCGGACACCACGGTCTTCATCGTCACCGCGGTCGTCACGGTGTCCTTCGACCTGATCCAGGCCGTGGTGATCGGCATCGTCTTCGCCGGGTTCTTCGCGCTGAGGGCGTTGGGGAATTCCAGCGGCGTCCACCGGGAGGACATCCCCGGACCGGCCGCAGACGGCGACGAGCAGATCGCAGTCTTCCGACTCGACGGCGCCCTGTTCTTCGGCGTGGCCGACCGGGTGCTGGAGCGAGTCTCTTCCATCCGCAATGTGCAGGTGGTGATCATCCGGATGTCCCAGCTGCAGATTCTCGACGCGACCGGGGCCAAAGTCGTGGCCGACCTGGTCACGGCGCTGGAGCGCCGCGGCGTCACCGTGCTCATCAAGGGGATCCAAGAACGCCATGTGGAGTTGGCCCGCCGGGTCGGGGTCTTGGAGTCATTGCGCCACGACCGGCACCTGTTCGGCGACCTGGAAGCGGCGGTCGAGCATGCCCGCAGTCACGTACGGCGCAACGGCGAAGCCCGGCACGCACAACAGGCCTAAGGCGCACCATCAGGCCCGCCTGCGTCAGGGGCGGTCGGCAGTGACGCCGCGACGCGCATCGCCCGCGGCCCGGTAGGCGAAAACCGTGGCCGCGATGGCCAGCCCCACGGCGATGATCCCGAACGGGTTGCACAGTGCGGTGGACATTCCCAGGGCGGACGGACCGGCCAGCAGCGACATGATGGACGCGCCCTCTCCGGCGCCGCCGCCGAAGTCCGGGACGGTGAAGCCGAAGGCGAACGCCAGCAGCCAGGCCAGCGCCGGCACCACGACGGCCCGCACCGGAAGCAGCCGGCCCCGGCGGGCGGTCTCGAGGAGCTTCACGCCGGTCAGCAACAGCAAGACCAGCAGCACCGGGCCCAGGCTGATGCCCAGCCAGAGCACCATCTGCCCGCCGATGCCAAACAGCACCCGTCCGGCCACCACCCAGAGCGGCACCAGCACCGCCATCGGAATCGCCAGCCAAAGGACCAGGGTGCGGAGAAAACCCTGGCGGACGGCCGAGGGCGGCGGGACGACGGTGCTGCTCATGCCCTCATGATAGGCGTCGTTCCCGGGCTCAAGCCCCTTCGAGCGCCTGTTGCGTGGCCAACGTGACATAGCGCGCGGCCTGGGCCATGGCCTGTTCCCGGCTGCCTGCCGCCTCGACCACGCTGGCGGCCGCGTGCACCCCGTGTTGGGCCAGGCGGTCCGGCGCCAGGTCGATCTGCCCGGCGACGACGACGGCGGGGATGCCCCGGGCCTGGGCACGCCCGGCGACGCCAAGCGGCGCTTTCCCGAATTCGGACTGCCGATCCAGCGACCCCTCGCCGGTCAGGACCAGATCTGCATCCGCCAGGGCGGCCTCGAGGCCCACCAGGTCCGCGACGACGTCGAACCCCGGCTCCACCCGGACCCCGGCCAGCGCCATGAAGCCGGAGGGGAAGCCGCCGGCCGCGCCCGCGCCCGCCACGTTGACGTCGCGGCCTGTTGCCTTCAGCAGCAGCTGGGCCCAGCGCTGCAGCGCCTCGTCGAGCAACCGGCGCGAGACCGCGTCGGCGCCCTTCTGCTCCCCGAAAGCGTGCGCCGCGCCGTCCGGCCCGTACAGCGGATTAGAGACGTCTGCCGCTATCCGGATCACGGTCTCCGCCAGGCGCGGGTCCAGGCCGGAGGTGTCCAGGTGGTCCGCGGTGGCCAGGGCCGCGCCGCCGAGCAGGACTTCGGCGCCGCCGCCGGTAAGGACCTTCAGGCCCAGCGCGCGGAGGGCCCCGGACCCGCCGTCGGTCATGGCCGAGCCGCCCACCCCGAGCACAATCTCGGTGGCGCCGGCGTCCAGCGCCGCCTCAATCAGCTGGCCGGACCCGTAGGAGTGGGCCGTGAGCGCCGACTGCACGCTGGGCTCCGTGAGCAGCAAGCCGGACGCCCGCGCGGTTTCGATCACGGCGGTCTTGCCCTCCGGCCGCTCGATCATGGCCCAGGATGCGGTGACCTCACGCTCCAGCGGCCCCACCACGCGTTCGGTGTGCTCGGCCGCACCGGCGGAGAGGGCAGCCTCCAAGGTGCCCTCTCCGCCGTCGGCAACCGGGAGCAGCTGCACTTGGGCGTCCGGGTAGACCCGCAGCACGCCCTCGGCCATTGCGGCGGCCGCCTCGGCGGCCGACAAGGTTCCCTTGAACTTGTCCGGTGCGATCAAGACCTTCATGCGGACTCCCTCTGCGGCCAACTGCCGCGTTCAGCCATCACTTCGGCCAGAATATCGGCGCGGTCGGAGACAATACCATCCACTCCCAGCGCCAGCAGGCGTTCCATCTCTGCGCGATCGTTGATGGTCCACACGTGCACGTGCAGTCCGGCCCGACGGCAGCGCCGCACAAACCCGGGCGTGACCACCGTAAACGGACCGTACTTCACTGGCACCTGCACCGCATGGACGCGGACCAGCCGGGCCAACAGGCCCGCCAGACCTATATAACCCAGAAAGTATATTGCCAGGGTCGCATATACTCCGGCGGATCCCGCGACGGGGCGGCTCAGGCCGCGCAGCACGCGGAAGCGGCGGCGGTCGGAAAAGGAAGCCACCAGCACGCGGTCGTGCGCGTCGTAGGCCTCGATCAGCCGGGCCAATTCGTCGGCGGCGGCCATGTCCTTCACGTCCACGTTCAGTCGCACGTCCGGCCACGCGGTCAGCAACTCCTCGAACGTGGGGATCGGCTCGCCGGAAATCCGGACCTGCGCCAGCTGGCGGGCCGTGTGCTCCGCCAGCTCCCCGCGGCCGTCGGTAGTACGCTCCAGCGTCCGGTCGTGGAAGGCCACCAGCACGCCGTCGCGGGTGGACCTGACATCGGTCTCCAGATAGGCGTAGCCGAGATCGACTGCCGCGCGGAAGGCCGCCATCGAGTTCTCCCGACCGTCCAACGAGAAACCCCGGTGCGACATGGCCAGGGGCCGGCCCTGCCCGGAACCGGGAAACGTAGGATTGAGATACGGGCTGGCGCTGCTCACCTTCGGTACTCTACCGGCCCCGCCACGACTGCCGATGAGGAGGAATCCATGCGTCTTGCCGTGGTGCAGGCTGCCGGGCTGCTCGGCGACGGGTCCCGGCCGCGGTGCCGGATGTGGCTGGAACAGGCGGCCGGGCTAGGGGCACGGCTGCTGGTGCTGCCCGCCGGGTTCGCCCCGCATTTCCGCCGCGAACTGGGCGGGCTCGCGGCGGAACACAGGGTCGCGGTGGCGGCCGGGAGCAGCAGCCACGGCAACGGCCCCGAACTGTGGCTGTTCGATGCGTACGGCGGGCTCCAGGCCTGCACGGACGCCGCCGCGGTCGTGCCGCTGGAGGGGCTGCTCATCGGGCTGGCTGCGGAGGACGACGCCGGCGCGGTCGCCCTGCCAGCGCCCGGCACGTCCCGCCGGTCGGTCTCCGACGACGGCGCGCAACTGCTCGTGGTGCCCGGCGGCAGCAGCGCCCGGGACGGCTGGTTCCGTGCACTGGCCCGCCGGGGAGCATCTGCACCGGCGGTGGCCTGGAGCGGGCCGGGCCACAGCTTCATCGCTGCACCGGAGACGGGGGTGGTGGCCGAGGCCGGCCTGTATGAAGAGCTGATCGTTGCGGATATAGAACCGCCCCGGCACAGCCGGAGCACCGGCCCCAGCTGGTTCGCCCGCCGGTATTTGGCCGAGCGCCCCGAAACGCGGCGCGAGGCGGCGCCCGCCGGAGCGGCGCGAGGCTCCTGACCCCGGGACCCACGCAGGGGTCAGGCCCCGCGCGAGGCCTGACTTCGGCCGGCCAGCCGTTCCTCGATCACCTGGGCGACGCCGTCCTCGGCGAACGCCGGGGCGCGGAACGGGGCTGCTTCCAGCGCGGCGCGGTGGCCGGAGGCCATCGCGTAGCCGGCCCCGGCCCACCGCAGCATTTCGATGTCGTTCGGCATGTCGCCGAAGGCCACCACGTCCTGGGGGCCGATGCCCAACGAACCGGCGTACTCGGCCAGGGTCACCGCTTTGTTGAGCCCCGGCCGCGCCATCTCCAGCAGCGGGTTGCCGGGGGCAGAATGCGTCACGGCGGCCAGATGCCCCACCGCCGGGCCAACCTCGGCTAGGAAGGCGTCGGGGTCGATGTCCGTCCCGCGGGCCAGCAGTTTTACGACGGAGTCGGAGCGGCGCAGGCTTTCCGGCAACAGTTTGGGCACGGTGCCGTCCAGAAGCTCCACCGAGCCGGGCTGCAGAAAGTTCGGTTCCAGCAGGAATCCCTCGGTCGTTTCCGCCGCGAACGTCACCGCCGGATGCAGGCCGAGGATGATCCGGCGCACCTCGAGAATGTTCGCGTGGGGCAGCGTCTGCGCCGAGAGCACCCGCTCGGCCACCAGGTCGTAGACCACGGCGCCGTTGGAGCAGATCACCCGGCCACGGTGTCCGATCTGTTCGGCCAGCGGAGTCAGCCAGCGCGGCGGCCGGCCGGTCACGAAGACAATTTCCACACCCGCGGCCGCCGCGCTGCGAAACGCCCTGACGGTGCGGGGGCTGATTTTGCCGTCCCGGCCGATGATGGTTCCGTCGAGGTCGCTGGCGATAAGGCGCATTGCACCAGTCTAGGGATGCCTCCGGCGGCGCAGGCGGCTAGCCCAGCTCGTCGCGGCGCGGCGGATTCGCCCCTGCCCGGGATACCGTGATGGCCGCGGCACGGGCAGCGTGCGCCATCACATCTTCGAGCGTGGCGGAGCCCATGTCGCGCAGCTTGCCGCGCCGGGCCGAACCGGAGAATCCCGCGTTCAGCAGCGCATCGAGCAGCCCGGACATGTACGCGTCGCCAGCGCCTACGCTGTCGACGACGGCCGACGCCGGTGCCGCGACCTCTGCCGTCCCGGCACGGACCACTCCCCAGCTGCCCTTCGCCCCGCGCGTGACCACCACCGCGCCCGGCCCCTGCTTCAACCACGAACGGGCCGTCTCCTCGACGGTACGGTCCGGGTACAGCCACCGAAGGTCTTCGTCGGAGGCCTTGATTACATCGGCCAGGACCACGAACTTTTCGGCCTGCCGCCGGGCGAAGTCCCGGTCCGTAATCAGCGTGGGCCGGCAGTTCGGGTCGTAGCTGACCAGGGCCCGCGGATGGGCCCGCTGGACGGTCCTGTACACCGTGTGCGCGCCCGGCTCCAGCATGGCGGCGACGGAGCCGGTGTGCAGCCAGACCGTCTCGTCGAGCAGCCGGGGCCGGATCTTTTCGAGGTCCGGCAGTTCCCAGAGCAGGTCGAAAGAGTAATGGGCGGCACCGGCGGGATCCAGGGTAGCGGTCGCAGCGCTGGTCGGCGACGCATCCGGATCCAGCGGCACCAGCACCGAGTTGCGGCGCAGATGGCCGTGGACCAGGTCCCCGAACCGGTCCTTGCCGTACCGGCCGACGAACTGGACCGGACGGCCCAGCCGGGCCAGACCCACCGCCACGTTCATCGGGCTGCCGCCGACGTGCACCCGCGGCGGCATCGTGTCGGAGCGGACGACGTCCACCAGGGCTTCGCCTATGACCGTGAGCACAGTGCCAACGTAGCAGAGCGCCCCCGGTTGCGGCACCGGCATCAGCCCAGGCCGGCCAGCACCCCGCGGATGCGCGCAAACGCAACAGAGGCAGGATCTATGAGCGCATAGTGGTCCCCGGGAACGAGCACCAGTTCGGCCGTCCCGCCGGCGGCCCGGGCGGCGTCGACGTAGCGCTCGGACAGTTCCCTCGGCACGTCGGCGTCCTGCTCGGCGTGGAAGGCGTAGACGGGGACCGGCAGCGGAACGTTCCGCATGGGATCGGCGAGCCGGTAGGGATGCGCGGCACCTGGATCAGCGTCCTCCGGCCGCCCGAGCAGGTTTTCGACGGCGCCGTCGCTCAGGCCCAGCTCGTGGGCGCGCGCCACATCCAGCACCCCGGACTGGCTGAGCACCGCAGCGAGCTCCACCCGTGGGGCCGCGCCGGGCACCCGCACCCCGGACTCCTCCGACCGCAGCCGGCCCCGTCCGGCCGCCCACACCGCCAGTTGGCCGCCGGCCGAATGGCCCAGCCCCACCACCCGCTCGAGCGCAAATCCGGACTCGTGCGCAACGTCGGCGAGCCGGTCGATGCCGCAGGAAACGTCGTCGAACGTCTCCGGCCAGCCGCCGCCGTTGCCCGCGCGCCGGTATTCGATGTTCCAGCAGATCCAGCCGCGGCCGGCGAGGTCCCGGGCCAGCGGGCGTCCGAGCTCGGCACCGTAGGCAGCGCGCCAGTACCCGCCGTGGATGATGACGACGACGGCGGTGTGCCGCCGCCGGGCGGGCACATACAGTTCCGCGTACTGGCCGGGATCCGGGCCGTAGCTGTGCCGGGTGCACTCCATCCCTGCACTGTAGCCGCCCGCCGCTAGGGAGCCCCGTTGGAGACGCTGTCCTCCACCTCGCCCGAGCCTTCGGCGCTGCCATCACCGGACATCCCCGCCACGGTGGTCCCCCGGTGGTTCAGCTTCCACGGCGCCGGCACCAGGCGCCCGCCGGCGGAGGCGCGCCCCTCCAGCCGGTCGATCAGCAGGTCCACCACGGTACCCACCAGCGGCTCCGGTCCCACCGAGCTCAGCGGCGGTTCGGAGTGGTGTCCCAGATCCGAGGTGTCCACGCCGATGATCTCCATCTCCTCCGGGATCCGGAGTCCCGCCGCGGTGGCGGAGCCGGAGACGCACAGGGCCTCCAGATCCGCAGTGGTGAAGAACGCCGTGGGCGGATCGGACAACTTCAGCAGCGTGCCGGTCTCCTCGTAGGATTCACGCCAAGACCCGTGCGTTGCACGCACCAGGTTTTCGTCCAGTTCTGCGCCGAGGTCGGCCATCGCCTGCCGGAACAACCCCAGCCGGGAACCCCGGGGACCCGGGGCGGGCCCGCCCCGGTGCAGCACGGCGATGCGGCGGTGCCTGGCAGCAAGATACGCAGCCGCCTCGGCGATGCCGACCTCCGCGTCCACTTTCAGCACGTCGAAGCCGTCAGGCTGCAGGAACTGTGACACGACCACCTGCGCCACGCCCCGGTCGGCGAGGTCGCGCAGGGTGTGGTCTTCCTCGGGCGTTTCGGTGCTGAAACCCAGGATGGCCCCGTCCGCGCCGCCGGAGAGCATGAAGTTCCGCCATGCCTCCTGGCCCAGCAGAACCACCACGCGGTACCCGTGCTCCGGCAGCACACGGTTGGCAACCTCCGCCAATTGCCGGTCCCAGGCCGAATCCAGGTTTTCCACCACGACGGCCACGGTGTCCGTCCGCCCGCGGCGCATGCCCCGGGCGGCGTGGTTGGGCACATATCCCAGCGACTTGGCCGCCTCGATTACCCGGGCTTTGGTCGGTTCGCTGATCCTCGTTGAACCCCCGTGCCGGCCGGACAAGACGTATGAGACCGTTGCCAGCGAAACGCCGGCCCGCTCGGCGACGTCGCGAATAGTCGGCTTAAATGAACTCCCCATGATGCAGTTCTGCCTTCTTCCCCAAGAATCATCCCCCGAAACTTCCCCCCAGAAGTTCCCCTTGGTAAAGACTAACGATTCATCGGCAGAATGATAGGGGTAGGGTCAAAATTTTTGAGCGGCAGCTCCGCGGATCAGGCCTGGAACTGCGGGATTTCGACGACGACATCCGACGGCTTCTTGTCCGGCCGGAAGCCGCGCCAGACCGGGTGGCGGAGCTTTCCGGATCCGGTGCGTTCGCTGAACTGGACCTCGCCGACCAGCGCGGGCCGCACCCAGTTCGCGTCGGAGGCGTCTGCCGCCGGAACGCCCTCCAGCGGCGGGGTCTTGCGTGACATCTTCTTTAGCCGTGCACCGATTTCGGCCAGTTCGCGCTCCGTCAGCCCGGATCCGACGCGGCCAAGGTAGCTCAGCTCCACGCCGTCGGGCACGGCCACCAGCAGCGAGCCGACCTTGCGGGCGCGCGAGCCCTTGCCCGGCCGCCAGCCCACGATGACCACTTCCTGCGTCAGCTGGTTCTTGATCTTGATCCAACTCCTCGTCCGTAGGCCCGGCGCGTAGTTGCTGTCCGTGCGCTTGGCGATAATGCCTTCCAGGCCGACCTCCCGGCTGGCTGCGACCGCTTCGGCCACGCTGGCATCCAGCTCCGGCGGCACCTGGATATGTCCGTCGTCCGGCGTCTCCACCGCTTCCTTGAGGATTTCCCGCCGCTGGGAGTATTCCAGCCCAAGTGTTGGTGTTCCGTCCAGTTCCAGCAAATCGAAGAGGAAGTACTCCACCGGGTATTTCGCGGCCGCGCGCTCTATATCCGCTTTTTTGGTGAGGTTCATGCGGTTCTGCAGGCGGCCGAAATCCGGCCGTCCTTTGGCATCGAGCGCGACGATCTCGCCGTCCAGCACCGCGGTTTGGGCCAGGACGTGGTCTGGCAGGTCGGCCAGTTCGGGGTAGGTCTTGGTCATGTCGATGCCGTTGCGGCTGACCAAGCGCACGGACCCGTCGGCAACGACGGCGACGGCCCGGATTCCATCCCACTTCATTTCGTAGGCCCAGCCCTCATCCTCGTCGATGGAGGCCTCGGTGCCCTGCACGGCCAGCATCGGTTTCACCGCTTGCGGCGGCCGGGCGCCCTGAGGCGCGGAGCCGGCATCATCCGCAGGCGCGGCGGTGACGGCCGCCCGCCCGGCGCGCCCGGACCCGCGGCCGTCCGCCGTCCCCGCAGCAGGACGCGGCTGGTCCTTCATCAGGTGCATCAGCCAATTGTCCTTGCCGTCCTCGCCGCCGGTGCGGATCAGGGCGTAGCGACGCGGACCGGGGGGCCCGCCGTCGTTCGCCAGGCCGCCGTCGGGTCGCCCGTGCAGCACGATGATGACTTCCTTGCCCTCGCGCCACTTCTCCACTTCGTAGGTGCCGCTGTCCCAGATGGTCATCACCCCGGCGCCGTATTCGCCCTTGGGGATGGTGCCCTCGAAGGTGGCGTATTCCATGGGGTGGTCCTCGGTGTGGACGGCCAGGTGGTTCTTACCGGTCGTGACCGGCGGTCCCTTGGGCACGGCCCAGGACACCATCACCCCGTCATGCTCCAGCCGGACGTCGTAGTGCAGCCGGCGTGCGTGGTGCTCCTGGATGACGAAAACCGGTTCATCGTCCGACTCGCGCCGCTCGATCACCGCAGGCACCGGCTCGGGCGTGCGGTCCGGGTCGCGCATCGAACGGTACGTGCTGAGCCGGTCCGGCCCCGGCTCCGGCAGGGACTGCTCGTCGGCGGTGCCGCCCGCCATGCCGGCCAGCGGGTCGCCGATCTCCTTGACGCGCTCGAGCACCTGCCTGAAGTCGAGGTGAGCCAGGTCCGGGTCTTCCAGCTCGGCCCAGGTTCGCGGCACCGCCACGGTGGGGTGCGGCCGGCCGCGCAGGGAGTACGGGGCGATCGTGGTCTTGGCCCAGTTGTTCTGGCTCCAGTCGACCAGCACCTTGCCCGTGCGCAGGGACTTCTTCATGTCGCTGACCACGAGGTCCGGATGGTCGGCCTCCAGCAGGCGGGCGAGTTCGTGGGCCACCTGGCTGACGTCCTCCGAGGTCTGCTTGCCGTCCAGCCCGGCGTAAAGGTGAATGCCCTTGGAACCGGAGGTCACCGGCCTCGGGTCGAGCCCCATCCCCTCCAGGATGTCCTTGATCAGGAAGGCGACTTCGACGCACTCGGCCAGCCCGGCCCCTTCCCCCGGGTCCAAATCCAGCACCATCCGGTCGGGATTGTTGATCTTGCCGCGCGGTCCGAACTTCCACTGCGGAACATGGATTTCCAGGGCCGCAATCTGCGCCAGCCACGTCAGGGTGGCCCGGTCATTGGCCAGCGGGTACACGTTGATGTTGCTCTTGTGCTCGATGGTGTGCCGCATGACCCAGTCGGGCGCGGACTTGTCCAGGTTTTTTTGGAAGAACACCTCGCCCGGTTCCTCCGCCGTGCCGACGCCGTGGACCCAGCGTTTGCGCGTCACCGGCCGGTCCGCAGCATGCGGAACCAGGAACTCGGCGATCTCCGAATAATAGGCGATCACCTCCGCCTTGGTGGTCCCGGTTTCCGGGTACAGCACCTTGTCCAAATTAGTCAGCCTGAGCCGGCGTCCGTCGACGTCTACGGTCTCCTTCTGGCTGGATATCCGGCTGGAATTCTGGCTGGCCATACCGCCAGTCTGTCCGCCGCGCGGCCGGTTGGCTAGGCCCTCGCCTCTGGCTTTGTACCGCCCGCGGGTGTTCACTAGTGGCATGAGAGCCATCTGGAAAGGCGCGGTGGCGTTCGGTCTGGTCAATGTGCCGGTCAAGCTCTACAGCGCCACCGAAGACCACGACGTGAGCCTGCACCAGGTCCATGACAAGGACGGCGGGCGCATCCGCTATCAGCGCCGGTGCGAGGTTTGCGGCAAGACCGTTGACTACCAGAACATCGACAAGGCGTACGACGACGGTGAGCACACCGTGGTGATCACGGACGAGGATTTCAAGTCCCTGCCGGTCGAAAAAAGCCGCGAGATCGAAGTCGTCGAGTTTGTCCCGAGCGACCAGATCGATCCGATCATGTTCGACCGCAGCTACTATCTGGAGCCGGATTCGAAGTCGTCCAAGGCCTACGTCCTGCTCCGGCGGACCCTGGAAGAGACGGACCGCACGGCCATCGTGCAGTTCGCGCTGCGGCAGAAGACCCGGCTGGCGGCGCTGCGGGTCCGCGGCAAGGTCCTGATGCTGCAGACCCTGCTGTGGGAGGACGAGGTACGGGAGGCCAGCTTCCCGTCGCTCGAGGAAACCGTGCGGATCTCGGCGAAAGAGAAGGAGATGTCCGCCGCGCTGGTGGAGTCGTTCTCCTCCGACTTCACGCCCGGGGACTACACCGACGAGTACCAGGAACAGCTGCGGACCCTGATCGAGGCGAAGCTGGAGCAGGGCGAGGCGCTGGATACGGCAAAGACCTTCGGCACGGACGAAGAGGAAGAAGGCGGCAAGGTCCTGGACCTGATGGAGGCGCTGCGCCGCAGCGTCGAGCAGAACCGGGAGGCCAAGTCTTCCGCCGGCTCCTCGAAGAAGAAGAAGTCAGGCTCCAAGTCCGAGGCGTCAAAGGGCGCCTGACGCGCGGTAAACGGACGACGACGGGGCGGGGGACGACGGCGGGGCGGGGCCCAGCCCGCCGGGACCGCCTGCCGCTCCGCTACTGCCGGTAGTTTTCCACTTCCCCGGCCGGCCGGGTCTCAGCTTCGCCCGGGTCCTCGCCGGCCTTGCGCTTGGCACGGCGCTGGCGCAGCAAGTCCCAGCACTGGTCCAGCTGCTCTTCCAGGCGGCGCAGCTCGGCGGCGCGGGCGGCGGCCTTGTCCGGCTCCTCCGGCGTGGAGTCGCGCAGTTGTTGTTCCTTCTCGACCAACGCGCTGATGTACTTCTGGATGTCCTGGTCCATGGCACGCCCCTCCCGGCGGTAGTCACCTCAGGCTACGTCGCACGCCATCCGCGGGCTAGGGCCGCCGCCTCCTCAATGGACTGCGTTCTGTGGTTGACTTCCTGCAGGGCAATCCCGGTGGCGGGCGATGTGGAGGAACAGAAGACTCATGGCATATGGCGAGCTCGACACCTCGTCCGGGGTACCCCTGTATCGCCAGATCAGGGAAATCCTGCGCAGGGAAATAGCCGAGGGGATCGCTGATCCGCGGAAGCCAATGACCGAGGCGCAGTTGCTCAGCCGGTTCGAAGTCAGTCGGGCGCCCATCCGGCAGGCACTCCAGGAGCTTGCCAGCGAGGGGTACATCTACCGGAAACAAGGCAAGGGGACGTTCCCGGTCATCGGCACCAGGGTCCAGCGGCCGGCCGACGTGCGCTCGGGGGCCCTGTACCAATACCTCGCCGAGAGCGGACTGCATCCGACGGGGAAGGTCGCCGGCATCGAACGGGTGGAACCGCCCGGCCGGATTCGGGACCTCCTGGGACTCGAAGCGCACGAGCGGCTCCTGCATTTCACCCGCCTGATCTCGGTCGAGGATGAGCCCCTCGTCGAAGCCGACGTCTACATTCGGGTGCCCGGGGACTTCAGCCCCACCGCCGCGGAACTGGAACGCGTTGGCTCCGCCTTCGAACTCCTCAAGAAAGAGTTCGGCATCGCACACGTCCGCGCCGAGCACGAAGCCTGGGCAACCGCGGCCACCGCCGAACAGGCCGCGACCTTCGGGGTGGCCGTGGGGAGCCCGCTGCTCGTCATCGAGACGGTCTTCTTCACCACGGGCGACCTGCCCGCCGGATGGCGCTCCGCAGTGCACCTGGCAGAGAAATTCAAGTACCGGTTCAGCACCGGGCAGTAGGCCGCGACCGCGCGGGAAATCCACCCCGTCAGCCAAAACGAAACGAGATGTTTTCCGGTCAATTGCCTTGACTTTGGCACTACATCATGTAAACCTAGTTGACAGGTAATCAAGGTCACATCAGCGGGAGCCCGCGGCCGTTAGCGGACGCCGGGCCTCCCGATGGGCTCCTCCTTCGTTTACTGCCGCCTGCACCGGTTTCGGCGAGGAATGAATCCAGAGGTCGCGGTGCATGATCCTTCCCCGCGTGACGTCTGCATGGCGTGGCGTCAGACGAAAGGTTGTGCCAATGACGGATACAACAACAACCCCCCACCCGACGGCCAATACCGTTCTTGGCCCCGTTCCCGCCCACGAACTGGGTGTGGTCGCGGTCCACGAGGCCCTGCTCTCGGTGGTCCCGGGAGCCCAGTACGCCCCGGACATCAGCATGGACCGGGCGGAGATCTTCGAGGTCCTGGCCGGAAAGCTGACCGACTTCCGCAGGGCCGGCGGCCAGACCATCGTGGACAGCACCGGCATGTTCCACGGCCGCGACGTGAAGCTGTACGAGGCGCTCTCGCGCTCGACCGGCGTGCACATCATCGCCTCCACCGGCATGGGGCCGGAGGAAATGCTCGGCGGCTACTTCCTCACCCCGCAGACCAACCCGCCGACCCCCTGGCCGGCCGAAAAGTTCGCCGACCTCTTCTCGAAGGAAGTCAGCGAGGGCATGGTGGTCCCGCGGGTCGAGCGCCGCGGAGCCGCCGGGCTGGTCACCAGCACCGCAACCCGCGAGGGCATGACCCCCACCGACGAGAGCTTGTTCCGCGGGGCGGCCCGGACCGCCCTGGCCACCGGCATCCCGGTCTCCATCCGCTACGGCGCCGACGCCCTGCACGACCTCGACGTCGTCCTGGACGAGGGACTGCCCGCCGGGCGGGTGCTCGTCGGCGGCCTGGACCGCCAGGACGCCGCGGCCGCCGGTGCGGCGCTTGAGGTGGCCCGCCGCGGTGCCTTCGTGGGCCTGGACCACGTGGGACTGGACGACGACGGCGGCTACCTCAGCGACCGCGAGCGGGCCTCACTGGTGCTCGAGCTGGTCGGGGCCGGCCACACGGACCAGGTCATCCTCTCGTCCAACGCGATCGGCGTGGCCAAGGGGCAGCCGGACTACGACCTGCCGTTCAGCCACGTGTTGACCACCTTTGTCCCCTTCCTGAAATCACTGGGCCTGGGCGACGACGACGCCCGCCGAATCCTGGTGGACAATCCGCGCAACCTGCTGGCTGTGCGCTGAGCACCGCGGCCCGCCATCAACAAGCTTTCGAAACCCTGAGGTGAAGGAATGACCAAGGTCAACACCGTGCTGGGAACAATCCCGGCTGAAGAACTGGAAATCGTGGCAGTCCACGAACACATCGGCTACGGCATGCCCGGCTCCGAGCTCGACACGCGATGGTGGAAGTCGCCGGAGCAGGCCTACGAAGAAACCGTGCCGAAGCTGCGCAGGTTCCGTGAAAACGGCGGCGGCACCTTCGTGGACGCCACCGGCATCTGCAACGGCCGCGACGTCGACTATTACAAGTCCCTCTCGGCCAAGACCGGCGTCCACATCGTGGCCTGCACCGGCTTCGTGGGCGGCGACACCGCCCTGCCGCACTTTGCACGGGCGTCGGTGGACTACCTGGCGAAGGTTTTCATCCACGAAATCACGGTGGGGATCGGCGACACGGGCGCCAAGGCCGGCGTCATCAAGGTCGGCGTGAGCCGCGGCGGCAAGATGACCGAACTCGACAAGCGGATCTACCGCGCCGCCGCCCGCGCCGCCGTCCTCACCGGGGTCCCGATCCTCACGCATCTGGCGATCGACCCCGAGCCCGCCGTGAACATCTTCAACGAGGAGGGCCTCCCGTTGGATCGCGTCCTCTTCGGCCACGCCGACGACGGCCTGAACGCACCGATCACGCCGCACGACTGGATTTACGAGCAGGGCGGCCGCATCGGCTTCGACACCTTCGGGTACGACCTCGAACTGCCCGACCCGCCGTTCTGGGGCCGCAAACGCGCCGAGCGCATGGAGCACTTCGTCAAGCTGGTGAACAAGGGCTACGCGGACAAGCTGCTCGTCTCAGCCGACGCCAACTGCAGCCCGCTGGGCTGGCCGGGCGTGAAGGGCCACACCATCAACTACATCTTCGACGACATGCTCCCGGACATGCGCGCCGCCGGCATCGACGACGCCACCATCAAGCTCCTCCTCAAGGACAACCCGGCCGATTTCCTCTCCATCAAGGCCTGACCCGCATCACTCCATCCGGCGTCACGCGCCGGCTCCGCTGCCGCCTACGACGACGGCGGCGACTCCAATCCAACACTCACCCCGAGGACGCCTGCACCGGCGCCCAGTGAAGGAACAACAGAACAATGCAGACTTTCGAAATCCAGAACCTGAAGGTGGCCGTCGTGGGCGGCGGCTACGCCGGCGCTTCCGCTGCCCTGGCACTGCTGCAGCTCGGCGCCGACGTGCACGTCTACGAGCAGGCCCCCGAGCTTGGCGAAGTAGGGGCCGGCATCGGCCTGCGCCCGCCGACCGTGGAGGTGCTGCGCAAGTGGGGCGTGTTCGAAGAGTTCGAGAAGGTCTCCGCTCCCTCCGAGGCCATCGAGGTCTACCAGGCCAACGGCGAGCTCATCGCCCGCGACCCGTGGCCGGGCATCAACGAGTACGCCCAGACCAACCACTGCCGCATGGTCCACCGCGGGGACGTCATCGAGACCCTCCTGCGCCTGCTGCCGGCCGAGCGGGTTCATATCGGGCACAAGATGATCAGCATCGCCGACAACGGCAACTCCGCCACCGTGAAGTTCGAGAACGGCGTGGAGGTCACCGCCGACCTGGTAGTGGGCGCCGACGGCATCCGCTCCAGCGTGCGCAACCAGATCTTCGGTGAGGTCCAGCCGGTGTTCTCCCACACGATTGCCATGCGCGCCGTCATCTCCGCCGACGACGCCTATGGCCTGGTGGAGAACGACAACTTCCGCGTCTACGTGGGCCAAAACGGCACCACCGTGTACTTCCTGCCGCTGCGCCACCGCAACCAGGTGTCCTTCGACATCACCGCCCCGAGCGACGACACCGCGTGGGCGCCCGAGGTCACGCACGAGTACATCGGGTCGCTGCTGGAGGGCTTCGACGAGCGCCTGCAGAAGATCGGCCAGGAACTGGACATCGCCTCGATGACGAACCGCGGTGTCTACGACATCGACAAGCAGCCGACCTGGCACACGGACAGCGTTGCCCTGGTGGGCGACGCCGCGCACGCCATGCTGCATCACCAGGGCCAGGGTGCGAACTCCGCCATGCAGGATGCCGCCTGGCTGGCCGACGCCATCAAGGACGGCTCCGACCTGCAGGACGCCCTGCGCACCTACCAGGCCAAGCGCAAGCCCATCACCGACGTGTTGCAGGACATCTCCCGCAAGCCGTTCGACATCGGTGACTCCTTCCCGGAGACCACGTCCTTCGAGAAGGGGGCGAGTGTCGAGTGACAATCCACCCCGAGATCGGCAAACTCCTCGCCACGCTGCCGCCGTTCGACCACGGCACGCGGCCCGACCCGGAGGCAAAGCGCGCGGGCGACCTGCAGTTCGTCGCGCCCGTGGAGGAACGGCTGCCACTGCACGCCGTCGAGGAGACCGTTGCAGCCACTGACGCGGGCGAGGTCCCGGTGCGGATCTACACCCCGGCGGAGGCGGAGTCTTACGGGCTGCTGGTGTACTTCCACGGCGGCGCATTCTTCTCCGGCAGCCTGGAAACGCACGACCACGTCGCGCGGGCGCTGGCCAAGGAGAGCGGCTACAAGGTCATCTCCGTCGGCTTCCAGCTGGCACCGGAGGCGCCCTTCCCGACCAGCCTGCAGGAGTGCTACGGCGTGGTGCGCTGGGCCGCCGAGCAGGGCGGGAGCCTGGCCTGGGACGGCCAGAACCTGGCTTTGGCCGGCGACAGCTCGGGCGCCAATTTCGTGGCGGCGGTGACGGCGATGGCCCATGACGAGGGCTTCGACCGGATCACGCACCAGGTCCTGTACTACCCGTCGCTGGACCTGGACTTCGACGAGGACCGCTACGCCTCGCTGTGGGAGAACGCCACCGGCTACGGCCTGGAGACCCCGGCGCTGAAGCCGTGGAACTCCTTCTACCTCGAGAGCGGCGCGGACCCGGCCGACCCGCTGGTCTCCCCGATCAAGCGCGAGGACCTCACCGGCCTGCCGAAGGCCCTGATCATCACCGCCGAGTACGATCCCCTGCGCGACGAGGGCGAACTCTACGGCCGGCGCCTGAAGGACGCCGGCGTGGACACCACCGTCAGCCGCTACGCGGGCGCCAACCACGGCTTCGTCCAGAACTTCTTCTGGATCCCGGACATGTACCGGGCCTACCAGGAAACGGGCGAGTTCCTTAACCGGGACTGACCCCACCCGCCCCGAACGCAGCGGCGGCGCGCACCCACGGGTGCGCGCCGCCGTCGTCGTTTGGGGCGTGGAGCCGGTTAGGCGTTCGTGGCGTACAGCTTGCGGTAGCCGTGCAGGGTCGTGAAGAACGGGGAAGGCTCCAGCGTCGGATCCCCGGTATAGCCGAGTTCCTCGGCCACCGAGGCGAACGGCGAATAGGGCGAGCCGGTCTCCTGCAGGCCGCCCTCCACGGAGCGGCGCGCGGCGGCGCGGACCCGGGCCTCGATGTCCAGGCTCTCCTGCAGGGCCTGCCGGGCCGTGCCGGCGTCCATCCCGATGTCGAAGGGCACGCCCTCGGTGTTGCGGTAGGGGTGGCCAAGGTACAGGCGCTTGGGACGGATCTCGTCGCGCAGGTAGCGGAGGCTGGCACGGTAGGCGTCCGGATCCTCATACCCCGGGAAGTGGTTGGCGGCGCCGTGGACCTGGACGGAGTCGCCGACAAACACCGCGTCCTGCCCGTCCACCACGTAGGCCACGGAGCCCGCGGTGTGGCCGGGGATGTGATGCACGGAGACCGTGACATCCCCGCCAAGGCTGAGGGTTTCGCCGCCCTCCAGGAGCATGTCCGGTTCCATCTCGCCCGAGATGGCATGCCCGGCCGCCTTCGCCTGCTCCTCGACGCCGTTCGGGCTGTCGAGGTACTGCCGGCGGACGTCGAGGTAGTTCTGCACGTGCGCCTGCCGGGAGCGGAGCAACGGAGCGTCCGCCCGGTGGATGACGACCTTCGCCTTCCGGCCGGTGAGCTCCCAGAGGGCGTGGGCACCGCCGAGGTGGTCGATGTGGCCGTGCGTCAGCAGGATCCACTTGACGTCCTCGATGCGCCGGCCCAGCTTCTCCAGCTCCGGCACCATGCCCTCGACCGGTGACGTGGTGATGCCCGTGTCGACGATGGCCGGCTCGGGCGCGTCAATGAAGAAGCTGTAGAGACCGAAGCGGCCCCAGGGCGAGACCAGCGGATGAATGGTCACTTCTTGCGTCATTGTTCTCTCCTCAGCTCCGGGACCCGTTCACGGTCCTGATGGTACGGCTCGACAGCGCGGACCCTTGCCCTCGCGCGGCCTTTCCGCGCCGCGGCCCGGGCCTGGTCACCATCGTTGCACGGCACTTTATTATAATAATATAATTGAGCGTGGCTCCGGAGAGCGCGCCTGCCAGCGGGACACCTGGCACTCGAACGTCAACAAGGAAGTGCACACATGACTGATTTCACGACGTGGAATGCCGGTGGGGAGACGATCAAGATCCGCAAGGACCTGCGGATCCCAATGCGCGACGGCGTTGAGCTCGCCGCGGACACCTACCAGGGCCTGGAGGACAAGCCCCGGCCGGCGCTGGTGGCCCTGAGCCCGTACGGCAAGGAGCTGCAGGCGCTGGCGCTGACCACTCCCCCGCAGCGGCGTCCGAGCCCGATGTGGGACGGCTGCATCGAGGCCGGCGACATCGCCCGCATCGTCAAGGAGGACTACGTCCACGTGATCGGCGACCTGCGGGGGTCCGGCGACTCCGGCGGCGAACACATCGGCAACTACAACGCCGGCGGCGTATCGCTGGGCCAGGATGCGTACGACTTCATCGAATGGGTTGCCGAACAGCCGTGGTGCGACGGCAACGTCGGCATGGTCGGCATCTCCTACTTCGGCTCCATGCAGGTACTGGCCGCGGCCGAACGCCCGCCCCACCTGAAGGCGATTTTCGTCAGCGGCGGCCACTACGACTTTTACGAAACCACCTACCACGGCGGCATCATGTGGTTCATGCCCCGCGCCGCCCGCGAAGGCCGCGGCGGAGACTCCGGTTGGGCCTTCACCGACGGCGTCAAGTCCCGCATGATCGAAAAGTACTCGCCCGAGGAGCTCAAGAAGCTGGTCGCCAAGCGCCTCGAGGACCCGGACGTTGCCGCCTGGCCGAACCTGGTCCACGTGCTGCATTACCCCAAGAACCACGAAGCCTGGTTCGACATCGTCATGAACGAGCTGGACGGCGAGTGGTACGAGGAGCGCAACCCCATCACGCTCGCTCCGAACATCGACATCCCGGTCTGGCTCCAAATCGACCAGGGCCGCGGCTGGACCATGGACGGCACCATCGAGCTGTACAACTCGCTCAAGGGACCCAAGAAGCTGACCATCGGCCCCTACCCGCCCATGCAGTCGCGCCCGTTCATCGAGGAGCACGACAAGATGTTCCGCTGGTACGACTACTGGATCAAGGGCATCGACAACGGCGTGATGGACGAGCCGGCCGTGAGCGTTTTCGTCGAAGGTTCCCGCGAGACCGTCGAGGCGGACCAGTGGCCGCCGAAGGAGATCGAGTACACCTCCCTCTACCTTCGTCCGCGCCACAAGCTGTCCGCCGAGCCGGAGTTGATGGGCGTGGAGTATGCGGCCCCGGACGGCTTCTACCAGGCGCCCCTGATGGTGACCGACAAGGTGGAGATCCTCAGCTGGAGCACCGGGCCGTTCGAAGAGGACACGGAGATGATCGGCACCGGCGCCGCGCACATCTTCGCCGAGATCGACCAGCCGGACTCGAACTTCATCCTGCGCCTGTGGGACTACGCCCCGAATGGCAAGCGCCAACTGATCACCACCGGCTACCTCAAGGCCTCACACCGCGAGCTGGACGAGGAGCGCACCAGCGAGGGCAGCCCGATCCACCCGCACACCCGTGCCGTGCCGGTGGAGCCGGGGAAGATCGAGGAGTATGTCCTGCGCCTCTACCCGTTCGCCAACACCTTCAGGCCGGGACACCGGCTGGTGGCCGAGCTTTCCAACGGCGAGCCGCTGGCCGACGAGCACAACGCACTGCTGCCTCCGGACGCCTTCCACCTCCCGGTGGGACGCCCGGTGACGCACAAGATTTACCGCGACGCCGCACACCGGTCCCGGCTGGTCCTGCCCTTCACCGCCCGCAAGGCCGAGGATGGGGCGAACTAACGCGACGGCAGCCCCGACCGGCGGCCGGGCGCCCTCGAGGTGCCCCCGAGGCTTCCCCGGCCGTGGTGGTCAGCGATCCTGAACGTCACGGCCGGAGGTGCCCGGCGCACCTCTTATCCTTGGGTAATGGAAACAACCGAGGGCGGCACGGCCCGGAAAGCCGTCGAGGACAACCGCGATCTGGCGGTGGCCTTGATCGACATCTCCTCCGATGTCCGCCGAAAATCCCACGAGAATTCCGGCGTCCCGTTGCTGCCCAACGGCATGGTGGACATCATGCGGGTCATCGAAGCGCACCCGGGCATAACCGTGGCCGAGGTCGCTTCCAGGCTTGACCGCCAGTTCAGCAACGTGAGCACCCAACTGCGTGAACTGGTGGCCCGCGGGCTCGTGACGCGCAGGCGCGACGAGGCGGACAAGCGCTACGTGACGCTGCACCCCACCGACGAGTCCCAGCGGATCAGGATCATGCTGGAAACCGCGTGGGCGGAAACCCTGGGGACGGCGGCCGCCAGGCTACACCCCGGGGAACAGGAACAGATCGCGGCGAGCCTGCCCGCCCTCCAGCGCCTGGCGGCGCTGATCAACGAGCCGGACCAGCGCTGAACCGTCGGCCAGTCGGGCTTTTCTTTTTCGGTATACTTATACTTTTGTAAGTATTAGCGGCGCACCTGTCTGCCGCACCCCACAAACAGAAAAGGTGGCCATGAAAGACGTCCTAGAGGAGAAAATTCCGCCCGGAGAGGTGGAGGCGGCAGAGGCCGTGGAGCCCGAGAGGATCTCGCCCAAGCGCATCGCCGCCGTGATCACCGCCTTGGTGCTGTCAGCGCTGATCATGATCCTCAACGAGACCGTGCTGACGGTCGCACTGCCCGACCTGATGGCGGACCTGGGCGTCCAGGCCACCACGGCGCAGTGGTTGACCACGGGCTTCATGCTCACGATGGCCGTCGTCATTCCGACCACCGGCTTCATGCTTCAGCGGTTCACCACGAAGAGCCTCTTCGTCAGTGCGATGCTGCTCTTCATCCTCGGCACGGCGCTGGCGACCATCGCCCCGACGTTCGCGGTGCTGCTCATCGCGCGCATCATCCAAGCGGCCGGCACGGCCATCATTCTGCCGCTGCTGATGACCACCACGCTCACCTCCGTGCCGGTCCGGCACCGCGGCACTGTCATGGGCCTCAACTCCGTGGTCATCTCCGTGGCTCCGGCCATCGGCCCCACCCTCTCCGGCGCCGTCATCAACTCCTTGACGTGGCGCTGGGTCTTCGGCCTGATGGTGCCGGTGGCCATCATCGTCTTCCTCTTCGGCGTCATTGCCATCAAGACCGGCAAGGAGACGCGCAAGGCTCCGCTGGATGTCCTCTCGGTCATCCTCTCCGCCTTCGCCTTCGGCGGCATCGTCTATGCGCTGTCCTCGATCGCCGACCTGATGGCAGGTTCCTGGGCCCCGGGCGTGGCACTGGTCGTCGGCGCGGTCGCGCTGGTCCTTTTTATTCAGCGCCAGCGTGCCCTGCGCAAGACGGAGTCGGACCTGCTGGACCTTCGTCCGTTCAAGGTGCACAACTTCCGCATCTCGGTCATCATCGTGATGATCGCCATGGCCACCATGCTGGGCACGGTCATGGTGATGCCGATCTTCATGCACAACGGCATGGGCCTGAGCACGTTGACCATCGGCCTGGCCCTCCTGCCCGGCGGCCTGATCCAAGGGATCGTGTCCCCGCTCGTCGGCCGCCTTTACGACAAGGTGGGCCCCAGGCCCATCGTCATTCCCGGCGCCTTCCTGCTGGCCGGCGGGCAGTGGCTGTTGGGAAGCGTCCATATTGATACCCCGGTGCCGACGATCGTCGTCTTCCATACTGTGTTCTGCGTCGGCATGGCCATGCTGATGACTCCGCTGATGACCGTGGCCCTGGGCGCCCTGCCGCGTGAGCAGTACGGCCATGGCAGCGCGATCATGAATACCCTGCAGCAGTTGGCCGGCGCCGCGGGTACCGCGGTTCTCGTTGCCGCCATGACCATCGGCACGGCGGCGGCAGCCGCCGGCGGCATCGCGGCGAACGTCGCCCTGGTTGACGGCGTCCGGGTCGCCTTCACGGTCGGCGGCATCCTCGGCCTCGTGGCCGTCGGGTGCGCACCGTTCGTTCGGCGCCTGCAGGAGAACACCGGCCACTAAGGCCCGGTTGCCCCGCCCGCACGCTCAGAGGAAGCCGGCCACCCCAAGGGATGGCCGGCTTCCTCTGTCTCGGTCGCGGCGCTGCGGGATGCTACGCGGCCGTGCGCGGTGCCGCTGCTTCCGGTTCGGTTTCCTTGACGCCGTGCAACCCAAAGAAGCTGAGCAATGCCGCGGCCAGGGCCGCGATGGCAACCACCAGGAAGGCCTGCGTGAATCCGCTGCCCAGGGCCTCGAGGGCGAACTGGCTGCCGCCCGATCCGGGAACGCCCTCGGGGATGCTGTTGAGCGCGATCGGACCGCCCGCTTCCGCAATGCCCATCGCCGGACCCAACTGGTCCGGAGCCAAACCGGAGGTCTGCAGGGAGGTCATGAGTTTTCCGCCGGCGGTGGAGAGGGCAATGGCGCCCACCAGCACCGGTCCGAGCGCAAACCCGAGGTCGCGCAGGAGGTTGGTGGTGGCGCTGGCCATGCCGGTCATCTCCCGAGGCACCGAGTTAACGGCAATAGCGGTCATCGGGCTCAGCGTGAAGGCGAAACCAAGTCCGACCAGCAGGGACGGCAGGATGAAAGCGGTCACGTCGCGGCTGGTGACATCGGCAGTGGAGTTGATCAATGCGCCGGCAGCCATGGCCAGGAATCCGAACGTCATCAGCCAGCGGGATGAGACGCGGGCCTGCAGCCGGGACAGCACGGGGATCAGCACGAAGGCGGGCCCCTGCAGCAGCAGGAACAGCAGGCCGAGGTACAGCGGGTTCTGGTGCTGAACCGGCCCCAGCCACATGCTTGTGGAGAAGCAGGCACCCAGGAAGGCGAACATGCCGACCACGGCCACGATCGACGCGATGGCGAACTGGCGGTTCAGAAACAGCCTCAGCTCCAGCAGCGGGGACTCGACTCGCAGTTCGATGGCCACAAAGATCGCCAACAGCACCACACCGGAGGCGAGGGCGGCTACCACGTGGGCGCTGGTCCAGCCGTCTTCGGGACCCTGTACCAGCCCGAAGAGAACCAGGATCAGGCCCAGTGCGAAGGTGATTTGGCCCCAGATATCCATCCGGCGCTCACGGGCCACCTTGGCCTCGGCGGAGCGCAGGGCGGTCAGCAGCAGTGCGGCGAGGGCCGTCAATACCACCACCGCATAGGCCCCGCGCCACCAGCCGAAGCCGGCAAATACGCCGCCGAGCAAGGGCGACAGGGCCGAACCCGCCGAAAGGAAGCCTGCCCAGATGGCGATGCCTCGCACGCGCTCCTGCATGGAGCGCGCCACCGAAGCAACCAGGGCCAACGATGCGGGGAAAATCGCACCCGCACCCAGGCCGTTAAGGGCGGAGCCAATCCACATGGCCTGGACCGTCGGGGATATGGCGCAGACCAGCGAGCCGATCATGACCAGCACGGCGCCGCCCACGACGAGCTTGCGGTGGCCGTACTTGTCACCGAGCACACCGAAGGTCAGCTCGAAAACCACCACCGGAATCATGAACGCGGCGGTGATCCAGGTCAGCTGGGAACCGAACGTGTTAAAGGTGACCTGGAATTCGCCATTGAGCGCGCCTGGCAGAGCGTTGGCGATCTGCGCCACCATGACCGCCAATGATGCAGCGACCAATGTGCCCCTGGTGCGCGCGGGTGTGACCTGCACGTGCGGCGTCTGGGGCGGCGGATCGGACTGCGGCGATGACGTGTGGGTCCCCTGGTCCTGGCTCATATGAACTTCCTTGTCATGGTGTGAGCGGTGTGGTGAACGGGTGGTGCTCGGCGGAACCGGTCCGGGCATGGCGGCCGCATTCGTCCGCACTCGCTGGAACCGGTAGTAGACGAGACCCTGCCGCAACGCTCTGTGCTGTCTACGGCACCCTGTGACGCAGGCGACAGGCCCATCGTGATGGGGCTAACAGTAGTGATTCAAAATACACGGTGTCAAGTGAACATTCGACGTGTCATTCGAGGGGGCTTCCGCTCCAAGAGCCGCCGGGCTGAAGTGTTACAGCCGGGGCGGGGAAATCCGGAGGGCAGCTCGGCTGGTCCGGAGGAGCCGCGGACACCGGCTATCCTGTGTGGCATGGCAACACTCCGCGAGGCTCAGAAACAGCAGACCAGGCAACTTCTCTTGGACACGGGCCTGGACCTCTTTGAGTCCAAGGGCTACGCGGCCACCACGATCGACGACATTGCCGCCCGTGCAGGCACCACGAGGACGACCTTCTACCTGCACTTCGCGTCGAAGGCGCAGCTGATGGGCGACGTGGTGAAGACGGTGGACTCCATTCTCACCAGCGTGGACGACCCGGCCCTATCCACCGTGGTGGAACTGGGTACCCGCGACTTGATCCGCGCCTGGATCAGCCGGAAATTCGACCAATGGGAAGCAACCCGCCCCTATCTGCATGCCGTCTATCAGGCGGCCCCGGTCGAGCCCGAGGTTGCAAAGGTCATGGAGGACTGGTTCCGCGATGTTGCGGCGGACATGACATCCGGGCTGGATCGGTCGGGGCGGTTCGACCCGGCCAGCCGCCAGGTCCGCTGCGTCCTCGCCTTCGGTCAGCTGGAATACCTCTCGCAGCGGTGGATCCGCACGGGCTGGATCATGGATCGGGAGATGTGCCTGGAAACCCTGACGGATTCCTGGTGCCATCTGCTCTCGGAGGGGTAAGCCTCCAGCTGGATCACCCTTGGCGCGCGCCCGCCAGCAATTCGGCCAGCGCCCCGCGGCCCAGCACGGGCTGGCGGTACTCATCGCTGAGGATCTGCAGCATGGAACCGGCATAGTCCTCATTGGTCGAGGCAATCATGTCCTTGGCGAAGACCACGCGGAAGTTGTGGGCGAACGCATCGGCCGCCGTCTGCGCCACGCAGTTGTGGGTCGCCACGCCTGCCAGGACCAGCCGTTCCACCCCGGCGTCCCGCAGCCGCTCGGCCAGGCCCGTACCAAAAAACGCGCTGTCGCGTGTCTTGACGATGCGCTCGAGGCCCTCTGTTTGCAGCCCGGGCAGGAATTCGGCCTGCTCGGTCCCCTCGAACAGGAATCCCTGGTCATCGTCGAGCATGCTGAGGGTCCAGGTTGAACGGTCCCTGAGGTGCTGCGTGTAAACAAGCAGCACCGGCACCTGCGCCGCCGTCGCGGTCCTGATCAACAGATTGGCTGACTCCACCACGGCTTCCTGCCGCTTGGCCAAGGCAGGGTCCTCGAAGTACGCGTTCTGCAAGTCGATCATCAGCACCGCAGTTTTCATGCCCTCCGCCTTCCGCCGGTCGTCCTCGCTTCCATCCTGTCAGGTGCACCCGCAGTTTGGGTCTTGACGCGCCAGCAGGGACAGGGTGTGGTGTGTACTACCATCCGGCCGAAAGGACAGCGTCATGCACTCACTCTGGCTCGATACCGCCCAACAGATTCCCGTGGACACGTACTCCGGCCAAACCGGGTTCGACTCGGTCGTCGCCGGAGCAGGGCTTACCGGCCTCACCACTGCTGTCCTGCTGGCGCGGGCCGGGCACCGGGTTGCCGTGGCGGAGGCGCGGTCGGTCGGCGCCGCCACTACCGGCAACACGACCGCCAAGGTATCCCTGCTGCAGGGCAGCCAGCTTTCGCGCATCGCGAACCATCACGATTCCGGCACCGCCGCGGCCTATGTGGCCGCCCAGCGGGAAGCCCAGGCGTGGATCCTGCGGTACTGCGACGAACACCGGGTGGGATACGACCGGCGGGACGCCTTCACCTACGCCACCACCCCCGAGGGCGCCGAGGACCTGGCGGCGGAGCAGCGCGCCAGCGAATCCGCCGGCCTGCCGGTCGAAAAAGTCTCCGGTGCCGGCGAGCTGCCGTTCGAGGTCGCCGGGATGCTGCGGTTGGCCGACCAGGCCCAGATCCATCCGATGCACCTCCTGGCGGCGCTCGTTGCAGAACTGCGCAGCCGTGGAGGCCTGGTCTTCGAGGGCATGCGGGTCACGGGCATCGGCCGCGCGGACGACGGCGGTGCCGGGGCGGGGCCGCGAAACCTTACCGTGCGCACGGGGCTGGGCGACATTAAGACCGGCATCCTCGTGCTGGCGACCGGCACGCCCATGCTCAACCGCGGCGGACACTTCAGCGTGCTCAAGCCAATGCGTTCCTACGCCGCCGCCTTGACGGTGCCCGGGCGCATCCCGTCGGGGATGTATTTGTCCATCGACGGGCCGACCCGCTCGCTGCGGACCGCGCGCCACGGCGACCGGGAGGTCTTGCTGGTCGGCGGCAACGGCCACGTTGTCGGCCGCCACGGCCATACCCGGGGTCTGGTCGATGACCTGCTCCGTTGGACCCAACAGCACTTTCCGGGTGCCGAGCCCACGCATGCCTGGTCTGCGCAGGACTATGAACCCGCCGGTGCGGTGCCGTACGTGGGTCCGATCCTGCCCGGGGAAAAGCGCATCATGGTGGCCACCGGATTCAACAAGTGGGGCATGACCAACGGGGTGGCGGCGGCACTGGCGCTGTCGGCCTCCATCCTGGGCGGCGACAATCATTGGGCCAAGGACCTCTATAAGTCACGCATCTCCGGACGGGACGCCGCCAGCACCGCCGGCACCAATTTGTCCGTCGGGTTGGAATTGCTGTCCGGCTGGCTGGGCGGATTGACCAGGACCACGCATGCGGCACCGCCGGAGGGTCAGGGCACTGTGGTGCGGGAAAATTCGCGGCCGGTGGGCATTTGTACCGTGGACTCCGCCACATACCGGGTCAGCGCGGTCTGCACGCATCTGGGCGGCGTGCTGTCCTGGAACGACGCGGAGGGCAGCTGGGACTGCCCCCTGCACGGGTCCCGCTTCAGCGCGGACGGCAAGGTGCTGGAAGGCCCCGCCGTCAAGGACCTCGAGGCACGGTAGCCCCCTTGGGACTGACGCCGCCGCACCGGTAGTCTAGTGCGGATGCCTCAGTTGAAACGCCGCGCGGCCGCCCTTGGTACCGCCGCCTTGATGTCCTTGTCCCTGGCCGCCTGCGGCTCCGACTACCCGCTGGGTCCGGCCCAGGAAGCCGCCGCACGGCAGGGCTCCTCCCTGTCGGGCACGCTGACAGGGGCCGGAGCATCATCCCAGAACGCGGCGATGGACGCGTGGGTGGCCGGCTTCGGCCTGCTCCATTCCGACGCGCAGGTCCAGTATTCGCCGGACGGCTCCGGCGCAGGACGCACCGCCTTCCTGGCCGGCGCCGTCGAGTTCGCCGGCTCGGATGCCTACCTGGACGACGAAGAAGTTGACCAGTCGCGCAAGGTGTGCGGCCCCGAGGGCGCCTTCAACGTCCCGTCCTACATCTCCCCCATCACCGTGGCGTTCAACCTTCCGGGCATCACCGAACTGAACCTGGACGCCGAAACCATTGCCAGGATCTTCCAGGGCGAAATCCGGTCTTGGGACGACCCCGCCATCGCGGAGCACAACCCGGGCGTGGAGTTGCCCGATCTTGCGGTCACTCCCGTCAACCGTTCCGAGGACTCCGGCACCACCGAGACCTTCACCGAGTACCTGCACGCCGTGGTCCCAGAGGTCTGGACGCCGGAGCCCAGCGACACCTGGCCCGGAGAATTCGCCGGGGAAAACGCACAGGGTACAACGGGCGTTGTGAGCATGGTCGCCGGCACGGCGGGCGCCGTTACCTATGCGGACGATTCCGCCGTCGGGGATCCCCTGGGCAAGGTTAACCTCAAGGTTGGCCAGGACTATGTCCCGGTGAGCGCAGAAGCGGCAGCGAAGGCGTTGGACGAAGCCACACCCGTCGAGGGGCGGCCGGAATACGACCTGGCCCTGGAAGTGGACCGGACGACTACCGCCGCCGGCGCCTATCCGCTGATGCTGGTCTCCTACCACATCTACTGCACCACGTACGAGGACCAGGAGAAGGTGGACCTGGTCAAGGCGTTCGCTCAGTATGTCCTGAGCCCCGAGGGCCAGAACGACGCGGCGGACTCGGCCAAGAGCGCGCCGCTGTCCGAGGAGCTGTCGAAGCGTGCCGTGGCTTCCGTGGAGCGGATCAGCGCCCGTTCCTGACAGCGGCCGCAGGCCCCGAGTAGCAGATTAGCTGCCGGGACCCCGCCTCCGGTTCTCCCGGTCCTCGGGCTCCCGGACGTCCGGCTCCCGGTTGTAGGCGTTGTCATCCTCGTTCTGGGGGATGTCCGGCTGGGCCGAGGCTGCCGGAGGAAATCCGCCGGCGAAGGTTCCGCCGTAGAACTGCTGGTTGCCCGGCTCGTGCGTTTCCGATCCTCCGGACTCGACGAAGGTCTTGAAGCGCCACAACTCGTTGCGCACCTCCCGGTGGTCCGATCCCAGTCCCGAACCGGCCTTTTCCAGCAGGGAATGCGGCTCCCAATCGAGGTGCACGTGCATCGACGTGGTGTCGGCATCGATGCTCCCGAACGTCACGGTGCCGCTGTGCCTGATTCCGCCTTCGCTCCTCCACACGATCCGCTCTCCGGGCTCGTCCTCGGTCACGGCCGTATCGAATTCGCGCTGCACGCCGCCGACTTTCGTGACCCAATGGTGCGTGGTGTCGGACGTCCGGATCACCGATTTCACGCCGTGCATGAAGGAGGGAAAGTACTCGAAGCGCAGCCACTCGTCATAAACCTTTGCGGCGGGCAGCGAGATCTCGACTGTTTCTTCGATGGTTGCCATGATCATCCTCATTCCGCCGCGGAACGGCGCCGCAGGCACCGCCTTCATGAGTTGCCACCTGCAGTTAACGCTACAGAACGGCCCGGGGCGCGGCAATGAACGGCCACGCCTCCACACGCGGGAGGGTTGGCTGCAACCGGGCCCGCGTTCCGGGACGAGAAGGGACGATGTCCTGCATTGGGTAGTCTGTGTGGTAAACCACTGCGTTGAAGTTGAGGGGGCGGTATGCCGCGCTGTTTTCCGGAACAGCCCGAGTTCGGCCGGGACCAGCCTGCCGAACGGCAGGTCTGGGAGGCGCTGAAGCGTACCCTGCCGCCGTCCGCCGCCCTGCTGCATTCGGTCGACATCGTCGAAAACGGCGCCGCCCGGAGGATCGATCTGCTCGTTGTCTGGCCCGGCGTCGGCATCGCGGCCATCGAGGTCAAAGGCGGGCAGATCAGCTACGACGCGGGCCAGTGGTACCAGTCCGGCAACGGCCGGCAGCACCGCATCAAGGATCCATTGGTCCACGCCCAGGACGCCCGGCACATGCTCCAGCGCTACCTCGGCTCCCAGTTGGGGCTCAGCCGCAGGGTCCGCTTCGCCCACCTGCTGGCCTTTCCGGAGACGCGGCTTCCGCGGCATTGGGACATCCCCGGCCTCAGGCGTTCCATGGTGATCGGCAGCGAGGACCTGAAGTATCCGGACGACACGGTCAGGGAAGCCATCAACTTCTGCGGCGACGGGGACGGCGAAACCGCGCCGGATATCGCCGACCGCATCGTGGCATGGCTGACGCGCCCCCGGCCGGGCGACGGGGCGCTCTCGGCGGCGGCCGAGCACGAAAGCCGCGCCGAGCAGATGACGCGGGACCAATCGGCGATCCTTGATGTCCTGAAGGACCAGCCGCGGGCACGCGTCATCGGCGGCGCGGGCACGGGCAAGACCTGGCTCGCGTTGGAACAGGCCCGGCGGTTGGCCCGCGACGGAAAGCGGGTGGCGCTGCTGTGCTCCAGCCGCGGCCTGGCCCGGTACTTCGAGACCGAGACGGCCGGGTGGAAGCCGGCCGAACGCCCGGCACACGTGGGCATGTTCTATGACCTGCCGGTCCGCTGGGCCGCGCACCATCCGCTGGATCCCCGGTTGCTCACCAACCAGTACTACGAGCACTACCTCCCCCGGACACTCAAACGGCTGGCCAAGAACCAGCCGGTCCGCGAACTCTTCGACGCAATCGTCGTCGACGAGGGCCAGGACTTTGGCACGCTGTGGTGGGAGGCCGTCTTGGAGTGCCTGAAGGAACCTGCTGCCGGCGGCCTGTATGTGTTTATGGACGAAGACCAGCGCCTTTTCGGCCGCGACGGCTGGCCGCCGATTGAAGTGCCCCCCTTGGTGCTGAATGAAAACCTGCGGAATACGAAGCAGATCGCGGCGCTCTGCGGCGCGCTGTCCACCGAGCTGGCGATTCCGCGGGGCCTCTCCGGCCCGCGCATCCGGCTGGTGGAGGCGACGGCCGGGAACGTCATCCAGCGGGCCGGCGATGCGGTGGCGCAGCTGGTCGAGCGTGAAGGCTGGGCCCCGCAGCAGGTGGCGCTGCTGACCACAAAGCGCAAGCATCCGGCCCATCAGCAAGCGGTGGACGCACTGGGCTGGCGCGGATACTGGGACGCCTTTTTTGACGACGACGACGTGTTCTACGGCGACGTGCTCGGCTTCAAGGGACTCGAACGCTCGGTGGTGGTCCTGGCGGTCAACGGCTTCGGCGATCCCGAGCGGGCGCGCGAGATGCTCTATACAGGCTTCTCCCGCGCGCGCAGCCTGCTGGTCATCGTGGGCGAAAGATCGGCCCTCACCAGTGTCGGCAGCCCCGCCCTGGTCAAGAGGCTGACCCAGACCGAATCGTGGGATCCTGAGCGGCAACAGCACGGCCATTGACTTTCCCGCCGCAGCGGAGCATTCTAAAACTACTTATTCGGTTTTTAGAATTTACCGGAGGTTCCCATGGCAACCACCACTCCTGCGCTGCAACGGGTCCGGACCGAGCCCGCCTACGGTGCTTTCTGGATGCTCAGGCTGGGCTTCACCGTCCTGCCGATTTTGATGGGGCTGGACAAGTTCTTCAACCTGCTCACTGACTGGGAACAGTATCTGGCCCCTTGGGTCGTTAACCTGCTGCCCTTCAGCGCCCACACCGCCATGCTGATCGTCGGCGTGGTGGAAATAGCCGCCGGCATCGTGGTCTGGTTCAAGCCGCGGTACGGCGCCTACATCGTTTCCCTCTGGCTGGCAGGCATCATCGTCAACCTGCTGACGCTGTCGGGGTTCTACGACGTGGCGCTGCGTGATGTCGGCCTACTGCTGGCGGGACTGACCCTGGCGCGGCTGGCCACCCAGTACGATCCGGCGTGGCACCGCCGTCGCTGATCAATTCCCTGCCCGCGCCCGCCTTCAGCGCCCGGTGAAGGCGGGCGCCTCCTTGGCCAGGAAGGCATCCCGGCCGATGCGCGAGTCTTCAGTGGTGAAGGCCTGCCCGAAGGCCCGGCGCTCCACCTGCAGCCCGTCGGCGGTGGGACGGCCCAGCGCCGCATCGACCGTTCGTTTCGCGTTTGCGACGGCGGCGGGGGACTTTGCGGAGATCTCCCGGCAGGTGGCGGCGGCCGCGTCGAGCATGTCGTCCTTGCTGGCGAAGACGGCGTTGGCCAGCCCGATCCGCAGGGCTTCCTCGGCGCCGATGCTGCGGCCCGTGAAAATCAGTTCCCTGGCCATTCCGGGGCCCACCCGCTGCGGCAGCCGGACCGTCCCGCCGAAGCCCGGAATGAGGCCCAGGCCGACTTCCGGCAGGCCGAACTTCGCGTTGGCCGTCGCGTAGATGAAATCGCAGGCCAACGCCAATTCCAAGCCTCCGCCCAGCGCAAACCCGTTGACGCAGGCGATCACCGGAAGGTCCAGAGTCTCCAACAACCGGGTCAGGTCCTGCATGGCGGCGCTGTGTGCTTCCGCTTCGGCCGGCCCCATGGAGGCCAGTTCCCGGATGTCGGCTCCGGCGGCGAAGGCCTTCCCGCCGGCACCCGTGATCAGGATGCTGCGCACTTCCCGGCCTTCCGGCGAACGGATGTCCGCGACGAACTGCGCCAGGTCTGCCACGACCTGGGTGTTCAGGGAGTTGAGCGACTCGGGACGGTTGATGACGACGGTGGCCAATTCGCCGAGGCATTCAAGCTGAATCGTTTCGTAGGTCTTTTCCACAGCCCCACTATGCCACGCCGGGCCCCCAGAATCGGACGTGGTCATCCCCCCAGCAGGGCGACCACGTCGGCCACCTGCCGGTGTCCCCCGGCCACCGACCAGCGGTAGCCGTCGACCTCCAGGACGGCGGTGGAACCTCCGGCCGCTTCGACCAGGGTCTTGCCCGGAAGCCAGTCCCAGTCCGGCAGCCCCTGTTGGTACCAGACGCCGAAAATCCCGGCGGAGGTTGCCGCCAGCTCACACGACGCCGACCCCCAGGTACGGTAGGTGGCCGAACCGAGCAGGGCGCGCAGGTACGGCTCGCCCGCTGCGTCGTCGCGCAAATACGTGTGATGCAGGTACGCCGCCGCGCAGCTGGCCGCCAAGGGAGCGCTGGCGATTTCGCCCACGCGCAAGCCGTTCCGGGTGGTGGGCAGGTCGCGTCCGCCGATCCAGAGGACGTCCTCGGCGGGGTGGTAGACCGCCCCCAGCCGGCTTCCCGCCCCATCCGTCAGCGCCAGCGCGGAGCACCAGTAGTGCCCGCCGGTGAAGAAGTTGTAGGTGCCGTCCACCGGGTCGATGACCCAGGTCCGGCCCGAGGTTCCCTCGTGGCTGGAGCCTTCCTCGCCCAGGATCGCGTCCTCCGGCCGCAGTTCGCGCAGCGTATCCACTACCAGTTTCTCCGCGGCGTGGTCGGCGGCGGTGACGACGTCGGAGATGCTGGTCTTCTCCTCGAACGTGGTCACCCCCGACCGCATGCCGTTGGCCAGCGTTCCGGCGGCGCGCACCAGCCAGGCCGCGAGTTCGGTGTCGTCCAGATGGTCAGGGCTGCTCACGGTCATATCTGAAGCCTAGCCAACGGCGGGGCGATCGCGGCATGCAGGGGCAGTTGCTACCGGCGGCCCCGCCGCGGCCCGCGGCCCTTCGGGGTGCGGCCGCCACCCGGCCTGCCTTTGCCCTGGCCGGACGGCTTGTTCGCGCCCTTGCCCGATGCCGGCGTCCGGCCCGGTGCGGAGCCCTTTCCCGCAGCGGTGCCCTTCCCCGCGCCGGAGCCTCCGCCGTCGTTCTTCCCCGTGTTCTTGCGGGTCTTGCCCTTGCCCTGTTGTTCTTGCACCGAGGGCTGGCGCGAACTGCGCGCCGTGCGGCCGCGGACAATTCCGATGAACTCCTCGATGGCGGCCTCGGTCCGGTCGGTGAGCCACGCGAGGCCGATCTGTGTCTCGGGGTGATCGGTGACCGTGCGGTACACCACGTCCTTGCGGTTGTAGAGCCGGGCCACGGACATCGGCAGGATCATCAGTCCCGCCCCGGACGCCACTACCTCGATGCCGGTCTTGGCGCCGCCCATTTCCCCGGGGTCCAGGAAGTTCTCGTGCGCGATCTCCCGATACGGGACTTCTTCGTCGTAGAGGGCAACATCGTGTTCCTTCGGCGCGACCACCACGGGCAGTTCCGCGTACAGCGGGATCACGCTCAGCCCCTCGCGGTCCACGGGCAGCCGGACGAAGCTCAGGTCGGCCCGGCCGTCGCGCAGGATGGCCGTCTGCTCCTCCTCGCCGCACTGGAAAGCGGTCAGCGGGACGTCGGGCAGCCGCTCCGCCCACCGGCGGGTCCACTTCCCCGGTGTCACGCCCGGGACATAGCCGACCTTCAGTCCGGCCAATTGGGCCGTGGTCGTCGGCTCCTGGTCTGCATCCTGCACTTCATCACCGTAGCGCAGGGCGGCTAGGCTGGGCTTATGAGCGCGAAATCGGCACAATCCATGAAACCGGCCACGGCCGCCAAGAAACTGGGCATCTACTTGCCCGCGGCCCCGCAGGAGTTCCAGGACAGCCTGATCTCGCGGGAGGAATTCAACCAGCTGCAATCCGATCCGCCGGAATGGCTGGCGGAGCTGCGCCGCAACGGTCCGCATCCGCGGCCGGAGGTGGCCCGTAAACTCAACGTCTCCATCTCCGGCCTGGCACGCGGCGGCATCACGGAGCCGCTGACGACGGCCGAAATCACCGCTTTACTGCAGGATCCGCCGGAATGGCTGGTGGCGGAACGCGCCTCGTTCGCCGCCGTGCGTGCCGAGGAGCAGCGCGTGAAGGCCGCCGGCAAGCAAGGCTGATCAGCAACCGCTGAGCGCGCCGCGGGCCCCCCTCCTCTCTGATCAAGCGGTGAGCGAGGCGGGCCCCCTCCCCCGCTAACCAAGCGGTCAGCGAGGGCCCGGTGCCCGTTAACGCCAAGAGCCCCGGTCCGAAGACCGGGGCTCTTGCTCTGCGTGCGCGAGGGGGGATTTGAACCCCCACGCCCTTTCGGACACTGGCACCTGAAGCCAGCGCGTCTGCCGTTCCGCCACTCGCGCGCATTGTTCCTGCCCTCTCGGCGTGCCAACCGGTTTCCCGGTTCGCTTTCCTCAAGAACAGCGAGATCAATAGTAGCGTGAAACAGTCCCAAATTCCCAATCGGGGCGCCGGCCCCCTTGGATACCGCGCAACGACGGGGATCGGAGGGCCTGCGCCGCGGGCGGCACGCCCCGCCGTCGTGATTCCGCGATGGTGAGCTTCACCACGCCCCGGCGCCGCCGCGCCCGCGGCGATCGTTGCCGAATGGGGCCTTTTGGGACACGCCCAAGTAGTATCGAAGGGAAGAATCGCCAGACAGGTGTGCCCTGTCCGCTGTCGCAGCGGGGGGCAGACCTGACCACAACTCTGGGAGGAGGCGGCCCGATGGGCATTCTGGACAGTATGGAGCGCGGCATCGAGAAGATGGTCCGCGGCGCCTTCTCTGTCGGCGGCAAGGGCCAGGTGCAGCCGGTGGAGATCGCAAGCCGCCTGCGCCGCGAACTGGACAACGGTTCCATCACCTTGGCCCAGGGCCGCACGTTGGCTCCCAACGTCTTCGACGTCAGGCTGGGCGATTCCGACTACGCGATGGCTGAACAATGGGGCGCCACCCTGGCCGAAGAACTGTGCGACGTGGTCATCCGCCACGTCAACAGCCAGAAGTACACCCTGCAGGGCCCGGTGCGCGTTTCCTTCACCAAGGACGACGCACTCAAGGGCGGCGACTTTGAAGTCGAGGCCACGGTCGTGAAGTCCGAGGGCCACCAGCCGCAGCCCCTGCAGCGCAGTGCCCCCGCGGCGCCGTCGCGCCAGCCCACCCTGCTGACGCCCGTGTTGGAAATCAACGGGCAGCGCTACTCGCTCAACGCGCCGTCCATCGTGCTCGGACGCTCCTCCGAGGCCGACATCATGGTGGACGACACCGGGGTCTCGCGGCGCCATCTGGAGATCCGCACCGACGGCGGGTCGGCCGTGGCCGTGGATCTCGGTTCCACCAACGGCAGCTATGTCAATGGCCAGAAGATCGACGGCCGGATTGACCTCACCGACGGCTCCGTCATCACGATGGGCCGCACCCGCATTACCTTCCGCTTGCTGCCGACACGGGGCGGCGGGGCCTAATGGGCGAGCTTGTCGTCACCGCGCTGCGGTTCGGTTTCCTGATCCTGCTCTGGATCATGATCATCAGCATCGTCTCCGCACTGCGGCGGGACCTGCAGATCGGCAAGCGCAGCCGCACCGGATCCCCCACTGCGCGCGAAGTCCGGAAGAATCCCGACCTGGCGGACGCTCCGGCCCCCCGGGTGGCTCCGCGCCGCCTGGTGGTCACGGAAGGGCCGCTGGCCGGCCACTCGCTGGAACTGGCCGCGAGCCCCATCCTGTTGGGCCGGGCCCAGGAAGCAACGCTGGTGCTGGAGGACGATTACGCCTCCGGCCGGCACGCCCGCCTCTTTCCGCAGGGCAGCCGCTGGTTCATCGAGGACCTCGGCTCCACCAACGGCACCTACCTGGCCGAGAACCAGCTGACGCGGGCGCTGCCCGTTGATCCCGGCGTTCCCATCCGGATCGGCAAGACGGTCATTGAGTTGAGGCCCTGACGGTGGCTCTGGTTCTGCGCTATGCGGCGCGGTCTGACGTGGGTAAGGCACGGTCTAAAAACGACGATTCCGCCTACGCCGGGCGTTATCTTGCCGTGGTGGCCGACGGCATGGGCGGCCATGCCGGCGGTGACGTGGCCTCGGCGTCCACGGTGCTGGACCTGGTCCATCTGGACCGCTCGGGCCATCAGGACCCGGCCAACGTGCTGGCCGACGAGATCCAGACCGCCAATTCCATCCTTTCGGAGCTGGTGCAGACCAGTCCCAAGCTGGCGGGCATGGGCACCACCGTCACCGCCTTGCTGCTGCATGACGACAAGCTCGAATTCGCCCACATCGGCGATTCCCGTGCCTATCGGCTGAAAAACGGCATCTTCGAGCAGATCAGCGTGGACCACACTTTCGTCCAGCGGCTCATCGACGAAGGCCGGCTCCTTCCGGCGGAAGCCGAAATCCACCCGCACCGCAACGTGCTGATGCGCGTCTTGGGCGACGTCGATGCCAGTCCCGAACTCGACCTGGCCAGCCATCAGGCCGAGCCGGGGGAGAAATGGCTGCTCTGCTCCGATGGACTCAACGCCGTCGTGCCGGACAGTGTGGTGGAATCCGTGGTGCGCAACGCGCCCACCCTGCAGGACGCCGTCGATCAGCTGGTGGAGCTGACGCTTGACGGCGGTTCCCCGGACAACGTGACCATCGTGATGATCGAAGTCGCCGAAGCGGCGCCGGAGGCGGCTGACACCGCCTCCCTCGGCCTCGCCCCGGAACGACCGAAGGCATCGGCCTTGAAGCACGACGGCGCCGCCTCCCCTGTCGCGGCGATGCCCGCCGACGGAGCCTCCCTCGGGGCACAGGTGGCCGCGGGCGCCGACGACGAACAGCTTCAGCCGCACGAGGCGATCCGCGCCGATGCCATCCGCCGCGAGCTGGAGACCCGCCCGCATGTGCTGGTGGGCGCCGCGGCATTGGCCACCGAGACCGGACAGATTCCCATCGTCACGGCCCACTCCAACAAGCGCCGGGCGGCGGCATTGCTGACCCACAAGGCCCCGGACGAACCGGAAACACCCGAGAACGAGACCTCGGCCCCGGCCCGCAAGCCCTGGCTGATCCCGGCGTTCCTGACCGTCATGTCGTTGCTGCTGGTGGCGGTCATGTGGTTCGGCTACCTGTGGACGCAGACCCAGTATTTCGTGGGTTCGGCGGACGGACGGGTGGCCATCTTCAACGGCGTCTCCCAGAACTTCGGGCCGATCGCGCTTTCCCACGTGGACACGGTCTACAACATCCCGCTGGAAAGCCTGCCCGCGTACCAACAGCAGCGGCTGGATTCCAGCATTTCCGCCCGCGATCTCGGGCATGCCGAGGAGATCGTGGAACAGTTGCGGATCAGCAGCCAGCTGAACTGTCCGGAACCCGAACCCAGCCCCAGTACCGTTCCGACGGACCGGCCCAGCGCCTCGCCGGGGGCGACGCCGGGGCCTGCTGCCAGCCCCCAGCCCACCGTGCCGCCGGAATGTGTAGGTGGATAAGCCATGAGTAACATCCAGACAGTGCCGCGTTCCCGGCGCAACACCGAACTGCTTTTGCTCCTGCTGGCCTTGATCGTCGGCATCGGAGCCAACATGCTGGTCGGGCTCGACCAGGACCGGGCCTTCGACAGCGACTTCTTCACCCAGGGCGGCACCTTGGTGGTGCTGGTCCTCGTCGTACACGTGGTCCTGCGCCTTCGCGCCAAATATGCCGACCCGGTAATACTTCCGATCGTCACCGCCCTTAACGGGGTGGGGCTGGCGATGATCCACCGGCTGGACATCGCCAACAACGACTCCGCCGCGGGGCGCCAGCTCCTGTGGACCGGCGTGGCCATCGCCGCCGTGGTCGCCGTCATCTGGCTGCTGCCCGACCACCGCGTCCTGCGCCGCTTTACCTACATATCGTTGATCACCAGCGCCATCCTGCTCATCCTTCCGCTGCTGCCGTTCATCGGGATGGAAATCAACGGCGCCCGGATTTGGGTGAGCTTGGGGTTCGCCACCTTCCAGCCGGGCGAAATCGCGAAGATCACCCTGGCTATATTCTTCGCCGGGTATTTATCGACGAACCGCGACCTCATCCTGCTCGCGGGCAAGAAGATCGGCCCGCTGCAGCTGCCCCGCTGGCAGGACATGGGCCCCATGGTGGTGGCCTGGCTGGTCAGCATCGGGGTCCTGGTCTTCCAGCGCGATTTGGGTTCCTCGATCCTGTTCTTTGGCCTGTTCATGGCCATGATCTATGTGGCCACCAGCCGCGTCAGCTGGGTCCTGATCGGCCTGCTCATGATCGCCGTGGGCGGCGTCGTGGCTTTCCAGCTGTTCCCGCACGTCACCGCACGTATCGACGGCTGGATCAACGCGTTCGACCCCGAGGTTTACAACCGGATCGGCGGCAGCCACCAGATCGTCCAAGGGCTGTTCGGCCTGGCCAGCGGCGCGCTGACCGGCACCGGACTCGGGCAGGGCCGGCCGGACCTGGTGACCTACGCGAACAGCGACATGATCATCGCCGCACTCGGCGAGGAGCTGGGGCTCATCGGACTCAGCGCCATCGTGATGCTCTACATCCTCTTGGTCAGCCGCGGCATCCGGGCGGCGCTGGGCAGCCGGGACGCCTTCGGCAAGCTCCTGGCCACGGGACTCTCCTTCACCCTGGCGCTGCAGTGCTTCGTGGTGATCGGGGGCGTCACCCGCCTGATTCCGCTGACCGGCCTGACCACACCCTTCCTGGCCGCCGGAGGGTCTTCCCTCCTGGCCAACTGGCTGATCGTCGCCCTGCTGCTGCTGATTTCCGACGCCGCGCGCCGTCCGGCCCTGACTGGCCCGGCCGCCGGCCGGCGGCCGCCGGGTGACCGGCCGGCGCGACGCAACCAGACCCAAGCACGGAACACCGGATCCACGGAGGTGATCCAACCATGAACCAGGCCATCCGCAATACCTGGATCGTCGCCATCGCGATGTTCGCGCTGCTGTTTGGATCGCTCACGGTCGTGCAATTCTTCGAGGCCGAAAACCTCAACGCCAACCCGTGGAACAGCCGGACCATCTACAAAGACTTCGACAAGAACCGGGGCGCCATCCTGGTGGGCGGCGAGCCGATCGCCGAGTCGGTTCCCTCGGACGACGAGTTCGCCTACCAGCGCGTCTACAACGAGCCCGCGCTCTACGCGCCGATCACCGGTTTCTACTCGTTGGTATACGGCTCCACCCAGATGGAGTCTGCGATGAACGATCAGCTCTCCGGTTCCGGCGACGAGTTCTTCTACGAACAGATCGTGCAGATGTTCTCCGGCGGCCAGGTCGAGGGCGCCTCGGTGGAGCTGACCCTGGACGCCGAGCTGCAGCAGTTGGCCTGGGACCTGATTCCCGACGGCGTGAAGGGCTCGATCGTGGTGATGGAACCGGACACCGGCAACATCCTCGCGATGGTCTCCAAGCCCAGCTTCGATCCGAATGACCTGGCGGGGCACAACACCGAAGAGGTCACGCAGAACATGGCCGAATTGGAGAAGGTGCCGGGCCTGTCTCCGTTCACCAACCCCGCCACCGAGAGCCTGTTGGCTCCGGGCTCCGTGTTCAAGCTCGCGGTGACGGCTGCCGCCCTGGAATCCGGCCAGTACGACGCCGACAGCAAGCTCGACAATCCCCCGACGCTGCCGCTTCCCGGCACCAACGTCGAGTTGCCGAACTACGTTAACGGCGGCTGTGCGGCGCGGACCACCGTCGGCTTCTCCTTTGCCCTGGAGCAATCCTGCAACACGCCCTTCGCGCAGATCGCCATGGACCTGGGGGAAGACGCCATTGCGGAACAGGCCGCCAAGTTCGGATTCGGCGAGTCCTACCAGATCCCCACCCACGTCACCGCGAGCCAGTTCCCGACCGGCATGAGCGATGACCTGCTCGCCCAGTCGGCCATCGGCCAGTACGACGTCCGCGTGACCCCCCTGCAGGTGGCCATGATGACCGGTGCGATCGCCAACGACGGCGTCTTGATGAAGCCGAACCTCGTGCGCACCGTGCGCGCGCCCGACCTGCGCGTCATGGACAGCCCCAAACCCCAGGAACTGCAACGTTCCCTTTCCGCAGACAACGCCCGGCTGATTCAGGACTGGATGGTCAATGTGGTCAGCAGGGGCATCGGCGGCGGAGCCGCCATTCCGGGCGTCGAGGTGGCCGGCAAGACCGGTACGGCAGAACTGCTGGCCGGCGAAGCAGGAAACAACTCGTGGTTCACCGGATTCGCACCGGCGGATGACCCCCAGGCCGTCGTATCCGTCGTCTTCGAGGACGTCGATGTAACGACCGGTTCTTCACTCTCAAGTCCAAGTGCTCGGCAACTCCTAGAGGCGGTGTTAAATAAGTGAGACCTACCTCGGGTATCACCTTAGGCGGCAGGTACCAGCTCACTGAACGTATCGCCATCGGCGGCATGGGTGAGGTCTGGAAGGCGCAGGACCAGGTCCTGGGCCGCATCGTCGCCATCAAGGTCCTCAAAGAGGAGTACACGGGCGACCCGGGCTTCCTCAACCGCTTCCGCGCAGAGGCCCGGCACACCGCACTGCTGAACCACACCGGTATTGCCAATGTCTTTGATTACGGCGAAGAGGCCGGATCCGCCTACCTCGTGATGGAACTCGTGCCCGGGCATCCGCTCTCGGCGATCATCGAGCGCGAGCGCGTGCTCTCGCCCGACCGGACGCTGTCGATCATCACCCAGACGGCCAAGGCGCTGGCCGTCGCCCATGCCCAGGGCCTGGTGCATCGCGACGTCAAGCCCGGAAACCTGCTGATCACGCCGGAGGGCCGGGTCAAGATCACCGACTTCGGCATTGCGCGGCTGGCCGATCAGGTTCCGCTGACCGCGACCGGGCAGGTCATGGGCACCGCCCAGTATCTGGCGCCCGAGCAGGCGACGGGACAGACTGCTACCGGACAAAGCGACATCTATTCGCTCGGCGTCATCGGCTACGAGTGCCTCTCCGGTTCCCGGCCCTTCTCCGGTGAATCGCAGATAGCCATTGCCCTGGCCCAGGTCAACGACACTCCCCCGCCACTGCCCGAATCCCTGCCCCGGCCGGTCCGCGCTCTGCTGATGTCCATGCTGGCCAAGGACCCGGCCGACCGGCCGGCCAACGCGGAAAAGCTCGCCGAGGCGGCCGACGCCATCCGTGCCGGCAATATCCGTGCCGCCGAGGCAGCTGTCCCGGGAATGTTGCTGTTCGGTGGGGACGACAGCACCGGTTTGATGACTGCTCCGGTGCCCGCCCCCGGAACCGCTCCGACGCGCGCCGTCAGCGCCGGGACCTCCCAGCTGCCCGCCGTCGGCGGTGCAGCAGCAGCAGCGGGCCTCGGCGCCGAACGGGACTGGACCGATCAGGATCTGGACAGCGATGAGCCTGAAGAAACACCGCGCCGCCAGCAGAAGAAACGCAGTCCCTGGACCTGGCCGCTGGTCGGTTTGATCCTGTTGATTCTGTTCGCCGTGGCCGGCGCGATCCTGCTGCCCATGCTGACCCCCACCGGCGTTGCGGAGTCGTCGTCGTCGGCATCGAGCTCGACGACACGGGCGGCGCCGAAGACCACCTCCGCAACGCCAACGGAAGAAGAGACCGAGGAACCGCGCGAAACGGCAACGCCGGAGACGAACCAGCTGGCAGCGAATGCGTTCCTGGGCCGACCCTTCAGCGAGGTCCGGGCCGAGCTCGAAAACATGGGCTACCAGGTGGTTCCCAACCCGGTGGAGAGCGGCGAAGCCGAGAATACCGTCATCGACATCGCGCCGACCGGCGCCGTCGTCGTTGGCGAAGCAATCACCGTCACCTACTCCACCGGCCCCGGAACCGTCACCATTCCCAACGGTCTGGCCGGGCAGTCCGAGCAGCGGGTTCGCGAGGCCCTGATCGGACTGAACCTGGTACCGCAGAAGTCGGGCGAGCAGCCGAGCGATGAAGAGCCTGGCACCGTGCTCAGCCTGTCTCCCGACGGCGGTGACGTTCCGGTCGGGTCGACCGTCAGCTACGTTGTCTCCAGTGGGCCGGAAGAAGAAGAAGAAACTCCGGCCCCGACAGAGACGGGCTCGCCGGATGCCAAGGGCCTGCCGACCTCCGCTCCCGACACGCGCGGCGGTAAGCCGTGACCGAATCCTGGTCGGCCTGATGGAAGGACGACAACCAGTGGACTCGCCGCACATCCTGGCTGGCCGCTACGAGGTGGGGGAACTCATCGGACGCGGCGGGATGGCCGATGTGCTGCTGGGCCGTGACATCCGCCTGGGCCGCTCGGTGGCGGTCAAGCAGCTGCGGACCGACCTGGCCCGCGACCCGATGCTCCAGTCCCGGTTTCGGCGCGAAGCCCAGGCGGTGGCCGGGCTGAACCACCCGGCAATCGTTGCCGTGTACGACACGGGGGACATGGATCTTCCCGGCGCGGCGGAGCACGACGTCAAGGTCCCGTTCATCGTGATGGAGTACGTCCGGGGCCGGACGCTGCGTGAATTCATCAAGGGCCGCGAGCTGGGCATCGAGGACTCGGTCCGCTATGCCCTCGGCGTCCTGGCCGCGCTCGAATACAGCCACCGCTCGGGCATTGTGCACCGCGACATCAAGCCGGCCAACGTCATGGTCACGCCCGAGGGCAACGTGAAGGTGATGGACTTCGGCATCGCGCGTGCGCTGGCCGATTCGGCCGCGACGATGACGCAGACCCAGGCGGTTCTGGGGACCGCACAGTACCTTTCCCCGGAGCAGGCCCGGGGTGAAGCCGTGGACGCGCGCAGCGACTTGTACTCGGCCGCCTGCCTGCTCTACGAAATGCTTGCCGGTCGTCCGCCCTTCATCGGTGACAGCCCGGTGTCCGTGGCCTACCAGCACGTCCGCGAACTCCCCGAACCGGCGAGCCGCTTCAATCCTGACGTTACGCCTGCCTTGGATTCCGTACTGGAACATGCGCTGCAAAAAGACAAGGCGGACCGGTTCCAGACGGCCGCTGCCTTCGCGGACGCGCTGCGTGCGGCGCTGGGCGGGACGCCGCACCAGGCGGCCGGGCCGGCGACGGAAGCGTTTCCCGCACTGGCTCCCGCCACCGAACTAATCACCCAGCCGGCCCACGCCGTGGCCGGGGAAACTCCTGACCTGTCCCACACCGCCTACTCGCCTGATGACGACGCCGGGCCGGAAACGGCCTCCTACGACCGCGGGCAGCTTCCCACCGCCTTGGCCGTGGGCAGTGAAGACGACATCGAACCCGAGCGCCGGGCCAAGCGCCGGGCATGGATCGTCACGCTGATCATTGCCTTGCTGCTGGTCCTGGTGGGCGGAGGCTACTACGTCTACAACATGCTGGTGCAGAACGCCGTCCCGGATACGGTTGCCGTTCCGGCTGTGGCGGGGATGGACCAGAACGCCGCCACCAACGCCATCTGGGCAGCGGATCTCAAGCCACGGGTTGAACAGGAGTTCAGCGACGACGTCGAGGCGGGCATGGCAACCCGAACCGATCCGGACGTCGGAGAACAGCTGGAACCGGGCAGCCAGGTCGTGGTCTACATCTCCGAGGGTAGCGAATTTGCTACCATTCCCAAGGACCTGGCCGGCCGCACCGAGGCGGAGGTCCGGGACAAGCTCCGGAATCTGGGCCTGGAACCGGGGGAAAACGTCCCGGCGAACAGTGCCTCCATGCCGCGCGGGAATGTGGTGACCACCAAGCCCGCCCCCGGCGAGAAGGTCAAGACCGGTTCCACGGTGGACCTGGTCATCTCGAACGGCATGGTGCGCGTTCCGGCCCTGATGAACAAAACTGTTGAAGAAGCCGGCACGATGCTGGAAGACGCGGCCGTTGCCCTGCCCTACCGGGTACAAGAGGTCGACAACGAGGTGGTCGCACCCGGCACCGTCGTCGGCCAGAGCGTTAAAGCGGGAACGGACGTCGAACAGGGGACTGAGATAGTCCTGACCGTTGCGGTTGCACCGCCGCCCCCCGAGCCCTCCGAAACGCCTGCGCCCGACCCGGATGAGGGCTCCGACAGAGGCAACAACTCCGGCAACGGGAACGGCCGCGGCAACGGGAACGGCCGGGGCAACGGGAACAGCGACGACTGACAGCATCCGTGGCAGCCTGGTCCCCGCGACCGGTCGCGCGGTCCCGCCCCGGAGCGGTTCAGTGGGTAATGAGCGGGCTGAGCGCGGCGGCGCGTTCGGCCGTTCCCTCCGCGCCGAGCGACTCTAGCCAGTTACCGAGCATCAGGTAGCCGCCTTCGGTCAGCACCGATTCGGGATGGAACTGCACGCCCCACAGCGGCGCGCTCCGATGGGCCAGCCCCATCACGACTCCGCTGTCGGTCTCCGCGGTGATTTCGAGTTCGGCAGGGATGGTGCTGCGCACGGCCGCCAGCGAGTGGTAGCGGGTGGCCGTGAACGGGTTCGGAACGCCCAGGAAGGCGTTCTGGTCGCCGTGGGTCACGTGCGAGGTCTTCCCGTGCATCAATTCGGGGGCATGGGTGACGGTGGCGCCATAGGCCTCGGCCAACGCCTGGTGGCCCAGGCACACGCCGAACATCGGCTTTGCTTCCCGGCCGCACCAACGGATCAGCTCGACGCAGATGCCCGCCTCGGCAGGCGTTCCCGGGCCGGGGGAGACCAAGACCCCGTCGCGGACTCCGGCCAGTTCAACCGCTTCCTCGAGGGTGACGTCATCGTTGCGCACCACAGTCGTTTCCGCGCCGAGTTCCTGAAGGTAGCCGACCAGGGTGTAGACGAAGCTGTCATAGTTGTCGATGACGAGGATGCGCGGAGTCTTGCTCATGTGACGGTCGTGCCAATCGTGGAGTTGTTCCGGGACGGGGACTGCGGGAGCCGGTCGGCACTCCGTCGGGGGAACGGGAGCCAAGGCGGCAACAGCAGCACTCACACTATGATCGGTCCCCCGCGGTGATCCCGGCAAATGCGCGGCGGCGAACGTCACATACATTGGCTAGACTAAACAGCTAGACGGTCGGCGGCGGCGGACTCGCGTGAAGATCGCGGCCCCGGCCTGCCAGTGCCAACCACCCCTTGATGCCCCGGAGGATCTGTGCCCGAGTCGAAGCGCCGCAAGAGGACCGAACGGCGTCCCGAGGAATTGACCGCCAAAGGCAATAAGCCCAACCCCGTGTGGTTCAAACCGGTCATGTTCGGCCTCATGATCATCGGCCTGCTGTGGATCATCGTTTTCTACATCACGCAGGGAGCGTGGCCGCTGCCGGCAGCAGGGTCCTGGAACATCATGATCGGGTTCGGCATCGCCATCGCGGGCTTCCTGATGACGACCAGGTGGCGCTCGTAGGCAGTCATGCTGGTTGATAACGGCATCTACGTCGACGGCGTCCGTGCCGCAACGCCCGAAACCCTGGAGCAGACGTTCAGCGAGCTGCACCGGTACTCGGGCATGGCGTGGATAGGGCTCTACCGGCCGAGCGAGCCGGAGCTGGCCGCCGTGGCAGCGGAGTTCGATCTTCACCACCTGGCCGTGGAGGACGCCTTGCGCGGCCATCAGCGGGCCAAGCTGGAACAGTACGGCCGCACGCTGTTCACCGTCCTCCGGCCCGCGCGCTACATCGACGAAACGGAGAAGGTGGAGTTCGGCGAACTGCATGTCTTCATGGGGCGGGACTTCCTGATCACCGTCAGGCACGCGGAGTCGCCGGATCTGGCCCACGTGCGGCAGCGTATGGAGTCCGTGCCCGACCTGCTGGCGACGGGACCGCAGGCGGCGCTCTACGCGGTCCTGGACCAGGTCGTCGACGAGTACGAACCCGTGGTGCTCGGCCTGGAGAACGACATCGACGAGATCGAAGACCAGCTCTTCGGCGGCGATCCCGACGTTTCCCGACGGATCTACGAGCTGCTGCGCGAAGTCATCGAGTTCCAGCGTGCCCTGCACCCGCTGGAGGGGATGATCGCCGTCCTCGAACGAGGCACCAAAAACCCTGACCTGGACCTTGAGGTGGCCCGCGGGTTGCGCGACGTCGAGGACCATGTCATCCGGCTGAACGAGCGCGTCGACGCCTTCCGTGCCGTCCTGCAGAACGCCCTGAGCCTCAGCTCCACCCTGCAGGCCCAGAAACTCACCGAAACCAGTGTTGCCCAGAACGAACAGGTCAAGCGCATCTCGTCCTGGGCGGCCATACTCTTCGCCCCGACTTTGGTGGCCGCCGTCTACGGGATGAACTTCACGGTGATGCCGGAACTGGACTGGGCGTTCGGCTACCCGATGTCGCTGGTTCTGATGTTCCTGACGGCCCTCGGGCTTTACTGGTTCTTCAGGCGCAACCGATGGCTCTAAAGCCCGCCTGACCGGGCAGGTGCGCCGGAAGCCCGCTCCCGGGATACGGGGACGGGCCCCGGCAGGGCGGCTGCCAGGGTAGGCTCAGCCGGCGTCTGCGGCGGCCATCACGGCAGCGGTAACGGCCGGGGCCACCCGGGGGTCCAGCGGGCTGGGGATGATGTAATCGGCCGCGAGGTCTTCCCCAACGATTCCCGCGATTGCCTCGGCCGCGGCAACCTTCATGGCCGGGGTGATGCGGCGGGCACCCGCGTCCAGTGCGCCGCGGAAGATGCCCGGGAAAGCCAGGACGTTGTTGATCTGGTTGGGGAAATCGCTGCGGCCGGTGGCCACAACCTTCGCGAACTTCGCGGCGGTCTCCGGGTGTACTTCCGGATCCGGGTTGGACAGCGCGAAGATGATGGCGTCGTCGGACATCTTCTCCAGGGTCTCTTCCGGGATCGTGCCGGAGGAGACCCCGATCAGCACGTCTGCCCCGTCGAGCGCCTGCGCGCTGCCGCCGGTGACTCCGCGCGGGTTTGTGCGGGCAGCATAGGAGGCCTTGACCTCGGTCAAATCGCCGCGGTCGCCGTGGATGATGCCGCGCGAATCCAGCAGGATCACGTCGGCAACGCCGGCGGCCAGGAGGATTTCGGCGACGGCGATGCCCGCCGCGCCCGCGCCCGAAATAACCACCTTGAGCGACGCCAGCTCGCGGTTGACCACCTGGGCGGCATTGGTCAGCGCCGCAAGGGCTACCACGGCGGTGCCGTGCTGGTCGTCGTGCATGACCGGCATGTCCAGGGCCTCGATGAGGCGGGCTTCGAGCTCGAAGCAGCGTGGCGCCGAAATGTCTTCAAGGTTGACGGCGCCGAAGCTCGACCGCAGCCGCACCAGGGTCTCAATGATCTCGTCAACGTCGGTGGTCTCGAGTACCAGCGGGATGGAGTCCAGTCCGGCAAACTGCTTGAAGAGGGCAGCCTTCCCCTCCATCACCGGCAGTGACGCAGCCGCCCCGATGTTGCCCAACCCCAGCACCGCGGTGCCGTCGGAGACCACTGCCACCAGCCGGGAGGCCCACGTGTACTTCCCGGCCATTTCCGGGTCGGCGTTGATGGCGCGGCTGACTTGGGCCACACCCGGCGTGTAGGCGATGGAGAGATCGCGCTTGGTGTCCAACGGTGCGGTGAGGCCAATCTGCAGCTTGCCGCCCTCATGGGCGCTGAAGATCTCCTCGCGGGTGAGGTCGATTCGTGTGGAGTTGCCGGTTTCGGTAGTCACGTAGATTCCTTCTGTTGTTCCTTCCCTTCACGGGAGGGAGCTTGGATGGCCCGGCCTGCGACAGGCCGGTAGGAAGCAGATCCTCCGAGAGGCCGCAGCCGGCCGTTCACAAGGCATGGGGCGCGGCGCATTCGATCCGACTATCGCCTGGGTCCGGGACGGCCGCGTGGGCCCCGTGGCTGGTCGAGCGAGGGGACCGGATTTCAAGGCTACCTGAAGGCCGGTTTGCAGGGTCTGCATATGTCTTCGGCCGGACGAATGTTTCGCCTTTTCCACTGTAGTGCCCGGCTAATTGCAGGGGCTGCAGGCTTAGTTGTCCACGTTTTCACAGTTGTAGACCGAACTTATCCACAGACGTGCATAACTTTGGGGATTACTTCCGTCCACCCCTTCTGTCACCTGCCATCACGTTATCCACAGCTGTGGAATTACATGTGTGTAACTTATCCTCACTGTGCATAACTCCTGTGCATAACATCCTTTCACCTCAGCGAGGGCCGCGGAGCTTTCCACAGCCAGCCCACAGGATGGGGAAAGCAGGTTGGGGAAAACGCGCAGTTGCACGGCAGGCGCGCCGGAGGGAGTGAGAGGGGCTCGGGCACAGCGTGCGCCTGCAGCCAGCCCCCGGGCGGGACTGCCCGGAGATTGCCGGTCCGGCAAACGGGACCACACAGGAAAGGCGGGCAGGAACCGCGTCCTCCAGGACACTTTTCCTGCCCGCCTTGGCGGAAGCCGGCCGGGGTTACGTCATCGCCTTCAGGGCAGTGACCGCCACCAGCACAAGGAGTATGGCAGCCAGCCCGGTGAACTGGACAACGCTTCGATTCTTTCCCTTCGGCGCGTAGGCCAGCACCACAGCGGACAAGGCACCAACCAGCAGTCCGCCCAAGTGCGCCTGCCAGGCAATGCCGGAGACCACGAATCCGAGCACCGCGTTGATGCCAATCAGCACCAACAGCGATCTGACCTCGCCGCCGCGTTGCCGCTGCACGATGAACAGTGCGCCGAAGAGGCCGAAAATGGCCCCTGAGGCGCCGACCACGGGAATGTTGGGAGCGGAGAGCAGGAGTACGCCGACCGAGCCGCCGAAGCCGGAAAGCAGGTACAGCCCAAGGAACCTCAGCCGCCCCAACAGGGGCTCCAGGTGCCGGCCCAGGATCCACAAGGCGTAGAGGTTGAAGGCAATGTGCAGGAGGAAATTCGGCGAATGCAGAAAAGCCGAGGTGATCATCCGCCACGGTTCCGGCGCGTAGAACGGATTTGGAAGGGTGTAGACCGGCGCGTACAGGAACCTTTCGGTGAAGCCGGGAACGACCCACTGCAGCAGATAGGCAACGGCGCAGATGCCGATCAGTGTCAGCGTGACCACGGGACGGCCGACCGCGGCCACCCCGCCATAGACGGTACGGACAGTCGGCATGCTGCGCGCCGCTTCGTTGACGCAGTCGACGCACTGGACGCCAACCGACGCCGTGCGCTGGCATTCCGGACAGGCCGGGCGTCCGCAACGCTGGCAGCGCACGTAGGAGACGCGGTCCGGATGCCGCGGGCAGACGGGGACATCGGTCTGCGGCGGTTCGGCCGGCATTCCGTAGGACATGGAGGCGCTCCTGCTGGGAAAAGGTCCCCGCCCGGGTTCCGGGCGGGGACATTAGGCAACTTAGAGCTGCTCGACCGTGATGTTCTTGATGACCACGTCTTCCAGCGGCTTGTCCCGCTGGTCGGTAGCCACCGCGTTGAGGGAATCGACGACGGCGCGGGAAGCTTCGTCCGTGACGTCGCCGAAGATCGTGTGCTTGCCCTGCAGCCAGGTGGTGGGAACGGTAGTGATGAAGAACTGCGAGCCGTTGGTGCCGCGGCCCCCCTGGATGCCGGCGTTGGCCATGGCCAGCTTGTAGGGCTCGTTAAAGTTCAGGTCGGGGTTGATTTCGTCGTCGAACTGGTAGCCCGGGCCGCCGATGCCCTGGCCCAGCGGATCGCCGCCCTGGAGCATGAAGTCCTTAATGATGCGGTGGAAGATGACGCCGTCGTAGAGCGGAGCGTTCGTCTCTTCGCCGGTCTGCGGGTGCTTCCAGGTGATCTCGCCGGTGGCCAGCCCGATGAAATTCTTCACGGTTTTCGGGGCGTGGTTGCCGAACAGGTTCACCACGATGTCGCCGTGGTTGGTGTGGATAGTGGCCTTAGCTGTAGCAATAGCAGTCATGGCACCATTCTTCCACGGCGATTCCCCTGGGTTCCCGCCGGCGGCCGGTTCCGCGATGAGTGAAAATCCCGCGCGTTTCATCGCCGGCATAGCCGTCTGCAAGTGCAGGAAGTAGGCTGATGAACGACCGTCACCATTTCCGGGAGGTAGTAGTGAAGAAGACCAAACGAATAGCTCACGACGCAGAAGGCAATGTTTTTGTCCTCGTGGGAACAGCCAAGGACTGGGCCTCTCCCAAGATGGCAGCCGCGCGGAACTGGGCCGTCCCGCGGATCGAAAAGAGCATTGAGACCGCTTCACCGCGCATCCAGGGGGGGCTGCAGAAGGCCGCCAAGGATCTTTCCCACTCCGTAGTAACTGTGACGCCGAGGATCCAGGAGGGATTGGACAGCCTGGCCCCGAAGATTTCCCACGTTGTGGATGAGGCTGCTCCGCGCATCCAGGAGACCCTGGACCGGGCGGCCCCCGCCATCACACATGCCCGGGACAAAGTAGTCGACGAGTACATCCCGACCGTCTCAGCACGGCTCGCCGCTACCGCAGACCAGGTCGCGAAGACGCTGGACAAGACCGCGCTGCCCGTTTCGGTGCAGGCCGCCGTCGTCAAGGCGGGCGGATCCAAGCGCGCCCTCAAGAAAGCCCAAAAGGCAGCCGCCGGGCATGCCAGGAAGGCTGCCAAGGAGCTGAAAAACCAGCAGAAGTCCGGGGGCGGCAAGGGTTGGCTGATCGTGGGCATCCTCGCGGCCGCGGCAACGGCGGGAGTGGCCGCATGGCGGGCTGCCCGGCCGGTCGAAGATCCGTGGAAGACGCCGGTCCAGCCGACGAGTGCGACTCCGGCACCGGGTCAGGTTTCCACCACCACCAGTCCGTCGAGCTCGAGCTCCGCCTCGACTTCCACAACTTCCACCTCGACAGGTACCGCCGGGGCTGCCGAAACCGCAACAGCCAAACACGCTGCAGCCCCGGCCACCTCGGATGCCGCAGCGGGTACCTCTGTCTCCGATAAGGGTTCCGAGGCCGCGGCAGCCACGGCCAAGACGACCGGCAACGGCCCCACCCGCTCCGCGCGGGCGGCCGGCCAGAAGGCTGCGGAAGCTGCCGACGCTGCCGCCGAGAAGGACACCAAGAAGTAGTTTTCCTTCAGCACACGCCGTAATGGGAGCTCCCCGAAGGGGAGCTCCCATTGTTCTCTCCCGTCCCATCCCCTTCACGACCCGCTTCCCGGACTCCCGGCAAGCCTGCTGGTAGATTTCATGCCGTGAGAAGTGCTGCGCCCAGCGTGTCGATCGTCATCCCGGCCTTCAATGAAGAGTCGGTTATCCGCCAATGCGTCTACGCCGCGGTATGCCAGTCCGTGGCACCCTGGGAAATCATCGTCGTGGACAACAAATCGACCGACGGGACAGCCGACCTGGTCCGGGCCATGCAGGCCGAATACCCCGATGTTCCCCTGATCCTGCTCGAGCAGGATGCGGAGCAAGGCCTGATCCCCACGCGCAACTTCGGCCTGGACCATGCCACCGGAGAAGTCCTGGGCAGGATCGACGCTGATTCCGTCCTGGAGCCCGACTGGGTTGAGCGCGTGCAAGCGGCTTTCGCCGACCCGGAAGTGATGGCGTGCACCGGTCCGGTGCTGTACTACGACATGCCGCTGCGGCGCTTCGGCCTCCAGGCCGACGACCGCCTGCGCCGCTTCGTTCTGAAACTGGCCAAGAAGCAGTACCACTTCCTCTTCGGATCCAACATGGCCATCCGCCGCGGAGCCTGGGACATTATCCGCAACGAGGTTTGCCGTGATGAGGCGGACGAGATGCACGAGGACATCGATATCTCCGTTCATCTGGCCGACCACGCGCTCAGGATCCAATACGTGCCGGAAATGATCAGCGGCATGTCGGCCCGGAGGCTGGAAGATTCGCCCAAGGACTACCGGTACTACGTCACGCGCTTCGAGCGCACCTACAACGTCCACAAGATCGACCGCCGCATGGCGCGGGTGCCGATGCTGATCTTCATGAGCGTCTACTACCCCGCAAAGCTGCTGCGCCGGGTCCACCAGGCCCGCACGCAGGTCCGCGTGACGCGCGGCGGGCTGTAGCCGTTAGTCCCTCCCGGGTCCGCTGGCTTCCGGCACCGGGTTGCGTCCCTGCACCTTCGACCTGTTCTGGGAAAGCACGACGGCGGCCAGGCCCGCCAGGATCAGTGCCAGGCCCGCGTAGGTGCCCCACGGAAGGGTCTCGCCGAGGAACAGGGCCGCCAGGGCGGCGGCTCCGGGGATTTCCAGCAGGATGATCATTGAAACCACCAGCGGACTCAGGACAGCCAGCAGGTGGTTCAGCACCGAGTGGCCCAGCAACTGGGCCACCACGGTCACGGCCAGGATCCCGGCCCAGGCTTGGGGCGGGAACCCGGCGAGCGGCTGTCCGAAAGCCAACGCCATAGCCAGCAGGATGAGTGCGCACAATCCGTAACAGATGGTGGTGTACGGTCCCGTGGACAGCCGGCGCCGTACCCGGCCGCCGGCCATCGTATACACCCCGGCCATGGCCCCGCCGACCAGGCCGAGCAGGTCGCCCAGCAGTGCCTCTCTGGAGAGCCGCAGGTCGAACCCGGAGATCACCAGTACGCCGGCGAACGCGAGCCCGACACCGCACAAGATCAGCCGGGACGCCTTGATGCCGCGCAGCCGGTTGAACAGGACGATCCAGGCCGACTGCAGGCAGACCAAAGCAGTCGCCGCCGCCACCGAGGTCAGCTGCAACGCGGTGATGAAACAGGCGAAGTGGAGCGCCAACGCGACGGCCGCCACCGCGCTGAAGCCGATGTCCGACGTCGTCAGCTTCCGGAACTCCTGGCGCCGGCCGATCGCCGAGGGTACTCCCATCACGACGGCGCCGATGATGTTCCGCCAGAATGCGATGGCCAGGGCGGGGGCGGCAGTGGCAGCCATGATGGGACCGGACGCGGAGATGCCGAGCACAGCCAGTGTGGCCAGGAAAATGATCACACCTTCAGCCTAGGGGTGAACCCTGCCAAACCCATCCCGCCGCGGCCGCGGGGGGCGAACGCAGCGGGGGAGCGAACGCAGCGAGGGAGCGAACGCAGCGAGGCCCCGATCCGTAGATCGGGGCCTCGCATTTCCGGTGGAGGCAAGGGGACTCGAACCCCTAACCCCCTGCTTGCAAAGCAGGTGCGCTACCAATTGCGCCATGCCCCCGGAGGGTCCGGCCGGTCGGACCGGCCGATGCTTTGAGTCACTCGACCTTGTCGGTCGCGCGGCTCCAAGCGGATTTCTCCGCTTCGGATTCCTGCCACTTCTTGTACGCGAAGACACCCGCGGCCGCGGCCGCCATCAGCAGCAACTTCTTCACGGTGTCCTCCCGACATCGGTGGGATCAGTCATCCGTGGGCGTACCAGGACTTGAACCTGGGACCTCTTCGTTATCAGCGAAGCGCTCTAACCGCCTGAGCTATACGCCCCCTGCCCTTGCGGGCCGAGATACGACTTTACAGTACGCCGGGCCGGAACTTCAAATCCGCTCAGTCGTCCGTCAGCGTGACCCCGATGCCGCCGACCAGCGTCGCCGAGATGTTGTAAAGCACCGCGGACAGCATGGCCAGTGCGGTCAGCAGGACCACGTTCACGACGGCGATGATGGTGGCGAAGGACGCTACCTGTCCCAGCGAGGCGTAGGACCGCAGGTCGAATCCGCCGCCCTCGGTGCCCGCGACTTCCGTCAGCAGCCCGTTGACCCGGTCAAAGATGCCCGTGATGTCCAGCGTCGTCCACAGGACGATGGAGGCCACCACGGTGACGATGCCGAGGGCGACGGAGAGCAGGAAGGCCATCTTCAGCACCGACCACGGGTCTACCTTGCTGACCAGCAGGCGGGCACGGCGGACCTTGGCCTTCGGAGCCGGACGCACGAGTCCTGGACGGGCGGGCTGGCCGGCCGGTCGCTGGGCGCCGTTGGCCGGACGCTGTCCGCTGTTCGCCGGGCGCTGGGCCGGGCGTGCCGGCGTGCCGCCGCTGCGAGTGGTAGCCCGGGGCGCGTTGGCCGGCTGCGGGCGCGTGCCCGGCCGTGGCGTTTTAGGTGTACTCACTCGTTACCTCCGATTTCCGGCGCCGGCGTTTCGGCTGCGGACTGCGTCATGTCTGCGTTCAACGGTACTTCATCGGTTGCCTGCTGCGCAGATTCGGCGCCGGTTGTGCCGCCGGTTTCGGGACCTTGGGGCGCGTCCGGCGTGTCGGTGCCTTCCTCGTCCGCGGCCAGGCCTCGTTCGGAGTTCCGGGCGACGGCGATGATGCGGTCTTTCTTGTCCGGCTTGGCGAAGATGACGCCCATGGTGTCGCGGCCCCTGACGGGGACACCGGCGACGGAGGAGCGGACCACCTTGCCGCTTTCCATCACCACCAGCACCTCGTCTTCCTCCTGCACAATGAGTGCGCCGACCAGATGCCCGCGTTCTTCCTGGTACTTGCCCACCTTGATGCCCAGGCCGCCGCGCCCCTGGACCCGGTATTCGTCGGCCTTGGTCCGCTTGGCGTAACCGCCGGCGGTCACGATGAAGACGTAGGAGTCCTCGCGCAGCACGCCGGCGACCAGCAGTTCGTCGTCCTCACGGAACTTCATGCCGGTCACACCGGACGTGGCGCGTCCCATCGGCCGCAGTGCCTCGTCCGTCGCGGTGAAGCGCAGGGACTGGCCGCGCCGGGAGACCAGCATCATGTCGTCGGTCTCGGCGACCAGCCGCGCCGAAACGAGCTCGTCGCCGTCGCGCAGGTTGATCGCGATGACGCCGGCGGAACGGTTCGTGTCGTAGTCCTCCAGCCGGGTCTTCTTGATCAGGCCGCGTTTGGTGGCCAGCACCAGGTAGGGGGCCTGCTGGTAGTCCTTCAGGTCCATGACCTGGGCAATGTGCTCGTCCGGCTGGAAGGCCAGCAGGTTCGCCACGTGCTGGCCCTTGGCGTCGCGGCCGCCTTCGGCCAGCTCGTACGTCTTGGCCCGGTACACCCGGCCCAGGTTGGTAAAGAACAGCAGCCAGTGGTGCGTCGTGGTGACGAAGAAGTGCTCGACCACGTCGTCGCCGCGGAGCTGGGCGCCGCGTACTCCCTTGCCGCCTCGCTGCTGGGACCGGTAGTTGTCGCTGCGGGTGCGCTTGACGTATCCGCCGCGGGTGATGGTCACCACCATCTCCTCTTCGGGGATGAGGTCTTCCATGCTCATGTCCCCGCCGTAGCCCATCATGATCTGGGTCCGGCGGTCGTCACCGTACTTGCCGGTGATCTCGGCGAGTTCCTCGCTGACGATGCTGCGCTGGGCTTCTTCGGACGCGAGGATTCGGTTGAACTCTTGGATCATCCGCTCGAGCTCGGCGTGGCGGTCCTGGATCTTCTGCCGTTCCAAGGCGGCCAGCCGGCGCAACTGCATGTTCAGGATGGCCGAGGCCTGGTCCGTGTCGATGTCCAGCAGCTGCATCAGGCCGTCGCGGGCTTCTTCCGTGGTGGACGAGGCGCGGATCAGGGCGATGACTTCATCGAGCGCATCCAGGGCCTTGAGCAGGCCACGCAGGATATGCGCTTCTTCCTCGGCCTTGCGCAGCCTGAAGCGGGTGCGCCGGACGATGACTTCCAGCTGGTGGGTGACCCAGTGGCGGATAAAGGCGTCGAGGGTCAGGGTGCGGGGCACGCCGTCGACGATCGCGAGCATGTTGGCCGCGAAGTTCTCCTGCAGGGAGGTGTGCTTGTAGAGGTTGTTCAGCACCACCTTGGCCACGGCGTCGCGCTTGAGCACGATGACCAGGCGCTGTCCCGTGCGGCCGGAGGTCTCGTCGCGCAGGTCGGCGATGCCGGCGACCCTGCCTTCCTTGGCCAGCTCGGCGATCTTCATGGCCAGGTTGTCCGGGTTCGCCTGGTACGGAAGTTCCGTGACCACCAGGCAGGTCCGGCCCTGGATTTCCTCCACGTTGACCACGGCGCGCATGGTGATGGAGCCGCGGCCGGTGCGGTAGGCGTCCTCGATGCCCTTGTGGCCCAGGATCTGAGCGCCGGTGGGGAAATCGGGCCCCTTGATCCGCTGGATCAGCGCTTCGAGGAGTTCTTCACGGCTGGCGGTGGGATTGTCCAGGTACCACTGGACGCCGTCGGCCACTTCGCGCAGGTTGTGCGGCGGAATGTTGGTGGCCATGCCGACGGCGATGCCCGAGGAACCGTTGACCAGCAGGTTCGGGAAGCGGGCCGGCAGGACGGTCGGTTCCTGGTTCTTGCCGTCGTAGTTGTCCTGGAAATCGACGGTGTCCTCGTCGATGTCGCGGACCATTTCCAGCGCCAGCGGCGCCATCTTGGTTTCCGTGTACCGGGGGGCGGCCGCGCCGTCGTTGCCGGGCGAGCCGAAGTTGCCCTGCCCCAGCGCCAGCGGGTAGCGCATGGTCCAGTCCTGGATCAGGCGGACCAGGGCATCGTAGATGGCCATGTCGCCGTGCGGGTGGTACTGGCCCATGACCTCGCCCACCACGCGGGCGCACTTGTTGAAGGATCGCTCGGGGCGGTAACCGCCGTCGAACATCGCGTACAGCACCCGCCGGTGCACCGGCTTGAGGCCGTCGCGGACGTCCGGCAGGGCGCGCCCGACGATGACCGCCATGGCATAGTCCAGGTAGGACCGCTGCATTTCGGTCTGGAGGTCGACCTGCTCCACCCGGTCGGTCAGGATTTCGCCCTCGATCGGCTCATCGCCGGTGCCTGCGGGCAGGTCGGGCGTCTCTTCGTCGCTCATCGTTTAAGTTTCCTTTGCGTCAAAACCTTGGTGCGGCCCGGTCAGCGGCCGGCGGCCGGCCGGCTGCGGCGGGGCTAAATGTCGAGGAAGCGGACATCCTTGGCGTTCTGCTGGATGAAGGTGCGCCGGGATTCGACGTCTTCGCCCATCAGGATCGAGAAGGTCTGGTCCGCGGCGGCGGCATCCTCCATCGTCACCTGCAGCAGTGTCCGGTGGTCGGGGTCCATGGTGGTGTCCCACAGCTCCGTGTAGTCCATTTCACCGAGGCCCTTGTACCGCTGGATGCCGTTTTCCTTGGGCAGCCGCTGGTTGTTCGCCAGGCCGCGGCGGACGGTCTCGTCCCGCTCACGGTCGCTGAAGACATAATCGTGGGGGTGGTTGGACCATTTGATCCGGTAGAGCGGCGGCTGCGCCAGGTAGACGTAACCGTTCTCGATCAGCGGGCGCATGTAGCGGAACAGCAGGGTCAGGAGCAGCGTGGTGATGTGCTGGCCGTCCACATCGGCGTCGGCCATCAGCACGATCTTGTGGTACCGGGCCTTCTCCACGTCGAAGTCCTCGCCGATGCCGGCGCCGAACGCGGTGATCATGGCCTGGACCTCGGCGTTACCCAGCGCGCGGTCCAGCCGGGCCCGCTCCACGTTCAGGATCTTGCCCCGCAGCGGCAGGATGGCCTGGGTCTCCGGGTTCCGGCCGCGGACGGCCGAACCGCCTGCGGAGTCGCCCTCCACGATGTAGATTTCCGACTTGGATGGATCGCGGGACGAGCAGTCCTTGAGCTTGCCCGGCATGCCGCCGGATTCGAGCAACCCCTTGCGCCGGGTGGATTCGCGCGCTTTCCGGGCGGCCAGCCGGGCCTGCGAGGCTTGGATCGACTTGCGGATCACGTCGCGGGCGGGTCCGGGATTGCGCTCCAGCCAGTCGCCGAGTTCGTCCGTGACCACACGCTGCACAAAGCCCTTGGCCTCGGAGTTGCCCAGCTTGGTCTTGGTCTGGCCCTCGAACTGGGGCTCGCCCAGCTTCATGGAGATGACGGCGGTGAGGCCCTCGCGGATGTCGTCGCCGGTGAGGTTTTCTTCCTTCTCCTTGATCAGGTTTTTCTCGCGCGCGTAGCGGTTGATCAACGAGGTCATCGCGGCGCGGAAGCCTTCTTCGTGCGTGCCGCCTTCGTGCGTGTTGATGGTGTTCGCGTAGGTGTGGACGCTCTCCGAGTAGGAGGTGGTCCACTGCATCGCGACTTCCACCGAGAGCTTGCGCTCCGTGTCCTCGGTCTCGAACGCGATGACCTCGGGGTGGATGACCTCCACCTTCTTGGAGGAGTTCAGGTGCGTGACGTAGTCCAGCAGGCCGTTGTCGTACTTGTAGACCACCTGGCGGTGTTCCGCGGTGGTCTCGACCTCGGTGCCGGGCGTCGTGTCCAGGTCCACGTCCTCGGCGTCCGGTGCGTGGACTTCCGGACGGCGCTCATCGGTCAGGACAATTTTGAGGCCCTTGTTCAAGAAGGCCATCTGCTGGAAGCGGGCGCGCAGCGTCTCGAAGTCGAATTCCGTGGATTCGAAAATCTCGGGGTCCGCCCAGAAGGTCTGCGAGGTCCCGGTCTCGGTGGTCTCCTCGCCGCGGCGCAGGTCGCCCACCGGGAGGCCACCGTTGGCGAAGGACTGGTGCCACACGTAGCCCTGCCGGCGGATCTCGGTCTCCACCCGCGCGGACAGCGCGTTGACCACCGAGATGCCTACGCCGTGCAGGCCGCCGGAGACCGCGTAACCACCGCCGCCGAACTTGCCGCCTGCGTGCAGGATGGTCATCACGACCTGTACGGTCGGTTTGCCCTCGGTTGGGTGCATGTCCACGGGAATGCCGCGGCCGTTGTCCACCACCCGGACGCCGCCGTCGGCCAGCAGCGTGACGTTGATGGTGTCGCAGTAGCCGGCCAGCGCTTCGTCGACGGAGTTGTCCACCACCTCGTACACGAGGTGGTGCAGCCCGCGCGGACCGGTGGAACCGATGTACATGCCCGGGCGCTTGCGGACGGCTTCCAGGCCTTCAAGGACGGTGATGTCGCTGGCGTCGTAGTGCTTGCCGTCGTTGCCCTCTGTCATTTGGGGTTCTGCGCCGGTGTTTTCCAGCTCATTGTCCTCTGCCACAGTTGCCGTTGACTCCTTGTGTTCCGTCCGGGGGACTCGTGTGTCGGCGCCCTTCCGGATAGAGGACGGGCGCCGCCTAGTCAATTCTACCGTGTCAGGGCGGTGAATCCTGCACGAACATGGCTCTATGCGGCACGGAAACCGGGTTTTGACGCCGCCGCCGGGTGCCCGATGGGACCGTGTATGTCCGCGGACGTCTCCAGCGTCCTACACGCCGTCTAAGCGAGCCGGTGCCGGCTGCTTCCGGCCGGCCTCCCGCGAGGGGCGAAATCAGCCGTAGGTGTCCCGCGGTCCGCGGCCGCTCACGGACCTCTTGCCCTTGCGCCAATTGGGCGCTGCCGGCGCCAGCACCTGGATTTTAGTCACGACGCCGGGGCCCAGCTTTTCGTCGAACCGCTTCAGCAGGGCGCTGCTGAGCAATCGCAGCTGCGTGGCCCAAGCCGTTGAGTCGCAGCGGACCTGCACCGTGGTTTCCTCGAAGCCCTCCGGACGGCAGTGGGCGGCGATGTCCGCGCCGACCAATTCATCCCACCGCGAAATGACCGAGCCGACGGCCACCGGGGAGTTCCAGCCGCGTTCCGCGACGAACCGGTCGAACACGCGCCCCAAGCCCTGGGGGTCGCGGCCGAAATCCTGCGGGCCGGCGGACGGCCGCGCCCCCCGGGATGCGCGGCGGCGGCTGTTGGCCCTCGTGCGTACGTCGCCGCGGGCCGCCGCTGCAAGGCGCACCCGGTTCAGGACGGCTTTCGCGGCGTCCAGATCTTCGACAGCTCCCTCGTCACGGGACGGCTCCGCTCCCGCCGGTCCCGCGGGCGGGGGAGGCACCGCCGGATCGGGCAGGCCCGGCCGCCGTGCCGCCGGCTTTGCCGGCTCCTGCGGCCGGTCCCGGTCAGGCGGTTTCCTGGCCATTGGCCACGCCTCCCGGCACTACCATGAACTGTTCCCCCGCCAACGCGTCGGGGATGTCTTCGGCCACCGCGGCTGTGACGATCACCTGCTCGGCGCCGGCCACGATGCCCGCGAGTTTTGACCGGCGCTGGATGTCCAGTTCGGCGAAGACATCGTCCAGGATCAGGACGGGAGTCGCGCCGGGCGCAGCGTCGTCGTCGCAGAAGACGTAGTACGAGGCCAGCCGGAGGGCCAACGCCAGAGACCAGGTTTCGCCGTGCGAGGCGTAGCCCTTGGCCGGTGCCTGTCCCAGCAGCAGCTCCAACTCATCGCGATGCGGCCCCACCAGCGAGATGCCCCGCTCCGTTTCCCGCTTGCGCTGCTGTTTGAAGGCGGCAAGGTAGAGTTCCGCCAGTTCGGCCGTTCCCAGGCTTGCCAGCGGGGGAAGGCCCGCCCCGCCGTCGTTCTCCACCTCGCCGTCATCCGACAGCTGGCTGTGGATGGTGGAGCGGTAGACGGCGGCCGCATGTTTGGAGCCATCGGTGAGGGCGGCGTACGCCGCGTCCAGGTGCGGCTGCAGCAGGTCCACCAGTTCCAGCCGGGCCTTCAGCAGGGCGGCCCCTGCCTGTGCCATGTGCTGGTCCCACACCTCCAAGGTAGCTTCATGGGCGGCGGTAAACCGTCCGCTGGCGCGCGCCGATTTGAGCAGGGCATTGCGCTGTTTGAGGACGCGTTCAAAATCGCTGCGGGTGGCCGCATGGTGCGGGACCAGGCTGGCCAGCAGCTCATCGAGGAAGCGGCGCCGGTTGGACGGGTCGCCTTTGACCAGCGCGAGGTCTTCGGGGGCGAAGAGCACCGTGCGCAGGTGCCCGAGGATTTCCCGCGCGCGCACGGGGTTGGCGCGGTTAATCCGGGCCCGGTTGGCCTTGCCCGGGGTGATTTCCAGTTCCAGCGAGGTGCTGCGCCCGCCCCGGTCCACCCGTGCCCGCACCAGCGAACGCGGTTGGTCGAACCGGATGAGGGGTGCGTCATTGCTGACCCGGTGCGACGAGAGCGACGCGAGGTAGCCGATGGCCTCGACAATGTTGGTCTTGCCGACCCCGTTGGCTCCGACAAACACCGTAATGCCGGGCTTCAGGGCGATGTCGAGCTGCGGGTAGGTGCGGAAATCGGTCAGGGACAGGTATTCAACAAACAATGCGTTACAGCTACTTCGACTCGTTGCGGCGGCCGGCCTGGTCTTGTGCAGGCTTTCTGACTGCGTGGCCGCCAAACTGGTTACGGAGGGCGGCCACCATCTTCATGGCGGGCGCGTCGTCTTGGCGCGACGCGAACCGTGCGAACAGCGCGGCGGTGATGGCCGGGGCCGGGACACCGTGTCCGATCGCCTCCTCGACAGTCCACCGGCCTTCACCGGAATCCTCGACGTAACCGCTGACCTGGCTCAATCCCGGGTCCTCGTCGAGGGCCTTCACCATCAGGTCCAGCAGCCAGGAGCGGACCACCGTCCCCTTTTGCCAGGCCCGGAAAGTCCCCGGAACATCCTTGATGATGTCCTTGGCTTCCAGCAGTTCGTACCCTTCGGCGTACGCCTGCATCAGCCCGTATTCGATCCCGTTGTGCACCATTTTGGCGTAGTGGCCGGCGCCGACGTCGCCCACGTGGGCGAAGCTTTCCTCCCGGGGGCCCTCCGGCCGCAACGCGTCGAAGACCGGCATCGCTGCCTGGATAAGGTCGGCGCTTCCGCCGGCCATCAGGCCATAACCGTTCGCCAGGCCCCAGACGCCGCCGGACACGCCGATATCAATGAAACCTTTCCCGCCTTCGGCCAGGAGGGCTTCGTGCTTTTGGTCTTCGGTGAACTTCGAGTTGCCGCCGTCGATCACCACGTCTCCGGCGGAGAGCTTGCCGACCAGCTCTGTGATGACCGTGTCGGTGACCTCGCCGGCGGGCACCATGACCCACACGGTGCGCGGAACCGGCAAGGCCCGGATCATTTCGTCAACGGTCCCGGTGTCACTGACCTCCGGGTTCCGGTCATAGCCGGTTACCTCGATGCCGCCGTCCCGAAGACGCTGCCGCATGTTGAAACCCATCCGGCCCAAGCCGATCAGTCCGATGTGCATCCGAGTCACTCTTTCCTCTCGTCCATGGGTCGGCGGGTATTACTGGTTGGGCAACCTCACCGGCATGAGCAGGTACCGGTAGTCTTCCTTGTCGTCGCCCTCAAGGTTGTCCTGGGCGGATATGACCGCAGGCTTCGGCGGCGTGGTAAAGGAAAACCGGACGTACTTGCTGTCAAAGGCGCTCAAGCCTTCGGACAGGTAGTGCGGGTTGAAGGCGACGGTGATTTCATCCCCGGAGAGCGACGCTTCGATCGCCTCCGACGCTTGGGCGTCTTCGCCGGTTCCCGCGTCCAAGGTCAGGAGGCCGTCGGTGAAGGCCAACCGGACCGGGGTGTTGCGCTCGGCCACGAGCGACACGCGGCGGACGGCTTCGATCAGTGTGGTCGTTTCGACTGTCGCATGGATCGGGGTGTTGTCCGGGAACAGTGAGCGGATCTTGGGATAGTCACCGTCCACCAGGAGCGACGTCGTGCGGCGTCCGCCGCTTTCGAAACCGATCAGTTCGCTATTGTCCGAAAGCGCGATGTTCAGGTCGCCGGAACCACCCAACGTCTTGGCTACTTCGCTCAAAGTCTTGGCTTTGACCAGCGCGCTCGTGGAAATGCCCGGTGTGGCCGGACGCCAGGACAGCTCCCGGAGGGCCAGGCGGTAGCGGTCGGTGGAGAGCAGAGTAATCAGGTCGTCTTCGATTTCCATCCGGACGCCGGTCAGGATGGGCAGGGTGTCATCGCGGCTGGCCGCAATGATGACCTGGCTGACAGCCTGGGCGAATGCTTCGCCGTCCACGACCCCGCTGACTTCCGGCAGCGCAGGGAGCTCCGGATAATCGCCCTCGGGCATGGTGGCGAGGTTGAACCGGCTGTTGCGGCATGTGAGGGCAACCTTCGAACCGTCGGTTTCGATGTCGACAGGCGCCGACGGCAAGCTTCGGCAGATGTCTGCCAAGAGGCGTCCGGAGACCAGGATGGTGCCTTCTTCAGTGACGTCCGCCGGGATCTGGAGACGGGCGGAAATCTCGTAGTCGAAGCTGGCAAGGCTCACCATGCCGCCTTCGGCCCGGATGAGCAGGCCCGACAGAACGGGGACAGGCGGGCGTGGTGACAGGGAACGGGCTGTCCATGTCACGGCTTCCGCCAGAACATCCCGATCAACTCTGAACTTCACTGAAGTAAGCCACCTTTCACAACGAACATGCCGGGGAAGACCGCCTGCGTCTGGCCGGGGTGCAGCGAATGGGACTGCGAACACCAGGTTGAAGCAGATGGCAACGATTCTCTGTGCAAGCTTAGCCGCAGCAACCGTCATTGCGCACCGAGAGTGCGCAGAGGTCCTGTTCGGCCGATTCGGCACGATGCGTGGGAACCGGAACAGGGTCAAATGTTATTTGGAAGAACATCAATAAATGGGATTCGTAGTGTTAATAACTGCTGTGGATACTGTGGAAAACCTCGGTACGGCCTGCGCCTGAGCCGAAGTTGGGTGTTCACAAGATGTGCAGGGCAGTCGTCGCAAGCACTGGGAGCCTGTGGATGCAGATCCTTGTAATTTCGGGCGTCCACAGGGGGCAGGGCACTTTTCCTCTTAAGGACTCCGGTTGTCCACTTAAGAATCCACAACCTTATCCACACCTGTTAATTTCACCGGTGTAGTTCCGGGCAGGGGCCGCCGCCGGCGCTGCAGCCGCCGGGGAAGCTAGCTTTCGCGCTGTTGCTGCTTAATGCGGTTGGTCAGTTCCGTGACCTGGTTGTAGATGGCTCGACGCTCGGCCATCAACTCACGGATCTTTCGGTCGGCGTGGATGACGGTCGTGTGGTCGCGGCCGCCGAGTTCCTGGCCGATCTTCGGCAGGGACATGTCGGTCAGTTCGCGGCACAAGTACATGGCAATCTGGCGCGCAGTTACCAGCGTCCTGGTCCGGGACTTGCTGGTCAGCTCCTCCATGCTGAGCTTGAAGTACGCGGCGGTCTGGCCAAGGATCGTGGCCGACGTGATCTCCTGTGCCCCTTCGTCGGTGATCAGGTCTTTCAGGACTATCTCGGCGAGACCCATGTCCACTGCCTGCTGGTTCAGGCTGGCGAACGCGGTGACGCGGATGAGCGCGCCCTCGAGCTCACGGATGTTGGTGGAGATCTTCGAGGCGATGTACTCGAGGACCTCGTCGGGGACGGACAGCCCCTCGCTGATGGCCTTCTTGCGCAGAATGGCAATACGGGTCTCCAGCTCCGGCGGCTGGATATCGGTCAGCAGTCCCCACTCGAACCGGGACCGCATGCGCTCCTCGAAGCCGGAGAGCTGTTTCGGCGGCAGGTCGGAAGTGATGACCACTTGCTTGCTGTGGTTGTGGAGGGCGTTGAAGGTATGGAAGAACTCCTCCTGCGTCGCGTCCTTGTTGGCCAGGAACTGGATGTCGTCGATCAGCAGGATGTCGACGTTGCGGTACAGCTGCTTGAAGCTGGCGCCCTCATCGTCGCGGATGGAGTTGATGAAGTCGTTCGTGAACTCTTCCGAATTCACGTACCGGACGCGGATGCTGTTGTAGAGATGGCGCGCATAGTGCCCGATGGCGTGTAGCAGGTGGGTTTTTCCCAGGCCCGAGTCGCCATAGATGAATAGTGGGTTGTACGCCTTGGCCGGCGCTTCGGCCACCGCGACGGCCGCCGCGTGGGCAAAGCGGTTGGATGAACCGATGACGAAGGTGTCAAAAATGTATTTCGGGTTGAGCCTGCCCAGTTCCGGGGAAGCGGCTTGCGCCGCCGGCTGGGGCAGTGACTCGCTGCGCACGACCGCCGGGGCCGGGCGGGGCTCCTGTTCAGGTTCCGGTTCCGCCTGCGGAGCCATATCTGTGTCGACGCTGAAAGCGCAGAGGATGTCGTCCTTGAAGACTTCGAACAGGGCGTCGTGCAGAGGGTCTTTGAGCTGTTGCGACTGGAAGACTTCGCGTGTCAGTTCGTTGGGCACGGCCACCAGCAGGGTTGTGCCGATCAGGCCCTTGGCCTGCGCCAACACGATGAAGCCGCGCTGCCGGGGGGAGACACGATCGTCCTGTTCCAGCGTCCGGACCACTTTGCGCCAGGAACTTCCGACGTCATTTATCTGGTCCGTGTCCACGTAGTACCCCTCAGAAATGCTCAGCATGCTTCGACATTTGCCGACAGCCCGCCCGAAATCCACAGACTTATTCACAGACGGTGGATAAGGGGCTCCTGCCAAGAGTAGAGCATGAATCTGCTGGGCGACAGTTGGGATGCAGGCCCCTGTGGACGTCGCTTTCGAGAGGCGCTCCGGTCGCTCAAAGCGGCTTTGGCGTGGAGTTGTCCACAGGGGTTATCCACGGAAACGCCCGGGTGCGGAGAGGGCCGGTTTGACGGTACTCGCCGCCATCGCCTAACGTTGACTAGTCCTTCATGTCTACTTTGTTGTCCTTGTGCGTCCAACGCCCTGGCAATGGAATAGACCCCATATAGAGCGCCGACCTGTTCTTCCCCCTTGTTGCAATGGGTCCAACCGCATCTGTCGATCGTCTTGGAGTAACCACCGTGAGCAAGCGGACTTTTCAGCCGAATAACCGCCGTCGTGCCAAGAAGCACGGCTTCCGCCTTCGCATGCGCACTCGCGCCGGCCGCGCCATTCTGGCCGCACGCCGCAGCAAGGGCCGCACCGAACTGTCGGCCTAAATAGCCAGTTTGTCGACCCGGCTGTGAGGTTCAGTTCCCGCAGCGGCGTGTTTCGGCGGGCTGGGTAGCACATGCTTCCCAGCCAGCACCGGATGCGCACATCGGCGGACTTCTCAACAACTGTACGTTCCGGCGCCCGCTCAGGGCGCCGGAACTTAGTGTTATATGCGGCGGCAGCAGACCCGGCCCGACCGGCATCTTTTGGCTTTATCGTCTCGAAGGCCGTGGGGAACGCCGTCATGCGCAACCGCGTTAAAAGGAGACTGCGGGAACTGGCAGCAGCCGGCTTAAGGGAGAATGGATATTCCCGAGGGATCACCGTGGTTGTGCGGGCCCTTCCGGCAGCTGCCGACGCAGACTTCAACGCTTTGGAACTGGATTACCGGAAGGCTCTCAAGGCCGCCCTCGGCAAGTTGACCTTAACGCGCCCCGCAACGACGGAAGCTGCGCACGGAGAGAAGGGGAGAGCCGAATGAGTGCCCATGCCGTACCGGTTCCCGCCCATGCCGCCGTGCCCAGGAGGACCACGAGTCCCCTGCAGTTTGCGCTGATCGGCGTGCTGCGCGTGTACCGCAAACTCGTTTCGCCCCTGTACGGCCAGGTTTGCCGTTTCTTCCCGTCCTGTTCCGCGTACGCATTGGAAGCAGTGACGGTCCACGGCGCCGCCAAGGGCAGCTGGCTGGCCGCCCGCCGCCTGCTCCGATGCCACCCATGGAACCCCGGCGGCGTGGATCATGTTCCGGCGTCTGTATCCTTCAACCTGTGGCTGCAGGAGAACCCTTCCAGAATCCCCCGGATCGTGGAGCTTAACCACCCACTCATTCCGGCCGACGATGAAGGCCGCGGCGCGGCCCGAGGAGCAAATCAGTAATGGACTTCTTAAACACCATCCTGACCCCGTTCACGTGGGTCGTCTCCGGGATCCTGTGGGCCTTCCACGCCGGCTTCTCCTGGCTTGGGATGGACCCGGCCAACGGCTGGACGTGGACGTTCTCAATCATCGGGCTGGTGCTGGTGATCCGCGCGGCCCTCATTCCGGTCTTCGTCAAGCAGATCAAGGCCCAGCGGGGGATGCAGGCACTGCAGCCCGACCTCCGGAAGCTGCAGCAGAAGTACAAGGGAAAGACCGACCAGCTGTCGCGTCAGGCCATGACGCAGGAGCAGATGGCGCTGTACAAAAAGCACGGCACCAACCCGTTCTCGGCCTGCCTGCCGATGCTGGTGCAGATGCCGTTCTTCTTCGCGCTGTTCAGCGTGCTGAACAACGCTTCGCGCGCCAGTGAGAACGGCGAGGGGATTGGCGCTTTGTCGCCCGAACTCATCCGTCAGTTCGACGACTCGTCCATTTTCGGTGCGCCGCTTTCCGCATCCCTCCTGCACGGCGGCGGGGGCGAGCAGCAGGTCGCCGTGGTCATCCTGTCGATCATCATGATTTTGGCGATGACTGCCTCGCAGTTCATCACGCAGAAGCAGATCATGGCGAAGAACATGTCCGCCGAAGCAATGCAGTCACCGTTCATGAAGCAGCAGCAGATGATGCTCTACATCCTGCCTCTCGTGTTCGGCATCGGCGGCATCAACTTCCCCATCGGTGTGCTGATTTACTGGACAACTACCAACGTGTGGACCATGGCACAGCAGTTCTTCGTGATCCGGCGCATGCCCACTCCGGGTTCGCAGGCTGCCCGCGAACTGGCAGAACGCCGTGCAAAGAAGGGCCTGCCGATGGTACCGCTGCTGGGCGAGCGGAAGACCGAGGCGCCGGCGGCCGATTCCCCGGCAGAGGTGAAAGGCCAGCGCCAGCAGCCACAGCGGAAGAACAGGAAGAAAAAATGAGCAGCGAAAGCGTATCCGAAGTGACTGAAGAACTTCCCGACGAAGAGGCTGCAGCGGACGAACAGCAGGAGGAAGCTGTTTCGAATTCTGCCAAACGTCTGGAAGAAGAAGGAGATGTAGCTGCGGACTACCTGGAAGAGCTGCTCGACATCGCCGATATCGATGGGGACATCGACATCGAGGTCCGCAACGGCCGCACCTACATCTCGATCGTCTCCGAAGAGGAAGACAACGACGCGCTCAAGGCGCTCGTGGGACCGGATGGCGAAGTCCTCGAAGCCTTGCAGGAGCTGGCCCGGTTGTCGGTTCTCACGACGACCGGCAACCGTTCCCGCCTTGTTTTGGACATCACTGGCTACCGCGAAGGACGCAGCGAAGAACTACAGAAGATCGCTGAAGACGCCGTCGCCGAAGCCAAGGAGTCGGGCCGCGATGTAGCGCTCGAGCCGATGAGCGCGTACGAGCGCAAGATCGTCCATGACGCGGTTGCCGAGCTCGGCCTGATCAGCGAATCCGAGGGCGAAGGATCCAACCGCCACATCGTGGTGTCGGTGGAGTCCTGATCTTGTCCGGCGGAATGGTCTGATAGGCAGAGGTATGTCGGTAGTTGAAATGACTGTGGCAGAGTCCAGGGCTGCCCACACGGTTTTCGGTAAACGCCTGGGCCTGGCGGAGCGATACGTTGCGCATTTGGCCACCTCAGGCATCGAACGGGGTTTGCTGGGCCCCCGGGAAGTCCCGAGATTGTGGAACCGGCACGTCCTCAACTGCGCCGTCGTCGCACACCTGATAGGGCGCGACGCCGCGGTCGCGGATGTCGGAAGCGGGGCCGGCCTGCCAGGACTGACGTTCGCGTTGGCGCGACCGGACTTGCGTTTGACCCTGATCGAGCCGTTGGAACGAAGGGTTGCCTGGCTCAACGAAGTCATTGAGGATCTCGCGCTGGACAATGTCACGGTGCTGCGGACGCGGGCAGAGCTGGCGGGGGACGACGTCACAGCTGACGTCGTGACGTCTCGAGCGGTGTCGGCACTCGACAAGCTCGCCCGCCTCTCAATTCCACTGCTGCATGGCACGGGCGAAATGCTGGCAATCAAGGGCCGCAGCGCAGCTGACGAGGTTCAGAAGGCCGAAAAGGTCATCAGGAAGCTCGGTGGCCGAGAAACAGAGGTCTTGACCGTCGGGGACGATCTCTTGGAAGAGCCGACGACGGTAGTCCGCATCCGTGTTGATGCTTGACCTGTTCCCCCACACACCCATGCAGCGCCCCGTGAATCCGGCCGCGCAACGATAGGCTAGGAGAGGTCGGTGGCGGACAGTGAAAGCGGGCGGAATCCAAGTGGCGATCAACAACACGGTGTCTGGTTTCACCGGGACCAAAGCCGAAGAGTCGTCGCACCGCGGAGTGGCTGAACAACCGAACATGGTTGCGCTCGTCCCCCCTAGCGGTCCTGTTTCACGTGAAACTTCCCCTGGGAACGAGGCTGAGATAGCCAACTCCAACATGAAGATAGAGGCTACGGTTTCAAACGTTATGGATTCGATTGACGAAAGCACACCGCTCGCGCAGGAATTGGCGAGCGAAAACCGCCGGCGTGAGAGGCTGAAGGCCAAGGAGCTTCCCAGGCCCGCCCAGACCAGGGTGTTGACGGTCAGCAACCAAAAGGGTGGGGTCGGCAAGACCACGACAACGGTCAATATCGCTGCTGCCCTTGCTACGGCCGGCCTGAACGTCCTGGTCATCGATATCGACCCGCAGGGGAACGCGTCAACAGCGCTCGGGGTCGAGCACCACGCTGACGTCGACAGTATCTACGACGTGCTGATCAACGATATGCCGCTCGGGGACGTGATCGCACAATGCCCCGATATAGCCCACCTCGTCGTCGCACCCGCCACGATTCACTTGGCCGGGGCCGAGATCGAATTGGTCTCGTTGGTGGCCCGTGAACAGCGCCTGCGCCGCGCTATCGAGGTTTACGCGCAGGAACGTGAGACGGCAGGACTGCCCCGGCTGGATTACGTCTTTATCGACTGCCCGCCCAGCCTGGGCCTACTAACAGTTAACGCTTTCGTCGCCGCCCAAGAGGTACTGATTCCCATCCAGTGCGAGTACTACGCCTTGGAGGGGCTGAGCCAGCTCCTCAAGAACATCGAGATGATTCAGAAGCACCTCAACGCTGGATTGGTTGTTTCTACGATCCTGCTGACAATGTACGACGGACGAACAAACCTCGCAGCTCAGGTTGCAGCAGAAGTGCGGGAACATTTCCCGAACGAGGTTTTAAGTGCGGTCGTACCGCGCTCGGTTCGCATCTCGGAGGCTCCGAGTTACCAGCAGACAGTGATCACCTATGATCCGTCGTCCAGCGGGGCCCTTTCCTATCAGGAGGCCGCAGCCGAAATCGCCGAGCGCGGCAAGTAACTGTGAAGGCGTACTGCAACGGTAGAATTACGCCTTAAGCGAGCATGTGCATGCTAGCTCGGCGCATGACGGAAGAGGGTCCAGATGAGTGAAAAACGTCGCGGCTTGGGAAGAGGCCTGGGCGCATTGATACCCAGTGCTCCGGCCCCAGCGGAGACCGAGTCCACCGAGGGGCAGGAAGCCTCCGCCAAACGCCGGACTCAGCGACCCGTAGACGTTTTCTTTCCCGCTTCCAGTCGGAGGGAAGAAGGGGACGCCGCCGTCCTCACGACGACTGACTCCGAGACCGTAACCGGATCGAGCGCCGCGCAGGTAGCCGAAGTGTTGCGGGCCCCGCGAAAGCTTGCGACTACTGGCAGCAAGAAGCCGGCGGCAAAGAAGTCTGTGAAAGACGATTCTTCCCGAGCGAATGGCAATGGCGCAGCCGGCGAATCGCACGCTTCCGCCAAGGACACGGCCGAACCGGTTGGCAGGGACAGCGCCGCAGCTCCCTCGGCTCCTACCGAAGTTTCTGTTCCACGTGAAACGTCGGGCGCCGGCCTAGTCGAGGTTCCCGGTGCCACCTTTGCCGAAGTCCTCGTTACTGCGATCCAGCCAAACCGCAAACAGCCTCGCACCGTCTTCGATGAGGAAGACATGGCGGAGCTGGTGCATTCGATCCGTGAGATCGGCGTCCTCCAGCCGATCGTTGTGCGTCCTTCCGATGATGGCGGCGCACAGTACGAGTTGGTCATGGGCGAACGCCGCTGGCGGGCCACCAAGGCTGCCGGCCTGGAAACGATTCCGGCGATCATCAGGTCAACCTCCGACGATGACCTGTTACGGGACGCCCTGCTCGAGAACCTGCACCGCAGCCAGCTGAATCCGCTGGAAGAGGCTGCGGCCTATCAGCAGTTGCTTGATGATTTCGGTTGCACACATGATGAGCTTGCGGATCGGATCGGTCGGTCAAGGCCGCAGGTCTCCAACACTTTACGGTTGATGAAGCTCCCTCCGCTGGTTCAGCGGCGGGTCGCGGCCGGCGTGTTGAGCGCTGGCCATGCACGCGCCCTCCTGGGACTCACTGATCCTGGAGAAATGGAAAAGCTGGCGCAAAAGATTGTCGCCGAGGGCCTTTCCGTTCGGGCGACCGAGGAAATCGTTTCCCTGAGCGACGGCGTGCGCCGGCCGAAGCGCGAAAGCAAGCCCCGTGAGGGAGCTCGGCACGAACGGCTAGACTATCTGGCTAGTTCCCTGTCGGACCGCCTGGACACCAGCGTTAAGATCACCTTGGGTGCCAAGAAGGGCCGCGTAAGCATCGAGTTCGCCAGTGTCGATGACCTAAACCGCATCATGGACGTGCTGAACCCGGCGACGCCATAGCCTTCGTTCCACGTGAAACAATGGGCTCCGTTCCACAAGGACGGAGCCCATTGCTTTGCCCTGAGGTGCAACTCTGGGTTGGTTCGAGTCCGCTGACATGCTTGGTGCACATCGCTTTAGCAAGCCTATTGCCCTAGGTTGCAGAACCCACGGTCGAATTCCGCCTGGACTTTTGGCAGCTGCACCCAGTGCGGAGTGTGGGAAGGGGCAGAGGAGTGTCGATTCCCCTCTTCCCATTAGGGATTGGACCCCCGCTCTTGTGAGAACTCTGTTTCCGACTTCGATGTCTGTTTGGCGCGTTCTGCTAGCTCGTCGACGTGGCGCTAGCAAGCCGGGTCTGTTACTAGGTGTTTCACGTGAAACTCCGGCGCCCGGGAGCAACGACACGTGGCATTCTTGGCCTCCAAAACGGTGAAGGAAGGGCCGGGTGCGTAGTAGCAATTGCGCCCGCTCATATGCACCTGCCGCATAGGAGGTTTGGGCATGGCTGGAGGCGGCACATTTAAACGCCCGTAGCAGTAAGAGATATGCACATCATATCCTGGCCACTCGGGCCGACTAGGTGAGGTTGCAGAATCGGTAGGCCGCATGGGTTCGTCCTCGGAAAGCGTGTTCGGGACGAGCAGGTGTAGTCCTGGCTCGCACGTCAACGTCGCCATTCTTGGGGCTAAGCCTCACCGGCCAGGCTCTGTCTCTTCCCCCGGAGGGCGACACTGACATCCGACCGCTCCGAGCAACCAGAAGGTGAGCAGGCTCAGCCGAGCAGGGGAGAGGTTAGTTTCACGTGAAACTCCGGGTGCAGGCGCTGGATCATGTCTGAACCGCCTAGCCCCGCCCCTTCAGGCACCTGGCAATTGTGTCACCTGGACATCTAGCATCCGAGAATAGCGCGCAGCGCTTGAGGCTTAAGTGCTTGACATGAGCCTCACCCCCACTGAAACCCCATGTCGTACGTTGCCGGCGGTGAGCAGCGACCTTATGTGTTGAAGATGAAGCTTCAGCCTCCGCTTCGCAGGAGTGTTCAATGGTGGCATATGGGCAGAGGCTCTTCCCGAATGTGCTGATGGAAGTAGAGCTTCTGCAAGGGCGGTGAATGCTGGGTTAAACGCGCGAAGTGTTTCACGTGAAACCTGGGCAGTAGTTGGGATCTTATCTCGACGTACGACGTGGCGGGGGAAGTTGGATAGATCCCATACACGCCGGTTGTTCAACTGTTGCCCGGCCCGCAGCGCAGTCCCTTCGGGGGCATGCATACTTCGCGTAGTCCCGGGAGCTTAGGTCTAACTGTAGGGGAGGGCTGGCACCGCATAACACCACCCCGAGGAGAAAAAGCGTATTTCACGTGAAACCCGGGAGCGGCAGAGCAGAACCGGAAAGTGGACTAGCGAGGCGTCGGTGGTCGCCAGTTGCTCTCTGGGGCAACGCTTGGCCAGGAGCCCCTTCCGAGCACCGCATTTCACGTGCACGGCGACAGCAGCAGCCGCGCTAGCAGGATCTTGCCTTTGCCAGGCAGCCGTCGAACGGGAAGAAATTCTCGAGGGTAGCGGCTCTGGTCCGTGACCGTAGCTGCGGGCAACCAGGTGGGAGGGGCAGACATGGCTCTCCCACTGCTCTTACCGAGAGGGTCGGGAGGGATGACCCGTTCCGTTGCTTCCCTATCCCATATTTTGAGGCGTGCGCAGGGCGTCGGCCGGCGCAATAGCGCTGGTCGGACTGGCCAGCAGACAATCGATCCTTATGCCCAGCATCATTTGGCCCGCAGGGCGACCCCACATGTTTCACGTGGAACGAACCACGCTGGCTTCGGCCAAGAGGGAGGTCCTAAGGCATCAATGATCCAGGCCCGACGGCGGGGTGGATTTCCGCATGAAACCCAAGAACGCGGCCAAAAGACGGTCCGCGCACTCGAACCTCGCGCAGGGCTCGGTTGTCCCGAGCGCTAGAGCGTGGACGCTGGTCGTCTCAGCGACGGAATTACGGTCGCGTGGATGTGCTGCATAATTGGACGGACAGGAGATTGAGCGTGGCCACCGCACGCAGTGGATGAAGCGATCGCACTCCAGCTTGTCTTCCATGAGTGATGGGGCCTCATCCCCGGGGTGGCGGCACGAAGGGGCTAGCCCCGGGATCCTCCCAGTGGAACCGTACGGCCTCGACACTGCCTCACATGCAGGGCCGTCATCGCGCTAGTTCGGTTGATAATGCTTGCTCGAATCCTTTCACCACGGGCTAGGTCGAGCGTTCTCGCCCTCTATGCGAGAGGAGGAAGATGTGAGGAGGCACTGGAGAAGGCCTCGGACGCCAATCCCTGTCGCATGTCGAAGCACTTAAAAGCCCCAGCCTTGGAAAGGCGTGCAGTCGCGATCCCGGCTTCCGCTGAGGCACGACGGGGAGCGGCGTGTGTTGACAGGGTCGTCGCTGAACGCTTTAGACACCGAGTTGGCCCTTGCTGGAAGTTTCACGTGGAACGATGCACAATCCGGGTCCGCCCGGCGCAGCCGTTTCCAAATGCTTCGTCTGATGAAGGATAGGCGGGATCCGAGGAGGACAGTCCGAACCTGGGGGGAAAGGGCAACCGGTTCTCACAGTCGACAGGCCGATAGCGGGTGAGAGGCGAACTTCGGTCACAGGCTTCTCTTACCCGCGTATTCGCAGCCAGGCACCTACGGAGGAGCAAGGACGACAGCGACTCGCCCGCGGCGACTATCCACTTTTGAGTGCAGCAAGAACGATAGTGCCAGACGGATATCCAGTAGCTGTGGAAGTATCCACGTTGTCGTACTTCCCGGTCCGTTGGAGGCAATGGCCTCTGGATCATACCCCGGGTGCAGCGGGGAGCCGGGACGAGGAAACGGTTAGCGGTACGTTTCGTTTCACGTGAAACGGCCGACAATGAAAACCTGCCGCCGCTGTTCCACGTGAAACAAGAGACTGAGCCGCGCGGGAGTCAGGTACCTGGATTGAAGCGGAGAACGTCGTCGAGAGCCAAGGTGCCTGTCGGCTCGTCGTCCTCTTCCAGCAGATAAAGCCGCTGGATGGCGATGACAATGGAATCGGCCAAGACCTGCCGGTAAATAGGATCAGCGAGCCGGCGGGAGTCGAACGGGCTGCTCAAATAACCGAGATCCAGCTGCACCGAGGGGGTGCTGGGCAGGCGCAGGATATCCCAGCTGCGACCGTGGATACCTAGGTTGGTAGACCCTGTGCGGGCCACGATCTCCTTCAGGATAAGTTCGCTGGCGCGGTGCCCAATGGGAGAACGCACTTCACCCGATTCAGGACGGCCCCAAAAAAAGGCGCTGACGCCGTTGGCTGCCTCTTGCGGCAACCAGTCACAGTGGAGGGCAATGCTCAGGCTCGGAGAAGACCTTTTGATAAGCAAAGTCCGGCCTAAACCACCGCCGTCGGTTGGCTTGTCAACGATTTCCACGCTGGCACCGAGCTCGGTCAGGATCTTCTTTACGCGGCTGGCGACGTCGCCGGCGACGAGTTTCTCGGTCAGACGACTGCCGGAGGCAACGTCGGGGCTGTCTGCCCAGTGCGCTGCTCCGGCGCCGGGAGCGAGGGTGATAGTCCGGCCGCGCAGAGCCGCAGAGGCTTGGTTGAGCCGTTCGTAATCCCGGAGCGAGAACGCCTGGCTCGGACTGATCGTCCTATTAATGCGTTCCATCGAGGCAGTCAACTGTTGATCCGCGACGCCGGAAGGTTCGAGCCCCAGATTCAGCTGCAGCTCGCGGACCGCGTGGTAGGTCCGCTCCCCATACTCGCCATCAATGTGACCGTAGTAGAAGCCGAGGAACGACAATTGGCGCTGGAGCTCGGTGACGTCGTCGCCACGAAGAGGCGACGCGTCCAGCGTGAATATCAGCGGACGGTCCCCGAGCTTGAACTGTGCCTCCGCCAGGGCTCGTTCGGTCTCCTGACCGACCACGCCGTCAACCATCAACCCCCGGGCCTGCTGGAAGGTGCGCACGGCCGCATCTACATGGTCGTCAAAGACGGTGGGGTTGTTTACTTGATCCGGCGCTAAATAGGCCATGGAAATGCCAGCGCGTAGTAGCCCTTCACGAAGGGCTACTACGCGTCGACTATTGTCTGAACGGCGCAGGCTCTGGTCTGCAGCGTCGTTTTCCATCTGGCTAGTTAAGGAATTCTGCGAATTCCTGCTCAATGACCTGCTTCGGCTTGGCGCCGATGGATGTCGCGGCCACCGCGCCGTCCTTGAAGACATAGACGGCTGGGATGGAGGTGATACCGTACTGGGCTGCGGTGGCCGGGTTGTCGTCCACGTTGAGCTTGACGACCTCTACCTTGTCGGAATGCTCAGCAGCGATGTCATCGAGAATCGGCGACAGCATGCGGCAGGGACCGCACCACTCCGCCCAGAAATCGACGATCACGGGCTTGGCAGACTGCAGGACATCCGCGTCGAAAGTAGCGTCAGTGACATCTTTTGCGTTGCTCATGCTTTTCTCCTTTTACAACCGGTTCAGACTGTTGCGGGTTCGGCGACGTCGGCCAAGGTGTCTGCGCGCTCAGCGAGATAGTGTTCCACATCGATGGCAGCCGCACAGCCGCTGCCCGAGGCGGTGATGGCCTGGCGGTAGGTGGGGTCAATAACGTCGCCGGCAGCGAAGACGCCCGGCAGGGAGGTGCGGGACGACCGGCCCTCGACGGCGATCGTGCCCTCGGGTGTCAGTTCCAGCTGGTCCTTGACCAGGGAGACCCGGGGATCGTTGCCGATGGCGACAAACACGCCGGTTACCGGCAGCACCGACTCGGAACCGTCGACCGTGTTCTTGAGCTTCAGCGCGCTGACCTTGGTGTCGCCTTCAAGCCCGACGACTTCCGAGTTCCACACGAACTTGATCTTCTCGTGGGCCAGGGCACGGTCCTGCATGATCTTCGAGGCACGCAGGGTGTCCCGCCGGTGGACCACCGTGACAGACTCCGCGAACTTGGTCAGGAAGAGGGCCTCTTCCATCGCGGAGTCGCCGCCGCCGATGACGGCGATGTTCTGGCCCTTGAAGAAGAAACCGTCACAGGTTGCGCACCAGCTGACGCCGTGGCCGGCCAGGCGCTTTTCGTCGGGCAGCCCCAGTTCCCGGTAGGCGGAACCGGTGGAGATAATCACTGACCGGGCCAGGAAGGTTTCGCCGGAGCCGATGGTGACCTTCTTGACCGGACCTTCCAGTTCAAGGCTCGTGACGTCTTCAAACAGGATCTCGGTGCCGAAGCGCTCGGCCTGCTTCTGGAAGTTCTCCATCAGCTCGGGACCCAGGATGCCGTCAGGGAACCCGGGGTAGTTTTCCACGTCGGTGGTGTTCATCAGCTCGCCGCCTGCCTCTACGGAGCTGGCGATGAGCAGTGGCTTGAGATTGGCACGCGCGGTGTAAACAGCTGCCGTGTAGCCGGCCGGACCGGACCCGACGATGATGACGTCGCGGACGGACGGTGTGGTATCTGTGCTCACTGCCTGCGAACCTCTTCCTCTGATGTTGATGTAACCCTAAGGGCCGGCCACCCCAAAGGAGCGGTTAGCCCGGCACTTGTCTCAACGGCCGGTGCCCCCGGCTTATTCCGGGGAGGTTATTGAGCAGCCGCTCCTGGACGGGCTAGGAGACTTCGATCTCGGCCATGCGGATGCCGAAGGGCATGCCGCCCATGGGGTTGGACAGCCTCGGCAACTGCGTGAAGTTGATCAGGACGTACTGCGCTTTGGGCGCCGCGCCGTCCTGTTCAGGCACCGGAATAGTGGTCTTCTGTGCCGTGAAGCTTCCCTGCGCGACCTGGTCGGCGCCGTCCAGCGTCGGTTCATCGTTCAGGAGCACGGAAAAGTTCCCTCCGGTGCCGCTCAGTTGGGTCAACACTACCGAGCTGATGCTTGAGGACTCTTCCAGCTCGACAACCAGCGCCATGTTTCCGGCGTAGCCGCCGAACTGGTCCGACGCGTACTGGTAACTTGCCCAGTAAGTGGCGGGGTTGCCGTCGATGGCTTCGGGCAGTTTGCCGTCGTTCTCCACGTCGAGTTCCGGCAAGTCCGGAACCTGACGGGTGAGACCGGCGATGACCGGCTCGACGACTTCATCGGCCGGAGCCGACGTTTCTTCTGCCGCACCGGTCTCTGCGGGGCCGGACGCGGCCGCGGTTTCGTTTCCGCCCTGTGAGCCGCCGGCGACGGGGCCGCCGCGGAACAGATTCAGCTGGCCCACCGCCACCACGATCGCGATCACCAGCAAGACGGCGAGCAACCCGCCCACCAGCAACCTGGAAGACCTCGGGCTGTTGCGTTCCTCGTCGTCGTATTCGTCGTACTCGTAGTCATCGACCGCGGGTTCGCTGCTGCTGCGTGCGGCGGACGGGAACATGCCGGCCGACCGCTCACCGGTCGAGTCGTCGTCCCCGGGCCACAAGCTGACTTTGGGCTTGTCTGCCGGAGCCGGAGCCGCAGCCGGCCGGCCGGCCGCCGGAGCCTGCGACACCGGCGCCGTGGCGGGGCTCGCGGCCCGCGGAGCCGGGGGAGCGGAGGGCGGCGGCGGCACGTGCGCCCCGGCAGATGCTGCGGCGGCCGCAGCTCCCGCAGCGGGCCCGGCGCCGGAGGCCGGGGTTCCAGGACGGGCGCCGAACCGGGGCTTGGACGTCCCGTCAGTGCCGTTCCGGCCCAATTTGGGCAGGTCGAGCTTGTTCAGCCTCTCGCGCAGGCTCTGCCGAGGCTCTTCGTCGTAGTCCTCGTACTCGTATTCGTCCTCATACGGCTCCGGCTCCGTGGAACGGGCCTGGCCGAAGATTTCCGAACCGAGTGTGTCGGTGAAGAAGGGCTCTACATACGGCCCGTCCTGCTGAATGACCAGGTCCAGCAGGTCGGCCGCCTGGGCCCCGTTGGTCACCAGGTAGGTGAACCCGTCGGCATTGCCGAGGTCCAGCACCTGGACGTTGCCCGCCCGTTCGCCGGTGGCGATCTCGCGGGCGCTCATGGCGACCTGGCTGGCATTCTCCGGCGCTGCCACCAGGATGCTGACCGGCCGATTGAGCACCTGGTCAATGCCGTCCAGGACCAGATCGTTTTCGGCGGACGCAAGCACTTGGGCAGTGACCTTGTAACGGCCACCAAGCAGCATGCCCACATCAACTGGCTGCGGCACTAGTTCCTCCCGGCGAAATGTCCTGGGCGGGTGCCCGTGACTGGATAATTTGGTTTCCATGCTATCCGCTGCCGGACCCGATACCCGCTTCTGTCAGGCGCGTCCGGGCAACCGATTAAGTAACGGCCGCAGGAAGTCCTGCAGCTCCTCGACCCGAAGCACGCGCAGGAGCAGCAGGTATACCGCGGCCATGACCAGCCCGACGACGGCGATGGTCACCATGGCGGTAGCGATGGACTGCCAGGCGAATCCGCCGTTGGCGTAACCGCCGAACAGCCACAGGACCGCTGCGCCCACCAATCCGGAGCCCAGGCCGGCATAACCGAGCCGGATGTAGGTATCCACGACGCGGCCCGCGCCGTAGTCGCCCAGCCGGCGGCGGGCAAAGTAGTGGGCAAGGACCGCCGAGACCACGTGGAACACCGTGAACAGCAGCGCCAGCGCGTAGACCACCAGGGTGGGATCGATCAACCAGGCGATCAGCACGGCCAGCACCACCGACGCGCCGGAGCAGATCGCCTGCATGATCAACGGCGTTTTGGCGTCTTCCTCCGCATAGAACACCCGGCCCAGGAAGAAGTAGATGCTCATGAAGGGCATGCCGGCCGCGAGGATGGTCAGCACCTGGCCCATCGACGCCGCGGAAGCCGCCGCGGTAGGGCCTGACCCGGCAAACAACCGGGCCAGCGGGCCGGCCAGCACCACCACGGAGGCGGCCCCGAAGACGGTGGCGACGCCGATGGTGCGCAGCCCCGAGTTCACGGTGTGCCGCACATCGTCCACGGCCCCGATCGATTGCTGGCGGGACAACTGGTTGAACAGCACCGTGGCCACCGAGAGGACGAAGACCGAATGCGGCAGCATGGCGATCAGTTGGGCGGTATTCAGGGCGTACTCGCCGGGGACCGAGGCGCCGGGCCCCGCCAGCTCGGCGCGCGCGGCCGTGGCGCCGGAGGCGATGGACCCGTAGAAGAGGTAGGCGGTGTTGGCGATGACCATGGTGGCCAGGCTCCACATTGCCACCCTTCCGGTGGCGGCGAAGCCCATGCCGCGCCAGCCGAGCTTGAGCTTGAGGCCCATCCCCAGCCGTCCCAGCGGCCACAACAGGATCAGCGCCTGCAGCACGATGCCCAGCGTGGTGCCGCCGGCCAGCACCATCGTCTGGGCGCCGGTCCAGAGCTCCGGGTTGTCCTTGCCGGGCAGGTAGCGGCCGTACAGTGCGATGTACAGCGCCAGCGTGCCGATGGCGACGACGTTGTTCAGGGCGGGGGCCCACATGTACCAGCCGAACCGGCCGTGGGCGTTGAGCACCTGGCCCACCACGGCATACAGCCCGTAGAAAAAGATCTGCGGCAGGCACCACACGGCGAAGACGGTGCCGAGTTCCAGCATGACCGGCGTCCAGCCGCGGGTCAGGACGGAGATGATCGGCGCGGCCAGCAGGGTCGCCAGCAGCGCGATCCCGGCCAGCACCAGCAGCGTCAGGCTCAGCAGCCGGCTGACGAAGTCCGCCCCGCCGTCGCTCTTCTGGCTGGCCTTGATGATCTGCGGCACCAGCACCACGTTGAACACCCCGCCCGCCAGCAGCAGGTAGATGATGTTCGGGATGGTGTTGGCCTTCTCGAAGATGTCGCCCATCGTCGTGTTGGCGCCGATCGCGACCGCCAGCAAGGCGGTGCGGACAAACCCCAAAACGCGGGACACCATGGTCCCGGCCGCCATGATGGCACTGGACTTGGCGGTGCTGTGCTGCTGCACCGACGGGCTGGGGGAGGGGGTCTGGGTCTCGGACATCGTCCTCTATGTTCTCACCTGAAAACGGCCGGATTGCCGGATCCGGCCGGGGCTCAAAGGTGCCCGGGCAGGACTTCCCGGGCCAGGTCCACGATCCGCCGCTCGTTGGGGAAGGACAGCTTCCGGCCCAGCTCCGCCAGCGGAACCCAGGCCACGTCCACTGCCTCATGGTCCGGATCATTCTCGATCGTCAACAGGCCGCCGGTGGCCTCAAGCAGGAAATGGTGCACGGTCTTGTGGACGCGGTGGCCGCTGACGGTAAACCAGTAATCGATGCTGCCCAGCGTGGCCAGCACGCGGCCCTTGATCCCTGTTTCTTCTTCGACTTCCCGGACGGCGGCCTCTTCATTGGTCTCCCGGCCCTCGGGGTGGCCCTTGGGCAGGCACCACTCAAGCCGGCCACCGCGGTTGAAGCGGGCGATGATCGCCACGTTCAGGTCCGGGGTCGACGTATCGACCACCACGCCGCCGGCCGAGATCTCCTCGACGGTGGGCAGGGAATGGTGTCCGGGCGCGGCGCTGCCCACTGACGCTGTCAGCGGGGTGCGCTTCGGGGCGCTCGGAACCGGGTGTGCCATGCAGTCCACTCTAACGATTTTTGTTAGGGGCCGATGATGCCGGGGCCGAGCCGCCGGGACTTTGTTAAACATCGCGCCCCGCATCTGGCACGCTTAAGTCACTATGGTTCACCTTTTTGGTTCGCAGTTCGCATCAGCACCCGGTTCCAGCGTCCCGTCCCTGCCGTTGCCGGACGTCGTGATCGAACTGGGAGAACTGTTTGCGGCAGCGGGCCACGAACTCTCGCTGGTCGGCGGACCGGTGCGCGACCTGTTCCTGGGCCGGATCTCCCCGGACCTCGATTTCACCACCGACGCCGATCCGGATGCCACCATCGCCGTCGTCGGGAAATGGGCGGACAAGTTCTGGGAGATTGGCCGCGATTTCGGGACCATCGGCCTGCGCAAGGGCCAGCACATGATCGAGGTGACCACCTACCGGGCCGAGGCCTACGACCCGGATTCCCGCAAGCCGGTAGTGGCTTTTGGGACGTCCCTGGAGGACGACCTGTTCCGCCGCGACTTCACCATGAATGCCATGGCGCTGCGGCTGCCGTCGCTGGAACTGGTGGATCCGCACGGCGGCGTCAAGGACCTCCACGCGGGCGTGCTCCGCACCCCGGGCGCGCCGTCGGCGTCGTTCTCCGATGACCCCCTCCGGATGATGCGAGCCGCGCGGTTCGCCTCCCAGCTCAACGTGGCCGTGGCACCCGAGGTGGAGGAGGCCATGACGGACATGGCCGCGCGGATCGAAATCATCTCCGCCGAACGCGTCCGCGACGAACTGACCAAGCTGATCAACGGCAAGGACCCGCGCGCCGGCGTGGACCTGCTGGTGGACACCGGCCTGGCGGATTACGTGCTGCCCGAGGTCGCGGCACTGCGGCTGGAGATCGATGAGCACCACCGGCACAAGGACGTCTACCAGCACTCGCTCACCGTGTTGGAGCAGGCCTGTGCCTTGGAGACGGACGACGACGGCGCGGTGCCGGGTCCTGACTTCGTCCTGCGGTTCGCGGCCCTGATGCACGACGTCGGCAAACCGGCTACCCGCCGGTTCGAACCCTCCGGTGCGGTCAGCTTCCGCCACCACGACGTGGTGGGTTCCAAGCTCACCGCCAAGCGGATGAAGAAGCTGCGTTTCGACAACGAGACCATCAAGGCGGTGTCCCGGCTGGTGGAACTGCACATGCGCTTCTACGGCTACGGGGAGGCGGGATGGACGGATTCGGCCGTGCGCCGCTACGTCAACGACGCCGGACCGCTGCTTGAGCGGCTGCACCGGCTGACCCGCTCCGACGTGACCACGCGGAACAAACGCAAGGCGGAGCGGCTCGCCTTCGCCTACGACGACCTGGAGCGGCGGATTGCCACGCTGAAGGAGCAGGAGCAAATGGACGCCGTCCGGCCGGACCTGGACGGCGCCCAGATCATGGCGTTGCTCGGGATCCGGCCCGGCCCCCTGGTCGGCCGGGCCTACAAGTTCCTGCTGGAAGAGCGGCTGGAGAACGGCCCGGCGGCGCGGGAAGAGGCAGAAGCGAAACTGCTGGCCTGGTGGCGGACGCAGCCGGAATACGCGGAGCAGGCATAGCCATGGCCGCGGCCGAACCGCATGATTTCCCGGTGTTGTGGCTGATGCGCCACGGCGAAACCGAGTGGTCGCGCGACCACCGGTACACCGGGTTGGCCGACCTTGAGCTGACTCCCGCCGGGGTCCAGCAGGCCCGCGACGCCGCGGCGAAGCTGGCGGGAGTCCGTTTCCACACCGTCTTGACCTCCCCCTTGGCGCGTGCCCGCCGGACGGCCGAACTGGCCGGCTACCCCGAAGCGGAGGTGGTGGCCGAAGCGCATGAATGGGACTACGGAGACTATGAAGGCCTCCAGAGCGCGGCCATCCGGGCCAAGGATCCCTCCTACCTGATCTGGACCCACGGCGTCCGCGGCGGCGAGTCCCTGCAAGAGGTGGCCGACCGGGCCGACCATGTGATCGCCGAGGTGCTCGACGGCCCTTCGTCCGAACCGCCAGGGTCACGCCAGGTCTTGCTGGTGGCACACGGGCACTTCCTCCGGGTGCTTGCGGCCCGTTGGCTCGGCCTGGAAGCCATCGAGGGCCGGCACTTCGTGCTGGACACCGCTGCCGTCTGCCGGCTGGGGTGGGACAAGAAGACGCCCGCTATCGCGGGTTGGAACCTCTAGCGGCTAACGGAGCATGGCCGGACGCCGCCAGTAGGTGAGCCATCGCAGCAGCCACTCCAGCGGCCCGTACCGGAACCCCTGCACCCACCACGCGCTGGCCAGCAGTTGCGCCACAAAGAGGAGCACCGCCACGCCAAGCACCGCGGGCGGGGCCAATCGGCCGGTCAACGCCAGCCCGAAACCGGTGAAGACCAGGACCATCAGCACGGACTGTCCCAGATAGTTGGTCAGCGCGAGGCGGCCTGCGGGCGCCAGCGCGGCGCACAGGGCACCGCCGGCCGGAGTGCGGAAGGACAGCAGCAGCACAGCGGCGTAACCGGCCGTCAGCAGCGGCCCGGTCAACGTGGAAATGCCGAAGGCCACCACGGTCACGGCAGGACCGCCAACGCCGTGTTGTAACCACGCCTGCAACACTGAAGCGGCCAGCCCGGCCGGCAGCGCCGTGAAAGCCAGGCGGCGGAGCGTGCTTGCTGAGATGCCCCGCTCGAGCAGCCGTCCCTTGGCACAAGCCAGGCCGAGGTAGAACGCGCCGAGGGCAATCGGGCCCTGGAGGAGCACGGCATTGGGCTGCGTCAGCGGATACAGCGACGCGTTCTGGGCCAGAACGTCGGCGGGAGAGCCGGCCAGCCCGAACGCCGGCGCGGGCCCCGCGGCGGCGCTGCCGTCGAAGGGTCCCGCGGCCGCCGCGATGAGTCCCAGCAACAGGATGAACACGCCCATGCAGCCGATCACTGCCACTCCGGCCGCGGCAGCGGCCCGCGCGGAGAGCGAGCGGGTACCTAGCAACACCAGGCTCAGCAGGCCGTAGGCCAGCAGGATGTCCCCGTGGAAGAGGAGCAGGCCGTGGAGCAGCCCGAGCACCACGAGACCTGCTGCCCGGCGCATGGTCCTGACGACGACCGGTTGGCCGTCTGCCACGGCGGAAGCCCACTGCAGAACGAAGCTGTAGCCGAACAGGAACGAGAACAGGATGTAGAACTTGGCCTCGAACAGGAGGCTGACCGCGAAGCGGACCGCGGTGTCCGCACCGGATTGGAACGCCGGGCTGGATCCGCCGGTGACAGTATACGGGTCGGCGAAGTACCAGATGTTCACGCACAGGATGCCCAAGAGCGCGAAGGCCCGCAGGGCGTCAAGCTCGTCGATGCGGGCCGGGGCCTTTGGGGCCGCAGGTCCGGGCACGGGTCCCGGCGGAGCTCCAGCTTCCATGTCGTCGTCCCGTCCGGGGGTGGGTGCTGGCATCGGGGTCCAGTCTAGGGACCCTGCCTGGCTACTGTAACGGGCGGTCAACCGGGCGTCCGGCGGACGGGACGCGAACAAGGGGGTCGCCTAAAGGGGGAGCCCACGCTCGTCAAGGGGTGGCGCCGCCGTCATTATCCGGCGTGTTGCTGGCGACACGCCGGTGCAGCGGGAAAAAGTTCAATAAGTTCCCGGGCGTGACTAGGCAGAAGCAGGAGCAATCGGGTACGTTGAATGAGTCCGATTGAAGTTTCTCAATCAGGAGCTTCAACCCGGACCGTATCTATTGGCGCTATCAGGAAAGGGAGGTGGGAATCGTGAATATGACCAAGACGCCGGGCGGAGTGTTTAACTCCTTCGCCGCGCTCCGACGACCCGCCTCCGCCATTTCTGCGCAGTAGAACTCTGCTGATTGGGTCGGTTCAAGTCTTGAACCGCTGCCGTCTCTCAATCACCGCACTTCTCTAGCTCTCCCCCGCGGAGGCCTCACCTTCTGCCCTGAGGACTTCGCTAATGAGCACCCTTACCGCATTACCTGCTGCCGTCGCGGCGACCCCCGCTGCTGCTTCGAGCGCGGCCACCGGCCCCGCCCCGGCAACGGCAACCCCCATGGATACCGCCATGCTTCCTGCCCGAAATCCAACCCGATCCGGAGAAAACTCCGCCCACCCCAGAGAGGAACCCCTCATGAAACCGCTCGATGCAGCCGTATTGCCTGCACCGGAACGATCCATCCGTCCGCCCGGGCCGGCGCAGGCCCGGAAAACGGAGCGGCGCGGTCACGGCGACGTGATTACCGCCGGAAGTCTGCGCGGCCTTGACACCGGCAGCGGCAGTTCCGGCGACGCCGGTGCCCTTAGCGGGGGTTCGGACCTTGCCGGGCCGACTCCGGCAAGCAGGAAACGCTCCGCAGCAGCGGACATGCCGAATTTCTTGGCCAGGCAGGAGGTGAATGCCATGATCCGCAAGCTCCGCCAGAGCGTCTCGCTGTGGGAACGAATACAGAACGTGGGTGTTGACGAACAGCGCTTGGAACAGGTGCGCGACGAATTGCTGTCGCACCGCCAGCTCATCCGCTGAGTTCCAGCCCGCACGTGCAAATAAATACGCCGTCCTGTAGGGGACACATCCGCGAGGAGGATCCGATGAGTCGCATTGGACCCCATGTAGCTTCAGGCCCGCGCCCGGGTTGCTCCAGGCGCGGGCCTCGGCCTTTAAGCACCTCCGCCTTCAAGTATTAGTCGACGCTCCAGTGCTGTGGTGTTTCATCGCTAAGAGGCGTTCCGGAGGCCGCGCGCCGACGCCGTCTGTGGCACCAAATCGACATCACCCAGATGAAACGTTTTGCGTCCGATCACTAAGTATGCTTATTGTGGTTCCATCGCAACCTGAGGAGGCAACATGATCGGTTTCATCATTGCAGGGCTGGTTATCGGGGCACTCGCCCGCCTTATCAAGCCCGGAAAGCAGAATCTGGGGCTCGTGGCCACGCTCCTGCTTGGCATCGTCGGAGCAATCATCGGTGGTGTCATCGCGAACCTGCTGGGCACGGGCGACATCTTTGAGCTGAACGTGCTCGGATTCATCGTCGCCGTGATTGCCGCGGTACTTCTGATCGGTGTGGCAGAAAGCCTGTCCGGTCGTCGGGCGGTGCGCCGCTAACGGCTGCAAATCAACAGGGAGATGGCCTGCCGCGCGACTATCGCGCGGCAGGCCATTTTTTTGTCGCTCCGACCGGGAGCCGGACGAATCCAAAGCGCAGCGGCGATGCGCTTAGGTGGTTCCTGCCAGCTCAGCAGGCCTCGTTCTGCGGTTCCCCTTCTCCCCATAAGGGACCGGTGACGGCGGCCTTTTCGGCTGATACGTTGGCTGTGGCGGTACTGCCGCCCGTATGGCCCATGCGAGGAAGAAGGACGACGATGTCTGAACCGGCTCCGCTGACCGACCTGGAGATTGCCCGCCGCGCCACTCTGCGGCCCATTACCGCCATAGCCGATGCCGCCGGCATCCCGGCGGAGGCTCTCGAGCTGTACGGCAGCTACAAGGCAAAGGTTGATCCCGCAAAGTTGGGGGAGGGCCACCAGGAACCGCGCGGCCAAGTGGTTCTGGTGACCGCGATGTCGCCCACGCCGGCCGGTGAGGGCAAATCCACTCTCACGGTGGGCCTGGCCGACGCCCTGGCCAGGGCCGGGCACAAGACCATGGTGGCCATCCGTGAGCCTTCCCTCGGACCGATCCTGGGCATGAAGGGCGGCGCGACCGGCGGCGGCTATTCGCAGGTGCTCCCGATGGATGACATCAACCTGCATTTCACCGGAGACTTCCACGCCATCACCTCGGCGAACAACGCGTTGATGGCGCTGGTGGACAACCATATCTATCAGGGCAACGCGCTGGGCATCGACCCGCGCCGCCTGACGTTCCGGCGGGTGCTGGACATGAACGACCGGGCGCTGCGCCAGGTCGTGATCGGCCTGGGCGGGCCGACGCAGGGAGTGCCGCGGGAGGCGGGCTTTGATATCACCGTCGCCTCCGAGGTCATGGCGGTCTTCTGCCTCTCGTCCGACCTCGCCGACCTGAAAGCCCGGCTGTCCCGCATCACGGTGGGCTACACCTACGACCGCAAGCCGGTCACCGTGGCGGACCTGGGTGTGCAGGGCGCGCTAGCCATGCTGCTGAAAGACGCCATCAAGCCGAACCTGGTCCAGACCATCGCCGGCACGCCCGCCTTTGTGCACGGCGGCCCCTTCGCCAATATCGCCCACGGCTGCAACTCGCTGCTGGCCACGCAGACCGCCCGCCGGCTCGCCGACGTCGTCGTCACCGAAGCCGGGTTCGGGTCCGATCTCGGCGCCGAGAAGTTCATGGACATCAAGGCGCGCGCCGGCGGTTTCGCCCCGTCCGCCATCGTGGTGCTGGCCACCATCCGGGCGCTGAAAATGCACGGCGGCATTCCGAAGGAGCAGTTGAAGGAACCGAATGTGGAAGCCGTGCAGGCCGGCATTGCCAACCTGGAGCGCCACGTGGACAACGCGCTCAAATTCGGCGTCACACCCGTGGTGGGCATCAACAAATTCACCACCGACAGCCCCGAAGAACTCGAGTGGGTGCTGGACTGGTGCCGGCAGAAGGGCGTCGAGGCGGCTATTGCCGATGTCTGGGGCCAGGGCGGCGGCGGCCCCGGCGGAGACGCGCTGGCGGCGAAGGTGGCGGACGTCCTGCAGCAGCCGCAATCGTTCTCCCCGCTGTACGACCTTGACCTGACCGTGGAGAAGAAAATCGAGACCATCGCCCAGCAAATCTACGGGGCGGACCATGTGGAGTTCACCAGCCCGGCCCGCAGGCGGTTGGCGGAGATCGAGGCGAACGGGTGGGGCAAACTGCCGGTGTGCATGGCCAAGACGCAGTATTCCTTCACCGACAACCCCGCGGTCCTGGGCGCCCCGAGCGGATTCAGCATCACCGTGCGCGACCTGATCCCCAAGACGGGGGCGGGTTTCATCGTGGCGCTGACCGGCGACGTCATGACCATGCCGGGCCTGCCGAAGGAACCGGCGGCCGGCCGGATGGATGTGGACGACGACGGCGTCATCACCGGACTCTTCTAGCCCTGCGCCGCTGCGGTCTGATGCGGCCGGCTGCGGTCTAGAACAGCCGCCGCAGCACGGGTATCCGCAACGCAACCAGCGTCAGGGCGAAGGAGCAGGCGGTGGCCACCGAGAATTTCAGGAACAGGAGCGGCAGCGTCGGCCCGCGGTCCGGGAAGACGTGGAAGGTGAGCCACGTCAGGAACAGGTAGTGGCACAGGAACACGCCGAACGAGGCGTTGGACAGCTGGACGAGCAACCGGCCCAGCCAGCCCGGCGGCTGCCATCCTGCCAGCAGGTGGTACACGGCGGCAAAGATGCACAGCGCCGCCGCCGTGACACCGAGCCCCACGTAGCTGGACGGCGTGATGACGTTAAGCAGCGGCGTGGAATCCTGGTTGATCCAGTGCCAGATATTGAAAACGGAGAGCACGACGGCGGCGCCTCCCGCCGCCGCGGCGGCACCGCGCGGGAGGCGCAGCTGGGTGAGCACCCAGCCGGCCATGAAGTACCCCAGATAGGGGAACCACTGGGTCAGGATGTTCCACGGGTACTGCCAGCCCCACTCGTACTGGATGCTGGCGGCCTGGAGGCTGAACAGCGCGAGGGTCAGGACCAGCACGCCGCCGGTTGCGGCGGCTGCCCGCCGCAGCGTCACCCGCTGCAGGTAACGGGCAAGCGGCGGTGACACCAGGTACAGGCCCAGGATCAGCCACAGGAAGTATAGGTGGGGGTACACGCGGGTGTCGAAGACGGACACCAGCACGGCGTCCGGTTCGAGTTCGCGTCCGAGCATCAGGCGGCTGCCCAGGAAGATGTAGGCCAGGTGCCAGGCCACGAGGGCGGGCAGCAGCCGCAGGGCGCGTTTGCGGTAGAACGCCAGCGCGCCTTCCTTGTGCGTCCGCGGCGCCAGCACCAGGGCGCCGGAGATGATGACGAAGACCGGCACCACCCAGATGAAGGCGATGTCGATGACCGCCGCCCAGACCCACTCCGGCTGGTGGCGGCGGTCGTCGTCTCCGGCCAGCTCGCCGAAGGAGTGGATGGCAACCACGCCGACGATGCTGACGATGCGCAGGATGTCCAGCGCGTAGTTGCGGCGGGGGAGGGGGGTCGGTCCTCGGAGCTCCCCGGCGGGGGACAGGGAGGGGACGGCCATGAGGCCAATCTACCCGGAAGCCGCCGCCGGCTGGCAACAGAAGAACCGGGCCGGCCCACTGGGCCGGCCCGGTTCTTGCGGTGCGTCTTAGCGGTCGGAGTCGCCGCGGATGAAGGCTTCGACCTTCGCGCGGGCGGTGTCGTCGTCGTACTGCTCCGGCGGGGACTTCATGAAGTAGCTGGACGCCGAGAGGATCGGCCCGCCGACGCCGCGGTCCAGGGCAATCTTGGCGGCACGGATGGCGTCGATGATCACGCCGGCAGAGTTGGGGGAGTCCCAGACCTCGAGCTTGTATTCAAGCGAGACCGGGGCGTCACCGAAGTTGCGGCCCTCCAGGCGGACGAACGCCCACTTGCGGTCATCGAGCCAGGACACGTAGTCCGAGGGGCCGATGTGCACGTCGTCGTCGCCAAGCACGGCCGACGTGTTGGAGGTCACGGCCTGGGTCTTGGAGATCTTCTTGGATTCCAGGCGCTCGCGCTCAAGCATGTTCTTGAAGTCCATGTTGCCGCCGACGTTCAACTGGTAGGTGCGGTCCAGCACCACGCCGCGGTCTTCGAACAGCTTGGCCATCACGCGGTGGGTGATGGTGGCACCGATCTGGCTCTTGATGTCGTCGCCGACGATCGGAACTCCGGCCGCGGTGAACTTGTCGGCCCATTCCTGGGTGCCGGCGATGAAGACCGGAAGGGCGTTCACGAAGGCGACGCCGGCGTCGATGGCGCACTGCGCGTAGAACTTGGCGGCCTTCTCCGAGCCGACCGGCAGGTAGCAGACCATGACGTCCACTTCGGCCTTGCGCAAGGCAGCGACCACGTCCACGGGCTCGTAGTCGGACTCCACGATGGTCTCGCGGTAGTACTTGCCCAGGCCGTCCAGGGTGTGGCCGCGCTGGACCTTGACGCCGGTGGCCGGAACATCGGCGATCTTGATGGTGTTGTTCTCGCTGGCGCCGATAGCGTCGGCAAGATCCAGCCCCACCTTCTTGCCGTCAACGTCGAACGCGGCGACGAACTGCACGTCGTCGACGTGGTAGGCGCCGAACTTAACGTGCATCAGTCCGGGGATCGTTGCGCTCGGGTCGGCGCCACGATAGTAGTGGACGCCCTGGACCAGCGAGGCCGCACAGTTTCCAACACCGACGATCGCTACCCGGATGGGGTTCTCTGCCACGGTTCTCCTTCGAAACACTTCTGTAGGGCCGCCGCGCCGATGGCGGGCAGCCTATCCAGTCTACGCCGTGTTTCAACACATTGCCGGGCGCGCCCATTCCCGGGACGGCACGCGGCGCGGGTTAATCGCTCAGGCGGGCAGCCGCCGGGCGTTGCGCAGCCGCCGCACCAGCCTCAAGGCCGGCGCGGGCAGGACGGTGCGCAGCCTGGCGCGCAGCTTGCGCCGCTGCACCGCGGCCAGGCGATCCGGATCGGTCGCCAGCTTTCCGGCCCTGGCGCGTGCCGCGAAGTTGGCCAGCATTTCGCCCAGCCGCACCGGCTGGGCGTGGAAGTAGTTGTCCCGCAACCAGCGCGGGTCGGGATGCCCGAACCGGCCGGCCACCAGGTCCTTCAGGTTGCCGACCAGCCCGGAACCGTCGAACACCTTGTTCAACATCTGCTCCGAGAGTCCGAAGTCGTCCAGGATGAGCACCGGCAGGCCGGCGTCGAGCGCTTCCAGGGCCGCGGTGGAGCTGACGGTCACCATGGCCGCTCCCGGGGTGAGCTGGTCGGACATGGGGCCGGTGCAGAACTGCAGTTCGTGTCCGGCCACCGCCCGCGCCGCCACCAGGTCAGACCACAACTGGTCGAACGGGTACTGCTCCGTGTGCGTCTGCGGCTCGCCCGCCCAGGCCCGCAGCTTCACCCGCACCGACAGCTCCGGCCGGCGCCTGGCCAACGCCGCGAGGGCCTGCAGGATCGCGACGCGCTGCTCCCGCTCCACCGGAACCTTGGCCTGCGGCGCGAACACCACCGAGTCCAGCGGCTTCTGCTGTGGCTCCGGGCGCCCGGCGGAGGCCAGGAACGGCAGCCGCGACACCAGGATCCGCTGCGGCAGCCCCATGGCGTCGGCCAAGTCGCTGAACGCCCGGCACTCGGCGTGGCTGTGGGTGATGAACGCGTCCCCGAGCGCCCGGTAGTTCAGCGCCTTGCGGGTGGCCGGGAAGGCCACTCCCGGCAGCGCGGATACCAGGGCGGGCCGCCGCGGCATCCGGGACGCCTGGGTGAAGATTTCTTCCACGATGGGCCCGGTGGCTGCCGCGAGCACGACGTCGGCGCCCGCCAGCGCGGCCCGCAGGCCGGAGGCGGGGATCACCCGCGGTGCCTTGCCGGCCAGGAAGGTCCCGGCGGTGGCCGCCTGGGTCTGTTCCAGGGTCGGAAGGATGGGGGAGCGCACCAGCAGCACCTCGCGCTCCCACCCGGCGCCGACGGACTCCAGCGTGGCGCAGGCGAACTTCAGGTAGGAGTCGCTGTCGGCGACTGCCAGCAGACGGAAGGGACGGACCGTTTGCCGCCCGTCGGCCGCGGGCGCGGCGGGTTGCCACTGCTCCGGGTTCATCGCTCGCCTCCGTCCCGCAGGGAGCTGCTCAGGTGCCGGCGCAGTTCTACCGTCGTCCCGGGCAGCCACCAGTGGTCCGGTACCGGCTGCCCCTTCAGCGGCACGCCGGAAGGGGCCAGGATCAGGCGCAGCGAGGCCAGCACCGTGGAGGGCAGGGCGCGGACTGCCTGCCCGGGCCGGAGGCCGCGCAGGCGCATTTCCACCGGAATGGTGTGTTGCTTGACGCTGATCAGCGGATGCTCCGCCAAGGCGCCGAGGAGTTCCGGTCGTTCGCGGCGGTGCGGGAAATACGCCACCGGGCCATCGTCGGTCAGCGACCGGACCCACTCCACATAGGGCTCCGCCCGGATCAACCCGTCGGCGGGCATCGCCGAGCCCACCACGATGGTCGGCTCACTGATGTTCTCGGTGACCGGCTGGGTGCCCAGCCACTCGAAGCGGTGCCGTTCCAGATGCCCGCCGAGGGCCCGGAACTTCTTTTCCACTGCCGGCTGCACGGTCAAGGCTGTAAATACCAGCAGCCGGCCCTGGGAGGCCATCCTCCGCAGGGTCCACCAGGTGGCCAGGCCCAGCGCCTTGCGGCGGGCGGTCGGCACAGCCCGCGGCCGGATCAGCGGGACGGGCCGCACGCTGACGAGCATGTGCAGCAGGCTCAGCGTCGCCAGGCCGTCGTCCACGATGACCAGTTCGTCCGCGCCCACGCCGCGCAACAGTTCCGCCTGGACCTTGCCGGAGTAGGCATCGCCGGTGACCCAGCGGTCGAGCTTTTTATTGCGCACCGCCGGGAGGGTGGCCGCCGGCGGCGCGAACCGGACGCCGCTTGGCACTTGTTCCATCAGCGACCGCAGGGTGCTGTCCATGCCGACCGCATCGCTGCGCGGGTAGATGAGCGTGTCCCGGCCGAGCAGGCCGGCACCGTGCGCCTCGACGGCGCTGAGCAACTGCAACGGGGACTCGGCCCAGACGGCGGCCCTGCCAAAGCGGGGGCGCACCAGTTCGCTCCGGCGCCCGCGCTGCGTCTTGGACCCGACGGGTGGACGGGTCTGATAACCCTCCGCCGCCGGTCCCAGCTGGGGAAGGAAGGCCGCGGTGATCGCCGTTTTCGTCATGGCGCCCGCCTCACGATGCTGCCCGGGACCGGAGCTTGCGGACCGCACGCCGGCCCAGCCGCCCGACTTTGGCCAGCGGGCGGGCGGCCACGGCAGCCGGCAATCCGCCCGGCAGTTGAAGCTTGGTCAGCCGTCGCCGCTTGAAGTAGCGCATGTGGGGTCCGTCCTGAATGTGCTGCAGATACGTTTCCGCGCCCGGGCGGCCTGCTGCCAGCGTATCGGCCTGCATGCAGTAGGAGACGGCGTCGACCAGTTGCTGCAGGCGGCCGGCAGGGGGAGTGTCTGCCCCCTCCTGGTCCGGGGCGTGGAAGTTCCGTTCCAGGATTGCGTCGATGATGGTGACCGGCACGCGGTTGCTGTTTTCGTACGGGGTCAGGCGCTCCAGCAGCAGTTCGGTTCCTACGGCCGCCGCGTCGATGCCGAAGAGGTACCTGGCGGTCATGAGGGCGGTGGAGAAACAGCTGACCACCAGCCGGGGCTGCAGGCGCTGCATCACCACTTCCGCAGGTACCGGGGACTCCAGGATCTCCAGCCGTACCCCGAGGTCCACCGCCGCCGACTGGACGGAGCGCAGGGCTGCCGGTCCGGCGTTGGGATGGGGCTTGAAGATGCAGTGCCGGATCCCCCGCTCCAGGGCCTTTTCGATCATCCCTCGGTGCAGCGCCACTTCTTCCTCGGCCGACAGGATCCCGAGCTCGGACAGGTATTGGCCGAGCAGCAGCGCGCTGCCGGCGGCGGCACCGGGCTGGGACGCCGGAATCACCAGGGGCGGCACCGACCGGTCCAACTCCTCCATCGCGCGGCGCAGGGAGGCCGGATCCACCGGCAGCAGCTTGGGTTCATGCTCGCGCAGCAACTGCGGGCGCAGCCCGGGGACGAGGTCCACGTACAGCAGGGAATCGAGCCGCTGGGCCACGGCCAGCGGGACGGGGTTCCGGGTGGGTCCGTAGCTCATCAGGCCGTCCGAGTGAACCGAGACGGCGGCCTGGGCGAAGGTCCGGGCCAGGGCAATCGCGGGGTTGACCTGGATGGACTCGACGTAGAGATGGACCGAGTCGCTGCCCAGGTCCCATTCCGAGCGCAGCAGCCTTTGCCACAGATCCAGGTCTTGTTCGCGGGGATTGAACTGTCCCGGTCGGCGGGGCCAGAGCAGCTCGCTGAGGTCGACCACGCGGTCGAACCTGCGGGCGGCTTCGGTGAAGCCCGGCGACTCGTGGAACGGGACGGTGATTTCCGGAATCAAGGCGTTGTTGGTCAACACCAGGATGCGTTCGGCACCGGTGGCCGGCACGGTCCCGTCGTCGACGGCCGCCGCCAGCGAGACGACCTGGTAGAGGGTCGAGACGACGAAAAGTTCTTTCACTGCAGTGGTCCGATCGCTGATTCCAACTTCTGGCGCCGGTTCTTGTCCATGCCCGCCAAACAGCTGCCGACGGCGGGGGCCGGGAGGGCGGCCACAACGGCCCGGATCCCGGACGTCAGTTCGCGGCGGACAGCCCTGGTCATTTTCTCCGACCGGTCGAGGTGATGGCAGGCGATGGCCAGGAATTGCCGGATTGCCTTCGGCCGGAAGCGGTCTGCCTCGCGGTCCTCGGCCACCAGCCGGAAGACCTCGGCGTAGCTGCGCAGGAAATCCAACTGCCGGCGGTCGAAGATCTGGCTCAGGGACGTCGCGACGCCGCGGCGGTAGAAGGCACCCAACTGGTCCGAAACCGCGTAGGAGGTTGCCTCCAGGTGCAGGCGCCAAATCCAGGGACGGTCCTCGGCGGTATGCAGGCCGTCCACAAAGTGCAGCAGCCCGGCCTCCCTCAGCGCGCCGTCGAAGATGCCGAAGGGCGCGAACGGGTAGTCCACCATGGATGAGGCGTCCATGGGTCCGATGTCCTGGCGGGGATCGAGGGCGACGCCGCGCACGGCCTGCGGCGCCCGATGAATGGTCCGGATTCCCCCGGCGTGCCGCACGTGGTCCACCCGCAGGAAGTCCACCCCCAGCTCCCTGATCTCCGCCGTGATGCGTGACAGGTGGCCGGGCGCGTACCAGTCATCCGGGTCAAGGAAGGCGATGTAGCGTCCCGTGGCGGCGTCCAGCCCCTTGTTGCGGGCCGCGGCCAGGCCGGTGGGGGCGTCGTTTCGAAGGATGTGCAGACCGGGGAGCCGGCCGGTGAAGGCGGCGGCCAGCTCCCCGGTCCCGTCGGTGGAACCGTCATCGACGACGATGATTTCCATGACCGAGGGATCATCGAACTGGCGGGTCAGGCTGGTCATCGCATCGCGGATGAAAGGGGCCTGGTCTTTCGCCGGGATGATGACACTCAGTAATGGCTGGTTCATGGCGTGTGCTTAGCCGTCCACCCGGCGCAGGCGGGACAGCGGCGCCAGCTCGCCCGGGAAGACGCGCTTGACGCCGTTGCCCATGGCTTCTTCCAGGATCCGAATGTCGCGGATCAGCGCCTCAAAGCCCTTCGGCTCCAGCGAGGAGGCCTGGTCCGAGCCCCACATGGTCCGGTCCAGGGTGATGTGCCGTTCCACCGTCACCGCGCCCAGGGCCACGGCGGCCAGCGAGATCTGCAGGCCGCGTTCGTGCCCGGAGTAGCCCACCGGCACCTGGTAGCGCTCCTGCAGCGTGGTGATCATCCGCAGGTTCGCCTCTTCCGGCGGCAGCGGGTAGGTGGAGGTGGCGTGCATCAGGATCAGCTTGTCCGTGCCCAGAACCTCCACGGCTTTGTCGATCTGCTCGATCGTGGACATGCCGGTGGACAGGATGACCGGCTTGCCGGTCTCGCGCAGCGCGGTGAGCAGTTCAAGGTCGGTCACGGAGGCGGAGGCGACCTTGTGGGTCAGCGCGCCGGCTTCCTCCATGAACGCGACCGAGGGCACGTCCCACGGCGAGGCGAAGCAGTGCAGGCCCCGGTCGGCGGCATGGGAGATGAGCTTCTGGTAGATCGGCATGTCGAACTCGACCCGGTACCGGTAGTCCAGGTAGGTCATCTCGCCCCACGGGGTGGAGCGCATCTTGTCCCGCATGTCCGCGGGGGTGGAGATTTCCGGGGTGCGCTTCTGGAACTTCACCGCGTTCGCGCCGGCCTCGGCGGCGACGTCGATCAGCTGCTTGGCGATCTCGATGTCGCCGTTGTGGTTGATGCCGATCTCGCCGATCACGTAAACCGGCTGGCCGGCACCGACCTGCACGTCGCCAATCGCGACGGGCGCCGGGGAACCGGCGGGAACATTGACGGAAACGGTAGCTTCGGTAGTCATCTGTGCACTCTCTCTGGTTGTTGCTGTGGTGGCTTGTTGAAGGCGGCGCGAGCCGCCGGCACCGCTGTGGGCGGCGAGGATGAGTTCGCAGATCTCGCGGACCGCGCCCTCACCGCCGTGATGCTGCAGCACGGTCCGTGCCGCGGCCTTGACCTCGGCGCGGGCGTCGCCCACAGCCACCGGCCAACCAACGACGCCCATGGCGGGCAGGTCGTTGACGTCGTTGCCCACGTAGGCAACCCGGTCAGGGTCCAACCGGTTCACGGCCATCCATTGGCGGACCGCTCCGGCCTTGTCCGAGACGTCCTGGAGGACGTCGATGCCGAGTTTCCCGGCCCGGGCGCTGACCACCTTGTTGCGTTCGGTGGACAAAATCAGTTGCGGAATTCCGGTGCTGCGCAGCCGGGAGATTCCCATGCCGTCCTCGCGGCTGACGCGGACAAACTCTTCGCCCTCGGAGTTCACGAAGGCGTGGTCGTCGGTGTGGACGCCGTCGAAGTCCATCACCAGGGCGTCAACGTCGACGGCGCCGGCCTCCGCGGCGCCCGCCGCGGCGCGGTCCAGTCCGGCGAGTGCCCGGACCACGGCCAGGTCTTCGGGCGAGTCGATTTCGACGGCCTGCCCGGCGGGCACTTCCTGCAGCTTCAGCCGACCGAAGAAGCGGTGCCCGCGGTCGAGGAAGCCCTCGGTGCGCATGGCGTAGAACGCGCCTGTTTCGCGGTACTGCGGCCGGCGGTCCTGGCGGCGGGGCCGCACGTCGGCGCGGTGCCCGACGGCGGTGACGGCGCCGTCGTCGTCAAGCGACCAATGGAACGCGTGGCTCTCGGTGACGGAGAAGGCGACGTCGGCCAGGCCCTCCAGCACGTGAAGGACGGCCCGGTCCAGGTGCTCCGGCTCGATGAACGGGGAGGTGCACTGCAGCAGGACCGTGACCGCCGGCTGCCGGGACAGCGTGGAGAGCACGTGGAGCACGGCGGATTCGCTGCTGGCGGTGTCTCCGGAGAGCTCCGCGGGGCGGATGATCACGCGGGCGCCGCAGCGTTCGGCTTCGGCCGCGATGTCGGGATGGTCTGTGCTGACGACGACGTCGGTCACCGACGGGGCCGCCAGTGCACTGTCGATGGCGCGGGCCACCAGGCTCCGGCCGGCCACGGGGGTCAGGTTCTTGAACGGGATTCCCTTGGAACCGCCGCGGGCCGGGATGACGACCAGGACTTCCCGGGGATCGTTGTAACTCATTGGAGCCACGGTAGGAAGCACCGGTAACGGCCCGGGGTGGACCAGGTTACGGGAAGGCGTGCAGCAGCGGACGAAACGGGTAACCTGCCGCCCGGGCCCGGATCTGTGGCCTGTGGGCCGCCGACAGTAGTCTTGGACCATGCCCGGGTCCCGCTCTTCGCGCCGCACGCCGCTGCGCATCGTGGTGCCCAGCCGCAACGACCCGTTCCTGAAGCAGTTCACCGAAATGGTGGGCGGACCCTTGGGCCGGCACAGCGCCCCGGGCCTGGTGTCGCCCGGATTTTTCACCGTGGAGCGGGTGCTGATCATCTTGACCACGCTCGCGGCGCTGCTTTCCGTCCTGGTCAAGACGCCGTGCCGGCTGGCCGGGTGGGAGCTGCCGGACTATTTCTACATGGGCTGCTACTCGGACTGGCCGGTGCTCTTCGAGTCCCGCGGGCTTGCCGGCGGCGTGATGCCGTTCGTCACCGCGGGAAGCTCCTTCGAGTACCCCGTGCTGCTGGGACTGGTGGCCGGGGCCACGGCGTGGCTGGTTCCCGGCGAGGGCACGTCTCCGGAGCGGGCCCTGGCCTATTTCGATATCAACGCCACCCTGGTGGCCGTGGTCTGGCTGGTCACCGTCATCGCGACGGCGCGGATGAGCCACCGGCGGCCCTGGGACGCGGCGATGGTGGCGCTGGCACCGGGTATCGTGCTCGCCGGGACGATCAACTGGGATCTCTGGGCGGCAATGCTGGCGGCGCTTTCGATGCTCGCCTTCGCCCGGCGCCGCCCGGTCCTGGCCGGCGCGCTGGTCGGTCTCGGCGCCGCGTTCAAGGTGTATCCGGTGCTGATCCTCGGTCCCATCCTGCTGCTGGCGGTGCGGACCGGCAGGTACCGCCCCCTGGCCCGGGCCGGGCTGGCGGCGGCCGCGGCATGGGTGGCGGTCAATCTGCCGTTCATGCTGCGCGACCTCGGCGGCTGGTTCCACTTCCTGGACTACAGCCGGCAGCGCGAAGCCGGTTATTCGTCCCTCTGGTACGCCTACAACCTGACGGCGCAGCGACAGCAACTGCCCGTCCTCAGCCCCGAATTCATCAACGCCGCCTCCCTCCTGCTGTTCGCGGCCGCCTGCACGGGCATCGCGCTCCTGGCTTGGACGGCGCCGCGGCGCCCGCGGATGGCGTCGCTGGTGTTCCTCGTGGTGGCCGCCTTCGTGCTCACCAACAAGGTCTATTCGCCGCAGTTCGTGGTGTGGCTGGTCCCGCTGGCCGTGCTGGCCCATCCCCGCTGGCGCGACTTCCTGATCTGGCAGTTCTTCGAGGCGATGCACTGGTGGGCCACCTGGATGCACCTGGGCCAGGTGACGAGCGGCGGCGAAGCGGCACGCAACCTGGACACGCCGTACTACGTGCTCGCCGTCATCGCACATATAGCAGCAACGGCATACATAGCGGGGAAGGTTGTCCGCGGCATCTGGCTGCCGGAGCATGATCCGGTCCGCCGCGTGGACACCGACGACCCGCAGGGCGGGGACTACGACGGCGCGCCGGACAGGTTCACGCTGGGTCTGCCGGGTGGCGCCCCGGGGAGGGGCGCCGGACCGGCGGCCGCCGCTGGGAACGGGCGGGCCGAACATTCTTCGTCGGGCATAGATGCCGTGCGGCGGCCCTCGACCTGGCCGGGCCTTGCCGGTGAGGCGGCGCAGGCCACAAGGTTGAAGCCCCAGCGGGAAGGAGATCCAACGTGACGGACGTAGCGGTAGTCGGCGCCGGACCGAACGGGTTGGCGGCGGCCGTGATCATGGCGCGGGCGGGCCTCGGAGTCACGGTCTTCGAGGCGGCAGCCACGCCCGGCGGGGGCTCCCGCACCGTGGAATTGATGGAGCCGGGCCACTGGCACGACGTCTGTTCCGCGGTCCATCCGATGGCCGCGGCCTCGCCGTTTTTCCGGGACTTCGGGCTGGACCAGCGGATCGAACTGCTGGTGCCGGAGGTTTCCTACGGCCAGGTGATCGACGGGGCCGCCGCGGCGGTGGCCCACCGCGACCTCGACCGGACCGTGGCCGGGCTGGGGACCGACGGCGGCGCGTACCGGCAGTTGATGGAACCGCTCGTCGCGCGGACCGACGCGCTGCTGGAGTTCACCATGGACCAACTCCTCCAGGTGCCCGCGAGCCCGGTGACGGCCTTCCGGTACGGGCTCCGCACCCTGGAGCAGGGCTCTCCCGCCTGGAACCTTCGCTTCAAGGAACAGTTCGCACCGGCGCTGCTGACCGGCGTCGCCGCGCACACCCCCGGCGGGGTGCGCCGCCTCTCGTCCGCGGGCGCGGGGTTGATGCTCGGCGCGCTCGCCCATGCCGTGGGCTTCCCCCTGCCCGCCCGGGGCTCGCAGGCCATCATCGAGGCCATGGTCGAGGACCTGCAGGCCCACGGCGGCCGGCTCGAGACCGGGCACCGGGTCGCGTCGCTCGCCGAGCTGACCGACGCCGAGGCGGTGATGCTGGATACCTCGCCCACGGAACTGCTGCGGCTGGCCGGTGGCCGGCTCCCGTCCCGCTATGCGCGCGCCCTGCAGCGCTTCCGCTACGGACCGGGCGCGGCCAAGGTCGACTACATCCTGTCCGGACCGGTTCCGTGGGCCCATCCGGACCTGCGCCTGGCCGGCACCGTTCATCTGGGCGGCACACGGGAACAGATGGCAGCCTCGGAACGGGACATTGCCCGCGGCCGGCACTCGGAAGACCCGGTGATCCTGACGGCGCAGCCCGCCGTGGTCGATCCGTCCCGGGCGCCCGCCGGGCGGCACGTGCTCTGGACCTATTGCCATGTCCCGGGCGGTTCCACCCGGGACATGGAGCCGGTCATCACCGCTGCGCTGGAACGCGCCGCCCCCGGCTTCACCGACCTGGTGGTGGATTCGGCCAGCATGTCCGCGGCCGACTACGAGGCCTACAATCCCAACTACGTCGGCGGCGACTTCGGCACCGGGGCCGTCAGCCTGCCGCAGCTCGCGGCGCGTCCGGTGCTGAGCCGGAGGCCCTGGCAGACCCCGCTGCACGGCGTCTATTTGTGCTCGGCCGGGACGCCGCCCGGCCCCGGCGTGCACGGCATGGCCGGCTACCGCGCCGCCGAGCTGGCCCTGCGGGAGCAATTCGGTCTCGCTGTGCCGTCCCTGAGGCCGTAAGCCATGGATCAGCGGGTGGTGCCGGTGGAAGATGGTCACATGGATCCTGTCGCGGCCCTGAACGAAATCGCCTTCTGGCTGGAGCGTGAACTCGCGCCCACGTACAAAGTGCAGGCGTTCCGGCGGGCGGCCGCCGTCGCCGGCGGGCTGGAGCCCGCCGAACTGGCCGAGCGGGCGCGCACCGGCCGGCTGAAGAGCATGAAGGGGATCGGTGCCAGCACCTTCGTGGTGATCCAGCAGGCGGTCGACGGCGAGGTCCCGGACTATCTGGCGAAGGTGCGGGAGCGCGCCGCCGCGCCCCTGGCCGAGGGCGGCCGCGAGCTGCACCAGGCCCTCCGCGGCGATTTGCACAGCCACAGCGACTGGTCCGACGGCGGCTCGCCGCCGGAAGCCATGGCCGATGCCGCCCGCTGGCTCGGCCGCGACTACCTTGCCCTGACCGACCACTCGCCCAACCTCACGGTCGCCAACGGCCTCAGCGCGGAGCGGCTGGCCAGGCAGCTCGAGTTGGTCGAAGAGCTTAACGCTTCAGCGGACGGCTTCCGGGTGCTGACCGGGATCGAAGCCGACATCCTGGAGAGCGGCGAGCTGGACCAGTCACCGGAGATGCTCGACCGGTTGGACGTGGTGGTCGCCAGCGTGCATTCGAAGCTGCGGTCGGACCGGGGCACCATGACCCGCAGGATGCTGGGCGCCATCGAGAACCCGCGCACCAACGTGCTCGGCCACTGCACCGGGCGGCTGGTCAAGGGATCGCGCGGCACCCGCCCGCAGTCGGAGTTCGACGCCGGGCGAGTGTTCGCAGCCTGCGCGGCGAACAACGTCGCCGTCGAAATCAACTCCCGGCCCGAGCGGCAGGACCCTCCGGACGAGCTCATCCAACTGGCCCTCGACGCCGGCTGCCTGTTCAGCATCGACAGCGACGCCCACGCGCCGGGGCAGCTCGATTTCCTCCACTACGGAGCCGAACGGGCGGCCGCAAACGGCGTCCCGGCCGAACGGATTATCACGACCTGGCCGGTGGAGCGCCTGCTCGAGTGGTGCCGCGAGGGCCGGTAGCCCGCCTGCTCGGGCGGACCCGGGCTTCCCCAAAACGCCGCCGGTTTAGCTATGGTCCTGAAGTATGCTGAACAATTTTTCCAAGGCGGCCTTTGCGGTGCTGGTCATGCTGCTGATGACCTCCTGCGGGCTGCAGGTGCCTGCGGACCCGGAAGGGACCTTGGACCGCATCAGCGGCGGAACTCTTAGGGTGGGTGTCTCGCACAACCCGCCTTGGACGGAAATCCGGGACGGCGCGGAGCCCACGGGCTCCGAGGCGGACCTGGTGAGGCAATTCGCGGCGACCCGCGACGCGACCATCGAATGGGCGGCGGCCGGCGAGGAATCCCTGATAGGGCAGCTGGAACGCGGCGAACTTGACCTTGTCATCGGCGGCCTGACGAAAAAGTCGCCCTGGTCGGACAAGGCAGCCCTGACCCAGCCCTACGCCGAGGGCCGGGCCCCCGACGGAGGCAAGGAAGAATACGTCATGGCGTCGAAGATGGGCGAAAATGCCTTCCTGCGGGAACTGGAAAAGTTTCTTCTTGATCGGAAGGAACAGGGATGAATACCAAATTCGGCCGCACCGAGCTGCCCGATGAGCAGGAAAAGGCCCTTCGGCGGGCCATCAAGATCCAGTGGATCACCATCGCGGTCCTGGCCGTGTCGGTCACGCTGGTCTTTTTGGTTATGGGTAATTCGCAGGCGATGAAGGCGGCCTGGATCGAAGACATGCTCTCCCTCGCCCCTCCCATTGCGTTCCTGCTGGCGATGAAGATCATTAACCGGCCCCCCAACCGGAAGTACCCCTACGGGTACCACCGGTCGACCGGGATCGCGCATCTGGTGGCCGCGGTGGCACTCTGCACCATGGGCGCTTTCCTGGTCGTCGACTCAGGCATGGGCCTGCTGAAGGGGGAGCACCCGCCCATCGGATCGGTCCAGCTGCTCGGCCACACCATCTGGCTCGGCTGGCTCATGATCGCCGTCATGGCAGCGACCGCCGTCCCTCCGGTCCTGCTCGGCCGGGCCAAGGAAAAACTCGCCGAGCAGCTGCATGACAAGGTCCTCTATGCGGATGCGGACATGAACAAGGCGGACTGGAAGACCGCCGCCGGCTCCATCGTCGGGGTCGCCGGCATCGGAATCGGTCTGTGGTGGGCCGATGCCGCCGCCGCGCTGTTCATCGCCGGGGGAATTCTGCGCGACGGCTACAAAAACATGCGGAGCTCCGTCACCGACCTGATGGACACCCGGGCCACCACCTTCGACGACTCGGAGCCCCACCCGCTGATCGAACGCATCGATGATTATCTGCGCCAACTGGAATGGGTAGAAGAAGCGGGCTCGCGTGTCCGCGACCAGGGCCACGTGCTGCACGTTGAGGCCTTCGTCGTCCCCCGCGACGGACGTGTCCCCGCGGTCGATGTCCTCGAAGAGGCGCGGGACGGCTGCATCGATCTGCACTGGATGATCCACGACACGGTTCTGGTGCCGGTCTCCGAACTGCCCGAGGAAGCAGGCGGAGCATCGGAGCGCCAGTCCGAGAGGAACCTCTGAGCGCTCCCCGTGCGGCGCGCCCCACCATATATCGTGCAAGGAGGCCCTGCTGCCAGGGCCTGACAACATCACGACGGCGGTGCACGGCTGCCGCAAGGAGGTACAGATGCGTCTGGGGACAGTACGGCGGAACGGGACCACGCAGGCGTTCCGGCAGGATGGCGGTGCCACCGACTACCTGCCGGCCAGGGATGTCGGCGAACTGCTAAGGGGTGGGGACTGGCGGACCCTGCCCGGCGAGCGGGGCCCTGCGCCGGCGGCGTCGGAGCTGGACATGCCGATCCTGCATCCGGGCAAGATCCTCTGCGCCGGCCTGAACTATTACGCGCACGCCGAAGAAGTGGGCCAGGAGGTTCCCAAATACCCCACCATCTTCACCAAGTACCCGAACGCGCTGGTCGGCCCGGTGGACGACGTGGTGCTGCCCGCGGCCAGCACGAAGATCGACTGGGAGGCCGAGCTGACCGTGGTGATCGGTTCCCGGATCCGGTACGCCGACGACGCCGCCGCGCGGGACGCGATCGCCGGCTACACGGTGATGAACGACGTCTCCGTCCGTGACTGGCAAGGCCGCACCTCGGAATGGTTCCAGGGCAAGAACTGGGACCGGATGACTCCGGTGGGCCCGGTCGTCGTCACGGCAGACGAGCTGGATCCGGAGGCGGGGCTGGCGGTGGAATGCGAGCTGGACGGCGTGTCCAAGCAGTCGGGCAACACGTCGGACCTGATCTTCTCCTGCGCGCAACTGGTGTCCTACGTCAGCCAGTTCATGACCCTGGGACCCGGTGACCTGCTGGCCACCGGCACCCCGGCCGGCGTGGGACTGGCCCGGAAACCGCGCGAGTGGATTCCCGCCGGGGCGCGGCTGGTGACGAGGATCGAGGGAATCGGCGAATTGCACAACCGCTGCGTGGCCGAAGAGCCGCGCTGAAACGTCGAATTTCTTCCTCCGGCGTCCTAGGATCAAGGAGTGGCACAAACACGGCTGTTTGGGCGTGACCGGGAGGTGGCGCAGTGGCGCGACCTCGCCACTGCCGTGGAATCCGGCCGCAGCATCGAACTGACCGTCAGCGGCCCGTCCGGAATCGGCAAGACATCCCTGCTGGAGACGGTGTGCGCCGAGGCCTCCGCGCGCGGCTGGAAACTGCTGCGGGCGGCCGGCGCCGCCCGCCGTTCGCTGCCCGGATCCATGTTCTGGCAGTGGTTCGCGCCGCTGGCCCAGCAGGTGCCGGACCACGGCCCGCCCTTCGACGGGCAGGGCCGGGTGCTGCATTCCTTCCTGACCTACGCGGGCGGTCCGCTGCACAAGGACGCCCTGACCTATTCCGCCTCCTGGGTCCTGCGTTCGCTGGCCCAGGAGGGACCTGTGGCCGCCGTGGTGGACGACGCCCAGTGGCTCGACGAACTCTCGCTCCAGTCGCTGTCGGACATGGCGGGCCTGCTGATCGACGTCCCTTTGCTGCTGCTGCGCGGGGTGCGAACCGGCCGGGGCGCCGAGCGCGGCGACGGGATCCTGGCGGACTCCTTGCTGCTGGGGGCCGACGACGGCGGTGCCCGGGGCAGTGCCTCCCGCGCCGACGGCCGCGTGCACTGGCCGCTGCAACCGCTGGACCGCCAGGCCGTGACCGAGTGGACGGCCAGCCGGAGGCCCGCCGCGGACCACGTCGTGGCGGCACGCATCCATGCGGCGGCCGGGGGAACGCCGTTCTACGTCCACGAGCTCCTGGAGGGCGGCGCGGGGGCAGGTCTCGATGCCGCCGGAACCGGTAAGGCCCAGGCGGAAGCCGCGGTGCTCCAAGACCGCCTCGACCGGCTCTCGGCGGACGAGCGGGCGGTGCTGGACGCCGTCGTCGTCCTCGGGGAGGACGCGAGCCACCAGCTCTTGGCGCGTATGACGGGGCTGCCGCCGGCCGACCTGACCCGGGTGTTGAAACGCCTTGCCGCCGCGCGGTTCTTCAGCGCCCTGCTTCCGCGCCCGCGGATCCAGCATGCCCTGGTGGCCGAAGCGGTGCTCGCCGCGCTGGAGCCCGAACGGCAGGCCGAACTGCACGGCCGGGCGGCTGCCGCCCTGACGGCACAGGGCAGCGAAAGCGCCGTGGTGGCGGGCCACCTTCTGGCCACCAAACCGGGCGCCGACCCTGCCTCGGCCGAAGTCCTGCTTGATGCCGCCGGGGGAGCCCGCCGGATCGGCGCAGCGGAACTCGCTGTCCGGCTCATCGAACGGGCCATGGCGGAGAACGGGCTGGCGCCGGATCTGCAGCGCCGGATCGCGATTGAAGCGTCGCTGGCCCATCAGGCCGCCGGCCACCTCACGCAGGCGGAGGTGCTGGGACGGCGGGCGCTGGCCATGACCCACGGCACCCGGGCGCGCGTGGAGCTGCTGCTGGAGTTCGCCGAGGCACGGTATTCAATCAACCGGATAGAGGAAAGTTCGCGTTACTACAGCCAGGCCCTGGGCGAACTGGACAACGACGGCGACCCGCACACCGAGCTCAGGCGGCGGGTGGTTGCGCTGGCAACAGGGGCGGGGTTCCAGCAGCTGCAGTTCTCGGAGGAGTACCGTCAGGAGCTGGCGAGCATCCTGGTGCAGGACCCGGCCCGGGACGGCCCGAGCGACCGGCTGTTGCTGGTGCAGGAGGCGCTGCGCCTGACCGTGACCGGAACCGATGCCCAGCGCAGCGGGGAACTGGCCCTGCGGGCGTGCGCCGGCGGAAAACTGCTGGCGGAGGTCGGCGCGGAATCCAACATCATCAACTACGCGACCGGTGCGCTCAACGGCTCGGAACAGGACGCCGCTGCCCTGGAGCTGCTGGACGCGGCCATCGCGGAGGCGCGGGCCAACTCCTCGCCGATGGCGAACGCCACCCTGACCTATTGCCGCGGCGCCATCCACTTGAACCGGGGTCGGCTGCGGTTGGCCCAAATGGACCTGGAAACGAGCATGCAGGCGGCAGACACCGGCTGGCGGACGTACCTGGAGGTAGCCTGCGTGACGCTGGCCGAGGTCTACCTTGCCCGGGATGACCTGGCCGCCGCCGACGCCCTGCTCAAACGGGTCCCGCTGGCGGAAGAACGCGTGCCGCTGGTCCAGGCGATGGCGCTCCAGCTGCACGGAGTGGTGGCCGCCGGACACGGCGACCACCAGCTGGCGCTGGAATACTTCGCCACCGCCATGGACCTCGACGCCGGCCTGGGCCCGACATTGAACCTGTGGACGCGCAGTGCCATCGAATCCGCCGCCCGTGCCGGGCAGACCGAATACGCCTCCGCGGTTGCCGCCGACCTGCTCCAAGAGGTCCGTTCCTTCGGTGCTCCGCGCCTGACCGGCACCGTGATGCGGGCCGCCGCGCTGGCGCAGCCCGGGCCGAGCGCCGTCGTCATGCTGCGCGAAGCCATCTCGCTGCTCGAAGCCCACGAGGGCCGCTACCAGCTGGCACTGGCCCTGGCCGACCTGGCCGAGATCTGCCTGCAGCCCGCACGGGGCGACGCGCTGTCGGTGTTCCGGACGGAAGCGCTGGCGGCGGCCCGCAAGGCGCTGGTCCTTGGGAACCGGATCGGGGCCGCCGCGGTGGCCCGGCGCATGACCCGCCTGCTCGGGCAGCAGGATCTTCACCTGCCGCTGATCGCCGAGAACAAGGCCGACCGGCTGACGCCGGCCGAGTACCGGGTCTGCTCCTTGGCGGCCAGGGGACTCACGAACCGCAAGATCGCGGCCGAACTGTTCATCACCATCAAGGCGGTGGAGTGGCACCTGTCCCGGTCGTTCGCCAAGCTCGGGATTGCGTCCCGCAAGGAATTGGCGGCCGTGTTGGACCGGCAGGACTGACCCGCGCCAGGGTTAGCGCAGCGGCACACCCTAGGTTTTCCTAACTAGGGTGGATTGATCTGGCAAACGGAAGCCGCCGGGACCATGATTGAAGGTGTCAGCAACCGGAACGGGAGACCACACCGGAGGCGGCGGCACCCCGGATCCGAGTTGGGGGGACATGCCTTAGGGCGGTGGATCCGATGCCGCACACGAAATGGCTCGAAGTGAGTTGGCTAATGGGGAGGCCTGACTTTGGGCCATTTCGTATGTCTGCGACCATGACAGACTGGATCCGTGGCCCATCTCGACGTCTCCAACATCGCATATTTCCTTTCCGACGGCCGCCAGCTGCTCAACGGCGTCGGCTTCAAGGTCGGCGACGGTGCCAAAACCGCGCTGATCGGACCCAACGGCACCGGCAAAACCACCCTGCTGCGGATCATCGCCGGCGACATCGCTCCGGACGAAGGCGCCGTGGCACGCTCCGGCGCCATGGGCATCATGCGGCAGTTCGTCGGCCAGGTCCGGGACGGGACCACGGTACGCGACCTTCTGGTCGGCGCCGCCCCGCCGGCCCTCGCCGCCGCGGCACGAGCAGTGGATGAAGCCGAACTGGCCATGATGGAGCACGACGACGAGCCCACCCAGATGCGGTACGCGCAGGCGCTTGCGGACTGGGGCGACGCCGGCGGCTACGAGCAGGAGACCGTCTGGGACGAGGTCACCTCGGCCGCCCTGGGCGTGCCCTTCGACCGCGCGCAGCACCGCACCGCATCGACCCTGTCCGGCGGTGAACAAAAGCGCCTGGTGCTGGAAGCGCTCTTCGCCGGCCCGGACGAGTTGCTGCTGCTGGACGAACCGGACAACTATCTGGACGTGCCCGGCAAGCGCTGGCTGGAGGAGAAGCTGCGGGAATCGCGGAAGTCGGTGCTGTTCGTCAGCCACGACCGTGAACTGTTGGCCAATGCCGCCACCAGGATCGTCACGCTCGAACCCGGCGCCCTTGGCGCCACCGCCTGGGTCCACGGCGGCGGCTTCGAGAGCTACCTGCAGGCCCGGGACGACCGCAACGCCCGCTTCGAAGAACTGCGCAAGCGGTGGGACGAGGAGCACGCCAAGCTCAAGGAGCTGGTGAACATGTACAAGAACAAGGCCGCGTTCCGCTCCGACATGGCCAATCGGTACCACGCCGCCCAGACCCGGCTGGAGAAGTTCCTGGAGGCCGGGCCGCCGGAGGCCGTGCCGATCGAACAGAACGTGCAGATGCGGCTCAAGGGCGGGCGGACGGCCAAACGGGCGGTGGTGGCCACCAAGCTGGAGCTGACCGGCCTGATGAAGCCGTTCAGCACCGAGATCTGGTTTGGCGACCGGGTGGGGGTGCTGGGCTCCAACGGTTCCGGCAAGTCCCACTTCCTGCGCCTGCTCGCCGGCGGCGGCACCGACCCGGAGAAAGAGCACCTGCCGGTCTCCGAGGTCCGGATCGCCCACGTGCCGCACGCCGGCACCGTAAAGCTAGGGGCCAGGATCCGTCCCGGCTTCTTTGCCCAGACCCACATCCGCCCCGACCTGCTGGGCCGTTCCCTGGTGGACATCCTGCACCGCGGCGACGACCACCGCTCCGGCCTGGGACGCGAGGCCGCGGCCGCCGTCCTGGACCGCTACGGCCTGGCCCGGCAGGCGGAACAGCTGTACGACTCGCTCTCCGGCGGGCAGCAGGCCCGGCTGCAGATCCTGTTGCTGGAACTCTCCGGCGCCACCCTCCTGCTGCTCGACGAGCCGACCGACAACCTGGACCTGCATTCCGCGGAAGCGTTGGAGCGGGCCATCGACGCGTTCGAAGGCACGGTGCTGGCCGTCACCCACGACCGCTGGTTCGCGCGCAGCTTCGACCGGTTCCTGGTGTTCGGCTCCGACGGCCGGGTCTACGAGAGCGAAACCCCGGTGTGGGACGAGGAACGCGTTGTCCGGGAGCGCTGAACCGCCCGGCGTCGGGGAGAACGTCGAGGAGGGCGAGGCCGCGAAGCGCCGGCCCGGTGCACCGCGCGGCGAGGCAAGACAGCGCCCGGCCGGCGATCCGACCCGCCCGCTTCGGGCCGCCACCTACGCGACCTTCGCCATCTTCGGGCTCAACGGGCTGGTCTTCGCCAGCTGGGCGGCCCGCATCCCGGCGGCCGCGGCGACGCTGGACATCAGCGCCGGCAGCATCGGCGCGCTGCTGCTGGCCCTCGGCCTCGGCTCGGTCATCTCGCTGCCCCTGGCCGGTCCGCTTGCCGCCAGGATCGGCACGGCCAACAGCGTCCGGGCCGGCGGGCTGATCGCGGCCGTCAGCGCGGCCGGACTCGCCGCCGCGCTGGCGTCCGGCTCCTTTCCCGCCGCCGCCGCGGCGCTGTTCTGCTACGGCGTGGGCGTGGCCTGGTGGGACGTGGCGCAGAACATCGAAGGCGCCGACGTGGAGCGGAAACTGCTGCGCACGATCATGCCGAAGTTCCACGCCGCCTTCAGCCTGGGCGCGTTCGCCGGAGCCATGGTCGGCGCCTGGCTCTCCGTGCTCGGGGTTTCGCTGGCCGCCCATCTGGCGGTGCTCGCGGTGGTGGTCGCGGCCGCCACGTGGGTGGTGCCGCAGGCCTTCCTGCCCCACCGGCCCCAGCATGACGACGACGGCGGGGCCCGCCCCGGCCGCTTCGCCGCCTGGCGGGAACGGCGCACGGTGCTGATCGGCGTCGTCGTCCTCGGGGCCGCCCTGACCGAGGGCGCCGCCAACGACTGGATCGCCCAGGCCACCGTCGTCGGGCTCGGCGCCACCGAGGCGACGGGCGCGGTCATGTTCGGGGTCTTCGTGGCCGCCATGACGCTGCTGCGCCTGGCCGGCGGGCGGTTCATCGACCGCTGGGGACGCGTGGCCGTGCTGCGGGTCAGCCTCGGCACGGCCCTGGCCGGCCTGCTGCTCTTCGTGCTGGCCCCGAACCTTCCGCTGGCCTTCGCCGGGGCCGTGCTCTGGGGCGCCGGCGCTGCCCTGGGCTTTCCCATGGGCATGTCCGCGGCCGCGGACGATCCGGCCCGGGCCGCGGGACGGGTGTCGGTGGTCTCGACCCTGGGCTATGTCGCGTTCCTGGCCGGCCCACCTTTCCTCGGCTTCCTGGGCGAACAGGTGGGCCTCCGCAACGCCCTGCTCGCCGTGGCCGCGGTGATGGTCGCCTCCCTGCTGACCGCCCCGGCCGCCCGCGAACAGCGCCCCCGGACCTAGGCGCGCGCAGGCAGCGCAGGTTCGGCCAGCGGCCCCGGTGTGCGGATTTTCTACTGGAAATTAATCGAACCCGGCCCCATCCTTGAAGGACCCCAAAACGAGGGCCTCAATCGCAGGAGGCAAGGGCCATGAGCAATCAACCGGACAATTCGGGGATCAAGGCAAAGCACCGGGCCATGTGGGCACTCGGCGACTATCCCGCCGTCGCCACCGAGGTGATCCCGGCGCTGGGCACGGCACTCGTCGAGGCCAGCGGCATTGGGAAGGGCGACCGTGTCTTGGACATCGCGGCCGGTTCCGGCAACGCGGCCATCCCCGCCGCACAGGCAGGGGCACAGGTTACCGCGGCCGACCTTACTCCCGAGCTGTTTGAGAGAGGGCGCCGGTTGGCCGAGGAGGCAGGGGTTTCCGTGGACTGGCAGGAGGCCGACGCCGAGAACCTTCCGTTCGGCGATGGTACTTTCGATGCCGCGATCTCCTGTGTGGGGATCATGTTCGCTCCCAACCATCAGGCGAGTGCCGACGAACTCGTCCGCGTGCTGCGGCCCGGCGGCACGATCGCCCTCGCCAACTGGACTCCGGAAGGCTTCATCGGCCAGATGTTTGCGACCATGAGGCCTTACGCACCCCCGCCGCCTCCGGGGGCGCAACCACCGCCGCTGTGGGGCAAACAGCAGCACGTGCAGGACCTGCTCGGGGATCGGGCCACCGACGTCGTCGCCCGGCGCGAAAAACTGACGGTCGAAAGGTTCGCCACCGCCGGGGAGTTCCGCGACTTCTTCAAGGCCACATACGGTCCCACGATCAACACCTACCGCTACATCGCGGACCAACCCGACCGGGTCCAAGCCCTCGATGAGGAACTCGAAGAACTGGCCAACCGGCACGATCTCGGCGGCGGTCGGATGGAATGGGAGTATCTGTTGTTCACGGCCCGCAAGAAGTGACCGTGCCGGACTAGCGGCCGGGAAACAGATCGGGGCCTGAGAACCCGTTTCCGTCCCGGGATGCTGTTCGGAAACCGGTTCGGGTTACTAGACTGAGGCCATGGCTGCTGCATTGGTCCGTCCCCGGAACGGCAAGCTGATTGCCGGTGTCTGCGCCGCCCTGGCCGCCCGTTTCGGCCTGCCGAAAGTGCTGGTGCGTCTCGGGTTCGTGATCTTCGGACTGGTCGGTATCGGGGAACTGGTGTACATCGCGCTGTGGATCATGATCCCCAAGGCCCAGGTGTAGTCTTCGCGCGCCCTGCACAGGCCGGGACCGCCAGTCTTCCTCACCGGGCGGGGCTCCAGATCACCTAGAGTGGGATGGTGTCGCTTCGTAGGAGGCGGCGGCTGGTACTTCGTCATCGCCGACATGGCTACCCTGCCGGAACATCAACAGCGCGGCGTCGGCGGCGCCGTGCTCGATAGCCTGCTTGAAGACATCCGCACGCGCGCGCCACGCGGTGCCTACGTCAGCCTCACCGCAGACCCACCCGGGCGCAGACTCTACGAGTCACGCGGCTTTGCGGACGTCGGAGCCGCTGCCGACGCCATGCACCTCTACACCTGACGAGCGAGTTTCAGCGGGCGGGGGAGGGCGCGATGCCCAAATCGAAGCAGCTTCAGTGAGGACAGAGACCGCCGGCTTGCTGGCAGGTCAGCGCTACTCGACGAGCTTGCCCGCTACCGAGTCGTCGACGCCGGCCTCCGCCAGGGACCGGAAGGAGTCCGGGGCAGGGGGCAGGGCCTCGAAGCTGACTCCCTCGGTCGGCGACCAGACGAAGTTGCCCTGCAGCGACGGATCCATCTCGGGAAAGTCCGCCCGGTTGTGGCAGCCCCGCGTCTCACGCCGCTCAAGGGCGCATTCGAGCGTGGCCCGGGCCGCGAGGAGCGAGCCCAGCAGGTCGTAGGCGTGCGCCAGGTCGTCGAACCCGGCGATGTCCGGGTGCGCGGTGACGTGCCGCGCGCGTTCTTCGAGGGCGGCAAGCCGTTGCAGGCCGTCCTGCAGCCCCTGCCCGGTGCGCACGACGCCGGCGTGCTCGGTCATCAGGTTGCGCACTTCGCGCTGCAGCCGCCGGGCTGACTCCGTCCCGCGCTCGCTGAGCAGGGCCTGCATCTCGGCGCGGGCCGACTCGACGGCGGAGGGGTCCCGGCGAACATTGGTGCGGGAGGCCGCGTACTCTGCGGCGTGCTCGCCGGTGATGCGCCCGTAGACAAGCAGCTCGATCAGCGAGTTCCCGCCCAGGCGGTTCGCCCCATGCAGGCCCGAGGACGCCTCGCCGATCGCGTACAGCCCGTCCACGCCGGTGCCGTGGTCCTCCGGGGCCACCCAGACCCCGCCCATGGAGTAGTGAGCGGTCGGGGCGATCTCCATCTTGGTGGTCGTGATGTCCACCATCTGCAGGTCGATCAAGGTGCGGTAGACCCGGGGCAGCTTCTGCAGGATGACCTCCCGCGGCAGATGGGACACGTCCAGATAGACCCCGCCCTTCTCCGTCCCCCGGCCCGAGGCGATCTCGGTATACCCGGCCAGGGCCACCCGGTCGCGGGTGGACAGCTCCATGCGTTCGGGATCGTAGCGCTCCATGTAGCGCTCGCCGAGCGCGTTGGTGAGGATGCCGCCTTCGCCGCGTGCTGCCTCGGAGACGAGTGTGCCGGCGGCGTCGTCGGGCTCCAGCAGTCCGGAGGGGTGGAACTGGACCAGCTCGGCGTCCCGGATCCGGGCTCCGGCCAGGGCCGCCAGGCGGAAGGAGTCGCCGGTGTTCTCGTCCCGCCGGGAGGAGGTGTGGCGCCAGATGCGGGTGTGCCCGCCGGCGGCTAGGATCACCGCGTCGGCGTGGATCTGCACGGGCGTGCCGTCCACGACGTCGAACCCGTAAGCACCGAAGACAGTGCTGTCGGCCACCAGAAGGCGGGTGATGTAGATGCTGTCGATGATGTGCACGTTCAGTTCAGCCGCGCGGCGCATCAGGGTGCGCTGGATCTCCAGGCCGGTGTAGTCGCCGGCGTAGGCAGTACGGCGGTACTTATGCGCGCCGAAGAAGCGCTGGGAAATCCGCCCGTCTTCCTCCCGCGCGAAGGGCATCCCCCACCTTTCCAGGTCCTCGATGCCGTCGGCGGCATTGCGCGTCACGGTCTCCACGATGGCCGGATCGGCCAGGAAATAGGACTCGCGCAAGGTGTCGGCGGCGTGCTGCTGCCAGCTGTCCTCGGGATCCATGGTGGCCAGCGCGGCGTTGATGCCGCCGGCCGCCAGCGTGGTGTGGGCGTCGTGCTTGCGCCGCTTGCCCACCGCCAGCACCTGGACCCCGCGCTGTGCCAGTTCGATGGAGGCGCGCAGCCCGGCACCACCGGTACCAATGACGAGGACAGAGGTGGACATCAGCCGCTCAGCGGCGTGCTTTGGGGTCATATCTCCATGCTAGGAACGCGGGTATGATGAGTCCAATGCATTGTCCGACTGAACCTGATGCAAAAAGGCTATGATGAAACTCGAGCAGTTGTCCTCCTTCGAGGCCGTGGCCCGGAACGGCCACTTCACCCGTGCCGCCGAGGAGCTCTTCCTCGCCCAACCGTCCCTAAGCCGGCAGATCGCCGCGCTGGAGGCCGACGTGGGCACCAAACTGTTCCGCCGCGGACCGGCCGGGGTGACGCTGACCGACGCAGGCGAGGTGCTGTTGCCCATCGCGCGGCGGATGCTGGGTGACGCGCGGTTCGCCCGCGAACAGATGGACGAACTGGCCGGGCTTCGCCGCGGCCACGTCCGGCTCGGCGCCCCGCCCACCCTGTGCGTCTCACTGGTTGCCGACGTGCTGGCGGCCTTCCGGGCCGCGCATCCCGGAGTGGACCTGCACATCACGGAGGGCGGCTCGCGCTCCCTGGTGGACGCTCTGAACGAGAACGCCCTGGACCTTGCCCTGATGGTCACCCGCGGGGCCGAACCATCCGTAGCCGGCACCGAGCTGATCCCCCTGCTTTCCGAGGAACTGGTGGTGATCTCAGCCGCGGGCTCCCCGATGCCAGGACACGGGAAGGAGCAACCGGGCGAAAGCCCGACCCGGGCCGAGCTCACCCTGGCGGAGCTGGCGGAGATCCCCCAAGTCGCGTTCAACCGCAGCTACGACCTGCGCGTGGCCACCGACGCGGCCTTCTCCGCTGCGGGACTTACCCCGACGATCGCCGTCGAGGGCGCCGAAATGGACGCAGTGCTCCGATTCGTGGAACGCGGGCTGGGAGTGGCCGTGGTTCCGGCCATGGTGGTCATCGACCGCCCCACGCTGGACAGCACCCGCCTGGTGAGCCCCCACCTGACCCGAACCGTGAACTTGGCCCGGCGTACCGACGTCCCGCCCTCGGCCGCGGCAGCTGCCATGCAACAGTTCGTCTTTGAAACCGTGGACCGGCTGGCCGCCCCAGGCACCGACCTCTCGCGACTCGTGACCGTGACGCCGCGTCGCGGATGAGCTCGCATCAGGCAGCAAAGCGGACTCGCTCAACGGACTCCTTCTGCTGCCCGGTGGCGCGGGCAAAGCTCCGTACGCGGCCGAACACGGGCAGAAAGCCCAAGCGCTGCCGCGGCGGGGCGCCGCTGCACCGTAGGATACTAAGGGTGCTGTTAAACAGGCAGCCGGGAAGCAGGAGACGTTGGCGCCTCATCTAGATCGATCCGGAATGCTGCTCGACGGGCGCTACCTGCTGAAGGATTTGGCAGGTACCGGAGCGAACGCCAAGGTTTACCGGGCTCGAGATGAGGTTTTGGGGCGGGAGGTAGCCGTCAAGGTTATTCAGCGGCCCACTATGAACGAGGAAGAATTCCACCGCGACAACGCCGAGATCAAGCTTTTGGCCCGGCTAAACCACCCGAATCTGGTGACCCTGCTGGACGCAGGCATCGACAAGATCGAAGCCGGACATCCGCAAATTTATCTGGTGATGGAACTGATTGAAGGCGCCGACCTGAGGGTGCGGCTGGCCGAAGGTGCCCTCCCGCCCCGCCACGTTGCCCAAATCGGCCGCGAATTGGCCGAGGGACTGGCCTACATCCACAGCACCTCGGTCGTCCACCGCGACGTAAAACCGGGCAACATCATGCTCTTTAATTACGACGACGACGGGTCGCGACTGCGCGCCAAGCTCGCCGATTTCGGAGTCGCCATGGTGGTTTCCGATGATGCCCATGTTCCGGGGGTCTACGGGACGGCTGCCTACCTCAGCCCGGAGCAAGCGAGGGGCGAACCGATAGGCCCGCCCAGCGACATTTATTCGCTGGGCCTGGTTCTGCTCGAATGCCTTACCGGCCAGGCTGCCTTTCCCGGCCCTCCGCTGGAGTCGGCTGTTGCCCGTCTGCTGCGTGATCCGGACGTCCCCGCCGGATTCGGGCCGGAGTGGGCAGGGTTGCTGACCGCCATGATGGCACGTGAACCAGGGGAACGGCCCACGGGGCGGGAGGTGGCACTGGCATTGGCTGATTTGGGGCTCGCACTCCGGGGCCGGCACAGGGTGGACGCATCCATAATCCCCGTAGACGAAGATCAACGTATGGAAGCGGTTCGACGCTACGAGATCCTGAACACCCCGCCGGACGGAGCGTACGACCGCATCACCGCACTGGCCTCCCGCCTTCTCGCCGCCCCGATTGCCATTGTCAGCGTGGTGGACCACGATCGCATCTGGTTCAAGTCACACCACGGCCTGCACGTCGAGCAGATCGACCGGGAACCCGGACTCTGCGCCTCGGCCATCCTGCAGCACGGACCCTGGGTCATCAATAATGCGCCCGCGGATCCCCGGGCGTTTGCCAACCCGCTGGTGGCCAGCGACTTCGGGTTGAAGTTTTATGCCGGCGTCCCGCTGAGAACCCGGGACGGATTCAACCTGGGCACCCTCTGCGTACTGGACTTCGAAGCGCGCGACTTCAGCGACGAAGATACTCAGACGTTGGAGGACTTGGCGGCCCTGGTCATGGACGACTTGGAGTTGCGCTTGGAAAGCCGCCGGTACCAGTCGCCCCCTGCCGCTGTGGCGGTCTGAGCACTCCGTGGCGAGGCCCGGTTAGGTGCGCAGCAGGTGTGGTTTCAGGTCCGCGATAGTCGCTGCGCCGATGAGCTGCATTGTCACCTCGATCTCTTTCGCGAGCAGGGTGATCACCCGCTCGACGCCCTCGCGCCCGCCGGCCATGAGCCCGTACAAGTAGGCGCGCCCGATGAGGGTGAAGTCGGCGCCCGCGCACAGCGCAGCGACGATGTCCGCCCCGGACATGATGCCGGAATCGAGGATGATCTCCACCCCTTCCCCGGCTTCGGCCCGCACTTCGGGCAGCGCGCGGAGCGAGACCGGCGCGCGGTCGAGTTGCCGCCCCCCGTGGTTTGAGACGATGAGTCCGTCTGCTCCGGCGTCGAGCGCACGGCGCGTGTCCTCGGCCGTCAGCACGCCCTTGACGAACAGCTTCCCGCCCCACTCCGACCGGATCCATTCAAGGTCCTCGATCGAGAGCGACGGATCGAACATCGAGTTGATCAGCGTGGGCAGGTCCTGGCTGGTCCCGGACAGCGACGCGAACGTGAGCGGGTCGGTGGTGAGGAAGTTGAACCACCACTCGGGCCGGTAGGAGGCATCGAGCACGGTCTTGAGCGTGAGTCTGGGCGGCATTGTCATGCCGTTTCGGGCGTCCCGGAGACGCTGCCCGGCGACCGGTGTGTCCACGGTGACGAGCAGCGTGTCGAAGCCCGAGGCCTCCGCGCGGCGCAGGAGGTCCAGCGATTTCTGCCGGTCCTTCCACAGGTACAACTGGAACCAGCGCCGGCATTCGGGGGCGGTGGCGGCAACCTCCTCGATCGAGCGCGTGCCCATGGTGGACAGCGAGAACGGGATGCCCGCCCCAGCGGCAGCAGCCGCGCCCCCGTCCTCGCCTTCGGCGTGCATGAGCCGGGTAAAGCCGGTCGGCGCAATCCCGAACGGCAGCGATGAAGTCCTGCCCGCGATCGAGGTCGAGAGGTCCACGTTCGCGGTGCCGTGCAGGATGCGGGGGAGAAGCTCGACGGCGTCGAACGCCTCGCGCGTGCGTCTCGCCGTGAGCTCCCGCTGGGCCGCGCCGTCCACGTAGTCGAACGCGGCCGTGGGCGTGCGGCGCTGTGCGATCGCGCGAAGATCCCACACATCCGCGGCGTGCGCGAGCCGCGCAGTCCGGCGATCCAGGGTCGGCAGGTCGAACTTCAGCAGCGGGCGAAGTTCGCTCACACGGGGGAATCTGCGCTTCATGGTGCTACCTCCAAGGTTGTGGAAATCACGGTGCGGTGGTGCCGCGGCCGCGGGCCAGCAGCACAGCGATCACCGAGGACGCGCAGCAGGCCGCAAGGAACAGTGCCGCCGACCACGTACTGCCCTGCGCAGCGGCGATGAGCGCGCCTGCGATGAGGGGGCTCAGGCCCGCCACGATCGCGCCATTGAGTTCGCGCGCGAGCCCGACGCCGGAGAAGCGTCGCTCGGGCGGGAAAAGGTTGGTGAGGAATGCGCCCTGGGCGCCGCTGGTCATCGCGACGACGACGCCGTACCCCACTCCGATCGTGGCCGTCGCAACAGCGACCGACCCGCTCGCCAGGGCGGCGAACAGCGGGAACGCGAACAGCGCGCCGGCCGCGGAACCGATCGCGAGAATCCGGCCAGCTCCGAAGCGGTCGGAAACCCATCCGCCCGCGGGTGTCGCGACCACGCCCGCCAGCGATCCGATCGTGACGGCCAGCAGCGCCTCGGGACGGCTCATCCCGACGGCGGGGGAGGCCATGAAACCGATCGCGAACACCGCCATGATGTAGTTCAGCGCATTGTGGCCAGTGATGGAGAAGAACCCGATCACCACGGCCATCGGGTCCTTGCGCAGGAGTTCGACCACGGGCCGCTTGCGCTTGCGGGCCTCGTCGGCGTGCTCGCTCGCCTGGCGGTATTCCGGCGTCTCCTCGAGTTTGGAGCGGATGAACAGCGCCACGAAGAACAGGACGGCGGAGGCGAGGAACGGGATGCGCCAGGCCCAATCGAGCAGCGCGGCGTCGCCTGCGGAAGAGGCCCAGAGGAAGGCGACGGTCGCGAGGGCGATGCCGGCGGGTGGCGTCGCCAGCACGATGGCAGTGAAGTAGCCGCGCCGTTTGGCGGGGGCGAACTCGGCGACGAGCGTCATGGCCCCCGCGAGCTCGGCGCCCGCGCCGAGGCCCTGCAGGAGCCGGAACACGACGAGAAGGAGGGGTGCAGCAGCCCCGATGGCGGCCGCGGTCGGCAGCAGGCCGATGCCCACGGTCGCGGCACCCATGAGCAGGATCGTCAGGAGCATCGCCGGTCGGCGGCCGTGCCGGTCGCCCAGATGCCCGATCAACACCCCGCCCAAAGGCCGGGCCACGAAGCCCACGGCAAAGGTCGCAAACGCCGCCAGCGACGCCCCGGACCCGGTCTCAGCGAAGAAGAGCGGCCCGATGACGAGGCCGGCCGCCGCGCCGTACAGTGCGTAGTCATACCACTCGATGAGCGTGCCGAGGGTCGCGGCGAAGAGCGCGCGACGAGCGCCCGGGGTAAGCCTTGCGGGACTGCTGGCAACGGCGGTGTTGCTAGTCATGGTTCCTCCTAAGGGCGGACGCGAAGCGATGGTATATCTGAAAGATATTTCTAGCACGCCGTGATATGCTTCACAAGAATGTTTCGTGAGGGGGTTCCGTGGCCGAGTCGATGACCGATCGGGTCGCCGGCGCCTTGCGCCGGCAAATCCTCGCGGGGAACCTGGCCCCGGGATCCCTCGTGGTCGAGCCACGGCTCGCCGAGGAGTTCGGCGTCTCGAAAACCCCTGTGCGGGAGGCGCTGCGCCTGCTCACCACGGAGGGACTCCTGACAGTGCTCCCCAAAAAGGGCTACCTGGTGATGACCATGAGCTCGCATGATGTCGCCGAGGTCCTCGACCTCCGCATGCTCCTGGAGCCGCATGCCTGCGCGAGTGCCGCCGACTATGCGGACCACGCCCTGCTGGCCACGCTGCGGGACCTTTTGGACAATCAGCGCGAGAAGGCCGCTGCTGAACCGCTCGTGAGCATGGAGCACGCCTACTCGTTCCACCGGGCCTTGGCGCGTGGCGGCCGGAACCGCCGGCTTGACGAGTTCCTGGCCCGTTGCCTCGACGAGACCTCCCGCGCCTACCGCGTGCTGCCCGGCCTGCACGCCCACCTGGCGGCCGAGCAGGAACTCGTGGAACACGAGGCCATCTTCACGGCCGTGGCCGCCGGCGACGCCGCGGGTGCGGCCGACGCAATGCGCAGCCACCTGCGCAGCGTACGGTCCGCGATGGCCCGTCAGTTCGAGCGGCCCAGCGACCTCTGGGCTTAGTGCTGGCACCTCTTCCGGTACACAGCAGCGTTCCGGGAACGGTCAGGGGCCGCTCAGGGCTTCCCCCGGTAACGCCCGCCTGCCCGCGGCACGTAGCGTCATCCGTAAGGACGATCCGGCCCGACGCGAAGATCATCCCGCAGTGCGGTGTGCGGCCGGCCGGCACTCCGTAACGTATTCATTGGTCCCGGGAATCCGGGCGCTATTCCATTTACGAAGGACGGTTCAGATGATCGAGGCACAGGGCCTGGTCAAGGTCTACGGAAACAAACCGGCGGTGCAGGGCGTCTCCTTCACCGTGCAGCCGGGTCGGGTGACCGGCTTCCTGGGGCCGAACGGCGCCGGCAAGTCAACCACCATGCGCATGATCATGGGACTGGACCGTCCCACCGCCGGTGACGTCCTGGTCAACGGCAAGCACTACGCCAAGCACCGGGCCCCGCTGCGCGAAGTCGGCGCCCTGCTCGACGCCAAGGCGGTGCACACCTCCCGGACCGCGTACAACCACCTCCGGGCCATGGCCGCGACCCACAGCATCCCCACCAAGCGGGTGCACGACGTGATCGAGCTGACCGGCCTGGGCGCCGTCGCCAAGAAGCGCGTCGGCGGATTCTCGCTGGGCATGGGGCAGCGGCTGGGCATCGCGGCCGCCCTGCTCGGTGATCCGCAGACCGTCATCTTGGACGAGCCGGTCAACGGGCTGGATCCCGAAGGCGTCCTCTGGGTGCGCAACCTGGTCAAGGCACTGGCGGCAGAGGGTCGGACCGTGTTCCTCTCTTCGCACCTGATGAGCGAAATGTCGGTCACCGCAGACCACCTGATCGTCATCGGCCGCGGCCGGATCATCGCCGATGCGCCCATCCAGGACATCCTCAACAACCGGGCGCAGCGGGTGCGCGTACGCACCGACCGGCCCGACGTCCTCACCCGCGCGCTGGCCGGGGAAGGGGTCACCGTCGAAGCCCACGAACCGGAACTGCTGGAGGTCAGCGGCGTCCCGGCGCGGGACATCGCCGAGACGGCCCTCGCCCAGCAGGTGCTCGTCTATGAGTTGACCCCGCTGCAGGCGTCCTTGGAGGAGGCCTACATGGACCTGACCAAGGACGAAGTTGAATACCATTCCGGCCCGGTGGCCGATGTACACGACAACGCCGGCAGTGCAGGGTCGGGACGGCACGCTGCCGTCGCCGCCGGCGTCGGCCAGGAAGGAAAGTGACCATGAGCGCTGCAACCCTGACCCCGCAGGCGGGCCGCGTCACCGGCCCCGGCGTGAGCTTCCCCCGGACCTTGACGAGCGAGTGGATCAAGTTCACCACGCTGCGTTCCACCTGGGTCCTGCTGGCGACCACCGTCGCGGTGATGGTCGGCATCGGACTGCTCGGCGGCTGGGGCGTGGCCACCGGGATGGAGCAGATGGAGGCAGCCGGCCAGGATCCGGCGGCCGCCGGCATGGATGAGTCCATCCTGTACCTCATGACCAGCGGCGGGATCGACTTCGGCCAGCTGATCATCGGGTCACTGGGCGTGCTGCTGATCGCCTCCGAATACTCCACCGGCATGATCCGCTCCACCATGACGGCCGTGCCGTCCCGGCTGTCGCCGCTGTTCGCCAAGGCGCTGGTCGTCGCCGTCGTCGCAGCCGTCGTCGGAATTGCGTCCAGCTTTGCCACCTATTTCCTGCTGCAGCCGATCCTGGCCAATTACGGCAAAGAATTCGGGCTCGACGTGGAAAACCTCGTCCAGTCCATGTTGCTGTCCGGCCTCTACCTGGCGGTGGTGGCGTTGATGGCGCTGGCGCTCGGATCCTTGCTGCGCAACAGCGCCGGCGGCATCGTCACGCTGGTCGTGCTGCTGCTGGTGCTGCCCATCGTCGCCCAGATCATCCCCTTCGACTGGGTCCAGGACGGCGTGATGCCCTACCTGCCCTCCAACGCGGGACGCCAAATGCTCATGCTCGAAACGGCCGAGGGCGACCTGACCCAGTGGCAGGGCGGGCTGGTGATGGCGGCCTGGGCGGCAGTACTGCTGGCCGGGGCGGCCGTGACCACCAAGACACGGGACGTCTAGGCGCAGCCGGGCTTAACGCGTGAATCAAGAAGCCTCGGTGAAGGAGGCGGCGGAACGAACGGCCGCCGTCTCCTTCACCGAAATATCGTCCAGGCGCCGGGGACCGATCCGGCGCTACTTCCACACCCACCCCGTGGTGATGGACTGGGTGCTGGTCGGCATCCACGTGCTGTTCGGCCTGCCTAATGCCCTGATCACGGCGGTCGCCGGCGAATGGCCGCCGTTGCTTTTGCTGCTGGCCGGCGGCGCCGCGCTGATCTGGCGGCGCCGGTCGCCGCTGCTCGTGCTGGCCGCCATCGCCCTGGTGGACTTTCTGATCGTGGTGCTGACCAGTACCGGCAGCGGCTCCTTTGCCATGTGGTTCGCCGTCTACACGGTCGCCACCGCCCGGCCGGCGGTCCAGGCCATCATCGCAGCGGTCCTCGCCGCCGTGCCCATGCTGGTGGGGATGGGCGTCCGGATGCCGCCGGAGATCGTCAAGCAGATTGCCCTCGGACAGGTCCCGAGCTACGTCGGACTGGTCACCGGCCTGGTGCTGGTCCTGGCCAACGTCATCGCCGCGGGCATCGGGGTCACGGTGCGCCGGGACCGGCTCCACGACGCCGAACTCCAGCGTTGGGCCACTGACAACGCCCGCCTGGCGTCGGCGACCGAACGCACCCGGATCGCCCGGGAGATGCACGACGTCGTGGCACACTCGCTCTCGGTGATGATCGCGCTCTCGGATGGCGCCGCCGTCGTCGCGCGCAAGGATCCGGAACGCGCCGGCCAGGTTTTGGACCGGCTGTCGGCGACCGGCCGGTCGGCGCTGGCCGACATGCGCAGGGTGCTGGGGGTGTTGCGCAGCGAAAACGGAACCGACGCGGCCCCGCTGGCGCCGGTGCCGTCCGGGGATCAGTTGACCGGGCTGCTGGACGGCTTCCGGGCCGCGGGCTTGCCGCTCCGCACGGTCATGGCAGGACCGGCGTTGCCCGAGGACCAGAATTTCCGGCTCACCGTGTTCCGCATTGTGCAGGAGTCGTTGACCAACGTGCTGCGCTACGCCAAGGACGCGTCCAGGGTGGACGTTGCCCTGATCCGCGACGGCGACGCCGTGCACATCACGGTGGCCGACGACGGCCGGCCGGACGGGCCGGCCGATTCACTCGGCGCGGGGCAGGGCCTGCACGGCATGCGGGAGCGGACCGCCATCTACGGCGGCCACGTTGCCGCCGGTCCGCGGTCCGGCGGTGGTTGGATGGTGGAGGCAACCCTGTACTGGCCCGGAGAGGAAAACACGAGTGTCTGAGAGCGCGGACGGCAGCGAGGCCGGGCCGGTAAAAGTGCTGCTGGTGGACGACCAGCCGCTGCTGCGGATGGGGTTCAAGCTCATCCTGGAGGGCGAAGACGACGTCGCGGTGGTGGGGGAGGCGTCCGACGGCGCCGAGGCCCTGCGGCTGGCGCATGACCTCGCGCCGGACGTGGTGCTGATGGACGTCCGGATGCCGGTCATGGACGGCATCGAGGCCACCCGGCAGATCGTGGCCGCCGGGCTGTGCGCGCGGGTGATCATCCTGACCACCTTCGATCTGGACGAGTATGCCTTTGCCGGGCTGCAGGCCGGGGCCAGCGCCTTCCTGCTCAAGGACGTGGCACCCGCGGAACTGGTCCAGGCGGTGCGCCTGGTCGCCACCGGCGACGCCGTGGTGGCGCCGCGGGTGACGGCGCGCCTGCTGGAGACGTATGTGCGCGGCTTGGCCCCGGGCGGCAGCCCGGCCGCGCCGCCGCAGCGCGACCCGTTGCTGGATGACCTGACCCCGCGCGAACTGGAAGTGCTGCGGACCATCGCCGAGGGTCTTTCCAACGCGGAGATCGCCCACCGGTTCTTCCTCTCGGAGGCGACCGTCAAGACGCACGTCCGACGGATCCTCGCCAAGCTGCACCTGCGCGACCGGGTGCAGGCCGTGGTGTACGCGTACGAGACCGGGCTGGTGGTGCCCAGCCTGGGGCTGGACTACTGACACCGCCGATCCCCGGGGCGGGGCGCTCGGGACCCTTGTGCCGCAAGGTGCTGGCTCCCGGCCTGTGGAGGACGGCGCTCCCGGCCTCCCGCCCTGTGGAGGACAGGTCCGGCCGGCGGATTCACGAGCCCGGACCGCCGTCCGGTACCATTGGTAAGTCTGTGCTGTCGGCGCCGGCCGGTATTTCCTGTGACAATAGCCAAAACACACGGAAGTCGCCGCGCGGTGGCAGGCAGGCAACGCAACAGAACCTCCTGTTACGGAAAGACCGTGACCGCTTAGCCCGAAGGAGGTGGGTTCACAATGCGTGCTTATGAACTGATGGTAATCATCGACCCCGAGGTCGAAGAGCGTACCGTAGAGTCCTCGCTCGATAAGTTCCTCAACGTTGTCCGCAACGATGGTGGAACCATCGACAAGGTGGACATCTGGGGACGCCGCCGGCTCGCCTACGACATCAAGAAGAAGTCCGAAGGCATCTACGCGGTGGTCAATTTCACCGCCACTCCCGCCACTGCTGCTGAGCTTGACCGTCAGCTTGGTCTGAACGAGACCATCCTGCGCACCAAGATCATCCGCCCGGAGGAGCAGAAGATCTCCGCTGAGTAATCAGCTGTGATCGCCGCCCCCTTTCCGGGAGCGGCATTGACGAAGACATTCCCGCGCGCCGCCGGCAACCGGGACCAGGACATCAGGAGGCAACATGGCAGGCGAAACCGTTATCACGCTCGTCGGTAATCTCACCAACGATCCCGAGCTGCGGTTTACCCCGTCCGGGTCCGCGGTAGCGAACTTCACCGTTGCATCCACGCCGCGGACCTTCGACCGCCAGTCCAACGAATGGAAGGACGGGGAAACCCTGTTCCTCCGGGCGTCGGTGTGGCGCGAAGCTGCCGAGAACGTCGCCGAAACCCTGACCAAGGGCATGCGCGTGATCGTTCAGGGCCGGCTGAAGTCCCGTTCGTATGAAACCAAAGAGGGCGAAAAGCGTACCGTCATGGAGCTTGAGGTCGACGAAATCGGCCCCTCGCTGCGCTACGCCTCTGCCAAGGTCACCCGTACCCAGCGCTCCGGCGGTGGCCAGGGCGGCTTCGGCGGCGGCCAAGGCGGCGGCTTTGGCGGCGGTGGTTTCGGCGGTGGCCAGAACCAGGGCGGTTGGGGCGGACAGCAGTCCGGCCAGCAGCCCGCACCCCAGGACGACCCTTGGGGAGCACCGGCCGGCGGTACCTCCGGCGGCTGGGGCAACGGTCCGGACTCCAACGAACCGCCCTTCTAAAACAAACCCCATCCCGTGGAAAAGATCCACGGGCTCCACAAGATAAAGGAGCTCCACGATGGCTAAGGCTGAAATTCGTAAGCCCAAACCAAAGTCCAATCCCTTGAAGGCCGCTGACGTCACCGTCATCGACTACAAGGACGTAGCTTTGCTGCGCAAGTTCATCTCTGACCGCGGAAAGATCCGCGCCCGCCGCGTGACTGGCGTCACCGTGCAGGAGCAGCGCAAGATCGCACTGGCAATCAAGAATGCCCGCGAAGTTGCCCTGCTGCCCTACTCCGGCGCTGGCCGCGGCTAAGCGAAGCGAAGAGGAGAGAGTACTGACATGGCAAAGCTCATTCTGACCCACGAAGTGACCGGTCTCGGCACTGCTGGCGATGTCGTCGAGGTAAAGAACGGTTACGCCCGTAACTACCTTCTGCCCCGCGGCTTCGCCCTGACCTGGACCAAGGGCGGCGAGAAGCAGGTGGAGTCCATCAAGGCTGCACGTGCCGCTCGCGAGATCGCATCCCTGGAAGACGCGCAGCAGCTGGCTGCCCAGCTGTCCGCCAAGCCGGTCACGCTGACCGTCAAGGCCGGCGAGTCGGGACGCCTGTTCGGCACCGTCAAGCAGGCCGACGTTGCTTCCGCTGTCGAGGCCGCCGGCCTCGGCGCCATCGACAAGCGCAAGGTCGAACTGACCGAGCACATCAAGTCGGTGGGCGACTACCAGGCCACCGTGCGTCTGCACGAAGAGGTCTCCGCCGTCATCGACCTGAAGGTCGTTGCAGGCTAACAGCCTCGCTGTCGCTGCAGGCCGGGTCCGTCCAGGACCCGGCCTGCAGCGTTTAACGCCCGGTACGCTGGAGGACGTGAGCACACATCAGTTCAGCCAGGTAGACGTCTTCGCCACCGGACCGTGCACGGGCAATCCGCTGGCGGTCGTCTCGGGTGCCGGCGGCCTCAGCGAAGAGCAGATGCAGCGCTTCGCCAACTGGACCAACCTTTCCGAGACCACCTTCCTCCTGCCGCCCGAAAACGCTGCAGCCGACTATCTGGTCCGGATCTTCACGCCCAGCGGCGAGCTGCCCTTCGCGGGCCACCCGACGCTGGGCACGGCCTACGTCTGGCTCGCCGCCGGCGGGCAGCCGAAGGCCGTCGGAGAAATTGTGCAGGAATGCGGCGCCGGCCTGGTCAAGGTCAAGCACGACGGCGGACGGCTGGCCTTCGCTGCGCCGCCCCGGCGGCGGACCGGGCCGCTTCCCGAGGAGAACGTCGCGAAGATCTGTGCCGCGCTGGGGATTGGACGCGACGAGGTGATCCGCCACCAGTGGGCGGACAACGGCCCCGAGTGGCAGGCCCTGCAGTTGCGGGACGCCCAGGCAGTCCTCGACGTCGTGCCCGACTATGCCGCCCTGTCACCGTTCGGCGTCGGACTGATCGGCGCCCATCCCGGCGGCTCCGCCGTCGACTTCGAAGTCCGCGGGCTCATGGGCTTCGAAGACCTGCCGGCGGAGGATCCGGCGACCGGCAGCCTGAATGCCGCGCTGGCGCAGTGGCTGATCGACGAGGGAGCGGCACCCGCTGCGTACACCGTTCGGCAGGGAACGGCGCTCGGCCGGGACGCCCGGGTCTACATCGACTCCGACGGCGGGGAGGTCTGGGTCGGCGGGACGGTAGAGACCGTGATCAGCGGGACAGTGGAGCTCTGACCCGCCCGCCCTAGCGCTGGCCCTGCAGGGACTCGTGGTCGGTGGTGGTCATGTGCCGGTAGCCGAGCTGGACCAGTTCCCTCAGCACGTCGAGGTCGATGTCAGCGAGCTTGTTAATGTACAGGCACGCGGCGCCGGTTTTGTGCTTGCCCAGGCGCTCCAGCAGCGGCGCGGAACCGGGCGCGTACGTCAGGCCGTAGAGGGCCAGATTGGCCTTTCGAGGCGAGAAACCCACGGCGGCGGCGTCACCCTCGCGGCCGCTGGCATATTTGTAGTGGTAGCTGCCGAAGCCGATGATCGAGGGGCCCCACATGACCGGCTCCTCGCCGGTCACCTCCCGCATGAGGCGCAACACCGTCTCGCCGTCCCGGCGCCGCACGGGGTGTTCTACCGACGCGAGGAACACGTCGACGGGTACGTCCGTGGGTGCAGTCTTGTTCTCGGCCATGGCTGAAGTGTTCCAGAAAGCCCTGCCCGCTGCCAGCACCGCCAGGGGTCCGGGGTGGTTACGGCGCCGCTAGGGGTTGCGTGCGGACTCGAAGCTAGGGCTCCTCGTCCGGCTCGATCAAATCCACGAATTCGCGCGCTTCCACCTCGGTCGCTTCCGAGTGCTCCAACAGCAGCCGGACGGCACTGTCGCGATCGCCGCTCAGGGCCGCGGTGCGGATGCGCTGGAACACGGCGTCGTTCAGGCGGGTGCTGGCCACCTCCCTGATGGTGTCGCCCTTGGACACGATGGCCCGGTACCGGTATCCGGCCGGCTCGGGAAGTGGTGCGGGAGCGGGCTCCGCCGGCGGCGCGACCTTGTCCGCGGGGTATGCCGGGGCCGCCGCCCGTGGCTCCTCGTCCTCCGGCAGGTCAGCAGCGGCCGCCTGACGCGGTTCCTCGTCCTCCGGGTGAACCGGGGACGACTCCCGGCCCTCCTTGTCCTCGGGGCGCGCCGGGTGCGCCTCCAGGGGCCCCTCGTCCTCCGGGCGGAGGGCAGGGGCGGTATCCCGGCGGGGTGCCGTGTAGGGCTGCGGGTGCGCGGACATCTGCGCGACGGCGGAGGTAGCCTCCCGGAGCCCCGCGCCGGTGGCGGTGCGGTATTCGCGGATCGCCGCAAAAGCCTGCCCCTGCGCGATCAGCGCGTAGACCGCGGTATGTTGCTGCTGGTTCAAGCGGGCGCTGGCCGCCGCGGCGGCCTCCCGGGTCGTGGCAACTGCCGGCATCGCCGACGATCCGCCCGGGCGGGGCCCGCGCGTCTTGTTGCGGGAAACCAGCCGCATGATCACCAGGCCGATCACGACCACCAGTACGGCGATGAGCAACGGCACCACAAATTCCATACTTGAATCGTACGTCCCGGACCATCGCCCGCGCGCCAACAGCCTTCGAAAGAGGGCATCACAGCTCTGTAATTCCAAGCTGTGGATAACCCGTGGATAACTTTATGCCTTACGCGTCTATTCCGAATCTGTCAACCGCAAAAATGGCGGGGAAATCAACAGCAAACTTCTTTTTGTCCACAGCCCGTGGATAGCGTTTTCGCAGGTCAGAGCGGGGTTACTCGCGAGTCAACTATAGTTTCCACAGCTCTGCGCACAGCCTGTGCACAAGCGACGCCCACTGATCCACATTTTATCCACAGGGGGAGTGGATAACTCGCTTGGTGGGAAGGGGGAAGGGGGTTACCGTTGCGGAGTATCCCACTCGCGGCCCGCGCGCTGAATTGGAGTCTGCGCGCCCTTGGCGGTCCGACGAAATCGTCCGATCCGGCTGGTAGTTCTAATTCTGAGGGGGATGCGGTATCCGGTTCGAGGAGCAAAGAAAGCAGGCAGCGGTGTCGTTAGCGCACGCGGATTCGGCAACAGGTCGGGACTCCGAATTCGGCCGCACGCCGCCGCAAGACCTCGTGGCCGAGCAATCGGTCCTGGGCGGCATGATGCTCTCCAAAGACGCCATCGCCGACTGCGTTGAAGTGCTCCGCGGCGTGGACTTCTACCGCCCCGCCCACGAAAGCATCTACGAGGCCATCATCGACCTCTACGGCCGCGGCGAACCGGCCGACGCCGTCACCGTTTCCGACCTGTTGACCAAGCGCGGCGAGATTTCCCGCATCGGCGGACCCGCCTATCTGCATACCCTGATCCAGTCCGTGCCCACGGCCGCCAACGCAGGCTTCTACGCGGAGATCGTCCGGGAACGTGCCGTGCTCCGCCGCCTGGTCGACGCCGGCACCAAGATCGTCCAGCTGGGCTACTCGCAGGACGGCGAAGTCGACGCCATCGTCAACCAGGCCCAGGCAGAGATCTACGCCGTCGCCGAGCGCCGCACCGCCGAAGACTACGTCCCGCTCAAGGACATCATCGAAGGCACCGTCGACGAGATCGAATCCGCCGGACACCGCGGCGAAGGCATGACCGGCGTGCCCACCGGCTTCTACGAACTCGACGAGCTCACCCAGGGCCTGCACGGCGGACAGATGATCGTCATCGCGGCCCGGCCGGCCGTTGGCAAGTCCACCTTCGCACTGGATTTTGCGCGGTCTGCCGCGATCAAGAACAACATGACCACGGTCTTCTTCTCCCTGGAAATGGGCCGGAACGAAATCGCCATGCGCCTCCTCTCCGCGGAAGCCACCATCGGGCTTCAGGACCTGCGCAAGGGCACCATCAAGGACGAGCAGTGGGGCAAGATCGCCACCACCATGGGCCGGATGAACGACGCGCCCCTGTTCATCGACGACAGCCCCAACATGTCCCTGATGGAAATCCGGGCCAAGTGCCGGCGGCTCAAGCAGCGGCACGACCTGAAGCTGGTGGTGCTCGACTACCTCCAGCTGATGTCCTCCGGCAAGCGCGTCGAATCCCGCCAGCAGGAAGTCTCGGAGTTCTCCCGTGCCCTGAAACTGCTGGCCAAGGAACTCGAAGTCCCCGTCATCGCGCTTTCGCAGCTGAACCGTGGCTCGGAGCAGCGTACGGACAAGAAGCCGATGGTTTCCGACCTTCGCGAATCCGGTTCGATCGAGCAGGACGCCGACATGGTCATCCTGCTCCACCGCGAGGACATCTACGACAAGGAATCCCCGCGCGCCGGCGAAGCCGACGTCATCGTGGCCAAGCACCGTAACGGCCCGACCAAGACCATCGTGGTCGGCTTCCAAGGCCACTACTCACGCTTCGCCAACATGGCGGTCGAGCACGGCTAGCAGCCGTAGGGTTTCAGCCCACTTGCCGTTTACGACCTTCGGGGAGGGTTCTACCGGTGCCCGCTGACTTGAGGGCGCGGTGGTCGTGGGCCAGGCGGGTGGCAGCGTGGGTGATCGCCTCGGTCATCAGGCTGAGCACATCCAGATCGACGTTGCTGAGGTCGTCGCCTGGCCGGTGATAGTTCGGATCGCAGGGCCGCTTGGCGGTGCCGCCGAAAAGGCGGGCCTGCTTGGTGGTTTTCTTCTCGTCGTCTCCGCTGTACAGACCGCCCACGGCGACACCCTTCTTGACGAAAGACAACTGGTCCGAGTCCATGTCCCAATCGGTGGCGACCCAGGGCTGGTCCCGGGCGTCGAAGTAGTCAGTGAAGACGTCCATGATCTCCGTCGAACCTTCGGGCACGTCGTGATGAGGCTTGGCGTCCCGTGCGTCGTAGACCCCAATGATGGGGTTGGGCGAGGCGATCATGTCGAAGTTCAAGTAGGCGGCGATCCTGTCGAGTGCCTCGCTGTCGCGCTTGGCCAGGTGCTTGACGTAGTGCCGTGACCCGTATTCCTTCTTGTACTCCTCGGCGCCCCACCAGGCGAAGCGCACCGTGTTGCTGAGGCCCTCCTGACGGCCGAGCGCTTTGGCGGCCTCCACCACGGCCGCCACCCCGGAGCCGTTGTCATTGATCGCCGGACAGCCGGGCACCCCGTCGAGGTGGGCCCCGAGCATGATCACGTTCTCGTCGCTGCGGGATGCGGTCTCGGCGAGGACATTGAAGGTCTCGATCTGCTCGCCGCGGTGTTTGAAGGTGAAGTACTGGCGCGTGCTGCGATAGCCGGCACTCGCGAGTTGGCGTTCGACGTACTGGGCCGCGGCCTCGTACCCGGAGGTGCCGGTCGCGCGGTCGCCGTGCTCCTCGGCCAGGGCCTGGAACTCCTCTAGATGCTCGTAGGCGGCGGGAACCTTGCCCGGTGGGATGGCGAGGCCTGATCTCAAGCGCCGGCTCAGCTTCATATCGTCCTATCCAGTACGACCCGGAGACGGCAGTCTACCCTCCTCTCCGTGATGCACAACATAATTTCACTTGACACGCTGTAAAGATAACGGGCAGACTGTGTTCCACGCCTCACTGCCGAGGCGCGGCTCTCCGAGGCAATGGGCGTCCCCATCGTCCGGCTTCCGACCCGCACCCAGGACGATCAAAAGGAGCACACCGTGACCAAACCGATCGAAGCAGACATCGACATCTGGGCCGATGACGTCCTCGTCGACCCGTACCCCACCTACGCCGCCCTGCGCGATCAGGCCGGCGTCGTCCGCCTGCCGAAGAATGACCTCTACGTCCTGACCCGCTACGACATCATCCGCGACGCCCTCGCCGATCCGGAGACGTTCTCCTCCACCAGCCTTGGCTTTAACCCGATGGTGAACGAGGCGCTGCAGGGCACCTCGCTCGCCTCCGACCCGCCCACGCACACGCAGCTGCGCGCGACCCTGTCGGAGAACCTCACGCCGCGCGCCCTGCGCGGACTGAAGGTCACCATTGACGAAAAAGCGGACAAGCTCGTCGCCGAGCTCGTCGCCAGCGGCAGCTTCGAAGCCATCGACTCGCTGGCACGTGCCTTCCCGCTCGAAATCGTCGCCGACCTCATCGGCTTCAGCGGCCACGTCAAGGACAACATGCTGCGCTGGGGGCAGGCCGCGATGCAGGTCCTCGGGCCGATGAACCACCGCACCCAGGAGAACTTCCCGATCGCCGGCGAGCTCTACGGCTGGTGCTCCTCCGTCACTGCCGAGGACCTTGTACCGGGGTCGATCGGCCGCGGCATCTTCGACGCCGAGGCCCGTGGCGACATTCCGGAAGGAGCCGCCGGGCACATCATCCACCAGTACCTGGGCGCCGGCGTCGACACCACGATCGCCTCCATCGGGAACATCGTCGCACTCTTCGGCCGCCACCCGGAGCAGCTCGAGCTCGTCCGCCAGAACCCGGAGCTCGTGCCCGCAGCGTTCGCCGAGGTGCTGCGCTACTGGCCCCCGATCCACATCTGGGGCCGGACGGCGACCCGCGACGTCGAGATCGATGGTGCAACCGTTCCCGCAGGAGCCCAGCTGGGCATCCTGTTCGGCGCCGGCAACCGCGACCCGCGGCACTATGAGAATCCCGACGTCTTCGACGTCACGCGCAACCCGGTGGACCATCTCAGCTTCGGCTACGGGCCACACGGGTGCGCCGGCCAGGGCCTGGCGAAGCTTGAGGCCCACGCGATCATCGAAGCCCTGGCCCGCCGGGCGAAGGTGTTGGAGATTGGAGACGAGGTCCGCGTGCCCAGCAACATCACGCGCAGCCACGAACGCCTCGACGTCGTGAAGGCGGTGGCAGTGTGAGGATCGAACTTGACCGCCCCCGCTGCGAAGGACACGGACTCTGCGAGGAAGCCGCGCCCCAACTCATGCACCTCGACGACGACGGCGAATTGGTGATCGACGTCCCCGTGGTCGACGAGGCGGAGCTGGCCGCTGCGAAAGCCGCGGTACGGGTGTGCCCGGTGGCCGCGCTGCGGTTGGCGGAGAAATGACCCTGCGGCGGATCGTCGTCGTCGGCAACGGCATCGCCGGGCTCACCGCGTGCGACTCGCTGCGTTCGAACGGGTTCGACGGCGAGTTGACCGTCGTCGGGGCCGAGCCGCGCCACCCGTACAGCCGCCCGGCCCTCTCAAAGGCGCTGCTGCACGGCGACGGCGGGCTGCAAGCCCACGAGCTGCCCGAGCCAACCCACGAAGCGACCGACCTCCTCGGGGTCAGCGCCACAGGCATCGACCCGGAGGCGAAAATCGTCCGGACCGACGGCGGCGATGAGCTGCCCTACGACGGCCTGGTCATCGCCTCCGGTTCACGGGCCAAGCGGCTTAACCCGAGCCCGCTGTCAGAGGGCGCTCCCCGGGAGCTCACCCTGCGCACGCTCGAGGACGCGGTGGCGCTCAAGCAGCGGGTCTCGGGCCGCCCCTCGGTGATCGTGGTCGGCGGCGGACCCTTGGGCATGGAGATCGCGTCCGGCTGCCTGCACGTCGGCTGCGACGTCACGCTGGTCTCCGACGTGCAGCCCCTCTCGCGGCAACTCGGGGACCCCCTGTCCGGGATCTTCACTGCCGCCGCCGCCCGGCGCGGGCTGCGGTTCGTCGGCGGCAGCAGGGCGCGACTCATTGACTCCGGCTCGGGGGCGCGGGTTGCCCTTGCCGACGGCACCCGGCTTGAGGCGGACCTCGTCGTCACGGCCATCGGCGACGAACCGAACACCGAGTGGCTGGCCGGTTCGGGTCTCCTCCTCGACGGGGCGCTGCGCGTCGATTCACGCGGCCGGGTCCGGCCGGACGTCGTTGCCGCCGGTGATGTGGCGTTCTTCCCGACCGGCCGCGGCGTGCGGCGCGTGCCGTTGTGGACCAGCGCCATCGACCAAGCCAAGGTCGCGGCTGCCGGCCTGCTCAACGGCGACGCCGCGCCGGAGCTCGACTTCCAACCGTACTTCTGGACCGAAGGATTCGGGCTGTCCCTCAAGGCGATCGGCTTCACACCCGTGACCGGGGCGCCGGACTACCTGGAGCCGGGCGGCGAGCCCGACTCGATGCTGCTGCGCTGGGACAACGCGGACGGCGGCCCCGGAACCGCGGCGGCGATCAACTACCGCATCCCCATTCCCAAACTGCGTCGCCTCGCCAATGTAGGTTCGGCGCTGCAACCGGCTACGCCGGCGAAGTCTTGATGCCGTCGCTGCGAGAAGCCCAAAAACAGCTGACCCGCGACAGGATCGTCGAACGGGCGCTCGAACTCTTCATCGACAAGGGATACGCCGCCACGACCATCGACGATATCGCTGCCGCTGCCGGCACCACCCGGGTGACCTTCTACGCGTACTACCCCTCGCGGAGCGATCTGATGAGGGACTTCATGACCCGGGTGAATGGGGTCCTTGACCGCGCCGCCGGACCCGGCCATGCATCGACGGCCCCCGAGCTCGTGGATGTGGTCCGCGCGGGCGAGCCAGCGGGCATTTTCGACTGGCTCGAGTCGCGCGCAGTACTTTGGCCCGTCTTCCGCCCCTACCTGGATGTCCTCGACGAGGCTGCCGCCGTCGACCGCGAAGTGCGGGCCCTGGTCATGGGCTGGCGTGAGGAAGTAGTCTCCGACCTCGTCCGCGGCATGCAGCAGGCCGGCCGCTTCTCGGAGGAGACGCACCACGTCCGCGGAACGCTCGCGTTCACCCAGCTCAACTACGTCTCCACCCTCTGGACGAGCCGCACCTCAGAACCAAACCGTGGCCAGGCGCTCGGGGTCCTCGCCGAAAGCTGGTACCACCTGCTCGGCGACGCAGGCTGAGTAAAGACTTTTCAGATCGACGGCATTGGATTAGGGTGTGACGCACGGGAGAACCGTAAGCACCCTTACTATTTTCTGAGAGGCCTACATCATGAAGGCACAGACTCTTCTCATTGCCCCTGCCGTCGCGATTGGCGCGATGGCTTTCGCGGCCGGGCCGGCTGTAGCCCAGGACGGCGTGTGGCAGGCTGACCTTGCGCCGGCCAACAACAGCGGAACCGCCGGACAGGCGATGATCGAGATACACGGGCAGCAGGCAACGGTCAGCATGAACGTCTCGGGCGCCGCGGAAATCTGGATGAACGCACCGTTCCCACACGGCCAGCATATTCACATCGGCGGCCAGGGGTTGTGCCCCGGGCCGGCAGCAGACACCGACGGCGACGGCGTCGTCAGTTCACCCGAGGGCGAACCTTATGCCGGTGCCGTCAGTACCTCGCTGACAGTCCAGGGGGACACCAGCCCGGCCTCGATGGTGGCAACCGACCGCTTCCCCGCCGGCGGAGCCTACACCTATGAACGGACCCTGACCCTGGATCCGGCAACAATAGCGGCAATCCAGGCCGGAACTGCAACGGTGGAGGTCCATGGCGTAGACCCAAACAGGCTCCCTCCGGCTGCCCAGCAACAAATGAGCCCTGAAGCCCCGGGGCTGCCGCTGGCCGCCACACTTTCCGCGGCCTGCGGAACCTTGGTTGCTTCCCAGATGACCGGGCCGATGCCAGGCGGTGCCCCCGACACAGGCGTCGAGACCCCCGCGCAAACAGACGGAAGCGCGATGTCCCTCGCCGCAGGTCTGGGGGTTCTGCTTGCTGCAGGCGCTTCGGTGGCCGTCGCACGCAGGCGTTCCGCTTCCAAGGACTGACCGGCGTGAAGACGGCACGGACAGGGCCACCCTTCTTCGCCGGGCTGGCCCTTGTCCTGGCCGTGAATGCGGGGTGCGCTGCACCCTCCGCTACCGGGTCACCACCCCCACCCTCCGTACCCTCGGCCTCAGCACCCTCGACTTCCGCACCCTCGGGTACCGCCGTCGAGCAGGCTCCCCGCCCGGGCCAAGGGCGTGAACCGGGGGAAGAGCCGGAACAGGCTGGCAAGAAAACAGCCGCGCCCCAAGCCGCCGTTCCCGCTGCCGGCGGCGATTCCCTCGTGATGGAGAAAGCCAGGCCTTCAGCGTTGAGCATTCCCCGGATCGGGCTTAGCAGCGACATCATCGACCTCGCACAGCAGGAGGATCACACCTTGGAGGTGCCGCCCGAAGAGGCCGGCTCCCCGGCAGGGTGGTACATCAATTCCCCGACGCCGGGGGAAAGGGGGCCCTCGATCCTCCTGGGTCACGTCAACGCCTTGGGCGGGGGCCCGGGCGTTTTCGCCAGACTGCAGGAACTGGTACCCGGAGACGAAGTCAGGGTGGAGCGCGAAGATGGCACGACGGCGGTCTTCCGGCTGACGGTCATCAAGCGATATGCCAAAGACAACTTCCCGGCCCTGCAGGTGTACGGGAATACCACGCAGGCAGAGATCCGACTCATCACCTGCGACGGGTACAACCCGCAGAACGGCAGGTTCGAAGACAACCTTGTTGCCTACGGAAAACTCACCGCCGCCACCGGAGGCGTGGGGGACAAGGGTAAACGCAGCTGACCTTGCAGTGCGGAAACAGCAGGCGGCGTTCATGTCGTAGGTGGCCACCTTCCGCCGATGCCGGCGCCACGGATCAGGACCTGCACGAAGGCGGGGTCGCACCCCCAACAGGAGGTGCGACCCCGCCAGAGCACCTGGTGCTTAGGCGCCGTCCTGCCGCCGGGCTGCTTCGCGTCCGGCCAGGTAGCCGAACACCAGCCCGAGGGAGATCGTTCCGCCGGCGCCTCCGTAGAACCCCTTCGTGGGGGCGCCGCCTGCGTTGCCGGCGGCGTAAAGGCCGTCAATGACTTCGCCCTCGGTGTCTAACGCGCGCCCGAGTGCGTCGGTCTTCGGGCCACCGACAGTGCCGAGTGCGCTGGCCTCGACCTTGAGCGCGTAGTAGGGGGCAGTGTCGACCGGGCCCAGCACGCTCGACCGCGGGCTCTTCAGCACCGGCCGGATGATTTTCGCCAGGGGCCGGACCACGAAGGAACGAAGACGCTCGGGGTCGTTCTTCTTCGCCACCCGTCCCGCGAGCTTGCTCGCGATCGGACCGACGGCCTTGGCGATGAGCACCCTGGCCTTTGCGGTGGCGGCGGGGAAGCGCGCATCGGGCGAGTATTTGCCGAGCCGCGGATAGTAGGCACCGAAGTAGCGGTCGAACATAGTGTCACCACGGTTGAACTGCGGGTCGCGGCCTCGTGCGGCCTCAGGGTTGAACCGGTCAACGGTGCGGAGTAGCCCCACCTCATCTACGCCGATCTTGGCCGCTAGCTCTGCCAAGGTTTCAGCGCGGTGGAGGTAATCGGGCACCTTTCCGCCCGGCGTGACGCCGAAGATACCGAACTTCTCCCAGTAGTTCTGGTCGAAGATCAACCACGCGGTGGCATTGGGCATGGCGCCCGTTTCCGGGTCGGTCTCGCGCATGATCTGTCCGAACTGGTCGTAGGCCAACGCCTCGTTCGCGAAACGCTCGCCCTTGCTGTTCACCATGATGCTGTGCGGCAGCGCCCGCTCTCCCAGGAAGACCCGGCTGAGCGGCTGGCCTTCCAACTCCTCGCCGGGCAACTGCACCCCCGGCATCCACCAGGCGTCCTCCATCCCGGTCAGGTCGGCGCCTATCTCCTTGGCCAACTGGACTGCGATGCCGTCATGGCCCTTCGGTGAGACCTGCACGCCGAAGGGCGCGTCGAGGTACTGGGTCGTGACCTCGTCCGAGCTTTCGAACCCGCCGCTGGCCAGCAGGACTCCCTTGGTGGCGCGTACGGTGTGCTCCATGCCATCGGCCCGTACGACGACTCCCCGCACGCCCGACTTGTCCGTGACGAGTCGGACAGCGGGCGCCTCGACGCGAACGTCGACGCCGTTGCGCAAGCTGCCCTCAAGCAGGGCGCCGACCAGTGCCGGTCCGGCGAGCCACACGTCGTCGATGCCGATGCCGCCCAACAACCAGAACGGGAGCGGGTTCTTGGCCATGCCCGTCGTGAGGGCCGGCCGCACGTACTTTGCGACCTCGCCCAGTCCCTCGGGGGAGTAGGGGCCGGGGAAGAGCGCCCTGCCGACCGACGCGCCGTCGATGTCGGAGCGATAGTCCGGCCAGATGGTCGGGATCCACCCGAAGGAGGTGTGCTCTTCGATGAAGCGGGCCACGTGGGGCCCGGCTTGCAGGAAACTCTCCACCAGATCGTGGTCGAGAACCTTGTCCCGGCCTTGGCCGTAGATGTAGCGCCGGGCCTGGTCCAAGTTGTCCTTGACCTTGAGGTCCTTGGTTGAGAAGCCGTGGTTGGGGATCCATGCGGCGCCCGCGGAAATGCCGGTGGCGCCCCCGACGAGTTCCCGGGACTCGACAACGAGGACCCTTGCGCCCTCCCTGGCAGCGGTGAGCGCAGCCATCAGGCCTGCCCCGCCGGAGCCGACGATTGCTACGTCCACCTCGTCGGGGATGCCCTTTTGGGACACGGTTCCGATGGAGCCGCTGTGCTGAGTCGAACTGTCAACCACGATTTCCTCCTTACAGATAGTCCCCGTCACGTGGCCTCGCCGGTTCAGTGGGGCACTGCAGAAGTCCACCTGCGGGATGCTTGACGCAGCAGCCCGCGGGAATGAGACCGATGCAGGTGCCGGGGACGGGCATATGCATGTACATGCATATGCATCTACTCTAGCGCGGATAGTTGATGTGTCAACTTTTCGCTCTTCCGTCTCCATCACACCAAGGACCATGCCAAGTGTCGAATTCCGGGAGTGCGTTCCTTCCGGTTGGCGGCAGATCCGGACGTTGCTGTCAGTCGTTCGTCGGGGGGGCGACATCGCCCGGGCGCGTTGACCTCGTGCCGGGCCCGTCGATCAGGAGTTCACTGATGCCGGCCGGAAGTAGGAGCTCTTGACCGGCCGCGCCGGTTCTGGTTTAGGGCGGGACGAGCAGTGCAAGCCGGAAAAGACGGTTTCACCGTCGAACCGCCTAGAGGTTTGAGCAGTCAGGGGACAGGGGCGTCAGCCGTGCGCGGGTGAGATCACGAGGTCCGCGTTCCTGGTCCACCGGAACCAAGGTAGCGTCGGGCAAGCGTGCTGGTGAGCTTTCCGGCGGCGGTGAGGACGAGCAGGGTGGCGCCTGTCCTGCGCAGCGCGGTTTTTCTTCTTCCGTGCCAGCCGCCTCCCGTTGCTGGCTTCGGGTGCGAGGGCTGAGGCGAGTAGAGGTTTCCCGCGGTCGTGGGCGCTGGCTCGCTGCGCGAAAGATGTGTCCTGTTAACCTGGGCCGCCATGGCGCCTTCCATCAAGCGCGGGGTGAGCCTGTGCTGCAAGGCCATGACCCGTCCAAGCGGTCCGACGACGGCTTCCGCGCGAGGGGAGGCCGCCAGCGCGGTGATGGCTTTGGCAACCCGTTCCGCCGTGTACACAGGCGGCATGGCAAGGGCCTTGCGGCCGGTGTAGTTACCGGCGTGCTGGAAGAACGGGGTGTCGATGGTTGCCGGCAGAAGCGTGCAGACCCTGAGGTTTTTCCTGCCGGTGAGCCACAGTTCCGAGCGCAGGCTAACGCCCAGGGCGCGGATGGCGGCCTTGGACATCGAATAGGCGGAGGTGTAGGGCTGGGCGATTTCCCCCACGACGGAGGAAACGTTGATGACCACTCCCGCTCCCTGCTGCTGCATCTGCGCTAGCGCGGCCCTGCACCCGTGCACGTAGCCCATCACGTTGACGTCGATGAGGCGCCGGAAGTCCTCGACGGGTGCCTTCAGGAACGGAGCGAAAAAGCTGACCGCGGCGTTATTGACCCAGACGTCGATTCTGCCGAAGCGTGTTACCGCTCGGTCCGCGAGTTCCTGCACGGCGGCCGCGTCGCTGACATCGGTCGGCACTGCCAGTGCTTGCGCCCCGCGCCGTTCACATTCGACGGCAAGCGTTTCCAAAGCCTGTGCCTGGCGGGCCGCGAGCACGACGCGGGCGCCCTTCTGGGCGAAACGGAGGGCAGTGGCGCGGCCTATTCCGCTTGACGCACCGGTGATCACAACGACGGAATCCTTGATGCGCATCGAAGCTCCTCCTCGATGTAGGCCCGATGCCCGCTATGGGCAACTCTGGGTTCAAAAGCCCGTGTTTATAAGTATGCTTACGGTTTTGGTAACTCGCTAGCCATGGCTTTCGCGGTCCGCAGGGGAGGCCCCCTGATTATCGGGACTTCTGGTATGGCCATCTGCCCCGCCAACGATGCCAAGCCCCTCCTGTGGAATCACCTGATGCATTACTTCACCGGTGCCAGCCTCGGCGCCCTGAGAGGAGTGTGGGCCGCCACGGGCATTCGCGGACTGCACGCCAATATATGGCACACCGTGATGCGACTGGGCTTTGACCAAACAATTGAGAACGCCACCGGTGCCGGGTCACCACCAAAGACCTGGCCCGCCGAGGAGAAAGCCGTGGACGTCCTCCACAAAACGCTATTTTCAATGGTGACCGGAATGGTGGCCGACCGAATGCTGCCCCCGACGTTGGCCTCATCCCGCGGGCGCACCAGTCACTGAATTGTCTTGCCCTGGAACTGTTGCCCTAAGCCTATTCCGCCCATACTCTGAGCTCAACGACAGGAGACAAGTATGGAATTCGCCATCATTGTTGGCATCCTTTGTGCGGCATGTATCGCCTGGGTGGTATTGGGTGCCCGCGCCGACCGCCGACCAGTAAAGGGTGCCCGGGCTCCTGCTAGCACGGATGCAGCCAGCACGGGGGCTTTCGGAGCCACTGCCTACGGCGGAGATGTCGGGGGCGGTGGCGGCGACTGCGGCTGACAGGAAGGTCAGGCTGCCGCCCTTTGCCGAGGCAGCCTGAATTTACGCGTCTAGTCGCCGCGTCCGGCTTCAGTACTGATGCATAGCCGGTTGCCTTGGGCATCAGTGGCAACTACCCACATGGGCGCATGTTCATCATCGAGTGTTGCACCAACGCTTACCAGGGCATCCAGAGTCGAGCTGCTTTCGCTGAAGGGGACGGTGACGTCCAGGTGAAAACGATTCTCGCTCGGACGCTGGGACTCCTGAAACCAAATGGCCGGACCCCTGCCATAGGGATCGATCAGGCTTCCGTCTTCGTGCCTCTTGTAGCCCAGTGCCGTCCGCCAGACTTCCGAAATGGCTTCCGAGGCATCTGTGTCTATGGCTATCTCCACTGTTCGCAAGAGTTCCGGCAGGGGCGTGACGCCAGTGGCTTGGGCCTGCCGCGATATTGAACGAGCCAGCGTCACGTCACGCGCCGTCACCCTGTCGCCGGCATCATGCGAAGTGAGCGTGATGAACAGTGTGTCGTACCGCCAGTCCACATCAGGGTGGTGGTCGGATTCCTGTGCCAGCCGGCCAATGGCGGAAAGCAAGTCCAAGGCAGCTGCGGATGATTCGCATTTAACTGCGGTCCGCAAAGCACCCAAACCGTAACGCCATTCCGGCAACTGGAGCAGATTTGCTTGGATTTGCTCCTGGCTTAGGACATCTCTTGCTGGCATGATTTTTCCTCCGCGTTTCGAGTTAGCTTGAGATTATCCAAGCTATCTGGAATGCCGGAGGGCGCGCTCTCCGAATATGCTTGGGTCCGGTTCTGACCTCGTCACCTGGTTTGCTGTGTGTAACGATATCCGGAGCCCGTAGTTAGGTTAAGGCGACCCATCCAGGTCATATTCTCCTTTATGCAGATGGTTGGTTACTCGCTTTGGGCAAGCGCGTCGTTGACGAGTTTGATGAGTTCGTCCTGAGCTTCTTCCTCGATGTCGACTCCGATTTTCACTGCGGTGGCCGCGAGGGATCCTTGCGTTCCGGCTACGGACATGACCTTCTGGCTTTGCCCGTTCGGCAACTTCTGGGTGGTGATGGAGCCGAGGGACTGCTCACCGTCTGTGATCACGTCCAGTGGGGTGATCTTGCTGCTGATTTTCTGTCCTTCCGCTTCGATTTCGAAGTCGGCGCACTGCTGCATGGATTCTTGTGCTTGTTCGAGCTGCTCGGCGACGACTTGCGGGTCTTTGACGGCGACGAGGGTGATGACGGTCTGAGACTTTTCTTCGGCTGAGTGGCTGGCTCCGGCGGCGTAGGTGCTGCCATCGGGTATCCGGGTCTGTTCGGTCGCGAACATGGAACAGGCTTCAGGGGTAATGGTCGCGTTCGCCAGCAATTCCTTCGCGGCCGTGAGTCCCTGATCGATTTGTGCCGCCGGAACGACTGAAAGTTGTTGGCCCTGCGCGTCTTCCAGACCCGCGATCACTTCCTTGAGGTCGTCGTTGGTGTATGTTTTGGCCGCCGAGGTGGTCTGCGGAGATTGGGCGGTAGGGGACGTGGCCGGCTCGGCGGTCCCTTCCGGGGCTGCTTCACCTCCGCAGGCTGTGAGCATCAGCATTGCGGACAGGAGCACTGCGTAAACCCCGGTTGTGCGTGCCATTCTTACCGTCTCCCTCGGTTCGCCGGTCACACCGGCCGTGGACGCGCCGGCATGATGCGCGGCGTAGGGCGTATTCTGCACGTGTCCTCTTATGAAAAGCTTGTTCCAGCATTCACCCCGTCCATAGGGAAGCTTGCGGAGGCCAGCGGGACTTGCTGGATGCTGCGCCGAGAAAGCTATCCAACATACAGGCAACCGTTATGCGGAGGCACCATCGGCCAACCAGCCTGCCGAAGTTGCGCAAAGACGCCGGATTGTGCGATTCCGCCCGGCCGGATCCTACCCCTGGCCATCGTGTTCGGCCGGCATTTCGTCTGCCAGTGCCGAGGAGGGATCGGGCAGGGTTTGGGCGTTGTAGTCGACGACCTGCCACCCGCGGTCCGGGTGCTTTTCCAGCACCGTCCAGGCGCAGTTGGCCATGCCGGCAAACATCTCGCGCATGTGGGCCGGCGCGTCGAAGAAGGCCAACAGCCCGCTTCGGAGGGCGGCGCCATGTCCCACCAGGACGCCCGTGCCGCCCGGGGCCAGTTCTGCGGCGGCGTCCTGGATGACCGACTTCATCCGCCCGTTGACCTCGGAGGGCAGTTCGGCTCCGGGCACCCGGTAGTTCTCCTCGCTGAAGAACCTCTCGTAGATGCTCGGATGCCGTTCCCGGAACTCCGCAAAGGTGGTGCCTTGCCTGATGCCCACATGGTACTCGCGCAGCCGCTTGTCCAGCACCGGTTCCAGCCCGGTTAGCGCGGCCAGCTCTGCAGCAGTGTGGCGGGCGCGTTCCAGGTCGCTGGACCAGATGAAATCGGGTTGGAACGTTGCCAGCAGCCGGGCAGCCTGTTTGGCCTGGACACGGCCGGTCGCATTGAGCGGGATGTCGGCATGGCCCTGGGCCTTTTCCAACACGTTCCAGTCGGTTTGGCCGTGCCGCCACAGCACCAGGCGGGGCCGATGGACGCCGCCGCCGGCGGGGACCTGCTGCTGCATCAATTCTCCTCACTGCCGCCGCCTCGCGCAGACATTGCCGACCCGTGTGCACCGGCATCCGCAGCCCTTTCTGGGGGCCGGCCGTCCCTGCCAATCTCGCGGAAACTATTCACAGGGCAGGATCCGGCCCCGTAGGCTTCGACTTGATCCTACCGACAGCCGGCCTTGGGGGATGAACCGGCGCTCGATGAGAGGAAGCCGGAATGCGGGCAGACGTTCTGGAGTGGTTCTCCGCGAAAAATTATCAAGGCAAAAGCTTCGACCGGCACGAACTCGTGAAGCGCAAGGCCGGCCAGCGGATCAGCGTGGTACTTCCGGCCAAGAACGAGTCGGAGACGGTCGGGTCGATCGTGACCGCTTTGCGCAGGGAACTTGTCGAGGCGGTACCGCTGCTGGACGAGATCATCGTGATCGACTCCAACTCCACCGACGACACCTCCGCCGTGGCCGCGGCCGCCGGCGCGAAGGTTGTCCACCAGGACCTGATTCTGCCCGGCACCGGATGCACTCCGGGCAAGGGCGAAGCCTTGTGGAAATCTCTGGCCATCTCCAGCGGCGACCTTCTGGTGTTCATGGACTCGGACCTGCGCCGGTTCGATGCACAGTTTGCCGTCGGATTGATCGGCCCCCTGCTAACCGATCCTCGGACCCACTTCGTCAAGAGCTACTATGACCGGCCGCTCGACGACGGGGTCAAAATCATGCCGGCGGGCGGAGGCCGGGTCACGGAACTGGTGGCGCGCCCCCTGCTGAACCTGTACTGGCCCGAACTGGCCGGGATCGTCCAGCCGCTGGCCGGCGAATATGCCGGCCGGCGCAGCCTGCTCGAACGCATACCCTTCGTCTCCGGCTACGGGGTGGAAACCGGCATGCTGATCGACGTGTTGGAAGCCGTGGGCCTGGACGGGATGGCCCAGGTGGACCTGGGCGAGCGCTGCCACCGCAACTCCACTGACGCCGAACTGGCCCGGATGGCCCTGCAGATCCAGCTCACCGTGCAGGCCCGGCTGCACCGCCGAGGCCTGGCCCCGGCTGCTCCTCTCGCCGTCGAGCTGACACAGTTCATGCGCCAGGGGGAGGACTACGTCGGGCAAACCTGCACCGTTGAGGTGTCCGAACGTCCGGCGATGCTGGACGTGGGCCAGTACCGGCTCGCGACCGGGCACGTGGCCTGAGCCGTGCGGATCCTCATCAACGCCGGCCCCTGGTTGCCTGTCCCGCCACGCGGCTACGGGGGCATCGAAACGGTGGTCGCCACCCTGATTCCGGAGTTGCGCCGCGCCGGGGTGCATGTCACCCTCGCGACGGTGGGTCCGAGCACCATCGAGGCCGATGCCTACCTGTGCCCGCTCGACGAACCCCAGTTCGCCTCGATCGCCCTGCCCTACAACCAGGTCTCGGGTATCGCCCACGCGCATATGCACGGCGTTGTGCAGGCCATGTACGACGGCGGCGCCTGGGACCTGGTGCACGACCACCTCGAGGTGGTGGGACCGGCGGTGTTCGCCGCCATGGGGCAAGCTGCGCCGCCGGTGCTGCAGACCCTGCACTGGGACCTGGCCAAGCACGGCGCGTTCTATTCGTCCTTCAACGGCCGCGGCCGCATCCGGTTCGCGGCGGTCTCGCAGTCCCAGTTGGAGCGCGCACCAATAGCGCTGCAGCGCCAGACGATCGGCGTCGTCCCGCTGGCCGCTCCGCCCGCCCTGGACGTCCACGCAGAGAGCGCCGGTCACGCCCTGGTGCTGGCCCGCATCACCCGCGACAAGGGGCAGGACGCCGCGCTCAGGATCTGCCGCCTGGCCGGCCTGCCGCTGGTACTCGCCGGTCCCGTCGCCGGAATCAACGACCCGGCAGAGCTGGACCGTCGGCTGGCCGCAGGGGACCCGCACCTGGCCTCCCACCCGGACGCCACGTACTTCCGGGAGGAGGTCCGCCCGCTGCTCGACGGCGGCCGGTACCGCTGGATCGGCGGAGTCGACGGCGAAGCGAAGGAACACGTCCTGCGCTCGGCCCGGGTGCTGCTGGCCCCCAACCGGTGGGCCGAACCCGGCGCCACCGGGGTAGTGGAAGCCCTCTCCCGCGGCATCCCCGTGGTGGGGACACCGCTGGGAGTGTTGCCCTCGCTGGTGGACCACGGCCGCACCGGTTTCCTCGCCGCCGATGAGCAGGAAATGGCCCGGTTCCTGCAGGAACTGGACGATATCCGCCCGCAGGACTGCATCGACGCGGCAGCGGCATGGACACCCGAGGCGATGGCTGCCAGTTACCTGCGCCTGTACGACCAACTCCTCCAGGAGGCCACATGAGCGTGAAAGTAGCCCTGATCGGGGCCGGCTCCGTCGGGCGGCGGCACGTCGGCGTCCTGCAGGAGCTTGGCGCCCGGATCACCAGCGTCACCGACGCGCATGCGGCTGCGGCGGAGAAGCTGGGGCGTGAAGTGGACGCCCCGGCCTTCACCGATCCCGAGACGGCCCTCGACCGCACGGAAGCGGACGCCGTCTACGTGTGCGTTCCGCCGTTCGCGCACGGGCCCGGTGAACGGGCCGCGCTTTCGAGGGGACTGCCGCTGTTCGTGGAAAAGCCGGTCGGCCTGGGCCGGGAAACCGCGGAGGAAATTGGCGCGCTCGTGGAAGCGGCAGGCGTCGTCACCGGCACCGGCTACCACTGGCGCTGCATGGACGCCGTCGGACATGCCCGCGGCCTGCTCGCGGAGGCCCCGGCCCTGCTGGCCAACGGCTATTGGCTGGACAAACGGCCGCCGGTTCCCTGGTGGGGGCGCATAGACCGCTCCGGCGGTCAGGTGGTCGAGCAGCTCACCCACGTCCTGGACACCGCGCGCTTCCTGCTCGGCGAAGCCGTCGAGGTCTACGCCGCCGGGGTGCGCGGGACGGAGACCGGGCATCCGCCGGTCGACGGGCCGGAGCCGGACGACGTCGACGACGCCACCGCGGCCACCGTCCGCTTTGCCAGCGGGACCGTTGCCACGCTGGCGGCGACCTCGGTGCTGGCCGCCAAGCACCGCGCGGCTCTGCACATTGTGAGCCGCGGCCTGTACCTGGAGCTGTCCGAGGCCGGCCTGAGCAGTTTCGACGGCACGTCGCGCACGGATCTGGGCTGTGCCGAGGACCCCCGCATCGCGGTCGACCGGGAATTCATCGAAGCAGTCCGCGGTGAACGGGAAAGCACCCGCGCACCCTATGCCGAGGCCCTGCGCAGCCACCGGCTCGGCTGTGCCATTGCCGAATCGGCACGTACGGGGCTGCCGGTGAAGCTGCCGGAAGAGCGGCCGGCCACTGCCGGGGCAGCGCCATGAGGAACCGGCGCAATCTCGTCATTCCTGCGGCAGGAGCCCTGGAGATTGTCGAGGAGCAGCTGCCCGAAGTCCCCGACGGCGGGCTCCTGCTCGAAACCCTCGTCACCGGCCTGTCGGCCGGCACGGAACTGGCCTTCGTCAAAGGCGACCACCCCGGGTTGCGGTCCCGCCTGGATCACGAGCTCGGTTTGTTCCTGCAGGACTCGGCCGAGGCCGCCTATCCAATCCGCCGGCTGGGCTACATGGAGGTCGCCCGGGTCGCCCAATCCCGCACCCCGGCCTTCGCCGAAGGGGACATCCTTGCCACGGCCTATGGCCACGCCACCGCGCATGTGGCCGACCCGCTGCGCGAGCATCTGGTGCCGCTGCCCGACGACCTTGACCCGCTGCTGGGCGTCTTCGTCGCACACTTCGGGCCCATCTGTGCCAACGGCCTGCTGCACGCGGCGGCAGATGAAACCGGCGGCCTGGTCCGCGCGTTGGGTGACGGCGTGGACGGCCGGCTGGTGCTCGTCACCGGAGCCGGGCCCATCGGGCTGGTCACCGCCCTGTTTGCCCGGTCTCTCGGCGCGCGCGAAGTCGCCGTCGCTGACTCCGACCCCCGCCGCCGGCAGCTGGCCGAAGAGCTGGGCTTCCTGGCCCTCGACCTGAATGACGACCCCGGCAAAATCTTGAAAACACGATGGCGCCACGGTCCCGGGGACCGTGGCGCCGACGTCGTCTTTCAATGCCGGGGCCGCCCCGAAGCGCTCCACGCCGCCCTCCGCGCGGCCCGCCCGCAGGGAAGCATCATCGACCTGGCCTTCTACACCAGCGGGGCCGACGCCGTACGGCTGGGCGAGGAATTCCACCACAACGGGCTCAACCTGCGCTGCGCGCAGATCGGCAGGGTGCCCCGCGGCCTCACGGGACAGTGGGACCGGGCGCGGCTCTCGGCCGAAACCATCAAGCTGCTCGGCACCCACGGTGACACAATCCGCAAGCACCTGATCTCCGACGTCGTACCCTACGAAGACGCGCCGCTGCTAATGCACGACGTCTCCCGCCGCCGACGGCACGTCCTGACCGCCGTCTTCGCCGTGGCCCCCGCGTTCCTGTGAGCACGGCTGGCAGGCACCCGCGGGACTAGCGCAAGCGGCATTCAACTATCACCACACGACGTCCTCGCCGAAGGTGTCCAGCCGGAAGCTCTGCTGTGGCCGTTCGTCGACGACCTCGAAGGCGAGGGTCTCGGTGTGTTTGTTGCCGTAGCGGTCGGTCCAGACCACCTCGGCCAGGTGCATGCCGTTCTCGAGGTCGGCCGAAAGCGGGATGCGCCACAGGTGCGGGGACCCATCGGCGAGGTTGCCTTCCACCGGGCGCGGTGCGGAGGGTCCGTAGACCTGGCCGTTGTACAGGTGCAGGCCCTGGGCCTCCGGGTTTCCCGAGGTCGACTGATAGGACATCCGGGCGCTGGTGAGCTGGCGGATCAGCGCTGACGGGTCGGACCACTCGACGCCGCGCCGCACCTCTTCACCCGCCGCCGGCTGGGTGATCTCCGCGGTGACGGGTTCGGCGCCGTCGATCGAGACGGTGACGGTGGAGTCGGTGGTGCCCGCCCAGACGTTGGCGGTCAGGTAGGTGCCTCCGTCCAGGTCCTCGCGGGTGATCATGTTCTGGTCCCCGAGATCCCCCAGGGTGAGCGGGGGCACCGCGTCCTTGTGCTTGTTCTCCCAGGTGACGGGGTGCTCGTCGCGCCAGTCGATCAGGGTCTGCGCCCAGTGGCGGTAGTGCGGGGAGCTCACGCCCAGGCCCATCTGGTCGCCGTCCCGGCCGGTGGCATGGAAGGCGTGCCGGTAATCGGTGCCGGAGAAGTCGAAGGTCCAGAAGCCCGGCAGCGCGCCGTCGCCCTGGAAACTCATCGGCTGGCCGTCGACGTCGTAGTCCCCGGCGTACCAGTCTCCCGACACGGCGCCGGCGACGATGTGGTCGAACGGCACCGCCTTCACCCCAACGGCCTCCTCCCACGCCCCGAGGGAATCTCCCTCGGCCATCGACTCGACCCAGTGCGAATGGCCGGACAGGGACAAGGCCTCGCGTCCTTCGAGGAGGTCATAGAGTGTGCGGACGTCGTCGGTCTGGTGCTGGGCGCTGTCGGCACCGGAGTGGGACACCAGCGGGATGTGCGTGGCGACCACGACGCGCTTGTCCTTGGGCACGGTGGCCAGATCCTTCTTGATCCAGGCCAGGGTGTCTTCCCCGAGGCGGCCGTTGTACGCCGGGGCGCCGGCCGGGTCCTCGCAGGCCGGCCGCTTGCCGTCCGCGTTGTCGTCCTCGGGCGTGCACGGGTATTTCACGTTGTTCAGCGCCAGCACGTGTACCTCGCCGACATCGTAGGAGTAGTTCTCCGGTCCCCAGTGCTGCCGGTAGGTATCGAACGACCACCGGGCGTCCGTGGCATCGAAGTCCAGGTCGTGGTTGCCGGGGATCGCGCGCACGGGCATGCCCATCAGGCCCAGGGCCTCCTTCGCCCGGTCGTACATGCCCAGGTCATCGCCGGCGATATCGCCCAGCAGCAGGGCGCCGCAGTCGGCGGCATCATAGGCAGCCGCTTCCCGCAGGGCGCCGTTGCGCGCGTGGGAGATCTCCTGATTGGAGTAGGCCTGCGGATCGGCCAGCACCAGGCACCGAATGTCCTCGCCGGCCGAGGAGGGGTTCTTGGTCAGCGGGAAGTTCACCGCGGCGGGCAGTTCCCCGGTGGGCTCCAGGCCGCCGAAGCGCAACTCCTGCTCGGTGGTGCCCTGGGGGGCGTGAGTGTAGGAGAACTGCGCGATGTTGTTCTCATCGACCGGGGTGTCCCAGTCGGCGGGCTTGGTGACGAAGAAGGTGTCCTTGTTCTGCGCCGGCAGTTCGTAGCGGCCTTTGGCATCGGTCTGGACCACCTCGCGGCCGTTAGACACCGTCACCCCCGAGATGCCCTTCTCGCCCTTATCCCGGACCGAGTTCCGGTTGGCGTCATCGAAGACCACGCCATCCAAAACATCCTCCCCGGTCTCGCCCTCGGTGACGACTTCGGGACCGCCGACGTACGTCGTGGGGTCCACCGCATCATCGACGGGCTTGTCCCCGCGACCCTTGGCGGCGGCATGGGCCGGCGGGCTGCCCTCCGCGCTGGAGTGCTCCGGCGGATCCGCCGCAGCGATCTGCACGCCGAAAAACGCAAGCGGTGCCAGCAAGGCCAGGGCGGTGCCGCCCGTCAGGGCACGACGACGCCGGGAGACAGGGGAAGACATACAGATTCCTTTCGCCAGGGTGATTGCTGTTGGAAGCAATCCCTCAAGCTAGGACTTCCGCATGACGGACCGGTCCCTGTTCCGCCACGCCCGGGTGAACGGGCGGCAAAGCCTGGCCTGCGCAGGCTCCAGTTGCCGGCACCGCCTCGTAGATATGCCCTCGCAGCACCGCTTTCGCCCGTTTGTTTCTGTACCGCCGTCGTTGGCCTGTGCGGTTTTGTCTCCGCCTGTGTTCCGTACCGGATCATTCCGCCGCTGCACAGCTGAGGCCCACACCCAAGTCGCCCGCCGGCCCCCGCCCTACGTCGCCTTCGGGGAAGACAAGCTCACCGCCACCTGGACGAGTTGCCCGCCAACTAACAACCATCCCTGTGCAATGTCTTACCACCGACTCCCGTCACACTTGTGACTGCGGTCCCGTTCCGCGTCACAATAGTCGACTCGTTCGTGCACGCGGAGAATGCCGCCCGGGGGACACCCCTACGAACATATGCGCTGTTATCGGCGCTTCGTCCTTAACCATGTTCAGTTCGAGCTTGTTGTCAGTTAGGTTAATCGCTACGGCACCCAATTCGACATGGCGCGCGGCGCACCGCTCAATTGATGCGGCTCACACACGCGGCCGCTGACGGCCGCCATCGGGGTAGGTGCACCATCTGAAGTGCTGGTTTCCTAACGGCGCCGGATCAGAGGACGTAGGGATAAATGGACGTAAGTCAGGAAAACGGCGACCCGGGCGTACGAGTGACAGGGACGGGTGGACGTAGTGCGGCCATCCCTGATGACCGCGTCCAGGGACTTGATGACTTCATTGCTGCATGGGAACCACAGGCAGAGACGCCTACGCCTCTGAGTTTCGGGGGCTGGCAAATGTCCGATGAAGAGCATCCTCCGGGCTGCGGCACGCCCGGATACCGAGTCGTCTACAAGACAATTCGTACGGTGGTCATCCCGCGCTTGAATATCGAGATGGGCAACTTGCGACTGGTCTTCGGCAACGATGCGGTTGTTCTGGGAGAACCCGTCTTTGAAGGAACCTTATCTGCCCGGCAACCAGGGCAGTTCCTGTTGCCTGAGTGGGGCAAGCTAAAGAATGAAGGCGACGCCTTCGACTACGAGTTCATGCAGAACGTCCAGGTGAACATTCGAGCAGACCAGAGTGAGACTCCGGTGGGGAACTACGTGGAGTTCCTATACATCTTGGATACCGACGTTCCGACTCAATATGAACAAATGGTAGCCGCCGGAAGAGCCGCCGTTTCGCCTTTGATTGTGATGCTGGACCTTCTGTACGGAGAACGCGTTCTTGGCCCATTAATTACTGAGGAAATCGGTGAAGTACACAGCGATTGGCACTGGAACCGACTGCTGGGAGGCCGGACGGTTTCTCTCGAATCCCAAGCAACTCTTAAAGTATTGGAGGCGGCGGAAATCCTCCATGCACTCAAACCCAAGGTAGACCGCTTTACGGGCGCTTCTGACCAGGCTCGTCAGCAGATGAGGGTCGCCTCTCAGTGGTACTGGGTGGCTGAATCCCAGGCCGACCCCGTGATGAGATTCATCGCCTACTGGCTCGTGCTTGAATCGCTCGAGTTGGGTGAGAACGCGAACATTGCTCCCTTGCGGCGGACCCTCGCCGAGATCCTTGGTGTAGGTGAACCAGTCATAAAGGAGCCCCTCGGACGGCTCTACGGCATTCGAAGCAAACTCGTTCACGGGAACAAACGTGCAATTGACGGACCGCAGTTGGAGAGAGTCAAGGCATTAGCTCTGGCGATCCTGGAGAAGCATGCTTTTGGCGTTGTCTCCTCGGACCGAGTAAGGATCGTCAAGGCTGCTCTGATGCCCGATGCGGCATCGTCTGAAGACACGGCCTAACCCAAAGTTTGGGGACAAGTGTGGGGACTTAGCTTTGCCCCCGTCTCTCATCAAAGGACCGTCTGCTGAGACAGCAGGTCTTCCCCTGCCGCCATTTCTGGAGGTGAGAGAAAGTCGCGGATTCTAGACAACCCCCTCGTCTCATCAATACGTCTCACGTCTGCTAGTCTCAGGAACATTAAAATAAACCTTTGATGTGACTTAGGACGGCAGTGGCAAGTATCGGGTATGCCAGGGTCAGCACAGTTGACCAGAACACGGACCTTCAACATGCCGCGCTGAAAACGGCCGGCTGCAAGAGGGTCTTTACGGACCATGGGGTGAGCGGCACACGGGCCAAGCGTCCTGAGCTGGACAAGATGTTGGAGCACCTCCGAGAAGGCGATGAAGTGGTCGTCTGGAAGCTTGACCGGCTGGGCCGCAACACGCGGAACCTGCTGGCGCTCATTGATGACCTTGAGGAACGGGGTGTCCACTTCCGTTCACTGACCGAGGGCATCACCACCACAGGCGCCATGGGCAAGGCGATGTTCACCGTTATGTCCGCGTTCGCCCAGCTCGAACGCGACCAGTTGGCCGAGCGCACCAAGGCAGGCATGGCTGCAGCTGCCGCCAACGGGCGCAGGGCGGGACGGCGGGAAGTCACGGCAGGCGACCGAAAGGTGAAGCGAGCCCATGAGCTGAAGGCCCAGGGTCTCAAACCCGCTGACATCGGCAAGATCGTTGGCGTCAGCCGCGCCACCGTTTACCGGTACCTGAACATGGAGAATGCCTAACTATTGTTTGGCTGGAACAGGTGGAAGCTAAGTCGTGGCCGGTTGAGCTGGCATCAGTAGTGATCTGCCCCGCCTGCGTGCAGGAAACTAATGCGCAGATGACCATGGCTTACCGGTATACCTGCCTCGCCCAGCTTGGCCACGTTCCGCGTTCTGTATCGAGGTCGATGCCTCGAAGACGTACATGGCAGACGTCGCCTGGCGTTCGGGCCACTGCCCAGAGGCTGTGCGAGCGTCCACGCGATCGCGATGGAATCCACTCGAGTACCTCGTCAAGGTCAGCGCCGCTTAGCTCCCACTCCTCGCTCGCGCTACCGTCCTCTGCCCAGAAATAGACACGGTACGTCGGTTTCGCGACCTCGGACGTCTGATCACGCGGATCTATCGGGTGAGCTTCCATACGCTGACCGTACTCTGCCTTACCCTCATCTTGAATGGCCGCGTCGCAGCCTGATAAATGACCGATGGCTGCAGGGAAGGTCCGACGCGGCTTTAGTTCGAGAAGATCGGTTCTCGTGGTTTCGGGGTTTCTTACCCCGATTATCGGAGCGCACGTAGGTATCGCCTTCGCGCGACCCGCTGTGCGATTAGAAGGAGTGGGTACAGCAATCGCCACGGTTGCTGTGGAGCCGCGCGCGTGAGCGAGCGAATCGTCAGTTGAACCTCGTCGCCGTGACGGTGAACGATAAACGCTTCCTCACCACGAACAGGATGCCCCGGCATCGTGCGGTAGGCAAAGCCAACTCGATCTGGCTCCTGTACAACAGATACGACTTCCACCGGCTCAACAACGGTGACCCCGCAAATGTTCGCTGTGACAATCACGTCGTCACCTTGCGAGACCGGGCCCGGTGCATCTACAGAAAAGCCACTCGCGGTTTTCACTTTCCATCGGAGCACATCGAAAGCGGCTTGCTCCCATTTGGCGTCGCCTCGTCCCACAACCGACGTAACCTCGGATCGACGATATCCGCGGTCACTACTGGGCCATCCCGGTAAAGCCGGACTCGTCATGCCGCATCCCTTCGCGTCCTGCACTTACTCTCAGTTGACCCTCATTCTCGTCTACACGTAGACAGACCAGTGATTGCTAATCCACGAGGTCGGTTTTTTGCACAGCCTTTGAACCGGTGGCTGCCTGTCCCACAGGGCGGTTGTAGGTCCTGAAGCAGCGACGTCTATTGAGATGTCAGAGTGAAATCTATGACTCTAGCCTCAAGACTTCAGGAATCGCAGATTAGAACCCTATCCTGACGTCTTTCAGCTATCTTCCGGACGTCAGGTTGGGGTGTACTTCAACTGGGCGCTTCCGTGAATTGGCCGGCCCTGTAGGCGGCATCTGAGAGGAACGCTCGGGTGACGTCCACCGGGCAATCTGGCGACCGGAGGTGTGCGCGGGTTGAAGAGCTCCGGCGCTTCTACTGACGTAGCTCTTCCCGGACGGGCTTCAGGTGCGGGGGGGAAGCTTGCGGATGTCGCGGAGGGGAATTCGCAGGTGAATTCGCCGCGGTATCCGAAGAGGAACCCGAAGCGGTGATTATGAACTTGCATCCGTACTGTGAATACCTGGCGTATTTCATCGTAGGTCTCGTGGAGTTCGGCGGTGCCGGTGAGTGTCGCCGGAAGGGTGAACCCGAGGAAGCCTTCGTAAAAGCGTTGTGCTCCAGAGGTCAGATGCAGGGAACCATCGGGAAGAACTCTGAGGTCGAGCCCTGTGGCGAGGTGTTGGTGAGTGCCCAGGTAGTCGATGATCCGGTCTTGTTCAGAACTGTAGATCATGGTGGCGTTGAAGCGGCGCTCTCGTCGCGGACTGACTTGAAGGGTTCTGACAAAGGTGACGGTTTCCCGGCCTAGACCGTCAATGTAGGGGTAGTTTTCGATCGTGAAGGGAACGTTCTTTCCGCTGTCGGGGAAGAGGATGTTGCGGAACGCGCCAAGACGCAGGAAAGGAACTGTCCACCAAGCTCCGCGCTGCACTTCGGCGAAGGCGCCGGTACCGATGCAGGCATAGCCTGCGTCTACGCTGACGCCGAAGCGTCGTTGCAGCATCGGATGAAGCCGCTGAAAGTCATCTCTTATGGCCTTCATAAAGATCGAGCTCATGATCTGGTTGTTCGCTTTCCTTCGGGCCGGGCTGGGAGACTTTGTGGAGCAGGCAGCGTAGCCAGTGTGGAGGGGGCCCGGGCAGCGTCCATGGCTGGCGGGCGGCGCAGGCATCGTCCCGCGCGCGGCACCGTAAGGTGGGCCGGAAGCAGGACGGCGGCCGCTGCTGCCGCGGCGAGTGCGAAGCCGGCTGTGCCGTGACGACCTGGTTGAGCCATAGCATGCCGAAGAGAGACGGCTGCCGTGGTGAGGGCGGCCGCCCGGGCGGCAGCGTCAAGGACCCATCTGGTGCGTGCTGTTGTAGGGTCCTGGCCGGTTTCGCCCACAGACGCAGCCGGTCGAAGCTTAACGCAGTCGCCCAGCCCAGAACCGGCCGGATGAAGCGGCGGTCCAGAAGCCGGCCGACCATGCCCATGCCCGGGTGGTAGGTGTACCCGGTGATGAATCGGATCCCGCGGTCCGTTGGAATATAGCGCCAGTACCCGGAACCAGGTCCGATGGGCGATAGAGGATCTCCGGTGGAGAATTTGAGTACAGATGTTGCCTGTCCGTCGGCCCGGAATCGGTCGCCCAAGGAAACTCCCGTTCCCCTGATTGTATGAAAGGGAAGCCTGAACTCATATCGGAAATGTGTGAGCCCGTCATCGCCGGTGCTGACCGGCGTAATTGTGGAGAACCGCAGGTCCCATCGGGGATGCTGCTCGGGGTTCTGGCTCAGTTCCCACAATTTGTTGAAGGGCGCGCGAACGAAGGTCTCGACGTATATCGGCTTCCGACTGACCGCCCCCGGTTCCCTGTTTCGCGTTCTCCGCACACGAGCAGCCTAATGTCCGCACCCAGCCGTTAGCACTTCTGTGCCCGCTGCGGAGGGGCAGCTAGGAACACCCCGACAGCCGAGCCGCGATCAACGCCTCGCTGGCGGACTGGAGCAGGCACGGGAGGCCATGGCAAGGATGCAAACAATGGCCACGGGATGGGGATCATCCGGTGCTCAAGGGCTAAGCGGGCACCTTGCACCCGCATAAGCCGTCTTGGCCTTCGCTAGCCAGGGCGATCGGATCCGCTTACTTTGTCCCTAGTGGACTGACGGAATCAGGGGTACAGGGGGGTAACAATGGATGGACAGGCAGGCTTTGGCGCCTTGCTGCATATGCTTTCTGTAATCCGCGGCGAAGACATCCGGTACCCGATGTTCGCCACGGTGGAGGAAACGGATGAGACGGGCCGGCGGTCGTTCTCATGCGTCCGGGTCAGCGACCGGGCACACTCTTGGAGGGTGGAGGAGGACGACCAGACGATCTCCTACAGTCCTAAGGAGGGGCTGGTTTTCCACCGCGGGGAGGCCTCCGGGGACCTGGGGCACCAGCGTTCAGACTGGATGCCGTCGGCTGTCCAGGCGTTCTATCCGCTGAAAATGCGCATTTGGGGCGGCTATGCGGACGACCTGCGGATTTCGGGGGCCGAGCGCGTGGGAGGCGGAGTGCTGCTGTCCCTGGTGTACAGGGAGGACGAGGAGTACACGGCAACAGCACTCTTCGACGACGAATACGGTGTGGTGACCGAATTCCGGGAACCGGCCCGCTCACTGATCCTGCGGGACCTTCGAACAGATATTCCCGGGCCGGAAAAGGACGCCTGAAAAAAGCTTCCGCGGTGGCCGCGCAGCGACGGTTAGGCTGAGGGCCATGATCCGCAAAAGGTGCCCTGACGGGCCTTTTTGCGGGCGGGGTATGCGCGATTCGGCGGTCCTAGTTTTTCGGGATTTTCTCCCGTAAGGAGCGGAGCCGGAGGTCTCGCGGTGGGGGACCGGCTAACGGGCGCCTTCCTTGGTGACGCTCAGCGCGGGAAGGCGAGGTCGCGCATGAGGGTGAGTTCCTCGGTCTTGCCGGTACGGCGGGCGAGTGAGACTGCCGCCAGCGGGGCGAAGGTGCGACACCAGAGCCAGAGCCGGTCTGCGTCTACTGGATCAGCGATGTCTGCAAGCTGCCGGCATCGATTGCGGATCTCCGCTTCGCTGGCCGCTCCAATCGTGGCGAGGTCAGTGAGGTCCATCGCCGGATCGCCGATGCAAGGGCGTGGGTCGATCGCAACGATCCCGCGACCGTCGTGGACCCGCAGAAGATTGCCGAGGTGCAGATCGCCGTGAAGCAAGGACTCACCTTCACCCGCCATGTCCAAAGCAATAGCGTGCGATCGACGCCACACGCTGTCGTCGATGGGAGAGTTCAGGAGGGACCGGCGGCGGCGATCCCACAATTCGAACACGAACTCCACGCGCTCACGAGCGAGGGGAACATCAGGTGGCGGAGGTGTCCGCGGCGAGAAGAGATCAGCGATGAGATCCTCGACCTCGGCGATGTCCCAGGTGTCGGCGGTCAGCTGGGTGGCCTCGGGGAGCCACTCGAGCAAAATCGCGCTGTGCGTGGTGTCCGCGTCCATCAGATCGACCACCGTGTTCGCGTCTGCCCAGTACCTCAACGCGGCAGCCTCCTGCTCTGTTATTCCGCGGTCAGGTGAGAGCTTGAGTGCGCGCCGCGTTCCGTCCTCGGCCGATACGCACTCGACAACGGCGCCTGTTCCACCCGCGTGAACGGTGCGTGGGTCCAGTGCCCACTTCTGGCAGAGCCCGCTCACGATCGCTCCGAAGTCGTCGATCCAGGACGCGGCCGCCACACCGAATCGATTAAGAAGTCGGTCCCTGGCAGCAAGAGGCATTGCAACTTGTGTCATGTACCGACGCTACGTGATCCCTCGTCGGTGTCGCGCTGGCCCGCCGGTTAATGGGACGCCCGCACAGGGGCGTGATCAGTGATTCGTCCGCCGTGGTCAGACACCGGGACCATACGGCGGTGCAAGGAGTGGTGAAGAAAAGCTCCGCGAAGATTTAACGTTCGCCTCAGCTGCCGGCCGGATCTTCCGTGGGCGGTTTGGTCCAGGACGTTGCGCAGCAGGCGGAACCGGTTCCCCCGCGTGAACGGGCGTCTCGGAAGCTCGGCCGATCCGGTCGTGATGGCCTGCTAGGTCCGGCTGTCAATGGGAGACAGCACCCCTTTGAAGGGCTGGACCAGCAGGTTCGCGGTGAAGCCGATCGGCCCGGCGAGGAAGCCGAACGCGCTCTCTTCAAGCGAGCGGGAAAAACACCCACTGAGACGCGACCGACCGAGGTATTGCTTGCACGCCAGCCCATCTCCAGCCTGGCCTGCGACCGGTCGAGCGCGGGCCGTGCAAGCCTATGCCCCGGAGCTGATGTTGTTTCTGTAGCGGGAAGCCTCCCTGAACGCCGTCGGTGGCATCCCCCTCCACCGTTTGAAGGCGATGGTGAAGCTGGCTGGGTCTGTGTAGCCCAGAATGCGGGATATTCGTGCTACGGAGTAATCGGTATTCGAGAGCAGATCGGTGGCGATGTCATTCAGGGTTTCATCCCGAATCTGGGCGAAGTCATGACCCGTGATTTCGAGCTTGCGTCGCAGGGTGCGTGGGGAGACCCGCAGCGTCACGGCCACATTGGCCAGTTTGCGGTTCAGCTCGGGCGAGGCCCTGATAGTCTTCGCGACGGTGCCTGGCCAGTCGCCGGTCGCCCTGAGGGCATCGAGAATCTGGGTATCGGCTTTCATCCATGACTCGTGCTGGAAGGCGTCACCGAAGGGCAGTTCGTGTGTTGACACGGCGGAGTCCCACCAGAGCCGCAACGTTTCGGTGCCGCAGTCGACGTTGCAGGGGAGGTACGTCAAAACTTCGGGGGAGACATCTGGGAGAGGGAACTCGACCCGGGTGAAGGGGAAAAGGCTGCCGTACAGCCACGCGAGGGTACGGGCGACGGAACAGAAGTCACGGTAGACGCTGAACGGGATCAACTCTGCCGGGGCCTCGGGGTATGTGATCTCCATCCCGGTCACCGCGCCATCCGGTGTCCGCAGAGGAACAATCTCCATGAGCCCGGGGCCATAGTCCATTCCGGTGGCAACTTCCACCCATGCTTCGACGGTCGGCGCCGTTACGAACGCCAGTCCGCGGACGCCGAAAGAGCCCGGTGTGTAGGATTGCGCCGCTCGCACCCAAAGATCGACACGATCTTTTGTGAGCGCGACGAACTGAAGCTGAAAGGCCAGTTCCTTCCGTGCAGGAATAGTGCCTCCCGGGCGGTTCACCGCGTCGGGGTCAATTTCCGCATTCGCAAGTGCGGTCCGCCAGTCGAGATCCGCTTCTTCGAGCAGTCCACGCAGTGTGTGAATACTGAAGTTCGGCAGTCGCAGGTTCTGATACGTGCTTAATTTCACAGCTTCCCCCTTTTGCCGCCGACGTATGGAAGCGGGGCCGATTGTTCAGAGCCCCCAAGGTAGCCGCGTCCACCTGCCTGGGAGGGGAGCCGGCCGGCCAAAGGAGCCCAGTGACGCCACCGGGGAGCCGTTCCTGCCCATGGCGTGTCCGTCCGGGTGTCGGGCGGAACGGTTCTGGTATGCATCTGGTCTTCTTCGTTGAGTCGAGCGGCTACTAATCCGGGAGCGCCTGCCGTGCTGAAGGAGGACAGGTGTACCGGTCCGATGGAAGCTTCCCATTTCGCATCAGCTACGACAAGAATCCGACCATACTGGCCTCATTTTCAATGCTATTGGCCTTCTTTACCATGTCACTTGCATCACAAATGTTCCTAGAGTTGGTGCTCAACGGGACCGGCGCTCAAGCCGGCGCACTACATCAAGAGGAGATCCGGTGAGCATGATCAGCAATGCCTCGGCCGTCAGCAGCGCTTCAGGGGGGACTCAATTTGTGGAAATCGATAGGCCGGCGATTACGGCCGAGGAATTCAAGTCCGCGTTCCGCAACCATCCAGGCGGCGTCGCTGTCATCACAGCCGATGCCGGCGACGGGCCGGTCGGCCTGACCGCAACGTCTGTGATTTCGGCCAGCGTGGAACCCAATATTCTGGCCTTCTCAGTCTCTGAGTTCTCGTCCAGCACCCCGACCATTCGCAGTGCAGACACGGTCGTTGTGCACCTGCTCAGCGCGGATGAAGTGCACTTTGCAAAACTCTGCGCGACCAGCGGAATCGACCGGTTTGCCGACACCTCCCAGTGGTCGCGGCTTGAGACCGGAGAACCCTACTTTCCCATGGCCCAGGCCTGGATCAGGGGCAGGATCGTGAACTCTATGGCTGCCGGCGGATCGGCCATCGTAGCTGTTGAGGCGCTTGAAGCGTCACCGGGTTTGTCCGGTGACGGGGTGCCCGGAAGGCCACTGGTTTACCACAACCGGTCCTGGCACGCCCTCGGAGATGCATCGCGACTCTAGACGGCGCCGATGAAGACAAAGCATCAACGGCAGTCGGATACGCGTGCTGCCCTCTGCCAACTCTTCGAATGCCTGTCCCATAACCCGGGCCTGAGACCGGTGCTCTTCGGCACCCAATCATAGGTCCGAAGAAAACTGGCACTGAACAAAACCAACCCCTCTGCATCTCTACGAAAGGATGACTGACAATCATGACCATTACATCGCCCAACGTCGTCACTGACCGCACCGTTGAACGTGACTTCGTCGCTGATCACACAGTTGAACGTGCCCAACGGCCGATAATGGACGGCCCGAACAAGTTCAAGATGGCCATGTTCGGGGCGAACGTGTCTACCGGACAGGGCGGCCTCACGCTGGCCGAGAACACCATCAAGCTCGGCAACTGGGACGAGGTTCAGGGTCTTGCTCAAAAAGCCGACAGGTATGGCGTCGAGGGGTTTATCCCGATCGCCCGCTGGCAGGGGCTTTCGGGCCCCGACCGGCCCTGGGGCAGGCAGCACGAGACGCTCACGTGGGCGGCCGGAGTGGCGGCAGCAACGCAGAACATTCAGGTTTTTGCCACCTGCCACATGCCGTTCTTCCATCCGCTCATGGCGGCGAAAATGAGTGCGACGATCGATCACATCAGCGGAGGCCGCATGGGCTTGAACGCCGTCGCCGGCTATCACCAGCCGGAGTACAAGATGTTCGGACTCGACCTGCCCGAGCACGACAAGCGATACGAGTTGGCGGACGAGTGGATGACGATCGTCAAGCGACTCTGGTCCGACGAGGGTGATGAGTACGAGTTCGACTTCGAAGGCGACTTCTTCAAGCTGGAGGGCGCGCAGGCGTACCCGAAGCCCGTTCAATCGCCCGGACCCGTGGTGATGAGCGCCGGCTCGAGTCCGGCAGGCCAGAGATTCGCGTTCGACCATGCCAACGTCCTGTTTGCCGGGGTCACCGACGTAGACCGCAGTGAGCCGGTCGTTTCGAAACTCCGGAGGAACGCAGACGAGGCGGGCAGGGAGGATCTCGCTCTGTGGGCAGGCGTCCATATCGTGTGCAAAGACACCGAGAAGGAAGCGCAGGACTACGTCAAGTACGTCGAAGAGGAAAAGGGAGACTGGGAAAGCGCCGCACGCTATCAGGCAATCGTTGAATCCGGCGACGCCCGCAGCATGAACTGGGATGATTACAAGCGGTCTGAGGACTTCAAGAAGGACGGAGCTGTCCGGGCCTACCTGAGAGCTGGTCTTGTTCCGCTGGTAGGCACGCCGGAGATGATCGTCGATGGGCTCCAGAAGCTCTCTGACGCAGGTATCGCGGGTACCTGCATCGGGATGGTCGACTACGACGAGGGCCTGGACCGCCTGAACGAGCAAATCTTCCCGCTGATGCGCAGCGCCGGACTTCGCGCCTGACACACGACTTCGTGCTGATCCAGCCGCCACTGGCCGCGGCGACCGGAAGCGCGACCCCCTCCGGCTCGGCTGCACTGGCCCGTCGCCGACGGCAGTAGGCAGCCGAGCCGGGCACTTCAGACCCTGACGCTCACCACCATTCCAAGCTCAGCGAGCCTCGAACGACAGCGCGTCGAACAAGAAATCAAGCGATCATCCACAACTGAGGAGCACAAGATGACCTTCCCGGACCCACGAAAATTTCGGCTGGTAGTTGCAGGCACCACCGACTCAGGAGAGACCGATTTCCTCGAAGTCGGCGACCCGGCAACTATCGACGTGCCGGACGTTGCCGTCGGAGCTTTCTACTGGGCCATCGAGGGTGGACACAGCAGAGAGAACATCGGGCGTCCTCCCAGCACTGTGCAACTGGCGGGGCCCAACGGTTCGACCTTCGGGGTCAACAGCTTCCCGGCGCGTTCGGCCGGCAAAGGCATCAGCATCGAAGAGATCGATCCCACTTTTGAAACCGGGCACGGCGGCGACCCCGCCATGCATGCGAGCGACACTGTCGATTACGAGGTCGTGCTCTCAGGCAAGGTCGATCTCGAACTCCCCGGCGGAAAGAAGCGCACGCTCGTACCGGGCGACCTGCTCGTCATGGCCGGCGTACCTCACGCCTGGAAGAACCCCTACGACGAGGACTGCGTCTATGCCGTGGTGACGATCGGCTACAACAACAAATAGCTCAGCGCCGATCCGCAACAACCCGCCCTTTCAGGCAAAGCATCAAGAAGTAGGAGACATCATGTCCGAGTTCAAATACCACCGCATCACGGAAGGCAGTGCATCATGAGTCTGAGTTCCCCAGGTAAGGCGCTGCGCGCAATTTTCGAGCGGCCCGAGACCTTCATCATGCCGTTTGGCACGCTGCCGATCCACGCTCAGATGGCTCAGCACGCCGGGTTTGAAGCGTTTCAGCTCTCTGGCGGCATGTCGGCGTGGTGGGCTGAAGGTGTCTCCGATGTCGGCTGGCTGACCCAGACCGAGGTCGTGGCGCACGCAAGGCGCGTTGCCCGAGGGGTCGATATCCCCGTCTACTGCGACGCAGACACGGGCTACGGTGGACCTGTCAACGTCCAGCGCACCGTCGCCGAGTTCATCGACGCCGGCGTAGCCGGCATCCACATCGAAGATCAGCGCAATCCGAAAAAGTCTGGTGGCGTGGCCGGAATTGAACTGGTATCCGACGCAGAAGCAATCGGAAGGCTGAACGCCGCCGTGGACGCCCGGGACCGGCTGGACCCCGACTTCGTCATCGTCGCCCGCACCGACGGATACGGTGCCGCAGGCGGAGGCGTTGACGAAGCCATTCGCCGCGGGCAGCTCTACCGTGCCGAGACGGGAGTCGACGTCATCTTCTACGAGGGACTCCACACGTGGGAACAGGCCGAACTCGTGCTGAAGGAAACTCCGGGTGCAAACTACGTCGCCCCGATGGTCGATCAACTTGGGCGCAAGACTCTCGCTGAGTTGACCGCCATGGGCCAGGCCATCGATGTGCTGCCGTTTGTTTTGCCCGGCATCCATGAAGTATGGCGCCTGCTCCTGGACGCACGGGAAGCTGGCGACGCCACTCCCTTCGCCCGGTACATGGACAAGATGAATGAAACGCACGGCACCGAATACAACATCGGCTGGGGCCAGGGGATCGTGCGACCCTCGCTGGAGGATGTGCGCAAGATGGATGAAAAGTACGTTCCGGCTGAAGTGCGACCCGACTACGTCAACAACCTCAACGCCTAGCGTGTGGGGAGCAGTTTAACGCCTGAGCAGTGGCGGTGCTGCGAACATCATGGCAGCGGCGGAAAACGTGCATACTTTGTCCGTGCCGAGCTTCTGGCTGAGATCGAAGTTCTTGATCTCAGCCAGAAGCGGTGCCCGACGCAGAGGGGCCAGCGAACTTCAAATTAGCTGTCCACCATGGCTTCAGTCCGTTCTTGAGAACCAGCAGCCACGAGTATCCCTGCAGGTTGAGAGCGTCAAAGGTGCCGCGGGGTGAGCCATGGAGGTATGACCTCGATGGTTCCACTCAACGGCACCCCAAAGTCTTGGTACGGAACGACACACTGTAAAACCACTGGCCGTGGATCTAATCCGACGGCCCCTAACTAAAAAGGTGCAGGAAATGGCTGAAATGAATGAGCTCGACTTTGGCGGACGAGTTGCAATTGTCACCGGAGCAGGACAGGGCATGGGCCGCGAGCACGCCCTCATGCTCTCCTCCCGAGGCGCGCGGGTCGTGGTCAACGACATTAACGCCGAGCGCGCCGGTGAGACGGTGACACTGATCAGTGACGCCGGCGGCACCGCGGTCGTCGACAGCCACGACATCGTCGAAGGAGCCGCCCATCTAGTGCAGACGGCAATCGACAGCTTCGGTGGTCTCGATATCGTGATCAACAATGCCGGGATCAACCGGTTCGGCCTGTTCTGGGAGATGGACAGTGAGGTGTGGTGGCGCGTGTTCAACACGAGCTTCCGCGGCCTGGTCGAGGTTTCACGCGCCGCGATGCCACACCTGATCGCCTCAGGCACCGGTCGGCTTATCAACGTGTCGTCGAACGCGCTGATGGGTGCGCCGCACGACACGGCCTACAGCGCCGCGAAGGCGGCAATCTGGGGCTTCGGGAACGCCCTCATCCCCGAGGGCCGCCAGGCCGGAGTGCAGATCTCGACCATCCTGCCCGTCGCCTGGACGCCGATGACTGAAGACGCCTTCCCCAACCCCGCCATCCAGAAAGTGATGCGGGAGAAGTTCCCTGCCGCCGCGGTCGCCGCGTTCGCCACCTGGCTGGCGCACCAGGACACCACGGTCTACGGAGAGGCGTTCGAGATCGGCGGTGTCTCTGCAGCGAGAACGGTAATCACCGCGATGCCGCGCATCACGGTGCCCGACACGACCCCCGAAGTCTGGGCGGAGAACGCGGAGACCCTCATGCAGGAGGGTCCGCTCTCCCCGCTGCGCAGCGCGAGCGAATCCTTCCGCGAGCAGCTCGTTTTCCTCGCTCCCGAGATGGAGTCGGAGATCCCCGCCGACGCGGCGGACCTGTCGACCAAATAGGCACGCATACTCCAATGAAGGAAGAAATATCATAACCGAACTCATGGACAGGGCAAGGCACTGCTCTTAGTGACCACCGGATGGTCTTCCGCAACACATCCGCGCTGCCCCTCCGGTGTCACGGTGCTCGCGGTCGACCCCGACGGTGACAAGCACGCGCTCGTCGCCGTCACGACGTAGAAATTGTCAACGGGCGCCTACCAAATAGATCAGATCAACTCTGCGCAGCGTCGTCGGCGCAACTAAAGAAGGAGGTCGCCATGGGGCGTCTGGATAACAAGGTCGCCATCATTACGGGCGCAGCAGTCGGCATGGGTGCCGAGCACGCACGCCTGTTCGTCGAGGAGGGAGCGAAGATCGCCATCACAGATCTCAACGAGACGGACGGGGCGGCCCTCGCGGAGGAACTCGGTCAAAACGCGTTCTTCATCAGTCACAACGTTGCCGAGGCCGACTCGTGGGGTGCTGTCGTGGCGGCGACTGTCGAGAAGTTCGGTCCGGTCACGGTCCTCGTGAATAACGCAGGGCTCTCGGGTCCGAACGCGTTCACCGCTGACCTGGACCCGGAGACGTTCAGCAAGGTCGTCGCGGTCGATCAGACCGGAGTGTTCCTGGGCATGCGCGCCGTGCTGCCGGGCATGATCGAGGCCGGTGGCGGCTCGATCGTCAACATCTCCTCGGCAGCGGCGATGGCCCACCTCGCCGGGACACCCAACGCGGCGTACACGGGTGCCAAGGCCGCCGTCAGGGGTATGACCAAGGCCACCGCGATCGAGTACGGGCCGCACAACGTGCGCGTTAACTCGGTGCATCCGGGCGCGATCCTCACCCCCATGGCGAAGAACATGATGGACGCCGAGACGATCGACGCGGTCGCTCAGACGATCCCGATCCGCCGGTTCGCCGATCCCCGGGAGGTCTCGTACACGGTGCTGTTCCTCGCATCCGACGAGGCTTCCTACATGACCGGCAGCGAGCTGGTCGTCGACGGCGGACGCCTGGCCGAGTAAGAAGGGGCTCGCCGCGTTCGCGAATGCCGCCCCGCCCTTCTTACTCAAGAAAAGGGCGGGCGCACTTGCGAAAGTGTGAGTGGCCTCGACGCACAGGCGTCGGTCGCGACCGGCGGTGCGAAGGACCAGCCTTGCACCCGCGCCCGACTCCAAACACCCACCCGGTTTACCGCCAAGGCAGCGATTACCCGTGCGAGGAGAGGAAATGAGCACGATCAACCGATCCCTTGGCGTCAGGTGTTCCTCTGACGCTGAAAATGGCATCCCTGCGGCCCACGTTGTCATCGCTGCCGTCGTCCAATGGCGGGGCAGGATTGCCTTGTTCAGAAGGAACCGTCAGGTTGGCCACGACAGTGGCCTTTGGCACTGCATCACGGGCTTTGTGGAAGCCGGGGTAACGCCCGAACAGCAGGCACTTGAAGAGTTATTTGAAGAAACGGGGCTGCAGGCCAAAGACCTCCTAGACCTCCGGCAGGGACCGGTTCTGGTGCTCAAAAATGGCTCGGGAAATCCCTGGCTGGTTCACACCTTTACTGCCCTGACATCCCGCCGGCGGTTAAGAACCAACTGGGAACACGACTCCTACCGGTGGACTGCCCCGCACAAGGCAAAGCGCTTTACTAATCAGGTCACTTGGCTGGACGAAGTGCTCGACGCAACCGGCCATTGCCCCGCTACCGTCCCGGCACCGCAGCCACGGGTCATCTCAATGACCCAACAGCAGCTAGATCAGCGAGTGAGTCAATGAAAGCCCTTACCAAAGTGAGCGCCTCTTCCGGCGCCAGTCGCTTATTGCCGGCCGCCGTCGTTGGGGCTCGAGTCGGCGGCGCCGTCCGGCTCGAAGGCGTAGTTGAGCGTGGTGATGCCCGCGGCCGGGAGCTTGGTTATCCCACGGCTAACATCTCCGTGCCGAACGGGGAAATCCGGGACGGTGTCTGGGCGGGCACTGTCTGCCTTGGGCCGGAAAGGCTGGGCGAGACACATGCTGCCGCTGTCTCGGTGGGGCGCCGCCCGACGTATTACCGCAAAGGAACGCGCCTGCTGGAAGCTCACCTTCTGGACTACACCGGTGACTTGTACGGTCGCATCGTTATGGTGAGTCTGCACGTTTATATACGCCCCCAGCGCAGGTTCCACGGAACCGATGAACTGGTAACCCAGATCAGGGACGACGTGGACAGCGCGCGTTCCTGGGCCCTGGGTGCTGGCGAGGGATTTTGGTCGTGAGTGATCACAGGCGACAATCCGAAGGCGCCGCATCGGACCAGCGGTTCACGGCCGCACCTCTTACCCGCCGGCAGTGGCGGCTGCCGGCCCAAACGGGCGCAGCCGCTGCCGCCCAAGTCCCCGTGAGCCACTTGGCACGCAACCAAGCTACGCCCAGCAAACACGGGGCTTGGAGCCTGTTGATCAACGCACTGGTAGAAATTTGGCACGACGGCCAAGTCATCAGAACTGGCTTCGTCGAAGACGCCATGCCTGACTCTTCCGTGCTCTGGATCGCCGCGGACGCCGACGGCCCGCGCCAAATGTTTGAAGCGTCCCAGGGACACCAGGTTTGGGTCACGCCGCAGGAACTGCCCGACGGCCTCCGCTACCGGATGACTACGAACCAGATCTTCAGGGCCGCGTCCACGCGCAACGCATAAGCAACCACCCCAAGCCAGACAGCTGAACCTTCAACAGGCAGCTGGCGTGTGAATCCCAAGGGTTCTGAAGATATCGGAAGCGCCAGCACTTCCTGCAGAACTGTCAGGGGTTGGTGCTTCCGTTTGTTTCGCTGGGAGGCGAGGGATCCGATTCCCTGACCGCCTAAATCCCGACTGCGAAACCGGTTGATCGTGTGGGGTGCCGGAAGGTTTTGCGTTCATTGTAGTTCCCGTTGTTCGACGCCGATAACCGTGAATATGTCGACCGGGGCCGTTGCTGAGCGGAGACTGACATCGGGGGAGTGGAGTGTTGGAGGATCCTCAAACGGGACAGTAAGTAGCCCTGATGGAACGCGAATTCCATCGCCCACTGGTTATTCACGTACTTGTATAAGCTCTCGCTCATACTAGTGAATCAAGTCCACGGTCGGGAACCGGGTACTACAGTGGGTGCATGGCTCCCAGCCGCAATCCGCTCGACGACCTGCGCGAAAGCATCGGCCATCTGGCCGATCAGCTCAAGCTGCACGGTTCGGAGCGCGTCGACGACCTGATCGGCGATCGCATCGGTGCGAGGCCCGGGCCGGCCCGGCCGCTGTCCGAGGTGCAGGCCGAACTCGATACGCTGATCGGACTGGGGACCGTGAAGGAACAGGTGCGGGCCCTCGTCGCATTGCTCCAGGTCCAGGCCCGCCGTAAGGCGCACGGCCTGCCGGAGGTGGCTACATCACAGCATCTGGTGTTCCTCGGAAACCCGGGCACGGGCAAGACCACCGTGGCGCGACTCCTGGCCGAGATGTACCGCGCGGTCGGTCTACTGCAGAAAGGCCACCTGGTCGAGGTCGACCGTTCGGGCCTGGTGGGGCAGTACGTCGGCGCGACCGCCATCAAGACGGACCGGGTGATCCGGCGTGCGCTGGACGGCGTCCTGTTCATCGATGAGGCCTACGCGCTGGCCCCGGAGGACGGCCGGGCGGACTTCGGCCCCGAGGCGATCGAGGTCCTGCTCAAGCGGATGGAGGACTACCGCCACCGCCTGGTCGTGATCGTGGCCGGGTACCCGCAGCTGATGGAGTCCTTCCTGCTCTCGAACCCCGGACTGCGCTCTCGATTCGCCCGTGAGATCACGTTCCCCGACTACTCCATCGACGAACTCCAGACGATCTTCCACCAGATGCTGGCCCAACACGAGTACACGCTGGAGTCGGGTGCGGACCAGATGCTGCGCCGCATTTTCACCGGGCTCCACGCGGGCGAGGACTCCGGCAACGCACGGTTCGCCCGCACGCTGTTCGAGCAGTCGCTCAACCGCCAGGCGCTGCGGCTGTCGCTGGACGAGGAACGAAGCCTCGATGCGCTCGATCGTGAGGCCGTCATGACGCTCACCGAGGACGACATCGTCGAGGCCGCGCTGGCCTTGGGCGAGGAGCCGGAGCCGGAACCAACGCCGGAACCGGAGCAGTCACGCTGGCGTCGCTGGCTGGCCTGACCGGCAAACAGCGGTTGCGATCCGAACAACCAGCTGCCGGAGCATCACCAAAGGGAGACGGAAGGCCCGCGACGTTGCGGGCCTTCCGTACCTATAACTTCTCTACATGGCTGCCGAGGCGTCCTTGCCTCGGGACCGCAGTGGTGGCCAGGCCAGCTACGCTGCCGGACGCTGCGGCGGGGCTGTGCAGCCGCTGAGTCACCCCACCCTGGTGTCAGCCGCCGAAGAGCGGGGCGATTGACTTGACCAACTGCTGGATACCGAGGACGCCGAACAGCAGGGCACAGATGCCCAGCGCGATGTTGGTATGCAGGCGGTTGGCCCACGCCTTGGGCACGCGGCTGCCGTTGAGCAGGCCGAGCAGGGTCAGGGCAAGGAACGGCATGAACAGCGAGCCGAGGACGCCGTAGGCCAGGATCAGCGCGATCGGCTTGCCCATGATGAACAGCAGCATGGGCGGGAAGGTCAGCCAGAGCACATAGAACTTGAAGTACTTGCCCCCAATACGGGTGTCCGGATGGCCGGAGGGCTTCTTGCGCATGTGGCCCCAGAAGTCGGCAAACATCAGGGACACACCGTTCCAGACGCCAATGATGGAGGAGAACGACGCCGCCCAGAAGCCGATCAGGAAGGTTGTGCCGACGACCTCGCCGTAGCGATCGTTGAGGACGTTGCCCAGATCCAGCAGGCCTTCATCGCTCCCGCTGATGGAGACTCCGGCCGAGCGGACGACCTCCGCGCCGACGATCAGCATGGCAATGACGAAGATGCCGGTCATGACGTAGGCCATGGAGTTATCGATGCGCATGACACGCATCCACTTTGGGGTGTACCAGCCCTTTTCACGCAGCCAGTAGCCGTAGGCTGCCAGCGTGATGGTGCCGCCGACGCCGCCGGCGAGGGCCAGGGTGGACAGGAGGCCGCCTTCGGCCGGGATCGAGGGGATCAGCCCCTTGAGCATTTCGGGGATGTTGGGAACGGCAATGATGGCCAGGCCCACGACGGTGACGAACATGATGCCGACCAGCACTGCGGTGATTTTCTCGAAGGTGGCATATTTGCCGAACCAGATCATGACGAAGCCGGCCAGGCTGTTCAGGATGGCCCACGCCCACAGCGGGAGCACCGGGAACATGGCGGCCAACGGCAGCGCTGCCGCGGAGGTGGCGGTGGCGCCGTAGACGAAGCCCCAGATGATGATGTACGGGCCGAAGTACCAGGTGGTCCAGCGGCCGAGCGTCAGCCAGCCTTCGAAGATGGTCTTGCCGGTAGCCAGGGTGTAGCGTCCGGCGCCTTCGACCAGAACGATCTTCATGATGACACCGACGATGACGGCCCAGAAGAGCTGGTAACCGAATTGGGTGCCGGCCACCAGGGTGGCGACCATGTCCCCTGCCCCCACGCCGGTGGCCGCTACGACGAGCCCGGGGCCGACAATTTTCCATTTGGCGGGCTTGCCGCCGTCGTCGTCAATCCGGTCGGCGTGGTTCACCGCTCCGGTTGGCGCGTTGTACTCAGACATTTGGATTTCCTGTTCTTGGAAGAATTGGTGCAATCGACGTGAGGCTTGTTCCGTCAGGGAAGCCTCTGGATCTTTCCCCTTTCTCGATCGGGCTCGCAGCGGGCAGGTGTCAGGACGCCTGGGGTTCCAGCCGCCGGCAGAAAAGAGCCATCAGGAGAACCAGGGCGGTGGGAACGGCGAGGGCCGTGAGGCCGGCAAAGGGTACGACGGCCGCACCGACGATGGCGCCGCCCAGCATGCTTCCCACGGCTGCCAGCTGGCGCGCCGAAACACGCCGTTTGCGCCAGGTTCGGCCCGCTCCGGCCTCGGCGAAGAATTGCGAGAGGGTGGAGGTGACGACCACGGTGTTAATCTCGGGGACCGCCAGAAGTCTCGCGGCGAGGCTCTGGCAACCCATGGCCACCCCGATGAGGGCGGTGATGACCAGTCCCAAAGATCCGCCCCCATTTATGAAAGCGAGGGCGGTGCTCACGGCCAGGAGCACCCCGGTGGTGAGGAACAGCATCCGCGGGGCCGGTGATCCCCGCTTCTTTGCCTCCAGCAGCCTGTTGCACAGGCCCGCCACCATGCATCCGACGCAGAACGCGAGGAGGGCGACCAGCGGGTGGATCAATTCGGCCCAGTCCCCGCTCAGTCCGATCCCCACCAGAATCAGGTTTCCGGTCATGTTGGCACCGAAAATGCGGTCCAGTCCGAGGTAGGTCAGGGCATCCAGGAAGCCCGTGCCGAACGAGAGCACCGTCAAGAGGAGCGGATCGGGAAGCAGCCAGCCGCGCCGGGCACTCTTTGCCGGACGCTTTTCCGTCAGCGTCATCCGAGCGGTCCGTAGCGTCCGGATCCGTCCGATCGGGGATCGCTGGCCGCCACCGGAGCGCCGGCGGAATCCACCGTGACCAGCTGCATGTGCCCCAGCCCGTCGGTGAAGTCCGGCTCCATGCGGGTCCGGCCGAGGCTCGCGGCCAACTGCTCCCGCGCCCCGGCATCCACGGACTGTTCAATGACGGCCACATCGGCACCCTGGTCGTCCTGCACGATCATCCAGCGCGGGCCCAGCAGCGCAGACGCCGGCGATTCGCCCGCCCACTGCCTCAGCAATACCTGGGCGTGGATCTGCGGCTGGGCCTTGCCGCCCATGGTCGACTGAATGTAGCGGATGCGTTGCTGCTCATCGGTCACCATGACCGGCATCAGCGTGTGCGGCGGCATGGCTCCGCCCCGGAAGGCGTTCGGCTGCGAGTCGTTCAGCGAGAACATTGAGCCCCGGCACTGCAGGATAACGCCGGTAGCCGGATCCATCAGGTACGAGCCGAAGGACGAGTACAGGCTCTGAATCCAGGACACGCTCAGTCCCGTGCTGTCGACGCACGAAATTCCGATCGTGTCTCCGTCGGCCCGGGCCGAGGCCAGTGCGGGGGTTTCGGATGAGGGCAGGTCCTCCAGGCCGTAATCGCGGTAGAAGTACGGTTCGGAGTCTTCACTGAGGATGTTGTCCCGGAGGTGGTTGCAGATCCGGGCATTGACCTGCATGGCCTCGACGACATCCGGCGATGTCACCGCATGGCCCGTGGTCGCAGACAGGTTCTCCAGCAGCCGGATCAGCGCGAAGCCCTGGGTGGGCGGCGGGCTGGTGTACACGGTGTGGCTTTCGCCGCGATGGGACAGCGGCGCGGCCGTGACCGGAACGACCGATGCGAAGTCGTCGGCACTGAATTCGGCGCGGTGGCCTTGCATGAACGAGAGCAGTGACTCGCCCGTCGTGCCCCGGTAGAACTCCTGAAACCCAGCCGAACCCATGCGGCGCAGCGTTTCCGCCAGCGCCGGGTTCGACACGCGCTTGCCCGGCTCAAACGAGGAACCAAACAACGAGGAGACCAGTTCGGCACTTATTCCTCCGGCAGCTGCTGCTTTGACCGCTGCCATCGTCACCGACCGGGACAGCTGATAGCCGCCGGCGAGTTCCGCCGCCCTTTCGAGCAGGGTCGAGGGATCCAGCCGCCCGTACCGCTCGTGCAGGTGCTGCCAGCCCGCGGGGGCTCCGGGAACCGTGAGGGTCGCCGGTCCCCGGGCCGGCATCTTCTCGCCAAACCGATCCCTCATGTCCGCCAGGCGGCCGGCACCGGGGGCTCGGCCTACGGCAAGCACGCACTCGGGCTCTGCATCGGGTTCCTTCACCAGCGCGACCAAATCGCCACCGATGGAACAGTTGTGCGGGTAGACGACGGACAGGACGGCGGCCGCGGCGATGGCCGCGTCGACCGCGCTTCCGCCTGACTGAAGAACGGCCCACCCGGCCTCCGTGGCCAGGTGGTGCGGCGTCGAGATTGCTGCTTGATTCATTGCTAGGGCTTCCTCTGCTAGTGCACAGAACCGGTAGGGTGGTTGGACCACTTTGGGTAGCATAGTGAGGTGAGTCACTAAACCACAAGGTGTGGCGCCGGGAAATACACTTTTAATTGCCGGAACTTTTGCGGTCAGGGGGAAACCCGCTCACCGGTACCCACAGAGAGGACGAATATGCGGAGCCTGAGGCAGGAGCCCTTATTGGTATTCAGCGATCGCGTAGACGTCCTCGCCGAGGCAATTCGGACCCGGATTGAGGACGGCACCCTCAGCCCCGGAGCTAAACTTCCGAGCGAACGGGAAATTGCCGAGAATTACCGCTTGTCCAGAAATACGGTGCGGGAAGCCCTGCGCGAACTCGAGGCTGTCGGGCTGCTGTACCGCCGCCCCGGCAGCGGCACCTACGTAGCCGACGAACCGCTTTTGGCGTTCGGCTCCTCGTCGCTGACCGGCAGCACCGGTGCCGGAGACCCGATGAATCACGTCATGGATCTCCGCCTTGTCATCGAACCGGGGATCGCCAAGCGGGCGGCCATCAGGGCACGGGGCCAGGTCTCCAAATTGCGGTCGATCCTCGATGCCGCCACCAAAGAGGCGGCCCGCCCCCAGCCTTCGAACGCCGAGCTGAGAAAACTCGACTTGGATTTTCATGCGGAACTGGCGCGGCTCTCCCTGAATCCACTGCTGACCGAATTGTTGGCGATGTCCAATGACCTGATGGCACCCTCGCGTGCCGACGAATTCCTGACGCTGGAGCGCGTCCGGAGCTCTGTGATGTGGCACGGCCGCATTTTTGAGGCTGTTTTGGCGCGCGACGGAGACGGGGCCTTCGATGCCATGGAGGAGCACCTGATCGACATCAAGGGCCATACCGAAAAGGGACAGTGAATACGGGGCAATACCGCCGCCTGTGAGTTTTCGCCGGAGCGGGGTCGCCTAGCATTCGACGACGTTGACGGCCAGGCCTCCCATCGCGGTTTCCTTGTACTTGGAGCTCATGTCCTTGCCGGTTTCGCGCATGGTGATGATGACTTCGTCCAGCGAGACGCGGTGCGTCCCGTCGCCCCACAGCGCCATCTTGGCCGCGTTCACGGCCTTGGCGGCGCCGATGGCGTTGCGTTCGATGCAGGGGATCTGCACCAGGCCGCCGATCGGGTCGCAGGTCAGTCCCAGGTTGTGCTCCATGGCGATCTCGGCGGCGTTTTCCACCTGCGCGGGGCTGCCGCCCATCACCTCGGCCAGTCCCGCTGCGGCCATCGAGGACGCGGAACCCACCTCGCCCTGGCAGCCGACCTCGGCGCCGGAGATGGAGGCCTGCTCCTTGTAGAGGACCCCGACGGCGGCGGCGGCCAGCAGGAACTTCACGATGACGTCTTCCTTGTCCGCCTGCGTCGCCTTGTCCATGCCCGGCGCGTAGTGCGTGGCGTAGAACATGACGGCGGGGATGATGCCGGCCGCCCCGTTGGTCGGTGCGGTGACGACGCGGCCGCCCGAGGCGTTCTCCTCGTTCACCGCCAGGGCTACCAGGTTGACCCATTCCTGCCAGTATTTGTGGTCCCGGTCCTTGTCCTCCTTGCGCAGCCGCTCATGCCAGGCGGGCGCCCGTCGTCGGACGTTCAGCCCCCCGGGCAGGACACCTTCGCGCCTGATGGCGGAGTCCTTGCAGTCCTCCATCACCTGCCAGATGTGGATCAGGCCGGCACGGATCTCCGCCTCGGAGCGCGAGGCCTTCTCGTTGAGCATCATGATGTCGCTGATGCCCAGGCCGGTGTTGCGGCAGTGTTCGAGCAGTTCCGCCGCCGTCCGGAAGGGGTAGGGGAGCGTCGCCTGGGCGGCATCCGGCTCCCGGGCCGCCGCTTCTTCCTCGCCGTCGCGGACCACGAAGCCGCCGCCCACGGAAAAGAACGTCGCCTCGTGAAGGACCGCGCCGGCGTCGTCGGTCACCTGGAATTTCATCCCGTTGGTGTGCCGGGGCAGCACGGTGAGCGGGTGCTGAACCATGTCCTCGACCCGGTAGTCCAGGACCCGTCCGGCCGAGCCCTCGACCCGCGCGCCCAACTGCAGTTCGCCGGTCGAGGCCATCTCCGCCAGCCGGGTTTCGACGTCGTCCGGCAGGATCTGCTCGGGCTGGAAACCTTCCAGCCCGAGCATCACCGCCGTGAACGTGCCGTGGCCGCGGCCGGTGGCCGCGAGGGACCCGTAGAGGTCCACCCGCAGGCCGGCGACCCGGTCCAGCACGCCGGTTGACACCAGTTCCCCGGCAAAGACCGCGGCCGCCCGCATCGGACCGACGGTGTGCGAACTGGAGGGACCGATGCCCACGGTGAAGAGGTCGAAGACGCCCACGGCCATGATGGCTCCTCAGCGCCCTTCGGTTGCGGAAACCGGTGCCAGGTCCGGGTAGAGCGGGTGCGCCTGGGCCAGTGCCTCCACCCGGGCCTTCAAACCGGACAGGTCCGCGGCCGGCCCGGCGATGAGGGCCTCGGCGATGATGTCCGCGACCTGGCGGAACGCCTCGTCGCCGAAGCCGCGGGTGGCCAGCGCCGGCGTGCCGATGCGCAGGCCGGAGGTGACCATGGGCGGCCGCGGGTCGAACGGCACCGCGTTGCGGTTGACCGTGATGTCGATGGCCGCCAGCAGGTCCTCGCCCTGCTGGCCGTCCAGCTCGGAATTACGGAGGTCAACCAGGACCAGGTGCACGTCCGTGCCGCCGGTCAGCACCGTAATGCCCTTCTCCGCGACGTCCTGCTGCGACAGCCGCTCGGCCAGAATCCGTGCGCCCGCCAGCGTGCGCTGCTGGCGGTCGGCGAATTCCTCGGAGGCGGCAACCTTGAACGCCACGGCCTTGCCCGCGATGACGTGTTCGAGCGGCCCGCCCTGCTGGCCGGGGAACACCGCGGAATTGATCTTCTTGGCGATGTCCGCCTCGTTGGTCAGGATGATGCCGCCGCGCGGCCCCGCCAACGTCTTGTGCGTGGTGGACGTGACCACGTGGGCGTGCGGCACCGGGCTGGCGTGCAGGCCGGCGGCCACCAGGCCGGCGATGTGTGCCATGTCCACCATCAGGTACGCCCCGACGTCGTCGGCGATCCGGCGGAATTCCGCGAAATCGAGCTGACGCGGGTAGGCGGACCAGCCGGCGATGATCAGCTGCGGCTGGTGCTCGTGCGCCAGCCGCTCCACCTCGGCCATGTCGACCCGGTGGTCCTCCTCGGAGACGCCATAGGCGGCCACGTTGTAGAGCCTGCCGGAGAAGTTGATCTTCATGCCGTGGGTCAGGTGCCCGCCGTGAGCCAGGTTCAGGCCCAGGATCGTGTCGCCGGGCTTGATCAGGGCGTGCATCACCGAGGCGTTGGCCTGGGCGCCGGAGTGCGGCTGGACGTTGGCGAAGCCGGCGCCGAACAGCTCCTTGACCCGGTCGATGGCCAGCTGCTCGATCACGTCGACGTGCTCGCAGCCGCCGTAGTACCGGCGCCCCGGGTAACCCTCGGCGTATTTGTTGGTTAGCACCGAGCCCTGGGCCTGCATGACGGCGACGGGGGTGTGGTTCTCGGAGGCGATCATTTCCAGCCCGGACTGCTGGCGGCGCAGCTCGTTGTCGATCTGGGCGGCGATTTCCGGATCGAGGACACCCAGGTCCACGTTCAGGCTGGTGCTGGCGACCGCCGCCATTGCCGCGCTCACGCTACTTCACCACCGTTGGCGGAGGCGTACTCCTCGGCGGAGAGCAGCGGGCCCTCCTCCGACACCTGGACGGTGAACAGCCAGCCGGCACCGTAGGGGTCGTCGTTGATCACGGCGGGATCGGCCACGGCGTCGCCGTTGACTTCGATGACCTCGCCGGTCACCGGGGAGTAGAGGTCCGAAACGGACTTGGTGGACTCGATTTCACCGCAGGTCTCGCCGGCCGTCACCACGGTACCGACCTCGGGGAGATCCACGTACACGATGTCGCCCAGCGCCTCGGTTGCCACGGCAGAAACGCCGATTTTGGACGGGCCGGAACCGTCGGCGGCCACCCACTCGTGCTCCGCGGAGTATCGTAGTTCGGCGTTGACTTTGCTCACTGTGATGCCTTTCTTAAACACGCTTTTTGTTGAGGAGATGAGAGGAGGTCGCCTCGGCCCCTGTGGTGCACCCGTTTTGTTCGCCTTGACGCTTCGTGCGGCGAAGCACGTGCGGACGGCGATCATGGCTTCGATGAAGCGGTCGCTGGCCGCCGGATCCCCGGACTCCTTGGCTCGAGGATCAGGGCGCCGGGGAACGACGGGGCGGGGATCAAGGCGGGGCCAGGGCCGGCAAGCAAGTCTTTGAGCGATGGCTGCGGAGGACGCGCCGCTGCAGGTCAGAAGTCATGAGGAACTCCAAGATTGGGCCGGCCCGAGGGCTCGGCTGGGATTGGGTTCCTCCCCGCTCTGTATTTGACCTGAGAGATTCCGCGGAGTGTGTTCCGCTTGCACCGTCGGTGAGCCAGACTGCTGCCTGGCTGCTTTCCAGAGTTGCCTCGCCGCGGCGGTACATGGGCCTGAGAGATTCCTGGGGAGGATTTGCTCCTACGGCGCCTGCCCGGATGGTGTGCGGAGAGGACTCTCCCGCCACGGTTCAAAAGGCATTCAGTTGTGGGTGATTCGCCTCACACCCTACACACAGTGCCGGTGCGATCCCAAATTTCCGCCGCCAGACATCAGGTCGCGTCGCTAACCAAGGTCACATTCGGCGGCCAATCCAAGGTCGCGTCCCGCCGGCCGTCGTTCTCCGGTCCCGCCGGTCCAGTTCAGGGCCACGTCCGCCGCTGCCGGTCCAGTCCAGGGCAGTGTCCGCCGCTGCGCGTGCGGACGGACGTCGGCGCCTACACAATAAATGGATTCATCAGTATGCTTTGCGTTGATGTCGTCGAGAGGAAGGCTGATGACCGAGGCGCCGGTACCGCCGGGCCGTTGACAAGAATCGACAGGTTTCGACAACGGGTTGGAACGAATGGCGCTTTGCGCCGGAGACGGAGATTTTGATGAGCAACGACATGGGACGCACGCCGCTATCGCCGGAGGAACTCGAATCCCAATCCGGGACCGCGCTGCCGGACAAGGAAGTCGCGTCCATCCTGGATCTAAACGCCGATCTCGACCTGGCCATCGACGCGGCCGCGCCGATCGACCTGGCCGTCGCGGCCAACGCCAACGTGGCGGCCCCCATTGATGCCGCCGCCTCGGCCAACCTCCTCTCGTCCGGCTCCACGGCGCAGGCCCTGTCCGACCAGGGAGTCATCATCAATCAGGGCATCACCGCCGACGCGACCGCCGAGTCGACCCAGGACAGCACCATCGACCAGGGCAATGACACTGTGGGGGACGCCGGGGCAACGGCCGGTTCCGCTGGCGCGACGGGTGCCGCCGTCGGCGATTCCGGCCTTGCCCAGGAGGCCACCGGGCAGGAGGCAACTGCTCCGGCGCTGCTGCCCGACGGCACCCTGCCGGACGGGACCCTGCCGGACGGGACGCTGCCCGACGGCACCCTGCCGGACGGGACCCTGCCCGACACCGGATCCGTCACGGAAGGCCTCGGGTCGACCCTCGACGGAAACCTGCTCAACGTCAACGTCGATCTGGCCGCGGACGCCGATATTGCCGCCCCGATCAACGGCGCCGTGGCAGCCAACGCCAACGTTGCCGCGCCGATCGACGCCGCGGTGGCGGCGAATATCGGCTCGATCGACAGCAACGCCGTCGCGGTGGCGCAGCAGGACGCCATCATCAACCAGCAGATTGACGGCAGCGCCCAGGCCAGCGCCGGCCAGCAGTCCGACCTCGAACAATAGTCCCTGAATGAGCATCAGTCCGAGCCGGCCGCCGGCCACGAGTGACCCGCTGCCCGGCGGCCGGTCGGCTGCCCCTTTGATTGACGTCCCGGCGCTGGCCGACGGCGTGCAGCTCCTCGGACCTGCACGGGGATCCGGCTACCGGGAGCCGCCCGCGCTGGTCCGGCGCGCGGACGGCCAGACGCTCCAGCTCACCCCGCTCCTGTATGCCATTCTGGAGGGCGTCGACGGCTCCCGGAGCCTCGACCAGATTGCCGAGCACGCCGGTGAGAAGTCCGGCAGGCTAATCACTGCCGGAAACGTGCAGACCCTGATCGACAAACAGCTGCTGCCGCTGGGCCTGCTGCGGCTCGCCGACGGCTCGCAGCCCGACGTCAAAAAGGCGAGCCCGCTGCTGGGCATGCGCTTCCGCTACACGGTCACCGACCCCGCGCTGACCCGGAAGCTGACGGCTCCGTTCGCCGTCCTGTTCCATCCGCTGATCGCCCTGCCCGTGACCCTGGCCTTCCTGGCGGCGTGCTGGTGGGTGCTCATGGTCAAGGGCCTCGGTTCGGCAACGCACCAGGCCTTCGCCAATCCCGGCCTGCTGCTCCTGGTGTTCGCCATCACCATCCTCTCGGCCGGCTTCCACGAGTTCGGCCATGCCGCCGGGGCGCGCCGCGGCGGCGCGACGCCGGGAGCCATGGGCGTGGGCCTGTACCTGATCTGGCCGGCCTTCTACACCGATGTCACCGACTCCTACCGCCTGGGACGCGGCGGCCGGCTCCGCACGGACCTGGGCGGCCTGTACTTCAACGCCATCGTCGTGGTGGGCACGATAGGCGTCTGGTGGCTCACCGGCTTCGACGCCCTGCTGCTGGTGGTGGTGACCCAGATCCTGCAGATGGTGCGCCAACTGCTGCCCCTGGTCCGCTTCGACGGCTACCACATCCTCGCCGACGCCACCGGGGTTCCCGACCTGTTCCAACGGATCAAGCCCACCCTGCTGGGGCTGCTGCCCTGGCGGTGGTCCGACCCCGAACCCAAGCTGCTCAAGCCCTGGGCCAGGGCCGTCGTGACCGCCTGGGTCCTGGTCACGGTGCCGCTGCTCCTGTTTTGCCTGGCCATGATGGTGGTCTCGCTTCCCCGGGTCCTGGGGACGGCCTGGGCCAGCATCATGGACCAGCAAAGGCTGCTGGCCGACGCCGGTTCGGACGGCGATGTCGCCGGCATGGCCGTGCGTGTCCTGGCGATCACCGCCGTCGCGCTTCCCGTTCTCGGGATCGCCTACATCCTGCTGCGCCTGGCCCGCCAGCTTGGCACGGCGGCCTGGGCGAAAACCCGTGGCCGGCCGCTCCGGCGGGTGACCGCCATGGCCGCCGCCGCAGCCGTTCTGGCCGGCCTGGCCTGGGCCTGGTGGCCCGACGACGGCGCCTACCGCCCGGTGCAGCCCTACGAACGCGGAACCCTGTTCGATGCGGCGGCTTCCTTCGCCCCGGTGTCACCGGCAGGGCTGGCCGAAGGCGGCGCAGGACAAACGGTGGCGGCCTGGCCCTCAGGCACCGACCTGCCCACGCCGGAGGATCCGCAACTGGCGATGGTCCTCGTTCCCCGCGAGCTGCAGGCCCGGCATCAGGAGACCGCTGTGGCGGACGCCGTTGAGGCTTCACAGAACGACGGCGGTTCCGGCACCACCGTTACTGAAGCCGGCGCCGGCACACCGCCGGCCTGGGTCTTCCCGTTCGACCGGCCGCTGGCCCCCGAGGAGGACGGAAACCAGGCCCTGGCCGTCAACGTTGAGGACGGATCCGTGGTCTACGACGTCGCCTTCGCCCTGGTGTGGGCCGAAGACGGGCCGGTAGACGCCACGAACGAGGCCTACGCCTTCGCTTCCTGCCGGGACTGCACCGCCGTCGCCGTCGGCTTCCAGGTTGTCCTGATCCTCGGCCAGGCCGACGTCGTCGTCCCCCAAAACCTTTCGGCCGCGGCCAACTACAACTGCGTCGAGTGCCTCACCTACGCCCTCGCCAGCCAGCTTGTCCTCACCCTCGACGGCCCGCTCAGCGACGCAGGCATGGAGAAATTGGCGACCCTGTGGGAAGAGATCGCGGCCTACGGCCGGTCGCTCGAAGACGTTCCCCTGGACGAAATCCAGGCCCGCCTGAACGACTACAAGATGCGCATCCTCGGCATCATCGAACAGGACGCCGCCATCGGTGACGGCAGCGCCGACACGGGCACCGATGATGAGGCGTCAGATACCGAGCAGACCTCCGGGCCGGAGTCCCCGGCCGGCACGCCTCCGGCGGACACCGGCGGCGACCTGCCGCCGGCCCCCGCGGAGACGCCGCACGAAGAGCCCGACCCCGGTACTGCAACGACGTCCCCGGCGCCGATGCCCACCGGCACGCCGCAACCTGAACCCGCCCCCGTGCAGGAGCCTGCCCCCGCACCCACTCCCGCCGACGAGCCCGCTCCGGCGCCGAGCGGGTGACACCGGGCAGGTTGCCGCCATAACGTGGCGAGCGGCTACGGCCGGGGCCCCGCAGCGCTTGGGTACCGCCGGTGCCCGGCTCCGTCTGGGTAGCCCGGGGGCAGCAGGGTCACCGTGTGGCGTGGGCGGGTTCCTCCTCGAGGTCCTCCGGTGACCGAAGGTCCATCTCGAGCAGCGGCACCATCTTGGACTTGGTGATGAAGCGGTGGGCCAGCCACAGGGCGATGAAGACCGGCAGCCCGATGTAGGAGGAAAGCACCTCCATGCCCCGCCCGGCCAGCACGGCCTCGTAGTTCTGTCCGGCGATGACCAGGACCAGCATGGCGAAGGCCAGCAGCGGGCCAATGGGGAACAGGGAGGCCTTGTACGGCAGGTCGCTGACCTTGTTGCCCTGCGCCAGAAAGCCGCGCCTGAAGCGGTAGTGGGAGATGGCGATTCCCGCCCACACGATGAAGCCGCACAGGCCGGACATGTTCAGCAGCCATGAGTAGGCCGCGCCCTGACCGACGATCGCTGAGAGGAACCCGAAGAGTCCCACGGCCGCGGTGGCCAGGAGCGCCGGAATCGGCACGCCGCGCGCATTGGTTCGTTGGAAGATTTTCGGGGCCTTGCCGTCATGGGCCATGGCATAAAGCATGCGCGTGGAGGCATACAGTCCGGAGTTGCCCGCCGAGAGGATGGCGGTCAGGATCACCGCGTTCATCAGAGCCGCCGCGAAGGCAATCCCGGCGCGCGAGAAGACGAGCGTGAACGGGGATACTGCGACATCGGCCTCGCCGGAGGCCAGCAGACTCGGATCGGTGAACGGGATGAGGCAGCCGATGATGAAGATGGCGCCAATGTAGAAGAGCATGATGCGCCAGAAGACCGTGCGGATGGCCTTCGGCACTTCGCGGCGCGGGTTCTTGGCTTCGCCCGCGGCGACGCCCACCAGCTCGGTGCCCTGGAAGGAGAACCCGGCGATCATGAAGACCGAGATGATCGAGACCCAACCGCCGTGGAAAACTTCATCGCGGTTTTCCCAGTTGCTCAGGCCTGGGGAATTATCCCCGAGGATGCCGAAGATCATCAGCACGCCGGCGATCAGGAAGAGCACGACTGCGGCGACCTTGATCAGGGAGAGCCAGAACTCCGACTCCCCGAAGGACTTGGCGGAGAGGGCGTTGAGCCCGGTCAAGACGAGCAGAAAGATCCCGGCCCACACCCAGCCCGGGACTCCCGGGAACCAAAAGTCCATGATGATTCCGGCGGCGACCAGCTCGGCGGCCACCGTGATGGCCCAGTTAAACCAGTAGTTCCAGCCGATCGCGAACCCGAAGGACGGCGAGACAAAACGGGTGGCAAAGGTCTGGAAGGAGCCGGCGACCGGAATCTTGGCCGACATTTCGCCCAGCGACTGCATCAGCAGGAACACCATCAGTCCGACCAACGCATAGGCGGCCAAGGCTCCGCCGGGACCCGCTTGGGAAATCGTGCCGCCCGAGGCCACGAACAGCCCCGTGCCGATCGCACCGCCGATGGCGATCATTTGCAGGTGGCGGCTGCTCAGCCCGCGCTTGAGTTCGTTGTCGGCCGTGCCGGAGGTGCGGCCCGCCACTGCCCCTGGGAAGGATCCGCGTCGTGTTTCTGCAGCTGGTGTGGGCGCCACAGCACTGTCGTCTGTATGCGTGGGGGAGCTGAGTCCCATTGTGCCTCCGGAAGGTAGCAGCGGTGGTTCAGCTTTCCGGGCGGGCCGCCGGAAAGGACGGTGATCAAGCTAACACGCGCAGAAAATGAGTCCTTAAGCAGGGCGGATGTTGCTGACAAGAACTTCAAAATCTTACGAGTACCGGCGTCCCCGCACGAAAAGCAGCAGAGTTGCTAATCCGGTCGCGCTTTTGGGTAGTTGTCTCTTGTTCATCTGGTAGGGGCCGTGCTGGATGCCCGGTGGCTGACATGCAGGTTCAGCGGCGTCCCTGGAAGGCTTGCCATGTCAGCTCGGCCAGTGCGGCCTGGCCGGCGGGGCCGGGGTGGAAATAGTCCAGTGTGCTGATCTCGCGGGCGGAGAACTTGTAGGCGTACACGGCGCCCCGGTCCCAGTGGCAGTTCCCGTACCGTGCACACGTCTCCGCGAGGATCTCATTGAAGGCCCGCTCGCGGGCAACCACTTCCTGCCGCTGGTTCTCGGTGAGCTCGGCGCCAAGCACGGAGGGGCAGGTTCCATTGGCCGCCCAGACCCGTCTGGCCTCCTGATCGGTGCGCAAAACGGACCACAGGCGATGAAGGTCGGGAATGCTGCTGACGTAGATGCGGGCCCGCGGCAGCCCGCGGTGCAGCGAATCGAGGGCAGCCGCGACGTGCCTGGCGAAATCGGCGGTGGACGTCATCGCTGATGCCGACGAGGCGCACAGGTCGTTGGCTCCGATGAGCAGGGTGATGTAGTCCGCCTTCTGGGCCACGGCCATGGACGCCTGTCCAGGAAGATCTGCCGCCTGGGCGCCGCTTGCCGAGTCGTTGAAGTTGTTGTTGTTGATCTGGGGGTGCAGCGCCGCCAGCCGCTCGTAGTGGCTGCGGATGTCGTCGGACCGCCCGTCGCCGGTTGACCAGGACTTGGCCGGGTAGTTGCCGGGCCGGCAACAGGTGTTTGCGGCCTGGGTAATGGAATCTCCGAGTCCCGCAATGGCACTTGGATACGATCGCGGGGCGACGGATCCAGGCAGAGCAAGCAGCGCCAACAGCATCAGCGGCAGGATCAGGAACCGGACGGTGCTGCCCACGGAACCCCTTCCATGTCGAAGACTCTAACCACCGGCAGCGACTGTCGCCATAGAACCGGGACGGTAGATGAACATCCCGAGCGTGACCGAAGCTGAGCAGGCCGGCACCAAGCGGCAGATGGCGCGTGTCTTGGCACCGGGAGCGGCCTGTCCACGTAGGGTCGAGTCATGGATGGGCACCAAGCGACCGAACTGGAAGGGCAGACGACGATCAACGAGTTGCTTGACGAGCCGGTCGGCGTTGCACCGATCCAAATGACACTGCCGATCTATGTCCAGCTTGCGGCGGGAGAGTTCCGCCGCCTTTCCTGAATTCCTCACGCCGTCTGAGTGCTATGGACATCGGTCAGGCCCAGCGCGAAGCCGCCGGCCGGCGCCGCCAAGCACTGATCAAAAGCCAGATACTCCAGACGAGGCTCGCCGCGATGCCAACCAGGGTCGGCAGGGCGTTGTTCGGCGAAAATCCTTCGGCACCAATGACCCAGCCCTGCACCAGGTAAGCCAAACCGGTCAGCCCCAGCAAGGAGCCCACGAACCTTGATACCCGGCCGCTCCAGATAATAGCGACGGCAAACAGCACAAACGAGAGCCCCAGCAACAGACTTTGGTAACTGCGGGCGCCCCATTCCAGCCAACGAATCCCTTCCGCGACATCGAAGCGGGCGGCCTTCTCCGCCTCCGGCGCGGCTGCCCAGGCATCCACCGCCTGCTTCAGGGCAACGCCGTCAACGGCTTGAAGGACCGCATAAAGCGGCAGCGCCGCTGAAGCGGCGACGCCGGCAAACCTGGACACCCAGGAAGCCGCGCCGCGGTGGAGGTCCAGGGCCGCGAACAGGACCAGCAGCCCGGCAATCAGGATTGTCATCCCCGCGAACTGGCCCACATGAATCCCGGTCCAGGCAGCACTGTTCGCGTACTCGGAGAAGGCTGCTGCATGATCATTGGCGTTGGCGGCGCCAGGGTGGAAAATTCCGGCCAGCAAGGAGACCAGCACCCCGGCAAAGAGAAGAGTTGCGGCCAGCCGCAACCGCGAACGGGTGGGCACGGGTGAATCCTGCTCATCTGCGCGAGTGGGCCGGACGACGCCGTCTTGATCCATGATCCGCCTCCCGACGGCGGCCCGGCTGCGTCTGCTGTCTTGAGGGGTCAGCCTTGGGCCGCCACTATGCAACGGGGTAAAGCCCTCGTATTGCCAACAGTGTGCTCCGGACTTCGGCACTTGTCGAGACGGCGGGAGCGGCAGCGGCAGGGTGGCCGCAAGGGTCGTTCAGAGGGCCACGGGGCCAGCGGGGCCGGCATCCGCTGCTCTCCAGTCGGGGCCGCTACACTGGCGCCATCGACGGTTGCCGGCGGATCTTTGGTGCCGACGGCGGCGCCCGGACGTCGCCGGACGAGCAGGGCACCGCCGTCGCGATGGCATTGACGAAGTGAGGCGGACGGCGCGATGGCGATGGACAAAACGGCACTGGTAACCGGAGCGTCTTCCGGCATTGGGGAACACACCTGCCGGGAACTGGCACGCGGCGGCTTCACCGTCTACGCGGCCGCGCGCCGCGTGGAGCGGATGCGCCCGCTGGAAGCGCACGGGATCCGCGTCCTCGAGATGGACCTGACCGACGACGCGTCGATGGTGCGCGGGGTGGAGCAGATCCTGTCGGAGCAGGGACGGCTGGACGTGCTGGTCAACAATGCCGGGTACGCCTCCTACGGCGCCATCGAGAACGTGCCGCTGGAGGACGCCCGGCAGCAGTTCGAGGTGAACCTGTTCGGGCTGGGGCGGCTTATCCAACTGGCGGCCCCGGCCATGCGGGCCCAGGGCAGCGGGCGGATCATCAACGTCTCCTCGATCGGCGGCGTGTTCTACGAACCCCTCGGCGGCTGGTACCACGCGGCGAAATTCGCGGTCGAAGGTTTGTCGGACTGCCTTCGCGTGGAGCTCAAGCCCTTCGGCATCGACGTGGTGATCGTCGAGCCCGGGCCGATCCTGACCGAGTGGGACGCCATCGCGGTGGAGAGTCTGCAGCGGAGTTCCGAAGGCACGGCGTATGCGCAGCAGGCGGAGAGCGTGGCGCGGGCGATTGGCGGGGCCTACACGGAACGCACGGGAACGCGGCCGGAGGTCGTTGGCCGCCGCATTGCCCGGGTGGCGGGCGCGCGGCGCACGCGCAGCCGGTACCCGGTCGGGAGGGGCGCGCGGACGATCATGGGCGCCCGCCGGCTGCTGCCCGACCGGGTCTTCGACGCCGTGCTCGCCAGAATCTACCAGCGCTGAGCCTGCGCCTCGCAGCCCTGGGTGGGGGATGCGGACCGTTACTGCTCTGCGGGGAGCATGCTGCCCGTCTCCACGAAGCGCTGGTGCCACGACAAGGCCTCCCCGAGCAGGTGCGGGGTGTGCTTGCCGAAGCTGTCCCGGCAGGCGCGGTCGAAGTAGTCCTGCAGCATCGGGCGGTAGTCCGGGTGCGCGCAGGTCTCGATGATCTTGCGCGCCCGCTGCTTCGGCGCGAGGCCGCGCAGGTCGGCCAGCCCCTGCTCGGTGATCACGATCATCGTGTCGTGCTCGGTGTGGTCAACGTGGCTGGCCATCGGCACGATGCTGGAGACCTTCCCGCCCTTGGCCATGCTGGGGGACATGAAGACGGACAGGTAGCTGTTCCGGGCGAAGTCGCCGGAGCCGCCGATGCCGTTCATGACCTTGGTGCCGGCCACGTGCGTGGAGTTGATGTTGCCGTAGATGTCCGCCTCGATCATCCCGTTGAGCGAGATGCAGCCCAGCCGGCGGACCAGCTCGGGGTGGTTGGAGATCTCCTGGGTGCGCAGGATGATGCGCTCGCGGTAGTAGTCGACGTTGGCGTTGAACTCCTCCAGGCCCGTGCGGCTGAGCGAGAAGGACGTGGCGGAGGCCATGCGCAGCACACCCTCCTTGAGCAGCTGCAGCATGCCGTCCTGGATGACCTCGGTGTAGGCGGTCAGGCCGCGGTAGCCGCCGGCCGCCAGGCCCTCCAGCACGGCGTTGGGGATATTGCCGACGCCGGACTGCAGCGGGAGCAGCTGCTCGGTCAGGCGCCCGCGCCGGACCTCGTGGTCCAGGAAGTCCAGCAGGTGGCCCGCGATCTGCTGCGACGCGTCGTCGGGCGGGTTAAAGGGGGAGTTCCGGTCGGGCGCGTCGGTGTGCACGACGGCCACGATCTTGTCCGGATCCACCTGCAGGTAGGGTTCACCGATCCGGTCATCGGGATGCTCGAGCGGGATCGGCCTGCGCTCCGGCGGCAGGGCGGTGCCGTGGTAGACGTCGTGCATGCCCTCGAGACCCACCGGCTGGGCGTTGTTGATCTCCACGATGACCTGGCTGGCCTGCCGGAGCCAGGTCATGTTGTTGCCCACCGAGGTGGACGGGATGAGCCGTCCGTCCTCGAGGATGCCCACCGCCTCGACCACGGCCAGGTCGACGTCGCCGAAAAACCCGAACCAGGTGTGCTGGGCGACGTGGCTGAGGTGCATGTCGATGTAGTCCAGCTCGCCGGCATTGATCCGTTCGCGCAGCGCCGGGTCCGACTGGTAGGGCAGGCGCAGCTGCATCCCGTCGACCTTGGCGAGGGCGCCGTCCAGCTCGGGGGCCGTCGAAGCGCCGGTGAGCACGCGGATCTTGAACTGCTCCCCGGCCGCGTGCGCGGTTTCCATCCGTGCCGCGAGCGCCTGCGGCACCGCCTTCGGATAACCGGCGCCGGTGAAGCCGCTCATGGCCACGGTCATCCCGGGTTTAATCAGTTCAGCCGCCTGCTCCGCGCTCATCACGCGCTCGAGCAGGCGGGCATTGCGAATGCGGTCTTGCATCGTGCCCCTTCGTCTGGATCTCCCCCTCCACTGTAGGGGCCGGGCACCGGTGCCGGGGCTCGGGGCGCAGAGAACGGCACCCTAGGCGGCGGGCGGAGGCACCGCGCACCGCGGGATTTCCGGGCGCGGGGGGGGGGGGGCTAGTGCTGCCGCAGCTGTTCCCGGGCGGTCAGCCGAACGCAGGCAGTCAGTTCGTCCAGGACCGGCGAGCTGATTTTCCAGCGCTGCCAGTACAACGGCACGTCCACCGGCAGGTCGGGTGCCAGTTCGTGCAGCGTCCCGTCGCGGACGTCCGCCAGGCACTGTTGCTCCGGCAGCAGGGCCCAGCCAAGGCCCAGCCGGACCGCAGCGGCAAACTCCGCCGACGCGGGCAGATAATGCCGCGGCGCCCCCAGCGTAACGCCGGTCAGTTCCCGGTAGAAGCGCTCCTGCAGGTCGTCCTTGCGGTCAAAATCCAGCACCGGCGCGGCCGCAAGCCACGCCAAGTCGTCGTGCCCGGTCCCGGCCGGCCGCCAGTGCTCCAAGTAGGCCGGGCTCGCCACCGCCCGGTAGCGCAGCGCGCCGAGGGCCTCCACCGAGCAGCCCTGGACCGGTTCCGGCGTCGCCGTCACCGCCGCCGTCACCCGTCCTGCCCGCAGCAACGAGGTCGAATGCTGCTCGTCTTCGCGGTGGACTTCGAAAAACACGCCCCGCTCGCGCGGCATGCGGGCCAGCGCGCCCAGGAACCACGTGGCCAGCGAATCCGCGTTCACCACGAGCGGCAGGGCCACGCCGTCACCGTCGCCGCCGAGTTCGCGCTGCGCATCGGCCTGCAGGACCCGCACCTGCCGCGCCAGCCGCAGCACCACGTCTCCGGCCGCAGTCGGCCGCACCGGAGCGGTGCGCTGCAACAGGACCTGCCCCGCCGCTTGCTCCATCGCCTTGATCCGTTGGGACACGGCCGAAGGCGTGACGTGGAGCACGCGGGAGGCGGCATCGAAGCTGCCCTCCTGAACGACGACGGCGAAGGTCGCCAGGTGGTCGAATTGGAAGGGCTGCATAAGGCCAGCTTACGTAACGCAAGTTTCTTTAGCTGTACTGATGCTCGGGTTGTCAGTAGCGTCGACTGTTGTGACCACCGCTATTGCTCCCACCGTTTTGTTGGGCCTGGGAACCGGGCTGGCCCTGATCGTCGCCATCGGGGCGCAAAACGCCTTCGTGCTGCGCCAGGGCATCCGCGGCGAGCACATCGGCGTCGTCGTTCTCATCTGCGCGGTGTCCGATGCAGTGCTGATCACCGCCGGCATTGCCGGCATCGGTGCCGTGATTCAGGCCGCTCCGGCGGTTGTGGACGTCATCCGCCTGGGCGGCGCGGCGTTCCTGCTGGCCTACGCGGTGTTCGCCGCCAAACGGGCAATCCGGCCGGGCGTGCTGACCGCCTCGGCCAATCGCTCCGGCGGGGGACTGGCCGCAACGGCTGCCACGGCGCTGGCCCTGACCTGGCTGAACCCGCACGTCTATCTGGACACGGTCCTCTTGCTCGGTTCCATCGCCAACACCCAGGGGCCGGAACTGCGCTGGTATTTCGGCGCCGGCGCCGTGGCGGGCAGCCTCATCTGGTTCGGCGCCCTCGGCTTCGGCGCCCGGCTGCTGCGGCCCTTCTTCGCCCGGCCCGGCTCCTGGCGCCTGCTCGACGGACTGATCGCCGTCGTCATGCTGGCGCTCGGGCTGCGGATGGCCTTCGGCCTCTGACCCAATATGCGAGGATGCCGGTATGGCCACCTCATTGCTGCTGCTGGCGGACACCCACGTGCCGAAGCGGGCACGGCACCTCCCGGACCAGGTGTGGGACGCGGTGGAGGCGGCCGACGTCGTCTTCCACGCCGGCGACTGGGTCACCGCCGGGCTGCTCAACGACCTGGAAGAGCGGAGCCGGCGGCTGGTCGGGGTGTACGGCAACAACGACGGCGATGACCTGCGCGCGCGACTGCCGGAGATTGCCCGGGCGACGATTGCCGGGGTCCGGTTCGCCATGGTGCACGAAACCGGGTCGGCAAAGGGGCGCGAACAGCGCTGCCAAGCCCGCTTCCCGGATGCCGACGTGCTGGTTTTTGGCCACAGCCACATCCCCTGGGACACCACGGCGCCCGGCGGCCTGCGGCTGCTGAACCCGGGTTCGCCCACGGACCGCCGCCGCCAGCCGGTCTGCACGTACATGACCGCGACGGCCTACGGCGGCCGCCTCTTCGACGTCGAGGTGGTGCCGGTGGACAGGACTGCCGGCCGGGGGCGCTAGTTGCCGGCTACCGCTTTGCTGACCTCGGCCGGGCTTTCGTACTGCTTGTCGGGGAGATTCTTGAGCGCCGAGAGGACGTCGTCCCCGGCTCCGGATTGTTCCGCCTTCTTCACCAGGTCGGCGGCGGATGCCGGGTAGTCCACGCCGCCCAGCGCCTTCTGGATGTCAATGGGACTGGGATTCTCTGCCATGGGAAAACCTTCCGATCGAATAGGAATCCCCACGCTACGTGCTGGGCCGGGCAGTGGGAAGGGCCCATAGGGGCGCGGGCGCGCCTAGCCGTAATTCGAGCCGCCGCGCGCACCGACACGCTGGTGGCAGATCACGGTTTTGCAACGTTGGTTACTTTACGGTAACGTGCAGTTCGTGCGCGGGCGAGATGACCGTGCCAGGGGATGCCGGAACTTCCGGCATGAACTACCCATGGAATGCCCGGACGCTGCCCACGCCTTTCGCCGTCAGAATGGCAGACGTCCACATGACCTCGATTATGCGAGTGGCTGACGGCGGTGCGGAGACGTTCGGGGACGGACTGAGCACGAGGCGGCCTCAACGGAGCATTGTGAATCCAAACAAAAACCTGAACCTCAGCCGTGCCCTGCGTGGCGGCCTCGCCGCCGTCGCCCTGACAGGAGCCAGCGTTGCGCTGGTCGGACCGGCCGCGAACGCCGCCGATGGGGCAACCTGGGACGCACTGGCCCAGTGCGAATCCGGCGGCGACTGGAACATCAACACCGGCAACGGCTACTCCGGCGGACTGCAGTTCGCCCCGGGGACGTGGGCGGCTAACGGGGGCAGCGGTTCTGCCGCTGATGCAAGCCGCGCCGAGCAGATTGCCGTGGCCGAGAACGTCCTGGACAGCCAGGGCTGGGGCGCCTGGCCCGCCTGCTCGTCCAAGCTGGGCCTGGCCGGCGGCGGCGGAGGGTCGCAGGTGAGCAGCCAGTCGGCCCAGATCCAGCAGGCACCCGTCCAGCAGGCACCGGTCGCCCAGGCGCCGGTCCAGCAGGCACCGGTCGCCCAGGCTCCGGCCCCGGCACCGGCCGCACCCGCGGTCCAGGCACCGGCGGTCAGCGGCGAAACCTACACCGTGCAGCCCGGCGACACCCTGGGCAAGATCGCCCAGTCCCTGGGCCTTCAGGGCGGATGGCAGGAGTTGTTCGCCGCCAACGCGGACACCGTTTCCGATCCGAACCTGATCTTCGTGGACCAGGTTCTGCAGCTGCCCGCGCAGTAATCCGGCATGCACCAGCAGCGCCCCGTTCTCCGTCAGGAGGACGGGGCGCTGCTGGTTGGGCCCAAAAGACGCGCCCTAGACTGGTAGCAACCGAGTGAGAGGACGGGCCGCTGCTGTGTCCACCGTTGAGAATCGCCCGTGGCTGCAGAACTACCAGCCAGGCGTGCCGGCCGAGATCGATGTACCGACAGAATCCCTGTCGCACATGCTGGAAGACTCGGTCCGCCGGTTCCGGAGGAAGACGGCCCTCGACTTTTTCGGCGCCACGACCAGCTATCGCGAGCTGGGCCGCCAGATCGACCGGGCGGCGGAAGGCCTGCGCCGGCTTGGCGTAGGCCCGGGCAGCCGCGTGGCCTTGATCCTGCCGAACTGCCCCCAGCACGTGGTGGCCTTCTACGCCGTGCTGCGTCTGGGCGCCGTCGTCGTCGAACATAATCCGCTGTACACCGAGCGAGAACTCCGCCACCAGTTCGAGGACCACGGGGCGACGGTTGCCATTGTCTGGAACAACGTGGTGGCCAAGGTGCAGGCGTTTCCGCCGGACATCAAGGTTAAGTCGATCGTGTCAGTGGACCTCGCCCGTGCGATGCCCCGGGCCAAGCGCCTGGCCCTGCGACTGCCCGTCCCGGCGGCCAGGACCGCGCGGAAGGCGCTGACCACCCGGGTTAAGGGAACCGTGACGTGGGAGAGGCTGCTGCAGGCCAGGCCGCTGAAGAAGTCGCACCCCCGGCCGGCGGTGACCGACCTGGCGGCCATCCAGTACACCTCCGGCACCACCGGCAAACCCAAGGGCGCCATGCTCACGCACCGGAACCTGCGGGCCAACGCGGAGCAGGGCCGCGCGTGGATGCACGGCGTGTCCGAGGGCAAGGAGGTCATGTACGCGATCCTGCCGATGTTCCACGCCTTCGGGATGACCCTGCACCTGACGTTCGGGGTGCTCATCGGCTCCCGGGTGGTCCTGTTTCCCAAGTTTGACGTGGACCTGGTGCTGGCAGCGGCGAAGAAGACCCCGCCCACCATCTTCTGCGCGGTGCCGCCCATCTACGAGCGCACCGCCCGGGAGGCCAGGAAGCGCCGGGTGGATTTGGGGTCCGTGCGGTTCGCCATCTCGGGTGCCATGAACCTGCCGCAGGCCACCGTGGACCTGTGGGAGGAGACCGCCGGCGGCCTGCTGGTGGAGGGTTACGGGATGACGGAGACCTCGCCGGTGGCCCTGGGCAACCCGTTCGCGCCGACGCGGCAGAACGGCACGATCGGTGTCCCGTTCCCCAGCACGGAGATGCGGGTGGTTGACCCGGAGGACCCGGCGCGCGACGTCGCGCGGGGACAGCCGGGCGAACTCCTGATCCGCGGCCCGCAGGTCTTCCAGGGGTATTGGGGCAAGCCGGAGGAAACGGCGGAGGTCCTGCTCGACGGCGGCTGGGTGCGCACCGGCGACATCGTCACCGTGGACGCGCAGCACAACGTCCGCATCGTCGACCGGGTGAAGGAACTGATCATTACCGGCGGCTTCAACGTCTCGCCGTCCGAAGTCGAAGACGCCCTCCGCTCACACCCCGACGTCGTGGAGGCCGCGGCGGTCGGCCTTCCGCGCCCGGAGGGCGGCGAGGAGGTGGCGGCCGTCGTCGTGCTTCGCCCCGGAGGCGCCGTCCGGCTGGACGAACAGGGGTTGCGGGACTACTGCCGCGGCCGGTTGGCCGCGTACAAGGTCCCGCGCCAAATCGTCGCGGTTCAGGAGCTGCCCAAGTCGATCCTGGGCAAGGTGCTGCGCAAGCAGGTCAAGGAGCAACTCGCTGCCCGGTGAGGGCGAGTGCTGGCAGGCCCGGCAACAAGGGGGCGACGACGAGCAGAGTGGGTGGAGCGAACCGGCGGGGGCTGGGGCGATGACGAGCAGAATGGGTGGCGCGCGCAGAGGGTGGCGCGAACCAGCGGGGGCGGGGGCGACGCGAACAAAGGGGGTGGGGACGCGAATAAAGTGGGTGACGCGTCACATTCCGTACCCGCGGCGACCGCGCGGTGTGAGCCGTGACATAGTGGTCCCCGGTGGCAGCGCAATGACCGCGCTCTCCGGTTGGGGGAGATCCGCGGGCGCTGTCACTTGATTTTTTCGAACTGAGGAAGTGACATGAAGCGAACATTCCTGACGCTGCTGGCCGGTGTCTCTGCGCTTGGCTTGGCGGCTTGTGGATCCGGATCGCCCAGCGGCGGAGGCAACGAGGCCGGGGGGAACGAATCCGCCGGCGCCGGCGACCTGACCAAGGTGACCGTTGGCGTGATTCCGATTGTGGACACCGCCCCGCTGTGGCTCGGTGACTCGAAGGGTTTCTTCGAAGAAGAGGGCCTGGACCTGGACATCCAGAACGTCGCCGGCGGCGCGGCGGCCATCCCCGCCGTGGTCAGCGGCGGGTTCGACTTCGCCTTCGGCAACGTCGTCTCGGTCATGGTTGCCAACGACAAGGGCCTGGACATCCAGCTGGTGGCCAACGGCAACTCCACCTCGGGAGACACCTCGCACGACTTCGGCGGGGTGGTGGTGAAGGGCGATTCGGACATCAAGTCGCCCAAGGACCTGGCCGGCAAGACCGTGTCCGTGAATACCCTCTCCAACATCGGCGACACCACGATCCGCAGCGTGATCGAGGCCGACGGCGGCGACCCCGAGAGCGTGAAGTTCGTCGAGATCGGTTTCCCGGACGCCCCGGCCGCGCTGGCCAACGGTCAGGTTGACGCCGCGTGGATCCTGGACCCGTTCCTGTCCCAGGCAGTCGAGGACGGCGGCCGCGTAATCTCCTACAACTTCGCCGACTTCGACAAGAACTTGGACATCTCCGGCTACTTCGCCACCGGCGAGACGGTCTCCGGCGATCCGGAGCTGGTCAAGAAGTTCCAGGCCGCGATGAACCGCTCGCTGGAGTACGCGCAGGAGAACCCGGACGAGGTCCGCGAGATCGTGGGCACCTACACCAAGATCGACGAAGACGCCCGCGCGGAGATGGCCCTGCCCACGTTCCGCAAGGACTTCAACATGGAGGCGGCGCAGAAGCTCGCCGACGCCGCCCTGAAGTACGGCACGCTGCAGAAGCCGGCGGAACTGGACAAGTTCTTCCCCTAGGCTTCAACGCCTCACCCGGTACGACGGCGGGATCTCCCGGCCGTCTGCTACCCCCGACAGCGCCTCTCCCGGACGGGAGTGGCGCTGTCTGTTTTCCCCTCCAGGCCGCTAGATGCGGCTCCGCTCGCCGGGGTCCCGCCACTTGCGCACCGGCGGCGTCCAGCCCTCGATCGCGTCCAGCAGTTCGGCGGCGGAGCCGGCCACGATGACCGCATCCCGGTAGTCCTGCTTGAGGAAGCCGCCGGCGACCAGGCCGTCGATGGTCGCCAGCAGTTGGTCCCAGAAACCGTTGATGTTCAGGAAGGCGACGGGCTTCTCGTGGATCCCGAGCTGAAGCCACGTCCAGGCCTCGAAGATCTCCTCCAGCGTTCCGATGCCGCCCGGAAGCGCCACGAAGGCGTCGGCCAGGTCCGCCATCATTTGTTTGCGCTCGTGCATGGAGTCCACTACGTGCAGGGTGCTCAGCCCGACGTGCCCCACTTCGGTCTTGTCCAACGATTCGGGGATCACGCCCACCACGTCGCCGCCGGCTGCCACCGCACTGTCCGCGACGACGCCCATCAGGCCCACCTGCCCGCCGCCGTACACGATACCGATGCCGCGCGAGGCCAGTTCCGTGGCGAACCGCTCCGCCTCCCGCGCGTAGACGTCGTCCCTGCCGCTGGCCGATCCCGTGAAAACTGCAAGTCGCATGCGGCCATTATTCCAGTGCCGCTAGACTCGCTGACCATGAGCGACGTGGACGAGCAAGGCCGCACCGACCCTCCGCTGGCGGCGGGGGAGGCGGAGACCCTGCTGGGTTTCCTGGAGTTCCACCGCGCCACCTTCGAATGGAAGTGCGCCGGCCTGGGTGCCAAGGAGCTGGCGGCGCGGCTGGGTCCGTCGAGCATGACGTTGGGCGGGATGCTCAAGCATCTGGCGTTCGTCGAAGACTACTGGTTCTCCGTACGGTTGCACGGGCAGGACCCGCAGCCACCCTGGGACACTGTGGACTGGAAGGCCAGCCCGGACTGGGACTGGCAGTCCGCGGGCGACGACACACCGGAACAGCTCCGCCGCATGTGGAAAGCCGCCGTGGCACGCTCCCGCTCCCTGACCGCTGAAGCCCTGGCCGACGGCGGCTTGGACCGGGCCGGCTCGGCGGCCGGGTCCACTGCCGGGGTTCCCGGCCTGCGGTGGATCCTGGTCCACATGATCGAGGAGTACTCGCGGCACAACGGGCATGCCGACCTGCTGCGCGAGGCAGTGGACGGACTGGTCGGGGAGTAGCGGGCGGCGCGCCTTGGCCGCTCAGGGCCGATTCGGGTAACCGCTGCTACTCGGCTTCCCCGCGCGGATACTCGTCGTCCTCGTCGGACTTGACCGGTTCCAGTTGCTCCTGCAGGTCCGCCTCGTTCGCCTCCCAGGTGGAGGTCATCGCCGGCGACGCTTCGTGTTCCAGGTCGTCACTGCGGACTGGAAGGGCCTGTTCCTGCACGTCCGCCTCGTTGGCTTCCGTGATGTCCGCTTCGTGCTGGCTGTTGCTGGTCATCGGGTCCCTCCTCCAAGTTGCGGTGGCTATTGGTACACATTGTCGGCTTAATCGTGAATCCTATCCACCGGCGACGGACTGGATAATCAGCAGTTCCTGACCCGGTTTCACGAGCGTCGCAGGTCCCTGCAGCGTGCGGATGTCCTCGCCGTCGAGATACAGATTGACGTAGCGGCGGATGGCCCCGGTTTCGTTGCGGACCCGGCGGTTGAAGACCGGGTAATCGCAGGCCAAGGCGTCCAGGATCTCCGCCACTGATCGCGGGCCGGATGCCGGCACGGTCAGCTCCCGCTGCTCGCCGGTCACCTTGGCCAGCAGGCTGGGCACAACGACGGTGACCGCTTTTTCTGCCACACCCACCACGGCATTCCTCCTTACAGGGTGGCCGCGCGGACGCACAGGACGTCCGGCAGCCCCGAGGCCACTTCCACGAAGACTTCGCCCTCGTCGGCACTGGCGTACACCGAGCCGCCGCGGGTGCCGAAGTAGACGCCGGCCGGATCGCCGGTGTCCACGGCGGCCGCGTCGCGCAGCACCACGTTGTAATCCTGGTCCGGCAGCCCGGTGGCGAAACGCGCCCAGGTGGCGCCGCCGTCGTCGGTCCGGTGCACGGCGAGATGCCCGTCCGGCGGAATCCGCTCGCCGTCGGCCTTGATCGGGACCACCCATGCGGTCAGGGACCTGCGCGGATGAGTGAGCATGACGAAACCGAAATCGGTGGGCAGCCCGTCGGCGATGGACTGCCAGTTGTCGCCGGAATCGTCCGAGCGGTAGACGCCGTGGTGGTTCTGCGCGAAGAGCGTGGACGGATCAGCGGCATCCCGGGCGATCTTGTGGACGCACTGGCCCACCTCGGGATTGGGATCGGGCATGAAGTAGGCGCTGATGCCGTGGTTGCGTGCCTGCCAGCTGGCGCCGCCGTCGGTGGTCCGGTAGACGCCCCCGGTGCTCATCGCCACGTGCATGGTGTCCGGATCCTGCGGGCTCGGCAAGACCGAATGCACTGCCGCTCCGCCGTAACCGGCCCCCCACTGGTCCTTGTCCGGGTGTTCCCACAGGCTGCGGTTGAGCTCGAAGTGCTCACCGCCGTCGGTGGACTTCCAGACCGAAATCGGTTCGCAGCCGGCCCAGACAACGCCCGGCCGGTCCGCGGCGTCGGGCTGGATCTGCCAGATCCGCTCCACCGCGGCGCCGTCGTTGTCGCCGAAGCGGATGGCGCCGTTCTCCGGTTCGGTCCAGGTCTCGCCGAGGTCCTCCGAGCGGAAGATCGTGGGCCCCCAGTGTTCGGAGCGGGCTCCCACCAGCAGGCGGGTCGAGCCGCCGCGCTGGTCGATCCCGATGCTGGGGATCTCGTTCATCAAAAAGTGCGGGCCGGACAGGGACCAATTGGTCCGGTCGCGGCTGGTAGCCAGCCACAGCCCTTTCTTGGTCCCGATCGCCAGGACCGTCTCCCCAGTAGCCATGCCACCCATTCGACCACCGGGGCACCGGCTGCGCAACGGTTTTGCGACGAACGGCCGGGCGCGGGGCAGAATGGGGAGGCCGGCCGTACTGCAGGAACGAGGACATGAGCACGCATCCGCCGAACCAGCCCGGCTCCCGCCTCTGGCTTTGGGTCCTGATGGCGGCCGCCGTGCTGACCCAGACGTCCCTGAACGTGTCGCGGCCGGTGGTTTCGTACAAGCTGCTGGCCCTGGGCGGAGACGCGGCAGTCATCGGCGTGGTGACCGCCGTCTACGCCGTGCTGCCGGTGGTGGCGGCGCTGTGGCTGGGGCGGGTGAGCGACCGGATTCCGTCGCTCAAGGGCATGGTCGCGTTGGGTGCGGCCCTGCTGGCGGTGGCCACGCTGGGGCTGGCCCTGGCGCAGGGGTTCGCGGTCATCGCGATCTCCATGGCCCTGCTCGGGGTGGGGCACCTCGTGTTCACCATTGCCGGCCAGTCCGCCATCGGGCGCTATGCGCCGCTGAACCAGATGGACAGCGGTTTCGGCTGGTTCACCGCAGCGTTTTCACTGGGCCAGTTGGTCGGCCCGCTGCTGGCCGGGCTGCTGCTGGGCAGCGAGACCGCGGGAGTGGGGCCGAGCTGGCTTGGCGCCATCGACCTGACCCTGCTGCTGGCGGCCGGCATTGCCGCAGCCGGGGCGCCCGTGATGCTGATCGGCGCGCATCCCGGCGCCGCGGCCCGGCGGCTCCGCCGCGGCAAGAACGACGGCGGCGCCGCGAGGGAGCCGGTAGTTAAGGAGCCGGTGAGCCAGATCCTGCGGCGGCCCGGCGTGGCCTGGAACATGCTGGCGTCCATGGCGCTGCTCTCGGTGATCGACATCCTGGTGGCGTTCCTGCCGCTGGTCGGCGAGGAGCTCGGGGTGCCGCCGCTATGGGTGGGCGTCCTGCTGGCGGTGCGCGCCGGCGCGTCGATCATCTCGCGGATCCTGCTGCCCTGGCTGGTCCACCGCTGGACCCGGATCCAACTGCTGGTGGTCAGCCTGCTGGGCTCCGGCGCGGCGATCGCGGTGACGCCGTTCGTTCTGGAGCCGTTCTGGGTGGCCGCGGCGGCGCTGTTCGTGGGCGGCTTCCTCCTGGGCCTGGGCCAGCCGCTGACCATGACGCTGATCAGCCACGCGGTGCGGCCGGAGTCCCGGGGGTCGGCGCTGGCGCTGCGGCTGCTGGGCAACCGGGTGGGGCAGGTCGTGCTGCCGCTGGCGGCGGGTCTGGTGGCCGCCCCGCTCGGCCCGGGCGGCGCCATCTGGTTCTCCTGCGCGGTGCTGGGGGCCGCGGCCGCGGCACGGTTGACGGTGCGCACCGGCGGTGGCGGCGGCGGCCGGCAGTCGGCCGGCTGAAGCCGGCGTGACTGCTCCGGTTTAAGCGCACGCTCCGGTTCGGGCGCACGCTCCGGTTGTTTAGTGGAGCAGGCGCCCGAAACGGAGCGACGACGGCGCCAGCCCAGCACCGCCGTCGTGCTTGGTGTGTTGGAAAGTTTCCGGGATTAGACCCCGAGCGTTTCGCGCAGGCGGGCGACGTGGCCCTTGGCGTCCACGTCGTACTCGGCGTGCTTGATGGTTCCGTCGGGACCGATCACGAAGGTGCTGCGGAGCGTGCCGGTGAAGACCTTCCCGCCGAAGGCCTTGTCGCCGTAGGACCCGTACGCCTTGGCCACGGCGAAGTCGGGGTCGGAGAGCAGCGGGAACGTAAGGCCCTCGGCGTCGCTGAACGCCTGGATGGCCTCGGGGCCGTCCGGCGAGATGCCGATGACGTCGTAGTTGGCGGCCTGCAGAGAGTTGAGGCTGTCGCGGAAGTCGCAGGCCTCGGTGGTGCAGCCGGGGGTGGAGGCCTTGGGGTAGAAGTAGACCACCACGTTCCCGCCGGCGTAGTCGGACAGCGAGACCTTCTTGCCGTCGGCGTCGGAGAGGGTGAACTCGGGGGCGGACATGCCGGGCTGGAGCTGGGACAAGAAGATCCTCTTTCGTGGGAGGTAACAGTGGAAACCGTGCTTTCGTCACCGAGTCTAATGGCGAGGCCGGCCGGAGCATGCCGCTGCCCCCTCAATGCGTGAAGCATCGAGCGCTCCGGATATGGTCAAGTGTTGGACACCGGCCAGGGAGGGGCGGAAGCTCGGGGCCGGCTCAGATATCCAATACCAGGCGCCTGCCCTTGCAGCGCGAGACGCAGATCATCATGGTGTCCCCGGCGGCGCGCTCCTCGTCTGAGAGCAGGCTGTCCCGGTGATCGGGTTCGCCGGAAATGACCGGAGTTTCGCAGGTGCCGCAGATGCCCTCGCGGCAGGAGTTCAGCACGGGAATGCCGATGTCCATCAAGGCCTGCAGGATGGTGGTGCCGGCGGGGACGGTGACCTCGGTGCCGTCAGCCGTCTCGACCACGAATTCGCTGTCTGCTTCCGCCGCGGACGGCACGGGGGCGGGACCGGCAGCAAAGCGCTCAAAGTGGTACCTGCCCGGATCCGCCCAGTCGGCGGTGAGTTTTTCGAGCGCGCCCAGCAGCGGAGCGGGTCCGCACGCATAGACGTGGGCGACGGCGTCGAGTTTGGCCAGCAGCGGTCCGAGCGGGAAGAGGCCGGACTCGTCGTCGGCGTGGAAGCGGACGCGCCCGCTGTAAGCGGCCAGTTCGTCCTGGAAGGCCATCGAGGTGCGGCTGCGGCCTAGGTAGACCAGCGTCCAGTCCGTGCCGGCGGCCTCGGCCTGCCGAACCATCGCCAGGATCGGGGTGATGCCGATGCCGCCGGCGATGAACAGGTAGCTGCCGGCCGGCTCCAGGGCGAAGTTGTTCCGCGGGCCGCGCACCTGCAGCTTGGTGCCGGGCCGCAGCTCGTCATGAATCCAGGCCGAGCCTCCGCGTCCGGCCGGTTCGCGCAGCACGCCCAGGCGCCAGAAGTCGTCCTCCGGCCGGGAGCAGAGCGAGTACTGCCGCAGCAGCCCGTTGGGCAGCAGCACATCCACGTGCGCGCCGGCCTGCCACGCAGGCAATGCCTCGCCGCGGGGATGCTGTAGCCGCAGTGCCACCACCGAGTCGGAGGCGGGCTCGATCCGGGTGACCTCGACGTCGAAGAAGCCGTCGTGCGGTGCGGTTTCCATGCAGGTGTCTCCTTGTATTGTGCCCGGCGAACGCCCGTGGCAGGGGGTTAGCGGGCGCTTCCTGTGTTCCGAAAAGGCCGGCTCCGGCGGCCTATTCCCACCGCCGGGCCGAACGGCTTCCCAACCTAGGCCGAGCCGGACAGCACCTCATTGACCGCAGTGACGACGGCGCCGCCGTGGACGAGATCCCGGGCGGTGCGGACGCGCGGGTACATCACCACGTCCCTGTTAATGTGGTCTACCGCGCGGCCGTCAGCCGACTTGGACGAACGGACCATCTCCAGCACTGCCCGGCTGGCCGGTGCCAGCGTGGCGGACGCGGTCTCCGGCTTGGCCAACCGCAGTTCCAGGGCTTGGCAGGCCATGAGAAGTTCGATCCCCACCACAGTCTCGATGTTCGCCACGACCTGCCGGGCGTGCCTGCCGGCGTTGTTGGCCATGGAGACATGGTCCTCCTGGTTGGCGCAGGTGGGGATCGAATCCACACTGTCCGGATGCGAGAGGGTCTTCGAGTCCGAGACGAGAGCAGCGGCCAGGTACTGCGGAAGCATGTAGCCGCAGTCCATGCCGGTCTGCTCGCTGTCGATCAGCATGTCCGGCAGCCCGCGGTTGAGGGTGCCGTCGTCAAGCCGGAAGAGCCGGCGCTCGGTGATGTTCCCGATCTCGGTGACCACAATGGAGATAAAGTCCGCGGCGAAGGCCACGTATTCGGCGTGGAAGTTGCCGCCGGAGACTGCCTTGAGGGAGCGACTGGCCGGAAGCGCCGGGAAGATCAGCGGATTGTCGGTGGCGGCGTTGATTTCGTTGCCGATGATCCCGGCAGCGAACTCCAAAGTGTCCTTGACCGGGCCGAAGACCTGCGGCACGCAGCGCAGCGAGTACGCGTCTTGGGGCGGCTGGCGCACAGGGTCGGCCTCGGCGCTGCCATCGACCAGGGAACTGCCGGCCAGCAGTTCCCGGATTCGGGCGGCCACCTCGATCTGGCCCTTTTGGCCGCGGGCTTCATGCAGTTCGGCGATGAAGGCGTCGCCAAAGCCCATCAGCGCCTCGATGGTCATGGCGGCCGTAATCTGCGCGGTTTCCAGCAGGTTCTGTGCGTCGAACAGGGCAAGAGCCGCCTGGGCGCAGGAGAAGGAGGTGCCGTTGAGCAGTGCCAGGCCGTCCTTGGCGCCCAGCGGCAGCCGGTCCAGACCGGCGGCGGCCATCGCGTTCTTGCCGCTGGTTATGGCGCCGTCCAGGAAAGCCTCGCCGGAGTCCAGTTCCTCGTCTTCGCCGGTGTGCGGGCGGGTCATCACAATGGCCACGTGCGCCAGCGGAATCAGGTCCCCCGAGGCGCCCAGCGAGCCGTACTCGGGGATGGCAGGGCAGACACCGCGGTTGAGCATTTCCGCCAAGGTGGTGACAATCTCCGCCCGGATGCCGGAGTAACCCTGGACCAGGCTCACGATCCGGATGAACATGGTCGCCCGCACCACTTCCTCGTCCACGTAGCGGCCGACGCCGGCGGCGTTTGACAGGACCAGCCGGCGGGACAGCTCCGCAGTGTCGGAAGCCTCGTCGAAGGCCCTGCGTCCGGCGAGGGAACCGAAACCGGTATTGATGCTGTAGATCGGCGCGGTAGGGTGGCCGGCTTCCATCTGCTCCACCACCGATCCGAGCCAGGCCCGGCTTGGTTCCATCCGGGCCAGCGCCTCGTCGGAGATCTCCACCGGCCGGCGGAACCGCGCCACCTGGATCACATCTTCGAGCGTAGTGCGGCTGATCCCCACTACGACGGGGGTTTCAGTGACGGTCTGGGTGTTCATCGGCGATCTCCCTGGTTGATTGAAAACTGGTCGTGGACTCGAGCGATTCGGTGAGGTTCCGGGCGGCGCAGCCCAAGGCATTGAGCGCGGAATTGATCCAGGCTGTGGCGCCGCAACGGCTTTCGGGGCCGGCGACGTTGAGCGAACTAACCACCTCGCCGCGGCAGAAGACCGGCACTGCGACGGATACCGAGCCCGAATCGAGCTCGCCGCGTGAGACGGCGCGGCCCGCGGCGCGGATCTGCGGCAAGGCCGCCTGAACCTGCTCGGCCGTCGGAGTGTGGTCCGTGAACCGCGGCAGCTGGCGGTCCAGCACTTGGCGGACGACGTCCCGCGGCGCCCAGGCCAACAGGATCCGCTGCCCGGCCCCGGCATGCAGCGGCAGCATTTCGTTAATTGCGAAGGTGTATTTGAGCGACTTATCCGGCTCCACCCGTCGCAGGCACATGGCCTGGGTGCCTACCCGGATGATCAAGACGGCCGTCTCGCCCACCGCATCAACCACATCTTTGAGCACTGCCGTGCCCACCTCTGCGAGGTGGGACTGAACGTGGTGCCGCCCGGTGAGTTCCAGCAGGGCCCGACCGGGCCGGTAGCGCCCCCCGTCTTCCTGGACGAAGCCGCGGTCCTTGAGCGTTTTGAAGTACCGGTAGGCGGTGCTTTGCGGGATGCCCAGCTTGCTGGCCACCGCGTCGATGGTGGCATCGCCGTCGGCAGCGACCTCGGCCAAAATGGCCAGTCCGCGCTCGAATGATGTCAACCCAACCTCCTCACAGACCTTCCGGCATCCGGGGCACTCCAGCGATGCTCCACCGAGGCTGGCCCCACCGGCAATTGCCATTCTCACAGAATGAGAATGGGATTCCGCTTCAGTCTCAAAACACCGCTACGTTGAGTCCATTCCCTGCCGCAACGATGAGTGAGGCTCCAATGACAACCGACTTGCCGGTGGCAGCAGCCCCCGCCATTTCCGACGATCCGTATTCGGACGCGAACCTGACCGACCCGTATCCGCTGTTCGAGCGGATGCGCCAAGCCGGACCTGGGGTGTGGCTGGACAAGTACGGTGTGCCGGCGTTCACCCGTTTCGGTGCGTGCAAGGACATCCTCGACGACCACGCCACCTTTATTTCCGGTGCCGGCGCGGGGCCGAAAAACCTCCACCACGAACCGTCATGGCGTCCGCAGGGCATCATGGAGTCCGACCCGCCCCTCCACACCGCCATGCGCCAGGCGATGGCCGGCGTGATCTCCCCCAAGGGAACCCGGGCGCTGCGCGGGCAGTTCCAGGAGTTCGCCGACGAGCTGGTGGAGCAGGTGCTGCAGCTACGCGAGTTCGACGCCGTGACCGACTTCGCTCAGGTCTTCCCGCTGCGGGTATTTGGCGACGCGGTGGGAATTCCCCGCGCGGGGCGGGCCGAAAACCTGCTCGCGCTCGGTGCGATGAACTTCAGCACTTTCGGCCCGGACGACGAGCGGTCCAAGGAGTTCTTCCGCCTGGGCGCCGGCACTAATGACTGGGCCATGGCCAATACAGCCCGGGAGCGACTGGCGGAGGGAAGCTTGGGGGCACAGATCTGGGACTACGCCGACCGCGGCGAGATCACCGAAGCCCAGGCTGCGCTGCTCGTGCGGGCCATGCTCTCGGCGGGGCTGGACACCACCATCTTCTCGATCGGCAACACGCTGGCTGCGCTGGCACAGCATCCGGGGGAGTGGGCCAAGGTCCACGAGAATTCCCGGCTGACCAAATTCGCCATCGACGAGGCCTTCCGGTACGAGTCACCCTTCCAGTCCTTCTTCCGCACCACCAGCCGCGATACTGTCTTGCACGGTATTGAGCTGGTGGCCGATACCAAGGTGGCGGTCTTTGTCGGCGCGGCCAACCGCGATCCGGAGCATTGGGGACCCGACGCCCACGAGTACCGGATTGACCGGCAGGCCGGCGGTCATTTGGGATTCGGCATGGGAATCCACCAATGCGTCGGCCAGCCTATCTCGCGGCTGGAAATGGACGTGCTGCTGACCACCCTGGCCAAACGTGTGAAGACCATCGAGTTCACCGGCGAACCCGTGCCCTTCCTGCACAACACGCTGCGAGGCTGGCAATCCATTCCCGTACGCATCATTCCGGCCTAAGGGGGCGGCTGCGGCGGACTGCAACCTCGGGAGGGGACCGTACAACTCCTGCCGGCGGTGGCCTCCGGCATAGCATCGAAGGCGTGAGTAGCGCGGAACAGCCCTGGGCAGGCCACCCGAAAGGCAGCCCGGGCTACCGCAACATGCTCCTGGCGCTGCTCTTCGGCGGCTTCGCCACGTTCGCCCAACTGTATTCGGTGCAGGCGGTGCTGCCCGGCATCGCCCGAACCTTCCAGGTCAGCGCGGCCGATGCCGCGCTCAGTCTTTCCGCCGCCACCATCGGCCTGGCCCTGGCCGTCATGCCCTGGTCCGCGGTGGCGGACCGAGCCGGCCGCAAGCGCACCATGACGTGGGCGATCAGCGCCGCCGTGATCCTGGGCCTGGCGCTGCCGCTGGCGCCGAATTTTCCCGCCCTGCTGGCGCTGCGCTTCCTGGAGGGCGCCGCGCTGGGCGGCATCCCCGCCGTCGCACTGGTCTACCTGAACGAGGAGGTGCAGCGGCTGCACGCGGCGGTCGCGGCCGGCACCTACGTGGCTGGCACCACCGTGGGCGGCCTGGCCGGCCGCCTCATCGCCGGGCCGGTGGGGGAGTGGGCCGATTGGCGCGCCGGCGTGCTGGCGGTCAGCGCCGCCGCCGCGCTCGCCGCCGTGTTGTTCGTGCGGCTGGCACCGGCCCCGCGCGGTTTCCGGCCGATCGTGCGCGGGCAGGAGCCCGGGCTGGGGCAGCGGGTCCTGGCGAACCTGCGCTCGGCGCCGCTGCTGGCGCTCTATGCCCAGGGATTCCTGCTGATGGGCGGATTCGTCGCCGTCTACAACTATCTGGGCTTCCGGTTGGAGGCGCCGCCGTTTTCCCTGCCCGCGTCGCTGGCCTCCCTGCTGTTCCTGGCCTATCTGGCCGGCACCGTGAGTTCCCGGGTGGCCGGCGGCCTGACGGCGCGGACCGGCCGGTTGCCCGTGCTGCTGGGCGGGATCGTGGTCAGCATTGCCGGGCTGGCGGTCACCCTCGCCGATTCGCTCGCGCTGATCCTCCTGGGGCTGGTGGTATTCACGGCCGGATTCTTCGCCGCGCATTCGGTCGCGTCGGGCTGGACGCCGCGGCTGGCGACGGTCGGCGCGGCCCAGGCGTCCAGCCTCTACAACCTCTTCTACTACGCCGGGTCCAGCCTGCTCGGCTGGGCCGGCGGCCTCTTCTTCGGTCGGTTCGGCTGGACCGGCGTCGTCGCGTTTACCGCCGCGCTCGCCGTCATCGCCGGTACGACGGCGGTGCTCGCCCTGCGGGGGCGCGGCGCCGAATGACGGGGGTTGCCGGTTCGTCACGCCGGAATCCGGGCTGCAAGGGGCCTAAGCTGGTGGGCGTGAACCCGGAGAAGACAGCCGTACAGCGGCAGGGACGGAGCCTGAACCGGCAAATCCTTGCACTCGCCATCCCCGCCTTCGGCGCCCTGATCGCCGAGCCGCTGTTTTTGGCGGCCGATTCGGCCATCGTGGGACACCTCGGGGTGGCGGAACTGGCCGGAATGGGGCTGGCCGCCACCGTGGTCCAGACCGTCGTCGCACTGATGATCTTTCTCGCCTACTCGACCACGCCAGCGGTGGCACGGCTGATGGGAGCGGGCCGGCTGTCGGAGGCCTACGGCGTTGGCCGAGACGGCATCTGGCTTGCGCTGGCCGTCGGCGTGGTGCTGGCCGCCGCCGGCTGGGCTTTCGCCCCGGACCTGACCGCGGCCATGGGGGCCAACGGGCAGGTGCAGGGGTTCGCGGTGGACTACCTGCGCTGGTCGATGCCCGGCTTGCCGGGCATGCTGATCGTGCTGGCGGCCACCGGGGTGTTGCGCGGCCTGCAGGACACCAAGACCCCGCTGCTGGTCGCCGGCATCGGCTTCCTCGCCAACATCGGACTGAACTTCCTGCTGGTCTACGGGATGGGGCTTTCGGTGGCCGGGTCCGCCATGGGCACCAGCCTGGTCCAGTGGGCCATGGCGGCGGTCTACCTCGTCATCGTCTACCGCGGAGCCGTCAGGCACCGCGTGCGGCTGCGGCCCACCTGGGTCGGCCTGAAGGCCACCACCCAGGTGGGATCCTGGCTGATGCTCCGGACCTTGAGCATGCGAATTGCGGTACTCGCCACCGTTTTTGTGGCCACCTCGCAGGGCCCGGTAAGCCTGGCCGGCCACCAGCTCGTGATGACGATGTACAGTTTCCTGGCCTTCGCGCTGGACGCCATCGCGATCGCCGCGCAGGCCCTGATCGGGAAGGAACTGGGGGCCTCGAACAAGGCGCTGGCACACTCGCTGACCCGCCGGATGATCGTCTGGGGAGTGGGATTCGGCGTGGTGACCGGCCTGCTGCTGGCGGCGGTGGCGCCGGTGCTCGGCTGGGTGTTCACATCCGACCCGGCCGTCCATCAGGCGTTCACGGCCGCGATCTGGCTGCTGGCCCTGAGCCAGCCGATCTGCGGTCTCGTCTTCGTCCTCGACGGCGTGCTGATCGGCGCCGGCGACGCGCGGTACCTGGCCATTGCCGGCGTGGTGAACCTGCTGGCGTACGCGCCCCTGCTGGTGTGGGTGGCCACGGCCGGGCTGACCGGCACGGCGGGACTCGTCTGGCTGTGGGCGGCCTTCGGGCTCGGCTACACCGCGGCCCGCGCGGTCACGCTCGGCTGGCGGGTCCGCAACGATGCGTGGATGGTAACCGGGGCACACTAGGCTTGAACCGTGACGATCCCGAGTACTACCCAGGCGGCCGTGTTCTGGCAGCCGGTCCTGATCCGCGCCCTGGTGGCCGCAGCCTTTGGCGCCACCACCATCTTCTGGCAGGAACCCGACCGCACCGTGATGGCACTGGCCGGCGGGCTGTTCCTGTTGCTCAGCGGCGGGGCGGTCTGGCTGCTGGCGCGCAAGCCGGCCGCTGCGGCCCACCGCCAGCTGCTGCTCCTGCAGGCCGCCGTACTCGCGGTGGCCGGCATCCTGACCTGCGCCCTGCAGACGGTGCCGATGTTCACCGTGCTGGCCACCGCGGCGCTGCTGGTCTCCGGCGGGGCCGAGCTGATGCTCTGGTGGAGCAATCGACCGACCCGCTGCCACGAGGTTCCCGGGAACCCGGCGGCTGCCGCGGCCGGTGAGGCCGGGTCCGTGCTGGCCCGCGACTGGCTGATCACCGGTGCCGTGTCCGTGGGCTTCGGCGTCGCGCTGCCCTTCTTCGCACACTTGGGCCCGCATGCGCTGCTGGGGGTGCTGGGCGGGGCGGCGATCATCATCGCCGTCGTCCTGCTGATCGCCGCCCTCAGCCTGCGCCACGACGCCAGACATCCCACGGCCGGCTGAATATCGCCCGCGGGTGTGGCCGGCGCCACTGGTGCCTGCGCGGCAACTTCTACGGCCGGTAGACTGGATGCAGGCTTTACCCGTCAGCAGGAGGAAATCATCGTGGGCAAGAATGCGTCTGGCCGTCCGGGCGAAGGACGGATGTCCGTCAAGGGCCCGCTGATCTTCTCGGCTGTACTGGCCGTGATCGCCGGCACGCTGACCATGGTCTTTGCCACCGGCGGGTCCGGAAACCTGCTGCGCTGGGACCTTGGCGTGACGGCGGCCGGCATCGCCTTCATCGCCTCGCTGCTGATCGTTGCGGTGCTGACCATGTCCACCAAGGAAAACCCGAGCCACCTCAGCGAGGGCTCCGGGATCCATCGGGTCTCCTCGAAGATCCCCGGCGGCGCGGGCACCGTTCCGGCCCCAGGTACGCCGCAGAGCCGGGCCCAGGTGGAAGAACAGCAGGCGGCGGAGGCCGCCGCGAACCCCGAGGCCACCAACCGCCTTTCGGGGAACGACGACGACGGCGACGCGCGCCGCTAATGCCTGGCGCCGGCCCGGCCGGACCCGACGAGCATGGCAGCATGACTTCCGGCCAGCCTTCCCCGCACCTGCCCGTCCCGGCAGATCCCGGCGACACCGCGGCGACCGGCGGCGGACAACCGCCCGAGGCCAAGACCACGGTGGCCGCGGAGCTGTGGTACCGGTCGGATCCCCTGCTCTTCAGTGAGGAACTCCAGTCGCGGTTGGCGGAGGAATTCCCCGGCGCCTCCTTTTCCGACGGCGTAGCCCTGCTGCCGCACGCCGCGCACTCCTTCGACATCAACGGCGTCTCCGGTGTGAAAACGATCCGGCTGAGCACCGGAGTGGCCGTTCCCCGCGGGCCGCTGTCCGCGGCCGAGGCGCTGGCGGCAACCCCCGCGGACCAAAGCTGGTCCTGGCCGGACGCCGAGCAGCAGGTTCCCGGCTGCACGCACCGCATCCTGGTCACGGAGGTGGTGGCCAGCGGCTTCGAACCCAAGCCGCGGGTCGAGTCTTTCCAGCGGGTGCTGCGCCTGCTGGCCGCCGAGACGCGGCCGGCGGCGGTCCGGTGGCTGCACAACTCGCACTGGCGGGACCCCCTGGAGCTTGAGGCGGCCCACCCGCTGGCGGGCCCGGTGAACATGCGGTTCTTCCTGGTCAGCAACGACGAGGGCGCCATGGTGGTGGACAGCCTGGGCATGTACCAGCTGGGCCTGCCGGACGTGCAGGTGCACTTCCGCGACAAGGATCCGAACCAGATGGTGGAACTGGCCTTCAACGTGGCAGCGTACCTTTACGAACACGGGCCGGTCATCGAATCCAACAGCCGGCTGAACGGCCCGGACGACCTGGTGTTCACCGCCAGCTGGGAAGATTCGCTGCTGCCGCCGCTGCGGACGGTCATCGACCTCGATCCCGGCCCGCCCTACTCCGCCGGCAGCCGCTAGTACCGTCCTCCGGTCAACCGTTGGCGGCCGACTTGCGGGCCCGATAGGCGGCCACGTGTGTGCGGTTGGCGCAGTTGCCGGTATCGCAAAAACGCTTCGACCGGTTCTTCGACAGGTCCACCAGCACCGCGGTGCAGTCGTCCGCGGCGCAGATCCGCAGCCGGTCCAGCTGCTTCTCGCGGATCACGTCCACCAGCGCCATCGCCGCCTCCACGGCCATGCGGACCTCCAGCGGCGCGTCCGGGCTGGTGGCATGCAGGTGGTAGTCCCACTGGTCGTGTTTGACCAGCTGCGGGATGGCGCCGGCGTCGGCCAAGATCGTATTGACAACGACGACGGCGCGGTCCTCCGTCGCGGACCAGACCTCCTTGAGCACGGGGCGCAGGGCGCGGACCGCCTCCAGCTCCGCCGTCGTATGCGTGCGCGAGCCGGTGAAGCCGAAGTCCGCCACGAGGGCATCGAGATCCGCTACGCTGGCGAGGGTGTCCGGGAAGACCTCGGCCGTATTGATCAGCCGGGCCGCATCCACCAGCGAGTGCTCGGTGTCATGAGCAAAGACCACATTGACCCCTGACAGTGGCGGCGATATTGTCAGTAGTATACCGCTCATGACTCCTGACAGACCTGTTCTGCGCCGGGAGCGAACCCGCACTTCCCCAAGGATCCGTCATGGCCTCCACCGCCGCCGAACAGCGTACCCAGACAGCCCCGCCGCGCCCCGGCTCCGCCGTGGCCGGCGTCGGCATCGCCCTGGCCTCTTCGGCGATCTTCGGACTCTCGGGACCCTTCGCCAAGTCGCTTCTTGAGGCCGGCTGGACGCCGGGCTCGGCGGTGGCTGTGCGCATGGTGGCCGCGGCGCTGGTGCTGTCCCTGCCCGCCGCGTTCATGCTGCGCGGCCGGTGGGACCAACTGCGGCAAAACTGGAAGACCATCGGGCTGTTCGGGCTAATCGGCGTGGCCGGCTGCCAGCTTTTCTACTTCAATGCCGTTGCCAGCCTCTCAGTGGGGGTGGCGCTGCTGCTGGAGTTTTTGGCGCCTGTGCTGATTGTGTTGTGGCTCTGGCTGACCAGCCGCCGGCTGCCGCGGCCCGCGACCATCGCCGGTACCGTGCTTGCGGTGGCCGGCCTCATGCTCGTCCTCGACGTCTTTGGGCCGGTCAAGCTGGACGTTGCCGGCGTACTGTGGGGGCTGGGTGCCGCCGTGTGCCTGGTGGTCTACTTCTTCATCACCGCCAAGCAAAACGACTCGCTGCCGCCGCTGGTGCTGGCCGCCGGCGGCCTGCTGGTGGGCGGTGTGGCCATCGTCGTCCTGGGCGCGGTGCAGATCCTGCCGATGTCCTTCAGCACGGCCGGCGTCGAGCTGGCCGGTTGGCAGACCCAGTGGTGGGTGCCGCTGGTCGGGCTGGTGCTGCTGTCCACGGTGTTGTCCTATGTCACCGGCATCATGGCCGCCCGGGCGCTCGGTACCAAGGTGGCTTCCTTCGTCTCGCTGACCGAGGTGCTCTTCGCCGTCATCTGGGCCTGGCTGCTGCTGGGCGAGCTGCCCGCGGCCATCCAGTTGGTCGGCGGCGCTCTGATCGTGGCGGGCGTGGTGCTGGTCCGGGCGGATGAGCTGCGCGGCCCTAAACCGGCGGTGAACCGGAAGTATCTCCAGCGGGCTAGCGAACGATCTTGAAGTTAAAGCGGGGCGTGCCGAGCGCGCCCCAGAGGCGGAGCCAGGCCGGCAGGAGCATTTCGGCGCCGCGGGCGGTAGTGATGTCGCCGAGGTCGATCACGTCCTGATGTCCGAAGGCCTTCAGGAGCTCGGTGACCGTATTCTTGGCGTCGGCGTCGTTTCCGGACACGAAGACCGTTCCGGGGTCGGAGAGCAGCCCGGGGCGCGCCTGGAGGTCGGCGGTGAGCGTGTTGAGGGACTTCACGACGCGCGCGGCCGGGAAGGCGCGCTGAATCTGTTCGCCGAGGGAATCAGTGTCCTTGACGAAGAGGGTCGGGGGCATCCCGGTGCTGGGGTCCAAGGGGTTGGCGATGTCGAGCACGACTTTGCCGTCGAGGTTCTCGGCCCCGGCCTGGGTCAGCACGTCCAGCGAGGCGCTGCCGTTGGTTGCGTTGATGATCAGCTCCGCCCCGGCTGCGGCGTCGGCGAAGCGGGTGACTCCGATGCCGGGGTTGTCGGCGGCCCAGACGGTGAAGGGCGGGGTACCCATGGCATCTGACTCGGTCCTGGACAGCGTGGCTTCGGGATCGCGGGTTCCGATGGTGACGGCGTGGCCGAGCTCGGCCAGGCGGGCCGCGATGGTTTGGCCGACCCTGCCGGTTCCGAGGACTGCTGTTTTCATGATGGTCTCCTGTCCAGCTCGGGTTGCCCCGGTCGAGTGGGACTCCCTCACCACTTACTGTGCTCCTTCCGAGGGTGGCGGGCCAGTGGTCGAGGAAGCCGGAGGCGGTGCCCTGCCGGGGTGGTGCGATAACGCGGCGGGGGAGCAAACTGGAACCAGCCAGCATCCACGATCCGAACCGGAGGTTCGACATGTGCCGGAATATCCGCCAGCTCCACAACTTCGAGCCCGCCGCCACGAACGCCGAAATCGAGGCCGCCGCGTTGCAGTACGTGCGCAAGGTCAGCGGCAGCAACAAGCCGTCGAAGGCGAACGAGGAAGCATTCAACCGGGCGGTGCACGACATCGCGCACATCACCGCCCACCTGCTCGACGACCTGGTGACCGCGGCGCCGCCGAAGAACCGTGAGGAAGAAGCCGCGAAGGCCCGTGCCCGCGCCGCCGTCCGCTACGGGGCCGCCGTCTAGGCCCGGCGCCGGGAGGCGGCCCGCCGGGAGGCTGGTGAGCCGGAAGGCTGCTGAGCCGCCCGGCGGGTTGCCGCCCCCGCCCGCTACCGTCCGAAGCGGCGCAGGCGCAGGGAGTTGGCCACCACCAGCACGGAGCTGGCGGCCATCGCGGCCCCGGCGATCATCGGGTTGAGCAGCCCGAGCGCGGCCACCGGGATCCCGAGCGTGTTGTAGGCGAAGGCCCAGAACAGGTTCGACTTGATGGTGGAGAGCGTCCGGCGGCTGAGCTCGATGGACTGCACCACCTGGCCGAGGTCGCTGCCCATCACGGTCAGGTCCGCGGCCTCGATCGCCACGTCGGTGCCGGCGCCCATGGCGATGCCCAGGTCGGCCTGGGCCAGCGCGGCGGCGTCGTTCACGCCGTCGCCCACCATTGCCACCGTCTTGCCCTCGTCCTGCAGCCGCTTGATCGCGGCCACCTTCTCCTCGGGGAGTACGTCGGCGAAGACGTCCCCGGGGGCGATGCCGACCTCGGCGGCCACCCCGGCGGCCACCGCTGCGTTGTCGCCGGTGAGCAGGATGGGGTGCAGCCCCAGGTTCTTGAACCGTGCGATGGCGGCCGCCGAGTTCTCCTTCACGGTGTCCTGCAGGCTGACTATTCCGGCGATGGTGCCGTCGACGGCAACCCAGACCGCCGTGGACCCGGCCTGCTGCTGCTCCAGCAGGGTTCCGCGGTGGGCGTCGGTGAGGGCGATGCCGTTCTCGTCCATCCAGTTGTTGCGGCCGACGACGACGGTGCTGGCGCGTCCGTCGCGTTCGGTGATGCTGCCGCGGACGCCGCCGCCCGCCGTGCTGTGGAAGTCGGAGAGGGCGGGCAGCGCATCCTCGCCGGCCGTCTCGCCGGACGGCGTGGCGGTGCGGGCCGCGACCTTGCGGGCCGCTTCAACGATGGCCAGCGCGATCGGGTGTTCGGAGCCGGCCTCGACCGCGCCGGCCAGCAGCAGGACCTCGTCTTCGCCGCGGTCCGCCAGGGCCAGCACGCCCTCCACCGCTTGCCGCCCGGTGGTCACGGTGCCGGTCTTGTCCAGCACGATGGTGTCCACGTGCCGGGTGTCCTCGAGGATCTGCGGCCCCTTGATCAGGATGCCCAGCTGCGAAGCCCGGCCGGTGCCGGTGAGCAGTGCGGTAGGCGTGGCGAGCCCGAGCGCACAGGGGCAGGCAATCACCAGCACCGTCACGGCCGCGGTGAATGCCGCCTGGAGGTCGCCGGTGAAAACCATCCAGAGGATGAAAGTGACGACGGCGATGACCAGCACCACCGGGACAAAGACGGAACTGATCCGGTCGGCCAGCCGGGCAATCGGGGCCTTGCCGGCCTGCGCCTGGCTGACCAGCCGGCCCATTTGCGCCAGCGTGGTGTCCGAGCCGACCCGGGTGGCACGGACCAGCAGGCGGCCGGAGGTGTTGATGGTGGCACCGGTGACCGTGTCGTCCACATCCACTTCTACCGGCACGGATTCGCCGGTGAGCAGCGACGCGTCGACGGCGGAGTGACCGTCCACCACGTAACCGTCGGTGGGGATCTTTTCGCCCGGCCGGACCACCATGATGTCGCCCGGGACCAGGTCGGCGGCCGCCACTTTCACCTCGGCGCCGTCCCGCAGCACGGTAGCGTCCTTCGCGCCCAGGTTCAGCAGCGACTTCAGGGCGTCGCCGGCCCGCTGCTTGGCGTTGGCTTCCAGATAGCGGCCCAGCAGCAGGAAGGTGACCACGACGACGGCCACCTCGAAGTACAGTTCGTGCTCGGCCATGTTGCCGCCCACGTGTTCGGTCAGCATCGGATCCATGACCAATTGCCAGGCGGAGAAGAAGAAGGCGGCCAGCACGCCGAGGGACACCAGCGTGTCCATCGTGGAGGCAAAATGCCGGGCGTTGACCGCCGCGGCGCGGTGGAACGGCCAGGCCGCCCAGAACACCACCGGGATGCTGAGCGCGAAGGCAACCCAGCCCCAGTGCGGGAACTGCGCGCCGGGGATCATCGAGATGAAGATCGGCAAGGTCAGGACGGCGGCCGTCCAGAGGCGCGGACGCAGCTGGCCGGCGGTGCCGCCGTGGGCCATGTGGTCCTCACCCTCCACGTGATCGGCGTGGGCGGCGTGCTCGCCGTCGTCACCCCGGCCGGCGTCCCCGGAGCGGTCGTGGTGGTCCTGGTCGCCGGGGCCGGTACCGTGGTCCGCCTCCGGGTTCCCGTCGAGCCCGTGGCCCCTATCCCCGTGCCGTGGGCCGGGCGCGGAGTGCGGCTGCGGCTTCACCCGGGCCTTGTAGCCGGTGGCCTTCACCGTGTCCACCAGCTGCTGGTTCGTGACGCCGTCCGGGACGAGCACGACGGCGGACTCCAGGGGCAGATTGACGCTTGCCCGGACTCCTTCGATCTTGCCGAGCTTGCGTTCCACCCGGTTCACGCAGGAGGCGCACGTCATGCCCTCGATCGCCAGTTCGACGGTTCTGGTCGGGTTCGGTTTTGCTTCAGGATCCATGGTGCCGGGATGGGAGGACATCGGTTGGTTGTCTCAATTCTGCGTGGGACGGTGCGGGGGCAGCGCGTCCGCTGGTTCGCGAAAAAAAGGGGGGCCGACGGCGGCCGGAGGGCACCGTCGTCGCACTGGCCAAAGGCCGTCTGGCCTGAAGCGATCTGGAGCTAGGCGTTCTGCGCGACGACGGTGTACCCGGCCTCGGCGACGGCCTCGCCAATCTGGGCCGGGTCAAGATCCGCCTCGGAACTGACCGTCGCCGTGGAGATTCCGCCCTTGTTGAGTTCGATGCTGACGCCGCGGACGCCGTCGAGGGCCTGCAGTTCTTCCGTGACGGCGTCCACGCAGTGGCCGCAGGTCATGCCGTCGATGCTGATGGTGGTGGTGCTCATGACTGTCTCCTTGGGGTTGGGTTCGCGGGGAAGGTCAGCGCAGCAGTCGGCCGATGGCGTCCGAGGCTTCCTTGACCTTGTCCTCGACGATTTGCGGGTCGCCGCTGAGTTCGGATTCCTTGGCGGCGCCGATGACGCAGTGTCCGATGTGGTCCTCGAGCAGGCCAACGCTCACCGCGTGCAGGGCCTTGTTGACGGCGGCGACCTGGGTCAGGATGTCGATGCAGTACTTGTCGTCCTCCACCATGCGGGCGATGCCGCGGACCTGGCCCTCAACGCGCTTGAGCCGGCGCAGGTACGCCTCCTTGTCCGACGTGTACGCGTGCCCGATGTGCTCGTCGGCAGGGGCGGTGACGGTTTCGGTTTCCGCAGGCCGTGCTGTGTGGCTCATGGCTTCCTCAATCGGTGGGCTATGCCACCAATCTATACCCCCTAGGGGTATCGCGCAAGGGTGCCGGCCGCGCCCCGAGTCACTGGTGCTGCGGGACGCGCAGCGTTCGGAAGGCGAGCCAGGCTGCCGCGACCATGAGAACCGCGGCCAGTCCGGCGGTGACGGTCACGCCGCTGTCGAAAGCATGGACCGCGGAATCTAACAGGGCGGCCCCGGTGCGTTCGGGCAGCTGCCCGGCAACGGTGATGGCGCCGCCGAGGGTCTCGCCGGCGGCTTGCTGCTGTTCGGCGTCCAGCCCGGCGGGCAGGGCGATGTTCCGTCGGTAGGCACCGACCAGGATGCTGCCGAGCACGGCGGTCCCGAAGACAGAGCCCACTTCGTAGGCCGTCTCCGACACGGCGGAGGCGGCGCCGGCCTTGGCCGCGGGGACGCTGGACAAAATGAGGTCGTTCGAGAGCGTCTCGGAGGCGCCGACCCCGGCGCCGAGCAGCGCGAAGGCCGCCATCAGGGTCACCGCTGGGGCGTCCGGGGACGACGCCACCAGGGCGTAGGCCGCCGCGGACAGCAACAGGGCGCAGGCCACCAGCCGGTGCGGGGCAATCCGGCGCACCAGCGGCACCGCGAGCAGGCCGGCCGTTATGGTGACCGCCAGGCCGGGCAGCAGTACCAGGCCGGCCCGCAGCGGGCTGAGGCCGAGGACCAACTGGAGATGCTGGGAGACGAAGTACAGGAAGCCGACCAGGGAGAACACGGCCAACAGGTTGACCAGCACGGCGCCGGTGAAGGGGCGGTGGCGGAACAGGCGGACATCCAGCATCGGGTTCGCGCGGACCAGCTGGCGGCGGACGAACAGCCAGCCGGCCAGGATGCCGAGGGTGAACGTTGCTGCCGCAAGGGCGGGATTTCCGCCGCCGGCCAGCTGCTTGATGGCGTAGACCACGGGGAGCAGGGCGGCGACGGAGAGCAGGATGCTGGCCGCGTCGATAGGGCCGGGCTCGGGATCGCGCGACTCGGGCACGAACGCCGGCGTCAGCACCAGCATGGGCAGCAGCATGGGGACCGCGAGCAGAAAGACCGAACCCCACCAGAAGTGTTCCAGCAGCAGGCCGCCCAGCAGCGGGCCGAGGGCGGCGCCGGCGGAGAAGCCGGCGGCCCAGATGGCGATCGCCAGGCGCCGCTGCGCCCGGTCCGTGAAGATGTTCCGGATCAGGGACAGGGTGGCCGGCATCAGCATGGCCCCGAAGATGCCCAGGCCGGCGCGTGCGGCAACCAGCAGTTCGGCGCTGGGGGAGAAGGCGGCCAGCGCGGACAGTGCGGCGAAACCGGCCGCGCCGATCATCAGCATCCGGCGCCTGCCGAACCGGTCGCCCAGGCTGCCCATGGCCACCAGCAGGCCGGCAAGTACCAGGGGGTAGATGTCGATGATCCACAGGAGGGTGGTGCCGCTGGTGCTGAACGCCAGGGAAATCGCGGGCAGCGCGAAGCTGAGCACCGTGTTGTCGACGGCGACCAGCAGGACCGGAAGCATCAAGACCGCCAGGGCGGTCCATTCTCGGCGCCCGGCGCGCTGGGTGACGGTAAGCATGGTGGGTCTTTCGGAATCGGGGAAGTCGGATCTACTGTACCGTCTGGACGGTTTACCTGCAAAGCGGCAGCTCCGCGGGCGGGGGGAGTCCTAGGATGGGTGAATGGCCAGTGCGAGAGACCGGATCCTCGACAACTTCGAGGACATCCTGATCAAAGAGGGCGAGCGAGCCGCCACGATGGACGCCGTCGCGGCGGCGGCCGGGGTGTCGAAGGGCGGGCTGCTGTACCACTTTCCGTCCAAGGAGGCGATGGTGGACGCCCTGTGCGAGCGGCTCTCCGCGCTGACCGCCGCCGACGCGGAGCAGATCATCAGTGCCCCGGAAGGAGCGGCCCGCTACTACGTGCGCACGTCCAGGTTCGTCGATTCGCCGCTGGACCGGGCCATCGTGGCCGTGGCGCGCCTGGTCCAGCAAGGCCACCCGTCCGCGGCGAGGACCTTTGCCGGGATCCAGGAACTCTGGCTGGATGCCTTGGAGCAGGCGCTTGGCAGCCGGCCGCTGGCGCAGGCCGTGAAGCTGATCGGCGACGGCCTTTACTACAGCGCAACCTTCTTCTCGCCGGATGCGCAGCAATACCAATTGGCCGACGGCGAGATGGACGCCTTGCTGGAACAGGTCGACACGCTGGTGGGCCGGGGCTGATCCGCGGCCGCCGGACATAGGGTGTTCGGTGGGGACGATAAATCGTTTACGCACCGATGAGAGGAACCACATGTCTACTCCCACTGGCCACGGGGAGCATCCCGAGCCCGCGGCTTCCCAGCCGCAGTCCACGCAGGGCGCCTACCCCGCCTACCCCGCCCACCCGCAACAGGACGCCTACCCCGCCTACCCGCAACAGGGCGCCGGCCAGGCATACCAGCAACCAAACGAGCCTTACGGGTACCCGGGACAGCCCGGTCCCGGGCAACCCGTTCCCGGCAGGACCATGGGGATCGTCGGCTTTATCCTGTCCCTGCTCGGACCGCTGACGGTGGCCGGGCTGATCGTCAGCATCATCGGCATGGTGCAGTCCAAGCGCGCGGGTGCCAAAAACGGCTTTGCGCTCGCCGGCATCATCATCGGCGCCGTGGGCACGGTGCTGTTGACGCTGTTCATCATCATCGCGCTGGCAGGCGTCGGTTACCTCATGGAAGCCTGTGGCGAGCTGGGACCGGGCACTCACGTCGTGGACGGCGTCACCTACACCTGCAGTTAACGCGCCACCTGGCGGGGCCGGGAGCCGGGATTGACGGGCTGAATTTCGCCGTGTCCGTACCTGGGTCAGGTCAGTACACTGGAACGCATGACCGAGCAGGAACCGGGACCTGCCGGGGCCCCGGCTCACCAGGAGCGTGCGGGTCTTACCGCGGGGGCGGCCGGTACTTCGGTGCCGATCGGGGACGGCGAAGCACCGAACCTGGTCGATCCAGCCGCAGTCGACACGACCGTGCGCAGCCCTGCACAGCGGTACCGCACGTTCATGGGGATCCTGGTGAATACGGCCCTGGCCAACATCACCACCAGCTACCTGTGGTTCGCGTTGACGTTCTGGGTGTACCTGGAGACGCGCAACGTGATCGCCACCGGAGTGATCGGCGGGGCATACATGCTGCTGATTGCGCTTTCCAGCATCAGCTTCGGCACGTTCGTGGATCGCTACCGCAAGCTGGCCGTGATGCGCTTCGCCGCCGTTTTCACCTTGGCGATGTTCCTTCTGTCCGGGGCCATGTTCCTGTTGATCCCCCAGGCCTGGCTGCTGGACCTCACCCGGCCGTGGTTCTGGGTCTTCTCCCTGATCATTCTGATCGGCGCGGTGGTGGAGAACATGCGCAACATTGCCCTCTCCACCACGGTGACCATCCTCGTCGACCCGGAGCGGCGGGCCAATGCCAACGGTCTGGTGGGCATGGTGCAGGGCCTGGCCTTCATCGTTACGTCGGTGCTATCGGGGCTGTCGGTAGGCCTGCTCGGCATGGGCGGGACAATCGCGGTCGCCTTGGTGCTCACGGCGCTCGCCTTCCTGCACCTGCTCACCCTGCGCATGCCGGAGGAGGTGCGCGCGGCCGCCACGGACGCACGCGGCAGCTTCGACCTGCGCGGTTCCATCGCCGCCGTGCTGGCCATCGCCGGACTGTTCGCGCTGATCCTGTTCTCCACCTTTAACAATTTCATCGGCGGGGTTTACATGGCGCTCATGGATCCCTACGGGCTGGAACTGTTCCCCGTGGAGCTGTGGGGCGCGTACCTCGCGCTCGGCTCCACCGGATTCATCGTGGGCGGCGCGGTGATCGGCAAGTTCGGGCTCGGGCGTAATCCGCTGCGCACCATGCTCGTCGCGGTGATCGTGATGGGGGCCCTCGGCGCGGTGTTCACGCTTCGCGAGTGGGCCTGGCTGTACATTGCCGGGATCTGGCTCTACCTGACGCTGGTGCCTTTCGTGGAGGCCGCCGAGCAGACGGTCATCCAGCAGGTGGTTCCGCTGCAGCGGCAGGGCAGGGTGTTCGGATTCGCCATGGCCTTCGAATCCGCGGCTGCGCCGATCACCGCGTTCCTTATCGCACCGATCGCGCAACTCTGGATCATCCCGTACGCGCGCTCGGGTGACGGCGCCGCCACCCTCGCACCGCTTCTGGGCGAGGGCACGTCCCGCGGCATCGCCCTGGTGTTTCTCGTGGCCGGGATCGTCATGATCGTGGCCGCCCTGCTGGCCTTCCTGACCCCGGTCTATCGTCGGATCTCGGCCTCGTACGCGGAGGCGGCGAGTGAGGCGCCTGCCGAGGCGCCGGGGACGTGAGCCCGGCCGCGGACAGGCTCCGGCATCCAGTCTGGCGTCCCCGTGCGGGCTCTACTGCGCGTCCGGGTGCAGGGCCGGCTGCAGTTCTGACAGCAAGTGCTGGACCCGGTGCTTGATGTCGTCACGGATCGCACGCACGCCGGCAGCGTCCCGGCCTGCGGGGTCGTCCACGTCCCAGTCTTCATAGCGCCGGCCGGGGACCACCGGGCATTCGTCGCCGGAACCCAACGTGACCACCATCTGCGCCTTATTGACCGATTCGTGGGTGACGGCCGTGGGACGCACGGCGGACAGGTCGATGCCCTCTTCGGCCATGGCCTCGACGACGGCGGCGTCCAGCCGTCCCCTTGGCCGGGTTCCGGCCGACCGGGCCTCGATGCCGCCCTCGGCGAGCTGGGAGAGGTAGGCCGCGGCCATCTGTGAGCGGCCGGCATCCCGCACGCCCACGAACAGGACGGTCGGACGGGTGGTGCCCGTAGTTGAGGCTGTCATGGCGGACCTCCGCGTCGATCGGCTCCCGGCCCGCTGCCGGTGCCGGCTGCTCCTCTTCACTGTGCCAGAACTTCGAGCCGACCCATAGGTTCGCCGGGAAAGAAAGCCAAGCGCCGGCACCGGGAGCCAGCCGCCATCCCACGGGTACTCCGCGCCCGGGGATGGATCCGGGACATTTTCGGGATGCGGCCGGCCGGCAGGGAAACCGGGCCGCGCAGAAGCTACTGCGCCCCGTCGGCGTTGCCCGCCGCGGCGTTCTGCTCCGCGACTGCCTGCATCGCCTCCGGTGACATGTGCATGATCTCCCAGACGTGTCCGTCCGGGTCCGCAATGGCGGCCCCGTACATGCCCGGCATCTCTTCTTCCGCCGGCCGGTAGATGGTCCCGCCGCCCGACGTCGCGTTGGCCACGAACCGGTCCACCTCCTCGGGCGACTCGGCGCTGAGGGCCACCAGCACTTCCTTGGCATCAGAGCCCAGATGCGGAGTGCCGTTCCGGAGGAACTTGCCGAAATGCTCCTGGGTCAGCAGCATCACCACGATTGTGTCGGAAATGACCACCGACGAGGCATCCGGCGAGGAGAAGTCCTGATTCAGCGTATAACCCAGACCGGTGTAGAAGTCCGTGGCCTTCTTCAGGTCGCTGACGGGCAAGTTGATGAAAACCATGCGGTCCATTGGCTGTTCCTTCCAGGCGGGCCCGCGGCCGGCGCGGCGCAACGGGAGTGCGGACGAGGTCCACTGTGGCACTCCGGCCGGTACGAGCCAACAACTACCGGCAGAGGTAGTTGTCGCCGCTGCCTGCGGCACCCGCGTGCAGGCCTCCCTTGTCCGCGGGAAACCACACACCTACGGTGGAAGTAGTAGCGGCGCGATACAAGGAGGCGCGAGATGGCGGAATTGCGGATTGAACAGTGGTGGCTGAAGCTGCCAACCGGCCACAAGCAGTGGTTCCGGGAAAACCTGAGGGCAGACGTCGTGGACGCAGATGCGGCGGCGGCGGTCTACGAGGCGGGCGGCCCGGACCTGAAGGAAGCAACGCTGCCGGAAGAAGATTGGGAGTTCATCGAGACCCAGTCGGAGTTCGTGGACTGATAACGACGACGGCGACCCGCGGCTCCCGGCGGATCGCCCACGCGGCGGGTAAGTTGGTGTGAAACGGCCCACGTGGCCGCCAGACGACGTGCTCGAAGGGGTGGCCCGATGGCCGGAATCATCATCGTAGGAGTAGACGGCAGCGATACCGCCATGAAGGCGGCGCGCACCGCGGCTAAACTCGCCGCGTCGATGGGCGCCGAGCTCCGGGTGGTTACCGCCCACGAATCCGATGCGACCGAAGTCGTGGAGATCGGCAACGACAAGTGGTTCATCCACGAGTCGGAGCGGGCCGAGAAGGTAGCCAGGGACGTCGCGGCAGAACTGGGCGCGGAGGGCCTGCGGACCAGCTACACGGCGGTGCTCGGCAAGCCCCAGGACGCGCTGGTGGAAGAGGCGGAACGCGTCAACGCCCGCCTGATCGTGGTCGGCAACGTGGGCATGCAGGGGCTGGGCCGGGTGCTCGGCAGCGTGGCCAGTTCCGTCACCCACAAGGCCGCCTGCGACGTGTACATCGCCAAGACCGCCGGCTGATCCTGAGGATCGTGAACGAACTGCAGGTGGCCGGCCGTGCCCAGGTGCCGCCGTTCCAAGTGATGAGCATCCTGGACCGGGTCGCGCAGATGCGCGCCGCCGGCCGGGACGTTGTGTCGTTGTGCGCGGGGGAACCTGCGGGCGGCGCCCCGCGGGCAGTGTCCGAGCGGGCCGCCGAGATCCACGCCTCCGGCCGGCCGCTGACCTACACCAGCGCGCTTGGCATCCAGGAGCTGAGGGCAGCGATCGCGGGCCACTACCGGCGCTGGTACGGGTTGGACGTGGCGGCGGAGGAAGTGGCCGTGACCACGGGGTCATCCGGGGCCTTCATGTTGGCGTTCCTGAGCGCGTTCAATGCGGGCGACCGGGTGGCGCTGGCGCGGCCGGGCTATCCGGCCTACCGGAACATTCTGCGAGCGCTCGGCTGCGAGGTGGTGGAGATCGACTGCGGTCCGGAAGCCCGCTACCAGCCGACGCCGGCACTGCTGGCCGCAGCGGCGGCGGCCCATGGGCCGCTGGCCGGCCTCGTGCTGGCGTCGCCGGCCAACCCCACCGGCACCATGGTGTCGCGGAGCGAGCTCGCCGCGCTCACGGCCTGGTGCGCCGAGCATGGGGTTCGCCTGGTCAGCGACGAGATCTACCAGGGCATCACGTATCCGGCCGATCCCGCGGAACCGGATGCCCGCGGAACCTGCGCCTGGGAACTGGACCGCACCGCCGTCGTTATTTCTTCCTTCTCCAAGTACTGGGGGATGACGGGGTGGCGGCTGGGCTGGGCGCTGATGCCGCGCGACCTCGCGCCGGCCTTCGATGCGCTCGCCGGAAACGTGGCGCTGTGCCCGCCGGCCCCGGCCCAGCTGGCGGCACTGGCGGCGTTCGAGGCGGACTCCTACAGGGAGGCGGAGGCCGCGGTGGCCGCGTTCGCCGAGGTGCGCGCCCTGTTGCTGCAGAACCTGAGCCGGCTCGAGTGGGGGAGCGCGGCACCGGCCGACGGGGCCTTTTACCTGTACGCCGAGCTCGGGCGGCAGCTGGAGGGCTTCGCCGACTCGGCCGAATACTGCCGGGCGCTTCTGGAGGAAGAGGGCGTGGCACTGGTCCCCGGCGCCGACTTCGATGCCGTCAACGGCACGCGCTCCGTCCGGCTGTCCTTTGCCGCCGGTGCCGACGCCGTGGCCACGGCCATCGAGCGCATTGTGCGCTTCCAGGAGGGCCGGAGCCGCTAGCTCTGCTGACCGGCCACCTTGATCAAGCGTGGGAAGGGCGGCTGGCTGCCGCATGCGCCGCGGATGCGGCTGACCCCCTTCTGGTTGTACGTGCAGTTCAGTTTGTTTGAGAAGCCGCTGACCGGATGGCCGTGGCGAGGTCGCGGGGACGGCTCCACATAGGCCAGTGCCCCGTCGGGAGGTCAAGGACGTCGAGGTGCTCGATGTTCGCGACTTCGGCGAACATGGCATGGCCTGCGCGGGCAAGTTCCAGCACCTGCGCGCTCGGGATCGAGCAGCACACCAAGGTGGTCCGGACCGTGCGGCGGGCATCGTTCGTGAGCTCGACGGGCTGACGCAGCACGGGTCCGGGCTCGGGGACGGCCCGGGCCTGAAAACGCTCGAGGACCTCCGCGCTCAGGCCTTCGAGGCTCGCCTGCTGTGCGAGGACGTCGAGGGGCGGCAGCGGAAGCTCTTTCAACTCCTCCGGGAGGTCCGGGGCAAAGGCGCTTCCCGTGGCCACGGGGCCGGAGTCGACCCACACCACTCGATGGACAAGCTCGGGGCGACGGTCAAGGACGAGGCTGACGGGGGCGTTCGCCCCGCTGTGGGCGACGAGAGTCGCGGGCTGATCCTCGGAGACCCCGAGTTCAGTGAAGACGTCCAGGACCGCCGCGGCTTGATCGTCGAGAGTCTTCGCCGCACGCTCGGGATCGTCCCCGTCGAGACCGGGCAGCGTCATCGCAATTGCGCGGGAGCGGTCGGTCGTCAGGTGTTCAAGGACTTCATCCCACGCCCAAGCGCCCAGCCAGTGGCCGGCGATGAGAATGATGGTCGGAGTGCTCGTGGTAGTTGTCATGGCCCTACCCTCGCAGGCACTACGGACAAGGGTATGTCACTATTTATGTCATGATTTTGTCGGCGTCTGAACTGTGAAGCGAGTCGAGCGGCTCCATGCCCTGTCCGAGATGTTGCGCCGCAGCGGCGCGCGGGGGGTTTCCGCCGACCGGTTGGCGAGAGAGTTCGCGGTATCCGTGCGCACTATTAAGAGAGACCTCGATGCGTTAGAGAACAGCGGTGCGCCTGTATGGTCTCGCCCGGGTCCCGGCGGTGGCTACGGATTGGCTGTAGGCGCGTCGCTGCCGCCCGTCAGCCTGTCCCCGGCGCAGGCCGTGGCGCTCATGGCAGCCGTGTCCGCTGCACCCGATGCCCCCTACGCCGATCTGGCAGCAGCAGGTATCCAGAAGATCCTGGACGTCCTCGATCCCAAAACCCGAGCCCGGGCCGACGAGCTGGCACACCGCGTCTGGGTCAACGCGCTTCCCTCCTCGTCGCGCTCCATCAAGTCGGCACTGGAGGAGGCGATGGCCGAGCAGCGGGTGATCCGCATCCGCTACACCTCGAAAGACGAGACCACGACCACCCGCGACGTTGAGCCGGTGCTGTTCGCCTCCACGAACGGCCAGTGGTACCTGGTGGGGTGGTGCCGGCTGCGCAACGCCATGCGATGGTTCACCGTGTCACGCATCGAGCGAGCCAGCGTAACTAAGACGGCTTGCAGCGGCCATACCATCCACGAGGTCGGAGAACCCCCGGCGAACGCCAGGCCGGTTCACGGTCGGGGCGATTGAGTCACTCAATTAACCACTCCGGTCAGTACAGCCGGACTCCGGGTCGGCCACACCCCGGCCGGACCCGTGCACGCCGGCAGCCGGAAGGCGTCACACCGGCCGTTCCCAATCCTCCACCGGTCCCTCGACCGTGGTGAACAGCGGATGGGGGTCGGGGACCCGGCCGGGGCTTTGCCGCTCCAGCCGCTGGTTCAGGACCACGGCGTGGTCCGGGTCCCGCACCGCGAGTTTGGCGATCAGATGCCGCAGTTCGAAGCTGAGCTGTTCCGAATGGACCGGCAGGCTCGGCTGCCGCTGCCTTGCGGCAGCACCGGCCGCCGAGGTTCCCGGACACCGGATCAGGCTGGTGTTGAAGGCATATCCGCGGGCCGCAGCCTCGGCCGCCAGCCCCTCCAGATAGGCGCCGATGGCTGCCATCGGGTCCTCCGCGGCACGGAACCGCTGCAGCTGCGGGTGGTTGCGGTAGCCCTTGGTTTCGCCTGCGAGAACCTTTTGCGCCAGCAGGGCCTCCCGCCAGCAGGCCACCAGACCCCTCCGGTCGAGCAGCCGGGGGTGCAGGCTCCATATCCGCATTGGACCAGAATAAGCACAGCTCGCCCGGCCCGGCGGCGGCCGAGCGGACAGCAGCAGCCGTGACCCCGGCCCGCCAGCGGCGGAGGGAGAACTATATCGTGTCTGTGAGACAATAGGTGGCAATGTCTTCGCAGATTTCTTCCCCCCAAAAAACTTCCGACCGGCCCCAGGTGCGTCCCGCCGCCGAGGGCTGGAACCAGGCCGTCACCAGCGAGGGCCGTCCGCTGCTGCAGTTCAAGTCCCCGCGCGTCACGCAGCCGCCGGTCCACCTCGCCGACATGACGCTGGCCGAGCGGCAGGACAAGATGAAGGAGCTGGGACTGCCGGCGTTTCGCGCCAAGCAGCTGTCCACGCATTACTTCCAGCACTACACCACCGACCCCGAGCGCATGAGCGACCTGCCCAAGGAGCGGCGCGCGGAACTGGCCGAGACCTTTTTCCCCACCCTCCTCACCGAGGTCAAGCGCCTGACCACCGACAACGGCGACACGATCAAGTTCCTGTGGCGGCTCTTCGACGGCTCGCTGGTCGAATCGGTCCTGATGCGTTACCCGGGCCGGGTCACGCTCTGCGTTTCCAGCCAGTGCGGCTGCGGCATGAACTGCCCGTTCTGCGCCACCGGCCAGGCCGGCCTGACCCGCAACATGTCCACCGCTGAAATTTTGGACCAGATCGTTCAGGCCAACCGGGTCATTGCCGAGGGCGGCCTCGGCGGCAAGCGCAAGGACGCCGGCCCCGACGCGGGGCGGGTTACCAACATCGTTTTCATGGGCATGGGTGAGCCGCTGGCCAACTACAAGCGCGTGATGAATGCCGTGCACCGCATGGTGGACGAGGCGCCCGAGGGCCTGGGCATGAGCGCCCGCGGCATCACCGTCTCCACCGTGGGCCTGGTGCCGGCGATCAACAAGCTGGCCGATGAGAACCTCCCCTTCACCTTCGCGCTCAGCCTGCACGCCCCGGACGACGAACTGCGTGACGAACTGATCCCCGTGAACTCCCGCTGGAAGGTCGACGAGGCACTGGACGCCGCCTACGGCTACTACCAGCGCACCGGCCGGCGCGTCTCCATCGAGTACGCGCTGATCAAGGACATGAACGACCACGCGTGGCGGGCCGACCTGCTGGCCAAGAAGCTCAACAAACGCGGCCGCGGCTGGGTGCACGTCAACCCCATCCCGCTGAACCCGACCCCGGGTTCCATCTGGACCTCGTCCGACCCGGACGTCACCCGCGAGTTCGTGGCCCGGCTCAACGACGCCGGCGTCCCGACCACGCTGCGCGACACCCGCGGCAAGGAGATCGACGGCGCCTGCGGCCAGCTGGCGGCGACGGAGTAACCCCTCACGAACAACAACGACGGCGGGCCGGGTCCTCGGATCCGCCCGCCGGTGGTTTCGGCGCTTTCGGGCCTCCTCGTCCACCGGCTGGACCCGGGTAACCCTCTCCGCCGTCCGCGGGACGCCGGCCCGCTAGTCCTGGACCGCCGTGGGATCCAGATGTTGCCGGGGCACCCTGTCGCGGCTGTACGTGATCTCGGTGAAGCCGTGCGGTGCGGGTTTGCCGTCCTCGCCCAGGTTCACGAACACGATCTTCTCGATGGTCAGGATCGATTGGCGCGTGAACATGTTCCGCACCTCGGCCCGCATCGTCAGGGACGTCCGGCCGAAATGCGTGGCCTTCAGGCCCATCTCGATCAGATCGCCCTGACGGGCCGAGCTGACGAAGTTGATCTCCGACATGTACTTGGTGACTGCCTTGCCGTTGCCCAGCTGGACGATGGCGTAGATGGCCGCCTGTTCGTCGATCCACCGCAGCAAGCTGCCGCCAAAAAGGGTGCCGTTGGCGTTGAGGTCTTCGGGACGCACCCACTTGCGGGTATGGAAGGAAATGTCGTCGGTGCCCATGCAACGACTGTATCGGAACGGGGCCGGCGGCTCGTCGGGAGTCATTGTGCCCGCCGAGACGCCGGCCGGCGCTCCTAGGATTCGTCGAGCTTCTCGACGTCGTCGGCCTTCTTGGGCACGTGCGGAATCGACTCGGTCGTCGGCGGCACCACGGGGGTGAGGACGGAGGCGTAGGCGTGTTCGCTGGAGTACTTGAGGAACGCCAGGTGCGCCTCGTACCGGTCGAGGACGTCGTTGATGACCTGTTGCTGGGTCAAACCCATGAGGTCGTAGCCCTCGCTGCCGGTCTGGGTGAACACCTCGAGCCGGTAGTACGTGTCGATCTCGCGGGGCATGCTGCGGCCGCCGAAGGTCGGAACGGGGGCCTCGACCGCGGCCACTTGGTAGTGGAAGTCGCGGTGGTCGTCCATATTCACCACGAGGATGTGCTCGTCGATGCCGGTCTTCGGGTTCGGCGTCGTCGTCATCTCTGCCTCGTAGCCGAGTTCGGTGAATTCCTTGGCGACGTCCTGCAGCGCCGGCTGCACGACCCGCTCGGCGAACTGTGCCACGGCCTTGTTCGACGGGTAGGACCGCAGCCGCGCCAGGCGCTGCCGCCAAGTCTTTTCCGGTATCTGTCCGCCATGGGCGGCAGCAGTGCGCCGTCGCAGCACCTGCCCCTCGCGCTCGGCCCGTTCCATCCTGAGCACCTTCGAGAAGGAGGCCATCACGAGATACGCGATGACGGTCACCGGCAACGCGAAGATCAGGGTTGCGTATTCCATGGTTGTCACGCCGCCGGCCACCAGCATGGCCACCGTGAGGATCGCGGTGACCAGGGCCCAGAAGATGCGCAGCCACTTGGCACCGTCCATCGCCGGATCGGGAATCATGGAGGAGAAGTTCGACATCACCATCGCACCGGAATTGGCGCTGGTGAGGTAGAACAGCAGGCCCGAGAGGGTGGCCAGACCGATCAGGAACGGCGCGCCCGGGAACATTTCCAGCAGCGCATACCACCCGTGCTCGGGGCTGTTGATGGCCTCCTGGGCGAACTCGGTATTGCCGGCGAGCACCTCGCTCATGGCGCTGTTGCCGAAGATTGAGACGATGAAGAAGTCGCAGAGGACCGGGGCGGTGATGGCCGCGATGACGAATTCCCGCAGGGTCCGGCCGCGCGAAATGCGTGCCAGGAAGAGGCCGACGAACGGGCCCCAGGCCAGCCAGAAGGCCCAGAAGAAGAGGGTCCAGCCGGCCATCCACGCCGAACCGTCCTCCTCGTAGGCCAGGGTCTGCAGGGTGCGCTCCGGCAGCGAGAAGATGAAGCGGCCGATGTTCTCGACCATGGCGTTCAGCAGGAACGAGGTCTTACCCGTGACCAGGATGTAGAGCATCATCGCTCCGGCCGCCCACAGGTTCAGTTCGGAGATCCACCGGATCCCCTTGTCGACGCCGGAGGTACAGGCCGCCACGGTCATGACGACGGCGACGAGCACCAGGGCAATCTGCAGGGCCAGGCCCTCCGGCAGGCCGAACAACCAGCTGAAGCCGACGTTGAGCAGGACGACGCCGATGCCCATCGATGTGGCTACGCCGAAGACGGTGCCGACCAAGGCGAAAATGTCGATGACGTCGCCGGTCGCCCCGCGCACGCGCTTACCCAGCAGCGGGTAGAGCGCGGCCCTGATGGACAGCGGCATGCCCCAGCGGTAGGCGAAATACCCCATCGCCATGCCGAGAAGGGCATACATCGACCAGCCGGCCACGCCGTAGTGGAACATGGTCCAGACGACGGCGTCCTGCGCGGCTTCCGCCGATTCGGGTGCGGCGGTGGGAGGGTTGATGTATTGCGTGATCGGGCCGGTGACGGAGTAGAAGAGCATATCGATGCCCACGCCGGCGGCGAAGAGCATGGCGACCCAGGTGAAGAGGTTGTACTGGGGGCGCGAGTGGTCGGGGCCGAGCCTGACGCTGCCTTCCTTGGAGAGGGCCACCCACAGGACGAAAAGAATGACCAGGGTGACGGTCAGGACGTAGAACCAGCCCAGGTTGGTGGCGATCCAGCCGACCATGGTGTGCATCGTGCCGGCCGCGTTGCCCGGGGCCATGATGGCCCAGATGGAGAAGGCCAGGACGATCACGGACGAGATGATGAAAACCCGCCAGTTGACCCGGGGGCCGCGGTTCTCGGTGAGTTCGGCGGGCCCCTTGCTCAGTTCCGTGCTGGATATGGGCGGGCGCTTGGCCTCGGAATCGGCATCGGCGGGCTTGCGCCGTTCCGCCACGCCGAAGCGACTGCGTTCGACGAGTGGTTTCAGCGCCTCATTGTTCGAGATGCTGTCGTCTTCGGCGTTAGCCATCGGATTCTCCTTCTCTCGCGGGCGGCGCCTGCCGCTTATGTCAGCGGCACGTCGCCCAAAAAACCGTGGCGGTGAACAGCGTAGACCTCCCAAGCCTGTCCGTGCCCACCTGCGGGGGAGCAATTTTTCCGGGCCCCGCCTCCGTCTCCCCGCCCGGACGCCGCTGGGACAAACCCGCGGTGCGGCTCCGCCATGCGGTGCTCCTGGCCGCGCGCTGCTGCCCGCCATTGGTCGGCGGCCGGGCTGCTGCCCGTGGTCGTTCGGGTCCGTCTTCGGGCGCTGCCGGCTGGTTCCGGGCTGCGCTCCGGCAGGGGAGTAGGCCAAAAAAGTGGGACCCCGGCCTGAAACAGGCAAGGGTCCCACTAGTAGTTGCGGGGGTAGGATTTGAACCTACGACCTCCGGGTTGTGAACCCGGCGAGCTGCCGAACTGCTCCACCCTGCGGCGTCTCTGACTGTAGACCCCCAAGTGGCCAAACGGCGAATTTGGTGAGCGACGTCACCGCACGCTCCGGGGCAACCTGTGATTCAAGTGCGACGGCGGCCGGGCCATATCGGCCCGGTGGTTCGGGTCTTATCGCATGGCGCCTTCGGTTACCGGAGCACTCCGAGGGTGCCCCGCGGCCGGGGTGTGCGCACTGGGTACCTGCCGAGGTGGTGGGCCCTGCGTCAGGACCTCGGCGGAGGGGAACCATCCCTTGTGCCGGACGAGGATCCGCGTGGCCGCCACGATGATCGCCGACGCGGTTCCGGCGATCAGGTCCGTCATGGTGTCGAAGTTGGTGATCTGGGCTTCGGTGCCGAGCACGGCATCGGAGGCGAACTCCGCGATCTCCCACAGCAGGGCGACGAAACCGCTGAACGCGACGATCATCACCGCCGCGAGCCAGGGCGGCGTCGAGAACCCGTAGCGGCGGCCGGTGGTGCCCAGGGCAAAAACGATCCCGAGCGCGACGACGAATCCGGAGTAGAAGTGCACGACCGTGTCCCACGGTGTCCATGTGGCGTAGAAACCGAGTTGGCTTCCCAGGTACGGGCCGCCGAGCAACAGCACCGCGTACAGCGCCTGTAGGCGTGCGGGGATCTCAACGTGCGCCCACCGCTCCACGAGCAGAACCGGGAACGAGGCCAGTAGCAGTGCGACGGGGATGACGGCTGCCGTGGGCTCGCCGCGGATGAGCGCGCTGAGTGCGGAGAGTGCGAAGAGGGCTTCGGCCGCGATCAGTGGGGCGTGGCGCCTGAGCGCGTCGCTGGACGGCACCGTTTCTTGTATGTCGTTGCTTTCACGCATTCAGTCAACCTTCACAAAGTTCATGGGAGCGATTTAGGTGCGGTGCCGAAAGGCACGGCAGTGCCCTCCGGTGAGGACAGCAGTTTGAGAGCACGGGACACCTCCCCGACGCGAGTGGAAGACGTCGCGGAAATCTCGCCCCGGGGGTTGTTTAGGGGTTGGGGGTTCTTTCCGGGTCGTGGGCCGGAGGAATGTCGGTGGCTGACGCGGTGTTTTGGAAGAGCCGGGGCGTGGCGGCGGAAAGTTCGTTGGCGAAACGGACCAGCATGGCGCCGAGAATCTCCCTGTCTTCCGATGACCAGCTGGAGAGTATTTCATCGAACGCTGCCGCGCCCGCGGCGCCGATCTGCTGTTGCAGTTTGAGCCCGACGGCGGATGTCTGTAGGAGGGTTGCCCGGCGGTCGGCGGGGTCCGGCCTGCGGTCGATCAGTTCCCTGGCTTCGAGGCGGCGGATCTGCGGGGTCATGGTGGATTTGTTCACTCCCCACTGCGCGGCCAGGTCGGATAGCCGCATCGGGCCGCTCCTGGTCAGGTATTCCAGCAGTGCCGTGTCTGTGGGCGAGAGGTCCTCGGCTTCGGGGCCGAAGACGTATCGGCGGATCTTTTTCCTGCTGGCCCATTGGAGCAGCAAGGCGAAGCCGTGGCGGACCTGCACCCCCGGTGTGGGCTGCTCGCCGCCGGTCTCATTGCCGCTAGAAAAATCTGACATGAAACCAACCTAGCAAAAGCCGTTCGGTTCGGCTAACCGAACTGTTTTTCGTTGGGGCTGGGGCCGCGCGGTCCTGGGCAGAAAACTCCAAGCACTCCAGCACCAGTATGAAGGGTCGCGCAGCTCGATTGGACAGGCTCCGCGCCGGATCTGCACCATCGAAAATATGGATGATTATCTCTACCTGATCCAGCCGGCGACAGTAGTGCTGATCGCCGTTGCCGCAGCACTGGTGATCACCGCGCTCCTGCGGGTTGCAGTGAACCAGCTGTTCCGGCGTGTGCCCAACATCCGGGATGTCTCGGCCCGCGGGCGCAGCCCCTTCCGGGTGGCGCTGGCCGTCATCGGAATCCGGGTGGGCCTGCGTATCACGTCCGCCGATGAGCCGTGGCATACCGCCGTGGACTTCGTCCTGATCGTGGTGCTCATAGCTGCGGTGGCCTGGTTCGCCGTCGTCGTACTGCTGGTCATTGAGGCGGCCATCCTGGCCAAGTACCGCACGGACACCAAGGACAACCGCCGGCTGCGCAGGCTTAAGACGCAGGTGATCCTGGGGCGCCGCGTGGCGGTGGCGCTGATCGTGACGATCGCGGTTGCGTGCGTGCTGTTGACCATTCCCCAGGTCCGGGCCCTCGGTGCCGGTATCCTGGCCTCCGCCGGCGTCCTGTCCGTCGTCGCCGGCCTCGCGGTGCAAAGCTCCCTGACCAACGTCTTTGCCGGCATGCAGCTGGCCTTCACGGATGCCATCCGGGTGGATGACGTCGTGGTGGTCGAGAACCAATGGGGCACCGTGGAGGAGATCACGATGACCTACGTGGTGGTCCACATCTGGGACGACCGGCGCCTGATCTTGCCCTCTACGTACTTCACCAGCACGCCCTTCGAGAACTGGACCCGCCGGACCGCCGCCCTGCTGGGAACGGTGGAGCTGGACGTGGATTGGCGGGTTCCCCTGGACGAGCTGCGCGCGCACCTCAAGGCCGTGGTGGAGGCGGCCGAGATCTGGGACGGACGCACCGCCATCCTGCAGGTCACCGACGCCGTCAACTCGCTGGTCCGCGTGCGCATCCTGGTCAGTGCCGGGGACAGCGGCACACTGTTCGACCTTCGCTGCCTGGTGCGGGAATCCATGGTTACCTTCCTGCAGCGCGAATACCCGCAGGCGCTGCCCCGGCAGCGGTGGGAAGCCGTCGGCCCGGCGGAGAGCGGCGAGGCCCCCGCCGGCGGCCGCCGCCGTCCCGCGGCCGCGGTGATGACCGGCGCGGGCGACTCTCAGCTGTTCACCGGCTCCATCGACGCCGTGGAGCGCAACCAGGCGTTCACCGGCCCGGGCGAGGAGGCCTACGAGGAGCGCGAGCGAAAGGCGAACCAGGGCGGGTAGGCGCGCACCTTGGTGGCAGCTCCAGGTGCGCCGGTTTGTCCGGCGCTGATGCGGCGGCCCGCGGGCAGCGCGTCCATTCGGTGACCTTTCGTGACCTTCAGAACTGTTGCGTGTGTCACAACCGCTTGTGTCCGGGAGCTCCTCCGGACAGCCTTGGGCATCACCTCTTTTACCCACAGCGCCTTGGAGCGCATGGCCCAAAAGGAGCAGCATCCATGACTAACGTTCTGTGGTTTTCCGAAGTTGGCCTGTCCGACCTTGACCAGGTCGGGGGCAAGAACGCCTCACTGGGCGAGATGATCGGAAACCTGGCAGCGGCCGGAGTAAAGGTCCCGGATGGCTTCGCCACCACCGCCGACGCCTACCGCCGCTTCCTGCGCGAATCCGGCCTGGAAGCCGGTATCGAGACCGTCCTCGTGGGCCTGGACAGCGACGACGTGACGGCCTTGGGTGCCGCCGGAGCAAGGATTCGGGAGATGATCCGCCAGGCACCGTTCCCGGCCGGTTTCGAGGAGCAGATCCGCGCCGCCTATACGCAGCTGGCCGGCAGCCACGGCGAGGACGTGTCCTGGGCCGTGCGCTCCAGTGCCACCGCCGAGGACCTGCCCGACGCTTCCTTTGCCGGCCAGCAGGAAACGTTCCTGAACGTGCGCGGCATCGGGAACGTGTTGGCCGCCATCCGGGACGTCTTCGCCTCGCTCTATAACGACCGCGCGATCGCCTACCGGGTCCACCACGGGTTCACCCACTCCGAGGTGGCCCTTTCGGCGGGCATCCAGCGCATGGTTCGCTCCGACGTCGGCTCCTCCGGGGTCATGTTCACCATGGACACCGAGTCCGGCTTCCGCGACGCGGTCTTCATTACCTCCTCCTACGGCCTGGGCGAGGCCGTGGTCCAGGGTGCGGTGAACCCCGACGAGTTCTACGTCTACAAGCCCGCCTTGGCCGCCGGCCGGCCGGCGATCCTCAAGCGCGGCTTGGGCGAGAAGGCCGTGCAGATGACCTACGCGGCATCGGCCGAGCCCGGCCGCACCATCGAGTTCGCCCCGGTGCCGGTTTCGCAGCGGGGGCGCTTCAGTCTCACGGATGCCGAGGTGGAGCAGCTGGCCCGGCACGCGGTGGCCATCGAGGCCCACTACGGCCGCCCGATGGACATCGAATGGGGCAAGGACGGCACCGACGGCCAGCTGTACATCCTGCAGGCCCGCCCCGAAACCGTCGAGTCCCGCAAGGCGGCCGGCACCCTCTCGCGCTTCACGCTCAAGGAGCGCTCCGCGGTGCTGGCCGAGGGCCGGGCCATCGGCCAGCGCATCGGCGCCGGCCAGGTGCGCGTGCTGACCTCGATCGACCAGATGTCCTCCTTCCAGCCCGGCGACGTCTTGGTGGCGAACATGACCGACCCGGACTGGGAACCGATCATGAAGAAGGCCGCCGCCATCGTCACTGACCGCGGTGGGCGCACCTGTCACGCGGCCATCATCGCCCGCGAGCTGGGCATCCCGGCCGTTGTCGGCACCGGCAACGCCACCCAGGTGCTCACCGAGGGCACCCCGGTGACCGTTTCCTGCGCCGAAGGCGAGACAGGTCTGGTCTACGCCGGGCTGCTGGACTACACCTTGGAGGAGACCGCCCTCGACACGATGCCGGAAGCACCGGTGAAGATCATGATGAACGTCGGCACCCCCGAACAGGCTTTCAGCTTCTCCCGGCTGCCGCATCGCGGCGTGGGCCTGGCCCGGCTGGAATTCATCATCAACCGCCAGATCGGCATCCACCCCAACGCCCTGCTGGCCCTGGCCGGGGAAATCGAGCGCCCCGCCGCGCTGTCCGACTACACCGTGCAGCAAATCCAGGAGAAAATCGCCGCCTACGACGGGCCCCGGGATTACTACGTCCGCCGGCTGGCCGAGGGCATCGCCACGATCGCGGCCGCCTTCGCCCCTGAACCGGTGATCATTCGGCTCTCGGACTTCAAGTCCAATGAGTACGCCAACTTGCTCGGCGGCCCGGCCTTCGAGCCCGAGGAAGAGAACCCGATGATCGGCTTCCGCGGCGCCTCCCGGTATCTCTCGGACTCGTTCCGCCAGGCGTTCGAACTCGAGTGCGAGGCCCTGAAGCTGGCGCGCACGCAGATGGGCCTGTCCAACATCAAGGTTATGGTCCCCTTCGTGCGCACCCTGGACGAGGCCCGCGGGGTGGCCGAGCTGCTGGCCGTCAACGGGCTGGTCCGCGGCGAGGACGGGCTGGAAATCGTGATGATGTGCGAACTGCCGGCCAACGCCCTGCTGGCCGGTGAGTTCCTGGAGTACTTCGACGGCTTCTCCATCGGATCCAACGACCTGACCCAGCTCACTCTGGGTTTGGACCGGGACTCGGCCCTGGTCTCCGGGGGATTCGACGAACGCAACCCGGCGGTCACCAAGCTCCTGGAGATGGCGATCGGCGCCTGCCGCGCCCGCGGCAAGTACGTCGGCATTTGCGGCCAGGGCCCCAGCGACCACCCGGACTTCGCCGAATGGCTGCTGGCACAGGGCATCAGCTCGATCTCGCTGAACCCGGACGCCGTAACCGACACCTGGCTGCGCCTGGCCCGCGGTCGTGAGACCGCAGTCCGGGGATGAGCGTGCCCGGAACCGCACGGTGAGCGGAAACCTTCCCCGGAACACCACGCGGGCGGGCCACAGCCCCGGCCCCGTGGTGTTCTTCCTCTCCGACAGCACCGGCATCACGGCCGAGACGCTGGGCAACACGCTGCTGACCCAGTTCCCCGGGCCGCGGCTGGAGCGGCGCACCATTCCCTTCATCGGGACGGAGGAACAGGCGCGCGAGGTCGTCACCATCATCGACAGCCTCGCCGCGGCCGGGCAGCGGCCGATCGTCTTCTCCACCGCCGTCGGCAGCGACATCCGCGCGATCCTGGCCGGGAGCAAGGGACACTTCGTGGACCTGTTCGGTGCCCACATCGGCCAGCTCGAGCAAGCCCTGCAGGCCTCCGCCACCGGCGAGCCGGGCCGGGCGCACGGCGTCGGCGACGCCATCCGCTATCAATCACGCATGACCGCCGTCGAATACGCCATCGAGCACGACGACGGGCAGTCCATCCGCGCTCTGGAACGGGCGGAACTGATCCTGATCGCGCCCTCGCGCTGCGGCAAGACCCCGACGACGATGTACCTGGCGCTGCAGCACGGCATTTTGGCCGCCAACTTCCCGCTGATCGAGGAGGACTTCGCCCGCCGCTCGCTGCCGGAGCCGTTGCGGCCCTTCGTGCGCAGATGCTTTGGGCTGACCTCGCTGCCGATCCGGCTAAGCCAAATCCGCCAGGAGCGCCGGCCGGACAGCACCTACGCCTCGCTGGCCCAATGCAGCTTCGAGCTGCGCAGCGCCGAGGACATGTATGCCGTCAATGGGATCCCGTACGTGAACTCCGCATTCATGTCCGTGGAGGAAATCTCCGCGACCATCCTGCAGCGGATGCGGCTGCAACACTGACCCAGCAAGCACTGGCCCCTGCATAGCGGCCGCGAGTGCAGTTGCAGCGGAGTACTGGATCCAGCCAATAAGAAAGGCCCTCTGACCGGGATAATCCCTAGTCAGAGGGCCTTCATTCGTTGCGGGGGTAGGATTTGAACCTACGACCTCCGGGTTATGAGCCCGGCGAGCTACCGAACTGCTCCACCCCGCGGCGTAGTAATGACTCTAGACCCACCCATGACCAAACGACGAATTTGGTGAGTGGGGTCACTGCTCGGGCTATCGGCCATGGTCCTGCAGACGACGACGGCGGTGGCCTCCCCTGCGGAAGGCGACCGCCGCCGTCGTCGGAAGAACCAGGGGAGGGTCAGCGCAGGTGGTCCACCAGCTTGCCGGCGATGCCGTTGTAGTTGGCCGGGGTGAGCGCGAGCAGGCGGTTCTCGGCGTCCGGGGACAGTCCGAGGCCTGAGACAAACTCCTTCATGCGCTCGGCGTCAACGCGGTGGCCGCGGGTGAGCTCCTTCAACCGCTCGTACGGGTTCTCCATGCCTTCGACCCCGGCGATGGCCTCGGCGCGCATGACCATTTGGATAGCCTCGCCGAGCACCTCCCAGTTCTGGTCCAGGTCCACCGCCAGCACCTCGGCGGGCACGCTGAGCCGGTCCAGGCCCTTGGCAACGTTGGAGATGGCCAGCAGCGAGTGCCCGAAGGCGACGCCGATGTTCCGCTGCGAGGACGAGTCGGTGAGGTCGCGCTGCCAGCGGGAGGTGACCAGGGTGGCCGCCAGGGTGTCCAGCAGGCCGTTGGAGATCTCCAGGTTCGCCTCGGCGTTTTCGAAGCGGATCGGGTTAACCTTGTGCGGCATCGTGGACGAGCCGGTGGCACCTTCGACGGGGATCTGCGCGAAATAGCCGATGGAGATGTAGCTCCAGATGTCCGTGCAGGCGTTGTGCAGGATCCGGTTGAAGCGGGCGATGTCGGAGTAGAGCTCGGCCTGCCAGTCATGCGACTCGATCTGGGTGGTCAGCGGGTTCCAGGTCAGGCCCAGTCCCTCGACGAAGGTCTTCGAAACGGCCTGCCAGTCCGCCGAGGGAACCGAAGCGTAGTGCGCCGCATACGTGCCGGTGGCTCCATTGATCTTGCCCAGGTACTCGGTGCGGGCGATCCGGTCCAGCTGGCGGGTGAGGCGGTGGGCGATGACCGCCAGCTCCTTGCCGAGGGTGGTCGGCGTGGCGGGCTGTCCGTGGGTGCGCGAGAGCATCGGCACGTCGCGGTGCTCGCGGGCCATGGCCGTGAACTGCTCGACCAGGGCGCGGGCGGCCGGCAGCCAGACCTGTTCCACGGCCCCCTTCACTCCCACCGCGTAGGAGAGGTTGTTGATGTCCTCCGAGGTGCAGCCGAAGTGCACCATGGCGGTGAGGTTCTCGATGCCCAGCTGGCCGAGTCGGCGGCCGATGAAGTACTCCACGGCCTTCACGTCGTGGACGGTGACGGCTTCGATCTCCGCCAGTTCGCGCACGGCATTTCCGTCGAAGTCGGTGACGATTTTGCGCAGCGCCGACTGCTGCTCCCCGGTCAGCGGTCCCGCCCCGGGCAGTACGGACTGGTTGGCCAGGTGGATCAGCCACTCCACCTCCACATGCACGCGATCGCGGTTCAGCGCGGCTTCGGAGAGGTAGTCAACCAGCGGCGCAACCGCCTGGTGGTACCGCCCGTCCAACGGACCGAGTGCGATAGCGGGGGTGACTTCTGCCAAGGGAACACGGGAAGTTTCAGCCATGGCCCTATTCTTTCATGTCCCATGCCGCCGCTTTCCGTGCGACTTCGCCTGCACAGCGGCGCCGCGTTCTCCCTCATGCACATAGCCGGTCTGCGTCAGGCCCCGCGGACGACGCGGCCCTAGCCTCGGAGGAAGTCGAGGCGCAAAGGAGGCCAGGGTGATGTTTTGGCAAACGGCGACGGCGGAGGCCGGGCCGGGCGGTTCGGCGGACCCGGGATGGGGGCCGGCCCCCGGCCGGCTGCTTTCCTGTGAGCAGGAACTGCTGTCCGTGCGGGCGGACCTGGCCGGCGCGGCCGCGGCCTGGGTCTCGCCGGCCGGCAAGGCCTTCAGGGCGCGGCTGTACGAGTACCGCACCGGGATGGCGGAGGCGGCAGAACTGCTGAGGCTCGCGGCAGCGGCCGTCGGTGCGGCGGAGGCGGCTGCCGGCGCGGCCCAAACGGCGGCGGCCGCGATGTACGGCCCCCGGTCGTGACGTCCGGGATCCGGACGGCCTGTGCCGGAGATGCACGATGGCTGACGACGACTGGCTGCCCGGCGGGGCCCGGTGGTGGGAAGGCGGCACCGGGTCCCGCCGGTACGCCGGCTATCGGGTTGCCGGCGGCATCGGCGGCATCGCGTTTGAGTGGGAGGAGCTGGCGTCGGCAGCCGTCCGGCTGGAGTCGGCCGCCGCCACCATCGGCGACCTGTGGCGCGAGCTCCTGTCGGTGCAACTGCTGCTGGCCGATCCGCGCTGGACGCTGCTGCCGGAGCGGTGGGCGGCCGAAACGGCAGTCCAGGCCGCCGCGGGATCGTTGGCGGCCCTTGCGGACAGCGTTGGGGCTTTAGCCGGAAAGGTGCGGTTGGCACACGGGACCTATTTGGCAACCGAGCAGGCCGTCTCCGCCGCGCTGCAGGCGGTCGACTCGGCCACCTGGTGGGCGACGGTTCCGCTCGGCATGGCCGTCAACGAGGGGCGGCCGACCCGGGCGGGCGGCGAACGGCTGCTCGGCCAGTTCCCGGCAGCGGTGACAGGAGCGCTGGGCGGCCCGGCGGCTGGGATGCTGCTGCGGGACGGCCGGCAGGGCGGTCCGTGGAACAACCCGGCCACCGAACACCTGGCCCCGCTGCTGGTCGCCGCGGCGCGGCAGGCGGGGCTGCTCCGGGCCGACGCCATCAAGGTTGCACGCGCGGCCCCGGCGACCGAAGAGATCGGTCCCGCGCCGGCGTCCCTGGCCGGGCTGCTCCACCGGACGGCCAGCGCGGACGGCGCCGGTGACGGCACCGTGGAGGTGCTCGAAGTATCCGCCCCCGGCGGCCGGAAGCGGTGGGTCGTCGCGTTGCCGGGCACCCAGGCCGCGGGCTTGGCCGAGGCAACCGCCAACCCGTTCGATGAGACCGGCATCGCCGAAGCGGTCGCCGGCAGGAGCGCGTTCGTCTCGGCCGCCGTGTCGCAGGCCCTCGGGGAAGCCGGGGCCGGCGCAGAGGATTTGGTGATGCTGGTCGGATACAGCCAGGGCGGCATCCATGCCATGAACCTTGCCGCCGATCCCGCCTTCCTGGCCAATCACAACGTGGGCTTCGTCCTGACGGCCGGCTCGCCGGTGGCCGGCATCAACCCCGGCCCGGGCGTCCGGAGCGTTCACCTGGAGCACGCCCAAGACTGGGTGCCGGGCACCGACGCCAGGCCGAATCCGGACCGGCGCGAACGGGTCACCGTGACCCTGACCGATCCCGCGGCCACCCCTGCGGGCGAGGGCGCCGGGCTGGGACCCGGGCATGACCTCGGGAACTACGTGCGGGCGGCCCGCAACATCGACGCCAGTCCGGATCCGTCGGTGCGCGACGCGACGGCATTCCTGGGCGCTGCGCTCGCCGGCGGCACCGCCCGGCAGCATCTGTTCAGCCTGCGCCGGTCGCAGCTTGACGGGTCAAAGCCGTCCCGCGCCGCCATCCCGGGCCGCCGCAAGGGGCCGCCGCCGGCAGGCGGGGGCGGGCAGGGGTAGGTGCCGCCCCGGAGTCAGCGGCGAGTCAGCGGGTGCGGGTCAGGGTGCCCACTACCAGCGAGACCAGGCTGATGATCAGCGAACCGAGGATCGCCGTCCAGAAGAAGGAATCGACGACGAACTCGACCGGCGTGAAGCTGGACAGCCAGGCCGTCAGCACCAGCATCAGCGCGTTGATGACGATGGTGAACAGGCCCAGCGTCAGGATGGTGACGGGCAGCGAAAGGAAGGAAATGATGGGCCGGACAATAGCGTTGACCAGGCCGAAGATCAGACCGACGAAAAGGTAGGCCAGCACCGTGCCCAGGGACTCGTTGCCGGCGACGTCGGCCGCTGCGGAGGCCTCGATGGCCAGGCCGGGCAGGATCCAGCTCGCCACCCACAGCGCCAGCGCGTTGACGAGGACCCGCACAATGAACTTTCCCATGCGTGTATGCTGCCACATCCAGGCTGCAGCGGCGCGGAAAACCCGGTCAACGGCGCACGTATCCTTTAAGGCATGACTCCTCCTGAGAACCCCATCAAGGAAGCTGCGGTTCCGGCAGCAGGTGCGTCGGGCCAAATCCACCCCCGGCCCGTGCTCGACAGGCTGCCCAAATATGCTGCCGGCAAACCGCCGGCTGCGATCCAAGGACTGCAATCCTACAAATTGTCCTCCAACGAAAACCCGCTGCCTCCGTTGCCAGCCGTGCTGGAAGCCGTGAACGCGCAGACGACGGGCATCATGCGCTACCCCGATCCGTTGTGCACCGCGCTGCGGACCGAACTCGGCCGGTTCCTGAATGTCCCGGCCGACGACGTGGTCACCGGCGCCGGAAGCTTGGGCGCCCTGGTGCAGATCCTGCAGACGTTTGCCGGACAGCACGAGGACGGCACCGAAGACGAGGTAATTTACGCGTGGCGGTCCTTCGAGGCCTACCCGATCATGGTCGGCCTCTCCGGTGCCCGCAGCGTGCAGATTCCCAACCGGTCCGACGGCTCGCATGACCTGGACGCCATGTTGGATGCCGTGACCGACCGGACCAAGGTCATCCTGCTGTGCACGCCGAACAACCCGACCGGACCGGCCCTGACGGCGGCGGAAGTGGAAGGCTTTGTCCGCAGCGTGCGGGACGACATCATCGTGGTCGTCGACGAGGCCTACACGGAGTTCGTCCGCGACCCGGAGGTGGTGGACGGCGTGGCCATGTACAAGAAGTACCCCAATGTGGTGGTGCTCCGGACCTTCTCCAAGGCCCACGGTCTGGCCGGCCTCCGGGTGGGCTATTCCATCTCGCAGCCGGAGATCACCCGGCACCTGCGCGTGGCTGCCACCCCGTTCGCCGTATCGAGCCTGGCCGAGCATGCGGCCATCACCTCGCTGCGCCACTACGACGAAGTTGTAGAAAGGGTACAAAGCCTCGTCGACGAACGGGACCGCGTGGTCGCCGGGCTGAACATGCTCGGCTGGAAGATCCCGGAGACGCAGGGCAACTTCGTCTGGCTGCCGCTGGGCGATCGGGCGCAGGAGTTCGCGGAGCTGGCGGGCCGGCAGGCACTGTCCGTGCGGGCCTTCGCGGGCGAGGGCGTGCGGGTCAGCATCGGTGAAGTCGAAGCCAACAGCCGCTTCCTGGCGCTCTGTGAGAACTATACAAACGGCCCGGGCGTTTCCTGACGGTAATGTGACCGGTCCGCACGGCACCTGCCATTAGGCTAGGACGAGATAAACGACAGATATATGCCGGGTCAGGAATGTATTCCCGGCCCGGCATATATGAACAGCGAAGATCTCTGCCGCAGGGCAGCGGATCGGCGAGGAGTTCGTATGGGCGCTGAGCACCTGCCCGCCTCGGAATTCGACATCGAAGAACTGGAACAGTCGCTGGTATCCAGCGACCCCTCGGACGCGCCCGCGCTGGTGCAGCTGATGGCCCCAGACGGAACCGTCCGGGACGATGCGAAGTACAGCCCCTACGCAGCCCACCTCGACGGCGAGGCGCTTCGCGGCATGTACCGCGATATGGCGCTGGTCCGCCGGTTCGACCAGGAAGCCACCGCCCTGCAGCGGCAGGGCCAGCTGCTGCTCTGGCCACCCCTGCTCGGGCAGGAAGCGGCACAGATCGGCTCCGGCCGCGCGCTGCAACCGCAGGACTATGTGTTTCCGACCTACCGGGAGCACGGCGTCGCCCTCACCCGTGGCCTGGACCTGTCCCGCGTGCTCAAGCTCTTCCGAGGCGTCAGCCAGGGCGGCTGGGACCCGCGGGAGACGAACTTCCACCTCTACACGCTGGTGCTGGCCGCCCAGTCCCTGCATGCGGTCGGCTACGCCATGGGCATCCAGCGCGACGGCGACGACGGCGTGGCCGTTGCGTACTTTGGCGACGGGGCCAGCTCGGAAGGCGACGTCCACGAATCAATGGTGTTCGCCGCCTCCAACCAGTCGCCGGTGGTGTTCTTCTGCCAGAACAACCACTGGGCCATCTCCGTGCCGACGGAAGTTCAGTCCCGCGTTCCGCTCTCCAACCGTGCCACCGGCTACGGCTTCCCGGGCGTCCGGGTGGACGGCAACGACGTCGTGGCCGTCCACGCGGTCACCCGTTGGGCCGCTGAACATGCCCGCTCGGGCAACGGGCCCGTGCTGATCGAGGCGTTCACGTACCGGATGAGCGCCCACACCACCGCCGACGACCCGACCAAATACCGTGAGGCCGCCGAGGAAGAGGGCTGGCGGGAACGCGACCCGTTGCTCCGGCTGGAACGGTACCTGCGCAGCACCAACACTGCCGGCGACGAATTTTTCGACGAGGTCTCCGCCGAAGGCGACAAGCTCGCCGCAACCACCCGCGCCGACGTCCTGGCCATGGAGGCCCCGGACTTCGAGGACCACTTCGCCAACGTCTATGCCGATCCGCACCCGCTGGTCCGCGAGGAACTGGAATGGCACCGGCAGTACCAGGCCGGTTTCGCCGATTACGCCACCGAAGACAACGCCGCCGGGGAGGCCCGCTGATGACCACCATGACGATCGCGAAGGCCATCACCAGCGGGCTGCGCGAGGCCCTGGCCAATGATCCGAAGACGCTGGTCATGGGCGAGGACATCGGCAAGCTCGGCGGGGTCTACAGGGTCACCGAAGGACTCCTGGCCGAGTTCGGCGCCGACCGCGTGGTCGACACCCCGCTGGCCGAGTCCGGCATCCTCGGCACCGCCATCGGGCTGTGCTTCCGCGGCTACCGGCCGATCTGCGAGATCCAGTTCGACGGCTTCGTCTTCCCGGCGTTCAACCAGATCACCACCCAGTTGGCCAAGATCCGGACCCGCAGCTCCGGACTCCTGTCGGCCCCCGTCGTCGTCCGCATCCCCTACGGCGGCGGCATCGGATCCATCGAGCACCACTCGGAGTCCCCGGAGGCGCTCTTCGCGCATACTCCCGGCCTGCGCATCATCACCCCCTCGAACCCGCACGATGCCTACTGGATGACCCAGCAGGCAGTGGCCAGCCAGGACCCGGTCATCATCTTCGAACCCAAGCGCCGCTACTGGCTCAAGGGCGAGGTGGACACCGAATCGGCCGGCCGCGACGCCTTCAGCGCCCAGGTCGTCCGCGAAGGCACCGACGCGACGATCGTCGCCTACGGGCCGCTGGTACCGGTCGCCCTGGCCGCGGCGAAGGCGGCGGAAGAGGACGGCAACAGCGTGGAGGTCATTGACCTGCGCTCCATCTCGCCGATCGACTTCGAGACCATCACCGCGTCGGCGGAGAAGACCGGGCGCCTGATCGTCACGCACGAAGCCCCGACCTTCGGCGGCATCGGCGGGGAGATCGCCGCGCGGGTCGGCGAACGCGCCTTCCTGAGCCTGGAGGCGCCGGTGCTGCGGGTCGGCGGCTTCCATATGCCTTACCCGGTGGCGAAGGTGGAGGAACAGTACCTGCCGGACATCGACCGCCTGCTCGAGGCCCTCGACCGTTCGCTCGCCTACTGATATCGGAGTTTCCATGTCGAACACGCAGATTTTCAACCTCCCGGATGTCGGCGAGGGACTGGTCGAAGCCGAAATCGTGTCCTGGAAGGTCAAACCGGGGGACACCGTGGCGGTCAACGACGTCATCGTGGAGATCGAGACGGCCAAGTCACTGGTCGAGCTGCCCAGCCCCTACGCGGGGGTGGTGTCGGAGCTGCTCGTGCCGGAGGGGCAGACCGTGGAGGTCGGCACCCCGATCTTCGCCGTCGCCGCCGAAGGCGCCGCCCGGCAGTCGGCCGTCCCGGAGCGGCCTGCCGCTCCGGTGCGCCCCGCGGCCCCCGTTCCGGACCAGCCCGTGCCCGAGGCCACCGCCGAGGGCGGGCCGTTGGTCGGCTCCGGCCCCAAGGCCGATCCGGTCAGGCGGCGCCCGCGCCGCGGCAGCGCCTCCGCGTCCCCTCCCACTACGACGACGGCGGCGCGCCCTTCCGCGGCCCGCTCCGGCGGCGGGGACGTACCCGCCGCGGAGATCCATCTGCCCGAGCCGCACGGCCAGGCCCAGCACGTTCCGCCGGTTCCCGCCGACGACGACTCCGCGGTTCCCGGAGCGGCTCCCGCCGTCGGTGCCGGGCATGCCCGAGGCGAAGCCGTCCAGGCAGTCGTCACCCGGCTGCTGACCCGGGTGCTCGCCAAGCCGCCGGTGCGCAAGGCCGCCAAGGACCTTGGCATCAACTTGGCGGACATCACCCCCACGGGCAAGGGGGGCGAGGTCACCAAGCAGGATCTGCTCAGCTACCAGGCCCAGCGCGAGGCCGAGCAGGCAGCTGCGCCGACGTTCTGGGCCCCGCGCAAGGGACTGGACAACCGGATCGAGCGGGTCCCGGTCAGGGGCGTGCGCAAGGCGACCGCCAAGGCCATGGTCGAGTCGGCCTTCAGCGCCCCCCACGTGAGCATCTTCGTGGATGTGGATGCCTCGCGGACCATGGAGTTCGTCCAGCGGCTGAAGAAGTCCCGCGACTTCGAAGGCGTCAGGGTCTCGCCGCTGCTCATCCTGGCCAAGGCCGTCATCTGGGCCGCCGCACGCAACCCGAACGTCAACGCCAGCTGGGTGGAGACGGAGTCCGGCGACGAAATCCACGTCAAGCACTTCATGAACCTCGGCATTGCCGCCGCCACCCCCCGCGGCCTGCTGGTTCCGAACATCAAGGACGCCCAGGACCTCTCGCTCAAGGAGCTCGCGGTAGCCCTCAACGACCTGGCGACCACGGCCCGTGCCGGCAAGACCAAGCCCGCCGACATGCAGAACGGCACCCTCTCCATCACCAACATCGGCGCGCTGGGAATCGACATCGGCACCCCGATCATCAACCCGGGCGAAGTCGCCATCGTCGCGTTCGGCACCATCCGGCAGAAACCGTGGGTCGTCTCCGGCGAAGTCATTCCCCGCTGGATCACCACGCTGGGCGGATCGTTCGACCACCGCGTGGTGGACGGCGACCTTTCCGCCAGGTTCATGGCAGACGTCGCCGCGATCATGGAGGAACCGGCGCTGCTGCTGGATTGACGGTGCGCCGCGGCATGCTGGGTTAACGGCGCCGCCGCCGCATGCCGGAGGGACTCAGTCCCGCGCGCGGACGCCCGCCGGGCCGCGGTTGGTTATGATCGCGGTGTGGCGAGGAGGAGCACCATCAGGTGATTGAGACAGCGGGCAGCGCAGCGACCCACGGGGCAGAACCTACAGTGATCCCGACGGCGGACCTGTACGACCAGCGCGGCGACGAACTGGCGTCGCTGTCGCTCCAGTTCGGCAACTTCGGCGGCCGGGCGTCGTTCAGCGGGCCGGTCCGCACCATCAGGTGTTACCAGGACAACGGGCTGGTGAAATCCGTCCTCAACTCCCCGGGCCACGGCGCCGTGTTGGTGGTCGATGGCGGCGGTTCGCTGGAGACGGCCCTGATGGGGGACATGATCGCCGCGGCCGCCGTGGCCAACGGCTGGTCCGGGGTAATTATCAACGGGGCGATCCGGGACCGGGCGGCCCTCGCGCGGCTGCCGCTCGGCGTCAAGGCGCTCGGCAGCAACCCGCGGAAGAGTGCCAAGGACGCCAGCGGGGAAGCAGACGTTCCCGTCGAGATCGGTGGCGTGCTGTTCCGGCCGGGCGCCACGGTCCACGCCGACCTGGACGGCATCCTGGTCTGCGCCTGACCGCGGCGGTGGTGTCTCCTCGGAGGACGGCGTCCGGGATCCGCTCTGCAGCGATCAACGACCTCCTGCCCTGACGGACCGCCAAGGGTGGCGTTCCGGCTGTGAAAGACTGGGAGCATGAGTAACAACAGGCCCTCGGGTCAGCGCAACGACTCAGGCGTGCCCAGGATCGACTGGAAGGGCACCCTGTGGGCCATGGCGGCCGTCTTCCTGCTCAGCTACGTCATGATCTGGCTGATGCCGGGACTGCACCCCATCCTGCGGATCCTCATCGTGATCGGCCTGTATTTCGCCGGCCGCTACGCGTACTACCGCTATTTCAAGAACCGGCGCCGGCCATAGCCTTTGCGAGGACGGGCGCAAGCCGCCGCACGCCCTCGCGAATGGCCTCTTCGGGCACGGCGCTGAAAGCCAGCCGCAGCTGGCGTGACGGCTCCTCGGAGGGACTGAACGCCGCCCCCGGGATGAAGACCACGCCGGCCTCGATCGCGTCGTAGAGCAGCGGGTAGGTGTCGACGCCCTCCGGAAGGGTGATCCAGACGAAGAAGCCGCCGTCGGGTTCGGTCCAGGTGGTCCCGTCGGGCATGAATTCGTCCAGCGCCGACAACATGGCGGCGCATCGGGTGGCGTACAACCGTCGGTAGGTATCGATCTGCCCCACCCAGTCGTGTTCCTCCAGGTAAGCGGAAATCAGCATCTGGTTCAGGGTGGGCGGGCACAGGGTGACGGCCTCGTTGGCCAGGTAGAAGCTCCGCTGCAGGTGGTCGGGCAGCAGCGCCCAGCCGATCCGCAGGCCCGGTGCCAGAATCTTGGAAAAGGAGCCCAGGTAGACCACGTCGTCGGGATTGTCCGCGCGCAGCGGCCGCAAGGGCTCGCCGTCGAAGCGCAGCAGGCCGTAGGGATTGTCCTCGAGCACCAGGACGCCGGCCTCGCGGCAGATGTCCACGATCTGCTGCCGGCGCTCGGCGGCCAGCGTGATGCCGGAGGGATTGTTGAAGCTGGGGATGGTGTAGAGGAATTTAATGCTGCGGCCCTCGCCCTGCAGCTCTTCGATGCGGCGCTGGAGTTCCGAGGGGACGAGACCGTGTTCGTCCATTAACACCGGCTCCACCTGGACCTCGTAGGCCTCAAAGGTGTTCAGCGCGCCAACGTAGGTGGGATCCTCGCACAGCACCACGTCGCCGGGGTTGCAGAAGACTTTGGCGGCCACGTCCTGTGCGGACTGGGAACCCGCCGTGACGACGACGTTCTCCGGATCCACGCCGGTGATGCCTTCGTGCGCCATGACCTCGCAGATCTTTCGCCGCAGGTCCTGGGTACCCTGGCCGCCGCCGTATTGCAGGGCGGTCATCCCATGCTCGGCGATCAGCCGCTGCGCCATGCCGGCGATCTTCTCCAGCGGCAGGGACTGCAGGTAGGGGTTGCCGCCGGCCAGGGAAACCAACCCGGGGCGCATCGAGATGTCGAAGACGTCGCGGACGGCCGATTGTTTGATGTTGGCGGCGCGCTGGGAGAACAGGTGCTGGTGCCGGTGCGCCGCAGTGGCGCGTTCCAGCGCCACTTCCGTTTCGGTGGGCAGGGTTTCGGAAAGGTCTGCATCCTGTGAAGTCACTCACACAGGATAGCCCGGGACGTTACGGGATAGGAAACAGAAGTTTTCTATTAGTGCTGCCCGGGCTAGAGCCAGCCGGCGTCCCGGGCCTTGAGCGCGGCCTGGAATCGGCTTTCCGCGCCGAGCTGCTCCAGCATCCAGGCAATGTGGCGTCGGCAGGTGCGGACGCTGATGTCCAGCCTCCGGGCGATCACCTCGTCCGAGTACCCGGCGGCCATGGCGTTGAGGATGGAGTGCTGGATGCCGTTGAGATCCGAGGCGCCGTTTTCCTGCCCGTCCACAACGTAGGGATCGGCCAGCTCCCAGGCCACGTGGAACAGGTTGATGAAGACCTGGATCAGGTTGAAGTCGCGCACCACCAGCGCGCCGCGGTCTTCCGGATGCAGTTGGCGACCGATCAGGGCGAGGTTGCGGTCGAAGATCATGATCTTGAGCGGCACGTAAGGCAGGGTTCGGTACTCGCCGCCGGCCGGCGAGATCGCGGCGACCGCCTTGCGCGTGGGCACGTGGTCCAGGGTGCTGGCGTGGCTGATGTTCTTGCGGACGACCCCGCGGTTGAGGAGTTCGATGTCCTTTTGGATGCCCTCTTCGTGGACATCCGCGGAGGCACCGGAGCCCGGCTGGCTGATCAGCACCTGCTCGGAAACGTCCCGGCCATAGTCCACCAGCAGCTTGCGGATTACCCCCGGGTCTTCGAGGACCTCCACGGAGGAGTCCAGCGACACCCGTTTGCGGGCTGCCAGGTAGGTGGGCACGAGTGCCGCCATGTCCGCACGGTGGCCGCTGATCTTGGTGCGCAGGTCGATCAGCAGCCGCTCGTCGGAATCTACCAGTTGCGACAGGGCGACGTCGGGGGAGATGGCGACATAGCATTCGACATTCGGTGCCGGCTGCTGCAGCAATTGCCTGCTGACCAGCTCGCCGATGGCGATGTTAAGGTCGCGGATGGTGTAGCCGAGTGCCGTGGACATGCTTTCTTTGGTCCAGCCGGGGTGGGCCACGGCGTATTCATAGACCTCGAATGCCGTCCCGCTCAGCATAGGGCGCTCCTCCGGTTGATCCATTTACGTATCACGCAGGGCCTGCTGTTTCCTGTGCGGTGCGGCCGCTCTTTGGCCAGTCTAAAGCACTTCTTCGGCCCATCTTGCGTCCTTTATGACCGGCCACTTCCTGCCATGGCCACATTATGCCATCACCTCGCGGCCTTTGAGTGACGATCCTTGGGAGGCGCTCCTTTCCCCGGATTTCCGGGGCGGCAGGCGGTTTTGACTACCTGTCCGGAACGTGACAGCACAAGCCGTGAGGCACGATCATGGCATGTCCGGATGTTGCAACGAGTTTGGCTGGACAGGCGCAGCAGAAGCACGGAACTCTTGAACATGTCGGGGGCGAGCAACCCGGCTGGATTTGTCACTGTACGAACCTAAGCCATGTGAAGGGAATGACATGTTCAAGAAGATCGCAAGCATCGCGGCAGGTCTGCTGGTTGCTTTGGGGGCGGTCTCTGCGGCCACTCCGGCAGTAGCCGCCGATCTAGGACCGGTTCCCCATTCTGAAAACGCCACCGCTTCCGCCTATATCTGGGACTGGTAAAAAGCCGCCCCATCTCATCGGCATTGTGCTGATTCCGTAACCAGGATGACGCCGGCTATCCCTCCCCAACCACCAGCACATCGAACCAGGAGTAGCGCATGAGCCAGCTGACAGCCATCCGCCCAACAAGTTCGGTGAACGTTAAATCGTACTGGTGGGTTCTGTCTATTTACACGGGTAGGCAGGACGTAGTCGACGCAGTCATAGGAGAACTGGTTACACCGCTGGTCGCCCACGCTCGCCGCGAAGGCGTGGGCCGCTGGTACTTCAACCACAGTGCCGACCAGATGGGGCCTCACCTGAAGGTCCGGTTCCTGGGCCGCCGCCCAATCCTCGACAGCCTCCAAAGGTTCGAGCTGGCGGCCCGGGACCGGGTCCTCGACATCCTTCCAGGCATCACGACCCAGGAAAGCTTCGTATTGCCTTTCGGCAGCGGGGATTCCATTCAGTTTTCGCCGGCCGATGCCGCCGTCCCCGTACCCGAAGCGGACCTGGACCGTTTTGGGGGACCCGATGGGCTGGAGCTCGCGGAGGAGGTATTCGAACTTTCCTCCGAACTGGCCATGTGGGCCACGCAGCGTTTCAGCAAGGCCCAAGGACGTTCGGCGCTCGCCTCCCTGCTCCTCTGCGACGCGGCGTGGGCCATGATGTATGGGCCGAAGGCGCAACAGTGGCCGGACCGCGGCAGGCTGTCCTGGGACTACTGCTGGGACAACCATCTTCGCGTGTCCACTGCCGAGCTGGGCCGTTCGGCTCCCAAGGCGCGCCACAGCCTCACCGCAGGACTGGTTGCCCGCACCGCACCGATGCACCGCCTGATGGCAGCGACAGCGGACGAAAGCAGCGTCCAGAACTGGCGCCGCCGCTGGATCAGGACCCTTGACTCGTACCTGTACCGGGCGGACCGGGCGCGCGTTAGCCGCAGCGCGCAGCAATTGACGTTTTCCCAAGCCCACCTGCTGATGAACCGGTTGGGGTTCACGACGTGGGAAGAGGCGGCACTCGGCGTCTACGCCAGGGCCTGGTCGCCGGAAGTCGAATCCTCGTTGTTGGAGAAGAGGACAAAATGAGCCCGTTTGGTTTCTCGTCGATTGGACCCGAATCCATCAAGGATCCGGATGTCAAGAACGAAGGAACAGCATCATCACTGGATCAGGTCGGGGTGCTGGGTGCGCACGCCCAGGATGATGACCTCTGGAACCTCACCGGCAGCAACTACTCGCGCGACGCCGCGTGGGCAGACCAGGCGTGGCAATAGGTGAAAGCCCGCCGGCATCTGCGTCGGTGCCCACATCCTTCCTCCCCCAACAGGATCAGGCCGGAGCGACCCCCAACGCTCCGGCCTGATCCTTTTCTTCGCAATTCAGGGGCTGTTTCCACCCATCACGCCGTGATGCGGCGGGCAGGCCCGCATGCCCTGATCAGTTGTAGAGCATGCCGCCGTCCACCAGCAGCACCTGGCCGGTGACGTAGTCGGAGTCGGGGCCGGCGAAGAAGGACACGATCTTTGCCACGTCTTCGGGCGTCTCGATCCGGCCGAGGGCGATGCCCTCCACGTTCTCCTTGAGGTTCTGGCCGATCGGCTTTCCGTTGATCTTGCTGAGTTCCTTGTCGATGAGCTCCCACATGCCGGTTCCGACAATGCCGGGCGCGTAGGCGTTGACCGTGATCCCCTTGGGTGCCAGCTCCTGTGCCGCCGCCTGCGTAAAGCCGCGCACGGCGAACTTGGAGGCGGAGTAGGCGCTGAGGATCGGGAAGCCCTGGATGGCCGCGATGGAGGCAGCCGAAATGATCTTGCCTCCGTGGCCGAGCTCTTCAAACTTGGCGGCCGCAGCCTGGATGCCCCAGACCACGCTGTTGACGTTCACGTTGAAAATCTGGTCGAGTTCCTGCTCGCTAATTTCAAGAACTGGCTTGACCTGGGCAATGCCTGCGTTGTTAACGATGACGTCGAATCCGCCGAGCTGGTCGGCTGCCGTGTCGACAGCCGCGACGACGTCGTCCCTCTTGGCGACGTCGGCTGCCACGAAAACGGACTTGCGCCCGAGGCCTTCGATCTCCGCCGCGACAGCCTCGCCCTTGGCGCGCTGCGGCTCGATATCGGCGATGGCGACGTTGAAGCCGTCTTCGGCCAAACGAAGAGCGATGGCCCGCCCAATGCCTTGGCCGGCGCCGGTTACGAGAGCGACCTTGTCCTGCACAGTCATTAATGTCTCCTTTGTACTGCTTCCAGCCCGCCGTTGCGGTTATCCAGCGCCACGACCGGCTGCGGTGGACACCGTCGAATTACAACCGGTGTCACTAGGCGCAACACAGACCCGTCAGAATTCATTCCTTTGCATATTAATGCGTGCCGGTGCAGGCCAAGCCGAAGCAGCGCCGCCTAGGCCGTCCAGCGGCCGCCTAGTGGCCGAAAATGTCCGCGTCGGTGATGTCCGCGGTGCCCCGGTCCAAGGCGGAGATCCGGGCCAGTTCGCCGGCCTCCAGCATGAAGTCGAAGATGGCGAAGTTCTCGGCCAGCCGGTCCGGGTGCGCGGACTTGGGGATGGGCACATGCCCCAGCTGGGTGTGCCAGCGGAGCACGATCTGGGCCGGGCTCTTGCCGTACTTGCCGGCCAGCGACTGAACCGCCGGCTCCCGCAGCAGGTCCCCGCCTTTCCCGAGCGGGCTCCAGGACTCCGTGACGATGCCGCGCTGGCGGTGTAGCTCCACCAGATCCCCGCGGGTGTGCCGGGGATTCAGCTGAATCTGGTTGACCTCGGGTACCAGTCCGGCGTCGAAGAGCCGTTGCAGGTGCGCTGGTTTGAAGTTGGACGTGCCGATGGCCCGCACGCTCCCGTCCTCCAGCAAACGGGTGAGCCCCTCGAAGGCCTCTACGTAGCGGTCCTGCCCGGGGTTTGGCCAGTGGATCAGCAGCAGGTCCACGTAGTCGACGCCCAGCCGGCGGGCGCTGGCCTCGCAGGCCTGCCGCGCGCCGTCGACGCTATGCCACCGCTTATTGAACTTGGTGGTGATGAAGACTTCCGAGCGGTCAAGCCCGCTGCGGCGGAACCCCTCGCCGACGCCTTCCTCGTTCCGGTAATTTTCCGCGGTGTCGAACAGCCGGTAGCCCAGGTTGAGCGCAGTTTCGACCGTCCGGGCGGCTTCCGCATTGTCCAGGGGCCAGGTTCCCAGTCCCAGCAGCGGCATCTTGGCCCCGTTGCGGAGGGTCACGAGCGGAGCAAGCAGGTCGGCCACGGTCACAGTCTCCTCTGGTTGTCCTTCAGGACCCGGTCCCGGGCCCGTGGCACCCAGCCTAGGGGTGATCGTGTCGGCTGTGCACCCCGGGTGCCGGCCGCAGCCGGCGGCAGACGGAGAAGCGGATGCCGCAGGGCGCTGATTCCCCCGGGCCAAGCGGGAAGAGTCCGCTAACCCGCGGAGGCGGCGTCGGCAGAACCTGCGTCGCGTGCGGCGGTCCGGGTCTCCAGCCAGGCCAACACGTCGGAGAGCAGGATCCGCCGGTGCGTCCCGCGGTACTGGACCGGAATGGTCCCGGCGTCGGTCAGGCGGCGCATGTAGGTCAGCGACACGCCGGCCACCTCCGCCGCCTGCGAGGTGTTCAGCAGTTCGACTGCGGAGCTGACCATCACCGCATCGCCGTGGGCAAAGCGGCGGAGCATATCGACGACGGCGTCCGCGGCCTGGGCGGGCAGCTTCACCGTGGTGCCGTTCACGAAGACGGTGACGTCGGCGCTCTCGTCGAGCGCCCGCTGCAGCCGCTGCGCCTGGGCGGCCGGGAGGGCATCGGTGGTGCGGGGAGTCAGCTGGGCCATGGGGACAGCGTAAGACACTTCCCGGCCCGCACCGGGGAAGGCGTGCGGCGCCGTCGTTGTTGGCGTGGACGTGTCTGCCGGCAGCCGTTGGGATTCCCCGGCGGCCCGGCGGCGGGCGTTGACCTTCCCCCGACGACCCGGCTGCGGCCATGGACATTCCCCGACTACCCGGCGTCAGGTAAGCGTAAACTGCTGTTCGCGACGGACAGCGTGCGCCGTCCGCGGAAGTGAACATCCGCCGACTCCCGAGGAGACCATCGTGGGCAGACCGTTCTACGCCGGATTGAGGGGCGCTGCGCACGCCGCGCACCGGCCGGTGCCTGCGACCTGACATGGAGCACATCGCCAGCCTCCCCTTCGGATACGCGGTCAGCGCGCTGTTCGTGATCGTGATGCTGCGCGCCAACGCCACGTACTGGGCCGGCAGGGGAGTGGCCGCCGGCGGGCGGCACACCCGTCTGGTCCGGCAGTTGGATTCGCCGGCCATGCGCCGCGCGGAGGCTTTTATCGCCCGCTGGGGAGCCCTCGCCGTCGCGCTCTGCTTCCTGACGGTGGGCGTTCAGACCGCGGTCAACGCGACGGCCGGCCTTGGCCGGATGCCGCTGCGCAGATATTTGCCGGCCGTCGTGGTCGGCTCGGTGCTGTGGGCGGTGCTGTACGCCACCGTGGGCCTGGCCGCCCTCAACGCCTGGCTGGCCGCGGCCGCCGGGTCCCCGCTGGGCATGGCCGTCGTAGTGCTGCTGGCAGCAGCGGTGGTCGCCGTCATCGTTCTGGCCCGCCGGCGGCGCGGACGCCGCCCGGCTCTCTCTGACGGCGGTTAACCTCCGGCGCGGGCGCACGTGGCGCCTGCCTCATCGGCATTCGCCCCTGCATTGGTGGCCCCGGCGGCGGAAACATTAGGCTAGGGGTATGTCCGCTTTAAGAAACCGCCGTGCTGCCGCCCTTCCCGCAAAATTGTCTCGCTCCTGGCTTTTGGCTTCGGCGGCGGACGAAGCGAATTTCGGGCCGGCGCTCGCCTCTGAAGCAGACTCCGTCATTTTCGACATGGAAGATGCCGTGCCGGCGGAGGGCAAGGCCGCGGCGCGGGAACGGGTGGTGGAGGCCCTGTCCACCGGCATGACCGCCTGGGTGCGCGTGAACGGCATGGAAACCGACTACTGGGCGGACGACCTGGCCGCTCTGTCCAAGGCGCCGGGCCTGCGCGGCGTCATGCTGGCGATGACGGAAAGGCCCGAGCAGGTCACGCACACGGCCATGCGGCTGCAGGCCGGCACCCCGGTGCTCGCCCTGATCGAATCCGCCGTCGGCATTGAGAACGCCACCGACATCGCCCGCGCGCCGGGCACCTTCCGCCTCGCCTTCGGCGTGGGCGACTTCCGCCGCGACACCGGGGCCAGCGATTCTCCGATGGCCCTGGCGTATGCCCGTTCCCGGCTGGTGGTGGCCTCCCGCGTGGGCCAACTGCCGGGCCCCATCGATGGCCCGACCGTCGGCGCGCTCGGCGAGGAACTGCTGGAAGCGTGCAAGGTGACGGCGTCCATGGGCATGACGGGCAAGCTCTGCCTGCTCACCGACGCCGCCGACACCATCAACAAGGGACTCTCACCCAGCGAGTCGGAGATCAAGTGGGCGCACGAACTCCTCGACGCGCACGCCGCCGGCGCGGTGGTGGGCGACGGTTCCTACCTGCCGCGGCTCGCCCGCGCCGAAAAGATTTCATCGCTCGCGGACTCCTACGGACTCTGGAACGCCTAAGCTCCACGTTCACGCTCCACGTTCAGGGGCGCGCAGGGTTCCGGGCGCGGGCTTCCGGGCGGCACCGTCGGCGCCTGCCCGGGTGTTGGTTCAGTCGCGGACGCCGGTTCAGTCGTGCAAAACAGCTCCCGCAGTTCAGTCGCGGACGCCGAACAGCTCCCGCAGGCTCAGCGCCGGCCGCCCGGTGAGCAGGTCCACGTCGTGGGTCACCAGGTCCAGTTCCCCGGCGGCAATTGCCGTGTAGGTGCTGACCCAGGCATCCAGCTGCCAGTCCGGCGCGCCGTAGTGCGCCCGGCTCGCGTAGGCCTCCTCCACCGTTTCGTTGAGGAATGACGTCGGACGGCCCGTTGCCTCCGCGATGGCCGCCGCCGCCTCGGCCAGGGTCACCGACTCCGGGCCGGTCAGCTCATAGGTGAAGCCGGCATGGGGCATCGGTTCGGCCAGGATGGTCGCGGCCGCCCTGGCTACGTCCTCGCGGGCCACGAAGCCCGCCTTCCCGTCCCCCGCCGGACCACGAATCAGGCCCGATTCGTCGGCAAATGACGGCAGGACGTCTGCGTAGAAGTTGTTGCGCAGCAGCGTGTGCTTCAGGCCGGTTCCGCGCAGTTTCTCCTCGGTCGCGTAGTGGTCCCTGGCCAGCGTGAACGTTGCGTCCTCGGTCGCACCGATGAACGAGGTGTAGACAATGTGCTGCACGCCGGCGTCGATGGCGGCATCGATGAAGGTGAAATGCTGCTGCAGCCGGTCCTCGGCTTCGGCGGCAGACACCATGAACACTGTCTCGATACCTTGCAGCGCGGCGACGACGGCGGCCTTGTCGCCATAGCCGGCAGTCGCCGTCGTCGACCCGGGCAGCTGCGGTGCACGCGACGGGTCGCGGACAATCAGCCGCTGTGAAAGGTTCTGCTCCGCCAGCATCCTGGCGACCATGCCGCCCAGCTCGCCGGTGGCACCGGTGACGGCAATCGGGGTTTCCATGCGGGAGTCGGGTGTGCTCATGGCACCAGCCTAATAGGCGCGGCAACACCCCGGCGGGCGGGGAGCGGCCTGCTACCGTGGGGACGTGCCAGCAGCAGCCCAGAGTCCCGCCGGTCGGTTCGCGCCCAGCCCCTCGGGTGAGCTGCACGTCGGCAACCTGCGCACCGCGCTGCTCGCCTGGCTCTTCGCCCGCGGCACCGGCCGCCGCTTCCTCATACGGGTGGAGGACCTGGACCGTGCGCGGGCCGGGTTCGAGGCCCGGCAACTGGCGGATCTGGCGGCCATCGGCCTGGACTGGGACGGCGAGGTCGTGCGCCAGACCGACCGCGCCGCGGTCTACCGCCACGCGCTCGGACAGCTGGCGGAGGCCGGCCTGCTCTACGAATGCTTCTGCACGCGGCGCGAGATCGCCGAGGCTCCCAGCGCGCCGCATGCTCCGGAGGGGGCGTATCCGGGAACCTGCCGCAACCTCACCGACGCCGAACGCGAGGAACGCCGCCAACTCCGCCCCGCGGCGCTGCGGCTGCGAGCTTCCACCGCCAGCTATACGGTGCCCGACCGGCTGCACGGCGACTACACCGGCGCCGTTGACGACTTCGTGCTGCGGCGAAACGACGGCGTCCCCGCCTACAACCTGGCGGTGGTGGTGGACGACGCAGCCCAGGGCGTGGACCAAGTGGTGCGCGGCGACGACCTCCTGACCTCCGCCCCGCGGCAGGCATACCTCGCCTCGCTGCTGGGGCTGCCGCCGGTCGAATACGTACATGTGCCGTTGGTCCTCAACGAACGACGGCGGCGCCTGGCCAAGCGCGACGGCGCGGTGACCTTGGGCGCACTCGAGCTGGCCGGGCTGGACGCGGCCGCGGTGCGCGGCCTGTTGCTGGCCTCGCTGGGCTTGCCGGACGTCCCGCTGCCCAAGCTGCTGTCCGAGTTCCGGCCCGATGCCCTGCCGGTTGAGCCGTGGATCTTCGAGCCGCCGGAGCTGGTTCCCGACCCCAGCTGACGGCAGGCGGGAAACTGCCCGCTCGCCCGGGACTCATAACCGCGGACAACCTGGCCGGCACAGCGGCGGACTTCACCGCGTGTTTGCCGGTGCGTCGCCCGGCGCCGCTAGTCTTCGGCAGATGGGCGGACTATTCGTGGCGCTGGGCGACAGCTTTACCGAGGGCGTGGGGGACTACAACGCCAATTTTCCCAATGGCGTGCGCGGCTGGGCCGACCGGGTGGCCAAGCAGCTGGGCAAGCAGGACCCGGACTTCCGCTACGCAAACCTGGCGGTACGCAGCAAGCGGCTCCACCAGATCATCGCGGACCAGCTGGAACCGGCCATCGAGGTGCAGCCAACCCTGGTCTCCTTTTATGCCGGCGGCAACGACATTTTGGAGCTTAAGCGGAGCATGCCGGAACTCCTGGCGGAGTACGAATCCGCCGTCCGCCGGCTGGCCGAAACGGGTGCGCGTTTGATCCTTTTCACCGGCTTTGAGGTCATGCTCCCGCCCGTCCTAGAGCCGATGCGGCGGCGCAACTGGGTGTTCAACGAGGCCGTCCGGGACCTGTCCCGGCGTTACGGGGCGGTGCTGGTGGACCACTGGGCGTTCGACCTCTATCAGGACCGGAGGATGTGGGACACGGACCGGCTGCATATGTCCGCGCTGGGGCACAAGTACATGGCGGCCAGGGTCTTGGAGGCCCTCGGCGTGGCGCACACACTCAGGCTGAAGCGGCCGGAACCTCCGGTGCGGGCGGGCTGGCGCGCGGCACTCCGGCGCGAGCGCGACTGGCTGCAGGAATGGGTGGTCCCGATGTTCGGCCGCAAGCTCAGGGGCGTCACGCTGGGGGACAATCTGGCGCCGCGCTGGCCGGAGCCGGTCCAGGTCTCGCACGGGCTGAAAAAGCTGGCCAGACAGCGTGCCGCTGCCGGCGCTGGCTGACGTCCCTGCAGGTCGACCTCCCGCACGTCCGCGCAAAATTAGCCGATGACCGCGGCAACACTGCCCTTCGGCAACACTGCTGGCCGCGGCGGCATGGTCTTACCGGCCTGCGCGGTGGCGGCTGTACGCTGTTGCAACAACAGGGACCGCGGCCAGGCCGCGCCGTCGGTGAGGAGGGTTGTGGCCATGTCCGTCCAGGAACCGCGCGATCCCGTGCCGGCGCTCGACCTTCCCGCGGCGTTCCGGGAGCCCACCACCAAGGTCCGGCCCGGCTGGGTCACCGCCGTCGTGCTAACCAACCTCGGCATCAATGCGGCGTTCTTCGGCCCGCTGCAGGTGCTGCTGGCCCAGCAGTCGCAGGCGTTCGATGCCGTGAACAAGGAAGCCGTCCTGGCGATGGCCACCGGCTTCGGCGCCGCCGTGTCACTGGTCGCCAATCCGATCTTCGGGGCGCTGAGCGACCGCACCACCTCCCGGTTCGGACGACGCGTGCCGTGGGCGCTGGCCGGCGGCGTCCTGGGCTTCGCCGCGCTGTTGCTGCTGTCCGGCGCCCCCAACATCGCGGTGATGGTGATCGGCTGGTGCCTGGTGCAGGCCGGGTGCAATGGCGCCTACGCGGCCGTTACGGCCAGCATTCCGGACCGCGTGCCGCGGCGGCAGCGCGGCCAGATCGGCGGGCTGGCCGCCATCGGGCAGACGCTGGGCATCGTGATGGGCGCGGTGCTGGCCAATCTGGCCGGCGGCTTCGTCCTCGGCTACATCTACTGCGCCGTGTTCCTGCTGGCCAGCATCATCCCATTCGTGATCGCGGGCCGGGACACCCCGTTGCGCAAGGCCGACCGCCCGCCCTTCGCCTGTCCCGGCTTCCTGAAGGGCTTCTGGATCTCCCCCGCCAAGCACCCCGACTTCGGCTGGGCGTGGCTGACCCGCTTCCTGGTCAATCTGGGCAACAACATCTTCACCCTCTACCTGTTCTTCTTCCTCCAGGACGCCGTGGGGCATCCGGACCCGGCCGCCGGCGTGCTGCTGCTGACCGGAGTCTATGCGGCCATGGTGGTGGTGATGGCGGTCGTGGGCGGACCTCTGAGCGACCGGGTGGGGCGCCGCAAGCCGTTCGTCATCGCGTCCTCGGTCACCATCGCAACTGCATCGGTCATCGTGGCCATCACGCCCGCGTGGCCGGCCGTGGTCGGCGCGGCCATGGTCCTCGGCGCGGGCTTCGGCATGTTCCTGGCCGTCGACTTCGCCCTGCTCACGGAGGTGCTGCCGAGCGCCGCCGACCGGGGCAAGGATATGGGCGTCATCAACATCGCCGCCTCGTCGCCGCAGGTGATTGCCCCGTTGATCGCCGCCCCCACCGTGCTCTACCTCGGCGGTTACACGGCGCTGTTCGTGCTGTCGGCCGTGATCGGGCTGCTCGGCGCGGTCTTCGTGGTCAAAATCAAAGGCGTGCGGTAGCCGCGAGCGCACGTCGCTGGGCCGACACCGCCGCCTCTGCGGCCTCAGGCAGCCCCGCGCACGGGCCGATGCGCCGACACCGCCGCGGAGCGGCTAGTCGATGAAGGCTGCCTTCGAGCTGTACTCCTGATAGAGCCGCGCTGCGTCGCCCACCGGCAGTTGGCCGTACTTCAGGGCCGTCAGCAGCCCGTCGAGTTGCGCGCTGGCGGACTCGGCCGTCGAGATCTGATCCGCGCTGTTGCGGGAATTGGCAAGGCCGGACGCAATCGCGGCGGCAAGGGAGAGGATCGACGCCAGGATGCAGATGACCTGCCAGACGATCGACGTGCTGGATAGCGAGAAAGCGCCCGCCACCGCCGTGTTGAAATTGTTCTGGCCGAAGCCCGGGCCCGCCGTCAACGCGGCGACGACCGAGCTCCCGACGACGCTGACATTGGTCAGGCGGTTGCGTTTGGGACGGGCACGGCGAAGAAAAGCCCTGATCTCATCACGGCGCTGGTCGATTTGCCGGGTCAGGTCCTGGCGGTTCTGTGCGTCGTCCATGATGTCCCCGCGCCTTCCGTTAACCAGCCCCGCCCCTGTAGCCGCGAGGTATCGCTGCACCGTATATCAGATTGCCCGCCGACGGCTACGTTTTTCACGGACCGAGCAGAATTGGAGAAGCCCGCGCCCCCAAGCGGCTGCTACTGTCGGTCGTGATTCGTACAAGGGAGATCGAGATGAGCGCCAACCAGAAGTCCGATGCGGGCGGCTTCTCGGAGGCCGAGCGTGCCGCCATGAAGGAGCGGGCCCAAGAGCTGAAGGCCCAGGGGCGCAGCGGCCAAAAGAAGGCCGACAACGAGCGCGCCGTGCTCAACGCCATCGCCGAGATGCCCGACGCCGATCGCGTCCTCGCGGAACGCATTCACGCGCTCGTCACCGCGAACGCGCCGGAGCTTCTGCCCAAGACCTGGTATGGGATGCCTGCGTACGCCAACACGGACGGCAAGGTCGTCTGCTTCTTCCAAGGTGCGGCCAAGTTTCAGGCCCGCTACGCGACCTTCGGATTCAACGATGCGGCCTCGCTCGACGACGGACCGATGTGGCCGGTCTCGTTTGCAATAGTTGAGTGGACCCCGGGAGTGGAAGAAAAGGTCGGGGCGCTCGTCAAGGCCGCGACCGCCTGAGGGCCCTCTCCGACCAGCGGAAACCAGCGACGGCGGGTGCTGCGTGAGGCGACCACCCGCCGTCGGATGTGAGGCAGGGTTACTCGACGACCTCAAAGGTGATGGTCTCGGTGAACTCGCGGCCGTGCACATCGGTCGCGGTGACCGTGGCGGTGTGCTCGCCGACGGCCAGGCCGGCCGGGAGTTCGAGTCGCCACAGGTGGGAGGTGCGGTCGTGAAGGCCGCCGCCGTGCACAAACTGCTCGATGGTGGCGGTGGGATCGGTGTACTCGGCACCAATCAGCGGGACGTCGTCGGCGGTCATCGACTGGGTGCGCGCGGCTTCAGTGCTTTCGCCGCCATCGATGGAGACCTTCACGGTGGAGCCGGTGGAGCCCATCCAGAAGTTGGTGGTTAGCCAGGTCTCCCCGAGTTCGCCCTGGGCCACCGCGTTCGGGTTCTCCGGGGACGGGGCTTTGCCACGCTGGTTCTTGTATTCGTCGAACCAGGCACGGTAGGCGGGGGAGTTGATGCCCAGAGCCATCTGGTCGGAGCCGTCGTCGCCGGTGGCTGTGAAACGCTCGCGGACCTCCGTGTTCTTGATATCCAGGGTCAGGATGCCGGGAGGGGTCCCGTCACGCTGGATGGCGGTGGGGAAGCCCTCCGCGAGCACCCGGCCGTTGTACCAATGGCCGGACACTGCCGGGACGGTCAAGTGGGTGAACGGCAGGCCCGTGTCGCCGAGCTCGTCGCGCCAGCCGGCCATGAGGTCGCCCTCCCGGAGGTTCTCCGACATGTGGGTGTGCCCGCCCAAAGAAACGACTTCGCGGCCCTCGAGTATCCCGTAAATCGCCTGGAGCTGCTTCGTGGTGTGAGAGTCGCTGTAGTAGAACTCGAGCAGCGGGCTGTGGCCGGCCAGCACGATCACCCGGTCCTTGGGCACCTTCGCGATGTCCTGGCGCAGCCATTCCAGCTGGCGCTCGCCGAGGGCGTACGTGTAATTGCTCTTCTTCGCGGGGATCGCCGTCGGATATTCGATGTTGCTCATGGCGACGACGTGGGCCTTGCCGGCGTCGTACGAGTAGTATTCCGGGCCGAACTGGCTGCGGTAAGTGTCAAACTCGTGCTCTCCGTCGAGGGCGTCGAAGTCGAGGTCGTGGTTGCCGGGCAGAAAGCGGGCCGGGCCGTTGAGCTTGGCGGTCAGTTCCCGGGTTTGCTCGAAGAGGGACAAGTCATCGCCCACAATGTCGCCGATGAAGAGCGCGCCGCAGCCGGCATAGTCTGAGCGGGCGGCCAAGTCGGCGAAGGCACCGTTCTGCGCGAACTCCACCTCTTTTTGGTTATAGGTTTGTACGTCGGCCCCGAATGCGCAGTGTTGCTCCGGGGACTGGGTGAGCTTGCTCTTGGCCAGCGGGAAGTTAACCTTGTCAGGCAGCGCCGCGGTCGGGGCGATGCCGCCGAACTTCAGGTCGGGGGATCCCTCCGGCAGGTGGTGGTAGAAGAACTGGGCGACGTTGTCGTCGTCCACCGGCACCTGATAGCCGCGGGGCTGGGTGACGAAGACGGTCATGTTGTCGAACGCCGGCAGTTCGTAGCGGCCATGGCTGTCCGTGGTGACAACGTCGCGGCCGTTGGAGACGGTGACACCGAGCAGGCCCGGTTCGTTGACGTCCTGCCTGGAGTTCTTGTTCTTGTCATCAAAGACGGTGCCGTCGAGGGTCTGCTGGTCGGCATCCGGAGCATCAACGACGTCGATGCCTCCCCGGTAGGCCGAGGCGGCCCAGTCGGTGTCGACGGGGGCGGGAGCGGCGGTGGCGGCGGGGCCGAGCATGGAGCCGGCAGCCAGCAGGGCCAGAGCCCCGCCGGTCAGGCGCAGGGGCCGGGACAGCCAGGCTGGTTTCGGAGTTGGGGACGCGTGCACGAATTGGACCTCCGGTTGAGTGATGGCCGGCCGTTGGAGGTGGCCGGCCCCTCAACTGTTGCCCGTGCGAATGAACGGGGATCGAAGGGGAAACGAGGTGCGCGCCACGTTTTAGTGACACACCCTTCCCGGCAGCCGCGCAAGCGCCGCCAGCAAGGAGGTCCTGCGACTACTGCGCGCAGATCACCCTCGACTGGGCAGGCCTGCCAGGATCCGCCCGGCGCACCCCAGTAGGCTGGGTGGGTGGAAGCCCAGATACTCGCGACCGTCTTTTGCGGCCTGCTCATCGCCGTCGGCATTGCCGGCATCGTCGTCCCCGTGCTGCCCGGCACCATCACCATCGGCATCAGCCTGCTGGTTTGGGCCATCGTCCTGCAGAGCACTTTGGGCTGGGTGGTCTTCGCGATCGGCATGGTGTTCGTGGCCGCCGGCATGCTGGCCAGCCTGGTACTCACCGGGCGCCGGCTGAAACAAAGGCAGGTGCCCAACTGGTCAATCCTGGCGGGCGTGCTGGTGGGTGTGGTCGGGATGTTCGTAATTCCCGTCGTCGGGCTGTTCATCGGGTTTGCCGCCGGGCTACTGCTCAGCGAATACGCACGACGGCGGGACTTTGGCCAGGCGGTCGGGGCCAGTTGGGCGGCGCTCAAGGCCGTGGGCCTGGGCATGCTGGTGGAGCTCGGCTGCGCCTTTGCCGCCGGCGCCGTCTGGGTGATCGGTGTGCTGGCGCATTTCTTCTTCTAGCTGGCCCCGGGCCGGCTATCCGAGCCGCCGGCTCTTTTAGGCCGGCGCGGCGGTGCGGCGGTGCCGCTCTGGCTTCAGGCGATCAGTCCTGCTTCAACAGGCCCGTGGTGCGGTAGGGGATCACCTCGCGCAGGAACATCTGCGTGGAGGTGCGGGTGATGCCCGGGCAGAAGCGGATTTCTTCGCTTACCCGGTACAGATCGTCCGGGCTGCTGGCCACCACTCTGATCAGCAAGTCCGTATCGCCCGCAGGGGCGTGGCATTCCAGCACTTCCGGGATCTTCCTAAGCGCTTCCACCGCATCGTTGAGCTTGCTCTGATCCAATTCGGCACTCACCATGGCCATCACCCCGCGGTTCAAGGCTTCCGGCAGCACCCGGGCCGAGTGCGTGCGCAGACAACCAGAGGCCGCCAGGCGCTCCAGCCGTGAATGGACCGTGCCGCGGGCCAAGCCGAGCCGCTGGGCCAGCATCATCACCGGAATCCGCGGGTCCTCATCCAGCGCCAGCAGGATCCGACGGTCCGTCGCATCGAGTTGCTGCAAAATGACCACTTCCTGTCGAACGCCGTGCGACCGTTTGAACACTCTGATCAATTGTAAGCCCCACGCTTGCACGGATTGTCGGGAAGGTGCTCTGATACCTATCAGATCGGGCGAAGCCACAAGCTGCCAGTCCGTTGAGGTGCACGGTTCAGGCCCACGAAGCCGGAGCAGTGTCTGCGGGCCCGCGAAGCCCCGACCTTGTTGTTCACACAGCTGAAGACCCCTGCCAGTCCGGATGCCGGACCGCCAGGGGTCTTGCTGTTCGCCACGAAAACTTCAGGCCTTATCACCGGGCGACGGTAGTTCCCATTCCCAAGCGTCCTGCCCGTATACGGACATGACCAGTGTCCCCTGCGTTTTTGGAACATCGAGCAGGACCAGGCCAGTTGCCTACTCCGAAGCTAACGCCTACTGCAGACGTTTTGTCGTCCTCTTTGGTTACTGCGCGGAGCCGCGGCAGCCGGAGGAGGCGACGCCCACCTGCGGGGTCAGCTCCTCAAGGTCGGAATTGAACGTCTTGAGGCGGGCGCTGATGGACTCGATAGTGGCCACGTCGCCCTCCATGCCTGCCATTCCGGACTCGTAGATCATGCCCGGCAGCGGTGTCATAAGATCGATCGCTTCCATGGCAAGGTCCAGTGCCTCGATGCAGGAGTCCGGGGTGACCTCCACACGCTCGGTGATGGTTTCGGTGACGGGCTCAGCCTCGACGGTGACGGTGGGCCCGGGGACCTTGACCTCGACAGTCTCCGGGGGGCCGCCGGCGGCCGCGGAGCCCATCATGATGCCCACGACGCCGCAGGCAACGGGCAGCACCCACGCCTTCTTGTACCAGGGCTTCTTGGGCTTCTGCTCGGTCTGCTGCGGGGCGCCGAACGTGGTGGGCGGGGTGGGCTGCTGCGGGGTGCTGGAGGAGTAATCCATGGCCGGTTGTTCCTTTGCTGTTGGCGTGAGAACGGCGGGCCCCATGGTGGAGCCCGCCGGTGGTGCTATTCGGTTGGTCTTTGTTGATAATCGGCGTAAGTGCTGGGAATGTAAGCCAGCGCCCCGCGCCTCCTAGTAGCGGGTAAGCTGTTTGCCCGCCTTGAAGCGGTTCAGTTCGTGCGGGCGCAGCTTGCGGCACCGCTTCCAGTCCCGGCGGGCAACACCATGGTGGGCGCGTAGACGAAGCCGTTTTCGTCATGCTTGGCAATTGGCGCTGAGAAGTTGCTCGAGCTATGTCATGGAATGAATGAATTTGCGAAAGGTCGGACAAGGCTTTGCGAGGAAGACCAGCGATGAGAACCCCGGCCTGATTCTTCAGGCCGGGGTTCTCGCTAGTCGAGGTGGACCAGCAGTTTTACCAACTCGACGATCAAACGCAGTAACCGACGAGTAAGTGTCCACATGCTCGGGCACAAGGACGCCTCGGTTACGCTCAACGTCCACGCGGACCTGTTCGATGATGATCTGGACTCGGCGGCTAACGCGCTCGACACTGCTCACCGGAAAATTCTGTGATCATTTGGTGCTCAGGCGGGCCGATGCGTTACCCTTACAGACGTGTGACTGCGCGTGAACTCGCGCATCCGGGGCTTTAGCTCAGTTGGTAGAGCGTTTCGTTCGCAATGAAAAGGTCAGGGGTTCGATTCCCCTAAGCTCCACTGAAGACGCGGGACTTCGACGCCCTTTCCACATACTTTGGCAGTGATAAGGGCCTCGAGGCCAACGTCCGCTCTAGCCGTCATGCCGCTAGATGAGGCATAGAAACCCGCTGGCGCACCGGTTGCGCTGGTGCTCGCAGCCGCCAATCGCGGCCCTGCGCATGTGCCGGAACCCGACCGCTTCATCCTACAGGGCTGCCGTAACGGCCCAGCCCCATACTGCGCATACCGCTGCATTTTGGAGATCGACGTTCGACGTTTCATGACCCGGTCCCTGCTCGCTCCAGCCCTTGACGGACGGCCCTGGGCGCTGTGGACTGGGCGGATGCGGCAGCGGCGGGGGCGCGGCCGCCAACGACGGAAGGCCGAAACATGGACAAGCACCATCAAATAGTGGTTGTCGGCGGCGGCAATGCGGGAATCTCGCTGGCCGCGCGGCTTCGCCGGTGGAAGGTCGAGGACATCGCAATCATTGAACCTCGGGATCAGCACTACTTCCAACCGCTGTTCTCCCATATAGGAGCCGGGGCTGCACGGATGGCCGAAGCGGTCCGACCCCAGGCAGATGTCATGCCGCAGGGGGTTGACTGGATCCGCGGGGAGGCGGCCGATGTGCGGCCGGAGGAGAACGTCGTCGTCCTGGCCGGAGGCGATCGTGTTGGCTACGAGCACTTGGTGGTCTGCCCGGGCCTGCAGTTGGACTGGGGCGATGTCCCGGGGCTGGCCGAGGCCATGGTTTCGCCGCACGGCTCGTCCAACTACGACGCCGCACTTGCCCCCAAGACATGGGACCTGGTGCGAGGGCTGCGCTCCGGCACGGCGGTATTCACCCAGCCGCCGGGGCCCGCAAAGTGCGCAGGCGCCGCCCAAAAAATTGCCTACATGGCCTGTGACTACTGGCGCCAACAGGGCGTGCTGAAGGACATCGACGTCCAAATGGTGGTCCCGACTCCTACCGTCTTCGGGATGCCGGAGGTGGACCGGGAGCTGCAGCGCAAGATCGACGAGTACGGAATCACGTTGAGGACCTCCACCACCGTCGCCTCGGTCAACCCCGCGGCGCAGACACTGGTGCTGGAGGGCGGGTCGGGGAACCGGGAGGTCCGGTACGACCTGCTGCACGCGGTTCCGCCGCAGTCGGCGCCGAACTGGTTGAAGGCCACGTCGCTGCCGCAGAAAGGGAGCAGTGGCGGCTTCGTCGAGGTGGATCCGGAGACCCTGCGCCATCCGCGATTTCCCAACGTCTGGTCCCTCGGCGACGCCGCCGGAACACGGAACTCCAAGTCCGGCGGGGCGCTCCGCAAACAGACCACGGTACTGGCGAAAAACCTCACCGCTGTTCTGGGCGGGCGCGCGCCTGACGCGCGTTACAACGGCTACTCAGTCTGCCCGTTCACGCTGAGCCGCCGCACCGCGTTCTTTGCTGAGTTCGACGACCAATACCGCCCCCAGCCGAGCTACCCGGTCCTCAGGATGGCCAAGGAACGGCGCTGGCAGTGGGGTGATGGACCGGCGGGTCTTGCCGCAGGTCTACTGGCACCTGATCCTGAAGGGACGGGCCTGAGTATCTCGCTGACCGCCTTGATGTTGTCCATCTACAAGCCCAGGCGTCACCGGATTCGGGCGCACGCGCACATCCTCAGAGATCCGATCTATTCGGAGGCGCCCCGTCCCAGCGAGGCCAAGAGTTCGTCACAGGCGCGTTCACACCGGCGGCAGGCCTCCGCGCAGACCTTGCAGTGTTCGTGCATCTCCGCGTGCTGCCCGCATTCGTCGGCGCAGGCCTTGCAGGCAGTCCGGCAGGCCTCCAGAAGTGCTTTGGTGATATTGGCGTCGTAGCCGGTGTGGCGCGAGAGGACGCGGCCGGTGGCTGCGCAGATGTCGGCGCAGTCCAGATTGGTGCGGATGCACTTGGTGAGGTCGGCAACCATGTCCTCCGAGAGGCACGTGTTACGCCGTTACCTTGACAGATACCCCCGGGGGGTATAACTTCAGTCTCACCGGAACAAGCGTCACGAGCCCGACAGGGCTTCAACGCAGTGAAGGTCCTCACCGGCTTCGGCGGCGGAGCGTCATTCCAACGGTCTGGCGTTCCCACTTCCCGCAGCCAGCACCGATGATGTGTGAGGAGAACACCATGGCCGAGTCCCTAAACCGGGAACTGTCCCTGACCGCCAAGTCCGCCCAAGGATGCTCCTGCTGCGCCCCGACCGGCGTCTCGAAAGAACGGACCGCCCGCCGCGAGCCGGAAGCTTTGTCGATGGTGCCGGCCGTTCAGGCAGAGTACCGGGTGGCCGGCATGACCTGCGGACACTGCGCCTCCAGCGTTACGGACGCGTTGGGCGCTCTCGACTACGTGAGGGACGTTCAGGTCGCCCTCGTTCCCGGCGGCATTTCCACCGTCACCCTTCTGGCGGTATCGCCCGCCAGCGACTCCGCCGTTCGGTCGGCCATCGCCGACGCCGGCTACGAGCTTATTGCCTCCTGAAGATCAGGTTTCCCGCGAAGGGTCGCCCCGACTTCAAAGGCAGGGGCGCCCGCGAAAGAAGAGCCATGAAAAGCGAGCATTCGCAGCACCTCGACAATTCCGGCCAGCACACCCAAAGACCTGGCCTTGAGCATCGGCATCAGGGCCAGGGTCCTATGATGACCGACCATGAAACGCACGGGCAGGCCATGCCGGACGGACCCGCACATTCGGCGGTGGACGATGAACATGCCGTCCATACGCATGGCCAGCACGCCGGGCACAGCACGGCCATGTTCAAGAACAAGTTCTGGCTGTCCCTGGTCCTTTCGGTCCCGGTGGTGTTCTTCAGCCCGATGTTTGCCATGCTCCTGGGATACACCGTCCCGGGGTTCCCAGGGGCGGCGTGGATCCCCCCGGTACTTGGCACCATTATTTTCTTCTATGGCGGCACCCCCTTCCTGAAGGGCGCGGTGAATGAACTGCGGTCCCGGCAGCCGGGCATGATGCTGCTGATTGGGATGGCCATCACGGTCGCCTTCGCCGCCTCTTGGATCACGACCCTCGGCATCGGCGGGTTCGACCTGGACTTTTGGTGGGAACTGGCGCTGCTGATCGTGATCATGCTGTTGGGCCACTGGATGGAAATGCGTGCCCTGGGCTCCGCGCAGGGAGCGCTCGACGCGCTGGCTGCCCTGCTGCCGGACGAGGCGGACGTGGTCAACAGCGATCGAAGTGTCCGCACCGTGCCGGTCGGGTCCCTCGCCACCGGCGATATCGTGTTGGTGCGCTCCGGTGCCCGCGTGCCCGCGGACGGCCGGATCATCGACGGCGGGGCCGAGTTCGACGAATCGATGATCACCGGGGAATCCAAAGCCGTCGGCCGGGCGACCGGCGACACGGTGGTCGCCGGTACGGTCGCCACCGACAACTCGGTGCGGGTCCAGATCACTGCGGTGGGCTCCGACACGGCGCTGGCGGGCATCCAGCGCCTCGTGGCCGAGGCCCAGGCATCGTCGTCCCGGGCCCAGGCCCTGGCCGATCGGGCTGCTGCCCTGCTGTTCTACTTCGCGCTGGTGGCCGGCAGCATCACCTTTGGCGCCTGGCTGCTGCTCGGAAGTCCTGACGAGGCCGTCGTTCGCACGGTGACCGTTCTGGTCATCGCCTGCCCGCATGCGCTGGGCCTCGCTATCCCGCTGGTCATCGCTATCTCCACCGAACGCGCCGCCCGCTCCGGCGTGCTGATCAAGAACCGCATCGCCCTGGAGCGGATGCGCACCATCGACGTCGTCCTGTTCGACAAGACCGGCACGCTGACCGAAGGCGAACACGCGGTCACCGCCGTCGCCGCAGTGGAGGGCGTGACTGAAGGCGAGCTGCTGGCCCTGGCTGCGGCCGCCGAATCCGATAGCGAACACCCCGTCGCCCGCGCGATCGTCCGGGCTGCCGGCGAACACGCCGAGGCGTCACGACTGGGTCTGACCGGCCGCAACTTCACCTCCAGCACTGGCCGGGGCGTGCGCGCCGTGGTGGGCGGGGCCGACATCTCCGTGGGTGGGCCGAACATGCTCCGGGAGCTGAATCTGGCCGAGGCGGCGGACGTAGCCCAAGAAACCTCGGCCTGGATGGCTCGGGGTGCAGGTGTGCTGCACGTGGTCCGCGACGGCAAGATTATCGGGGCGCTGGCCCTAGAAGACAAGGTGCGTCCCGAGTCTCGGGCGGCAGTCAGGGCCTTGCAGGAGCGTGGGCTCAAAGTCGCCATGATCACCGGGGACGCCCGTCAGGTCGCAAACTCCGTGGGCCGCGATCTGGGCATCGACGAGGTCTTCGCCGAGGTCCTGCCGCAGGACAAGGATAAGAAGGTCACCGAACTGCAGCAACGCGGCCTGAAAGTGGCGATGGTCGGCGACGGCGTCAACGACTCGCCAGCTTTGGCCCGCTCCGAAGTGGGCATCGCCATCGGAGCCGGTACCGACGTGGCGATGGAATCTGCCGGCGTCGTGTTGGCGGGCAACGACCCCCGGTCCGTGCTGTCGATGATCGACCTGTCCCGGGCCAGCTACCGCAAGATGATTCAGAACCTGATCTGGGCTACCGGCTACAACATCATCGCCGTGCCGCTGGCCGCCGGTGTGCTTGCCTTCGCCGGAGTCGCCATCTCCCCGGCCATCGCGGCGATCCTGATGTCCGTTTCCACCATCGTGGTCGCCCTCAACGCCCAGGTGCTGCGGCGGATTGACCTGGACCCGGAGCGAATCCAGTAGCCAAAGCCTCTGCCTGCGCGAAAACGTGAAATAGGCCGAGCAGGAAGTAAAACAGGGTACCCGCAGTCCAAGGAACTGGCACAGACCATCATTGAAGACCAGGAAGGCGAAATACAGGAAATGCAGGACCTCCTCGCCAGCCTCTGACCACTCTCCCGCTGTGAACCATTGCCGTCCGGGGCGGGTTGTGCGATTATCTGCGTATGAATGCAGATAAGAAGAGTTGCAGGCTCGACGTAGACAGCCAGTATGTTGAGCTGGCCGTCGAGGTCTTTGCGATGCTGGCCGACGCCACCCGCGTGCGCATCATCCTGGCCCTGCGGGATACCGAGCTGCCGGTGAACGAACTGGCCGAGACGGTGGGAAAGTCGCCGGCCGCGGTATCGCAGCATCTGGCGAAACTGCGCCTGGGACGCATCGTGGCGGCGCGGCAGGAGGGCACCAAGGTGTACTACCGGCTGGAGAACGAACATGCCCGGCAGTTGGTTGCCGATGCTGTTTTCCAGGCGGAGCACTCCCTCGGTGGTCTTCCGGCACATCACAGCGCTCCCCGGCCGCAGGCATCATGAGCGCGCATCCGCAGGCCGGACACTCTGCAGCCGGCGAGGCCGAAGAGGCCGCAGACGAGCACGGGCGCGACCACGGCGGTCACGGGCCCAGCGACGATGACCACGACCACGGCAACCACGGGCACGGCCAGAGCCACGGCGAGCACCCGCACAGCCATGACCACAGCCACCCGACGGGGCTGAAAGGATTTTTTCACGGGCTTTTTGTCCCGCATAGCCACGACACCGCCGACTCCATCGACGATGCGCTGGAATCCAGTGCAAAGGGCATCCGTGCGGTAAAGCTGAGCTTGGCAGGGCTCGGCGCCACCGCCGTGCTGCAGCTGGTTGTCGTGGTGATCAGCGGCTCGGTCGCCCTGTTGGCCGACACGATCCATAATTTCTCCGATGCGCTGACCGCCATCCCGCTGTGGATCGCCTTCATTCTGGGGACGCGGCAGCCCACCCGCCGCTATACGTTTGGCTTTGGCCGGGCCGAGGACCTTGCCGGGCTGTTCATCGTGGCCATGATCGCGCTTTCGGCCCTGGGCGCCGGCTGGCAGTCCATTGACCGGCTGCTGAACCCGCAGCCCCTGCACAACTTGGGCTGGGTCCTCGCGGCAGGGCTCGTCGGTTTTGCCGGCAACGAGTTGGTGGCCATCTACCGGATCAGGGTCGGGCGGAGCATCGGCTCGGCCGCCTTGGTGGCCGACGGCATCCACGCCCGCACCGACGGCTTCACGTCGCTGGCCGTGGTTCTGGGTGTCATTGGGGTCTGGCTGGGTTTCCCGCTGGCCGACCCCATCGTTGGCCTGGTCATCACCGCCGCGATCATTGTTCTGCTCTGGGGCACCGCCCGCGACATCGGCCGCCGCCTGCTCGACGGTGTGGAGCCTGAGCTCGTCGACCGTGCCGAACAGATCCTGCTGGCCGAGAGCGAAGTCAGGGGACTGTCGGAGGTGCGGCTTCGCTGGAATGGCCATCGGCTCAATGTTTCCGCCACGCTTGTGGTGGACCCGGCCATGACCGTCGACGGTTACCATCTTCTCCGGCGACGCCTGACCGCCAGACTCCGCGAGGCGCTTCCCGGAATCGGCTATCTGTCCCTGACGCCTACACCCGCCGAAGCCCTCCGCCCGGGCTCTGGGTTCAGCGGGCAGGCGTAAGTGACGTCGTCGGGAAGGATCAGGGCGTGAGTTTCACAGCGGCCGACCGCAGGTACGAGCCCTACGTCCGTCCAATCGATCCGTCGGTTGAACGACGCGCAGAGACCTGGGCCTGGCGCGGGTGGGACGTACACGTTGAACACGTCGGGGCCCCTGAAGCGCCGGTGCGGATGCTTCTGGTGCACGGCGGGGGAGGGAACGCTGCGGCCATGTGGCCCTTTGCGGCGCATCTGTCGCAACTGGGAGCCCTCGTCACGCTCGTTGACCTTCCGGGCTATGGACGTACGCGTCCCCGCGGAAGCGCGGACATTTCGTATCAGGACTGGCAGCGGCTTCTGGCGGACCTGGCGGCGCGCATCGCCGATCAGAGGCCGCTGCTGCTCCTGGGGGCCAGTATGGGCGGCATGCTGGCGCTGGATGCGGCTGCCTTGAGCGGCAGGGGTGACCGGGTGATCGTGACGTGCCTGCTCGACGGCACCGACCCCGGCGTTCGCTCGGCCGTCGTGCGTGCCCCGTGGATGGCCCGTCTCGCGGCGCCCTTCCTCAAGGCCATCAGCGGGCCGCTTGAGCGGATACCTTTTCCGCTGCGGTGGGTCGCCCCGATGCGGAAAATTTCCAACGACACCGGGCTATCCGCCCAGGTCCTGCGCGATTCGCGCGGCGGGGGAGGTTCCATGCCACTGAGCTGGTTCCGGTCGTTTCTGGAGGCCGGCCCGGCAGTGCCGCCGGAGTCATATGGCGGACCGCCCGTCCTGCTGGTCCATCCGGGCGAGGATCGGTGGACCCCCACAGGGATCAGCAGCCGGTTCCTGAACCGGCTTGCCGGTAACCATCGACTGGTTGAGCTCGAGGGATGCGGACATTTTCCAGTGGAAGAACCGGGGTTCCAAAAGTTCCTCGACGTCGTCCGCGTGGAAGTCGAAACCGTATTCGGAGCCTGACCCGCACCCGCCGCCGCCAGGTGGTTCAACTGAGTTGACGCCCGAGGCCCAACAGCGCGGCAAGCCGCCGGTCGGTGTCGGCCAGCGCGGTCGTGTCGAAGGTGTTGGTGGTGACCATGAGCTCGTCGGCACCGGTCACCTCCAGCAAGCGTCCGAGCCGCCGGCCCACCTGGTCGGCGGTTCCGTGCACCGAGGCAGCCAGGGACTCGGCCACCAGGCGCTCCTGCCGGGAGGTCATCGGAGCTGACCGGACGGAGTCGGCGGGCGCCAGCGGCGGGAACTCCCCGCGCGTGCGGGACTGCGCCATTGCCCACGCCTCCGGCAGCAGCAGGTCCCGCGCCTCGTCGGCGGTTTCGGCAACGGCCACGGTGGCGGAGGCGATCACGTACGGTTCGGGGCATGAGGCGGAGGGTCGAAAATTTTTCCGGTAGCGAGCCAAAACCCCGCGGGCCGGTTCCGGATTACTACCGGTAAAGGCAGGACCGCCCACCACGACGGCGAGGCCGGCCTGGGCGGCAATGTCCGCCCCCTTGCCGGTGGCCAACACGAAAAGCGGCGTCGCACCGCCGTCGTACGGGCGGGCAGTGACGGCGGCGCTGCCGTCGAGATAGGCCATCAGTTCTGCCAGGTCCTCGCCGAAGCGGTCCGCGGCGCCCTTCTCCTGCCGCAGCGCCGCGCGTACCGCCGGCGTGAATCCGACGGAGCGTCCTATCCCGAGATCGATTCGGCCGGGAAAAAGTGCCTGCAGGGTGGCGGCCTGTTCGGCCACCACCAGCGGTTGGTGGTTGGGCAGCATCACTCCGCCGGAGCCGACGCGGATGCGTTCGGTCTGCGATGCCACCGCGGCCATCAGCACCGTCGGAGCCGAACCGGCGATCCCCGGCACACCGTGGTGCTCGGCCACCCAGAAGCGGTGGTAGCCCAGCTGCTCGGCATGCCGGGCCCGGCGGACGGTGGCGCTCAGGGCCGCGGACGCCGAGGTGCCCTCACGGGCGTTGGCGCGGTCCAGGATGGAGACCGGAAGGGAGGCAGGCTGCATACCAGTCACAACGTGGCCGGCAGGCTGGTATTCCATCCCCGCCGGTCCTGTCGCGCTCAGTGACGGCCCAGCCACCGGCCCCGGCGCATGACGCCGGTGACCGCCAGGGCTTCATCGATGATCACGAGGTCGGCCAACCTGCCGTGAGCGAGGGTGCCGACGCTGCCGGCCAGGCCGATGGTCCGGGCCGGGACCACGGTGGCCGACCGGAGGGCCCGGTCGAAGGGCACTTCGGCCTCGACGGCGTTCCGCACCACGTCCATCATGCCGGCGGTGCCTCCGGCGATGGCTCCGGAGGCCAGGCGGGCCACTCCCGAGTGCACCCGCACCTCCGCCGGTCCCAGGGAGTACACGCCGTCGGATAATCCGGCGGCCGCCATCGAATCGGTGACCAAGGCGATGTTGTCCGCGCCCAGCAGTTCGAACATCGTCACGACGAGGTCGGGGTGCAGGTGGATATTGTCCGCGATGAGCTCCACGACGGCCTCGCCGGCGCGGGCGGCCCGGAGGCACGCGACCACGGCGCCGGGGGAGCGCTGGTGCAGCGGCTCCATTCCGTTGAACAGGTGCGTCACCGTGGGCACCGCCGGCCCCCCGCCAGACCGCCGGGCGAGGGCATCCCGTGCGTGGCGCAGGGAGCCGGCCGCGACCGCGGTCTCCGCCGCCGTGTGGCCCAGCGAGGGGATTACGCCGTGGCCGGCGAGCAGTTCCACGAGTTCGTCGGCGCCGGGCAGCTCCGGGGCGTACGTCATGGTGCGCAGGAAGCCGCGGCCGCCGGCGAGCAGCTCCCGTGCCAGGCCGAGGTTTGGTTCCAGCAGCCAGCGCGGGTCCTGGGCGCCGCACCGTTCAGGTGACAGGAACGGCCCCTCCACGTGGATGCCGGCTACCTCGCCATCGGCGGCGAGCCGCGCGAGGACGTCGAGTCCGCCGAGCAGATCCCGGGGCGGAGCGGTCACCAGGCTCGCCAGCAGGGTGGTGGTGCCAGCAGCATGGATGCCGGCCGCCGCGCGGCGCGCGTCGGCTTCGGGGGCGGTGGTGAAATCGACGCCGAAGGCACCGTGGCAGTGCAGGTCGACCAGCCCGGGGATCATTCGCTGGCCGGCGGGGACGTCGACGACGGTGTCCGCCTCGCCGGGCGGCAGCGCCTCCGCCGGGCCGACGTAGCTGATCTCCGCGCCGGACACCGCAACGGCTCCGTCCCGCAGTTCACCCTCGCCGGTGTGGATTCTGCCCCTGAGGATTATCCGGCCGCCCGGCCGCGGAGCACGTTCCGCTTCGCGGAACGGGACGGGGGAGCCGTTGGTGCTGCCGGCGCCGTGGCGTGTCATGGCGGATCGAGGCCTATCCGGCGGAAAACCGGAAGCCTGCCTCGACATCGGTGAGGACGGTGACGTCTGGATGCAGCTGGAGCACCGAGGCCGGGCAGTCCGGGTCGACGGGCCCGGTCAGCGCGCGGTGAAGGATGTCGGCCTTGTCCCTGCCCTGCACCAACAACAGCAGACGCCTGGCATCCAGGATGGTGCCCAAGCCCTGCGTGATGCAGCGGGTGGGGACGTCGTCGAGCGACGGGAAGAACCGGGCATTCGCCCGGCGCGTCGTCATCGTCAGCTCCTCGACCCGGGTCCGGGAATCCAGGGCCGAGCCGGGCTCGTTGAAGGCCAGATGGCCGTTGTGGCCGATGCCCAGGATCTGCAGGTCGATCCCGCCCGCCGACGCGATGGCCGCTTCATAGTCCGCCGCGGCCCGGTCCACGTCGGCCCGGTCGGCGTCCGGCAGCAGGACCGACGCCCGGTCGAGCCCCAGCGGCCGGATCACTTCCCGGTCGATCACCTGCGCGTAGCTCTCCGGGTGCCCGGCCGGAAGTCCCACGTATTCGTCCAGCGCGAACCAGCGGACCCCGGACAGATCCAGGCGGCGCCGCGCCAAGGACTGATACAGCGGCAGCGGCGAAGACCCGGTGGCCAGCCCGATGACGGGACGGGGCAGCTCGTCGAGGAGGCCGGCAACGATGTCGGCGGCCAGCGCGCCGATGTCTTCAGCGTCGTGGTGCGAAACCTGGAGCTTGCGTTCCTGCTCGGCCAACGGGGTCATAGGAGTCCTGTCTGTCGGATGAGTCCGCCTGGACGGATGCGCGCCGCGCTGCACGTGCTTTGCGGCAAGGGCAAGTCAAACTTCATGCGCTTTTCCTTGTGGGACGGGTCGGAGCCTCCGGGGTGTGCCGTCAGGGCCGGCACACCCCGGAGAAACGTTGGAGCAAGATTACCGGATGCCACCGGCCCAAACGGGTAGACGCGGGCGCACCATGCCAAGAGCGAATTCCAACGTGTGCGCACGGCGCCTGTGTCAGAGCACGACGTCGAAGCCCGCCTCGGGCGACAGCGTTCCGTTGGCCTGCACCTGGACGAGGTGCCGGCCGGGGTAATGCACGCGCGTGGTCATCTGGCGGAAGGCGTGCGCTTTGCGGAACTGCCGGGCCTCGCCCGGGGCGAGGTCGGCGACCGCCAGCTTGAAGACCTTCGGAGCCAGCGAACCGCTGGCCTTGACGTAGTGGACCACATAGTCCACCGCCACGCGGGCCGGGGCGTCCGCTTCATTGCGGATCTCGACGGCGAAGCCGAGCTCCCCGGGCAGGTGGACAGTGTCCCGGTCGAGTTGCGGGACGGCCACCGAGAGGGCGCTGGAGGTGAAACCCAGCGCTGCGAGCGCACCGGGATGGGCCTTCTTCACCAGGGTGCGCAGCCCGTGCCGCACCACCCGGGCGGTGTGGGCACCCGGCGCAGCGTTCCACCGGGCCGCGGTCGCCACCACGTCCTCCGGGGCGTGCCGCGAGACATCGTTCAGGTGGTTGGCCACCGAGCGGCGGACGGCGTCGCTCTCGTCCTGGAACAGCTCGTCGAGGATCGGCAAGGTGGCCGCCGGCCGGGCGACGATACCGGGAACCCGGACGGCCCACGGCAGGTACGGCCGCGTCCCTTCGCTGGCCAGCCGCCGCACCTGGTCATCCGGGTGGGCCGTCCAGTCCCGGATGATTCCCAGCGCCCGGTCCAGGTCTCGGATCAACAGCCGGCGGATGGCGAACTCGCTCGTCATCCGCGGAGTCAGTTCCGCGAGCAGCGCCATCGCGTCGTCGAAGGCCCGCTGACTCCCGTCTTCCAAGGCGCGGGTCACGGCCGCCTCACCCACCGGCCAGAGCATCCAGCCGGTGAAGGCGCCGTCGTCCAGCGCCGCGCGGATCACGGCGGCGGCCGGTTCGTAACCGGCAGCCAGGTCGACGAGGAGCGCTTCCGCCAGCACGTCGGCGCGGGCCCGCAGGGGCAGCGGCTCAAGCCGACCTCCCGCTTCCCGAAGCGCCGGCCACGCAGATTGGTCACCGGTTCCGGCCAGGCAAGTGCCCAGTTGCTCGACGGCGGCCGGCCCCAGCAGGTCGTTCATGATTCCCATGCGGTCCTCCGGGTCGGGCCAATAAGCTTTCCGAAGCCAGCCTATGGCTCTTCGGGCAGGCGGGCCGCCGCCGTGCTCCTCCGTGTGCCGTCTCAGGGACCGTGGCTGTCCTGAATTCCGCCTCAAGGGTGTTCGGGGTCACGGTCGGGCACTAGAGTCACCTGACATGGACATCATCCTGGTACCCGGATTCTGGTTGGACGCATCCTCGTGGGCGGAGGTGACCCCGCCGTTGGTCTCCGCCGGGCACCGGGTACACCCGCTGACCCTGCCCGGACTGGAAGCGCCGGATGCGCCGCGCGCGGGGATCGGACTGCGCGACCACATCGACGCGACCGTCAAGGCAGTGGACGGCTTGGACGGGCCGGTGGCCCTCGTGGGCCACTCCGGCGGCGGGGCCATCATCCACGGCGTGGTGGACCAGCGGCCGGACAGGATCGCCCGTGCCGTCTACGTGGACAGCGGGCCGCTGGGCGAAGGCGGCGTGATCAACGACGAACTGCCGGCCGAAGGGGACGAGGTGCCGCTGCCGGACTGGAGCCTCTTCGAGGAGGAAGACCTGGTGGACCTCGACGAGGAGCTCCGCGCCGCGTTCCGCGCCCGGGCCATCCCGCAGCCAAGGGGCGTCGCCTCCGACCCGCAGCACCTCTTTGACGAGCGGCGTTTCAACGTGCCGGTCACGGTGATCACCTGCGAGTTCACACCCGAACAGCTGCAAGGCTGGATCGACGCCGGCGCACCCCAAGTGGTCGAACTGGCCAGAATCCGGGACGTGGAGTACGTGCACCTGCCCACGGGGCACTGGCCTCAGTTCACCAAACCGGCCGAGCTCGGCGAAGCCATCCTGGCCGCCGTCACCAAGACCGTCGAGGCAACCGGGGCGCAGTGAGCACGACCAAACTGCTGCCCGCCGTCGAGGCAGCGCTCGCCGGGAACGGTCTCGTCTATGAGGTCCTCGACTGCGACCCGGATCTGGCGGACACGGCGGCGTTTTGTGCACACTACGGCTTCGCCCTGGAGCAGTCGGCCAACACCATCCTGGTGGCGTCGAAGAAGGTGGAACCGGCCAGGTACGCGGTGTGCGTGGTGCTGGGGACCGCCCGGCTGGACGTGAACAAGACGGTCCGCGAACTCCTGGGCGTGAAGCGCGCGTCCTTCGCCGACGCGGAGACCACCCAAGCCGTGACCGGCATGGAGATCGGGGGAGTGACCGCCATCGGGACCTCCGGCCACCCCGTCTACATCGATGCCGCCGTGCTGGACCGGGAACGCGTGGTGATGGGCGGCGGTAACCGCTCCAGCAACCTGCTGCTCAAGCCGGAGGAGCTGGCCAAGCTTCCCCTCGCCGTCGTGGTTGAAGGGCTGGCGAAGCCCGGCGTGCCGCTCAGCGCCACCGACAGTTCAGGGAACGGGTAGCCGAGGCTTCCCTAATCTTGGCTTGCCTTACCTTGCTGGCGGGGATACAAACCGGCGCCTAATCTGGTGCCATGGGACTCACAGGAAAACTCGCAGAAGCGTTTAATGACCAGGTCACGCTGGAACTCCAGGCCTCCGTGGTCTACCGCCAGCTCGCCATCGAGATGGATGCCATCGACCTGCCCGGGATCGCCGGCTGGTTCCGCGCCCAGGCCGAGGAAGAGGTGGTCCACGCGAACAAGTTCATCGAGCACATGATGGACCGCGGCGCCCACCCCAAGATCCAGGCGATCACGGCTCCGACAATTTTCGCCGAGACCGTACTGCAGGCGTTCGAAGCTTCGCTGGCACACGAGAAGAAGGTCTCCGAGTCGATCCGCGACCTGTACCGGCTCGCCCAGCAGGAGGGCGACATCGACTCCATCCCGCTGCTCAACTGGTTCGTCGACGAGCAGTTGGAGGAAGAAGCCACGGTCGGTGAGATCATCGGCCGGGTCAAGCTGGTCAACGACGACGGGCCCGGCCTGCTGCGCCTGGACGAGCAGCTCGGTTCCCGCACCGGCGAAGCCAGCAGCTAGCAAAGCGACAGGCGGCGTCGGTGCCCAAGCGGGCGCCGACGCCGCCTGCTCGTGTCTGCCATCAAACGTGCTGGTCGACGATGACCGGGTTGCCGTCCGGGTCCTGTAGAACAAAGCTGGCAGGACCGGTGGTTGCCTCGTCTGCTTCCGACAGGAATTCCACGCCCTCCGCTTTCAGCTGCCGCTGGAGGTCGCGCACATCTGCGAATGAGTCAAGGGTCTGGGCGTCCTGATTCCAGCCCGGGTTGAAGGTCAAGGCGTTCTTGTCGAACATTCCCTGGAAGAGTCCGATGACGGCCTCACCGTTTTTCAGGATCAGCCAGTTCTGCGTGATATCACCGCCGTGCTTGCTGAACCCGAGCTTTTCGTAGAACGCGGCGGAAGCCGCAATGTCCTTCACTGCGAGGCTGAGCGAAAAAGCGCCGAGTTGCATGTGTTGCTCCATTCTCCGAAATCCTGAACTTCTCGCATCATAGCCACGGGGTGTCCGGGGTGGAGCACATAGACGAACGGACCCCGGGCCCGGACAGCGGGAGCGACTACCATGCTCCGGCGGCCCGGAGCTAGGGCTCCGGGTTGTGCCGGTGGTCCTTCCGGTCGCGGACACGCTGCTCGTGCTCCAGTCGGCGGTGTTCCTCGCGCTGGTGTTCGAGTGATATGAGCTCCGGATGGTTCAGCCGAGAATGCTGGCGGCCGTAGAGGAAGTAGATGGCGAAGCCGATAAGCAGCCAGACAGCGAAGCGCACCCACGTGAGCGTGGTCAGATTCAGCATCAGCCAGAAGCACAGCACCGCGGAGAGGATCGGCACCACGGGCGAGCCCGGGACACGGTAGGCGCGGGGCAGATCCGGCCGCTTCCTCCTGAGCACGACGATGCCGATGCTCACCAGCACGAAGGCCGAGAGGGTGCCGATGTTGATCATTTCTTCCAGAACGTCCACGTTGGTGAAGCCCGCCACCAGGGCAACCAGGGCGCCGGCCAGGATCTGCACCCGTGCCGGGGTCTTTTGGTGCTCGGTGGTGTGGCTGAGCCATCGCGGCAGCAGCCCGTCACGGCTCATCGCGAAGGCAACCCGGGCGAGGCCCATCAACAGGACCATGATGACGGTGGTGAGCCCGATCAGGATGCCGATCGAAATGACCTGTGCGGCCCAATCCGCCCCGACTCCGATGAACGCCGTAGCCAGCGAGGCCTCGTCGGCTTCCGCCAGCTCCCGGTAGGACACCATGCCCGTCAGGGCCAGGGTGACCAGGATATACAGGACGGTCACGATCGCCAGGCCGCCGAAAATGCCCCGCGGCAGCGTCTTTTGCGGGTTTCGCACCTCTTCCGCGCTCGTAGCCACGACGTCGAATCCAATGAAGGCGAAGAACACCAATGCCGCACCCGCCAGGATGCCCACCACGCCGTACTGCTGGGGCTCGGCGCCGCTGAGGAAGGAGAACAGCGACTGCGTCCAGACGTTCCCCCCGGCGCTCGCGGTGGCGACCGGCTCCGGCACGAACGGCGTGTAGTTTTCTGCCCGTACGTACGTGAAGCCGACAACGATCACGAACAGGACAATGGCAACCTTGATGATGGTGAAGACATTGTTTACCCGCGCCGACAGCTCGGTGCCAAGAACCAGCAGGGTCGTGAAGACAGCAACGATCAGCAGCGGACCCCAGGTGAGCTCCAGACCGAAGACATTCACCGTGGTCGGGACATTAATGTCGAAGAGCAGGAAGACGTTGCTGAGATAGATCCCCCAATACTTCGCAATGACGGCCCCCGCCGTGAACAGCTCCAGAATCAGGTCCCAGCCGATGATCCAGGCCAGCAGTTCGCCCAGAGTTGCGTAAGTATAGGTGTAGGCGCTGCCGGCCACGGGAATGGCTGACGCGAACTCGGCGTAACACATGATGGCCAGCGCGCAGGTGATGGCCGCCAGCACGAAGGACACGGTCACGGCCGGGCCTGCGTAGCTGCCGGCGGCCTTCGCGCCGACGGAGAAGATGCCCGCCCCGACGGCGACTGCCACACCGAGGACCATCAGGTCGAAGGTGCTCAGCGTGCGCTTCAGCTCCCGCCCTGGCTCCGTCATGTCCGCGATGGACTGCTCGATTGACTTGGTCCGAAAGAGGCTCATGGGACCAGTATTCTCAGGATGGCCTACCCCCGGTACCCTTCGCCGGAATGAGGGGGCGGACAGCCCGCAATCGGATCGTTCCAGCACTCCGCCAAGGGCAGGACGGGGCGCTCAGGGCTGGTCCCGCCCCGCATTCCGCGTCCCCGGGCAGCCTCCGTCCACAGTTTCCGCCAAACCGATCGCGTTTTTACCGTCTGAAACTTCAGCCGACCGGACGTCGGTTTCGGGGAGGCAAACACTGACTTGGCCCGTACAACCACCTTCCGTCGCGCTGTGCGCTTCTTGAGGCGGCTTATACAAAAACGGTCTATGCGGTGGCTACTCGCCTCCGAGCGTTCATGGGCGGGAAGCGCAGGCGGTTGGCGAGTTGGGAACTTAGCGGCCGATTACACCTTCACCGGGGTCTTGATGGTTACCTGGTTCGTGCTCCGATGGCTTAGTACGGTCGAAGACCGTTGTGCCAACCATCCAAGCGACATATTGATGACTATGAAGATCAGGCCCGCCACAATAAGTGCGGGCAAGATGTTTCCGTTGGCCGAGCCCAACAGCCGCGAGGTTAGAAGAACTTCGCTGAAACCGATGATGTAGCCCAAAGCCGAGTCTTTGAGAATAATGATGAACTGGCTGATTATGGAGGGAAGCATTGCCAACAGCGCCTGCGGCAATTCAACGAACCTCAGCGATGACGTCCTGGTCATACCAATAACCAAGGCAGCTTCGCGCTGGCCTTTGGGTAGACCGTGCACGCCGGACCTCACCAGTTCGGCCATGACCGACCCGTTGTACAAGGTAAGTGCGATGACTACAGAGTAGAAGGAACTCTCTCCCTTGGGCACTAGTCCTGAATCACTGAGTCCCAGCCAGATGAAGATCATCATCAAGAGAACAGGAACGGCTCGGAAAAATTCCACTACAGTTCCACAGATGCTTTTGATGAGGGCATTTTCTGCCAAACGCCCTACGCCAAAAACGATACCGAAAGCGACCGACGTGACGATGGCTATCGCTGCTGCCTGAAGGGTCTTAGCTAGTCCGGGAAGGAGGTAGAACTTCCACGCATCCGTGGTAACAAAGGGTTCCCACATGCTGCTAGTTAGCTGCCCCTTCTCAGCCAATCCCATCAGTGCGAGCCCGCCAACGAGGAGAAGTACGGCCCCGCCTAAGAGGTTCACGAGAACCATGCGCCGCTTGGCTCGGGGCCCAGGAGCATCGAAAAGGACGCTTTTTTCAAAACTCATCTTGCTACCGCCAACTTCTTTGAAAGATAGGTGATCAGGATCCCAATCGGGATGATGATGAGCACGTACCCGAAAGCGAAGGTGAGAAAGATGGGGATGGTGACATCGGCGCGGAACTCGATCATTGTCTTCATCAATCCGGCTGTTTCAGCAACACTTGCTGCGCTAGCAACCGTGGTGTTTTTTATCAACGCTATCAACGTGTTTCCGAGAGGAACGATAGCGCCCCGGAAGGCTTGGGGGAGAATGACAAACCGAGCTGCAGGGGCGAACCCCAGACCTATCGCCCGTGCGGCTTCGGCTTGGCCGAAAGGCACCGTATTGACTCCGCTTCTAATCGCCTCACATACGTAGGCTGCGTGGTAAATCGACAGACCCAGTACGGCCAGCCGGAAGAAGTTTTCGTTGAAGTCGCTTGCAAGATTGATTTCCAGCTGAGCCCACAACCCGAGGCTGCCTATGACTAACAGGATCGTAAGCGGCAAATTTCTGAAGATATTCACATAGCTGGCGCCGGCCCATTGGAGGCTGGAGATCGGGGATATTCTCATCAGAGCGATAATTGTCCCCAAAACCAACGAGCCAATGCCAGCCCAAAAGGTCAGCTGAATGTTTACCCAGAATGCGCCCAACACATCGAAGGTCTCAAAAAGGGATGTGTATTGATGAAAGTAGTCGGTCATTCCGTCCATGACTCAATCTTGTTGTCGTTGAAGTGCAAGAAAGCGGAGCGCACTTGGGTGTGGGAGCGGCTGCAGTCGCAACCGCTCCCACGCTTTACGAGATTTAGGCGCAGGCGTCTTGCTTTGGCGGATTCTTCTCGGCGTCTGGAGTGAAGTCAATTCCTTCCAGGTTACTGTCAAGGAACTTTTGCCACGAGCCGTCGTCGATCATCTTGGATAGTGCGGCATTTATGTCTTCACACAGCGTATTTTCCAACGGAAGCCCAATGCCATATCGTTCTTCGGTGAACGTGTTGCCGACAAGTTTGAACTTGCCGTCATAAGCGGGGTCGGATGCCAGGCCGGCGAGGATCAGGTTATCCGTCGTTACGGCGTCAATGTTTCCACCCTGCATCGCAGCCACACACTCAGCTGTGCCAGCCTGTTCGAGAAGGTTCACATTCCCAGCGTACGAATCCTTGATTCTTTTCGCCGAAGTCGATCCCGTTGTCGAGCAAAGGTTCAGCCCGTTCAGGTCTTCGGGTCCCTTGATGGTGGAGTCGATCGGGACCAACAGATCTTGGCCTGCAACAAAATATGGGCCCGCGAATGCCACAGTTTTCTTGCGCTCTTCCGTTATGGAATAGCTACCAACGATGAATTCAACCTCGCCATTGGCGAGAAGTGTGGCTTGATTCGCAGAAGGACTGTGAACCCATTCGATGTCTTCTTCAGAGTATCCGAGCTCTTGGGCGACGTACCGCGCGACATCAACATCAAAACCTGTGAAGGTGTCGCCTTCCTTCAAGCCTAAACCGGGCTGGTCAAACTTGATGCCTACGCGGATGCCGTCTCCCTCATCGCCGGCGGCGCCTGCCCCGCCCGCCCCGCCACATGCAGTCAGCGCCAAAGCGACGCCCGCAGCCGACGCGATCAATGCCATTCGTTTACGGTGCATAATCATTCCTTACTCAGGGAGCTCCGACCCTATCGGTGAAGCGTGCGATTCGAAATTGTTGGTTGTCAATATTTTGCTGAGAAAGTCCTTCGCCCGGTCGCTCTTCGGATTGTTAAAGAACTCTTCAGGAGTACCCTCTTCAACAATCCGACCGTCTGCCATGAAGAGCACCCGGTCCGCCGCCTTGCGCGCAAACCCCATCTCATGAGTAACGACGATCATGGTCATCCCCTCCCGGGCCAGCGCGATCATCTTGTCTAAGACTTCGTTGATCATTTCCGGATCTAGGGCGGAGGTCGGCTCATCGAAAAGCATGAGCTTGGGTTCCATAGCCAGGGCGCGTGCAATAGCGACACGCTGCTGTTGTCCTCCTGACAACTGAGCGGGTAGCTTTGTGGCCTGGTTGGCAACTCCAACGCGCTCAAGGAGTTGCAGAGCGGTCTTGCGTGCTTCAGCACGATCCATTTTCTTGACCTTGAGGGGGCCCAATGTCACGTTCTCCAGAATGGATTTGTGGGCGAAAAGGTTGAAGGACTGGAATACCATTCCCACGTCTGCCCGAAGCCTAGCTAGCGCTTTTCCTTCGGATGGAAGTAACTCTCCATCAATCCGGATCTCCCCGGAGTCGACAGTTTCCAGCCTGTTGATGGCTCGGCACAGCGTCGATTTCCCGGACCCTGAGGGACCAATGACGACCACGACTTCGCCGGCCTGCACCTCCAGGTCGATGTCTTGAAGAACATGCAGGTCTCCGAAGTGCTTGTTGACTCTCTTGAGGGAGACTAGGGAGCGCGATTTCGCGGAAGGAGCTGCGCTTGCCGTGGAATCAATGGACATTTTGTTACTCTAGTCACACACAGAGCCAATTGTCTATAGCCGGTAACATGTTATAGACAACGTCGCATCCGCCCGATAGCGTGAGCCAAAGACATGTAAGTATCGCTCGACTATGCCAAGCAATCGCGGAGGATCTTTATGGCGCAGGACCTGTTGCAATCCATTGATGAATGGGGGCCCGAGAAGGTGGTGTGCGTCTCGGACAGGAAGACAGGCATGCGCGGGGTTTTGGTCATCGACAACACCGCGCGCGGCATGGGCAAGGGCGGTACGCGAATGAGCCCCACGGTCACCGTGAACGAGGTTAGCCGCTTGGCTCGAACTATGACCTGGAAATGGGCTGCTGTTGATCTTTTCTTCGGTGGCGCTAAGGCCGCGATTCTGGGCGACCCACGTGGCCAAGGCAAGGAAGCAGTCTTGCGTGCCTTTGCGCGAAAACTCTCCAACGAGATTCCACGAGAATATGTGCTGGGCCTCGACATGGGACTATCCGAGCTTGACGCGGCGGTATTCCTTGACGAGCTCGGCTCCCGAGGGGCCACTGTGGGTCTTCCACGTGAACTCGGGGGCATTCCCTACGACCAGTTGGGGGTCACTGGATTCGGGGTGGCAGAAGCAACGGATGCCGCCGCGAGGATGATCGGGATGGAAACTGCGGGATCCCGCGTAGTTATCCAAGGCTTTGGTGCGGTAGGGGCAGCCACAGCCCAACGCCTCGAGGAGTTGGCAGCAACAGTCGTCGCCGTTTCGACGTCCAAGGGGGTGTTGTACAGCTCTGACGGCTTGGATGTGGCCGCCCTGCTGAAACTCCGCGCGGAGTGTGGTGATGATTGCGTCAGCCACTATGGGATAGAGCCCATGCCGCTTGGCGAGGAGCTCAATGTGCCGACGGATATTCTTATCCCGGCTGCACTCCAGGATGTGATCACCGGAGAAGTGGCACGACAGACCACAGCCAAGCTGGTGGTCGAAGGCGCAAACATGCCCACGACGGCGGAAGCCAAGGAAATTCTCCATGCCCGGGGAATCATGGTAGTGCCGGACTTCATCGCCAACGCAGGGGGCATTATCGCCGCCGCCTACGCCATGGAGGCGAGGCAGTCGGCTTTTCGTCCAGAAGTTGAGCCGGTCTTTACAACGATCACCGATAAGTTGCGCGCCAACACCATGGCCGTCCTCAAAAGGGCAAGCGACGAAGGGGTGCAGCCCCACAAGGCTGCAATGGCCCTGGCACAATCCCGCGTCCGTGCGGCGATGGATCTGCGCGGCGCACTCTCCTCCGAAAGGATTCTAAATGAGCAGTAAGAGCGGTTTGGTCAGCCAGCGGGATATGCGGGCTCTTTTCGCATCAGGGCTTTCAAGCCTATATGGGCAGGAGGTGCCGGCCTATAAGACCCTCGTGGAAGTTTCCCAGCGTGTGAATGCCGAGTTCGTTGCTCGACACGGGGCTGACGCGGAACGGTTGGGCAGCCTGAGCCGCGTAACAGCGGAGCGCCACGGAGCTATTCGCGTGGGCAGCCCTCGAGAGATGGGTCAAGTGGCCCGAATATTAGCCGCCGTCGGCATGTATCCGACCGGCTTCTACGATCTCCGCGACGCTGCTCCCTCCCCGATCCCAGTGGTGTCGACGGCATTCCGCCCGCTCGAGAAGGAGGAGCTCTCATTCAATCCCTTTCGAGTCTTCACCTCTATGTTGGTGACCGACGACCGGCGTTTTTTCGACGAGGATCTTCAGGCGCGGTTGGAAGCGTTCTTGGATCGACGGTGCCTTTTCTCCGACGAACTGCTCCACCTGGCCGATCGGGCAGTTGGAGACTCTGGACTTTCCACAGAAGACGCCGGCCGATTTTTGGAACTGGCCGTTGACGCCTTTAAATTGTCAGCCGATCCGGTGGATCGATCCTGGTATGAGTCACTCGAACGTATTTCCAGCGTTGCAGCCGATATCGGCGGTATTGCCAGTACCCATATCAACCATCTAACGCCGCGGGTCTTGGACATCGACGCCCTCTACGCGTCGATGCAGGATCAAGGAATTACGATGATTGACCGGATCCAGGGTCCTCCGCGCTGGGAGGGTCCAGACGTGCTGCTGCGGCAGACCTCATTCCGCGCCCTTGCAGAACCTCGACAGTTTCGGGAAGAAGACGGGACCGTCCGTGCCGGCGAACTTCGCGTACGGTTCGGTGAAGTGGAGGCACGGGGAGTGGCGCTGACACCGGCGGGGCGTGATCTCTATGACCGGCTGATGGAAGAAGTCGACAAGCGGTCGAGTGATGCGCCCGACATCGAACGCTCCGAGATTGCCGCAAACGTCTGGCATGAAAGGATGCCTGCTTCCCATCATGAACTGGCGATGCAGGACTTGGCGTATTACAACTTTACGGTCAACACCGAGCGGCCAGTTGACGGAGAGCGCCCACCGTCGAATCTTTCCGCCCTGCTCAGGGACGACTGGATCAATCTGGAACCGATTGTGTATGAAGACTTCCTCCCTCGGTCAGCTGCCGGAATTTTCTCCTCAAACCTCACACAGGAGGGTAGCGTCGACGGTACAAAGGATGGGAGTGCCAAGGATGCGACCTGGTTGGAGGGCGTGTTGGGGTGCCATCTAAACGACCCGTATGCTCTTTATGCTGCCGAACGCCGGCGCTCGTTAGCGGCCGTTGCCGCCCAACTGGGAGTACAAGATCTTTCCACTGAGGGCTTTTAGTAATAGCAGCGGGGTGGGCCAGGGAATGGGACGCTACGGGAGGACTTCTGGGCCCACAGTCGCGTGTTCGCGGGCAAAGCAACATGCCTGAGGTTCGCCAGATTTGTTTCTCCCCCAGCCGCGGCCGGGTGGGGGAGAAACCCGCTGGAATTCCTCCTACCCGATAAGGCTATTCCAAATCTCATCTTCCTCATCCGGCTTGCTGCTTTCGCGCAATGCCTGCTGAAGGAGCAACCTCCCGGTTGTCCGTAAGTGGCGTTCCATAGCTAGTGCGCTTGCCTCGTCACTGCCGTTCTCGAAGGACTCAACAATGGGAAGGTGGTCGAGAAGAACCTCCCGCAGAGAGCGTTCAGAGCCCATCGTGGAGGCTCCCAATAGCCGGGTTGAGTCCCGGAGGTTGTTAATGATGCTTTTCGTGCGACTGTTGCCTTCGATGTCGAGCAGGAGAGCGTGAAATTGCTGGTCATGTCGGTCGAAGGCCGACTTATCGTCGATGTCTGCGGCCTTCTCCATCTCGGCATATTGCCGACGCAGGGCATCGCGGTCGTTGGTGTCGGCACGTAGCGTAGCACGGCGTACTGCAGGCACTTCCAATGCCAGGCGGATCGAAAAGATTTCCGCAATGTCGTGCGGCGTCGGCAGAACCACGCGGAAACCGCGGTTGCGTTCGAATTTCACCATGCCTGTTTCCGCAAGCCGCAGTAGCGCCTCCCGCACTGGGCTGCGTGAGATGCCGAGTTCTTCGGCAATCTTGTATACGGAGTACAGCTCACCTGGAACGAGCGCCCCGGAGCGCACGGCCGCTCTTACGGCCTCAATGGTCCGCTCGGTGAGAGAGGCGCTGGTTTCTCCCAGCGCTGAGAAAACTCGTTCGGAATGCGACACTCATACAGTCTATCGGATTGTTGTTGACATGTTACATGTCACGTATGCGCAGGAGCCATCTATGGGGGCCGCGTCGGGCTCCCAGCCTATCCATTGACCGGCTATAGCATGTAGCATGCTACCCATGACCGCTTTAGCCGCGCCCCAGTCGCTCACGAAGGCTTTACGCAGCGCTGGCGTGCGAGATGTCCGCGATGATGGAACTACCCGAGCCGCATATTCCAGCGACGCATCGCTGTATCGTGTACCGCCGGCTGCTGTTGTTTTCCCGTACGACGCCGACGAAGTCATGGCAACCCTCGAGGTGTGCCGTGAGCGCGGAATCCCCGTGACCCCCCGTGGAGCAGGAACTTCTGTGGCCGGCAACGCAGTCGGCAGCGGAGTCGTCCTTGAATTTAGTCGTTACATGAACAAGGTTTTGGACATAGATCCGGCCACCCGCACGGCGGTGATCCAGCCCGGGGTTGTGCATGCGTCGCTGCAAGGCAAAGCCTTGGCCGAGGGGCTTCGATTCGGGCCCGACCCTTCCACCCACAGCCGGTGCACCATCGGGGGCATGATAGGGAATAACGCTTGCGGTTCCCGCACCTTGGCCTATGGCCGCACAGTCGACAACGTGACTTATCTCGACGTTGTGGCCGGGACGGGAACACGATTGCTGCTGGGGGCAGATGCCACACCGTCGTCTCCGGAAACAACCGCTCTGCGCGCGCTGGTGCAGTCCGAGCTCCGCACCATCCGAACAGAACTGGGACGCTTTGGCCGACAGGTTTCGGGGTACGCGTTGGAGCATTTACTGCCCGAGCGCAACTTCGACTTGAGGCGCGCACTGGTAGGCAGTGAGGGAACGTTGGGCATCGTCCTTGAAGCCGGCGTTCGACTAGTGCAGGATCCGCCATATCGGACCATGGTCGTTCTCGGATTCGCCGATATCGGATCGGCCGGAGACGCTGTCATGGACGTTATGCCGTTCCATCCGACGGCGTGCGAAGGGCTGGACTCGAGGATCGTGGACGTTGTTCGCGCCGCGAAGGGCGCACCTGCTGTCCCCAGGTTGCCCGAAGGCGCGGCTTGGCTCTTTGTCGAGATCGCCGGCGAGAGCCCCTCCGAGGTGGCAGACAGGGCACAACGTCTGACCCAAAGCGTTGCTGCTTCGGCTCGGGTCATCTCAGATCCCCGCGAAGCAGCGGCTCTGTGGCAAATCCGTGCCGACGGTGCAGGGCTGGCGGGTCGCTCGGTGGCAGGAGCACCTGCCCACTCGGGCTGGGAGGACTCCGCCGTCCCTCCCGAGAGGCTCGGTGATTACCTGAGGGATTTCGATAACCTGATGATCGAACACAAGCTCAGCGGCTTCCCCTACGGCCACTTCGGCGACGGTTGCGTCCATGTCAGGCTGGATGTCCCTTTCGACCGGGCCGACGGAACTACTCGTTTCCGCAACTTCATGACCGCTGCCGCTCAGCTCGTCTCAAATTACGGAGGCTCCCTTTCCGGTGAACACGGAGACGGACGCGCACGAAGCGAGCTCTTACCCTACATGTACTCGCCCTCTGCGCTCGACCTTTTCGGAAAGGTCAAGGCAATTCTTGACCCAGACAATTTGCTGAACCCGGGTGTTATTGTCGATCCGCTGCCACTGGACAGCAGCGTTCGCGTCGCTCAAGCCGCACCACTAAGAGGTGGACTTGGGTTCGGATACCTCCATGACGGGGGCGACTTCAGCCAAGCAGTCCACCGCTGTACCGGGGTGGGAAAGTGCCGCGCCGACACTTCAGGCGGCAGCGGGGTGATGTGCCCCTCCTATCTAGCTACGCGGGAGGAAAAGGACTCCACTCGGGGGCGTGCCCGCGTACTGCAGGAAATGATTAACAAGGGCGGCAACGGGTGGCGATCGCCGGAAGTCCACGAAGCGCTTGATCTCTGCCTCTCTTGCAAAGGCTGCGCATCAGACTGTCCGACTGGCGTGGACATGGCTGCCTATAAAGCAGAGACCCTCCATCAGAGCTATCGCCGACGGCTCCGTCCAGCGTCCCACTACTCGTTGGGCTGGCTGCCACGTTGGGCACGGATGGCGTCCCTCTTTCCCAGCCTTGTCAACGCCCTTGCCAAGCTGCCGGTGCTCGGGCCGATGGGACTTCGACTGGCCGGCGTCGATCACCGACGCAGCATACCTGCTTTTACGATGCAGACGTTCCACTCGTGGTTCCAGGCGAGAGAGAGCAGTCAACGCCCTACTGGCGACGACCCACTTCCAAGCCAGATTGGCAGTCCGCAAGACGATGCCTCCCCACAGCCGAGGACTGTATTGCTCTGGGCAGATTCCTTTACAAACTATTTCACTCCCGAGGTCGGCCAGTCCGCCGTTCGCGTACTGGAAAAGGCTGGATTCGACGTAAAAATCCCAGCCACTCCGTTGTGCTGTGGTCTGACGTGGATATCCACGGGACAGTTAGACAGCGCACGGAGAATTCTGGGCCGTACCGTCAATGAGCTGCAGCGTTATGCCGCCGCTGGAATTCCTATCGTGGGACTAGAACCGTCCTGCACGGGTGTGCTGCGCTCGGATGCGATGGAGCTGCTCGGCGAATCCGCTGCAGGTCAAGTCGCGGAAGCCACCATGACACTTGCTGAACTGCTGGCGTCGGTCCCTGGATGGACCCCACCACCGCTGGAAGGCACCACTGTTGTAGCGCAGCCACACTGCCACCACCACGCTGTCATGGGGTGGGATCAGGACGCTCAGCTATTGGAGCGCGCAGGTGCGAAGGTACAAAAGCTCGGAGGGTGCTGCGGTCTCGCGGGAAACTTCGGAGTAGAAAAGGGTCACTACGAGGTATCCCTGGCGGTAGCAGAACAACAACTGCTTCCCGCCGTACGTTCCGCCACTCATGAGACCGTTGTTCTTGCTGACGGGTACTCGTGCCGGACCCAAATCGCAGACCTCAGTGATCGTCGGGGCATCCATCTGGCCCAACTCCTGGACGAGAAACACCCTTCGAAAGCATCCGTCAGAGAAACAACCCCAGACGGGGGCTGAACGACAACTCCCCGAGTCGACACAGTCCCGAGCTGCGGCCCTGGGTGCTGAACATGGACGAGCGCATCGAGCCTGCTTTCGACCAACCAGGCATTCCGCAAGCGAACAGCCGCAGGTGGCGGCCGAAATCTTAGGGACGCACCGCATGCTCATCCAGTTATCACAAGAGTCGGGTCGTCCCCGAGCACGTCCCGGCGCTCCGCAAGCACCTGACGGTCCTGGCCGAAGCCACCGACGGGAACTCCAGGCTGCACCCTGGCGTCAGCAATACCTGCACGATCTCTCAGCGGACGAAACGGACCTGGCTGACCAGAGCCGGCAGCGTCAAGCCGTGCGGGCAGGGCGGGGTCAGCCGATGGCCACTAAATCCTGGGAGTTCGCGCCAGCCCCGCTGGTCGGTGCCGGGAGGGCGGAGGCGCATGTTCCGGCAGCTGCGGCAACCAGTTCGGCAGGTACTCCGGAGGCCAGCGCGGCGGCTGTCTGCTCTTGGAAGACGGCCTTCGCCTGGTCCAAGGCCCATTCCGCCGCCTCGACCTGTCCCGCCCGCACGGTAACGGCCTCCAGCGCTTTCTTCTGCCCGGGTGTCAGGTCGGAAGCTGTCTGGACCTGGCCTTCAGGCAGTTCGGCTGTTGCAGCTGGCTGTCCGGTATAGATCGTGGAGTCCAACTCCGCGATCGACAGGGGCAGCGTATTGGTATCGGTCACGGAATCCATCGATGTCCCTTTCCAAGGGAAAAAGGCAGCGCTTGGTCGCTCGGTGAGAGAGCGCGTGCTGCGTTCTGGAGACAGACAGACCTGCCTCCTAAATCGAAGCCTACAGCACCGTTGCAATACGACAGATGCCGGGGCCGGGCTTGGCCCGGGCAGAGCGGCTCCACGGCAACCTGGCTGCGGCTTATCCTTCAGGGGTCGTACGGGTTGGCCTTTCGACGGGGCAGCGCGGTGCCGGCTGGGTCGCCGGCACCGCGCTGGGCAGAAATAAAGGCCTATTCTGCCCTCCACTGTGGATAAACCATTGACCTTAGGAAGATCAGTTTGCTTATAATTCTGCATGCCTGATCTATCCAAGTGGCACATGCCCCGGCTTCTCTCCACAGCCGCGAGGCTTGTCGAATACGAGTGGAACGAGCGGCTGGCCTCCCTCGGCTTGACCCATGCGGGTGCGACTGTCCTGGAGATCCTTGCCGTGGAGGGGGCAATGGCCCAAGCACAACTGGCGAAGCGGGTGCGGGTGCAGCCACAGACCGTTGGCAAGACCCTGGCACGGCTGGAAGCGACTGGTCACATATCCCGCGTCCGCGGCGAGAACGACCGGCGCGAGCAACGGGTCAACATCTCCGAAAGCGGCAAGGAGACCTTCCACCAGGTGGTGAAATTGGGACGAGAGCTTCTGGGCGAGGACGACGAGACCGAGCAACTCAAGAATCAACTCATCGGTGTCGTCCGGGACCTCGGCAACGACAGGTTCGGCACCAAGAGGCCATTGCGCCCCGGCTAAACCGGCGGACCAACGACGGAACCTTTTCCGTGGCTGGTGCGGTTGGGCCTCCGATGATCTTGACCGATGGCCGTGGAGCACGGACGCTCTCAGCCTGGCGGATTAGCTGAAGGGAATGGTCTGAATACCAGTTGAAAGCCGTCGTCGAACTGGAAACGGCTGACCCCGATCTTGTACACCGGCTCAAGGTTCTCCGGGACCAGCACCTCGGACGGTGTGCCGGCAGCAACCACCCGGCTTTCGTTGAGTAGCAGGACGCGGTCGCAGTAGGCAGCAGCGAGGTTGAGGTCGTGCAGGACCACGACGACGGCATGGTTGCTGGTCCCCGCCAGGTCGCGCACCAGCTTGAGGATCTCGTGCTGATAGCGGATGTCCAGATGGTTGGTCGGTTCGTCGAGCAGCAGGTGCGTCGCTTCCTGCGCCAGCGCCCGGGCGATCAAAACACGTTGCCGTTCCCCGCCGGAGAGCAGGTCGAAGCCCTGGTCCGCCCGGCCCAGCATGCCGACCCGTTCCAGTGCGCGGGCCGCGGCCTGTTCGTCCCGCGCCTTACGCCGGCCCAGCCGCGGTTGGTGCGGGGTGCGGCCGAGCAGCACCATGTCGGAAACCAGCAGGGGCAGGTCGCCCGGTGTCTCCTGCACGACCACTGAGACCGTCCGGGCGCGCTCCTGCGCGTTGAGTCGGCGCAGTTCCTTATGGTCCAGCATGACCGTTCCGGTGTGCGGGGCCAGCGATCCGTACAGGATCCGCAGCAGGGTGCTCTTGCCGCTGCCGTTCGGTCCCACCAGGCCCAGGACTTCGCCGTGCCGGGCGTGGAGGTCAACGCGGTCCAGGACGTCGCGGGAGCCGTAGGAGAAGGAGATGCCGGAGCCGGAAATCACTGGCCGAACCGCTCGACGATCCGCTCGAGTCCGGTGACCGACAGCGGTGACGGCGGCTCGGTGAAGTTGAACAGTTGCACGAGGATGTCGTCGTTGGCCACCGCGGTCATGGAGGAGGCTCCCTTCAAAGATGTGACGGCGTCGGCCACTCTGCTTGGGTCCCCGGCGGAGTGGAGCAGGATCAGGACATCGGGGTTGCGGCCGATGAGTTCCTCGCGGGTGACCTCGAAGACCCGCTGGTCGACGTCGTCGAAAACGTTTTTCAGCCCGGCGGCCTCCAACTGCGGTTGGGCCATGGACCTTGTGCCGTAGGCGTAGGTGCTTCCGCCGCCGACAGTCGGGTAAAGGACGGCCGCAGTGCGGCGGCCGGTGTTGGCCGTCTCGGAGGTGATCTGCTCCACCTGGGCCTTGAGCTCGCGGGCTGCTTCTTCGGCCCGTTTTTCGACGCCGAAGATCTTGCCGTAGGTGCGCAGCTGATCCGCAACGGTGCTGAATTCCGGGGTTTCCGAGGCGTTGGGGCAAAAGGACGGTTCCTGCAGCATGGGGATGCCCGCGGCGGCTAGTGTTTCACGGTTAAGGTTTTCGGCCGTGCCGAGGACCAGATCCGGTTGTTGCGCCAACACGACTTCCTGCGAAATTTGCAGGTGGCCAGTGGTGTCCAGGCGGTCGGTCAAGAGCGGAATGCGGGCGAGTTCGCCTTGCGTGGCCGGGTCGAAGTATTCGGCCGGGTAGACGCCTGCGCGGGCCACTACTGTGTCCATGACACCGAGTGCGGCCAAGTAGGAGACCGGTGAACTGTCCAGCATGACAACCCGTTCCGGCGGCGCGTCCAGGGTGACCGCGGCGCCGCAATTGGTGATGGTCAGCGGGTAGCCATCGGCCTCGGGTGCTGCAGGTGTTCCGGCGTTCCCGGCGTTCCCGGAAGTCCCGGCGCAGCCGGCCAAACCGAAGGCGATTGCCGCCGCGGCTGCAGCGGACAGCAGGTGGGCGGCAGCTTTCATGAATTCTCCTCAGGCTAGTGGATGTGGGCGATAACGCGGACGTGGGGTGACACTCAGCCCGCCGGGCGCATCCTGCGGATGAGGTAGAGCAGGAAGGGAGCGCCGATGAAAGCCGTGATGATCCCGATCGGCAACTCCTGCGGCTGCAGCAGCATCCGTGCGAGCAGGTCGGCCCAGATCAGGAAGATGGCACCGAGCAGGGCAGAGACCGGGATGACCCGGGAGTGGGCGGCACCGACCAGCCTGCGGGCGAGATGCGGAACTACCAGTCCAACGAAGCCGATCGATCCGGAGGCAGCGACGACCACACCGATGCACAGGGAGATGACGATCAGCAGCTGGGTGCGGAACCGGCCGGGTGCAACGCCGACGATGTGAGCGGTTTCGTCGCCGATGGCCAGCGCGTCCAAGCGCCTTCCGGCAAGGGTCAGCAGGCAGCTGGTAATCAGGACCACCACGACGACGATGGCCAAGGGGCTTCCCCACTGGGCCAAAGCCAGGGACCCAAGCAACCAGAACATGACGGACCGGGCGCCCTCTGCCGAGCCGGAGGCGAAGACCAGAAAGCTGGTCACCGCGGTCAGCGCGTATCCGATCGCAACGCCGGCCAGCAGCAGCCGCATTGAGGTCACCCGTCCGGCCGAGCGCGCGATAAGGAAGACCACCATCGACGCGGCCAGCGCGCCGATGAAGGCGCTGGCGGGCAGAGCGTGTTCGCCCACCCCCAGACCGACGCCGAACAGGATCATGGCTGCCGCACCGCTGGAGGCTCCGGAATTGATGCCGAGCAGGTAGGGGTCGGCCAGCACGTTGCGCACCATTGCCTGCAGCGCTGCTCCGCACACCGCCAACCCGGCACCTACGACGCATCCGAGCAGCACGCGGGGCATCCTGACGTCCCAGACGATCGTCGAGGCTGTCGGATCGGGCTGATACCCGGACGGCTGGCCCGGCATATGCGACAGGATCACTTGGACCACGGTCGCGGTATTCAGCATGACAGGCCCGGTCGCCACAGACAGCACCATTCCGGCGACGAGAAGCGCGGCCAGCGCCACTACCCAGAAGAGATGACGACGCCGGAGCCTTGCCCGCAGCAGCGGGTCCGCGCCGCGTGGGGTCTGGTCGTCGCGCACGTCGCGTGCGCGTGGGGTAGGGTCCGATGACGGAAAGATGATCAGTGCCTCCAACAAGGCTGGGTCAGTACTTGCGAAGATTCAGTGGTTGCTGGCCGAACCAGCGGTGGCGGAGCAGATCGACGGCGGCGTGCAGCATGGCGTTCAGCGTGTCGGTGCTGCGGGACAGGGCGCGCAGGGCGAATCCGGGGCCGTTGAGCAGAGACAGGCCGAGCTGCCCGCCGGGATCCATGGGGGCCAACCGGTCCTGCAGCTCGCGCACCAGGTCGCCGTCCACCCGCGGGTCCACCACGAGCATCGAGCCCAGGTGCGAATAGTCTTCGAGGAAGAGCATGCTGGAGAGCGGCGCGTCCGGATCGCCGGGGCGGATCAGCAGGTTGTCCAGGGCGAGCAGGCGGCCGTCGCGGTAGATGTCGTTGCGGATGCGCACCTCCTCGTACCGGAAGGGCCTGCCGTCCGGGGACCAGCCGGGAGTGACCACGTCACACATCACCAGGGAGGAGTCCGCGGCGAGCTCGACGACGGTCTCCTGGCGGTAGGTGGCCTCCCGGTACGCGATGAGCTGGTCGGGCAGGTACTCCAGGCTGGCGCCGGGGCCGAGGCGGAACCGGGTGCGCTGCACGGCCGGTTCGCCCGGCGTCCGATAGATCTTGGTGGCGGACTGGGTGGTCAGCAACAGGCGGGCCTGGTCCTCGACCTGGACGTCGACCTCGTAGACATCCCCGCCAAGATAGCCGCCGCCCGGATTCACGATCGTGTAAGCGACCTGCGCGGACGCGTCCAGGTAATGCGGTCGGATAACCCGCAGCGCGCCCTGGTGGTATTGCGAGGTGGCGACGCCGCGGCCGCCGCGCAGGCCCACCGTCAGGCGCAGCTCACCGATGGGAAGCTGCACGCCCGCCGGCTGGGCCGCGCTCACTGCGCCAGGTCCTGCATGAGCACGTCGCGGCGCAGCCAGTCGATGACCTTGTCCAGGCCCTCGTCTGTCTTCAGGTTGGTGAAGCAGAACGGCTTGTCTCCACGGAATTCCTTCGAGTCGGACTCCATTACCGACAGATCTGCACCCACGTGCGGCGCCAAATCGGTCTTGTTGATGATGAACAGGTCCGACTTGATCATGCCCTGGCCGGCCTTGCGCGGGATCTTTTCGCCCTGCGCCACGTCGATGATGTAGATGGAAAAGTCCACCAGTTCCGGACTGAACGTTGCCGAGAGGTTGTCACCCCCGCTTTCGATGAACACGACCTGCAGGTCCGGGTGCCGCTTGATCAATTCCTCCACGGCGGAGGAGTTCATCGAGGTGTCCTCGCGGATGGCGGTGTGGGGGCAGCCGCCGGTTTCGATGCCGATGATCCGGTCCAGCGGCAGCACGCCGTTGGCGGCCAGAATCTTCGCGTCTTCAATGGTGTAGATGTCGTTGGTGATGGCGGCCATGGAGATTTCGCCGGACAGGTGCCGGGTGAGGCGTTCGACCAGCTGGGTCTTGCCGGCGCCGACGGGGCCGCCGATACCGATCTTGATGGGTTCCATTGTCTTACTCCTTGTTCCGTGGGCCGGCCGCGGTGCGGCCGGGTTTGTTGCGTGCGACGGCGGGTCAGGACATGAACATCCGGGCGCGCTGCCGCTCGTGGCGCATTTGGGCGATTTCCAGTCCCGGGGCGGCGGCGCCGAAGTCGCCGCGTCCCAGTCCGGCGATCCTCGCCGTTGCCACGGTGATCTCCGGATGGGCCTGGCGCAGCACCCGCTGCCCGGCGTCCTGGCCGATCGGGATGCCGCGGATGGCATTCTGCGTCAGCGAGGTCGCCGTCGAAAACAGGTAGGTGCCCAGCAGCTCCGGCAGCGGAACGTGCAGGCTTCGCCCGGCGATGGCGAACGCCAGCGCCGGATGTCCGCTGCATTCGCCGCTCTCGACGTCTTCGCGGTACTGCTCGATCTCGTCGCTGTCGAGGATGACCGAGGCAATCTGGAGCATCCGCGCACCCATTTTCACGCCCGCCTCGCGCACCTGCCGCGGCAGGGCCTGCGCCGCCAGCATCGCGTCCAGCTCCCGTAGTTCCGCCGTCGAGCGGGCTTCCAGGGCCAGCCGGATGGCAAGGCCGTCGCTGTACGTCAGCTGGGTGTGGATGAACTGGCCGAGCCAGACCGCAAAGGTCTTCTCGTCGCGGACCAGCCCGCGTGACAGGAACGTCTCCAGCCCGAACGAGTGGCTGAAGGCGCCCGTGGGCAGGGCGGAGTCGGCCAGCTGCAGCAGGGGCAGCAGGTACGACGACGGGTGGCGCCCGGGTGCCTCAGTGCGTGTGTTCGGCATGTCGAAACGGCACGGGCATGACCCGCTCCTGCCGGGAGTAGGGCACCTGCATGTGCTGCAGGTAGTCTTCGACGGTGTGGTCGTACTGCACCACCATGACCTCCGCCCGGTAGTCGCTTCCGGCGTCGAAAAATTGCGCCTGCAGGTGCCTGTTGCCCAGGCTGTGGGCCACCACGCCCATTTCCCGGATGGTGCGCGGGGCGATCACCAGCACGTCCGTGGGCAGGACGCTGACGACGATGACGTTCGACTCGTCACGGAACAGGATGTCGCCGTCGCGCAGGTCTCCCGGGGTGGCCAGGCGTATGCCGATTTCGCGGCCGTGATCGGTGGTCACGCGCTGGACGCGTTTGACCAGTTCGCTGCTGGGAAGTGCTACCTTCTCCTCGTGCAGGCCGGCAAGCTCCGTGTGCGGAAGATCGTGCCGGTTGGCGATGACGCGCTCAATGATCATTGACTACGTCCTTTCAAGGTATGGCTCGGTTTAGAACAGGAAGTAGCGCTGGGCCATGGGGAGCACGGTCGAGGGCTCGCAGGTGGCTACTTCACCGTTGACCGTGACGGTGTAGGTTTGCGGGTCGACCTGGATGTCCGGCGTCTCCCCGTTGTACTTCAGGTCTGCCTTGGTCAGGGTGCGGATGCCGTGGGCCGCGCGGACGGTCCGGCGCAGGTTCAGTCGGTCCGGGATGCCCTCGTCGATGGCGATCTTCGGCATGAACGTGATCGAGGACGAGTGCACGGCGCTGCCCAACGCCCCGAAGTTGTGCCGCAGAGTCCGCGGCTGCGGGGTAGGGATGGAACCGTTCGCATCGCCCATGATGGACTGCACGATTTGTCCGCCCTTGATCACCATTTCCGGTTTGACGCCGAAGAAGGCCGGGTCCCACAGCACCAGGTCGGCGAACTTACCCACCTCGACGCTGCCGACGGAGTCGGCGATGCCGTGGGCGAGCGCGGGGTTGATGGTGTACTTGGCGACGTAACGCTTGAGCCGGAAGTTGTCGCCGATTTCCGGGTCTTGCTCGAACTTGCCGCGCTGGCGCTTCATGGCATCCGCCACCTGCCAGGTCCGCAGCACCATCTCGCCGACGCGGCCCATGGCCTGGGCGTCCGAGCTGGTGATCGAGAAGACGCCGAGGTCGTGCAGCACGTCTTCGGCGGCGATGGTCTCCTTGCGGATCCGGGAGTCGGCGAAGGCTACGTCTTCGGGGATGTCCGGGTTCAGGTGGTGGGCGACCATGAGCATGTCCAGATGCTCATCGAGCGTGTTGGTGGTGTAGGGCAGGGTCGGGTTGGTCGAAGCCGGCAGGACGTTGGGCAGCCCGGCGACGCGGATGATGTCCGGGGCGTGCCCGCCGCCGGCGCCTTCGGTGTGGAAGGTGTGGATCACGCGGCCGTCGATGGCGCGGATGGTGTCCTCCACGAAACCGCATTCGTTGAGGGTGTCCGCGTGGATGGCGACCTGCACGTCGAACTCGTCGGCGATCCGCAGCGACATGTCGATCGAGGAGGTTGTGGCGCCCCAGTCCTCGTGCACCTTGAAGCCGATGGCCCCGGCCCGGATTTGCTCGGCCAGCGGACCGCGCGCGCTGGCGTGGCCCTTGGCAAGCAGTCCGATGTTGATCGGCAGGTCGTCCACCGCCTGCAGCATCCGGCCGATGTGCCACGGCCCCGGCGTCACGGTGGTCGCCTTGGAGGCATCCGACGGCCCGGCGCCGCCGCCGATCAGGGTGGTGACGCCGTTCGCCAGGGCCACCGGCACCTGGTCGGGGCTGATGAAGTGCACGTGCGTATCGATGCCGCCGGCGGTGAGGATCTTGTGCTCCCCGGCGATCACGTCCGTCGCGGCACCAATGGTGATGTCGACGCCGTCGGAGATGTCCGGGTTGCCTGCCTTGCCGATCTTGAAGATGTGCCCGTCCCGCAGTGCCACGTCGGCCTTGTAGATGCCGCTGTAATCCAGCACGACGACGTTGGTGATGACCGTGTCCGGAATATCCTGGTCGCGGGTGCGCTGTCCGTTCTGGCCCATGCCGTCCCGGATGACCTTCCCGCCGCCAAAGACCACTTCCTCGCCGTAGCGGGTGTAGTCGTGTTCGATCTCCAGCAGCAGGTCGGTGTCCGCCAGCCGAATCGCATCGCCGGTAGTCGGCCCGTACATCTCCGCATAGTGCCTGCGGTTCATCTCGAAGCTCATCGCTGTTCCTCCCCGCCGCCGTCGGTCTTCTCCGCAGCATTTTGCTCGGTCTGCTCCGCGGCCTCGCCGCGTCCGCCCGCCTTCTTGGCGGCGCCGCCGGCCTTCGGGCCGCGGGATTCGTCGACCAGGTCCATGCCGTACGTGGTGTGGAAGCCGGCCGCCTCGACGCCGACGTTGGGCAGGTCGATGTCGTATTCGGCCGCCAGTTCGGGCTCGGCCTCGGCGTTGATGCCGGCGGTGCCGCCGATGGCGTCGGTGTAGGCCGGGGGGACGCTGGCGCCCAGCGACCCGTTCATGTGGTTCCGGAAGCCGTAGACCTCGCGGTTCCCGGCGATCTCCACCAGGTGCACGCTGCGCGCGTCACCGGGCTCGAATCGCACGGCCGTGCCCGCCGGAATGTCCAGCCGAAAGCCGCGCGCCGCGACCCGGTCCATATCGAGCGCCGGATTAACCTCGGCGAAGTGGTAATGCGAACCGACCTGAACCGGCCGGTCGCCCCGGTTGGTCACGTTCATGATGCGGGTCTCGGCGCCCTCGTTGCAGATGATGGGCTCGCCGCGCAGGATGTATTCTCCCGGTTTCATGGGTCTCTCCTCAGGCTCAGCGGATCGGGTTATGGACGGTGACCAGCTTGGTGCCGTCGGGGAAAGTGGCCTCGACCTGCACATCGGCGATCATCTCCGCCACGCCATCCATGACGTCGCCGCGGGAGAGGATCGTGGTCCCGTAGCTCATCAGGTCCGCGACGGTCCGGCCGTCGCGGGCGCCCTCGATCAGTTCATAGGTGATCAGGGCCACCGCTTCGGGATGGTTGAGTTTCAGGCCGCGCTGCTGGCGCCTTCGGGCAAGGTCGGCGGCGACCACAATCATGAGTTTTTCGTGCTCACGGGGCGTTAAATGCATGTAGAACTCCCTAGTCCGTAACAAAAAGAAGTGTCCACCCGTTATCTACAACCGGTCAGAGACTAGACCGGGAGGCCCGTGGATAAGGCAAGGATAGCCACGGAGATTGCACCCGGCAAATTGGTGGGAATCCGGTGGCATCACCGCCTCACAATTGATTGACATCGAGCTTCCCGGTGTCCTTCACACCCGGTCGGCTCGTCCTGCTGAAGCGACCGCGACCAAGGTCACACGGTCTCGGACCGGTAGCCCGGAGCAGGCGGGAGGGCTTCCGCCCCGTCCCACCAAGCGAGCGCGCGCGTGGCGTAGAACGTAAGCCACTTGGACGGCTCACCCGGCGGCACGTCGACGTCGAACCATACGCGGCCGGGGTGGCGGCGTTCCTGCAGCCAGGTGCTGTCCGGCTGGCGCGCGGCACGGATCACCTCCACGGCGTCGGCGAGCCGGGGATCGGGAGCCGTGCCGTCGTGGAGCGTGGCCGACCTGAAGTAATCCACGGCATTCAGTGCGCTGTAGAGCCAGCGGAACGGGTAGGCGAAATGCGCGGCCCAAGGCCCGACGAGTTCACCGGTCGACCGGGTGTACAGCAGCCGGCGTTCCAGCAGGTACTCTTCGCCGGCGTGGCGGGCGGCGCGGAGATCGTCCGAGCCCCCGGCGACGGACTCGTAGTACAGCAGCCCTTTCAAGGTGTTGAGTGTGGAATGGAAGGACGAGCGGGTGGAACCTTCGATCCATTCGCAGTTCCAGCCGCCGTCGGGCAGTTGGTGCTCGATGAACCAGGTGGCGATCCCGCCCACGTCCGCACCCAGCCAGGCGCCGTTGGCCAGGGTGAAGGCGTTGATGCAGCAGTCCACCTCGCCGTCCCAGTAGGGCAGGTTCTCGTATTCCCAGCGGCTATTGGCGGCAAGCAGGTCGGCCGTGCCGGCGAGCGCTGTTGCGTCGAGGCCCCAGTCCCGGAGGTAATTGAGCGACCAGGTTGTGGCGGTCCACGGCTGTCCGGCGCCCTCGGCCGCTTCCGGCCCCTGGAAGTCGAAGTCGCTGGGGAAATAGGCCCCGCCGGCCCACTGGCCATCGGGGTCTTGGTGCGCGAGCAGCCGCGCGCCGAAGCCCTCGGTGGCCACCTTCGCTTTTGTCGCGGCCCACCGTTCGGGGGGCGCATGTGCGAGGTCCCGTTCGACCTGCCAGCGCAGTGCCGGATCGGAGTCGAGCAGCCAGCCGACCAACGCCGCCTCGGGCTTCATGATCAACAGAGTAGCGGGCCCCGTAAAAGAACAACATGGCTTCGGTTCCCCGCCCCGCTCGGGGAGGGGAACCGAAGGACTGCGCTGGGCGGGCACGACGTCGTGGCCGGAGACCGCCGCCGCGGAAAAGTGGCCAGAGGCGGTCACAATGGGTGAATGCGATCACAGAGATGGGAGGCCCGGCCGGGGCAGCATGTTGAAGCCACCGATGCCGGACCTTATGGCCAACACGCGAACGGAGCGCCCTGATGAAGACACTGATTCCCGGATTGCCGCTGAATATCACCGACCTGACACTGGACCATCTGCCCGTGCCGGCTGCCCAAGTGGCCGAGGGCGCGCCGACTACCGGCCTGCATGGCCTGGGCCGGCTGGGCGACCTCGGCGTTGGCGTCTGGGAAATGTCCACCGGCAGCATGAACGATACGGAAGCCGATGAACTGTTTCTGGTCGTCTCCGGCAGCGCCACCGTGGCGTTCCACCACGACGACGCCCATGACGCCGCCGGGACGGCGGTCCCGTTGGCCCCAGGCTCCCTGATGCTGCTTTCGGCAGGGATGCGCACCACGTGGACGGTGCACGAAACCCTGCGGAAGCTCTATCTCACGCCAGAGCGGGAGTCATCCGAAGCGGAGTGATGCATCGGACTGCCCCATCCTGCCGGTCGGCTTCTCCGTCGGAGATGGTCTTGAAGCAGTGTGCGGCGGCCGTCCGAGCCTTGCGAGAGAAGGAAGGCGACGTCGGTGCCCGGGTGAGCACCGACGTCGTCCCATAATCCCCGAAGCTACTTGACCTTGTCCTTGAGGAACTGCACGGACCGGCTCCAGGCCAGCTTGGCCTCCTCGGGACGATAGTTGCCCTGCGGGTTCTCGTCGTTGTGGAAGGCGTGCGGGGCGTCGTAGAAGTAGTAGGTCACTTCCGCGCCGGACTCGCGGCGGATCTGCTCCTCCTGCGCCTTGGCCTTCTCCACCGGGTAGGACTTATCCTGTTCGCCGTAGTGGCCCTGGATGGCGGCGCGGACCCCTTCGTACGATGTGGGCACGCCCTGGCCGACGCCGTAGAACGGCACGGCCGCGCTGATGCGCTCTCCCTGCTGCGCGGCCAGCGCCAGCACAAAGCCGCCGCCCATGCAGAAACCGATGGCACCCACCGTGGAACTGGTGACTGACTCGTGGGCCAGCAGGTAGTCCACGGCGCCGGCCAGCAGCCGGGCGCCTTCCTCTTCCGGCAGCTTCGACATCATTGCGGCGGCTTCCTTGCCGTCGTGGGCGATACGTCCGCCGTAGAGGTCCGGTGCCAGCGCGACAAAACCTTCGGCGGCGAGGCGGTCGGCAACATCTCGGATGTGGTCCACCAGGCCCCACCACTCCTGGATGACGATGACGCCGGGGCCGGACCCGGACTCGGGTACGGCCAGATAACCATGGGCCTCGGTGCCTGCGGATTCGAAGGTGACGTTCTGGTACGTCGGGTTGTCGGCCAAAATCCTACTCCTGATCACTCGGGGGCATTCGATGCCAGTCTAGGACAGCGACACATGTTGTCGTGCTTGCCGGGGCGGCGGAGGGCCCGGGGCATGGCCAAGCCGGTTGCCGGGGCGGAGAATCGGTCTATGGAACAGCTGAGGAAGACTTTCATCGCCCTTTCGATGGCTGCCGGGCTGGCCGTTACAGTGTCGGCCTGTGACGCCACCGGAGACGACGTGTCCCAGCCCGAACCCGGCCAGGCCCAGCCGGCCGAAACCCCGGCCGGGGCCGGCAACCCGAGCCCTGGCGGCACAGGATCTGCCATGCCCGGTGAACGCAATGCGCGGGCCGCGGTCGAAACCGCGGTGAATGCCGTCCGCGGCAGTTCCGCGATCGAACTCGACTACAGCGACCGGCTTCAGGCCTGGGAGGTGGACGTCTTCGACGTCGATGCCGAGCTCGAGGTGCAGGTCTCGCCGGACGGCAGCGAGGTGCTTGAGCAACGGGAATCCGGGGGTGCCGAACCGGAGCAGGCCCGAGAGTTGGAGCAAACCAGGGTTTCCATGTCCGAGGCCCTTGTCACCGCCGCGGAAGCCGAATCTGGGAACGTGGACGAGGTGACGCTGGGGGATGAGGGCGGCCTCCCGGTCTGGGAGATTGAGATCGACCGCGAAGACGGCTCCAGCGCCGACGTGCTGATCGACGCCGTCACCGGTGAGCAGATCCGCTAAGTGGGGCGAACCTTCCGAAGGCCATTCGGGTGCTCCTTTGCCCTCGGGCCTTTACCCGGGGCCGAATCTGTCGTGGTGGCCACCTCTTATGCCCATGCCTGCTGGCGGTAGTGCACGGCGCGTCCGCCCACCATGGTCATGGCGGCAGCCACGGTGTGCAGGTCTTCTGAAGCCAGATCGAAGGGCTGGCGGTCCAGTACCACCAGGTCCGCCAACGCGCCCACCCGGAGCAGGCCGCCCTGATCAAGGCGGTTCAGCCTTGCTGAACCGGAAGTATAGGCGGCCATGGCAATCTCCAAGGCCAGGGCCTCGCTTGGTATGAGAGGCTCTTCCCCCGACATTTCGGGGCCGCGGCGGTTGACGGCCACATGGATAGCCTGCCAAGGGTCGGGGGTGGAGACCGGCCAATCCGATCCCATTGCCAAAGCGGCGCCGGAGGAGACGAGGGAGTTGAAGGGGTATTGCCAGCCAGCCCTCTCGAGTCCGAGGATCGGCAAGGTCAACTCGGTCATCTGCTCGTCATTCTGCGCCCAGAAGGCCTGGGCGTTGGCTGTGACTCCGAGTCTGGCGAAGCGCGGCACATCCTGCGGGTGGACAATCTGGATGTGTGCCATATGGTGCCGTCTGGCGGTGCCGCCTGTGTTGGTGTTGCGGGCGTGCTCGATGGCATCGAGCCCGTCGCGCACCGCGCGGTCTCCAATGACGTGCATGTGCAGGTCAAAGCCCGCACCGTCCAATGCTGCGACCGCATCAAGGAGCACTTCCCTGGGCATATACGTCAGGCCGCGGGAGTCCGCTGCGCCGTGGTCGTTGGAACCTCCGGTGCAGGTGCACGGGCGAAGGTAGGGATCCAGCATCGCCGCTGTCTGATTCTCAGCCACCCCGTCCACCATGATCTTGGCGCTCGTGGTGGTGAAGCCCGCAGCTCCGTTCTCCCGTCGCCGTTCTTCGAATCCTTCCACCAGCTCCGCGAGGTTGCCCGACGTTGTGGTGCGCGGCACCCACAAAGCTCCTGTGGCCCGTGCGGTGAGCATGCCGTTTCCGGCCAGCTGCCGGTATATCCGGCTGACGTCCGGGTAGCCTGCATAGTCCCCAAGGATCGCTTCCTGCCAGCCCGTGACGCCTTGCGCGTGCAGGAATCGCTGTGCCTCGAGCAGTGCTTCGGCCAGTTCCGCATCGGTGGGTTCCGGCACCAGCTTGCCCACAAGGTCCATGGCACCCTCATGCAGAGTGCCGGTGGGGTTACCGTCGCTGTCCCGTTCCAGCCGCCCATCAGCAGGGTCCGGTGTGCGGGCATCGATGCCGGCCAGCTGAAGGGCCCGGGAGTTGACCCAGGCCCCGTGGTGGTCTCGGTTAAGGAGAAACACCGGCCGGTCTGCAACGACCTCGTCCAACTGCTCCTTGCGAGGGGCGCCGCCGTGGAAGTCGGCCATGGACCAACCACCACCGGTGATCCACTCCTTGTCGGGATTACCTGCGGCGTATTCCCGCACAGTGGCGAGCGCGGCCTTTGCCCCTGAGACCTCCGACAGGTCACAGCTGAGTCGTTCAATCCCGCCGTAAACGGCGTGTACGTGGGCGTCGGTAAAACCCGGGCACAGCAGCCTTCCGCGCAGATCTAGCGTTTCCGCCGCTTTCCCGGCCGCGGCACGCACCTCATCGTCCGTGCCGACGTCCGTGATCCGCCCGCCGGTCACGGCGACTGCGGTAACGTCCGGTCGCAGGCGCACCCCGTCGAAGATCCTGCCGGAGTGGAATACCCAGTCGGTCATGCTGCTCCTTTGCGGTCCTTTCCTGGGCCGGCGGCTTTTCCTCGACCCGCTGCTCGTCTCCGCCGGGGATGGTGTCAGGTGCGAATGATGAGCAGGTGCACATCATGAGACAGGCAATCAGCCGCAAAGTCAACATCGTTGACTTTGCTTGGGTGACACTCTTCGGGCCCGCGGCGCGCCCGGAGCAGGACTGTGATCCAGATCACAACCGGGACTGTTGTGGTGAAGTGGGTCACTATGCCACTCTTCAGTCAGCGCCGTTGACAACGCCGTTGACTTTACCGACAGGTGTCGATCGCTCCACTAGCCTTAACCCCTCGAAGGGAAACACATGCTTCCGACCAGTTCCATCCCACCTCTCACGCCCAGGGTAGTTATTGGATTTCTTGGCACCTGGGTGATGGCTCTGCTTGCGGCCAACCTTGTACCCGTGCTGATCGGGGCGCTCATTGCGGACCTCGGCATGTCCATCACTGCGGCCTCTGCGCTGGCCACGGCAATGTCACTGGGCACCGCAGCAAGCATTTTCGCCTGTACCAAGTTGGTCGCGAAGGGAGACCGTCCCAGAGTTGCCCGAATAGGCCTGCTGGTTATGGCCCTCGGTTTCGGTGTGGGCGCCGCGACTCTGAACGAGACCGCCGTTGGCATCGGTGTTGTGCTTGCGGGCATCGGCGCCGGCACAGTGGTGGCTGCCGGTACCGCAGCTTCCGCTGCGACCCGTGATCCGGACAAGACCGTCAACATAGTCATGATCGTCAACCGCTTGGCTGCTGCGGCACTTCTGGCTATCGTGCCGGTCCTCGGCAGCGACCTCCGCACGATTCTGCTCATCCTGACGGCAGTAGGGCTGGTCGGACTGCTCGCCGCCGGAGGATTGCCCAACGTGCCCATCGAGGTAGCCCAGAAACCCGTCTCGGGGCGCCAGATCGGGATCAAGGCCATCATTTTGGCGTTGGTTTTTGGGCTTTGGAGCATGACCGAAGACCTCGTCTACGCCATCTCCGGTGTGATTGGCACTGAATATGCCGGGATGACACTCGAGGACCTTTCCCTCGTCCTTTCGCTCAGCGTTGTCGGCGGTCTCGCGGGCGCGCTGCTTTCCCCGCTTGCCCTGAAGCTCCTGGGCCGATCGCTGGCCATCGGACTGATAATCACCATCGGATCCATCTGCAAATACCTGGTCTTGACAGCCGACGAAGCAACCACAATGTCGGCAGGCATTGTCGTGGCTGGAACGATGTACGGCGCCGTGCTGGCGCTGGTCTTCGCGCTGGCCGCGCGGATGGATCTATCAGGCCGCGTGGCAACCCTGGTCACGGGCGTTTACATCGTCGGCGTTGCACTGGGACCGGTCGTCGGCGGCAGCCTGATCGGTATCATCAGCACGGATGCTTTGGGACTGGCCATCGGTATTCCCAGCCTCATTTTCGGAGTGCTGCTGTACGCAGTATCCCGCGCCAGCGGTGTTGCGGAGCGTGGTGGTGAAATCCTCGAGTCAGTGAGGACCCAACAGGACGCAGTCGTGTAGCTGGGGAACAGTGAACGGCGAGAATCCGTCTCCGCCCTCCTCCACCTGACACCACGGCATCCGATGTGCGAGGCTACAGGTGTGGCGCACATCTTGGGGCGGGAAACCTAATGGGGGCAGAGGCGGAACTCGCTCATCCCCGGCAGCGGGCAAAAGGGCTCAATCGCGAAATCATCATCGATGCCTGCCTGCAGCTGACTGACGAGTCCGGTGCTTCCGCACTAACGTTCCGCCGCATCGGGCGAGCCCTGGGCGCGGACCCCACCGCACTGTACAGACACTTTAAAGACAAAGACGAACTGCTTCTGGCGCTGACAGACCGTCTGATCGGCGAAGCCCTCCGTGATTTTGAGCCAACCCAATCCTGGCGAGAGGACATCCGGGAGTTGCTCATTCGCGGGCGCAGGGCCTACCTGGCACATCCCCAAGTGGCTGCCCTCGCCGCCGTGCGTGTGACGCGACAAGAGTCCGAGATGCGCTTCGTGGAGACGATCCTCGCCACCTTACGAAAAGCAGGATTCGAGGGTGACGACGTTGTCAAAATTTACCGGGCTTGCGCCGACTTTATGCTCGCCTGGACAGGTTTCAGTGCTGCCCTGAAGTTACTGGGCGAGAAGTCGGCAACGGACGTTCGGGCTTGGGCAGAAGCCTACGCCCAAGCTCCGGCCGGCCGCTTCCCGAACGCTGCGGCTGCTGCAGCCTCCATGTCAGCTATCGACGACGACGAGAACTTCCTATTCGCGCTGGACCTGCTGCTTGACGGCATTGAAGCCCGCTTAGCCGGGTAGCGCCCTGCTCGTTCAGGATCCTGCGGGCGCCGCGAAACCCAGCGTCTTGTCGATGATGTTCTCCAACGGCTGCTGCCGGGTGTAGCGGGCGAAATTGTCCGCGAACTGCCCGGCCAGCTGGGGCAGCCAGCCACGGGCATCACCGCTGAGGTGCGGCGAAATGATCACGTTGTCCATCTTCCAGAGCGCGTGGTCGGCCGGCAGCGGCTCGGTTTCAAACACGTCCAGGGCGGCCCCGGCGATGGCGCCGGATCGCAGCGCCGCCACCAGGGCGTCGGTGTCCACGCACGCCCCGCGGCCCACGTTCACCAGCCGGGCCGTGGGCTTCATGGCCTCCAGCACGGCTGCGTCGACGAGGTGCCGGGTCTCTTCGGTCAGCGGTGCCACCATCACCACCCAGTCGAAGGTTCCGACGACGGCGGCGAGTTCCGACGACGCGTACACCTCGCCGAAGTCCGCGTCGTCGCTGCGGGCAGTGCGCCCGGCCCCGGCAACGTGCAGGCCGAGGGCCTTGAGCACGCGCGCGATCTCGCGTCCAATGGCACCGGTGCCCACGATGAGGGCGCGGCCGGACTCCAGTCGTTCGGTCTCACGGTGCCGCCAGGTGCGCTCCCGCTGCAAAGACAGCAGACCTGGCAGGTCCTTGGCGAAGGCGAGCATCCCGGCGAGGACGAATTCGGCGATCGGCCGGTCGAAGATGCCGCGGGCGTTGGTAACCACCACGCCTGAATCCCGCAGTTCCTGGAACAGGAGCTTGTCCACGCCGGCGGCGGCCACATGAATCCACTCCAGCGAGCCGGCCGCATGCCAGGCGTCCTCCAGCGCGGGGGAGAAAAAATCCCAGAGGAACAGCACCTGGGCGCCGTTCAAGGCTTCCTCCAGGTCGTCCGCGGTGGCGTAACGCACCTCCGCGGCGGCCTCCACGTCCTCCATGCCCGGCGGCAGGTGGTCTTTGTACAGGACGGTGACGACGGGTCTGGCGGCTGCGGCCATCAGGCTCCCGGCGCCTTGTTGCGCCGCGACTTCAGCGCGCCCAGCTGGTCGTCAACTTCCGTGCTGGCCTCCAGCCATTCGAAGGCCTCCTGCACTTGCGGCGAGTCCGGGTCCGACCATGCGATTTCGTTGCGGGCGGATGCCTCGGCCTCGATGCGACGGGTCTCCCGCTCGGCATCCCGGGCAGCGGACTGCATTCCGGTTGCGCTGCCGGCTGCCGCCGAGGCGGCCTGCTGCATGCCGAGCGTGGCCTGAGCGACGTTGTGGCGTGCCTGGAGGGTCTGGTACCGCAGGCGGCTCTCGTCTATCCGCGAGGACAGGCGGGCGAGCTCCCCGTCCAACCGGCGCCACTGATCGGCCATGCGCTCATATTGCCGGGCGAGGGTTTCCACGCGCTTCGACGCCGTAATGCTCCGGTGCAGGAACTCGCGGGCCCCGTCGTCGTCGCCGCGGGCCACGCACTCTTCGGCCTGGCGGTCGCAGTACGCCTGCTCTGCTTTGGCCTCATCCAACAGCAGCCCGATGCGGCGGCAGTCGGCCGCGATGTCCGCGACGCTGCGGCGGGCCTGGTCCACCGCTTCGGACTGCTGCTGCTGGCTGGCCTCTATGGCCGCCAGGGGATCGACCGGAGTCTCCTTGGCCGCGCGGTTGGCGCGGATGATGCGTCCAAGGCGGTGCTTGATGGACACGTTAGCTCCTCATGGGATCGGGCCGACGCCGCGCCGGGGCGGGCTGGCGGCGCGGCGGGCCGGACCGAAGGTGGGGCGGGACGGCGGGGCTGAGCCCGTCGCGGACACCGCGGTAGGCCGAGGACCATGCGTGCAGCGCCTCGATTTCCCGAGACAAATGCCGCCCGGCCAGTTCCAGCTGTTCGGCGTCGGCAGAGTACCCGGCTTCCACCAGGTGTTGCCGCAGTTGGCCCGACAGCCGGGTGAGTTGTTCGGTCCGCCCGCCCAGGCTGGCGGCGAGGGAGCGTTTGACCTCCGGGACCGGCTCGCCTTCCGCCAACTTCAGCTGTTCGTCCAGGGACCGGGAAGCCGTTTCAAGCCTGGCGGCCACCAGCGGCAGTTCCCCGACGGGGCGGCCCTCCGCCCGAGCGGAGGCGAGTGTCCGTTCCGTCGCTTCCGCCGAGCGCTGCAATCCGAGCCGCTGGCGGGCCAGGCGGCGGCCGGCGGCGTCCTTGCTGAAACTGCGGACGGTGAGCGACCCCCGGCGCAGCCCGTTCCGCAACCGGCGGGAGCGCCGGATCCTGCGGATCACCAGCCAAACGCTCACCGCCGCGGCCGTCCCGACGCACAGCACGGCGATGCCGGTGAACATCAGGATTTGCATGACCATGTCGGCCAAAAAGGTTCCGGTACTGGCGGGCACTGGTGTCAAGGGCATGCCTCAAGTTTGCCCCCGGATGAGCGGTTCCTGCCAGTGGGAGTGAATTGCCGGGCAAAACGGCGGGGCAAAACAGCCGGGCACAACAATGGAGCCGGTTCCCGTACGGGAACCGGCTCCATTGGAAAAGACTAGAGCGGCGTTGCCGCTGCCGTCTTAGAGGCCGCGGATGTTGGCAGCCTGCAGGCCCTTGGGGCCCTGCACGGTTTCGAATTCGACCTTCTGGTCTTCACGCAGTTCGCGGTATCCGCCACTGTTCTCGATAGCCGAGTAGTGAGCGAAAACGTCGGCCGAGCCGTCGTCCGGAGCGATGAAGCCGAAGCCCTTTTCAGAGTTAAACCACTTGACGGTTCCAGTTGCCATTTTGTACTCCTCCGAGTATTTACACGGCCCGCGGACTTCACGGGTCGCTTGCAGCGGTGTTTTTCGTCCGCCGTTCAGAGAAGCACAAACCCTTCGGTGAAGGGCCTGTTGCTCAAAATCAAATGCGCAACACAACAACTACAAAAATTACTGTACAGGACTTTGGCCGGGAATCCGAACGGCGCTACCACGGCACCCCCTGTTCAGGGCGCGTTCAGGTTGTTATCGTAAAGTGATCTTCATCTACGGGGCACTCGCCCTATTCCGCGGCTGGGAAGTCGGACCCGAACCACTGAAGGCTGCATGAGCATATCTGTATCTCCACCGACAACTTCTACCCGTAGCAAGCGCGGTTCTTCCGCCGCCAGCGGCTACTCCCAGCTGTTGAGCACCGTGCGGGATGCAGGTCTGCTGCGAAAGCGCAGGGGGTTCTACATCAGCCTCTTTGTTGCACTGGCGCTGGGGCTGGCGGGCGCGGTCACCGGATTCGTACTGCTTGGCGACAGCTGGTTCCAGCTGTTGATTGCCGGCGCACTGGGCATCCTGTTCACGCAGTTGGCGTTCCTGGCCCATGAGGCCGCCCACCGGCAGGTCTTCGAAACCGGTCCGGCCAACGACCGCGCCGGAAGGTTCCTGGCCAACGCCGTCGTGGGCATCAGCTACCAGTGGTGGATGAACAAACACACCCGGCACCACGGCAACCCGAACACCATCGGGAAAGACCCGGACATCGAGCAGGACACCGTCTCCTTCCTGCCCGAACAGGCTGCCGAACGCCGCGGCCTGATGGCCTGGTTCACCCGCCGGCAGGGCTACCTGTTCTTCCCGCTGCTGATGCTCGAGGGCATCAACCTGCACGCCACCTCCATCAGGTCGCTGTTTGCGCGCGGCCCCGTCAAGGGCCGCAAGCGGGAAATTTCCGTGCTGTTCGCGCGGCTCACTCTTTATATCGCGGCCATCTTCTTCTTCCTCCCGCCCGGCATCGCGTTCGCGTTCCTCGGAGTGCAGTTGGCCGTCTTCGGGGTCTACATGGGTGCGTCCTTCGCGCCGAACCACAAGGGCATGCCGCTGATCCCCAAGGACTCGAAGGTGGACTTCCTCAGCCGCCAGGTCCTGACCAGCCGCAACATCGTCGGCCGCACCCCCGGGGGAAGCGGCGCCATCAACGCGCTCATGGGCGGGCTCAACTACCAGGTGGAGCACCACCTGTTCCCGAGCATGCCGCGGCCCAACCTGGCCAAGGCCGCCCGGATCGTGCGCGAATACTGCGCCAGCCACAGCATCCCGTACACCGAAACGTCGCTGCCCAAGTCCTACGGCATCGTGGTCCGGTACCTGAACAAGGTTGGCCTGTCGGCGCGGGACCCGTTCGACTGCCCGATGGTGGCCGAGTACCGCCGGCTCTAGCGCTCAGCCTCTTGCGCTCAGCAGGTTCCCTACGGTTGCCGGTGTCCAACGCGGACACCGGCAACCGTCGTTTCTAGAGCTGCGTGAAGGCTGCCGTGGCCGGGTCCGCGCCGATGCGACCGCCTGCGTCAAGCGCCGTGATCGCGGCCAGGTCCTCCGCATCGAGCGTGAGCCGTGCCGCGGTCAGATTTTTCGCTATCCGGTCCGGGTTGGCGGACTTTGGGATCACGATGTTGCCGTTGGCCAGGTGCCAGGCGAGCACCACCTGGGCCGGGGTCGCCAGATACTTTGCCGCGATGGCGATGACCGTCCGGCTCTCCAAATCGGCGCCCTGGCCCAGAGGGCTGTAGGCCTCGACGGCGATGCCGTGCCGGCGGCTGAGCGCCGCCACTTCGCGCTGCTGGAAGGTCGGGTGGATCTCGATCTGGTTGACCGCCGGCACCATGCCTCCGGCGGCCAGCAGGGTCTGTAGATGCTCGGACAGGAAGTTGGAGATGCCGATGGCCCGGCTGAGGCCTTCGGCGTAGAGTTCTTCGAGCGCCTGCCACGCCTGCACGTACAGGTTCTGCGAGGGCACCGGCCAGTGGATCAAGTACAGGTCCACGAAGTCCAAGCCGAGTTCGCGCAGGCTGTTATCAAAAGCCCGGCGGGCGTCGGCCTGTTCGCCGTTGCGGAGCTTGGTGGTGATGAACAGTTCCTCGCGCGGAATACCGCTGGATCTGATCGCCGCCCCCACGCCGGACTCGTTGCGGTAGGCGGCGGCGGTGTCGATGTGGCGGTAACCGGCCTCCAGCGCAGCTTCAACGGCCCGCTGCGTTTCAGCCGGCGGCACCTTGAAGACGCCGAAGCCCAGCTGCGGGATGCTGACGCCGTTGTTGAGATCGATCGCGGGCACTGCGGACATCGGAAATGCTCCTTTGGTGCAGGGGGGGAAACTACTTCTTCGGGACCAGCACGCCGTAGACGCGCATCTCGGCCAAGTGCTGGCCGTCATGGTCGTGAATGGAGATATCCACGATGTTGTTCCGGCCATAGCGGGTACGTTCGACGCCGGTGGCGACCAGGCGGGCTTCGGCCGCGCCGGGCGCAATGTATGTTATTTCCGCCTGACGGGAGACCGACGGCCGGCCCAGTGACTCGCAAACGAACGCGAAGCACGTATCGCCGAGCGTAAACAGGTAGCCGCCGTGCAGGATGTGGTGGCCGTTCAGCATGTAGTCCTGGACGCCCATGGACATCACCACGCGGCCCTCGTCGGCCTCGAGCACCTCGATGCCAAGGTGTTGCGACGCTTTGTCGGAGGCATAGCGGTGGCGGACAAGCTCCTCGACGGTGGAAAACTGCTCGTCGGTGGCGGGGGTAGTCAACAGAGCCTCCGGATGTGGCACGGATCATGGGCGTGACCAACGCTACCAAGATCCACGCCGGTCGATGCGCACGGCGGCCTGCAGGCAGCGGCGCGGGGCCGGGCTCAGTCGTCGCTTGAGTGTATTTTCCGCCGCGTGCTGAGCAGGTCCACGCCGGGGCGGTAGGCAATGTAGTTCTCGGCCGTGTCCAGCACCTGGACCACATGGGCCCGGTCGCCGCCTACGAGCCCGATGCCCAGCTCGGCCCGCCGGTAGAGGTTCTGTTGGCCGACTTCCGCCACTGAGACATCGAACCGCTTCCGCACCTCGGCGATGATCGGCCGCAGCACGGAACGCTTTTCCTTGAGCGAGTGCACGTCGCCCAGGAGCAGGTCGAACTCAATCCAGCCGATCCACATGCTGACGAGTCTAGGGCAGGTGGTCCATCGCCTCGCACGGGCTGGAGTTCGGCTGCGCGCGGTGGATTCCCATGGCCAACACCTCGACCAAGGCGGAAAGCGTGCGCACGTCCTCCGGCGACAGGCCGGAGAGCAGGTCCTGCTCGGCACGTGCGACGCGGACCTCAAGCTCCGAAAGTGCGGCCCGTCCCTGCGCGGTGGGGACGATTTTCCGTGCGCGCCGATCGTTGGCGGCGGGGATGCGCTCCACCAGCCGGGCGGCCACGAGTTTATCGAGGATGTAGGTCAGTACGGTGCGGTCAATCGCCAAGTGGGCCCCGAGGGCCTGCTGGTTCGGCGGGTCCCGATGAACGACGGCGGAGAGGATCTGGTAGCCGCGGATGCCTTCCGGCATGCCGGTGACGGCCTCCTCGAAATTTGACTGGTACCCGCGCAGGACCATGCCGAGGTTCCAGCCGAAGTCGCCGGGAACCGGGCTGTGCGTCCTGTCTGCTGTGGCGGCTCGTTCTCCTGTCATGCCTCTCATGATAACTAATCATGCGAAGTTGCACAGATAATCTGCGATGAATATAGTCTGTCGGACAGCATATAGGCAGACTGGAGTTGAAATGAAGCTTGGCACCGTTGGCATCCTGGGGGCCGGCCGCGTGGGCACGGCCCTCGCCAGACAGGCGCTCAAGGCCGGCTACCGGGTGAAGATCGCAACGTCCAAGCCGGCTGCAGAGATCGCCTTGCTGACGGAAATCATCACGCCGGGGGCGGAGCCGGTCGACGCCGCAGAAGTGGGGGAGGCGGACCTGGTTCTCGCCGCGATCCCGCTGCACCGTTACCGCACGCTGGATCCGGGCCGGTTGGCCGGCAAGACCGTGATCGATGCGATGAACTACTGGGCACCGACCGACGGCGTGATCCGCGATTTTGAGAACGACCCGCGCGGCAGCAGCGAGGTCGTCCAGGATTTCCTGGCGGGCGCGCGACTGGTGAAAACCCTGAACCACATCGGGTACCGGGAACTCGAAGAGGAGGGCCGCGATCCGGGTTCCGCCGACCGCCGAGCCTTGGCTCTTGCCGGCGATCACGACGACGCCAAATCCCTGGTCGCGGCCTTCATCGATCGCCTGGGTTACGACCCGGTCGATGCCGGCCCGCTCTCGGCCGGCCGCGCCTTCCAGCCGGGGACCCGCATTTTCAACGCCGCCCATGCCGCCGACGAGCTCCGAGGCCTCTTGGCGGAGGCCACCGAACCGGCGTGTCGATGACGGCATCAACAGGCAGAACAGGACAAGACATGGAAATCGGTGCCTACAGCTTCGGCGACACGCAGCTCAATCCGGACGGCAGCCAGCGGGAGACGTCGGAGGCCATCCGTAACCTCTTTGAGGCGATCCTCCACGCCGACACGGTTGGCTTGGATTACTTCGGGATCGGCGAGCACCACACCACCAGCATGCCCGCGTCCTCGCCGGGCGCGATCGTCGCCGCGGCCGCGGCCGCCACGCAGCAGATCCGGCTCGGGAGCGCCGCCAGCATCATCTCCACGGACGACCCCGTTCGTGTGTTCCAGCAGTTCTCCACGGCGGACGCGATTTCCGGGGGCGGCCGCGTCGAGATCACCGCGGGCCGCGGTTCCTCGGTGGAAACATTTCCGCTGTTCGGCTACGACCTGGGCGACTACGACGAGTTATATGCGCAGAAGCTGGATCTGCTGATGGCCATCAACAACAGCCGCGCCCCCGAAGTGACGTGGAGCGGATCCCGGCGGCCGCCCATCGCGGACCTAGCCGTCGTGCCGCGCCCTGCCGCCGGGCCGCTGCCCATCTGGCTGGCCACCGGGGGCAACGCCGGTTCTTCCGCCCGGGCCGGGCAGCTCGGACTGCCCGTCTCCTACGGGATTATCGGCGGAGCCCCGCACCGGTTCGCTCCACTGGCCGAGCTTTACCGGCGCACCGCGGCCCAGGCCGGCCACAGCGGTCCGCAGATCAAGGTTTCCGTTGCCGCCCTCGGGCTGGTGGCGCCGAGCAAGCAGGAGGCCCTCGACCGGTTCTACCCCGGCTGGCACAACCTCAACGTGGAAATGGGTCGGCTGCGCGGCTGGCCCGCACCCGACAAGCGCGCTTTCCTGGCCCAGGCCGAGGCCCCGGGCGCCTATTACGTCGGCGATCCGGACGACGTGGCCGAGCGGATTGCCCACCTCCACGGATACCTCGGACATGTGCGCCACTTCCTGCAGACCGACATCGGCGGGCTGCCGCACGAGCACCTGATCGACTCCATCACGCTGCTGGCCACCGAGGTCAAGCCGCGGGTTGAGCGGCTGCTGTCCCGGAAGTAGACACGACGCGCCGCCGTCGCGCCCCGCTGGCCATATCTATCCGCGGCTCGAAGCGACGCCTCCGCCGCCGTCCTAAGCTAAGGGCGTGGATAAAGCGTTGGACAGACAAACGGACCAGGCAGAGTTGGCGGCAACAGTCATCCTGCTGCGCGACGGCCCGGAGGGACTGGAAGTCCTGATGCTGGAACGCCCCGGCGGTGGATCCTTCGCGGGGGCCTGGGTATTCCCCGGCGGCAAGGTGGACCCGGGGGACTACCGTGCCGCCGACGCCGAAGTCGATGCCGAAGCCGATGCCGAAGCCGAAGCCGAAGCCGACGCCGAAGCCAAAGCGGGCATCGGCACAGAGGCCGGCGGCGCCGTCGAACGTGACCAGGGTCGGCAGTTGGCGGCGGCAAAGATCGCAGGGGCGCGCGAGACCTTCGAGGAGACCGGCCTGCGGATCGCCGGTCAGGACCTGGTACACCTATCCAACTGGGTACCCCGCCACAGCCTGGTCCGCCGCTTCCAAACATGGTTTTTCGCGGCAGCGGCGCCGGTCGGCGAGGTCGTGCTCAACGACGGCGAGCTGGCCGGCTTCGCCTGGATGCGGCCCGGCGAAGCGCTCCGCCGGCATGAGACGGGGCTGATGCGGCTGGTCCCGCCGACCTGGGTAACCCTGCATGAACTGGGCCGCTTCAACACCGTGGCGGACGCACTGGCAGCCGCTCGGAACACGGAGCCTTTCAACTATGAGAGCCACGTGATTGACGACCCGGCCAGCGGACAGGTCATCGTGTGGGCGGGCGACCCTGCCTACCCCGGTTCCGGGCCGGCGGCGGCCGCCGGGGCCAGGCACCGGCTCTCCACCGCCTCGCTGCCCTGGCGGTACGAAAGGCATCGCTAGGCCCCTGCGCCGCCGGCCCGGCACGCCTACACTTGAGGCACCTGCTGCCACAACCGACCGGGAGGCCGCCATGAAGAAAGCCATGAAGAAGAAGTCCTTGAGGGATTTGAGCGGGGGGCAGCGGCTGCGTGTAGCCACCATGGCCGGGCTGCAGCTTGTCTTGCAGACGGCCGCTCTGAAGGACCTGAAGAAGCGCCCGGCCGCCCTGGTCAACGGGCCGAAGCCGGTGTGGTTTGCCGCGTCCTTCCTCAACTTCATCGGCCCGGCGGCCTACTTCCTGCTCGGGCGAAAGCGCTGAACTCCTCTGCACAAACCGTTGATCTATTCAATTCAGGGGTGTTAGAGACCGTCGCGCAGTGTTGCCTGCGTAACGATGGCCTAGAGTGTTTGACGTCACCAAGTGGCGTCGACCACACTTGAGCTAGTGAACGCATGTTCGGCTAGCGAACAGGGCGGTCTGTATCCCCGTTCTCCTCGGGGCAGAAGGAGTGGAAATGAAATGTGCGCTGTATAGGGCGCCGCACCTCGTCGGGATGCTCCCGTGAGCGCGCCCGCGGTGACAACTGACAGCAAGGGTCCGGCGGCCAGCCGGTCACGCCGGCGCCCGTCGAAGAAGCGTCCCACCAAGCAGTTGCTGGGCCTCGCCGGGATCCTTGCATTCCTGCTGGTGTGGGAACTGGTGCCGCGGGTGGGGATTGTTGAGGCCCGCTTCCTGCCTCCTGCCTCCGAGGTGCTCGCCGTGCTGTTCAACGATTTCGGCCTGGCGGCGTTCTGGCTCGCGGTGGGCGAGACCATGCTCGCGTGGTTCCTTGGCCTGCTGATGGCGGTGCTGCTGGCCGTGGTACTTGGCTTCATCATCGGTTCGTCAAACTTCCTGCGGAAGTTCACCAACTCCACGGTGGAGTTTTTGCGCCCCATCCCGTCGGTCGCGTTGATTCCGCTGGCGGTGCTGCTGTTCGGCGTGAAGATCGAGTCCTCGCTGATGCTGATTGTCTACGCATCGTTTTGGCAGGTCTTCATCCAGGTGCTGTACGGGGTGGCCGACGTGGACAACGTGGCGATGCAAACGGCGAAGTCCTACGGCCTGGGCCGATTCGCCCGGGTCCGCCACGTGGTGTTCCCTACCGCCCTGCCGTACCTGATGACCGGGGTGCGCCTGGCCGCAGCGGTGGCGCTGATCCTCGCCATCACGGCCGAACTGGTGATCGGTTCCCCGGGCCTGGGCCGGGAAATCGCGCTGGCGCAGTCCGGCGGCGCGATCGCGGGCATGTATGCGTTGGTGCTGGCCACGGGGCTGATCGGCGTGCTGGTCAACCTGGTGATGCGCTTCATTGAGCGTAAGACCCTGTCGTGGCATGAATCGATCCGTTCCGAGGTAATCGCGTGAAAGTCCTGAAAAGCATTGCCTACGCGCTGGCGCTGCCGGTCATCCTCGTGCTGATCTGGTGGGCCTCGACGCTGGGCGCGACAAACTTCTTCGTGCCCACGCCGGCACTGCTCGTCGACGCGTTCGCCGAGACCTGGTTCGGAGAACGGCTTTTGTCCGACGTGCTGCCCTCGATCGGGCGGCTGATCATCGGGGTGGCCGCGGCGATCATCCTGGGCATCGTCGCCGGCCTGCTGATCGGCTCGATCAAGTGGCTGCGCGACTTCACCGAGCCGGTGCTGGAGTTCTTCCGCGCCATCCCGCCGCCGGTGCTGATTCCGGTACTGATGCTGCTGATGGGCATCACCGACACGATGAAGATTGTGGTCATCATCTCCGGCTGCATCTGGCCGGTGTTGCTGAACACCATCGAAGGCGTCCGCGCCATTGACTCGGTGCTTTCGGACTCGGCGCACACCTACGGCATCGGCGGCATGGCCCGCGTGCGTCACCTCGTGCTGCCCTCTGCGGGCCCGCAGATCATGGCCGGCGTTCGCCAGTGCCTGTCCATCGGCCTGATCCTGATGGTCATCTCCGAGATGTTCGCCTCGTCCTCGGGGCTGGGCTTTACCATCGTGCAGTTCCAGCGTTCCTTTGCGATCCCCGAAATGTGGTCCGGCATCGTGGTGCTGGGCCTGATCGGTGTTGCCATGTCATTCATCTTCCAATGGACCGAGCGCAAGATCCTGCGCTGGTACCACGGCCTGCGAGAGGTAGAAAATGCAGCCTGAAACCACCCCGGTTCCGACCGGCAAAACCCTGCCCGAAGGCCAGGCCATGCTCTCGGTGCGCGGCGTCAAGAAGGTCTACCACACCGACGGCGGCGACATTGAGGCGGTGCGCAACCTTACCTTCGACCTGCGGGCGGGGGAGCTGGCCTGCCTTGTCGGCCCGTCCGGGTCCGGCAAGACCACCTTGCTCAAGTGCATCTCCGGCCTGCTGGCCCCAACCGAGGGTGAGGTGCTGCTGGACGGCGCCCGGGTGACCGGCCCGCCCAAGAAGATGGCCGTGGTGTTCCAGGAGTACGGCCGCTCACTGTTCCCCTGGATGCGGGTGCGCGAGAACGTGGAACTGCCGCTGAAGAACGCCGGCATGGGCAAGGCCGAGCGCGACAAGCTCGTGGACGACGCCCTCGAGGCCGTGGGCCTGGACCACGTGCCGCAGTCCTACCCGTGGCAGCTCTCCGGCGGCATGCAGCAGCGCGTGGCCATCGCCCGGGCAGTGGCTTACCAGCCTGAGGTGCTGCTCATGGACGAGCCGTTCGCCGCGGTCGACGCCCAGACCCGGGCCGACCTGGAGGACCTGATCCGCACGGTCTGGAAGAAACTGGGCGTCACCGTCCTGTTCGTCACCCACGACATCGACGAATCGGTCTACCTGGGCCAGCGCGTGATTATCCTGTCCTCCTCGCCGACCGTGATCCAGGAAGACCTCGAGATCGACCTGCCCGACGAGCGCGACCAGCTAAACACCCGGGCACTGCCGCGGTTCACCGAACTGCGCCACCACGTCTACGAACAGATCCAGCTTGCCAAGCAGGGCCACCGCCCCGCCGCCGCCACCCAGGCCGGCAGCGCCGGCTAGCAGAAGGCAGTGGGGCGCCGGCCGCATCCTGGGCAAGGGGTGCGGCCGGCTCCGATTTTTAACCAGTGCGCCGGTCCCGCCCGCCCTCCGAGATCGACTGCTCAGATAACGCCCTTCTCAGCTGAAAGGGCCTTATCTGAGTAGCCGATTGGGTGAGGTTGGGGTGGGGTTGAGGGAGGGGTTTGGGAGAGGGGAGAGCCGGCCTGCGGCGCCCGGTGCGCGGCGCCCCTCGCGGCCGGTCAGAAGGCGATGCGGCGCAGCAGGTCGCGCAGCGTTTCCCGTTCCTGTTCGTTCAGCCGGGCCAAGGACTCGTCCGACGCCTCGCGGATGATCGCTTCGGCCTGCTTGTACAGCTTCCGGCCCGATGCCGTCGCAACGATGACCTTGGAGCGGCGGTCGCGCGGGTCGGCTTCACGGGTGACGGCGCCGCGCCGCTCCAACTGGTCCACCAGGGCCACGATCTGGCTGGGGTCCAGGCTCAGGAAGTCGGCGAGTTCGCGCTGCGACGGGTTCTCCCCGCTGCACGCCAGCGACAGCACCGAGTAGGACCGCACCTTCAGGTCAAGCTCGGCCAGCATGTTGTTGGCCAGGCCGGACCCCAGCGAACGCGCCCGCGCCGTGAGGAACTCGATTTCGTTGGCCAGATCGGTGCCGTACAGCCGTTCAAGGCCGGCGGTCGCCGACGGGCGGACGGCCGTTGTTGCTGCGGACATGGTTCCTCGCTAGAAGTAGGTGCTGCCCAAAATGATTGACTTTTTCAATCATATGGGTTGTCATGGGTTCTAGACCAGCATAAACCGCAACGCACCTCCACCGTGCGGGATGAAGGAGCAGCAGATGTCTTTGGCCGGAAAAACAGCGATCGTCACCGGAAGCGGCCGGGGCCTCGGCCTGGCCTACGCGCAGGAGCTTGCCCGCCAGGGTGCCTCCGTTGTGGTCAATGACGTGGACGCGCAGGTCGCGGAGGAAGCCGTCGCCAGTATTACCGGCGCCGGCGGCCAGGCCACGGCCGTCGTGGCCCCGGTGGGGCCCACCGAAACTGCCCGCCAGCTGGTGGCCGCCGCCGTCGAGACCTTCGGCCGCCTGGACATCCTGGTGACCAATGCCGGAGTGCTGCGGGACAAGTCGCTGCTGAAGATGACCGACGAGGACTTCGACCTGGTGATCAACGTGCACCTGCGCGGCACCTTCACCTGCGTGCGCGAGGCCTACGCCTACTTTAAGGAGAACGCTGTCGCGGGACGGATCATCACGATCGGTTCGCCTACCGGCCAGCGCGGCAACTTCGGTCAGACCAATTACGCCGCGGCGAAGGCCGGCATCGTCGGGATGGTCCGGACCTGGGCGCTGGAGATGAAGAAGGCCGGCGTCACCGCCAACGCCGTGATTCCGGTGGCAGCCACCGCGATGACGAAGACCGTGCCGTTTTTCCAGAAGGCCGTGGAGGCGGACGAGCGCGGCGACGCCATGCCCGACTTCTTCCGCAAGGAGCTGGGCTTTGGAACGGCCGACGACGTTGCCGGGCTGGTTGCCTACCTCGCCTCCGATGCGGCAGCCAACGTGACCGGCCAGGCGATCGGGGTGGGCGGCGACCGGCTGCAGTTGTGGTCCCATCCGGAGCCCGTCGCCACCGAGTTCCTGGACGGCGGCTGGAACTACGAAGCGCTGAGCGAGCGCTTCCAGGACCTGTTCGGCGGCCGGCTGCAGAGCGTGGGCGAGACGTTCCCCGAGCTGCCGGCGGACCTGCAGCCCGAGTCGGCGGCGAAATAGCCATGCCTGCCACGCGTTACGAACCGGCGCTCGATGTCGCGTCGCTGGCGGCGATCGATATGCATGTTCACGTCGAGATCGACGGCCACGGACACCTCTCGCTGCCGCAGGAGCTGATGGACGCGTCGAGCGCGTACTTCAAGGCGGAGGAGCGGACGCCGTCGCTGGATGCGATCGCCGAAACGTACCGGGAACTGAAGATGGCGGCCGTAGTGTTCACCGTGGATGCCCGCACCCGCCTGAAGCACGAGCCGAACAGCATCGAGGACATCGCCGAGGGCGCCGCCCGCAACAACGACGTGCTGATCCCGTTCGGCTCCGTCGATCCGCTGACGGGTGCGGAGGCCATCGACCGGGCCAAGTCCCTGGCCGAGGACTATGGGGTGCGGGGCTTCAAGTTCCACCCGAGCCTGCAGGGCTTCAACCCGGCCCACGAACGGTTCTACCCCCTGTGGGAAGCCCTGCAGTCGCTGGGCCTGCCGGCGGTGTTCCACACCGGCCAGAACGGCATGGGGGCCGGAACCCCGGGCGGCTCCGGGATTAAACTTGCCTACTCGAACCCGCTGCTGCTGGACGAAATCGCGGCCGACTTCCCGGGGTTCCGCATCATCATGGCGCACCCCTCGGTGCCTTGGCAGGACGAGGCCAACTCGATTGCCACGCACAAGTCGAACGTGTTCATCGACCTGTCCGGCTGGTCGCCAAAGTACTTCCCGGAATCCCTGGTGAAACTCTCCAACTCCGTCCTGCAGGACAAGGTGCTGTTCGGCACCGATTACCCGCTGATCACCCCGCAGAAGTGGCTGGGCGCATTCGCGGACCTGCCGATGAAGGACGAGGTCCGGCCGAAGATCCTCAAGGACAACGCGGTGCGCCTGCTCGGGCTGGGCGGTGGGCAGGCATGAGCACGGTGGCCCAGGAGAAGGCCGGCACCGCGGCCGGACCCTTCTATCCCTCCGACCAGTACGGCTACGCCGCGCTGCTGACCGACGCCGAACGCACCGTGCTCGGCCGGCTGCGCGGCGTGCTCGAGGAGCAGGTTCAGCCGCTGCTGGCGGACTACTGGGAACAGGGTGAGTTTCCGTATCAGATTGCCCAGCCGCTGTATGACCTGAACCTGATGGCGCCGGCCGAACTGACCGACGGCGGTGCGAAGCCCTCCGGACTCTACGAGGGCTTCCGCAACTTCGAGCTCGCCCGAACAGACGCCTCCGTCGCCACCTTCTACAACGCCCAGTCAGGACTGTTCCGCACGGCCGTGACTCTGGGCGGCAGCGCCGGGCAGGCTGCCGAGCTGGACCCGAAGATCCGCAGCTTCGAGTTGAAGGGCGTCTTTGCGCTGACCGAACCGGAACACGGATCGGACATTGCCGGCGGGCTTGAGACCAGCGCCCGCCGCGAGGGAGGCGAATGGGTGATCGACGGCGCCAAGCGCTGGATCGGCGGGGCCGCCGCTGCCGACGTGCTCGCCGTCTTCGCCCGCGACCAGGCGGACGGACAGGTCAAGTGCTTCCTCGTCCCGACCGATGCCCCCGGGGTCGGCATCGCCAAGATCATGCGAAAGACCTCGCTGCGCATGATGCAGAACGCCGACATCGCGCTGGCCGGTGTCCGCGTACCGGACTCCGCGCGGCTGCAGAACGTCAACTCGTTCGCGGACGTGGCCTCGCTGCTGCGCAACATGCGCTCCGACGTCGCCTGGATCGCCGCGGGCGTCCAGGCCGGCGCCTACGAGGCCGCGCTGCGCTACGTCAAGGAGCGGCGGCAGTTCGGCAAGCCGCTGGCCGGATTCCAGCTGGTTCAGGAGAAGCTGGCCACCATGCTCGGCAACCTCACGGCCTCGCTCGGCATGGCGGTGCGGCTGACCCAGCAGCAGGAGGACGGCATCTACAAGGACGAGAACTCGGCGTTGGCCAAGATGTTCTGCAGCGCCCGCATGCGCGAGACCGTTGCCCTGGCCCGGGAAGTCGTGGGCGGCAACGGCATCACCCTGGACACCGACGTCGCGCGGTTCCATGCCGACGCCGAGGCCGTCTATTCCTATGAAGGCACCCACGAGATCAACGCCCTGATAGTCGGCCGGGCAATCACCGGCACGGGCGCATTCCGCTAAGACCATCCATCTTTCCAAGGAGCCATCTATGAGCAACACCGTCGTCAGCCTCGAAGAACTGCCCAACCTGGTCGGCAAGGACCTGGGCTACACCGACTACCGTGAAATCACGCAGGACCAGGTCAACACCTTTGCCGATGCCACCGATGACCACCAGTGGATCCACACCGACCCGGAAAAGGCCAAGGAAGGACCGTTCGGCGCGCCGATCGCCCACGGCTTCCTGACCCTGTCGCTGGTCATCCCGCTGTGGAGCGAACTGTTCGACGTGGAAGGCGTCACGACCAAGGTCAACTACGGCCTGGACCGCGTGCGGTTCACCAGCCCGGTGAAGGTCGGCTCCAAGGTGCGCCTGCATTCGGTGATTTCCGAGGTCACCGAGGTGAAGGGCGGGGTCCAGATCAAGACCAACAACACCATCGAGATCGAAGGCGAGGAGCGCCCCGCGGTCATCGCGGAGTTCTTGGCCCGCTTTTACGCCTGACGCCGGCGCCCTCCTTGTCCTGCCGGCTGCACAAATCCAACCTAACTGTTGATTTATTCAACTATTGTATCTACATTGTAATTAGGTGTGGCGTCGATCACAGTCAGTCTCCCGACGGCGGGGGCGGCGGCGCCTAGGACCGCGAGGAGCATTTCATGAAGAAGCACTTGGCGAAGTTGTTGGCCGGTGGCGCGATTGCCGCGATGGCATTGACCGGCTGCGGCTCCGGTTCCCCCTCCGGGTCGAACGAAGCGCCGGCGGAACAGTCCGGCGCCGCCGGCTCCGGGCTCACCAAGCTCACCGTAGGCGTGCTGCCGATCGCCCCGTCGGGAGCCATGCAGTACGGCATCGATGAGGGCATCTTCGAGAAGCACGGCCTGGAACTGGAGTTGCAGGCCGGGCAGGGCGGCGCTGCCATGCTGCCCGCCGTTTCCACCGGCACCCTGAACTTCGCTGTCGGCAATCCGCTGTCGGTGATGACGGCGGTGGACAAGGGCCTGGATATGAATATCGTCACGGGCTACAGCAACTCCAAGGCCGAGGGCGAGGATATCAACGCCGTGATCGTCAAGGCTGATTCCGGGATCGAGGACTTCGCCGATCTGGAGGGCAAGACCACCGCGGTCAACACACTCAAGACCCAGGGCGACCTCACCATCATGGAATCGGCGGCGATCGACGGGGGCGACCCGTCCAAGCTGAAGTTCAGCGAAATGCCGTTCCCGGACATGGAAGCCCAGCTGGAGCGCGGAAACGTTGATGCCATTTGGGTGCCTGAACCCTTCCAGTCGAAGGCGTTGGCCAACAAGGACTACAAGCTGCTGGGCTACCCGAACCAGAAGGCCTTGCCGGGCCTGCCCACCATGGTGACCTTCACCAGCGGCAGCTACGCCGACCAGAACGCGGAGATCGTGGCCGACTTCAAGGCAGCCGTTTCGGAAACCCTGACGGCCGCGGAAGCGGATCCGGCTGGCGTCCGTGCCGTCCTGCCGGACTTCATGGGCATGCCCGAAGAAGTGGCGAAGGGCTTGAAGATGGAAACGTTCGACGCCGAGCTCCCGGTGGATGTTCTCAGCGACATGGGCGAGCTGATGGTCAAGTACGGGTACGTGGACAAGGCTCCGGACGTGCCGGCCATGGCCGTCCAGTAGCCTTCGTTCTTGGCTTCAGGTGGCGGGGCGGTTCCCGGGATGCGGGAGCCGCTCTGCGGCCTGTTGCAGGGGTTCCCGTCGTTGACGGCCTCCACTATGTCCGTAGATACTGTGACCTAAGGCACACTCTTGCTGCATGGGGCGGTGAGTGGGAGAGGGACCCGTGAAGAGAATTGGAACGGCGGTTGCGCTGGCGGCAGTGCTGGCGGTAACAGGGTGCGGTGGGGGCAGCCCGTCCGGTGGTGGTGATGCGGCCCCGACCGGTGGCACCGAAGCCGCCGGCGGAATGACTCCCATCAAGGTTGGGGTCATCCCGATCGTCGACGTGGCTCCGATCTATCTGGGTGATCAGGAGGGATTCTTCGAAGAAGAGGGGCTCGATCTCGAACTCGTTCCGGCGCAGGGCGGCGCGGCCATCATTCCGGCCATCACGAGCGGTCAGATGGATTTCGGCTTCAGCAATGTCACGTCGCTGGTGATTGCCCGCTCCAAGGGGCTGAACATGCAGATGGTGGCCAACGGCGCTTCAACCACCGGCAACCAGGATGAGGATTTCGCGGCCGTGATGGTCAAGCCGGACAGCGGGATCAAGGAGATTGCGGACCTGACCGGCAAGCGCATCGGCGTGAATACCCTGAACAACATCAGCGACTCGACGATCCGTGAGGCGGTGGAGCAGGCCGGCGCGGACTCGTCGGACCTGAATTTCGTCGAGATGCCCTTCCCGGACATGCCCGCGGCGCTGGCCAACGGCAATGTGGACGCGATCGCCGCCGTCGAGCCGTTCGTGACCATCGTCGAAGGCGATGGTGCGGTGCCCGTGTTCTCCAACTATGCCTATCCGGTGGAAAACCTCACGGTGGCGACCTACTTCACCTCGGACGACATTGCCGAGGAGAAACCGGACGTCACCCAGGCCTTTGTTCGGGCGATGAAAAAGTCGTTGGCGTTCGCCGACGAGAATCCGGACCGGGTGCGCGAGATCCTGCCCGAGTACACGCAGCTTGACCCCGCGGTCATCGAAAAGCTGACCCTGCCGAAATTCCCGCAGGAGGTCAATGCCGAGTCCATCCAGGAGATCGCCGACATCTCCCTGAAGAACGGCCTGATCGAGGAGATCCCTGATATGGAGGCGCTCCTGCCGCGGCAATAGGCGTCCACCGGCCTGCGTTGGCCGACGTGTTGCTGAGGGTCTGGCGGTGCGGCTAGGGGCGGGCCGTCGGCGGAAACGCCTCTCCGCGCTCGCGGAGAGGCGTTTTCCTGTTCCCGGGCGGGTCGAACGGCTGCCTTCTGTGGCGGGGCACCGCCGGTTGTGGTGCGGCGAAGGCCGATGGTACACCCGCATCTTCAACTATTGACTTTCTCAACTAAATGGCCCTAGGTTGGAGATGTCCAGTGTGATCTGGTTCACCGCTGAGCCGTGAGTCCGGCCCCCGCCCGCGGGCTTGAGGGTCGGGGCCGCTCGAGGGGCTGTCCAGACCCGCTCGCCGGGTACGTCGGAAGGTATGTCACCATGCACAATCAAGGTCTTGGGGCCTGGATCCACAAGCGCCGCATGAAGTCCGCCGCGAAAACCGCCGTCATCAGCAGCGCGGGTGAACTGAGCTACGGGGAGTTAGCCGGGCGGGTGGACCGCCTGGCTAACGCCCTGGCGGACCGCGGCGTCGGCCGCGGTGACCGGGTGGCCTACCTGGGGGAGAACCACCCGGCGTTCCTGGAAACCTTCTTTGCGTGCGGGACCCTGGGCGCCATCTTCGTCCCGCTGAATACCCGGCTGGCCCCGCCCGAGGTCCAGTTCGCCCTGCAGGACTCCGGCAGCCGCATCCTGGTCCACGCCCGCAGCCTGCAGGCGCTGGCTGACCGCGGCAGTGCGCTGCTGGGGCTAAACCGGCGGATCGTGGTGGAAGATACCCCGGCGGGAACCGTTGCCGAGGCAGCCGAGCCGGGCACCGTCGTCGAACTTTTGGAGGAAGTCATTGCCTCCGGCGGCACAGAACGCCGCGATGAGGCAGTGACGCTGGATGACCCGGCCATGATCCTCTACACATCCGGCACCACGGGCCGGCCCAAGGGGGCGCTGCTCACGCACGGCAACATGACCTGGAACAGCATCAATGTGCTCGTGGACTTCGACATGGCCAGCACCGACGTGGCCCTGATGATCGCCCCGATGTTCCACGTGGCATCCCTGGGCATGGGCGTGCTGCCGGCCCTGCTCAAGGGGGCCACCGTGGTGCTGGAGCCCAAGTTCGATCCGGGGCGTACCCTGATGCTGATCGAGAAGTACAAGGCCACCAGCATCAGCGGCGTGCCGACCACCTACCAGCTGCTGTGCGAGCACCCGGACTGGGACAAGACGGACATCAGCTCCCTGAACAAGCTGACCTGCGGCGGATCGGCCGTGCCCATGCGGGTGCTGGAGGCCTACGAGGCCCGCGGGCTGTCCTTCACCAACGGCTACGGGATGACCGAAACGGCCCCCGGAGCCACCACGCTGGCGGCGGAGAAGTCCCGCCCGAAGGCCGGATCCGCCGGGCTCCCGCACTTCTTCACGGACATCCGGATCGCCGAGCCGCTGGGCGAGGTCCTGCCCCCGCGGGAGGTCGGCGAAATCCAGATTGCGGGTCCCAACGTCATCCGCGAGTACTGGAACCGGCCCGATGCCACGGCCGAGAGCTATGCCGACGGCGTATGGTTCAAGTCCGGCGACATGGGCTACGTGGACGACGAAGGCTTCCTCTTTATCTCCGACCGGCTCAAGGACATGATCATCTCCGGCGGCGAGAACATCTACCCGGCCGAGGTGGAGCAGGTCATTTTGGAGCTGGAGGCCGTCAGCAGCGCCGCGGTCATCGGCGTCCCGGACGAGAAATGGGGGGAGGTGCCGCGCGCGGTGGTCACGCTCCGCGAGGGCTTCTCCGTGTCCGCCGAGGAGATCCAGCAGCACCTGGACGGGCGGTTGGCCCGCTACAAGATCCCCAAGTCCGTGGTGTTCGTGGAGGACCTGCCGCGGACGGCCAGCGGAAAGATCCGCAAGGCGGACCTGCGGAAGGAATACTCGAACTAGACGGGGCTGCCCCCGGGCGCCCGGGATGCTTGCGGGGGCCCGCCTGCGCCGGCCGACTGCGGGCGCCTAACTGCCTGCGGGCCCGGGCTACTTGCGGGCGCCGGCCGGCTGCGGCGAATGCGGCTGCTGGACGCCCGGCTGGTCGGAAAGCCGGTCGATGAGCGCGAGGCCGCGGCGGGCCCAGGTAATCTCCTGTTCCGCGCGGGCCACGAGCCCTTCATAGGTGAAGCGCTTGAAGGCCTTGACCCGCGTCCGTTCGCTCGCCGGGGTGCCGGCCAACCGGCGATTGAGCATCTCGCTGCTGTCGTCGTCGATCTCGCGGATCCGCTGCTCCCACTGCTGCCGGAGCGCGGTGTGGTGCTCAATGTGCGCGCGCATCTGTTCGCGCGCAGCGTCCGGTTCGGCCCACTCCAGGTAGGCCGCCTTCAGGTGGGCTGGATCCCGCACGCGGGTGTAGTCGAGCGTGGTGTTCATCCACTCCCGGAAGGCCTGCAGCCCGGCGGCGGTGATGTGGTAGCGGCGCTTCCTCCCGCGCTGGCCCCAGATGACCTCCTCCCCGTCGAGCAGCCCTTCCTGCTCCATCCGCCGCAGCTCGGGATAGATCTGGGAGTCGGGCGCGTGCCACACATTCCCGACGGACGACTCGAATTCCTTATAGAGGTCGTAACCGGTCATGGGTTCGACGCTGAGCAGCGCCAGCAAGGCGTAGCGGAGACTCACTGATTCAACTTCCTTTTCAGTGTTGTGTTGCCAATCACTATATCCATCGGTAGTCGGATGGCCACGCGAAAATCGATGTTGATCGTGGATCGTGATCCCGAAGCCGTCGTTTACGGGATGCCGGGCCGGCCGCGCTAAGTGCGCGCCGGCCCAACCGGTTCCAAAGTCCGGTCCAGCGGGTGCTCAAGCTCGTCCTTCAGCATTCCGCCGAAAATAAGCGCCAGCACAGCCAGGAGCGGCAGGGCGAGGCCGATCAGCAGGAAAATCAGCCAGACAGGCACGACTTCGCCCAACGGCCCGGCGAGCGCCATGGAGACCGGCATCAACGCCAGCGAGACGAAGAAGTCCAGGCTGGAGATCCGGCCGAGCAGGTGCGGCGGCACCCGGCGCTGCAGCAGCGTGCCCCAGATGACCTGGCCCGCGCTGCCGGTCGCGCCGACCACGAACAGTGCCGCGGCCATCCACCAAAAGCTGCCGGTGAAGCCGATGACGGCGATCGGCAGGGCGCCGGCGCCCCAGAACAGCAGCATCATGGTCAGGTAGCGCCGGGGCAGCCGCAGCGAGGCAGTCACCATCGCCCCGGTGGCGCCGCCGATGCCGAAGATGCCAAGCAGGAAGCCAAACGTGCGCGATTCCCCGCCCAGTTGGTCTGCAACCGCAAACGGCAGCAGTACCTCAATGGGGCCAATGAAGATGAGCACGCTCACGACGGCCCACAGCAGCGTCCAGAGCAGCCAGGGAGTCTTCAGCGTGTAGGCCACGCCCTCGCGCAGATCCGCCAGCACGGAGCCGCGCTTGCCCGGGGGCTCGTCTGCAGCGGCGACCGACGCCGTCGTCCCTGCATCCGGAGCCAGTTCCTGTCCGAGGAAGTTCAGGATGATCAACGCGGACAGATGGCACAGCGTGATCCACCCGATGGCCGCCCCGGGGGAGAAGGAGGCGACGATCATGCCCGCTGCCGCCGGTCCGGCGGCCTGCTGCAGCAACGGCCGCATGGTCCCCTCCATGCCGTTGGCCGCCAGCAGGTCTTCGGCCGGCAGAATCCTCGGCAGGATGGCCGAGTAGGCGGGAAAAAAGAACGCGGCACCGACTCCCAGCAGGAAGGCGGCTGCGGCCAGGTGCCACAGTTGCAGCAGCCCGGTCATGGCCAGCAGGGCCACCGCGCCGATGGCCACCAGGTTGGCCGCCTCCACGCTGATAATCAGGCGGCGGCGCGGAAGACGGTCCGCCGCGATGCCGCCGAGCAGCACGAACGCCAACAAGCCGACGCTGGCGCAGGTGGCGACGAGCGAGAGCTGAATGGGTCCGCCGCCCAGGGCGACGACCTGATACACCATGGCCACGGCCCACATGCCGGCGCCGAAGACCGAGATGGCCAGGGCCGAAATGAGGATGCGGTAGTTGCGATGGGCGAAGGGCCGCAGCGCGCGGGGCGTGGACATGGTTGTTCCTGGGATTAGAAGGAAAGGCTCACATAGTATCCACCCAGTGATTGAGAAATGCAAACCACTTATCACCCCCTATGTTGGTAGTGGCTTTCCGGCTAGACTCGCTGCAGGTCGGTCAAGGGTGACCGGCACCACACGAGGAAGGAATTCCGACTATGGCCGACCCCAAGCACGCGCCGTCCCAGGCGGCCCGGACATTGCTCGACGACTTCTCGCTCGAGATGACCGGCAAGGATGTTCCCGCGCTGGAAGATGCCGCCGGCACGATTCCGGCGGGAACGCGGATCAACGTCACCTTCCTGGGGAACGAGGACCTGCCGACGCGGGTTGCGGCGGCGGCCGCCGTCAAACGGCACGGCTTCTTGCCGGTACCCCATGTCTCTGCCCGGCGGTTGGCGTCGCGGGCCGAATTGGAAGACTTCCTGCAGGCGTTGTCCGCCGATGCGGCACCGGAGGACGTCTTCGTGGTCGGCGGCGACCCGGTTGAGCCGATGGGGCCTTATCCGGACTCGCTCGAGGTCATCCGCAGCGGGCTCCTGCCCCGGTACGGAATCCGCCGCGTGGGCATCAGCGGCTACCCGGAGGGGCATCCGGACATTTCCGGCGAGGTGTTGTGGAAGGCGCTGGAAGACAAGCATGCCGAACTGCAGCGGCAAGACCTTGAAGCGGTCATCATCACGCAGTTCGGCTTCGACACGGATCCCGTCTTCGACTGGCTGGCCGAGGCCCGCCGCCGCGGGATCCACGCGCCGGTGCGCATCGGCATCCCCGGGCCGGCCGGGGTCAAGAGGCTGCTGAACTATGCCAAGCGGTTCGGAGTGGCCTCGTCCGCCGGGATCGTGCACAAGTACGGCTTTTCCCTGACCAACCTGCTGGGGACCGCCGGGCCGGACAAGTTCCTGGAGGAATTCGCCGGCCGTTATGACCCATCGGTGCACGGCACGGTGAAGCTTCACTTCTACACGTTCGGAGGAATGAAGGCCACGGCCGACTGGGTCAAAGACTTCCGCGCCGGACGGTAGCGCTGCGCGAACGGAAGCTCATCGGGGACGGTGACTCCGCGCCGCGGCGATGCCCATCGGCTTCCGGGGGCTGCGCTGTCCACGTTCAGAGGGAATTTTCCATCTTTTGGCGCGCCATGGCGCCCTGACAAGGGGCGATGCTTGAGCAGGTTTTAATACCTGGACAGCGCCGCTCCTAAGCGGCGCTCGCCGGCCGGAGTCAGAGCCGGATCGGGCCACCGGCGTGGCCCCGCCGAGGTTGGCTGATGGAACTCCTGGGGCGTGGTGCGCAGTTCCCGGCCCTGTTGCGCGCCGCCGCTCTGTGATTAGGTGAAGGCAGGGCGCACCAGCGCTTGAGGGAAGGAGATTCATGAGCGAGGAAATCAACAACCCGGACCGCTACGACCGTACGGAGCGGGAAGAGAACCAGGGCGGCGAAACCTCCCGGGACGAGGAATTGCTCCCGCCCGGTGAGTTGCCTGCGGATGCCAAGAAGGGCCTGGCCAACGTCTACGGCGATGCCGACCGGACGGCTATTGACGATCCAGTCAGCGCGCCCGGCCCCGAAGACGCCGCGGCGATCGAGCACATGGAGCAGCATTTCCGCGTCGGCGAGACCGAGTCGGGCGAGCGGTACATCGAAGAAACCGGCAGCCAGGAAAACGGCGCCTGACGAGCGTCCCGTCTGAGCGGCGCTAGGAAAACGGCAAAACGGCGGGGAAGGTGCCCTTGGCACCTTCCCCGCCGTCCGCCGTCGCGGCCGAACGCAGCCTGGCTCAGGCCTTCCGGCCGGAGCGCCAGCCGCCCGGGTAGTCCTGGCGGACCGCCTGGGAGTACGGCACCGGGCTGACGATGGCCCGCACGTTCAGCTGCCGGTGCGGCTCCACGGTGGTCTTGCGGGTACCGCCGTCGGGCTCGCCCCAGAGCACCGTGACCTCGGTGCCCTCCGGCACGTCGGCGTCCACCGTGGCCAGGGACAGCCCCCGGTTCTCGTTGGCGGAGTAGCCGGTGAACATGGACAGGCCGATCGTCTCGCCCGCGGCGTCGAGCACCGCGTCGTAATTGGACGAACCATAGTTGGCCAGCGGCAGGTCAAAGTACTTGTACGGCGTGCCCTCGGTGTCGAAGAGCGAGGCGAAGATCTTCGCCATGTCCTCGGCATTCCATTCGAGCGTGACCTTCTTGCGCTGGTCGGCCGGGTCGATCTTCTCCAACGCCTCGCGGCCAATGAAGTCGTGGTCGAACTTCACCATGTGGCCGTACCCAAGCTCCCATGGGTTGAGATAGTAGTCCTCGATCTTGTCCGAAACGAAGCTGCCGGCGACCGCGTTGACCGCCTCGTAACTGTCGGCGCCGAGCCATTCGCGGTAGGGGCGCAGCTCCTCGCCGGTGTAGATGGCGGGCAGCGGGGAGGGGATCCAGCCCGATTCCAGGGTGTTGGACGGGTAGGCGCGCGAACCGACGGCCAGCAGGCCGAACTCCTGGCCGGCCTCCAGGATGGTGTCGCGGACCTGGTCGTACGTCTCGTACGGTCCCCAAATCTCCAGCCCCGGTGCGCCGGCCATGCCGTGGCGCAGGGTCTGGACCTGCCGGCCGGCGACCTGCATCTGGTCCATGTTGAAGAACTTCAACTGTTCAACCTGGCCGCCGTTGACCTTTTCGATGATCTTCCAGGCGTTCGGGCCCTGGATCTGGAAGCGCCAGTACTTGCGCTTCACCGGCTGTCCCATGGGCCGCGACGGTGAGCGCCGGTCCACCTCAATGTCCACGTCGTAGCCGCCGGTCTCACCGTGATAGATCAGCCAGTTGGCGGCGGGGGAGCGGCCCACGTAGACGTACTGGTCCTCCGTTTCGTGGAACAGGATGCCGTCGCCGATGACGTGCCCGGCGGGCGTGGTGGGCACGTACTGCTTGGCCTTGTTCACGGGGAAATTGGCTACCGAGTTGATGGCGGTGTCCGAAATCAGCTTCAGGGCGTCCTTGCCCCTGATGAACAGGTTGTCCATGTGGTGCGACTGGTCGAACAGGACCGCGGACTCGCGCCAGGCGCGCTGCTCGCTGCGCCAGTTGGTGAATTCCGGGGCGACGACGGGGTAAATGTAGGCGCCGATCTGCGAGTTGCGCAGCATCTCGACGGTGTTGCCGGACTGGTCCAATACTTCCTGAAGATTCTTGGCGCTCATGGGTTCTTGTCCTCCTCGATGGCGGGCCGGAGTGTGACGCATTGCACATTTCCAAGATACTCCGACTCTATACCTATGGAGATAGTTATGTCGACGGTTGAGGGCGGAATTCTTGCTGAAGGCCCTACGGCTGCCGGCCGGCCGCTGGTTCTCGCCGGCGCTGGAAATCACGAGCCCGGGCGGCGGAGCGCCAGGCCTGCCGGGCAGCGCATGGTGTACAAAGCGAAAGGGTGCCCTTCCCGACGTCGGAAAGGGCACCCTTTGCAGTCCGTTGACCGGGAGGTGGGTCAGCGCTCTCCGGCAGCCACGAAGGGCTTCCCCGCGGTTGCGCGGCTGACGGCTTCGGCGAACTCCGTCTCGATGTCCGGCTGCGGCTTGTGCGTGAAGAGGCTGACGACGACGGCGACGGCAACGTTGAGGATGAAGCCCGGAACGATCTCGTACATGGTGGCCGAGAGCGCCGAGGTGCCCCAGATGAACACCGTGACCGCGCCGGCCAGCATGCCGGAGAGCGCGCCGGCGACGGTGAGCTTGCGCCAGAACAGCGACAGGATGATGGTCGGCCCGAACGATGCACCGAAGCCGGCCCAGGCGAAGGCCACGAGCCCCAGGATGGTGTCGTTGCGGCTCCAGGCCAGGAGGCCCGCCACGAGGGCGACGACCAGCACGCCCAGGCGGCCAAGCATCACCTGGGTCTTCGCCGGGGCGTCCTTGCGGGCGAAGATCTTGTACAGGTCCTCCACCAGGGCAGACGAGCACACGATCAACTGGGAGGAGATGGTGCTCATGATCGCCGCCAGCACCGCGGCCAGCACGAAGCCGGCGATGAACGGGTGGAACAGGATCTGCGCGAGGTCCAGGAACACCGATTCGGCGGACTTGGCGTCCGTGAGGGTGGCGCCCGGGTTCTGCTGGAAGTAGGCCACGCCCACCAGCGCGGTGGCAACGGCGCCGAATACCGTCATGAGCATCCAGCCGATGCCGATCCGGCGGGCGGCCTTGGCCTCGCCGGGCGTGCGCAAGGCCATGAAGCGGACGATGATGTGCGGCTGCCCGAAGTAGCCCAGTCCCCAGGCCGCGGCCGAAATGCCGGCGACTGCACCACCGGTGAACAGGCTGAGGTGGCTCGGATCCACCTCACGGATGGAGTCGATGGTGGCAGCCAGGCCGCCGGTGGCGAACACACCGACGATCGGAACCAGCAGCAGGGCCGCGAACATCAACAGCCCCTGGGCGACGTCGGTATAGCTGGCGCCGAGGAAGCCGCCGAACAACGTGTACAGGACGGTGACGCCGCCGACCACGAGCATGCCGACCCCATAGGTGGAGCCGAAGGAGGATTCGAAGAAGACGCCTCCGGCCACCATGCCGGAGGAGACGTAGAAGGTGAAAAAGACCAGGATGATCACGCCGGAGACTATCCGCAGCAGCCGCGAGCGGTCCTTGAGCCGGTTCTCCAAAAAGCTGGGGACGGTGATGGAGTTATTGGATACCTCCGTGTAGGAGCGCAGCCGCGGGGCCACGAACTTCCAATTGAGCCAGGCGCCAATCGTTAGGCCGATGGCAATCCAGGCTTCGAACAACCCGCCGACGTAGAGCGCCCCGGGGAGGCCCATCAGCAGCCAGCCCGACATGTCCGAGGCGCCGGCGCTCAGTGCCGCGACGCCGGGCTTGAGGCCGCGGCCGGCAAGCATGTAGTCGTCCAAATCGCTCGTGCGCCGGTAGGCCCACCATCCGATGGCCAGCATGCCTGCCATGTAAATCAGCATGGCGATGATTTGGAACATCTGGTCGTTCACGAGGTTTCCTCCGCCGTGTCTCGGTTTGGTGCGCCTCAGTCTTCCAGCGGGCTACAGGCGTGGCCAATCGCCGCCGCTTTGTGTCGCACGGGACGAAGAACCGCGGGGTAACCGGCGGTCCGCTGAAGGCCGGGGCAGAAGTTCATCTGCCGTGGGTTACAGCGGCTCTGGCCAAGGTGTAGCCTCTATCTGGCCTCAATCCACCCTTTCGCCGAAAGTTGCGTCACGTCCCGATGCTGCTCCGCCTCATCCGCCATTACGGCCGCCCCTACCTTCCCTACGTGTTCGCCGTGGTGGTGCTGCAGCTGATTGCGACCATCGCCGCGCTGTACCTCCCCAGCCTGAACGCCCAGATCATCGACGAGGGCGTGGCCCGGGGCGACACCGACTACATCTGGGGCACCGGCGGCCTCATGCTGGTGGTCAGCTTTATCCAGGTGGCGGCCGCGATCGCCGGGGTTTATTTCGGCTCGAAGGCAGCGATGGCCCTGGGCCGCGACCTCCGCCGCGGCATTTTCCACAAGGTCACCGGGTTCTCCGCCCGGGAGGTAGGACGATTCGGCGCGCCGAGCCTCATCACCCGCGGCACCAACGACGTCCAGCAGGTGCAGATGCTCGTGCTGATGGGACTGAACTTCATGGTGATGGCACCCATCATGTGCGTCGGCGGCATCATCATGGCACTGCGCGAGGACCTGCAACTGTCGTGGTTGGTGTGGGCATCGGTGCCGCTGCTGTTCGTCGTCGTCGGTTTGCTGGTCTGGAAGCTGATGCCGCTCTTCCGCATGATGCAGACGAAGATCGACAACATCAACGGGGTGCTCCGTGAGCAGATTACCGGCATCCGCGTGGTCCGGGCGTTTGTCCGCGAGCCCTACGAGGCCAAGCGCTTCGAGAAGGCCAACCGCGAACTGACCGATGTCTCGGTCTCGGTCGGCAACCTGTTCGTTTTGATGTTCCCCTCGATCGGCATGATCCTTCACCTGGCCACGGCGGCGGTGCTGTGGTTTGGCGGACTTCGCGTGGACGCGGGCGAGATGCAGGTCGGTGCCCTGACGGCGTTCCTGCAGTACCTGCTGCAGATCCTCATGGCGGTGATGATGGGCACCTTCATGGCGATGATGATTCCCCGGGCCTCGGTCTGTGCCGAACGCATCGGCGAGGTGCTCGACGTCGAGCCCTCCGTGCATGAACCCGCCGAGCCGCAGCAAGCCCGGGAACCGGCCGGCGTCGTCGAGTTCCGCGACGTCACCTACTCCTATCCCGGCGCCGAGGAACCCGTGCTGCGCAACGTCAGTTTCACGGCCCGGCCGGGGCAGACGACGGCGATCATCGGCAGCACCGGCGCGGGCAAGACCACCCTGATCAGCATGCTCCCGCGGCTGTTCGACGCCGACAGCGGTGAGGTGCTCATCGACGGCGTTCCGGTCACCCGGATGGAGCGCACCGACATCACGGACCGCGTGGCGCTGGTGCCGCAGCGGCCGTACCTGTTCTCCGGCACGGTGGCACACAACCTGCGGTTCGGCGATCCGGACGCCACGGATGAAGAACTCTGGGAGGCGCTGCGCGTGGCCCAGGGCGAGGACTTCGTCCGTGCCAAGGACAAGGGGCTTCATTCGGCGCTCTCGCAGGGCGGCACCAACGTGTCGGGCGGCCAGCGCCAGCGGCTGTGCATCGCCCGCGCCCTGGTGGCCAAGCCCAAGGTCTTCCTGTTCGACGACTCGTTCTCCGCGCTGGACGTGGCAACCGACGCCAGGCTGCGGGCCGCCCTCAAGGGGACCACCGGCGACGCGACAGTCATCATCGTCGCCCAGCGCGTCGCCACCATCATCGACGCGGACCAGATCCTGGTGATGGAGCACGGACAGATCGTGGCCCGCGGCACCCACGGGCAGCTGCTGGAGAGCTCGGAGACCTACCAGGAAATTGTTCAATCCCAGACTGCGGTGGAGGAAGCGGCATGACGCCGGACAAGGAAGCCCCGGCCGAGGTGGCCACCGGGCCGGACCCCGTGACGGCGCCAACGCCGGGAGCCGCCGCTGAAGCCGAGGCCGAGGTGCTGGACGAACAGTTCCAGCCGGGCGAGGCCGACCAGGACTTCATGACCGGGACGCCGGTCCGCAAGGCCCAGCACTTCTGGCCGTCCGCCAAGCGCCTGTTCGGGCTGCTGAAGCCGGAGAAGGCCGGGATCATCCTGGTGCTGGCCATGGTGCTGGTGGCAGTGGTGCTTAACGTGATTGCGCCCAAGGTGCTGGGCAACGCCATGGACGTCATCTTCAGCGGCGCGATCGGCGCGAACCTGCCCGCCGGCGCCAGCCAGGAAGAAGTCATCGCCGGGCTCCGCGCCCAGGGCCAGGACCAGTTCGCCGACATGCTCAGCGGCATGGAACTGGTTCCCGGGGTCGGCATCGACTTCCAACTGCTGGGCAACCTGATCCTGCTGGTGCTGGGGATGTACGTGGTCGCGTCGCTGTTCATGTGGCTGCAGGGTTGGCTGCTGAACCAAATCGTCATGCGGGTGGTCTTCGGGCTGCGCCGCGACGTGGAAGCCAAGCTGAACCGGCTGCCGTTGAACTACTTCGACACCCGCCAGCGCGGCGACATGCTCTCCCGGGTGACCAACGACGTCGACAACATCCAGCAGGCGCTGCAGCAGGCGTTCGCGCAGCTGATCATGTCCGCGCTGAGCCTGCTGGGCATCACCATCATGATGTTCATCGTCTCCTGGCAGCTGGCCCTGATCGCCTTGATCGCCCTGCCGCTTTCCGCCGTGGGCGCCGGCCTCATCGGCACCCGCAGCCAGAAGTTGTTCACCGCGCAATGGAAGAACACCGGAGCGCTCAACGGGCACATCGAGGAATCGTTCAGCGGCCATGATCTGGTCCGCGCCTTCGGTCGCGAGCAGCAGTCGGTGGAACAGTTCGACGAAAAGAACGAGGAACTCTACAAGGCCTCGTTTGGGGCGCAGTTCGTCTCCGGCATGATCATGCCGGTCATGCAGTTCATCTCCTACCTGAGCTACGTCGGAATCGCCGTGGTGGGCGGCCTGCGCGTGGCATCCGGTTCCATGACCCTGGGCGATGCCACCGCGTTCATCCAGTACTCGCGTGAATTCAACCAGCCGCTGGGCCAGATGGCGGGCATGGCCAACATGCTGCAGTCGGGCGTCGCCTCGGCCGAGCGCGTCTTCGAACTGCTCGACGCCGACGAGCAGGCCCCGGACACCGCCACCGAATCGCTGCCCGCCCAAACCGAAGGGCAGGTCCGGTTCCACAACGTCAGCTTCAGCTACAGCCCCGACAAGCCGCTGATCGAGGACCTCTCCTTCGCCGCGCGGCCGGGCGAGACGGTGGCGATCGTGGGGCCGACGGGCGCGGGCAAGACCACCCTGGTGAACCTGGTGATGCGCTTTTACGAACTGGATGCCGGCCGCATCACCCTCGACGGGGTGGACATCACCGCCCTCAGCCGGGCCGAGCTGCGGTCCAAGGTGGGCATGGTGCTGCAGGACGCCTGGTTGTTCGGCGGCTCCATCTACGAGAACATCCGCTACGGCAACCTGGACGCCACCGAGGAAGAAGTGATGGCGGCGGCCAAGGCCACCTACGTGGACCGCTTCGTGCGGGCGCTTCCGGACGGCTATGACACGGTGATCGACGAAGAGGGCAACAACGTCTCCGCCGGTGAGAAGCAGCTGATCACCATCGCGCGCGCGTTCCTGGCGAACCCGTCGCTGCTGATCCTGGATGAAGCCACCAGCTCGGTGGACACCCGCACGGAACTGCTCGTCCAGCACGCCATGGCCGCGCTGCGCACGGACCGCACCAGCTTTGTCATCGCGCACCGGCTCTCCACCATCCGGGACGCCGACGTGATCCTGGTGATGGAGGACGGCAAGATCGTGGAGCAGGGCAACCACACGGAGCTGCTGGCGGCCGAAGGCCCGTACTACCGGCTCTACATGTCGCAGTTCGCGGCGGCCGCGGATCCGGTGTCCTGATCCCCTGAACGGGAGGACGACGACGGCGGCGCCCGCTTCGGCGGTTCCCGCACCGCGCGCGGGCCCGCCCGCAGGCGCCGCCCACAGGTTCCGCGCGCAGGCACCGCCGCCGTCAAGCGCCGCCCGCAGGCTCCGCGCGCAGGCACCGCCGTCGGGCTCTTAGTGCGAGGCGCTTTCGGCGATCCGCTCCGCCGCGCGGCGCAGCAGGGGGAGGTGGCTGGCGATGGCCGTCTCCAACGTGTCGGGGGTGGCCAGCATATTGACGCCGACGGCGGCGAGCACCGTGCCGGCGCTGTCCCTCACGGGCACGGACAGCGTGCGGTGGCCCTGCTGCAGTTCGCTGTTGTTGACCGCGTAGCCCTGCCGCCGGACCTGCTCGATCTCCTGGCGGAAACGCCAGGTGCTGTCGATGGTCTGCTCGGTCAGCCTGCTGAGGCCGCCGTCAACGGCGGACCGGAGGCCGTCCTCGGACAGCCCGGCCACCAGCACCTTGCCCATCGACGAGGCGTGCGCCGGAATCCTGGCGCCGACGGTCAGCCCGGCGCGGATCATGCGCGGCACGCGGGTGGCCGCGATGCAGATGACGTCGCCGCCGGCCAGCACGCCCGCCGTGCACGGTTCGTTGAATTCCCCGGTCAGCCACTGGACCGCCCCGCGGGAGGCCCGGACGAGCGGAGAGCCCGCGACGTAGCCGTGGCCCAGCTCCAGAGCCTGATGGGCCAGCGAGAACAGATCATCCCGGCAGCGCACATAGCCAAGGCTGACCAGCGTCCGGAGCACCCGCGCGGTAGCCGCACGGTTCAGGCCGGCGCGGGCGGCAACCTCGGCCGCCCGCATCTGCGGATGACCGTCATCGAAGACGCTTAACACCGAGAGGCCGCGCGCCAGGGTGCGTGCGGACGGCTCTGTCAAGGCCCTGGTCACGGGCGCGTCGGAGGTGATGCTCATCACCGTCGAGGATACCCGGCAGGCCGCCGGATCGTGACGGCGGTTGCCTGCGCAGCGCTACTCGGTGGTGCCGGATTGGTCCTCGAGGACGCCGCGGACGGAGGACTCGGGAACCCACATCACGTCCCCGTGCTCGGCGTTGGCCACCCGGGCCATCACGAAGAGCAGCCCGGAGAGCCGGTTGAGGTAGCGGCCGGTCTCGGAATTCACCACGTCGCCGTACTCATCCAGGGCCGCCCAGACCGCGCGTTCGGCGCGGCGCACCGCCGTGCGGGCCTGGTACAGCAGCGCAGCGGAGAGGGTTCCGCCCGGCAGCAGCATGCCGCTGAGGTCCTTGGCTTCCTGCCTGAAGTGGTCGATGGCGCGTTCCAGCCGCTCCACATGCTCGGGGATGATGCGGGCGTCCGCCGCCTGATTGCCGCGATACGGCACCAGCAGGTCGGCCATCAGGTCGAACAAGTCGTTTTGGACGCTGACCAACATGGCGCTGACCTCCGGGGACACGCCCCCGCTCGCCATGGCCACGGCCACCGCGGCGTTGGCGGCATCCACTTCGGCATGCGCGACCACCCTCGGGTCGTTCTTGGACACCTCGCCGTGGCTGCCGAAGGCGGTGTACCCGGTGTCGCCATAGTGGTCCATCCGGGTCTGATCATCGCTTTGAAAGTCGCCATCTCCACTCATGCCTGCCATCATACTGACGGGACGTTTGACATCGAAGAGCCGCAGCAAGCCCGGAGCGCCGCACGCGTACAGCCGGTGACAACAGTGAGGATCAGTGATGAGCAGCGAATTTACCGGCCCCTTGCCGACTGTCTCCCGGGATACGGGTGATGACGGGCAGCGGGGCTGGAATACCGTCGACAAGACGGTTTTCTTCGTTTCAGGCAGCATTATTGTTGCCATCTGCCTGCTGGGTGTTTTCTTTACCCAGCAGGTGACCGAAGTAACCGGATCAATTCTCGGCTGGGTGACCAACTCCTTCGGTTGGTTGTTCATCCTCGGCGCCACCGGCTTCGTAATCTTTTCGCTGGTGCTGGCCTTCGGCCGGTATGGCAACATTCCGCTCGCGCAGGAGGGCGAAACCACCGAATTCTCCACGTTGTCGTGGATTGCCATGATGTTCAGCGCCGGCATGGGCATCGGCCTGATGTTCTTCGGCGTCTACGAACCGGTCACTCATCTTGCCTCGCCGCCGCCCTTCGTGGATGCCGCTCCGGGATCCCCCGAGGCCGCGAACAGCGCGATGGCCTACACGCTCTTCCACTGGGGTCTGCACCCATGGGCCATCTACTCGGTGGTTGGCCTGGCCCTGGCCTATTCGACGTACCGGATGGGCCGCGGCAACCTGATGAGTTCGCCCTTCCAGGCGATCTTCGGCAAGGAGCGGATTGAGGAAAAGGGCTGGGGCAAGCCGATCGACATCCTGGCGATCATCTGTACGAAATTCGGTTCAGCGACCTCGCTGGGCCTGGGGGCGCTGCAGATTGCGGCCGGATTGGCGCTGCTGCGGACCGGCCGGTTCGAGGAGAACCCCGGCGTCGTGGCTCCGATCCTGATCATCTGCGTGCTGACGGTGGGTGTGGTGATTTCGGCGGCCAGCGGCGTTGCCCGCGGCATCAAGTGGCTGAGCAACACGAACATGGTGCTGGCCGCGGTGCTGCTGGTGTTCGTCTTCGTGGTGGGTCCCACCGTCTTCATCCTGGATCTGGTCCCCGCCGCGATCGGCGACTACCTGGCCAACATCGTCCCCATGAGCTTCCACTCGGCCGTCTTCGGCGGCACCGAGTGGCTGGCCAACTGGACCATCTTCTACTGGGCGTGGTGGATCTCCTGGACCCCCTTCGTGGGCACGTTCATCGCCAAGATCTCCCGCGGGCGGACCATCAAGGAGTTCGTCCTGGGCGTGCTGCTGGTCCCCACCGCCGTGAGCGTGGTCTGGTTCTCGGTGTTCGGCGGTGCGGGCATCCACCTGCAGTTGGGCGGTGAAGATATTGCCGGGACCGGAGACGAGGCGGCCGGTTTCTTCGCAACCCTGCAGAACTATCCGTTCTTTTTCGGCGCGGCCATCGTGGTGATGGTGCTGACGGCGGTGTTTTTCGTCAGCGGCGCCGACGCCGGCGCCGTCGTGCTGGGAACGCTTTCCTCCCGCGGCCGAAAGGAGCCGTGGAAGCCGTTGGTCATCCTCTGGGGCGTTCTCACCGGTACCGTCGCGGCCGTGCTGCTGTTCGTCGGCGGGCTCGACGCGCTGCAGACGTTCACCATCCTGGCGTCAACGCCCTTCGTGCTGATCATGGTGGGGCTCTGCCTCTCGCTGTACGTGGACTTGCGCCGGGATCCGCTGCGGCAGCGGCGCATGGGCCCGGTGCGCGGAGCCGTCAGCGTCCCCAGCACCGTGCCGTTCGCGGTGCCGGTGACGTCCGAGACGCCGGTCGTCCAGCCTGGCCAAGCCGGGCGCATCAATGGATCCGGCGGCCCCGACCATCCCGCGGGCGGACTGCCGGAGGACCTCGGGGACGGCAAAAAACACGGACACCACGCGTAGCCGGGACTAGCGGGAAGGTGGCGGGACCGGCGCGGCTTAGCCGGTCCCGCCCGCCCGGCAAGTTACCTCCGGGTAACATGGCGGCATGCACCTGATCTTCCGCACCCTCCTGCTGCTGCTGACGGCCCGCCGCCGTCCTGCCTTGGACATATGGGATTCGTCCACGCTGTCCCTGCGCGTGCTGCCCACCGACATCGACATCGCCATGCACGTCAACAACGGGATGTATTTCTCGCTGATGGACCTCGGCCGCTTCGAGCTGATGGTGCGTGCGGGCGTGTGGGACACCTTCCGCCGCAAGGGCTGGTCGCCGGTGGTCGGCGCGGAGACCATTTCCTTCCGTAAATCGCTCACACTCGGCCAGCAATACAGCATCGAAACCCGGATCATCGGATTTGATGACCGCGCCATCTTCTTCGAGCAGCGCATGGTGGCCGACGGCGAAATCCATGCCCGCGCCTACATCGCCACCCGGCTGGTTTCGAAGCAGGGCCCGGTCTCCAATGAGGAGATCTTCGCCGCCGTGGGCCAGCGGCCGCCGGCGGATCTGGTTTTGCCCGAATGGCTGCATGAGTGGCGGGAGAACAACGCCCTGCCCAGCACCCGCCGGCCCGCCCCGCACCGCTGGGTGCGCTGACTCTGGTCGGCCGCAGCCCGTTCCCCTAGGCTATGGGAAAGGAGGTGAGCGGTCATGATCGCAGCACCCGGAGACCGCATCGTCATCAGGGGCAGGACGGTGGACTCGGCTGACCGGCACGGCGAAGTCATCGAGGTCAGGGGCGACGGCGGAGCCCCGCCCTACTTCGTGAGGTTCGACGACGGGCATGAGAGCGTCGTCTTCCCCGGCACGGACTGCAGCATCGAGCACGCTGCCGGGTAAGAAGCCGCTGCCGGGTTAGAGACCCGCTGCAGACGGGGCGCGCTGCCGGGTGAGAGGCCCGCTGCATGCCACGTCCGATGCCGGCTAAACGGCCAGCCGCCGGGCGCGCAGGACGCTGTCCGTGATCGTGGCGGTCTGCCCGTCCGGGCCCGTGACCTCGCGGGGGACGGAGTCGAGCGTGTCGAGGGCCCAGTCCGGGAAACCTAGTCCGAGTGCATCGGCCAGCTCCCCGGCCGTGGGCAGAGGTTCCTCGGGTTCCGGATGTCCCGACCAGGGCGGAAACGATTCGTGGCCGACAACCAGCAACGTGCCGCCGGGTGCTACCGCGCGGGCCGCCGTGGCGAGAATGGCGTTCCGCGGCAGCTCGACCGGCGAGTGCAGGAATTGGGCGCAGACCAGATCGTAGCTTTCCTGCGGTTCCCAGCGGACCAGGTCCTGTCGGAGCCACCGGATGCGGTCCGCAACACCGGCTTCATCGGCGTGTTTGGCCGCCCGTTGCAGCGCGAGCCCGGACATGTCGAGGCCGGTGACCGTCCATCCCTTGCCGGCGAGCCAGATGGCGTCCGCGCCCTCGCCGCAACCCAGCTCCAGGGCGGTGCCGGACGGCAGGCCGGAGACCTCGCGGACCAGCATGGCGTTCGGCCGGCCGCTCCACACTTGGTCCCTTTGGCTGTAAAAGGACTCCCAGAACTGGTCGGGCTCTTCCCTACGGTCGTGATGATGCTCCATGCCTGCAGACTCTACGCCGGCGAGGTGACGGCGGCGACGGCCCGGCAGCCGGCCCCCACGGGCGGGGAGGGAAGAAATAAAGACGGGCACCGCCGTTGTTGTGCAGGATGTGTGCCCGCGGCAACCACCCCGGGCGTCCCGCAACGAAAGGCCCCGCCGACGTGAACGTACCTCTGTCCATCCTTGACCTGGCAACCATCGGCACGAACGAAACCGTGGGTGAAAGCCTGGCCGGCAGTGTGTCCCTGGCGCAGCGGGCGGAGGAACTGGGCTACCGGCGGGTGTGGTACGCCGAACACCACAACATGGCGTCGATCGCGTCCTCGGCCACCAGCGTGCTGATTGCCCACGTGGCGGCGCACACCAACAGCATCCGCCTGGGCGCCGGCGGCATCATGCTTCCGAACCATGCCCCGCTGACCATCGCCGAGCAGTTCGGCACGCTGGAGGCGCTCCATCCGGGACGGATCGATCTTGGCCTGGGCCGCGCACCGGGAAGCGACCAGAACACCTTGCGGGCGCTGCGCCGTGATCCGATGAGCGCCGAATCCTTCCCGCAGGACGTGCTGGAGCTGCAGGGCTACCTGACCGGACAGTCGCGCATCAAGGGCGTGGATGCGACACCGGGCAAGGGCACCAACGTGCCGCTGTACATCCTGGGCTCCTCGCTGTTTGGCGCGAAGCTGGCCGCGGCGCTGGGGCTGCCGTACTCGTTTGCCTCGCACTTCGCGCCTAATGCGCTGCAGGACGCCGTGTCCGTCTACCGCCGCGAGTTCCAGCCGTCGGAGCAACTCGCCGAACCGTACGTGATCGCCGGTGTGAACGCCATCGCCGCGGACAGCAACGAGGAAGCGCAGGAGCAGTTCCGGGTTGTCCGGCGCAGCCGCGTCTCGCTGCTGTTCGGCCGCGACCGGACCTTTACCGACGAGGAAGCGGATCTCATCCTGGACTCGCCGCAGGGCCAGCACGTGGAGCAGATGGTCAAGTACTCGGCCGTCGGGACGCGCGAGGCGGTGGCGGAGTACCTGGAAGGCTTCGCCAGGCATGCCGGCGCCGACGAGCTGATTGTGGCGTTCCAGGCGCCGACCGTCGCGCAGCGGCTGCGCGCGCTGGAGCTGACGGCCCAGGCCGCCGGGCTGGCCGCTTGAGCCGCCGTCGTTTGGTTACCGCTTGGCCGCGATGTAGTAGGCGTTGAACGGGTCCTGCTCGACGTCCTTGACGACCGTCCCGGAAAAGCCCGCATCCGCCAGCATGGACAGGGCAAGCTGCTGGCCCCATGCGGTGCCGAGTCCCGCGCCCCCCTGGCCCAGCGAAACGCTCATGCAGTGCATCACCGAAATGGTGTAGAGGAAGCCCGCCCAGGGCAGCGACACGTTGTCCTCCACATTGCTGGAGGCCCTCATGTCCACCATGAGGAAGGTTCCGCCGGACCGCAGGGCCGCGTGGATCTCGCCGAGCACGCTCGCCGGCTGGGCCTGGTCGTGGACGGCGTCGAAAGCGGTGACCAGGTCGAACCGTCCCGGTTCCTTCAGCTCGGCGACGTCCCGGACCTCGAACGAGGCATTGTGCAGGCCCATGCGCGCCGCTTCTTGCCGTGCCCGGGCGATTCCCTCCGGCGAGAAGTCGTAGCCGGTGAATCGGCTGGCGGGAAACGCCTGCGCCATTAGGTTGATGGCGTGCCCGCTGCCGCAGCCGACGTCGGCCACGTCGATGCCCCGGCGCAGGCGTTCGACCAACCCGTCGGCCAGCGGCAGGATCTCCTCGATCAGTCCGGCGTCGAAAACCGCCGAGCTTTCCTCCGACATCAGCTGGTGGAAGCGCGGATAGTCGGCATAGGACAGCCCGCCGCCCTGGCGGAATGCGGCGACGACCCCCTCCTCCACGCCGCCGAGCAGCGGGATGTACTGAAGCAGCCGCGCCAAGTTGTCCGGGCCGGCCGCCCTGGTCAGCGAGGCGGCGTGTTCGGCCGGCAGCCGGTAAGTGCGCGCAACCGGGTCGTACACCACCACTTGCGACGCGGCCAGGCCGTTGAGCCATTCGCGCACGTAGCGCTCGTCCAGCTCCGCGGCGTCCGCGATCTGCTGGCTGGTGGCCGGCGGCAACGCCGCCAGGGTGTCGAACAGCCCGGTCTGGTGACCGATGCTGGCCAGCATGGCCAGGGCGCCGTCGTTCAGGATGGTCAGACAGCGCTGCGCGAACGCTTCGGCGGACCGGGTGTCGAACTGCCCGGCAGCTTCCTGGATGGTGGTCATGGCTTCTCCCATGGTCTGGAAGCAGGCACCTGTTGCCTGCTGAATCCCACGGTAGGGAGCCGGCGGCACCGGGAACATCGGGCAAGTTCTGTGGGATCGGGCGGGTCGGATGGGGCAAAAGATGCAGGCGTCAGCGCCGCGTCAAGGGAGCGGTAACGCCGTGCTCGTGGGCCCACGCGGCGGCCGCGGTGCGGGACGAGACACCGATCTTGAGGAAAATATTGGCCAGATGCCTGCCGACCGTCTTCTGGCTGATGAACAGTGCGGCTGCCGTTTCCTTGTTCGTGGCACCGCGGGCGATGCAGGCAAGTACCTCCGCTTCCCGATCCGTCAGGCCGCCCGGGGACCTTTGGCCGTCCAGGCGGCGCACATCCGGCTCCGCCCCGAGCTCCCGGTAGATGGCCAGGGCCGTCGCCTCTTCCGACGCCGCGGTCTCCGGCTGGCCCAGCTTGCGGTGCACGGCGGCGAGCAGTTCGTACACCCGCGCGGTGTCGTGCCGGTGATGCAGGGAACGATAACCCTGCAGCGCGGACCTCAGCACGGAGAGGGCCTGCGCGGCCTGGCCGCCGGAAAACAGCAGGACCCCGCGGGCATGCCGTGCCCAGGCCAGGAAACCGGGGCTGCTGAAGTCACCGGCAGATTGCTCCAGTTCGCGGCAGTATTCCTCGGCTTCTGCCGTCAACTTCAGCTGCACGGCGAGTTCTACCGCGGGGAGCAGCATTTGTGCCCGGGTCAGCCGATCGTCGGACTCCAGCGCTGCCGACAGGCCGGCCCACGCGGCGTCGAGATGTCCGCGCGCGGCCAGCAGTTTGGCCTCGCCGGGCTGTGGCTCAACACCCAAGTCCCGCGCCCTGGCGTAGGAGTCGGTGGCGCCCTGCAGGTCGCCGCGCAGCCGGCGCAGCTCGCCGAGTTGGTAGTACCCTTCACCGGCGGCCCACACGTTTCGGTCCGCCAGTTCCGAGCTGCTTTGGGCAATCTCGCGTTCCACTCCGTCCCAATTGCCTTCTATGCTGCGGATTTGGAGCCGGTGGATGTGGCACACGCCGGAAAAGACCATGCCGCCCGCCAATTGCTCGCACCAGCGCTCGGTGGCTTCGGTCCATGCCCGCATCCGCGGCAGGTCGGCCAGCTGGTAGCAGGCGTGGAGTACCGTGCAATAGATGTCTCCCGACCAGGTTGGGGGCACCTGCCCGGCGAGGACCGGGAGCATCGCCTCGTCCAAGGCCGCGAAGCCCGAAGCCGTCCGCCCGGCCCGCAGATCGGCCAAACCTGTCAGCGTGAGGCTGAAGGAATGCAGCACGGGCGCGTTGAACCTCCGCCCCATCTGTTGCAGCTCCTCGGCGGCGGCCAAGGCCGGCTCCGGGTCTTCGGCAAACAGCAGCGCGTTGACGGTGTCCAGATACAGCAGGTAACCGTGGACCGGGCTCTGCGGGGCATCCAGCAGCATGCGCCTGGCGCGGTTGATCCAGCCGGAGGCGATCATCAGGTCCCCGCGCAGCGTCCACAGCAGTCCCAGATCCAGGGCCTTCATGGCGGCAGCGAGTTTTTCGCCGTCGTTCTCGTAGCGGTGGAAGACTTCCTCGGAGTCCATTACCGATTCGCGGACATCCCCCACCCACCAGGCGGCGTCGCCCAGCCGGGCCAGATCCTCCACGTCCAGTGGCGAGAGGCTGCGGGCCTGCTCGAATCCGTCATAGGCTGGGCGCCATTCACCGCGCGCGTAGGCATCGCGTGCAGTAGCCAGCAGTGTTTCGATTGGCTCCATAGCGCTCCTGCATTTCAGGGTAGTCCTCCCGCAGCCGGCAGGGAACTGCGTAATCATCGCCATAATCGGCTTTGCAGCGGAGGGCTGCCGGTACAGTGGTGCCGAAACCGGACCACAGTTTCCGCAAGGAAATGTCCCCGAGAAGGAGCAAACATGAGTTCAGCCGCCGTTGCGCGACAGGGTGTCCTGGCCGACGCCCTGGTCCCCAGCACCGCCTTGGCCAACACCGCGCTGGTTGTCGGAGGGGCAGGCCTGACCGCCGTCATGGCGCAGCTGGCCGTCCCGCTGTGGCCGGTCCCGATCACCGGCCAGACCCTGGCCGTCCTGCTGGTCGGCAGCACGCTGGGCCCGGTCCGCGGCATGCTGTCGATGGCCCTGTACTGGGTGGCCGGCGTGGCCGGCATGCCGGTGTTCAGCGACGCCTCCTCCGGCCTGGCCGCCGCCGTTGGCCCGACCGGCGGCTACCTGGTGGGCTTCATCGCCGCCGCGGGGCTGACCGGCTGGCTGGCCAAGCGCAACTGGGACAAAAAGTTCCTGGGCGCCACCGTTTCATTCTTGGCGGGCACCGTGATCACCTTTGTCTTCGGCATGGCCTGGCTGGCCATTTCCCTGGGCGCCGACCTGCAGCAGACGCTCGAGTGGGGCCTGTACCCGTTCATCATCGGCGGCATTGTGAAGTCGCTGATCGCGGCAGCCGCCATGCCGGCCGCGTGGAAGCTGGCGGCCCGGCTGCCCAAGGACTCTGCCCGCGCCTAGCGGCTGGGTGGCCAAGCGCCTGGGCGGCGGGCTTTCGCGCCCGCTGCAGCCTGACAATTTCACAGCGCGACGCCGGTGCCCGGGCGGGGATTCTTCCTCGCCCGGGCACCGGCGTCGTTGCTATCTCCCTGCACACTCGTGGTGAGAAGATGCAGCGAACAGGGCCGTTTCGCTGCATCTTCCCGCCACTGGATGGTTAGCGATCCGGGGGCGCGGGTTCAGGTTCCACCGTCGCCGCGCTGATCGCTTAGGTTGGGATGGTGACGGCGCAGCAGGAAATCAGGGACTTTGTGGTGCGGCTGGGGGAGTTCGAGACGGGCCCGGCGAGCCGCAACTTCTTCTCGTCATCCGTGCCGGCGAACGCAGCGCGCCGGCACAACATCGCCAGGTACTTGGAACAGATGCTGGAACGCCGGCCCAAGGTCCTGCTGGTCGGGGAGGCCCCCGGGTACCGCGGCATGACGGTGACCGGGGTCCCCTTCACCAACAAGGCGCTGATTTCAGGGCGTGACCCGTTCGGCATGTTCGGCCCGGGCAACGGTTACGTGGTTCCGCCGGAGGTCCAGACCGTGCCGGCGGAGCCGACGGCAACGGTGATGTGGAACGTGCTGGCCGATCTGGACTTTCTGCCGTTGCTCTGGAGCGCGTACCCGTTTCACCCTCACCAGCCCGGCCGGCCGCACTCCAACCGGACGCCCTCAAGCGCCGAAATCCAGGCCGGCTTGCCGCTCTGGCAGGAATTGGCCCGCATTTTCGGCATCGACACACTCGTTGCCGTGGGGAACATAGGGCACCGCAGCGTTGCGGCGGCCGGGCTCAACGTGCCGAAGGTCCGCCACCCGGCCCACGGCGGCAGGGAGCTGTTCCGCCGGGGGCTGCAGGAGTTGCTGGAGGCCGGCATCAACCACGGCGCGGCGACGTAAGTCACTATGATCGTCCGGGGGCCTGCCCGACGTCAGGTCGGCACGGCGGCAAGGCTGCACGGCCGCTTTCCGAACGCGGTCTCCGGCACCGGGAGCCACGGGGGCCGGAAAGCAAACCAGCCAGGGACGCGAACGGGCACCCGGCCGGTCGCCGGGCGCCCGTTGCCGCCAACCCAGAGAGGGACTACACCGCTTCGAGCACGCTGACGTAGTTGGCGATCGCCAGGCCGCCCATATTGTGCACTGCCGCCCGCCGGGCGCCCGGGAGCTGCATGTCCCCGGCAGTGCCGGACAGCTGCATGGCGGCCACCACGTGCTGCGAGACGCCGGTGGCGCCGACCGGGTGGCCCTTTGCCTTCAGCCCGCCGGACAGGTTCACCGGCAGCTTGCCGTCCCGGTACACCCAGCCTTCCTCGATGGCGCGGCGGCCCTCGCCGGCCGGGGTCAGCCCCATGACCTCGTACATGATCAGCTCGGCGATGGTGAAGCAGTCGTGCAGCTCCGCCAGGTCCAGGTCCTCCAGCCCCACCCCGGCCATATCCAGGGCGCGCCGCCACGCGGCGCGGCTGCCGGCGAAGGCGGTGGGATCGCGCTTCTCTGTCGGCATGAAGTCGTTGGCGTGGCCGAAGCCGGCCAGCCGGACTGCAGCCGCCGCGGCACCGGAACGCGGCGACTCGGTGCTGAGCACCACGGCGGCGGCACCGTCCGAGACCGGCGAGCAGTCCGTGCGGCGCAGCGGCTCGGCGACCACGGGGTTCTTGTCCGAGACCGTCCGGCAGAACTCCTCACCCAGATCCTTACGCAGCTGCGCGTAGGGGTTGGCCACACCGTTGCGGTGGTTCTTCGCGGCGATCGAGCCGAGGACGTCGCCCACCTCGCCGTAGCGCTTCTGGTAGTGCTTGGCGGTCTCGGCAAAGAGGCCGGCAAACCCGGTGGAGCTCGGCTTGCCGGCGGCCTCGTAGTCGGCGCCCAGCAGGGCAGCGCCCACCACGTCGGCGCCGGCATGGGTCATCTTCTCGGCGCCGATCACCAGCACGTTGTGCGCCGCGCCGGCCAGCAGCGACTTGGCACCCTGCTGCACGGCCGCCGAACCGGACGCGCAGGCGTTCTCCACCCGCGTGGCCGGCACGTTCGCCAGATCGTCGGAGACCTGCAGGGCCAGCGAGGACGCAAAGCCCAGCGGCACCATGCCGGAGTTGAACTGGCCCAGGTAGATCTCGTCGATCTGCCCCGGCTCCAACCCGGCGTTGGCGATGGCCTCCCGGGCCACCCCGACAATCAGCGATTCCAGCGTCTCGTCGGCCAGCTTGCCGAAGGGGGAGTGCCCCCAGCCGGTCAGCAGGATGTCCCGGCCGAAATGTTGCTTCAGGCTCATCAGTGAGTTCCTTCCAGCGCTGTTTCCCGTGCGCCGGCCGGTTCGGCGGCGGCTTCGTCCAGTTCAGGGGCGACGGCGAAGTCCGGCTCGGTCTTCTCCCGCACCTCGGCCACGGTGACGCCCGGCGCCAGGCGGACCAGCCGCAGCGGGAGGGCACCGTCGTCGTCGTCAATGTCGAAGACGGCGAGGTCCGTGATGATCCGGTTGACCACCTTCACTCCGGTCAGCGGCAGCGAGCATTCGTTAACGATCTTGGGCGTGCCGTCCTTGGCGACATGCTCGGTGAGCACCACCACGCGTGGGGTGCCCGCGACCAGGTCCATGGCGCCGCCCATGCCCTTGACCATCTTCCCGGGGATGGTCCAGTTGGCCAGGTCGCCCGCGGCGGAGACCTGCATGGCGCCCAGGACAGCGGTCTTCACGTGGCCGCCGCGGATCATGCCGAAACTGGTGGCCGAATCGAAGATGGAGCCGCCGGGCAGCACCGTCACGGTCTGCTTGCCGGCGTTGATCAGATCCGCGTCCTCGTCGCCCTCGTACGGGAACGGGCCCATCCCCAGCAGGCCGTTTTCGCTCTGCAGCACCACCCGCACGCCGTCCGGCAGGTTGTTGGCCACCAGCGTGGGGATGCCGATGCCCAGGTTGACGTAGTCTCCGTCGTTCAGTTCGGCGGCCGCGATGGCCGCCATCTCGTCTCGTGTCCAAGCCATGATGTGCTCCTTCTGGTCTGAAATCTCAGGCGCCGACGGCGGCGGGGCGGGGGCGGACGGTACGCTGCTCGATGTCCTTGGCGCGGTCCAAGGCCTGCACGAGGCGCTGGACATACACGCCCGGGGTGACGATGTGGTTCGGGTCCAGAGCACCCGGCCCCACGATCACCTCGGCCTCGGCGATGGTGACGCGGCCGGCGGTGGCCACCACAGGGTTGAAGTTGCGGGCGGTGTAGCGGTAGATCAGGTTGCCGTCCGTGTCGGCGGTGTGGGCGTGGACGAGGGACAGGTCGGCCACGATCCCGCGCTCCTGCACGTAAAGCTCGCCGTCGAACTCCTCGTGCGGCTTGCCTTCGGCGATCACCGTGCCCACCCCGGTCTTGGTGTAGAAGGCCGCGATGCCCGCGCCGCCGGCGCGAAGGCGCTCGGCGAGCGTGCCCTGCGGGTTGAACTCGACCTCCAGCGTGCCGGCCAGGAACTGCTGGGCGAACAGCTTGTTCTCGCCCACGTAGGAGGCCAGCACCTTGCGGACCTGCCCGGCCTCGATCAGCACGCCCAAACCCTTGCCATCGACGCCCATGTTGTTCGAGACCACCGTCAGGTCCTTGACGCCGGAATCGCGCACCGCGTCGATCAGGTCCGCGGGGATGCCGGAGAGCCCGAATCCTCCCACCGCAATGGTCATGCCGTCATGCAGCACGCCTGCCAGAGCGGCGGCGGGTCCTGCGGTCAGTTTGGACATATGCTTCCTCCTCGTTGAGTGCCGTCCGCAGCCACTCGTCCTGACCTGGCGCGGAACTTGTCCATCTTGTGGACAGCTGTTATCCGGCAGACTAGTGCGGCCGCCGCGCAACCGTCAACGGGCGGCCAAGAACTGCATTCACAGTGTGGACAGTGGCGGGTAGACTGTCCACATTGTGGATCTGCGGGGCGGCATAACCGACCCGGCCCGGCCGCCAGACCGCCAGGAGGACAATTGCCGGACAAGCAGGTACAAGGAGCCCAAGTGGTCGGCCGGGTAGCCCGGCTGCTGCGGATCGTCGGACGCGCCCCGGAGACCGGCGCGGCCCTGGCGGACATCGTCCGGGCCTCGGGCCTGACCCGGCCCACGGTCTACCGGCTACTGAACTCCCTCGCCGCCGAGGGCCTGCTGGACCATCATGCGGAGACCGGCACCTGGCATCTGGGCCCGGAGCTTTATGTGCTCGGGTCGGTGGCCGCTGGCCGCTTTGCGATCGAGGACCTGGCCCGGCCGCGCCTGCAGCGGTTGGCGGATGAAACGGGCGAGAGCGCCTTTCTGTCCATCCGGCGGGGCGACGAAACCGTCTGCCTGGTCCGGGTTGAAGGCAGCTTTCCGGTCCGCTCCTTTGTACTGCACGAAGGCGTCCGCTTCCCGCTGGGCATCGCTTCGGCCGGGCTGGCCATCATGGCCTTTCTGGAGGACGGGGAAATCGACCGGCTGCTCGACGACGGCGGTGCCCGGGTTGAGCGCTTCGGCCCGGCCCATGCGCCGGACAAGATCCGCGCGAACCTGGCCGAAACCCGGCAGCGGGGCTATACCGTCAACCCGGGGCTGATCCTGGAGGGCAGTTGGGGGATGGGTGCGGCCGTCTTCGACCGGCACGGCCAGCCGGCCTGGGCGCTGTCGCTGACCGGCATCGAACAACGGTTCCGGCCCGACCGGCAGGAGTTCCTCGGCAAGCTGCTCCTGGAGGAGGCGCACATCCTCACGCAGCAATTGCGTGAACAGCCCCAGGTCCGCCGTTAGGCTCGAGGCAGCCGGGCACCTTCGACCGGCACCAGAACACCCTAGGAGCAACGATGGCAGGGCACAACCCGCTGCGCACCGCCGTGATCGGCTACGGACTCTCCGGCAGGGTCTTCCACGCGCCGTTGCTGGAGGCCGCGAGCGGGTACTCGCTGGACGCGATCGTCACGGCCAATCCCGAGCGGGCGGCACAGGCGGCGGCCGGGCACCCGCGCGCCCGGATCGTCTCAACGGCGGAAGAACTCTTCAACGCGCCGAAGCCGCTTGACCTCGTGGTGGTGGCCACCCCGCCGGCCAGCCACTACGCGCTCGCCGACGCCGCGATTGACCGCGGCCTGCACGTGGTGGTGGACAAGCCCTTCGTCCCCGCATCCGCCCAAGGCGACGCCCTGCTGGCCAAGGCCGGACGGGCCGGCATGGTGCTCTCCGTCTTCCACAACCGCCGCTGGGATTCGGATTTCCTGACCCTGAAGCAGCTGATCGGCGACGGCGAACTCGGCCGGGTGCACACCTTCGAGTCCCGCTTTGAGCGCTGGAAGCCGGAGGGTCTGCGGGCCTGGAAGGCAACGGCCGGCGTCGTCGGCGGAGGCGGCATCCTCTTCGACCTTGGCGTCCACCTGATCGACCAGGCGCTCACGCTCTTCGGGCCGGCCGCCACGGTCTACGGCGAGACCGCCCGCCACACCGCCCCCGCAGCATCCGCCGCCGACGAGGATGCCTTCGTCTCCCTGCGGCACGAATCGGGCGTGCGCTCGCGGTTGTCGATGAACCTCATCTCCGCGCTGCCCGCGCCGCGGTTCCACGTGCTCGGCTCGGCCGCCGCCTTCACCTCCCGGGGGCTGGACGGCCAGGAGGCCGCGCTGGCGGCCGGCGCGGTTCCCGGGGCCGCCGGATACGGCGAGGAGCCCGAAGAGCGGTGGGGAACCCTCGGCACGCCGCACCATGCCCGCAAGGTTCGCTCCGTGGCCGGGGCCTACCCGGAGTTCTACCGGCAGCTGGCGGCGGCCATCCACGACGGCGCCCCGGTTCCCGTCGAGCCCGCCGACGCCGTGGCAGCCATCCGCATCATCGAGGAGATCCACCGGCAAAACCGGACATAAGGGCGGGCAGCGGCGCCGACACAAGATGCCCCAGAGCGGCCGTGGGCCCCCCCCAGCCGCGGCTTCCGTCCGGCCGCCGCGTGGGGCCAGGGCCGCCGCTTCCGTCCAGCCGCCGCAGCCGTCCCGCCGCGGCTTCCGCCCAGCCGCCGCAGCCGTCCCGCCGCGGCTTCCGCCCAGCCGCGGGTGTTCCCTGATCAGCCGTCGTCCTGCGGCAGGCGCGATACCGGGGCCGCGTGCGGAATGTGCCAGCCATAGTGCAGGGAGACCACACGGAGCCCGAACACCACCGCGGCCACGCCCACGGCGGCCAGCGTTCCGTAGACCCCGGCAAACCACAGCACCACCACCAAGGCCGAACCCAACATGGCGGGCACGGCATACAGATCGTCCGGGCTGAACAGTTGGGGCACCCGGTTGGCCACGACGTCACGCAGTATGCCGCCGCCCACGGCAGTGGTCAGGCCCAGCAGCGCCGAGGCGACAGGGTTCATGCCCAGGCTCAGGGCCTTGACCGTCCCGGTGATGCAGAACAGTGCCAGCCCGCCGGCGTCGAAGATCAGCAATGGACGCTGCATGCGTTCCACGCTGCGGAACAGGAAGAAGACCACCAGCGCTGCCACCACCGGCGGGACGAAGTACAGCGGATTGTTGAAGGCACTGGGGACGGTATCCAGAATTACGTCCCTGATGATGCCGCCGCCCAGACCGGCCAGGGAGCCAAGGAACACGGAACCGATGATGTCGAATTTCCGGCGGGCCGCCAACAGGCAACCGGACATGGCAAAAAAGAAGGTGCCGAAAAGATCCAGTACCAAGCCAACGGTCATGCCTGCCATCCAATCATTGCCCGCCCCTGTTCCTGCCTCTGCCCGCCGTTGCGCGGCCACAAAAACCAGTCCGGTGGTGCCCCGGACCGGCCGACGGCCCCGCCCTGAGTCACCCGGCCCGGCCGTAACGGTGCTCTGGGCGCCCGGTGCTGCCATAGCGCAAATGGATTTCGACGGCGCCGTCGTCCGCCAAAGCAGACAGGTACCGCTGGGCAGTGGCCCGGGAGATGCCAACCGTCTGCGCTACTTCCGCCGCGGACCGCTGCAGCCCGGGTGCCAACGACTCCAGTACGGCGGCCTCCGTGGCCGACCGGGTCCGGGCCGCCACGGCGGCCTCGGCCGGGTGCAGGGCGTGCAGCGCGCGGTCCACCGTATCTTGGTCCACGGCCGGCTGCTCAGCCAAGAGGCGGCGGTAGCGCGCGTAGGCACGCAGTTTTCTCGCCAGCTGCTCCGACGTGAACGGCTTGATCAGGTAGCCGAGCGCGCCGCGGCGCAGTGCTTTGCGGATGGACGCTGCGTCAGCTGCGGCGGTCAGCATGATCGTGTCCACGTCGACTTTCCGCAGCAGGTCCAGTCCCAACGCATCGGGAAGGTACACATCCAGCAGCATCAGGTCCGGTGCCTGGCCGTGAGCCGAGCGCAGCGCCTGCTCGGCGCTTCCGACAGGCGCCAGCGCGCTGAACCCGGGGACGGAATCAACGTATCCGGCATGCAGGCGCCCCACGTGAAAATCGTCGTCGACAATCAGCACCTGTAGATCAGTCATGGTTTCCTCCTGGTGGTACAGGTTCGACCGTGCCCGGCAGCCTCGCGCAGAATACGGCTCCCGGCCCGAACGTGCGCCCTGGATCTGCCACCCAGACGTCCCCGCCGCGGCGCCGAGCCAGCCGGCGGCTCAACGACAGCCCGAAGCCTTGGCCGTGGATGTCGGGCAGGCCCGACACGTCGTCCGGCGGCGCGGTCTTGATCGATGGGTGGTCTCTCGACGGGTCTGCCGTCGAGTAGCCCTCGGCGAAGATCTGGTCAATGCTGGCGGCCGCTTCTCCGGCGGCCGGGTGGTCGGCGGCGAGGCCGGACAGCCCGTCTCCTGAATCTGCCACCACCAGGTGCAGCGTTCCACCGTCTTCCGTTAACTCGTCCATGACCTCGACTTCCACCCAGCGGTCCGGGTTGCTCCCGAGCACAGCGGCCCGGACGGCGTTGTCCACCAGGTTCCCGATCACCGTGGTGACATCCTGCGGGTCGGTGACCCGGCCGCGCACCAGCGTCTCGGGACCGACTCGGAGCACCACGCCGCGCTCGGCCGCCTCCATGCTCTTCGCTCCGATGAAAGCCTGCAGGTAGGCGTCCCGCAGCAGGTCGGCCTGTTCGGCCGGGTAGTTCAGCGGTCCGGTCTGCATGATGGACGTGAGGTATTCCTGGGCGCGGTCCGGGTGCCCCGTGGCGAGCAGGCCGGAAATGGTGTGCAGCCGGTTGGCGAATTCGTGCCGCTGTGCCCGCAGCGCGGTGCTCAACGCGCCCACGGCGTCCAGCTGGCGGGTCAGCGACTGGACGGCCGTGCGGTCGCGCAGCATGATCACCCAGCCCAGTTCGGGTGCACGCGGAACTACGGCGCCGGTGCCCGTTCCGGGACGGTAGCCGCGTCTGCCCGGGGTGCGGCTGGCCTGGACTTCGCGCGCGGATAGGATCAGCACCCGGGAACCAACCACCAGCTCCACGGTGGGCGATTGCGGATCGGCGGCGTCCAGCAGCCCGGCCAAGGCATCGGGCAGCACAGATGCCCCGGCGCCGGGGATCTCCAGCTCGGCCAGCGGCCGGCCGACGAGGTCCGCGTCGATGGGAAAGCCCAGCAGCCGTTTGGCCTCGCGGTTGAACACGGTGATCCTGCGGTCCGCGGAAACACCGATGACGCCCTCGTCCACGCCGCGAAGCACCGCCTCCTGGTCCTGGGCCAGCGCCGCGATCTCCTCCGGTTCGAGTCCGAGAGTCAGGCGCTTGAGCCTGCGGCCCAGCAGCAGGGAAGCGGCCATCCCCAGCGCCAGAGCCCCGGCAGTCGTAAGCGCGATGGGCAGGATGCTCCGGGCCAGGGACTGCAGCACGTCTTGGCTGGAGAAGCCCACACTGACTTCGCCCACCACGGATGCGGACCCGGGAGCGTACACGGGAACCTTGGCCCGCGCGGAATGCCCCAGCGTGCCCTGTTCCTGTTCGGTGACCTCGCGGCCGGCCAGTGCTTCCGATGGGTCGGTGCTGACCATGCGGCCCAGCTCGGCCGGATTGGGGTGGGCCAGCCGCAGGCCTGTGTCGTCGGTGATCACAACGAACAGGGCTCCGGTCCGGAGCCGGACGTCCTCGGCCAGTGCTTGGAGCGGTCCGTTCTCCAGTGCCCTTGCGGACAGCTGATCGGGCCCGGCATCGACCAGCGCGGCGGTCTCGGCGCGGACGTCGCCGGACGCCGCGACGGCCCGTGCCGCGGCGAGGGCCTGGCCTTCGGCGTCTTCGCCCAGCCGCTGGTAGGTCAGCCAGCCCAGAACGGCGGCGGAGAGAAGGAGCACCACGGCCACGACGGCCAGTTGGAGGAACAGCATGCGGGCCGAAAAGCCCATCCGGGGCGGTCGCCTGCCCCCGTTCTCCATGGTGCCTCCCGGGTGCGGCCCTCGGCCTGTGAGCTAAATGAGCAAAACGTGCTCAATAAGCAGTATGCACCTGAAGGGCGTTTAACCGCCATTCGTGACCCGGACCACCCTAATGTCTGTAAAGCCGGTCACACCGGCTGCATTAGACAAAGGAGTTGCTGTGCTGGTTTTCCTCGGCTTCGCAATGATCGCGGTCTTTATGGCGCTGATCATGACCAAGAAACTGACGCCTGTTTTAGCCCTGATCATTGTGCCGACTGTTTTCGGCCTCTTCGCAGGGGCCGGCCTCGGCCTGGGCGACATGATCCTCGAGTCGATGAAGTCGTTGACATCCACAGCGGCGCTGCTGATGTTCGCCATCATCTTCTTCGGCCTGATGATCGATGTCGGACTGTTCGACCCACTGGTGCGCTTCATCCTGCGCACGTTGGGCAACGACCCGGCCAAGGTTGTGCTCGGCACCGCGGTGCTGGCCGCCGTCGTCTCGCTGGACGGCGATGGTTCCACCACCTTCATTCTGACGACGGCGGCCATGCTGCCGATCTACCTGCGGCTGGGCATGAGCCCGGTGGTGCTCACCTGCGTCGCCGGCCTAGCCAACGGCACCATGAACATTGTTCCATGGGGAGGTCCGACGGCACGCGCTGCTGCCGCCCTGGATGTCTCCCCGACCGACGTGTTTGTGCCGATGATTCCATCCCTGCTGGCAGGCATCCTTGTCGTGATGGTCTTCGCCTGGACGCTCGGTTTGAGCGAGCGCAAGCGGTTGGCGGGCGGCAATCCCAAGGCCACCGCCAAGGGCAAGCCCGATCTGTGGGCGGATGCTGCCCGGGACGACGACGGCGGTGCCGGCAGCTCCGCTGGAAACTCCGGCGTTGGCAGGGGCCGCGGCAGGCGCGGAGCCGGGTCCGGGAAGCCCGTCCCGGGTACCTCGACGGTCGGCGCTCCGGCCGGTGGCTCTGTCGCTGTTCTGGAGGCTCCAGAGGAAGGCCCGGTGGGCGGATCCCTGACCGACTCCGCCCTGGACCCCAACCGGGCCACCCTGCGTCCGCATCTGTTCTGGTTCAATCTGGCCCTGACCGTGGCCGTCATGGTGATCCTGGTGCTGGACGTCGTTCCGCTGGCCTACGTCTTCATGGTCGGGGCCGCCATTGCCTTGGTGGTCAACTTCCCGAACGTCAAGGAACAGGCCAACCAGTTGGTCGCGCACAGCAAGAGCATCGTCGCCGTCGTCTCCATGGTGATGGCAGCCGGGGTCCTGACCGGCGTGCTGAACGGCACCGGCATGGTTGACGCCATGGCAGCCTGGCTGGTGGACATCATTCCGGACTCGATGGGGCCGTTCATGGCCGTGATCACCGGGGTGCTCAGCATCCCCATGACCTTCTTCATGAGCAACGACGCGTTCTACTTCGGTGTGCTGCCGGTGCTGAGCGAAACTGCCGCCCACTTCGGCATCGCCCCCGCCGAGATGGCACGGGCCTCCATCACAGGCCAGCCCGTACACATGCAGAGCCCGCTCGTCCCTGCGATCCTGCTGCTGGTGTCGCTGGCCAGCGTGGAACTGGGCGACCACCACAAGAAGGTGCTGTGGCGTGCCACCGTCGTTTCGCTGGTGATGCTGGCCGTCGGTGTCCTGCTGGGCGCCATCCCCTGGGGCTGAGCCGCCAGCCAAATACGACGCGGCGCCGCCGTCTGGTTTCGACCACCGGACAGTGGGCGCCACCGCTCAACCTTGCAGAAAACCGGTCCCGATAATTTGTCCGGAAAACCGGTTCCGCGGCCGCAATGAAGGAGGCCCCCAACCAAGAAAAGGAGAAAGCCGAGAAGTGGGCCGCTGTGACCACGGTGAAGGCTACACGGGCGTTGGCGAGCAAAGACCAGACGCAGCTGAGGTAGGGACCGCTGGCCTGGAGTGCCTAAGGTTCCGGCCCGTCTTGAGCCGCTGCTCGCCGACGCCGGGATAGACCAGACCATGACATCAAGGTCTATCCCGGCGCCGGCCGCCGCTTCCTCAACAACCATGGCCCGTCGGAGCTGACATTCGGGGACAAGGTGCTCGCCAAGCTGGTTGCCGCTGGCTATCACGAGCCGTCTGCCGAGGACGCGCGCAGGCGCATCCTCGCCTTTTTCCAGGAACGCCTGCACCCTGGCCTGAGGGGGGAAGCGCGATGACATACCGCAGCCTGAAGGGAGCGCTACGGGCAGCGCGGGCTGCAGCCGGTTTCACCGCCGGCTACCCGTCAGTTGTGCGGCCACGCCGGCTCCCCTTGGGTCATGCAGACCCGTCAGGTCTTGAACCTCCAACGCCTCGCCGAGTCCACGAGCGTCCGAGTTCCGCCGGAGGGCTCAGCCCAGCAGCAGGGCGACCAGCAGGACGGCGGGCAGCGAGAGCAGGGAGCTCAGGAAGATGATGTCCCGCACCAGGGTGGACTGCATGCGGAACTGGCTGGTGAACAGGAAGACGTTCTGCGCCGTCGGCAAGGCCGCCATGACGACCACGCCCAGCAGCGGGACGCCGCCGACATCGAACACGAAGTGCGCCAGCGCCCACGCGATGGCCGGCATCAGGGCCAGCTTGACCACGGAGCCGAGCGCGACGTCGGCCCGCAGGGCGCGCTGGGTCAGCGGCTTTTGCCCGCGCAGGCTCATGCCGAACAGCATCAGCAGCAACGGAATGGACGCGTTGCCGAGCATTTCCACCGGCGTCCAGAGCACTTCCGGCAGGCGCAGCCCGGTCACGGAGATGAGCGCCCCGACGGCGGTGGCGACGGTGACCGGATTGAGGATGGACTTGATCACGGTGCGCCAGAGCGGGACAGCCGCGTCAGCACCGCCGTCGTCCGGTGAAAGCTTTCCCTTAGCCGCCTTCCGCTGGCACCAGGCGAAGACGGTCAGGTACACGGGCGCGATGACCAGCAGCTGCGCCAGCAGCACCGAAACGACCGGGTCGGCGCTGCCCACGGCGTAGAGGGCGATCGGCACCCCGATGTTTCCCGCGTTGACGTAGGTGGAGGCCATGGCGCCACCGGCCGTCTGCGCTGCCGGGCGGCGCAGCACGAAGCGGCTGAACAGCGCATAGACCGCTCCCGCGAGGGCGGCGGTCATCAGCGCAATCGGAGTGTAGACGCCGACGACCGACGCGAGATCCGCCTCGGACAGCAGCACCAGCATCAGCGCCGGATTGGTGATGTAGTAGATCACCGGCGTCAGTCCGCGCTGCATCTCCGGCGCCTTCTGCGGGACGATGGCTGCGGCGGCAAAGCCGACGGCAACAATCACCAGCACCACGCCGAAGCCGAGCAGCACACCTTCCACGGAACCTCCAGAACTCACGGCTCTGCCCGGGCCGGCGCAAAACGCGCGGCCGGGCAGAGGTCAAACGGCGGGACACAAGAAGACCGCCCGCCCCGCAGGGTGCGGAGCGGGCGGCGGGTACTAGCGGACCAGGCAGGGGCGTTTGGGGTCGAATTCCCAGCCGGGCACCAGGTACTGCATGGCGACGGCGTCGTCGCGTGCGCCGAGGCCGTGTTCCAGGTACAGGGCGTTGGCTTCGGCGAGGCGTTCGCCGTCCAGTTCGATCCCGAGGCCGGGGGCCTGCGGGACCTTGATCTCGCCGTCGCGGATCAGCAGCGGTTCCTTGGTCAGGCCCTGGCCGTCCTGCCAGATCCAGTGCGTGTCCAGCGCGGTGATTTCGCCCGGGGCGGCGGCGCCGACGTGGGTGAACATGGCCAGTGAGATGTCGAAGTGGTTGTTTGAGTGCGAGCCCCAGGTCAGGCCGAACTCGTTGCACAGCTGCGCGACGCGGACGGAGCCGGCCATGGTCCAGAAGTGCGGATCGGCCAGCGGAATGTCGACGGCGTTGGTGCGCACTGCGTGGGCCATTTCGCGCCAGTCGGTGGCGATCATGTTGGTGGCGGTCTGCAGGCCGGTGGCGCGGCGGAACTCGGCCATGGCCTCGCGGCCGGAGAACTTGCCTTCGGCGCCGCAGGGGTCCTCGGCATACGCCACCACGGCCTGCATGCGCTGGCCCAGCCGGATGGCGTCCTGCAGCAGCCAGCCGCCGTTCGGATCCAGCGTGATGCGGGCGTCCGGGAAGCGCTGTTTGAGCGCGGTGACCGCGTCGACCTCCAGGTCGCCGGCCTGGACGCCGCCCTTGAGCTTGAAGTCCTGGAAGCCGTAGCGGGCCTGCGCGGCTTCGGCCAAACGGACCACGGCCTGCGGGGTCATGGCTTCTTCGCGGCGCACCCGTTCCCAGTCGTCCGCGCCGTGGGGTTCGCGCAGGTACGGCAGGTCGGTGGCGTCCGGGTTGCCCACGTAGAAGAGGTAGCCGAGCATCGGCACCGCGTCGCGCTGCTGGCCGTCGCCGAGCAGTTCGGCCACGGGAACGCCCAGGAACTGGCCGTGCAGGTCAAGCAGCGCGGATTCGATGGCGGTCACGGCATGCACGGTGGTGCGCAGGTCGAAGGTCTGCAGCCCCCGGCCGCCGGCGTCGCGGTCGGCGAAGGCCGCGGCGATCTCGCGCAGCAGGCTGCGGAAGCGGGCCACCGGGCGGCCGGTGATCAGGGCGCCGGCGTCTTCGATGGTGGTGCGGATTTTCTCCCCGCCAGGGACTTCGCCCAGGCCGGTGCGGCCGTCGGAGTCGGTCACGATGACCACGTTGCGGGTGAAGAACGGCCCGTGCGCGCCGGAGAGGTTCAGCAGCATCGAGTCGTGCCCGGCGACCGGGACCACCTCGACGGCGGCAATGGTGGGTTGGTTGCTCATGCGTTACTCTCCGGCCAGTTCCAGTGCGCCGTCGATGCGGCGGTTCAGCTTCCAGGGGTTCTCCTGCTGCACCGGTGCCGGCAGCAGGGCATCGGGAATGTTCTGGTAGGCCACCGGGCGCAGGAACCGCTCGATCGCCAGCGTGCCCACCGAGGTGGTGCGGGTGTCGGAGGTGGCCGGGAAGGGGCCGCCGTGGACCATCGCGTGCCCGACCTCGACGCCGGTCGGCCAGCCGTTGGCCAGGATGCGGCCGGCCTTGCGCTCGAGCACCGGCAGCAGCGGGGCCACCGTGGCGTGGTCCTCGTCGGTCATGTGCAGCGTGGCGGTCAGCTGCCCTTCGAGCCGCTTGGCCGCAGCCAGCAGGTCCTCAATGGAGGTGTAGCGGACCAGCAGCGAGGCCGCGCCGAAGATTTCCTCGTGCAGCACCTCATTGGTCAGGAAGGTGCGGACGTCGGTGCCGAAGACCGCCGGCGCGGGGGCGTTCTGCGTGGCGCCGTCCTGGCCGCGGGCCACCAGCTCCACCCCGTCCTGCTTGCCGAGGGAGTCGACGCCGGCGATCCAGGAGTCGGCGATGCCGCGGGTCAGCATGGTCTGGCCGGCGGCCGGAGCCAGGGCGCGGTTCACGGCCGCCGCGAACGCGTCCCCGGCCTCCCCGGCGGGCACGAAGGCAAGCCCGGGAGCGGTGCACAGCTGCCCGCTGGAACCGGTGACAGAGCCGACGTAGGCCGCGGCCAGCGCGTCCAGGTCGCCCTGGAGCGCGCCGTCGAAGAAGAACACCGGATTGATCGAGCTCATCTCCGCATAGACCGGGATCGGTTCCGGCCGTGCCGCGGCGGTGGCCACCAGGGCGGTGCCGCCGGAGCGGGACCCGGTGAACCCGACGGCCTTGATCGCCGGATCGGCGACCAGCGCCTGCCCGATGCTGGCGCCGGGGCCGTAGACCAGGGAGAACACGCCCGGATGCAGGCCGGCCTCGGCCACCGCGTCGGCGATGGCGTGGCCGACGATTTCGCTGGTGCCGGGGTGGGCGTTGTGGGCCTTGAACACCACCGGGCAGCCGGCCGCCAGCGCCGAGGCGGTGTCTCCGCCGGCGGTGGAGAAGGCCAGCGGGAAGTTGCTGGCACCGAACACGGCGACCGGGCCCAGCGGAACCTTGCGCTGGCGGATCTCGGCCCGCGGCATCGGCCGGCGGTCCGGCTGGGCCGGATCGATGCGCACGCCGCGGTGGTCGCCCTGGCGCACTACCGCGGCGAACAGGCGCAGCTGGCCGGTGGTGCGGCCGCGTTCCCCGTTCAGCCGCGCGGCGGGGAGACCGGTTTCGGCCATCGCGCGTTCGACCAGCTCTTCACCGACGGCTTCGATGTTCTCGGCGATCTTCTCCAGGAAGGCGGCATGCGTTTCCGGCTCCAGCGTGCTGAAGGAGGCGAAAGCTTCCTCCGCCGCGGCAGTGGCGGTCGCCAGCTGGGCCGCGTCGATCAGGCTGTAGGCCGGTTCGAGGACTTCGTTGGTGGCAGGGTCGAAGCCGTTGACAGTGCCGCCGGTACCGGTCACGGCTTCGCCGGCAATGATCGAATGGCCTGTCAGAGTTGTCTGCGTGCTGGGCATCGGATGCTCCTTCTGGACTGGGGATGGTCTGCGGTGGCTGCTGGGCGGAAAGCGGCCGCCCCGTGCAGGGCGGCCGCTTCCCGGGCGCGGAACCTAGGCGTTCTGCCGGACGTCTGCCGGGCGGATGCCGGCGGCCTCAATCAGGGCCGACAGGTCGGCGATGTCCTTCTCGGTTAGGTCCTGCAGCGGCGGGCGGACGAAGCCTGCGTCGCGGCCGACGGCCTTCAGGCCGCCCTTGACGATGGAAACACCGTATCCCTTAACCCGGTCGCGGATGTCCAGGTAGGGGAGCACGAAGCGGTTGAGCTTCTCGGTCACCGCATCGCGGTCTTGGTTGCGGACGTCGCGGTAGAAATCCAGGGCGAACTCCGGCACGAAGTTGTACATGGCGGAGGAGTAGGTGCTCATGCCCAGCTGCAGCAGCGGCAGGGCAAAGGTCTCCGCCGTCGGCAGCCCGCCCAGGTAGAACAACCGGTCACCGTTCTTGGCGTAGACCTTGGTAAGGTGCTCGATGTCGCCCAGGGCGTCCTTGAAGCCGATGAAGTTCGCGTGCCGGTCGGCCAGGGCCGCCACGGTGTCCGCGGCGTAGATGGCGTTCGCCCTGTTGTAGACGATGACGCCGATGTTGGTGGCGGCGCATACGGCCGAAACGTGCGCCAGCAGGCCGGCCTGGTCGCATTCGGTCAGGTATGGCGGCAGCAGCAGCAGGCCCTCGGCTCCCGCGGCCTCCGCGTCCTTGGCGTTCTGGATGGCTTGGGCGGTGGAGCCGCCGGCCGAAGCAAGCACCGGAACCCGGCTGCCGGCCTCCTCAACGGCCATCCGGACCACGCGGGCGGACTCGGCCGGAGTCAGGCTGAAGCCTTCGCCGGTGCCGCCGGCGGCAAACAGGCCTGCGACATCGAAGCTGGACTGCCAGTCCAGGTGGTTGCGGTAGGCGGCTTCGTCGATGTTCAACTCCGCATCAAACGCCGTCACTGGGAATGACAACAGCCCGTCCTTGAGCTTGTCTGCGAGTTCATGGGGCGTGTACTGGGCCACGTGCATCTTCCTTTGCGATGGTGCCGCGGGCGGCGGGTTGAATGCGTTGGCTCCACCCTAGGAAGACAACGTGATGCCTGTCCAAGCCCTCTTTTGTATGGATTGATGCACTAAGAGTATTGACGTTCGGAGACGCGGTGGTGGTCGGCTGGCAGCTAGGAGGCTTTGGCCCACACGCTCTCCAGCATCCTGCGTAGCGCGGGGTTGTGCGAGTTCCGGTTCCAAATGGCATGCAGTTCCACCGAGTCCGGCGCGAGTTCGGGCAGATGCAAGTAGCTGACGCCATCGACTCCCAGCAGTTGTGCCGATTCGGGCACGAAGGCCACACCTCGGCCGGCCGCCACCAGCGCCACCATGGTCAGGATCTGGCTGACGGTGTGCACGACGTTGCCGTGCTCGATCGGGATTTGGCGCACCACCAGATCGTAGAAATAGCGCGCCTTGATCGGTGAATGCATGATGAGCGGCACGTCTTTGAGGTCGGCCACGGCCAGCGGACGTGCCAGTTGATCCAGCGGGTGCCCGCTGGGAACTGCGAGCATCAGGTTTTCCGACAGCATCAGGTGCGATTCGAAGAGGTCTGTGTCGAAGGGCGGGCGGGCCAGCCCCAGGTCAAGGTCGCCGTCCATAATGGCTTGAACCTGCTCCCCGGTCACCAGTTCCTCGAGTTCGACGTCGACATCGGGCAGTTCCAGTGCAATCTCGGCGAGCAGGGGTCCGAGTACGCTGAAGGCGGTGGCGGCAGTGAAGCCGATCCGGATCTCACCCGCCCGGCCGGCGGCGATGCGGCGTGCGGTTCGGGGCGCCCGGTCTGCCGACACCACCAGCTTCCGCGCCTCGGAGAGAAAGGCGTGTCCGGCGGCGGTCAATGCCACCTTGCGGTTGTCCCGCTCCAAGAGTTCGACGCCGATGCTGCGCTCCAGTTTCTGGATCTGCCTGCTGAGCGGGGGCTGGGTCATGCTCAGCCGTTCGGCGGCGCGGCCGAAATGCAACTCTTCGGCGACAGCGATGAAACTTCGGGCCTGGTCCAGGGTGAACATGATGCCTTTCAAGTATCATTCAATGCACTAATGGGCTTGGACATGCATCATAGTCTCTTTCTAAGCTCGATGTCCGAGCCACTAGTGACCTGTCTCATATGAGTCGGGTCACGGCCGAGACCCGTTCGAACATCGCTGTTCATCGAGCAAGGAGCCCGAAGTGAAAGCACTCTCCATCCGCCGGACCGTTCTAGGTCTGACCGCTGCCTCTGCTGCGCTGGCGTTGACCGCTTGCGGCGGCAACGTTGGGGGCGGCACTGCCGCCGAGGGGGACAGCTTCCCCAACGGCCCCATTACTCTGACCGTCGGCCAGGCTCCGGGCGGGTCGACCGACCTGATCGCGCGCACCGCGGCCGAAGGTATGGCCGACGAGCTCGGCGTCGCTGTTCCGGTGGTGAACAAGCCCGGTGCCAACGGCGCCCTGGCAACGCAGGAAGTCGCGGCAATGGAGCCCGACGGACAGAACCTCGTCCTGCTGAATGCCTCGCTGATCACTATCACTCCGCTGGCAGTATCTGAAGACGAAGCCGTCAGCCTTGACGACCTGGATGTCATCAAGGGCCTCTCTCAGGACGACTACGTGTTGGTTGCCAGCGCCGAATCCGGTTTTGAAAACCTGGACGATATCAAGAACAGCTCCAAGAAGCTGACCTTCGGCACCACCGGCGTGGGCACCGGCTCGCAGCTGTCCCAGGCCATCCTGTTCGCCCAGGCCGAGATCAAGGGCACCGCGGTGCCGTTCGATTCGGGTTCCCCCGCGCTGACCGCTGTCATGGGCAACCAGGTCCAGCTGGCCACCATCCAGCTGGGTGAAGCCAAGCCGCAGATCGACGCCGGCAAAGTCAAGCCGATCGTTGTCTTCTCCGACGAGCGCAACACCTTCCTGCCGGACGTCCCCACCGCCATCGAAGAAGGCTACGAAGTCCCGGTCTCCCAGTACCGCGCCCTGGCTGCCCCGAAGGGACTGCCCGAGGATGTGAAGGCCAAGCTGGTCGAGTCGGTCGAGGCCGCCCAGGCCACCGACACGTACAAGGCCTTCAACGAGAAGAACATGCTGACCCCCAAGGAAATCTCCGGCGAGGAAGTCGTCCAGCAGTGGAACGACTTGGCTGCCAAGTACAAGGAGCTCACCGAGAAGTACGACATCTCGCTGGCCGGCGAGTAGCAACACCCACGTGAGGCCGTCCGGCCTCCACAGCGAATCGAGTTAAACCATGACGCCCCACCGCGAGACGCCAGCAGAAGGCACTGAGTCAGTCGACGTCGTCGACGATGACCTGACACCGGAGGAACTGGCTGCCCAATGGGAAGCCGAGGCCGCACCGCCGGCAGGACCCATTGCCAACCTCGCATCATCCCTCGTGGTGCTCGCGCTGGGCGTGGCGGGGCTCGTCATGTCGCTCGGTCTGGGGCTGGGAACGCCCTCCCAGCCCCGGCCCGGCATGTGGCCGTTCGTGGTCAGCCTGATCATCGCTGTCCTCGCGCTCGCCCAACTGGTTGTTGGGCGGCGTGGGGGCCGCGACGGGGAAAAATTCTCCAAACTGTCCTGGCTTGCGGCCATTGGGTTTGCGACCCTGCTGATCATGGTGTTGCTGATGCCGCTGATCGGCTTCGAGGTCCCTGCACTGCTCCTCTGCCTGGTCTGGATGAAGTTCCTCGGCGGTGAATCCTGGCGTGGCGCCATCATCTACTCGCTGCTGATTGTTGCCGCGTTCTACGCCATCTTCATCCTTGCCCTGGGAACGTCGATTCCCCACCTGTTCTAGCGGGTTGTGCACTCCCACGGTGTCGGCTTTGCCGCCAACGTGGGACCCTCGCGCCCCACCCTCGCCCACTGATCCAAAGGTTCTCGCATGGATTTCCTGCAACCGGTCATGGACGGCTTCGGCGTCGTCCTAGAGCCCTCCAACCTGCTGTACTGCCTGCTGGGCGTTGTTATCGGCATGCTGATCGGCGTACTGCCTGGCCTCGGTCCGGCAGCCACCATCGCCATCCTGCTGCCGCTGACCTACGGGATCGAGCCCGTCACGGCCATCATCATGTTGGCGGGCATCTTCTACGGCGCACAATACGGCGGCACTATCACCTCGGTGCTGTTGCGACTTCCGGGCGAAGCCAGCTCCGTCGTCACCGTCTTCGACGGCTACCAGCTCGCCAGGAAGGGCAAAGCCGGAACGGCGCTGGGCATCGCCGCCATCGGCTCCTTCATCGGCGGCACGGTGGCCATCATCGGTTTGACCTTCCTCGCCCCGCTGGTGGCAGGCTTCGCATTGGACTTCGGCCCGCCCGAGTACGCAGCCTTGGCCATGGTCGGCATCCTGCTGGTCGCCACGATCAGCAACGGCGCCAAAATCAAGGCATTGATCGCCGCCGCCTTCGGACTTCTGCTGGCCACCGTGGGCCGCGACATTTTCACCGGTGCCGAACGCTTCACGTTTGGCAACCTGAGTCTGGCCGACGGCATCGACTTTGTCCCGGTGGCCATGGGCTTGTTCGGCGTCGGCGAGATTCTCTACAACCTGGAAGAACGCCACCGCGCGGCCCAAGCGCCGGCAACAGTGGCAAACGTTTGGCCGTCCAAGAAGGACCTAAAGCAGTCGGCCGGGGCTATCGGGCGCGGCTCTGTGCTCGGCTTCTTCCTGGGCATCCTGCCTGGCGGCGGCGCCACGATCTCCTCGCTCGCCGCCTACGCCGTGGAGAAGAAGCGCGCCAAGAACCCGGAACGCTTCGGCAAGGGCGCCGTGGAGGGTGTTGCCGGTCCGGAGACCGCCAACAACGCCGCGGCGACAAGCTCCTTTATTCCGCTGCTGACCTTGGGTATTCCCGCCAATGCCACCATGGCGATCATCTTCGGCGCGCTGCTCATTCAGGGCGTGACCCCGGGCCCGCAGCTCATTGTCGAGAACCCGGATCTGTTCTGGGGTGTGGTCAACTCGATGTACATCGGCAACATCCTGCTGCTGATCATGTCCATCCCGCTGGTCGGCTTGTTCGTCCGCATCCTGCGGGTGCGCGCCGCCATCCTCGCTCCGATCACCGCACTGATCACCTTGCTTGGCGCCTACACCATCCGCAACTCGATGTTCGACGTGCTGCTGGTGGTCCTCTTCGGCGCCGTCGGGTACCTGATGAAAAAATTCGGATTCGAGCCTGGACCGCTGGTGTTGGCCTTCGTGCTCGGTGCGCTGCTCGAGTCCAGCTTGCGGCGTTCGCTGTTGGTGCTCGACGGAGACGTCACCGGATTCATGGGCCGGCCGATCTCCGGCACGCTGGTAGTTCTGTTCGTGCTGGTCGCTGTCTGGCCGATGGTCAAGTCCGCCATAGAGCGCCGGAAAAACTCCCGTACCCAAGCTCGCACCGAAACCAAGGAGAACGCATGAGCATCCTCGTCGGCTATGTACCCACCCCCGTGGGAGAGGCAGCCGTGTCCGCCGCCATCGCGGAAGCCAAGCTCCGCGGTGAAGACCTGCTGATCGTCAACTCCACCCGTGAAGGGGTGCTGGTGGATAAAACCGTGGCGTCGGAGAACGACCTCCTCCGCCTGAAGTCGGCAGCCAATGAGGCGGGCGTGGCCGCAGAAGTGCTTCGCCCCACCCACCGCGACGACCTGGCCGACGAGATCCTTGAGCTCGCCAGCGAACGCGAGGTCTCGCTCATTGTCATCGGTCTGCGCCAGCGCACGCAGGTGGGCAAATTCATCATGGGTTCGCACGCTCAGCGCATCCTGTTGCAGGCAGACCGGCCGGTGTTGGCCGTCAAGGCAGCCGAGTAGCCACAGCCGGTTCACCCCCGCAACAGCGAAGCGGCAGCAGACTTTGGTCTGCTGCCGCTTCCGTATCCGGACCCAGTGACCTTACGGCGGGTGCAGTTCCCGGGGTAATCAGTGCCCGGATTCGCTCTCCAACCGCAGCCGCGAATTGACCAGGTGGGTGCGCATGGCGGCAGCCGCGGCCAGTCCATCGCCGGCTTCCACTGCGGCCAGCACCGCCGCATGTTCGGACGCCACGGCCGAGAGACGGGACGTTTCGGCTTCGGATCCGCTGGCCTCCAGCCGGTAGCGGGGCATGGCAATCATGGCCGGGCCGAGGGCCGCGATCGCATCCCGAAAGTAGGGGTTGCCGCTGGCCTCGGCGACGGTGCGGTGAAACTCGAAGTCGTGGGATAAGGCCGCGGCCGGGTTGGAACCGGAGCGAGAGAAGTCAGCGTTTGCGGCGCGCAGGGCCGCCAACTGCTGGTCGGTCCGCCGGACGGCGGCCAAGGCAGCGGCTTCGCTTTCCACGCCGGTGCGGAACTCCACCAGCGCCCTCCGGTCCTCCAGAGTCCGCACGGGCCGGAGGCCGCGGGGGCCTTCCGCTTCCGCCGGTGGCGTCAGCGCGAAACTCCCGCTGCCGCGCCGGGTATGCACAAGTCCCTCCGCCTGCAGCCGAGTGATGGCCTCGCGCACCACTGTGCGGCTCACGCCGTGCTCTGCGATCAGCGTGTTCTCGCTGGGCAGCTTGTCGCCGGGAGCGATATCGCCGTCGACAATGCGCCGGCGCAGGTCGTCAACCAAGGTGACCGTCAGGTTCGGTTTCAACAATCGCTCCCGTTTTCTCTAGGGCAGGGTGAGAGGGGAACGACGACGGTGCGCGGCACCGTCGTCGTCATGGGATAAGGCTAGGCGCGGCCGAACTCCACGCTGTCCGTGGTCCAGGCGCGCGCCTGTTCGCTGAAGGTGAAGCCGAGGCCCGGACGGTCCGGGACGATCATCCGGCCGTCGCGGGTCTCGAGGCGCTCGTTGAACAGCGGGTCCAGCCAGTCGAAGTGCTCCACCCAGGGCTCGCGCGGGTAGGCGGCGGCCAGGTGGAGGTGGATCTCCATCGCGAAGTGCGGCGCGAGGTCCAGCCCGGCCTGGTCCGCCAGCGTGGCCAGGCGCAGGAACTGCGTGATGCCGCCGACCCGGGGAGCGTCGGGCTGGATGATGTCGCACGCGCGGGCGGCGATCAGGCGTTCGTGTTCGGCCACCGAGGCCAGCATCTCGCCGGTGGCAATCGGGGTGTCCAGGGCAGCGGCCAGCGCGGCATGGCCTTCGGCGTCGTAGGCATCCAGCGGTTCCTCGATCCAGACCAGGTCGAACTGCTCCAGGCGGCGGCCCATCCGGAGGGCGGTGGCCCGGTCCCACTGCTGGTTCGCGTCCACCATCAGCGGCACGCCGTCGCCGATGTGGTCGCGGACCGCGGCGACACGGCGCAGGTCCTCGGCCGAGTCCGGCAGGCCGACCTTGATCTTGATGCCGCCAATGCCGTCGGCAAGGGAACGGCTCGCGCGGTCCTTGACCTCGTCGATGGAGGCGTTGAGGAAGCCACCGGAGGTGTTGTAGGTCCGGACCGAGTCCCGGTGCGCGCCGAGGAACTTGGCCAGCGGGAGCCCTGCCCGCTTGGCCTTGAGGTCGTAGAGCGCTATGTCGAGCGCGGCCAGGGCCTGGGTGGCGACGCCGGACCGGCCCACCGACGCGCCTGCCCAAAGCAGCTTGTTGTAGAGCTTGGCGATGTCGTTGGGGTCCTCGCCGAGCATCGCCTCGGCGACTTCCGTCGCGTGGGCGTATTGCGCCGGGCCGCCGGCCCGTTTCGAATAGCTGAAGCCCAGGCCCTCGTGTCCCTGCACGGTGGTGATTTCGGCAAAGAGGAAGACGACTTCCGTCATGGGCTTCTGGCGCCCGGTAAAGACCTTGGCGTCAGAGATGGGCGTGGCCAGCGGCAGCGTGGCAGTGGAGAGCTTGACGTGCCGGATGGCATCGGCGGTGTAGGGCATGGCGGTCCTTACGCGGGGATGGCTACTGCGACTGATTGTACAAGTCGCACACTTGTCATACAAGTATTGCTCCAAGGCGACGCTTGCCAGAGCCAACCCCGGTTTTACCCCGCGTCGACCCCCGGATTTCCCGGCGCCGCCGGGCACGGGGTTAGCCGATCGGGGTTACCAACGAGCCGTCGCGCAGGTAGCTGCGCAGGTTCTCCAATGTCAATGCGGCCATGTCGGCGCGGGTCTCACGGGTGCCGCTGCCGATGTGCGGTAACAGGACCACGTTCTCCAGCTCCATCAGTTCGGCCGGCACATGCGGTTCGTCGGCAAAGACGTCCAGCCCTGCGCCCGCCAGCCGTCCTCCGGCCAAGGCGGAGACCAGGGCATGTTCGTCCACAATGGTGCCGCGGGCGATGTTGATCAGGTAGCCTCCCGCGCCGAGCTTGGCCAGCACCCCGGCGTCGACCAGGTTCACCGTCTCCGGTCCTCCGGCAGCCGCGATGACGAGCACCTCGACGGCCTCGGCCAGTTCGGCGGGGGAGGAGTGGAACGCGTAGCCCGAGTCTTCGACGGCGCGGCGGCTGTGGTAGTGGATCTCGCAGTTAAACGCTTCCAGCCGCTTGGCGATGGCCTGGCCGATCCGGCCCAGGCCGAGGATGCCGACCTTTCTGCCGGAGGCCCGCGTGGTCAGTGGGTAGGACGTGGTTGAGGCCCATCCGCCGAGGCGGACGAACCGGTCGGCGGCGCTGGTTCGGCGCAGTACATCCAGATAGAGGGCCAGCGCGGTGTCGGCCACGCAATCGGTGAGCACATCCGGGGTGTTGCTGATGTGGATGCCGCGTTCGTTTGCCTGCTCGACGTCGGTGGCGTCGTAGCCGGCGCCGAAGTTTACGATGGCTTCGAGGTTCGACAGCCGGCGCATCAGGTCGGAGCCGACACCATGGCGGCCGGAGCACACCGCCACGCGGATGCCGGGGGCGTGCCGCAGCAGGAAATCGCCGCGTTCCGGGCCGTCCGGGAGCAACAGTGCGCCGAACTCATCCGCCAAGGCGGCGGTGACAACGGGGTTCACCGGTCCAACCTGAAGGACCTGCCGGCCGTCGGAGGGTGTGGGAGCAGCGGCGCGCACGGCCGTACGGGTGGTCATGCCAGAAGAGTAAGGACCTTCGCGGAGGCGCGTCCAACACGGATACTGCATGGACCGATACCCGGCGGGACACGTTCCATCCGTCCCGCGGAACCGCTGGCCGTTTTCGCGGGCGGGCCTTTAGGGAACAAGGGGCCCCGTCGCCTGCTTCGCCGGCCGGGTGTCCGGCTGGGCCGTATGAGCGGCGGCCCGGCGCGATGCCGTCCGGAACCACGCCAGGGGGCCAAGGATGGGCACCGCGAGCACCAGCAGGGACCAGCCGGCTTTCGCCGACCGCTGCCGTTTGCTCCGCCCGATGCTGACCAGCGCTCCGACCGCCAGGAAGAGGGCAAATGGACCGGCACAGACGGCAGCCGATATCCACGTGACCGAGTCGAACAGCATAGGATCCCCCTTCCTTGGCCGTGACCGGCCGCCGGCCATAACAAGGCCGCAACAAACACGAGTCTAGAATCGCACCGGCGCCGCGGCTATCCGCCGGGAGGATGAGTTCGGGCGGTTCCACTCCTCCCCCGGTAGCAGGGGCCGCCTCAGCCCTCCGTGCGGAACCTGGGCAGCATCTTGTGCAACGTGTTGAGGTTCCTGGTGGTCGTCACCGGCTTGTACATCGTTTTGGCCATTTGCTTGGACAGTTTGGACTCCAAAGTGTTGCCTTTGGGCACCTCCCAGTACAGGACGTCGCCCCCCGGAGACGCCCGTTCTTCGGGCGAAAGTTCCGGGCAGTCCTCGAGCAGTTGTTCCACAACATCCTCACCCGTGGTGAGCACCGCGTAAGCGTGCCGGGGAACGCCGTCGTCGGCCGGGGTGAACGGGTAGCCCTCGACGATGGCGGCCAGCTCGCTGGGAGTCTTGACGATGACCCAGGCGTCGTAGCCGAAAGCCGTCCGCAAGCTCGCTTCGACTCTTTGCTTGACCACGCCGGGGTCTTGGGTCTCCGCGCGCAGCACGACGTTGCCCGAGGCGAGGACGGTCTCCACCTGCCCGAAACCGGCTTCGGTGAGGACCCGCTGCAAGTCCTTCATGGCAATCCGGACGCCTCCAACGTTGATGCCGCGCAAAAACACGCCATAAGTCCGTAAGGAACCGGATTCGCCGTATTTATTTTTCATGGTGCTCCGGGGTCGGATGGACAGGAAATCATTGTATGCACCGGCCGTGATCGCTTCACGGTCTAGCCATTCAGGGACTAGGCGAGGCAAGGTACGCGACTTCGCATATGTATCACCAGGGAGCTGCAAAATCGAGGAAATAGGCCGTCGAAGGACTAAACCATTCACCAAATTTTCGTGTTGCTCATGCCTGTTAAACGGGGGATCCATTCCCTTGTCTAAGCACGTCACCCCTCCTAGGCTGAATGTAACGGAACGGCTTTCTGAAGGACGCCGGATCCAAGTGTGGGGAACTGCGGTTGGCGGCGGCTGAGGGCGTCATTTAGCAGCGGCTTCATGGGGACACGGGCGGATGGATACCGCCCGCCTAGGGGGAATCAGAGCATGACTCTGGAGACAGTATAAAGAAGCGGTGGGGGGCGTTCCTTGCTGGACGTACCTGAGGGGATTCATGGCTTATGTACTGAGTGTCGATGTCGGCACAAGTTTCACGGCAGCAGCGACAGCGCGATACGGGAGCGGAGACCGAAAGCCTCAGCAGCCGCAGGCTGTCCACTTGGGTTCACGTGCGGCGGCCGTGCCGTCGGTGATCTATGTAGGCGAAGACGGCGCAGTTCTGGTCGGAGAGGCAGCCGAACGGCGGGGCACGACGTCCCCTGACCGGGTGGTTCGAGAATTCAAGCGGCGGATCGGCGACTCGGTGCCGATGATGGTCGGAGACCTGTTTGTCGCACCTGAGGACATTTTCGCCGCCGTGGTCCGGTGGGTCGTAGACCGCGCCCAGGAACGTGAAGGCGAAGCTCCGGAAGCCGTAGTGGTGTCGCATCCGGCCAGCTGGGGTGACTACAAGACCGGACTGATCCGTGACGCCTTGGCCGGCGTAGGGCTCGCCGACGTCATGTTGTTGAGCGAGCCGGAAGCAGCCGCGCTCCATTACGCCTCCCAAAACCGCGTGGGCACGGGGAGCCTGGTCGCCGTCTATGACTTCGGCGGCGGTACCTTCGACGCGGCAGTCCTGCACAAGGGTGACGCAGCCTCATTCACGCTGCTGGGCAAACCGGAAGGTTTGGAGCGGGTGGGTGGAGCTGATGTCGACGACGTCGTCTTCGCGCACGTCGTCGCCAGCCTGGACGGCGGGCTGAGCGCGGTGGATCCCACTTCGACGCAAGCACGCGTGGCGCTGGACCGTATCCGGCGGGAATGCGTGGAAGCCAAAGAAGCGCTTTCGGCCGATTCCGAGGCAACGATCCCTGTGTTGCTGCCGGAGCTGCAGACAGGCGTCCGCCTGGTGCGGTCCGAGTTTGAGGGCATGATCGAGGAGCTGGTGCGGGACACGCTCCACTCCCTGCGCCGGGCCCTCGACACAGCGCAAGTGGCTGCCGAGGACCTCACCGCCGTCCTCTTGACCGGCGGCTCGTCCCGCATCCCCTTGGTTGCCCAATTGCTGTCCGCCGAACTGAACCGTCCTCTCGCGGTGGATGCGGACCCGAAGGCCGCCATCAGCCTGGGGGCCGCGTACTTCGCGGCCCGAAACAGGCTCGCGGTGCCATCCGAACACGCTGCGGATCCGGAGCCCCGGCCGGTGCCGGAAGCCGTCGCGGCCGAAGGCCGCGCCTTTCCGCAACCACACTTCCACGCCCACGCCGCGTCCGCGGTGGAAGGCGCCGGCACCGCACGGAAACCCGTGCTGGCTATGCGCGCCGCTGCCATAACAGTGGCGGTCGCGGCCCTCACGGCGTTGACGGCAACCGCCGCCCAGAGCCCTCACGAATTCGGCCTGTTCGGTTCCCAACCGGGCGTCGCCCAAGGCAGCGCCGCGGAGCGGAACGGCCACGTACCCGGGGGAGCTCCGGAGGAAAGCGAAGGGGCCGGGCCGGCCAATTCCGTGATGGCGGCTGAACCGGCGCAGCCTGGCATGAGTCCCGTGGTCTTTTGGGAGAACTCAGCTGCAACGTCCTCCGGCGCAGCGGCTCCGAGCCCGGAAGGCTCACCGGGCTATGGCGGCACTGCGGGCTTCGCGCAGGACCAGGTGACCTACGCGCAGGACCGGGCGACGACGACGCCGAACGGCCAACCGTCGACTCGCCCGGGAGGCGTGTCTACGCCGGCCGGCGATTCCGGGCAGGGCCCCGGATCGAAGCCGGACAACGGCACCAACACTCCTGCCCCGGGACCGACGGGAACCCCCGTGCCGCCCGCGGCTCCACAGCCAGGCACCACTCCCCAACCTCCCGCCCCCGAGCCGGAACCGAGTGTTCCGGCTGTGCCGACAACGACACCGGAACCGGATCCGGTGCTGCCGCCTCCGGCCCCCGACCCCGCGCCGCCTCCCGCCCCCGACCCTGCGCCGGAACCTGCCCCGGAGCCCGCGCCGGAGCCCTCATCAACACCGTCAGAGACGGTGGTTGTCGATCCTCCGCCGACCGCGCCAGCCTGGGTGGACCCGCCGCAGCCGCCGGCACCGTCGGGTGACCCCACCGATGCGCCTGCTCCGGGGCCGGCATGACAGGTGCGACACCGGCGCAGCCGGCGGCGCGCCGTCTAGTGAACCGGGATGCCGCGCAACTGCTGACGGAAGCCGCGACGGAACCCGCGTCGCGTTTACTGGCTACCGTGTCCGGTCCGGGAGGATCGGGCAAGAGCCTGCTGCTGGAAAACTTGGCGGCGGCCTGTGAGGAAGCAGGCGTCCCCGTCAGCTCGGGCAGGCACGCACTGGGGAAAGACCCTGTGGACGAAGGAACCACGGTACTGATCGACGACGCCCACCAGTTGGACGACGCCGAACTGGAGCGCGTCCATCGGTTGGCCGACGGGCAGAACGTGAACCTCGTGGTCGCCTACCGGTCGTGGCCGAAGTTGCCGGCGTTGCAGCGGCTGACGGCGGTGTTGGAGGCGCACCGGCGGCCGGTGTTGTTGGGGCCCTGGACCCGTAACGATATTGCCCGGCACGCAGCAGCTGTCCGCTCTGACCGGCTTCCTGCTCCCGTCCTTGATCAGGTCTTCCGGCTGACCGGGGGCCTGCCTTGGCTGGTCCAGCATGTGTTGGAAGCGATCGACGATGCCCGCCCAATACCGTCAGATCCGGTGAAGTTCGGCGGGTTGGTCAACCATGTGGGCCACGAGCTCGAACGGCTGAAACCCAATCTCCGGGAGCTGCTGCTGGCCCTGGCCGTCGGTTTCGATCCAGCCGGGCCGCTGCCTTCCGGACTGCGGGAGCTGCCCGGCGGAATCGGGCCGCTGATGTCGCAGGCCACGGCCGCAGGGTTGGTGCTGCCCGAGGGAAACCTTGCTCCGCTCATGCGCAACGTCCTGCTTCATGTCACCCCGCAGCACCACGTCCGGGCCTTTCAGCGGGCCCTGGCCGACTGTTTAGCCAACAACACCGCACCGGCGCCCGTGGACGTGGCCCGCGGACTGGTTCGGGGCGGACTCCAGGATGCACGCGTGGCCCGCGTCCTTGAAGACGCCGGCGACGGCGCCCTGGCTTCCGAGCCCCGGGTGGCCGCGACACTGTACGGTGAAGCGGCGGCAGCCGGCGCCGATGAAACGGCAACGGCGGCGCGCCGGGCCCAGGCGGCACTGGCCTCCGGAGACCTCGAAGCAGCCGGCCGCATCCTTGACCGTCTCCTGGCTCAGCCGGAGGCACCGGACAGGCTCCGCGGAGCGGACGTGGCGGCGTCGCTGTGGGCGCAGCGGGGCATGCTGGCGCGCAGCGCCCAGGTCTACCGGTGGCTCGGATCACCCGCCACGGAGGCGTCCAGGGCTCTGGCCGCCGTCGTCATGATCGGTACGGGTGACCCCGACGGGGCTCGAAGCCTGCTTGCCGGCAACCATGCCGACAACTCGCCAACCCTGACGAACGTGGCCGTCTCGTTGATGGGACAAGGCATCGTCGCGTCGATCGGCGAGCACACCGAGCAGGCGCTGCCGGCCCTGGTGCGGGCTTCCGACATGCTCACGGCCTCCGGCGCCGCCATTCCGCTGCCGGACAGCCCTGCAGCCCTCGCGGCCTTGGTGGCCCTGCACAGCGGTGAGCTCCCCGTAGCGGCAGCCGTCCTCGACGACGCTCTGCGCGGACGCCAGGGAGGCCCGGCCGCCCGCTTGAGGCTGCTGCTCCTGCGGGCCTGGGTCGCCATGCTGCAGGACCACCCGGACAGCGCCGGGGCTGCCATCGCAGAGGCGACCGCCAGCGGAATCCGTCCCACCCCGCGCGACGAATTGTTGCTGGACGCCCTGCAGGTCGGGCTGGCGCGGCGAACCGATGACACCGCTGCCTTGGTGCGCGCCTGGGACCGGGCGCGGGGCCGGCTGCTGCACGTCGCCGTCGATCTCTACAGCCTTTTGCCGCTCGGCGAACTGGCAGTAGCCGCTGCCCGCCTGCGTGATTCCGCGAGGCTGCAGCCGCATTTGACGGAGGCTTGGGCGCTGCTGGGCAGATTGGGCGAACCGGCGCTGTGGTCTACCTCGCTGCATTGGTATGCGGTCCAGGCGGCCCTTTTGGCGGACAGCCCCAGCGAGCTCGCCCCGCATGCCTCGGCGCTGGTCCGGGCCTCGGGGACGTACCGACTGGCGGGCGTGCTCGCGGCGGCCGGCCGGGCGTGGGTAACGGTGCTGGCCGGCAGGATCGATCCGAAGCTGGTGGAGGAGTCCGCCCGGGCGCTCGCATCCGTCGGCCTCACCTGGGACGGGGCGCGCCTCGCCGGGCACGCGGCAGCGCACGCGGACGAGCGCAAGGACATGAGCCGCCTCTTGGCTTGCGCCAGGGACCTTCATCCCGGCACGCGCGGGACCATGGACGCGCCAGCCGACGTCACCGTCACCGAGCCCGGCGGGCAGGCAGCGGTCCCCGCCGGAGCAGCACAGGGACAAGAAAGCGCCGTCTTGAGCGAGCGGGAGCGCGAAGTCGCCCGGTTGGTGCTGGAGGGCAAGACGTACCGGGAGATCGGGGCCGCGATTTTCATTTCGCCGCGCACCGCCGAGCACCACATAGCGCGTATTCGACGGCGGCTAGGGGCTTCGAACCGTGCCGAACTCCTGACGCAGTTGCGGCTTGCGCTCGGCGAAGACAGTTCCCCGCAGTAAGTTCGCGGACTTCCGGGCCTGGGGGCCCCTCCCTACCTAGTCCCCGTCCACCGCGATCCCCCTGGAGGGGGCGGGCGGCGGGGGAGGAAGCCCCGATGCGGGCGACAGCAGCCCGGCCGTAGCTTTGAACCACGCCAAGCAACTCAGCTCGGCGGGCCACCATCCATAATTTTGGCCAGATCCAGTAGGAATAAGAATGGGGATTCACATAATGCCTACGCTCGCAAGCTCTCTACTCGAATTCATCATGAATCTGCTCCGTGATCCGCGCGCAGCCGCCGAATTCCAGGCAGACCCGGAGGCCGCCCTCGCCGAGGCCGGCCTGGGCGACGTGTGCTCCGATGATGTGGACGCCATCATGCCGGTCATCCTCGACTACGCTCCCGTGGATGCCAGCTCGTCCTTCGACCGCGAGTACAACACCGGCGGCAACCACTCCGGCGGCGACACCGGCGACTGGTCCAGCGACAACTCCGGCAACAATGGCGGTGGCTGGGGCGGCGGCGGCCACGCTGGCGGCGGCCACGGTGGCGGGGGCCACGGTCACGACGGCGGCCATGGGGGTGGCGGCCATGACGACGATGACCACGGTCACGGCGGCGGCAGGGGCAACGATCATGATGACCACGCCCACGCTGTGCAGCAACTGACGCACATCGTGAACAACTACTCGTACACCTCTACGATCGACGATCGGGACACCATCACGGATCAGTCTGTCAACCAGAACATCTGGGCCGACGGCGACGTGAACCAGTGGTTCGACAACGACGCCGTGATTGCCTCGGGCGACGACTCTGTTGCGGCTGGCGGGGACGCCACCGTGGATAACTCGACGGATAACTCCAACGATTACTCGAAGGATTACTCGACCGACAACTCCACCACCGTGACAACCGGTGACATTGAGGGCGATGTGACCGTCGGGGACACCGACATCTCCGTCGAGGACTCCTTCAACGTCGAAGACTCCTACAATGAGGATTCCTACAACGAGGACTCCTACAACGAGGACTCCTACAACACGGATGTCGACCTGGACGTCGAAGTGGAAGACTCCTTCAACTACAACTCCGACCACTCGACCGACAACTCCACCAACGTGGAAATCGAGGACTCGTACAACGGCAATACCACCGAGATCGAGGTCGAGGACTCCTTCAACGAGGATAATTCCACCACCGACATCAACGTGGAGGATTCCTTCAACGAGGAGGTCGAGATCGAGGATTCCTTCAACGAGGTCGAGGTCGAGGATTCGTTCAACGACAGCTCCACGAACACGGACGTGCAGGTGGACGACATCAACGCCGAGTTCACCGACAACTCCGTCAACGACTCCGTCATCGTCGCGGACAACGAAGTGGACATCGAAGACAGCGTTGTTGCCGAAGAGGTCGACTTCTAACCGACCCGATAACTGAATCACGACAGATCAGCTGTCCAGCAGGAGGCCGGGGGACCTCCTGCTGGACAGTGTCACGGTCCGGCCGCGGGGCCGGAAGTCAAAAGGGGATACGGTGGTCGAGCTCGTCAAGCTGGTGGATCAGGGCCAGGAATTGGCCAAGAAGGGTGAGCGCGCAGACTTGCAGCGGCGCCTGGAACAGACCCGCAAGCGATTGCAGGATCCGACCACCCGGGTGATCGTCGTCGGTGAATTCAAGCAGGGCAAAAGCCAGCTCATTAACGCCCTGGTAAATGCGCCGGTTTGTCCCATCGACGACGACGTCGCCACCTCGGTGCCGACGGTGGTCAAGCACGGGGAGCCTGCCTCAGCCGTGATCCTGGTTCCGAAGGAACGCGCCGACTCCAGCGACGGGGACGTTGAACTGGAGCGTCTCCCGGTCGCCTTGGACGAGCTCGCCGAGCACGTCTCGGAACGGGGGAATCCGGGCAACGAGCGCCGGCTGGCAGCAGCGGAAGTCTCCCTGCCCCGGAAGGTCTTGCACGGCGGACTCGCCCTGGTGGACTCGCCGGGGGTCGGGGGATTGGACTCGGCCCATACCCTCACCACGCTGACGGCATTGCCGACGGCGGACGCCGTGCTGTTGGTCTCGGACGCATCCCAGGAGTTCACCGAACCGGAGATCCGGTTCCTGCGGCAGGCGCAACGGATTTGCCCCAATGTGGCCGGCGTCCTGTCCAAGACGGATTTGTACCCGCAATGGCGGCGGGTGGCCCAACTGGACAGGGGCCATTTGAAGCGGATCGGGGCAGGCATGCCGCTGATTCCGGTCTCCTCGGAACTTCGCCTCCGGGCGGCCGAAATGCGTGACAGCGAGCTGAACGCCGAATCGGGATTTCCGGAGCTGGTGGCCTACCTCCGGCAAAAGATTCTGGGCCAGACCGAGCGGCTCCAGCGGCGGTCGGTGGCGCAGGACCTGATTTCGGCCATGGACCATCTGCGGCTCTCGCTGAAGTCGGAACTGAGCGCGCTGGAGAATCCGGACGGAACCCCGGAGATGCTGGCCGAGCTGGAAACGGCCAAGGAACGCGCCGACGAGCTCCGCCGTCGTTCTTCCCGCTGGCAGGTCACGCTCAATGACGGCATGAGCGATCTCATCGCCGATATGGAATACGACTTGCGAGACCGGCTGCGCAGCATTTTGCGGGACGCCGAGCAGTCCATTGATACCGGGGATCCCGGTCCGCAGTGGGAGCAGTTTGTGCACTGGCTGGAACAGCGTGTGGCCGCGGCCGTGTCCGACACCTTCGTGTGGACGAACGAACGGTCGTTGTGGCTGGCGGAAAAGGTCGCCGAGCACTTCAACCAAGACGACGTGACCCTGCCGTTGCTGCAGGTCGATTCCACGGAGAACGTGCTCGACCCGGTCGAGGAAATCCCGGATCTGGATGCAGGACGCCTTGGAACGGTCCAGAAAATACTGATTGGCATGCGGGGTTCGTACGGCGGTGTGTTGATGTTCGGCCTCCTCACCGGGATCGCGGGTATGGCGCTGATCAACCCGATCTCGGTCGGCGCCGGCCTGCTGCTGGGAGGCAAGGCCTACCGCGAAGACAAGGAAGCCCGGTTGAAGCGCCGCCAATCGGAGGCCAAGGCCCTGGTCCGGAAACAAGTCGATGAGGTCGTGTTCCAGGTTGGCAAGCAGCTCAAGGACCGGCTCAGGGTAGTGCAGCGGGCCACCCGCGACCACTTCACCGAACTGGCCGAAGAGCACCATCGCTCGCTGGCGGATTCGGTACTGGCGGCGCAGAAGGCGGCAAGCCGGTTCCACCAGGAACGCGACCTGCGGATCAAGGAGCTCAAGGCGTCCCTCGCGCTCGTGGAGTCGCTGCGCAAGCAGGCATTGGCGCTGGACGCTGCACCGCAAGTGGCTGGACAGGCATGAACACCGCGGCAGCCGGAGCGGACGTCGAAGCGGCCCGCGCGCTGGTCCAGGAAGCGATCGAAGCCTACCGCGACGAACCGGCCGTGCGTCAGGTGTTGGAGGAGTATGCGCGCCGCCTCGACGAGCCGCTGCGGATCGCCATTGCGGGCATGGTCAAAGCGGGCAAGTCAACCCTGCTCAACGCCATTATCGGCGAAGAGATTGCCCCGACCGACACGGGAGAGTGCACCCGGGTGGTCACCTGGTACCGCTTCGGCGACACGCCGCGGATTACCCTGCACCCGCGTTCTGGAGCGCCCCGGGACCTGCCGACCAAGCGCACCGACGGCCGGTTGGTGTTCGAGCTCGGCGGGGTCCAGGCAGAGGACGTCGACAGGCTCGTGGTGGACTGGCCGTCCCGAACCCTGCGGGACGTGACGTTGATCGACACGCCGGGCATTGCCTCGCTCTCCCGGGACGTGTCGGCCCGCTCCACCGATTTCCTGACGCCGGCCGACGCGCCCTCGGAGGCCGACGCGATCATCTACCTGCTGCGGCACCTGCACGCGTCCGACCTGGGTTTCTTGGAGTCCTTCCGTGATACCGCGGCCGGCCAGAGCGGTACCGTCAACGCACTGGCGGTATTGTCCCGTGCGGACGAGGTTGGGTCCGGCCGGATCGACGCCATGCTCTCCGCCCGGGACATCGCTGCGCGGTACCGCCGTGACGGCGCGTTGCGTTCACTGGCCCTCGGGGTAGTGCCGATCGCCGGCCTGCTGGCCCAGTCGGCGCGCAGCCTGCGGCAGGCGGAATACGCCGTCCTCGCCGAGCTCGCTTCCTTGGACAGGCGGGAACGGGAGCTGCTCCTGCTGTCCGCCGACCGCTTCGTCCGTCCGGGAGGCCCGCTGTCCGCCACGCCGGAAGCGCGGGCCAAGTTGCTGGACAGGTTCGGGCTCTTCGGGCTCCGGCTGGCAGCCGCGCTGCTCCGTGGAGGCATCTCGGAGCCGACCGCGCTGGCCCACGAACTGGCCCGCCGCAGCGGGCTGGACGAATTGCTGGCCGTGATGACCGGGCAGTTCCAAGCCCGGGCCGGACAGTTGAAAGCCCGGACGGCCCTGGTCGGCGTCGAAAAGCTGCTGAACGACCACCCCCGCCCGGGCGCCGCGGGAGTCGCGGCCGGCTTGGAACGGCTGCTCGCCAGCGCCCACGCCTTCCGTGAACTGCGTCTGCTGGCGGCCGCCCGCACCACCGGGCTGCCGTTGGAGCCGGAGTTGGCCGCCGAAGCTGAACGGATGATCGGCGGCGAAGGCGTCTCGGCGCCCGAACGCCTGGGGCTTCCGCGTGACGCCCCGGGCGAGGTCCTGCGGGAGCACGCCGTGGCGTGCCTGAGACGTTGGCACGCCGTGGCCGGCGACCCGCTGCGCGGCCGTGCCGTCGCCGAGGTCTGCCAGACCGTCATTCGCAGCTGCGAGGAACTGTTGGCCGGAATGCAGCCTGCTTCAGGCAGGCGGCCTGCCTCGCCGCCCCTGGTGCTCGGCACGGAACCATTGGTTGGCCCCGCTCAGGACGCTGGCGATTACCGCCGCGCCGGCTAGCACCAGCTGCAGAACCAGCATGATCCTGATGCCCAATTCCTGATCGCCGGGAGCGGCCAGGAATTCGTCGGCCAGCAGGGTCACCGCCCCGTGGACGAACAGCATGGCGAGCAGCACGAAGCGCACCTTGCCATGCCGGCGCATAAGGGCCCGCAGCAGCACGGCCTCGATCAGCATGACGAGCGCCAGCACGCCCAGGGTTCCCCAGAAAACCACGACCGCGAGCGCTTCCACGGTCTCCTTGTCGGCGCCCTGCTCCAAACCGTCGATGAGCCCGCGCAGGTGCTTGAGGATCTCCTCCTGCGCGAAATACGCGAAGATCCCCGCAATCAGTCCCGAAACAAAACTGAGGATCCACAAGGCGCGGACCCTCTTGACAGCAGGCGGCGGCACCAAAGTCCCGATGATCGGAGGCGGCGTGAGGTCGGACATCTGCGGACGCGGTGGCGCGGGACGTTCCGGTTCGCCGGACATTCCCCCGGTTCCCTGAGCTCCAGGCGCCCCCATCCCTGGTTCCTGCGACATGGAGATAATCTAGCCGCCACCCAAAGCGACCGCAATGCTCGTGCCCGGGCGTGACCGCCCTCCGGCCGCCGTGCCCACGACGACGGCGGCGTGCGGCATCTCAGCGGTCAGGGCGGGCTTCCGCCGCCGCTATCCGCCCACATGGATCCCGGGCCGGTGGGCAGGGTCAGGCTCATTCTGCCTGATGATTTCGCGCACTACGGGAGCCGTGTCTCCCTCTCCCAGGAGCAGATAGCGGAAGAGGTGGCCGAGCGGATTGCCTTCAGACCATTCGAAATAGGCATGGGGGCGAACACCCGTTGCGTCCCGCACGGCCAGGAGGATGGCGGCAATAGCATTCGGGGCCGCGGGGCTTTCCGCACGAAGCACCCGGTACCCGCCGACGTCGATGCCGCGGACGCGAAGCACCTTGGCGAAGGCCGAAGGGTCCACGATGTCGATTTCGAGGAACAGGACGTCCGCCGTCCCCGGGACCGGATTCATGTGCCGCTGCGCGTCTTCCTTGGCACTGTAATCGTCGTGGTTGCCGGGCCGGCGCTTGGCGATGATGTTCAGCGAGCCGTCCTTGTCCAAGGAATCGCTGATGAACCGCCGGGCAGTCTGGTCGAATTCGATACGTTCGGCGCGGAGTTCTATGGTGCGGGCGACGCGGGAGACGAGCGAGACGCCGACCATGCCGACGATGAACAGCCCGCAGATGCCGATGCCCTCGGGTTTTTCCAGGACGTTGGCCAGCAGTGCGTAGAGCAGCACCAAACTGAGGGCGCCGTACCCGGCAGCGGTGCGGCGTTTGTGGCGGCGTGCAGTCGTGACGGCGACAGCGACGGCCGCCGACACCATCATGGCCAGGATGCCTGTGGCGTAGGCTCCGGCCTGGGCGTTGACATCCGCCCCGAAACCCACGGTGAGCAGGATGCTGACCCCGGTGTAGACCAGGACGACGGGCCGGATCGCACTGGTCCATTCGGGGGCCATTCCGAAGCGCGGCAGGTAACGCGGGACGATGTTGATCAGCCCGGCCATCGCCGAGGCTCCCGCGAACCACAGGATCAAGACCGTTGCCGCGTCATAGATCGTGCCGAACCCCTCGCCGAGCAGTGCGTGCGCAAGATAGGAGAGGGCCCGGCCATCCGCGGGGCCGCCTGCGGCGTAGGCCTCGGGCGGGATGAGGACGGCCGTCACGAAGCTGCTGCCCATCAGGAAACCGCTCATAACAGCCGCAGCACACGTCAGCATCTTCCGCGTATTGCGGACCCGTGAGGCGAGGCGTTGTGCGGGAGTGTGCCCCTCGGACGCCACGAGCGGCATCATGCTCACGCCGGTCTCGAATCCAGACAGGCCCAGGATCAGCAGAGGAAATGCCAGCAGCAGGGACAAGGTTAGGTTGCCGGGGCCGGGGCTGGCAACGGCCATGGCCTGCGCCCAGTCGCTGATGCGGCCGGGGTCCTGCGCGATGAGCGACAGGCCGGCCATGATGACGGCCGCATTCAGGATCACAAACGCGGTCACCAGGGGCACGGCAATGGCTACAGCCTCGCCGAATCCGATCAGGAAGATGCCCCCGAGGACCAACAGCAGCACGACGGTGACTGGAACCGGGTGGCCCTGCAAGAAGCCGGGAGAGTAGGGATTCTCGAGCAAATGCACCGTTGCGTCGGCGGCCGAGAGTGTGATGGTGATGATCCACGATGTGGCAACGAAACCGAGCAGGACGAGGATAACAACCTTCCCCTTCCAAAACGGCAGGAGCCGGTCGAGCATGGCCACCGAGCCTTCCCCGTGCGGGCTCTCCGCCGCCACGCGCCGGTAGAGCGGGAGCATTCCCAGCAAGGTGAGCCCCACAATGAGCAGCGTTGCCAGCGGCGACAGCGGTCCCGCAGCGATCAGGGCAATTCCGGGCAGGTAGGAGAGCGTGGAGAAGTAATCAACGCCGGTCAGGCACACGACCTTCCACCAGGGATGGGGCGTCCCGCGCGCTGCGCTTTCGCGGCCCACCGGCGGAACTTTGTCCATCAACAGCCAGCGGCTAAGCGCGCGGCGAAGCGGCGGCGGGGGAGCCGGCCTCGGGACAACAGCCGGGACCGTATGTTCGAGCGACCAGCGCACCGATTTTCTCCTGTCGCCCCGGCCGGGCGAACCCCGTTGCCCGGGGCCCTGTCGCAGGGCGCTCCCACAGTATAGATCCGTCATTGACCGGGAACGAGAAAATTTTGTGGATTCCGCATCCGGTTCCCCGCAATGGCGAACCTGCTGATTCTCACCGTGATTGGTCCTGGTTTCAGCGTGGCCGGGGGATGGCCGCAGGGGCCGGATTACAGCGCATCGAGGCCCAGGGCCGTGACGAACCCGAGCGCTGCCGTGAGGCCGGTGAGGATGTGATGCTCTTCGAAGGCCTCGGGGATCATGGTGTCGGCGACCATGGCCAGGATGGCGCCCGCCGCCAGCGCGTTGATGAACGCCACGAGCTCTTCCGGTGCGTCTTGCAGCGCAAGGTAACCGACCAGTGCGCTGGCTCCGGAGAGCACGGCAATGGTGCCCCACACGCCAAAAACATAGCCCGCGCCCCGCCCGGCCTTCTTCATGCCGGCGCTGCTGGAGAGCCCTTCGGGGATGTTGGAAATGAACACGGCTCCCAACATTGCGGGGCTGACTGTTCCCCCGGCGACGAGGCCGAGGCCCAGCACGAGGGATTCAGGGATACCGTCCAGCAGGGCGCCGGCGGCGATCGCCAGGCCGCTGCCCGGGGTATCTCCCTCGGCGGGCTGCTGATTGCCGGACCGTTTGCGGTGCCTGGCCCCTTTTGTGGCCAGCAGGGCGTTCGTTGCCACGAAGAGACAGGCGCCGACGAGGAAACCTCCGATGGTCGCGCCGATCCCGCCGGTCGTTACCGCTTCGTCGACCAGTTCGAAGGCGAGCGCCGAAATAAGGACGCCGGCGCCGAAGGCCATGACAGTCGAGACAACCTTGACGGGAATGTCCCATTTCCAAGCGACGGCACAGCCGAGCACCAGCGCGGCACCGCCCATCGCCCCTACGGAAAACGCGGTCATCCACAACGGCATGGCTGTTCCTCCCGTCCAGGCTCAGGCTAGCCGCGGGAAGGCGCAGCCGCCATGGCGGGAGAGGGATTGTTCAGCCGGATGGGAGGGATGGACGGCCGGTCGCCGGCGGTGCCGGCGAGCCGGGTCGCAGTGCTACTTGGCGGGCCGGCCCAATCCGGTGCGCGCCATGGCGTCGGCATAGGCTTCGTGCATCGCGTCCAGCCATTCCTGCTGGCGGGCAGGCGAACCCGCGAAGGCCCGGCCGCTGAGCGCCCGAACCTTGTAGGTCTTGAAGCCGCGCCGCCAGAGCAGCGGGTTCTCGGTCTTCAGCAGCAAGCCGGCCAGCCGCTGGGCTTCGGTTCCGTGTGCCACGAGCACCGAGGCCCGCGGCACCAGCGTCAGCATCTTCAGCAGCGGCTTGAGGCCGGCGTTGATCTGGTCGGGGGTGAGCTTGCCGTTGGCCTCGCCCGGGGTGAACCACGGATGCACGTTCCACGGCATCACGTATTGGGGCCGCAGGCCGAGCTGCCACTGCAGCCCGAGCATCCGCGTCGTTGCCTCCTGGTCTCCCGGCCAGATGAAACCCGTGTCCGAGGCGTGCCCGATGTTCGAGTAGAGCGAGACGATCCGGCATTCATCGGCGTCGTGGATCGGATCCACGTAAGGGACCTCGGTACCCGGCTTCAGGTCCCGCAGTTCGTCGCAGAGACGGTTAATGTCGGCGACGCCAGAGTCGTACCTGCGGTCCATGAGGTCCTTGTGCTGATCGGATACTGCCGGGCTGGTCATCGGGGTGCGGGTCTCCTGGAGGGAAGGGAAGGTGAACGGTAGGAAATCGGTGCGCCGGGGAACGACGGCGGTGCCGCCGAGGGAACGGGCAGCCGCCTGCGGCGACGGGAGGCGGCTATTGAGCATAGCAACCGAAGCTGGGCGCCTCCTGCAGACCGGCGGCGGAATCCCGGGCATCGGGCGCGGGCCCTGTGACGAAGATGACCCGGCGGTTAAGCAACGGTGAAATCAACGCTGTGCCAGCCGGTGGCGCCATCCGGAGCAGGCGGTGCCGCCGCCTCGGTCTGCAGCGTTCCGTCGGCCTCCCAGGCGCGCACCCGGAGCCGGTGCGGCCCGGCCGGAACGTCGTCCTGCACCGAGTACCACTGGCGCCAGGTGTCCACGGAAGCCTCCGCCGCCAGTTGGGCGTCCACCCAGTCGCCGTCGTCCAACTGCACCTGGACCTTTGACAGGCCCCGGTGCTGGGCCCAGGCCGTTCCCCCAAAGGCCAGCGTCCCGGCCGGCAGGCGGGCTCCGGGCCGCGGCACCTCGATTCTCGAGGCCGTCTTGATCGGACCGCGGTCCGACCAGCCGCGGGTGGTCCAGTAGGCGGCCTTGTCCGCAAACCGCGTGAGCTCCAGGTCGACCACCCACTTGGTCGCGGACACGTATCCGTACAACCCCGGCACCACCATCCGCACGGGGAAACCGTGCTGCAGTGGCAGGGGCTCCCCGTTCATCCCGACCGCGAGCAGCGCGTCCCTCCCGTCGGTGAGCACTTCCAAGGGGGTCGAAGCAGTGAAGCCGTCGACGCTGGTGGACAGGACCATGTCCGCCTCCGGCAGGGGGCGTGCACGCGCCAGCAAGTCGCGCAGCGGATACCCCAGCCAGCGGGCGTTGCCGGCCAGGTTCCCGCCCACCTGATTCGAAACGCACGTCAGCGTGGTGTAGCTCTCCACAAGGTCGGCCTCCAGCAACTCCTCGAAGTTAATGCTGAACTCTTCCTCAACCAGTCCGTGAACGCGCAGCTGCCATTGCCCCGGATCTACCGACGGGACGATGAGCGCAGTGTCGATGCGATAGAACTCCTCGTTGGGGGTTACGAAGGGAACCACCCCGTCCACCGGTGCCTGCACATCCTCCGGCAATGGCCCGGCAGGCCGCGCGGGGGCCGGCAGCCCCAATGCCTGGCGCACCTGCCGTGCGCTGTTCCGCGCCGCCGAAACTGCGCCGGCCGCGATCCCCATGACGACGGCGACACCCGCCATCGCCGCGGCGTTCGCCAGGAAGCGGCGGCGGTCCGGAACCTCCGGCATGACGGCCGCGTCGCCCACGGACAAGGGCGCGGGCCGGGGCAGGAGCCTGATCAGCCGGCGCAGGCAGAGCAGGCCAGCCGCGGTTCCCAGCGCCGTCGGAATGGCATCGGCCGGCACAGCCCCGGCGCGGGTGAGCACGCAGGCCGCCATGCCCGCCGCGAGCATCACCACCACCAGCGCGCCGGCGGTCCAGCGCCGGGCTGCGAGCAGGCCGGCCGCGGCGGCGATCAGTACCGCAACGATCGCCATCGCAAAGAACAGCACGAGTTTGTCCGCCGTCCCGAAAGTCGAAATGGCGAATTCGGTCAGCCAGGTCGGGGAGAGTTCCACGACGGCGGCGCCCACCGAGCCGAAGGGGGAGGCGGCCGGGCCGAAAAAAGCTGCCGCCAGTTCAGCCGTGCCAAAGAGCGCGGCCGCGGACGCGACGCCCGCCAGCATGGCCGGCGACCGCCCGGTCAGCGTGGCCTTCGTGGCTGGCGGTGCTGCCATGCCGTGTCCTTCGCTCGATGACGGGGCCGGATGTCTCCGAACGGGTGGCATCGTGCCCTGCTCCGATCATCTACCCGAAGCAGGGCGCAGGACAACCACCGTGGATGTTGGCAGGGCGGCCTCCCGCGCCGGGCGAAGAATTGTTGCCTGCCGTTCACCGGCCATTAGTTGACTCTTCAACTATCAGGTGCTACGGTAGATGCATAAGCATGAAGTTCACCCGGGCTTCATATCCTAACTTCAACCAGGAGGCACTAAATGGCCGTACAGCTCACCCCCGGAACCTGGAATCTCGACCAGTCCCACACCGAGGTCGGCTTCTCCGTCCGCCACGCCGGCATCAGCAAGGTGCGCGGCCAATTCACCGACGCCGACGCCACCCTCGTGGTCGGCGACAGCCTGGCCACTTCCTCCGTCGAAGCCGTCGTGAAGACCGCCTCGTTCGACTCCAACGATGACAACCGCGACGCCCACGTCAAGGGCGAAGACTTCTTCAACGTGGAGCAGTACCCGGAGATGACCTTCAAGGCCACCAGCGTCGAAGGCACTCCCGAAGAGTTCCGGCTGGCCGGCGAGCTGACCATCAAGGACACCACCAAGCCGGTGGTCTTCGACGTCGAATTCGGCGGCATGGCGGTTGACCCGTTCGGCGCCACCCGCGCCGGCTTCTCTGCCACCACGCAGATCTCCCGCAAGGAATTCGGCATCACCTGGAACGCCGCCCTGGAAGCCGGCGGCGTGCTGGTGGGCGACAAGGTCACCATCACGGTTGACTCGGCCTTCGTGCTGCCGGCCAACTAACCCACGCGACACCCAAAGGCAGGGCCCGGATCCGCTCCGGGCCCTGCCTGCTGCGTTAACGCCCTGGGCGTAACTGCGCTGATCCGGAGCTTGCCCGGCTGCGCAGCTTAAAGCACCCGGCACCGCGCCCGCCAAGCCGGGGCTCCCCGGCTCTCCCGGGCCCCGGGCGGATACGCTGGCATCGTGAAGATCGCCATCCTCGATGACTACCAGGACGTCGCACTGGGCAGCGCCCCGTGGGAGCAGTTGCCGGCGGGCATCGCCGTCGAGCGTTTCACGGACCATTGTGACGACGTCGGCGTTCTCGCCGAGCGCTTGGAAGGGTCGCAGGTGGTGGTCACCATGCGCGAGCGGACACCCATCACCGCCGTACTGATGGACCTGCTGCCCGGCCTGGAGCTGGTGACCACTACCGGCATGCACAACGCATCGATCGACCTGGACGCCGCGCGCGCCCGTGGGGTGACCGTGTGCGGGACACAGAAAACGACGCAGGCTCCGGCCGAGCTGGCCTGGGCGCTGGTGATGGCTGTGGCCCGGGAGATCCCACAGAACGACAGGGACGTGCGGGCCGGGATCTGGCAGGCCCGGATGGGGGTCGACCTGGCCGGGTCCACCCTCGGGCTGCTGGGCCTGGGCAGGCTGGGGCAGCTGATGGCCCGCTACGCGCAGGCGTTCGGGATGGACGTACTGGCGTGGAGCCCGCACCTGACCCGGGAACGCGCCGCCGGCCACGGGGCGGAGTGGGTGTCCAAGCAGGATCTGTTCCGGCGCTCGGACATCGTCAGCGTCCACCTGAGGCTGGCGAAGTCCACCCGCGGGATTGTCGGCGCCGCCGAGCTGGACCTCCTGGGTTCCGGCGGCCGGCTGGTCAACACCTCGCGCGGACCGCTGGTGGACGAGGACGCCTTGGTGGCTGCGCTGGCGGGACGGCGGATCGCCGGCGCCGCGCTCGACGTCTACGACGTGGAGCCGCTGCCGCAGGACAGCCCGCTGCTCGACGTGCCTAACCTGATCCTCAGCCCGCACGTCGGCTTCGTCACCGAGGAGGCCCACAGGCTGGGGTACACGCAGATGCTCGAGGACATCCTGGCCTACCTCGACGGCGCGCCAATGAACGTCCTCACCTGACCGGCGGCGGCACGCGGGAGGCCGTCGTTTCCGCCGGGCGTCCGGTGGGTCCCCGACGGGATCGCGCCTAGCTCGCCGCCATGCCGGCCGGGACAAGTTCCATGGCGTGCTCCTCCACGTAATCCAGGGCCAGCCGCACCGCTCCGGTGGCCACAATCGCGTCGCCGAACCCGGAGACCGCCACCCGCGGCGGCGTCGCCGTGAGCTTGGGGAGTTCCCGGTTGATGGTGGGCAGCAGGGCAGACGCCGAGGCGGCCACCGCGCCGCCGATCACCACGAGTTCCGGGTTGAGGAAGGTGCCCAGTATCGCGACCACGCGGGCCATCCGTTGGCCGATGCGCTCCAGGATTTCCTGCGCCACCGCGTCTCCCCGGGCCGCGGCCTCGAAGACGAAACGGGCCGACACGCGCGTGGTGCCCGGCCCCACCAGTTCGCGGATCAAGGTGGGCCTGCCGGAGGCCAGGGCCTCGTTGCCCCAGTAGCGGGCCAGCCGCGCGATGCCGTCCTGGCTGCCCACCCCGTCCACCAGTTCCAGGGTGCCCACTTCGCCGGCGCCGCCGTTGCAGCCGTGCAGCAGCCGGCCCGATTCGATCAGGCCGGTGCCCAGCCGCTCGCCGGCCAGCATGACGGCCAAGTCGTCGACGCCCTTGCCGGCGCCGCTCCAGCGCTCCGCCAGGGCCGCCAGGTTCGCGTCGTTCTCCAGCAGCACCGGCCAGCCGTAGCGGGCAAAGACCTCGGTCTGCAGGCCAATGTCGAAGTGCTCGGAAAGTTCATGTCCGGGTGCCACGTTGCCGTGGCGATCGACGACGGTGGACACCCCGATGGCCGTCGCCAGCACCGATTCCGGCGGCAGTCCGGCCTCGGCCAGGGCGGCGGCTACTGCCCGCTTAATCGTGGAGCGGCGCGAGTCCGCCGGAGCCGGCGGCTTCTCGAACCGCTCTGAGATGCGGGCCAGCACCAGGCCGTTCAGGTCCGCCACCAGCACGGTGGCGGTGGCCATGCCGACGTCCAGTCCCAGCACGCAGCCCGCCCCGGGGTTGAACTGGAACCGCCGGGCCGGCCTGCCCTTCGCCGTGCCGAGCACGCGTTCGCCGGCCACCTCGCGGGCCCAGCCCCGGGACACCAGGTCGTCGCAGACCGCGATGACCGTGGCACGCGTCAGCCCGGTCGCCTCGATCAGGTCGCTCCCGGTCACTGCGCCGTTCTCGCGCATCACCGACAGGACGGCTTTCAGGTTGGTCAGCCGCAGGACCTGCGGAGTGGTGGCGGTGGTGCTCACATCGATCCCCTTGACCTCGTCCGGCAGTATCAGGATAATAATAATGGAACATAAATTTAGAGGCTAAATAAAAGGAGTTCCCATGGCAGTACGGATTGGCATCAACGGTTTCGGGCGCATTGGCCGCAACTACTTCCGGGCGGCCATGGCGCAGGGCAAGATCGGTGCAGACCTCGAGATCGTGGCGATCAATGACCTCGGCTCGCCGGAAACCCTGGCGCACCTGCTCAAGTACGACTCCGTGGTCGGCCGGCTGGGCGCGGACGTCAAGGTCGCCGACGGCGACCTGGTGGTCGACGGACGGACCATCAAGGTGCTGGCCGAGCGCGACCCCGGAAACCTCCCTTGGCACGAGCTCGGCGTAGACATCGTGATCGAGTCCACCGGGCGCTTCACCAGCTCCACGGATGCCGAAAAGCATTTGGTCGCCGGCGCCCGCAAGGTCCTCATTTCCGCTCCCGCGAAGGGCGATGTGCTCAGCGTTGTAATGGGCGTCAACGACGGCGAGTACGACGACGGTGCCCACCACCTCGTCTCCAACGCCTCCTGCACCACCAACTGCCTGGCCCCGCTGGCGAAGGTGCTGCACGAGAACTTCGGGATCGAGCAGGGCCTAATGACCACCATCCACGCCTACACCGCGGATCAGAATCTGCAGGACGGGCCGCACCGCGACCTGCGCCGGGCCCGGGCCGCCGCGATCAACATGGTTCCCACCTCGACCGGGGCAGCGAAGGCGATTGGGCAGGTGCTGCCCGAGCTCAAGGGCCGGCTGGACGGCTTCGCCATCCGCGTGCCGGTGCCCACCGGTTCCGCCACGGACCTCACCGTCACGGTCGGCCGCGAGGTAACGGTGAAGGAAGTCAACGACGCGTTCAAGGCGGCAGCCGCGGATCCCCGCCTGGCCGGCATCCTGACCTACACCGAGGACCCCATCGTCTCCTCGGATATTGTCACCGACCCGGCCTCGGCCATCTTCGACTCCGGCCTCACCAAGGTCATGGGCAACCAGGTCAAGGTCGTGGGCTGGTACGACAACGAATGGGGCTACTCCAACCGCCTGGTGGACCTGACCTCGCTGGTGGCGTCCAAGCTCTCCTGATTCCGCTCCGATCCCGCTCCCGGACACTGACTCCGGACTGACTATTCAGCAGGCGCCCTTTCCAGTCGTGAAAAGGGCGCCTGCTGATTCTTTGATGGGACTAGGGGGTGAGAGCGCCGGCCAGCCAGAACTTCCGGGGCGCTCTGATGTCCGAAGTGCTCTCTGGCCGGTATCAGGTGTACATCAGCGAGCCGGGTGTGGTGAGTTTCTCGCCGGTCTCCAGCCACGTCTTGAGGCCGGACAGGACCATCGGCCAGCCGCCGTACACCTGCTCGTTGGCCCCCTCGCGCAGCTGATCGTGCGTCACGGTGAGGCGGCAGGAGTCCTCCACCTTTTCGATCTCCCACGTCACCCGGGACGTGCCTTCGGCCGCGACGTCCTCGCCCCACAGAGCGCGCATCGTCTGGACCAGCCGGCGCGGCGGATCGACTTCCAGGTTCTCGCCTTCGCTCAGCGGCGCATCGGCCCGCGGGTTGGTCACCGCGTACCCGGACCCTGGCGTCCAGTCCGTCTCGATCCGGTTGCCGAACTGGTACTTGCTTCTGGTCTCGCTGTCCGTGATGGCTTCCCAGAGCTGTTCCGGGGTGGTGCGGATATAGATCTCGAAGATTTTCTCCATGGGACTTTCCAATCGGGATTTGAGGTCGCTGAGGGCAGCGGCCCATGGTTGTGCATACTTGCTCACCCAGCGGTCGTGGATGAGCCGGATGGGCACCGGATTTAGGAAGTGCAGTTTCTCCCGGCCGCGGCGGCGGGTCACCACCAGGTCGGCCTCTTCCAGTTGCTTCAGGTGCTTCATGACGCCGAAGCGCGTGATGCCGAACCGCGCTTCGAGTGCGGTGAGGGTCTGCCCGTCCTCGCGGAACAGTTCGTCCAGCAGCCCGCGCCGGGTGGGATCCGCCAGGGCCTTGAACACGGCATCCATGCGCCCATAATAGGTGACTGTTTAGTCACATGTCGAGAGAGCCCGCTCAGGCATCGGGGATGAGGACCGCTTTGACCAGCGGCCGCCCGACGGCGTCGGTGCTGGCTTCGGCTGTCAGCCGCAGCGCTTCGACGGCCCGGCCCATGGGGTAGGTCGTAATGAGGCGCTCGCCCAAATCCGGACTGGTGGCAAGGAACGCCAGGGCCTGCTCGAAATCCGGCCGTGTGGAGATGAAGCTGTTCAGGACCGCAAGGTTCTTGCTGGTCCGGACCACGGGCGCAGGGGCGGTCCCGGTGGCGTACATCGCCACCATGACCAGGCGGCCCAAGGGCCGCAGTTCCTGAACGGCACGTGCCAGGTTGATACCAGCACCGGTCGCTTCAATCCACACATCGTAGGTGTTGGGTTGCTGCTCGGTCGTGCTGCCCAAGCCAAGGCCTTGGGCCAACTCAACCCGAGCCGCGTGGCCGGGACCTTCACGGCCAATCATCGTCACCTCAGCGCCGGCGCGCTGCGCCAACAGGCCGGCGAGCAGGCCGATGCTGCGGGTGGTCGAGACTGCCACGCGCTCGCCGGGCTGGATGCGGGCGACAGTAGAGACCGCGCGCCAGGCGATGGACGCGGGCTCTGCTAGAACTGCCGTGGTGTCCGGAACCGACTCCGGCACCGGCACCAGATTGCGCCACGGAACGAGAGCCCGTGAAGTGGCTTGGCCATGCTGGGTCAGCCCCAGACCGGAGCGCTCGGCGCAAAGATGCGGCTGGTCCGCCCGGCACGCCTCGCAGTCGCCGCAGCCCACGGTGGAAATGGGCACTACCCGGGTGCCCGGCGCGAGCCATTCGGGAACCAGCAGCCCGGTGCGGACCACCGTGCCGACCGACTCGTGCCCGAGCACCATGCCCAGCGGAACCGGCGCCGCTGCCGCGTCGGCACGGTAGACGATAACGTCCGAGCCGCACAGCCCGCAGAGGCTGACCCGCAGTTCCACCTCGTCCGCTGTCGGCGCCCGCAGCAGGTGGTCGATCAGCCCGACGCCCCCGTGCGTGTGGGAAATCCGCGCCAGCGCCCGAACGGTCGGTTGCCGGCCGGAAAGATTGCTGGAGACAGTTGCCACGTCTTGTTTCCTCGAACTTCTGTGGAGCCTCAAACGGCCGTGGAGTCCCAGCCCTGAGAGCCTTTGGCGGCGTCGCCGGTTAGTCCGTTTTGCGCAGCGCCGAGCCCTTGTGGACAGCCAAGTGGTCCGTCTTGTCGCTCTGGACTTCGTACTGTGGCTCATCCTCGGAGCAGCGCCTCGTGCGGCCCCGGAATTCAAAGTCCTTGGTGTGGATCTTGGTGACTCTGCCGTGGATTTGGCCGGCCTCTGAATTCCAGCGCACTCTATCCCCAACCTTGAATGAAGCAGCCATGCTCAAGTCTTAGCATTTTTAGCCGAAGGACGCTTCCCCAACCAGCAGTTGCTGCACCTCGCCGCGTAGGACGGCGGCGCTTTAGGTGGGCTGTGAAACCCGCCCAAGCGCCGCCGTCGTTCTGCGGAGGATCAGTAGCTGGCCGGGGTGCCGGCCTTGCCGTTCCCGTCGGAGGGGATGTACTTGGCCGCGAGGGCTTCGGAGCCGCGGGCCAGCAGCGCCACGTCGGCGCCGACGCCGACGAAATCGGCGCCCCACTCCATGTAGCGGCGGGCGGAGGCTTCGGCGAAGGCGTTGACCCCCACGAACTTGCCGGCCGCCTTGGCGGCCTTCAGCGCCTTCTCCACGCCGCCGACCACGTCCGGGTGCTCCTGCTGGCCAATCACGCCCATCGAGGCGGCCAGGTCGGACGGGCCGATGAACACGCCGTCCACGCCGTCCACCGCGGCGATCTCGGCGGCGTTCTCCACGGCCTCGGCGGACTCGATCTGGACGATGAGCGTGAGCGTCTCCTCCGCGCGGGTGAGATAGTCCGGGATGCGGTTCCAGCGGGCCGAGCGGGCCAGCGCGGAACCGACGCCGCGCACGCCGGCCGGCGGGTAGCGGGTGGCCGCGACGGCGGCGCGGGCCTGTTCGGCCGTGTGCACCATCGGAATGATCAGTGACTGCGCGCCCAGGTCCAGGTACTGCTTGATCAGCACGGTGTCGTTGACGGGCGGGCGGACCACGGGAATGCCGGGGTAGCCGCGCACGGCCTGCAACTGCGCCAGCACAGACTCCAGCCCGTTGGGGGAGTGCTCGGCGTCAATGAAGATCCAGTCGAAGCCGGCCCCGGCACAGAGTTCGGCCACCAGGGGCGAGCCGGAGCAGACCCAGATGCCGGCCAGCGGCCGGTCGGCGGTGGACAGGGCGTCCTTGAAGGACGGATCGGGCTCTACTCGAAACGGCACGTGATGGTTCCCAACTGCCCGTAGTCGGCGAAGACCGTGTCCCCCTTGTGTACCCACATGGGTCGTGTGAACGAGCCGGCGAGGATGGTTTCACCGGCCTTGAGGTGGTCGCCGTGCGGGGCAATCTTGTTGGCCAGCCAGTAGACGCCGGCGGCCGGGTGGTTGAGCACGCCGGCGGCCACGCCGGTCTCCTCCACGGTCTGGTTCTTGTACAGGATGGCGGAGATCCAGCGCAGGTCCACGTCCTGCGGGCGGACCGGGTTGCCGCCGATCACCATGGCGCCCATGGCGGCGTTGTCGGAGATGGTGTCAACGATGGTGCGGCCCTCCATCTCGATCCGCGAGTCCAGGATCTCGAGCGCGGGAACCACGTACTCGGTGGCGTTCAAAACGTCGAAAATGGTGGCGTTGGGGCCCTTGACGTCGCGGTTGAGCACGAAGGCCAGTTCCACTTCGATGCGTGGGTGGGTGTACTGGTCCCACTTCACCGTGCAGCCGTTCTCCAGGATCATGTCATCGAAGATGATCCCGTAGTCCGGCTCGCTGATGCCGGTGGCGTACTGCATGGCCTTGGACGTCAGGCCGATCTTCCGGCCCGCCAGCGTACGGCCGGCGGCCTCGCTGCGCTCGCGCCACAGGTTCTGCACCTTGTAGGAGTCCTCAATGGTCATCTCCGGGTAGCGGGCGGTCAGCCGTTTCACCGGCGTCCGTGTCCGGCCGGCCTCCACCAGCTCGTCGGCGATGGACTCGATCGTTGACGGGTCAAGCATCCTTGGCACCACTTCCTAGTTCTTCGCAGGCCGCAGCCGCCCGGGGCGGGCGTTCGGCAGTCCGCGGCGCCGCACGGGAAGGGCGCCAGCACCATCTTACGGCGGCGCCTGTCACCGCCCGGAAGTTGGTTACAGGGGGAGCGGACAAGGACGGCGACCGCGGGCAGGAACTGCCGTCATCCGGCCCGACTGTTGCGCCGCAAACCGTATCCGGCCGGGTAAGCGGGCGGGCCGCGGCTAGGGTAGGCGGGTGAACTACTTCCTCCGCAGGCCGTGGACCGGGCGGATCGGCGCGCTGCTGGGCATCCTGCTGATGGCGCTGAGCCTGCGCGCCGCGGTCTCCGCCGTCGGTCCGCTGCTGGGCCAGCTTGGCCCCGAACTCGGCTTCGACGCCACCAGCATCGGCGTGTTGGCGATGCTGCCGCCGCTGGTGTTCGCCGCCGCCGGCCTGGGCACCCCGGCGCTGATCCGCTGGCTCGGGCTGGAAAAGGTGCTGGTGGCCGCCGTGCTGCTGGCGGTCGCCGGCCAGTTAGGCCGCGCCGCCGTCGACGGCGTGTGGCCGTTTCTTTCCCTGAGCGCGGTGGTGATGGCGGGGTACGGAATCGGCAACGTCGTGCTGCCGCCGCTGGTCCGGAAATACTTCCCGGACCGGGTGGGCGTGGTGACCGCGGGCTATGTGACCCTGCTGGCGGTCAGCACCGCGATGAGCCCGCAACTGGCGGTCCCGGTGGCGGACGCCGCGGGCTGGCGGACATCGATCGCGCTCTGGGCCTCGGTCAGCGCCGTGGTGCTCATCCCGTGGGCGGTGCAGGCGGCACGGGACCGCCGCAAGCGCCGAATGGACGACGCCGGCGGGCGGGCTGCGGCGGCCTCGCCTGGACCCCGTGCGGACGAGGGCCCGCCCGGACCGGTCCGCGGCGACGGGCCTGCCGTTCGCGCCCGCGAAGCCGCGGCGGGGCCGGTGAAGCTGAATCCGTGGCGTTCACCGGTGGCCTGGGGCCTGGCCATCTTCCTGGCCGGCAACTCCGCGCAGACGTATGTGTACTTCGCGTGGCTGCCGCCGTACCTGACCGAACACGGCATCGACGCCGCGACGGCGGGGTCGGCGCTGGCGTACTTCGCCATCCTCGGGCTGCCCGCCAGCCTGCTCGTGCCATTGATCGTGCCGCGGCTGAGGCACCCCATCGCCGCCATTTTGGTGTTCACCGCCTGCTGGGTGGGCGGGCATCTGGGCCTGCTGCTCTCGCCGGAGAGCGGCACCTGGTGGTGGATGACCCTCTCCGGGCTGGGCCAGGGCACCTTCGCCACCGCGCTGCTGATGGTGAACCTTCGCTCGCGCACCACGCACGGCTCGGCGGTCCTGTCCGGCTTCAGCCAGGGCATCGGCTACGCCGGCGCGGGCGTCGCCCCGCTGCTGTTCGGCGTGGTGCACGAGGCCACCGGCTCCTGGACCGCTTCGTTCGCCATGCTGGGCGCCTGCATCGTGGTCATGCTGGTCGGCGCCGTCATGATCAACGGGCCCAGGAACATCGAAGACCCGCCCGCGGCCGGCGGCCGGCGCAGGAACCCGCGCTACCGCGTCAACGGCAGGGTGCCGTCGAAGGCTGCGTCGGTCGGCACCGGGGGAACAGGGCGGGCAGGCTAGAGGGCGGCCGCCTTCGCCGGGCCCGGCTCAAGCCGGCCACTGATCGTCGCCCCGCCGCGGGAAGGCAAGGCGATGAGGCATGTCTACCTGGGCTCCCACGCATCGTCGCGCGAACTGCGCCCGGTGACTTCTGCGGGCAGCTGACCGGAGGCAAGCTGGTCCAGGGTAACCGACTCCAGAACTTCGCGCAGGCTGCTGCGCGCGGCAATCCAGACCGGCTGGAGAACCGCCGCCGGGTCCTCGTATTGAACCGCTTCGGGCCGCACCCCGTGCACGCTCACCAGCGGCCCGTCCACCGCGCGGATGATGTCGGCGACGGTGATCTCCACCGCGGTGCGGGCAAGGTGCCAACCGCCGCCCTGGCCGCGGCGGCTGCGCACAATGCCGCTGCGCCGCAGATCGGCGAGAATCGACAGCAAGTAGTTGTGCGGGATGCCCTGGGCGGCTGCTATGGCCTCGGCCGCCAGCGTCCCGGTCTGCGCTTCGGACGACCGGGCGATGACGATCAGGGCGCGCAGGGCGTAGTCGGATTTGGCGGTGATGTGCACCCGCCCATTGTCTCAGGCGCCGGCGAGCTCCAGCTCGGGCTCCTCCTCGCGGCGTCGGCGCAACTCCCTGCGGACGGACTGCGTGATCAACAGGCCGGCCGCGACCGCCAGGACTGCCAGCGTGAGCCACACCGGGGCGGAGTTCTTTTCCGCCCCGCCCCACGTCTCCATCATGGTCTTGGCGTTGGTCAGGATGATGAGGCTTCCGGCTGCTACGCCGAGGACCGCCGCGGCCAGGTGTCGAACCAGCCACGCCGAGACGGGGGCCGCGATGACGCCGCCGGCAAGCAGGGCCAGAACCCAGGCGAAGTTAATGCCCTCCCGTCCGAGCGCGAGCAGGAAGCCCACCGAGGCACTGACCGCAACGATGAACTCGGTGGCGGAAATTGAGCCGATGACCTTGCGGGGTTCGATCTTGCCGGTGGACAGCAGCGAGGTGGTGCCGATCGGCCCCCAGCCGCCGCCGCCGATGGCGTCCATCGTGCCGGCGACGAGGCCAAGCGGCATCAGGACGACGGCCTTGACCTGGCCCTTGAACTGCGGCCGGCGGCCGGACAGGATCAGGAACCGGAACAGGACGTAGGCACCGAGCAGGAAAAGCAGCAGGGCAACCCACGGCTTGGCGACGTCGGCCGGCAGGCTGACCAGGAAGTTGGCTCCCATGAAGGCGCCGATGCCCCCCGGAACCGCCATGATCCCGACGATGCGCCAGTCGACGTTGCCGAACTTGTGGTGGGCGAATCCGGAGATCAGCGCCGTGCCGACCTCGGAGAGGTGGACTGCTGCGCTGGCCGCAGCGGGAGCGATGCCCACGGCAATCATGAGGCTGGACGAAGTCACGCCGTATCCCATGCCGAGCGAGCCGTCGACCATCTGGGCGAGGAGGCCGACGATGGCCATGAGGAACAAATTGCGCATGTGAGTGCCTTTCCCCCCGAAACACTAGTAAGTTACTAGAGTTTGGAGTGTATGGACACCACGGGTCCGTGTCGATAGCAATCCGTCGTGAGCAAACATCCCTGAGCAAATCTTGAGGAGCGTGCGCGGTTGGCCGTGCCGCTCCCGCGGAAACGTAGGACGGAGCGTGGACTGGGAGGCACAACACGGTTTGCCTGCGCATGGCGGCGCGGCTGGTGCTGCCGGCCCACTGGGCCTGATTGTCGGCATGTCGGTGATCGAGGCGCCGCTGAAATTTCAGGCGCCCTGCATCACCATTCCGCTGGGGCTGGGTATCGGCCGGGGCAGAACCGGAGTTGCCCTGGCGTTGATCCTTCCGCCGGTCGCCGTCACCACTCGCCCGGCAGCGTGTAGGGCCGGGACCAGAGCGCGATCTGCAGGACCACTGCCTTCAGCCATGCCTGCATCATGGCGTCGACCTTCTCCACGGGATCCCCGCCGCTGGCCAGGAACGGCCGCATCGTGGTGACCACCGGCCCGATCAGCGCGATGAGGTGGCGCAACGGGACGACCTGAGTAGACCCCACGTGGTCGGTTTCGTTCTTGTGTTCCGGGGTGTGCCGCAGGGCGATTTCGTTTTGGTAGTCCAGCCACTCCTGGTCGTAGGGCTTGGTACAGGTATCCCTGATCCACTGGCCAAACCGGCGGCGGACCGCATTCAGGTAGTCCTCAATGGGCGGGCCGTCGGGCCGGGAGAAGTGCGCGACCAGCTGGGGTTGGCCGCCGACGAATCCGTACCAGACGTCGAGCACGTCCTCCACCTGGCCGTCAAGGATCTCGCCGGCCCGGTGCAGCAGGGTGGCGTCCTCGTCGCCAAACATGGCGCTGGCCTTGAGCTCATCGAGCTCGGCCAACGTGACCGGTGAATGCGCCACCGTGCCGTACTCGTAGCCGGGGATGTCTGAACCGCTGGATGCATGGACCGACATGGCAGTGCCTCCGCTGGAAGGTTTGGGACCGGCGCCTTGAACGGCCATTTATACTCCGCGACGCCGGTGGGGTCAACGATGCCTAGTTGCCGAAGGCCGGCGGCGGGACCACGTCCGGCCGGGCCTCTTCCTCCTCCTTGCTCCTGGTGGCGGGGACCGTGACGATAATCGAGGCGATGGCGACCACGACCATGAAGACGTTGAACAACAGCCCGACCGCCCCGCCGAAGCGCAGCGCCACGTTGTCCTGGCGGCCGATGAACAGGCCCCAGGACTGGATGAGTTCCGGGTTCACCGCCTGTGCGGCCACATACAGTGCCGCGGAGATGGCCACGCCGATGGCATTGCCCAGCGAGGACGCCATCTTGTAGATGCCGGACGCCGCACCCACCTGGGCGTCCGGGACGTTGGACAGGGCGGCGTCGGTGGACGGGGTGGCGTAGAACCCCAGGCCGACGCCGAACAGGGTGAACCCGATGACGGTGAGCACTATGTACTCTTCGATGTGCAGGAACGTGGTGGAGCACAGCAGGATGCCGACGCCAGTGATCATGCTGCCCCACAGCATCGGCTTCTTCGGGCCGAAGCGCTGCAGCAGCTTCTCGCCCACCCGGATGGTGGCGAGGATGGCGATCAGGTAGCCGAGCGTCAGCAGGCCCGATTGCAGCGAGCTCAACCCGGCGGCCACCTGCACCAGTCCCAGCGAAACGATCAGCGTGCCCGCGGCTCCGTTGAGCAGGAAGTTGGACAGCGTCGCGCCGGTGAAGGTGCCGTTTCTGAAAAGCTTCAGGTCCACGAACGCAAAGTGGCGGCGGCTTTCGATCTGCAGGAACAGCAGGCCGAACACCACGAAAGCGGCCACCAGCGCGACCCCCGGCCAACTGAACCAGCCGATGGCCGGCCCCTGGGAGATGTACACGTTGATGGCCACCAGCATGACGATGAAGCAGGCCAGCCCGCCCCAGTCGAAGCGGTGCCCGGCGGCCTCCGGATCAGCCGCCGCCCGCGACTCGGGCGTGCCCCGGAGCAGGAACAGCGCCAGCACCGACAGGACGATCGAGATCCAGAAGATGGACCGCCAGCCCAGGAAGGAGGTGGCCATCAGGCCGCCGAACAGGGCGCAGAAGCCCGAGCCGCCCCATGAGCCGATGGACCAATAGGAGAGTGCCCGCTGCCGGTCCTTCCCCTCGTAGTAGCTCTTGATCAGCGCCATGGTCGAAGGCATGATGCACGCGGCGGACAGGCCTTGGATCGCGCGGCCGCCCAGCAGCATGAAGTCGGTGAGGCCGCCGAGGTTTTCCGGTGTCAGCGCGATGAGCAGGGAACCGAGAATGCTGAGGTAGATCCCGGCGTACATGATCTTGGCCCGGCCGATCCGGTCGGCGAGTCCGCCCGCGACGACGATGAATATCCCGGAAAACAGCGACGTGATGGAGACGGCCAGGTTGGCCAGCGTCTGTTCGACCCCAAGCTGGTCCCGGATCCCCGGGATGACGTTGAGCAAAGTCTGCGCGAAGAGCCAGAAATTGATGACGGCCAGGACGATGCCCAGCAGCCACTTGTCGGTAGGTTTCCAGTCCGTGCGGACTGTGGTCGTGGTGGATTCGGTCATGGCAAACGACCCCTTACATTGCCTTACTGTGCCAGGTACTCCAGAGCTGCAACGGCCTGCGCCTGGGTGGCGACGGAGAGCGTCGGGTCGATGGCGGGAGCGAAGAACGGTGAGTGGTTGGCCGGAATGTCTTCGGAGACAGTGCCGTTCTCCACGGCTTCCCGGTAGACGTCGGCCGGAACGGAGCCGACCGTCCAATAGGTGTAGGGCACCCCGAGGGCATCCGGAATCCGGCTGAAGTCCTCGGAGGCCGTGACGGGTTCGGCACGGTAGACCTGATCGTCCCCAAAATGCCGGCTGAAGGCGGCCGTGATGCGCTCGGTCGTTTCGGCGTCGTTGCTGGTCAACGGGAACTGGTCGTAGTACTCGAACTCAGGGTCGCGGGGCGATCCGGCGGCCGCACACTCGCCGCGGACAATCCGTTCGATCGATGCCATGATCCGTTCCCGCAGGCCCAGGTCGTACGTGCGCAGGTTCAGCAGCAGTTCGGCACGGTCCGGGATGATGTTGGATTTGGTGCCCGCGTTGGAGGCGCCGACAGTCACCACCGCGAATTCGCCCGGCTTGGTCTCGCGGGAAACGATGGTCTGCAGCCGCAGCACGATCGATGCGGCCAGCACCACGGGGTCCACGGAGTTGTGCGGCATGGAGCCGTGGGCGCCGCGCCCGTAGACCGTAATTTTCAGGGAGTCGCCGGCCGAGAGGATGGGGCCGGCCGTGGTGCCGATCTTCCCGGCCTCGGTGGGCATCACATGCTGGGCGAAGGCGACGTCCGGTGTAGGAATCCTGGCGGCCAGGCCGTCGTCGACCATTGCCCGGGCTCCGGCGGCAGTCTCCTCTCCCGGCTGGAAGAGCGCCACGTAGGTGCCCGCCCAGCGGTCCCTGTGTCCGGCCATCAGCTTTGCCGCACCCAGCAGGGACACGATGTGCATGTCGTGGCCGCAGGCGTGCATGACGCCGGTGGTCCCGCCTCCGGGAAGCTTCGCGGTGGTTTCTGCGGCGTAGTCCAGGCCGGTGGCCTCGGCGACCGGCAGCGCATCGATGTCCGCCCGTGCCAGCACCGTGCTGCCGGAACCGTTGGTGAGGACCCCGACGACGCCCGTCCCGCCGATCCGCTGGACCTCGTAGCCGAAGCCGGTTAGCTCCCGCGCGATCAGGTCGGCGGTGTGGTGTTCTTCCATGCTGAGCTCGGGGTTCCGGTGCAGGTCCTTGTACAGGTCCCGCTGCCAGCCCAGCTCCCGCTCGAGTGAGCCGGCGAGGCCGTCCGTGATCGCCATGGTTGCCCTCCTGGTCCGCCGGCCGAAGTGGGGGCCGGCTGGTTAGGCGTGCTTCCTCCAACGGTAGGACTTGGACCGTTCAGACACAACGACGACGGCGGTGTCCCGGCCACCTGCAATTCCGCATCCGAGGCACGGGCGCCGCGCACGGCGGGCCAAAGGCCGCGGCTCGCGATTCAACCGGCTGACATTTCCACCGGCCAGGCGGCCAGCTCCACCACGGACCCGCCGCGCAGCACGGCCAGCGGGAACTCCACGCCGATGGCATCCGCGAAAAGCAGCCGCTGCAGGCTCTGCGCACTGGCCACCGGCTGCCCGGCGGCCCGGATCACGAGGTCGCCCGGCCGCAGTCCGGCCTGCTCGGCGGGGGAGCCGGGCAGCACCTCGACCACCCGCAGCGCGTTCCGCTCGCCGGTCCGCATGATCTCCCGCGGGGACAACGGCAGCGGCGTACTCACCAGGCCGAGGTAGGCGCGCCTCACGCGCCCGTCGGCCAGCAGCGCGGAGATGATCCGGCGGGTCGTGGCGTTGATCGGCACGGCCAGGCCGAGCCCGATCCCGGCGACGGCCGTGTTGATCCCGACCACCCGTCCGGAGGCGTCGGCCAGGGCGCCGCCGGAACTGCCCGGGTTCAGTGCGGCGTCCGTCTGGATGACGTCCTCAATCACCCTCCGGTTCCTGCCCGCGGCCACGGGGATGGAGCGGCCCAGCGCGCTGACCACCCCGGCCGTCACCGAGCCGGAGAGGCCCAGCGGGCTGCCGACGGCGACGACTAGTTGGCCTACGCGCAGTTTGGACGCATCGCCCAGCTCGACCGGGCGCGGCACCGTGAGCCGGCCGCGCAGAACGGCGAGGTCGGAGAGCGGATCCGCGCCGACCACGTCAACGTCCGTGCGTGACCCGTCCGCGAAGGCCGCATGGCCGCCGTCGGAGTTCGCCACGACGTGCGCGTTGGTGAGCAGGTAGCCGTCCTCGGTGAACACCACGGCCGAGCCGCCGGACGGGAAGCTCCTGTCCCGGCGTCGCACGTCCATCTGAATGCCCGCCACGTGCGGCGTGACGGTCTCCGCTATGCGCACCACGGACGCCGAATACGAGTCCAGCGGGTCCTGGGCGGCGTGCGCCGCCTGCGGGTCGGCATGCGGTTCCGGGATTGTGTTCACGGCCCACCTCCGGGAGCTTTGCTTGCTCACTATGGAACCGCAGAATGGCCCGGTTTAATCCGGCTGCCGCTACGCCTTCAGTGAACCCGGGAGTTAACCACGCGACGGCGGGCGGCGGCTGGTTGCCGGCCGCCGCCGTCGCGGGACTCAGGAGGGGATCAGAACGGGTACTGCGCGATGTCCGGGCGGACGGTGAGCCATTGGGTCTCGGTGAAGGAGTCCATGTTGGCTTGGTGGCCGCCGATGCGGGAGCCGTTGCCGGAGTTCTTCGTGCCGCCGAACGGGGAGTTCGCCTCGTCGGAGACGGTTTGTTCGTTGATGTGGACCTTGCCGGAATCGACGCGGTCGGCGATCTGCATGGCCAGGCCCACGTCGCCGAGGATGGACAGGGAGAGCCCGTACTCGTTGGCGTTGGCCAGTTCCACGGCTTCGTCGACGGTGGAGAACTTCATCACCGGGGCGACCGGGCCGAAGATCTCGTCCTTCCACGCGGTGTTGGCCGGGTCGAGGTCGGCGAGCACGGTGGGGGAGTAGAACGGGCCGTCGTTGGTGCCGCCGGCGGCCAGCCGGGCGCCGGCGGCGACCGCGTCCTGAACGATCGAGTCGATGCGCTTGAGCTGGTGCTCGTCGATGATCGGGCCGAGCGCGACGGTGCCGGTCTTGGGGTCGCCGACCGGCAGGTTCTTCGCCTTCTCGGCCAGCGCGGCGACGTAGTCCTCGTAAATGTCCTCGTGGACGATGTGCCGGCCGGTGGTCATGCAGATCTGGCCCTGGTGCATGAACGAGCCGAACGCGGCGGCGGACGCGGCCTTGGCCAGGTCCGCGCCGGGCAGCACGATCATGGCGTTGTTGCCGCCGAGTTCCAGGTGCGCGCGCTTGAGATTCCGGGCGGCGGACTCGCCAATCTTCCGGCCGGCGGCGGTGGAGCCGGTGAAGGAGATGACCCGGACCTCGGGGGCCTCGACCACGGCCGCGCCGATGTCGGCGCCGCCGGGCAGCAGGGAGAGCAGCCCGGCGGGCAGGCCGGCTTCTTCGAAGACGCGCATCAGGCTGACGCCGCCGCAGACAGCGGTGCGGGGGTCGGGCTTGAGCAGCACCGCGTTGCCCAGGGCGAGGGCGGGGGCGACAGCGCGGATGGAGAGGATCAGCGGGAAGTTGAACGGCGCGATGACCGAAACCACGCCGACGGGGCGGCGCCGGGCGAAGGACCAGCGGTCCTCGTTGGAGGTGAGCACGTCGCCGGCCGGCAGCGAGGGCAGCGCCGCGGCTTCGTAGCATTCGTTGGCGGCGATGTGGGTTTCCAGGCCGGCCTTGGGGCCGATGCCCCCGGATTCGCGCACGATCCAGGACTGGATTTCCTCGGCGTGTTCCTCCCACAGCGCGCCGGCGCGGCGCAGCACGGCGGCGCGTTCTTCCGGTTTGCGGGCGGCCCAGTCCTTTTGGGCAGCGGCAGCTACTGCTGCCGCTTCCTTCACGTCCTCGACCGAGGCCAGCCCGTAGCGACCCAAAGTCTCGCCGGTGGCGGGCTCCACCGAAGTGGCGGTGCCGGCACCGCCGTCGCGCCAGCCATTGACATGGATCTTGCCCTCCCACAGGGAGGCATCAAGCAGGGACATATCCCGTCCTTTCAGGGTTGATTGCATGGTTGTGCGGGCCGCAGCGGGGCGGCCGGGCAGGGAAGGGTTTTCAGTCGGCGGCTTTCAAGACGGCCTTGATGGTCCCGCCGGCGGTGGAATCGGCTATGGCCGTGTCGATCTGGTCGAACCCGTAGTACTTCACCAGCTTGTCGAAGGGGAACCGTCCGGCCTTGAACAGGGCGATCAGTCCGGGAATCAGCTGGGCGGAGGTGCTGGAACCGCCGAGGGTGCCGATGATCCGCTTGCCCCAGAGCGTGCGCAGGTGGTCCACCGAGAACCGCGCCTGCGCCGGCGCCCCGCCAATCAGGATCAGCGTGCCCAGCATGCCCACGGCGTCCGCGGCTTCTTCAACCACCTTGATGTTGCCGGTGCATTCGAGCACGTAGTCGGCCGGGCCGCCGCAGATGCGCTGGATCTCCTCGAGGGCGTTGGTGTTGCCGGAATTGATGGTGTGGGTGGCACCGAGTTCGCGCGCCAGCTCCAGCCGCGAATCGTGCAGGTCGATGGCGATGATCGTGGCCGCGGGCGTGTTCTTCGCGGCCATGATCGCGGCCAGGCCCACGGCGCCGGCTCCATATACGACCAGCGACTGGCCGGGTTCGGGCTTGGCCGTGTTGAACACCGCGCCGGCACCCGTCGTGATGCCGCAGGCCAGCGGCCCGAGCAGTTCCAGCGGGATCTCCTTGTCCACCTTCACCAGCGACGACGCCAGTGCGAGCGAGTAGTCGGCGAAGGACGACTGGCCGAAGAAATGGCCGGACACCTTGCCTCCGTCGGCCCGGGTGTAGGCGGACTTGCCGGCGTCGGGACCCTTGAACCGGGCACCACTCACCAGCGCCTCGCCCAGGCGCAGGCAGTACCGGTGCTCGCCGCGCAGGCAGTTCTTGCATTCGCCGCAGTAAGCCCAACCCATGATGACGTGGTCGCCCACGGCGACATTGGTCACGCCGTCCCCGATGGCCTCCACGACGCCGGAGCCTTCATGGCCCAGCACGCCGGGCAGCGGCAGCGGCATGTCTCCGGCCTGGGTGATCAAGTCCGTATGGCAGAGGCCGACGGCGGCCACCTTGACCAGCACTTCGCCGGGCCCGGGCTCGTCCAGCTCCAGCTGCTCGGGGACAAACGGGGCATCCTTTTCTTCGACTACCAGCGCGTTGATCTTCATTGCCATGCTCCTAACGGTCTTGCCGGCTATGTTGACGTGTCATCTAGTCGAACGTTTCACAACCACGGAAAAGTCCCCGGGCTGCACCTACGCCGTCGTTCCGAGTTCCGCTTCCATGTCGGCGGCGCTCATCACCCGGCCGAAGAAGGTGCCGATAGCGTCCAGGGTGGCGGCCTGGGCAGCCTCCGACCGGCCCCCGGTGGCGTCCGAGAGGAACGCCACCTTGTAGTCGTTCATGAAGGCACTGCGCGCGGTCGATTCGCAGCACACCTCGGTCAGCGTGCCGGCGATGATCACCGTGTCTATCGTGTTCAAGCCGCGGATGGTCGACAGGACACTCTGCAGTTGCGTGTTGTGGAACGCGTCGTAGCGGTGCTTGTCCAGCACGTAGTCGGCGGCTTCGGGCTTGAGTTCCTCGACGATCTCAACTCCGCTGGTTCCGCGGCGCATCCCGGCCGCCCGCAGCCGCTGGTTGTAGGTGGTCTCCAACGGCGAAACGTCGAATGTATCCAGCAGCACGTGGCGGGTGTAGATGACCGGGATGCCTGCCTGCCGGCATGCCGCGGCGGCGGTCACCATTTCCGGCAGCCGGTGGCGTGCCATCGGCACTTCCATCGGCGCGCCTTCCAGCACGAAATCGTTCTGCATGTCGATCATCAGCAGTGCGGTCCTGGCCGCATCAATGCGCCACATGTTTGCCCCCTGTCGGCTCCGGCCGGTCCGGGCATTCCGCCCGGGCCGGACTTGAGACCTAGGCTACATGTTCCCTCGCGTCTCGCTGCCCCGCTGACTTGCTGCCCTGCGGCGGCTGCCGCGAGAAGACTATTCCTGCTCGGCCAACTCCCGCCGTGCCGCTGCGGCGGCCTTGCGCGTCCGATCCGCGGTCTTGGCCGCGGACACCAGGTCTTCCTCGGCAGCCTCCATCTTGCGATCGGTCGAGGCGACCTCGCGTTCCAGGTCCTCGATGCGCCGCTTCAGTTCGGCGAGCTCGCCCACGAGTTCGTCCCGCCGGTTCTGCAGTTGGTCAAGCTTGTCCAGCACCTTCTGTTCCGATGCTTCGGCGTCTTCCTTGCGCTGCTCCGCCTTGTGCAGCGCCGCCCTCGCCTGCCGGCGCCGCCGCTCGGCCTCTTCGGCTTCCTGCTTGGCAGCCCGTTCGGCCTTGGCGGCCCGGCGCTCGGCGAGTTCGTCCCGCGAGGATCGCTTCGGCTGGAGGCGTGGCGCCGGCTCGGCACCAGCATCCGGGGGAGCGCCCGCGCCCGGCAGGGCCACCCGGCCGTCCAGGTCCACCGGGTCGATCCCGTTCGACGACAGCGACTCGGTCAGCAGGCCGCTGGTTACGGCCGCCGCCGCACCGGCATCCGCCATCGCCGCACGCAGCGTCTGTTCCGCCTCGGCGACCGCCGCGGCACTCACCTTTTGCCCGAGCTCATCGGCCAGCTTCCGGCCCTCCGCCGCCACGGCGGCCAACAGTTCCCGGCGCTGGTCACCCAGTCGGCGCAGTTGTTGCGGATCGAGCTGTTCCTGGGCTTCGCTCATGGCGTGGCCCAGTTCCACGATTCCCGCGATGTCAGCGCTCCGCTGCCGGCTCAGGAGATTGACCAGCCAGGCCGCGGCCGACGGTTTCGCCAGCGCTTTGACCTGCCGGGCGAGCTCCTTGTGGCCGTCCTCGGCTGCCTCCTTGGCCCGAGCGTTGCGGGCGGCGGTGAATTCGCCGGGCAGCAGCGCGTACAGCTCCCGTGCCGCGCTCTCCAGGTCCATGTGCCCCAGCCTAATAGGAGCGGCTGAAGCCCCGTTGTTTCCGGCCAAGCCCGTGGTGCAGCCGTGCCTTGGGGGCCAGGGGCGGGCGCCCGCACCCATCACCCGGAGTCCGGCGGCGGTGATCACCTCGGCCGGCAAGCCGGCGGCAGAAGCGGGGTCCTCGGCAGCTACCGGGCCTTCCTGGTCTCCCGGTCGTTGGCCTTGCGCAGCGCATCGACGAGCTCCGACTTGTCCATCTTCGATCGGCCGGGGACGTCGAGCTTCTTGGCCAGATCGTAGAGGTGCTGCTTGGAGGCGTTTGCGTCCACCCCGCCCTTGGTTTCCCGAGAGGTGCCGGCGCCGCCCTCGGCCTGCGGGTCGGAGGGGCCCTTCTTTTCCTTCGGTTCCCAGTGGTCGCCCACCTTCTCGTGCGTGTGCTTGAGCGCGCTGTAGGCCACGCGGTGGGCACGCTCCTCGTCGCCGTACGTCTCGGCGGCGGAATCATGGGCTTCCGCGAACGTCTCCTGGGCCTTCTTGCCCGACCGTTGCAGCGTGCTGGGCAATTCGGTCTGCTTCGGCTTGCCGCTCTTCGTCGTCTTCGGCATCTGAACCACGTCCCTCCAGAAAGGATTGTTCGCCATTCCACCTCCAACGTGGCACAGTTCGTGGGCGCTGCCAAGGGAGATACGCCGGGGTGTGGAAGCGCGAACAAGGACGGCGGGACGGCCGCCTGCCGACGGGAGTGGCGGCGATGCCGGAGGGCGCGACAGGCACCGGCACAATGGAAGGGTGAGCCAGCCAATCCCGCAGGAACCCGCGCACCGCCACGTCCTTTTCGACCTGGCCGCGATGGGCGAAGGCCTGGTCTTCGCCGAGTCACTGGATCACCTGGCCGCAGCCCTGACGGGCAGCCCTGTGGGCGAGGAACCCGCAACCGTAGGCACCCGGACGGGCACCGCCGTCGTGCAGGCCCCGCCGGGCACGGGCAAGACCACCCTGGTTCCGCCGCTGGTCGCCAACTGTGTGGCGGCTGCTGCGGCGGGCGGCCGGCCGCGCATCGTGGTCACCCAGCCCCGCCGGGTCGCGGCCCGTTCCGCCGCCAGGCGCCTGGCCGCGCTGGATGGCAGCCGGCTGGGCGAACGCGTCGGCTATACGGTGCGCGGGGAACGCCGGGCGGGCCCGCAGACGCTGATCGAGTTTGTCACGCCGGGAATCCTGCTGCGCAGGCTGCTCACCGATCCCGGCCTGGACGGGACGGACGCGGTGATCCTGGATGAAGTGCATGAGCGCGGCCTGGAGACCGACCTGCTGGTCGGCCTGCTCGGCGAGGTCCGCCAGCTGCGCGGAGATCTCACGTTGGTGGCGATGTCGGCCACCCTGGACGCGCCGCGCTTCGCCGCCTTGATCGGCGCGGACGACGGCGAAGGCCCGGCCCCGGTGGTCGACTGCCCTTCCGCACTGCATCCCCTGGCGGTGCGGTGGGCTCCGGCCTCGGTGCCGCGGCTGGACGGGCGGGGAGTGGCCCGCGGTTTCCTGGACCACGTCGCGTTCACCGCGGCGTCCGCGCACGCCGAGGCGCTCGCGGACGACCCCTCGGTGGACGCCCTGGTCTTCGTGCCGGGAGCCTGGGAAGTGCAGCAGGTGGCCGCGGCGATCCGGGACAGAGTCCGCGACAGGACGGGCGGCGCCGGCAGCGGCACGGAGGTGCTGGAGCTGCACGGGCAGGCGGATCCCGCCACGCAGGACCGCGCCGTTTCCGGTCGGGAACCCGGCGGGCCGCCGCGCATCATTGTCTCCACCTCGTTGGCCGAGTCCTCGCTCACCGTGCCGGGCGTGCGGTTGGTCGTCGACTCCGGGCTGTCGCGCGAACCCCGCCGGGATGCCGCCCGCGGCATGTCCGGGCTGGTGACGGTGTCGGCCTCGCGCGCTTCCGCCGACCAGCGCGCCGGCCGCGCGGCCCGCCAGGGGCCGGGCACCGTGGTGCGCTGCTACGAGCCGAAAACCTTTGGCGCCGCGCCCGCCCATCCCACCCCGGAGATCGCCGTCGCCGACCTCACGGGTGCCGCCCTGGTGCTGGCCTGCTGGGGTGCCCCGGGCGGCGAGGGGCTGCGGCTTCCGGACGCGCCGCCGGCGCCGGCCATGGCGGATGCCGTCCGCACGCTGCATGAGCTGGGCGCCATTGACGGCGGCGGGCGGGCCACCGATGTGGGGCGTGTGCTCTCCAGGGTTCCGGCCGACCCCCGGCTGGGCCGGGCACTGCTGGATGGTGCGGCGGTGGTGGGCCGGCAGGTGGCCGCCGAAGTGGTCGCCTTGGTCTCCGGCGAGGAACGGGCACCCGGGGCAGACATCACGGTGCTGCTGTCCCGGCTGCGTTCGGCAGGCCGCGGCGACCCCGCCGCGCGGCGCTGGCGGGAGGAGGCGCAACGGCTGGAGGGCATCGCACGGCAGGAGGCCGCCGCCGTCGTGCCTTCCACCGGTGAGGTGGTCCCGGCGGAGCATGCCGGCTTCGTGGTGGCGCTGGCCTTCCCCGAACGGGTCGCCCGCCGCGTGCCCGGTCCCGGGCAAACCTACCTGCTGGCGTCCGGAACCCGGGCCGGGCTTCCGTCCGGCAGTGCCTTGGCCGGGCACGAGTGGCTGGCTGTGGCCGAGGTGTCCCGCGCGCAGGGCCGCGACGCGGCAGGCACGGGGGCGGTGATCCGCGCGGCCGCCCCGTTGGCGGGCGATACGGCGGCAGCGGCGGCACGGCATCTGATGACCGACCGGGTGGAGGCTCGCTTCGAGTCGGGCAAACTCGCGGCCCGCCGGGAACGCAGGCTTGGCGCCATCGTGCTCTCCTCGGCACCGGTCCGGCCGTCGCGGGACGAGGGCCGGGAGGCGGTAGCCCGGGCCCTGGAAGAGCGCGGTTTGGGCATCCTTGGCTGGTCGGAGGCAGCCAAGGGGCTGCGCCGCCGGCTGGCCCTGCTGCACCGCGAGCTGGGCGCGCCCTGGCCGGACGTCGCGGACGCAGCCTTGCTGGGGCGGCTGGCCGATTGGCTGGCGCCGGAACTGGAGGCACTTGCCGGCGGGAAGCCGGCCGCCGCAGTGGACCTGGCCGAGCCGCTGCGCCGGCTGCTGCCCTGGCCGGAAGCGGCGAGGTTCGATGAGCTCGTGCCGGAGCGGCTGCAGGTTCCCAGCGGCTCGCGGGTGCGGATCGACTACCCGGAACGAGACGGGGGAGAGCGCCCGGTAGTGGCGGTCAAACTGCAGGAGTGCTTCGGTTGGGCGGACACGCCCCGGCTGGTGGGCGGTCGGGTCCCCGTGCTGTTCCACCTGCTCTCGCCCGCGGGCAGGCCGCTGGCCGTCACCGATGACCTGGCGTCTTTCTGGTCCGGTCCCTACGCGCAGGTCCGCGCCGAGATGCGCGGCCGCTACCCGAAGCACCCGTGGCCGGAGGACCCGTGGACCGCGCCGGCCACCGCGCGGACCAAGCACCGAAGGTAACGGCCGGATAGTGCCGCCCGGGCCCGGCGTGCCGGACCGGCGGTTCGGCCACGGTCCAGCGGGTGCCGCGCCCCGGCGGTTCGGCACGGTCCGGCGCGTGCCGCCCCGGCCGGGCGGACTGCCGCCGTCAGCGGGTCTTTTCCGGCCGGTCCCAGTTAGCGGATGAAGTGGCGGGAGATGAGCAGCCGCTGAATCTGGTTCGTCCCCTCGAAGATCTGCATGACCTTGGCCTCGCGCATGTACCGCTCGGCCGGGAAGTCCCGGGTGTAGCCTGCCCCGCCCAGCACCTGCACGGCGTTCGTCGTCACGCTCATCGCGTTGTCGGTGGCCACCAGCTTGGCGATCGAGGCCTCCCGGCCGTAGGGAAGGCCGGCGTCCTTCAGCCGCGCCGCCGCCAGGTACATGGCGCGCGCGGTTTCCACTTCCACCGCCATGTCGGCGATCAGGAACGCCAGCCCCTCGTGTTCGATCAGCCGCTTGCCGAAGGCCTCGCGCTCGTTGGCGTAGGAGGCGGCCAGGTCCAGCGCGGCCTGGGCCAGCCCGGCGGCCACCGCCGCAATGCCCAGCCTGCCCGAGTCCAGCGCGGCGAAGGCGATCGCCAGGCCCTGGCCTTCCTCGCCGATCAGGCGGTTGGCCGGGACGTACACGTCGTCGAAGTTCATCGTCGCCGTGGTCGAGGCCGTAAGCCCCATCTTGTGCTCGGGCGGCGCCGCGCTCAGTCCTTCGGCGTCGGCCGGAACCAGGAAGCAGGAAATCCCGTGCCGGGGATCGTCGGACGTCCTGGCCATCACCGTGTAGAAATCGGCCTCGCCGGCGTGCGTGGTCCAGGCCTTCGCACCGCGGATCACGTAGCCATCGCCCTTCCGGACGGCGCGGGTGCGCATCGCCGCCGGGTTGGAGCCCGCGTGCGACTCGGAGAGGCAGTAAGCACCCAGCGTGTCGCCCGAGAGCATGTCCGGCAGCCAGGTCTTGCGCTGCGCATCGCTGCCGAAATGCACGAGCGGGAAGCAGGAGAGGGCATGGACGCTGACGCCCACCGCCACGCTGCCCCAGGCGGCGCCGAGTTCCTCCAGGACCTGCAGGTAGACCTCGGCCGGCTGGCCGCCGCCGCCAAACTCCTCCGGGTACGGCAGGCTGAGCAGCCCGGTTTCCCCCAGCATCCGGAAAACCTCGCGCGGGAAGCGTTCGGCGGCTTCGGCCTCGGCCGCCTGCGGCAGCAGCTCGCGGTCCGCGATGTCGCGGACCAGCTCGATCAGGTCCTGCGCTTCCTCCGTCGGCAACAACCGTTGCACAACCATCGCCACTCACCCCTCCGGCTACCGGCCTGGGTGCGGACCGGCGCCTGGATTGCCGCAGCCAAGCCGGGTTCGCCGGGACGCTGCGGTGCGTCCATGTCATTGCGTGAGTCAACTACAACACGGCAACAGGGGCCTGACAAGCATGATCCCCGGCGTGTATGCGGGCCGGTGTGGGGGCCGGTGTCGCGGCCGGTCGGACCGCGCTGCCGAGCAACAGGAGCAGTCGCTGGACATCGGCGACGGCCGCGGTCCTCCAGAGCGGCCGAGCTGTGCGAGAGCGGCCTTCCGCGACGGGCCTGTGTCGACTATCGGCCGCTCTGGAGCTCGAGCCGGCGCGGGGCCGGCGTCCGGCCGGCGCGGGGCCGGTGTTCAGGCCGCTCTGGAGCTCGGACCAGCTTTGCTGTGACTGGTGACCCGGCGAGGCGGGAAGCGTAGGCTGGGAAGCGAGTCCTGCAGCAGAAAAGGTGATGTGCCATGGACCGGACGTGGAAGCGCTGGCTGCCCGCCGCCGTCGTGCCCGCAGTCATTGCCGGCGGAGTGCTCACCGGTTCCCTGCAGGCCAACGCCGCGACCGATCTGCCGGACAAGACCCCGCAGCAGCTGCTGGAATTCGTGGCCGACAGCGACGTCCGGGAACTCTCAGGCACGCTGGAACAGGACTCCGCGTTGGGACTGCCGGAACTCCCCGAGGACCTGCCCGCGGACGAGGGCGGACAGGTGGCCGAGGCGCTGGAACTGCTGACCGGTTCCCGCACCGCGCGCGTCTACCTGGACGGGCCGGACCAGGCCCGGCTGCAGCTCTTCGACCGCTTTGCAGAGCGCGACGTGATCCGCAACGGCACCGAGGCCTGGGTCTACAGCTCCAAGGAGAACGAGGCGGTCCACCTGACGCTGCCCTCCTGTGCGGACGGCGGAAAGAATCACGACGGCGGTGCGCACCATCCCGCCAGCGCCTACACGCCCGAACAGCTCGCCGATCACCTGCTGGCCAAGATCGGCCCGGAAACGAAGGTGTCCGTCGGCGCCGATACCGAGGTCGCCGGGCGCAGCGCCTATCAGCTGCTGGTGGAGCCGAACAGCACTGCCACGCTGGTGGGATCCGTGACCGTCGCCGTCGACGCCGAGACCGGCCTGCCGCTCAGCCTCAGGGTCAACGCGCGGGGACAGCAGGATCCGGCGTTCCAGCTGGGCTTCAGCAAGCTGACGCTCGAGACCCCGGACCAGGGCCTGTTCGAGTTCACCCCGCCGGCCGGTGCCAGCGTCAGCGAAAAGGCCGTGCCGCGGCACGGAGAGCAGTCACCGTCCGGACGCCATGGCCGGCACGGCGGCGGCGCTGCCGCGCTGCGGGATGACGTCACCCTCCACGGCTCCGGCTGGGAGACCGTGGCGGAAGTCCCCGCCGGGGCCCTGCCGGAGGGCTGGGAAGACTCGCCCTTCCTGGCCCAGGCCACCGAAGCGGTGGACGGCGGCAGGCTGATCTCCACCGCCCTGCTCAACGTGTACCTGACCGACGACGGCCGCGTTCTGGCCGGGTCGGTCCCGTTCGAGTCGTTGCAGGCAGCCGCGGAGGCCCGGTGAACGGCAGCGGCAACCCTGCCGCGCTGGTCATCGAGACCTCCGGACTGACCAAACGCTTCGGCCGGCAAACCGCCGTCGACTCCCTTGACCTGGCCGTCCCGCACGGCTCCGTCTTCGGCTTCCTGGGCCCCAACGGCTCGGGAAAAACCACCACCATCCGCGTCATGCTCGGGCTGGCCGCCGCCACCAGCGGGAGCGTCCGGATCTTCGGGCAGGACATGCCCGGGTCGTTGCGGGACGTGCTTCCGCGGGTCGGAGCGCTGATCGAAGGCCCGGCGTTCTACCCCTTCCTGTCCGGCGCCGCGAACCTGCACCGGCTGGACACCGCGGACCGCCATGCCCCGTCAGAGACCCGGCGGGCGAGGATCGGCAGGGCGCTGGAGCGGGTCGGCCTGACCCACGCCGCGGACAAGAAGGTGCGCGCCTACTCGCTGGGCATGAAGCAGCGGCTGGGCATCGCCAACGCCCTGATGATGCCGCGCCAGCTCCTGGTGCTGGACGAACCCACCAACGGGCTCGACCCGCAGGGCACCCGCGAAGTCCGCAGCCTGGTCCGTTCGCTGGCGGGGGAGGGCACCACGGTATTCGTCTCCAGCCACCTGCTCTCCGAGGTGGAGCAGATTTGCACGCACGCGGCCGTCATGCGCGCCGGCCGGCTGGTGGCGCAGGGGGCCCTGGACGAGGTGCGCCGGGCGGGGCTCACGCATGTGAGCGTCCAGACGCCCGACATCGAAGCCGCGCGCGGCGTGCTGCGCCGGTTGGGCCTGGAACCCGAGGTCCCGAGCACCGCACTCGACGGACACGTGAACGCCCCGATGGACCAGGGCGGTCTGTTGCCTGAGCACATCGCCGCCGCCCTCGTGGCGGACGGCGTCCGGATCCGCGGGTTTGCCGTGGAGGCAAGCAGCCTCGAGGACCGGTACGTGGAGCTGACGGGGGAGGGATTCGACGTTGTCCAGTGAGCAGCGGCCGAGCAGGGGTGGCGACCGCCGGCCGGGGCCGGAAATCGTGGAAGTCGAGGCCGCCGACGAGGAAAATCCCGGCGCTTCGGCGGCCGCTTCGGCCCAGGGACGGGAAAACGGGAAGTCCGCCGGATGGGCCTTCTTCGGTTCCGAGCTCAGCGTGCTGTTCCGACGTGGCCGGACGTGGGCCATGCTGCTGGCCCTGGCCGCCGTACCGACGCTCATCGCGGTGGTGGTCCGGTTCGCCGCGGACGAGGGAGGGCCCGGCGGCGGTCCACCGTTCCTCAACCGGATCACGGACAACGGGTTGTTCGTGGCGCTGACCGGGCTGGTGGTGTCCATCCCGTTGTTCCTGCCGCTGACCGTCAGCGTCGTTTCCGGGGACACGATCGCCGGCGAGGCGGGCCACGGCACGCTGCGCTACCTGCTCAGCGCCCCGGCCGGCCGGCTGCGGCTGCTGGCCGTCAAGTACGGTGCGGCGGTGGTCTTCTGCATGGCGGCGGCGCTCGCCATCGCGGTCACCGGCGCGCTGATCGGCGGCCTGCTCTTCGGCGTCGGGCCGGTGACGCTGCTGTCCGGCGACACGATCGGCGTCGGCGAGTCTCTGGCTCGGCTGCTGCTGGTGGCCGCCTACGTTGCCGTGTCGCTGGCCGGGCTGGCGGCCATCGGGCTCTTTATCTCCACTCTCACCGAGGTCCCCGTCGGCGCCATGGCGGCGACGGCAGTGCTGGCCGTCGTCACCCAGATTGTCGGCGCGCTGCCGCAGTTGGAGTGGTTGCACCCGTGGCTGTTCACGCACCACTGGCTGAGCTTCGCCGACCTGCTGCGCCAGCCCATCTCCTGGGACGCCTTCGGCGCCAACGCCGTCCTGCAGGGCGGCTACATCGCCGTTTCCTGCGCCCTCGCCTACGGCCGCTTCACCACCAAGGACGTGCTGTCCTAAGACGATCGCCGCCGGAGATGGACTGTGGCTGTCCGCCGCCGCTTGAAGTTGTTACGACATCCCGGCCTGTTCGTCGGGCTGATGGATGCCGATGGTGTTGTTTTCGGTGTCCAGGTAGTAGCCCTGCCACGCCATTCCCGGCAGTGCGTACTTCGGCAGGGCGGTTTGGCCGCCGGCCGCCAGGATCTTCCGTTCGGTGGCGTCGTAGTCGTCCACCTCCATGGTGACCACCCAGGCGTTGGTGCCCTGGCCGCTGTCCGGGGTCGGGGCGGGGCGCTGCATGAGGCCGCCGTTGATGCCGGGCTGGTCCTCCGGGCCGGTCACGACGCCGTAGTAGGGAGTGCCGGTGACCTGTGAATAGTCCTCGAACGTCCAGCCGAACACGGTCGCGTAGAAGTTTTTGGCTCGTTCCAGGTCTTCTGCCTGGATTTCAAAGTGCACGGGACGGGCCATGGCGGGCTCCTTCGCTGGACGCGGATGCTGATGGTGGTGCGAGCGCTGATCAAGCGAGGCGGTGGCGGCCGGTTCCACGGCTCCAGGGAAGCCAGCCGCGGGTGCGGCGCGGTCGGCTGAGGTGGCCTTCCTTTTCCAGCGGATCGGCAGCATCATCCGGCAGATGCCGATCCTCGCCGGCCACAATGTGACTTGTTCCGGGGCCGGGTATCTGGGCCGCTGCCAGATTCGGCATCCCCGTGCTGTCCCCGGACCCGTGGACGGGCTTAGGTCCCATCCGCTCCATGTCGGCTACTGGATTGGCTTCCGGCCGTTCCTGATTTTTCCGCATGATTGGCCCCCATCGCCGCTCAGTTAATCCCCTGCGGCCTAGAGTAAACCGGATAACCAGAAAATGGGGGAGAATCCGGAAAAATTTGTTGGCTTGGAAGGGCCGGCTGCTGCGACAGCGCTGTCAGGTGGGCGAGCAAACGACGGCGGTGGGCCGGCTCCGAGAGCCGGCCCACCGCCGTCGTGCTTGTGGTTTTGGAAGTTTAGAGCTGCGTGCCGATGGGGCCGCTGTCGTTCACTTCTCCGCGCCAGGCGCCGGTTTCGGCGCCGCGGGTTTCGATGAACTCCTTGAACTTGCGCATGTCCGACTTCACTTGCTTGTCGTCGATATTCAGGGCGGCGCCGACCTTCTCGGTGAAGGTTTCGGGATCCCACTCGAAGCGCACCGAGACCTTGGTGCTGTCCGCGCCGAGGGGGCTAAACGTCACGACGCCGGCGTGGGACTTGCCGTCGACGCTGCGCCAGGCGATGCGCTCGTCCGGCTGCTGCTCCACGATCTCGGTGTCGAACTCGCGCTCCACGCCGCCGACCTTGGTCTTCCAGTGGTTGGTGGTGTCGGTCAGCTGGGTCACGGACTCAACGCCGGACATGAAGTTCGGAAAGGATTCGAACTGCGTCCACTGGTCGTACGCTGTGCGGACCGGAACGGCTACATCAATGGTTTCTTCCACGGTTTGCATCAGTTGCCTCCTTTGGAATCGGGCCAGGGCCGCTGGTGCGCCCCTCGAGGTGGCCTCGTGGCCTACGCTACACAGACTGGTGAAACGTGACAACTCGATAGACAGCTTGCTGACCATTTTCCGCGGTGCGTAGGGTGGCGTGTGTAGCTATCGCAGAGTCAACCGGCAGGAGTGAATCATGCGCGCTGTAGTGTTCGAGGACTTCAAGACTTTTCCCACCATCAAGGACGTGGAGCGGCCGAAGCCGCGGGCCGGGGAGGTGCTGCTGAAGGTCGCCGGCGCCGGAGCCTGCCACTCCGATGTCGCCATCTACAACGACTTCGAGGCCGGCGGCCCGGGGGCGGTGCCGCCGCCGTTTACGCTCGGCCACGAAAACTCCGGGTGGGTCGAAGAGCTCGGGGAGGGCGTGGAAGGCTTCAACGTCGGCGATGCCTATCTGGTCTATGGGCCGATTGGCTGCGGGCACTGCAAGGCGTGTTCGCGCGGCCAGGACACTTACTGCGAGAACGCGGCCAAGATGCCCTACCTCGGCGTGGGACTGGGGCGCGACGGCGGGATGGCCGAGTACGTCACCGTGCCGGCGCGGAACCTGGTGCCGCTCGGCGACGCCGATCCGGTGGCCGCGGCGCCGCTGGCCGACGCTGCGCTGACTCCGTACCACGCCATCAAGCAGTCGCTGCCGCACCTGGCCGGCGGCGGCAAGTACGCGTTGGTCATCGGGCTGGGCGGCCTGGGCCAGATCGCCGTGCAGATCCTCAGGGCGCTGACCGGCGCCACCGTCATCGCCACCGACATGAAGGAAGAAGCGATGCGCAAGGCCGAAGAGGCCGGCGCCGTGACCGTTTCCGGCGGCGAGGGGCAGGCCGAGCGGATCCGTGACATCACCGGCGGCCGGGGCGTCGATGCCGCGTTCGACTTCGTGGGCGTGGGCCCGACCGTCAAGACCGCCGCCGCTTCCATGGCCCGGCTGTCCAGGATGACGGTGGTGGGGATCGCCGGCGGCACGCTGGAGTGGAGCTTCTTCACTAACCCGTACGAGTCCGTCATCACGAACACCTACTGGGGCACCATCGAGGACCTGCACGAGGTGGTGGACATGTACAAGGCCGGACAGATCGTTCCCGAGATCGAGCGCTACAGCATGGACGATGCGCTGGAGGCCTACCGCAAGCTGCAGGCCGGCGAGCTCAGCGGCCGAGCCGTGGTGGTTCCGCACGGGAGCTAGGGAATTGAAGTGCCGGCGGCGGGGTTGTGGCGGATATGAAGCGCATCGGTTTCCTGTCCTTCGGCCATTGGAGCCCCGCCGTCGGCTCGCCGGTTCCCACCGCCGCTGAAGGGCTGCTGCAGAGCATCGAGCTCGCGGTTGCGGCCGAGGAAGTTGGGGTGGACGGCGCGTATTTCCGCGTGCACCACTTCGCGCGGCAGCAGTCCTCGCCGTTTCCGCTGCTGGCAGCGATCGCCGCGAGGACCAACCGGATCGAGATCGGCACCGGCGTGATCGACATGCGCTATGAAAACCCGCTCTACATGGCCGAAGAGGCGGCGGCCACGGACCTGATCAGCGGCGGGCGGCTGCAACTGGGGATCAGCCGCGGGTCACCCGAGCCGGCGCTGAACGGTGCGGCGGCCTTCGGGTACCGGCCGGCCGAGGGCGAGACCGATGCGGACATGGCCCGGCGCCATACCGCGGTGTTCCGCCGGGCCATCACGGGTGCGGGCATGGTCCCCGCCGACCCGAACCACCTCCAGGGCAGGCATGCCGGCATGCTTCCCGTGGAGCCCACGTCCCCGGGGCTGCCGGAGCGGATCTGGTGGGGTGCGGGCTCCCGCGCCACCGCCGTGTGGACCGCGGAGCAGGGCATGAACCTGATGAGCAGCACCCTGCTGATCGAGGACACCGGCGTGCCCTTCGACCAACTGCAGGCCGAGCAGATCCACCTGTTCCGCGAGGCTTGGCAGAAGGCCGGCCACGCGCATGTTCCGCGGGTGTCGGTCAGTCGCAGCGTGATGCCGATTGTCGACGACGAAGACCAGCGCTACTTCGGGCTCCGCGGCCAGGCCGACCAGCACGACCAGGTCGGCATGCTCGACGGTACGCGCTCGCGGTTCGGCAGGAGCTACATCGGGGATCCGGACAAAATCGGCGCCGAGTTGGTCCGGGACCAGGCGGTGCAGGCCGCGGACACCGTGCTGCTGACGGTGCCGAACTACTTGGGCGTGGAGTACAACGTGAAGATGCTGGGCAACATCGTGCAGCAGGTGGCACCGGCCGCCGGCTGGCGCTGAGAAACCAGGCCGCCGTCGGCTCGTCGCCGGGGTGGCTGGCCGGCGGCGGCGGGCCGCTGGGACTGAGTCCCGGCCCGGCGCGCTACAGCAGCACGTCGTTCAGGTCGTAGGAAACCGGCTCGTCCAGTTGCCCGTAGGTGCACGACTCCGGATCGCGGTCCGGCCGCCAGCGGACAAACTGCGCGGTGTGCCGGAAGCGCTCGCCCTCCATGTGGTCGTACTTGACCTCCAGCACCCTTTCCGGCCGCAGCGGCACGAAGGACAGGTCCTTGCCGCCGCTCCAGCGGCTGCCCTCCGTGGTCAGGGGTGTGCGCTCGCCGGCCTCGTGCTGTACCCGGTTCCAGGGATGGCCGTCCGAATCGGCAATCAGCGGCTGCAGCTCCTCAAACAGTTCCTTGCGGCGTTTCATGCTGAACGCCCCGGCCACGCCCACGTGCACCAGGGTTCCGCCGTCGTTGTACAGGCCCAGCAGCAGCGAGCCCACCAGGCCCGGCCCGCTCTTATGCACGCGGTAGCCCGCGACCACGCAGTCGGCAGTGCGCTCGTGCTTGATCTTGAACATGCTCCGCTTGTCCGGCTGATACTTTCCGTCCAAGGGCTTGGCCACCACGCCGTCCAGCCCGGCCCCCTCGAACTCTCCGAACCACCGCTCGGCCACCACCGGGTCGGTGGTGGCCCGGGTCAGATGGATGGGATTGACGACGGCGGAGAGCGCCTTCTCCAGCGCGGCCCGCCGTTCCTCGAAGGGGCGCGAGGTCAGATCGTCGTCGCCGAGGGCGAGCAGGTCGAAGGCCACGAACCGGGCGGGAGTCTGCACCGAGAGGAGCTTGACCCGGCTGGCCGCCGGATGGATGCGCTGCTGCAGCATCTCGAAGTCGAGCCTGTCGCCGCCTTTGCCCACCAGGATGATCTCCCCGTCCACGACGCAGCGCTCGGGCAGCTGCTCACGGAACGCGTCCACCAGTTCGGGGAAGTAGCGAGTCATGGGCTTCTCGTTCCGGCTGCCGATCTCCACCTCGTCGCCATCGCGGAAGATGATTGACCGAAAGCCGTCCCATTTCGGCTCGTACGTCATTCCGCCGTCGGGGATCTTGGCCACGCTTTTGGCCAGCATGGGCGGAACGGGTGGCATCACGGGCAGGTCCATGCGCCCATTCTCTGTGCTGGCCCAGCCGGTGTCCATGCCAGCGCAGACAGGGAGGACGCCCCGGGCGCAAGGAATCCGGGCCCGCGCGGGCTCAGACCCGGCGGTAGATATCCGCCACCGGACAGTGGAAGGGATCGGAGGCGGCTATTCCGACGGCGCCCAGGTAGCGGACTATCGCCGCATAGGAGGCCAGCACGCTGGTCTCCGTGTACGGGATCGAGTGCTCGCGGCAGTATTGGCGGACCATCGGCGCCGCCTTGCTCAGGCAGGGACGGGGCATGTCGGGGAACAGGTGGTGTTCGACCTGGCGGTTCAGACCGCCCATCAGCAGGTCCATCATCCAGCCGCCGCGGATGTTGCGGGAGGCCGTCACCTGTCGGGTGACGAAGTCCGGCCGGCTGGATTTCGAATAGATCGGCATGCCTTTGTGGTTCGGGGCAAACGACGCGCCCATGTAGAAGCCGAAGACCGCCATCTGCACGCCGATGAACGCGAACGCCTGCCCCAAGGGCAGAAGCCAGAAGACCACGGTGAGCAGCACGGCGGCGCGGGCCGCGAGGATGCCCAGCTCCAGCCAGCGGTGCTCCACCTTGGCCTGCCGGACCAGGTACTTGAAAGAATCCGCGTACAGGCTGAAGCCCAGGAAGGGCAGCAGCGGGAACAGCAGGTAGCCCTGGAGCCGGGTGACACGGACCATCGCGCCGCGGCGCCCGGCCGCAGCGTCCGGGTGGAAGGCGATGGACCCGGTCCTGATGTCCGGGTCCTTGTCCACGGTGTTGGGAAACCCGTGGTGCTTGGTGTGTTTGCGCATCCACATGGCGTAGCTGATGCCCACCAGGCAGGTGCCAACCAGCCGGGCAGCCCATTCGTTGACCCGCTTGGATTTGAATACCTGCCAATGGGCCGCTTCGTGCGCCAGGAAGGCGAATTGGGTGAACAGTATCCCCATCCCGGCCGCGATCAGCAGTTGGAACCAACTGCTCCCGAGCAACGAAAACCCTGTCCACGCCGCGGCCAGCAGCATCATGAGCACCGCGAAGAGGGTGATGTAGTAGCCCCTGCGGCGGGTCAGCAGACCGGCGGATTTCATGCGGGCCATGAGTGCCAGGTACCCGCCAGCAATACTGTTTGGTGCACGGGTCGGGCGATCCGGTTCGCGGGCGGAGTCGGGCTGGGGAGCCGTATTGGTCTGCGGCTCGGGCTGAAAGTCCATGACATGCCTTGCGTCCGGCGGGTAAATACAATCGGTGCAGCCGGCCGTCAAGCTTCAGCACCAGTCTTGTGAATGTACCGACGCCGCGCGAATCTGTCATCGGTAGGAGGCGTCCCGGCCATCATCCGGGCCAAATTCGCAGGCTGCGAGGACGCCAGCGAGCCTCGCGGGCGGACTGCGACGGCACCCTTAAAGCGCTGTTGCACGCCGCCATTCCAAACCCTGGCCGTCTCAGAAAGCAAAGATCAGCAGGCGCCCTTCCCGCGAGCGGGAAGGGCGCCTGCTGATCAGTCGATGCCGGACCGGTTAGTCGGCGATGTAGAACAGGCGCTTGTTGACGAATTCGTCCATGCCCAGCGGGCCAAGCTCGCGGCCGAAGCCGGAGCGCTTCACGCCGCCGAACGGGATGTCGGCGCCTTCACCGACGCCGTTGACGTTGGCCATGCCCACCTCCAGCTGCTGGGCAATCTTGCGGGCGCGCTCCTCGTCCTTGGAGAAGACGACGCCGCCCAGCCCGTAGTCGGTGTCGTTGGCCAGTTCCAGGGCTTCCTCGTCGCTGCTGACCTTGTAGACCACGGCCACCGGGCCGAACAGCTCTTCGCGGTAGGCTCGCATCTCCGGAGTGACGCCGGTCAGAACAGCCGGGGCCAGGTAGGCGCCGGGGCCATCGTGCAGGGTGCCGCCGGCGTGCAGCGTGGCACCCTTGTTGACGGCGTCCTTGAGCTGCTCGTGCAGTCCTTCGGCCGCCGCCCGGGAGGAAAGCGGGGCGTAGGTTCCCTCGGCCTCTTCGGCCGGGTCGCCGGGCTTGAGGTCCTTCGCCAGGTTGGTCAGCTCGGCCACGAAGTCGTCGTAGATGTCCTCCATGACGATCATGCGCTTGTTGGAGTTGCAGGCCTGGCCGGTGTTCTCGATGCGGGTGGCCCACGCCTGCTCGGCCGCGGCCTTGACGTCGTCGGTGTCCAGCAGCACGTAGGGATCGGAGCCGCCCAGTTCCAAGACGGCCTTCTTCAGGTTCTTGCCGGCGAGCTCGCCGATGATGGCGCCGGCCCGCTCGGAGCCGGTCAGCGAGACACCCTGCACGCGCGGGTCGGCAATGATGTCCGCGATCTGCTCGTGGCTGGCGAAGAGGTTGATGTAGACGCCGTCGGGCACGCCGGCGTCGTCCATGATTTTCTGGATGGCCAGGGCGGAGCGAGGGCAGGTCTCGGCGTGCTTGAGGATGATGGTGTTGCCCAGCATCAGGTTCGGCGCGGCGAAGCGGGCCACCTGGTAGTAGGGGTAGTTCCACGGCATAATGCCCAGCAGCGGGCCGACCGGCAGCTTCTGGATCATGGCGCGGCCGCCGCCGATGGCCTTGATTTCCTGGTCCGCCACCAGGTCGGGGCCTTCAGTAGCGAAGTAGCTGAAAATGTCGGTGCAGAACTCGGCCTCGCCCTTGGACTCGGACAGGGGCTTGCCCATTTCCTCGGTGATGATCGCGGCGAGCTCGTCGGCCCGCTCGGTGAACAGTTCCGCAATGCGGGACACCACCTTGGCACGGTCCGTGATCGGCGTGGCCTTCCACGCTGTGTAGGCAGCCTGGGACCTGGCGAGGGCGTCCTTGACCTCGGCGTCGGTGGCAGTGGGGAATTCCTCGACCACCTCGCCGGTGGACGGGTTTTGGACCCGGTAGCCCGGCTGGGTGGATGAAGCGGCGTGGGAAGTGGTGGTCACAGCCCTGATCTCCTTCAGATAATGACATAGCAGCGGGACGGCGGCGCGGCCGTCTCCGGTTTCCATCTTGTACCGTCCGGCCGGTTATGTGAAGTGAGTTACGCTCACGGCATGGAAGTAAGAAGCCCGGCGCGGCGTGAATTGACGGGCAGCGCGGGCCGATCGGTGCAGCATCGGGCCATCCGGCCGTCCTGAGCGGCCGCCGAACGGCTTCCGGGCTCCCGTCCTGAGCGGCCGCCGAACGGCTTCCGGGCTCCCGTTCCCAGCGGCCGCCGAAGCGCCGCCGGGCTCCCGTTCCAAGAAACCACCGAACTGCTTCCGCGCTCCCGTTCCTAGCGGGGGCCGCGCAGCCTGTCCATCTCCCGCCGGTCCTTCTTGGTTGGCCGGCCGGCACCCCGGTCGCGCTGCGGGATTCCGAGCGAGGGCATCGCCGGGCGCGGCGGCGTGTGGTCCGTGAAGCAGTGCGAGGCCGCCTCGGCTCCCACCCGCTTGGCGATCAGCCGGCGCACTTCCAGGATCCGTTCGTAGCCGGGCTGCCGCACCCGCAGGGTGTCGCCCGGGACCACCGGCTGGGAGGCCTTGACCGGGTTGCCGTTAAGCCGGACGTGTCCGGCACGGCAGGCGGCGGTGGCCGCGGAACGGGTCTTGTAGGCGCGGATGGCCCACAGCCACGCATCGACGCGCACCGAGCTCGGGGTATTGGCGGAAGTGTTCATGCCACTCCGAGTCTAGCGTCGCCGCGGCGGCATCCCGCGGCGGTCCGATTGCGCCGTCGCCGCGCCCCGGCCCTTGGGCGGTGTTTCCTTTCACTGCGAGTTCACAGCCAGTTGGCCCGCAGGTCCACTGGCGCTGTGAAGCTCGATGGCGGGGAAACCCGGACAACCACTACGAAGGGCGTCATATCCCATGGCATCTCGCCTGCTCAAAACATTGACCACCTCCGCCGCGGCCGTCGCCGTCGGCGCTACCCTCGTGGCCGCCCCGGCGGCCGGCGCGCAGAACAACCCGGGCGGGCAGGATGAAGCCCCGCTGCTGATCGGCCACCGCGGGGCCGCCGGCACCGCCCCCGAAAATACGGTTGCGGCCTTCAAGGACGGGCGCGCCTCCGGCGCCGACTTCTTCGAGATCGACGTCCAGCTCAGCGCCGATGGCGTACCGTTCCTGTTCCACGACGACACTCCGGCCCGGACCACCAACGTGGAGGAAGTATTTCCCGAGCGTGCCGGGGACCCCATCACGTCCTTTACTTGGGATGAATTGCAGCAGCTCGACGCCGGATCCTACTTCGGCGCCAAGTACCAGGGGGAGCGGATCCCGCACCTGGATGACGCGGCGAAGATCGCCACGGTGAAGACCGGCGTGTACATCGAAATCAAGTCGCCGAAGAACTCCCCGGGCATCGAACAGCTCGTCGCCGACGAGCTCCGCACCGATGCCGCCTGGACGAAGCTTGTTGCCGCCGACAAGGTCCAGGTCCTCGGCTTCGACGAGGCCTCCAACCGCACCTTCGCCGACCTGGCCCCCGAGATCGCGCTGCAGCAGCTCTCGAGCACCGTCCCGGGTCCGGCCACGCTGGAATCCTGGGCGGCCTTTGCCGATTCAATCGGCACCAACTACCGCACCCTGACGGCGCAAAATGTTGCAGACGCCAAGGCCGCCGGGCTGGTCGTCGGCGTCTACACCGCCAACTCGCCCGAGGCCGTCCAGCACTCCGTCGACCTCGGCGTCGATGCCGTCACCGGTGACTTCCCGATCCAGACCATGCGCTACCTGGACGGGCGGAAGCCCTTCCCCGCGGGCACCGGCCTGGAAATCGCCGGCGCGGTGAATGACCCCGCCGGCAGCGACGTTCAGCCGGAGACCGGCGAGCACGTGGTGCTGCGCAACACCGCCAACCACAGCATCGACGCCAGCGGCTACATCATCCGCGACGCGGCGAACAATATCCTGGCTGTGGGCGAGGGCTACGTGCTTGCCCCCGGCGCGGAGTTGCGGGTCTACACCGGTCCCGGCACCAACAGCGCCGAGGCCTACTACAACAATGGCACCGCGTCAGTACTGAACAACACCGGCGACTCCATTGCGCTGTGGGCCCCGCAGGGCACGCTGCAGGACGTCTTCGCCAACTAGGCGGCAGGTTCTGCAGCTCCGACGCCGGCACCTCGGGCGGCCTTACGCCGCCCGAGGCGCCGGCGCCGGTTTTGGTGCCTCAGACATCAAACGTCTAACGTTTAGAGAATGATTTTAGAGCGACGGCCCAGCGGCGGCAGCAGCAGCGACCACGCGCCGGGCGGCGACGAGGCTCCGGGGGAGTTCGCCGAGGCCCTGGTGCCGGAGCTCAACGTGCAGGAGCCTGCCCCAGCACCCGCCGCCGCGGGCCGCCGCTGGTTCATCGCCGCGGCCGTAGCCGCCGTGATACTCATCGGGTTGAACCTCCGGGCTGGTATTGCCAGCGCGGCCGCGCTCTTCCACGACCTGCAGCAGCTGCTGGGGTACGGGCCGCTGGTCGCCGCACTGCTGCCCACCGTTCCCGTGCTGTGTTTCGCCGTGGCCGGAGCCGCGACCGCCTGGCTGAGCAGCCGCATGGGGCTGGAACGCGCCATCGCACTTGCGCTGACACTGCTGATTGCGGGCTTGGGCCTGCGCGGGGTCGAATCCGTCGGGATGCTGCTGGCCGGCACGGTGGTGTCCATGTCCGGACTGGCGGTCTGCAACGTGGCGCTGCCGGCGTTCATCCGCAAGTACTTCGCGCACCGGCCGTCGACGATGACCGGGGCCTACACCATCTCCATGTCCGTCGGCGCCACCCTGGCCGCGGCCATCAGCGTCCCTCTGGCCGCGCAGTTGGACTCGCCGTCGCTCGCGCTGGCCGCGTGGGCGCTGCTGGCCGTCGTCGGGCTCGCGGTGTTCCTTCCCATGGCCGTGGCCGGCAGGCGCGGTTCGGGCACGCGGACCCGGGACCACTCGTCGCCGTGGCCGCTGCTGCTCACGCGCAAGGGCGCGCTGCTCACCGGCCTGTTCACCATCCAGGCGCTGCTCGTCTATTCCGTGATGGGCTGGCTGCCGTACATCCTGATCTCGCGCGGGGTGGATGCCGCGGCCGCCGGGCAGCTGCTCGCGCTGGTCCAGCTGGTGTCCATCCCCGCCGTCGTCCTGCTGTTGTCCATGGCGGCGCGCCCGGGCCTGCTGCGGCCGGCCTTCATGATCACCTGCGCGGCGTCGCTGGCGGGCTACCTCGCCCTGCTGGTGCTGCCTGCCGAGCTCGCCGTGCTGCCTGCGGTTTTGATCGGACTGGGTTTCGGGGTTTTCCCGCTGCTGATGCTGGTGATCAGCCGCAGCGGTGACAGCGCGGCCGAGACCACCGCGCTGTCCACGCTGGCCCAATCGGTGGGCTACCTCTTCGCCGCCCTGGGCCCGTTCGGTCTCGGCCTGCTGCACGATGCACTCGCCGACTGGACCGTACCGCTGGTGCTCCTGGTGGCCGGCGCGGCGCTGCAACTGCTGCTGGCTCACGCGGTCAGCGGCCTGGTGCGGAAGGCGCGCGCGTGAGGTCCGGCCCGCTCCAGCGGCCGCCGCTGGCGGAGGAAGTCACGTCCAGGCTGCGGGAGTCCATCGCCGCGGGGCGGTGGGAGCTGGGGTCCCGGATCCCTCCCGAGCCGGAACTGATGGCGAGTCTGGGCGTTTCCCGCGGCACCCTGCGCGAGGCGGTCAAGGCCCTGGCCCACGCCGGGATGCTCGAGGTGCGCCGCGGCGACGGCACGTACGTGCGCGCTACCAGCGAGATCAGCGGCACCGCCCGCCGCGCCTACCGCGAGTACGACGACGAGGACGTGCTGCAGGTGCGCTTCGCGCTGGACACCCAGGCGGCGAGGCTGGCGGCGCAGTCGGCGCGGTCCGAGCCGCCGGGCCCCGGCGGCGGCGTGGAGGCGCTGCGGGAGATGCTGGCCCGGCGCCGGCATGCGTGGGCCGAACAGGACCTGGAAGGCTGGATCGCCGCCGACTGGGACTTCCACCTGGCCGTGGCCGAGGCTTCCGGCAACCAGCTGCTGCACGAGCTGTACGGCAGCTTCGGCGACGTGTTTCACGGGACCAAGATGGCCCAGCGATTGCGGGACGGCTTCGATGGATGCCTGCGCGCCGGACACGAGGACCTCGCGGACGCCATCGCGGCCGGTGACGAAGAAGCCGCGGTACGGACCGTCACCGCCAACCTGCGCTACTGCCTGAAATGGATGCCGCAGGACGGCCAATAACGCCCCGCTCACGCCGTGCTGCGGCGGGCTCTGGCCGCCGCGGCCGCGCGTGTGGCACGATGCCGCCCGGCCGGGGTACCTTGAATCACGAAGCCCGGACTGTCGGGACGCAGGGAACGAGGAAAGCTGGCGATGTCCACTTCGACGAAACCGTCCGGGAGCACCCGGAAGACGTGGCTGAAGATCACCGCGGCGGTGGCCGGCGCCGTCGTCGTGCTCCTGATGCTGGTGTTGCTGGCCAAATGGATGCGCACGATGCCGGGCGTCCAGGACTTCCTGGCCGCCTACCCGGGCCGTTCCGAACTGCCCGAATCCGCGCCCGTCGGGCTGCCCGCCTGGCTGGGCTGGCAGCACTTCCTCAACTTCTTCCTGATCGTGTTGATCATCCGCACCGGCCTGCAGGTACGCGCCGGCACGCGCTCGCCGGCGTACTGGACACGCAACAACAAGGGCCTGGTGAAGACCAAAAACGCGCCCACCAAGATCACCCTGAACCTGTGGTTCCACCTGACGCTGGATGCGTTGTGGGTGCTGAACGGCATCGTCTTCATGGTGCTGATCTTCGCGACCGGGCACTGGATGCGGATTGTGCCCACCAGTTGGGACATCTTCCCGAACGCGCTGTCCGCGGTGCTGCAGTACGCCTCGCTGGACTGGCCGCTGGAGAACGGGTGGGTGAACTACAACGCGCTGCAGCTGCTGACCTACTTCGCCACCGTCTTCATCGCCGCCCCGCTGGCCATCGTCTCCGGCCTGCGCACCTCGGCCGCCTGGCCCAAGCGGGCCGCGGTCAACAAATACTTCCCGATTGAGGCGGCCCGGGCCATCCACTTCCCGGTGATGGTGTATTTCGTGCTGTTCATCATCGTGCACGTGACGCTGGTGCTGGCCACCGGCGCGCTGCGCAACCTCAACCACATGTATGCGGCCACGGACGACGGCGGGTGGACCGGTTTCTGGATTTTTGCCGCCTCCGTCGCGGTGACCGTGGCGGCCTGGTTCCTGGCCCGGCCGATCTTCCTGCGCCCGATCGCCTCGCTGACGGGCAAGGTCACGAGCCGCTGACCGCGCGGCCGCCTGATCGCCGGCCGCTGACCGCGTGGCACGCGTGGCCGCCGCCTTACCGCCAGCCGCTGACCGCCTGACCGCGGCTGAAGGCTGCACCGCTACACTGCTCGCCATGATCACCGTTGCGGCCATCGCCGCGTGCCTTGTCTTCGCGCTGTTGGCCGTCTTCCAGATCCTGCTGGCCGCGGGCCTGCCGCTGGGCCGGTTCGCCTGGGGAGGAAGCCACCGCATCCTGCCGGCGAAGCTGCGCATCGGGAGCGCGGTCTCGGTGCTCCTGTATGCGTTCTTCGTGTTCGTCATCATGGACCGCGCGCAGTTTCTCGACGCGTTGCCGGAGACCGCGTCGCTCGTTCTTGGCTGGGTCCTGACCGCGTACCTGTTCGTCGGCGTCCTGATGAACGCCATCTCGCGCAGCAAGCCCGAGCGGTGGACCATGACGCCGGTCGCCCTGGTCTTGGCCGCGCTGAGCCTGGTGGTTGCCCTCGGTTGACGTGGTTTCCCGCCCTTGGCGGGGAGCTGCAAGGCTTTTCGTCGGTGGGCCGTCCAGCCGTTTGCGGGTCTCACGTCCCTTCGCGGGCGGGGGGTTCCGACGGTTGACGGTCAGGCAGGGGAGGGGCTTGCCCCGCGGGCGGGGCGGGCTCACGATTGGTTCACTACCGGCCGATCGGAGGAAGCCATGCAGGTCCGTATCCGCCGCGCACTGACAGCAGTTGCCGTGCTCGTCACCGTCCCGGCGGCCCTTGCCGGCGGCCTGGTCCTGTGGCTGCGCTTCAGCCCCCGGCCGCTGGCGGTGCTGCTGCGGGTGCTGTCGGAACGGGACGGCCGGCGCACGGCCCGCGCGATGGCCCGGCACGTGCCGGACGGAATCAGCGAAGTATTGGATCAGGAATACCTCAGCAACCACGGGCATACCCGCCTGGACGTGTTCTTCCCGGACAAGGCGGCCGAGGATTCGCTGCGCCTTCCGACAATTGTCTGGATCCACGGCGGGGCCTGGATCTCCGGCACCAAGAACGACGTCGCCAATTACCTGCGGATTCTCGCCTCCTACGGCTTCACCGCCGTGGGAGTGGACTATTCGCTGGCCCACGTGCGCCGCTACCCCGCGCCGGTGCGCCAGACGGCCGCCGCGCTGCGCTACCTGGAACACAATGCCGAGCGGCTGCACATCGATACCGAGCGGATCGTGCTGGCCGGGGACTCGGCGGGCGCGCAAATCGCCGCGCAACTGGCGCTGGTCATCGCCGATCCCGACTATGCCAAAAGGCTCGGCATTGCCTCGCCCATGAAGCCGGAGCGGCTGCGCGCGGTGCTGCTGCACTGCGGGGCGTACGACCTCTCGCTCGCCGGGGCGGACCAGGCCGGGAACCAGAACTACCTGCGCACGGTGCTGTGGTCCTACACCGGGGCCAAGGACTATCTGGAGCGTCCGTACGTCGCGCTGGCCTCCGTGGCCAAGCACGTGGGCGCCGACTACCCGCCGGCTTTCGTGTCAGCGGGCAACACGGACCCGTTGCTGCCGCACTCGCTCGGGCTGGTCGAAGCGCTGCGGATCAAGGGCGCGGCCGTGGAGGAGTTCTTCCCCCAAACCGAGGCCGGCCTGGGGCACCAGTTCCAGTTCAACCTGGAATTGGAAGCGGCGTGGCAGGTGCTGGAGCGCAGCGTGGCGTTCCTCCGCCGCCACACCGGCTGATGCCGCCGGAGTTGACCGGCTCGCTACGAGGAGTGTTCTTCGGTGTCAGCATCACCCGGGGCCGGCGCCGATGCCTCCCCGGGCACCGCCGTCGTACGCTGGAAACCTGCCCAGCGAAGGGGGAACTATCAATGAACGACGCCGGCTCGCGCCTCATTTTCGGCTGCATGGGGTTGGGTGGGGGCTGGGGGAGCGGGCCGCTGGAAGCGGCCGACGTGGCCGCCGCGCACGCGGCCGTGGCGGCGGCGCTGGAGGCCGGGATCACGACTTTCGACCACGCCGACATCTACGCCCACGGCAAGGCCGAGGCCGCGTTCGGGCGGGTGCTGGCGGAAAGTCCCGAGCTGCGCGACTCGATCCGGCTGCAGGGCAAATGCGGCATCCGGCTGCCGGTCCCCGGCATGGTCGGGCACTACGACTCCTCGCGGGAAGCCATCCTGGCCCGCACCGACGAGAGCCTGCGCCGACTGCACACCGATCACCTGGATACGCTGCTGATCCACCGGCCCGATCCGCTGACGCCGGCCGAAGAGATCGCCGCGGCGTTCAACGAGCTTCGGATGGCCGGGAAGGTGCGCCGCCTTGGTGTCTCGAACATGTCCGGCGAACAGATGCGCTGGCTGCAGTCGGCGCTGGATGAACCGCTGGCGGTGAACCAGCTGGAAATGAGCCTGCACCGACGCGACTGGCTGGAGTCAGGGGTGCTGGTGAACCACCCGGAGGGACCGGGGATCAGCTTCCCGCACGGCACCTTGGAATACTGCGCCGCCCACGGGGTGGAGCTGCAGGCCTGGGGCGCGCTGGCCCAGGGCCGGTACAGCGGGCGTGCGGCAGCGGAGGCCGCGACACCGGATGCTTCCGCGCCCGCGGATGCCCCACCCCCGGCGGATCATGCAGCGGCAGCCCTGGTCACGGAACTTGCCCGGGACAAGGGGTGCCCGCCCGAGGCCGTGGTGCTGGGCTGGCTGCTGCGGCATCCGGCAGGCATCCGGCCGGTCGTCGGTACCAGCAGCCCGGACCGGATCCGGGCCTGTGCCGAGGCGGAAGCGGTTGGAGCATCGATGACCCGCGAGGAGTGGTACTCCCTGTGGGTGGCGGCCCGAGGCAGGCCGCTGCCTTAGCTGCCCGCGCCCGGCCGCGCCGGCTGCGGGCGGAGCCGGGACCATGCGTCCTAGACGAAGGCCGGCTGTTCCAACCGGCGGAACGCGGAATCGTGGAAGACCAGGGGCTCGTGGGTGCCGTCGTGCGTGGACAGTCCGTGCACCTGCAGCAGCACGACGTGGTGGTCCCCGGCCGGGACCTCCTGGTGCACCGAGCAGTCCAGCCAGAGCGCCGCGTCGTTGAGGAAAAGCGCGCCATCGTCCGTGCCGTGCAGGCTCAGGCCGGCAAAGCGGTCACCGGTCCTGGACGCGATCTGGCGGCAGACACCGTCGTGCCCGGTACCGAGCACCGAGACGCCGATCCGGTTGGCCCGGCGGACCAGCGGCCAGGTCCGTGAGGTGTTTTGCACGGCGAACATCACCAGCGGCGGCTCGAGGGAGACGCCCACGGTGAACGAGGAGGCGACGATGCCCTGCGGCTCGCCGTCGACGGTCGCGCACAGCGCCGCGATGCCCGAGGGGAACCGGCCGAAGGCGGAGCGCAACGTGTGGGGGGTCAGGTCATGGTGTAGCGACATGGCGTCCTTGGGGCTTGGGCGCATCCGCTGCGGCCGAGCTGCTGCGGGTGGATACGCGTACTTGCCTGCCGACATCCCCGGCGGGCCGAATCATCACCTGGAGCACCCCGCTACGGTAGAGGGTTGCCGGCCAACCAGCCAGGGCTGTGAAGTTGGCGCTCTTGATTCGTCTCCACGCTAAGAGCGGGGAAGGGCCTGGGTCAAACGCCGGTAACAGTTCGTCAAATGCAGCGTTTTACTCCCGGGCCACGCGAGGTGGCTTCTGCCCGACGGGCGGCCGTGCGACGGCTGCTGCCCCGAAGCTACTGTCCGACTGCTGGCCCCACGGCTACTGCGCCGCGGCGCCCGGGCGCACGGTCTGCTGCCGGAACGGATGCGCCGGGTACACGCCCAGGATGCGGATTTCCGTGGTGAAGAAGTCCAGTTCCTCGAAGGCATGGACCATGGCGGGATCGTCCGGGTGGCCTTCGACGTCCACCATGAACATGGTGGCGGCAAACTCGCCGCCCACCATGTAGCTCTCCAACCGGGTCATGTTGATGCCGTTGGTGGCGAAACCGCCCAGCGCCTTGTACAGCGCGGACGGCACGTTCCGCACGCGGAACACGAAGCTGGTCACGGCCGGACCGGGAAGTTCCTCGCGGGACGGGACCGGCCGGCGGTCGGCCAGCACCACGAACCGTGTGGTGTTCGTCGGATCGTCTTCGACCTTTTCCGCGAAAACCTCCAGGCCGTAGAGTTCGGCGGCCATCGGCGGCGCCAGGGAGACCTTGGTCGGGTCGTTCCATTCGGCCACCTCCCGGGCCGAACCGGCGGTGTCGCCTGCGATGACCGGAGTGAGCCCGAGCCTGCGGATCAGCTTGCGGCACTGGCCCAAAGCATGGATGTGGCTGTGCACCTCCCGGGCCTGCTCCACGGTGGCCCCGCGTACGCCCAGCAGGCTGAAACGGATGGGCAGGAAGAATTCCTCCACGATCTGCAGGGTGGTCTTCGGCAGCAGGGCGTGGATGTCCGCCACCCGCCCGGCGATCGAGTTGTCGATGGGGATCATGGCCAGTTCCGCCTCGCCGCCGGTGACGGCAGCGAACGCATCCTCGAAGCTGGCACACGGCACCGCTTCCCAACCGGGGCGCACTTCCAGGCAAGCCATGTGGGAGTTCGAGCCGGGTTCACCTTGGTACGCAATCGCTGGAGCCATGGGCGAAATTATCCCACCGGGGCGGGCCGGCGCTTCATTCCGGGCAACCGGGCGGCGTCATATAACCGGGACCGGCCCGCCAACCGCTTAGTACAGATGCGATTCCTGGGTGATGCCGTAGGGCACGTCGTCGCTCAGCTCCACCGTAAACTGCCCGGGGCCGGTGCGAGTGACCAAGATGCCGCAATCGCCGTCGATGGCGGCGAGCTTTTGCAACTCTTCGACCGCAGCATTCAGGAGATCGTGCGCTTCGGAAGCCGTCTGTGCGGTCAACGACTTGGTAGCCAGGGAAGTGGCCATGGTTCTGCCTTTCGTGGCCGGAGGTTTCCGCGCAGGAGAAACGCGGGATGGAAGCTTCCGGCCGGAACGAGCCTGCCATGCGGAACGGTGCATGGAACTTTACATTCTGCCATCCCAGATGACATCAGATGAATTTCGCACCGGCGTGGCGTGCGCCACACCCGGCGTGGCGGCGTGGTGCTGCGAACCGGTGCAGGCGGGACCCCCACCGCGGATGCAGGGAGCCGTCGGGGGGAGGGCGGGGGCAGCCGGAAGTGAACCCGGTCCTAGAACGGGTTGAGCAGCCGGTGGACGAACTGCCGGGTGCGCTCCTCCCGCGGTTCGCGCAGCACCTGTTCGGGGTGTCCGCGTTCCACCACCACGCCGCCGTCCATGAACACCACTTCGCTGGCCACTTCACGGGCGAAGGCCAGCTCGTGGGTGACCAGGGCCATGGTCCAGCCCTCGTCAGCCAGTTCCTTGATCACGTGCAGCACGTCGCCCACCAGTTCAGGATCCAGTGCGGACGTGGGCTCGTCGAACAGCAGCAGCGAAGGTTTGAGCGCCAGCGCCCGGACAATGCCGACCCGCTGCTGCTGTCCGCCGGAGAGCTGATGCGGGTACTGGTCTTCCTTGCCGGAGAGCCCGACACGGTCCAGCAGCGACCTGGCCTCGCGCACCGCTTCGGCCTTGGACCGCTTCTGCACCTGGACCGGGCCCTCGATGATGTTCTGCAGCACGGTCATGTGCGGGAACAGGTTGTAGTGCTGGAACACCATGGCGCTGCGGTCGCGCAGGGCGGCGATCTGTTTTCGGTTCACCGGCGAACCGAAATCCACGGCCGGCCCGCCCGAAAAGGCGACCCGCCCGCCGTCGGGGATTTCCAAGCCGTTCAGGCAGCGCAGCACGGTGGTTTTGCCCGACCCGGAGGGTCCGATCAGGGCCAGTACCCCGCCCGTCTGGACGGAGAGGTCGATGGACTTGAGCACCTGGTTGCTGCCGAAGGACTTGCGCAGCCCCTCTACGGAGAGCACCGGCCCTGCGGCGGAGCCGGGCTGCGAAGCGGCGGCGGAGGGGACGTCAGTGGGCGACATAGCGGTCCAGCCTCTTCTCCAGTCGGGACTGCCCGGCGGAGAGCACCAGGCAGAACACCCAGTAGACCGCCGCGGCCTCAATGTAGAGCAGCATGAACTCCTGGCTGAACGCCGCGATTTCCTGGGCGGCCCGGAACGCCTCGGTGACCAGGATCAGGGAAGCGAGGGAGGTGTCCTTGACCAGCGAGATGAACGTATTGGACAGCGGCGGCACCGACACCCGCGCGGCCTGCGGCAGGATGATGCGGCGCAGGGTGGTGGTGCCGGCCATGCCGATGGTGTGGCCGGCTTCCCACTGGCCCTTGGGGACGGACAGAATCGCGGCGCGGATAATTTCGGCCGCATAGCCGCCCACGTTCAGGGAGAACGCGATGATGGCGCTCGGCCACGGTTCAAGCACCACGCCGATCGACGGCAGGCCGTAGAAGATCACGAACAGCTGGACGAGCAGCGGGGTGCCGCGGATCACCGAGACGTAGGCGCGCGCGATGCCGGCCAGGATCCGGTTGCGGCTCAAGCGCATCAGGGCCACGACGAGCGCCAGCAGCAGGCCGATGGCGAAGCTGGCCAGCGAGAGGGGGATGGTGCCGGTCAGCCCGCCCTGGACTATAGGCCAGAGTGAACTGCCGACGAGCTCCCAGTCGATGTCCATACGGTTACGTTAGCGTCTCCCTTTGAAGCGGCCGGATTTACTTGCTGACGTCCGCGCCGAAGTACTTCTCGGAGATCTTTGCCAGCGTGCCGTCGGCGCGCAGCTCCTCCAGCGCCGTGTTGAAGGCCTCGACCAGCTCGTCGCTGCCCTTCTGGAAGGCGAAGGCGCTCTGCGTTTCTTCGTCCGTTTCGGCGGCTACCTTGATGTCTTTGTTGTCGTTGGTGGCCTGGTAGTCCAGGTAGGTCAGCTTGTCGTTGACCGTGGCGTCCACCCGGCCCTGCTCCAGCAGCGAAACCGCCTGCGCCCAGCCCTCCACGGCCTCGACATTGGCTCCGGCGCCCTTGGCCAGTTTGTAGAAGTTGCTGGTCAGCGACTGGGCGGACGTTTTGCCCTCCAGATCCGCCAGGGAGGAAATGTCGTTGTTGTCCGACTTCACGACGACGACGCCGGTGCTGACCGTGTACGGGTCCGAGAAGTCGTACTTGGCCAGGCGGTCTTCGTTGATCGAAACCTGATTGGCGATTACGTCGAAACGGCCCGCCTCCAGCCCCGCGAAGATGGCGTCCCACTGGGTCTCTTCAAACCGCACGTCGACGCCGAGCTTGTCCGCCACCGCGGTGACGACCTCTACGTCGTAACCGGTCAGGTCGCCGGTGCCGTTCTCGTGGAAGGAGAACGGGCGGTAGGTCCCCTCGGTCCCCACGGTGATCACGCCTGCGTCCTGGATCTCCTGCAGCGTGGTCGCGGCGGAGGAGGTCGCCGGCTCCGACCCCGACGGCGAGGACGTGCTGCAGCCGGCCAGCACCAGGGCGGCGGCTGCGGCGGCACCGAGGACGGACAAACGACGACGAATCATGGTGGAAAACCCCTTGTGATGTGGGACGACGAGCCAACCGGCAGGTGGCCGGCAAACGCTGAAGCTAGCACGTACAACAACGGGTACCTCAAGATATGTTCCGAACTGTGTCGGCAATGTGAGCAGCCGCACTCCCGGCGGCGCGCACCGGCGTCGTTAGGAGTGGCAACGAGGCGACGAACAAGTGTCTGACTCAAGACGATGGAGCCCATCCTTGCGGGTACTGAAACAGGTCCGACACGATCGACATGTCGCCATGCAGCCGCCCTGTCGCCCGGTAGTGTTGCGGTCAGCTCCCTCATGGTGCGACTCCCTTCTACGCGACGCCAACCGACCGGAGAACCAATGACCACGAATAAGCCGACACCCGCTGCCGCGAACGGGGAGGGTGCTCTCGTCGCCGTCGATGAGAAAGCAAGTGACGTCTCCGAGCCTGATGGCTTAAAGTTGAAGATCTTCCAAGCCATCTCGGTGCAGCGGCCTGTCGTGCTGGAGTATTTGAAGTCGCTTCGCCGGGAAAAGCCGGACGCTTCGCCCCAAGAAATGCTCAAGGAGCTCGATAAGCGCTACGTGGCCACCGTGACTATCGCGAGCACGGGAGTCGGTGCTTCGGCAGCCATCCCCGGCGTAGGCACGTCTATTGCGTTGGGGCTTGGGGTAGCCGATCTGCTGTTCTTCTACGAGACGAGCGCCCTTTATGTCCTCGCCGCCACGGAACTCCACGGGATCGAAGTGAGCGACGCAGAGCGAGCCCGGCCGCTTGTCTTCGGGATGCTGCTCGGCCAGAAGTCGCAGAGCCAGGTGACGAAGATCGTATACCAGGCCGCCGGGGCCGGAGGCGTCAATCAGGCTCGCACGCTCGCCTCCGGTACCGTCAAGCAGGCACTCCCAAACGGCTGGGGAGAGGTGCTCACTCAGCAGCTTCCCGATTCGGCGCTCGCGCCATTGGCTACGGTCCTCGCGCGGGAGGCGCTGAAAAACAGCGCGAAGCTCGGAGCCGGGACGCTTGGCAAGGCAATCCCCTTCGGCCTCGGCGCCGTCGTTGGCGGGGTCGGAAGTTTCACGTTTGGGAGCGATGTCGTCAAGGCCGTGCGTCTTGCGTTCCCCGAGCCCCCCACTGCCTTCCCGGCGGTGCTTCTGGACTTCGAGAAGCCGGAGCCAGGGGTTGTGGAGCCGTCGCGTGCAGTGAAGGCATTGCAATCCGCCGCGGACAATGTGTCGGGCTTCGGCGAGGCCGTCAAGGACAAGGCGAATGACGTCGTCGGTGTATTCCGGTCGGTTGACATCGACGGCGATGGGGTGCCGGACGAAGCGCGGGCGCTCACTGCCGCGAAACGCACCGGATTCGCGATCAAGGGTGCCGCAGTCGGAAGTGTCGGCGCGGTTGGTGGCATCTTCAAGCGGAAGCGCGTTGACAACGCTGAGGAGAAACAGGAACCCGATTCAGGTCACTAAGCCTGTGAATCCTGCCCGCCCTGGAATTCTGAGTTCGGTGAGGCGCGCACCGGCGTCGTCAGTGTTCTATTCGGGTGCCACCCGCACCACGAGTGCGCCCGGATCGACGCCCATCATCAAACGGGACCCCATGCCAATATGGTCGCCGTCCAGCTGCATCTCCTGGGGCCGGCCGGCGTAGATCTCCACGTGCTTGCCCTGGTAGTAGTCAACCGAAGGATCCACGCTCCGGCCGCGTTTGGCGAGCCCGGCCAGCACGCCGAGCCAGCCCAGCCGCCCACGCGGGGAGATGGTCATGACGTCCAGCAGGCCGTCGTCGAGCTGCGCACCGGGGAACATCTCGAATCCGCCCTGGATCTTGCCGCAGTTCCCGCCCATGACGCTGCGCATCCGCACCGTCATGGGCTTGCCGCCGTCTATGGTGACCGTGGCGCGGACCGGCTTGCCCGGAAGGTTGCGCAGGCCGGCTTCCACGTACGCCAGCCACCCGATGCGGTCCTTGAGGCCGTCGTCGGTGCCGCCAATCACGGCGGCGTCGAATCCGAGGCCGGCCATGACCAAAAACACGGAGTCACCGCCCGACCTGTCCACGGTGGCCCGGACCACGTCGATCCGCCGGTCCCGGCCGGCCAACGCGATGCCGGCAGCGGTCTCAGGGTCGTCAACCGGCAGGTCCAGGTTGCGGGCCAGCAGGTTGCCGGTGCCCAAAGGGATCACGCCCAGCGGCATGTCCGTTGCCGCCAGCCGGCCGGCCACCCGCCGCACCGTCCCGTCACCGCCGGCGGCGATCACCAGGTCGACCCCCGCTTCCAGCGCCTGGTGCGCCTGGCCGGCGCCCGGATCCTCCAGCGTGGTCTCGAGCCAGAGCGGCGGCTGCCAGCCGGTCTCGGCGCACAGGCCCTCGACCAGCGCCACCAGGTCGAAGTTGAACTTCTTGGACGGGTTCCAGACCACCGCGGCACGGCGGGAAGCTGGGGGAGCGGATTCGGTCATGGTGTCCTTACTGTCCTGTTTGCCGGCTGAAGGCCGACGTCCCGACGAACCCATTCAAGCACCATCCCGCCGGTGCCGCCCGGCTCGACATCGCTGCTGGCCGCTTATAGGTTCTAACAGGACACCCTCGGATCCGGGAGAAGAATTGCTTCGGCGCGCACTTGCATCAATCACCGCCCTGCTGCTGACGGTAGCGGTCTCTGCCTGCGCTCCGGAGCGGGAATCGCCGGAACCGACCGCCCGGGCACTGGCGGAAGCGTTGGCTGCCAACGACGTGTCGAACGTGGCCTTCGCCGATGCCACCGGCGCCCAGGTGCAGGAACAACTGGCCGCGCTGACCGAGGGGATGGACCCCTTGGAGCCCGAAGTCACCGTGGAAGGCGTCGAAGAGGTCGAATCCAACCTCTTCCGGGCCACCCTTTCCTATGACTGGCCGGTGGCCGATGCGGAGCAGGGCTGGAGCTACACCACCAGGGCCGACCTGCACTACGCCGAGGACACCTGGCACGTGCGGTGGAAGCCCGAAATCCTGGAGCCCTCGCTTGCCGAGGGCGAACGGCTGGTGCTCTCCACCGAGGAACCGCGGCGCGGCCAGATCCTCGACGCCGAGGGAGAGGCGATCGTGAAGAACCGCCCGGTCAGGGTCGTCGGCATCGACAAGACAGGCCTGGACACAGCGACCGCCGAGGACTCCGCGCGCGCGCTGGCCAAGCTGGTAAACATCGATGCCGCCGCTTATCTGGAAAAGGTTGAAGCCTACGGGCCCAAGGCATTCGTGGACGCCATCACGCTGCGTGAGGACGCCTTTGACAAGTTGGACCAGAAGAAGCTGAAGGACATCGAGGGCTTCCTGGCGGTAGGTGACCAGATTCCGTTGGCGCCCAACCGCACCTTCGCCGCGCCGGTGTTGGGATCGGTCCGGGAGGCCACGGCCGAAGACATCGAGAAGTCCAAGGGCACCGTGGCCGCGGGCGAGACCGTTGGCTCGTCCGGCTTGCAGGCAGCCTTCAACACCGAGCTCTCCGGCACGCCGGGAGTCACCGTCTCCGCCGTCGGGCTGCCCGCCGAAGAGGGCGGCGAAGCGCCGTCCCGCCAGCTGTTCCGCCAAGACCCGGTGGACGGCGAAAACGTGAAAACCACGCTCGTGCCGAAGTTGCAGGCGGCGGCCGAGGACATCCTGGCCGACATCGACTCGCCGAGTTCGATCGTCGCGCTGCGGCCGTCGACCGGTGCCGTCCTGACGGCCGCGAACGGTCCGGACAGCGAAGGCTACAACACCGCGTTCCTGGGCCGGTACGCCCCCGGTTCCGCCTTCAAGATCGCCACCGCGCTGGGCATGCTGCGCAACGGCGCGACCCCCGATTCCGCCGTCACCTGCGACCCGGAACTGGTCGTGGACGGCCGAAGCTTCGAGAACGCGGACAGCTACCCCGCCGAGTTCACCGGCCGGATCACCTTGACCGAGGCCATCGCGCACTCCTGCAACACCGCGTTCATCGCCGAGCACCGGGAACTTTCCCAGGACCAGCTGGCTGATGCCGCCGGCGCCCTGGGCATCGGCATGACCGCGAACCCCGGCATCGAGGCCTTCATGGGCGACGTGCCGCGGGAGGACACCAAGGGGACCGCGCACGCGGCCTCGCTGATCGGCCAGTCACGGGTGCAGGCGTCGCCGCTGGCGCTGGCCACGATGATGGCGGCCGTGGTGGAAGGCGGTTCGGTCGTGCCGACGCTGGTGGACGGTCACGACCCCAAGGCCGAGCTCCCGGACGTGCCTGAACTGACCGCCGGGGAAGCCAAGCAGTTGCGCAGCATGATGCGCTCGGCCGTGGTGGACGGCTATCTGGCCAACCTGGCCGACCTGCCCGGGAAGCCCGCCATCGGCAAGACCGGCACCGCAGAGTACGGCTCGCAGGACCCGCCGCAGACCCACTCCTGGGTGATCGCCGGCCACGGGGACCTTGCCATCGCGGTGTTCGTGGAGGACGGCGAGCTGGGCTCCGAAACCGCGGGCCCGCTGGCCGAGGCTTTTCTGGAAGCCGCCGCCGGCTAGGCATCAAACGACGACGACGACGCCGGCGCCCGCCAAGGTGCCTGAAGGCACCGAAGGCGGGCACCGACGTCGCCAGCGGCCGGCCAAGGCCCGGCCTTCGCCCGCCAGCCGCCGGCCTGCCTGCAGAGTTCCAGGCTTACCAGCGGTGGGCCACGTCAATCACCAGGCGGGACATGCTGCCCGGGCCGTCCAGGGTGAAGACCCGGAACGGCAGGCGGGCGCGCACGCCGAGGCCGATGGTGGTGTACCCCTCGAAACTGCCGCCCCAGGAGAGCTGGCGGAAGGTGGTGTAGCCGGTGACGTTCACCAGCTCCTTCGGGTTGGCAGGCCGGTAGGTGCCGCGCCCGTTGGAGTCATACGCCGGAGCCTTCACGACCACGGCCAGATCGGCGCCGCCGCGCAAGGGGATTACATGGCCGGATCCTTGGGCCCGCACCGTCCCGTACCTCACCGAGTAGCCGGCCACGTCGCCGCGCAGGTCCACAACCATGCGGTCGAAACAGGCGTGCCGGCCGGTGCGCACGTTGGTAATGGGTGCGGTCGTGGTCCCCGGCGCGGACTCCGGCGTCGAGCCCCAGGTGATGCCGCAGTAGGGCGCCGCGGTGGCGGGGCCGGGCGCCACCAATCCCAGGCCGAGAACCAACAGGATTACGGACAGCCATGTGGGGAGCTTGCGCATGGCACACCGCCTTTCATGGGGGTGACAGATGCACTCAGGATAGGGGCGTTTTCCGCGACGGGACCCGGCACGTCCGCGATAACGCCGCAACCGTTACGGCACGCGGCCCGGGCACGCTTTTCTTGATCCTTCGGTAATCGGAAACGCACTCCGCCCGTAACCAAACACGGCGGGGAGAAGTGTTACGACGTTTCGTAACATAAATCACAGTGCTGCAATTTAAAGGCGCGGCCAGTGGCATAATTCCAGCATTAGCCGGTTCGGACCCCCACGTTTTTGCCGGGCCGGCGATCCCCCAAAGAGCCGGTCCCGCGTGAACATACCGCGGGGCCGGCTCGATTTAAACGTCACACCATAGGCGCCGCCCGCAGGCGTCCCCGGCGCCCCTGCAGCCCCTGCAGCCCCTGCAGCCCAGTGCAGACCCCTTCAGCCCACTTCGAAGGTCCTGAACCCGCCGGTGGGCGGGCCGTACGTCGCTTCGACCGCGTCCACCCGCCCCGGCGCCGTGCCGGATTCGAACGCGGCCGCGAACTGCCGCACCGCATCGCGCGGCCCCTCTGCCACCACGCCCACGGTGCCGTCCGCCTGGTTCACGGCCGAGCCCACCAGCCCCAGGCGTTCGGCGCGTTCCCGTGCCCAGTACCGGAAGCCCACTCCCTGGACCCGGCCGCTCACCGTCGCGCTCAGGCGGACGTTCCCGGTGGGTTCCTGTTGCATGCTTCGCTCCTGTTCGAACATCGGTCCAGCGTACGACGGCGCCTCGCTTCAGGCAGCGCCGGAACCGTAGGGGCGCGTGATGGCCTCCAGAAAGTGGCCGTTCGGGTCGGTGAAGTACACGCCGCGGCCGCCGTCGTTGCGGTTGATTTGCTGGGGTCGGCTGCGGCCCGGGTCTGCCCAGTAGGCGATTCCGGCCGACCGGATGCGCGTGAGGATCCCGTCGAAGTCGTCCTCGGCGACCAGGAAGGCGTAATGCTGGGGCTGCACGTTCCCGGCGGTGTCCGCGTAGTCGAGTGCCACGCCGCCCTCCAGCAGGACCGTCATGAAGTGTCCGAACATGGGCTGCGGCGGATCGAGGCCGAAGATCTCCGCAAAGAATTCCGCCGACGCCGTTTTGTCTGCGGCGTAGACGATGGTGTGGTTGAACGAGACGGCCATGGCATGCTCCGAAGGCGGTGGCCGGGACGGAAGCCGGCCCCAATGCTGGCTCCATTCAACTCCGGCCAGGCCCGCCGGACAAGCGCAGAACCGGGAAGGTCCGGGTTAACGAAGCAACGGACGACGCCGGCGCCGTGTGGTCGCCGAAGCCGTCCGCTCCGTTGGGGTGGCTGTGCCGCCCCGTGCTGATGTCAGCCCTTCTGCGGCAGCCGCCAGACCGTGCAGTCCTGCGTGCTGATGGCGCGGCGCGAGCCGTCCGACTCATCACGGATCCACACCAGGCCGACGCCGGGCGCGGTACGGTCGACGCGGCCCCGGTACTGGACGGCATTGTCCATGCGGGCCTCGACCGAATCGCCGCGGCGCAGATGTCCGAGATTGCGGATACGGGTGGGGGTGGAATTGACCAGCGGGGACTGACCGGGTGCGGATAGTGTCATCCGTGACCTCCTGTGTTGTGGCGGTAAGGGCGTGCTGTGCCAGGCGGATCAGCTGTGGGGCCGACCCTGCCGTGGCATCGTTCGGGGACTGCTCGTCAGGCGTGAAGCGCCGGCTCCTGCCAGGTGGCGGCGAGCGCTGACGACAGGGGCTGCGAGGCGGCAGGGCGCGGGAAAGAGCTTCTCCGCTGATCCCTGCTGCAAACTTGTTGGTGGTCCCTCAGCTGTCCGTTGGCAGTCTCACTTTAAGGAACACCTTTGGAGGGCCGGATTATTCCGCCGGAGCAGGAAAAGTTTTTTGGGCCCTCGCCGGTGGCCGCAAACGGAGCCAGGCTGCGTCCACGGCAGACGGCGGGCGGTTTCCCGCGGCGCTGCGGCGCCACTGGCCAGGCCCGGAAGCCTCAGGGGCCAGCACGCGAGCGGCAGGTTCAGTCCCTGGGCGGCAGCTGCTGCAGCGCCCAGGTGTTGCCGTCCGGGTCGCTGAAGTAGACGAACTTACCCCACGGCTGCGCGTCCACGTCGCTCGCTGCGACGCCGCGGCTGAGCAGTTCTTCCCGGGCCGCTTGGGCATCGGCAACGACCATCTGGAGCCCCTGCTGCGAGCCGGGTGCCATCTCCGTGATGCCCTCGCCGATCACGATGGAACAGGCCGAGCCGGGCGGCGTGAGCTGCACGAACCGCAGGCCGTCGCTTACCCGGTGGTCGTGGTCGGCGTGGAAGCCGACCTGCTCAACGTAAAAATGTTTGGCCCGGTCGACGTCGGTGACCGGCACGGCCACCAGTTCGAGTTTCATCTCCATGCCGGACACGCTAGCGCCGGCAGGGCGCCCGGCGGTAGGGGTTGGCGCGGGACTGCGGTCAGGCCCGGTCCGCAACCAGATGGAGCCGGTACCCCTCGGACGTTTCGAACAGGGGCCGCGGGTGGGAGCCAGGCGGCACGGGTGGGAGCAGCTGTGGCCAGCCAGAGATGATGCACCCGATGGCGGCCGCGGCCAGCTAATCCCCGAAATAGCCGCGCTCCAACAGGGAGCCGGGGTGGTACAGGCAAACGGACGTGCGATCACCCGAATCCCAATCCGCTTGCGTAGGGAACAAGAGCCGGTGCGTTCCGTCCGGAATCAACCGGGCTTCGAGAAACTGGGACATCACCTCGCCGCACCGGGGTCCGGCCTCGCGTTCCAGTGCTGACTGACCCGGATACAGCTCGCCGGCGTGGGTGATGGTGCCGAATATCTCGCCTTCATGCGGTTCCTGGCAGGGCACCTGAAACAACGCGGTGGTCGTGGGGCCGGAGGAATACTCCCAATCGAAGAACGCACAGTCGCCGACGGCTGCCTCACTCAGGGCCGAGGGCTCCACGCCGGAAGACCATTGCGTGGCGAGGAAGTCGTCGATGTAGGCACTAGTGCCCTCCGGATCCGCTGCTCCCACGGTCTCCGCGGGTGCCATGGTCGGGCGACCCGGCGGGGGAGAGGCCAGCCGGACGGGTCCCTGGGATGTGCCGGCGGCAGGGCCGCTGGCGTACCCGCCGCCGGAGGCTGGCGGAGTGGCACTAGCCGTGGCCGGGGATGCCGCTCCAGCTTCCGCCCCCGGTTCCGTGCAGCCCGCGAGCAGCAGCGCGAATAGCGCCATGAGGGCGGCCATCGGCCTATTCCGCATGTTCCCCCGATGCCGGCTCTGCAGCCGCCCGACCGGCGGCTGGAATTGTGAGCAGCCTAGCAGGGTGTGCCGGAGGGCCGGGGCGCGCCCCGCCCACGGCCACACTGCTAGCGGACCCATCGGTCCGGCTTGCGTCGCGGGGCCTTGCCGCCGTGCCGGGCGGGCCAGCCGGGCTTTAGACGGCTGCGGCAGCAGCGGCGTCGGCCGTCTTCTTCCGGTGGATGGCCAGGAAGGAAGAAATCCTGCGGACCGCCTCCTCGATATCCTCCACCGACGGCAGGATTACGAACCGGAAGTGATCCGGCGTGGGCCAGTGGAAGGCGCTGCCGTGCGAAACCAGGATTTTCTCCTCCTCGAGCAGGTCCAGGACAAACTTCTCGTCGTCCTCGAACGGATAAACGGCAGGATCCAGCTTGGGGAACAGGTACATCGCCCCGGCCGCGGGCACACAGCTGACGCCCGGGATCTGGTTGAGCAGCCGGCAGGCCAGGTCGCGCTGTTCGTGCAACCGGCCCCCGGGCTTCACCAGGTCCCCGATGGACTGGTAGCCGCCCAGCGAGGTCTGGATGGCGTGCTGCGCCGGGACGTTCGAGCACAGCCGGAGCGAGGCCAGCAGTTCCAGTGATTCGCGGTAGGCCGCGGTCTCGGCGCGCGGCCCGCTGATGGCCACCCAGCCGGCGCGGTAGCCGGGCATCCGGTACGCCTTGGAGAGCCCGCTGAACGTCAGCACCGGCAGGTCCGGGGCCACCGAGGCGGTGTGGACGTGCACGGCGCCGTCGTAGGTGATCTTCTCGTAGATTTCGTCCGAGAACAGCACCAGATCGTGCTTGCGAGCCAAGGCCGCGAACTGTTCCAGCACGTGCCGCGGGTAGACGGCGCCGGTGGGGTTGTTCGGGTTGATCAGCACGATCGCCCGTGTCCGGTCGGTGATTTTGGCTTCGACGTCCGCCATGTCCGGCCACCAGTGGTTGTCCTCGTCGCAGAGGTAGTGCACGGCCTTGCCGCCGGAGAGTGTGACCGACGCGGTCCACAGGGGGTAGTCGGGCGCGGGGATCAGCACCTCGTCGCCGTTTTCCAGGAACGCCTGCAGCGTCATGGAGATCAACTCGGACACCCCGTTGCCGATGAAGATGTCCTCCACGCCGATCTGCATCAAACCCTTGGTCTGGTAGTACTGCGAAATGGCCGTGCGGGCGGAGAAGATGCCCTTCGAATCGCTGTAGCCTTGGGCGCCGCGCAGGTGGTGGATCATGTCCACCACAATCGACTCCGGCGCCTCCAGCCCGAACGGTGCCGGATCGCCGAGGTTCATCCGCAGGATGCGGTGGCCCTCCGCCTCCATCTTCTTGGCCGCGTGCAAAATCGGGCCGCGAAGTTCGTACCGGACGTTCTGGAGTTTGCTGGAATGTTGCATGGGACGCATGCCCTATTTTTTCACAGAGTGCATCGGGCGTTCATGTGGGCTTCACCACTGCGCGGGTCTGGTGCCCGGTGCCGCATCGGCCTACCGTGGTTACGCTCCCATAGCGGCACCGGCACGCGGTGCCGGTGCCGTGCGCCCCGAACCGGAAAAACGGAGGAAAGCCAATGGCTCTCACGCACATTAATCCAGCAGGCATGTTCCGCAGTCCGGCCTTTTCCCAGGGCGTGCTCGTGGACGGCCCCGGCCGGCTGCTGATCGTCGGCGGCCAGAACGGGATCAACGCGGACGGCGAGATGGTCAGTGACGATCTTGCCGGCCAGACCAGGCAGGCGATGCGCAACGTGCTTGCGGTCCTCGAGGAGGCCGGTGCAACGCAGCAGGACGTGGCCAAGCTGAACATCTACCTCGCCGCCGGGCAGGACGCGAACGCGGGGTACGCCGCGGCAGCGGAGGTGTGGGGGCCGGTGCCGACGGCAATCACCGTCCTGCAGGTGGGGTCCGCGCGGCCCGGCGTGCTGGTGGAGATCGACGCACTCGCCCAGGTCCCGCCGCAGCCCGAGTAGCCGCGGCCTGCGTAGCCGCTGACAGGGACCGCAGCCACCGCCGTCGTGCGCTGCCCTGCCACCCTGGCGCGGTGGCGGCCTGCCCGGCCCGGGTTGCTTACTGCGGGCGGACCGGGTGCTTGCTGACGATGGAGACCCGGTTGAAGGCGTTCATCGCGACGGTGATCCAGCTGACCGCGGAGAACTCGTCGTCGGTGAGTTCCTCGCGGGCGGCGGAATAGGCTCGCTCCTGGCTGTGGTGGTCCGGCAGTTCGGTCAGCGCCTCGGCCAGGGCCAGCGCGGCCCGTTCTTTGTCCGTGAAAACCTCGGTGTCCCGCCAGGACGGAAGCACGGAAAGCCGCTGGGCCGTCTCGCCTTCGCCCAGGGCCAGCCGGGTGTGCATGTTCAGGCAGTACGCACAGCCGTTGATCTGCGAGATGCGCAGGTTCAGCAGTTCCACCAGCTTCCGGTCCAGGCCTGCCGCTTCGGCCGCTTCGCCGACCTTGAGCGCCAGTCCGTTGAGCGCGCGATAGGCTGCCGGCGTCTGCTTGTCGATGTAGAACTTGGCGGGACGATTGTCGGAACTCACTCATGCCTCCTGTGTTGCTGGTCGGCCTTCATTCTCTCAGCACTGCCGACGGGAGCCGCGGAGGAGTAGCGTGTGCCCCATGGAATTCGATGCACCCTTCACGGAACCCACTGCACGGCGGATCCGGGTGCGGCTGGGTGGAAGCCTGGTGGCCGACAGCACGCGGGCCAGGCTGATGGTCCAGTATGGCCGGGACGGTCTGCCGACCTACTATCTGCCGCGGGAGGACGTCGCGGCAGGGGTGCTGGCCAATGCGCGCCCCGGGCCGGCGGGCCAGCAGCTCTGGGATGTGGCCATCGGCAAGAAGCGCGCGGAGGCCGGGGCGTGGGAGCATCCGGAAGCGCACGGCTCGATGAGCGACCTGGCCGGCCACGTGACTTTCTCCTGGCGGCAGCTGGAGTGGTACGAGGAAGACGAGCGGGTGCTGGTCCATGCCCGTGATCCCTATAAGCGGGTAGATACCCTGCGCAGTTCCCGGCGGGTGCAGGTCTACCTCGCCGGCGAGAAAGTGGCGGACAGCATCCGGCCGCTGCTGCTGTTCGAAACCCACCTGCCCACCCGCTACTACTTGCCGGCCGAGGACGTGCGGACCGACCTGCTGGAGTCCAGCGACACCGTCACGAGCTGCCCCTATAAGGGCGAGGCCCGTTACTGGTCGGTGCGGGTAGGCGAAAACGTTGTCCGCGACGTTGTGTGGAGCTACCCGAACCCGATCCCGGAAAACCCCAAGATCCGCGATCTCTTCTGCTTCTACAACGAGAAGGTGGACCTCGTGGTCGACGGCAAACCGCAGGAGAAACCCGACACGCCCTGGGCGTGATTTCCGTCCCCGTTTCGCTCCGGTCCCGCGCTGCCATCGAGAGCGGCTGATACCCGACGCGGGCACGTCAGGGACGGACGTTCCCGCATGGCTCGGCCGCTCTGGATGATTTCGGCTGCTGCCGCTCTCCTCCGCCCCCGGTGGCCCGGGGCGCGGTCGGAGCGGCGGCTGCTTATACCTTCTTCTCCCGGGAGAAGAAAAGACTTTCGGGCATTTTTTCACCGTTCGCCTGTTGCATAATCAGCATGCTTATGGTCTCTTGGGGGAGAAGCGCTTCTGGTCCGCGCTTCCCGGATAGAGAGTGGGCCTCTGGTGCAATACAACGACAAGGATGACAAAGAGATACAGGTCTTGTTCCGCAGGGCGAGACGCGCCAAGGGGTCCCTGCGCGCCGCCTTGGAAGAGGAGTTGGTGCTGGGGCACCTGGGCATTGCCGAGGGGATCGCCCGCAACTATTCGGGCCCGGGCAGGGAGCTCGATGACCTGAACCAGGTTGCGCGGCTGGGGCTGCTCAAGGCGGTCCGCGGCTTCGACCCCGACCACGGCGCCGATTTCCGTGCCTACGCGGCTCCCACGGTCCACGGCGAACTGAAGCGCTATCTTCGGGACAGCTCGTGGATGATCCGCCCGCCGCGCCACCTTCAGGACCTGCGGACGGCGGCGATCAAAATGACCTCCGAACTCGCGCAGCGGCTGGGCCGCGAGCCCGGGCTGCAGGAGTTGGCCGACGCGCTCGCCGAAGACCCGGAAACGGTCGCCGAAGCCCTCAACTGCCACGGCAGCCTGCGGCCGGAATCACTGGAAGGGACCCCCGAGGGACAGGGCCTGGCGGAGACGCTGGCTGCCTCCGACGGCGGGACCGAACGGACCGAGGAACTGCTGATGCTTCGCGGCGCCATCCGCGAGCTGGAGCCGCAGGAACGGCAGTTGCTCTTCTACCGGTACTTCCAGGAAGAATCCCAGCGCCTCATCGGGGAGCGCATCGGCATGACCCAGATGCAGGTGTCCCGCGCGCTCGCCAGGATCCTGGTCAAGCTTCAGCGCCGGGTGCTGGGGGAACGGCAGACCCCCGGGCGGCAGCGGATGCGGACGGCGTAGCGACCGGCAGTTGTGCGACGGCGGCCAGGACGTCGTCCGGGCCGACGGCCAGCAGGGCAGGGTCGGGGTCGGCGGAGAACGTGTCGCCCAGGCGCAGGCTCTCGTCGGTCAGGACCGTATGGGGTCCGGGTGGCGGACCCCATACGCTGACGGGTGCCGGGCCGAAAATGACCACCGACGGCCGGGCATAGGCCGACGCCAGATGGGCGGCACCGGTATCGGCGGAAATGACGAGCGCGGCCTCGGCGATCGCCGCGGCAAACTCCGCCAGTGGCAGCGTCCCCGCGACGACGGTGTCAGGACCCAGCCCGGCCAGTTCGGCCACGGCCTGTGCCCGGGGCCGTTCCGCCGCGCTGCCGGTGAACACGATGCGGTGCCCTTGGGCTGCCAGTTCCCGGGCGACCGCGGCGAACCGCTCGGCGGGCCACAGCCGGCTGCCGTAGGCGGCACCGACATGGAGTACCGTCGCTCCCGGGCAGGGGCTCTGGACGGCGGGCTTGTCCAGCCGGTAGTCGAGCGGATCCGCGTCGATTCCGTGCCACTGCAGCAGCCGGGTCCAGCGCTCGCGTTCGTGCGCGCCTTCCGGCCATGAGGGGCCGTCCCACCCGGGGGCGCGGTGGCCAATGCGCCCGGCGGGCTGCAGGGCTTCCAGCCGGCCGCGGCTCTCCGGCCCGTTGCCGTGCAGGTTCACGGCGATCTCTACCCGGCCGGGTGCCAGCGCCAGGGGAACATCGAGGCCATGGGTGGCCAGCAGGTCGTCTACCGAGCCGGTCAGTCCGAGGAGGGGCCGCAGCCAGGCCTGGGCGGCGTAGATAATCCGGTGTTCCGGGTAGGCCGCGCGCAGTGCCCGCAACGCCGGAACCGCGACCAGCAGATCGCCCAGTTTGAGCGCCCGGAGCACCAGCAGTTCCGGGCGTCCGTCCCGTTCGAGTCCTTCAGCTTCTGCCACTGCACCCATCCTTCGTTCCGGCTGTGCCCATCCTTCCAGATGCCCGCAGCGTGCGCCTCCCGCGGCTGCGGTTGCCGTGGCGGGAAGTGGGCGACACAAAAGTAGTAGCAGGAGAAGTGTTTAGGTCGGAGCCGCGCTGGGAACAGTGCTGGTATGAGCACAACTGCTGCACACCCGCTGCGGGCCATCCTCTTCGACCGGGACGGCACGCTGGTCACGGACGTGCCCTACAACCCGGACCCCGCGGAGGTCCGGCCGGTAGCCGGCGCCCGCGCGGCCGTTGACGCGGTCCGGACCGCCGGGCTGCCCTGCGGGGTGCTCACCAATCAATCAGGCATCGGCCGGGGCTTGCTGAGCCGGGAACAGGTCGACGCCGTCAACCGGCGGGTGGAAGAGCTGCTGGGACCGTTTGACGTGTGGGAGATCTGCCCGCACAACCCGGACGACGGATGCCCCTGCCGGAAACCGCAGCCCGGGATGATCCTTGCGGCCTGCCGCCGGCTCGGGCTCGCTCCCGAGGAGGTGGCCTACGTCGGGGACATCGGGGCCGACGTCGAGGCCGCTGCCGCCGCCGGCGCCACCGGCGTCCTGGTACCGACCCCGGTGACCCGGCGCGAAGAGGTCGAGGCCGCCGCCATGGTCGCCGAAGACCTCACCGCCGCGGTCACGCTGCTGCTGGAGGGCCGGCGATGAGCCGCGTACTGGTGGCGCGGCTGGACAGCGTCGGAGACGTACTGCTGGCGGGCCCGGCGGTACGGGCAATCGCGGCAGGCCACGACGGCAATGCCCGCGACGTCATGATGCTGTGCGGCCCGCAGGGCAAAGCCGCCGCCGAATTGCTGCCCGGCGTCGCAGGCGTTTTCAGCTGGGCCAGCCCGTGGATCGTCGACCCCGCCCCACCGGCGACCCGGGAGCACGTGGCCGCGCTGGCGGACTGGGTCCGGGCCTCAGAGATCTCCGAGGCCGTCATCCTCACGTCCTTCCACCAGTCGCCGTTGCCGCTGGCGCTGCTGCTGCGGCTGGCCGGCGTCGGGCGCATCACCGGCGCTTCCGTCGATTACGCCGGGTCGCTGCTGGATCAGCGGCTGCGCCCCGGCGAGGACTTCCCGGAGGACCAGCCGGAGGCCGAACGGGCGCTGCAGATCGCCGCTGCCGCCGGGTACCGGCTTCCGCCCGACGACGACGGCCGGCTGCAGGTGCAAGGCATCCCGGACACCACCGACCTGACCGGCGGCGAACCCTACATCGCCGTGCACCCCGGCGCCTCCGTCCCGGCGCGCGCGTGGCCGCCCCTGCACCACGCCGCCGCCGTCGAACTGCTGATCGGCGCCGGCTACCGGGTGGTGGTCACCGGGGGCCCGCAGGAGCAGGAACTGACGGCCACCGTCGCCGTCCCCGGCGCGCTGGACCTGGGCGGGCAGACCGACCTGCGGAGCCTGGCGGGGGTCCTGGCCGGCGCGTCCGCCGTCGTGACCGGAAATACCGGGCCGGCGCACCTGGCCGCGGCCGTGGGCACGCCGGTCGTGTCCCTGTTTGCGCCGGTGGTTCCGGCGGTCCGCTGGGCACCGTACAAGGTCCCGGTGGAGCTGCTCGGGGACCAGCAGGCGCCTTGCCGGCTGAGCCGGGCGCGCAACTGTCCGGTTCCCGGCCATCCCTGCCTGTCCCAGGTGGCCCCCGAAGAAGTGCTCGAGGCTGTACAGCGGCTGACCCGCGGCGTGACGTACTTGTCCGCCAGGAGAAAGACGAGGAACGCATGAAGATCCTGCTTTGGCATGTCCACGGCGGCTGGACCGACGCTTTTGTCCGCGGCCGCCACGAATACCTGTTGCCCGCGACGGCGGAGGGCGGGCCGTGGGGCCTGGGCCGCGCCGGCCGCGACTGGCCGTCGTCGGTCCGGGACGTGCACCCGGACCGCCTGCGGGACGAAGAACCCGACGTCGTGGTGCTGCAGCGGCCCGAGGAAATCGAGGAATGCGAGCGGTTGCTGGGTCGCCGGCCGGGACGGGACATCCCGGCGGTGTTTTTGGAGCACAACACCCCCAAGGGGGACGTGCCCAACTCGCTTCACCCGCTGGCCGACCAGCAGGACATGACCGTCGTGCATGTCACCCACTTCAACCGCCTCTTCTGGGACTGCGGAACAGCCCGGACCACCGTGATTGAGCACGGCATCGTGGATCCCGGTCCGCTCTACACCGGGGAACTGGAACGCCAGGGCGTGGTGGTCAACGAGCCGGTCCGCCGCTGGCGGGTGACCGGAACGGACCTGCTGCCGGCCTTCGCAGAGGCAGGACCGCTGGACGTGTTCGGCATGGGCACCGACCAGCTGGGCGCGGCCACCGGGCTGGGCCCGGACAAGCTGCGCGTGCGCGGCGACCTGCCCGGTCCGCTGCTGCACGCCGAACTGGCCCGCTGCCGCCTCTACCTGCACCCGCTGCGCTGGACCTCGCTGGGCCTGGCGCTGTTGGAAGCCATGCATCTGGGCATGCCGGTGGTGGTGCTGGCCAGCACAGAGGCCGCCCGGGCCGTGCCGCCGGGGGCCGGCGCCATCTCGTCCGATGTGGACCAGCTGCGCCGCGAAGCGGCCCGGCTGCTGGAGGACCCGGACGAGGCCGCTGCGCGCGGAGCAGTCGCGCGCGAGGCGGCGCTGCGGAACTACGGGCTGCAGGCCTTCCTGGACAACTGGGACAGCCTGCTGGCAGAGACCACCACGCGCGCCGGACGGGTCTTTGCCGTCAACGAGAGGAGAGAGCCGTGAGGATATCGATGGTTTCCGAACATGCCAGCCCGCTGGCGGCGCTGGGTGGTGTGGACGCCGGCGGCCAGAACGTGCATGTGGCGGCCCTCTCCGCCGCCCTCGCCCGGCGGGGACACAGCGTGAGCGTCTACACCCGCCGCGACGATCCGATGCTTCCCGCCCGCGTCACGGTGCGGCCGGGAGTGGAAGTGGTCCACGTCAACGCCGGACCACCCGAACCGGTCGCCAAGGATGAGCTGCTGCCCTACATGGGCCAGCTGGCCGACGGGATCAGCGCCGACTGGGCGGACAGCCCGCCGGATCTCGTGCACGCGCACTTCTGGATGTCGGGGGTGGCGGCCCTCGACGCCGCCCGCCGCCCGGGAAGCCCCCCGGTGCCGGTGCTGCAGACCTTCCACGCGCTCGGCACCGTGAAACGGCGGCACCAGGGCGCGCAGGACACCAGCCCGGCCGAACGGGCCTGGCTGGAACCGTCCGTCGGCCGCAGCGTGGACCGGATCATCGCGACGTGCTCGGACGAAGTGTTCGAATTGGCGGCCATGGACATCCCGCGCGGCAATATTTCCATTGCCCCCTGCGGCGTGGACCTGGGACTTTTCAAGGCCGACGGGGAGGTCGAACCGCGCGGCCGCACCCACCGCATCGTCACGCTGGGCCGCCTGGTTCCGCGCAAGGGCATCGACCTGGCCGTCCAGTCCCTGCGCTTGCTCAAGGACCGGGGACTGGACGACGTCGAACTGATCGTGGTCGGCGGCGCCTCCGGTGCCACCGGGCTGGCGGCCGACCCCGAGGCCCAGCGGCTGCGAGGCCTCGCCCGTGAGCTCGGCGTGGAAGACCAACTGGTGCTGCGCGGCCAGTTGCCCCGGGAAGAAATCCCTGCGGTGCTGCGCAGCGCCGACGTCGTCGTCTGCGCGCCGTGGTACGAACCGTTTGGGATTGTTCCGCTGGAAGCAATGGCGTGCGGCGTTCCGGTGGTCGCGGCCTCGGTCGGCGGGCTGATCGACACCGTGGTGGACCGCAAGACCGGCCTGCACGTGCCGCCGCGGGACCCGGAGGCGGTGGCCGAAGCCGTGGCCGAGCTGCTGGCGAATCCCCAGCTGCGCCGCGACCTCGGCCGCGCCGGCCAGCAGCGCGTGCGGAACCGCTACTCCTGGGACCGGGTGGCCGCCGACACCGAAAAGGCCTATCACCTGGCGGTCAGCAGGAGCGCGGGCGCCGTCGCCGCCGGCGTCCGGCAGTTGGAAGGGGAAGCACTGTGAAGCGCCCAGCCGCCATGGCCAAGACAGCAGCACGGACCACGGCACTGGCCACCGCCGCGGCCCCAGCCGACCCCGCCGGCCCGGCCGGCACGGAGGCTTACCTGCGGCCGCCCGCACCGGGACCCGCCCTCGTCCCGGTGCCGGCGACCGGCCGGGAGCCGGTTGGGACCCAAGCGGTGGACGCGGTCCTGGCGCACCTGCAGGCGGTGGCACCGGCGGTGGAGTCGCTGCGCGCCCAGGCCGGCCAGCTGGCCGGTTGGGGGACGGAGCTGGCCCGGCGGCTGACGGGCGGCGCGCGCCTGCTGGCGGCCGGCAACGGCGGCTCCGCGGCGGAAGCCCAGCACCTCACCGCCGAACTGGTGGGCCGCTTCGACGGCGAACGCCGGGCGTTCTCCGCCATCTCGCTGCACGCGGAAACCTCGGCGGTCACGGCCATCTCCAATGACTACGGCTTCGACCAGCTGTTTGCCCGGCAGGTGCTGGGCCACGGGCGGGCCGGCGACGTGCTGCTCCTGCTGACCACGAGCGGCAAGAGCGGGAACCTGCTGCGCGCGGCCGAAGCTGCCCGCAGCATCGGCGTGACCTGCTGGGCGCTGACCGGCCAAGCACCGAATCCGCTGACCGAGTTGTGCGACGACTATGTGGCAGTGGAGGCGCTGCCGGCCAATGTGCAGGAGGGGCACCTCATGGCGCTTCATGCCCTCTGCCGGGCGTTCGACGCCGAGGTGGCGCGTCTAGAGGGAGGCGCCGCGGGCGGGCGCGGGCAGGGAGGCCGGCCATGAGGATCGTGGTGGTGGGTGACGTACTGCTGGACGCGGACGTGGAGGGTGCGGCAACCCGGCTGAGCCCGGACGGACCGGTGCCGGTGGTTGACGCGGCCGAAACGACCTACCGCGCCGGAGGAGCCGGGCTGGTGGCACGGATGCTGGCCCGCGACGGCCGGGACGTCCTCCTGGTCACGGCACTGTCCGACGACGGCGCTTCCTCCCGGCTGCGCGACGCCCTGGACGGCGTCCGTGTGGTCGCCGGGCCATCCGGCGCCCCCACGCCGGTGAAAACCCGGATCCGTGCCGGCGGGCAGTCGGTGGTCAGGGTCGACGAAGGCTGCGCCCCGGCACCGGTGCCGGTACCGACACCGGACATGCTCGACGCGCTCGAAACGGCCGACGCCATCATCGTGGCGGACTACGGCCGCGGCCTGGCGGCCGCACCCGGGCTGCGCGACGCCCTGGCCTCGCTCGTGCACCGGATCCCCGTGGTATGGGATCCGCACCCGGCCGGCCCGGTCCCGGTCGAGGGCGTGGCCGCGGCGACGCCCAACCTGCCCGAAGCCCTGCGGATCGCCGGCCTGCGGGACAGCGGGACCCGGGAGGCTGCGCTGGCCGCGGCGGAACTGCGCACACGCTGGAACAGCCGCGCCGTCGTCGTCACGCTGGGCGGGGAAGGGGCCCTGATCCAGGCCGACGGCGGCCTGCCGCAGGCCGTTCCAGCCCCGACGCTCGACCCGGCCGACACCTGCGGCGCGGGGGACCGGTTTGCCGCCTCCCTGGCGGTGGCGCTGGCCTCCGGACGGCCGCTGGCCGAGGCGGTGGAAGAGGCCGTCGGGCAGGCGGCAGCCTTCCTCGCCGCAGGCGGGGTGGCATCGCTTCGTCGGGAAACGGCCCCGGTCCAGCTGCGCGGTCCGGGGGTAGACGCCATGCGGGCCGCGGCGCAGACCCGCGAAGCCGGCGGAACGGTGGTAGCCACCGGAGGCTGCTTCGACTTGCTGCACGCCGGGCACGCCAGAACCCTGGCCGCCGCCCGGAAGCTGGGCGACTGCCTGATCGTCTGTCTCAACTCGGACGATTCGGTCCGCCGCCTCAAAGGCGAAGAGCGTCCGATCATGAACCAGGAGGACCGCACCGAATTGCTGCTGGCGCTGGAGTGCGTGGATGCGGTGCTGGTCTTCGACGAAGCCACCCCTGAAGCGGCGCTCGAAAGGCTGCGGCCGGACATCTGGGTCAAGGGCGGGGACTACACCGCGGACCAGCTGCCGGAAGCACGCCTGCTGCAATCCTGGGGCGGGCAAACCGTCACCGTGCCCTACTACCCGGCGCGTTCCACCACCGGCCTGGCCGCCGCCCTGGCCAAGGTCGGCTGACACGCCGGACTGCTCCGCAGATCCGGCGCGCCCTGAACTGAAGAATCCCGAACCTGAGGAGGAAACCATGAGCATTGCCCCAACGAACCCCGGCCGCGTCCTGGTCACCGGCGGAGGCTCCGGCCTGGGAGCCGCCGTCGTGGAGGCGGTCCTCGCCGCCGGCGGCACGCCGGTCGTGCTGGACCGTGACGTCAGCCGTGTGGGGCGGGCCAAGAGCATCGAGGTGGACGTCGCCGACCGGGCCGCGGTCGAGGCGGCCGTGCAGCAGGCCGCCGACACCCTCGGCGGGCTGGACGCCGTCGTGACGGCGGCCGGGATCGACCGCTGCGGGCGCCTCGAAGACGTGCCGGCCGAGGAATGGGAGAAGGTCATCGGGGTCAATCTGATGGGCACCGTCTCCGTGGTGCGCGCGGCCCTGCCGCATCTGATGTCCTCCCACGGGCGGGTCATCACGGTCGCCTCGTCGCTGGGGATCAAGGCCGTCTCCGACGCCACCGCCTACTGCGCCTCCAAGTTCGGCGTGGTCGGCTTCAGCCGGGCGCTGGCGGCCGAAACCCGCGGTCAGGTCGGAGTGACCACCATGATTCCGGCCGGCATGAAGACCAGGTTCTTCGACGACCGGACCGAACAGTACAAGCCGCAGGACGACTCCCGGCTCAACGACCCCGAGCGGGTGGCCGATGCCATCATCTTCGCGCTGTCACAGCCGAAGGGCTGCGAGGTGCGCGAGATGGTCATTTGCCACGAAGAAGAAGACTCGTGGCCCTAAGCTCGCGCAGGTCCGCGTAGACATCCTCTGCGCGGACCTGGTCCGTCAGGGAGAATTCGTGGCTGCAGCGTCCGGCGGTCCAGCCCACCTGGGTCAGGTCGGAGCCGCAGGCCGGACACTGCGTCATCCAAGACATGTGGATCCGGTGCAGGGTCCGGCCCAGCGCCCCGGCCATGATCATGTTGCCGGCCCAGTAGATGCCCACCGTGGGCGTTCCCACCGCCTGCGCCAGGTGCCGCGGCCCGCTGTCGTTGCCGACCATCACGTCACTGGCGCGCAGCACGGCGGACAGTTCATCCAGTTCCAGCCGGCCGGCCACGGACTCGATGCTGCCCCCGCCGCCGGCACCGGACGCCCCGCGGGCCAGGCCCACAACCTCCTCGGCCAGCGCCACGTCGGACTGATCGCCAACCACCAGGACCTGGCATCCGTCGTCGGCCGCCCATGCGGCCACCTGGGCGAACTCCGACGCCGGCCACCGCCGCCGCGGGTCCGTGGCGCCCGGGTGGATGGTCACCAGCGACGGCCGGCCTTCCTCGAGGAGCCCGGCCAGCAATGCCTCTTCATCGGCGAGGGGCTGCAGTTCCGGCTGCAGCGCGGCCGGAGCCGCGCCGGCCAGGCCCACCACCTCCAGCGCGCGCAACACCTCGTGCTGGTAGTACAGGTAGGGGATGGTCCGCTCGAGCGCGGCCGCGTCCGGGGTCCGGGTGCCCACCGTGTGCCGTGCGCCCAGTTCCAGCAGGAACGGGTTTGAGTTCCGGCCGCCGCCGTGCAGCTGCACGGCCAGGTCGAACTGCTCGCCGCGCATCAGCTGGTGGAACCGGGCGATGGCCTGCGGATCCTCCGGCCCCGGGCGAACCCCGTGCGCGAACGGCAGCGGTTCCACCCGGTGCACCGGGCCCGGCCGGCCGCGGAACAGGGCGGCATGGGCCTCCGTGCCCAGCAGGGTCACGCTGGCCTCGGGATAGGCGGCAGCCAGCGACTCGAGTGCCGGAACCGAAAAAAGCACGTCGCCCAGCCCTCCGCCCCGGAGCACCGCAATCTTCCGCACCCCCTCGAAGGGCTCCAACACCGGCCCAATGCCCCGGCCATGCCGGGCCTCGGTACTGAGCCTCTGGCCACCGAAAGCGGCGCCGCCTGTGGGAGAACCAGCCATCTCCACCTCCTGGATTAACGTTCCGCCTGCGGCGCAGCCACCCGGCGCGGGGGTGCCGTGCCTGCCGCAACCCCCTGGGCCCGCCCCCGCGGGCCCCTCGTGAACTTCACCCTAAGGTGCATTCGAGCCGCTGGCCAGAGCCGGAACCGGGACCGGAGGCAGGAACCGGCCCGCAGGAACCGCCCGCACCGGGCGTCCTGAAACCGGCAGCGTGTCTGAAACCGGCGGCGTGTCTGAAACCGCGCGATGGGGGGTAGGGAACCAGTACCACGCATTGTTGCCGGTGTTGCGTGCCCGCGACGGGCACTGCACCGCCGCCGCGTGACAGTGGACTTTGGCCAGACACCAATGGGCAGGCCCAGGCCGCCTTGGAGGGGAGGAGCAATATGACCACCGATTCCGATACCGCCCGGGACCTTGCCTTACTGGAGGTGCACGACCCGCGGGACGGCAGCCTGGTGGGCGTGCTGGAGGAAACAAGCTCCGACGAGGTGCGGGCCGCCGTCGCCGCCGCCAAGGCGGCCCAAGCAGGCTGGGCAGCCACCGACGCTGCCGCCCGCGGCGAACTGCTGGAAGCGGCCGCGGCGGCCTTGCAGGAGCACTCGCAGGAGCTGGCCGCGATGAACGCGCGGGAGACCGGTCGGCCGGAACATGAAGCCCTGGAGGGCGTGCTGGCCGGGGCCGGAACCCTGCGCCAGTACGCCCAGCTGGGCCCGGTGCACCGCGGCCGAAGCCTGCGCGGCGGTTCGCTTGCCGCCGACTACACCGTGAACGAACCACGGGGCGTGGCCGTAGTGCTCACGCCTTGGAACGATCCGGTGGCGGTGGCCGCCGGGCTGCTGGGTGCCGCGCTGGCGACGGGAAACACGGTGTTGCACAAGCCAAGCGAACGCTGCCCGCATCTGGGTGAGCTGCTCGGCCGGATTCTCTCGGAGGTGCTGCCGCCGCAGGTCATGACCACGCTGACCGGCGGCCCGGCGGTCGGGGCGGCGCTGGCCGGCCACCCGGATGTCGATGTGATCGCGCACGTCGGATCGAGCCTCACCGGCGCGAGGATTGCCCGGGCCGCGGCGCTCACCGGCGCCCATGTCATCCGCGAGAACGGCGGAAACGATCCGCTGATCGTTGACGCCGGCGTGGATCCGGCGTGGGCGGCGGAGCAGGCGGCCATCGGGGCGTTCGCCAACAGCGGCCAGATTTGCACGTCGGTGGAACGCATCTATGTGCACCGCGACGTCGCGGGCCCGTTCTGTGAGGCGCTCGCCGCAGAGGCCCGCAAACGCAACGACGGCGGGGCGATGGCGCCGCTGGTGGACCGCAGGCTCCGGGACAGCGTCAACGCCCAGGTGGCCGAGGCGCTCGCGCTAGGGGCGACGGCTGCCGAGGGCGGCTCGGTGCCAGAGGGGCCGGGCGCCCATTATCCGGCCACCGTCCTGCTGGACTGCACGGACCGCATGACCGTGATGCAGGAGGAGACCTTCGGCCCGGTGGCGCCGGTCCGGGTGGTGGACAGCTTTGACGACGGGCTTCAATTGGCGGCGGAGGGCCGGTACGGCCTGGCCGCCACGGTGCTGACCGCGGACCTGGAGCATGCGCACCGGGCCGTTGCCGCGCTCCAGGTGGGCACGGTCAAGGTCAACGCCGTCTTCGGGGGCGCCCCGGGCGGCTCCGCCCAGCCCCGCCGGGACAGCGGCGATGGCTTCGGCTACGGCCCCGAACTGCTGGACGAGTTCTGTGCGGTGAAGGTGGTCCACGTGGGCCTGCCCGGCGGGGTGCGGCCATGAGCACGCCCCTGTCGGACGTTTCCGGGCTGGCCGGTTGGCTGCCGTCCCGGCTGGCGGAGGCCGCCCCGCGGGTCACCGTGGTCGGTGACGTGATGCTGGACGGCTGGTTCAGCGGCCGGATCGAACGGTTCTGCCGGGAAGCCCCGGCCCCGGTAGTGGATATGACCAGGCGGGAGTACGCGCCGGGCGGCGCCGCCAACACGGCCATGAACCTCGCCGCACTCGGCGCCCGGGTGCGCATTCTCGGCCTGGTCGGCGGGGACGACGCCGGGCGACGGCTCGCTGCCCTCCTGCAGGGTGCGGGGGTGGACATTTCGGGGCTGGTGGAACACGAAGACGTCCTGACCACCACCAAGTACCGCATCATCGGCGGCGACCAGATCATGCTGCGGCTGGACGAGCGCACGGAGCGGGTGCCGGAAGCGGCGCAGGAGCGGCTGGCCGCAGCAGTTCCGGACGCGCTCGCCGGCAGCGACGCCGTGGTGGTCTGCGACTACGGTTCCGGCGCGTTGGGCGGTGCCGTGCGCAGCGTGCTGGCCCGTCACCGCGGCGGCCGGCTGTTGGTGGTCGACGCCCACGACCCGCGGCCCTGGTCGGAGGTTGCGCCGGACCTGGTCACGCCGAATGCCGCCGAAGCTGCCGCGCTGCTGGGCGTGACGCTGGATCCCGACACGGACCGGGCGGCCGCCATAGCCGATCACGCCGGGGAACTGCTGGAGGCGACCGGGGCGGGCGCCGCCGTCGTCACCCTGGACAAGGACGGCTCCTTCCTGCTCACCCCCGACGGCGGGACTCACCGCACGTGGGCCACCCCGGTCACCGAGAAGCAGGCTTCGGGCGCCGGCGACACCTACGTGGCCTGCCTGACCCTGGCGCGGGCCGCGGGGCTGCAGCTGAGCACCAGCCTGGACCTGGCCCAGGCCGCCGCGGACGTCGTGGTGCGCCGGCGCGGCACGTCGGTCTGCAGCACCACCGACCTCGCCTCGCACCTGGGCACCTTCTCCGATGCGGCCCTGGATGCGGAGGCGCTCGGGCAGGCGATCGCCGCCGAGCGGGCCTCGGGCAAGCGCATTGTGCTGACGAACGGGTGTTTCGACGTGTTGCACCGCGGCCACACCCGCTACCTGAACCAAGCCAAGCAACTGGGCGACGTGTTGGTCGTGGCGCTGAACAGCGACGCATCTGCCCGGCGGCTGAAGGGGCCGGACCGGCCGATCAACCCGGCCGCCGACCGGGCCGGCATCATCGCCGCGCTCAGCTGCGTGGACTACGTGACCGTGTTCGACACGGACACGCCCATCCCGCTGATCGAAGCGATCCGGCCCGACATCTACGCCAAGGGCGGGGACTACTCTCCGGAGATGCTCGAGGAAACGGCGGTGGTGGAAGCCTGCGGCGGCGAGGTCTGCATCCTGGACTATGTGTCCGACCACTCCACCACGGCGGTGGTCCGCCGGATCCGCGGCTCGGCGCCCCCGGCGGAAACAGGTCCCGCCCCGGCCGCGGGAGCGAATCCGGCCTCGGGACTTGATTCGGCGTGAGCCGCAGGAGTTCAGCCAGCTGGGCCCTCGCTCCACCGGAAACAGGGCCGGAGCTGGACGTGTTGGTGCCCAGCTATGGCCGGGAAGCGGAGCTGGCGGTGACGCTCGCCGGGTTGGCGGCGCAGGACGGCCCGGAGTTCTCGGTCATCGTCAGCGACCAGACCGACGGCGCCCCCGCCTGGGAGCACCCGGCCGCCGGGGCGATGATCCGGGTGCTGGAAGCCCAGGGGCGCCCGGTCCGGCTGGAGCGGAATCTGCCCCGGCGCGGGCTGGCCGAGCAGCGCGACTTCCTGCTCCGGCTTGCCACGGCTGAACTCGTGCTGTTCCTGGACAACGACGTGTGGCTGGAACCGGGCATGCTGGTCCGGATGACGGCGGCCATTCGGGAGGCGGGCTGCGGATTTATCGGTGCAGCGGTGCAGGGCATGTCCTACCTGGACGACGTGCGGCCGGGGGAGCAGGAACCCTTCGAACTGTGGGACGGCCCGGTGCGGCCCGAGCGCATCCGCCGCGAGGACCACCGGTTCGGCCGCTGGCAGCTGCATAACGCGGCAAACCTGACGCATATCGCCGCCGGGTTGGGCATTCCGGACGGTGGCTGGCGGCTGTACAAGATCGCGTGGGCCGGCGGCTGCGTGCTGTACCGTCGGAGCGCGCTGCTGGAGTGCGGCGGGTTCGGATTCTGGCAGGAACTGCCGCCGGCCCACGCCGGGGAAGACGTGGTGGCGCAGCTGAGGGTCATGGAACGCTACGGCGGTGCCGGCATCCTGCCCTCCGGCGCCGTCCACCTGGAATCGCCCACCACGGTCACCGATCGCTCCACGGAAGCCGCGGACGTGGTGCTGCGGGATTAGCCCCGGCGCAACCTATCCCGCTTCCTGCCACCCGCCGCCGACCGTGTAGCTGGCGACCAGCGTGCCCGCCCCGGGCTGCATCGAGTCGTCGGGATCGTCGTAGAGCTGCGCCGCGTCCGCCTTGCTGTTGGACAGGATGGACTCCGCCGCTTCCTTGGCCTCGGCCAGCGAGGCCCCGAACACCTCGCTGCGGGCAGGCAACTGGTCGGTGCGGACGATTTCCGCATCGGTTTCGCTGAGCGGGACCGTATAGCCGCGGTGCTCGTCGCTGACCGGGAACTCGAAGCTTTCCCCGTCCGGCGCGGCCGGAATGGTGTACTCCAGGTAATAGGACATGGCGGTGCTCCTTTCGGCGCTGTCGGCCGCCGGTCAATCACGGCGGCGGCCCGGGCCCCCAGCCTGTCACAGCCGAAATGCGGTGCATAGGCCGCAGGAGTCCAACCCCCTCCGGCGGGGCGTTCCCGTCCCAGCCGCCCCGGATTCGCCCGCGGCCGGTTAGCCGTGCAGCGTCGTCGTCGTTAGACTGGCAGTTGCGTAAGGGAGTATCCAGATGCGCTGCAGCCGTCAACACGTAGGGCGCCGACGCCCGGCCGGTTGCAGTGGCCGGCCGTGCCGGAGGAGAGACTTGCGGGCTCACCGCTACCCGCTTACGGAAGGAAACCCATGAGCGTTTCTCCCCTGATTTGGGGCATCACGATCGCCGTGATCCTCGCGTTGCTCGCCTTCGACTATTTCTTCCACATCCGCAAGGCGCACGTGCCCTCGCTGAAGGAAGCGGCCATCTGGTCCGCCTTGTACGTGGGCATCGCCATCGTCTTCGGGATCCTGGTGCTGATTTACGGCGGCGTGGACATGGGCTCCGAGTACTTCGCGGGCTACATCACCGAGAAGGCGCTGTCGGTGGACAACCTGTTTGTCTTCCTCATCATCATCGCCAGTTTCAAGGTGCCGCGCGAAGACCAGCAGAAAGTGTTGCTGTTCGGCATTGTGTTCTCGCTGATCGCCCGCACCGGGTTCATCTTCCTGGGCGCGGCGCTGATCAACACGTTCGCCTGGGTGTTCTACGCCTTCGGCCTGATCCTGATCATCACGGCGGGCAACCTGCTCAAGCCCGGACACGACGGCGGCGAGGCGGACAACTTCATCATCCGGCTGGCCAAGCGCTTCTTCCACACCACGGATTACTACGACGGCGACAAGCTGTTCACCGTCAAGGACGGCAAAAAGGCGATGACGCCGATGCTGCTGGTCATGGTGGCCATCGGCGGCACGGACATCCTGTTCGCCCTCGACTCCATTCCCGCGATCTTCGGCCTGACGCAAAACGTCTTCATCGTCTTCACCGCCACCGCATTCTCGCTGATGGGCCTGCGCCAGCTGTACTTCCTGATCGACGGCCTGCTGGACCGGCTGATCTACCTGTCCTACGGCCTCGCAGCAATCCTGGCCTTCATCGGCGTGAAGCTGATCCTGCACGCACTGCACGAGAACAACCTGCCCTTCGTCAATGACGGCAACCCGGTTCCCGTGGTCGAGATCACCACCGGACTTTCGCTCACCGTCATCATCGGCATCCTTGTGGTCACCGTCGTCGCCTCGCTGCTGAGCAAGGCCGGCAAGGCACAGAACGCCATCAACAACGCACGCCGGCACGCGGTCAACTACATGGATCTCTCCTACACCGCTGACCCGGCAGAACGTGAACGCATTTACCGGCTGCTGGTGGAAGAAGAGCGCCAGATCGTGCAAATGGATCCGAAGTACCGCAACAAGGCCAAGGACGTGGACATCATCCGCGAACAAGTGGCCGAGGCCCACCGCCAACACGCGGAATACCAGCGGAGCTAACCGCCCGGGCCGGTCGGACAAACGTCGGCTGACCGGCCCGGCGCACTGATTCGCCGGGCCGGTCGGGACAGGACCGGCCCCCCTTCAAGGGCAAAACGTCCGGTGCTACCGTGAGTCTACTGATCAAGAAAACCCGCAGTTCCAATAGCAGGGAAGGTGATCACCATGACCGAGCAGGTCAACACGACCCACGCAGCCAACAAAAGGTACGCCGAGCTGTACAAGAAGCCGGGACCCTGGATCACGGTCTACGTGGACGCCAGCACGGGGACCGTGGACTCCCTGCGGGCAGGCGATGTGCTGCCGGACAGGCTGCGGGAATCGCTCGGGAAGCAGGGCGCCGCGAAAGCGGACATCGAGGCCGTGATCGACGCCGTTTCGCCGGCCACCGGCGTTCCGTCCCCGGTCTCCCGCTTCGTCCTGGTGCGCGGCGGTGAGGCCGAAATCAACGAGGTGCTCCCGGGCGAAATGTCCGGCCCTGAGGTGGTTCACACCGGCCCGATTCCGGACCTGGTGCCCCTGTTAAAGGCCTGCGGCGACGACTTCCCGTACGTGGTGGCCGAAGTGGGCCGGGACGGCGGCGAGGTCCACCTGCAGTACGCTCGCCGGAACGGCGTGGTGGAAACGAGGACGGTGGAGGGCGAGCGGGAGAACCTGACCAAGGTTCCCGGCGGCGGCTGGTCCCAGGGCCGCTATCAGCACCGCACCGAGGAAATCTGGCGCAAGAATGCCGATGAAATCGCCGCCGAGATCGACCGCGTGGTGCAGGCCAGCAAGGCGCGGCTGCTGATTGTGGCCGGCGATATACGGGCCCGGGAACTGGTGGTCGACCAGCTTTCCGAAGCCAGCCGGGCGATCGAAGTCACCATCGAGTCGCACACCCGCACAGGCGGCGCGGACAAGGACGCGCTCCGTGCCGAAATAGCCGCCCGGGTGGCCCATGTGTGGACGGAACAGCGCAAAGCCATCCTCGACCGCCTGGCCAACCAAACCGGGCAGGCCCATCCGGAGTGGACGGCGGGCCTGGGCGAGTGCGTCCGGGCCCTGCAGCAGGCGCAGGTCGGCACGCTGCTCATGAACGACGACGCCCTCGCCGATCACAACGTGCATGCCCTGACGGCCGAACCGTGGATCGCTACGGCGGGGGAGCAAGCCGTCAATGGCGACCTGCTGGCCAAGGTGCCTGCCCCGGCGGCGCTGGTCCGGGCAGCGGCGCTGACCGACGCGCGGGTGACCATGGTCCCCGAAGGAGCCCTGCCGGGAGGCAAGAGCATAGCGGCGCTGCTGCGCTGGCCCACCGGCCCCGACGTGCCGCGCGGCTAAGGTCCTTCGGCGGGCCGGCGGGCCAGCGGGCAGCCGGGCGGCTAGACGGCCGAGGCGCTGAATCCGCCCAGTGCCAGCGCCACGGGCACCGCGGCGGCGGCTGCCCCGGCGTGCGGCCGGCAGGCGGACGGATACGGCAGCGCCGGCCGGACCTCCACCGCGGCCTGCCCGCTGAAGAGTTCCGGCAACCGGTAGCCGAATCCCTCGGCCGCGTCGAGCAGTCCTGCCGCCAGCTGTGCGGCCTGTTCCTGGAAGCCGGTGCGCAGCAGCCCCATCACAATCCACGCGGTCTCCTGCGTCCAGACCGCCCCCGAGCGGCGGCGGGTGGGCCAGAACCCGGGGTTCGCCGTCGACAGGGTGCGGACGCCGTAGCCGGAGAACAAGGTCCGGTCCATCAGCCGCGCGGCCACCGTCCGGGTCTCCTCGGGGTTCAGCAGCCCCGTGCCCAGCAGGTGTCCCATGCCGGACCCGACCCCGTCCACCCGCTGCTTCCGTTCGTCGAGTGCCATCGCCGGGTACGGGCCGGCGTCGTCGGCGCACCAGAACCGGCTGCGGAAGTTCTCCGCCAGCCGCGACGCGTAGTCGCGCCACTCGGCGCCGGCGTTCATTTCGCCGAAGTAGTCGAGCAGCACGGCCGCGGCACGGGCCGCCTCATAGGCGTAGGCCTGGAGTTCGGCCGAGGCGACCGTTCCGGTGGCCGGCCTGCCGTCCAGATAGTGGTAGGCGGCCCGCGTGTCGCCGGACCCCTGGTGTCCCGGACCCTGCAGGGCGGGAACCGGCGTCTCCAGGAAGCCGTCGCCGTCGGGGTCGCCGTCGATGCGCAGCCAGTCCAGCGCGGCCTCCAAATGGGGCAGCAGGTCCCGGACGGCATCCTCCGGCATCCCCGAGTGCCAGGCGTCGTGCAGCAGCACGATCCACAGCAGCGTGGCGTCGGGCGACCCGTACAGGACCGGGGGCAGTTGCCGGACCACGGCGTCCGCGGGCATCGACAGGCGGCGCTGCCGCACCTCCTGGACCATCAGGCCGGGCTGTTCGCCCGATTCCGCCGACTCGGCCGTGCCCTGCCAGGCTGCCACTGCCCGCAGCGTCCCTTCCGCTACCGCGGCGTCGACCGGCAGCAGCAGCCTGGCGGCAACCAGCGCCTCCCGGCCGTACAGCGTCAGGAACCATGGGGCCCCCGCGGCCAGGAAGACGTCGCCGGGGGCTTGGCGCCCGGCCATCCGCAGGCTGTTAAGGTCGGTCATGGAGCGGCTCATCAGTCGTTGGAGCCGGGGATCCCCGGCCAGCGACGGCGTGCGCAGCGGGGGCGCGGCCGCGCCGGTCAGGGGAGCCTCGGCATCGTCAAGCTCCAGGCTCCAGGACAGGACGACGACGGCGCCCGGCTTGAGCAGTTCCGTCCACTCCAGCCGGACCAAGCTGCCGTCGAAACTGACCCGGGCGCCTTCGGCCGTCAGCGCGGCGCGTGTCTTGTCCCGCCAGCTCCAGATGGCGCCGCCGGGGGCCACCGAGCCGGCCTCGCCCGCGGCCCCGGCCCGCACCTGCTCCAAGGGAATGGCATCGGCCACCAGGTCGACGCGGACCTGGAGTTCCAACTCGTCCTCGAGGGCCGACGTGAACGTCAGCGCCTCGGCCAGCCGGCCGCCTTCTGCCGCCCGCGAGCGGTTCAGGGTGATCAGCGGATCGGCCCCGTCCTCGGCGGTCCGGATGAAGGAGAAGAAGTCGGCGCGCCCGGCCGAGCGCGACTGGGTGGAGATCCACTCCGGTTCCTGCCCGTTCACCGCCAGCAGGCACCGGGCCAGCACCCGGTCGTCCCCGCAGTAGACACCTTGGGCCCCGGTACCCCGGATCTGCCCGTGGGGCTCGCTCCAGGCTTGGACGGGTGCCGCAAATACTCCCGTGAGATCGTGCAGGTACGGCTGGCGGTAGACCATGGAATCATCTTGGCAGCATCGGCTGCGCGGGAACAATCTTCGGCAGGCCGGACACCGGCAGGCTGGACACCCGGCCGGCCGGACACCGGCAGGCTGGACACCCGGCCGGCCGGACACCGGACGGATGGATTCAGGCGACGGTGCCGGAGGCGTCCCGCCCGCCGGGTGTCCAGGACAGGTGGATCAGGACCCCGTCCGTCGTCTCTTCGATCACCAAGCGCAGCTCGTCGCCGTAGAGCTCCCGGGGCCCGGAAGGGCCGCTTTCGCTTTGCTGGACCAGATCGACCAACGCGGCCGCCATCGCCCGCCCCCAGTCTTGGTGGTTCTTGCTGTTGGCGGTTGCGGTGGCGGTATAGGTGGCGTTCATTCTGCGCACGTCCTGACTGCACGTTTAGAACCTGCCGCACGACGCTGTGCCGCAGGTCCCATCAGAGTAGCCAGCACCAGTGACCCCGATCTACCTTTTCGCGTACATTACTCGTATGTGACGTCGGTCATACGCGGCAGGGGGTCATGATGAGGGGCAGCGGTCCCGGGGGAGCGGGCCGCGACGAAGCGGTCCGCAGGCTGCGGGAGGACATCCTGGCGGGCGGTTTGGAGCCGGGCTCCAGGGTGACCGTTGCCGGGCTCGCCGGCCGCATCGGTGCGGAGGAAGCCTTGGTGCGCGACGCCGTCGGCGATCTCACGCAAGAAGGCCTGATCGAGGCCACCGGGCACGAACACCGGATCGCCAATCCCGGTCCCCAGCAGGCCATCCAACTCCTGGATGTGATGGGCGTGGTGCTGGTGGCGCTGTTCGAGCGGGCAGCCCCGCGGCTGTCGCCTCAGGAGATCGACACCATGGCCACGATGGCGGAGGACCTGCGGGCGGCGACCGACCGGGAGGACATCCTGGGCGCCTACCGCGCCGCCGGCAGCCTGGTAACCGTCATCCTGGGGGCCGCGGATCACCAGGAACTGAGGGCCGTGAACATGCACGTCCTCGACCGCTCGCTGGCCCGGTTGCACCTGTTCCAACACGCCCTCGCCTATCCTCTCTGGGCCGACGGCTGGCGCGAGACCGTGCAGTACCTCCAGCGGGGCCAGCATGAGGCGGCGGTGGAGCGGCTGCGCCAAACATTCTGGATCCTCGCCGAAGGGCTGGGCCAGGAGGGTTCCTAGCCCGCCTGCCGGGCAGCCGGGCCGCGACGGGATAAAGTGATTCCCGGCCGGTTTTGATCCCGGCCGCCCGCCCGGCCTTTCGACCCATGGACCACGCTTGCCCTCGCCCGCACAACTGACCGCCGACGCCCCACCGAGCCCGGATTCCCCACCGCCTCAGGGTGCCAGCCCCGCCCCGCGGCGGCCTGCCCCGTTTGCCGGCCGGCTGACCGTGCTCGTCGGCGTCCTGCTGCTGGCGCTCAGCCTGCGGCTGGCCGTCTCCGGCGTGTCGCCGGTGCTGGCGGATATTGCCGCGGATCTGCCGTTCGGCACGGCCTCCGCCGGTGTGCTGGGCATGCTGCCCACCGCCGCCTTCGCCGCTGCCGGGTTCGCAGTTCCGTTGCTGATGCGCCGGATCGGCATGGAAGCACTGCTGCTCGTGGCACTGGGCATGGCCGCCGTCGGCCAACTGGGCCGTGCGCTGGCCTCCGACGTGCCGGCGTTCCTGGTCCTGTCCGGCCTCACCATGGTTGGCTACGGGATCGGCAACATTTTGCTGCCGCCGCTGGTGAAGCGCTATTTCCCGGACCGGATCGGCCTCATCACCGCGCTTTACGTGACCTTGCTGGCGGCCAGTACGGCGCTCAGCCCGCTGCTTGCCGTGCCGCTTGAGCAGGCTGCCGGCTGGCGGTTCTCGATCGGAGTGTGGGCGGCCGTGAGCGCGGCCGCCCTCGTGCCGTGGCTGATGACCGCGTGGACGGAACATTGGCGCCGCCGCACCGCGCGCCTGGTGCTGCAGCCCTACCGGCCCGGCGGCTTGGACATCCTCCCGCCGGATGAGGGCAGCGCCCGGCAGCCGGCCGGTTCCGGGCCTGCCGTGAGTCTCGGTACGGGAGTCGGCCCCGGTGCTGCCGGCCCCGGCGCTGCCGGCCCCGGGGCGGTGACCGTCCCCGGGCCTGCGGCCGGCCCCGCAGGAGCCGACGGGCCGCCCGTTGCGGAAGCCTCGGAGCCCGCAGCGGGAGCTGAGGCCGGTTCCGTCGGGACGACGTCGGTCCGTGTCTGGCGCTCGTCGGTCGCCTGGGGCCTGGCTCTGGTGTTCGCCGGGACCTTGTCGAACACGTTTGCCATGTTCACGTGGTTGCCGCCGTTGCTGGTGGACAGCGGGATGCTGCCCCCGACGGCGGGCACCATGCTGGCCTACTACGCCATCCTGGGCCTGCCCACCAGTCTGTTGGTGCCGCTGATCGCGGGGCGGCTGCGCAATCCCCTGGGCCTGGGCCTGCTGTTCATCGGCTTTTACACGGCCGGATACGCCGGGCTGCTGCTGTCACCCTCGTTCGGCACCTGGTTGTGGATCACCCTGGCGGGGCTCGGCCAGGGCACCTTTGCGCTGGGCCTGCTGCTGGTGAACCTCAGGACCCGCACCACGGCCGGCGCGGGGCTGCTCTCCGGGTTCGCGCAAGGCATCGGCTACACGGTCGCCTGCGCCGGCCCGCTGATGTTCGGACTGCTGCGCGAGGCCAGCGGCGGCTGGGGTGCTTCCTTCGGCCTGCTGGGCGGTGCCTTGCTCATCCTGGCGGTGGGCCTGGTCATCGTGGGCCGGCCCCGCTATCTGGAGGATTCGGCCCGGGATGGATAGCGGCCGCTGAGGCACAGCGCGTGGTTGGATGGGGAAATGCCGAGCCATGCCCTTGTGTCCCCGCCCAAGCTTGAGCCCGGTGACCGGGTCGCGATTCTCTCCCCGTCCTTTGCTGCCCCCGGGTTCGCGCCGGATGTCCACGAGCAGGCGATGCGTCGACTCAGCGCCGAAACGGGACTGGTCCCTGTGGAATACCCGACGACCCGGAAGCTTGGCGCTTCCGCCGCGGAACGCGCCGCGGATCTGCACGCCGCTTTGTCCGACCCGGCCATCCGGGCCATCCTCGCGACCATCGGCGGCGACGACCAGGTAGCCCTCATTCCCCATCTGGACGCCGGTCTCGCCGCCGCGAACCCCAAGATCTTCATGGGCTACAGCGACAACACGAACCTCTTGAACTGGCTGTGGTCGGTCGGGATAGCAGGCTACTACGGGGGCTCGACCCAGGTGCACCTCGGAGCCGGGCCGCACATTGACGACCAGCACCTCGCGTCGCTGAAGGCAGCGCTCTTTAAGGGCGGTGAGCTGGAGATTGTTGACCCAGGCGAGTCCGAGGACTTCGGGCCGGACTGGCTGACGCCACAAGCCCTTGTCAACTTCGGTGAACGGGAACCCACGCAGCCGTGGACGTGGGCGGGGCCCGAGCGGGAAGCGACCGGCCGCACCTGGGGCGGGTGCCTGGAAGTCATCGATCAGCTGGCCATGGCCGATCGGCTGCCGCCCCTGGTAGCCCTCGAGGGGTCGATCCTGATTGTTGAAACCAGTGAGGAGTTGCCTCCGGCAGCGTGGGTCAAGAGATGGGTCCGGGCATTGGGGGAACGGGGCGTCCTCTCGGCGGTGGAAGGAGTGCTCGTCGCCCGGCCTCCGGTGAGCAGTCACGATACCGTCCCGCCAGCGGAGGAGCGTGCCCGGCTCCGCGCCGCGCAACGCGATGCAGTCCTCGCCGAGATAAAGCGCTACAACGACCACGCCGTCGTCTGCATCGGAGTCCCGTTCGGCCATACCCGTCCGCAATGGATCGTGCCCTACGGCGGGACAATGCGGCTCAATGGCCGGGATCGAACCATCACGGCCGATTACAGTTGACCGCTGAGGCAGGCGGTCCGGGCGACGGATGCGCGGCTGCGTGAGCGTCCCCGCGCCTGCGGGCAGGCACGCATTCCTCGCCGTGGCCCCGGCCGGTAAGCTGGCGCCACAGTCGACCGGCGGGAGGCGCCATGAAGTTCAACGACCTGCTCGCAGATGCCTACGGCAGGATCCAGGAGCGCGTCCACTCCGTGCTGGACGGGCTGGACGCCGGACAACTGGCCGCCCGGCCCGGCGGTGACAGCAACTCGATTGCCTGGCTTATCTGGCATCTCACGCGCATCCAGGACGACCATATTGCCGATGTCGCCGGCACGGACCAGTACTGGCTGACCGGCTGGGCGGAGCGGTTCGACCTGCCGCTGCCCCGGAAGGACCATGGCTACGGCCACACGTCGCAGCAGGTGGCGGCCGTCCGGGTCGAATCGGCCGACCTGCTGCGCGGCTACTACGACGACGTCCATGCCGGCACCCTGGAGTATCTGGCCGGACTGAGCGAGGATGACCTGGACCGGATCGTGGACACCCGGTGGGACCCGCACGTCAGCCTGGGGGTGCGGCTGGTCAGCGTCCTGGACGACTGCCTGGAGCACGTCGGACAGGCCGCCTACGTGAAGGGCATGCTCTCGCGCACCGATGCCTAGCGGCGGCCACGCGGGTTCCGGCGCCCCCGCGGCGGCCGCAAGCCGCGCCGTCGGGCGTCGCCGCCTTGTTGCGCGCCAGCCGCTGGACTACCATTCAAGGAGTCAGTACAACTGCATACAGCCTTCGACATGCGGCGGGAGAGTCCTGCTGGGTACCAGTCAGCAGGCGCCGTAGGAGCAATACCTCCCCAGGAATCTCTCAGGCCCCTGTACCGCCGCGAAGAGGCAACTCTGGAAAGCAGCCGGACCGTTCAGGACCGGCTCACCGACGGTGCAAGCAGGAGGCGGCCCCTTGGGCCACAGCCTGCGGAATCTCTCAGGTTCAGTCACAGAGTGGGGAGGAACCCTTCACTACCGGCATGGTCAGCCCAGCCGGGGATAACTGGAGTTCCTCACATGACGGCTAAGTCCACCAGCGCTACCCGGCCCGGCAGCGCCTCCTTCACCGACCGACACATCGGTCCGCGCCGGAACGACGCGGAAACCATGCTCAAGCAGTTGGGCTACGGCAGCATCGACGAGCTGGTGGACGCGGCCGTGCCCGCCGACATCCGCCAGCAGGAACCGCTGGCGCTGCCCGCCGCCCGCAGCGAGTCCCAGGTCCTGGGGGACCTGCGCGCCCTCGCCGCGAAGAACGTGACGGCCGTGCAGATGATCGGCCAGGGCTACTACGACACCATCACGCCGCCGGTGATCCGCCGCAACGTGGTGGAAGACCCGGCCTGGTACACCGCCTACACCCCGTACCAGCCGGAAATTTCGCAGGGCCGGCTGGAGGCGCTGCTGAACTTCCAGACCATGGTCCAGGACCTCACCGCGCTGCCGATCGCCAACGCCTCCCTGCTGGACGAAGCCACCGCAGTGGCCGAAGCCGTGCTGTTGATGCGCCGGTCCAACAAGTCCAAGTCCGCCGGCAAGACCGTGCTGGACGCGGACCTGCTGCCGCAGACCATCGCCGTCGTCAAGGGCCGGGCCGAGGCGCTGGACTTTGACGTAGAGGTTGCCGACCTCTCCGCCGGCCTGCCGGACGGCGACATCTCGGGCATCGTGCTGCAGCAGCCGGGAGCCTCCGGCCGGGTGTTTGACCAGGCTCCGGTCATCGCGCAGGCCAAGGAGCGCGGCGCCTTGGTCACCGTGGCCGCCGACCTGCTGGCGCTGACCCTGATCACGCCGCCGGGCGAGCAGGGCGCGGACATCGCCGTCGGCAACACCCAGCGTTTTGGCGTGCCGCTCTTCTTCGGCGGCCCGCACGCCGCCTACATGGCCGTCCGCAAGGGGCTGGAGCGTTCCTTGCCCGGCCGCCTGGTGGGGGTCTCGAAGGACGACGCCGGCCGCCCCGCCTACCGCCTGGCGCTGCAGACCCGCGAGCAGCACATCCGCCGCGAGAAGGCCACCTCCAACATCTGCACCGCGCAGGCACTGCTGGCCGTCGTGGCCAGCATGTACGCCGTCTACCACGGCCCCGAGGGCCTGAAGGCGATCGCGCAGCACGCCAATGAGGCCGCCCGCACGCTGGCAGGCGTGCTCACCGGCGCCGGGTATGCGCTGGCGGCAGACCGGTTCTTCGACACCCTCACGGTGAAGGCTCCGGGCAAGGCCGCCGAGATCGCCGCCGCCGCCGAGGCCAAGGGCGTGAACCTGCGCCGCATCGACGCCGACCACGTCGGCATTTCCGCCGATGAAACGACGACGGCGGAGCACCTCGCCCTGGTCGCGGAGGCCTTCGGCGTGGAGGACGCCGCCGGCAAGACCGCCGAAACGGCCGGGAACGCCGGCTTCGAGCTGCCGGAGGAGCTGCTGCGCAGCTCCTCCTACCTGGACCATCCGGTGTTCCACAGCCATCGCTCCGAGACCCAGATGCTGCGCTACCTGCGCCGGCTGTCTGACCGAGACCTGGCCCTGGACCGGACCATGATCCCGCTGGGCTCGTGCACCATGAAGCTGAATGCGACAGCGGAAATGGAGGCGATGACCTGGCCGGAATTCGCGTCCATCCACCCGTTCGCCCCGGCCAGCCAGACCGCCGGCTGGCGCGAGCTGATCACCGATCTGGAGGAACGACTCGCGGCGATCACCGGCTACGCCGGCGTCTCCATCCAGCCCAACGCCGGTTCGCAGGGCGAATACGCCGGCCTGCTCGCCATCCGCCGCTACCACTTGGCCAACGGCGACGACCAGCGCGACGTCTGCCTGATCCCCGCCTCCGCGCACGGCACCAACGCCGCCTCGGCCGTGCTGGCCGGCATGAAGGTTGTCGTGGTCGCCACGGCACCGGACGGCACCATCGACCACGCCGACCTGCGCGCGAAGATCGACCAGAACGCCGACTCGCTTTCGGCCATCATGATCACCTATCCGTCAACGCACGGCGTGTACGACGCCGACGTGCGCGACGTCTGCGAGGCGGTCCATGCCGCCGGCGGGCAGGTGTACATCGACGGGGCCAACCTCAACGCGCTGGTAGGACTCGCGCAGCCGGGCAAGTTCGGCGGCGACGTCTCCCACCTGAACCTGCACAAGACCTTCTGCATCCCGCACGGGGGCGGCGGCCCCGGCGTCGGGCCGGTAGCGGTGGCCGAACACCTGGTGCCGTTCCTGCCGGGCAACGCCGCGCTGGCCGAACACGAAGGCAAGGGCGTGCCCGTCTCGGCCAGCGAGTACGGCTCGGCCGGCGTGCTGCCGATCTCCTGGGCCTACGTGGCCATGATGGGGGCCGAGGGCCTGACCGAGGCAACGAAGAGCGCCCTGCTGGCCGCGAACTACGTCGCCGCCCGGCTGAACGAGCACTTCCCGGTGCTCTACACCGGCAACGACGGGCTGGTCGCGCACGAGTGCATCCTGGACCTGCGCGAACTCACCGCCAAGTCGGGGGTGACCGCCGAGGACGTGGCCAAGCGCCTGATCGACTACGGCTTCCACGCGCCCACCCTGTCCTTCCCCGTGGCCGGCACCCTGATGGTGGAGCCGACCGAGTCCGAGGACCTGACGGAGATTGAGCGGTTTATCGACGCGATGATCGCGATCAAGGGCGAAATCGACCAGGTGATCGCCGGCGACTTCCCGCTCGACGCCAGCCCGCTGCGCCTGGCCCCGCACACCGCCGCCGCCGTGGTCAGCTCCGACTGGGACCGGCCGTACACCCGGGAGCAGGCCGCCTTCCCGGTACCGGGCCTGCAAGTGGACAAATACTTCGCCCCGGTGGGACGGATCGACGGCGCCGGCGGCGACCGCAACCTGATCTGCAGCTGCCCGCCGCCCGAAGCCTTCGAGAACTAGAGAGGTCAGCACCGCATGACTACCGAGACCACCACCATGCCCCGCCACACCGCGCTCTACGAGGAACACGAGCGGCTGGGTGCCTCCTTCACCGACTTCGGCGGCTGGATGATGCCGCTGAAGTACAGCAGCGAACTGGCCGAGCACCGCGCCGTGCGCAACAGCGCCGGCCTGTTCGACCTCTCCCACATGGGCGAAGTTTGGGTCACCGGCCCGGAGGCCGGGAAGTTCCTGGACTACGCACTCGTCGGCAAGCTCTCCGCCGTCACCGAGGGCCGGGCCAAGTATTCGCTGATCTGCAACGCCGACGGCGGCATCATCGATGACCTGATCATCTACCGGCGTCCCGCCGACCAGCACGGGGACCGTTACCTGGTGGTGCCCAATGCCGGCAACGCCCCGACGGTTGCCGCGGAACTCGCCGCACGGGTCGAAGGTTTCGACGCCACGGTGGAGGACGCCACGGCCGAGACCTCGCTGGTGGCAGTGCAGGGACCGAAGTCCGTGGAAATCCTGCTCCAGCTGGTGCCCGCCAACCAGCATGGCACGGTGCGGGACATGAAGTACTACGCGGCCGACGAGGTGGACTTCACGGTGTCCGGGGCGCCGCTGAAGCTGCTGCTGGCCCGGACCGGGTACACCGGCGAGGACGGCTTCGAGATCTACGTCCCGAATACCAACGCGGCCGCGCTCTGGAACGCCCTGCTGGAAGCCGGGCGGGGCGCCGACCTGCTGCCGGCCGGGCTGGCCTGCCGCGACTCGCTTCGGCTGGAGGCGGGCATGCCGCTGTACGGCAACGAGCTCACCCTCGAGACCAGCCCGTTCGACGCCGGCCTGGGCGGCGTGGTGGCGCTGAAGAAGGACGGCGACTTCGTGGGCCGCGGCGCCCTCGAGGCGCAGAAGGAGAAGGGCTCGGCCCGCAAGCTCGTGGGACTCAAGGGGCTTGGCCGGCGCGCCGGCCGCTCCCACTACCCGGTGCTGAAAGACGGCCGGACCATCGGCGAGGTCACCTCCGGCCAGCCCAGCCCCACCCTCGGCTATCCGGTGGCTCTGGCCTACGTGGACGCCGAGTATGCCGAACCCGGGACCAGAGTGGACATCGACCTGCGCGGCAAGCCCGAACCGTTCGAGGTTGTAGGGCTGCCGTTCTACCGGCGGGAGAAGTAGTCCTCACCCGCTTTCAGGGTGCCGCCGTCCCCGCGGCCGCGGGGACGGCGCCGCCGCACCTCTCCACTCAAACAGGAAAGGGATGACATGGCCGTAGGCGTTTTCGACCTTTTCTCCGTAGGCATCGGTCCCTCCAGCTCGCACACGGTCGGCCCGATGCGGGCCGCCTCCGCGTTCGTGCGGGAGGTGGCCGACGCCGGCCTGCTCGACAGGGTTAACGGGCTGCGCGTGGACCTGTACGGCTCCCTCGCCGCCACCGGTCGCGGGCACGGGACGTTCACCGCCGTGCTGCTGGGGCTGGAGGGCTTCGAACCGGAGCACATCCTGCCCGACCAGGTGGAGGAGCGGCTGGCAGACATCGCCGCGTCCGGCCGGCTGCGGCTGGGGGCGGAACTGCCCGGCGCCGCCGCCCGGCCCCTGAACTACGGGGTGCAGGACATGGTGCTGCACCCGCTGACCGTGCTGCCCCGGCACACCAACGGCATGAGGTTCCAGGTGCTGGAATCGAGCGACGACGGCGAGGCACGGATTCTGCACGAAGCCACCTTCTTCTCCGTGGGCGGCGGCTTCATTGTCCGCGGCGGCGAGGAGGAAGCCGCCCGGGAGGAGTTGGAGTCCTCCAAACAGCAGCTGCCCTATCCGTTCCGCACGGCGGCGGGGCTGCTGGAGCACTGCCGCAGCACCGGCCTGGCCATCAGCGACATCATGATGCTCAACGAGGAGGCCTCCCGCCCGCGGGAAGAGATCGAGGCCGGACTCGTGCACATTTACAACGTGATGGAGGAGTGCAAGGACTCGGCCATCCGCCGCGAGGGCGAGCTGCCCGGCGGACTCAACGTCCGCCGTCGGGCCCCCGCCTGGCATGAGCGGCTGCGCAAGGAAGACCCGGACCGGGACCACAAGTACTGGCAGGAATGGGTCAACCTGGTGGCGCTGGCGGTGAACGAGGAGAACGCCTCGGGCGGGCGGGTGGTCACCGCGCCCACCAACGGGGCCGCCGGCATCATCCCCGCCGTGCTGTTCTACGCCACGCACTACGCACCCGGCATGGAACAGGCCAGCCGCGAGGACAAGGAGCAGGTGGTCGTGAAGTTCCTGTTGACCGCCGGTGCCATCGGGGTCCTTTACAAGGAGCAGGCTTCCATCTCCGGCGCCGAGGTCGGCTGCCAGGGCGAAGTCGGCTCAGCCTCGTCGATGGCTGCCGCGGGACTGGCCGAAATCCTCGGCGGAACTCCGGCCCAGGTGGAAAACGCGGCCGAAATCGCGATGGAGCACAACCTGGGGCTCACCTGCGATCCGATCGGCGGGCTGGTGCAGATCCCGTGCATCGAACGGAACGCCATCGGTGCCGCCAAGGCCGTGAACGCGGCCAAGATGGCGCTGATGGGGGACGGCACGCACCGGGTGTCGCTGGACGAGGTCATCATCACGATGCGCGAGACCGGCCGCGACATGAGCGACAAGTACAAGGAAACCGCCACCGGCGGCCTCGCCGTCAACGTCGTGGAGTGCTAGGAGGCCACGTCCTCCAGGTCCTGTCCTGACGGGCGCACGGCCGGCGGGCCCGCGGGACGCCGCGGGGGCATCGGCGGCCGGCGCGGGACGACCGGCTTTCGGGCACCGAGCAGGTCGGCGGACGGGCGTTCGGCGGGCTGCGGCCGGGTAGGTGCGGGCTGCGGCGCACGCGGTGTCCCCGGCCGGTGGCCCGCGACGCCGCGCCACTGTCCGGCACCGGCGCGCAGCCGCCCCGTACCGGACTTGGCGGCAGCGCCAATCCTGCGCGAAGCGGGAGCAATCTTGCCGCCCAACTCCTTGGCACGACCCGCGGCCTCCGCCCATGGCAGGGCGGAGATCGCCGGGCCGGCGGCGCGTGCCGCGGCCGAAAGCCGTTCGGCAGCCCGGCGCCGGCCACCCGCCTCGGGCCGGTTGAGCACCATCAGGATGGCCGCGAGCAAGGCGACCGGGATGGAGACCAACACGGCAACGGCGCCGGCATACATGGCCAGGAAAACCTTGGCGGGGGAATCAAACAGGCCGGTCACGAAGGCCGCGGCTCCCAGCAGCAGCCAGAGCCAGAAAACCATGACGCCGCAGAGCGTGGCGCGGGCCCGGCGGTAGGTGCGGAGCGACCGCCCGCGCACGGTGTGCTTAGCCGCCTCCACGCTTCCTACTCCCCAACGACAGCCCCACGAATAGGGGCACCTGAGCACATTGTAGGCAGCCGCGTGCGCCCGGCGCGCAGGGCACGCCGGGGGAGCGGGCCGGCGAATGCGGCCCTGCCGGAAGCGGGGCCCGACCGAGGGTTCAGCTGCGTCTGGGGCGGTGCTAGTCTGGCCGCAGGCCGGCCCCGCACCTGCCGGCGAAGGATGCACCAGGACCACCGAATCACTGTCGACAAACAGGGAGGAAACCTGGACCATGACCAATTCAGCGACGCCCCACATACTCATCCTGGGCGGCGGCTACGTCGGCCTCTATACTGCCTGGGGAATCCGCAAGCGGCTGGGACCGTCGTCGGCACGGATCACGGTGGTTGAGCCCAACTCCTACATGACGTACCAGCCGCTGCTGCCGGAGGTGGGCGGCGGAGAAATCGAACCGCGGATCGTCACGGTCAACCTCCGCAGCGCGCTGAAGAAGGTGGACATCGTCCGCGGCAAGCTGGTTTCACTGGACGTCCAGGCGAAGAACGCCCGGCTGCTCGAGCTCGGCGGCGACCAATCTTCGGTGGCCTACGACCATGTGGTCTTCGCCGTCGGTGCGGTCACCAGGACCTTCCCCACGCCTGGGCTGGAGCAGCACGGCATCGGGTTCAAGACCGTGGAAGAGGCCATCTACTGCCGTGACAAGGTGCTCGACAACGTGGCGCTGGCCGCCGGCACGAGCGACCCGGAGGAACGGGCCAAGGCACTCACGTTCGTGGTGGTCGGCGGCGGCTATACCGGCGTCGAGGCCCTGACCGAGTTGAGCGACCTGTCCAAGCTCGCCGTGGACGCGCATCCGGAGCTGGACCGTTCGCAGCTGCGCTGGGTGCTGGTCGAGGCGCTGGACCGGGTGGCCCCCGAGGTCGGGCCGAATCTCTCGGAGTGGACCCTGGACCAACTGCGCCAGCGCGGCATCGACGTGCGGCTGAACACCACCATGCCGTCCTGCGAGGACTCGGTGGCCGAGCTCAGTACCGGCGAGCGCATCCCGGCCGGTCTCATCATCTGGACGGCCGGCATGAAGCCCAACCCGGTGCTGGACGACACGAACGTGCCGCGCGGCCCGAAGGGACACGTGAACGCCAACGCCCGGCTGCAGGTCATCGACGATGCCGGCCAGGTAGTGCACGGCGCATGGGCCGCCGGCGACTGTGCCCAGGTACCCGATCTGGAAGCGGAGAAGCAGCCGGCCTACTGCCCGCCGAACGCCCAGCATGCGGTCCGCCAGGCCAAGCTGCTCGCCCAAAACGTGGTCAACGCCGTGCAAGGCCGGCCGCCGGCCGAGTACCGGCACAAATCGCTGGGCACGGTCGCGACCTACGGCGTCGGCCGGGGCGCCGCGAAGATCTTCGGCTACGAGCTAAAGGGCAAGCCCGCCTGGTACGCCGCCATGGGCTACCACGCCTTGGCGCTGCCCACCTGGATCCATAAGTGGCGCCTGCTGGCAGGCTGGAGCCCGCTGGTGTTCGGCGGCCGGGACATCACATCGATGGGCGCGACCCAGCACCCGCGCCGCGCCTTCGTGGAGGCACACGCCGGCACGCAGAAGGGCCGGACGTAGGCCCCCGGGCAAGCAGGCGGGCCCCGGGCAAGCAGGCGGGCCCCGGGCAAGCAGGCGGGCCCCGCGCAAGAAGACAGGGTGTGGGGCAGGCCGCCAGCAGGGCGCTGGCCCGGGCTGCCGGCTGAGTTGGTGCCGGGTCGCCGCCGGTGGCTCCGCGACTGCCCGCCGGCGGTGCGGAAGCCCCCTGCCCGCGCCCTCCCGCGTCCGTCCTGGCACCACGAGGGCGGCCGAGTCCAGCCGGCGCCGTCAAACGTGAGCCAACTCTCCATTGTTACGGCGGGAGACCCTTCTGCTGCGAAGCCTGCCGCCGGAAGTTCGGCGCGGGGAGTAGCCTGCTGGACGGAGCCCGACCCGGGCAGCGAGGAGAGCAGTATGTCCAAACACCCCAGTGGCGCACTGCTTTTCGTCCTGACCTGCGCCATGGGCGTCGGCCCGCTGCTGAACTACGGCCTGAGCACCGTCAGCCCGCTGGTCATTGACGACCTGGGCATCAGCGAGGGCCAATTCGGCCTGCTGGCCACGGCCATTTTCGCCAGCGCCGCGGTCTCCAGCATGTGGCTGGGCAAACTCAGCGACTGGATTTCCAGCCGCGCCCAGCTGATCCTGATCTTCGCCGGCACGGCGGTGGCCCTGGTGGTCGCCGCGCTGTCCCACCACTATCTGGTCCTGGTGATTGCCGCGCTGCTGGCCGGCCCCGCGCAGGCCATTTCCAACCCGACCACGAACCGGATCATCATGACCCAGGTTCCGGCGCCCAAGCGCCCGGGCTGGATCGGGGTCAAGCAGTCCGGCGTTCAGGGCAGCCAGCTGTTCTCGGGCTTGTTCTTCCCCGTCGCCGCGCTCTGGGCCGGCTGGCAAGGCGCCACTGCCCTGGCGGCCGTCGTCGCCGTCGGGCTGCTGCTCTACGGCCTGCGCCAACTCCCGGAACGGGGCACCGAAACGACGGCGGCGAAGGGGCCTCGCGCCCACGCGGCGCCTTCCGCCACCCCGGCGGCCGATGCCCCGGCCGCACCTGGCGCAAGCGCCCCGACCGCCCCGCCGGGCCGCACGAAGCAAACCGAGGGCGCCGGCGCGCCGGCCCGGTTCCCGCTCTCGGTCTGGCTGTTCGCCGGCTACGCACTGCTGTCCGGCCTGGGCATGCAGGCCACCAACGTCTATCTGCCGCTGTTCACGGTCCGGGAACTGGACTTCAGCCTGGTCATGGGCGGCGTGGCAGCCGGCGTCTCCGGCGTCGTCGGGGTGACCTCCCGGGTGCTGTGGGGGCGGCGCATGGCCAAGGGCGTGCGGGCCTCCACGCTGCTCATCCTGCTCGGCATCGGGGCGCTCGGCGGAGCGGGGGCGTTCCTGGCCGCGGGGTCGCTCGGAATCCCGGCGTTGCTCTGGGTGGGCGTCGTCCTGCACGGGGCCACCGTGTTGGGCACCAACGTGGTGGTGATCGCCGGGGTGATGCGCGTGGTTCCGGCCGAACGGGTCGGAGCAGCCTCCGGGATTGTCTCGATGGGGATGTATGCCGGTTTCGCCGCCGGTCCGCTGCTCATGGGCCTGTTGCTCGAGGCCACCGGCAGCTTCGATACCGGCTGGCTGCTGGTGGGCGCCGGATACCTGCTGTGCTCGGGGCTGGCCGTCGCCCTCCGCGCCTACGGCAACCGCGCCGGCGTCGTGCGCTGACCTGCCTGGCCCGACCGGTCCGGGGCAGGGCCGGCGAGCCGCCTCGGGTAGCTTGGTGAATGGTTAGATTTGTAGTTGCAGGAAGGCACATGGTGAAAAAGCGCGCACTCGGACGGTCGGGATTGCACGTCTCGGAACTGAGTTTTGGGGCCGGCGGGTACTGGGGCATGAAGGCTTTCCCCGAACGGCAGGCGGCGCATCTGATCGGCCAGGCGCTCGACGGCGGCATCACCGCCTTCGACACCGGCCCGAATTACAGCCGCGGCAACGCCGAAGAGCGGCTGGGCCGGCTCCTCAAGGGCCGCACCGAAAATCTCGTGATCTCCACAAAAGTCGGATCCCACTGGATCAACAACCGGAATGTGAAGGATTACTCGGCCCGGGCCATCGAAAGGAGCGTGCACGGCAGCCTGCGGCGGCTCCAGCTGGACCACCTGCCCTTGCTGCACTTCCATGGTTTCCCCCGTCCGGCCGGTCCCGCGATCGACACCGTGTTGAAGCTGAAGGAACAGGGGAAGGTCGGGGCGCTCGGCGTCTCCACCGGCCGAGGCGGGGCAGCGAAGGCGCTGAAGCTGGGCATTTTCGACGCCCTCATGCTGGAATACAACATCGTGGACCGGTCCCTGGCGCCGGTGATCTCCGAGGCTCAGGAAGCCGGAGTGGGCGTCAAGCTCAAGTCACCGCTGGCCCAGACCCTCTACTCGCGCGACATCTTCAAGATCACCGGCCCCAGCGACGTCTGGTACCTGTTGCGGGCGCTGAAGAACCACCGGCACAAGTTTGTGCAAGGCCGGAAATACCGGTTCATCAACGACGTCGACGGCCTCTCCGCGAGCGAGATCGCCCTGGCCTTCGTGCTCAGCCATCCAGGGGTCTCCAGTGCGGTGATCGGCACCGTGAAACCGGAACACCTGCGCTCCAACCTCAAGGCGCCGCAGGTCCGTTTGCCGGCGGAGCTGTTGGAACGCATCGAGCAGGCAGGCTCTACGGCCCGGGGATGAGGGTGCACGCCCCGGAGCCGAAGCGGCCGGAAGGAATCGCCGCTTTCGCCCCTGCACGGGCCGCCGGTGCAGGGCTTTGCTAAGGCAGGTACGCCGAGGCGGTCCAGAGATGGAAGACGGCGTAGGCCCGCATCGGCGACCAGGGCCGGCCGAGCGCGCGGGCCTCGGCCGCGGTTTTCACTCCGAGGGCCCGCCGCAGCACCAGATCGCCGTCGGGATAGGCATCGCTGTCGTGCAGCGCCCGCATGGCGAGGTATTCGACCGTCCACGGGCCGATGCCGGGCAGCGCCAGCAGGCGGCGGCGGGTGTCTGCGTGGTCCGTATCCGGAGAGAGGTCCAGCCCGTCCGCGCAGGCTTCGGCCAGGACCTGGACGGTCCGGGCGCGGGCGCCGGTCAGGCCGACGGCTTCGCGGAGGGCGTCGGGGCCGGCGGCGGCCAGGGCCTCCGGAGTGGGGAAGAGCGCCAGGCCGGTGCCGGTCCGCGGGCCGAAGGCAGCGACCAGCCGGGCCGTGAAAGTGCGGGCCGCGGCGAGCGAGACCTGCTGGCCGATCACGGTGGAGACGGCACCTTCGAAGCCGTCCGGGTACCCAAGGATCCGCAGCCCGGGGCGGTCGGCGAGCAGGGGCCCGAGCACCGGGTCGGTGCCCAAGGCCGCCGCCACCCGCTCCGGTTCCAGGTCCAGGTCGAGCCAGCCGCGCACCGCCGTCGTAATCTCCCTCAGGGCGGCGGGGGAGTCGCTGCCGACGTCCAACTCGACGGCGTCGGGCGACAGGGTGGCCGTGACCGGCACCGGCCCGGTGCCGGTGTTGAACAGGCGGGTGCAGGTGCCCGCGGCCACGTCGACGGTTTCCAGGCCGGGTACCGCATGGGCGGCCAGGGCAGCCAGCGCGGCCGGGGAGTCGAACGGCGGAAGCAGCGGCAGGCCGGCCTGCATGGGTCAGCGGGCCTTGACCGCCAGGACCGGACAGTCGACGGTCAGCAGGATCTCCTGGGCGGTGCTGCCCATGATCAGCTTGCCCACCGGGGAGCGCCGGCGCAGGCCGATGACCAGCAGCGAGACCGAGAGCTCGTCAACCAGTTCCACGATCTCGTCCACGGCGTCCTTGCCGCGGACATACTGCTTGAACTCTGCCTGCAGGCCGGAATTGTACAGTTCCTGCTGCACCCAGGCCGCGTCGTGGGCGTCCGAGAACGACTCGTCCTTCTGCGCCCCGCCCGGACTGGCGTTGACGACCACCAGCTTCTCATTGTTCTGCGTGGCCATTTGAATGCCCTTGCTCAGGGCCGCACGGCCCTCGGGACGCGGGGCGAAGGCAACAAGAATCGTCAACGTGCTCTCCTTACCGGATAACTCCTGCGGTGCCGGCTCCAGGTCGAACATGCACGTCCGGTTCCCCCGAAGGCAGCGGGTGCACATCATTGTGGCACGCATCCCACGGTGCGGCGGATGCGTGAAGTGATTGTGAAAGCCGGTGTCAGTTCCAGACGCCGGAGGAGCCGCGGCGGTGGCTGTCCACCAAGTGGGTGTCGATCATGCCGATGGCTTCCATCAGGGCGAACATGGTGGTGGGGCCGACGAAGGCAAAGCCGCGCTTGCGCAGGGCCTTGGACAGCGCGACGGACTCCGGCGATGTGGTGGGCACGTCCTGGATGTGCCGCGGCGCGGGCGTCTCCTTCGGCTGGAACGACCAGACGAAGTCGCTCAGGCCGCCTTCTGCGCGCAGGTCGATGGTGGCGTTCGCGTTGGTGATGGCGGCGCGGATTTTGGCCCGGTTCCGCACGATTCCGGCGTCCTGCATCAGCGCCTCGACATCGTCTTCGGTGAACGCGGCGACGGTATCCACGTGGAAATCATGGAACGCTTGCCGGAAGGCGGGACGTTTGCGCAGGATCGTGGCCCAGGAGAGCCCGGCCTGGAAGCCCTCCAACGTGATGCGCTCATAGACGCCTTGCTCGCCCCGGACGGGCATGCCCCATTCGGTGTCGTAATACTCGCGCAGCAGCGGATCCGTCGCCGCCCACGTGGGCCGGGCCAGGCCGTCCTCGCAGAGGACTACGCCGGAAGCGGTTGTCTCCATGATTCGATTCTCTCCTACCGCGGCACAGCCCGCAGGCCCGCCCCCACATGCTGTGGAAGACCGCGAACCCTCAGGTCAGGCCGGTCACCCGCATGGTCAGATTCAGCCGGCCGCCGGTCAGCCCGCAGGCGGGATCGGCCGTGCCCGGGTAGATCCTGGGCACGCCGTGGTAGGCAAACCGGGCCGGTCCGCCGAAGACGAACAGGTCGCCGGAGCGCAACCGGACGTCCGTGTACGGCTTGGTCCGCGTTTCGGTGTTGCCGAAGCGGAACAAGCAGTCGTCGCCCACGCTGAGCGAAACCACCGGGAAGTCCGCCTGTTCGTCCTTGTCCTGGTGCATGCCCATCTTCGCTGTGTCGTCGTAGAAGTTGATCAGGGCCGTGTCCGGCTCGTAGCCTTGCGCCGCGGCCGGATCCCCCGATGCGTCGGCCAGCGCCCGACGGCCCCACTCGGCCAGCCAGCCGGGAAACTCCAGCACGCGCGCGCCGTTCACGTCGTCGGCGGTGCGGGTGTATTTGTACGGCGCCCAGTGCCAGCCCAGGCACAGCGTCCGCACGCTCATTTCGTGGCCGCCCGGCAGCTTGGCGGCACGGTAGGGGACCGGTCCGCGGCCGAACTCCCGGCAGGCCCGGACCAGTTCCCGCTGCTGTTCCACGGTCAGCCAGCCGGGCACATGCACCGCGCCCGGCGCGATCTCGCGCGGGCCGGCCGGAGCGTCCTCGAACAGGGTGCTCACGCCGCTGCCTCCAGTCCCAGCAGGTAGGCCTTGGCCTCCGGCCCGCCGAGGTAGCCGCCGAAGGCGCCGTCCGAGCGCAGCACGCGGTGGCAGGGCACGACGACGGGCAGCGGGTTGGTGGCGCAGGCGCTGCCCACCGCGCGCACCGCCTTGGGATTTCCGACGGCGGCGGCCACCTGCGCGTAGCTTTCGGTCCGGCCGTAGGGGATCTCGGGCAAGTGCCTGAGCACTTCCGCCCGGAATCCCTTGGACAGCCGGCGGTCCAGCCGGAGGTCGAAGGAGCGCCGCCGGCCCGCGAAGTACTCGTCCAGTTGCCGGGCGGCGGCCTGAAGTCGGGCCGGAGCATGCAGGATCCGGGGGCTGACGCTGGCTGCCAGGCCGGCCAGCACGGCATCGTGGTTTTCGCCCTCGAAGGCCACGCGGACCAATCCTTCCTCCGTGGCGGCCAGCAGCAGCTGCCCCAGCGGCGTGTCGGCGGTAGCGTAGGCCAGGTCGAGGGCGCCATCGGCGGCGGCCTCATGTTCCAGCCTGGTGTGCAGCCGCTCCAGCAGCGCCGGATCCAGGCGGGTCAGCACGTCGAGCCCGGGTCCGGGCACGCCGTCCCGGGCCGCCGATTGTGCGTCGGTCATCGCAGAACTCCTTCACTCGCGTGGTGTGCGGCCGCTCCCGCGTCCTGCTCCCGGCCGCCGCGGTACGCTGCCCGCAGCTTGGCGATGCCGTCGGCGGCCGCGCGGCGGACGGCTCCGGTGGTGGAGCCGGTCAGTGCGGCGGCTTCGGCGTACGGCAACCCGGCCAGGTAATGCAGCGCGACGGCTTCGCGCTGCCTCAGGGGCAGGGCAGCGACGGCCTGGTGCAGTTCGTCGTCGTCATTCCCGGGGATGCCCAACGTCGACGGAGACTCGGGCAGATACCCTGCCGGCACCGGAGCGCGCTCCCGCCGCCGGACCACGTCGATGGCCTTGCGGTGGGCGATGGTGACCAGCCAGGCCTCGTGGTTCGCGGCGGCCGGCAGCCCCGGATAGGCCCTGAGCGCGGACAGGAAGGTCTCTGACCAGGCATCCTCGGCGTCCGGCCCGGGGCCCAGCACCACCCGGCAGACGCGCAGCACCGTGGGGCCGTGGTCGCTGACCAGTTGCTCGAAGGGTTTCATCTGCACACCTTGTAGACGCTCGCCGGGCGCATTCCGTGAGGCGGGCATCAGAAAAGCCTGCCCGCTTTCTTATCCGCCGGCTCTTCCAGCTCCAGCAGGAAGCGTTTCCGTTCCAGCCCTCCGGCATAACCCACCAGTGATCCGTCCGCTCCGACCACCCGGTGGCACGGCACCACGATCGACAGCGAATTCTGGCCGTTGGCATGGCCGACGGCCTGGGCCAGATGCGGGTCGCCCAGCTCGGCCGCGAGCTGGCCGTACGAGCGGGTCTGGCCGTAGGGGATGTGCCGCAGCAGCGCCCACACCTTCAGCTTGAAGGGGTCGCCCTTCGGCGCCAGGGGCAGGTCGAACTCCCGGCGCCCGCCGGCAAAGTACTCGTCCAGTTGCGCAGAGGCTGCTGCAAAGACTGCTTCGCAGCCGACGGCGGTGCGCTCGCCGAACGTGTCGGCAGCCGGCAGCCGCTTGTGGCCCGGGAAGTAGAGCGCGGTCAGCGACCCGTCCTCGGCGACGGCCGTCAGTTCCCCGAGCGGGGTGTCGATGAGGGTGTGCACGCGGGTCATGGCGCTCCTTCGTCCGCTTTCATTCTCTCCCGTGCAGACGTTCCGGCGCGCGTTAAGGTGAGCTCCGCGCTTCTGTTCCGGCTTCCTCCGGGCAGCGGCAGCACGACGTGCCTCCGCAACGACGTGCCGCCGGGTGCCGGTCAGCCGCGGTAACGGAACACCGTGTCCTGCCATTCTTTGTGCGCGGCCGGGTCGCTGCCCATGCTCACGTGTTTGATGTTTGTGTAGTCCTCCAGCGAATAGGCGGACATGTCCTTGCCGAAACCGGATGCCTTGTACCCGCCGTGCGGCATTTCGGAGACGATCGGGATGTGGTCGTTGATCCAGACGCAGCCGGCCTGGATCTCGGCCGATGCGCGCAGCGAACGGGCCAGGCTGCTGGTCCACGCGGAGGCGGCCAGCCCGTACTGGGTGTCATTGGCCAGTGCGAGGCCCTCGCCGTCGGTGTCGAACGGAATCGCGGTCAGCACCGGACCGAAGACCTCCTCGCGGACGATTTCCGCGTCCTGCCCGATGCCGGTGACCAGCGTGGGCCGGTAGTAGGCGCCGTCCGCCAGGTCGGCGCCGGGAGCCGCGCCGCCGGCCAGGATCTTCGCCCCCGCGTCCCGCGCGCGGTCCACGAAGCCAGCCACCTTGTCCCGGTGCGCGCGGCTGATCAGGGAGCCCATGTCGGTGGCGTCGTCGGTCGGGTCGCCCACCACCACCAGTTCCATCAGCTCGGCGACCCGTGCGGTGAAAGCGTCGAACAGCGGCCGCTGGATGTACGCCCGGGTGGCGGCGGTGCAGTCCTGGCCGCCGTTGATGGTGCAGCCGGCCACCGCCCCGTGCGCGGCGGCTTCCAGGTCCGCGTCGTCGAACACCACGAATGGTGCCTTGCCGCCCAGCTCCAGGTGCACGCGGTTCCCCCGAGCCGCGGCCAGCGCCATGATGCGGCGTCCGACGGCGGTGGAGCCGGTGAAGGACGTCATGGCCACATCCGGGTGGGTCACCAGGGCCTCGCCCGCTTCCCGGCCGGTGCCGGTGACGATGTTGACCACGCCGTCCGGTATTCCGGCCGCGGCGGCGGCTTCGGCGAAGATCAGGCTGGTGCCCGGTGTGAGCTCGGAGGGCTTGAGCACAATGGTGTTGCCGGCGGCGATCGCCGGGAGGATCTTCCACGCGGCCATTTGCAGCGGGTAGTTCCACGGCGCCACGGAACCCACCACGCCGATCGGCTCGCGCCGGATCATCGAGGTGCCGCCGGTGCCGTATTCACCGGCCGCCACTCCCTGCAACTGGCGCGCCGCGCCCGCGAAGAACGCCGCGTTGTCGACCGTCCCGGGGACGTCGAATCCGGTGGCCAGGCGGATGCTCTTGCCGGTCTGCGCGGTCTCCACCGCCGCCAGTTCCGCGGCCCTGCGGTCCAGTTCGGCCGCCAGCTTCAGCAGGGCCTCGGAACGTTCCGCGGGCGTCGCGCCGGCCCAGGCCGGGAAGGCGGTCTTGGCCGCCGCCACGGCGTCGTCCACGTCGGCCCCGGAGGCATAGGCGATGGCCTCCGCGGCCTCGCCGGTGGCCGGGTTCACGCGCGTGGCGCGTTCTCCGCGGCCCTCGCGAAGTCCGCCGTTGATGTACTGGTGCATCCTTGTCTCCTTTACGAGTCGAAGCCCATGCCGGCGGCGTCCATGGCTTTCAACCAGGGGCCGCGTCGTCCCCGGTTGCGGTCGGCGCGGATCAGGGCAGCGGTGGTGAGTTTGATGCCGAGCCAGGCGAGCGGCTCGGGCGGGAACGGCAGCGGCTTCCGCCGCACCAGCTCCAGCTCCGTCCGTTCGGTCGGCCGGCCCGACAGCAGGTCCAGCATCACGTTGGCGCCGAAGCGCGACGCTCCCACGCCCAGGCCGGTAAAGCCGGCGCAATAGGCCACCCGGCCCGCGTAGGCGGTGTCGAAGAAGGAGAAGAAGCGGCTGCAGGTATCGATGGCACCGCCCCAGGCGTGGCTGAAGCGCACGTCGGCCAGTTGCGGGAAGGTGGCGGCGAAGTGGGCGGCGAGGCGGCGGTACGTTTCCGGGCGGTGGTCGTAGCCGTGCCGGAGCGACCTGCCGTAGTGGTAGACGGCGTCGTAGCCGCCGAACAGCATCCGGTCCTGCCCGTCGGCGTCGGTGGTCAGCCGGTAGTAATGGAACCGGTTGTCGTTGTCGGCGATGCCGAACCGCTCGGACCAGCCCAGCGATTCCCGTTGCCCGCCGGTCAGCGGTTCCGTCATCAACGCGTAGTCGTACACCGGGACGGTATGCAGCCGGGTGCGCGCCAGCAGCGATGGGAAGGCATTGGTCGCCAGCGCGACGCGTCCGGCGGCCACGGAGCCGGCGTCGGTACGCAGCAGGATGGACCCCGCCCGCCGGGACAGGGAGCGTGCCGGCGTGTGTTCATAAATCTCGACGCCGGCGCGCAGGCAGGCGTCGCGCAGGCCCCAGGCGAGTTTCGCGGGGTGCACCATCGCCGTTCCCCGCCGGTCCCGCAACCCTGCCCGGTAGGCGGGGGAGGCCACCTGCTGTTGGACGGCGGCCTGGTCCAGGAACTCAAGCGCGGGGTCCTCGGCGGCCTCCTCGGCAAGCCAGCCGACGTGGTGCTCTTCGGTGGCCACGGACAGGGTGCCGGTGCGTTCAAAGCCGGCGTCGATCCCGTACCGCACCAGGGTCTCTTCGATCTCGTCCAGGTTCTGCAAACCCAGCTTGTCCAGCAGTTCGTTTTCGCCGGGGAGGTGTCTTTGCCCGTTCGCGCTCCCGTGGGTCAGGCTGGCCTCGCAGAAGCCGCCGTTGCGGCCGGACGCGGCCCAGCCGATGCGGTTGCCCTCCAGGAGCACCACCGAGCGGTCCGGGTCGCGCTCCTTGGCCAGCAGCGCGGTCCACAAGCCCGTGTAGCCGCCGCCGACCACCGCCAGATCCGCCGTTACCGTGCCGCGCAAGGACGGCAGCGGTGCGGGGCGCGAGGGATCATCCAGCCAGAACGGCGTCGGGGACGCCCCGGCCAGGGCGGCGTCGAGGCGTGCGGCCGGGATCTGCTCTTCGGCTCGGTCGTAGAACGTTTTCATGCCGGTGCCCCCTGCCGTTCGAAGACCGGTTGGCCCGCCACGAGGGTCATATCGGTGCCGACGGTATGCAGTTCCTCCGGGGGCAGGCTGAACGGGTCGAGGGTCAGCACGGCCAGGTCGGCCGGCGCTTCGGGAAGAATGCGGCCGGCGTCGTCCTGGCGGTTCAGCCACGCCGAGCCGGAGGTATAGGCGGCCAGCGCGGCCTCCAGGGACAGCGCCTCGCCCGGAAGCAGCGGCCCGTCGGAGCCGTCGTCCGGGTGTCGGCGGTTCACCGCCACGTGGATGGCCTGCCAAGGATCCGGGCTGGACACCGGCCAGTCCGAGCCCATCGCGAGCCGGGCGCCGGAGGCGGCCAGGGAGGCGAACGGGTACTGCCAGCCGGCCCGTTCCTCGCCGATCAGCGGCACGGTCAGCTCGCGCATCTGGGCATCGTTGCAGGCCCAGAGCGCCTGCAGGTTCGCGGTGACGTCGAGTTCGCCGAAACGGGCGACGTCGGCCGGGTGGATGATCTGCAGATGCGCCATGTGGTGCCGGCCGGCGCCGGGGCCGTTCGCGCGCCGGGCACGCTCCACAGCGTCCAGTCCCTCCCGCACGGCACGGTCGCCGATCACATGCAGATGCAGGTCGAATCCGGCGGCATCCAGCGCCGTCACCACTGCCACCAGAACGTCCTCGGGAAGATAGGTCAGCCCGCGGCCCGCCGACGGACCGTCCGCCGCGTTGCCCGGGGCGGGAGCGCCTTCGTGTCCCGCAGCGCCGGCACAGGCGCAGGGCTGCAGGTACGGCTCCAACATGGCGGCGGTCCGGTTCTCCGGCACCCCGTCCACCATGATCTTGGCGCTGGTGGTGCGGAAACCGGCCGCCGCGTTCTGCTCCCGGCGGGCGATGAAGTCCGCGACCAAGGCGGGGACCGTGGCCAGGCTGGTGCTCCGCGGCACCCAAAGGGCTCCGGCGGCGCGGCCGGTCAGCAGGCCCTCATCCAACAAGGCCCGGTACGTGGCGCTGGCCTCCGGATAGCCGGCGTAGTCGCCCAGGATCGCTTCCTGCCATCCGGTGACGCCTACCGAGTGGAGGTAGCGCTGGGCCTCCAGCAAGCCGGCCCGCATGTCCTCGACCGTCGCCCGCGGGATGACCCGGTTGACCAGGTCCATGGCACCTTCGTGCAGGGTCCCGGCCGGGTTTCCGGAGGCGTCGCGCTCCAGCAGGCCGTCTGTCGGGTCGGGGGTGGCGGCATCGATGCCGGCCAACTCGAGCGCACGGCTGTTGACCCAGGCACTGTGGTGGTCCGCGTTGACTAGATAGACGGGGCGGTCCGGGACCACCGCATCCAGCGCCTGCCGGGTCGGATAGCCGCCCGGGAAATCCGCCTTGTGCCAGCCGCCGCCGGTGATCCACCCCCCGTCGGTGGAGGAGGCGCACGCGGCTATCCGGGCCAGCACCTCGTCGGCCCCGGCGCACAGGGACAGGTCGCAGCCCAACCGTTCCATCCCACCCATCACGGCATGGACGTGGGCGTCCGTGAAGCCGGGCGCCAGCAGTCGGCCGCGCAGGTCCACGACGGTGGCCTGGGGTCCCGCCGCCGCCCGGGCTTCGGCGTCCGTTCCGATGGCGGTGATTACCCCGCCCGTGACAGCAACCGCCGGGGTTCCGGGCAGCAGGCGGCGTCCATCGAAGATCCTGCCGGAGTGAAAGATCCAGTCCGCCGCCATGGCCGCTCCTCTGACCCGGCGGATGCCGGAAATGAATGGGTTTCACTTATGACACAGTGGCCGGGTCCCTTTGTCAACGGTTTTGGCCCGGTTCCCCGGTACGTGACGGCGCCGGTCCCCTTGCCGGCAGCCCGGGAGCTCCGGCGTCGAAATACGCAACGAAGTAGTTGCTTAATCCGCGTGAGCGTAGGCTACCCTTACTTTTGTTCCCGTTCCTTGATCCGAGGAGGCCCGAGTTGGCCCTTTCACGCATGCGCGGATTGGCTGCCGCCGCCGCCGTCGTCCTGATGTCCCTGACCGCCTGTTCCACCGGTCCCGCGGGCGGAGGTTCCGAGGGCGGCCCGTCGGCCGCGGCGTCGGACCAGTTCCCGGTGACGGTGGAACACGCCTTCGGCGAGACGGTGATCGAGGAGCAGCCCGAACGCGTGGCCACCGTGTCCTGGGTTAATTCCGATGTGTCGCTGGCGCTGGGCGTGGTTCCGGTCGGCATGCCCAAGGAAGACTGGGGCGGAAACGAGAACGGGTCCACCCCGTGGCGGGACGCCAAGCTGGAGGAGCTGGGCGCCGCGATCGGCAGCGAGAATGCGCCCACCCTGTATTCCGAGGCGGACGGCATCGCCTTTGACGAGATTGCCGAGCTGGCCCCGGACGTCATCCTTGCCGCCTACTCCGGGTTAACCCAGGAGGACTACGACACGCTCAGCAAGATTGCCCCGGTCGTCGCTTACCCGGAGACTCCCTACGGCACGGACTGGCAGGACTCCACCCGGCTGATCGGTCAGGCGCTCGGGCGCAGTGCGGCTGCCGAGGATCTGGTGGCCGACACCGAGCAGACGATCGTGGCCAAGGCCGCGGAGTACCCGCAGCTGGCTGGCAAGAGCTTTATTTACGGCAACCTGGAACCGGCCAAGGGCGACGGCGTGAACGTCTACACCGCCAACGACAACCGGCCCAAGTTCCTCACCAGCATCGGCATGGTCCAGGCGGATGTTGTCACCGAGGCCACCGCCGGCTCCGACGAGTTCTTCATTCCCTGGTCGGCCGAGAAGGCCAACGAACTGGAATCCGATGTGTTCGTGACCTGGGTGCCGGACGACAAGACCGCCCGGCAAATCACCAAGGACCCGCTGCTGGGCCAGATCCCGGCGATTAAGGACGGCGCGCTGGTGGCGGACTCGGACAATACGCTGACCCTGTCCATTTCCGCCGCGTCGCCGCTGAGCCTGCCGTGGGCGCTGGATACCTTCCTGCCCATGCTCGCCGAGGCCGCTGACGCGGCTGACGCCGCAGCCGCCAAATAGCCCGCGGCCGCCGATCCCCAGGACGACGGCGAGGGGCCACGCTCCGCGCAGCGTGAGCAGTGCCAAGGGTGCCCCTTTGCCTGTCCCGTCGCATAAGGTTTCCGGAGATTGCCTAACGCGGAAGGGGTGGGGCGGTGAAGACCCGCGGGACCAGCCAGTCGTTGTCCGCCGGGCTGCTGGTCGCCGGCATCCTGCTGGTGGCAGCCAACCTGCGCCCGGTGCTGACCAGCGTGGGCCCGCTGCTGGACCAGATCGGCGCGGACACGGGACTGGGCACCACCGCCCTGGGCGTGCTCGCCGCGATCCCGCTGCTGGCCTTCGGCGCGGTGTCCCCGCTGGCGCACGGGTTGAGCGAGAAGTTCGGCGTCGAGCGCACGGTTTTCGGGGCCCTGATGCTGTTGGTGGCCGGGACGTTCCTGCGGCCGGTTCCGGGCGCCATCGCGAATTTGTGGATCGGCACCTTCCTGGTCGGTGCGGCCATCGCCGTCTGCAACGTGATGCTGCCCGCGCTGCTCAAGCGGGACTTCCCGGAACGGATGGCCTCGCTGACCGGCGCCTATTCGGCGGTGCTGGGCGGCTGCGCCTCCCTCGGCGCCGGCCTGGCGGTGCCGCTGGCGCTCCTTCCGGTGGGCGGCGGACCGGCCGGCTGGCGCTTCGCCCTGGCGGCGTTCGTGGTGCTGGCGGTGCCGGCCGTGCTGCTGTGGCTTCCCCGCCTGCGCGGCGGCACCGCGGCCGAAGAGCGGGCCCGTGCCGCCGCCGCGGCCCCGGCGCTGGTGCGCGGTTCGGTGTGGAAGTCCGGCCTCGCCTGGCATGTGACGGTGTACATGGGCTTGCAGTCGATGACCTTCTACATTCTCATCACGTGGCTGCCCACCCTGGAACGTTTTCACGGCCGCGGGGACCTGGCCTCCGGCTGGGACCTCATGTTGTTCCAGCTGATCGGCGTGGTATCCAGCCTGCTGACCCCCGTTGCCCTGCGCGGGCCGACCCAGCGCCTGGCCGCCTCGCTGCCGCCCCTGCTGGTGGTGGCAGGCGGCCTGGGCATGATGCTGATGCCGCAGGTCATGCTGTTCTGGGTGCTGGTGGCGGGCTTCGGCTGCGGCAGTTCCCTGGTCACCGCGCTCTCGCTCTTCGGCTTGCGCACCCGCACCCACCGCGAAGCCGGCGCCCTCTCCGGGATGGCCCAGTCGATCGGCTACCTGTTGGCCGCCGCCGGTCCGCCGATTTTCGGCGGGCTCTTCGCCGCCACCGGGGCTTGGGAAACCTCCCTGGCGCTGCTGTGCCTGATTGCCGTGGCGCAGGCGGCCATCGGGCTGCTGGTTGGACGGGACCGCTTCGCCTTCACCCCGGTGAGCCCCACAGCGCCGGCCGCGTGAGCCCCGCAGCGCCGGCCGCCTGAGCCCCGCAGCGCCGGCCGGGTGAACGGGCAAGCGACCTGTCGGGCGGCCGCCTACATGCCCTGGCGGTAGGTCTCCAGCTGCCGGAACCGGCGCTGCAGCGACTCGCGCCGGTGCTCGTCCTCGCCGGCGGTGAGCTCGATGTGGCGGCGGCCGAAGCGCCACAGCAGCAGATCGTCCAGCAGGCGGTCCGGTCCGGGGGAGTAGCGGTGTTCCAGGGCGGCGCGGACATCCGTGATGGTTTCCGGATTCAGCAGGGCCGCCAGCTCGGTCGTGGTTTTCAGGCCGTGCGCCGCCAGCAGCTCCGCCGCCCAGCCCCAGTCGTCGTCGGACTTGCGGTCCACATGCGGCAGCAGGGTCTGCCAGACCTCGCGGACCCGGCGGGGGGTCAGCGGCGCGGCGCCTTCGCCCTCTTCGTCCCAGTAGCCGGTGACGGTTTCGTAGCGATCGTGGAGTTCGGCGAAGGCCGACTCGACCGCTTCCAGCATGGCGGCCGTGGCCGTGAACTGGCGGTCGAAATAGGGGCTCCAGGCACGCGGGTCAGCGGACTTGAAGCGGATATCGTGCTCCAATTCCGACCAGGCGTGCGAAAGGATCGTACGGATTTGTACTTCGAAGAGGTAGCTGCCGGTGGCGCGGGCAGGTTCGCCCAGGGCCTGCTGGTACGCCTTCACCGCGTTGTTCTGCAGCGTGCGCAGGATCAGGTGTCGGCTGGCGTACCCATAGGTGCCTGACTCGATCGAGCCGATATCCTTCTCCCGGTCGGCACGGCAGTCGAAGTCGCTGCGCTGGCGCTTGATCAACGCGGCGGCCTGCCGGATCTGGTGCGGCAGGCTGACGATCACCCGCACGCCCACCAGATCCTGGATTTCGCGCAGCGGATCAGGGAATTCCAGCGCCGGGGCGCCGCCGGGTTCGGCCGGCTGGAGCATCCGCGACGCCTTGTCGCGGAAAGACTCCACGCTCTTGGTCCGGGCCGTGACGAACAGCGGCGTGAGTTCGGCGGTGCGAAAGATGTTGCGGATGTCCGACTGCAGCTGCGAGGTGACCGTTTCCAACGCCGGGCGAACCCGCTCGTACTGCGCCGTGCTGGCTTCCACCTGCGGGCGCAGTTGCTCATCCAACCGATCCCAATGCATGCCCATGCTCCTGGCTCTCCTGCGGTAGCTTCATGCGGTAAGTGAACAACCTACCAAGACAGCGGTCGCGGAACGTATCCGCAGGATGCCGGGAGCGGACCGCAGGCCCGCGGCGAACGCGCCTAGCACCGGCTCGCCCGCGCGCGCCAGGCCCGCGGCGAACGCTCCCGGTTCGGGCGCGCCCGCCGCGCCCGCTCAGCCCGCCGCGTGCGTGTCCGCCAGCTCCAGCACCTCGTCCAGGATGGCCAGGCCGGTGCGTGCATCCTCCGCACTGATGTTCAGCGGCGGCACCACATGGATCCGGTTGAAGTTGGCGAACGGCAGCAGCCCGCGGGACTTGCAGGCCGCGATCAGCTCGTTCATCTCCGGGCTGGAGGAACCGTACGGCGCCAGCGGCTCGCGCGTGGCCCGATCGCGCACCAGTTCCAGCGCCCAGAAGGCCCCGACGCCGCGGACCTCGCCGACCGACGGGTGCTTGGCCGCCAGCTCGGCAAGCCCCGGGCCGAACACCGTGGTGCCCAGCTCCGCCGCATGCTCGACCATCTTCTCGTCCCGCATCGCGTTGATCGTGGCCACCGCCGCGGCGCAGGCCAGCGGATGCCCGGAATAGGTCAGCCCGCCGGGGTAGGCGCGTTGGGCGAAGGTCGCGTAGATCTCCTCGGAGATCGCCACGCCGCCCAGCGGCACGTAGCCCGAGTTCACGCCCTTGGCGAAGGTGAGCAGGTCCGGCACCACGCCGGCGTGGTCGATGGCGAACCACTTGCCGGCACGGCCGAACCCGGCCATCACCTCGTCGGCGATGAACACGATCCCGTATTTGGTCGCCAGCTCGCGGACACCCTTGAGGTAGCCGGGCGGGGGCACCATAATGCCCGCGGTGCCCGGGATCGATTCCAGCACGATGGCGGCGATGTTGGCCGCTCCCTCCAACTGGATCGTGGTTTCCAGGTGTTCCAGCGCGCGCTGGCATTCCTGCGCCTCGTCGGCGGAGTGGAACTGGCTGCGGTACAGGAAGGGTGCGTGGAAGTGGACCGTGCCGGCGTTGCCGTAGTCGTTCGCCACCCGCCGCGGGTCGCCGGTGATGTTGACCGCCAGCGCCGTCCCGCCGTGGTAGGAGCGGTAGGCGGAAAGCACCTTGTAGCGGCCGGTGTGGAGCCGGGCCATCCGGACCGCGTGCTCCACGGCGTCCGCGCCGCCGTTCGTGAAGAAGACCCGGTTCAGGTCCCCGGGGGTCAGCTCGGCGATCAGGCGCGCGGCCTCGGACCGGGCGGCGTTTGCATGCTGGGGTGCCACGGTGCACAGCAGCCCGGCCTGCTCCTGGATGGCCGCGACCACCTTGGGATGCTGGTGGCCGATATTGGTGTTGACCAGCTGCGAGGAGAAGTCCAGCAGCCGGTTGCCCTCGCCGTCCCAGACCCAGGACCCCTCCGCCCGGGTGACAACCATGGGGGTGATCTGTTCCTGGGCGGACCAGGAATGGAACACATGCTGCCGGTCCAGCTGATAGGCGCGGCGGCCGGCTTCCAGTTCCGCCGAACTCAACGGTGTGCCTGTGGTGGTGGTCATGGCTCTCTCCTTTAGATGTTCTGCGGGAAGCCGAGGTTGATGCCGCCGTGGCTCGGGTCCAGCCAGCGCGAGGTCACAACCTTGCCGCGGGTGAAGAAGTGCACGCCCTCGGAACCATGCGCATGGCTGTCACCGAACAGCGAGTTCTTCCAGCCGCCGAACGAGTAGTACGCCATGGGCACCGGGATCGGCACATTGATCCCCACCATACCCACCTGCACCTCGTTCTCGAAGCGGCGGGCGGCACCGCCGTCGTTGGTGAAAATCGCCGTGCCGTTGCCGTACTGATTCTCGTTGATCAGCGCCAGCCCTTCGTCGTAGCCCGGCACCCGCACCACCGACAGGACCGGTCCAAAGATCTCATCCGTGTAGATGGACATCTCCGGCGTCACCCGGTCGAACAGCGTCGGGGCCAGGAAGAAGCCGTCGCCCTCCGCATCCGGCTCCACGCTGCGCCCGTCCAACACCAGTTCGGCGCCTGCTTCAACGCCTGCCGTGATGTAGCCGGCCACCTTGTCCCGGTGAGCCGCCGTGATCAGGGGGCCCATGTCCGTGCCGCGCAGGCCGTCGCCCACGCGCAGCTTTGCGGTCCGCTCGGCGATCTTGGCCACCAGTTCGTCCGCGACGGATTCCACTGCCACCACCGCGGAGATCGCCATGCAGCGCTCTCCGGCCGCGCCGTAGCCGGCGTTGACCGCGGCATCGGCGGCCAGGTCCAGGTCGGCATCGGGGAGCACCAGCATGTGGTTCTTGGCCCCGCCCAGCGCCTGCACTCGCTTGCCGGAGGCCGTGCCGCGCTCATACACGTAGCGGGCGATCGGCGTCGATCCGACGAAGGAAACGGACTTGATCTCGGGGTGCTCCAGCAGGGCGTCCACGGCTTCCTTGTCGCCGTGCACCACGTTGAAGACGCCGTCGGGCAGCCCGGCTTCCTTCCACAGCTCGGCCATCCAGTTGGCGGCCGTGGGGTCCTTTTCGCTGGGCTTCAGGACCACGGTGTTGCCGCTGGCGATCGCCACCGGGAAGAACCACATGGGTACCATCGCGGGGAAGTTGAAGGGGGAGATGATTGCGGCCGGCCCCACCGGCTGCCGGATCGAGTGCACGTCCACTTTGGTGGAGGCGTTCTCGGTGTAGCCGCCCTTCAGCAGGTGCGGGATGCCGCAGGCGAATTCCACAACCTCCTGCCCGCGCGACACCTCGCCGAGCGCGTCGTCCAGCACCTTGCCGTGTTCGGCGGTGATGATGGCGGCCAGTTCGCCCTTGCGCGCGTTCAGCAGCTCGCGGAAGTTGAACAGGATCTGCATGCGGCGGGCCAGCGACGTGTCGCGCCAGGCCGGGAACGCTGCCGCCGCCGCCTGCACCGCTTGATCGACGACGGCGGTGCTGGCGAGGGCGACGCGGGCGGAGACTTTGCCGGTGGCCGGGTTGCTCACGTCGCCGAGTCGGCTGTCGGGCTGCGGGGCCATGTAGGTCCCCTGGATCCAGTGCTGGATGGTCTGCATGGTTCTCCTTGTTTCGAGTTGTTGCCCGCACTTGGCCCCCGGCCAGGAGGTGAACGGGGACACGTGCGATGGGTCTTCCCCTATCCTCGGGTGCCCCGTCCGCCCGTGCCACTGACACTCTGTCGGAAGATACGCGTTGGGGCTTACACTGTGTCAATGCAGCTGAGCGTGCGGGACGTACTCGACCTCGAGGTGGTGCGGGCCGGCGAACCCGAGGTCCTCTCGGGCGCCGACGCCTTGGCCTCGCCCGTCCGCTGGGTCCACGTGGCCGAGTTGCGGAGCCTTGCCGGCCTCCTGGAGGGCGGCGAGCTGGTCCTGACCACCGGCCTGGCGTTCGAGGACTCCGCCGCCGAAGCCACCCGCTACCTCGCCGAGCTGGCAGCGGCAGGGGCCGCCGCCGTCATCGTCGAAATCACCGCCCAGAGGCCCCGGGCCGCCGCCGCACTGCGCGAGGCCGGCCGCACCGCCGGCCTGCCGGTCATCCTGGTGACCCGCCGCATCCGGTTTGTGGAGGTCACCGAGGTGGTGCACCGCATGCTGGTGGCCGGACAGCTGGCGCAGCTGGAGCGATCGCGCCAGGTGCACGAGGTTTTCACCATGCTCAGCCTGGAGAACGCCCCGCCGGAGGAGATTGTGGCCCGGGCCGCCGAACTGATCAATGCTCCCGTGGTGCTGGAAGACGTGGCCCATCTGGTGCTCGCTTTCGCCCCGGCCGGCATGCCTGCTTCGGAACTGCTCGACGGCTGGGCCGAACGCTCGCGCCTGGTGCACTATCGCGAGGAGACGGCCCGTGCCGGCTCGGCAGGCTGGCTGCAGGCGCCGGTGGGACTGCGCGGCCAGCGCTGGGGCCGCCTCGTGGTGCCGGTGGCGGGCGAACCGTTGGCCGGCGGGCGGGCGGACGGGACTGCCGAAACCGCCGACGCCGACGCCGCCATGGTGCTGGAACGGGCCGGCCAGGCCCTGACCATCAACCGCATGGCGGAACGGGACCAGCGCGAACTTGCCCACCAGGCCCGCTCCGGCCTGCTGCACGAACTCCGCCGGCCCGGCGCACTGGAAGAGGCCGAGGCCCTGGCCCGGGCTGCGGCCCTGGGGCTGGCGTCCGCTCCGGTCTACCTGCCGGTGGTGTTCCAGCTGGCGCGGCCTGCCGCCGAAGAACCGATCGAACTGCAGCGGCGGGAGCGGGCGCTGCTGGACTTGCTGAACAGTGTGGCCGCGGCCGCCCGGGTGTCGGTGCTGGCAGCCAGCCTGCAGGCCGGCTCCATCGGGCTGCTGGTCTCGGTGCCGGCCAGGCAGCTGGAAGACCCCGTGCTGGAACGGCTGTGCGGCCAGTTGACCGAGCAGACCAGCCCCGACTGGACCGTGGGGGTTGGCCGCGGCCGGCAGGAGCTGCTGGCCGCTGCCGCGGGGATGGACGAAGCGGCACATGTGGCCGAGGCCGCGGCCGGGCTCGGCACCGGCAAACGGTTCTACCGGTCTTCGGACGTCCGGTTGCGCGGCGTGCTCTCCCTGCTGCGCGACGATCCGCGCGTGGCCGCCTTCGCCGACGCCGAACTCGCCGCCGTCGCCCACGACCGCGACGCCCTGGACCTGCTGCAGCGGTACCTGGAGGCCGGTGGCAACAAGGCCCGGCTCGCGCGCGACGGTTACCTCAGCCGCCCCACGCTTTATGCGAGGCTGGCGCGCCTGCAGGAGCAGCTCGGCGTCCCGCTCGAGGACGCCGAGTCGCGGACGTCGCTGCACGTGGCCCTGCTGCTGCACCGGATGCGCGGCTGACCCGACCGGCCCGGCGCAGGCTAGGCCGGCAGCGAACCCTTGCCAGCGGTGGCCGACCGGCCGATATGGTGGAGGCATGAGCCAGAGCAGCGACACGGCGGAGTTCAGCACCAAGGGCGCCTACGTCCACAGCGGCGAAGAGTTCGACCGGGACACGAACTACATCGAGGACCGGATCGTGGCCGATCCCGATGCCGTGCGTGCCTCGGACGGGCCGACCGGCGGCACCATCGGCAACCCGAACGGCGGCCTCGGCGACGGCGCCAAAGCCTGGCCGGTTGAGGCCGGCCGCTACCGCCTGGTCGCCGCCCGCGCCTGCCCCTGGGCCAATCGCGCCATCATCGTCCGGCGCCTGCTCGGGCTTGAGGACGCCATTTCGCTCGGCCTGCCCGGCCCCACCCACGATGCCCGTTCCTGGACCTTTGACCTGGACCCCGGCGGCCGGGACCCGGTTTTGGGCACCGAGCGCCTGCAGGAGAATTACTTCAAGCGCTTCCCGGACTACCCCCGCGGCATCACCGTGCCGGCCATCGTGGACGAGGCGAGCGGCGCCGTCGTCACCAATGATTACCCGCAGATGACCCTGGACTTCTCCACCGAGTGGAAGGAGCACCACCGCGAGGGCGCGCCGGACCTGCTGCCGGCCGACAAGCTCGACGAAATGCAGCCGGTCATCAAGCGCATCTACACCGAGGTTAACAATGGCGTCTACCGCTGCGGTTTCGCCGGCTCGCAGGAAGCCTACAACGCCGCCTACGACCGGCTCTGGGCCGCTATGGATTGGCTCGAGGAGCGCCTCACCAGCCGGCGCTACCTGATGGGCGACACCATCACCGAAGCCGACGTCCGCCTCTTCACCACGCTGGCCCGCTTCGACGCCGTCTACCACGGCCACTTCAAGTGCAACCGGAACAAGCTGACCGAGATGCCCGCGCTATGGGGCTACGCCCGTGACCTCTTCCAGACCCCGGGTTTCGGCGACACCACCGACTTCGTGCAGATCAAGCAGCACTATTACATCGTGCACGAGGACATCAATCCCACCCGGATCGTCCCGCAGGGCCCCGAGCTCTCCGGCTGGCTGACCGATCACGGCCGCGAGGCCCTCGGCGGCAGCCCCTTCGGGGACGGCACCGCACCGGGTCCGGTGCGCGAATCCGAACGTGTCACCGCCGGCCACAACCCGCTCTACCCCGCTTAGCAGCATGTCCCGCGGGGTGGATGACGACGGCCGTCCCCGCATTGCCGTCAGCTACGCCCGGGACGCCGCGTCGCATCCCGCCTGGTTCTCTGACGTCCTGGCCTCTCTGGCCCGGCACGCGGCCGCAGGCCTGGAAGCCGCCGGCGCGGATCCCGTCGTCGTGAATTCCGCGTCGGGCCACGTCTTCAGCGCGCTCGACTATGACGGCGTGGTCATCCTGGGCGGCGGGGACGTGGACCCGGCCCGCTACGGCGGCGACACCGACGAAAAAACCGTCCACGGCGTGGACACGGCCGCCGACGAGACCGAGATCGACCTGGTCAAGGGGGCTATTGCCAACGGCCGGCCGGTCCTCGGCATCTGCCGCGGACTCCAGTTGATCAACGTCGCCTTCGCCGGCACCCTCTTTGAGGATCTGGGCCCGGAGTCGTTCCACAAGATACATCGGCCGCAGCCGCCCATGGCCAGCCATCCGGTGCGGATTGCCCCCGGCAGCCTGCTGGCGGCGGCGCTCGGCAGCGGCGAAGTCGCGGTCCAGTCCGGCCATCACCAGGCCGTGCGCCGGTTGGGTGACCGGCTCCGCGTCGTGGCCACTGCGGCCGACGGCGTGGTGGAAGCCCTGGAACTCGCCCGCCCCGATGAAGGCTGGCTGCTGGCGGTCCAGTGGCACCCCGAAGAACCCGGGTCGCCCGAAGGGCAGTTCCAGGCGCTGCTCAGGCCCTTCGTCGAGGCGTGCCGGAAGACGACCGCAAGCCTGGGCTGACAGGGGCCGGCACTAAGCCAAATGCCTCTCGGCGTAGGCCTTCATGGCATCCCGCACGAAAGACGCGCCGGCCTCGCCGCCGTAGTTGGCGCCGAACCGCGGGTCGGCCACGTACATCTCGCCCAGACCGGTGAAGTAACCGTAGGACACCTGCTGGCCGCCGTTGGCACTGGAAAGCCAGTCGAACTGGCGCTGCGCCAGGGCCTGAGCCTCCGCGCTGTCGGCGGCTACCCCGGCCTGGCTGGCCGCGACCCAGTCGGCCATCAGCTGGCGGGACCGTTCCGTCCAGGCCTTCCGCTCCGCGTCGGACATCCCGCGCCACCACTTGTCGCCCTTGGCATACGCATCCTTGCCCCAGCGCTCTTCGACCTCCTGCTTGTACTGCGTGTGGTCGAATCCGTCGAACATTTCACTGGCCACGAGATCCTCGCCCCTTTCCGTCTTGTCGATGGTGGTCTTGACGGAGGCGATCTGCCGCTCCAGCCGGTCGCGCTCCTGCAGGAGAAGTTCCAGGTGGCCCCGCAGGGCCGCCGACGCGTCCCGGGTGCCCTCGAACACCTTGCCGATCTCCGGCAGCCCCAACCCGAGCTCCCGCAGCAGCAAAATGCGCTGCAACCGCAGGAGGGCTCCGTCGTCGTAATAGCGGTAGCCGTTGTGGCCGATGCGGCTGGGCTCAAGCAGGCCAATGTCCTGGTAATGCCGGAGGGTCCTGCTGGTTGTTCCCGCCGCCTTGGCGACCTCCTGGATCGAGTATTCGCCCCCTCCAACCTGCGGTGCTGTTCCCATGACAACCACTATGGAGCTTGACGCAGCGGCAAGGTCAAGTGGTCCGGTGCGGCGGTTCCCTGGCCGTCCGGGATAGCATCGGCACGTGCACACCGACCGGCCCGCAGATTCTCCCCGAGACCCCGGTGGCGGTGCCTCCCCGCCCGGCGGGCAGAACGTGGCGCACCGCCAAGGCATCCGGATGTCCGCGCCGCTCGCGTTGTTCCTGGCGTTGTTGGCAGGGGTCGGACTGGCCATGCAGAGCCGCCTCAACAGCCAGTTGGGCATCGAGCTGGGGGACCAGGTGGGAGCAGCCCTGGTCAGTTTCGGTACCGGGCTGGCGGCCGTTCTGCTCTTCACACTGGTGCACCCGTCGGTGCGGGGCAAGCTGCGTGCCGTTCCCCGGATCCTGCGGCAGCGGGCCTATCCGCGCTGGTACCTGGGGGCCGGGTTGGTCGGCGCCTTCTACGTGTTCGCCCAGGCGGCCACCGTCGGGCCGATCGGGTTGTCGCTGTTCACCATCGCCATTGTGTCCGGCCAAATGGCGTCCGGCCTCCTGATGGACCGGTGGGGGATCGGGGCCGGACGGAAAATCGCGGTCAGCGGTGCCAGGTTCGCCGGCGCGGCGCTGGCTTTCCTAGCCTCGCTCATTGCCGCCAGCGCCCACCTGGGAGCGTCAAGGACAACGGGGCTGCTCGTACTGTTCATGCTCATCCCGCTGGCGGCCGGGTTGATGCAGAGCGTGCAGCAAGGCGTTCTCGGCCAGGTGGGCGCGGCACACGGCAGCCCGGTGATTTCCACGCTGCTGAACTTCGGGGTAGGGACGGCCGCGTTGCTGGCGGTCTGGGCGGCCCAGGCGCTGATGACCGGGCGAACCGACCTGATCACCGGCGACTGGTGGTTGTACCTGGGCGGGCCGCTCGGAACCCTGATCCTGGCCGCCGGCACCGTCGCGGTGGCCAGCACCGGCGTGCTGCTGACCACCCTGACGGTGATCGGCGGGCAACTGGTGGGTGCGCTGGTATTGGATCTCTTCTGGCCCTCCGCGGGGAGCGCGGTCGGTCCGCAAACGCTGGTGGGCATCGCGCTGACGGGCGCCGGGCTGCTGATTGCTGCCCGTTCCGGCCGCGCACGCCGTTCCGGCCGCACTGGTTAGGAAGGCCGGTGCCGCAGGCGGCCCACCGCGCAAGCTTGGAGGGCCGGTGCCGCGGGCGGCCCGGCGGTGGGCGGCGCTACCATGGCCCAATGGACGACGGCGGTGCCTCCTGCGGCCCGGTGCGCTCGGTCTTCGGAGCGGATCCGGAGAGCCGCGCGGCCCTGGCCGTCCTGCAGATGCTGCGCGACCTTGAGCCATGGCTGCTGCGGGACGGGGCCGCCGTCGAGCAGGGGTCCGCGCTGGCGCTGCTGGACGATCGATTCGCCGCCGTCCACAGCGTGAGCAGCCTGCTGAACCAGTCCTTGGCCGCGGCGACGGACAATGTGCTGGCGCTGCGCCGGCTGCTGTTCGAGGAACCGGGGGAGCACGGAACAACGTCGTACCGGGTGCACACGCACTCGCCGTACTCGCTGGTGCGGACGGTCATCGAATGCACCTCCACGGTGCTGTGGGCACTCCAGCCGGAAGAAGGCACGGAGCGGGCGCGGCGCGGCCTGGTTCTCATTGCCCGCGACGTCTTCAACGCCGCGTCGTTCTGGGATGCGTATCTAGGCGACCTGCGGCCGGACCGGCATGCCCGGGCCATGGATTACTTCGACGGGCTCCGCGGCGCGGTCAACGAGGCCGCCGAGTCGCTGCAGCTGCCGCCGATTTTCGCCGCCAAGGCCGACGGTTCCTGGGGCTACGCCACCAAGAACCGTACGCAGACTTCGATCCTGAAGGACCTGCGGGAGGGGGACCTGCCGCCGTCGTTGATGTATGTCTGGCAGTTCTGCAGCGGACATTCGCACGGGCTTCAGTGGGCATCCGCCCAGGGGGTCCGGTACCCGGATCCGTTCAGCGACTCCGGGACCGAGGAGTTCCGCCCAGGGAGCATGCAGCAGCTGCGGCGGATGTGCGAGGTGTCGCTGGGCCTGGTGCCGCGGGCCTGGGACGTTTTCGACAGGGAGCGCCGGGTGTGGCCCTTGCTCTGACCCCAGACGGGGAATCAGCGGTAGGAGCGGTGCAGGTTTTCCTTGGCGGAGGCGCCGCCCGGGCGCCCGGAAATCCACGGTCCGGTGCCCTCGGACGGGTCCAGCACGCCGGTTTCCAGCCAGGTGTAGTCGCCCGCGAGCACGTGCGAGGCCAGCCGGCCGTCGCTGGCGTCGGAATTGCGCCAGAGGTCATCGAAGAGGTGGCCGATCCGTTGCCGGGCCTGCAGGCAGAAGGCGTCGGCCAGCTGGTAGGCCGACCTGCCCTGGGCGGCGTCCCGGCTGCGCAGCATTTCGGCGTGGCTGCAGCAGGCGGCCATGGCAAAGAGTTCGGCGCCGATATCCACGATCCTGCCCAAAAAGGCCTGCCGCTTTTCCAACCCGGCCTGCCACCGGCCCATCCCGAGGAACGTCTGCCGGGCCAGCCGGCGGGAGGACCGTTCGATGAACCGCAGGTGCCGGGCCAGCAGGCCGAACTCGCTGTACGACCGCGGGTTCATGCCGCGGCCGGCGAGCAGCCGGGGAAGCCAGCTGGCGTAGAAGCCGCTGGCGCTCAGGGCCGCCTTCGCCTTGGCCCGGGCGTCTGCGTCGGGCGAGGCCAGGTCGCCGGCCGCGGCCAGGTGGGCGTCGACGGCCTCGCGGGCAATCAGCAGGTGCATGATTTCGGTAGAGCCTTCGAAGATCCGGTTGATCCGCATGTCGCGGAACGCTTGTTCCGCCGGAACGGCGCGCTCGCCGCGGGCAGCCAGAGACGCGGCGGTCTCGTAACCCCGGCCACCGCGGATCTGGACCAGTTCGTCGGCAATCCTGAAGGCGGATTCGCTGGACCACAGCTTGGCCAGCGCCGCTTCAATCCGGATGTCCTTCATGCCGGCATCCGCGAGCCCGGCAGACAGCTCAAAAACCGCGTCGAGAGCGAAGGAGCCCGCGGCGATGAAGGCGATCTTCTTGCCGACCGCTTCGTGCTTGCCCACGGGTTTGCCCCACTGGACCCGCGCATTGGACCATTCGCGGGCGATCTTCAGGGACCACTTGCCGTTCGCGGCGCAGAGCGCGGGAATGGACAGGCGCCCGGTATTCAGCGTGGTCAGGGCGATCTTCAGGCCCTGGCCTTCACGGCCCAGGCGGTTGGCTGCGGGGACGCGGACGTTGTCGAACCGGGTCACGCCGTTTTCGATGCCCCTCAGGCCCATGAAGGCGTTGCGGTTTTCCACCGTGATCCCGGGGGAATCCGCTTCCACCACGAAAGCGGAGATGCCGCCGCGCTGGCCGTCATGCTCCGGCACCTTGGCCATCACCACTACCAGTTCCGCGATCACGCCGTTCGTGGTCCACAGCTTGCTGCCGTTGAGCAGGTACGCGTTGCCGTCCTCGGTGAGGGTCGCGGTGGTGCCCAGGCGGGCAGGGTCGGAGCCGACGTCGGGCTCGGTCAGCAGGAACGCCGTCACGGCGCCGGCCGCGCAGCGGGGCAGGTATTCGCGCTTTTGCTCCTCGGTGCCGAAGACTTTCACCGGCTCGGGCACGCCAATGGACTGGTGGGCCGAGAGCAGCGCGCCGAGCGAGGGGTGCACGGAACCCAGCAGCATCAGGGCGCGGCCGTAGTACAGCAACGACAGTCCGAGGCCGCCGTATTCGACCGGGATCTTGATGCCGAACGCTCCGATCCCGGCCAGACCGGCCAGGTACTCGTCGGGGATTCTCGCCTCACGCTCGATCCGCGCCCCGTCCATGGTCCGGGCGAACTCCGCCAGCGTCGCCAAAAACGCTTCGCCGGCCTCGCGCTCGGACGGAGCCGGCAGCGGATGTGGATGGATCAGGTCCAGGTCGAAGCGGCCCATGTACAGGCCCTTGGCGAAACTCGGCCGGTTCCATTCGGTTTCGCGGGCTGCCTCGGCGAGTTCCCTCGCCTCGCGCTCGCCGGTCTCGGCCGGTCCGGCTGTCCCTGCTTCGGCCGGCAATGGTCCTGCGTCGGGCGCCGTGCCGGCGTTCCCGGCCTTCGTTCCGGCAGCGGCTGTGCGGGCGGCAGTTGTCTGGTCGGTCTCGGCGCTCATGGCAGTCCCCTTCGACGCGGGCCTGCGGGCGCCAGGCCCTGTGCTGTCCCCTCATGTTACTGCCCGGTAGCGCTTTTGCCGAGGGAGGATTTTGAGAACGGGAATAACTGCGAATAGCTGAAGCTTCAACTAATTAGTTATTGCACGCAACCCCGGGAGCACCATGGACTTCGGCATTTTTACCTTCGGCGAATTAACGCGCGGCCCGGGCGGGGAGTCGCTGTCGCCCCGCCAGCGCCTGGAGGAACTGGTCCAGCTGGCCAAGATTGCCGACCAGGCGGGCATCTCGTTCCTCGGGCTGGGCGAGCACCACCGCAAGGACTTCGCCATTTCGGCGCCGGAAATCGTCCTGGCTGCCATCGCCCGCGAGACCACCAACCTGCGTCTGGCCACGGCGGTGACCGTGCTGTCCACCCAGGACCCGGTGCGCCTCTTCGAGCAGTTCGCCACGCTGGATCTGCTCTCCGGCGGACGCGCCGAGGTCATTGCCGGCCGCGGCGCCTTCACCGAGTCCTACCCGCTGTTCGGGTACGACACGGCCGACTATGACGGACTGTTCGAAGAGAAGCTTCAGTTGCTGCTGGCCGCCCGCGGACAGGAGAACCTGACCTGGAACGGCACCTACCATCACAGCATCCGGGGCATGGACGTGTCGCCGCGGCCGCTGCAAGAGAGGCTTCCGGTCTGGGTCGGCGTGGGCGGCACGCCTTCTTCCTTCGAGCGGGCCGGACGCCTGGGGCTGCCGCTGTACCTGGCACTGCTCTCCGGTCCGCAGCACTTCGTCCGGCACATTGAGTACTACCGTGAGTCCGCCGCGGCGCACGGGCACGACCCGGCCACGCTGCCGGTGGGAACGGGCGGCCACTTCTTCGTGGCTCCGACCTCGCAGCAGGCGCGCGACACGTTCTACCCGTACTACCGCGCATACTTCGAGCAGAACATGCCGCGGCCGGCCGGACACTTCCCGCGCGAGACCTTCGAAGCGTGGGCCGGCCCGGGCGGCGGCCTGCTCGCCGGGAGCCCGCAGGAAGTGATCGACAAGATCATGGAGCAGTACCAACTGTTCGGTCATGACCGCTACATGGCCCAGGTGGGCCTTGGCGGGCTGCCGTTCGCGGACACCGCCCGGTCCATCGAACTCCTGGCCACCGAGATCATGCCGGTCATCCAGCGGGAGACGCATCCGGCCAAGCAGCCCTAGCGCCCTCGATGAAGGGCCGGGCCCCGCGCGGCCGGGGTCAGGCGCCGCGCTCGGCGGACTCCGCGTGCCGCAGGACCGCGTCGGCGCAGGCGCCGGGCTGCTCCCAGTGCACCATGTGCCCGGCGTCCTGCACGGCCACGTGGTGCCAGTGCGGGTGCCGGGCCAGGAAGTCCGCGACCGCGGCAGGCGGCCGGGTGGGATCGCGGGTGCCGGTCACCACGAGGGCGGGAGCGGCCACCAGTGCCGCGACCTCGGGTGCGGCCCCGGCCAGCCCCGCGGGCAGGCTGCGGCGCACGACGTCGGGGTGCCGCCTGAAGGGGGCCCGGAATGTTACGCGGTCCGCGCCCTGCGGCTCGTTGCCGCCGCTAAACCACGCGCGAATCAGCTCCTCGCCGGCGGCCAGGTACGCTGCCGGATCGGAAGATTCCCCGCCGAACAGGCGGCTGAGCTTGTCGACGGTTGCCGCCGACGGCGGCACCGGCACCATCCCCACCACGGTGAGCGACGCCGTCGTCCGCGGAAAGCGTGCCGCGATGGTGGCGGCGATGTTGCCGCCGAGGGAGTGCCCGACCCAGTGCACCGGCCCGCCGCCGAAGCGGTCGACCAGGGCCGCGGCGACGTTCTCCACGGTCCAGTCGAAGCCGGCGGGCGGACCGCTGCCGTAGCCGGGAAGATCCGGGGCCGCGACGTCGCGGCCGCCGGCGGAGAGCCGGGCGGCCAGCGGTTTCCAATAGCCGGCGGAGCAGGCCCAGCCGTGCAGCAGGACAATCGGATGCGTCATGGCTCGATTATGCCCGGCAGCCCGCCCTGAACGGGACGGCCGGGCGACGGGTGTGCGGGCGGGTGATGCGGGCGGGTGCCGCGCGCTGTCCGGGCGCGCGGCCTGCGTGCGGGTCCGGCAGCAATTAGGGCAGGAAAGCGGTTCTTAATCGCGGAGAACATAGGTTAGCCTTACTTGAGTCGCTTTTTCCGGCCCGAGGGGGTATGCGCATGCCAGCTGATCCGGCGGCGACGGCGCCTTCCCATCCGGGGCCCGGGCCTCGGCTTGGCCGCGCTTCGGGCGGCGCCAACGGGACCGGCAGGCCGTCCTCCACTGCTTCCGGTGCGGCACGGCTGCCGCGCAGGGTGCTGGTGGGTATCCCGGCCGCCCTGGTGGTGCTGGCGCTGATCTGCTGTGCCTCGCTGGCCCTCGGGGCGCGCCCCATCGGCGTGGAGACGTTCATCCAGGCCTTCGCTGCCTTCGACCCCGCCAACGGAGACCACGCCGTGGTCCACTCGCGCATCCCGCGGACCGTCACCGGGCTGCTGGTGGGAGCGGCCTTGGGCGTCGCCGGCGCCGCCATGCAGGGCGTGGCGCGCAACCCGCTGGGCGATCCCGGCATCCTGGGCGTGAACGCCGGGGCCGCGCTCGCGGTCGTGGCGGGCATCTTCCTGTTCGGCGTGACGCAACTTTCCGGCTACGTCTGGTTCGCGTTCGCCGGCGCCGCGCTCGCTGCCGTGCTGGTCTACGGGGTGGCCAGCATGGGACGGGAAGGCGCCACCCCGATCAAGCTGGCGCTGGCCGGCGCCGCCCTGTCCGCGGGGCTGAGCTCGCTGATGTACTCGGTGCTGGTGACCAACCAGGACACGCTGGAGGGGTTCCGCTACTGGCAGGTGGGATCGGTGGCCGGCCGCGGCTGGGACCTGATCGGCCAGGTGGCCCCGTTCATCGCCGTCGGACTGGTGGTCACGCTGTTCACCGGGAGGATCCTGAACAACTTGTCGCTGGGCGACGACGTGGCCCGGGGCCTGGGCCAAAAGGTGGGCCTGTCCCGTGCCATCACGGCGCTCGGCGTCGTGATCCTGTGCGGCGCGGCGACCGCCATCGCCGGCCCGATCGCCTTCGTGGGCCTGATCATCCCGCACATGGTCCGCGCCCTGACCGGACCCGACTACCGCTGGATCCTGCCCTACTCCATGGTGCTGGCCCCCGTGCTGCTGGTCGGCGCCGACGTGGCCGGCCGCTTCCTTGCGCCGCCCGGCGAGATCGAAGCCGGCATCACCACCGCAGTGATCGGCGCGCCCGTGTTCATCTGGCTGGTCCGGCGGCGGAAGGCGGCCGGGCTGTGAGCAAGGTGGACACCCCGCGCGGAAAGCGCCCGGAATTGGCGCAGCAGGCTGCCGAGGCCGCCACGCCCCAGGCAGCCATGCCCCAGGCCGCCATGCCCGAGGCCGCCATGCCCCAGGCTTCGGACCGGCCAGTGCAGGGTTTATCGTCGAGGGCAGGGTATATGGACGGTGCACTCGAAGATTTACCCCGCACCCGCGGAGGCGGCGGCCAGCGAGCCGTGGCTTCCGTCAGGGCCGGACGACGCAGCCGGCGGCGCGCGGCGCTCATCGCCGCCCTGGCTGGCATCGTCGTCGTCCTGTTTTTTGTCAACGTCCTGCTGGGCAGCTACACCGTGACCATTCCGGACTTCTTCCGGCTGCTGGCGGGCGAACAAATCCCCGGGGCCAGCTTCATCGTGATGGAGCACAAACTGCCGCGGGCCGTGATTGGCGTGCTGGTCGGGCTCGCGTTCGGCCTGGCCGGCAGCATTTTCCAGACCATGCTGCGGAACCCGCTGGCCAGCCCGGACATCATCGGCATCAGCTACGGGGCCAGCGCCTCCGCCGTGACCGCGATCGTCGTGTTCGGCGCGGCCGGCGCCGCGGTCTCCGCCGCCGCCATGGCCGGGGCGCTGGTGGTGGCGGGGGGAATCTACGCGATTGCGTACCGCTCCAGCACGGTGTCCGGGGCGGCCGGCTCGCGGCTGATCCTGGTGGGCATCGGCTTCGCCGCGGTGATGCAGGCGCTGGTCAGCTACCTGCTGACCCGCACGGATATCCGCACAGCCCAGGGCGCGCTGGTCTGGCTCAACGGGTCGCTGAACTCCAGCAATTGGGACCGGGCCACGGTCCTGGTGGCCGGGCTGGCCGTGCTGTTCGTGGCCGTGGCACTGTTGGCGCGCAGCCTGCACGGCCTGGAAATGGGCGACGACGCCGCTGCCGCGCTGGGTGTCCGGGTGGCCCCGGCCCGGCTGAGCCTGATGACGGTGGGGGTGCTGCTGGCCGCCGTGGCCACTGCGGCGGCAGGTCCGGTCGCGTTCATCGCGTTCCTGTCCGGGCCGATTGCCCGCCGGTTGCTGGGCGGTGCGGCATCGCTGCCGGCGGCCGCGCTGGTGGGCGCCCTGATCGTGCTGGCCGCCGACTTCGCCGCGGCCAACCTCATCCCGATGTATCTGACCGACGGCGCCTCGCTGCCGGTCGGGGTGGTGACCGGAGCGCTGGGCGCGCCGTTCCTGCTCTGGCTGCTGGTCACCACCAACCGCCGAGGCCAAGGAGGCTAAGTGCGCACGCTCGAATCCCGCAACCTGACGCTGGCATACGACCAGCGCACCGTGGTGCAGGACCTCACCGTCCGGCTGCCGGAAGGCAAGGTGACGATCATCGTCGGGGCGAACGCCTGCGGCAAGTCGACGCTGCTGCGCGGGCTGGCGCGGCTGCTCAAGCCGGGTGCCGGGTCCGTGCTGCTGGACGGCAAGGACATCCACCGGCAGTCCACCCGCGACGTGGCGAAGGTGCTGGGCCTGCTGCCGCAAAGCCCGGCGGCCCCCGACGGAATCACCGTCGCGGAGCTGGTGGGCCGCGGCCGGTATCCGCACCAGGGCTGGTTCCGGCAGTGGACCCGGGAGGACGACGACGCCGTCAGCGCGGCCTTGGCGGCCACCGACACCCTGGAACTTGGCGACCGGAACGTGGACGAACTCTCCGGCGGCCAGCGCCAGCGGGTGTGGATCGCGATGGCGCTGGCCCAGGAGACCGACGTGCTGCTGCTGGATGAGCCGACCACGTTCCTGGACGTGGCCCACCAGGTGGAGGTGCTGGATCTGATCACCGACCTGAACCGGCGCCGCGGCACCTCCGTGGCCATCGTGCTGCACGACCTGAACCTGGCCGCCCGCTACGCCGACCAGCTCGTGGCGATGAAGGATGGCCGGGTGGTGGCCGAGGGCGCCCCCGCGCAGGTGGTCACCGAGGAGCTGGTGCAGACGGTGTTCGGACTGGAATCGCGGGTGATCCCGGACCCGGTGTCCGGAACGCCGATGGTGGTTCCGGTCGGCCGCCACCACTGCGCGGCGCCCGCCCCGGCCGAAGACGACGCCGACCCGGTCCTGTCCACGACGGACCTCAAGCACGAAGAACCCGCGGCGTGAGCGAGGCCGGCCGGCGCCGACAACCGCCCGCACAGGGGCCCGGCGGCGCCGGAAGGAAAACCCGGCGCGCAGCCGAAGGAACGGACATGGAGAACGGAGCACGATGACCGCCGTAGCAACTGAAACATCCGCCGTAGTGCCGGTGCTGGCCTTCGGCGTAGCCGTCGCCCGGGTCGAGGACATCTCGCCGAGCTACCGGCGGGTCACCTTTTGCGGGGAGTCGCTCCGCCGTTTCGGCGTGGACGGGCCGACGCTGGATCTGCGGATCAAGGTGATGATCCCGTCCACCGGCGCCGACGGGCGTCCGCTGCCGCTGCCGGCATTCGGCGGGCCCGCGCGCCCGGCCCCTCCCGTGACGCCGGGCAACCAGGAAACCATGGCGGCCGACACGGACACCGCCGTGGAACTGGGCGGCGGCTGGTACCAGCAGTGGCTGGCCATGGACCCGGCCCGACGCGGCTCCATGCGCACCTACACCGTCCGCGCCTTCCGGCCGGCGGAAGGCGGGCGGGGGCCCGAACTGGACGTGGACTTCGTGCTGCATTTCGACGCCGACGGAAACGGCGGTCCGGCGTCGTGCTGGGCGGCCGCCGCCGTCCCCGGCGACGAGGTCACCATCATCGGCCCGAACGCCGCGGCGGCCAACTGCGCGACGGCGAAGAGCTACGGCGGCATTGAGTGGCGGCCCGGGCTGGCTTCGCACGTGCTGCTCGCCGGCGACGAAACCGCCGTTCCCGCCATCGCGTCCATCCTGGAGAGCCTCCCGAAGCACATGACGGGCCACGCCGTGCTCGAGGTCCCCGACCCAGCGGACTTCCAGGACATCCGGTCTGCGGCGGACGTGCAGATCTCCTGGCTGGCGCGGGGCGCCCGCCCGCACGGCGAACTGCTGGACGAAGCGGTGCGCGCCGCCGTCGTTGTGCCCGGAGCCGGCCTGACGCCGGCGACGGGGGAGGACCCCGAAGAAGTGGACATTGACCAGGTGATCCTGTGGGAAACCACCGCCGGTTCCACCCGGCCGTTCTACGCCTGGATTGCGGGGGAGGCGGCGGTCATCCGCGGGCTGCGCCGTTACCTGGTCCGGGACGTGGGAGTGGACCGCAAACAGGTGGCGTTCATGGGCTACTGGCGGGCCGGCAAAGCCGAACTGTAGGGCGCCGGCACCCGCCTGTCCCTCCTGGCGGCGGCATCGCCGGCCGGGGACACGGGCGTGGTGCACGCGCCCGCTGGGGCCACGGCGCCCGCGGCTAAAATTCCCGGGCGAAACCGGGCAGGCCGCTGCCATACTTGCTCCATGGGCGTTGAGGGACAGCGGGACCAGGACGAATTTTGGGCCATCGTGGCCGAAGGGGAGCAGCGCATTCGGGAGACTTTTCCGGAGTTGCCGTGTTTCGGCCTGCGCGGGTGGGACGGCGGCGTCATGGTCGGCGAATGGATTTTCGACGGCGGCCCGCACGGGCTGCTGCATGGCGACCCGGGGCTTGGTTCGCCGTATGCGCAGGTCCTGACCACGGCCCACGAGGTAAACCAGAGGATTCGAACCATGCGGCTGGGCGCCCGCGCCGTGGTGGAGGACAAGGACGCCTACCTGCGGCAGCTGGACGAGTTGGACCGCCAGGAACCGCGCATGGTGGGCATCGCCGTCGACGGTGAACGGGTGGAATTCGCGCTCTGGCAGGACGGCGGCAAATGGTGGGCCGGTGCCGAGCGTGGGCGTTACGGCATCATCATCGAGGCGGCCGGGCTCGAGGCGCAGACGGTGGCGCTTGAAAGCGTGGCCGACATCGAGCCTTGCCTGGCCGCGCGGCGTCAGTGGCTGCGGCAGGTCCGCGGCGAAGCCGAATGAGGGCGGTGGGTGGCCCCGCCACCCACCGCCCTGCCGTTTCCGGGAAGGCCCCCTCCCCGGGATTCCTGCTGCCGGTCAGAGGTGGTTCATGCCCTCCGTGAGGACGGAGCGCAGGATCTGCTCGATCTGGTCGAATTCGCGCTGTCCGATGGTCAGCGGCGGAGCGAGCTGGACTACGGGGTCTCCACGGTCGTCCGCCCGGCAGTACAAGCCGGCGTCGAACAGCGCGTTGGACAGGTAGCCGCGCAGCAGGTGCTCCGACTCTTCGTCGTTGAACGTCTCCTTGGTGGCCTTGTCCTTGACAAGTTCGATCCCGTAGAAATAGCCCTCGCCGCGGACATCGCCGACGATCGGCAGGTCCAGCAGCTTTTCCAGCGTCTTGCGGAAGGCCGGGGCGTTCTCCTTGACGTGGTTGTTCAGGCCCTCGCGTTCGAAGATGTCCAGGTTGGCCATGGCAACGGCGGCCGAGACCGGGTGCCCGCCGAAGGTGTAGCCGTGGTAGAACGTCGTGTCGCCATGCTTGAACGGTTCGAACAGGCGGTCCGAGGCGATCATCGCGCCGATCGGCGAGTAGCCGCTGGTCATGCCCTTGGCGCAGGTGATCATGTCCGGCACGTAGTCGAAGTCGGTGGAGGCGAACATGGAACCGATCCGGCCGAACGCGCAGATGACCTCGTCGGAAACCAGCAGAACGTCGTACTCGTCGCAGATTTCCCTCACCCGCTCGAAGTACCCGGGCGGCGGCGGGAAACAGCCGCCGGAATTCTGCACCGGTTCCAGGAACACCGCGGCCACGGTGTCCGGGCCTTCGAACTCGATGGCTTCGCCGATCCGGTCCGCGGCCCAGCGGCCGAAGGCCTTCGGATCTTCCAGGCCCGCCGGCGCGCGGTACTGGTTTGTGTTGGGGACACGGAAGGCGCCGGGCACCAGCGGTTCGAAGGGTGCCTTCATGTCCGGGATGCCGGTGATCGAAAGCGCTCCCTGCGGGGTGCCGTGATAGGCGACGGCGCGGGAGATCACCTTGGTCTTGTTGGGCTTGCCCTTCAGCTTGAAGTACTGCTTGGCCAGCTTCCACGCGGATTCCACGGCTTCGCCACCGCCGGTGGTGAAGAAGACCCGGTTCAGGTCGCCCGGGGCGTGGTGCGCCAGGCGTTCGGCCAGTTCGATGGCCGCCGGGTGGGCATAGGACCACAGCGGCATGAAGGCCAGTTCCTTGGCCTGGCGGGCGGCCGCCTGCGCGAGTTCCTCGCGGCCGTGGCCCACCTGGACCACGAAGAGCCCGGCCAGGCCGTCGATGTATTCGCGGCCCTGGTCGTCGTAGATGAGGTGGCCCTCGCCGCGGGTTATCACCGGTACGTTGCCGCCGGCAACCAGTGGTGAGTGTCGGGCCATGTGCATCCACAGGTGGTCGCGGGCCGCCTGCTGGCGGTCCGTTCCCATCGGAGTGGTGTAGGTCCGGCGCATCGGGGCGTCGGTCGTGGTGCCGGCGGGCGTGCCTTGGCCCGGGAGGCTGGTGCTTGGCGATGCTGATGTCTGTGTCATCGGGTTCCCCAGTTGTATTCCTGCTTGCGCAGAGAGAGATACATGAATGTTTCGGTGCTCAGGACACCGGGAATGCCGCGGATCCGGTTGACCAGCCGCAACAAATCCTGGTCGTTTTCGCAAATGATTTCGGCCAGAATGTCGAACGAGCCCGCGGTGACCAGGCAGTAGTGCACCTGGTCCAGTTCGGCGATCTTGTCCGACACTTCCAGCAGGTCGGCAGCTGTCTTGATGCCCAGCATGGCCTGCCGGGCAAACCCCAGCTGCAGCGGGTCGGTGACCGCGACGATCTGCACGACGCCGGAGTCGATCAGCTTCTGCACCCGCTGCCTGACGGCTGCTTCGGAGAGCCCGACCGCCTTGCCGATGGCGGCGTAGGAGCGCCGGCCGTCTTCCTGCAGTTGCTCGATGATGGCCTTGGAGACCTCGTCAACCGCAGGGCTGTGGCCGTTGCCGATGAGGCCGTGGCCGGCACTGGGCAGCAAGGTCAAGCGTATCCACCTCCTAAGCGAATACCCGCCACCGGCAGGGATTGCTGACTATTGAATCCGTTGTGTGATGAGAGCGCAAGTGCTGAATCCGAAAAGATTCGCCGCGGAGGCTATCGATATACGCAGAACTAGAGGCTACTATCTGTTTGTGAAGCAGCTCACTTCAGCTTTCGCGTGCGGCCCTTCCGTCCGCCGGGTGCATACTTCGCGGATGCGCCCTCCGGGAGGGGACAATCCACGTGCAGGCAGCGGGGCATGCTTCGGATTTCGTCGTGTAACCAAAAATTTACAACTGAAACTATTGTCGGGGTCTCTGCGGTCTGCAAGTATCGACGCACCAGCGAGGCCCGATCCGTCAACAGGAGCACCAGATGCCGAAACGACTACCTGAAGACCCACGCCTGCGACGCCTGATCGCTGCGCAAATGTCCCGCCGGAACGTCCTGATGGGCGCCGGCGGACTGACTTTGGCCGGCCTGCTCGCTGCGTGTGGCACGGGCGGCACGGGCGGCTCGTCGAACACCGGCTCGGCCGGTGCGCTGTCCCCGGCGGAAGACCTGTCGGACCAGGAAAAGGAAGTCAACTGGGCCAACTGGACCCTGTACCTGGACTACGACGACTCCAGCCAGACCTACCCGTCGCTGGAGGCCTTCACCAAGAAAACCGGGATCCAGGCCAACTATTCCGAGGACATCGACGGAAACGACACGTACTTCGGAAAGGTCCAGGGCCAGCTCGCCGCCGGGCAGGACATTGGACAGGACATCATCACGCTCACCGACTGGATGGCGGCACGACTGATCCGGCTCGGCTACACCCAGGAACTGGACCACGCGAACATCCCGAACGCGGCCAACCTGTTGGAGACCCTGAAGAACGTGGACTTCGACCCGGACCGGAAGAACTCCCTGACCTGGCAGTCCGGATACGCGGGCATTGCCTGGAACAAGGAAGCGGTCCCGGGCGGGCTGCGGACGGTATCCGATTTGTGGAAGCCCGAGCTCAAGGGACGCGTGGAAGTGCTCGACGAGATGCGCGACACCATGGGCCTGCTCATGCTGGACAACGGCGTGGACATTTCCGGTGACTGGGGCACGAGCGAATACGACGCCGCCCTGGAGGTCCTGCAAAAGCAGATCGCCGACGGCCAGATCCGTCAGGTCAAGGGCAACTCCTACAAGGAAGACCTGATCTCCGGCGACGCGCTGGCGGTGATCTGCTGGTCCGGCGACATCACGCAGCTGAACTTCGAGGAGGGCGACAAGTGGCAATTCGCGCTCCCCGAGGCCGGCGGAACCCTGTGGTCGGACAACCTGCTGGTGCCCATCGGCTCGCCGCACAAGAAGAACGCGGAAACGCTGATGGACTTCTACTACGATCCGGAAAACGCGGCGACCGTAGCGGCCTACGTGAACTACATCTGCCCGGTGCAGGGAGCCAAGGAAGCCATGGAGAAGATCGACCCGGAACTGGTCGACAACCCGCTGATCTTCCCGACGGACGAAGACCTGGCCAAGGTCAAGGTCTTCCGCAGCCTGGAGGCCGACGAGGAAACCGACTTCGGCAACCGTTTCCAGCAGGCGATCGGCAACTGATGACCCAGGCACCACTGAGGACAGAGCACGCCCACGCCGTCGGCGAAGACAGCGGCGCGGATCTGGTGCTGTCGTCCGTGACCAAGCGGTTCGGCGATTTCGTGGCCGTCGATGACCTGGACCTGACCATTCCGGCGGGCCAGTTCTTTGCCCTGCTCGGCCCCTCCGGCTGCGGCAAGACCACCACCCTGCGGATGGTAGCCGGGCTGGAACAGCCCACGTCCGGCAGCATCAGCATCGGCGGCAAGGACATCAGCAAGGCCAGCCCGCACCAGCGGCCGGTCAACACCGTGTTCCAGAACTACGCCCTGTTTCCGCACATGAGCGTGCTGGACAACGTGGCGTTCGGGCTGCGCCGGCGCAAGGTCCGCGACGCCCAGGAGCAGGCGAAGAAGGCACTGGCGCTGGTGGAGCTGTCGCACCTGGGCGCACGGCGGCCGGCCCAGCTCTCCGGCGGTCAGCAGCAGCGCGTGGCGCTGGCGCGGGCCATCGTCAACCAGCCGGCGGTGCTGTTGCTGGACGAACCGCTGGGCGCGCTGGACATGAAGCTGCGCCGGCAAATGCAGGTGGAACTGAAGAAGATCCAGACCGAGGTCGGACTGACCTTTGTCCACGTCACCCACGACCAGGAAGAAGCCATGACCATGGCGGACACCGTGGCCGTCATGAACGCCGGCAAGGTGGAGCAGATGGGTGCTCCCCGCGAGCTGTATGAACTGCCGCGCACCGTGTTCGTGGCCAACTTCCTGGGCAAATCCAACCTGGTCGCCGGGGAGATCATCGAGGACCGGGGCGACGCCGTCGTCGTCAATGCCAACGGCAACCGGCTGGCCGTGCTGAAGGAGCGCGCGACCGTGCACCGGGGCAAGGCGCTGATCGGGATCCGTCCGGAGAAGCTGAAGATGATGTGGCCGGACGATGCGCCGGCCGAAGCCGCCAACGTCCTGCGCGGCACCGTGCTCGACACCTCGTTCACCGGGGTCAGTACCGAGTACCTGGTAGAGGTTGCCGGGATCGGCACGGTGGGCGTCTTCAGCCAAAACCACGGCCAGCAGCTGGCCCAGCCGGGCGACGCCGTCGTGCTCAGCTGGGACACGGAACACGCCTTCGGCCTCGACGGCGACGAGGAACCGCAGTACGGGGCGCCCGAGGACGGTGTCTGATGAGTGCGCTGGCCACCGCAGACACGTCATCGGCGCCGGATCAGGGACGCGGCAGCGGCGAGCTTAAGGAGGAACGCCGCCGGGGGCGGATGGGCTATTGGCTGATCCTGCCCGGCTTCTTCTTCCTGCTGCTGTTCTTTGTGCTCCCGGTGTTCTCGCTGCTCGCGACCTCGCTCTACACGAAGCCGCCGGGGGCCGACATCGGCCAGTTCGTGCCGGCGCTGGAGTTCAACAACTACGTGCGGGTGCTGGGCAGCTACTGGCCGGAGTTGCTGCGTTCCTTCGGGTTCGCGCTGGTCGCCACCGCCGCGGCGCTGCTGATCGGCTATCCCATGGCCTACCTGATCGCGGTCAGGCTGCGCGGGCGCGGCCTGCTGCGGGGCATCCTGCTGGTGCTGATCATCGCGCCGTTCTTCACCAGCTTCATCCTGCGCACGCAGGCCTGGAAACAGATCCTCGCCGACGAGGGCCCGGTGGTCTCCGTGCTCAGGGCGTTCGCCTTGCTTCCGGAGGACGGGCGGCTCACGGCCACCGCCTTCGCCGTGGTCTGCGGCCTGACCTATAACTTCCTGCCCTTCATGACCCTGCCCATCTACGCGAACCTCGAGCGGCTGGACACCCGGCTGATCGAGGCCGGCAACGACCTCTACGCGAACGGTTTCACCACCTTCAGGACCGTCACGCTGCCGCTGTCGATGCCCGGGGTGATGGCCGGAACGCTGCTGACCTTCATTCCGGCTGCCGGGGACTACATCAACGCCTCCCTGCTGGGCAACAACCAGAACACGACCATGATCGGCCAGGTCGTCGACTCCCGGTTCTTCCGCATCGTCGACTATCCGGGCGCTTCGGCACTGTCCTTTGTGCTGATGCTGGCCATCCTCGCCCTGGTCTTCATCTACGTGCGCCGTTTCGGCACCAAAGAACTGCTGTAGGGGGCTCTGACGTGAAAAACTCCTTCGGCCGCTGGCTGGTCCCTGTGTTCGGCGGCCTGGCGTTCGTCTTCCTGCTGGTCCCCATCGCCTACGTCTTCGTGTTCTCCTTCAACGACGCCGGGCGCACCAACCTCACCTGGCGCGCCTTCACGTGGGACAACTGGACCAACCCGTGCGGCGCCCCGGCAGTCTGCCAGGCGCTGGGCAACAGCCTCCAAATAGGCGCGGTTGCCACGGTGATCGCCGTCCTCCTGGGCACGGCCATCGCCATCGGGCTGGTCCGCTACCGGTTCCGGTTCAATTCCACCGCCAACATGCTGATATTCCTTCCGCTGGCCACCCCGGAAGTAGTCCTCGGCGCCTCGTTGCTGGCGCAGTTTCTGAACGTGGGCGCGGAGCTGGGCAAGGGCACCATCATCATCGCCCACACCGTCTTCTGCATTTCCTTCGTCGTGGTCACCGTGAAGGCCCGGGTCGCCAGCCTCGACCCGAAGCTGGAGGAGGCGGCGGCCGACCTCTATGCCTCCCCGATGCAGGCGTTCTGGCGGGTCACCTTCCCGCTGCTGCTGCCGGGGATCGTGGCGGCGGCCCTGCTGAGCTTCGCGATCAGCTTCGACGACTTCATCATCACCAACTTCAACTCCGGCAACGTGGATACCTTCCCGAAGTTCATCTACGTGGCCGCCACCCGCGGCATCCCCGCCCAGGCGAACGTGATCGGCTCGGCGATGTTCATCATCGCGCTGCTGATCGTGATCGGCGGGCAGATCCTCGCACACCGCCGCGCCAAGATGCTGGCGGCACGCTGACCCGCCCGACTCGCTGACTAGGAGCCCTTCATGATCGACCGGAACCGGCTGGCGGTGCTGTTCGCGCGCGAACTGCAGGACTTCGAGGCCAAGCATCCCCAGTCCAAGGCACTGTACGACGGCGCGTCCCACCTCTTCGGGAAAGTCCCGATGACATGGATGAACAAGAGGGCGGGCAGCTTCCCCCTCTACCTCGCCCGGGCCCGCGGCTGCCGGGTGTGGGACGTGGACGGACTCGAATACGTGGACTTCGCGCTGGGCGACACCGGCGCGATGGCCGGCCACTCCCCGCAGCCCACCGTCGAGGCGATGATCCGGCGTGCCGCCGACGACGGGGGACTGGCCACCATGCTGCCCACCGCGGACGCCGAGTGGGTGGGGGCGGAGCTGGCCCGCCGGTTCGGCGTGGAGCGCTGGAGCTTCTCGCTCACCGCCACCGATGCCAACCGGTGGGCCATCCGGCTGGTCCGGGCCCTGACCGGCCGGAGCAAGATCCTGTTCAACCCGTACTGCTACCACGGGTCGGTGGACGAATCGCTGATCGTGGCCGGACCCGACGGCGAGGGCATGAACCGCCCGGGCAATGTCGGGGCACCGGTGGACGTTACGGAGACCAGCAGGGTCGCCGAGTTCAACGATCTTGCCGCCCTGGAGCGCCAGCTGGCCTACGGAGACGTGGCAGCTGTGCTGATGGAACCGGCACTGACCAACATCGGCATCGTGCTGCCGGAGCCGGGCTACCTGGACGGCGTGCGGGAACTGACCCGCCGGCACGGCACGCTGCTGATTATCGACGAGACGCACACCTTCTCCGCCGGCCCCGGCGGGGCGACCGCGGCGTGGGGGCTCGAGCCGGACGTGGTGGTGATCGGCAAATCCATCGGCGGCGGCATCCCCTGCGGCGCCTACGGGCTCAGCGCGGAACTGGCCGAACGGGCACTGGGCCGGGCCGATTTGGACCTGGTGGACATGGGCGGCGTGGGCGGCACCCTGGCCGGAAACCCGCTGTCCGTCGCGGCCATGCGGGCCACGCTCGAACACGTGCTGACGGACCAGGCCTTCGCCGCGATGACCGCGCGTGCCACGGAGTTCGCCACCGGCGTGCAGCGGGTGATCGATACGTATTCGCTGCCGTGGTCGGTGTCCCGGTTGGGTGCGCGGGCCGAATACCGCTTCGCCAACCCGGCGCCCCGCAACGGCACGGAGTCGGCGGCCAGCCACGACGGCGGGTTGGAGGACTTCCTGCACCTGTACCTGGCCAACCGCGGCATCCTGCTCACCCCGTTCCACAACATGGCCCTGATGTGCCCGCAAACCACCAGCGCCGACGTCGAACGGCACCACGAGGTCTTCGAAGAAGCCGTCCGGGAACTGACCGGCGGCTGAGGCGGCGGGCGCCGAGCCGTCGGCTTGGGATACTGGATGGATGACGATCGCCAAATCCGCCATCCTGTTTGTCCTCGCCGCCGTCGCGGAGATCGGCGGCGCCTGGCTGGTCTGGCAGGCGGTGCGCGAAGGCCGGGACTGGTGGTTCGCCGGCTTGGGAGTGATGGCCCTGGGCCTGTACGGTTTCATCGCCGCCCAGCAGCCGGATGCGAACTTCGGCCGGGTGCTGGCCGCGTACGGCGGAGTGTTCATCGCCGGATCACTGGCCTGGGGCATGCTGCTGGACGGTTTCCAGCCGGACCGCTGGGATTTCATCGGCGCCGGCCTCGCGCTCGCCGGGGTCGCCGTCATCATGTACGCACCGCGCAGCGTCGCGTAGCGCCGCGCCGGGCCGCTGCCGGAACGGTTTCTTTGTTAATCTGGTCCGGTGACTTTCGCGCAGCGTTTTGTGGCCTTGGGGGATTCGTTCACCGAGGGGGTGGGAGACAAGGATCCCAGCCTGCCCAATGGTGTACGCGGCTGGGCCGACCGGGTAGCCGAGCAGCTGATGCTCGCCGATGCCGGCTGGGGCTATGCCAACCTTGCCATCCGCGGCAAAAAGATCACCCAGGTACTGAACGACCAGATCGACGCCGCCGTAGCGCTCCAACCGACCCTGGTCACCCTCTATGCCGGCGGCAACGATCTCCTGCGCCCGCGGGTGGACATCGACGCGCTGATGGCAGGGTACGAAGCCGGCGTGGCCAAGCTGGCCGCCACCGGTGCCGACGTCGTGCTGTTCACCGGCTTTGACACGGTGGCCTCGGCGGTCTTCAGCAAGACCCGCGGCCGCACCGCCATCTACAACGAGTGGGTGCGCGAGATCGCCGACCTGCACGGGGCGAAAATCGTTGACTACTGGCGGATGCGCGAGTTCCGCGACTGGCGTTACTGGGACGACGACCGCCTGCACATGTCCACGGCCGGGCACACGCTGATGGCCAAGAAGGTGTTGGAAGTGCTGCAGGCCGAGGACATCATCGACCTGCCGGCGCTGCCGGACCTGGCGGCGCTGACCCGCCGGCGCGCGATGGCCGCCAATGTCCGGTGGGCCCGGGAGCACCTGGGCCCGTGGATGGGACGCCGGCTGCGCGGCACGTCCTCGGGGGACTCGCTCACCGCGAAGTACCCGCAACTCACGGGGCTCCACACCACCGGACGGGTCTAGTGCCGTACGGGCAGAAGCGGAAGTGCCGGCCCGCCGGCCCTAACAGTTGAAGCCTCAAGTTTTATGGCAGAATAGAGGCATGACTTCTGCACGCTGGCTCGACCCCGAAGAACGCCAGGCCTGGCTGGCCTTGCTGGCGGTGTCCACCCTGTTGCCGGGCAACCTCGACGCCCCGCTGTACCGGGAGGGCAAGCTGACGCTCTTCGACTACAACGTGCTGGCCATGTTGTCCGAGGCTCCGGACCGGTCGCTGCCCATGAGCGAGCTGGCCTCCCGCACCTATTCTTCGCTGTCCCGGCTCTCGCACGTGGTCAAGAAGCTTCAGGGCCGCGGCTGGGTGACCCGGGCGCAGTGCGCCGATGACGCCCGGGTGACCATGGCGTTGCTCACGGATGCGGGGATGGACGCGATCGTGGCCCTTGCGCCGGGGCACGTCGAAACCGTGCGGCAGGCGGTTTTCGACGGACTGGACCGCCGGGATGTGCAGGACCTGGAACGCATCGGCAAGAAAATCGTGCAGCAGTTGGAGCCCAACAGCTGGGTGCTGCGCGAACCGCGGCTGAACAGCTGAGCCTTGCTCCCGGAGCCGCGGTTCGCTGTCGCCGTCGGGGACCGGCCGTTGGTTTGATCCAAACCGCCGCTGCCCCTAAGATGGAAAGGCGTTAAGTCACGCAACTTGGCACCCCCTTGCCCAGGCGGGGGGATGGCAACGTTGTGTGGCGTCCGTGTTTACCTAGAATTGAGGGTCGCGGATAGGCCGCGCCTCCCCCGGGAGGCAAGCGGCTTATTGCACCTGACTTCACCGTCTTCCCCGCGGCGAGGCACTTCGGCTGGATCTCACCCCGCCAGGTTCACCTCCGGAAAGTCGCAGTAATAACGGTGTCACAACTGGTGGCGGGCGCTCTTACACGCAGATTCGCAGGCGCTTTACTTACGTTTCTGCGTCAAGTCCGTCAATATTTACTACAACTGGAGGAGAGATCATGGCAGCACACTGCCAGGTGACCGGAGCCGAGCCCGGCTTTGGCCACAGCATTTCGCACTCGCACCGCCGCAACAAGCGCCGGTTCGATCCGAACATTCAGAAGAAGCGCTACTGGGTTCCGTCCCTGCGCCGCAACGTGACGCTGCAGGTTTCGGCCCGCGGCATCAAGACCATTGACGTCCGCGGCATCGACGCTGTCGTCGCCGAGCTCCTCGCGAAGGGTGTGAAGCTTTAATGGCCAAGGACAAGGACGTACGTCCCATCATCAAGCTGAAGTCCACCGCCGGCACCGGCTTCACCTACGTGACCCGGAAGAACCGTCGTAACGACCCGGACCGCATTGTCCTGAAGAAGTACGACCCGGTCATCCGCAAGCACGTCGAATTCCGAGAGGAGCGCTAAACATGGCCAAGAAGTCCAAGATTGCTCGCAACGAGCAGCGCAAGGTCGTTGTCGAGCGTTACGCCGCGAAGCGTGCCGAGCTGAAGAAGACCCTGGTCGACGCCAACGCGACCGACGAGGCCCGCGAAGAGGCCCGCCTGGGCCTGCAGAAGCTGCCCCGCAACGCGTCCCCGGTCCGCGTCCGCAACCGCGACCAGATCGATGGCCGCCCCCGCGGCACGCTCCAGAAGTTCGGAATCTCGCGCGTGCGTTTCCGTACCATGGCGCACAACGGCGAACTGCCGGGCATCAAGAAGTCCAGCTGGTAGAAATCCGGCCGGCTTCCCGGTGAAGCTGCATCAAGGCGGCGGTCCAGCAGGGCCGCCGCCTTTGCCATGCCCGGAGCGCTCCGGCAGGCAGCGGGGAGAACGAGGGCCGTGATCGACCGCTGGAACAGTCCATCGCCGTAGCTCCCACGCTGAAGCGGTGATCGTGTCGCGCCAGCCGTGCCACACGAAACCGGGGCAGCCGCGGCGCGCGGAAACGGCCCATCATATGCTCTCGGCGCAAAAAGCGGACCCCGCGGGGCTGAATCGGCCCGAAATCGGGGTATTTCGCTAAAAATTCCGCCAGATTCCGCGGATTTTGCCGGATCGGGGCGGCCAAGCTGGTAAGTTTTCGCTCAGTAGCTTTTCCGCAGCCTGCGGAGGCTCTGACCAAACCGAAGCAGTCCAGGAGGACAAAAATTGGCTATCAATCGCAGTGAACTTGTTGCAGCTGTTGCAGAGAAGGCCGGCACCAGCCAGACCGCAGTGAACGGTGTCCTGGACGCCGTGTTCGACATCTTCGCGACCTCCGTCGCCAAGGGCGAGAAGATCACCATCCCGGGCTGGCTCGCCGTCGAGCGCACCGACCGCGCGGCCCGCACCGGCCGCAACCCGCAGACCGGCGAATCCATCCAGATTCCGGCCGGCCACAGCGTGAAGCTGACCGCTGGTTCCAAGCTGAAGGCTGCTGTCGCCAAGAAGTAGTTTTCCCACCAGGCTTCCGCAGGACCGTCACCGGCAACCGGTGGCGGTCCTGCTCTTTAACGCCTTAACTTCTACCGGCGGTAAAATAGCCGGGCGGGGCGTGCGCCACAGGCACGCCCGGAAGCATCGGGACGGAGGACTCGGCATGGTCCAGCGGGAAGCGCGGCTGCTGCGCGGCTGGCTCGGCGCTGCCGTGGCCACCTCCGCCGCCGCGTTGTCGCATCTGGCCGGCGGGGGACATGCGCCCGCCCTGGCCGTCTGGTCCCTGTCCCTCGCCCTCTCCGGGCTGGTCTGCGTGGGCCTGGCCGGCAAGTCATTGTCCTGGCCGCGCCTGCTGGCCGCGGTGGGGGGCAGCCAGGCCATCTACCACCTGCTTTTCCGGGCGGGCCACGGCGCCCCGGCGGGAATGACCCCCGGCGCGGGAGCCCATGCCGGCCACGGCCCGGCGCTGCCTCCCGGCGACTGGGTGGCGGCCGCACCGGCCCCGCCGGCCGGGGCCGAGGATCCGGCGATGCTGGCAGCCCACCTTGCCGCTGCCGTTGCAACGGTCCTGCTGCTGCGCCGCGGCGAGCAAGCTGCAGCGGCCCTGGCCGGAACGGTGCTGTTGGCAATCCCGCGCCGGCTGTACGGCTGGCATCCGGTACCGCGGGCCAGGCTGGCCAGCCCCGGGGCACGGACTGTCCGTACCCTCGCCGCGCTTGGAGTGCCGCTGCTTTCGCTGCGGCACCGGGGGCCGCCCCTGCATCACGCTTTCTGACCGGCGCCATCCGCGCATCCCCCGACGAAAGAACGTGATGAACCCCCTGATGAACACCCCTGCACCCGTCCGCGTTGCCGCCTCCGGGTCTTCGGCAGCCAGGCAGCGCCGTGACGACGCCCGACGCCTCGCCCGGCAGGCGGCCCTGCGCCGACTGCTCGCGGCCGCCTTGGCCGCCATGCTGCTGTGGCTTTCGGCGGCGCTGACGCTGGCGCGCCCGGCCGCGGCCCACGACGAACTGATCGGATCCACCCCGGAAAACGGCGCCGTCCTCGACGTCCAGCCCGAGAGCATCGTGCTGGAATTCAGCGCGAATGTGATGGATATCGGCACCACCACCCAGGTCCTGGACAGCGCCGGCACCGACTGGGCCGCCGGAGCACCCGTGCTCGGCGGCCGTGAGGTCACCATTCCCCTGCAGGACGGGATGCCCGACGGCGACTACCAGCTGGGCTGGCGGGTCGTCTCCAGCGACGGCCATCCGATCGAAGGAACCACAAAATTCTCCCTTGCGGCCGGCGGCACGGCCTCGGCCCCGGCATCCACAGCCGCGGCCGGCGGCACCGCCGAGGCTGCCGGGAAAGAGGACGGTGCCGGCGGCGCCGGACTGTTCCTCGCGCTGGGCGCCGGCACGCTGGCTATCCTGGCCGGACTGGCCGCCTTCGTGATGAGCAAGCGGGGCGGAGGCGCTGGCGGTCGTGGCTGAGCGGCTGACCCCTGCGGCTGACCGGCGTCCTGCGGCAATCACCGCCGACGGGATCGGCAGGGGATGGCTCCTGGCCGGTGCGGTCGTCCTGGTCCTGGCGCTGGCGGCAGCCCTGCTGTACTCCGGGGCGGCCGCCACCCGCCAGCTCTCCGACCCCGGCGCCTTGACCCGATGGGCGCTGCCAGTGGCCAAGGCCGCCAACAACACGGCTTTGGCAGCCGTCATCGCAGCGCTGCTCTTCGCCGTCGGCATCCTTCCCCGGCAGTTGCGTCCCGGCCGCAGGCCGGGCAACGGCGACCAGGGCCCCGAGCATCCCGCCTTCACGGCCGCGCTGCGGCTGGCCGCGGTCGCCGCCGTCGTCTGGACGCTGGCGGCCATGGCCGTGCTGGTCTTCAGTTTCTCCGACGTCGCCGGGCTGCCCGTGAGCGGGGACGCCAACTACACCGCCGGATTCATCGGCTTCATGACGGACATCGGGACCGGCCAGGCCTGGCTCGCCATCACCATAGTGGCCGCCGTCGTGGCCACGCTGATCTTCGGCCTCCGCTCCCTCCCGGGGCTGGCCGCCACCTTGGCGCTGGCCACCATCGGCGGGCTGCTGCCGATGGCCCTGATCGGGCACTCGGCCGGCGGCGACGATCACTACGGGGCCGTCAACTCGATCGGGCTGCACCTGCTGGGTGCCTGCCTCTGGGTGGGCGGAATCATCGTCCTCGCGGTCATTTCCGGGACACTGGGCACCAGGGACATCACCGGGCAGGTGCTGCGTCGCTACTCATCGCTGGCACTGATCAGCTTCGGCCTGGTGTTCTTCTCCGGCATCATCAACGCGTCCATTCGGATCACCTCGCTGGACCAGCTTTCCACCCCCTACGGGGTGCTCGTGGTGATCAAGGCCCTCGCCACGCTGCTGCTGGGGGCCATCGGCTTCATGCACCGGCAGTGGATCATCCCCGAACTCGCAACGAAGTCCGGCAAGCGCGTCCTGTGGCAGCTCATCACCGTCGAACTCCTCATCATGGCGGCGGTCTTCGGCGTGGCGACGGCCCTGGCCCGCACGGCGCCGCCGACGCCCGAGGAACTGCCGCCGGACGCGTCCCCGGCGCGCATCCTGACCGGTTACGAACTGCCGCCGGAACTGGTCGGGAGCAGCTGGCTGACCGTCTGGCGGTGGGACTGGCTGTGGGTGACGTTCGCCCTGGTCACCGGCATCGCCTACCTGGTCGCGGCCGCCAGGCTGCGCCGGCGCGGCGACGGCTGGCCGGTGGCCCGGACCATCAGCTGGATCGTCGGCCTGCTGGCGCTCACCTATGTCACGTCGGGGGCGCCGGCAGTCTACGGGATGGTGCTGTTCAGTGCGCACATGCTGGACCACATGGCCCTGACCATGGTGGTGCCGCTGTTCCTCGTCCTGGGCTCGCCGGTCACGCTGGCGCTGAAGGCGCTGCCGCCGCGCCGCGACGGCAGCAAGGGCCTGCGCGAATGGATCCTCTGGCTGGTGCATTCAAAGTATTCCGCGGTCATCACCCATCCGCTCTTCGCGGCGGCGAACTTCGCCGGTTCGATCATCATCTTCTACTACTCGCCGCTGTTCGGCTTCGCCCTGCGCGAGCACGTGGGGCACGAGCTGATGAACCTGCACTTCCTGCTCACCGGCTACCTGTTCATCCTCTCGATGATCGGCCAGGATCCGCTGCCGCGGCGCGCGCCCTACCCGTTGCGGCTATTGCTGCTGTTCGCGACGATGGCCTTCCACGCATTCTTCGGCGTTGCCCTGACCAGCTCCACGGCCCTGATCCAGGCCTCCTGGTTCGGCAGCATGGGACGCGAGTGGGGACTGCCGGCCATGGACGACCAGCAGCTGGGCGGGGCCATCATGTGGGGCATCGGGGAAATACCCACCCTCTGCATCGCCGTCGGAGTGGCCATTGCCTGGTCGCGGTCCGACGCGCGGGAAACAAAGCGTAAAGATCGTTCGGCCGATAGGAATAACGACGCCGAACTGGCGGCTTATAACGATATGTTTGCCAAGATGGCCCGGCAGGATGCACGCCTGGTCCCGCCGGGGGCAGCAAGGCCTGCCGCGGGGCCCGGCACGGACTCCGGCGACCATGAACTTCCGACAACCACCACCGGGCAGCCGCCCGTTCCGGAACCGGATGACGCCGGCCGGACACAAGGAGAAACCAGATGACTGAGGCAGCCGACACCATCCGCAGCAACTACCGGGTCCGTGCCTCGGACCTGGTGGGGCGCAACTGGCTGAACACCGGCGGCAAGCAGCTGGGGCTGGAAGACCTGCGGGGCAAGATTGTGCTGCTGGACTTCTGGACCTTCTGCTGCATCAACTGCCTCCACGTGCTGGACGAGCTGAGGCCGTTGGAGGAAAAGTACAAGGACGTGCTGGTCACCGTCGGGGTGCACTCCCCGAAGTTCGAGCACGAAGCCGACCCCGTGGCACTGGCCGCGGCCGTGGAGCGGTACGAAATCCACCACCCGGTACTCGACGATCCGGAGCTGGACACCTGGCAGGCCTACGCCGCCCGGGCGTGGCCGACGCTGGTGGTCGTGGACCCCGAGGGCTACATCGTGGCGCACCTGTCCGGAGAGGGCCACTCGGGCGGCCTGGCGTCGCTGGTGGAAGAGCTGGTGGCCGAACACGAAGCCAAGGGCACGCTGCACCGCGGCGACGGGCCGTACGTGCCCGCGGAAACCACCGCCGGCGACCTGCGCTTCCCGGGCAAGGCCATTCCGCTGCCCGACGGTGTCGGTTCCGCCGGCGGGTCCTTCCTGGTCAGCGACACCGGCCACCACCGGCTGGTGGAATTGGCCGCGGACCTGTCGACCGTGCTCAGGACCTACGGTTCGGGCGTGAAGGGCTGGCAGGACGGGCCGGCCGATGCCGCGCAGTTCAACGAGCCCCAGGGCGTGGCCTTGCTTCCGGAAGGAATCCGCGGGAAGGCGGGCTACGACGTCGTCGTCGCCGACTCCGTGAACCACCGCCTCCGCGGCCTGTCCCTGGCCACCGGCGAGGTGACCACGATCGCCGGCAGCGGCGTGCAGCGGCTGCTCGATGCCGGCTCCCAGCGCACCGCGCCGGGGCTCGCCGAAGCCGGTCCCGGATCCGTGGCGGACGAAGCGGCTTCCGGGGAAGCGCTGGGGGAGGAACTGGCGGAAGCCATCGCATCGGGCCGGGAGCAGCTTCCCGCCGATCCGCTCGCCGTCTCGCTCAGCTCGCCGTGGGACGTCCTGTGGTCGACCCGGTTGGAGGCGGTGGTGATCGCCATGGCCGGCGTGCACCAGATCTTCACCTTCGACCCGGCCTCCGGCGCCGTCGCCATCCTTGCCGGTACCGGGCTGGAAGGCCTGCAGGACGGCGAGGCCACCGCGGCCTGGTTCGCCCAGTCGTCGGGCCTGGCCGAGGACGCGGCAGGAGGCATTTGGGTCGCGGACTCGGAGACGTCGGCCCTGCGCAAGATTTCCTTCGTGGAGGTCAAGGGCGAGCAGCGGGCGCACGTCTCCACCGCCGTCGGCACCGGTCTCTTCGACTTCGGATTCCGCGACGGGGAGGCAGCCGAGGCGCGGCTGCAGCATCCGTTGGGCGTGGCCGTCCTGCCGGACGGCTCGGTGGCCGTGGCGGATACCTACAACGGGGCGGTACGCCGTTACGACCCGGTGAGCGGGACCGTCTCCACCCTGGCGCGCGGTCTGGCCGAGCCGTCCGACGTCATGCTGGACACCTCTGCCGTGGCAGGGGGAGGCGAGCCGCTGCTGCTGGTGGTGGAAGCGAACAAGCACCAGCTTGTGCGGCTTCCCGTCCCCAAGGAAGCCCTGAAGGTGGACGAGGGGGCCTCGCAGACGCAGCGGCCCAAGACCGAGGTCTCGGCCGGGCCGCTGGCGCTGACCGTCCGCTTCGCGGCCCCCACCGGCCAGAAGCTGGATGACCGCTGGGGAGACCCGACGCAGCTGAAGATCTCTTCTTCGCCGGAAAACCTGCTGGTTTCCGGCGCCGGCACCTCCGTGGGGCTGGTGCGCGAACTGGTGCTGTCCGACGAGGTCGCGGAGGGCGTCCTGCACATCACCGCACGGGCGGCGGCCTGCGACGGCGAACCCGGCGGCGAGATCCCGGACCATGCCGCCTGCCACCTGTACCAGCAGGACTGGGGCATCCCCGTGGTGATTGGCTCCGGAACCGGCGAGATGACCCTGGACCTGCGCGGGCTGAACTAGGCGGCCGCGCGGCAGGACTGACAACGCCGGAGGCGGACAGGACAGCCTGTCCGCCTCCGGCGTCTGGTTAGGAGCGGACTCAGTAATCCACGACGGGGGTCAGGGTCACGTTGCCGTCGATGACGGACAGCCGGCCGGTGAAGCCGAATTCCTGCTCGATCTCCCGCTCGACGGAGGCGCCGGTGAACAAGTCGATTTCCACGACGTTCAGCTTGGCAACGCCGGTCAGCGGGCTCAGCACCCAGCTGCCCTTGAAGGGTTCTACCTTGACGTCCGGGTACTTCACGATCGACCAGTTGATGGTGTCGTCCCGGACGCGGTCCATCGCGGCGCTGAACGGGCAGCCGGAGGGCTGCAGCACGCGCTGCTCCGCGCACGAGTCGAGGAAGGCGTTGACCTGGGCGCTTAGGTCCTGAACCAGCTTGGGGGTGGCCGCCGTCGCCAGCGAGAGTTGGGCGTCCGGCGCGTTTTCCGGGCCGGTCAGCACGGATTCCACGACCGGGGCGGCGAAGTAGTCGCTCGCGTAGTGCGCCTCGAAGGTGCCGGGATAGAACACCGCAAAGGAATTCCTGCCTTCCGGCAGCGCCACCCGGGTACCGTTCAGTGAGGCCTCGTTCTCGTTGATCACGTCCACGCTGATGGTGGGAAGAGTGCTGGGCACGAAGGACCACTGGTTGAAAAAGAACCACGTCGTGCCGGTCTTTTCCAACGTGAACGTCGAGGTGTGCGGCGCCCCGCCAACCGTGTAATGGACGGGCAGGTCCACCTTGTCCTCGCCCGCCGGCACCGGATCGCCGACTTCCAGGTCTTCGATGTCCTCCACCGAGGCCTTGAGCGCGGCGCCGTCGAGCATGGCGGCGTTGGCATCCGGCACGGTTGCGTGAAGCAGACCGAGCGCCGCACCGCCGTCGCCGTCTTCCAGCGCTGTGAAGTACGCCTTCACCTGGTGCTGCGGGCTGAACACGAACGCATTGACCAGCATGATCGTCACGGCGGCAGCGGCCACGGCAAGCATCAGGCACAGCAGCCACGTGGCCACGGTCCTGAGCACTGTCGAATTTCCCACCCGCCCTACGTTACCTGCTGAGGGCGCCCGTTACCTGTCGGCGCGGTTCCCCGGACCGGTGTCAGCTGCGTTACATGCCGGCGGCTGGGCGTTCTGCCATAATCGGCCCATGGAACTGGCAACCGAGGACCTCAGGCATCTGCGGCGCTGCGTTGAACTGGCCCGTGAAGCGTTGGACGACGGCGACGAGCCGTTCGGTTCGGTGCTGGTCGACGCGGGCGGCAACGTCGTGTTCGAGGACCGCAACCGGGTCAAGGACGGGGACCACACCCGGCACCCGGAGTTCGAGATTGCCCGTTGGGCAGCCAGGAACCTTCCACCCGGGGAACGCAGGGCGGCAACCGTCTACACCTCGGGCGAGCACTGTCCGATGTGTTCGGCGGCGCACGCCTGGGTGGGCTTGGGACGGATTGTCTACGCAGTGTCATCCGAACAGCTGGGCCGGTGGCTGGCGGAGTGGGGCGTCGGGCCGGCGCCGGTGGCCGCGCTGCCGATTCAGCAGGTGGCGCCGGGAACCTTGGTGGACGGGCCGTCCGGCGAACTGGCGGACGAGGTCCGCGCGCTGCACCGGCAGTACCACCGGCGCTGAGCGCCGCCGGGGACGGTTACTTGACCGCGAACGGCGGGCGCATCAGCCCGTCGTCCACGGACTCCGCCGGGTCGGAGCCCAGGTCCACGATCCTGTTGCCGGCGTCCACGTGCACCACCGACGGCACGAAGGACCTGGCCTCGTCGTCGGTCATGTCGGCATAGGTAATCAGGATGACGAGATCGCCTTCGTGCACCAGGTGGGCGGCGGCACCGTTGATGCCCAGCACGCCCGATCCGCGTTCGCCGGCGATGGTGTACGTCTCCAGCCGGGCGCCGTTCGTGACGTCCACGATGGAGACCAGCTCGCCGGGAAGGATATCGGCGGCGTCCAGCAGGTCGAGGTCCACGGTCACGGACCCGACGTAGTGGAGATCCGCGTGCGTGACCGTGGCACGGTGGATCTTGGACTTGAACATTTTGCGCATCATCGCCTACCAGTTTAGTCCCCGCCCCGGCCGCCCCCGAAAGGGTTCCCGATCTGGCCCGCCGCCGGCGGCAGGTCTAGGGTGTACCCACAGGGGGCAACAACCTGCTTCAGCGAGGGCGATCGACGCAGGAGGCATGTGATGAGTTCGGAAATCGGCAGCAGCCGGCGGGACGGCGGGGTGCGGCCGGGCGACGATGTTCCGGCAGCCGCCCGCGAACCGCGGGACGGCGGGACCGAGCCCGCGCAGGCCGAACCCCCGCCGACCGAGGCCATGCCGGTGGCGGGCCAGGACCGCACCCGCAACGACCCTCCGGAGACGGCCGTGTTCGGCCCCCGGCCCACGGCGGACGACATGGACCCGGACGCCGTCGGCGGGAGCCCGGATGACGGGATGTATACCGAGCGGGGCTACCGGGACACCAGCGCCTACCGGCCCGAACCAACCCTCGACGAGGACTTGCTGTACCAGCGGCAGCACAATGCCTACGGCGGGCTGAGGCTGGGGTCTGCGTTCTTCGGCTGGCTGGCCGCCACGGCCCTGATCGTGTTGCTCACCGCGGTCGCCGCCGGTGCCGCCGCGGTTTTCGGCCTCGCCAACGAGGCCGACGTGCGCGGCAGGCTGGACGACATCTCCGCCGGCAACGGGCCGGACGCCATGATCGCGGGGGCGGCACTGGCGGCCGGCATCCTGATCGCCTATTTTGCCGGCGGCTACGTGGCCGGACGGATGGCGCGCTTCGATGGCGTCCGGCAGGGCTTCGCGGTCTGGCTTTGGGGCCTGGTCATGGCGGTCATCGCGGGCGTGATCGGGCTGTCCGCCGGCGGGCTCGGCCTGCTGACGGGACCGGCGCCGGTGATCGACCGCCCCATCGGGCAGTTGGCGGTGCCGGGCCTGGTGGCGCTGGCCGTGGTGCTGCTGGCGAGTCTCGCCGGATCGCTTCTGGGCGGTGCCGCGGGCATGCACTACCACCGGGCCATCGACCGTGCCGGCTTCGTGGCGGACGACGACGAGTAGGACGGCCGCTTCCCGCAGGGATGGGACAAACAAAGGCACCCCGGTCCGAGGGGCCGGGGTGCGCAGTGCGTGTGGAGCGGGCGACGGGAATCGAACCCGCGTATCGAGCTTGGGAAGCTAGCGCTCTACCATTGAGCTACGCCCGCACAGGATCCGCCGTGCAGGCGGATCCGGTCAACAACGAAACCGAGTTTACCCCAGTTCTGCGGCTGGCCGGAATTCAGGCCGGCTGGCCGGCCGTGGAGGCTTCCCGTTCGCGGGCTTCGGCGATTTCCTCTGCCCGGGCACGGTTGGCTTCCTCCGTCAGCGCCGCGCCGGCCGAGGCATCACGGGTCAGGTTTTCACCGGTCTCGGGGTCGAACAGATGCATCTTTCGGGTGTCCAGCCACAGTTCGGCGGAGCGCCCGCCGCGAATCCGGCTGGCGGCGTCCAGCGTGACCACGATCTGCGGCCGCAGTTCCTCGGCGTCCATCTCGCTGGCCAGCGAATTCAGCAGCTCCCGCACGGCGGGGTCCGGGTCGAAGTTGATGTAGCCGTACTGCTCGTTGCCCAGCCACTCGGTGTGGGTCAGTTCGGCCATGAACGTGGATCCCCGGTCCTTCTTGTGTTCTTCCACCAGGGAGGCGTCCTCAAAGAACTCGGGCCGCAAACCCGCGAGCACCACCTTCCTGCCTTCGGCCGCCCTGGCCCTGTCACCGGACACGGGGATGTCGCCGATCGGCGTCTTCAGGACGTTGCCCTCCAGGGTGGCCGGCAGGAAATTCATGGAGGGCGATCCGATAAAGCCCGCCACGAACAGGTTGACGGGCTGCTCGTAGAGTTCCCGCGGGGAAGCGATCTGCTGCAGCAAGCCCTTTTTCAGCACCGCCACCCGGTCGCCAAGGGTCATCGCCTCGGTCTGGTCGTGCGTGACGTAGACGCTGGTGACTCCCAGCCGCCGTTGCATCTGCGAGATCTCGGAGCGCATCTGGCCCCGCAGTTTCGCGTCCAGGTTGGACAGCGGCTCGTCGAACAGGAAGGCATCGGCCTGGCGCACGATCGCCCGGCCCATGGCCACGCGCTGCCGCTGGCCGCCGGACAGGTTCCCCGGCTTGCGCTCCAGGTGGTCGGTCAGTTCCAAGGTCTTCGCGGCGTCGGTGACGCGCCTCCGGATATCGTCCTCGGTGAACTTGCCCTTGGCCAGGCGCAGCGGGAACGCGATGTTCTCGAACACGGTCAGGTGCGGGTAGAGGGCATAATTCTGGAACACCATGGCCAGGTTCCGGTCCCTGGGGGCCTTTTCGTTGACGCGCTCGCCGTCGATCAACAGGTCGCCGGAGGTGATGTCCTCCAGCCCCACGATCATGCGCAGGAGGGTCGACTTGCCGCAGCCGGACGGTCCCACCAGAATGATGAACTCGCCGTCGGCGATGTCGATGCTGACGTCGTTGACGGCGGCGAAACCGTCGCCGTACTCCTTGACGAGGTTCTGCAGCGTGATCGATGCCATGGGATTTCCTTTCCTGCCGCGGGCTCAGCCCTTGACGGCGCCTTGGGTCAGGCCGGAGACGATTTGGCGCTGGAACAGCAGGACCAGCAGCACGATGGGAATGGTGACGATGATGGCCGCCGCGGAAATAGCGCCGACGGGGGATTCGAACTGGGAGGCGCCGGTGAAAAAGGCCAGCGCCGCGGGAACCGGCCGCGCCGCTTCGGTGGACGTCAGCGAAATGCCGTAGACGAAGTCGTTCCACGCGATGAAGAAGGCGATGATCGCCGTCGTAAAGACACCGGGTGCGGCCAGCGGCACGATGGCCTTGCGGAACGCCTGCCAGGTGGTGGCCCCGTCAACCTGTGCGGCCTGTTCCAGTTCCCAAGGGATCTGGCGGAAGAACGCGGCCAGGGTCCAGATGGAGATCGGCAGGGTCAGCGAGAGGTAGGGGATGATCAGCCCGGGCCAGGTGTCATAGAGGCCGATGTTCCGCCAGATGTTGAACAGCGGCGTGACGATCGAGATCACCGGGAAGATGGACACCGCCAGCGCGGTGGTCAGGATGACCTTCTTGCCGGGAAAATCCAGCCGCGCGATGGCGTAGGCGCACAAGGTGGCCAGCACGACGGCGATGAAGGTCGCAATCAGCGCGATGCCGATCGAGTTCCGCAGCGAGCTCAGGAACAGCTCCTGCGCCGAGCCGACCAGGATCTGCTCGTAGTTCGAACCCGTCCAGGTGTTGGGCAGGAACTGTCCGGAGGTCAGTTCGCTGGGCAGCTTGAACGAGGTGGCCAGGATGGACGCCACCGGGAACAGCGCATAAATAAGCACCAGCACGGAGATGATGGTCCAGATGACCCGCTCCTTGGTCCGCGACGCTCTCATCACTTGCCTCCTCTCTGGCCGGCGAGGTCCACTTTGAACAGCTTGACGGCGATAAAACAGATCAGCAGTACGCAGACGAAGAGCAGCACGGACACCGCCGAACCCAGCCCGATTTCCAGCCGCCCGATCGAGGTCCGGTAGGCCAGCAGCGACAGCACCTCGGTGCCGAACGCGCCGTTGGTCATGATGAACACGTTGTCGAAGATGCGGAACGCATCCAGCGCGCGGAACAGCACGGCCACCATGATCGCCGCCTTCATGTTCGGCAGGATCACGCGCCGCATCCGCTGCCACCAGGTGGCGCCGTCGACCTCCGCCGCCTCGGTGAGTTCGTCGGGTACCTGAGCCAGGCCGGCGAGCAGCAGCAACGAGATGAACGGCGTGGTCTTCCAGATCTCGCTGGCCATGATCACGCTCAGCGATGTTCCGGTGTTGGCGAACCAGTTCAGGTCGGGATCAATCCCGGGCACCCAGTCGAACCATGAGTTCACGAAGCCGGAGTTGATATCGAACATGTAGAACCAGGCGAACGCGGACACCACGGTGATGATGCCGTACGGGACCAGGATCGCGGTGCGCAGCCAGCCTCGCACCGCCTTCAGCGCCTTGTGCATGACCAAGGCCAGCGCGAAGCCCAGGACGAGTTCGACGACGACGGTCACCACGGTGATCAGCAGCGTGACGCCCAGGTCCCGCCACCAGACGATGTCCGTGAGGATCACGCCGTAGTTGGCCAGCCCGATGAACTCGCGCTCGTCCGGCGCGGTGAGGCGGTAGCTGAAGAGCGAGTCGAACACGGCCTGCAGGATCGGGTAGGCGGTGACGGCCAGCATGATGACGAAGGCGGGACCGGCCAGCAGCCAGCCCAGCCGCCGCTCGGCCTTGGCACGGTCGCTGTACTGCTGGACCGCGCGCCGCCGTCCGGCCCGTCCGGTCCCGCTGGCGGGCCGGTTGGGAATTTCGATCGAGGTGCTCACAGCAGGTTCTCCCCCCGTAGAACGGAGACGATGAAGTCTGAGGTTTCCTGCGGCGTCGTGGCCGGATCCACTTGCGACGGCGGGGCGAAATTCTGCTGCAGGCTGGTGGAAACTTCGTTGTAGAAGACGGTCTGCGGCCGCGGCGCGGACAACTCCAGGGACTCGCGGATGGTGTCCGCCATCGGGAAGGACTCCTCGATCCGCGGATCCTCGTAGGCCTCCGTATTTGAAGGCGGGTTGCCGTTGGTGATGAAGTACTCGGCCTGGTTCTCCGGGGTGACGATGCACTCGATGGCCGCGTAGGCCAAGTCGGGATGCTCGCTCGCGGCGCCGACGCCCAGATTGATGCCGCCCAGCGGCGGAGCGGCGGGGTCGGTTTCGTTCATCTGCGGGTACAGGGTCCAGCCGATGTCCTCGATCAGCGAGGGGTCCACCGTGCCTTCTTCCGCGGCGGTGTTCGTGGCCGGCCAGACGAACGGCCAGTTGACCATGAACGAGCCCTCGTCGCCCTGGAACAGGATCATGGAGTTGTTCTCGTCCTGGGTCGGCAGCCCCGGGCCGCCCAGCCCCTCCCGGCCGATGGTCGAGATGACCTCCGCCGCAGCCGTCCCGGGATCGCTGGCCAGCCCCAGCTCTATCTGATCGGCGTCCGCCTCGGGGTTCTCCAGGATCTGACCGCCCGCCGACTCGACCAACGCGTTCAGCCACACGGTCATGGACTCGCCGCGCTGGCCCTGGACGCCCAGGAACTTCTCCTGCTCGGCCGCGGCATCCATCAGCTGCTGCCACGTGACCGGCTGCGTCATGTCCAGGCCGGCGGCTTCGGCCACCGACTTCCGGTACCACAGCAGTTGGGTGTTGGCCCAGAACGGGACGGCGACCAGCTCGTCTTTCCACGTGGCCCCCGCGAGCGCGCCTTCCACCACGTTCTGCGTGGTGCGCTCCGCAACATCGTCCGGGACCGGCGCCAGGAACCCGGGCTCGGCCAGTTCGGGGATGAACGGCGGGTCCAGGCTCATGATGTCCAACGACGAATCGCCGGCCGCAAGGCGCCGGGCAAGCTGCTCCCGCTGGGAGGCCGCGTCATTGGGCAGCAGCGACGTCTCGATCCGGTACGCGCCGTCCGCCTGATCGGTGCACAGTTCCGCGATGGTCGCCTGCCCCCCGTCGTCGGGGTTGATGTACCAGGTCAGGGTGGGAGTTCCATCCTCGGGGCTGCAGCCCGCCAGCAGCGTGGCTCCCAGCGCCAGCGTCACCGCCACCCCCACGCGGGCTGTCGCGCGCCGGTGGCGCCGCCGGTTTTCGTCCTTGGGCATCGGCATGAGCCTCCCATTCTGGTAGACGCACTGGCCGCCCGGCTTCCGTTACGCTTTGTGCCACGCAGCCTTGTGAAATAGAGCGTATTCTCCTGCAGGCGAATTCGCCATGGTTCGGCGGAGGTCAGGGACTGCGGGCCGGGGAATACCGCACGGCGGGCGGCACGTTGTGCCCCGTACTGCCGGAGTGCCCGGCAATTGATTTGAGGGACGGCGAGCATGACCACTCCACGCGACGAGACCCGCCGGCGGGAAAGCTGGCTCCGGTTCAGGGACAACCGGAACCAGGCGCTGGCAGCGGAGCACGGCTGGCTCACGCTCACCTCGCTGCAGTGGCTGCCGGCCGAGCCCGCGCGGCTGGAAAAGATCACCGGCCTGTGGAGCGCCAACGGGCCGGCATCCGGCGGCGGCCACGCCTCGTTGACGGCGAGCGCCGAGGACGGCCTGTATCTGGCGGACAGCGGGGAGCCGGCCACCGGCACCTTGACGGCATCCCTGGGAAACGAGGAGTCGCTGCTCTGGGTGCGCCGCGGCAGCGTCGCCGTCGAATTGGCCGTCCGGGGCGACCGGTACGCCATCCGGACGCGGGACAACGACTCGCTCAAGCGGCGGGACTTCGACGGGGTCCCGGTTTTCGATTACAACCCGGACCTGGTGGTGGCCGGCCGGTTCCAGGCGTATCCGGAGCCCCTCGCGCTGCAGATAGCCACCTCGAACCCGGCGGTGGGAGGCATCGCCACCGCCGTCGGCACGGTCAGCTTCGAACTGGGCGGAACGGTCCATACCTTGGTGGCGGAGCAAGAGAAACTGGGCGCCCTGTCGCTGAACTTCCACGACGAAACCAACGGAGACAGCACCGCCGGCTGGCGTTCCGTGGTGACCCGCCGTCCCGGCCCCGACGGCACGGTGCTGATCGATTTCAACCGGGCCACCAACTTCCCCAGCGCCTTTACCGCGTTCGGCACCTGCCCGATGCCGGTGGAAGGCAACATTATTGCGGCACCGGTGGAGGCCGGGGAGCGCCGCATGGGCTGAGCATCGCCGGGAACGGTGGCGCTTGCCGCTCCTCTGCGGCAGGATCAGTGGATGGACCCAACGGCGGGAGACTTCCGCACCATCACCGATGACCTGGCCGACCGCTTGGCGGAGCTCCCTGACGATGCCTGGGACGACCCCGCGCTGGAGCTGGAGTGGAGCTGCCGCGAGACGGTGGCCCACATCATGGACGACTTCGCGTTCTACGCCCTGCAGCTGTCGGGGCGGAACCCGCCGCAGGACGGCTACGTGGCGCTGCTGGACCCGCCGCCTTGGCGCCCGGGCGGGCCGCAGATCCTGTTCTGGCCCGACCCTGCCAAGGGAACGGCCGGCATCGTCGGTTGTTTCGATGCCGCCGCGGGCCTGCTGTACGCGGTGACGGCCACGGCCACCCGCACCCACCGCGGTTACCATCCGGCCGGGACCTCGGACGCCTCCGGTTTCGCGGCGATGGGCATCGCCGAAGCCGTGTTGCACGGATTCGACATACTGGCCGTCCACGGGGTCGGCTACCGGCCTGACGAAGCCGTGTTGAGACGGGTGCTGAACCGCATCTTTCCGGCCGCACGGCGCACCGGCGATCCCTGGCAGGATCTGCTCCACGCCAGCGGCAGGACGCCCGAAACCCGCGGCCGGAAGTGGCGGTGGGACTCCTCGGTCCGCGGCTGAGGACCCCAGCGCGGCTGCGGAGCATTCGCGGCGCCGGGGCCGTAGGCTGGTAGCAGGCCTGCAACGAGGCAGGAGGACCGACGGAAGCCGCCATGACCGTAGACAAGAACACCCGACGTCTCGAGGACGACATCGAGACTGATTTCTCGGACAAGATGAGCTATGGCTCCTACCTGTCCCTGGGCCAGTTGCTCTCCGCCCAGCACCCGGTCAGCCGCCCGGAGCACCACGACGAGATGCTGTTCATCATTCAGCACCAGACGTCCGAGCTGTGGTTGAAGCTGGTGCTGCACGAGCTGCGCACCGTCCGGCAGAAGCTGCGCGACGACGACTTGCGGTTCGCCATGAAAGGCATCGCCCGGATTAAGCACATCCAGCGCTCGCTGACCGAGCAATGGTCCGTGCTGGCCACGCTGACGCCTTCCGAATACGCCGAATTCCGGGGCGATTTGGGTTCGGCGTCGGGCTTCCAGTCCTACCAGTACCGTGCCGTGGAGTTCCTGCTGGGCAACAAGAACAAGGGCATGCTGGCCGTCTTTGCGGACGATCCGGCCGCCCAGGCCATGCTGGGCGAGCTGTTGGAACAAAGCAGCGTGTACGACGAATTCCTGGCCTACCTGCACCGGCACGGCTACCCGGTTCCGGCGGAGCTGCTAAACCGTGACGTGACCGAGGCCCACGAGTTCAACCAGGAACTGGTGGGGACGTTCAAGGCCGTCTACGAGAATGCCGGCGCGAACTGGGACGTCTACGAGGCCTGCGAAGAACTGGTGGACCTGGAGGACAACTTCCAGCTCTGGCGCTTCCGGCACCTGAAGACGGTGGAGCGGACCATCGGGATGAAGCAGGGCACCGGCGGATCCTCCGGCGCCGGCTTCCTTCGCCGGGCGCTGGAGCTCACCTTCTTCCCGGAGCTGTACGCGGTGCGCACGGAAATCGGCAAGGCCTGACCGGCGGCTTCTAAGCTGCCGGCGGAGGCCGTTCGTTCCCCCGCCGACAGCGGCCCGGTGGCCGCCACCGAGAGAGCCGCGGCCCGCCTGGTTCAATCGTCGCACCGCTGACACCGTTCCGACCAGAGGCCCGGTGCAAGTGCCCGGGCGGAGGCCGCGTCATGCGTCGGGGGAGAGCGCCGGTCCCGTGTATTTTTGAAGGGTGCTGATCTCCGACCGCGATATACGTGCCGAACTGGACTCCCAACGCATCGTCCTGGATCCGTTCCAGCCGGACATGATCCAGCCCTCAAGCGTGGACGTGCGGCTTGACCGGTTCTTCCGGCTGTTCGACAACCATAAGTACGCCCACATCGACCCGGAGTTGGAGCAGCCGGAGCTGACCCGGCTGGTGGAAGTGGACCCCGAGGAACCGTTCGTCCTGCATCCCGGCGAATTCGTGCTCGGCTCCACGTACGAGACCGTGACGCTGCCCCATGACATCGCGGCCCGGCTGGAGGGCAAGTCCTCGCTGGGGCGGCTTGGCCTGCTGACCCACTCGACCGCAGGGTTCATCGATCCCGGTTTCTCCGGGCACGTGACGCTGGAACTCTCCAATATGGCGACGCTGCCGATCATGCTCTGGCCGGGCTCCAAGATCGGCCAGCTGTGCTTCTTCCGGTTGTCCTCGCCGGCGGAGCATCCGTATGGTTCGGGCGTATACGGCAACCGCTACCAGGGCCAGCGCGGCCCCACGGCTTCGCGCAGCTACCAGAACTTCCACCGCACCGTCATCGAACGCTGACCCTGGCCGGGCGCCTCAGGCGCGGGGCGTACTGGCGCGCTGGATCCGTGCCGGTGTCTTGACCGGCAGCAGCGCCAGCAAGCCGGCGACCAGCACGACGAGGATGCCCAGGATGCCGTGGCGCTGTTCGCCGAAGACGGTGATGGACAGCGCAAACAGGGACGGGGCCAGGAAGCTGACTGCGCGCCCGGTGGTGGCGTAGAGGCCGAAGAATTCGCCCTCCTCGCCGCGCGGCGCGAGCCGGGCCAGGTAGGCCCGGGACGACGACTGGGCCGGCCCCACGAACAGGCACAGCAGCAGGCCGAAGACCCAGAACGTGGTGTCGCCGGTCCAGGCGTTGCCCAGGAACACGTGGTTGCCCGGGCCCAGCGCGAAAATGGCGACGGCGGCGACGATCAGCCCGACCAGCGCCCCCACGATGACGTTCTTCGGGCCGATGCGGTCGTCCAGGACCCCGCCCGCGACGGCGCCGACCGCTGCGACGACGTTGCCGGCGATGGCGAAGACGATTACCTGGCTGAGCGAGAAGCCGAAGGTGCCGGCGGCGATCACCCCGCCAAAGGTGAACACCGCCGCGAGCCCGTCGCGGAAGATGGCGCTGGCGATCAGGAAGAAAATCGTGTGCGGGCTGGAGGTGAAGATCGCCTTGATGCGGCGGAAGAGCAGTCCGTAGGACGCAAAAAAGCTCAGCGACGCGGCGGCAGGCTGGCGCGGGATCTCCGGGACGGCGAACAGTACCGGCAGCGCGAAGGCCATGAACCACACGGCGCAGAACACCGCCACCAGGCGGATGTTCAGCCCGTTCTCCGCCGTCGCCCCGAACCAGCCGGTTTCGGGCAGCACGAACCCGACCAGCACCAGGGCCAGCGCCACGACCCCGCCGACGTAACCCATGGCCCAGCCGAAGCCGCTGACCTTGCCGATGGTCGACGGCGTGGAGATCTGGGTGAGCATCGCGTAGTAATTCACGTTCGCGAACTCGAAGAAGATGTTGGCCAGCGCGATGAGTCCCACGCCCAGGAAAAGGAAGCCGGGGGAGGGGAAGACGAAGAAGCACAGGCCGGTCAGTACCGCGACGGCGACGCTGTTGAGCCCGAGCCACAGCCTGCGGCGGCCCCCGGTGTCGGAGCGTTGCCCGGTGACCGGGGCCAGGAGGGCGATGGCCAGCCCGGCGATAGCCAGCCCGTAGCCGAGGATTTCGGACGCGAAGGCCTCGCCGCCGAAGGCATCGCTGGTCAGATAGACGGTGAACACGAAAGTTGTCATGACCGCGTTGAAGGCGGCGGAGCCCCAGTCCCAGGAGGCCCAGGCCATGACTTGCTTTTTATTCAACCGCTCCGCGGCCACGCCGCCCGCCGTGTGGGTTGCCGGAATGCCGGCCGACTCAGTCATACCGCGATGCTATCCGTTTCGCCTGCTGCGAACTTTGAGCAGCGCCGGGAGCCGCGTGAATCTTTGGCGAACAGCGGGATCACGAGCCCGCCGCGGCCTTCCCGGCCGCTGTCCGCGGCCCTCCCGGCGGCTGTCCGCGGCCCTCGGCGGCGCCGCGCCGTCTATGCCATGGGTAGAATGGACCTTGGCCCTGTCCGTCTAAATCCTTGGCAAACCCGAAGGAAGTTCCGGAGTATCCTCGTGCTGATTGTGCTCACCCTGCTTTTTGCGGTGGCCTTTATAGCGCCCTTAATTTTCCGGAAGCTCGGCCGGTCAACGTTCTATATCCTCGCCGCGGTTCCCGCCGCCGGATTCGTCTGGCTGATCGCCACGTTCGACAACTACACCGGGTCCAGCCAGGCGGCGCTGGACGGCGCTCCGAACGCCCCGCCGTCGGAGGTCTTCGCCTGGGTCCCGGGCCTGCAGCTGGAACTGGCCTTTCGGATGGACACCCTCGCGGCGGTGCTGTGCATCCTGATCCTGGGCGTCGGCGCCCTGGTGCTGTTCTACTGCGCCCGCTACTTCAAGGCCGACGATCCGGACATCGGTCCTTTCGGTGCGCAACTGCTGGCCTTCAGCGGCGCCATGTTCGGCCTGGTCACCGCCGATGACCTGATCCTGCTCTACATTTTCTGGGAACTCACCACCGTCCTGTCCTACCTGCTGATCGGGTACGCCAGGCACCGCCTCTCGGCGCGCCGGTCCGCGTTGCAGGCCCTGATGGTTACCACTCTCGGCGGGCTGACCATGCTGGTTGGCCTGCTCATGATCGGCCAAACCGCCGGCACCTACCGGATCTCCGAGATCCTCGCGGCAGCCGGAACGCTGATGGCACACGGCCAGATCATCGACATAGCCATCCTGCTGGTACTCATCGGCGCGATCAGCAAGTCCGCGTTGGTTCCCTTCCACTTCTGGCTCCCGGCGGCCATGGCGGCGCCGACCCCGGTCAGCGCCTACCTCCATGCCGCCGCCATGGTGAAGGCCGGCATCTACCTGGTGGCGCGGCTGTCGCCCGGATTCTCCAGCACCGACTACTGGCACGGCGTCGTGCTGGGGCTCGGGCTGCTGACCATGCTGGTGGGCGGCTGGCAGGCCATGCGCCAGAACGACCTGAAGCTGATCCTCGCCTACGGGACGGTCAGCCAACTGGGCTTCCTGACCCTGGTGGTCGGGCTCGGTTCGCAGGAAGCCGCGCTGGCCGGAATGGGCCTGTTGCTGGCCCACGGTTTCTTCAAGGCGACCCTGTTCCTGGTGGTGGGCATCATCGACCACCAGGCCGGAACGCGTGACATCCGCGAACTGTCGCACCTGTACCGCAAGGCCCCGAAACTGTTCGTGGTCGCCGTCATCGGTGCCGCGTCGATGGCGGGCCTGCCGCCGCTGCTGGGCTTTGTCGCCAAAGAGTCGGTCTACGAAGCCTTCATCCACCGGGCTGAAGTCTCCGGCTGGGTGGGGGGCCTGCTCCTGGCCGGCGTGGTGGCCGGATCCATCCTGACCTTTGCCTACAGCGCCCGCTTCGTCTGGGGCGGGTTCGCGGCCAAACCCGGCCGCGCGGCCATCGAGTTCAAGCCCATTCCGTGGGCCTTCCTGGCGGCTCCCGCCGTGCTCGCCGTGGCCACCGTGGTGTTCGGGCTCTGGCCCGCCCCGGTGGAAGCCGCCGTCGCCCCCTACGCCGGTCTCTTCACCCTGGACACCGCGGCCACGCACCTGGCGCTGTGGCACGGGGTGACGCCGGCTCTCGGGCTGACCGCCGTCACCATCGCCGCCGGTGTCGCCCTGTTCCTGCTGCGCACTCCGATAGCGGCCTTCCAGGCCAGGATCCGCTTCATCCCGGACGCGGACCGGATCTACCGCGGCATCATCGGCGTGCTGGACGAGGTGGCCATCTGGGTCACGGGCCGGACCCAGCGGGGCTCGCTGGTCTTTTACCTGTGCGTGATCCTGATCGTGGCGATCGTGACTCCGTTGAGCGCCATCGTCCTGATGGACGCTCCGCTGCCCGAGAGCGTGGTGTGGTTCGATACCCCGGCGCAGGCCATCGCGGGGCTGATCGTGGCGGCAGGAGCGCTGGGTGCCATCCGCGCGAACAAGCGCTTCATGGCGGTGCTGATGGTCTCGGTGGCCGGCTATGGTTTGGCCTTTATCTTCGCCATGCAGGGGGCGCCGGATCTGGCGCTGACCCAGATGCTGGTTGAAACAGTCTCCCTGGTGGCTATCGTGCTGGCACTTCGGTCCCTGCCGGCGCGACTGTGGCTGCGCACGCCGGGGCGCTTCAAACTGCTGCGCGCCATCATCGGCGCCGCTTTCGGCCTCACGATGATAGTGATCGCGATGACGGCGATGGCGGCACGCACGGCCGATCCGGTGTCCCTGGCCCTGCCGCAGCTGGCCTATGAGGGCGGCGGCGGCAAGAACATCGTCAACGTCATTTTGGTGGACATCCGGGCCTGGGACACGTTCGGCGAGATTTCCGTGCTGGCCCTGGCAGCTACCGGCGTGGCCAGCTTGATCTTCATCCGGAGCCGCGGGGAGAAGCGTCCGGAGCCCGTGGACGCCGTCGCCAGCGGATCCGTGGGGCGCGGTTACGAGACCGTGGCGCACTCGGACCGCGAGGCGGCGGCCCTGGCGACGGCCCGCAAGTTCGCCGTCGTCCCGCGCGACGCCTGGCTGGTGGCCGGCCGCACCCTGGCGCCGGAACGCCGCTCCATCATCTTCGAGGTGATCACCCGCCTCCTGTTCCACTCGGTGATGATCTTCTCCGTCTACCTGCTGTTGACCGGCCACAACCTCCCCGGCGGCGGGTTCGCCGGCGGCCTGCTGGCCGGCATCGCGCTGACCGTCCGCTATCTGGCCGGCGGACGGATCGAACTGGCCGAAGCCACGCCCATCAGCGCCGGCCTGCTGCTGGGCCTGGGGCTTGGCGCCGCGGCGCTGACCGCCGTCGTCCCGCTCTTCCTGGGCGGCCAGGTCTTCCAGAGCGCGATCCTTGAATTCAGCCTCCCGGTCTTCGGCGACCACAAGTTCGTCACGTCGACGATCTTCGACATCGGGGTCTACCTGGTGGTGGTGGGCCTGGTGCTGGACGTGCTGCGCAGTTTCGGCGCCGAGATCGACGAACGCACGGAGGAACGGACCCACGGCCGCCGCAAGACCGCCGAACTGCAAGTGCCCGCAACGATCGAGGAGGAGGTGTCCCGGTGACCGTGAACCTGACGCTGCTGCTGGTGATGGGCGTGCTGTTCGCCGTGGGCGTCTACCTGATCCTCGAACGCAGCCTGACCCGGGTCATGCTCGGCCTCATGCTCATCACCAACGGCGCCAACCTGCTGCTGCTCAGCACCGGCGGCCCGGCGGGCCTTGCCCCCATTTTCGGCAGCGACATCCCCGCCGACGCCTACAGCGATCCGCTGCCACAGGCGTTGATCCTGACCTCCATCGTGATTTCCTTCGCCGTCACCGCTTTCATGCTGGCCATCATTTACCGCTCCTGGGTGCTGGGGCGGCAGGACGAGGTGCAGGACGACATCGAGGACCGCCGCGTGGCCAACCAGCCCACCTTCGACGCCGAGGACGACGCGGAAATCCCGGCCGAGACCACCGAGTTCGTCCCGCCCGACGAAGCCGAGGAAACGCCAGCCACCACCAGGTCACGGATGGAGAGAAAGCAGTGAACGCCGCCACCATCGCGCCGCTGGCAGTAGTCCTGCCGCTGTTGGGTGCTGCCCTGGCGTTCGTGCTGATCCGCCACCCCAACGCGCAGCGCAGGACCGGCGCCATCACGCTGACGGTGACGCTGGCACTGGAAGCCGTGATGCTGGCCTCGGCCTGGGCCAACGGCGCGCAGGCGGTGAACCTCGGCGGCTGGCTTCCCCCCTTTGGCATCACCCTGGTGGTGGACGAGCTGTCCGCCCTGATGCTGGTGGTCTCCTCGGCCGTTAGCCTGGCGGTGCTGCTGTACGCCTCCGGCCAGGGCATGACCGACGGCGACGAAGAAGGCCCGGTCTCGATCTTCCACCCGACCTACCTGATCCTGGTGGCGGGCGTTTCCAACGCGTTCCTGACCGGCGACCTCTTCAACCTGTACGTCGGCTTTGAAATGCTGCTCACGGCCAGTTACGTGCTGATGACGCTGGGTGGCACCAGCCCCCGGATCCGCGCCGGCGTGACGTACGTCGTTGTCAGCGTCATTTCCTCGGTGCTGTTTTTGGTCTCCATCGCGATGATCTACGCCGCCACCGGGACCATTAACATGGCCGACCTGGCGATCAAGCTCGGCCAGTTGGATCCGGCCACCCAGATGACGCTGCACCTGATGCTGCTGGTGGCCTTCGGCATCAAGGCGGCGGTATTCCCGTTGTCCTTCTGGCTCCCCGACTCCTATCCGACGGCGCCGGCGCCGGTTACCGCGGTGTTCGCCGGCCTGCTCACCAAGGTGGGCGTCTACGCCATGATCCGCACGGAGACACTGCTGTTCCCCGGCGACCGGCTGAACACGTTCCTGATGATCGTGGCGGTGCTGACCATGGTGGTGGGCATCCTCGGGGCCGTGGCCCAGATCGACATCAAGCGCATGCTCTCTTTCACCCTGGTCAGCCACATCGGCTACATGGTGTTTGGCCTGGCGATGTCCTCGGTGGTGGGGCTCGGCGCGGCGGTCTATTATGTGGCGCACCATATTACGGTGCAGACCAGCCTGTTCCTGGTGGCCGGGCTGATCGAACGACGCGGCGGAACCACGAACATGGACCGGCTGGGCGGCCTGGCCAAGCTGTCGCCGCTGCTGGCCATCCTGTTCTTCGTCCCGGCCATGAACCTGGCCGGCATCCCGCCGTTCTCCGGCTTCCTGGGCAAGATCGGCCTGGTGCAGGGCGGCGTGGAACTGGGCACCCCGGTCGCCTGGGTGCTCGTGGCGGGCAGCATGGTCACGTCGCTGCTGACCCTGCTGGCCATGGCACGGGTCTGGAACCGCGTGTTCTGGCGCCGCCCCGAAGACGCCGAGCACCCGGACCCGGTCCTGGTGGCTACCAAACCCGACGGGTCCGCACTGCGGACCACCCGCCACGTGGAAAACAAACCGCACGGGCGGTTCACCGGCCGCGGCGTCGTCCAGCTGCTGCCGCTGCCCATGGTCTGGCCGACGGTCGGGCTGGTGGCGATGGGCGTTGCCCTGACCGTGTTCGCCGGGCCCCTGTTCGAGCTCAGCGACCAGGCGGCGCGGGAGATGCTGCAGCGCACCCCGTACGTCGAGGCCGTCCTGGGTGAGGGCGCAATGCAGGAGGTGGGCCAATGAGGAAACCGCGCATCTCCATCTGGGTCGAGCTGCCGCTGCTGGCCTGGCTGGTCATCCTTTGGGGCTCCCTCTGGCAGGATTTCAGCCCGGGCAACCTGATCTTCGGCCTGCTGATCGCGCTGCTCATCGTGAACCTGTTCTACCTGCCGCCGGTCGAACTCAGCGGGCGCTTCAATCCGCTGGCCGCGGGAATTTTCGCCGCCACCTTCGTGTGGCAGGTCGCGGTCGCAAGCGTCGAAGTCCTGTGGCTGGCACTGACCCGCGGCCCGACGCTGCGCAACGCGGTGGTGGCGGTCCGGCTGCGAAGCCACTCGGATCTGCTGGTGACTGCCACCGGGCATGCCATTTCGCTGATCCCCGGCAGCTTTGTGGTGGACGTGGACCGCTCGACGTCCACGCTTTACCTGCACGTGATCGACGTTGACACCGAGGAGGCCGCCGAGCGTTTTCGCGCCCAGGTGCGGCGAATCGAGGCCGGCCTGATCCGGACGATGGGCACGAAGGAAGAACTGGCGATGGTCAAGGCCGAAGGTACCGGCAGGGGAGGTGCAGTGTGAACGGGGACGTCATTCCGGTCGCGCAAATCGTCGTGAGCGCAGTGCTGGCCGGGGCCGCTGTACTGTCGCTGATCCGGCTGGCCCGCGGGCCGTCGCTGCTGGACCGGCTGCTGGCCATAGACGTGCTGCTGGCGATCGTCTGCGCCGGACTCATCGTGGACATGGCCGCCGGCGGCCACATGAACAACCTGACGCTGGTCGTCGTCATTAGCGTTGTCGGCTTCATCGGCTCGGTCGCCGTGGCTCGTTTCGTGACGGACGGGCGGCCCCGTGAACACTGACTTGATACTCGACATCGCGACCGCCGTCTGCCTGATCGCCGGCGCGGGGATGTCCCTGGCCGCGGCCATCGGCCTGCTGCGGTTTCCCGATCTGCTCTCGCGGATGCATGCGGCCACGAAGCCCCAGGTCTTCGGCCTGCTGTTGCTGCTGACTGGACTGGGATTGCAGCTGCGCAGCTGGGTGGCGGTGCCCGTGCTCCTCATAGCCTGGCTGTTCCAGTTGCTGACCGTGCCGGTTTCCGCCCACATGGTGGGCCGGGCCGGCTACCGCACCAAACACCTGCGCAAGGAAATCCTCAGCGTGGACGACCTCGACGCGGTGGTGGAGGCGGCGGCACGGGAAGACGCCGCGGCGTCCTCAGATGACGCACCGCTGGCCGGTCCCGGTGCCGACGGCGGCAGCCGTGCTGCCGCCGGCGGGCAGGACGCCGGGAAGCCGGGGGAACGGCGCACCGCGGGGGCGGGGGCCGTTCCCGGGCGGACCGACCGGGGCGGCGCCGGCCCCGCGGACGCTCCGTAACCTGCCGACCAAGGGGCGGTAACCTGCCGACCAACGGGGGCGCGTGCCTTGGGCGGGTGCCGGCGGCCGGTAACAGAACGCGATGGGGGACGGGCCCGCGGCCCGTCCCCCATCGGAATCCTCGAGGGACCGCTTAGACCATTTCCCGGGTCTTGTCGTAGCGGATGACCGCCTTGGCGGTGGCGCGCTTGGTCAGCACCTGGATCACGCGCGCCACGGTGCCGGACACCACGGCGAAGGCTACCGCCGCCCGCAGGCTGTTCTCCAGGTCATCGTCGCTCTTCGGCGCATCTTTTCCGGTGACCATCTTCCAAACAAGCCCCAGCAACTGGCTGGCTGCCAGGCCCGCGCCGATACTCACCAGTGTGCCCAAGAGCCTCAACACAACACTCATGCCCGCTCCCTTCCGGGGCCGCAGCCCCGTCTCAACTGCTGTTCCGGTTCCCAGCCTACTGCCCGGCACCCGCCCGGGCCGTGTGCCGTCGTGCATTTTCCCCGGGTCTGCGCCCCGAATGCCGCGCCGCCGCGGGCGAGTGTAGACTGGTGCGTGCTGCCAGACAGCATCTAGTGACGACAGGGGAGCGTCCGACCGGCCGGTGCACACCGAGACCGGGAGGGACGCTGAGAGTGCGGATAGACCGCAGACCCTCGAACCTGCTCCGGTTAGTACCGGCGAAGGGAGTCGAGTTCTCGGGGCGCGCCGCGTGGCCGCCCTCCCCTCCTGCAACCAGGAGGATTCCAATGAGTACCGTTTCGAATGCACCCGCCACACCCACTCCTGCCCGGAAGCAGCGTTACGGCTGGCGGGTAGTGGACATCGTCGTGGCCTCGGTGGTCGCCGTGGCCGTCGGCGTCATCTTCTGGGCCTGGTCGGCGGGCTGGCCGCTGATCGAGGGCCTGACCATAGCCTTCCCGCCTTCCGCCGGGCTGTACACCGGCGGCTGGCTGATGGCGGGCGTGCTGGGCGGGCTGATCATCCGCAAGCCCGGCGCCGCCATCTACTGCGAGATGCTGGCCGCGGTTGTCTCCGCGCTGCTGGGCACGAGCTTCGGGATGACCGTCCTGGTCTCCGGCCTGATCCAGGGCCTGGGTGCCGAAGTCGTCTTCCTGCTCTTCCTGTACCGCAGGTTCAACCTGGGCGTGGCGCTGCTGGCCGGCCTGGGCGCAGGCCTGGCGCTGTCCATCAGCGAGAACATCCTCTACAACATGCTCTGGGCCGCCGAGTGGCAGCTGGCGTACGTGGGCTTCGCCGCCTTGTCCGGCGTCGTGATTGCCGGGCTGCTGCCATGGCTGGCGGTCATGGGCCTGGCGAAGACGGGTGCGCTGTCCTCCTTCGCCGCGGGACGCACGGCAGACGCCTGAGCCGTTTGATGGGAGCGCAGAGTACGACGGCGGCGCCCGGCCCGGTGCCGGTCCTCGCCGAGGGGTGGGGCTGGCGGCATGCCGGCCGCAAGGATCCGGCGGTGCGCGCGGCCAGTTTCAGCATCGCCCCGGGCGAACGGGTACTGCTGCTGGGCGCCTCCGGGGCCGGCAAGTCCACGCTGCTGCACGCCATGGCCGGCGTCCTCGGCGACGAGGGCGAAGGCGAGGAGACCGGCCGGTTGAGCGTGGCGGGGGTGCGCCCCTCCGAGGCCCGCGGCCGGGCCGGCCTCGTGCTGCAGGATCCGGAGAGCCAGCTGGTGCTGGCCCGGGTGGGTGACGAGGTGGCCTTCGGGGCGGAGAACCTGTCGCTGCCGCGCGGGCAGATCTGGGACCGGGTCCGCGAATCCCTGGCCGACGTCGGCCTGGCCGTCCCGCTGGACCATCCCACGTCGGCGCTCTCCGGCGGCCAAAAACAGCGGCTGGCGCTGGCCTCCGTCCTGGCCATGCGGCCGGGGCTGCTGCTGCTGGATGAGCCGACCGCAAACCTGGACCCCGCCGGGGTGCGGGAAGTACGGGACGCCGTGGCCCGGGTGCTGGACCGCACCGGCGCCACCCTGGTGGTGGTCGAGCACCGGGTGGCGGTCTGGGCGGACGTCGTGGACCGCGTGATCGTGCTCGCGGCCGGCGGCGGCGTGCTGGCCGACGGGCCGCCGGGCACGGTGCTCGCCGAGGGCGCCACCCGCGCCCGGCTGATCGAGGCCGGCGTCTGGGTTCCCGGTCATACCCCGCGGCTGGAGCTGCCCGCGGCGCCCGCGCCGGGCGGGCCGTTGCTGCGGGCGGCCGCACTGGACGTGTCGCGGAACCGGAAAGCCGCGCCGGTGCTGCGCGAGGTGGACCTGGACCTGTTGGCCGGGCAGGCGCTCAGCGTCACCGGCGCGAACGGTGCCGGCAAATCCACCTTGGCCCTCACCCTCGCCGGCCTGCTGGCACCCGCGGGAGGGGATCTCTCGGCGACGCCGGCCTTGCAGCGCGGTGCCGCCTTGTCCCCGGCGAAGTGGAAGTCCGCGCAGTTGGTGACCCGGATCGGCAGCGTCTTCCAGGAACCCGAACACCAGTTCCTCACCGGCACGGTGCTCGACGAACTGGAATTCGGTCCCCGCCGCGTGGCCAAACTGCCCGAGGCGACCGTCCGGCAGCGCGTGGACACGATCGCCGAGCGGCTCCGGCTGACCCGCCTGCTGCAGGCCAACCCGTTCACCCTCTCGGGCGGCGAGAAACGCAGGCTGTCGGTAGCCACCATGTTGGCCACCGGCCCGGACATCCTGATGCTGGACGAGCCGACCTTCGGACAGGACGCCAACACCTGGGCCGAACTGGTCACGCTGCTGGCCGAGCTGGTGGCCGAGGGCCGGAGCGTGGTCTCGGTGACGCACGACGACGACTTCACCGCCGCGCTCGGCGGCGCCGTCATCCGGGTGGCGGACGGCGGCGTCCGCCCGGCCCAGCCGCTTGGGAGGGCAGCATGAGCATGGACCTGATGAACCCGCGGCTGGCCGCCTCCCCGTTCAGCCGCGCCAACCCGGTATCGAAGCTGGCCGCCGCCGCCCTGGTCACCGTGGTGGTCATGCTCAGTGTGGACTGGGTCAGCGCCTCCGTGGTGCTGGCCGCCGAACTGTTGCTGATGCCCGTGCTGGGTGTCAGCCCATGGCTGCTGCTGAAGCGCGGCTGGCCGCTGCTTGCGGCGGCTGCCGTCGGGGCCTGGGCAACCGCCTTGCTGGCCGAGAAGACCGGGGCCGTGCTGTTCCGGTTCGGTCCGCTGATCTTCACCGAGGACTCGGTGGCCGGCGGCGTTGCGATCGGACTGCGGTCGCTTGCCGTTGCGCTGCCGGGCATTTTCCTGCTCCTGACGACCGACCCGACGGACCTGGCGGACGCCTTGGCGCAGAAGCTGAAGCTTCCCCACCGGTTCGTGCTGGGAGCGCTGGCCGCCATGCGGCTGGTGGGGCTGCTGGTGGAGGAATGGCGCACCCTCGGTCTGGCGCGCCGCGCCCGCGGTGTCGGGGCGGAGAACCGGCCGCTGGCCAAGGCGGGCGCGTTCGCGGGCCAGGCGTTCGGCCTGATCGTGCAGGCCATCCGCCGGGCCACCCGGCTGGCCGTCGCGATGGAGGCCCGCGGCTTCGGCGCCGGGCCCCGGACCTGGGCGCGCGAATCCACCTACAGCATGGTGGATGTGTGGGTGTTGCTGGGCGGCGCGGTCGTCGCCGGCGCGGCCGCCGCCGCCGCCGTGGCCGCCGGGACCTGGAACTTTATCTTCGTTTGAACCGGTACGGCGGACCCCGGCGACCCATGACAGCCGGGGTCCGCCGATCCGTTTAGGACTACGGCTTGAGCACCACCTTGATGCAGCCGTCCTCCTTCTTCTGGAACTTCTCGTACATCTCCGGCGCCTGCTCCAACGGAACCTGGTGGGTCGCCAGGTCGAGCACGCCCAGCGGGTCCGACGGGTGGTCGACCAGCGGCAGCAGATCGTCGATCCACCGCTTCACGTTGCACTGGCCCATCCGCAACTGGAGTTGCTTGTCGAACATGGTCAGCATCGGCAGGGGGTCCTTCATCCCGCCGTACACGCCGCTGATCGAGATCGTGCCGCCGCGCCGGACGGCGTCGATGGCGGTGTAGAGCGCGTCGAGCCTGTCCACCCCTGCCGCCTCCATCGCCTTGCGGCCCACGGCGGACGGCAGCAGCCCCACCGCCTGGTGGACCGCGCCGGCCACGGGCGAGCCGTGCGCCTCCATGCCCACGGCGTCCACCACCGAGTCCGGCCCGCGGCCGTCCGTGCGCTCCCGCAGGTCGTCCGCGACGTCGCCGTGCAGGTCCAGCGTCTCGATGCCGTGGCGCTCCGCCATTGCCCGCCGCTCCGCCACGGGGTCCACCGCGAGCACCCGGTAGCCGAGGTGCCGGCCGATCCGGGCGGACATCTGGCCGATGGGACCAAGGCCGAGCACGGCCAGGGAACCGCCCTCCGGTGGAGCCGCGTACTGCACGGCCTGCCACGCGGTGGGCACCACATCGGAGAGGTACAGGTAGCGCTCGTCCTCACCGGCGTGGGGCACCTTGATGGGTCCGTAGTCCGCGTGCGGCACCCGCAGGTACTCGGCCTGTCCGCCGGGCACCGAGCCGTAAAGCCGCGAGTAGCCCAGGAACTGGGCATTGTTGTTGTACTCGCGGACCTGGGTGGTCTCGCACTGGGACTGCAGGCCCTTTTGGCACATGAAGCAGTGGCCGCAGGAGACGTTGAACGGGATGACCACCCGGTCCCCGGCCTTGATGTGCGTGACGGCCGAGCCGACCTCCTCCACGATCCCCATGGGCTCATGTCCGATGATGTCGCCCTTGTCCATGAACGGAGTGAGCACCTCGTAGAGGTGCAGGTCGGAGCCGCAGATGCCGGTCGAGGTGATCCTCACGATCGCGTCCGTGGGCTCCTGGATCCGCGGATCCGGGACCTCCTCCACGCTGACCGAGCGCTTCCCTTGCCACGTCAGAGCCTTCATTGTCCTCCTTCTCAGGGCTGCCGCCCCGGACGGAACGACAGCATGCTGATCTTTCGGTCCAATCGACCCTAACACTGCACCAACGCGGTGGTCGAAGCGGGTATCGATCCCGGAAGGCGTCCAGGCCGAGGGGCATTTTTCATCAGTCCGACGGCAGGACGGCGTCCTACGAACCGACCAGGACGAAGACGTTGCCGTCGGGCGCACGCATCACGGCCACATGCCCCGACTCGGTGGCGAAGGGCGCCTCGATCCATTCCACTCCGCCGTTGGAAGACAGCTCCTCGTAGGCGCGCCGGACATCGCCCACGAAGACTTCGACCTCGAGGCGCCGGTTGTCGGGGTTGTCGCTGAGGACGAGTTCGGAACTGTTCCCGTCCGGAAAACGCATGCCCACCAGGGTCCATGCCAGTCCTGCCGGCGTCTTGCGGTTGATCCGCCAGGACTCCCGCATCCCGAGTCCGGCATAGAACCTGACGGAGGCCTCAACGTCGAGGGTCGGCATGCAGACGCATTCAAGCTTCATGATCATGGGCGGTGGCTCCTCGGAAGACTCGGTCGGGGCAGCGTCAGGCGCGATGTTTCCTCACCGGTTACTCCTCCTGGCTGCCCTGGGCCAGCAGCGCCGTCAGTTCCTGGGTCAGATCGGGGGAGACGGGGATTTCCTTACCGTCGATGCTCTTGACCGGGGCAAGCAGGCGGATGCTCGAAACCAGCCAGACGGCGTCGGCTTCGTAGAGGTCGTGCGGCTCCAGCGGGCCGTAGCCCAGCTGCCACCCGGCGGCTTCTGCCGCCTTGAACAGCACCGACTGGGACGTGCCCGGCAGGATGCCGCTCTCCAGCAGCGGCGTCACCAGCGTCTTCACGCCGTCGCGCACCCGCGCCATCAGTACCGTGGACGTGGGCCCTTCCAGCACGCGGCCGTCGCTGGACGTGAAGATGGCGTCGTCGGCGCCGTTCTTGTGCGCATAACGCAGCGCCGCCATGTTGACCGCGTAGGAGAGAGTCTTGGCCCCCATGAGCAGCCACGGGGCGCGTTCGGCCAGCGAGCTGTCGTACCCGCGGTCGAGCAGCAGCACGGAAATGCCGTCGGTGCGCTGGCGCCGCCCTGCCGCCGGCGGCAGCGAGGCCTGAACCCAGGCCGTGGGTGTGGGTGCACCTTCCACGCCGCGGGTCACCAGCAGCTTGATTACCAGCTCCTCGGCCGGCGGGTGCTCGGCGATTGCCGTCGCGATGGCACGCTCCCAGGCGTCCGGGGAGGGAAGCTGCAGGTCCATGGCCCGGGCGGAGCCGGCAAGCCGGTCCAGGTGCGCCCGCAGCTTGCGCGGGACCCCGTTGACCGCCAGCAGGGACTCGAAGATGCCGTCTCCGCGGGTGGCCCCGAGATCGGTGGCCATCAGCTGGGGCCGGGAGGCATCTGCGACACGTCCCGCCTCGTGGGCAGGGTCCAAAAACACCAGAACTGTCATGGCTCCAGCTTAGTGAGTCCGCCCCCAAACGCCGGGTAGGCTGGGAGGATTGCGCCGGCACACGGCGGGAGGGGAGGAACAGCCGCGTGCTGTGGTCGTTTGCGGGGCTGGGCACATTCCCCGAGTGGGCCGTCGTGATTCTGGGCGTCGTGGATATGGCCATCCGCGTCATCGCCCTGGGCGTGATTCCCGGGAACCGCCGCCCCAATACCGCCATGGCCTGGCTGTTGGCCATCTTCTTCATCCCGCTGATCGGGCTGCTGCTCTTCTTCATGTTCGGCCGGTACCGCCTCTCGGAGCGCCGGATCGCCAAGCAGTCGGAGATCAACGGCCGGGTGTGGGCCGCCACCCGCAACCTCAAGGAGCCGACCAGCGAGCAGGAAGCCCCGGCCTGGGTGCATTCGGCTGCAGAGTTGAACCGGCGGCTCGGCGCCTTCCCCATGGTGGACAGCAACCACGTGGAGCTGTATCCGGGTTACGACGAGTCCATTGCCGCGATGACCGAGGCCGTGCGCGAGGCGCGTGAGTTCGTGAACATCGAGTTCTACATCATGAGCCGCGACGAAACCACCGGCAAGCTCTTCACCGCCCTGGAAGAAGCCGCCGCCCGGGGTGTCCGCGTGCGCCTGCTGTTCGACCACATCGGCACCCTCCGCGTCGCCGGCTACCGCAAGTTCCGCCGCTGGCTGGAGACCACCGACATCGACTGGCGCCGCATGCTGCCCGTGCTGCCGGTCCGGGGCCAGTGGCGCCGGATCGACCTGCGCAACCACCGCAAGATCCTGGTGGTGGACGGCCGGGTGGCGTTCACCGGGTCGCAGAACCTGATCGAGCCCGGCTACCGCCGCACGTCCAGCCATAAGATCGGCCGCAAATGGGTGGAACTGATGGCGCGCTACGAAGGGCCCATCGTCACGGCGCTGAACGTGGTGTTCGCCACCGACTGGTCCAGCGAAACCGACGACACGCTCGAAGGCGAGCTGTTCACCCCGGCCCCCTTCCGCGAGCCCGGCCCCATGACCTGCCAGGCCCTGCCCAGCGGCCCCGGCTTCGCAACCGAGAACAACCTGCGCTTGTTCAACACGCTCATCTACGCGGCGGTGGAGCGGCTGTCCATCTGCAGCCCGTACTTCGTGCCAGATGACTCGCTGCTCTATGCCATTACGACGGCGGCCCAGCGCGGCGTCGAGGTCGAATTGTTCGTATCCGAACGCGGCGACCAGTTGCTGGTCCATCACGCCCAGCAGTCCTACTATCAGGCGCTGCTGGAGGCCGGCGTGCGGATCTACCGCTACCCGAAGCCGCTGGTGCTGCACGCCAAGCACTTCACCGTGGACGATGAGGTCGCGGTCATCGGCTCCAGCAACATGGACATGCGCTCCTTCTCCCTGAACATGGAGGTCTCCGTCATGATGCTCGGGGACCACATCGTTGAGCAGGTCTCGGAGATCCAGGACAGCTATCGGGTCATTTCCCGGGAGCTCACGCTCGAGGAGTGGAGGCAGCGGCCCCGCTGGCAGCGCTACGTGGACAACGTGGCCAGGCTGACGGCCACGCTGCAGTAACCGGGCCCCGCTCGGGGCGGTGCTTGTTGCCCTCCATGAACGCCGCCAGGATCTGCCGCTTGAAGTCCGGCCGCGGGTGCGCCGCGGTGGACTGCGTTACTCCGGAAACGTTGCCCCGAGCGCCGAGAGCACCCCGTAGGCCTTGGCGCGGACCTCGTCCCATTCGTCTTCGGGCACGGAATCGGCCGTGATCGCGCCGCCAACGCCCAGGCTCAACCGGTTGCCGTCCATCACGAGGGTGCGGATCACCACGGACAGGTCCGCGGCCCCGTCCAGCGAAAAGTAGCCCACGGCACCCGAGTAGACGCCGCGCGGTCCGGTCTCCAGCCGATCCAGGATGTCCATGGTGCTGATCTTCGGGGCGCCCGTCATCGATCCGGCGGGAAAAGCAGCGGCCACGGCCTCCGCCCGCACCGCCCCGGGCAACAGCTGCGCGTCGATCGTGGACACCATCTGGTGCACCGTCGCGTAGGACTCTATGGCGCACAGCCGGCTGACCTGCAGCGAGCCCGGCACGGCAAAGTGGCTCAGGTCGTTGCGCAGCAGGTCCACGATCATGATGTTCTCGGCGCGGTCCTTGGCGCTGCCGGCGAGTTCCTCTACGACGGCGGCATCGGCGTCGGGATCCTGGAGGCGGCGGCGCGTGCCCTTGATCGGTTCGGCCCGCAGCCGGCCACGGGCGTCGAGGCCCAGGAACCGCTCGGGCGACGTGCTGGCCACGGTGAGCCGCCCGAACCGCAGGAGGCTGGCAAAGGGCGCGGGGTTGCGGCTGCGCAGGGCCAGGTAGGTGTCCAGCGGATCCAGCGGTTCCGCCGCAGTCGCCTGCAGCTCCGTGGTCAGGCAGACCTCGTAGGTGTTTCCCTCGGTGATTTCCGCCTGCGCTTCCCGGATTTTGGCCAGATAGGCCTCGCGCGTGTCGCGGGAACGGAATTCCGGCGCCTGTGGCGGCGCGGCCGGAGCCGGGGCGGGGCCGGCGGCCGGGGACAGTCCGCTGACCACCGCACCGGTAGCGGCGAGCCAAGCGTCGGCGTCGTCCCCCGCGGACGGGCCGGCCAACGCGAGGAGCCACGTGCACTGCCGCCCGTGGTCGAGTACGACGGCCCGGCCGGCGAACAGCAGAGCGGCATCCGGCGCCCCGTCCCGCACCTCGGCACCGGCGTCCGAGCCCCCGGTCTCGCGCTTGAGCCCGTAGCCCAGGTAGCCCAGCCAGCCCAGGGCGAAGTTCCCGGGGACCCCGGCCGGCAGGGTGACGGTGCGGCGTCCCCACACGGTGTCCAGCCAGCGGAAGAAACCGCCACGGATCCGGGCGGTGGCGTTGCCCTGGCCGACCACGGTGGTGCCGTTGCGGTGTTCGGCCCAGGCGCCGAAGGCTCCGCCATCGTCGGCCAGGACGCTGATCCGGTTCCGGTCGGCGGATTCACGGGTATTTGAACTGTCCAGCCAGACGCTGCGGCGGGAGCCGGCGTACAGGCGCCGGTAGATTTCTTCGGCGTCCGGATAGGCGGCCAGGCGTTCGGCGACCAAGCGGACGCCCTCGCGGGCGGCACGCTCCGGGGCCAAGGCGTGTTCGAGGGCGGGCACCGAGGCCAGCGCGTGGAGCACCTGCGCCGGATCGGTGCCGGAGGGACCGGATTCGACGACGACGTCGGCGGCCGCCGCGACGTCGTCGCCGGCCAGCCAGGCCTCTTCCTGCTCCGCCCAGACGTCCCAGAACGGTTCATACGTATCGCCGTCCCGGGACAGGGCGCGGGTGCGCCGGTCGGCGGAGGGCGCCTGCAGCCAGATCACGGCGTCGAGGAGCCCGCGGGCAGCGGCATGGGCGGCACCGACGCCCTCGAACACCACCACGTCGGCCGGCTCCGTGGTGCGGGAGGCGCCGTCGCCGTTTGCTTCCCAGTCCCAGGCGGTCCAGTGCGCGCTGTCCCCGGCGGCCAGGGGCCGCAGCACGGTTTCCAGGTACCGCTGCTGCCCGCCGGCCAGGCCGTGCCAGCCGGGGTAGATGTCCTCCAGGTGGAACAGCGATACCGTGCGGTGGACCCGCAGCATCGCTGCCAGTTCCACGGCCAGCGTGGTCTTGCCGGCCCCCGAGCGCCCGTCGACGGCGATCAGTACGGGCTTAGTGCGCACGGATTTCCCCGCATCCGGTCGCGGCGGCGGCCCGGACCGGGGGATGCCCCCGGACGGGGCCGCGGCGGCAGGGGCAGCCGGTGCTGGCGGCGATGATGCGGTACATGTCCTTGAGTCTATGAGAACCGGGCTACAGGAACGCCAGCATGAGGCCGACGGCGATGAACAGCGTGCCGAAGACCCGGTTCATCATCATCAGCCCGCGCGTGGTCCGCGTGAAGCGCTGGAAGGACCGGGCCGCGGCAGCGAAGAAGAACCACATCACGAGGATGTCCACCACCACCACGGTGGCGATCAGGACCAGGTACTGCTGCAGCTGGGGCTGGTCCAGCCGGATGAAGCCGGGCATGAAGGCCAGGAAGAAGACGATCGCCTTCGGGTTGAGCAGGTTGACCCAGAGTCCGCGCCGGAACATGGAGAAGGCGGGCTCGTTGCGCCGCGACTCTTCGATTTCCGCGCTGCCCGTCGGCTTGGCGAAGAACTGCCGCAGGCCCAGGTAGATGAGGTACACCGCGCCGGCGTACTTGATGGCGGCGAACAGCATCGGCGAATTGGATACCAGCAGGCCCAGGCCCAGCGCCACGATCACCACGTGGATGACCAGGGCGGCCTGCTGGCCCAAGATCCCCCAGATGGAACGGCGGAAGCCGGCGTTGAGCGAGTTGCTCATGGTGTTGATGGCGCCGGCGCCGGGGGTGAAGCTGATAACCAGGGTGGCGCCGAGCAGCGCCAGCCATAAGGAGATTTGCACCAGATGATCCTACGGTGCGGACCGGCAGGTTTCGGTCAGCGGGACTCGAGCACGGCCATGGCCGCGTTGTGGCCGCCCAGGCCGCTGACCCCGCCGCCGCGCCGCGCGCCGGCCCCGCAGAGCAGGATCCGCTCGTGCGCCGTGCCCACGCCCCAGCGCCGCGCCGGGGTGTCGAGCGGTTCGTCGTCTTCGGCGAACGGCCAGTCCAGGGGACCGTGGAAGATGCTGCCGCCGGTCAGGTTCAGCTCCCGCTGGAGGTCCAGGGTGGTCTTGGTTTCGATGCACGGCTCTCCGCGTTGATCGCGCAGGATGCAGTCCTCGATCGGCTCGGCGAGCACGGAATTGAGCGAGGCGAGCACGGCGTCCTGCAGCCGCTGCCGCATCGCGTCGTTGTTCTCCTCGGTGATCAGCCGGTGCGGGGTCTGCAGCGTGAACACGGTGAGCGTGTGGGCTCCGGCTGCCTGCAGTTCCGGCGAGAGAATGGAGGGGTCGGTCAAGGAGTGGCAGTAGATCTCGGCGGGCAGCGGATCCGGCACCCGGCCCGCGGCCGCTTCGGCTGCGGCCCCTTCCAGCTGCGAGTACAACTCGTTGATGTGGAAGGTGCCGCCGAACGCCGCCTCCGGCGCCACCAGGCCATCGCGCAGCTTCGGCAGCCGGGACAGCAGCAGGTTCACCTTCGCCTGCGCGCCTTCCGGCGCCGCTTCCGGCCGGGTGGCCGGCCCGGCGCCGGCGGCGGCGAGCAGCCCGTTGAGGACGGCGGGGGAGACGTTGGCGAGCACGCGTTCCGCCGAGACGACGACGCCGCCCGCGCCGCCGTCGTCGTACGTCACCTCTCCCTCGGGAGAGACGGAGGTGACCCGCGCCCGGGTCCGCAGCTCCGCGCCGGCGCTGCGGGCCGCCTTTTCCAGCGCCGCGCTGACCGCACCCATGCCGCCTTCGGGCACGTCCCAGTCACCGGTCCCGCCGCCGATCACGTGGTAGAGGAAGCATTTGTTCTGCTGCAGCGAGGCGTCGTGGGCGCCGGCAAAGGTGCTGATCAGGGCGTCGGTGAGCACCACCCCGCGGACCAGATCCGAGCCGAAACTGCGCTCGAGGACCTCGCCGATCGGCCGGTCGATGAAGTCGTGCCAGGCCTCGTCGTCGCCGACCCTGCTGCGCGCCTCGGAGCGGCGGGGCAGCGGTTCGGTGACGGAGGGCCAGAGGGCGCGCGCCAACCGGCCGGTGCGCTGATAGAACCCGGTGAAGGGCTCGAAGTCGGTGGCCGCGCCCACCGCGGCGAAGGAGGAGCGGGTGGCGTCCGGGTCCTGGTTGTCCACCAGCAGGCCCGCCGCGGTCCCGGGCAGGGGAGTGTAGGACGAGAAGCGCCGGCGCAGCAGCCGCAGGTCCAGCCGCAAATCCTCGATGATGCGACGCGGCAGCAGGCTGACCAGGTAGGAATAGCGCGAGATGCGGGCCCCGGTGCCGGGAAAGACTTCCGCCGAAACCGCGGCGCCGCCGACCTGGTCTTCGCGTTCGAGCACGAGGACGCTCCGCCCGGCGCGGGCAAGGTAGGCGGCCGCCACCAAGCCGTTGTGGCCGCCGCCGGCGATGATCACGTCGTAGTGCCCGGGCATATCAGTCCTTCCGTCCCGCCGGCGGGATCAGGGTTTGCGGGCCAGGATCTCGCCGTTGGGAATCAGGAACCACGCATCCGGGGCAGCGGCCCACGTCAGCCATCCCCGGGCTATCCGTTCCAGCCCGGCCCGGTCGATCAGTCCCCGCTCCAGCGACTGTTCCGCGTAGCCGGAATGCAGGACCCGCTCCGACCAGACTTCGCCCTGCCAGCGGCGCTGCTCCTCGGTGGCGTACAGCCAGTTGGACGACGACGGAGTGATGTCGTGGAAACCGGCCGCCTGCGCCCAGGCGATGAGGTGCCGGCCGGCGTCCGGTTCGGCGCGGTTGCCGCGGGCCAGCTGCTGGTAGGTCTCCATCCAGTCGTCGAGTTCGGGCAGTTCCGGGTACCAGCTCATGCCGTGGAAGTCGGCGTCCCGGACGGCCACGATGCCGCCCGGCTTGACCACCCGCCGCATCTCGTAGAGCGCGGCCACCGGGTCGGTCAGGTGCTGGAGGACCTGGTGGGCGTGCACGACGTCGAAGGTGTCGTCATCAAACTCGAGGTCATAGATGTTGCCCGCGACGAAGGTGGCGTTCTCGATTCCGCGCAGGGCGGCGAGTTCGGCCGCCTGGGTCAGGACATCGTCGGACCGGTCCAATCCGGTCACCTGTCCCGGGGCCACCCGCTCGGCCAGGTCAACGGTGATGCTGCCCGGGCCGCAGCCCACGTCCAGCAGCATCATCCCCGGCTTAAGCTCCGGCAGCAGGTAGGCCGCGCAGTCCTCGGCGGTCCGGATGGCATGGGCTTTGACCACGCTTTTGTGGTGTCCGTGGGAGTAGACCTCGTCCTTCATAGTGGGAGACTACTCCGCGCCCCCGCGGCCAGGCGGCTGCCGTGCCGGAATGTTGCGCTATTTGTCGGCCGACGTGACCTCGGCCGACGAGACTTCGGCGCAGGCCGTTTCGGTGGCGGCGATGATGTCCGCCAGGAACGCCGCGAGCCGCTGCCGGTCTTCCGCCGGATAGTCGGAGAGCACCCGGCCGATGTTGCGGGCCAGCGGCGCGAACATGGCGCCGCCGGTGGCGCGGGCCAGGTCCGTCAGCTCCAGGTGCACCTTGCGGCGGTCGGTGTCGCTGCGGGTCCGCTTCACGTGGCCGGAGCGGTCCAGCCGGTCCACCAGCGCGGTGGTCGCCGGCGAGCTGAGGTGCAGCTCGTTCCGCAGGCTGCCCGGCGTCACCGTGCGGCCGTCGTCGGCGGCCCGGACCATCGCGGCCAGGGCGTTGAGGTCGGTGCGGTGCAGGGCGTCCCGCTGGCTGACCGCTTCGATGTAGCGTTCGCTCTCCACGACGAACTGCTGCAGCAACAGCAGCAGCCGCTCTTCACTGTGCGCCACGTTCCTCCCTCCGGCAGCCTCTCCAAGGATAGTTCACCCGAGACTTATCTCCACGCTGGAACTACTCTATAGTGGAGCTTGTTTTAGTCCGTCGACTGACAGAGGTCCGGTTCCCATGGCCCGTTGGCTCAGAATGCTCCTGCCCGCCCTGGTTGTGGTTGCCTGGCTCGCCGCCGCGGGCCTGGGCGGACCGACCTTCGGCAAGCTCTCCGAGGTCTCCACCAACGACCAGGCGGGATTCCTTCCGGCCGGCGCCGAATCCACCGCCGCGGGCGAATGGCAGGAGCAGTTCCTGGATGCCGATGCGGTCCCCGCCATCGTCGTGGTCGAATTCGACGACCCGCTCCAGCCGCAGCAACTGGCGGAGTATGCCCCGCTGGCCGAACAGCTGTCGGAGGCCATCGGGCCTGCGGGAGGTGGCGCCGCCGGGGTGGTCGGCCCGATTCCGTCCGATGACTTCGAAGCGGTGCAGTTCATCGTCCCGGTGCCCGAGGACCTGGATACCGGCGAGGCGGTCGCCGGCCTGCGCGCCGTGCTGGCGGCCGAACTCCCGGCTTCCGCCACCGGCTATGTGACCGGACCGGCCGGATTCATCGCCGACCTGGTGGAGGCCTTCGGCGGGATCGACGGGCTCCTGCTGGCCGTGGCGCTGGGCGCCGTGTTTGTCATCCTGCTGCTGGTCTACCGCGCGGTCCTGCTGCCGTTCCTGGTTTTGCTCACCTCCGTGTTCGCCCTCTATGCGGCCATCCTCGTGGTGTACTGGTTCGCCCTGCAAGGCTGGATCCGGCTCAGCGGGCAGAGCCAGGGGATCCTGTTCATCCTGGTAATCGGCGCCGCCACCGACTACGCCCTGCTGCTCACGGCCCGCTACCGCGAGGCACTGGGCGGGCAGGAGTCGAAATGGGCGGCAATGAAAACCGCCTACCGGGGGTCCGTCGAGCCGATCGCAGCCTCCGGCGCCACGGTGATCCTGGCCCTGCTCTGCCTGCTGTTCTCGGACCTTAACTCCAACCGCAGCCTCGGGCCGATCGCCGCGGTCGGCATCGTGTTCGCCGTGCTGGCCGCGCTGACCTTCCTGCCCGCCGTGCTGCCGCGCCGCCTTCTGGCCGATCGTCCCCCGTCCCGGCCACCACCTGCACCGCGCGCGGCCCGACCGCCCCGTGGCCGGGACCGAGGGCCTGCGCGGGCTCTGGCTGCAGGTGGCCCGGCTGGTTGCCCGCAGGCCGCGGGTGACGTGGCTGGCTTCGGTGCTGGTCCTGGTGGCCGGGGCGCTGGGCGTGCTGCAACTGCAGGCGCACGGCGTGCCGCAGTCGGAGCTGGTGATGGTGCAGACGGATTCCGCCGACGGGCAGGAGGCCTTGGGCCGGCACTTCGACGCCGGTACCGGCAGCCCCGCCGTCGTCGTCGCCGATGCCGCGGCACGGGACGAGGTGCTGGATGTGGTCCGCAACCAGGAGGGCGTGGCGTCCGCGGAGTTTTACACCCGCGGCGACGCGGTGGTGGAACTGGACGGCCGGGTGCTGATCAATGCCACGCTCCGGGACGTGCCGGACTCCGAAGCCGCCGAGGGCACCGTCGCCGACCTGCGCGGGGCGCTGGACGGCGCCGATCCGGGCGCGCTGGTCGGCGGCGTCACCGCGGTGGCGCTGGATACCAATCTGACGGCGCAGGCCGACCTGCTGAAGATCACCCCGATGGTGCTGGGCGTCATCCTGCTCATCCTGATCCTGCTGCTGCGCTCGGTCCTGGCCCCGGTGCTGCTGGTGCTGTCCGTGGCGCTGTCCTACCTCGCCGCCCTGGGGGTCTCGGCGCTGGTGTTCAACCATGTCTTCGGCTTCCCGGGGGCGGATGCATCGGTGCCGCTGTTCGGCTTCGTGTTCCTGGTGGCGCTGGGCATCGACTACAACATCTTCCTGATGACCCGGGTGCGCGAGGAATCCCTGCGGCTGGGCACCCGGCCCGGCATCCTGCGGGGGCTGGGCTCCACCGGCGGCGTCATCACCTCGGCCGGCGTGGTGCTGGCGGCGACCTTCGCCGCGCTCGCGGTGATCCCGATCCTGTTCCTGGTCCAGCTGGCGTTCATCGTGGCGTTCGGGGTCCTGCTGGACACGGTCCTGGTGCGGTCGCTGCTGATCCCGGCGCTTTCCTACGACCTCGGACCGAAGATCTGGTGGCCGGCCAAGTTGTCCCGGCGGGGCCTCCCACGGGACCCGGCGGAGCAGAAGTTGAGTCTGATGCGCTCAACTTGATTGACAAAGCCTGTCGTCCGAGTAAACTTGAGTGCAGAAGGCTCACATCGGCTGCCGCCCACCGCGGCGCCACCCGGATACTCCGGGGGTCGGGCCGCCCACAGTAATCCAGGCCGTTGCGGCGGCCGCAAAGGAAGGACACGCGTATGTCTCGTGCAGTAGGTATCGACCTCGGAACCACCAACTCCGTTGTTTCAGTTCTGGAGGGTGGCGAACCCACCGTCATCGCCAACGCCGAGGGCGGCCGCACCACGCCGTCCGTCGTCGCGTTCTCCAAGTCGGGCGAGGTGCTGGTCGGCGAGATCGCCAAGCGCCAGGCCGTCAACAACATCGAGCGCACCATCGCCTCGGTCAAGCGCCACATGGGCACCGACTGGAAGGTGGAGATCGACGGCAAGAACTACACCGCCCAGGAAATCTCCGCCCGCATCCTGCAGAAGCTCAAGCACGACGCCGAGTCCTACCTGGGCGAGAAGGTCACCGACGCGGTGATCACCGTGCCGGCGTACTTCAACGACGCCGAGCGCCAGTCCACCAAGGAAGCCGGCGAAATTGCCGGCCTGAACGTGCTGCGCATCGTCAACGAGCCCACCGCGGCGGCCCTGGCCTACGGCCTCGACAAGGGCAAGGAAGACGAACTGATCCTGGTCTTCGACCTCGGCGGCGGCACGTTCGACGTGTCCCTGCTGGAAGTCGGCAAGGACGAGGACGAATTCTCCACCATCCAGGTCCGCGCCACCTCCGGCGACAACCGTCTCGGCGGCGACGACTGGGACCAGCGGGTGGTCGACTTCCTGCTGCAGCAGGCCAAGTCCAAGGGCGCCGACCTGTCGAAGGACAAGATCGCCCTGCAGCGCCTGAAGGAAGCGGCGGAGCAGGCGAAGAAGGAACTGTCCTCGGCCTCCTCCACCAACATCTCCCTGCAGTACCTCTCCGTCACCCCGGAGGGACCGGTGCACCTGGACGAGCACCTGAGCCGGGCCAAGTTCCAGGACCTGACCGCGGACCTGCTCGAGCGCACCAAGAAGCCGTTCCACGACGTGATCACGGAAGCCGGCATCAAGGTCTCCGACATCGACCACATCGTGCTGGTCGGCGGCTCCACCCGCATGCCCGCCGTCGTCGAACTGGTCAAGGAAATGGCCGGCGGCAAGGAGCCGAACAAGGGCGTGAACCCCGACGAGGTCGTGGCCGTTGGCGCCGCCCTGCAGGCCGGCGTCCTGAAGGGCGAGCGCAAGGACGTCCTGCTGATCGACGTCACCCCGCTGTCGCTGGGCATTGAGACCAAGGGCGGCGTGATGACCAAGCTGATCGAGCGCAACACCGCGATCCCGACCAAGCGGTCCGAGACGTTCACCACCGCGGATGACAACCAGCCCTCCGTGGCCATCCAGGTCTTCCAGGGCGAGCGCGAATTCACCCGCGACAACAAGCCGCTGGGCACCTTCGAGCTGACCGGCATCGCGCCGGCGCCGCGGGGCGTGCCACAGGTCGAGGTCACCTTCGACATCGACGCCAACGGCATTGTGCACGTGTCCGCCAAGGACAAGGGCACCGGCGCCGAGCAGTCGATGACCATCACCGGCGGCACCGCGCTGTCCAAGGATGACATCGACCGCATGGTGCGGGAGGCCGAAGAGCACGCCGCCGAGGACAAGAAGCGCCGCGAGGCCGCCGACGTCCGCAACTCGGCCGAGCAGTTGGCCTACTCGGTGGACAAGCTGCTCGCCGACAACGACGACAAGCTGCCCGAAGAGGTCAAGACCGAGGTCAAGGCCGACGTCGACGCCCTGAAGTCCGCACTGGAAAAGCAGGACAACGACGACGAGGTCAAGGCCGCGTTCGAGAAGCTGCAGGCATCCCAGACCAAGCTGGGCGAGGCCATCTACTCGCAGGCGCAGGCCTCCGGCGCGGCCGGTGACGGTGCGGCCGCCGGCGACGGTGCCTCCGATGCCGGCTCCGGTGCGGCCGACGAGGACATCGTGGACGCCGAAGTGGTCGACGAAGACGAGAAGAAGTAACCATGGCGGAAAAAGGTAACGAAGAAGAACACCAGAGCGAGCCGGTGAACTTCCGCGACAACCGCAAGATCGATCCGGAAACCGGACAGGTCCGCGGCGCTTCGGGAGCAGCCGGGAACGCCGGGCAGGCCGCGGGAGAAACCCCCGCGGCCGGCCAGGGCGCCGACGCCGACGCGCTGGCCCAGGCGGAGCAGATCCTGAACGGGGCCGAGGTCCCGGCCGGGGAATCTGTTGCCCAGGGGAGCACGTCGCAGGAGGCCGAGGAGTTGAAGAACGACCTGCTCCGGCTGCAGGCGGAGTACGTGAACTACCGCAAGCGGGTGGAACGCGACCGCGCCGTGGCCGGCGAGATGGCCGTCATCGGCGTGCTGAACTCGCTGCTGCCCGTCTTGGACGACATCGACGCGGCGCGCCAGCACGGCGATCTCGCGGACGGACCGTTCGCGGCCATTGCCACCAAGCTGGACGGTGTGCTCAAGACCTACGGTCTGGCCCGCATCGAGGAGACCGGCGTCGAATTCGACCCGAACATCCACGAGGCCTTGATGCAGCAGCCCGACGCCGAGGTGGAGCTGGACACCGTCAGCCAGGTCCTGCGCCTGGGCTACAGGGCCGGCGACCGGGTACTGCGCGCCGCCCAGGTAGTGGTAGCCGTACCGGCAGAATGACACCGGCAGCGGGCGCCACGGCGCCCAGCCCCTGATGACGGGTTGGCCTTCGGACGCTCGGAGGCCAACCCGTCACCGTCCGGGGGCGCCGGTGCCCATAGACTTTGTGACAACTGAAAGGAGGCGCCTGCATGGCTAGCCAGGACTGGGTCGAGAAGGACTTCTACAAGATCCTCGGTGTCTCCAAGGACGCATCCGACGCGGACATCAAGAAGGCGTACCGCAAGCTCGCGCGGACCCACCATCCGGATACCAACCGGGGGGATGAGGGTTCGGAAAAGAAGTTCAAGGACATCTCCGAGGCCTACTCGGTCCTCTCGGACCCGGGGGAGCGCGAGCAGTACGACGCGATCCGCGCCATGGGCAGCGGCGCGCGCTTCAGCGCCGGCGGTCCCGGCAGCGCCGGCGGGCCGGGCGCGGGCGGCTTCGAGGACATCTTCGGCAACCTGTTCGGCCAAGGCACCCGCACCCGCCCCGGCTCCGCGGGCACCGTGCCGCCGGAGTTCGCCGATCTGTTCGGCGGTTTCGGCGGTTTCCCGCAGCAGCAGCCCCCGCGCAGGGGCGCCGACCGCACCGCAACCACCAGCATTTCCTTCGCCGGTTCCATCAACGGCACCACCATCGGGCTGCGCGAACCCAGCGGCGAAGTGATCGACGTGCGGATCCCGGCCGGGATTAAAGACGGCCAGAAGGTCCGCGTCCGCGGCAAGGGCCAGGCCGGCCCCGCCGGCGCGGGCGACCTGATGGTGACCGTCAACGTCAAGCCCCACCCGTTCTTCCAGCGCGACGGCGACAACATCCGGATCCACGTCCCGGTCACGTTCCCGGAGGCCGCGCTGGGCGCGCAGATCGACGTGCCGACCCTGACGGGTGAATTCGTCAAGGTCAAGGTGCCGGCAGGAACACCCTCCGGCCGAACGCTCCGCGTGAAGGGACGCGGGGTGAAGACCTCGAAGAACACCGGCGACCTGCTCGTGACCATCGACGTGGTGGTCCCGCAGAACCTTGGGAAAGAGGCCGAAGACGCGGTTAACGCCTTCGCGGCGGCGACTGCCGGGTCCGACCCGCGCGGGAATCTTGCCGCCAAGGCCAGGCTGTAGCGGGAAGTTACGACAGGTCGGGACAGTCCGGAGGGGAAACGCGCGAAGCGCAGGAGGGAGAGCACCATGAGCATCGATATGAACGCGCCGATCTTCGTGATTTCGGTGGCGGCCGAACTGGCGGACATGCACCCGCAGACGCTGCGCCAGTACGACCGTCTCGGCCTGGTCTCTCCGTCGCGCCAGCGGGGCAGGCAGCGCCGCTATTCGCAGAAGGACGTGAACACCCTGCGTGAGGTCCAGAGGCTGTCCCAGGAGGGCGTCTCGCTGGAAGGGATCAAGCGCATCCTCCAGCTGGAAAACGAGGTCGCCGCGCTCAAGGCCCAGGTCCGGGACCTCTCCGAGGAACTGATGGCACGGCAGCGCCGGGGCACCGACTCCAGCCGGGTGTTCGCCGCCGGCCTCGCCGGCGACGTGGTGACGCTGGCCCGCGGCCAGCGGCCGCGTCCGCGCAGCCAGGCGCTGATGGTCTGGCGGCCGCAGCGCTGACCCGTCCGGCCGGCGCCTGTGATCGGACGCCCGCAGCTGCCGGCCCCGGGCAGGCGGCTGCGGGCAGGATGGCGGCGTGGAGCTACTTGATCATTTCGCCGTCGGGGGCGACCACAAACCAGACGTCGTTCACGCCCTGTCCGGTCGTGTCTCCCGGGGCCTTGTCCTGCGCCCAGTAGTAGATGGGCATGCCGTTCAGCGTCACCTGCTGTTGCCCGTCCGGGGTGTCGATGAGGCCCACCTCCGCGGTGACCCCGTCGAGTTCCGGCTCTTCCTCGGCCAGCACGGGCGGCCACGCGGCCAGGCAGTCGCCCGTGCAGGCGCTCTCGCCTGAGTCCGGGACATCCTTGGTGAAGTAGTAAACGGTCATGCCTTCGCCGTCCACCACGATTTCGCCCAGGTCGGATTCGGCCGTCGTGAGGGTAGAGGCGGCGCCGGATGCCTGCGCGCCGCCGGTCTCCCCGCCGTCTGTCTCCGGCGCCGCCGGCGTGGTCATTCCGGGGGCGCCCGTCGTCGGCGCCTCGCCTGCCGGCGGTGCCTCCGGGCCGGCAGGCGTTTCCGTACCCGAGCCTCCTCCGCACCCGGCGAGGCCCATCATGGCGGCGGCCAGCAGGGCTGCCGCGGCTGTCTGCGTGATTTTCATGGGGTTCCTTTTGCGGTCTCCCGGGCGGTGCCCGGAACGTCGTGCCGCGGGGCGCGCGGCCCGCTATTGGCAAAGACGCCGGCCGCACCCACAATGGTTCAACGTCGGGCGGAGTGGATCCCGCGGGCTGGATGAACCGGAACGCCGCCGCCGTCGTCGTACCCGGTAGGACGCCGCGTGGGACGCTGCACTGGGACGTCCGCCGCCGGCGGGGCGGCCGGGGCTGCCGGGAGGAAGGAGGCGGCCGTGGCATTGGACGACGAGGCCGTGGCCCGCCTCTACCGCGACCACGCCACGGCGCTGCGCCGGTTCGTGCGCGCGGCGACCTCCGACGCGGACCAGGTGGAGGACGTGGTGCAGGAGACGATCCTGCGGGTGTGGAAGCGCGGCCCGGAAACCGACAACATGCGCGGCTACCTCTACCAAACCGCCCGGCATGTCATTATCGACGGCTACCGGCGCCGCACCCGGCGGCCGGGCGAGACCGGCCTGGGCGAGGACGAGCCGGCCAGCGAAGAAGACCAGCTGGAGCGGCTCCTGCTCCGCGTGGTCATGGAGGAAGCGCTGGCACGCATCAGCCCCGAGCACCGCAACATCATCCTCGCCCTGCACTACCAGCGGCTCACGTCGTCCGAAGCCGCCCGGTCGCTGGGCATTCCGCTGGGCACGGTGAAGTCGCGGGCGTTCTACGCGGCCAAGGCCCTGCGTGCCGTACTGGACGAGATGGGGGTGGGGCAGCAGTGAATGCCAACGAGGAACAGCACCAACTGCTCGGCCTCTATGTGCTGGGCGGACTGGACCGCCGCGAACGGGCGGACTTCGAAGAACACCTGGCCTCCTGCCCCGCGTGCCGCCGGGAGGCCGCGGAGCTGGAAACGCTGCCCGATCTGCTGGACGCGCTGCCACGCGACGCCGCCTTGGAGCTGGCGGCACCGCCGCAACACGAAGTCGAGGAACGCACCCGGGAACTGGTGGACGAACTCGCCCGCCGGCGGCGGAAGGAGCGACGGCGGTGGGCCGGGTTGGTGGCGGCGGTGGCGGGCGTGTGCCTGGTCGCCGGGGCGGCCATCGGGCCGTTGCTGACCCAGCAGCAGCAGCCGCCGGCGACGGAGAGTTATGTGATGACCGCCGACGGCGGCCTGCAGCTGGAGCTGGCGCTGGTGCACAAGGCGTGGGGCACCGAGATGCAGGTAGCGGGGGAGCAGCTGCCGCGGGACGGACTACTCACCCTCTGGGTGACAGGAGACACCGGCTACACCTACCAGGTGGCCTCTTGGCAGGCGACGCCGGCGGGCCGCGCCACGCTCACCGCAGCCTGCGCCATGGCCACCGACGAGATTGTCCAGGTGGAGCTGCGCAACGGGGCGGACACAACGCTGGCGGCAGTGGTTACGGACTGAGCCCGCGGGGTCCAGTGCGGTTTAGCTCAGGCGGGGATCAGTTCCGGCGGTAGGCCAGGTCGAAGATCATCCGCCCGGCGTCGTGGGCCTTCTGCTCGAAGCTGGTCATGGTCCGGCCGTCGAAGCGGGGCGCCCAGCCGCCGTGCTCATCCATGCCTTCACCGGTGCTGGCATTTCCGGTACTGACCGGGATCTTGCCTTCGCGCACCGGGGCGCCGCCCACCACGCCTTCCACGCCGCTTTCCCAGACCTGGGTCAGCGGGCTGTCCTTGCCGGTGCGCTCGCCGGCATGCAGGTTGCGAAAGTCCGGCGAGGCGTCGGCCACCCGGCGCATCTGGATCGCGTAGTCGGACCAGTCGGTGGCCAGGCGCCAAATTCCGCCCGGCTGCAGGACGCGGGCGGCGAGGTCCGCGAAGCTCTCCTGCACCAGCCGCCGCTTGTGGTGGCGGGTCTTGTGCCACGGGTCGGGAAAGAACACCCAGAGCTCGGCGACCGAGGACTCGGGCAGCATGCTCGCGAGGGCGTCAGGCGCGTTGACCTGCGCCACCCGCACGTTGGACAGGCCGTGCTGGCCGATCCGCAGCAGGGTCTGCGCCAGCCCCGGCCGGTAGACCTCCAGGGCCAGGAAGTTCCACTCCGGGTGCTGCTCCGCCGCATGGCAGACGGCCTCCCCGAGGCCGGATCCGATCTCCACCATCAGGGGTGCCTCGCGTCCGAAGGCTGCCGCCGCGTCGAAGACATAGTCCGGGTCCACGGTGGTGTCGCCGCCGTGGCGCGGGAGGTCCACGGCGAACCTGGGGCCGTATTCGTCCCAGGCCTGCTGGCGGCGGCCCTGCAGCCGGGATCCGCGGCGCACAAAGCTGACCGGACGGGCGAGGTGGGTGGGCTGCGCGAGGCGCGCACCGTCGTCGTTCGCGGGAAAATCAGGGGTGGGGGAGTCGCTGGTCATCCCCACCAGAGTATCGCCCGTGCGCGGGCGGCCCGGACGTGCTGCTAGACTGGTGCTACTCGGAGGCGCACTTTGACGCGTTTCCCTGCGTCGATGAACGCTTTCAATTGCGCCGCCGCTTTCCGTCTAACGACGTGACCGGACAGGTCCGGGCGGTTGGCACTGTCTGATTTTTCTTCGGCGACCCTGGGCTAACCTGCCGCGGGGACACTGACCGGAAGACATTCTCACTTTCTTATGACTACTTTTGTTGCCCTTGGCGTGCCCAAGGCCCTTGCTTCGAAGCTCGCTGCCGATGGCATCGACGCCCCGTTCCCCATCCAGACCGAGACGCTGCCCGATACGCTGGCCGGCCGGGACGTGCTGGGCCGCGGCCGCACCGGCTCCGGCAAGACGCTCGCGTTCGCGCTGCCGCTGGTCGCCAGGCTGGCCGAGCGCGAGGCCGCCCATTTCCGCAAACCCGGACGCCCGCTGGGCCTGGTCTTGGCGCCGACCCGTGAGCTGGCCACCCAGCTCAATGCCACCATTGAGCCGCTGGCGTCGGAGCTGGGCCTGAACACCACGGTGATCTACGGCGGCGTCTCGCAGCAACGCCAGGAAAAGGCGCTGCGCGCCGGCGTCGACATCGTGATTGCCTGCCCGGGCCGGCTCGAAGACCTGATGAAGCAGAAGATCATCACGCTGGAATCGGTGGAAATCACCGTCCTGGACGAGGCCGACCACATGGCCGACCTGGGCTTCCTGCCCGTGGTGAAGAAGCTGCTGGACACCACCCCGGCCGGCGGGCAGCGCATGCTGTTCTCCGCGACCCTGGACAACGGCGTTGACAAGCTGGTGCAGCGTTACCTGTCCAGCCCGCTGACTCACTCCGTGGACGACCCGCAGGCCGCGGTCACCACCATGGAACACCATGTGCTCGTAACCCGCGATGCCTCCGAAAAGAAGCAGGTGCTCAACCGGCTGGCCGCCGGAGCCGGGCGCCGCGTGCTGTTCACCCGCACCAAGCACCACGCCCGGAAGCTGGCCAAGGCCCTCACCGCCGCCGGCATCCCGGCGGTGGACCTGCACGGCAACCTGTCGCAGAACGCCCGCGACCGCAACCTCGCCGAGTTCTCCTCCGGCCATGTGCGCGTGCTGGTCGCCACGGACGTGGCCGCCCGCGGCGTGCACGTGGACGAGGTGGAACTGGTGATCCACGTGGATCCGCCCACCGAACACAAGGCGTACCTGCACCGTTCCGGCCGTACCGCCCGCGCCGGTTCCGACGGCACCGTCGTGACCCTGGCGCTGCCGGAACAACGGCTGGAAGTCGGCAAGCTGATGAAGGCGGCCGGCGTGGACGTAGCCTTCGAAAGCGTCACCGCGTCCTCGGACCTGCTGGTGAAACTGGTGGGCGAGGTGGCCGCACCGGTCGATCCGCAGTTGCGGGCCCAGCAGCAGGCAGCGAACCTGCCGCAGCACGGCGGCGGCACTTCCACCGGCGCCAACGCCCAGCGCAAGCGGGCCATGCGGTCTGGCGGCCGCGGCGGACGGACCCGCTCCGGTGAAGCCCGCCAGGCCTCCGGCGCCGCACGCGCCGGCGGTCCGGAGAGCGGCCAGCGCCAGCCGGCCCGCGGCGAAAACCGCGGCCAGGCCGGCCGGGACGTTGCGGCCCGCAGCCACGGCAGCCACCGCAGCGCCGCCGGGGCGGATACCGCCGGGCGCCGCGGCCAGTCGGGCACCGCGGCAGGCGGCCGCAGTGCGGGGCCGGCGCGTTCCGGCGGCCCGGCCCGGTCGGGCGGCGCGCCGCGCACCGCCGGCGGTCCGCAGCGCTCTACGGCCGGCGGCACCCGCCCGGTCTTCCGGTCGGAGACTCCGGCTTCCGAGCGTCCGGCCCGCCGCGGCCCGCGCCGCGCCACGGCGCCGGCTTCGCAGGAAAAGCGCCGGACCAGCTAGGCCGGGCGCAGAGCCGAAGGCCGCAGGGCGGCCCCTCCGTACGGAAGGGGCCGCCCTGCGGCCTTTAATTTTCGACAGGGAAGTTTCGTCGTGCCGGGGGCCGCGCTGCGATGCTCCACCGACGACCCGCGCCCCAACGGCAGATCGGGGGACACTCAGGGACGTCCCGTATGGCGGCCGAGCGCGTCCGTGGCCAGAATGGTGGGATGAAGGCACTCCTGAACGTCATCTGGCTCCTGTTCGGCGGCATCTGGCTGGCGCTGGGCTACTTCCTGGCCGGCATCGTCTGCTGCCTGCTGATCGTGACGATCCCGTTCGGCATTGCGTCGTTCCGCATCGCGGGCTACGCGCTGTGGCCGTTCGGCCGCATGGTGGTGGACCGCGGCGGGCGCACCTACTTTATGTCCACGCTGGGAAACATCATTTGGCTGCTGGTCGCCGGCATCTGGATCGCGATCGGGCATGTGCTGACGGCGGTGGCGCAGGCGATCACCATCATCGGCATCCCGCTGGCGATCGCCAACCTCAAGATGATTCCGGTGTCCCTGACGCCGCTGGGCAAACAGATCGTGCCCACCGACCGGGCGTTCCCGGGCTACATTCCCGGCTATCAGCCGGGACCCGTCACCTGGCGCTGACCCGTCGGTGCGGCCGGCCGGCCATGCGGGCGGCTACTCGATCTGCAGCCGGCGGCTGTCGCTGAGCCCCGGCGTGCGGCGGGCCGATGCCGGCACCACAAAACGCCGTCCGGTGACCACCGTGGGAACGATGCGGACGAAATGGTTCTTTTCGCCCGACTGCCAGGGGAACAGCGGCAGCATTGCCGATTCCAGGACGTCCTCAATGCTGCTCATCCGCTGGGCGCTGCCGCGCGCGACGGCGCTCCAGGCGACGCCGGTGGCCGGATCGAAGCCGTCCACCTCCAAAACCACTTCGCCGGCGAGGGCGGCGTCGAGCTTGGTTCCCGGGGCGGAGCGGAACACGATGCTGCCGTGATCCACAACGTAATTGACCGGAAAGATCTCCGGGTGGGAATCGACGACGACTCCGAGCCGGCCGAAGTCAGCGCTGCGGAACAATTTCCAGCAATCGGCCACAGGCAGCTGTGTCGTCGATGAAGGCATCTCGTTCGCGGTGGTCATGGCATCAGTCTATTGACCGCTGACAGGCTGGGATAGGGCGCGGATTCCGCCGGTCGGATGCCGCTGCGGGTCGCCGGGGCGGCCCCGGAATTCAGGCGCCCAGGTGGTGCACTGCGTCCCATTATGTGTTGGAATTACCACACGAGCCGCATGCGGCTGAAGGAGACGGCCGGGCGCATCCATCTGGCTTTGGGGAAGGCAGTGCCTGTGCCAGAGGAGGAGCGCTGCCATGTCCGAACTATCTCCTGATCTGTCCGGGGAGTGGCGGTTCGACCCGGCCCATACCCGGATCGGATTTTCCACCCGCCATGCCATGGTGACCAAAGTCCGGGGCGCGTTCAACGACGTGGAAGGCATCATCCAGGCCGACGCGGACAACCCGGCCAACTCGTCCGTCAAGGTCACGATCAAGGTCGCCAGCATTGATACCCGCAGCCCGCAACGCGACGAGCATCTGCGCACGAACGACTTCTTCGATGCGCCGAACTATCCGGAGATTACGTTCGTCAGCACCCGCATCGATCAGGTGGAAAGCGCAAACTTCATTGTGAACGGCGACCTGACCATCCGCGGCATCACCAAGCAGGTTGCGGTTCCGATCGACTTCATCGGCGTGGAGCGGGACCCGGGCGGGCAGCTCCGGGCGGGCTTTGAGGGCTCCCGGCGCATTGACCGGCAGGAGTTCGGGGTCAAATGGAACACGGCCCTGGACTCGGGCGGCATGCTCGTGTCGGACCGCGTGATGCTGGAGTTCGAGGTCTCCGCGGTCAAGGTCGAGGACGCCGCCGCGCAGTAGGGAACCGGCGCAATAAGGAGCCGGCTCCGGAGGCCCGGCCGCCCTCAAGGCCCGGCCGCCCTCAGGGCCCGGCCGCCTCAGTCCCCGGCGGGATAGACCGACACCAGTGCCGCGAACCCGCGGCCGCTGACCTCGGCCGCGACCGAGCCGACCACGGCGTCGTAGGGATGCAGCGGCTGGGCGGTGTCGCCAGCCGTCGCCTGTGCCTGGCCCTGCAGCAGCACCAGGTACTGCCCGTCCGACAGCCGCAGCGGCTGTTTCTTCGAGAGCTCGACGATCAGCAGGCCGGCGCCCCAGGCCCCGCGGCGGGTCATGACGTTCAGCGCGCGGCACGGCCCGGTGGGCAGGCTGCAGTCCGCGCTGCTCCCGCCGTCGAACCGGAACGGGCGGTAGCGTTCCATCCGGTGCTGGCTGCCGTCCACGGTCAGGAAGGCGACGTCACCGTCCACAACGGTGAATATTCGGTCCACGCCCGGATATTCGGAGAAGCTGCCGTCCGAGCTGATGTCCGCCAGGCTTAACCGCCAACCGGGGAGCCCGTCCGTGCCGAGGTCACCGGCCGCCAGTTCCCTGGTGACGCCGCCGCCGTTCCGCCACCGCTGTTCCTTGAGCGCGGCTGCGCGAATGATCTCCACTGGGACTCCTTGACCGGATGTTATAGCTGCCGGTCCCAGTTCAGCACATAGGCGTCCTGGTAGCCGTCCGGGCCGCTGACCGCCGCGGCCTCGTTCCGTTCGAACCCCAGCGACGTGACGATGCGCCGGGACGCGGTGTTGGCCGGATGGACCAGCGCCAGGATCGGCGGCAGTTCCAAAAACTCGTTGACATGGGCGACGACGGCGGCCACCGCCTCGCGCCCGTAACCGCGGTGCCACACGGCGGGGTCGAAACGGTAGTAGAGATTCAGCACCGGGCGGCCGGACAGCGCCACGTGCTTGACGCCGGCAAAGCCGATGGCGTCTTCGCGGCCGGGCAGGCGGACGGCGAAGTAGCCCACGCCGTGGTCCTCCCACTGCCTTTCCCAGCGCTGGAACAGGCCCTCGGCTTCCTCGTTCCAGATGAGCGCGTCGGAAGGATTGAACCGCGTGGTGCGCCGGTCGGAGAGGATCCGGAACATGGCACTGATGTCCTCCGGCGTCGGCTGGTTCAGCAGCAGCCGGGCAGTTTCCAACATGGTTTCCGTCAGGGCCACCTCCGTCCGCCTCCTGCACGTCCCCGCTACAGCCTATTCGCCGGACGCCCTTCCGGGCAGGGGCGCCGGGGCGACAAGATGGAGGCGGGCAAGGACGCTTCGGTGGCGGGGGAGCAGAGCTCCGGAAGGCGGTGAGCCGCGCTCCGCAGCCTGTGGATAACTTTACATTCAAAGTTGAGTGGACTACACTCAACTTAGTTTCAGGGCCGGCACTAACGGGGCTGGCCAGATCCATTCCGGAGCGAACGGAGAGATGCGTTGGACGCTAAATTCACCACCAAAAGCCAGGAAGCGCTGTCGGCCGCGGCGATGAACGCCTCGACGGCGGGCAATCCGCAGATCGAGCCCGCCCACCTGCTCAAGGCCCTGATGGACCAGCGCGACGGCGTGGCCGTAGCCGTGCTGAAGTCCGCCGGGGCCGATCCGGACTCGGTGAGTGTTCAGGCGAGCACCGCGATCAAGGCCCTGCCGTCGTCGTCGGGATCCTCCGTGGCGCAGGCGCAGTACTCCCGGGGCCTGCTCCAAGCGGTCCAGATCGCCCGGCAGGAGTCGGAAAAGTGGGGGGACACCTACGTGTCCACGGAATTTCTGCTGCTGGGCCTCGCGGCGGACAACGCCGCCGTCGGGAAGATCCTGCGCGACGCCGGTGCCTCCCACGAAGCACTCTTCGCCGCCCTGCCCGGCCTGCGCGGAGACCGGAAGGTCACCACCGCCGATCCGGAGAACACGTTTCAGGCGCTGGAGAAGTTCGGCACCGACCTGACCGCCATCGCCCGCGCCGGGAAGCTGGACCCGGTGATCGGCCGGGATGCGGAAATCCGCCGCGTGGTCCAGGTGCTCTCGCGCCGCACCAAGAACAATCCCGTGCTGATCGGCGAACCCGGGGTCGGCAAGACCGCCGTGGTGGAGGGCCTGGCCCAGCGGATGGTGGCCGGCGACGTGCCTGAATCGCTGCGCGGCAAGACGCTGATGTCGCTGGACCTCGCGGCGATGGTGGCCGGCGCCAAGTACCGGGGCGAGTTCGAGGAACGGCTGAAGGCCGTGCTGGAAGAGATCAAGAGCTCGGACGGGCAGATCGTCACCTTCATCGACGAGTTGCATACCGTCGTCGGCGCGGGGGCCTCCGAAGGCTCGATGGACGCCGGCAACATGCTCAAGCCGATGCTCGCCCGCGGCGAACTGCGGCTGATCGGCGCCACCACGCTGGACGAGTACCGCGAGAACATCGAGAAGGATCCGGCGCTGGAGCGGCGCTTCCAGCAGGTCTACGTGGGGGAGCCGAGCGTCGAGGACACCATCGGCATCCTGCGCGGACTCAAGGAGCGTTACGAGGCGCACCACAAGGTATCGATCGGGGACTCCGCGCTGGTGGCCGCCGCGACGCTGTCCAACCGCTACATCTCGGGCCGGCAGCTGCCGGACAAGGCCATCGACCTGGTGGACGAGGCCGCCTCCCGGCTGCGGATGGAGATCGATTCGGCGCCCGAGGAGATCGACCAGCTGCGCCGCGCCGTCGACCGGCTCACCATGGAAGAACTGGCGCTGGCCAACGAGACCGACGCGGCCTCGCGGGAACGGCTGGAAGCGCTGCGTGCCGACATGGCAGACAAGAAGGAGCAGCTGGCGGCTTTGAACACCCGGTGGGAGGCGGAGAAGGCCGGGCTGAACCGCGTGGGCGACCTGAAGGCCAAGCTGGACGAGCTGCGCTCGCAGGCCGACAAGTCCCAGCGCGAGGGCGATCTGGCCGAGGCATCCCGGATCCTGTACGGGGAAATCCCGACGCTGGAAAAGGAGCTGGCCCAGGCGCAGGCCGCCGAGGAACAGGGCGGCGCGGGGCGGGACCAGATGGTCTCCGAGGAGGTGACCGCCGACGACATCGCCGAGGTCATCTCCGCGTGGACCGGCATCCCGGCCGGCCGCATGCTGCAGGGCGAAAGCCAGAAGCTGCTGCAGATGGAGGAGCACATCGGCTCACGGCTGATCGGCCAGTCCAAGGCGGTTGCCTCGGTCGCGGACGCGGTACGGCGCGCCCGGGCGGGCATCAGCGACCCGGACCGGCCCACCGGCTCGTTCCTCTTCCTGGGTCCCACCGGCGTCGGCAAGACCGAGCTGGCCAAGGCGCTGGCGGACTTCTTGTTCGACGACGAACGGGCCATGGTCCGGATCGACATGAGCGAGTACTCGGAAAAGCACTCCGTGTCGCGCCTGGTCGGCGCCCCTCCGGGGTACGTGGGCTACGAAGAAGGCGGCCAGTTGACCGAGGCCGTCCGCCGCCGTCCCTACTCCGTCGTGCTGCTGGACGAGGTGGAGAAGGCCCATCCCGAGGCCTTCGACATCCTCCTGCAGGTGCTCGACGACGGACGCCTCACCGACGGGCAGGGCCGCACCGTGGACTTCCGCAACGTGATCCTGGTGCTGACCTCAAACCTCGGCTCGCAGTTCCTCGTGGACCAGACCATGGACGCAGACACGAAGCGCGAAGCGGTCCTGAACGTGGTGAACGCCAGCTTCAAGCCGGAGTTCCTCAACCGGCTGGACGACGTGATCATCTTCGACCCGCTGAGCATCGAAGAACTCTCCCGGATCGTGGATCTGCAGGTGGCGGCGCTGGCTGCGCGGCTGGCCGAACGCCGGCTGACCCTCAAGGTCACGGACGCCGCCCGCGAGTGGCTGGCCCTGACCGGCTTCGATCCCGCCTACGGCGCCCGGCCGCTGCGCCGGCTGGTCCAGCGCGAGATCGGCGACAAGCTGGCCCGCGGCCTGCTCGCGGGCGCGATCAGCGACGGCGACACCGTGCTGGTGGATGTGCCGGAGCTCGACGTCGACGGCGGGGCCGGCGGGCTGATCGTGCAGTCGAAGGTGGGGGCGGTCCGGGGCGGCTGACCTGAGCGGCCCGGCCGGGTCGCGGAAGAAGTCCTGCGGCCCCGCCACGGCGGCCCCGCCACGGCGGCCCCGCCACGGCGGCCCCGCCACGGCGGCCCCGCCACGGCGGGACCGCCGGACTGTTCCGTGCCGGGTTACAGGTCGACCAGCGACCCGGTGATCTCCTGGCCCTCCTCGGCGATCTTGAAGCAGTCGATCCGGCGGTCGCCCTGCGCCCACGTCTCCTTCGACGGCATGCCGTAGGAGTCCCTGAGATCCGGCTGGTCGGCCGCGGAGTCGTTGAGGGCAACGGCCGTGCAGACCTCCTGGGCCTTGATGTTCAGTTCGTCGGCGCCCGGGAATTCTTCGTCGTCCCCGTAGGAGAAGGTGCCCACCAGTTGCGCCTCGTGCGGCGTGTCGCAGGTGACGACGGTTGCTTCACGCATGACGGCCTCGAAGTCGGTGAAGCACTGGCCCTGCTGGAAATCGAACGGCGAGACGTTCTCCGCGACGACGCCGTCCCCGTTGGGCGTCTCTGCGGCGGTCTGCGACGACGCCGGACTGGCCGCCCCGCCGGCAGGGGAGCCGCTGGTCAGGCTAGACACGATCATGGCGATAATCACGATGGCCACAATGACGACCGCGCCGATGATGACCAGCGGCTTCCAGTCCATTTTCCGGGCCGGGCCCGCGGCGGGACCGCCGGACGCTTCGTCACTGGCGCCGCCGCGGCGCAGGCCGTCGGCGGCGGTGGAGTACCACTTTTTCTCCGGCGCGGAGCCGTCGGTGCCGGGCGGCGCGGGCTCCCAGGCCGACGGCGGGACGGCTGCAGCCGGCGATGCCGGCGCCCCGGTCGCGGCACCGGCCCCGGGGGCGGGGTTGCGGGCCGCGTCGGGCTTCGAGGTTTCCGGTGTGCCCGTGACGGCGGTGGCCCCGCGGGCGGGGTGAGGCGAGTCGGGCTTCGAGGCTTCCTCCGCTGTCCGGTCGCCTGCCGGGGCGTCGCCCGCCGGGCCCTGGTCGCCGGCGGGCGCCCCCGCGGGTGCGGTGCCGCGGGCCTTGACGGCGCGGTCCTCCCGGGTGCCGCCCACCAGTTGGCCGGCGGCATCGGCTTCCTTCTCCACCTCTTCGGCTTCGGCGGCAGCTTTGGCCAGGTCGGCCTCGGCCGCGGCATCCTCGCTGATGCTCGCCTGCCCCAGGGTTGGCTCGGCCAGCTCCACCTCATCCGCGCTGACGTGCAGGCTGGGGCCGGGTACCTCGAGGCTCTCGGGGCGCTCCAGCGGAGGCCTCCCGTCGTCGTCAGGCCGCTTGTCCTGTTCGCTCATGGGGAAACTTGCCTTCCGTGCGTGTTGTCTTCCGGGAGAACGGGAGAACCGGTCCACGATGACTTTAGCCAACATTCCCGCGTTGCTGCACGATTTAGTCCTTTCGGGGGCCGGGAGGCCCCCCTCGCGGCCACGGTTCGCCTGCCACGAGCGGTCGTGAAAACCATGTACCCTATAGGTACGACAGAATTGATCAATTATTCCGGGACCTCGTGCGCCAGTCGTGCGACCACTTCCGGATCGACGTACAAAGGGGGTCACGCCATGGGGCGCGGCCGTCAGAAGGCAAAAGCAACCAGGCAGGCCCGGGACATGAAGTATTTCAGCCCGGCCACTGACCTGACTGCACTCCAGCGCGAACTCGGCGCTGCGAAACGCCATAACTCCGACACGTTTTCCGAGGAGCCATATGAGCCGGACTACTCGGACTACGTGGACAAGTACGCAGATCAGTACGACGACGACGAAGACCACGGCAGCCGCAACGTAGGTTAGCCGGCTTCGGTCGTTTCTTCCCGGACGGGATCACGCACCAGCCTCACCCTCCTGCACCCTCTCGGGGTCTCCAGCGGGGGCGCATGGCCTGCGCGGAAGTGCCTGCAGCAGGGGCGCCTGGCGTGCGCGGAAGTGCCTGCCCGGACTCCCGAACTCAGGTGCCGGACTGCTGTGGTTCCGGGGCGTCCGCCAGGGGCCACACCTCGATCACCCGGCGATGCCTCGGGTCTCCGTCAGGACGCATGTCCACCAGGGCCGCCTGGCCCACATGGACGGTGTCGCCGGCGTGGAGGCGGCCTTCCGCCTGATGGCTGACGTGCGGCCGGAAATGCCGGCGGGTATGGTGCGGACTCAGCACATGGGAATCCTCGCCGAGTGCGTCCAGCACGCCTTCGTGCAGCAACTGCAACCGTGGTTCCGGCTGTACCAGCGAGACGGGGACGGAACCGTTCCGGCCGAAAAAGTCGTCGGCGCCGATACGCACGTCAAACCCCGGTCGTCCGGCGAGAGCCCGGCCGACGCGCCAACCCACGGCCTCGGCCGGCCCCCGGGTATCGAAGCGGGCCAGCGTGATGTGCAGCGGCCACCGGCTGCGCGGGAACGTGTAGCCGGCGCTCACCGGCCTGACGAACGCCACCACCACGTACGCACCCATCCGTCCAGTGTGCCACCCTGACCGGACGGCCGGTATGCCGGACAAAACCGCCCCCGCACCGTCGCGTTCGCGGTGCGGGGGCGGTCCGGTGTCCGGGCGGGCCTAGGCGTAGGAGTTCACCAGGTGGACGGCACCGCCGTCGACGCCCTTGGCGCCCTGGACATAATCGATGCCGCCCAGGGACGGGTCGGCGGGACCGACCTGGCCCATCACCCAGGCTGGCACGCCGCGCTCATTCAGGCGCTGCAGGGCGGCATCGGCACCGGCGCGGTCCACAATGGCAACCATGCCGACGCCGAGGTTCAGCGTCCGTTCCAGGTCCGCCTGCGGGACGTTGCCCAGTTCGCCGATGAGCTTGAAAATGGCCGGCAGCTCCCAGGTGGAACGGTCCACGGTGGCCATGAGTCCCTGCGGCAGCACGCGCGCGAGGTTCGCAGCCAGGCCGCCGCCGGTGACATGGCTGAAGCCGTGGACGCCGGCTGCTTGGTAGCGTGCCAGATCCAGGCAGTCCGCCGCGTAGACGCGGGTGGGCTCCAGGAGTTCCTCGCCCAGTGTCCTGCCGAATTCGCTGACCTGGCGGTCCAGCGCCCAGCCGGCATGGTTGATCACCCGGCGGACCAGGGAATACCCGTTGGAATGGAGGCCCGAGGAGGCCATGCCGATGACGACGTCCCCGTCCTTGACCCGTTCCGGGCCCAGCAGGTCGTCGGCCTCGACCAGGCCGGTGGCGGCGCCGGCAACGTCGTATTCGTGTTCGCCCAGCAGGCCGGGGTGCTCGGCGGTCTCCCCGCCCACCAGCGCGGTGCCGGCCACCTCGCAGGCGGCGGCGATGCCGCGCACGATGTCGGCGATCCGCTCCGGGACCACCTTGCCGCAGGCGATGTAGTCGGTCATGAACAGCGGTTCCGCCCCGACCACCACGATGTCGTCCACCACCATGCCGACCAGGTCGAAGCCGATGGTGTCGTGGATGTCCATGGCCTGGGCGATGGCGACCTTGGTGCCCACTCCGTCGGTGGAGGTGGCCAGCAGGGGCTTGCGGTACTTCAGCAGTGCCGAAACGTCGTACAGGCCGGCGAAACCGCCGACCCCGCCGATGACGTTGGCGTTGTGAGTGGCCTTGATGGCCCCCTTCATCAGCTCGACGGCCTTGTCGCCGGCCTCTACGTCGACGCCGGCGCTGGCGTAGGTGATCTGGCCCTGTTCGGGGGAGGTCATACTCGCTCTTTCTTGTCGTCGGCGGTCAGGAGCTTCTCCAGGTCCGAATCCGGCCCGGGGTCGCACGAGCCGTGTTCCTGGTCCGCCTCGCCGCGTTCCAGCAGGTTCTTGCCCAGGCGGTCGGCGGTGGGCAGTTCGATCGGGTACTCGCCCGTGAAGCACGCGGTGCACAGCCGCTCGCGCGGCTGTTCGGTCGCCTCGATCATGCCCTCTTCGGAGATGTAGCCCAGGCTGTCGGCGCCGAGCGACGCCCTGACATCTTCGACGCCGATGCCGTTCGCGATGAGCTCGGCCCGGCTGGCGAAGTCGATGCCGTAGAAGCACGGCCACTTGATGGGCGGAGAGGAGATGCGCACATGCACCTCGGCCGCACCGGCTTCACGGAGCATCCGGACCAGGGCACGCTGGGTGTTGCCGCGGACGATCGAATCGTCAATCACCACGAGCCGTTTGCCCTGCACCACCGACCGCAGCGGGTTCAGCTTCAACCGGATGCCGAGCTTGCGGATGGTCTGGCTGGGCTGGATGAAGGTCCGGCCCACGTAGGCGTTCTTGACCAGTCCCTGGCCGTAGGGGATGCCCGACGCCTCGGCATAGCCAATGGCGGCCGGGGTCCCGGATTCCGGCGTCGGAATCACCAGGTCGGCCTCGGCCGGGTGTTCCTTGGCCAGCTTCCGGCCCATCTCCACGCGGGCAGCGTGGATGCTGCGGCCGTTGATGGACGTGTCCGGGCGGGCCAGGTAGACGTATTCGAAGACGCAGCCGGCAGGCTTTTTCTCGGCGAAGCGCTGGGAGCGCAGGCCGTTCTCGTCGATGGCGATGAATTCGCCCGGTTCGACTTCGCGGACGAAGGATGCGCCCACGATGTCCAGCGCAGCGGTCTCGGAGGCGACCACCCAGCCGCGCTCCAGCCGGCCCAGCACCAGCGGGCGCACCCCGGCCGGGTCGCGGGCGGCGTACAGCGTGCCTTCGTCCATGAAGGTGAAGCAGAAGGCGCCGCGCAGCTTGGGCAGCAGCTCCAGCGAGCGTTCCTCGAGGGTCTGGCCCTCCTCGCCGGCCATGAGCGCGGTGACCAGCGCGGTGTCCGTGGTGTTGCCCTGGGCCAGCTCGCCGCGGTCGGGCTTGCCGAACTTCTCCAGCACCTTCTCGTACAGCTCCGCGGAGTTGGTCAGGTTGCCGTTGTGGGCCAGCGCGACGGTGCCGGTGGCGGTGGCGCCCAGCGTCGGTTGCGCATTTGCCCACGTGGAGCCGCCGGTGGTGGAGTAGCGGCAATGGCCGACGGCGATGTGCCCGCTCAGCGTGTTGAGGGTGGTCTCGTCGAAGACCTGGGACACCAGGCCCATGTCCTTGTAGACATTGATGCGTTTGCCGTCGCTGGTGGCAATACCGGCGGACTCCTGTCCGCGGTGCTGCAGGGCGTACAGGCCGTAGTAGGTAAGTTTTGCTACTTCTTCGCCGGGTGCCCAGACGCCGAAAACGCCACAGGCGTCCTGAGGTCCCTTTTCGCCGGGAAGAAGTTCATGGGAGAGTTTTCCGTCACCGCGTGCCACCCGCCCATTCTCTCATGCGCCCGGCGCGCGGCCGCACCGGGGTGACGGGGATTACGGGGGCCCGCCGGCAGGTTACGCCTGGCGTTCGCCTTCGGTTCCGCCCCCGGTTTCGCCCCCGGTTGCGCCCTCGGTTCCGGCCCCGGTTTCGCGGTCCCGTTCGCGGGTGACGGGGGTGCTCCCGTCCCGATCGCGGGGCGTCTCCGGGACGTCGGCGGGGCCCGGATCCGCAGCCGGGTCCGCGGAGTCTTCCTGCCCGGGTTCGGCAACTGCCGTCAGGTGCTTCGCGCGTTTGACGCTGGCCCGGTCGATGAGCAGGAACAGCAACGATCCCACCAGGATGCCGGCCAAGCCGAACAGCACGGCCAGGAAGGCAAAAACGGTGCCGCGGGTGAACTCCGCGTTCTCCGGCCCGGTGTAGGCGGACACGGCGGCCAGCACGACGCCCAGCACGGCCCAGACGGCGATGAAGGGCGCATACTTCGGCGCCCGGCGAACGGTGACGTCGCGGCGCTCCGGCTCGATGGGTCTGCGGTCGCGAGCCGGTTCTTGCTCAGAAGTCATACGTTCCAGCCTACCGGGCGAAGAGCGGCAGCCTGTCCGCCAGTTCGGCCCGCAGCCCGGAGGCAGCGACCCTGCCCTCGGCGACGGCGGTGTCCCACCCGAGCGCCCCCGTCACCAGGGCAAGCCAGGTGGCGGGGTCGGTTTCCACCACGTTCGGCGGTGTGCCCCGGGTGTGCTTGGGGCCCTCGATGCACTGGGCGACGCCGAACGGCGGCACCCGCACCTCCACGCTGTTGCCGGGCGCACGCTCGGCCAGTTCCTCCAACGCGTACCGTACCGCCGTGGCAGTGGTCTGACGGTCCGTGGCCCCGCCGCGCCACGCACCCACGGCGGCGTCGCCCTCCCGAGCCGGGATCCGGCGTCGTACTCCCATCGATTCAGGTCCTTCCGGGGCTCAGTCCAGCAGCGCGACCATGGGCGGCGCCAGCCGCAGCCTGCCGACCGGCTGGCCGCCGCCGAGGACGGGCTTGACCACGTCCTCCAGCACCGGGCCCACCTTCTCCACGTCGACGGCGCCGCAGGCGGCCAGCAGGGTCAGCGCGATCAGGGAACCGGCGCGGCCGCTGCCGTCCAGGATTTTCACCGCCACCGAGACGCCATTGGGGGTGGCCATCACCATCACGCCCTCGGCGCCGGACTTGGCAAGGACCCCCAGCTGCTCCATCACCACGGTGTTTTCCTGGCCCCAGCCGTGCACCGCCCACGGGTAGTCCAGCATGGCGGTGGCGATGGTGGCGGCGCGGGCATCGGCGTTCTTGTCCGCCGGAGCCTTCGCCAGCTTCCCCACGGCCCGGGCCAGGCCGGTCAACGACAGCGCGGGTGCCGGGGCGCCGCAGCCGTCGACGGCGATGTGCTCGATCTTTTCTTCGGCGTACTCCTCGAGGACCTCCATCACGCGGCACTGGAGGGGGTGGTTCGGTTCCAGGTAGGTCTGGGTGTTCCAGCCGTTCTCCACGCAGGCCCAGAGGAAGGCGGCGTGCTTGCCCGAGCAGTTGAAGGACAGCCGCTGCTGGCCGCGTTCGGTGCGGACCAGCCAGCCGCGCGCCTGCTCGTCCTGCGGCCAGGCCGGCGGGCAGCGAAGATCGGCGTCGGTCAGGCCGGCGGCCTTGAGCATGCCCTCCACCACGTCCATGTGCTCGAGCGACCCCACATGGCTGGCGCAGGCCAGGGCCACCTGGTCGCCGCGCAGCGGGACGCCGGACTGCATGGCGGCCAGGGCCTGGAACGGCTTGAGCGTTGAGCGCGGGAAGATCGGTGCGCTGATGTCGCCGAGTTCGGTCACCACGGTGCCGTCGGCGGCCATGACCACCGCGGAGCCCAGATGGCGGGACTCGATGAAACCGTTGCGTTCGACGACGGCCAGTTCCACGGCGTCCGCGGCTTTGAATGTCTCGGGCATGGACCCAGTTTAGGGGCCGGTGCAACAACTTCGAGGCTCCGCCCCGCGACCAGTAGGCTAGTTCCTTGTGAAGGTACTTGTGATCGGCCCCGGCGGCCGCGAGCACGCAATAATCCGTTCCCTGCTGGCCGATCCCTTTGTCACCGAGGTGCATGCCGCCCCCGGCAACGCCGGCATCGCGCAGATCGTGCCCACGCACCAGGTGGATGCGGGCGACCCGGCGGCGGTGACCGAGCTGGCCCGGCGGCTGGAGTCCGACCTGGTGGTGGTGGGCCCGGAGGCCCCGCTGGCCGCCGGCGTGGCCGACCCGTTGCGCGCGGCGGGGATCCCGGTGTTCGGCCCCAGCAAGGAAGCGGCCAGGCTCGAAGGCTCCAAGGCCTTCGCCAAGCAGGTCATGGCCGCGGCGAACGTGCCCACCGCCATGGCTCACGTGGCCACCAACGCCGCCGAAGCGGCCGAGGCCCTGGATTCGTTCGGGGCTCCCTACGTGGTCAAGGACGACGGGCTGGCGGCCGGCAAGGGCGTGGTGGTGACCGAAGACCGCGACGCCGCCCTGGCACATGCCCAGGCCTGCTTCGACGCCGGCGGTTCCGTGGTCATCGAGGAATTCCTCGACGGCCCGGAAGTCTCCCTGTTTGTGATTTCCGACGGCGAACGCGCCATCCCTCTGGTACCGGCGCAGGATTTCAAGCGGATTTTCGACGGCGACGAGGGCCCGAACACCGGCGGCATGGGCGCCTATACGCCGCTGGCCTGGCTGCCGCCCGGTTTCGTGGACGAAGTCATGGACCGCGTCGCGCTGCCGACCATCCGCGAGATGGCCCACCGCGGCACCCCGTTCGTGGGCGTGCTCTTCTGCGGGCTGGCCGTGACCGGCCGCGGCGTGCGGGTGATCGAATTCAACGCCCGCTTCGGGGACCCGGAAACCCAGGCGGTACTGGCCCGGCTGCGCACACCGCTGGGCGGGCTGCTGCTGGCGGCCGCCAAGGGGGAACTGGATGACAGTGAACAGCTGGTCTGGTCCAGGCGGTCCGCCGTCACGGTGGTGCTGGCCGCGGAGAATTACCCGGGAACTCCGCGCACCGGGGACCGGATCCGCGGCCTGAAGAAGGCCAATGCCTTGACCGACGTGCACGTGATCCACGCCGGGACCGCCCTGGACGGGAACGGCAAGGTGGTCAGCGCCGGCGGCCGGGTGCTCGCCGTCGTCGCGCTGGGTGAAGACCTGGTGGAAGCCCGCGAACGTGCCTACGAAGGCATCGACGCCATCAGCCTGGAGGGGGCGCAGTACCGCAGCGACATTGCCCTGCTGGCGGCCGAAGGCAAGATCAAGGTGCCCGCGTCCGGCACGAACTCCCGGGCCGGCGCACAGAGAGACTGAGGACGTCAACCATGGCATTTGCCCCCGAAGTACTCGAACTGCCCGGCTGGAAGCACGTCTACTCCGGCAAGGTCCGCGACCTGTACGTTCCGGCCGCTTCGCAGCAGGTGGAGACGGCCAGCGACGACATTGCCGCCGAAGGCCTGTTGGACCGGCGCAACGACACCGTGCTGGTGGTGGCGAGCGACCGGATCAGCGCCTACGACCACGTGCTGTCCAGCGAGATCCCGGACAAGGGACGGATCCTCACCCAGCTGAGCCTGTGGTGGTTCGAACAGCTCGCCCAGGGGGACAACCCGGTGGCCCACCACGTGGTGTCCACGGAGGTGCCCGACGCGGTGGCCGGCCGGGCGATGGTCTGCAAGAAACTGGACATGTACCCGGTGGAGTGCATCGCCCGCGGCTACCTGACAGGGTCGGGCCTCGCCGAATACCGGCAATCCCGGACCGTGTGCGGGTTGCCGCTGCCGGCAGGCCTGGTGGACGGCTCCCGGCTGGAGCCCGCCATCTTCACCCCCTCGGCCAAGGCCGAGGTGGGCGAGCACGACGAGAACATCACCTACGACGCCGTGGTCCAGACCGTCGGCGCGGAGACCGCGGCCCGGCTGCGCGATAAGACGCTGCAGATCTATACGCGCGCCGAAGCTATCGCCCGGGAGCGGGGAATCATCCTGGCGGACACCAAGGTTGAGTTTGGCGTCGATCCCACGACGGGGGAGATCACGCTGGGCGACGAGGTGCTGACTCCCGACTCCTCGCGGTTCTGGGACGCGGACACCTACGAGCCGGGCCGGGCGCAGCCGTCGTTCGACAAGCAGTTCGTGCGCGACTGGCTGACGTCGCCCGCCTCCGGCTGGGACAAGAACTCGGACGCTCCGCCGCCGGCCCTGCCGGAGGACATCGTGCAGAAGACGAGGGCGCGTTACGTCGAAGCCTACGAACGGCTCACCGGCCGGACATTCGCCTGATCCGCAGCGGCGCGGGGCCGTGCCGGGTGCTCCCGGCCGCGCCCAGAGGGTCCGGCCGCGAGCTCGGCGTCCGCCAGCCGGGCCGCGGCTTCGGCGACGGCCGCGGGATAGCCGCCGGCACCGCCGTCGTCGGCCGGACCTAGGGAACGCAGCGCGTCCGCACGTTTCAGGGCGCGGAGCATGGCAGCGGTGGCCGGGCGTGAGACGTCCGACATGTCCGGGTAATCGATGGCCAGCGCCGGATCCAGTTCATAGGCCAGCCAGCGGGACCGGAGGCCGTCGTGCCGGGCCGCGGCTTCATGCCAGTCCCGGCTGTCCTGGTAGCGGATGGCGGCGGCGGCCGTACGGCTGATCCGCCAGACGGCGGGCGCGGCGCAGCCGGCAGCGAGCAGCAGCCAGAGCGGCACGGCGGACGGGAAGACGGCCGCGGCGGCGAGCACCACGGCCAAGGCGCAGCACAGCCCGGAGAAGCAGTACCAGAACGCGGTGTCCGGATCGGGGCGGCGGCGCAGGCCGCGTTCCACCGCGTAGGAGGTCAGGAAAACCACGGCAGCCAGCACGGCCGTGGCGACGGCCAACTGCGCGAACTCTGCGAGGAACATCGGCACCCCTGCTGACGGAGTTATCTTCCATTCCAATACGGGGCGCGGGCAGAGTCAATGGGAGAGGGTGCCGCGGGGCCCCCGGGTCACTTGTCGACGCGACCGACGACGTCGTCCAACTGCTTGAAGACCAGGGCCTGCGGCGCCTTGCTCATCACCGTCCGCTGGAGCTTCTGCTTCCACGGCTTCTGCTGCCGTGCCATGGCTGCCATCTTGCGCGAGCGCTCGACCACCTTGGCGGTGCGCGGGCCCCGCGCCCGTTCGTAGTTGCGCAGGGCCGTGGTGATGTTCCAGTCGGCGTTCAGCGCGCCGGCCAGCGCGACCGCGTCCTCGAGGGCCTGGCTTGCGCCTTGGCCGAGGAACGGCAGCATGGGGTGCGCGGCGTCGCCCACGAGGGTGGCGTGGCTGCCGGACCAGACGGCGGCAGGTTTCCGGTCGAACAGTTCGTGCGCCATGATGTCCTGGCTCTTGGTGGCGCCGATGACCGCCCGGACGGCCGGGTGCCAGCCCTCGAAGCGCTGCAGGGCCAGGGTGCGCCAGAGGACCTCGTCGTCCTGCGCCAGCACGTGGTTGGGCATGGTGGCGTACCAGTAAATGAGGCCGCCCGGCAGCGGGATCATGCCGAAGACCTCCCCGTTGCCCCAGGACTCGCCCCAGGGCAGCCAGCCCGGATCGAGGTCGCCGATCGGGCAGACCGCGCGCATGGCGGTGATGCCGGAGGCCCGCGGGGCGCCGTCGCCGATTAGGTCGTGGCGGACCAGCGAGCGCAGGCCGTCGGCGCCGACCACCAGGTCCGCGTGCAGGGAGCCGCCGTTGTTCAGCGTGACCGTCCCGCCGTGCTGATCGCGCCGGAACTTCACCGCCTGCAAACCCAGATGCACCGTGTTGACGTAGAGCGAGTCGTTCAGCAGCGTGGTGAGGTCCGAGCGGTGGATGGAACGCAGCGGGTGGCCGTAGCGCTGCCGGAGGTCGTCGCTGCTGAACGTGGACAGCACGTTGCCGAACTGGTCGTGCGAGCTGCCGCCGACCGGGAGGGAGGCCTCTTCAAAGGCGTCCAGCACGCCGAGCCGCTGCAGGGCGCGCGTCCCGTTGGCCCAGATCGTCAGCCCGGTGCCCAGCTGCTGCAGCGTTCCGGCACGTTCGACCACGTGGACTTTCCAGCCGGTTCGTTGCAAGGCCCGCGCAGTGGCGAGCCCGCCGATTCCGGCCCCTACGATGAGCGCCGAGCGCTGCAGAGACCCCATGGGTCCATACTTCCCGCTTTTGGGCCGGGTTCACAACTTTCGTCCGGTACAAACCGGTTCCGGGAGCGGAAAAGCAAGAACTCCCGCCGCTCCGAAGAGCAGCGGGAGTTCCCGGTGATTGGTCGGGGTGACAGGATTTGAACCTGCGACCTCGTCGTCCCGAACGACGCGCGCTACCAAGCTGCGCCACACCCCGATACCGTCGCCCCCGCCGTCGTCGTGACGGCCGCGAAAGCAACTGTTCAAGGATAGCGGAGACAGCCCCCAAAGGAGAAATCGGCGAGGGCCCGGGCAGGCCTCGGTCAGACCGGACGCGGCCCGGCTAGGCCTCGGTCAGACCAGCGAGTCCCTCCACGCCGCATGCAGTTGGGCGAAGCGGCCGTTGCCGGCGATCAGTTCCGCCGGCGAGCCGTCCTCGACCACCCGGCCCTCGTGGATGACCAGCACCCTGTCGGCGATCTCGACGGTGGAAAGCCGGTGCGCGATGATCAGTGCCGTGCGGTTGCCCAGCAGCGTCTGCAGCCCCTCCTGGACCTGGCGCTCGCTGGGTATGTCCAGCGACGCGGTGGCTTCGTCCAGGATCAGCACCGCCGGGTCGGCCAGGAACGCGCGCGCGAAGGAGATGAGCTGCCGCTGGCCGGCCGAGACGCGGCCGCCGCGCTTGTTCACGTCGGTGTCGTAGCCCTCGGGCAGAGACAGGATGAAGTCGTGGGCGCCGACGTCGCGGGCGGCGTCCTCGATCTGCGCACGGCTGGCCTCCGGGTTGCCCAGGGCGATGTTCTCCGCGACGCTGCCGCTGAACAGGAACGCTTCCTGCGTGACCATCACGACGGCGCGGCGCAGGTCTTTGTTGGACAGCTGCCGCAGCTCGATCCCGTCCAGGGTGAGCGACCCGGAGGTCAGGTCATAGAAGCGGGCGATCAGTTTGGCCACGGTGGACTTGCCGGCCCCGGTTTGCCCGACGACGGCGACGGTCTGGCCGGCGGGAATGTCCAGGTTCAGCATGGGCAGCACCACCCGCCCGTCGCCGTAGCCGAAGACGGCATCGCTGAACCGGATTGCCCCGCGGGCGTCCTTGAGCGGGACCGGGCGGTCCGGGGGGACGATAGTGGGCTCTTCTTCCAGCAGCCCGGAGACCTTCTCCAGCGCGGAGGCCGCGGACTGGAAGGAGCTGTAGAACATGGCGATCTGTTCTGTGGGGCGGAAGACCTGTTTGGTGGCCAGCAGCACCGCGATCAGGGTGCCGATGGCAAGATCGCCGTCAAGTACCCGGAAGCCGCCGATCAACAGCACCACGGCCACGGTCAGGTTGCCGACGCCGTTCAGCACCGGCTGGAGCACGCCGAAGTACTTGATGTTCCGCAGGGTCGCGCCGCGGTAGTCGGCGGCCAGCTTGTTGTAGCGTTCGGAGTTGTCGTGCTCGCGGCGGAAGGCCTTGACGGCCCGGATGCCGGTCATGGTTTCCACAAAGTGCACGATCAGCCGGGCCGACACCACCCGGGAGGCGCGGTTGGCCAGCTCGGAGCCCTTTTGGTACCACCGGGTGACGAAGGCGATGGGTATGGCAGCGACCAGGATGATCAGCCCGCTCTTCCAGTCCAGTCCGGCGATGCTGATGGCGGTGAAGAGCATGAACATCACGCCGGAGGTCAGCTGGGTGACGCCGTTGTCCAGCAGTTCCCGCAGCGCCTCCAGGTCCGACGTCTGCCGGGAGATGATCCGGCCGGAGGTGTAGGTTTCGTGAAACTCCAGGCTCAACCGTTGGGTGTGCCGGAAGACCCGGACCCGCAGGGCCAGCAGCATGGCCTGGCTGAGCCGGGCGGTGACGTAGATGTAGGCCGCCAGCAGGGATCCGCCGGCAATCGCGACGGCGGCGTAGGCGGCGCCGACCAGCACCAGGGGCATGGTGTTGCCGCCGGTGAAGGCCGGCAGCGCATTGTTGATGCCGAAGGCCACCAGTACCGGACCGGCGGCTCGGGCGGCGTTGCTCGCCACCACCAGCACGATGGAGAGCGCGAACAGCCGCTTGTGCGGAGACACCAGTTCGCCCAGCAGTCGCAGGGAGCGCCGCCTGACGGCTCTGCGGTCGGTTTGGTCCAGGTTGATGTTGTCTTCGCCGGCGACTCCGGTCATGGAACTCATCGGGCTTCCTTTGCATCCAGGACGTCTTCGACGGTGGGCTCGGCCGCCAGCGAGGCGATCACGTACCGGTAGTGTGTGCTGCTGCGCAGCAGCTCCGAGTGGCTGCCGACCGCAGTAATCCGTCCGTCCTGCAGCAGCGCCACCCGGTCGGCCAGCGCCACGGTGGAGGGCCGGTGGGCCACGATCACGGTGGTGGTGCCGCGCAGTTCTTCCCGCAGCCGCTGCGTTACCGCTTCTTCGGTCCGCACGTCCAGGGCCGAGAGCGGGTCGTCCAGCACCAGCACGGCCGGCTGCGCGGCGATGGCCCTGGCCAGCGCGATCCGCTGCCGCTGCCCGCCGGACAGGCTCAGTCCTTCCTCGCCGATCCGCGTGTCCACGCCCTGCGGCAGGTCGTAGGCGAACCCGGCCTGCGCCACCTCGAGCGCCCGGGAGAGGAGGATTTCGGGATCTTCGCGGCCCGGGCGGGCACCGAGGAGCACGTTGTCGCGGACCGAGGTGGAGAACAGCGTGGAGTCCTCAAAGGCCACCGACACGCGGGCGCGCAGCTCGGCCAGCGGGAGATGACGGATATCCGTACCGTCCAGTAACACGGCGCCGGAGGTGACCTCATAAAGCCGCGGGATCAGCTGCAGCAGGGTGCTCTTGCCCGAGCCGGTGACCCCTACCAGCGCCAGGGTTTCACCCGCGCGCACGTGCAGGTCCACGCCGTCGAGGACCGGGGCCGCGTCCGCGGCGGCGTCGGGATAGCGGAAGACTACGTTGGACAGGCGCAGTTCCCCGCGCACGGGGCCGGCCGGTGCGGGAACGTCCGGGTCGATGATGGTGTTCTTCGTATCCATCACGTCGAAGTGCCGGTCCAGTGCGGTCTTCGCCGTCAGCGTCATGCCCATCAGGGAACCGATCGCTTCCACCGGACCGGCCACCACGGCGGCGGTGGCAAAGAAGGCGACCAGGTCGCCGACGGTCATGTGCCCGCCGGAGACCTGCATGATGCCGATGACCAACGCGGCGCCCAGCACCAGATCGGGCAGCGACACGACGGTGGCGAGGAACTTGGACAGCGTGCGGGCCTTGGCCAGTTCGGTCTGGCGCAGTTCTTCGGCCTGGCCGTGGAAGTTCTCCAGCGCGTACTTGCCGCGGCCGAAGGCCTTGAGCACCCGGATCCCGTGCACCGATTCCTCCACGGTGGTGGCGAGGTCGCCCGCCTGGTCCTGGCTCAGCCGGGAGGAAGCGCCGAATGCGGTACGGAACCGGAACCCCTGCCAGACGAGGGGCACGGCGGCGGCCAGGAAGATCAGTCCCAGCAACTGGTTCAGCGCGAACATCAGCGCCAGCCCCGCGACCACCGTCACGAAGGAGACCACCAGCATGAGGGAGCCGAACGCCAGCCAACGCCGGATCAGTCCCAGGTCGGCCATGGAGCGGGAAAGCAGCTGGCCCGAGCCCCAGCGGTCATGGAAGGCGGCCGGCAGATGCTGCACGTGCCGGTAGAAGCTGGTGCGCATGCCCATCTCCACGTCCGTGGCGGGCGCGATCGCGAACACGCGCCGCAGGTACACCAGCCCGGCCTCGGCCACGCCCAGCACCGCAATGACGACGGCGGGGCCCCAGACTTCCGAGGGGCGGCCGCCGGTATGGATGGTGTCCACCAGGCCGCGCAAGACCTGGGGAATGGCCAGTGCCACCAGGCTGGCGCCGAGGGCGCTGAAGAATCCCAGGATCAGCCGGGGGAGGATGGGCCGGACATAGTGTTTGAGCCGGGCGATCGAGCGCCAAAGGGATAACTCAGTCATGTGGTCGATTCGTTGCAGTGGTTCGGAGGGCTTCGTGTACTGCAGCAACTATCCTAGCGACCGCATTGAGGCGCTGGTCACTGTTGGCCCGGGCCGAGCCGAGGCGATGGGAAACCGATGCTTGCTAGGCTATGCGGAACCATTCACCAACGGGGGCGGGCATGGATCTGACGGACGTCGCGAACGGCTTCGGGGTGTTCCTGTGGATGTCAATGCTCTTTCCGCTGCTGCGGGTGGCCGGCGTCCTGCTCTTGGTGCTGCGGAAACCGGCCGGCTGGCTGGTGCTGCTGGCGGAACCGGTCCTGTCCATGGTGTTGATGGGCGTGGCTGGCGCATTTAGCCTGGCCGTCCTGGTGTTGCCTGCGGTGGCCGCCTACGGATGGTGGCGGTGGCGGTGGCGATGGGGCCGGCGGTCGCGCCGGCAGCCGGCGACCGGCGGGGTTCCGGTCCACCCGGTAGAGCGGACCGACTGGCTGGCCGCGGCCGGGCTGATCGTGCTCGTCCTGTTTTTCTTCGGCATCGACGTGCTGCCCATGATGCTGATGCACATGGCGGACCCATGGGCGATTGTTGAAGCGGCGGTCGTTAGCCTCCTGACTCCGCTGCTGTACCTCGGTCTCGCGCGCGGCGTTATCGAAGCGTGGTGGATCGGCGTCGCCCTCTCGCTGATGGGGCTGACCAGACTGGCAGCGAACGCAAACCCGCAGGTCCTCTTTGCACTTGACGCCATCGTGTTCACCGTCCTGCTGGGAATTTTGAGTCTGTACGGCTGGTCCAAATGGCGCGAGGCGCACGCGGAGACGGCCGCTTCGACGTAGCATCGCGGCGCCGTCCTTCGGCTTGGCGCCGTGCTTCGCCCCAGCATTGTGCTTCGGCTTGGACCGCGGCCCTCGGGCACTACTCCTACACACTGGGCCCTTTTGATGGCTATCGAATCTGTGTACGAATAAAATTGTGGTATGGCTCTTGCACCGTTGGAACGCACCGGGGAGATGGAAGCATCTCTGGACCAGGCGTGTGTCCTGCTGCAGGATGTCGCCGACCGCTTCCCCGTTGAGTTGTCGTCCCTGTCTACCCGGGACCTGGCCAACACGGTGGCGGCGGTCGAGGGTGTTTCGAAGCTCGTGGAGTTCCTGCAGGCGGTCGGCGCCCACGCGGTGGAGCGGGCGGACATCGCCGCCACCGGGGAACATGCAACGGTGTCAGGACTCGGAGCAAGCGCCGGGGCCGGCGCAGAGCCCGGTGCCGCCGCGTCGGGCACCGCGGGGGCGGGGGAGTGGGCGGACCCGGCGGCGGCGATCAGCACCGGCGGCGTGGACGCAGCGGCCCCGGAGGGGTCCGGGTCCAAGCGGGTGCGGCGCCGCCGCAAGACGGAGTTCGCGAACACGGCGGAGTATCTGCGCTCCCGGCTGGGAATCGGGATTGTCGAGGCGCGGCGCCGGCTGCGGGTCGGCAAGGCGATCACCGCGCCGGTGCGGTTGAACGGGGAACCGGGTGCGCCGGCGCTGCCGGTCTTGGCCGAGGCCATGGCCGGCGGTGAGGTCAGCGGCCAGTCCGCGGCCCTGGTGGTCGATTCCCTGGACCGGGCCCGCCACGCCGGTAGCCCGGAGGCGTTGCAGGCGATGGAAGCGTCGCTGGTCCGGCAGGCCGTGGACGCCGATGCGGACACCCTGGTGATGGTGGCCAGGACGTGGGAAACGGCTGTCGACCAGGACGGTGCCGAACCGTCCGAGGAGGAACTGCGGGCCCGGCAGGGCATGTTCTATCGGGGCCGGCGCCGCGGGCTGCACCAGTTCGTCATCAACACCACCGACGCCCAGTACGAAGCCCTCGCCACCGTGATGAACAGCGCCGCGAACCCACGGATCCGCCCCGACGCCATCGAAACTACCGCCACCGGCAGCACCCCTACAGACACAGGCGAAGCAGACGCAACCGGCAACGCCAACACCGCAAAGGCGGGTCCGGCCGGTTCTGGGGAGTCCCACACCGAAAGTGACGGAACCACGGTCGCCGGCACGGCCAGCAGCGGCGGTAACCACGATGTTCCCGGCACCGGTCCCAGCGCCGGTGCCACGGAGGCAGGCAGGGGCGGAGCCGGTGCCGCTGAGGGTGACCGCGGCTACATAACCGGCGCGAGGGGCGATCTGTCCTCCGGGGCCGAAGCCAGCAGCGATAGTTCCGCCGGTGTGGATCCGACCGTGGTGGAGGCGATGGATGACTGCACCCGGGCGCAGAAGCTGCTCGCGGGACTGGTCGGGGCGTGCCGGATCGCGTTGAACACCGGCAGGCTTCCGGACTCGGGCGGGCACCGCACCCAGGTGATCGTCACCACCGGATACGACCAGCTGGCCGGGCAGCTCTCTGGCGGCGGCAACGCGGTCTTCACCGGCCCCGTCTCGGCCACCACGGTCCGCCGGATGGCCTGCGATGCCGAAATCATCCCGGCCGTCCTAGGTTCCGAGGGCGAGGTCCTGGACCTGGGTCGGTCGCAACGGTTCTTCAACCGCGCCATCCGCCGGGCACTGGTCGCCCGGGACAAGGGCTGCGCCTTCCCGGGGTGCAGCATGCCCGCGTTCTGGACCGAGGCCCATCACATCATCCCGTGGTGGGCCGGCGGCCGCACCGACGTCAACAACGGGGTGTGCCTCTGCCTGCTCCACCACGACCTGATCGAGCAAGGCAACTGGGAGATCAACGTCGTCGACGGCATCCCCTGGTTCACCCCGCCGGACTACATCGACCCGCGCCGCAAACCGCTGCGCAACTCCTACTGGCACACCCACGTCCCACCCCAACCACTCCTAGCCTGACCTAGCGATTCGGCGCGGGCGGGCGCACAGGGCACATCTGAGGAAGTCTCAGCGGGCGGGCGCGCAGGGCGCTGCTGAGGAAGTCTTAGCGGGCGGGCGCGCAGGGCGCATTTAATGATGCATTAGTGGGCTGCAGAGAAGAAGGTCAGAGCTGGTGTGAGACCAGCCGCACAGCGTGCTTCTGTGCTCAGCTGAGCCCGGGGCCGGGCCCGGTGGGGCGGCCTTCGGCAGGGACTTCGCCGGCCGGATTAGCCGGTGTCAGTGTCAGCAGCACAGCCTCCGGGCGGCAGGCGAAGCGCACCGGAGCCAGACGCGACGTTCCCAACCCGGCCGACACGTTCAACGGGACGCTACGCCCCTCGTGCTCCCAGTACGTCAGCCCCCGGGCGCGCCACGTGGGCAGATCGCAGTTGCTGGTCAAGGCCCCGTAGCCGGGTAAGCGGACCTGGCCACCATGGGTATGCCCGGCCAGCATCAGGTCGGCGTCGTCGGCAGTGAACCGGTCCAGCACCCGCTGGTACGGGGCGTGGGCCACCGCGATCCGCAGGAATGCGGCCTCATCGGCGGATGTCGAACCGTTGGGGAAACCCGAATAACGGTCGCGCTGCAGGTGCGGATCGTCAACCCCCGTGAAGTCCAGCCGAACCCGGTCCACCACCACGGACTGGTGCCGGTTGGTCAAGTCGATCCAGCCTGCGGTGCCGAAAGCCGCATGCATCTCGCGCCACGGCAGTTCACGCTCCGCGTAGTCCTTGGGCTGAGAGGAGGGGCCGGTGAGGTAGGAGAACGGGTTCTTCATCACTGGGGAGTAGTAATCGTTGGAGCCCGGGACGAACACGCCCGGAACGTCCATGAGCGGTGCCAGCGAGTCCAGCAGGGGCTGCACGGCCTGGTGATGGCTGAGGTTATCGCCGGTGTTGACCACCAGGTCCGGTTCCAGCGACGCCAGCTGCCGCAGCCACCTCTGCTTCAGCGTCTGCCCGGGAGTCATGTGGATGTCGGACAGGTGCAGGATCTTCAGGGGGCCTCGTCCGGCGGGCAGGATGGGCAGCGTTTCTTCGCGGACCTTGAAGAGGTTCCGCTCGATAACGGAGCCGTAGACGAGCGCGGCCCCGCCCGCAGCCGTGGCCCCCAGGGCCAGCGTGCCTGCGGTCCGGAGCCGTGCCCGCAACAAGTCAGTGTCCACGGTTAGTCGTTGCCTCCTCCGCCGTTTCCGTTACCCCCGCCGTTGCCGTTGCCTCCGCCGTTTCCGTTGCCGGAATCGCCGGAATCGCCGGAGTCACCGGAACCGCCGGAGTCACCGGAGCCGCCGCCCGAATCCCCGTCGTCGCTGCTGTTGCTGGAATTCGAGTTGTTGTTCGACTCGGCGGGTGCCGGGGTCTGGACCGGTCGGGGCGGATACATCATGCTGCTCGGCGCGGAGCCGAACTCGCCCGTCTTGTACAGGCCGGCGACCTTCTCCATGTAATCGGTCCACTGCCCGCCGGCAATGGTCGCACCGTCCACGTAGTCGCGCGTCACGCCGTTGATGGGGATGTTGTTGATCGATTTGTAGGCATGAGGGTTGCCCACCCAGGAAGCAGTGGAGATGCCCTTGGTGTAACCCACCGTCCAGGTGTACTCAGACTTGTCGGTCGTGCCGGTCTTGACAGCGGCGGGAACGCCAATCGGATGGATTCCTCCCAGCTGCAGGTTGACCAGGTTCTCCAGCGGGACGCTGACGGCAGCAGCTACTTCCTCCGAGATCGCCCGTTCGCAGGACTTCTTCGGCACCTCGTACTCGTTGCCCTGGGCATCCGTCACGGAGGTCAGCGCGATCGGCTTGCAGTACACGCCGCCGCTGGCGAACGCCGCGAACGAAGCCGCCATCGTCATCGGGGACACGTTGGTCGTGCCGATGATGAAGGACGGGTGCTCAATGCTGATCGGTTCCTTGTCCGTCGCCGTCCGGACGCCGAGGCGCGTTGCCGCATCCCGGATGTCGCAGAGGTCCAGCTGCGCGGCCATGGCTGCGGTAGCGGAGTTGATCGACCACGTCAGGCCCTGGCTGGCGGTCATGGTCCGCTCGAAACCTGGCAGCGCATTCTGGAAGTCCCACTCACTGAACCACGCGTCCGGGGGCAGGCAGCTCGCGTTCCAGTTGTACTGCGCCGGGTACTCCGTCCGGCGCGCGTCGACCGACGCGTTGAGCGCCTTGCCCGCTTCGAGCCAGGCGACCATGGTGTAGGGCTTCATCGTGGAGCCGGGCTGCCAGCCGTTGCCGCCGCCCATATCGGCGTCGACGTTGTAGTTCAGCTCCGTATTGGCCGCGCCGTCTTCGGGGCTGTAGTTGGTGTTCTGGGCCATCATCAGGATGTTGCCGGTGCCCGGTTCAATCGAGACCATGGACGAGCCGACGCCGGACTCGTCGCCCACCGGGACTTCCTGCTCGATCTGCTTCTGGCCTTCCTTCTGGAGGCGGGAGTCGAGCGTCGTCTTGATGGTGAGGCCGCCACGGGCCAAAAGCTTCGCCCGTTCGGTGGAGTCCGCACCGAACGCGTCGGACTGCATGATGGCGTGCTGCACGTAGCTGCAGAAGTAGTCGGCGAAGTTTGCCGCGACACAGCCGGACCGTACCGGCTTGAGATTCAAGCCCAGGTCGCTGGCAACGGCTTCGTCGTACTCCGCCTGGGTAATCTTGCCCGCGTTGCGCATGGCGGCCAGGACCGTATTGCGGCGCTCCAGCGTGGCTTCCGGGTTGTTCACCGGATTGAAGTAGTTGGGCGACTGCACCATGCCGGCCAGCATGGCCGACTGCTGGATGTTCAGCTTGGACGCCGGAACGCCGAAAAAGGTCTTCGCAGCGGCTTCAATGCCGTAGACCTGGCCGCTAAACAACACGATGTTCAGGTAGCCCTGCAGAATTTCTTCCTTGCTGAATTCCTTTTCGACGGCGATGGCCAGCTTCGCCTCGCGCAGCTTGTCGCCGATGTCCTTGGTGCCGCTGATGGTCAGCTCTTCGGCCCCCTTGCCCGCGGAAGCGCCGGCGTCGATCAGCACGTTGTTCACATACTGCATGGTCAGCGTCGACGCGCCCTGCAGGTCCCCGCCGGCCATGTTCGTCACCGCGGCGCGCATGATGCCTTGGGGGTCCACACCGTTATGTTCGTAGAAACGAACGTCCTCGATGGAGATGATGGCGTCCTGCATGTGCTGGGAGACCTTGTCCAGGGTCACCGGGACGCGGTTTTCGGCGTAGAACGTGGCAATCAGCTTGCCGTCGGCGGAGAGGATCCGCGACGGCTGGGACAGCGGCTGCGTCTGCAGTTCGTCCGGCAATTGGTCGAAGTATTCGATCGATGAGGTTGCCCCGACACCGGCCACGGCTGCGGCCGGAACCAGCAGACCGGCTGCGAGCACGCCGCAGAGCGCACTGATACCCAGGAAGCCAACAACTTTGCCTAGGGTGGTCGCAGTGTCGAAGAAGGGGGATTTGCGAGCGGCCATGGGGTTCAGTTTACAAGCAAGCGCTACCCTTTGAGTTATGACCAAATGGGAATACGCGACAATTCCGCTCATTATCCACGCGACCAAGCAGATTCTTGACCAGTGGGGGGAGGACGGCTGGGAGCTCGTCCAGGTGTTCCCCGGCCCGAACGGAACCAATCCGGTTGCCTATTTGAAGCGGGAGAAGCAGTAGCCATGACGGAAACCACTGAAGCCCGGAAGTCCACCGTCGAAGCGCGGCTGGCCGGCTTGGGACTGTCCCTGCCGGACGTGGCAGCTCCGGTGGCCGCCTACGTCCCGGCGGTCGTCTCCGGGAATTATGTGTACACCTCCGGGCAACTGCCGTTCGTCAACGGCGAACTTCCGGCCGCCGGCAAGGTGGGCGACGGTGCCGGCCTAGTCAGTGCCGACGAGGCGAAAAACCTCGCCGCGACGGCCGCCGTGAATGCCCTGGCAGCGGTCAAGAGCGTCATCGGTGACCTGGACCGGATCACCCGGGTGGTCAAGGTCGTCGGTTTCGTGGCCTCCGATCCGGCATTCACCGGCCAGCCGGGTGTGATCAACGGCGCCTCCGAGCTGCTGGGGCAGGTCCTCGGCGAGGCCGGCGCGCATGCCCGGTCCGCCGTCGGCGTGGCCGTGCTGCCGCTGGATTCGCCGGTCGAGGTAGAACTGATTGCCGAATTCAGCTAGTCCGCTGCGCGAGGAGCAGCGGCTCTTCCCCGTGGTACCGGACCAGCTGGGCGCGGCCCACAGCTGGTTCCACCACGGGGAACGTACGCCGCGCAAGCCCCGGATGGCCTCCTCGGTCGTCCTCGTTCGGGACGGCGCGGCCGGCACGGAAACGTACCTCGGCTACCGGTCGGGCTCCTCTCCGCTGGGCACGGTGGCCTTTCCCGGCGGCAGCGTGGAGGAGAGCGACGGCGACCCGGTGACCTGGTACGGCCCCTCGCCGAGCAAATGGGCCGAGATGCTCGGGCTGGACGACCACCGCCTGGCCCACGCCCACGTCGTGGGGGCCATCCGCGAGCTGTTCGAGGAAACAGGCGTGTTGCTGGCCGGTCCGGATGAATCCACCCTGCCGGAGTCCACCTCCGGCGCCGACTGGATGCGGACCCGCGAGGCCGTCGCCGCCCAGGAGGTGTCCTTCGGCGAAGCGCTCGGCAAGCGCGGACTCGGCGTCCGTACCGACTTGCTCAAACCCGTGGCCCACTGGCTCAGCCCCGATTTTGCCCATCGCCGCTTCGACACGCGCTACTTCGCTGCGGCCCAGCCGGCCAATCAACGGCCGTCCCTGCTGGAAAGCAAGGGCGTGTGGGCCTCCTGGCTGCCGGCGCAGGAGCTGGTGGCGGGGCGGACGACCACGACACTGGGCGATCTGGTGGACCAGCCCGACACCCGCGGGTTGACGTTCAGCGAGGTGACCTCGCCCGCGGTGGAAATCATCGTGGAGAAGATCGCCGGCGCCCGCGGCTGCATCGCCTACCTCTCGCACAAGCGCCCGCAGCGGCTCTACCACCCGGAACTGATCCAGATCGACGGTGTGCCCATGCTGCAGGTCGCGGCCAACGCGGCCGCCGAAGGCGGTGCCGCCCCGCGGGGACGCTGAGCCGCTCCGGCCAACACGGACCCAGCTTTGACGGCCCGTGCCGGACGGCCGACGGCACCCACCATCTCAAGCCACAACGACGGCGGGGGCCCACCATCGGTGAGCCCCCGCCGTCGTACTTTTGTGGCGAAAATCAGCGCGAACGCTGGCGCAGCCGCTGGATGTCCAAAATGACTACCGCGCGCGCTTCCAGGCGCAGCCAGCCGCGCTGAACGAACTCGGCCAGCGCCTTGTTGACGGTTTCGCGGGAGGCGCCGACCAGCTGGGCCAGCTCTTCCTGCGTCAGTTCGTGTGCCACCAGGATGCCGTCCGTGGCGGGGCGGCCGAAGCGGTCGGCCAGGTCGAGCAGGGCCTTGGCCACGCGGCCCGGAACGTCGGAGAAGACCAGGTCGGCCAGCGAGTCATTGGTGCGGCGGAGGCGGCGGGCCAAAGCCTGCAGCAGCTGCGCCGACACCTCGGGGCGGGTCTCCAGCAGGCCGCGCAGGTTCTCGTTCTTGAGCCCGGCGAGGCGGGTCTCGGAGACGGCGGTCGCGGAGGTGCTGCGCGGGCTCGGGTCGAAGAGGGCCATCTCACCGAAGAGTTCGCCCGGGCCGAGGATGGCCACCAGGTTCTCGCGGCCGTCGGCAGCGGTGCGGCCCAGCTTGATCTTGCCGGAGACGATGAAGTAGAGCTGGTCGCCCTGGTCACCTTCGCGGAACACCGATGCGCCGCGGGACAAGTCGACCTCGGTCAGCTCGTCGGTCAGCGCGGCGAAAACGTCGTCGTCAAGAGTGGCAAAAAGAGGTGCGCGGCGAAGGATCTCTACGTCCATGAATTCTCCAAGTTAGTACTGTTCGGCTGGGGTTCAAGCTGCTCTCCCGTGGGGGCACTGTTCTCCATTTTGCCGTATGTAAAGCCCGTGTGACATCTTCCACAAGGCTTTTCGCTCCCAGAGGAGGAAAGCGCGGCATCGAGCACCGGCACGGGCTGCCGGAGGTGACAACCCGTAACGGCGGTTAATAATTCCCGCGGGCGGACCGCCTAGACTGATGCACATCCCACCGCAACGGAGAATGAGTGATTTTCGGCCTGACCATCCTGGACGTTGTCCTGCTGCTGATCCTCTTGGCGTACCTGGTCTCAGGTCTGCGCAAGGGGTTCCTGCTCACCCTCGGCGGCATCGCCGGCATCGCCCTGGGAGCGGTGGCAGCCTTCTTCGCCATCCCCCTGGTCAGTGAATGGGTCCCCGACAGCGCCTGGCGGCTGACCGCAGCCATTGCCGTGGCCATGTTGCTCGTGGTGCTCGGGCACGCCCTGGGAACGGGTATCGGCGCGGCCATCCGGCGCCGGATGGACTTCCCGCCGCTGCGGCCGCTGGACCGGCTGCTGGGCGGCTTGATGAATCTCGCCGTGACCGCGCTGGTGATCTCCATGCTGGCGTTCAGCCTGGGCACCATGGGCGTGCCGTTCATCTCGCAGCAGATAGCCGCGTCCAAGGTGATCGCGTCGATCGAAAACCTCACCCCGGATCCGGTGAAGGCGTGGGCGGCGCAGGTGCGCTCGATCGTTGTTGCGGACGGCATCCCGCTGGTCCTCGACCCGCAGGTGCCGCAGGAGTCGGCTCCGGTTCCCGATGCCAGCACCGATACCGCGGCCCTGAACGAGGCGGCGGCCTCCGTGCTGCGGATCGCGGGGACGGCCTTCCAATGCGGGCAGAACCAGACCGGGTCCGGCTTTGCGGTGGCCCCGGACCGCGTGCTGACCAACGCCCACGTGGTGGCCGGCGTCAACGAACCGGTGGTGGAGATCCCCGACGGCCGGGTGCTGCCCGGACGGGTCGTGTTCTTCGACCCGGTGCGCGACCTGGCCGTCCTGGCCGTGGACGGGTTGGACGTGCGGCCGCTGCCGCTGGCGGGCGAACTGTCCGAAGGCGACCTGGCGGCGTTCCAGGGCTACCCGGCCGGCGGTCCCTTCCAGAGCAAGCCGGCCACCGTGCAAGGCCGTTCGCAGGTGCTGGTTCAGAACATATACGGTGCGGACCCGTCATCGCTCGAGGTCTACACACTGGCGGCGAACGTGCAGCAGGGCAATTCCGGCGGACCTTTGCTTGATGCGGACGGAAACGTGGCCGGCGTGGTCTTCGCCAAGTCCACGGAGGACGTGCCGGTGGGCTACGCCCTGACCCTGGCGGAGGTCCAGCCGGTCGTCGACGCAGCCCTCGGCTATCAGGAGACGATCTCCGCCGGCCAATGCGTGACCCGCTAGCGGCTCTCCTGCGGTAGCCAGTCCAGAAACTGGCCGTGCGGGCCGCTGACCGCCACGGGCCGCCCGTTGTGCGAAAGCAGGAAACGGCCCCGGCGGGTCCGGTCGTCCAGCCCGGGAATGCCGGAGTCACCATCCGGCAGCGGCATCACGCCGGGACCTTCGTGCGCGAGCCAGTGCACGCCCCGCTCACGGATGAGCCCCTCCACCAGGGTGCGGAACCGCCGACGGTCCGGCTCGGGCAGGTAGGCCAGCACTGCCGAATGGAAGACGACGACGGCGGCATCCCCGGGCGCCCGGGCCACCAGTGCCGGCAGCTGCTCGGTCAGGTCGCCGGCCACCAGCCGGGCCGGTGTGCGGCGGGCAACCTCGATGGCCTGGTGCAGCCGACGGACGCGGAACTCCTGCCCCGGCCAGATCAGGGCCTCGAGCCAGGCGACGTCGTCGGCATCGCCAATGTCCAGCGGATTCAGGTCGATTCCGGCGCGCCAGCAGACTTCGGGCAACGACTCGGGCAGCGGCGGCCGGCCGGAGGTGGAGCATTCCAGCAGCGGCGGCTGCGCTTCACCGCTGGCGGGCGTGGCTTCCGCCCCGGCCCCCGCGGACGCCGATTGCGCCGCAGCCCCGGAGGGCGTTTCCGCCCCGGCCCCGGCGGGCGCCGTTTCCGCCCCGGCCCCGGCGGCAGGCCAGGACCGCGGCTCGAGGACCGCACCGCCGTCGTACTGGTAGCGGTACAGGTCGGGGTAGAGCAACAGCCCCGCCGAGGCGCCCACCTCGATCAGCGCCAGCGGCTTGGCTTCGGAGGCGGCAATGGCAGCCAGGGACGGCAGGAACACGGCGCAGCGGCCGGGTTCATTCGTCTGCGTGGTGCGCGCCAGTGCCACGTCCCGGACCGAGTCCCACCGCGACAGCAGGAAGTCTCGGAAGGCCGCGTACTCCGTCGCGCCGGCACCAAGGGAGCGCGCGGCCGCCAGGATCAGGTTGGGCTGGCGCTTCGACGCGGGCAGGGCGTCGATCAGCGCCAGGACCTCGGGATCGTCGCTGATGCCCAGGGCCCATTCGACGTACACCGGGGACTGGCCGGCGGCCTCGTGCAGGCCGAAGTTCCGGTACCAGCCGGCGGTGTCTCCTCGCTGTCCACCCATCGTCGCCGCGGCCGTTCCTCTACAGGGCCTCGGCGAGGTATTCGACCGCCAGCCGGTAGCCGGTGATGCCCGCACCGGCGAGGACGGCGTCCGCGATGCCGGAGATGTAGGAGTGGTGGCGGAACTCTTCACGCCGGTGGATGTTGGTGATGTGCACTTCGACCACCGGGAGGGCTACGCCGGAGAGGGCGTCGCGCAGTGCCACGGACGTGTGGCTGTAGCCGCCGGGATTGATGACGATCGCATCGGCCGTGCCGCGGGCGGCGTGGACCGCGTCGATCAGCTCCCCTTCATGATTGGACTGCACGCATTCGGCGGTCCAGCCGCGGGCGGCCGCGGCGTCGGTGGCGAGCCGCTCGACGTCGGCCAGCGTGGCGGTGCCGTAGACGTCCGGCTCGCGCGTGCCCAGCAGGTTCAGGTTGGGGCCGTTGAGGATCAGGACGCGGCGGGTGCCGGGGATATCTGCAGTCATGCCCTTTACTATGCCTCAATCGCGTCCCGGGGGAGCCGAACTGTTCCAGCGGGGCGCCCTGGCCTCGCGGTGTGATGCCGGGCCCGCCCGCCGCCAGGGGCGGGAGGGCCCGGCATGCAGCCGGCTTTCCGGGCGTCAGGCCTTCAGCGAGCTCGCGATCTGCTGCATGACGGTGTTGTCGGCCAGGGTGGTGGCGTCGCCGACCTCGCGACCTTCGGCCACGTCCTTGAGCAGGCGGCGCATGATCTTGCCGGAGCGGGTCTTGGGCAGTTCCGGCACCACCAGGATGGTGCGCGGCTTGGCGATGGGCCCGATTTCCTTGCCGACGTGGGCGCGGAGCGTGGCGACGATGTCCTCGTTTGACCCGTGCTGCACGGCTGCTTCGCCGCGCAGGATGACGAACGCGACCACTGCTTCGCCGGTTGTTTCGTCCTTGGCGCCGACGACGGCGGCCTCGGCGACGGCGGGGTGGGAGACCAGCGCCGACTCGATTTCGGTGGTGGAGAGGCGGTGGCCGGAGACGTTCATGACGTCGTCGACCCGGCCGAGCAGCCAGATGTCGCCGTCCTCGTCCTTCTTGGCGCCGTCGCCGGCGAAGTACATGTTCTCGAAGCGGGACCAGTAGGTTTCCTTGAACCGTTCCGGGTCGCCCCAGATGCCGCGCAGCATGGCCGGCCAGGGCTCGCGGATCACCAGGTAGCCGCCGTGGCCGTCCGGGACGGAGTCGCCAAGTTCGTCCACGACGTCGACGGCGATGCCGGGGATCGCCACCTGCGCGGAACCGGGCTTGGCGGCGGTGATTCCGGGCAGCGGGGCGATCATGTGCGCACCGGTTTCGGTCTGCCACCAAGTGTCCACAATCGGTGCCTTGTCGCCGCCGATGACCCGGCGGTACCACATCCAGGCCTCCGGGTTGATGGGTTCGCCGACCGAACCGAGCACCCGGATGGAGGACAGGTCGTACTTGGCCGGGATCTCCTCGCCCCACTTCATCATGGTGCGGATCGCCGTCGGGGCGGTGTAGAGGATGGAGACCTTGTACTTTTCCACGATCTCCCACCAACGGCCCTGGTGCGGGGAATCGGGGGTGCCCTCGTACATCACCTGGGTGGCGCCGTTGATCAGCGGAGCGTAGGTGACGTAGGAGTGGCCCGTGACCCAGCCGATGTCCGCGGTGCACCAGAACACGTCCGTCTCCGGCTTCAGGTCGAACACCACCTTGTGGGTGTAGGCGCACTGCGTCAGGTAGCCGCCGGTGGTGTGCAGGATGCCCTTGGGCTTCCCGGTCGTGCCGGAGGTGTAGAGGATGAACAGCGGGTGCTCGGCGTCGTGCGGCACCGGCGTGTGCTCCGCCGTCGCGGCCTCCACCGTGTCCGCCCACCACACATCGCGGCCCTGCTGCCAGTCCACCGGTTCGCCGTTGCGCTTGACCACCACCACGTTGGTCACCGTGTGGCCGCGGGCGGAGAGGGCCTCGTCCACGGCGGGCTTCAGCGGCGACGGCTTGCCGCGGCGCCAGGTGCCGTCGGCGGTGACCACCAGCTTGGCCTCGGCGTCATCGACGCGGGAGCGCAGCGCGTCGGCGGAGAAACCGCCGAACACCACCGAGTGCACCGCCCCGATCCGGGCGCAGGCCAGCATGGTGATCACGGCCTCCGGGATCATCGGCAGGTAGACGGCGACCCGGTCGCCCTTGGCCACGCCGAGGGACTCGAACGCGTTGGCGGCCTTCTTCACCTCTTCGGTCAACTGCGCGTAGGTGTACGTGCGGGTGTCGCCGGGCTCGCCTTCGAAGTGGATCGCCACCCGGTCGCCCAGCCCGTTCTCCACATGCCGGTCCAAAGCGTTGTAGGCCGCGTTCAGCTCGCCGCCGACGAACCACTTGGCAAACGGGGCGTCCGACCAGTCCAGCGCCTGGCTGAAGTCCGTGTCCCACGAGAGGACCTCGCGGGCCTGCTTGGCCCAAAAAGCCGGGCGGTCCGCCTCTGCGTCCGCGTAAACGTCCTGTTTGGCTACGGCTGCGGCGGCGAATTCAGCGCTGGGCGCAAATCTACGCTTCTCGTGGAGCAGGTTTTCCAGGGCGTCGCCGGTGGCGGCGGTCGACTGCGTTCCGTTGGCTTCAGACATGTGGGGGCCCCTTCGTCGTGCTGGGTCATTGGCGTGCCCCCGGCTTGTCAGCCGGGCGCACCTGCTGCTTGCCAGCCTAATCCTTTGTGCGCCGTCGGCGGTGTTGAGCGTCACACTGCACGATGTAAATGGAGGTGAATCTGCGGTGAACGGCACCCGGTGGCGCCGTCGCCCGCGGGAATCCGGCTAGTGAAGGGTGGGTTCCTTGACTACGCTGAGACCAGCGCCAGAAGGTTGCGCGGCGGCCCAAGCCCGCGGTGCAACCCGCAACGACCCACGGCGGGCCCGGCCCGCGCTGCAACCGTAAACGACCGGAGGATCGAAGATGTCCCAGAGCTCCCAGACCCACGGCACGGCAGGAACTGCGGTGGCCGGCCCGTTCACCGTGCGAGACATGGTGGTGGGCGCCGGCATCGTCCTGCTCTTCCTCTCGTCCGTGATGCCCCTGCAAGTTCTCCAGGGCATCGGCGTGAACCTATGGAATTCGGGCGGCCTGTTCCAACTGGGGCTGGGCATCCTGCTTCCGGCGGTGGTCTTGGTCCTGTTTGTCGTGCGGCGGCTGGCCCCGCAGACGCCGCTGCGGGTGGGCTCTTTGTCGGTCGACCAATTCGCCTCGGTGGTCGCTTCGCTGGCGCTGGCGTTCTACTTCCTGACGATCGTTACCGTCTTCAGCGTTAGCGGAGTCATCGGATTCATCGGCGCGGTGGTGCTCTTTGCGGGAACCGTTTGCGCGCGCTGGATTCCGCAGCTTGCCGTCGATTTCGCCGGCCGTCCCGAGGCCGCCGCCCACCCCGTGGCGCGCGACGCTGTTCCGGCTGCACCCCGGCCGAAGCAACCCAAGCCCGCCACCGGGCAGCCCGGCGCGAACCAGCCCGGCGCGAACCAGACGGGGGTCGGACAACCGGCCGGCCACAGCGGAGCCGCCCGCCAGGGAACGGCCAGGTCAGGTGCCGTCCGGATTGACGAGGCGCCGGAAGCACGCGGCGCAGGTGTCCCCGCCGGTTCCGCAGCACCTGCTCCGTCCGCCGCACACTACGCCGGAGCGCAACAACCTTCCACCGGGCAGTTCGCTGCACCCTCGGGTAAGGGAGCGGCCGGAGTGGCAAGCACCGCCGCGGCCGCCCACGCCATGAACTCGCCGGAACACGGCACCGGCACCGGCACCGCGACGATCGCGTCGGGACGGGACACCGACGCCAGCCCGATCAGCACGCAGCGGGCCGAGGACCTTGAACCGGACGATTCCCTGTCGCCGGGGGCGGCAGACGGTGAGGCCGTCGGCATCCCCGTGACCGCCGATGCGAGCGGATCCGCAACTGCGCGCGCCGCCGCGTCCTCCGCGAGCGGCGTGGCCACGGACGTCGGCTACTCCGCCGGAACTGTGGTGGGCGGATCTGCCGCGTCCGCCGGCGGCCGGCAATCCCGGGAGCCCGCCACAACGGGCCGCACCGGGGCCGCGGATCTTACCGGCGGCACAGGCGAGCATGGCGCAGCCGAACGGCAGGACCAGTCGGCCGTTCCCGCCGGCGGGCCCGTCGGTGGTGCAGCCGCCGAGCCGACCGCCGGTGCGGCCGTCGGCGGTGCAGCCGCCAAGCCCACCGGGGCCGGAGCCAGTGCCGCCACACCCGCCGCCGGCGACCAGACGACGACAGCAGCCACCACGGCCATGCCGTCGGTCGGGGAGAAGGTAACCGCCCGCGCCGGCGCCGACGCTGCCTCGGCGTCTGCTCCCATCAGCGCCACCAGGGAACACTACGAGGACGAGGAAGCCGAAGGGGAATACGAGGCCTTTTGGTTCGCCGTCGGGCGCACCCGCCCGGTGCTGGACGAGAACACCGGCCAGGTCATGTTCACGGTGGAGCCCGGGTCGTGGATCCTGGCGCTGCAGGACCGCGGCGACGAATTCCTGGTGCAGCACACGGACGGCCGGGTGGGCGTGTTGAGGGACCTGACGAACATTGAGCGTGCCTGATCGGGCGCCGGCCACCCGCCGGCGCAAGACCGAAGAGTCCCTGCTGGCGCGCAAACGCCGCGCCCGGCGGATCAACAAGGAGCTCGCCGAACACTACCCGTATGCGGTGGCGGAACTGGATTTCTCCAACCCCTTCGAGCTGCTCGTGGCGACCATCCTCTCCGCGCAGACCACCGACGTCCGGGTCAACATGACCACTCCGGTGCTCTTCCAGCGCTACCCGGACGCCCGCGCCCTCGCAGCAGCCGATGAGGCCGAACTGCAGGAGCTGATCAAGCCCACGGGCTTTTTCCGGGCCAAATCCCAGAGCCTGCTGAAGATGGCCAACCAGATCGTCGACGAATTCGACGGCGAGGTCCCGGGAAACCTGGACGACCTGGTCAAGCTCGCCGGCGTCGGCCGAAAGACGGCGAATGTGGTGCTGGGCAATGCGTTTGGGATCCCGGGGATCACCGTGGACACGCATTTCCTCAGGTTGTCCCGCCGCTTCGGGTGGACCGGGTCGACCGACGCGGTCAAGGTGGAATTTGATGTTGCGGAGCTGTTCGAGCCCAAGGACTGGACCATGCTCTCGCACCGTGTTGTTTTTCACGGCCGCCGGGTGTGCCACGCCCGGAAGCCGGCGTGCGGCGCCTGTCCCGTCGCCCAATGGTGCCCGTCCTACGGCGAGGGAGAGGTGGACCCGGAAAAGGCGCGGAAACTGCTGAAGTACGAACTCGCGCCGGGACGCGAAGAACTGCTGGCGCGGATGATGGCCGGGGAGACGAGGCGGGAGCTTCGCGCAGCGGGCTTTCCGCTGGGAGCCTGACGATGAGCGCCAAGCAGGACCTGCAGCGGCTGGTGGAGCTGCCGATGGACCAGCGGCTCTCCGTCCGCGAACGGGAGCGCTGGTACGACGTCGCGCTTGACCAGGGGACGGCGCGCCCGGCCGCGGTGCTCCTGCTCTTCGGCGCCCTGGACGACGCACCGGCCCACTTCCACGATTCGGCCGTCCCGGATGACCTTGACCTGCTCTTCGTGGAACGCGCCGCGGGCCTCTCCTCGCATCCCGGGCAAGTGGCGTTTCCGGGCGGCCGCATCGACCCCGACGACGACGGACCCGCCGCCGCGGCGGTCCGCGAAGCGGTCGAGGAGACAGGCCTGGACGCGGCCGGCGTCGAAGTCCTGGGTGTCCTGCCGGACATCCCGCTGTCGGTCAGCAACTTTTTGGTGACGCCGGTCTTGGCCTGGTGGGCCGCTCCCTCGCCGGTCGACGTGGTCGACTTTGCCGAGTCGGCGCAGGTCTTCCGTGTGCCGGTCGCCGACCTGCTGGATCCTGCCAACCGGCGGATGTCGGTGCTCCGCCGCGGCGGCCAGGTCTTCCGCAGCCCCGCGTTCCTGGTCCACGGAGTGGTGGTCTGGGGCTTCACCGCCATACTGCTCAGTCACCTGTTTGACGACCTGGGATGGTCGTTGGACTGGGACAGGTCGCGCGAAATCCCGGCACCGATCGCCCCGCGCCCTGCGGCCGGCTGACGGCTGCCCCGCCCGCCCTGTAACCGGCAGACGGCTGCCCGGCGCCCCTCCGGCCGGGCTGACGGTCATGGACCGGTGGCCAGCTGGGGGAGGCGCGCTGCCTTACTTGGCGTCGGCGTAGGAATCGACCACTGCCACACTGACCGGGAAGGCCACAGGGATGGCGCCGAAGACCAGGCGGGTGGCGGCAGCTGCGGACTCCTCCACCAGCCGGCAGGCCAGTTGGGTACGGTCCTCGCGGACGTGCAGCATGACCTCGTCGTGAAGGAAGAACACCATTTCCCCCACGAAGGTTCCTTCCGCCGCGAAGGCGCGCAGCCGCCGTCGTAATTCCGCCAGCCAGCACAGCGCCCATTCAGCGGCCGTGGACTGCACCACGAAGTTGCGGGTGAAGCGGCCGCGGCTGCGGGCCAAGGTATCGGCCCGTCGCTGCTCTTCGGCCGTGGCGGTCCGTTGGGAGGCCAGCCAGCGTTCCGACGGCGGAGGGCAGCTGCGGCCCAGGTAGCTGCTGACCACCTGCCCCGCCTCGCCGGCCCGGGCCGCGCGCTCGACCACCGCGATGGCCTGCGGATACGTCCGGGTGAGCTGGGGCATCAGCCGGCCGGACTCGCCGGTGGTCGCACCGTACATGGCCCCGAGCATCGCGATCTTCGCCTTGGCACGGTCGCCGCCGAATCCGGCGTCGGCAATGCCCTGATAGAGATCCTTGCCACGGCCGGCCGCTGCCAGGGCCTCGTCCTGCGCCAGCACCGCCAGCACCCGGGGTTCCAGCTGCGCTGCGTCCGCGACGATGAGCTTGTGGCCGGGATCAGGGCGGACGGCATCCCGGATTTGGCCGGGTATCTGCAGGGCCCCGCCGCCGCGCGAGGCCCATCGCCCGGTGACCACGCCGCCCACCACGTACTCGGGCCGGAAGCGGCCGTCCCGGACCCAGGCGTCCAACCACGCCCAGCCATTGGCAGTGAACAGGCGGGCGAGCTTGCGGTATTGCAGCAGCGGCTCGATCGCCGGATGGGTGTGCTGCTTCAATTCCCAGGAGCTGGTGGTTTTGACCTCGATGCCGGCCCGGTGCAGGGCGCGGATGAGCTGCTGCTGGGAGTCGGGGTTGAACGTGGGATTGGCCAGCTCCTGTCCGAGCCTGACGGCGAGCTCCTCCAGCTTGTCCGGCCGCTGGCCTTCCCGCGGGCGTGCCCCCAGTTGGTCCTCAAGGATGCCCAGGTGCACGTCCTCGCGCCACGGCACGCCGGCGTGCTCCATCTCGGTGGCGATCAGGGCGCCTGCCGATTCGGCCGCCAGCAGCAGCTGCAGCCGGCCGCGGTGGACGGACGCGGCCACGGCCGCCAACTGGTCCTGCAGCTCGGCCACGAGGTCCTCCAGCTCGGTGCCGCCGGGCTGTGGTTCGTCAAAGAGGGTGAACTGGTTTGGGGACTGCTGCGGCGGCGGCAGCTGACGGGGCAGCTCTTCGTCCTGATGAGCGGCCGGCGCCTCCCGCAGCGCGCGGACATACCCGGTGTCCGGGGCGTGGACCGACAGCGCCAGGATGTTGCGGGCGAGCGTGAGATCGTGGCTGCGGTCCACGCGGGTGCCGGCGGCCAGCAGCGGCTGATACGCGGCGCGCGTGGCTTCGAAGACCCAGCGGGGTCCCTCGCCGTCCAGGCTTCGGACCGTCGAGGCGAGTCGTCCCTGGGGCACGACGACGGGCGGCCCGGAGGGGGTGCCGTGCGCGTCGGTGCGCTGCAGGTAAGCGACGGGTTCTGTGCCCTCCGGCACGGAAATGTTCCGCGCGGCGGAGGCCAGGACCATGTACACACCTCAATTCTGCACCGACCGGTCCTCCACACGCCCCAAGCCGTCCCTGGCGGCCCACATCCGGAGTTGGCGTGGCGGGCGCGGGCCGGGAGTGCAGAGAAGATCGGGGCATGCCAGGACACCACACCGCCGCCGAGCGGTCCCGCTGGAAACCAGCGGAAGCGACGGACGTCGTCCTCGTCGGCGGCACCGACCGGCTGCGTGATGAAGTGGCCAGGATCGCGGCGGCGGCCGGGCTGGCACTGCGCCCCGACGGACGCCCCGACGGATTGCAGGGGGCCCCGGATGCCGCTCGTGGGGCCGCCCCGATGCTGCTGGGCACCGCCGGGCATCACCGGGTGCAGCGGACCAACGGGGACATCATCGTGGTCGGATTCATCGACGAGGCACCGGCCCTCTGGGACCTGGCGGCCTCCACGGGGGCCGGGCGGGTGGCGGTGCTGCCCGAGGGTGCGGTGTGGCTGGCGGAATACCTGAGCCGGACCTGGCGGCGTGAAACGGCCGGGAAGGTGGTTGCCGTGCACGGGGCCAGCGGTGGAGTAGGGGCCTCTGCCCTGGCCGCCTGGCTGGCCGCGGAGGCTGCCCGCTCGGGAACGGCCACGGTCTTGGTGGACGACGACCCGCTCGGCGGAGGGCTCTCGGCTGCCCTGGGTGCCGCCGACGTCCCGGGCCTAACCTGGCCGGATCTGGCGGCGGTGCAGGGAACGGTGAACCCGGTCCAACTGGCGGCGTCCTTGCCGGCGACCGGCGGATTCTCCCTGCTGTCTTGGCCGGGGACAGGGGACCCCGTCCTGCACGGCACCCCGCAGGACGGGGCGGCGGCGGAGATCATGGCGGCCGCGTCAGGCGCTTTCGGCTTGGTGGTTGTCGACACCGGACGGCTGAGGAGACCGCCCCAGGCCGGGCCTCCGGCCAACGATACTGTGCTGCTGGCCCGGACGGACAGCCGCTCCCTGCGGGCCGCGGCGGCCGCGGCGGCAGCGGCCGAAGCCGGAACGAACCTGCACTTGGTGGTGCGGGGACCGTTGCCGGCCGGAGCCGACGAACAGCTGATCGCCGACGAGCTGGGGGTGCCGTTGGCCGGCTATGTGCCGCACCTGCGCGCGGTCCCGGCGGCACAGCGGGGAGGGCGCCTGCTGGATCTGGCCTCGAACAGGCGGATCCGCGCGTTGTGCGCCGGCCTGCTGGCGCGCCTGAACCCCGCACCGGGGCAGGGCAGCGGGTCATGAACGGGGCGGGACGCAGGCGGGCTGCCCCGACAGCGGTCTCCGCCATCGGATTGGAGCCCTTCCGCCGCGCAGTGCTCTCCGATCCATCGCCGGTGACGGGGGTCCGACTGGCAGCAGCCGTTCAGTCGAGCGGCCGTTTGCTGGGAACGGCCGGTACGCTGCAGGCGGTGGACTCGCTGGCCGCAGACTTGCGCGGGCTGGGGCCGCTGCAACCGCTGGCGGACGCGGGAGCCACGGACATCCTGGTAAATGGCCCGCAGGACGTCTGGGCCGACGGCGAACGCGGTCTGCTCCGTGCCCCCGTCGCTTTCGCCGGCGACGCCGAGGTACGGGCTCTGGCCGTACGCCTGGTAGCAGCCGGCGGGCGCAGGCTCGACGACGGGAACCCGTGCGCGGATGTGCGCCTTGCGGGTTACCGGGTCCATGCCGTGCTGCCACCGGTTTCGACCGGCGGGACGCTGCTCTCGATCCGGCTCCATCGTCCGCGCCGCTTCACGCTCGCGGAACTGCTCACCGCCGCGCCGCAGTGGCAGCCCTATCTCGAAGCCGTCGTCGGGCAGCGCCTGAACTTCCTGATCTGCGGAGCCACCGGGTCAGGCAAGACGACCTTGCTTTCGGCGATGTTGGGGGTCGCCGGCCCGCAGGAACGGATGGTCTTGGTCGAGGATGCCGCCGAACTGGACCCGGACCATCCGCATGTGGTGGGCCTGCAGAGCCGGACCAGCAACGTCGAGGGCACCGGGTCGATCGGCATGGCGGAACTGGTTCGGCAGGCCCTGCGGATGCGGCCTGACCGGCTGGTGGTCGGAGAGTGCCGGGGCGCCGAGGTTCGCGAGTTCCTTGCGGCGATGAACACCGGCCACGCCGGAGCCGGCGGCACCATCCACGCAAACTCCGCCGCGGCGGTCCCGGCCAGGCTGGCAGCCATGGGCGCGCTCGCCGGGATGAGCGCCGAAGCGGTCGTACTTCAGGCGGCGAGCGCACTGGACCTGGTGATCTCGATGCACCGGACCGGGGAAGGGCGCTGCGTGCGGGAGATTTGCCTGCTGCGGCGCGATCCTTCGGGTGGCTTGCAGACCATTCCGGCGCTGGTCGCTGACGGAGCCGGCATCAGGCACTCGCCTGGATCAGACGAACTCAGCGAACGGTTGTTCCCGTGACCGGCCTCGCGGTATTCCTGTTGAGTGCGGCCGCCTGTCTGTTGCTGATGCCGGGTCGCGGATCCCGGTCGGCGGAGGTGCGCCGCGGCCCCAGACGTACCCTGGCCGGCAGCGGGACGCGGCGCCGGTCCGCCGGCGCCGAATTGGACCTGCTGCCCCTCTTCGTGCGGCAGCTGGCCGCGCTGTTGAGTTCCGGGCGCACGCCGGCCCAGCTCTGGCCGGATATGCTCTCGTTCTACGCCGCAACGGGACTGCCAGACCGGTCCGCGCCCGGCTCAAGACGGCGGGATGGAACAGGGCCGGCGTCGGGTGCGGCAGCGCGGGAAGTGGGGCTGTTGCTCCCGACCCTTGAGGCGGCAGCACAGGCCGCGGATTTGGGGCTGGGAATAGGACCGGTTCTGCGGAGGCAGGGGCCGGGCGACGGCCGGCGGGTACGACCCGAGGCCGCCGCCGTGCAACGGATGTGGCATGATCTGGCTTCCTGCTGGGAGGTTTCCGAGAGGACCGGGGCACCACTGTCCCTGCTGCTGGAGAATTATGCGCGGCACCTGCAGCATCGGCTTGATGCCAGGGCTGCGCGCAGAATCGCGCTGGCGGGACCCAAGGCCACCGCGGCCCTGCTCGGGTGGCTGCCGCTGCTGGGACTTGGGCTCGGCGCCGCGATGGGTGCCGACCCCGTCGCCACGCTGCTGCTGTCACCGACGGGGTGGCCGGTCCTGGTCACCGGGGCGGCGCTCATGGTCGGCGCACGCTTCTGGTCCCAGCAACTCGTGCGCCATGCTGCCGGAAGGGAGGGCCTGTGATTCCGGTGCTGAGCGGTGTACTGCTCTTTGCAGCTGCCTGGCTGTTGTATCCGGGACTGGTCGGTGCCCGCCCCATCCCCGCGAAGCGGCCGCTCGTTTCAGGCGGAACCCGGAAGGGTGGCGGCAGGGACGAAGCGGCCGATCCTGCCCTGCACCTGGACTTGTTGGGCGCGATGCTGGCAGCGGGACTTCCCTTGCCTCACGCAGTGGCTGCCCTCGCTGCCACCAGCCGGGGAACGACGAAGACGGCTTTAAACCAGGTCGCCTCTGCGTTGTTGCTCGGCGTGGAATGGCAGGAGGCCTGGGCGCTCGCAGAGGGCGGTTCCGGACTGCACGTGTTGCGTGACTCCCTGCGCTTCGGTGCCGCAACGGGTGCGCCCTCGGCGGCGGTGCTCTTTGCCCAAGCCGACCAGCTGCGCCGGCGCGGGCATCAGGAAGACCAGCAGCGTGCGGCCGCGCTCGGCACCCGGCTTGTACTTCCGCTGGGGCTGTGCGCCCTTCCCGCCTTCATCGCGCTGGGCGTCCTGCCGGTGCTCGTCGCCCTCGTGCCCAAGCTGTAAGCACTCCTCCACAGCGCAGGCTTCATCCCGGAGTGTGCACCGGGACCAAGCCGGCAGTGCCGGCTCCTGGCGCGGTCGGGGAAGCTCGAATAACCGCAATCCGGCGGTCTCATCCAGGAGGAAAACATGTTGTCACTGGCCGAAATCCGGGACCGCACACCACGTTCGCTGCCGCCGAACCCTGCAGTGCAACTACCCGAGGACAAGACGGCGCGACAGATCGCGACGGCGCAACCACCCGGGGCCACGGCGAGGCAACCGTCCGCGGCGGCGCAACCACCCGGGGCCACGGCGAGGCAACCGTCCGCGGCGCAACCACCCGCGCCCGCTCAGCCGACCGCGACGGCGCAACCACCCGGGGCCACGGCAGGGCAATCATCCCCACCAGCGGAACCGACCGGGAACGCCGCGGCACAACGGCCTGCGGCGGCACTACTGCCCGCGGCGCCAGACGGCCCCGACAGTCTGGCGGATGTCATTGACTTCCCGGCAGACGGTCTGAACAGGCTCGCCCGGAGAAACTGGCGGCACCTGACCGGCTCCGAAGCCGGAATGGCTACCGCCGAGTATGCCATCGCGACGCTTGCCGCGGTGGCGTTCGCCGGGCTCTTGGTCCTGATCCTGCGAAGCGGCGAAGTCCGCGGCATGCTCACGGATTTGGTGGAGCTGGCGCTGAGGGCGGTCTGACCGATGTCTGTGTGGCGCCCCGCCCGCTCCAGCAGCGGCCGGTGTGCCCCGGCCGCCCAGCGCGCCGGCGAGCGCGGCAGCGTCACGGCGGAGTTCGCCGTTGTCCTGCCCTCCGTCGTCGTCGTGCTGGCTTTCCTGCTGGCCGGTGCGGCCGCCGGAGCAGCACAGCTGAATGTGGAGAAGGCCGCACAGGCGGCGGTCCGGCAGCTCGGCCGCGGCGAGCCGGAGACAGCAGCCGCCCACACGGTCCGCACCATCGCCGGGGACGGCGCTACGTTGGCGTCCGGCAGCGGCGGCGGCTGGGTTACAGTCCATGTCACTGCTCAGGTATCCGGTCCATGGCCCGGGGTTGGCCGCTGGACGCTGGAGGCCCGGGCAACCGCGCCTGCCGAGCCGACCGGCGGGCCGGTGATTCCGCCAGGCGCAGGACATGGAGCCGGCTAAGCGACGGCCGGCGCCCCGTGCCGCACCACCCGGTGCGGGTGCCGGTTCCGGAACAGCCGGACCGGACAGCACTGACCACGGCGACGGCGCCGGCGCTGGCGTCACCGGACCGCACGGCACGGACCACGGCGCCGGAACGGTGCTGTCGGTGGGGCTGGTGCTCATGCTGTGCCTGATGCTCGCGGTGCTCGTCACGGTGATGCAGGCGGGCTTGGCATCGGCGCGGGCGGGGAAGGCGGCCGACCTGGCTGCCTTGGCCGGCGCCGATGCTGCCCGCGGCCTGCTGGCCGGCGAACCATGTACCCTGGCCGCAGACGTGGCACGCAAGCAGGAGGCCGAGCTGCTGGCGTGCCGCCGTTCCGGACCCGGCGGTGTGGTGGTCGACGTCCGGACCCGAACCCGGCTGCCCGACGTGCTGGGGTGGCTTGACGGACAGTGGACACATGCCGAGGGCCGGGCACGTGCGGGGCCACCACCGGGCGGGTAAGCCATCAACAGCTGGGGTGGGCAGCCCCAAGGCGATAACCATCGGCAGCGCGGACGAAGCGCTGTTTCCCACCTGGCGCGTGCAGTGTTTGCCGAGTCAGGCGGGCGGCGGTGCCCCTCGGTTAGGCGACGGCCGCCTGGTGCCTGTCGGCAGGGGCAGGGCCAGCTTGGGAAAGCAGAGCCTCGATCAGCGTGACCGCCCCCGACTTGTCCAAGGGATTGTTCTTGTTGCCGCATTTGGGGGACTGCACACAGGAGGGGCAGCCCGTTTCGCACTCGCAGGACCGGATGGCGTCCCGGGTGGCCGCCAGCCAGATCCTGGCTGCCTCGAAGCCCCGCTCGGCGAAGCCCGCACCGCCGGGATGCCCGTCGTAGACGAAGATGGTCGGCTTGCCCGTATCGGCATGCAGTGCCGTCGATACCCCGCCGATGTCCCACCGGTCGCTGGAGGCCACCAGCGGGAGCAGCCCGATGCCGGCATGTTCGGCTGCATGCAGGGCACCGGGCACACGGGCCGCGACCAATCCCGCGGACGTCAGTTGCTGCTCGCCGATAGTGAACCAGACGGCCTTGGTGAACAGTTCCCTGGCACCAAGATCCAGCGGCTCTTCGCCCAGGATTTCGTTGGAAATGAAGGCCTTGCGCTGGAAGGAGACGACTTTGGTGGTGACCTTAACGTCGCCGAAACAGGCCTGGACTTCGCCCCACTGCTCGGTTCGCTGCGCGCCGAGCACTTCGATCTGCGTGACGTCGCGGGCCTGCGTGTAGTAGTCCGGATTGGCCCGGGTCACCATTGCGCAGTGGTCCTGCTCGTTGAGTTCATCCACGACGTACGTCGTGCCCTGGTGCACGTACACGGCGCCGTTGTGTGCCTGATAGTGCGACTGCGGGGAGTCCATGGTCCCGAGCAGTGTCCCGGATTCCGTTTCGACAATGCTGATGGGCCCGCCGCCGTCGGCCCGCAGGTTCACCATGGCCGCCGCGCTTTCCGGATGGGTCCAGTACCAGCCGGCCGGCCGGCGCCGGAGATAGCCGTCGGCGGTCAACTGGTCGAGCAGGCCGGGAGCCGCGGCGCCGAACAGCCCGAGGTCTGCGGGCGTCAACGGAAGCTCCTGGGCGGCGGCGCACAGGTGTGGCCCCAGGACATAGGGGTTCGACGGGTCGAAAACGGTCGCCTCCACGGAGACGTCGAAGACGGCCTCGGGGTGGTGGACCAAATACGTGTCCAACGGATCGTCGCTGGCCACAAAGGCAGCCAGCGCGTCCTGCCCGGACCGGCCGGCGCGGCCGATCTGCTGGAACAAGGAGGCGCGGGTGCCCGGCCACCCCGCGACCAGGACGGCGTCCAGTCCGGAGATGTCGATGCCCAGCTCAAGCGCCGAGGTGCTCGAGACGCCCAGCAGCTGCCCCGACCTGAGCTTGGCTTCCAGCTCGCGGCGTTCCTCCGGCAGGTAGCCGGAGCGGTAGGCAGCCACCCGCCCGGGCAGCGAGGGGTGGACGTCGTCCAACAGCCGTTTGGTGATGGACGAAATCGTCTCGGCACCCCGGCGGGACTTGATGAAGGCGATGGTACGCACCTGCGCCGCGACGAGATTGGCCAGCAGATCGGAGGTCTCGGCAACCACCGTGCGCCGTTCCTTGGCGCCGTTCTCGCCTTTGAGCTCGGTGAGCTGGGGCTCCCAGAACGCTACGGTCGTGGAGCCGTGCGGCGAGCAGTCTTCGGTCACCGCCTCTGCTTCCGCGCCGATCAGCCGACCGAAGGAGGTTGCGGGGTCCGCGGAGGTGGCGGAAGCGCCGATGAACACGGGGTCCGCCCCGTAACTGGCGCAGACGCGGCGCAACCGCCGCACGAGATTGGCAACATTCGAGCCGAAGACACCGCGGTAACTGTGCGCCTCGTCAATGATCACGAACCGCAGCCGGCGGAAGAACCGTGCCCACCAGGCGTGGTTGGGCAGGATCCCGAAGTGCAGCATGTCCGGATTGGCCAGCACGAAGTTGGCATGGTCCCGAATCCAGCGGCGGGCACCCGGATCGGTGTCGCCGTCGTAGGTTTCCGCCCGCACGGTGGGCAGCTTTAGCGCCTTGATGGCCGCCAGCTGGTCGGCCGCCAGCGCCTTCGTCGGGGCCAGGTACAGGGCGACGGCGCCGCTCGGCTCGAGGCTGACGGTGTCTGCCAGGGCCGTGCGGTGGATGGCATCCAGGGCCGGCACCTGGTAGGCCAGCGACTTTCCGGAGGCGGTTCCCGTGGCAATGATCGTATGGCGGCCCTGATGGGCGCCCTCGGCGGCGCGCACCTGATGGCGCCACGGCTCGTGCACACCGAGCGCGGCATAGGCGGCACGGATATCACCGTGGACCCACTCCGGCCACGGCTCGACCACCGCCTCCCGGGCCGGAAGCTCGCGGACATGCACTAGTTGCTCAGGCTCCGGACCGGAGCCGAGCAGCGGAATCAGGGAATCGTGCAGGGCCACCCGAACATTGTGTCACCACACCGGGGCGCGGCGGGCAGCACCCGCAGCAGGGCAGCTGCGGGCCGTGCGGGCCGGCTGCACGGGTGAGCCGGCCGCACCTATCGGCTAAGCAGCACGGGTGGGCCGGGCTGCATGGGTGGGCCAAGCAGCACGGGTGGGCCGGCCTGCATGGGTGGGCACGCAGCACCGGTGTGCCAGGCAGCAGGCGGTCAGCCCTCCGCCACGGGCTTGAGGATCATCACATCGCAGACCGTGTCCCAGCCCAGGTGCCGGTACAGCATCTGGCCGTCGTGCGAGGCGATCAGCAGCCCGGTGTCCACCATGTGCTCCAGCACGGAGGCGATCAGCGCGCGCATCACGTGCGTGGCCAGCCCGCGCCTACGGTAGTTAAGGTCCGTTTCGATGTGGTCGAAGACCGCGAAATTGTCGACGGCGGCGGCGACGCCGTGGGCGGCCTCGTTTCCTTCATGCACCACCCGGACCTTGTGGACGTTCCCGTGCTTCTCGACCTCGGTCTTGTAATCGGGGTCGCGGTACCACGGGTCCTCGGCGTCCTGGCCGGACATGTCGGTGACCATCAGCGACTGGGCGTTGTGGTGCACCCGCAGCCCATGCTGCGGCGCCAGCTGATGGATCCGCTGCGCGTCGCGCGTCAGCACGGTGAAGATCCGTCCCGGTGACTTGGTGGTGTCGCGGGCCACGGCGGCGAATTCCTCGTCGCCGGGTTCGAACGCGAAGTACTCCCAGTCCCCGGTCTTGTCCGCCAGCAACACGGCCGGGTGTCCGTCGACCTCTTCGGCGGAGTAGCCGCGGCAGGCCGACCAGCCGGCGACCCAGGCGGCAAGGACGTCGTCGGGGACGTCAGTCGTATATTCGTGACCCATAGCAGGACTGTACCGAACAGCGGGCGCGGGCGGCATGCCTAATCGATGACAACCCTGTCACAATCCCTGATTACCGGCCACCGCGTAACCTTGATGCGTGGCTTTGAACCGGATTGTGCTTTATTACGCTTTCACCCCGTTGCCGGACCCGGACGCCGTCCGGCTCTGGCAACGCGCGCTGTGCGAGAAACTCGGCCTGCGCGGCCGGATCCTGATCTCCAAGGACGGCATCAACGGCACCGTCGGCGGAGAGCTGAACGCGGTGAAGCAGTACGTGAAAACCACGCGCGAATACCCCGCCTTCCGCGGCCTCGACGTGAAGTGGTCCGAGGGCGGGGCGGAAGACTTCCCGCGGCTGAGCGTCAAGGTCCGGGACGAGATCGTATCCTTCGGCGCCCCGGGGGAGCTCAGGGTGGACCGGGGCGGCGTGGTCGGCGGCGGGACGCACCTGCGCCCGGAGGAACTGCACCAGCTCATCGACGCCAAAAAGGCGGCGGGCGAAGACGTGGTTTTCTTCGACGGCCGCAACGCCTTCGAAGCGCAGATCGGCAAGTTCAAAGACGCCATCGTGCCGGACGTGGCCACCACCCACGACTTCATCAAGGAACTGGACTCCGGCAAGTACGACGATCTTAAGGACAAGCCCGTGGTGACGTACTGCACCGGCGGCATCCGCTGCGAGGTGCTGTCGTCCCTGATGGTCAACCGTGGCTTTCAGGAGGTCTACCAGCTCGACGGCGGAATCGTCCGTTACGGCGAAACCTTCGGCGACGCCGGGCTGTGGGAAGGTTCGCTCTACGTCTTCGATCAGCGCATGCACCTGGAGTTCACGCCGGACGCCAAGACCATCGGGGAATGTGTCCGCTGCCAGGCGCCGACCAACAAGTTCGAGAACTGTTCCAATCCGGACTGCCGCCAGCTGACGTTGTACTGTTCCGCGTGCGCAGCGGAGCCGCAGACCCTGCGCTGCCCGGACGGCTGCCCGGAGCCTGCCGCCGCCTGACTGCCGCTGCTGACCGCCGCCGGCCGGCTCCCGTTGTGTGGCCCGGCGGCATCCGGGCCGTCCGTCCCCGGGCAGGGGAGCGTCCCGGAGCTGTTTTGTGGACGTCGCGGGCTACCCAACGGCATCAGGTTCCGCGGCGGGTCAGGCGTTCGCGGTCTCGGGCCACAGGCCCGCGGTGGCATCCTGCGGTTCGGTGTCCTCGACCTCGGTCTTGAACACGCTCATGCCCCGCGCCTGGTAGTTGGCCACGGCCGCCGGCCCGTCCAGCGAACAGGTATGCACCCAGACGCGCCGCACCGGCGGAAACCCGTCCCAGCGGCCATGCAACTGCCAGGCCTGCCGGATGCCTTCGGTTAGCAGGGCACCGCCGAAGCCGCGGCCGATCGCCTCGGGGAACAGGCCGAAGTACATGATTTCGACGTCGGTGCCGGTCTCGCCGGGCCGGCCCAACAGTTCCACGTAGCCGGCCGGAGCGTTGCCGGTGTACAGCACCCAGGTTTCCGCCCCGGGGGCACGCACTGCCTGTTCCCATTCGCTGCGCGTGAGCACCAGCCGGTCGGCCCAGTTCCAGCTGCTGCCCACACTGCGGTAGAGGAACTTGCTGAACTCGGGGCTGATCTGCCGCACCCGCACCACGGCGGCATCATCCGGCAGCGGGCGCGAGCCCGGCACCAGCTGCGCCGGATCGGTCTGTTCAAGGTAGGTGGTGGTGACGAGCATGAGGTCATTTAACCATCAGGGAACCGCCGCGGAGGCACGGGCAGCAGTGATCTGTGAGCGCTGAAGGGCCGCGGGCACCTGGGCCCGGCAGGTCCGGGGCGTGTCTGTCCGGGTTACTAGACTTGGGCCGTGGATAGTGCAGATTTCTCCGACGTCCCCCATGCGCCCGCCAGCAGCGACCGGCGGCTGCTGGCGGACCTGGCCGCCGACCTGACCACCCTGGATTACAGCGTGGACGGCGTTGCGGCGCTGCTCGGAACCGAGGCGTGGGAGGCCTTGGACCGCGACCAGCTGGTTCCGGCCGTGCTGGCTACCGCCCGCCTGCTGGAGGATCCGGCACAGGGCCGCCTGGCCGCCGTCGTGCGCCTCTGGCTGTTGGGTCGGAGCGTGCCGCCCGGGCTGCTGGCGCGGGCGTTCCCGCGCACCGGGGTGGACGGGCTCGCCGCCCTCGGGCTGGCCGAGCGCGACGGCGGTGAGTGGCGGGCCGCCGTAGACCTCCGCCCGTACGCCTTCGGCGAGACCGAGCTGTGGGTGGCCAGCGACCTCGGGGCGCACCAGCGGCCCGGCGTCCTCCGGCACGATCACGTCCTGGGCATCGGCCAGGCCTCGCTGACGCTGGCCCAGCTGACCGTCCGCACCGAGGTGGAACGGGCCCTGGACCTTGGCACCGGGTGCGGGATCCAGCTCTTCCACCTGCTGGGCCACGCCCGCCACGCCACCGCGACGGACATCTCGGAGCGGGCGCTGGCCTTCACCCGGTTCAACCTCGCCCTCAACGCCGGCGCCCTCGGGCTGGACCCGGACCACCTGGAGGAGCGGGTCAGCCTGCGGCTGGGCAGCCTGTTGGAGCCGGTGGCGGGGGAACGGTTCGACCTCGTGGTATCCAACCCGCCGTTCGTGATCACGCCGCGTCGCCCGGCCGAACGCGCCGACGAGCAGTTCACCTACCGCGACGGCGGACTGCCCGGCGACGACATCGTGGCCACCCTCTTCCGCTCCCTGCCCTCGGTGCTGGCCGACGGCGGCGTCGCACAGATGCTGGGCAACTGGGAAATTCCGGCGGGCGCGGGCAGCTGGCACGCCCGGTTGGAGCAGTGGCTGGCGCCGGACACCGACGCCTGGGTCATCCAGCGCGAGCAGCTCAGCCCGGCGCAGTATGCGCAGACGTGGCTGCGGGACGCCTCGGTGAACCGCGACCCCGAGCTGTTCGAATCCGCGTACGCCGCCTACCTGGACGATTTCGCGTCCCGGGACGTGGAGGCCCTCGGCTTCGGGCTCGTGTGGCTGCGCCGCTCCCTGCCCGACGCCGCGGCCGCCGCTGCAGGCGCAGGATTGCTGCGGAGGTTCGAGGAGATCACCTATCCGATCGAACAGCCCATCGGCCCGCACCTGGCCGCGGCGGTCGAGCGGGCCGATTGGCTGGCCGAGCACGCCGCGGACTTTGGCCGCCAGCACCTGCGGGCGGCCGAGGACGTGACCGAAGAGCGGCACCAGCGGCCGGGCGCCGAACATCCCGGCGTCATCTTGCTGCGCCAGGGCGCGGGGCTGCGCCGGACCAACCTGATGAGCACCGAGTTGGCCGGGTTCGTTTCCGCGTGCGACGGCGAGCTGGGCGTGGACCAGATCATCGGTGCGCTGGCGGCGCTGTTGGGCCGCGAGGAGCCGGACTTCGCCGGGCAACTCTCCGCCGAAGTGCGGAACCTGGTGGCAGACGGCTTCCTGGTGCCTGCCGGCGAATAGGAAATTGTTGCCGGATTGCAGTCCGGGATTGGCCGGCAGCCCCGCCCGGGAGCGGTGACCGGCATTACACTTACTGATCATGACTAAGGCTTCAAGCACGACGACCGGCCGGGCGGCCACGGCAGCGGCGGCCACTCCGGCCGAGCCGGCGACCGGAGACAGGGTCAATATCTCCGATGCCCGCGCCATCCGTGCGCTGGCCCATAACGTGCGGCTGAAGGTCATCGAAGAGCTCTTTGATACGCAGCAGCCGGCCACCGCCACGGAGTTGGCGCAGCGGCACGGGCTGACACCCAGCGCCATGAGCTACCACCTGCGGGCGCTGGAAAAGTGGGGATTCGTCAAACGGTGCGTGAACCAGGGCGACGGCCGGGAACGGCACTGGCAGGCCGCCGCCGGACGCCTGGACGTGACCAGCGTGGCGGACAGCCGTGCCGCCACCATGGGCGTGGTGGATGTGGAACTGAACGACCTGCGCGAACGCCTGTCCAAGTACGTCAAACGGGACAAGCAATTGCCGAACCCGGACACCTGGCGGCAGGAGGGGCACCTGGCTGCGCTCAGCACGGGGCGGTTCTACCTGACCGAGGAACAACGGAAGGACCTCGGCCGGCGGATCGGCGAGATCCTGCTGGAATACAGCCCGACGACCAATCCCGAAAACCGGGGAGAAGGGGCGGAAAAGCTGTACTACGTCTTCTCCTTCCTGCCCGGCGACATCGACAACGATTAGGGCCTTGCCGCGGGCATCGGCAGCGGTCCGTTGCCGCGGAGGCAGCCGGCTGCACGCGCTGGCGTTTTCTGTTTCGCGGTACTGTTGCGGCTAACCTAGTGCTGACGGTCCTCCACCCCGCCGGGTTGGGGGACGTATTTACAAGCGCATCAACACCCTTTCTTTACGTAGGAGCACAGTGCCAGCCAAGGCCCGCGAAAAAACCGGTAAGAAACTCGTCATCGTCGAGTCCCCGGCCAAGGGCAAAACCATCGCCGGGTACCTCGGCGAGGGCTTTGAGGTCACGGCTTCCATGGGGCACATCCGTGACCTGCCCCAGCCCTCCGACCTGCCGGCCGAGCTGAAAAAGACGTCGGTCGGCAAGTTCGCGGTGGATATCGAGAACGATTTCGAGCCGTATTACGTGGTGTCTCCGGACAAGAAGAAAAAGGTGTCCGAGCTCAAGTCGATGCTCAAGGACGCCGACGAACTCTATCTGGCAACTGACGGTGACCGCGAGGGCGAAGCCATCGCGTGGCATCTGCTGCAGGTGCTGCAGCCCAAGGTGCCCGTGCACCGCATGACGTTCAGCGAGATTACCCGCGAAGCCCTGCAGCGCGCCCTGACCGAGGTCCGCGAGGTGGACACCGACCTGGTCGACGCCCAGGAGACCCGCCGGATCGTGGACCGGCTCTTCGGCTACGAACTCTCGCCGGTGCTCTGGCGCAAGGTCAAGGCGGGGCTCTCCGCCGGACGCGTGCAGTCCGTGGCTACCCGGCTGGTCGTCGAGCGCGAGCGCGAGCGGATGGCGTTCCGGGCGGCCTCCTACTGGGACCTGGTGGCAACCGTGGCGCCGGAGGACGCGGTCAAGGGCGGGGTGTTCAAGGCGAAGCTGGTCTCGGTCGACGGCAGCCGGGTCGCCGCCGGCAAGGACTTCAACGATCTGGGCCAACTCAAGGCCCGCTCCGCCGTCCATTTGGACGAGGCGGCCGCCACCGCGCTGGCAGACTCCCTGCGCAGCGCCAGCTTCTCCGTCCGCGCGGTAGAGAACAAGCCCTACACCCGCCGGCCTGCGGCGCCGTTCACCACCTCCACCCTGCAGCAGGAGGCGGCCCGCAAGCTTCGGTTCTCCGCGCGCTCGACCATGCAGGTGGCGCAGAAGCTGTACGAAAACGGCTACATCACCTATATGCGTACCGACTCGCCGGCGCTAAGCGATCAGGCCGTGAACGCCGCGCGGCGCCAGGCCTCCGAGCTGTACGGGCCCGAGTATGTCCCGGATGCCCGCCGCGTTTACAAGGGCAAGGACAAGAACGCCCAGGAAGCCCACGAAGCCATCCGGCCCGCCGGTGATTCTTTCCGCACGCCCGGCCAGGTGCGCAGCCAGCTTTCCGGCGACGAGTACCGGCTGTACGAGCTGGTCTGGAAACGCACGGTGGCCTCGCAGATGGCCGACGCCAAGGGATCGACGTCGACCGTGCGGCTCGGCGCCACGGCCGGGGACGGGCGGGACGCGGAGTTCACCGCATCCGGCACCGTCATCACGTTCCCCGGTTTCCTGGCCGCCTATGAGGAGGGCAAGGACGCCGGACGCGAGGACGAGGACGATGCCACCGGCGGGCGCCTGCCGAACCTCGCCAAGGGCGACGCGCTGGACGCGCAGGCGGTCGACGCCGTCGGGCACGAGACATCGGCACCGCCGCGCTACACCGAAGCATCGCTGATCAAGACGCTGGAAGACCGCGGCATCGGCCGTCCGTCCACCTACGCCGCCACCATCTCCACCATCATGGACCGCGGCTACGTCCGCACCCGCGGCTCAGCGCTGGTTCCGAGCTGGATCGCGTTCTCCGTGGTGCGGCTGCTGGAGGAGTACTTCAGCGACTACGTCGACTATGACTTCACGGCGGAACTCGAAGAGGACCTGGACCGCATTGCCCGCGGCGAGGCCAGCCGGACCGAGTGGCTCTCCGGCTTCTACTACGGGGACCGCAAGGAAACCGGCCTGAACACCGTGGTGAACGACCTGGGCGAAATCGACCCGCGCCGGATTAATTCGATCGAGATTGCCGAGGGAATCACCCTGCGGGTGGGCAAGTTCGGCCCGTATTTGGAACGCAACGGCGAGGGCGACGGCGAGGAGCCGGAGCGGGCCAACGTCCCCGACGACCTGGCTCCGGACGAGCTGACCCCGGAGAAAGCCCTCGAGCTGATGGAAACCCAGGGGCCTGGCGAGCGCGAGCTTGGAAAGGACCCGGAGACCGGCCGGACGATCGTGGCCAAGGAAGGCCGTTACGGCGCCTACGTCACCGAAGTGATCCATGAGCCGACGGCCGAGGAACTGGCCGCGCAGCCGGTGGAGTATTACAAGAACGGCAAGCCCAAGCCGCCGAAGAAGCCCACCAAGGTCAGGCCTCGCACCGGTTCCCTGTTCAAGTCGATGAGCGTGGACACCGTCACCCTCGAGGACGCGCTGAAGCTGCTGAGCCTGCCGCGGGTGCTTGGCACCGATGCCGAGGGCACCGAAATCACCGTGCAGAACGGACGCTTCGGCCCGTACCTGAAGAAGGGCAGCGATTCACGGTCGATCGGCTCCGAGGAGGAAATCTTCACCATCACGCTGGAACAGGCGCTGGAGATCTACGCGCAGCCGAAGACCCGGGGCGGCCGCACCGCTGCCGCACCGCTGGCCGAGTTTGGCGTGGACCCGGTGTCGGAGAAGAACATCGTGGTCAAGGACGGCCGGTTCGGCCCCTACATCACCGACGGCGTCACGAACATCACGGTGCCGCGCGCCACCAGCATCGAAGAGCTGACACGCGAGCAGGCCATCGAACTGCTGGCGGAGAAGCGCGCGAAGGGACCGGCGAAACCGGCGGCGAAGAAGCCGGTACGGCGCAAGGCCGCCGCCAAGAAGTAGCGGCCGCCCCGGCCGCCGCCCGCCGCGGTGGGGGCCGGACCCGGTGCCCGTTTGCGGTGCCCGTGCCGCAGGCCTGCATAATATGAACATGCGTCTGGGCGTTCTCGACATCGGTTCCAACACGGTGCATTTGTTGTTGGTGGATGCCCGCCCGAGTGCCCGGCCGGTGCCATTCGCCTCGCACAAGCGGCCGCTGTCGCTGGTGGCGTATCTGGATGCCGACGGCAGTATCAGCGAAGAGGGCCAGCAGGAACTCATCGGCTTTATCCGAGAGGCCTGGCGGTTCGCCGGGCTGCACGGAGCCGAAGACATGCTGGCCTTCTGCACCTCCGCCATCCGCGAAGCGACCAACGGCAGGGCAGTATTGGACCGGGTCAAGGCGGAAGCCAATGTCACGCTGCAGGAGCTGACCGGCCCCGAGGAGGCCGGCATGACCCTGGTGGCCGTCCGCCGCTGGTACGGCTGGGGGTCGGGCACAATCCTGGACCTGGACATCGGCGGCGGCTCCTTCGAGATGGCCATCGGCCATGACGAACTGCCCGAACACGCCGTGTCGGTGCCGCTGGGAGCGGGCCGGCTGACCCGGGAGTGGCTGCCCGAGGACCCCCCGAGCGTGAAGAGCATCAAGGACCTGTACGGGTATATCCGCGAGACGCTGGCTCCCGCGGTCGAAGAAATTTCTGCCCACGGCCGGCCGGACATGGTGGTCGGAACCTCCAAGACCTTCCGCTCGCTGGCACGGATCGCCGGGGCCGCACCCTCGGCCGCCGGCCCGTACGTGCGGCGGGAACTGCACCGCACGGACCTGTCCCTGTGGACGCGGCGGCTGGCCGCCATGCCGGTCAGCGACCGTGTCAATCTTCCGGGTGTCTCGATGGTGCGGGCGCCGCAACTGCTCGCCGGGGCGATGGTCGCCGAGGCGGCGATGGAGATGTTCGAGACCGAGACGCTGCAGATCTGCCCGTGGGCGCTGCGCGAGGGGCTGATCCTCAAACGCTTCGATCACCTGCTCTACGACAGCGACGCCCCGGTCAGTCCCGTGGGCACCATGCTGGTGCGGCAGGCGCTGGAGCCGGCCCCCGCCGTCGAGAAGGTGGGCAGTTAGCAGCAGCGGCGCAAAACCGCGGACACGTCACGCGGCAGGGCTGCGGTGGAGGGCTTAAATGGCGACGCCGGCGAACGTTGCGGTCGGTTGGGGGAGTCAACCGCTGTTCGCCGGCGCCTGGACCGGAACCAGCAGATCCGGTCCATCATCACTCGCACCTTGATGAGGTGTTTATGACACTAGACGGGGACCTTGGGACAACGCCGTTAAACACCTGAACGGCACCTGTGAGTTCTTCCCCGCGGGTGTGCGTGGGGGCCCGAACGGCAGCACGCGCCGGATGACGGCACCATGATTCAATGGCAGACATGACTGCTGACGCCACGGAAACACCAACCGCTCGCCGCATCGCTTTCCTGGGCTGTGGGTCCATGAACGAGGCCATCCTGGCCGGGCTGCTGGCCTCCGGAACACCGGCAGAAAACGTGACGGCGACGGTGCGCCGCAGCGAACGCGCCGCGGAACTGCGCGGGCGTTATCCCGGCCTGACGGTGCTGGCGGAACAAGACGACCCGGCGGCCAACGCCTATGCGGTGCAGGGCGCCGACGTAGCCGTGCTGGGGGTGAAGCCGGCGGGCATCGCGGACCTGTGCCGGACCATCGCGCCGGCTCTGGATAAGCGGACCGTGGTGGTTTCCGTGGCCGCGGCAGTCACCGTTGCCGCCATGGAAGCTGCCCTGCCGGAAGGCCAGCCGCTGGTGCGCAGCATGCCCAACACGCCGCTCAAGGTGCGCCGCGGGGCGGTCGGCGTCTCCGCCGGCAGCCACGTGAGCGATGCCCAGCTGGAGGCCGCCCGCGAAGTATTCGCCGGCGCCGGCACGGTCGTCGTGGTTCCGGAACACCAGCTGGACGCGGTGTCCGCGGTCAGCGGTTCCGGCCCCGCCTATGCTTTCTACCTGGCCGAAGCGATGGCCGCCGCCGGCGTGGAGCTGGGCCTGGAGCCGGAGCTGTCGATGACGCTGGCCCGTGAGACCGTGGCCGGCGCGGGCATCATGCTCGCTGCGCCGGATGCCGACCCGGCGGTCATGCGCCGTGCCGTCACCAGCCCGAACGGCACCACGGAGCGCGCCATCGCCTCCTTCGACGACGACGGGCTGCCGCAGGTGATCGCGCGCGGTGCCGCGGCCGCTGCCGAACGGGCGGCCGAACTGTCGCGCGAGCTGGCCTGAGCCGTAAGGGGGCCTGGGTCCGCTGGACTTGCGGGCGGCCCCGCTACGGGCGGCCCCCCTACGGGCGGGCCGCGAAACGCTCCAGCAGGTCCACGTGCCCGGAGACGATCAGCATGTCCCGGCTGGAGACCTTGGTTTCGGGCCGCGCATAGGTGAAGTCTTCGCCGGGCGACTTCACGCCCACCACCGTGACGCCGTACCTGGAGCGCACCTGCGACTCACCCAGCGTGAAGCCCTGGGTCTCCTTCGGCGGGTACATCTTGACGATGGCGAAACCGTCGTCGAACTCGATGAAGTCCAGCATCCGGCCGCCCACCAGGTGCGCGGCGCGGCGGCCGGCGTCGGCCTCCGGGTAGATGACATGGTTGGCGCCGATGCGCGAGAGGATCTTGCCGTGCGACGGTGTGATGGCCTTGACCCAGAGGTGCTCGATGCCCAGGTCCACCAGGTTCACGGTGATCAGCACCGAGGACTCGATCGAGGTGCCGACACCGACGACGGCGGAGCTGAACTCCTGGGCGCCCAGTTGGCGCAGCGCGTCGATGTTCGTGGCGTCGGCCTCCACCACGTGGGTCAACTGCCCCGACCACTTCTGCACCAGGGCCGGATCACGTTCGATCGCCAGCACCTCGCGGCCCTGCTTGACCAGTTGTTCCGCGGTCGAGGAACCGAAGCGGCCCAGACCGACCACCAGCACGGGGGCGTTGTGGGCGGGACGTCTGTTCGATGCGGACTTGTCAGCCAATGATGGGCCTCTCTTCGGGGTAGTGGAACAGCTGGCGGCGCTCGCGCAGCGCCAGGGCGGCGGCCAACGTAATGGTGCCGACGCGGCCGGCGAACATCAGGGCGCAGAGCACATATTTGCCCTCGGGCGGCAGCTCGGCGCTCAGGTTGGTGCTCAGCCCGACGGTGGCGAACGCGGAAATGACCTCGAACAGCACTCGGTCCAGGCTTTCGCCGGTGAGGGCCAGCAGCAGGCCGGCGGCGAAGGCCACCAACGTGGCACCCATGACGATCACCGAGATGGCCACCCGCATGGCGCCTTCGGGGATGGTCCGGCCATGGACCTTCACGTCCCGGTCGCCGCGGGCCTCGGCTGCGATGGCCAGGAACACGATCGCGATGGTCGTGACCTTGATGCCGCCCGCGGTCGAGGCGGAACCGCCGCCGGCGAACATCAGGGCATCGGAAAAGAGCATGGTGGACGGCTCGATGTCGTTCATGTCCACCAGGTTGAAGCCGAGCGAGCGGGTCATCACGGACGCGAACGTTGCGTGCAGGACCTTGTCCCAGGTGCTCATGCCGCCCAGGGTCTCCGGGTTGCTCCACTCCATGGCGCCCCAGACCAGGGCGCCTACCACCAGCAGGATCAGGGACACCTCGACCGTGAGCTTGGTGTGCAGGTTCCATTTGCTGAAGCGCCAACCGCGCTCCAGAAGCACCATGACCACCGGGAACCCGAGGCTGCCCAGGAAACCGCCGACCATCAGCGGCAGCAGGATCCACTCATCGGTCTCGTAGGGGACCAGGCCATCGGAGTGCGGGGTGAACCCCGCATTGTTGAACGCCGAGATGGCATAGAAGATGCCGTGCCAGGCGGCCTGGGGAAAGGATTCGCCGAGCATCAGGAAACGGGGGATCAGCACCAGGGCGAGCACCACCTCGATGATCACCGAGGTGGTGATCACGATCCGCAGCAGCGCGCCGACCTCGCCCAGGCGGCCCGCGTTGCTCATGGCGGACTGGGCGATCAGCTTGCCGCGCACGCCCAGCCGCTTGCTCACCATGAGCGCCAGCAGCGAGGCCAGCGTCAGCGTGCCCAGGCCGCCGATGAAGATGCCCAGCAGGATCACGGCCTGGCCGAGGAAGGTCCAGTGGCCGGCGGTGGACACCACGGTCAAGCCCGTGACGCAGACGGCCGAGACTGCCGTGAAGAAGGCGTCGTGCAGCGGCGTGATGACCCCGTCGCGGGCCGCGGCGGGCAAGGACAGCAGCCCGGTGAAGACCAGGATCACCGCCACGTAGACGATCAGCGCCAGCCGTGCCGGGGAACTGTTGGCAACGCTGTCCACGAAGTCGCGGAGCGTGCGCAAAAGCGAGAATCGTTCGTGTTCCCGCCCGGCTAGCCATGACGGCTGCTGTCTGGTCATCCCGATCGCTTCTGTCCGGCTCCGAAATCGCTGACTTGCTCCTTGCAGTAGTAAATCATCAATTGATCGCACGGGGCGCGGGAAGAATGCGCGCGCACCGGTGCTTTCGCGTAGCCTGTCTGTGATGTCAGCGACCCCAGTTCCCGCGGTTCCCACTCTGGCGGTGTGGAGTGAATCCGTCTTGGCCTACAATTTCGGCGCGCATCATCCCATGTCCCCGATCCGGTTGGACCTGACGGCCAGGCTGGCTGACGAATTCGCCATCTTCCACCGCCCGAACGTCACGCTGGCCGCAGCCGAAATCGCCGGCGACGCGGCGCTGCAGACCGTGCACGACCCGGCCTACGTGGCCGCCGTGAAGGCGGTCAGCGAAGACCCGGACGCCATCGACGACGAGCGGGGCCTGGGCACGGAAGACGATCCGGTGTTTCCGGGCATGCACACCGCCAGCGCCCGAATCGCCGGGGCCTCGCTGCAGTCCGCGGCCGCGATCCTGGACGGCTCTGCGCTGCATGCGGTGAACTTCGCCGGCGGCATGCACCACGCCGCGCGCGGCAAGGCCAGCGGGTTCTGCATCTACAACGATTGCGCCCTGGCCATCCAGCACCTGCTGGATAACGGCGTGCAGAGGGTGGCGTACGTGGATGTCGACGCGCACCACGGCGACGGCGTCCAGTCGATCTTCTACAACGACCCGCGGGTGCTGACCATCTCCCTGCATGAAACCGGCACCCACCTGTTCCCGGGGACGGGCTTCGCGAACGAGAGCGGGGGCCCTGAGGCGCCGGGCAGTTCCGTCAACGTCGCCATGCCGCCCCGCTCCGGCGACGCGGCCTTCCTGCGGGCCTTCCATGCCGTGGTCCCGCAGCTGGTCAGGGCCTTTGCCCCCGAAGTGATCGTCAGCCAACACGGCTGCGACAACCATGCCCGCGACCTGCTGAGCAGCCTCCGGCTGAGCGTGGACGCCCAGCGGCAAATGATGCTGGACACGGCCGACCTGGCGCGCGAGGTCTGCGGCGACCGCTGGATCGCCACGGGCGGCGGCGGCTACGACGTCTTCAATGTGGTGCCCCGGTCCTGGACGCACATGCTCGCCATTGTTTCCGGCAGGGCCATTCCGTTGCACAGCGAGGTGCCGCAGTCCTGGCATGACTACGTCGAGGTGCGGTACGGCCAGCAGGCACCGCTGTACATGGGCGACGACGCCGACCTGTGGTGGCGCTCGTGGGAGGTCGGCTATGACCCCAACGACGGCGTGGACCGCACCGTGATGGCCACTCGCAAGGAAATTTTCCCCTACCACGGGCTCGATCCCTGGTTCGATTAGGCGTTACTGGGTTCGCCAGGCCCCCAGCGGGTGGGGCGGCAGACCCTGGCCGGTCGGCCGCGCCAGACGCAGCCGTCTACCGAACCCGGTATAGAGATTCTGCCCTGCCCGGCGCCGGGACCAACGCCGGGGGTGTGCCCCGGAGCATATATGCGGTTAGGGTAATGCAATGGCCATCGATGATGTCTTTGCAGTGATTGCCGAAGGTACCCGCCGGGACATACTCGGCTCGCTCCGTGACGGCGACAAGGCGGTTGGCGAACTGGTCGAAGAGCTGGAGGTGAGCCAGCCGACCGTTTCCAAGCACCTGAAGGTGCTGCGCGAAGCCGGACTCGTGTCCATGCGCGCCCAGGGCCAGAAGCGCTACTACTCGCTGCAGACCGGGCCGCTGCAGCATGTGGCCGACTGGATCATCGGGTTCGGGGTCGATGTCCTGCCCGCCGCCGAGGCGGGGCCGGTGTCGCCCGCGGTGGCAGCCGCCGTCGTCGCCCCGCAGGAACCCGCGCATGCGGTGACGGGGCGGAGCCTCGAGGTTCCGGTTCCCGCCAACCTCAGCCGCTCGCTCGGCCAGGCGGCCAACAAGGCAACGACCAAGGCCGCGGACATCTTCGCGCATCTGCCCAAACTGCCGCGCCGCCGCCGCGGCTGAGCGGCGGCCACGGTGCCGATGTGAGCGGCGGCCCCGGGTGCCGGTGCGCGCGGCAGCCCGGCCTCGTTGCAGATGGCGCCCGGAGACAGCCCGGCGGCGCACGAGGCGGCAGCCCGGCGGAGTACCAGAGGGGCCACCCGTGCGGGGACGCGGAGGGCCCCGGGCCGTGATGAGCCGCACATTCGGGCCCCGACGGGCGGGCGCGTTCGCCCGTGACGGCCGGCACTTTCCGCCCTGCCACCCCGCCCAGCGGTGCCGGAACTGCCCCGTTCAGTGCGACAAACCGGCCGACTGTACCGCCGTCCGGCGCGTTACGAGGTGGTTCGGCGATGTGTCAGGTGTGTTTCTTAGATGCCGCTTCTTATGGTTTTCTGTGTGAGGGCCCGCAGCAACCTGAGTGCCCCCACACGTCAGCTAGTGAAGGGACGCACCCATGGATGCCCACCTGCTTGAAGTCCGCGACGAAGTCTTCCGGCGCAACCCAGGCGAAACGGAATTCCACCAGGCCGTCACCGAAGTCTTCGAAACCCTCGAGCCGCTGGCCGCCCGGCACCCCGAATATTCCGACGCCGCCATCCTGCAGCGCATCTGCGAGCCGGAACGCCAGATCATCTTCCGCGTGCCCTGGGTGGACGACGCCGGCAACGTCCAGATCAACCGCGGCTTCCGCGTGGAGTTCAACTCCGCGCTTGGCCCCTACAAGGGCGGCCTGCGCTTCCACCCCTCGGTCTACCTGGGCATCATCAAGTTCCTGGGCTTCGAGCAGATCTTCAAGAATGCCTTGACCGGCATGCCCATCGGCGGCGGCAAGGGCGGGTCCGACTTCGATCCGCGCGGCCGGTCCGACGGCGAGGTCATGCGCTTCTGCCAGTCCTTCATGACGGAGCTGTACCGCCACATCGGCGAATACACTGACGTTCCGGCCGGGGACATGGGCGTGGGCACCCGCGAAATCGGCTACCTGTTCGGCCAGTACAAGCGCATCACCAACCGCTACGAGTCAGGCGTCCTCACCGGCAAGGGCATCGGCTGGGGCGGCTCGCTGGTCCGCCCGGAAGCCACCGGGTACGGCGCGGTGCTGTTCGCGCAGGAAATGCTCAAAACCCGCGGGCAGAGCCTGGACGGGCAGCGCGTGGCCATCTCGGGCTCCGGCAACGTGGCCATCAACGCCGTCGAAAAGGCGCAGGAACTCGGCGCCACGGTCGTCACCGCCTCCGACTCCGGCGGCTACATCGTCGACGAGGCCGGCATCGACGTCGAACTCCTGCGCCAGATCAAGGAAGTCGAGCGGGGCCGCATTTCGGAGTACGCCGAGCGCCGCGGCTCGGCCGTGCACTACGTGGCCGACGGCAACATCTGGGACGTCGACTGCACCGTGGCGCTGCCGTGCGCCACCCAGAACGAGCTGGACGAGAAATCCGCCCGGCGCCTGGTGGAGTCCGGGCTGGTCGCCGTCGCCGAGGGCGCCAACATGCCGTGCACGAGCGAAGCGGCCTCCATCTTCCAGGACGCGGGCCTGCTGTTCGGCCCGGGCAAGGCCGCGAATGCCGGCGGCGTGGCCACCTCGGCCCTGGAGATGCAGCAGAACGCCAGCCGCGACGCCTGGACCTTCGAGTACACGGAGCAGCGCCTGGCGGACATCATGGTCGGCATCCACGACCGCTGCGCCGAGACCGCCGAGGAATATGGCATGCCCGGCAACTACGTGGCGGGCGCGAACATCTCCGGCTTCAAGAAGGTAGCCGACGCCATGCTCGCCCTGGGCCTCATCTAAGGCAGCCCACACAGCCAAGCACTGATGACGACGACGGTGCCCGCCACGGCGGGCACCGTTTCGTTCTGGTGCGCACGGGTCATCCCGCGGGTCCGGCCAGGCTTGACGGACCGGCCCGGCCTCCGCGGCGGCGGGACGCCCCGAGTAAGCTCACCCCATGGTGCAAAGACTCATCGGGCTGGACATCGGCGGCAGCAAGACACACGGCATCCGGCTGGACGACGGCTTGCCGGTCGCCGAAGCCACGGCGGGCAGCGCCAACGTGCAGAACGCCAGCCCCGCCCAGGCCGCCGCGGCCCTGGCCGAGGTCTTCGGCCGGCTCGGCGCGCCCGGGATCACGGCGGTGTATGCAGGGGCAGGCGGGATCGACACCGAGGGCGACGCGGCGGCGCTGCGCGCCCTGATCGCCTTGCTGGCCCCCGGGGCGGTCGTCCATGTTGTCCACGACACCCGCCTGGTGCTCGCCGCCGGACGCCTCCGCACCGGGATCGGCGTGGTCGCAGGAACCGGATCGTCGGTGTGGGGCATCAACGAGGCCGGGCTTGAGGTCCGCGCCGGCGGCTGGGGGCACCTGTTGGGCGATGAGGGCAGCGGCTACTGGCTGGGGCGGGAAGCCGTCCGGCACGCACTCTCCCGCCTGGATGCGGGCCTGCGGCGGGACCGGCTCACGGACCTGCTGCTGGACGACTGCGGGCTTCAGGAGCCGGCCGAGCTGATAGCGCTGTTCCACTCGGCGAAAACCGACCGGCGGTTTTGGGCGGGCAAGTCCCGCCTGGTGGTGGCCGCCGCCGAAGGCGCCGATCCGGCGGCGGAGGCGATCGTCGACCGCGCGGCCGCCGACCTGGCCGGCCAGATTGCCCTGGTCGCCCGGCGGCTGGGCATGGGCGGCCCGGTGGTGCTCGGCGGCGGGCTGGGCATGAACGTCCCGCGGTTCCAACGCTCGCTCGCCGCCGCACTGGAATCGCACGGGATCGCAGACCTCCGCCCGCTGGACCGGGAGCCGGTCTTCGGCATCGATGTGCTGGCCGGCCTGGCCTGAGCGCGGCCGGCGCCCCACACCTGCGGCTGTAGGGACCGGGCGCCCCGCCGTCGTCATAATCTGTCATGTCCCGGGCCCGCGTTTTCTTCCCCCGCGGATCGGGCGTACAGTTCCGGGTATGACGACTCGTTGGTATGCGTATTTTGCGTTGGCTCTGGAGGGGCCTGACGTAACCGCTTAGCGCCTACGCATACCAACCTTCAGAGCCAACAGGGCAGAGATGATTCTCTGCCCTTCGCCATTTCTCCGGCGGGTTCTGTAGCGAAGTCCCGCCGCCAACAGACGGGACACCGACCATGAATTCAGCAGCCAACCAGCTTTTGGAAACCGAAGCGCCGACGCCGGCCGGCGTCGAGGCCGCCGACCCGGCCTCGCCGCGCAGCACGAACAACCTGCGGGTGGGCGGCTTCAGCCCGCTGCCGTCACCGGGCGAGGTGCTGCAGGAACAGCCCTTGACCGCCGAGGCGGCTGCCGTCGTCGCCCGCGGCCGGGAGGACGTCCGGGCGGTCATGGACGGGGTGGACGACCGGCTCCTGGTGATCGTGGGACCGTGCTCGATCCACGACACCGCGGCGGGCCTGGACTACGCGCGCCGCCTGGCGCAGGTGGCACGTGAGCACCGCGAAGAGCTGCTGATCGTGATGCGCACGTACTTCGAGAAGCCGCGGACCACGGTGGGCTGGAAGGGGCTGATCAACGACCCGCGGCTGGACGGCTCCCATGACATCGCCGCCGGCCTGCGGCTGGCGCGGACGTTCCTGCTGGAGGTGGCGGAGCTCGGCCTGCCGGTGGCCACGGAGTTCCTGGAACCGATCAGCCCGCAGTACCTGGCGGACCTGGTCAGCTGGGGAGCGATCGGTGCGCGCACCACCGAAAGCCAGATCCACCGCCAGTTGGTCTCGGGGCTCTCCATGCCGGTGGGGTTCAAGAACGGTACGGACGGCGGGCTGCAGGTTGCGCTCGACGCCTGCCACGCAGCGGCCGCGGCACAGGTGTTCCTGGGGATCGACGGCGAGGGACGGGCGGCGCTGGTCTCCACCAACGGCAACCCCGACGCCCACGTGATCCTGCGCGGCGGCGCAAGCGGCCCGAACTACGGAGCCCAAGAGGTGGCGGCGGCGTCCGCGGCGCTGGCGGAAGCCGGCCTGAATCCGCGGTTGATCGTGGACGCCAGCCACGCCAACAGTGGCAAGAGCCACCACCGCCAAGCCGAGGTGGCGCTGGAGATCGCCGCGCAGGTCGAAGCTGGCGGCAGCGCCATCGCCGGCCTGATGCTGGAGAGCTTCCTGGTGGGCGGGGCACAGAAACTGGAGGTGTCCCAGGACGGCGGGGGAGCGGCGTTGGTTTACGGGCAGAGTGTCACGGATGCCTGCATGGAGTGGGACGTCACGGCGGATGTGCTGGCCCAGCTGGCCTCGGCCGCGGGGAATCGCGCCACGAAAGCGGCCTGAGGGTAAAAGGCCGTGCTTGGTTAAAATGCTTAAGCTACAGTGTGCACTTTCACTTTTGCCACAACAGCCTCTAAAGTATCTAGGAAGACGGTTGTTGGGGCGGGGCAAGGCGGCACGCCGCCGGTGTTGCTTACAGTAAAGGAACAGTGCGTAATGGCTGACGAGAACAATTTCTCGAGTGTGCGCTTCTTGACGGTGTCGGAAGTGGCCGCGGTCATGCGCGTGTCCAAGATGACCGTTTACCGCTTGGTGCATTCGGGCGAGATGCCCGCCGTGCGCTTTGGACGTTCCTATCGGGTGCCCGAATCGGCCGTGGAGGAGTACCTGCGTGGCGCCGTGATCGACCGGGAGACTGGGACGGCCTGACGCTCCGGAGTGGGCCGGCTGCCGTCCGGCGGTCAAAGCGGGGGGCGCGGAGGCGGTACCCTGTTAAGGAACGTTTTACGTCATCGTCGAAAACCGTGAGTTGACGTGTGCCCCGCCGGGCACCGGCAGCTGACGAAACTATCAGTGAATGAGGGACTCGTGGGTTCAGTTATCAAGAAGCGCCGCAAGCGTATGGCCAAGAAGAAGCACCGTAAGCTGCTTCGCAAGACCCGTCACCAGCGCCGCAACAAGAAGTAGGACCGACAACCGGTTCCCTTTTCTTCCAAGGCCCGCCAGGAAACTGGCGGGCCTTGTGCCGTTAACCGGTTTTCATCCCCGCCGGCGTGGGTCCGGCCGTTACGCCGCCGGTCGCCGGAATCTGTTGACCCCGCGCCAGAGACCGTAGACCGCGCCGGCACCGGTGGCGGCCTTGAGGCCCAAGGTGGCCGCCCGCCGGCCGCTCCTGTAGTCGTAGACCGGCCAGTTGTTCTCCCGGGCGTGCCGGCGCAGCCTGGCGTCCGGGTTGATCGCCACCGGGTTGCCCACCAGGGTCAGCAGCGGGACGTCGTTGTAGGAGTCGCTATAGGCCCAGCAGCGCGCCAGGTCCAAGCCTTGGCGGATGGCCAACTCCTCGACCGCGATAGCCTTGGCCGGCCCGTGCAGGATGTCCCCGATGAGTCGTCCGGTGTAGGCGCCGTCTTCGGTTTCACCCACCGTGCCCAGGGCGCCCGTCAGGCCCAGCCGGTCGGCGATGACGGCGGCCACTTCAACCGGCGTGGCCGTGACCAGCCAGACCTTGCGGCCCACCCGCAGGTGTTGGTCCGCCAGGGCCCTGGTCCCGGGCCAGATCTTGGAGGCGATGACTTCGTCGTAAACCTCGTCGCCCAGTTGTTTGACGTCGTCGCTCAGCAGGCCGGTGGCAAGGGCCAGTGCCGTGTCGCGGATCGACTGGATGTCCTTGAGGTTCTCTCCCCGCATCAGGAAGCGGGCCTGTTTGAAGCCGAAGCCGGCTGCGTCGCGCATCCGGAAGGCGCCGCTCTGGTACATCTTGCGGGCCACGTGGAACAGGCTGGCGCCGCGCATCAGGGTGTTGTCGACGTCGAAAAATGCCGCTTCCGTCCCCGGGTCCGTGGAGACCGAGGCGCGCTGTGCATGGCCGGCGGCGGTCTTGGGCATGCTTCGAGTCTAACGAGGCGCCGGAGATTGTCCGTTCAGCGCCACCGGCCGCTACCGTGGAAGGCATGAGTGGATCCGACACGCGCCCCGGGCACGAACTGGTGCTGCTGACCAAACCCGGTTGCCATCTGTGCCAGGCGGCACGGGAGACCGTCGGGGGCGTTGCGGGGGAGCTCGGTCTCGCCTGGGAAGAGAAGAACATCCTCGAGGACCCCGAGCTCGAACGGCGCTTTGCCGAGGAGATCCCCGTGGTCATGATCGACGGCGTCCAGCGGGACTTCTGGCACATCGATCCGGACCGGCTGCGACGGCTGCTCACACAGTAGCCCGGGGCGGCCCGGCCGGCGTCACAGGAGTTGGAGAGCGGCGCGGGGGAGCTTAATCTTGGGGGGACACAAGCCTGCGGTTGGACAGCCGCCGGCGGCACCCAGGACCCGGAACGGCTGGAAACGGCACGGCCGGAGCCCCGCAGCAGGCATCGGAGCGACAACAGTGACCCACCTCCCGGATACCGAGGCTGCCAAGCCATCCGGCCACGAGATCCCGCCGGCCGCGCTCGCACGCCTGACCATCTACCTCCGGGCCCTGAATTCGCTGGTGTCCGAGGGCACGGAACGCATATCGTCCGAGCAACTGGCCGAGGCCGCCGGCGTGAGCCCGCCCACCCTGCGCAAGGACCTTTCCTACCTCGGGTCGTTCGGTACCCGCGGCGTGGGCTACGACGTGCGGCTGGTCGGCCAGGAGATTGCCGCGGCCCTGGGGCTCACCCAGGACTGGAAAGTCGCGATTGTCGGCATCGGCAACCTGGGCCGGGCCTTGGCCGGTTACTCCGGATTCACCACCAAGGGCTTCGGAGTCGTGGCGCTCTTCGACGCGGATCCGCAGGTCGTCGGGTCGGAGGTCTCGGGGATGCGCGTCAGCCCGATCGGTGACTTGGAACTTATCCTGCGGCAGACCGGCACCAACATGGCGGTCCTGGCCGTGCCCGCCGGCGCGGCCCAGGGGCTCTGCGACCGGCTCGTCGAAGCCGGCGTCACGAGCATTCTCAGCTTCGCGCCGGCGGTGCTGCAGGTTCCGCCATCCGTGCAGCTGCGCAAGGTGGACATGGCCACCGAACTGCAGATCCTGGCGTACCACGCGCAACGGGCGCAGGCGACGGAGCACAGCTGAACATTGCTGCGCCCCGCCGGGTTCCGGCCGTCAGGCGGCCGGAACCCACTCCCGGTCAGCGGCCGTAGACGCCGAACTTGTGCGCCTTGGTGGCCTGGAAGAACCTGTTCGACGCCGGCAGGAACAGCAGCACGATCGCCGCGATGCCCAGCAGCACGGACAAGGTGCCGAACCAGATGTTGAAGAGTCCGAACAGCGACAGCGCGGCGAACACCGCCCCGGTGATGCGGGCCCAGTTCTTGCCCGCCTTCACGCCGAAGGCCACCATCAGGTACAGCCCGACGGCGATCACCGCGGTGATGACGATGAACACTCCTGCCGTACCGCTCATCATTTCCGCCAGTTCGGCGTCGGAGAACTGGCCGCCCTGCTCGCCCAAAGCTTCGCGGACCGACGGGTCGTTGAGCACCATCGCCATGGTGCCGTCCAGGTTCGCCAGTTCCGTCAGCATTTCAATGGCGGTCAGCACGGCGGCAGCAATGATTAACCAGAAGGCAATGACGACCTCGCGCGGCGCCGTGGGCTTGGCGGCGGTCTGCGCCTGCCCGCCGGGGTAGCCGTACTGGCCGGGCACGGCGTTCTGGTAGCCGTACGGGGACTGCCCGTACTGCTGGCCGTACGGGGGCTGTCCCTGCTGGCCCTGACCGTACGGTTGCTGCCCGTACTGTTGTCCATACTGGGGTCCGGACTGCGGCGGGTTCTGCCCGTACTGTCCGTACTGCGGGGCGTTTTGCCCGTAGGGAGGCTGATCCGAGCCGGGCTGCTGAGGCGCGTTCTGGCCGTATTGCGGCAGGTTCTGCCCGTACCGGGGCTGTTCCTGGCCTCCGGGCCGGCCCTCCCCGTCACCGGGCTGGTTCGGTTCGTTTACTGGGGTGCTCATGGCCGGTTCCTTTTCATCTCATCCACACGGGTCGCCCTCGGTGCGGCCGGCCTGCGCGCCGGCCGCAGAGGTGCTTGGCAGCTGTTAAGGCAACACTACAATGCAGGCCAGTGCCGCGACGGTCGGCCGGAAGGATGATTTTCTTCCCGGCCAGCCGGCGGGGCCAGACACTACACCCCCACGGGCGGACAGCGGGGCTTTTGGGCAAACACCGGCGGTTTGAGACACTTGTACCCATGCCCGAAGCTACCGTCCACCTGCTCCGCCACGGCGAGGTCCACAACCCCGACCGCGTGCTTTACGGCAGGCTGCCGAGCTTCAGGCTGTCCGCGCTGGGCCAGGAAATGGCCGAGTGTGCCGCGGGCTACTTTTCCGAACGCCGCGACGACGGCGCCAGGATCAGCTACCTGGTGGCCTCGCCGTTGGACCGGGCCCAGGAGACCGCGGCCCCGACCGCCAAGGCGCTCGGCCTCGAGATCGTCACCGACGAGCGGATCATCGAAGCCGAAAACCACTTCGAGGGGCTGGCGGACATCCGCTCGCACCTGAACCAGCCCCGGCACTGGCCGCACCTCTACAATCCCTTCCGGCCGTCCTGGGGGGAGCCGTACGCGGCGCAGGCCGCCCGGATGCGCGAGGCCATCGACGACGCCCGCCGGATAGCCGTGGAACGCGGCGGGGAGGGCGCCGAGGCGGTCCTGGTCAGCCACCAGCTCCCCATCTGGGTGACCCGGCTGGCCGCCGAGGGCAAACGGCTCTGGCATGATCCCCGCCGCCGCCAGTGCACGCTGGCCTCGGTGACTTCCCTGGAGTTCGACGGCGGCCGCCTCGCCGGGGTGCGCTACGCCGAGCCGTGCGCCCACCTCCTGCCCGGTGCGGCGAACCTGCCCGGAGCATAATAGAATTACTACGCGTTGTAGAAGTGGGACACCCCCAACCCCACGAAGAAAAGTGTGACTGTGACTGCCGATAACCCCCGTTCGTTCAATCGCCGTACCGCGTTCAAAGTCGGTGCGGGGCTGCTGGGCGCCCTGTCGCTCGCCGCCTGTTCCGTCGAGGATCCGTTGGCCCAGCAGGCCAACGCCGGCGACAACAAGAACTACATCGCCGGCGACGGCTCGGTGACCGAGTATGCGCCCGACTCGCGCGGCGAACCCGTCCAGCTGACCGCCAAGCTCTTCGACGGCACCACCGTCGATGCGGCCGACTGGGCCGGCCGGGTGACCGTCCTTAACTTCTGGTACGCCTCCTGCGCGCCCTGCCGGTTGGAAGCTCCGGACCTGCAGGCGCTGAGCGAGGAATTCGCCGACGGCGCCCGGTTTTACGGCGTCAACATCCGGGACGAGCGCCCCACGGCAGAGGCCTTCGAGCGCAACTTCGGGGTGACGTACCCCAGCTTCATGGACAAGAACGGCGACGTCCTGCTGGCGATGACCGCCTACGTGCCCCCGCAGGCCGTCCCCACCACGCTGGTGCTGGACAAGGAGGGCCGCGTCGCCGCCCGGATTCTGGGCGTGGCGGACAAGGGCACGCTCCGGGCCCTGATTAAAGACGCAGTGGCCGCCTAGCAATGGGGTGGGCGACGGCCGCGCTGCCGATGACTGTGGGCGGCGCCTTCGGCGACACGGTGCTCAACGGCTCCGTGCTGCTGGCAATCCCCGTGGCCATGCTGGCCGGGCTGGTCTCCTTCCTGTCCCCGTGCGTGCTGCCGCTGGTGCCCGGCTACCTGGGCTACGTCACCGGCCTGACCGGCGTGGATCTTGAACGCCAGCGCCGCGGCCGGATGTTCGCCGGCATCGGTTTGTTCGTGTTGGGCTTTTCCATCGTCTTCGTGATCATCGGGGCGATCTTCGGCCAGCTCGGGGCCTGGTTGAAGGGAAGCGAAGCCGGCTGGGTCACCCAGGTGCTGGGCGTCGTCGTCGTCGCCATGGGCATCATCTTCATGGGCGGGCTGTCCTACTTCCAGCGGGACCGCAAGATCCAGTCGCGGCCGCCGGCCGGGCTGTGGGGGGCGCCGGTCCTCGGCATGACGTTCGGGCTGGGCTGGGCGCCCTGTATCGGCCCCACCTTCTCGGCCGTGCAGGCGCTGGCCTACTCGGGAGGCGCGGATGCGGCCAAGGGTGCGTTCCTGGCCTTCGTGTACTGCCTGGGACTGGGGGTTCCGTTCCTGCTGATCGCGCTCGGCGTGCGGCGGGGGATGGGCGCCATGGCGTTCTTCCGCCGGCACCGGTTGTTCCTGCAGCGGGCCGGCGGCGCCATGCTGGTGGTTTTGGGCCTGCTGATGGCCAGCGGGTTATGGGGAGACTGGGTGACGCAATTGCAGGACTGGTTTGCAAATGAAGTGAGGCTCCCGATCTGATGAGTCAGACACCCGAAGGCGCTGGACGCCACGACCAAGCCGATGCCCCCGCAGCGGCCGGACCGGGGACGGATCGCGGCGGCCGGACCGTGAAGGACCGCAGGCCCGCCGACGACCGGAAACGCAACCGCGGCCGGGACGACGTTGCCATCCCCGCGCTGGGTTTCGCCGGCATGCTGCGCTGGGCCTGGACCCAGCTGACCAGCATGCGCACCGCGCTGTTCCTGCTGCTGCTGCTGGCCGTGGCCGCGGTGCCCGGCTCGCTGTTCCCGCAGCGCCCCGCCAATCCCGCCGTCGTGACCCAGTACATTGCGGACAACCCCGCGGTCGGGCCGTGGCTGGACCGCTTCCAGCTCTTCGACGTCTACTCCTCGGTGTGGTTCTCCGCCATCTACCTGCTGCTCTTCCTGTCGCTGATCGGCTGCGTCATCCCGCGCGCCATCCAGCACTACAAGGCCATGCGGTCGCAGCCGCCCCGGACTCCCCGCCGGTTGTCCCGGCTGCCCGAGTACGGCTCCATGGCGGTCCCCGCGGACGCCGGCGTTTCCGCCCGCTCCGCCGTCGAGGACGCCGCCCGCTTGCTGAAGCGCCGAGGTTACCGGGTGGATGTGCGCGACGCGGACACCGAGCGGCCCTCCGTGGGAGCGGAGCGCGGCTTCGCCAAGGAGATCGGCAACCTGGTCTTCCATACCTCGCTGATCGGCGTGCTGGTGTCCGTCGCCATCGGCGGGCAGTTCGGCTACACGGGCCAGCGGATCCTGGTCGAGGGCGAAACGTTCGTGAATTCGCTCATCGGCTACGACACCTTCAATCCGGGAACCGGGTTCACCGAGGACCGGCTGGAGCCGTTCTCCATGCGCCTCGACGAGTTCGATGTGGTCTTCGACCGGGAATCACAAACCCACTACGGCCAGCCTCTCGACTTCACCGCCACCCTGACCGTGCGCGGCGAGCCGGGGGCGCCCGAGGAGCAGCAGGTGCTGAAAATCAACCACCCGCTGACCCTCGGCGGAACGAACGTGTACCTCATGGGCAACGGCTACGCGCCGGTCGTGACCATCCGGGACGGCGAGGGCAACATCGCCCACCAGGGCCCCGTCATCGCCATCCCGAACGACGGCGCCTACACCTCCACGCTGGTGATCAAGGCGCCGGACGCGCAGCCGGAACAGCTGGGCTTCGTGGGGTTCTTCCTGCCGACCGCGATGGAGGGCGAAGACGGGGTGGCCTACGGCAGCGACCCCGATCCCATGAACCCTCGGTTATACCTGAACTCCTATTACGGGGACCTGGGCCTGGACAACGGCGACCCCAAGAACGTCTACGTCCTGGACACGACCGAGCTGACCGTCCTCAACGACCGCAACCAGGAGGACGGGGGCATCGAACTCGCCGCCTACGAAACGGCGGAACTGCCCAACGGGATGGGCAGCGTCACGTTCGACGGCCTCGTCCGCTATGCAGCGCTGGACATCCACCACGATCCCGGCAAGGTCGGTGCCCTTGTGTTCTCCTCGCTGGCCCTGGCCGGCCTGGGTGCCTCCCTGTTCATCGGCCGCCGCCGCGTCTGGGTGCGGGCCGGCACCCACGAGGACGGCCGCACCATGGTCGAATGGGGCCTGCTGGCCCGGGGCGAGGACCACCGGCTGGCCCCGGAAGCGGTCGCCCTCAGCAAACTCTTCCGCACCCAGTGGCTGACGGATGCCGCCCCCGGGGCGCACAATAGCAAGAGCGCCGCCGGCGTTGACAACCACTAAGGACATCTCTTCCCATGCCCACGATTGACCAGACCATGGCCCAGTACAGCGAGCTGTTCATCCTGCTCGGTGCGATGGCATTCACCGTCGCCTTTATCGCCTTTTGCTGGGATTTGGTGACATCCAGCAAGACCATCAAGGCTGTGGAAGACCGGCTGGCCGCCGGGCACGACGCGGCCGAGCAGGGCGTGCTCGTCGGCGCCGCCGGTGCGGCGTCGACAGCTGCAGGCGCGAGGGCGGCCGGCGCGGGCGCCGGCGCCGGCGCCGGCGTCGAGATGGCCGCGGACTCGATGAACTACGGCAAGGAACGGCGTGCCGCCGCCCGGATCGGCGTGGCCCTGAGCGTGCTGGCTACCGTCATCCTGGCCGCCGGCGTGGTGGCCCGCGGCCTGGCCGCCCACCGCGTGCCGTGGGGCAACATGTACGAGTTCTGCACCACGGGTGCGCTGATGGTGGCAGTGGTCTACCTGATTGCGCTGACCCGCAAGGACCTTCGCTTCCTCGGCTCGTTCGTGATCGGCCTTGTGGTCGTCATGCTGATCGCCGCGTCCATCGGTTTCCCGACGCCGGTGGCCCACCTCGTGCCCGCCCTGCAGAGCTACTGGCTGATCATCCACGTCTCGGTCGCCGTGCTGGCCTCGGCGCTGTTCACGTTGACGTTCGCCATGTCCGTGCTGCAGCTCGTGCAGGCGAAACGCGAGGCCCGCGGCCGCGCCGGCAAGGCGGACAAGCTGGCCTTCATGCGGCTGGCTCCCTCGGCACTGACACTGGAGAACGCCGCCTACCGGCTCAACGCCGTCGGCTTCGTGTTCTGGACCTTCACGCTGGTGCTCGGCGCGATCTGGGCCGAACAGGCCTGGGGCCGTTACTGGGGGTGGGACACCAAGGAAGTGTGGACCTTCGTCATCTGGGTGGTCTACGCCGGTTACCTGCACGCCCGCGCCACCCGCGGCTGGACCGGTACCCGCGCCGCCTGGCTGTCCATCGTCGGTTACCTGTGCGTGGTCTTCAACTTCACGATCGTGAACGTCTTCTTCGCCGGCCTGCACAGCTACGCCGGGGTCTAGGACAAGCCGCCGGGATCGGCCGAAGGTCGCGGCCCCGAATCGACCGAAGGCCGCGGCCCCGAATCAACAGGAGGCCCGCGCCTCCGAATCAACAGAAGGCCCGCAGCCCCATCGGGGCGGCGGGCCTTCTTCGGGTCCGGGGACCGGGGGGAGCCGGACGCCGGCGTCAGGTCAGCGGGGGCCGTTCTCCGGGTCGTCTTCGCTCAACTGGCGGTCGTCATGGGCCGCGGGCTTGTCCTCGCCGCCGTGCTTGGGGTCCTCGCGCTTCTTGAGCTCCTGCTCCTTGCGGTTCAGTTCCTCTTCACGTTGTTTGGCGCGGCGCTGCGCATCGAGCGTGCGCAGGAAGGCGATGTCATCGTCCGGGGCCACCGGGCGGGGAGCCTGCTGGGCCTGCCGGCCGCCCGTCCTGGGGCGGCCCCACACGAACCACATCAGGGCTCCGATCAGGGGCACCAGGATGATTGTGAGGATCCATCCCGGTTTTGAGATACTGCGCACCTCGTGCGGCCGCGACCGGATGCACTCGATGAGGGCATAGATCACCACCGCGAGGGCCAGTACCGCGAGCAGGACATAGAGACGGACCATGAGTCAATTGTAGGTGAGCGTTAAGCCGGGGGCTGATGAATCTTCGGACCGGCCGGACGATCTCGCGGGCAGCGTAAACTTGAGGCGTGGCTTTTTGGAAATTCAGCGCCCTGCGTCTCGGCATCATGGCCGTCATCTTTGTCATCTGCCTGTTTTTGAGGCTGGGTGTCGTCTACTCGGCCCTCGCCGCAGCGATCATGGGCTGGTGCATCACGTACCTGTTCTTCCGCAAGATGAGGGACGAAGCGGGGGCGGCACTGGCGCGCCGGTTCTCCGCCGGCGCCAAGGCACCGAGGACCTCGACGGAGATTTCGGACGCGCTGGCCGAGGACGCCGCCGTCGATCAGCACGGCGAACTGAACGTGGATTCCTACCGCAGGACCCGGGACTCCGGGCAGAAGCCGGACGGCACCCGGCCCGTGGACCGGGGCTGACCCGGCTTCGGGCGAGCCGCCGCCGCGGCTACCGGCCGGGAGGCGGCTACGACAGCCGGCTCAGCACCACGCCGAGCGCGAAGGCGGTGGCGAACCCGAGGTTAATCATCCCGGTCTGCTTGAGTACCGGGATGAGGCTTTCGCGCTTCTTGCCCTTGAGCATCAGCCAGCTCGGCGTCAGGCACGCCGGCACCAGCAGCAGCACCAGCAGGATCCACGGGAAGTCGTAGACCATGATGAGCGGCAGCAGGAGCGCCACCGCGAGCATCATGACGTAGCTGACGCGCGCCGCCTCGTCGCCCATCCGGACGGCCAGCGTCAGTTTCCCCACCTCGCGGTCCGTCGGGATGTCGCGGACGTTGTTGGCCATCAGCAGGGCCGTGGCGATCAGGCCGGTCCCGACCGCGCCGAGGAAGGACGGCCAGCTGACCTGCAGGGCCTGCGTGTAGGTGGTCCCCATGGTGGCCACAATGCCGAAGAACAGGAACACGTACACTTCGCCGAGCCCCCGGTAGCCGTAGGGGTTGTTGCCGCCGGTGTATCCCCAGGCGGCGATCACGCAGCCGACGCCCACCAGCAGCAGCGGCCAGGTCTGCGACAGGATGATCAGGGCGAGCCCGGCCACCATGGCCAGCCCAAAGCTGGCGAACGCGGCGGCCTTCACCGCTTTCGGCTTGGCCAGCCCGGACCCGGTCAACCGCAGCGGGCCCACCCGCACGTCATCGGTGCCGCGGACGCCGTCCGAGTAGTCGTTCGCGTAGTTCACGCCCACCTGGAACAGGACAGCGATGAGCGCCGCGAGGAGGGCATGCAGCGGCCGGAAGGAACCCAGGTCGTAGGCGGCCGCGCTGCCGATGATCACCGGAGCGACCGCCATCGGGAGGGTGCGGGGCCGTGCCCCTTCGAACCATTGCCCGGCTGTAGCCACTGTGGAGAGTCCTTACCTGTGGGGGTTCATGCATCGTTGGCTGCGGGCAGCCGCAGCACCGGTCTATTCTCGCCCATGGAAGCGGAAGGCCGGTGCAGCCGTCGCCGCAGGAGTGGCCGATGTCACGGCGACGGCGGTTTCCCGCCACGCGAGCCGCGGTCGTGGCCGGCTCCCTCCGTCGCCGCACGGCGCAGGAGATCGGCCACGGCCAGTCGGTCCGGCTTGCCGTTGGGCAGCAGCGGCAGCGCTTCGAGGCGCACCAGGTGGCGCGGGACGGCGGGGGCGCCCAGCGCCCGGCGCACCCGGGCCTCGATGTCCGCTTCCGCGGCGGAGCCCACGACGGCGGCGCAGACTCTGGTGCCCCACTCGGGATCGTCAATCCCCGCCACCAGCGCGGCCTGGACGCCCGGCAGCCCCTCGATCGCCTCGGCGACGGCCGCCGCGGATACCTTGACGCCGCCGGTGATCAGCACGTCGTCCGCGCGCCCGATGACGGTCAGCGCGCCGGCGTCGTCCGTCTCGCCGAGGTCCTCGGTGCGGAACCAGCGCGTGCCGCCGGACGCGCTGAAATGGGCGTCGGTCAGCTGCGGATTGTCCAGGTAGCCCCCGGCAACCACGTCGCCGCCGATCAGGACCCTGCCTTGCTCCAGCCGGAGGGTGACCCCCTGGAGCGGGACGCCGTCGTACACGCAGCCGCCGCAGGTCTCGCTCATGCCGTAGGTGCGCACGATCTTCAGCGACTGTTTGGCCGCCTCCGCCCGCAGCGCCTCCGGCATCCGGGCGCCGCCGAGCAGGATGGCATCGAACCGGCGCAGCGCCTTGAGCGTTTCGGGCTCCGCCGCGGCGAGCAGCCGGTGCAGCTGGGTGGGCACCAGCGAGGTGATCCGGAACCGGTCGGTCAGGGCGGCTGCCGCGTCGGTGAACGCGCGGGCGGTGAACCCGCCGGACAGGTCCATCGCCCGGGGCCGGGTGCCGGCGTAGAGGGAGCGGACCAGAACCTGGAGGCCGGCCACGTAGTTCGGCGCCAGCGTCAGCAGCCACTGCCCCTCGCCGCCCAGCCGCAGGGCGGTGCCCATCGACGACGCGGCCAGCGCGTCGATCCCCAGCATGGTGGCCTTGGGCGTGCCGGTGGACCCCGAGGTCCGCACGACCGCGGCGGTCCCGGGAACCAGTCCGGGCGAGGACACCGGCACCGGGGTGCCGTCCGGGGCGAGTTCGACGGCGGGGCCCTCGCCGCCCAGCGCCGCGGTCAGCGCTGCCAGTGCCGGCTCGATGTCCATGCCGCCCGCCCTAGAAGTAGTAGGGGAACGACGACCAGTCGGGGTCGCGCTTGGCCAGGAAAGCTTCCTTGCCTTCGACGGCCTCGTCCGTCATGTACGCCAGGCGGGTGGCTTCACCGGCGAAGACCTGCTGGCCGGCCAGTCCGTCGTCAGCCAGGTTGAACGCAAACTTCAGCATCCGGATGGCCTGCGGGGACTGCCGGGCGATGTCCGCCGCGTATTCCAGCGCCACCTCCTCGAGCCGCTCATGGTCGACCGCCTCGTTGACGGCGCCCATGCGGACCATGTCCTCGGCCGAGTACTCCCGGGCCAGGAAAAAGATCTCGCGGGCGGCCTTCTGGCCGATCTGCCGCGCCAGCAGTGCCGAGCCGTAGCCGGCGTCGAAGCTGCCGACCGTGGCGTCGGTCTGCTTGAACTTGCCGTGCTGCCGGGAGGCGATGGTCAGGTCGGACACCACGTGCAGGGAATGTCCGCCGCCGGCGGCCCAGCCGTTGACGACGGCGATGACCACCTTAGGCATGGTCCGCATCAACCGCTGGACTTCCAGAATGTGCAGCCGGCCGGCGCGGGCCGGGTCGATGAATTCGGCCGACTCGCCGGCCGCGTTTTCCACCGGGTACCGGTAACCGTCGCGGCCGCGGATGCGCTGGTCGCCGCCGGAGCAGAACGAGTGGCCGCCGTCCTTGGGCGAGGGGCCGTTGCCGGTGAGCAGCACGGTGGCCACATCGGGCGTCATCCGGGCGTGGTCCATGGCGCGGTACAGCTCGTCCACGGTGCCGGGCCGGAAGGCGTTGCGCACTTCCGGCCGGTTAAAGGCGATGCGCACCGCCGGCAGGTCGCGCACCACGTTGCCGCTTGCGTCGCGCTCCACCTGGCGGTGGTAGGTCATGTCCTGGAAGTCGAAGCCTTCCACCACGCGCCACCGCGCCGGGTCGAAGAGGTCGGAAACCTTCTCCGGCAGGGCAGGCTGCGCCGGGACTCCGGCGTGGCCGGCGGTAGTGTTGGCGGTACTGGCTGGGGCGGGGCTCTCGGAAGTCACCCTTCGAGTTTATCGTTGCCGTTCCGCGGCTGCGCCGGGAGCAGCCCCTCCACTAGGCTGTTCGAAACCTGACTCCTTCCGAAAGAGCGACCGTGGGCCATCACCTTGAAATAGTCCGGCACGTCAACGCACCGGTCGACGCCGTGTGGCGCGTGATCACCGACATCCCCGGCTCCGCCCGGACGCTGAGCTCCGTGACGCGGGTCGAGATCCTGACGCCCGGCGACTACGCCGAGGGCTTCCGGTGGCGCGAAACCCGCAAGATGATGGGCAAGGAAGCCACGGAGGAGATGTGGGTGGCGGACGTCGACGCGCCGGCGTCGACGACGGTCAAGGCGGCATCGAACGGCGCCGACTACACGACGAGGTTCACGCTCGCTCCCGTGGACGGCGGCACCCGGCTGGCCATGTTCTTCGGGGCCGAGCTGGAGAACCCGGGAACGCTCTCGAGGCTGATGATGGCGCTCTTCGGAAAGCTGGGATTGCGCGTGGCGGGCAAGCAGATGGCCAAGGACCTAAAAGAGATCGCCGCCAAGGCCGAGGGCAGGGACGAAACCGCCGGTTGAGCCGGCCGGGTTCCGTCGGGGCGCTGCCTCGGACCTTCTGCGTCACGGCAGTTGACCCCTCCCCGGCGGCGTGGGATTCTTTATAGAACGGTCGGTCGGTAATTTCAGTCGCCTGCGGCAGCCGAAGCGACCGCTCATCGTCACCGTTGAACGATCAAGCGCGAGGGATTATTTCTATGGCTGAGGCATTCCTGATTGGCGGGGCGCGGACCCCGGTTGGCCGCTACGGAGGGGCGCTCTCGGCGGTCCGTCCCGACGACCTGGCGGCGCTGGTCGTCAAGGAAGCCGTGGTCCGGGCAGGCATCGATCCGGATGCCGTCGAGGAGGTCATCCTCGGCAACGCCAACGGGGCGGGCGAGGAAAACCGCAACGTGGCCCGCATGGCCTGGCTGCTGGCGGGCTACGGCGACCACGTTCCCGGCATCACCGTTAACCGGCTGTGCGCCTCCGGCCTGAGCGCCATCATCCAGGCGTCGCACATGATCAAGGCCGGCGCCGCGGACATCGTCATCGCGGGCGGCGTCGAATCGATGAGCCGCGCACCCTGGGTGCAGGAGAAGCCGGGCAAGGCCTTCGCCAAGCCGGGCGAGATCTTCGATACCTCCATCGGCTGGCGCTTCGTCAACAAGCGCTTCGCCAGCGGCGACCTCAGCCGCGACGGCAAGATGACCTATTCCATGCCTGAAACCGCAGAGGAAGTCGCCGACGTCTACGGCATTTCCCGCGAGGACGCAGACGCCTTCGCCGTGCAGTCCCACCAGCGGGCCATCGCCGCCATCGAGGGCGGCCGGCTCAAGGAAGAAATCGTCCCGGTGACGGTCAAGGGGCGCAAGGGCGACACCGTCGTCGACACCGACGAGGGACCCCGCCCCGGCACCACCCTCGAGGTCCTGGCCGGCCTGAAGCCCATCAACCGCGCGGACGGCGTGGTGACCGCCGGCAACTCAAGTTCGCTCAACGACGGCGCCTCGGCCATCGTGGTCGCCTCCGAGGCCGCCGTCAAGAAGTTCGGCCTAACCCCTCGGGCCCGCATCGTCGACGGCGCCTCGGCCGGCGTCGCACCGGAGATCATGGGCGTCGGGCCGGTGCCGGCCACCCGCAAGGTGCTGGACCGCGCCGGCTGGAGCATCGACGACCTCGGCGCCGTGGAGCTCAACGAGGCCTTCGCCACCCAGTCGCTCGCGGTGCTGCGCGACCTGAAGCTGGACCAGTCGATCGTGAACAACGACGGCGGCGCCATCGCCTTGGGCCACCCGCTCGGTTCCAGCGGGTCGCGCCTGGTGGTCACCCTGCTGGGCCGGATGGAGCGCGAAGGCGCACAGCGCGGCCTGGCCACCATGTGCGTGGGCGTCGGCCAGGGCACCTCCATGATCGTTGAGCGGGTCTGATGCTCTTCGACGACTACTCCTTCAGCACGCTGCGGCTGGACGAGCGGGAGGACCGCGTCCATCTCGCGCTGAACCGGCCGGAGGTCCGCAACGCCATCGACCAGGCCATGGTGGACGAACTGCATGCCGTCTGCGCCGTCCTGGAACGGGCGCCGAGGATCCTCATCTTGTCCGGCACCGAGGTCAACGGCAAGGGAATATTCGCCTCCGGTGCGGACATCTCCCAGCTGCGCGAACGCCGTCGTGATGACGCCTTGGCCGGAATCAATTCCACGGTATTCCACCGCATTGCCCAGCTGCCGATGCCGGTCATCGCGGCGCTCGACGGCTTCGCACTGGGCGGGGGAGCGGAACTGGCCTACGCCGCCGACTTCCGCATCGCCACGCCTTCCGTGAAGATCGGGCAGCCCGAGGTCGGCTTGGGCATCATGGCCGCGGCGGGGGCCACCTGGCGCCTGAAGGAACTGGTGGGCGAGCCGCTGGCCAAGGAGATCCTGTTGGCCGGCCGCATCCTGGACGCCGAAGAAGCGCTGGCGGCCCGCCTCGTCACCGAGATCCACGAGCCGGCCGCGCTCCTCGACGCCGCGCATGCGCTGGCCGACCGGATCGGCAAGCAGGATCCGCTGGCCGTGCGCATCACCAAGTCGGTGTTCCATACCCCGCGCGAGGCGCACCCGATGATCGACACCATCGCCCAGGGCATCCTGTTCGAGTCGCAGGCCAAGTTCGACCGGATGCAGGCCTTCCTAGACAAGAGCGCGGCCAAGAGCGCAGCCCGCAGTGCGGTCAAGACGGCTGCCGCCGCCCCGGACGGGGACGCCGTCCGAAGCCCCGGCGCCGCAGAGCAGCAAGGATCGAAGTGAGCGAGATGAATTCTGTGCAGACTATTCCCAACAACGTCGGTGTCCTCGGCGGCGGGCGCATGGGCGCCGGCATCGCCCACGCGTTCCTGACGGCGGGAGCCGACGTCGTCGTGGTGGAACGCGACGAGGCCGCCGCCGAGGCGGCCCGCGAGCGCGTGACGGGGGCCTTGGCCAAGAGCGTGGAGCGCGGCACGGCCACCGAACCCCTTGACGCGCTCAAGTCCCGGCTGTCGGTCTCCGTCGACTACGGTTCGTTCGCCGCGTGCGGGCTGGTCGTGGAAGCGGTGCCGGAGGACTTCGAGCTGAAGGCCACCGCGCTGAAGGCCGTCGAGGCCCAGCTGTCCCCGACGGCCTGGCTGGCGACGAACACGTCCTCGCTGTCCATCGCCAAGCTGGCCGACCAGTTGCAGCGCCCGGCGAACTTCTGCGGCCTGCACTTCTTCAACCCGGTCCCGGCCTCGCAGCTGGTCGAAGTGGTGCTGGCCCCGAAGACGTCGGAAGAGCTCGCCGCCGCCTCCAGGAGCTGGGTCGAGGCACTGGGGAAGACCGCCGTCGTCGTCAACGACGCGCCGGGGTTTGCCTCCTCCCGGCTGGGGGTGGCCATCGCGCTGGAAGCCATGCGCATGGTGGAAGAGGGCGTGGCATCCGCGGCGGACATTGACGCCGCGATGGTGCTGGGCTACAAGCACCCGGTCGGCCCGCTCAAGACCACCGACATCGTGGGGCTGGATGTGCGCCTCGGCATCGCCGAATACCTCCATTCCACGCTCGGGGACCGGTTTGCCCCGCCGCAGATCCTCCGCGACAAGGTTGCCCGCGGCGAACTCGGCCGCAAGTCCGGCAAGGGTTTCTTCGACTGGGAGGACTAGCCGTCCGGCGGTAGGCTGCTGCAATGTCGTCCGAACAGCCCCGCGATGCCGGCGCTGTCGCCTGGGACGGCGCGGTCAACGCCCGCAGGGTGGCGGGGGACATCTTCCGCATGGGCCGCGCCGAATGGCTGACCGCCGCGGGCTGGCAGCAGGCGTACGACGACGGCGTGCGCACCATCGTAGACCTGCGGAACCCGGGCGAGCGCTCGCGCCGGCCGACCGATCCGGTGGTGCCGGCCGGGGCGCTGGACAAATTCACGGTGCTCAACCGGCCGACCGAAGAGCCCGGGCATGCGAAGTTCGCCAACAGCGCCCCGTACATGAACCACCCGCGTTTCTACCTGGACAACGTGCGGGTCTTCCCGCACCTGATCGCCGAGGTGTTCCGAACCCTGGCACACGCGGAGGGCGCCGTCGTCGTCCACTGCTCCGCCGGGCGGGACCGCACGGGCATGGTCTCCATGATGCTGCTGCAGCTCGCGGGTGTCCCGGCCGAGCGGATCGCCGACGCGCACGAGCTGGGCATCCGCGGCATTAACGACTGGCACCGGGTCAGCCCCTACCCGCATCCGGTGGAGCGGTACGTTGGCGGCGACGAGCTGGAGGCCCGGGTGGCGGAGATGCGCGGGTCCCTGCTGCAGGTCTTGGCCCAGCTGGAGGTGGAGCCGTTCCTGTTGCGCCATGGCCTGACGCCCGCCGACGTCGACGCGCTCCGCCGCCGGCTCGCCTGAATCCTTCGGCGGGCGGCGCCATGCGGTCACCGAAAAGGGGCTGTGCCGGCTGCGGCTGTCATGTAGGCTGGATACGTTACCGACCGACCGTTCAGTATTTTATGTCCCGCCCCATCCTGCGCCAGCACCGGGGCCGGGCGAAGAAAGGGCTGTCAACGATGACCTCTACCGCCGTTGATGTCGAAATTGTTCCCAGCTACATCCAGGATGCCTGGTGGACCCCCGAGGGCGATGTGTCCGGCACCGAGGTCCGTGATGCCAGCACCGGCGCCGTGCTCGCCCGGGTCAGTACCGACGGCCTCGACCTCGCCGCAGCCGTCGAACATGGCCGCACCGTCGGCCAGGCCTCGCTGGGCCGGCTCTCCTTCCACCAGCGCGCGCTCAAGCTCAAGGAGTTGGCTCAGTACCTGAACGCGCGGCGCGATGCGCTGTATGAGGTTTCGCACCGCACCGGCGCCACCAAGATCGACAACATGATCGACATCGACGGCGGCATCGGCGTGCTCTTCACCTTCGGGTCCAAGGGGCGGCGCGAACTGCCGAACTCGCAAATCGTGGTGGACGGCCCGGCAGAGGTGCTGGCCAAGGACGGCTCGTTCATGGGCCAGCACATCTACACCCGGATTCCCGGCGTGGCCGTGCAGATCAATGCCTTCAACTTCCCGGTGTGGGGCATGCTCGAGAAGTTCGCGCCGGCCTTCATCGCCGGCGTGCCCACCATCGTCAAGCCGGCCACTCCCACCGGTTACGTGGCCGCCGCCGCTGTGAAGCTGATCATCGAGTCCAACATCCTGCCGGCCGGTTCACTCCAGCTGATTTCCGGTTCTGCCCGTGACCTGCTGGACCATTTGGATTACCGCGACGCCGTGGCCTTCACCGGGTCCGCCGACACCGCGAACCTGCTGAAGTCCCACCCGAACGTGGCCCAGGGCGGCATCCGTTTCACCGCCGAGGCGGATTCGCTCAACGCCGCGATCCTCGGGCCCGACGCGGTGCCGGGCACCCCGGAGTTCGACGCGTACATCAAGTCGCTGGTCACCGAAATGACGGCCAAGGCGGGCCAGAAGTGCACCTCGATCCGCCGCGCCATCGTCCCCAAGGACCGCATGCAGGACGTCGCCGACGCCGTGCGTGCACGGATCGAACAGCGCGTCGTCGTCGGCGACCCGAGGGCCGAAGGCGTCACCATGGGCGCGCTCGCCTCGGTGGAGCAGCTTGACGACGTCCGCGCAGCCGTCCAGGCCATGATCGATGCCGGCGGCGAGCTCGCCTACGGCACGCTCGATTCGCCGCAGGTTACCCGCGCCGACGGGACCGTGGGCGACTCCGAGGGCGCCTTCATGTCGCCGGTGCTGCTGACCTGGGCCGATGCCGAGGCCGACGCCGTGCATTCGCTGGAAGCCTTCGGCCCGGTTTCCTCCGTCATCGGCTACGAGGACCTCGACGACGCCGTGCGGCTGGCTGCCAAGGGCTCCGGTTCGCTGGTGGCCACCGTCGCCACCAATGACCCCGAGGCCGCCCGCGTGCTGGTTACCGGGATCGCCGCCCACCACGGCCGCGTGCTGGTGCTCAACCGCGAAGACGCCAAGACGTCCACCGGCCACGGTTCTCCCGTGCCGCACCTGGTCCACGGCGGACCGGGCCGCGCCGGCGGCGGCGAGGAATTGGGCGGCATCCGCTCCGTGCTGCACCACATGCAGCGCACCGCCATCCAGGGTTCGCCGAACATGCTTACCGCCGTGACCGGCGTGTGGCATACCGGCGCCGACCAGTACTTCGACGACGTGCACCCGTTCCGCAAGAACCTGGCCACACTGCGGATCGGCGACGCCATCCGCTCGGAGCTCCGCCAGGTCACGCTGGAGGACATCACCGCGTTCGCCAACGAAACCGGCGACACCTTCTACGCCCACACCAACCAGGAGGCCGCCGCCGCCAACCCGTTCTTCCCCGGCATTGTGGCGCACGGTTACCTGCTGCTGGCCTGGGGTGCCGGGCTGTTCGTGGAGCCGGCACCGGGACCGGTGCTGGCGAACTACGGCTTGGAGAACCTGCGCTTCATCACTCCGGTGGCAGCCGGCGACTCGATCCGGGTGACCCTCACCGCCAAGCGCATCACCCCGCGCGAGACGGACGAATACGGCGAGGTCGCCTGGGATGCGGTGCTGACCAACCAGAACGACGAGATCGTCGCGACCTACGACGTGCTCACACTGGTGGAGAAGTAGCCGGAGCTCCTCCTCCTGCCGCGTCCCCGGCGGCCCGGGCCCCGGGGACGGGCAGGAACACCACCGTGTGCCAACGCCAGAAGGCGAACAGCACCAACAGCACGGTGGCGCCGTACAGCAGCTGCGGCGTCGGCTGGCTGGGAAAGACCAGCGAGGTGGCCAGCTGCACCACGGCAAAAGCCAGCCACAGCCACCAGGCCTCATAGATCCGGTGCGCCAACCCCAGATACACCACCGTCATCACCGCCGCGTAGAACGCCTGGAGCAGGAGGACGGTCAGCAGGCCGCCCTCCAAGGGAAAGCCCGCCTGAATGTCGCTGGCCACGAAAACCACCGTGGCGGCGATGAGGACCAGCACGGCGGCCGCCCAGGTTCGGCCCGTTGCCCGCTGCACCCACACCGCCGGACCGGCTGCACCCGGCGCAAGGAGCGGGGCGGCGGACCGCCAGCGCCACGCGCCGTAGCAGGGCAGCAGCAGCGCCACGCCTATCGAGGCATCGACGAAGAACCCGCCGCCGCCGTCGAAAGCCGGCGTGAGCAGCAGCAGGAAGACCAGGGCCTCCTGCACCAGCAGCACGGGCCAGGCCCAGCGGGAGTGGAGGCCGAACAGGAAGACCGTCAGCAGGCCCACCGACGCCTGCAGGTAGCCCACGGAAACCAGCGCGCCGGCAGGACCGTCCAAAACCTTCAAGGCCATGATCCAGTCCATGCCGCCGCCCTCCCGTCAGCTGGTTATGCGGCCCGTCCCGCCGGGCCAGGCCCGGGAGCGGCCGGACGACCGGGAGCGGCCGGACGCCCCGGTCGCACCGGCGCCAACCGGTGTTTGCTCCGCACCGGCCGCCGCAAGGCCGCCTGCCAGCCCAGGTAACCAACGACCTGGAGGCCGGCCGCTATCGCGCCGTACAGCGAGACCCAGACCGGTGCGTCCCGGATGGCGGAGAGGAACATGGTGGACAGCGAGAGCGCAACGCCCAGCCACCACGACTGCAGGATGCCGTGGGCGAAGCCCAGGTACATGACGGCCGGGAGTGCGGCCAGCAGGGCGTTGAACAGGTACAGGGGGCCGATCTCGGCAACCGGGGTGACGCCGGCGAACCCGTTGAGCAGGAACAGCAGCAGCAACAGCCCGGCACCGATTCCCCACTCACGCCCGTGGGCGGAGCGGAGCGGGACACGGACGCCTTCCCGCCGGTACTGGGTCCACTTCCACAGGCCGTAGAGGGCAGCAGCCAGCACAAAAACGGTGCTGGTGTTCAACCGGCCGTAGGGGATCCCGGTGGCCAGCAGCACGGCGGTTGCGGCCACCGGCAGCAACCAGGCCCACGGCACGCGGTAGGCGAACAGGACAATGGCGGCGATCGTGAGCGCCATGCTGAGCGCCGAGACCCACCCGAACTCCCCATCCATATCGATCACGTCCCCATAACATCGAATGGTGAGGTCAGCCTAGCAGGGGAGGACGGCGAATTCAGCAGGTACGCCGGCTCCGTCGGGCGGCCGCGGATCCGCGAGGGTTCGGCCGGCGCTGCCGCCGGGAATCAGGCGTTGGTGCGGGCCGGCGCTGCGCCGGGAGTCAGGCGATGACGCGGGCCGCGGCAGGCAGGTGGAGGCCGTCGAACATCATGGCGATCAGGTCGTCGGCGAGCTTCTGCGGGGACAGCGATCCGCCCGGTTTGTACCACTCGACAATGGAGTTGATCGTGCCGAACAGCAACCTGGCCGTGGTCCTCGGGTCGATGTCCCCGCGCAGGGAGCCCTCGGCCCGGGCGGCGTCCACCAGGTCCGCCACCTTGTGGTCGAACGCGCGCCGGCGGTCCAGCGCGTCGCGTTCGATCTCGGTGTTGCCGCGCAGGCGCAGCAGCAGGGTGACGTAGGGCAGTTTTTCGCACAGGACCTGGACGGTGCCGCGGAGCACGAACTCCAGGCGCGCATCCGCCCGGCCGGCGGAAGCCGACGGGTTTTCGAGCACGCCTTCCAGGCTGCCGAGGGCCTCATCCAGGGCCAGGCGCAGCAGGTCGCCCTTGGAGGGCACGTGGTGGTAGATGGCGCTCTTGGAGATGCCCAGGTTCTCGGCGAGGATGCCCATGGAGGTTGCCTCGTAGCCGTGCTTGTTGAACACGGCGACGGCGACGTTCAGCACCGACTGCTGGTCGTAGCCCGGGCGGCCGCGGCGGGCGGTCTCCTGGGTCCTTGTTTTCGCCATGGTCCTATTCTCCCACGACCGTTAGGTCAGTTATGCGGCGGGCGGCGCCTGCACAGGCCTGCTGCCGCCCGCCGTTCCCACATCCGTCAGGCGTTGTCGCGCAGGTCGTAGACCCGGCGCAGCTTGCCGCTGGACCGCGCGAGGGTGCCGGGGTCCGCGACCACGATCTTGCAGCTGGAGCCGACGTGGATCTTGATCTGGCGCTGCAGCTCCCGGGCCGCTTCGGTTGCCTTGGCGGGGGTGCAGTCTTCGCGGCGTTCGATCTTGACGGTCAGCTCGTCCATCCGGTGCGGCCGGCTGATCTCCAGCTGGAAATGCGGGCTCAGGCCGGGGATGCGCAGGGCGATCTCCTCGATCTGGGTGGGGAAGAGGTTCACGCCGCGCAGGATGATCATGTCGTCCGAGCGCCCGGTGATCCGGCCGATGCGGCGCATGTTCGGCCGCCCGGTGCCGGGCAGCAGCCGGGTGAGGTCGTGCGTGCGGTAACGGATCACCGGCATGGCCTCCTTCGTCAGCGACGTGAACACCAGCTCACCGGACTCGCCGTCGCCCAGCACCCGGTCGGTGAGCGGGTCGATGATTTCCGGCCGGAAGTGGTCCTCCCAGATGGTGGAGCCGTCCTTGTAGTCCACGCATTCGCCGGCGACGCCGGGGCCCATGACCTCGGAGAGGCCGTAGATGTCGCAGGCGTCGATGTCCAGCTTGCCCTCGAGCTCGTGGCGCATCTCATCGGTCCACGGCTCGGCGCCGAGCACGGCGACCTTCAGCGACGTCTTCGCGGGATCGACGCCGGCGTGCTCCATCGCGTCCACGATGGTGAGCAGGTAGGTGGGGGTGCAGAGAATGGCGTCCGGTTCAAAGTCCTGGATCAGCTGGATCTGCTTCTCGGTCTGGCCGCCGGACATGGGGATGACGGTGCAGCCGAGCTTCTCCGCGCCGTAATGTGCCCCGAGCCCGCCGGTGAACAGGCCGTAGCCGTAGGCATTGTGGACCTTCCAGCCCTTCTTGACGCCGGAGGCGCGGATGGAGCGCGCGAACAGCGTCTCCCAGTTCTGGATGTCCCGGCGGGTGTAGCCCACCACGGTGGCGCGGCCGGTGGTGCCCGAGGAGGCGTGGATCCGGGCCACCTCCTCCTGCGGCACGGCAAACATGCCGAACGGGTAGGACCGGCGCAGGTCTTCCTTGTCCGTGTAGGGGAACTTGGCCAGGTCGGACAGTTCCTTGAGGTCCTCCGGGCGGACGCCGGCGTCGTCGAACTTCTGCTTGTACATGGGTACGCGCTCATAGGCGTAGGCGACCGTGTGCTGCAGGCGCTTCAGCTGGAGGGCTTCCAGCTCGTCCCGGCTCATCAGCTCCTCCGGGTCGAGGGTGTCCTCGGCGGCGGGAGTCGTCTTGCGGGCTTTCGTACCGGTGGTGGTCGTCATGGGAACGGTCCTTTAATGCGGGTCGGGCAGTGCTGTCGGTGAAGGCTGGGGGCGTCGCTGTCGAAAGCTGCGGCGCAGTCAGGGCTTTCGCTGGTTGCGGGCGGGGTTGGGGACGGTGCGGGAACGGCCGCGGAATTCGAGCAGAACGTCGGCACCGCCGTCCGGTTTCTCCTGGGTGACGGTGATGTCGTACAGGCCGCTCCGCCCGGTCTGGTTGACCAGCCGGGCGGTTGCGGTCAGCAGCCGGCCGGCGAATCCCGGGTTGAGGAAATTGACGTCGACGCCGGAGGCCACCGTGATGGTGCTGCCGTCGCCGTCGGGGTCGTTGCAGGCCAGCGCGAAGGCCACGTCGGCGAAGGCGAACACCATGCCGCCCTGCGCCATGCCGAAGCCGTTGAGCATCTCTTCGCGCAGCCGCATCTCGACCACGACGTCGCCAAACTCCGCCTTCACGACTTCCACGCCCATCCAGCGTGCGGCCTGGTCGTTGACGAAGGCCGGGTGCACGGGCCGTTCGCCCGGCTGCAGCTCGTTGCTTTCCGCCGGAACGTCCCGGGAAGTGTCGACGTCGATGTCCGTCATGGAAGCCCCTCGCTGTTCATTACCGAATGTTCATTAGGTAATCCTGATTTGTGATTCAAGTCAAGGCGGCCGGGCAGCGCCGGGCGGGTTAGGCCGGCTCGGTGGCGCCGATCGCGTCGAGGGCGAAGGCGTAATCCCAGGCCCGGTCCTTCCAGGCCTCGTACCGTCCGGACGCGCCGCCGTGGCCGGCGTCCATCTCGGTCTTGAGCACGATCGGCTCGGTGCCGGTTGTGGCCTCCCGCAGGGCCGCCACCCACTTGGCCGGCTCCACGTACAGCACCCGGGTGTCGTTGAAGCTGGTGACCGCGGCGATCTTCGGATACGCGGCCGGCCGGACATTCTCGTAGGGCGTGTACGACTTCATGTACGCGTAGACCTCCGGGTCCGTGATCGGGTTGCCCCACTCCTCCCACTCCAGCGCCGAAAGCGGCAGGTCCGGGTCCAGGATCGAGGTCAGCGCGTCGACGAAGGGCACCTGCGCCACGATCGCCGCGTACTTCTCCGGCGCCAGGTTGGCGACGGCGCCCATCAGCAGGCCGCCGGCGGAGCCGCCCATGGCCGCGATCCGTCCCGGCTCCGCCCAGCCCGAGGCCGCCAGCCACTCGGTGGCGGCGACGAAGTCCGTGAAGGTGTTCTTCTTGCGCAGCTTCTTGCCGTCCTCGTACCAGTGCCGGCCCATCTCGCCGCCGCCGCGGACGTGCGCCACCACGTAGACCACGCCGCGGTCCAGCAGCGACAGCCGCGCCGTGCTGAACGCCGGGTCCATGCTCACCTCGTAGCTGCCGTAGGCGTAGACCAGCGCCGGGTTGCTGCCGTCACGCCGCACCGAGGCCTTGCGGACCACCGACAGCGGAATCCTCGTGCCGTCCGCCGCGGCCGCCCACTCCCGCCCGGCCACGTAGTCCGCCGGGTCGTAGCCGCCGAGCACCGGCGTTTCCTTGCGCAGGTGCAGCGTGCCGGTGGCCAGCTCGTAGTCGTAGATCCGCGGCGGCGTCAGGAACGAGGTGTAGGCCAGCCGGATCACCGGTGCCTCGTAGTCGGAACCGCCGACGCCGGCGGTGAACAATTCCTCGTCGAATGCCGGCTCCGCCGGGGCAGCCTGCGCGGCCGTGCCCAAACCGGCCAGAGGCAGCACCTGCACGCGTTCGATGGTGTCCTGGCGGATGGACAGCACCATATGGGTGGCGGTCACCCCGGCCCCGTTGACCCGCACGGCGTCGTCGTGCTCCACCACGGTGTCCCAGTGCTGCTCGGCCAGGGGCTTGGAGAACTCCGCGAGGTCGGCCAGCGAGACCATCGAGTTCACCGCGTCCTTGTTGTGGGTCAGCAGCACCTTTTGGGCGCCGTCCAGCAGGAGCGGCTCGGCGTCGTACAGCACCCGCTCGCCGCGCGGGATGAGCGTCCGCAGCCCGGCTTCCGGGGCGGAGAAGTCCAGCAGGCGCGTCTCGGAGTATTCGGAACAGCCGATCCCGATCACCAGGTGCCGGCGGTCGGAGGAGAGCTCGAACCCCATCCACATGGCCGGGTCGTCTTCCTGGTAAATCACGACGTCGGAGGCCGCCGGTGTGCCGATGGTGTGCGCCTTGATCTGGAACGGGCGCCAGGACTCGTCGACCACCGTGTAGAACACGCGGCTGCCGTCGGGATCGAACGCCAACGAGTAGAAGACGTTTTCCACGACGTCGTCCAACAGGTCGCCGGTGTCCAGGTCCTTGATCCTCAGGGTGAAGCGCTCGTCGCCGGCGAAGTCGGCGGCGTAGGCGTAGAGGCTGCCGTCTTTGGTCACGGCAGAGCCGCCCAGCGAAAAGAACGGCTTGCCCTCGGCCTCGGCATTGCCGTCCAGCAGCACCTGCTCGCCGGGCACCGGCCGGCCGGCGTCGACCTGCGGGGGAGTCCAATCGGCTGCCCGGTCGCCGGTGTCCGCGGCCCGGACCCGGCACTGGATGCCGTACTGCTTGCCCTCTTCCATCCGGCCGTAGTACCACCAGCCGTCCTTGCGGACCGGAACCGACAGGTCCGTTTCCTGAGTGCGGTTCTTGATTTCATTGAAAATGGCCTCGCGCAACGGCTGCTGGTGCCCGGTGACCGCCGCCGTGTAGGCGTTCTCCGCCTCCAGGTGCGCAACCACCTCCGGGCTCTCCTTGTCCCGCAGCCACTCATAGTTGTCCACGAAGACGTCGCCGTGATGGGAGCGCTCGACGGGAACCTTGCGGGGCGACGGCGGTTCCGGCAGGGCTGCGGGGGAGGAGGCGGGGACGGTTTCGGCGGGGCTGTGCGTCATGCCACCAATATATAGAGCCGGCCCGCCCCGCCGGACGGGTTCGGCTGAGGGTGGAAGCACCCGGCCGGAAGTTGATCCCGGCTGAACCCTGACGGCCGCCCTTGGCCTTGACGGTTGCGGAAAATGCGCTATATCCTGAACGAACGGTCGGTAATTATTTCGCGGCCGGATTTCGTACAGTGAGGTGACCATCGTGGCAACGCAGACCCAGGCCGGCGACTCCCAGTTGCACGCCGTGCCGTCCCCCGAGGACGAGGCCGGGAAGGCCTACTTTGACAAGATCATTGCCGAGGACTCCCGGATCGAGCCGGCCGACTGGATGCCGGAGAAGTACCGCAAGACACTGGTCCGGCAGATGTCCCAGCACGCGCACTCCGAGATCATCGGCATGCAGCCGGAGGCGAACTGGATTACCCGCGCGCCCAGCCTGAAGCGCAAGGCCATCCTGATGGCCAAGGTGCAGGACGAGGCCGGCCACGGCCTGTACCTCTACTCCGCCACCGAGACCCTGGGCACGCCCCGGCACGTCCTCAACCAGCAGCTGCTCGAGGGCAAGGCCAAGTACTCCTCGATCTTCAACTACCCGGCCAACAGCTGGGCGGACATGGGGGCCATCGGCTGGCTCGTCGACGGCGCCGCGATCGCCAACCAGGTGCCGCTGTGCCGGGCCTCCTACGGCCCCTACGGCCGGGCGATGGTGCGGATCTGCAAGGAAGAGTCCTTCCACCAGCGGCAGGGCTTCGAGATCCTGCTGGAACTGGCCAACGGCACCCCGGCGCAGAAGCAGATGGCCCAGGACGCGGTCAACCGCTTCTACGCCCCGGCGCTGATGATGTTCGGCCCCACGGACACCGACTCCCCGAACTCGCAGCAGTCGATGGCCTGGAACATCAAGCGCTTCTCCAACGACGAGCTGCGCTCGCGGTTCGTGGGGATGATCCAGGAACAGGTCAAGGTCCTGGGCCTGACCCTGCCCGATGACAAGATCCGCTACAACGAGGAAACCGGCATGTGGGAGCACGGCGAACTCAACTGGGACGAATTCTACGAAGTCCTCGCCGGCCGCGGCCCCTGCAACGCGCAGCGGATGGAGCGCCGCCGCGAGGCACACGAGAACGGCGCCTGGGTGCGCGAAGCAGCAGCCGCCTACGCGGACAAGAAGGCACAGAAAGCACAGGTGGCCTAGATGGCAACTGGAGACCAGACCGCAATGGCCCGACCCGTGGAGACGGCGACGGCGGAAGCCGCGTCGTCCGACAAGCAGCCCTGGCCGCTGTGGGAAGTATTCGTCCGCTCCTCGCGCGGGCTCTCCCACGTGCACGCCGGTTCGCTGCACGCCCCGGACGCCGAGATGGCCGTGCGCAACGCGCGGGATCTTTACACCAGGCGCAACGAAGGCGTCTCCCTCTGGGTGGTGCCGGCGTCGGCCATCGTGGCCAGCGATCCTGACGCGAAGGGCGAGTTCTTCGAATCCCCCAAGGGCAAGGACTACCGCCATGCCACGTACTACACGAAGAGCGAAGGGGTGAAGCACCTGTGAGCGGCGAAAGCGCCACCCGGATCACGCCGGGCAACGCCCTGCGCCCGGAGGACATCGCCGCGCAGGTGACCGAAGGCACGAAGGCCAGCCACGACGTCGGCGAGTACGCGTTGCGCCTCGGCGACGACGCCCTGATCCTGGCCCAGCGGCTGGGCTGGTGGATCTCCCGCGCGCCGGAGCTGGAAGAGGACGTCGCGCTCGCCAACATCGCGCTGGACCAGATCGGCCACGCCCGGTCGTTCCTGACCTACGCCGGCTCCGCCTGGGGCAAGTCCGAAGACGACCTGGCTTACTGGCGCGGGGAGAACGAGTTCCGCTCCAGCTACCTCGTCGAACAGCCCAACGGCGACTTCGGCAGGACGATCGCCCGCCAGTTGGTCATCGCCACGTACCAGCACGAGCTGTACTCGCGGCTGGTCGACTCGCAGGACGAGACCCTGGCGGCCATCGCGGCCAAGGCACTGAAGGAAGTGGACTACCACCGCGACCACGCGGCGCAGTGGACGCTGCGCCTGGGCGACGGCACGGAAGAGTCGCACCGGCGCATCGCCGCCGGCTTCCTCTCCATCTGGCCGTACGTGGAGCAGTTGTTCCTGGACGATGAGCTGATCGACCGGCTGCCCGGCATCGCGGTGCGGCCCTCGGAACTGCGCGAAGGCTTCGACGCCTTCATCGCGGACGTCTTCGCGGAGGCAACGCTGGAGGTCCCGGACGTCCAGCCCGCCATGACGGACAAGACCCGCGTCAAACACAGTGAACACCTGGGCTACCTGCTGGCTGAGATGCAGGTGCTGGCCCGCGAACACCCCGGCGCCACCTGGTAACCAGGCCGGCCATCGGAGTAACGGAGCTATTCATGTCCACCAATACGGCCCAACGGCCGGCAGGAACCGAAGCGGCGCGCGTCTGGGACGTCGCGGCCACCGTCTGTGACCCGGAGATCCCCGTGCTGAGCATCGAGGATCTGGGCATCCTGCGGTCCGTGTCGGTGCTGGATGAAACGGACGACGGCGGGCGGCCGGCCGTCGAGGTGACCATCACCCCGACCTACTCCGGCTGCCCGGCCATGGATGCCATCCGCGACGACATCGTCGCCGCGCTGGCGTCCGAGGGCTACGCCGACGTCCGGGTGAAGCAGGTGCTGGCCCCGGCCTGGACCACGGACTGGATGACCGCCGAGGGCAAGGCCAAGCTGAACGAGTACGGCATCGCCCCGCCGTCGGGCATGGCGCCGGTCCGCACCGGACCGGTCAGGCTGGGCCTGAGCGTCAAATGCCCGCGCTGCGATTCCCTCAACACCCGCGAGCTGTCCCGCTACGGCTCCACGTCGTGCAAGGCGCTGTACCAGTGCAACGACTGCCATGAACCCTTCGACTACTTCAAGGTGCTCTAGATGACTACTTCCACCACGGAGGCCACGGCCGTCAAGCGCCGCGCCACCTTCCACCCGCTGACCGTCGCCGAGGTCCGCAAGCTCACGGACGAGGCCGTCGAGGTCACGTTCGAGGTGCCGGAGGAACTGCACGGCCAGTACGATTACGTGCCCGGCCAGTACGTGGCGCTGCGCACCACGCTCGAAGGCCAGGAAATCCGGCGCAGCTACTCCATCTGCGCCGAGCCGAAGCCGGGCGAAATCCGGGTGGCGATCAAACGCGACATCGGCGGATTGTTCTCGAACTGGGCCAACGACCACCTCAAGGCCGGGGACGTCCTGGACGTCATGAGCCCCACCGGCGCCTTCATCTCCAAGCACCAGATGACGGAGATCAACCACCCCGAACAGATCAATGCCGACGCCGGGGCCACCTTCGTGGCGTTCGCCGCCGGGTCCGGCATCACGCCGGTGATCTCGATCGCGCGGACCGTGCTGGCCGCCAGCGACAGCGTCCGGTTCGACCTGGTCTACGCGAACAAGGCCGCCATGGACGTGATGTTCGTGGAGGAACTGGCCGACCTGAAGGACAAATACCCCACCCGCTTCGCGCTGCACCACGTGCTCTCCCGCGAACAGCGCATTTCGCCGCTGCTTTCCGGCAGGATCGACGCCGAGAAGCTGACCAGCCTGTTCGACAACGTGCTCCGCACCGACGACGTGGACGAATGGTTCCTCTGCGGCCCCTACGAACTGGTGCAGCTGTGCCGCGACACCCTGGCCGAACGCGGCGTGCCGGCCGAGAAGATCCGCTTCGAGCTGTTCAGCACCGGCGAGCCGACCAAACCGCAGGGCAACATCGGCCGGCCGGTGCAGCTCGACCCCAGCGCGGACAACTACGAGATCAACTTCCGGCTGGACGGGCTCTCCGGCACGGTCGCTTCGCCCAAGCATGCCCGGGAGTCGGTGCTCAACGCCGCGCTGCGCGTCCGCCCGGACGTTCCGTTCGCCTGCGCCGGCGGCGTCTGCGGCACCTGCCGCGCCAAGGTTGTCTCCGGCACGTTCACCATGGAGGAGAACTACGCGCTGGAACCGGACGAGATCGAGCGCGGCTACGTGCTGACCTGCCAGACCCACCCCACCGGCGACGAAATCACCGTCGACTACGACGCCTGACCGATCTTTAACAGCACCGACCCCGAAGGAGTCCCATGAGCATGATTGAGCTGTCCATCCAGGACAACATCGCCGAAGTGGTGCTCAACGCACCGGGCAAGATGAATGCGCTGGACGAACAGGCGGTCCATGATCTGGGCAAGGCGTACGACGACGCCGCCGCCGCCGGCGTCCGGGCGCTGCTGCTCCGCGGCGAGGGCCGCGGCTTCTGCGCCGGCCGCGACATCTCCGCGGTGGACCCGGCCACCGACGATGCCTACGGTTACCTGTCCGGCGTCGTCACCCCGGTGCTGCGGAAGATGGCGGAGTTCCCCGCGCCCACCTTCGCCGCAGCGCAGGGGGCGGCGCTCGGCGTCGGGCTCGGCCTGCTGATCGCCACCGATGTGGTGTACGTGGCCGACAGCGCCAAGATCGGCTCGCCGTTCGCCAACCTGGGTGCCACCCTGGATTCGGGCGGGCACTGGCTGTTCACCGAGCGGCTCGGCGCGCACCGCACGCTGGACCTGATCTACACCGCCGAGCTGATGAGCGGCGAGGAAGCGGTGAGGGCCGGGCTGTTCAGCCGGGCCATGCCTGCGGACGAGCTGCTGGAGACCACCCGCGGCATCGTGGGCAAGGTGGCACAGGGCGCCACCGGCGCGTTCCGGGCGTCCAAGGAGCTGGTGGCGAACATCCGCGACCAGCGGCTGGGCCTGTGGCTCGCCACCGAAGAGGAAAACGCCGCGCAGGGCCGGCTGTGCAAGAGCGACGACTACGCCGAAGGCTTCAAGGCCTTCCAGGAGAAGCGCAAGCCGGTCTTCAAGGGCTGACGGCGGGCCGAGGCCGGTGCCGCGCGGTATCGGCCGCGCGATGAGCCTCTGCCCGCGCGGACGGAGGGTAGGCTTCCAGGCGAAGCCCGTTCGCGCCGCCGGGCTGCCGGCCTCTGCTCCAGGAGTCACATGAATGCCGCCCCGCCTGCCGTCACCACCGTCGCCTGCCCCGACCGGGACCTGATGGCCGCCCTGGAACCCCTGCCCGCGGGGATCCGCACCGTCTATTGGGATTTCGACGGCGACCCCGAGGACGCGCGGCCCGAACAGATCGAGGCCGTGGTGCTGCCGTACCCGGACATGTCCCGGGCCGTCGCCCGCCTGCCGAAGCTGGCGAACCTGCAGCTGGTGCAGGCCCAAACCACCGGGGTTGACGGGATAGCCGCCGTCGTCGGACCGGACGTCGCCATCGCCAGCGCGGCGGGAGTGCACGCCGCCGCCACCGCCGAACTCGCCGTCGGGCTCGTGCTTGCCTCCTTGCGCGGGATCGACGTCGCCGCGCGGGACCAGCCCGAGGGCCGGTGGCGCCACGTGCGACGGCCCTCGCTGGCGGACCGCAAGGTGCTGCTCGTCGGCGTGGGCGGCATCGGCCGGGAAATCGCGCGCCGGCTGGAGCCCTTCGACGTGCAGCTGACCCGGGTGGGGACCCGCGCCCGGGACGACGGCAACGGCCACGTCCACGGCACGGACGAGTTGACCGAACTGGCGGCGTCCCACGAGGTGCTGATCCTCATCACACCCCTGACGGAAGCCACCCGCGGGCTGATCGATGCGGCGGTACTGGCGGCCCTCCCGGACGGTGCGCTGGTGGTCAACGTCGCGCGCGGGGCGGTGGTCGACACGGCGGCCCTGACCGCGGAAGTCGTCTCCGGCCGGCTGAGGTGCGCGTTGGACGTCACCGATCCCGAACCGCTGCCGCCGGACCACCCGCTGTGGCGGGCCGGCAACGCGCTGATCACCCCGCACCTGGGCGGCGACACCACGGCGTTCGAACCGCGGATCGTCCGGCTCCTGAAGAATCAGCTGGCGGCGGTCGCGGCCGGCCGGGCGCCGCAGAACCTGGTGCAGCCGGGCCGCTTTCGACCCTGAGCCCCCGAATGCCCCGCCCGTGGCCTGCCGAGGCGCCCGGGTCTGGACAACCGTCCCGGCCCGAGGGCAGGATGAAGGCGGCGCGTCGGGGGCGGCGTTACGCGCCGGGAGGGAAGACCCATGGGCATCATCGTGGCCAACATGTTCCTCACCCTCGACGGCGTGTACCAGTCGCCGGGCGCGGCCGACGAGGACCCGGAGGGCGGCTTCGACTACGGCGGCTGGCAGGCGCCGTTCTTCGACGAAGCATCCGGCGAGGCGATCGGGGCGGTCATCGACCGGATCGACGCGCTGCTGCTCGGGCGGAAGACCTACGACATCTTCGCGTCCTACTGGCCCAATGCCGGCGAGGACTCTCCGATCGCGGTGAAGTTCAACGCGGTGCCGAAGTACGTCGTGTCGACGACGCTCACCGAGCCTGCCTGGGCGGGCACGACCGCCTTGCACGATGCGATGGCGGCCGCCCACCTTCGCGAGCGGCACGACGAGGTGCACGTGTTCGGCAGCGGCGACCTGTTGCAGTCGTTGTTCACCGAGGACGTGGTCGGCCGCCTCAACCTCTTCCTGTATCCGCTCACGGTGGGCAGCGGGAAGCGGCTCTTCGGCTCCGGCACCATCCCGGCCTCCTTCCGCCTCGCCGGCCCCGCCCGCACCTTTGAGAAGGGCGCGGTGGCCCTGGTGTATGAGCGTGCGGGCGAGGTCGAGACCGGCAACATGAACGAGGTCGCGGCGCCCCCGGACGGGAACGGCGGCTGAGCGCGCGCGCTTCAGCGGGTGTCCAGGTCCTCGAATACCAGGAAGGTCTGGGTGTCGAGGATCCCGGGCATGGACTGGATTTGGTCAAAGATGACCCGGCGCAGGTCCACGTTGTCCACGGCACGGACCAGCAGGATGACATCGAAGTTCCCGCCGACCAGGGCGATGTGGTGCACCTCGGGAATGGCGCGCAGGGCTTCGCGCAGCTCGCGCCAGGAGTGCTGGCGCAGCTTCAGGGTCACGTAGGCGGATGCCTTCAGTCCCGCCTTAATCGGGTCCACCAACGCCGTGAACTTGGTCAGCACGCCCGCCTCGGTCAGCCGGGCGATGCGCGAGTAGGCGTGGGCGCGGGAGATGTGCACGTTTTCGGCGACCGCGGTCACGGACAGCCGGCCGTCCCGGGTCAGCTCCGCCAGGATCCGGCGGTCGATCTCGTCCAGTTGCGGGACCTTTGCGGCGGCACCGTTGGCCATCTGTCTACACCTCGCGGGGTTATCCAGCTCACATTAACAATTCGTCTCCAAGACTACGGTTAGACAGGCAGATAATCCACGTTTTCCTGCATAAGTGGATACGAAAAGTAGCCGAATCCATACTAAAGCTACACAGTTTCTTCACCAGAGCCGCCCGCGCCGTGCGGGGCGGCAGGCAACGGCGCCCGCCGACCAAGGATTCGAGGGAGACACCATGACCATCTCAACCGGTAACCCGATCGAGGGATCGATGTCCGACCCGTCCGGCCGCCCCGGCATGGATGATCAGGTCACCGCCGAGGCCTACATGCTGCCCTCCGGGCAGCCCGTGCAGCTGGTGGACCCGGACGGCCGGCACGTGCACAACGACAAGTACCCGCTGCCCGACGGCGAGGCCCTGCTGGGCGCCTACCGCGAACTGGTGGTCGGCCGCCGCGTCAACGACCAGGCCAACGCCCTGGTCCGCCAGGGCAGGCTGGCGGTCTACCCCTCATCGCACGGGCAGGAGGCCTGCCAGGTGGCGGCGGCCCTGTGCCTGGGCCGGGACGACTGGCTGTTCCCCACCTACCGCGACACCGTCGCCGTGATCGCCAAGGGCGTCGACCCGGTGCAGACCCTGACCCTGCTGCAGGGCGACTGGCACGGCGGCTACGACCCCTACGAGCACAAGGTGTCCATCCAGGCCACGCCGCTGGCCACTCAGCTGCTGCACGCCGTCGGCGTCGCCCACGCCGCCAAACTCAAGGGCGAGGACACCGTCGTCGTCGCGCTCTGCGGTGACGGGGCCACCAGCGAGGGCGACTTCCACGAGGCGCTGAACTTCGCCGCCGTGTTCCACCTCCCGGTGGTGTTCTTCGTGCAGAACAACCAGTACGCCATCTCCGTCCCGCTCAATAAGCAAACCGTGGCGCCGTCGCTGGCGCACAAGGCCATCGGCTACGGCATGCCGGGCGAGCGCGTGGACGGCAACGACACCGCCGCGTTGCTGTCCGTACTCGGCAAGGCCGTGACCCGGGCCCGCGACGGCGGCGGCCCCGCCCTGGTCGAGGCGCACACGTACCGGATGCAGTCGCACACCAACGCCGACGACGCCACCCGCTACCGCACCGACGACGAAGTGGCCGAGTGGGCGCCGAAGGACCCGCTGGTGCGCCTGCGGACATACCTCAAGGAACTGCACCTCCTGGACGAGGCCCTCGAAAAGGAAATCGCCGAGCGGGCGGAAACCGTGGCCGCGCAGATGCGCGACGGACTCAACGCCGAGACCGACGTGGACCCGGAGGACCTGTTCCGCTTCGTCTTCACCGAAAAGACCAGCCAGCTGCGCGAGCAGGCCGCCATGCTCCGCGACGAGCTCTCGCGCGAGTCGGCCTGAGCGCCGCCGCCGACCAAAAGGACACAGCATGAGCACAACAATGACGTTCGCCAAGGCGCTGAACACGGCCTTGGCCGATGAGATGGAAGCCGACCGCTCCGTCGTCGTCTTCGGTGAAGACGTAGGCCCGCTGGGCGGCGTCTTCCGCATCACCGACGGCCTCACCAAGCGGTTCGGCGAGGAACGCTGCTTCGATACCCCGCTGGCCGAATCGGGCATCATGGGCATGGCGATCGGCATGGCGATGAACGGCCTCCGCCCGGTGGTGGAGATGCAGTTCGACGCGTTCGCCTACCCGGCGTTCGAGCAGGTGGTCTCGCACGTGGCCAAGATGCCCAACCGGACCCGCGGCAGGGTCAAGCTGCCGATGGTGATCCGGATTCCGTATGCCGGCGGGATCGGGGGAGTGGAGCACCACTGCGACTCCTCGGAGTCCTACTACGCGCACACGCCGGGCCTGACCGTGGTGGCGCCGGCCACGGTGGAGGACGCCTACACCATGCTCCGCGAGGCCATCCGCTTCCCGGATCCGGTGGTGTTCCTGGAGCCGAAGAAGCTCTACTTCTCCAAGGAGCAGCTGGACCTCGAAGCGCTGCAGTCACAGTGGGCCGCGTCGGAGACCGTGCAGGGATCCGGGGCGGGGCAGGCCGGAACCTCAGGATCGGGCATCGGCCGCGCCGTCGTCGCCCGCGAGGGAACCGACGCCACGCTGATTACCTACGGTCCGTCCGTGCCCACCGTCATGCAGGCCGCCGCGGCCGCCGCCGAGGAGGGGCGCTCGCTGGAGGTCATTGATATCCGGTCGATCGTGCCGTTCGACGATGAAACCGTGATGGCCTCGGTGCGCAAAACCGGCCGCGCCGTGGTCGTCGCCGAAGCCCCCGGTTTCGCGTCCGTCGCCTCAGAGATCGTGGCGCGCGTGCAGGAGCGCTGCTTCCACTCGCTGGCCGCCCCGGTGCTGCGCGTGACCGGTTTCGATATTCCGTATCCCGCGCCGAAGCTGGAGCGGCACTACCTGCCCAGCGTGGACCGCATCCTGGACGCGGTGGATGAACTTCAGTGGGAGGACGCGTAGCCATGTCGCGACAGGTGTTCAAACTGCCCGACCTCGGCGAGGGCCTGACCGAGGCCGAACTGGTGAACTGGCTGGTCAAGGTCGGCGACGAGATCCGCGTGGACCAGCCGGTCGCCGAAGTGGAGACCGCCAAGTCCATGGTGGAGGTGCCCAGCCCGTTCGCGGGGACCGTCGCTGTGCTGCACGGCGCGGCCGGCGACACCCTGGACGTGGGCAAGCCCCTCATCTCCGTCGACGCTCCGGGCTACGTGCACGACGACGGCGCCCAGGCTGCCGCGCCGCAGGCACCCCGGGCGGGGGAGGCTGCCGCCGCGGTCGCGGCGGGAGACGCTCCCGACCCGGACCGCGCGGGGCCAGGCGCCGGCCATCCCGACGGCGAGGCCTACCGGAGGGAGGAGCGCGCCGGCATCCAGGAGCCTGCCGAATCCGGCTCCGGCAACGTGCTGATCGGCTACGGCACACCCGGCGGGTCGGCCGGGTCCAAGCGCACCCGCAAACCGAAGACCGGCCGCGTTGCCGTGGCGACCCCTCCGGCGGCCGCCCCGACGGCGGTGGCCTCCCCGACGGCGGTGGCCGCCCCGACGGCGGTGGCCTCCCCGGCGGTAGCTCCGACGACCGCGGCAACGCAGGAGGAACCCGTGCCGGCCGCGAGCGGACGGGCCCCGCTGGTCATCTCGCCCCTGGTCCGCAAGCTGGCCCGCGACTCGGGTCTCCGCTTGACCGACATCACCGGCACGGGCCCGGACGGCATGGTGCTGCGCAAGGACGTGGAGGCCGCGCTGGCCGTAGCACCTTCCCCCGCCACCGGCGTGGCCAGTGCCCCGGCCCCTGCCACCCGCGTCGCCGGAGCCCCGGCGGAGGGCCGCACGGCGGGTGCCGCCGATACCGACGCCCGTACCGGCCTGGGCATCGCCACCCGCACCCCGATGAAGGGCGTGCGGAAGACCGTGGCCCAGGCGATGTCGCGCAGCCGCAGCGAAATCCCCGAGGCCACCGTCTGGGTGGACGTGGACGCCACCGCCCTGCTGCAGATGCGCGCCGACCTCAAGCGCCGCGATCCGGAGAACACCCCGGGGCTGCTGGCCTTCATCGCGCGGTTCGTGCTGGCCGGCCTGGCCAAATATCCGGAGTTGAACACCCGTGTGGAAGGCGAGGAGATCGTCGGCTTCGACGGTGTCAACCTCGGCTTCGCCGCCCAGACCGATCGCGGGCTGATGGTGCCCAGCGTGCGCAATGCCGACAGACTCAGCGCCCGGCAGCTGGATACCGAGATCAGGCGGCTCACCGCCGTCGCCCGCGACGGCAAGGCCACGCCGGCCGAGCTGACCAGGGGCACCTTCACGCTGAACAACTACGGCGTGTTCGGCGTGGACGGCAGCGCCGCCATCATCAACTACCCGGAGGTGGCGATCCTCGGCGTCGGCCGGATCATCGACAAGCCGTGGGTGGTGGACGGACAGCTGGCGGTCCGGAAGGTGACCGAACTGGTGCTGGCCTTCGACCACCGCGTCTGCGACGGCGGCATCGCGGGCGGTTTCCTGCGCTACGTGGCGGACGCGATCGAAAACCCCGGCAGCGTCCTCGCCGACCTGTAGCAGCTCCCCGCCGGCCGGCGCCCGACCGGCCGGCGGCAGCCCGAAATTATCCCTAGCTGGCCCGTCCCGCCGGCGCTACCCTTAGGGCATGGTCACTCTGCCAGAGGCGTACAAAAAGTACCTCTCCCGCCTGTCTGCACACCATGCCGAGGCGCTGCGGCCGGTGTTCCTCGAGTCGGCCGCCGAGGGGGAACACGGCGTGATGGTCCGTGGCATGGGCTCCAAGCATGTGCAGGCCTACGTCGACGACTCCGTGCCGTTCGGCGAGGTGCGCGAGGTGCTTCGCTCCGTTCACGAACTCTAGCGCGGGACGCTCGCCAGGAGGCCGCAGCCAGTCGGCCGCGGTCTGGTGGCTGGGTGTGCCGGAGTGGTCGGCACGGTACCGTGGCAGGATCAGGCTGCGCCGTCCGCGCGGCCGGTGTTCGACGCGACGGAGGGTGACGACCCTGATGAGCGATGCCGCCCGATCAGAGGACAAGGCCGGGGAGTCGGCGGACAAGGCCGGGGAGCCCGCGGAATGTGTGCAGGTGGCACCCGGCAATTACGTGATCAGGACCCGGGAGTATCTGTTGAACTCCGGGCTGGTCGTCGGCAGGAACAAGGCCTTGGTGGTGGATACCGGTGCCGGGCCGCGGCAGGCACGGCGGATTTACGCGGCCGTACGCGCACTGACCAAGCTGCCGCTCGTCGTCGTGAATACGCATTTCCACTATGACCACGTCTTTGGCAACGCCTACTTTGCGGCCCAGGGCGTGCAGGACTTTTACGCCCACCGCAATTGCGCGCACGACGTCGCAGAGAACGGCGTTCTCCAGCGTGAGGCAGTCGGGGAAACGGAACCCGAAATGGCGGCCGGCGACGGGGAGCATACCGGGATCAAGATGCCCAACAAGCTGGTGGACACGGAAACCACCGTCGACCTGGGCGAGGTCAGCGTCAAGCTCTTCTATCTGGGCCGCGGCCACACCGACGGTGACCTGCTGGTCGGTTCGCCCACCACGCTTTTTGCAGGCGATCTGGTGGAGCAGGGTGCCCCGCCCGCCTTCGAAGATTCCTACCCGCGAGACTGGGTGGAAGCGCTGCGCCGGATCTCCGGGCTGCGGCACGAGTACGACGTGCTGGTGCCCGGCCACGGCCAGACCGTCAGCGACGCCTACGTGAAGAACATGTGCGAGACCATGACACTGGCCGTCCGGATGGGTGAACAGGCCAGCCGCGACACTCCCGCGGACTCCACCAAGGCCATCCCGATCCTGCCCTACGGACCCGTGCAGTCCCGCGCCCTGCTGCAGCGCCTCAGCGCCAACCGGTAAGGGGAGTGGCGGCGGGGCGAGCGGGGCGCGGCGGCGGCGCGGCGCCGGGTGGTGGGGGGCGGCGTCGGAAAGGCGTGCGTCAGCCCAGTTCCAGCCGCATGAGCACGCGCGGGAACCCGTTTACCACCGAGTCGGTGTCTGCCGCCTTCGTGAAGCCGGCCTGTTCGAAGAGCTTTCGCGTGCCGACGTAGGCCATGGTCAGGTCGACCTTCTTGCCCTCGTTGTCGACGGGGTAGCCCTCAATCGCGGGGGCACCATGCCGGCGCGCCAAGTCGACGGCGCCCGCGAGCAGATGATGCGAGATCCCCTTGCCGCGATGCCCTGGACGCACCCGGATGCACCACGCCGACCACACATCGACGTCGTCCACGTGCGGGATCTTTCGGTTGCGCGCGAAGGCCGTGTCCGCCCGGGGATGCACGGCGGCCCAGCCGACCACCTCGTCGCCGTCGTAGGCGAGCACCCCCGGCGGCGGGTCCTGCCCGCACAAGCGCTCGACGAGGGCCGCTCGATCCTCGCCCCGCAGCGAGGCGTTGTCTTTCGACGGAAGGCGGTAGCTGAGGCACCAGCAGACGTTCGCATCGGCGCGCTTTGGCCCCAGCATGGCTTTCACATCGCCGAAGACCGTTGCCGGACGCACCTCGATGGCCATGGAATCACACTGCCACCGCCATCCTGTGCTGGCAACGCTCGGAGGCTGGCCGCTGGCAATGCTCCGGGGCCCCGCCGCCGGCCGGCCCCGAGCCCGGCCGTTGCTGCCGTTCCCACGCGTGGCCTAATGCCGGCGCGACTGGAGGCCGAACAGCCAGGTCAGCAGGGCGCTGAGCAGCATCCCGGTGCCGGTGATCAGGCCCATGCCGGCCCAGAAAAACAACGGGAACCTGCCGGTGCCGGGGACGGGTGCCGCGCCGGCCTGTTGCGCGAGCAGGTAGAGTCCCGCGGCGGCGCCGATGCCCAGCACGGCCAGCAGCCAGCACAGCCGCGGCCACCACGCGGACGCCGCCCAGAAGCTGCCGTAGCCGGACCAGATGTTCCAGTCGCTGCCCCGCCGCAGCACGACCGAACCGGCGGCCAGCACCCAAAAGCCGGCCACCAAAAAGGCCGCCACCACGTCCGCCGGGCGGTGCCAGCCGTTGATCAAGGTAGCGGCACCGGCCAGCACGGCATACAAACCACCCGCGGCTGCAGCGAACGGCCGCCAGCGGGGCGAGACCACCAGGAAAATGGCCAGGGCCGCAGCGGTGGCGATGGTGGTGTGCCCCGACGGCAGCGAATTGTGTTCCAGCGTGGGCACGCCGCGGTCGGGCCGGTCCAGAACAAGGTTTTTCAGGATCCACGTCGTCGCCGCCGACGCCGCGACCACCCCAACGCCGACCACCGCCGGCCCCCACCGGCGTCGTACCAAGGCCGCCACCAGCAGCACGACGGCCGCCACGGCGACGGAGATATCCGGCAGCAGGTCCAGGAAGTCCAGGAAAACGCCGCGGCCCAGCCGCCAGCCGGAGTCCGCCTCCGCCCAGGCCGATTCGTCGGCGAACTGCCCGGTGGTGGTGCGGACGAAGGCGTAGTAGTTCAGCACAAAGGCTCCCGCGCACAACAGTGCTCCCAGCCAGAACAGGGCAGGAGCGTGCGCCGCCGGACGGCTGGGCGCGGGCCGGGAGCGGACACGGGAACGCTGCGGAGTCATCGATTCTAGGGTCGCACACAATGCTGACAGCTTCCGGGAAGGGCGGCCGCCGTACAGTTGGAGGTGATGACACCGCACCAGATTTCCGATGTTTCCGGGCTTTCCGACCGGCCGGAGCTCCCCGACCTCGCCGACCTGCTCGCCACCGCACGCGTGGTGTCCCTGCCGATGAAGGTCCGGTTCCGCGGGGTGATGCAGCGCGAGGTGCTGCTGTTGGAGGGCCCGGCTGGCTGGGCGGAGTTCTCGCCCTTTCTCGAGTACGACGACGACGAAGCAGCCGCCTGGCTGGCGGCCGCGGTGGAGGCGGGCTGGCGGGGTTTCCCGGCCCCGGTCCGGGACAGCGTCCCCGTCAACGCCACGGTGCCCGCGGTGGCGTTGACGGAGGTACCCGGCGTGTTGGCCCGCTACGACGGTGCGCAGACGGTGAAGATCAAGGTTGCCGAAACCGGTCAGGACATCGACCAGGACGTGGCCCGCGTCGCCGCGGTGCGTGCCGCAGCCCCGCACGCTGCGCTCCGGGTAGATGCCAACGGCGGCTGGGATGTGCCCGCGGCGGTGGAGGCGTTGACCCGGCTGGCCGGGTATTCGCTGGAGTACGCCGAGCAGCCTGTCGCCGACATCGCCGGGCTGCGCGCCGTGCGGACCGAGCTGCGGCGGCGCGGGATCGCCACCCCGATCGCGGCCGACGAAAGCGTGCGCAAGGCCGCCGACCCCTTGCGGGTGGCCCGCGAAGACGCCGCCGACCTGATCGTGGTCAAGGTGCAGCCCCTCGGGGGCGTGTGGCGGGCGCTGGAGATCGTCGCACAAGCCGGGCTCCCCGCCGTCGTGAGTTCCGCCTTGGACTCCTCCGTGGGAATCCGTGCCGGCGTGGCGTTGGCTGCGGCGCTGCCGGAACTTCCCTTTGCCTGCGGGTTGGCGACGGTGTCCCTGATGGACGCGGACGTGGCGGCGGAACCGCTCGTGCCGGTGGCCGGCCGCCTCCCGGTGCGCGACGTGGTGCCCGACCCGGACCTGCTGGATCGTCTTGCGGCGCCCGAGGACCGGCGGCAATGGTGGCTGGAGCGCCTGACGCGGACGTACCGGCTGCTGGAGCCGTGACGTAGGGGCGGGGGAACGGCCCCGCCAGAAACCGTTTTGGCGGCCGGGGGACGTGCCGAAAGAGCAGGGGGATTGGCAGCCACGGACCTCGCCTGCGGGCCCGCTGGAGCAGTGAAGCGTCTGTGCTCCGGAGGTGCTTCGGGGCTGCGGAAGGCAGCCCCCCGGAACAACTCAGGGTTTGGGCTCGGTTCTATATACGCGGCTCCTCAAAAGCTGAATGTGAGCTTCAATCGTCCGAACGCAGTCTGACCTTGCCAACTCCATCCACTGCGCCATCGAAACGCGGCCCTCAAACTGTCGGAGGCGGCCGGTAGCGTGACGATATGGAGGGCGAGGGCGACGAGCTTCGGTTCCCGGTTCCGGGACAGGGACTGGTGATGGACCTTGGGGTGCCCTCGCGTCCGGACAGTTCGCTGCTGGAGGCGCTGCTGCAGCACGTGGTGGCAGAGGCACTGCTCCGGCGTTATGGCATCGGGCCTGATCGCGCCGAACTATTTCCCGCGGCCGCTGAATTTGGTGCGTCTGCCGCCGCCGAGGCGGCCAACACTGCAGAGACTCCTTCGCCGACCGAAGCCAACGGCGGCGGGCAGCCAGCCATGCCCGAGGATCCCGGAGCATCCCAGGAATCTGGCACCGGACAACCGACGGCCGGGACCACCGAAGAGGGAGTAGGCCTGCCCGTGGTGCCGGAGGACGCCGGTGGCGATCCTGTCATGCCCGAGGGCGGGGTGGGGGTGCCTGCCGTGCTGGCCGGTTTGTTGGCGGTGGTGGAGCCGGCGGAACTGGATGACGTGCAGACCATGGATTATCTTTTGGCTGCCGCGCGGGTGGAGGCGTGGGTGCAGTCGTGCCGGGTGAAGGCGTTGGACCGCTTCGCCCGGCTGCGTCCCGGTGTTGGCGGGGACCGGGACCCGGAAGGCTTTTCCCGCTTCGCGCACCACGAGATCTCGGCGCACCTGTGCACCGGTGACGCCGCGGCGCGGGCCATGCTGGCCGACGCGCGGCAGATCTGCACGCACTTGCCGGGCACTCTCGAGGCGATGGGCCGCGGGGACCTGGACTTGCCGCGCGCGAAGGCGCTGGCCCGCGGCTGCGCTGACCTGCCGGCCGAATGCCTGCCGGATTTTGAGGCCGCGGTGCTGCCCGGCGCCGGGGACGTCACACTGGATACGGTGCGGTCCCGTGCCCGGCGGATGCGGGACCGGCTGCACCCGGAATCCTTGGCGCAGCGGCACCGGCGGGCGAACGAGTCCCGGGACGTGCAACTGACCGACCAGGACGACGGGATGGCCGAACTGTGGATCCGCACCAGCGCGGACAAGGCGCATCTGGTCTTCGACCGGATCCAGGCCACGGCCCGCTCCCTCCAAGGCCCGGGTGAGACCAGGACCCTGCCCCAACTCCGCGCCGATGTGTTCTGGACCTAATGCTCGGCCGCACCTGCCCGGCCGGCACCCCGAACATGGATGCAGCGGAAGACACGGTGCTGGCAGCACCGGAGCCGGCCGCGGCACCGGCAGAACCGGCCGCGGCACTGGCACCAGCCGGCAGCGGAAGCGGCAGGTTCGCTGAAGACTCCGTGGGGAACGGCACTGTTGCGACCCCTCCGCCGGCCCCGGTCGGCGGAGGTACCCGGACCGCACCCGGCAGCGGCAGCGGCGGTAACTGCGGCGGTGCGGGGCCGGGGATGCTGGTCACGGTGCCCCTGGCCACGCTGCTGGGGCTGGGCGAGGAGCCCGGTGACCTGGCCGGGCCGGCCCGATCTCGGCGGACATGGGACGGGAACTGGCCCAGCTGGCCAGGTCCTGGCTGCCGTTGCTCACCGACGACCACGGCCAGGCGATCGCTGCCGCCCGGCAACTGCGGATTCCGCCCGAATGGCTCAAACGCCTGGTCCGTGTCCGAGACCGGCACTGCCGCTTCCCCGGCTGCCGCCGCGCGGCCAGGTACTGCGAGATCGACCATGTCCGCGGGTGGGACGACGGCGGGATAACTGTGCCGGAAAACCTGCAGTGCCTGTGCAGCGCCCACCACGCGGCGAAGACCGCCGGGCACGCCCGGGCCGAGGCCGGCCCACACGGTCAGGTCACGTGGACCACGCGCACCGGCCACCGCAAGACCACCCACCCGGACGAGGGCTGGGACACCCTCCTGCCCCGGCCGAAGGAAACGGAAGCGGCAGCCACCGGCGAAAACGAAGACAACACCCGCGGCGCCAAAGGCACAGGCGGAGACACCGACGATGGCGCCACACAAGCAGCCGACGGCGCCGCCGCCCGCGACATCAGCGACCAAGCACCACAAAAACGTACGCTCGGCGGCATCGAACTGCCCGACGACAACAACGACCTGAACGCACCACCCCCATTCTGACCTCGGCGCTGCAATGCGCCTGGCCGATTCTGCGGGTGACACCTCTGACGCCGAGGCCACCCGTGAAGAAACTCGTTGCCTCGCCCTGGAAGAACGCGAAGCCTCGCGGTCCCGGCCCAGCCCGGCAAGGTGTTTTGCCTGCCGTTGGCCGAAAATTCACCACTGCTCGGCCTGCCGGTCGACTTCGATCAGCACACTGGAGGACGATCCCATAGTTCAATGCAGAAGGTGAAAACGTGACCGAAACCAAGAAGCGCTACCTGCCGATGCTGGGCCATGTGTCCGGAAAACGCAGCGCCGTGACCTGCGCGCTCAAGTGCGACAACGCCTGCGCCAAGGGCGTCTGCAACACCTCGGACAATAACTACTTCCGGGACATCGTCTCCGCCGAATACTCCCGCCGCCGGATGATGGGGCTGGGCGGCGCCGGCGCGCTGGCGCTGATGTTCGGCGGCGGGGCTGCCGCCGAGGCACAGGTTGGGCTGGCCCCGGCCGCCAAAGCCGGCCGCGGACCCGGCAACCGCAGCAAGCTGAAGTTCGACGGCATCAAGGCCGTGCCGAACAACGTGGACGACGTCGTGGTTCCCCGGGGCTACAACTGGAATCCGGTCATCCGCTGGGGAGACCCCCTGTTCCACGACAGCGCGGAGTTCGATCCGCAGAACCAGACCAAGGAGTCCCAGTCGGGCCAGTTCGGCTACAACAACGACTACCTGGACATCATCGAGATCCCGGGCAGCAACGGCAAGCGCGCGGTCTTGTTCGCCAACCACGAGTACACCAACGAGGGCATCATGTTCCCGCCGGACATGCCCGTCGAACGTCAGCGCGAGGTAGCCATGGCCGCGCACGGGCTGTCCGTGGTGGAACTGGAGCGCAAGGGCAAGGGCCAGCCGTGGACCTACGTCCGTGGGGCCAGGCTGAACCGCCGCTTCCTGATGGACACCGAATACGAACTGACCGGACCGGCTGCCGGCTCCGACCTGCTGAAGACGCAGGCCGATCCCACCGGCCGCATCGTGCTGGGAACGCAGAACAACTGCGCCGGCGGCACCACCCCGTGGGGGACGGTGCTCTCCGGCGAAGAGAACTTCAACCAGTACTTCAAGGTGTCCGCCCCGACCGCCGAGCAGCGCCGCTACGGCCTGACCAGCGCCAACCCGTCGCGCGGCTGGCACATCCCGGAGCCGCGCTTCGACACCGACCGGCCCGAGGGCAGGAACGAAGACAACCGGTTCGGCTGGATCGTCGAGGTGGACCCGTTCGATCCGACCTCCACCCCGCGCAAGCACACCGCCCTGGGACGGTTCAAGCACGAGGGCGCCAACGTGACCATCGCCGCCTCCGGCCACGCGGTGTCCTACTCCGGCGACGACGAGCGCTTCGACTACCTGTACAAGTTCGTCTCCAAGGGCACCTACCGCGAGGGCGACAAGAAGCACAACATGACCCTGCTGACCGAGGGCGACCTCTACGTGGCCAGCTTCAAGGGCAATTCCCCGCAAAACCAGATCGACGGCTCCGGCGTGCTGCCCTCCGACGGTGCGTTCGACGGCACCGGGCACTGGATCCAGCTGACCCGCGACGGCGAATCGCTGGTGCCGGGCATGCGGATCGACCAGGTGCTGGTGTACACCCGGCTCGCCGCCGACGCCATGGGTGCCACCAAGATGGACCGCCCGGAGGACGTGGAGATCAACCCGGCGACCGGCAAGATCTACATGGCCTGCACCAACAACACCGCCCGGACCCGCGCGCAGGTGGACGAGCCCAACCCCCGGGCCAACAACCGCCACGGCCACATCATCGAAATGACCGAGACCGGTGACCAGACCTCCACCGAGTTCACCTGGCAGCTGATCCTGGTGGCGGGCGATCCGGCGGTGGACGATTCGGTCTACTTCAGCGGCTACCCGGCCGACCAGGTGCAGCCGATCTCCTGCCCGGACAACCTGGCCTTCGACTCGGCCGGTAACCTGTGGGTCTCCACCGATGGGCAGCCCGGGACCATCCAGCGCAACGACGCTCTCTTCCGGGTCACGCTCGAAGGACAGGAGCGCGGCAAGGTGGAGCAGTTCATGGCCGTTCCCATCGATGCCGAGACCTGCGGCCCGCTGATCCACGACGACGACGGGCTGGTGTTCGTCGCCGTCCAGCACCCGGGCGAGGACGGCAGTTGGGGAGCCCAGCGCTCCCTGTTCCCGGACTACGTCGGGGACGGGCGCCGCGCCAAGCCGGGCGACGCCGCGATGCCCCGGCCGTCCGTGATCCAGATGTTCAAGGGCAAGAACGGGCACATCAAGCGCTAGCCCGGCCCCGGCCGACGGAAGGCAGCCGGCCGCGTCCCTCGGGGCGCGGCCGTCTGCTTACCATGAGGGGGTGACTGCGCAGCTGAGCTCGATGGATACCGCCCGACTGGCCGTGAAGGCCTTGGTCTGGGGCGGAGTGCGCGACGTCGTCATCGCGCCGGGTTCGCGCAGCGCCCCGCTGGCGTACGCTCTCGCCGAGGCCGAAACACATGGCGACCTGCGGCTGCACGTCCGCATCGATGAGCGGGGCGCGGCGTTTACCGCGCTCGGGCTCTCGCTGGGCTCGTTGCGCCCGGTTCCGGTCGTCACAACCTCCGGAACGGCGGTGGGCGAACTGTTGCCGGCGGTGATGGAAGCCAATCACGCCGGCGTGGAACTGGTGGTGCTCTCCGCCGACCGCCCGGCCGAAATGCGCGGCACCGGTGCCAACCAGACCACGGTGCAGCACGGCCTGTTCGGCATCCATGTGCGCTCCGCCGTGGACATCCCGGCCGGAGACGACCCGACGGACGCCATCCGCACCAGCCTCCTCAACGCGAAGGGCATCCCGGCGGCCGCAACGGCCGACCTGCTCTCGCTGGCGGCCACGCCGTCGGCGGCTAACGCAGCGACCACGGCGGCCGAAACGGCGGCGCATCCGGGTGCGGTCGGTCCCGTGCACATCAATCTCGCGTTCCGCGACCCGCTGTTCCCGGATACGGATACGGATACGGCTACTGATCACGCCGCGGCGCCGGTGCCTGCAATGGACGACGGCGCCGCCTCGGCACCGGGGGCGATAGCACCACCCGGGCGGGCCACCAGTTGGAACGCGGGCCAGACGGAACCGCCGATCCACGCGACCGAGGAACGCCGCACCGTAGTCGTGGCCGGACACGGTGCGGGAGCCGGAGCCGAAGCCTTCGCGCGTGCACACGGGCTGCCGCTGCTGGCCGAACCGTCCTCCAACGCTAGGTTCGGCCCGAACGCCATCGGCCCCTACCGCCTGCTGCTGGGCCACCTCGGGTCACAGATCGAACGGGCCGTGGTCTTTGGCCGCCCGACGCTCTCGCGGCCGGTGTCCGCCCTGCTGGCGCGGGAGGACGTCCAGGCCGCGCTGTTCCAGCCGGATCCGGTCCCCTGGTACGAGCCCGGGCGCCGACGGGAGCGGGTGATTTCCGAGCCGGCGGACCTGTCGATCTTCTCGGGCCAGGGGTCCGGCGCGTGGTTGCGGCTCTGGCGGGACGCCGCCGATGCGGCCGATGCGGCCCTGATCAAACGCGTGGACGTCGAACCGGAGCTGACGGGCCTGCGGGTCGCACGATCGGTCTGGCTCCACACCCGTGGCCGGCTGGTGCTCGGTTCGTCCAACCCGATCCGCGACGTGGACCTGGCCGGAACGCCCACTGACATTCCGAACGCTTTCGTGCACGCCAACCGTGGGGTGGCCGGCATCGACGGCACCGTGGCGACTGCGGCGGGCATCGCGCTGGGAGCACGAACCGGAACCCGGGCCCTCATGGGCGACCTGACCTTCCTGCACGACGCCGGATCGCTGCTGCTCGGACCCGGGGAGCCCGAACCCGACCTGCAGATCGTGGTGGTCAACGATTCCGGCGGCGGGATCTTCTCGACCCTGGAACACGGAAAGGTGGGGGAGCACGCGGCGTTCACGTCCGCCGTCGAACGCCTCTTCGGCACCCCGCACCGCGCGGACCTTGCCTCGCTGGCGGCTGGCTACGGGGTCCGGCACCGGCTGGTCAAGGACGCGGACGAACTGGACTCCGTCCTCTCCGAGCCGGTGGCCGGGCGCAGCGTGGTGGAGGTGCGCACCGACCGAAGCCGGCTGCGGGCCGTGCACGCGGAAGTGGCGGCCGCCGTCGCGACCGCCACCTCCCGTCTGCTTTGGTGAGCTGCCCGGTGTGCTGGGGCGAGCTGCCCGGTGTGCTGGTTGAGCCTGCTCAGAGGACCTTCGAGAGGAACGCCTTGGTGCGTTCGTGCTGCGGGTTGGCCAGCACGTCCTCGGGCTTGCCCTGCTCCACCACCACGCCGCCGTCCATGAAGACCACGCGGTCACCCACCTCGCGGGCGAAGCCCATCTCGTGCGTGACCACCATCATGGTCATGCCCTCGTCCGCCAGCTTGCGCATGACCTCCAGCACGTCGCCCACCAGTTCGGGGTCCAGCGCCGAGGTGGGCTCGTCGAAGAGCATCATGTCCGGGTTCATGGACAGGGCGCGCGCGATGGCCACCCGCTGCTGCTGCCCGCCGGAGAGCTGGGCGGGGTAGGCGTTCTCGCGGTTTGCCAGCCCTACCTTCTCCAGGTTCTTGCGGGCGACTTCCATGGCTTCGGCCTTGCCGCGCTTCTTGGCCCGGCGCTGGGCCAGGGTGAGGTTGTCCAGGACGTTCAGGTGCGGGAACAGGTTGAACTGCTGGAACACCATGCCGATCCGGGTGCGGACCCGGTCCAGGTCCGTTTCCGGGTCGGTGATGTCCACGCCTTCCACCAGGACGGTGCCGCTGGTGGGCTCCTCGAGCCGGTTCACGCAGCGCAGCAAGGTGGACTTGCCGGAGCCCGAGGGCCCGATCACGCAGACCACTTCGCCCTGGTTCACATGGAAGTCGATGCCCTTGAGGACCTCGTTGTTGCCGAAGTTCTTGCAGAGGTCCTTGACCTCGATGGCCGGCCTGTCGTGGCGCAGGGATTCTTCAGTCATGGGGTTACCGGCTCCTGTTGTTGCGCTTCTCCAGCCAGGCGACCAGCTGGGTGAGCGGCAAGGTGATGATCAGGTACATGAGCGCCGCGGCGACCAGGGGTGTGGCATTGGCGAATTGGGAGACGCCGTCGCGGGCAAAAGTCGTGAGTTCCCGATTGCCCAGGGCCATGCCGGCGATGAAGAGCAGCGAGGTGTCCTTGATCAGGATGACCAGCTCATTGGTCAGCGGCGGCGTGACGATGCGCACCGCCTGCGGCAGCACCACGGAGACCATGGTCCAGCTCGGGTTCATGCCCAGCGAGCGGGCCGCCTCCCGCTGCCCGGCGGGGACGGCCTCGATGCCGGCGCGGAGTGTCTCGGCAATGTAGGCGGCGGAGACGACGATCAGACCGATCAGCCCGGCCCCGGTGCTGCCTCCCGGCGGACGCCACTGGAACGCGATCGGGACCGCGAAGGCGAAGCCGAAGATCACCAGCAGGGCAGGCAGGCCGCGGAACAGCTCGATGTAGGCGGTCGCCACCCACCGGTAGGGCGCCACGGGCGAGAGCTTCATGAGCGCCAAAAGGAGACCGAAAAGCAGGCCGCCGACGAAGGCAATCAGGGTGTAGACGACCGTGTTCTTGGCCGCCGTGACGATGATGGTGGGGAACTGCTCACCCAGGACTTCCGGGTTCAGGAAGCTCGTGCGGATGGCCTCCCAATCGGCCACCAGGGCGACGGCGGCGACGGCGGCGATGAAGATGGCGTAAAGGACCCCGCGGAAAAGTCGGCGGCGGGTCGAAGGTTTCACTGGTGATGCCTTCCAGCTGTAAGTCGGCGGCCCCCGTTCCCGCTGCTTCACGCACGGGAACGGGGGCCGGAGGGCTTGCTACTCGGTGAAGTACTTGTCGTAGATTTCCTGGTACTTGCCGTTGTCGCGCAGCGTCGAGAGGGCATCGTTGACGGCCGAGACCAGGGCCTCGGACCCTTCCTTCTTCGCCGCGAAGCCGTAGGACTCGTCGGTCTTGTACTCCTCGACGATGGTGAACTTGCCGTCCTCGGTGTGGCCGATGTTCACCGGCAGGTCCTGCAGCAAGGCATCGACCTGGCCGGCCTGGATGGCCTGGTACATCTCGGCATCGGACGGGAAGGCGACGACTTCGGCGTCCTCCGGGGCGTTCTCCCGGGTGTAGGCCTCGCCGGTGGTGCCCTGCTGGACGCCCACCTTCTTGCCGGAGAGATCGCCCACGGCCTTGATGTCGGAGTCCTTCGGGACCAGCAGCGACTGCAGCGAGTCGTAGTAGGGGTCGGAGAAGGCGATGTTCTTCTTGCGGTCCTCCGTGATGGTCATCGCGCTGGCGCCGAGGTCGCACTGCCCGGCGGCCAGGGTGACGCCCGACTGCAGGGCGTCGAAACCGACGTCCTGGATGGCCACCTCAAGGCCCATCTCCGAAGAGATTTCCGTAATCAGGTCGATGTCGAAGCCCGTGTACTTGCCGCCCTCTTCGAACTCAAACGGGGGGTAGGGGATGTCGGAGCAGACGGTCAGCGTGCCAGGCTGGACGAGGGGCAGCTCGGATCCCGCGCCGGCGGTGCCGGTGCCGCCGTTGCCGCCGGCGTCGTCCGAACCACCGCACGCGGTCAAAGCGAGTGCCGCCACGGCCAGAAGGGAGAACCCCTGGACCGCCTTGGATGCGTTTTTGCGCATAGTTACTACCTTTGTCTCGTTGGAAATCCGGCTTAAGTGTAACGGGAATGCCCGCAACAGGTGATATGCACCACAGGCTACAGCCATTGCCTATTGGAAAACAGCGTAGTCGGCGGGAGGCCGGTTGGCCCCCGGCCGTGCCGATTGTCGGTGAATAGTTATCTGCGGCGCAAACCGAGCGCCTCGATCATCGGCCGGAACTTGGCCCAGGTCTCCGCCAGCTCGGCCTCCGGATCGGAGCCGTCCACGATGCCGCAGCCGGCATAAAGCCGGACCCGCTGGGGACCCTCCACCACGGCGCCGCGCAGCGCGATGCCCCATTCACCGTTGCCGGCGCCGTCGGTCCAGCCCACCGGGCCGGCGTACGGCCCGCGGTCCATCTGCTCCAGTTCGCGGATCAGGGCGCCGGCGACCTCGGTGGGGGTGCCGCACACGGCCGCGGTGGGGTGCACAGCTTCGGCCAGTTCCAACGACGACGGCGGCTGCCCGCCGTCGTGCGCCAGCTCGGCCGAGACGTCGGACGCCAGGTGCCATACGTTGGGCAGCTCCAGCACGAACGGCTCGCTGTGCGAACTCATCGCGGTGGTGAAGGGCTCGAGTTTGCGGGTGAGTGAGTCGATGGCGATCCGGTGCTCGTGCAGCTGCTTCTCGGAGCCGGCGAGCACGCGCTGGGCGTAGTCGGTGTCCGATTCGCCGGCGTGGCCGTGGGCCCGGGAGCGGTCGAGCGTGCCGGCCAGCACGCGGGCGCGCGCCACGTTATTCTCCACCTTGATCAGCATCTCCGGCGTGGAGCCGATCAACCCGTCCACCGAGTACGTCCAGCAGTCCTTGTACCGCGCCGCGAGTTCGCGCAGCACCTGGGCGGTGGCGATGGGCGCGGCGAGATTGGCCACCACGTCCCGGGCCACGACGAGCTTGCTCAGGTTCCCGGCCTGGATGCGCTTGACCCCGGCCGCGACGGCATCCATGTATGCCTGCTCCGAGACCTGTCCCGGAACGAGGGAGTCGGCGGGATCGGGGCTGCGCTCTACCGAGATTTCTTCCAGCCAGCCCGCGAGCACGGCCTCGGCCGTCTCGGCGCTGAGGTGCGCATCGGCGTCGTACGTCAGATAGGTGAGCCAGGCGCGGTCGCCATCCAGGCCCACCAGCACCTCCGGCACCACCAGGCGGGAGCTGTGGGTCGAGGTGTAGGAGAACGCGAAGGAGCCGAAGGCGACCGGCCCGGTTCCCGGGCCGCCCACCCGGTTGTCGATGTCGGCGGTGGCCTGGATCCCGCGCCACCATGCGGCCGCCTGCCGGAAGCGGTCCGGCCCGCTGGCCGTGAACCGCGCGATCTCGCCGAAGCCGGCGAGCCCGCCCTCGCGCCGCACCCAGCAGAGCACGTCGTCACGCACCAGATACTCCATGAGCCCTTGGGTGTCGGGCACCGCGGGCCACTCGACCGTGATGCCGCGCAGGGTCCCGCGGGGCAACCGGTCAGCGGCCTCCGGTTCCGTGCGGCCGGCCGCTGCGGCAGGCCCGGTTCCGGGCAGGCCGGACGAGGGGGACAGGGGGGAGGTCATGGTCATTAAGCCTACTCTGCCCGGCAAACGCCACCGCCCGCGAAGCCCGGGTTCGCGGGCGGCCGCCGGTCTTTGAGACAATGGCCCAGTGAATCGTGCATCGCTGGAGAAGCGCCCGGATGAAGTAGCCGCCATGTTCGATGACGTGGCGCCGAAGTACGACCTGGTCAACGATGTGCTGTCGATGGGCCAGACCCGCCGGTGGCGCCGGATCGTGGTGGACGCGGTGGGCGCCGAACGTGGCCAGAAGGTCCTGGACCTGGCCGCCGGGACGGGCACCTCCAGCGAACCCTATGCCGATGCCGGCATCCACGTGGTCGCGTGCGACTTCTCCCTGGGCATGCTGCGCGTCGGCAAGCGCCGCCGCCCCGACATCGACTTCGTGGCCGGGGACGCGACCAATCTGCCCTTCGCGGACAACTCCTTCGATGCCGTGACCATCTCCTTCGGCCTGCGCAACGTCAGCGATCCGAAACTGGCGCTGCGCGAAATGCTGCGCGTGGCCAAGCCCGGTGGCCGGCTCGTGATCGCCGAGTTCTCGCACCCCACCCTCCCGGTCTGGCGCACCGTCTACACCGAGTACCTGATGCGCGCGCTGCCGGCGATCGCGTCCAAGATTTCGTCCAACCCCGACTCCTACGTCTACCTGGCCGAGTCCATCCGCGCCTGGCCCAACCAGGACCAGCTGGGCGAGTGGATCACCGGCGAAGGCTGGCAGGACGTGGCCTACCGCAACCTGTCCGGCGGCATCGTCGCCGTGCACCGGGCCGTCAAGCCCGGCCGCGACGAGGCGGCCAACGCCCGGGCGCAGGCCGCGCTGCGGCGCCAGAGCAGCAGGCACACCCTGTAGCCATGTCAGTTCTCATTGTTGGGGCGGGGCCGGCCGGATCCACGGCCGCGTACTACCTCGCCCGCGCCGGCGTGGACGTGACCGTGCTGGAAAAGACGGCCTTCCCGCGCGAAAAGGTCTGCGGCGACGGCCTGACGCCCCGCGCCGTGCGCGAAGTCCAGCTGCTGGGGCTGCCGCACGAGGAATCCGCCGGCTGGCGCCGGAACCGGGGGCTGCGGCTGATCGCCGGCGGCCGGCAGCTTGAGCTGCCCTGGCCGGAACTAAGCGACTTCCCGGACTACGGCCTGATCCGCACCCGGATGGGCTTCGACGAGCAACTGGCCCGTCACGCGGCGGCCGCCGGCGCCGTCGTGCGGGAACGCCACTCCGTTTCCACCGCCCTCCGGGACGAGGCCGGACGGGTCACCGGGGTCCGCGCCAACGTGCTGGACGGGCGCGGACGCAAGACCGGGGAGACCAAGGACTTCTTCGCCGACGTGGTGCTGGCCGCCGACGGCAACTCCACCCGCACCGCCCTGAGCCTGGGCATTGAGAAGCGCGACGACCGGCCGCTGGGCGTGGCCGTCCGTACCTACTTCACCTCGCCCCGGCACGACGACGACTGGATGGAGGGATGGCTGGAACTCCCCGACGCGGCCGGCAACCCGCTGCCCGGCTACGGCTGGGTCTTCGGCGTCGGCGACGGCACATCCAACGTGGGCCTGGGCATCCTCAACTCGTCCAAGTCCTTCGGCAAGCTGGACTACCGGCAGGTGCTCCGCGAGTGGACCGCCGGCATGCCGGCGGAGTGGGGCTTCACTGAGGAAAACCAGGTGGGACAGGTCCGCGGGGCGGCCCTGCCGATGGGGTTCAACCGGACGCCGCACTACAGCCCCGGCCTGCTGCTGCTCGGCGACGCCGGCGGCATGGTCAGCCCGTTTAACGGAGAGGGCATCTCCTACGCCATGGAGTCCGCCCGCTACGCGGCCGAGCTGATCGCCGACGCACACGGCCGCTTGTCCGGGACCGGCGGGCAGCTGCTCAGCATGGCCGGCTTTGACGCCGCGATGGCCCGCTACCCGGACATCATCCGCGGGCACTGGGGCAGCCACTTCACGCTGGGCCGGATCTTCGCCCAGCTGATCGGCAAACCGGCCATCATGAAACTGGCCCTGCGGACCGGAATGCCGGTCCCGCCGTTGATGCGCTTCGTAGTGCGGATGCTGGCGAATTTGACCGACTCGGGCGGCAAGGGATTTGAGGATAGAGTTATTCATCTGCTGGAGCAACTGACGCCGCCGGCATCGAACCAGGCCGGCGGCCACAAACCGGCCGGCCATACCGCCCCCACGATTAGTTAGTGTTGAACAGTGACTGACGCCAAACCGAGTTGGACTCCCGCCGGCCAGAACCCGCCGCAGTCGCCGGAGCTGGATACCGCGACTGCCGCCCTTGCCACAAGCCTGAACCTGCCGGACGGCTTCGCCCCGGTGGCCCAGGACGCCGAGCTCGGTCCCGCGGTTTCCACCGCCCTGGCGCGCGTGGAGAAGCAGTTGCGCGCGGCCATCGCACACTCCGACCCGTTCGCCGACGCCACCAGCCGCCATCTCGTGGAAGCCGGCGGGAAGCGGATCCGTCCGCTGCTGACCATCCTGGCCGCGCAGCTGGGCAACGGCTCTGTTCCCGACGTGGTGCAGGCCGCCGTCGTCGTTGAACTGACGCACCTGGCCACGCTCTACCACGACGACGTGATGGATTCCGCGCCCTACCGCCGGGGGGCGCCGACCGCGCACGAGGTGTGGGGCAACCAGGTGGCCATCCTCGCCGGCGACCTGATCTTCGCCCGCGCCTCGCTGCTGGTGTCCCAACTGGGGCCCGAAGCAGTCGGCATCCAGGCGCGCACCTTCGAGCGGCTCTGCCTGGGACAGCTGCACGAGACCGTCGGCCCGCGCGAGGACGAGGATCCGGTGGAACACTACCTCTCCGTGATCGCGGACAAGACCGCCTCGCTGATCGCCACGTCCGGCCAGCTCGGCGCCATGTTCTCCGGAGCCGGCGAGCAGGCCGTGAACGTGATGCTGGAATACGGCGAGAAGGTGGGCGTGGCGTTCCAACTGGCCGACGACGTGATCGACGTGACCGGCCTCAAGGCCAAGTCCGGCAAGACCCCGGGCACCGACCTGCGTGAGGGCGTCCCCACCCTGCCGGTCCTGCTGCTGCGCCAGGCCGCGGCCGACGGCGACGCGTCCGCCGCCGCCGTGCTGGAACTGGTGGACGCGGACCTGACGTCGGACGAGGCCCTGGCCGACGCCGTCTCCGCGCTGCGCGGGCATCCGGTCACCGCCCAGGCCTGGGCCATCGCGGGCGAATGGGCCGACGCCGCCAAGGCCTCCCTTGCCCCGCTGCCCGAGAGCACGGTCAAGGCCGCGCTGACGGCCTTCGCCGAGGCCGTCGTGGACCGCGAGGTCTGACCGACGGGCCCACCGTGACCATGCCAACCCTGCCGGCGCCGTCCTTCGGGGACTAACGGGTGACCGTAGAACAAGCACTGTTGTCCTTCGCCCTGGTGGCCGGCCTGCTGACGCTGGTTCCCGGGATGGATACCGCTTTGGTGCTGCGCTCAGCCGTCAGCCAAGGCCGGGGCAGGGCGTACGCGACGGCGTTGGGCATCAACACCGGAGCCTTGGCCTGGGGCATCGCGGCCGCGGTCGGGGCGTCGGCCCTGTTGGCCGCCTCGAAAACGGCGTTCACGGTGCTGAAGGTGGCCGGCGCCGCTTACATGGCCTGGCTGGGCACCCGGATGCTGTGGAGGTCGTTCCGAAAACCTGCCACGCGCCTCGCAGACCCCGGCGCCCCGGCCGCTCCGGCGTCGTACGTCAGGGCGTGGCTCACCGGCGTCGGGACGAACCTGTTGAACCCGAAGGTCGGCGTCTTCTATGTGGCGATGATCCCGCAGTTCATCCCGCCGGGCGTCTCCCCGGCGCTGATGGGCATTCTGCTGGCCCTGGTGCACAACCTGGAGGGGCTGGTGTTCTTCTCGGCCATCATCTGGGGCACGCATGCGGCCCGGAAGTGGCTGCGCACTCCGGCCGTGACGCGTTCCATCGACCGGATCACGGGCATCGTGCTGGTCGGTTTCGGCGTCGCCCTGGCGGCCGAGAGCCGCTGAACCGGCCGGTGGCTCAGTCTTCCTCTTCGTCGTCGTCGCCGAAGACCCACTCAAACATCTCGAAGACAAACTCGCTGAAGGTCGCCTCCTCGCTCTGCCACTGCGGCTTCGGGCCGTTCGTGCGGATCCAGACGATGGGGTCCGGCACGTCCAGGTGTTCGGTTTTGAAACCCCAGTTCGCTTCTTCGTCCATCTCGTCCAGGAACAGCAGGTAGCCGCCTTCGATCTCCAGTTCGTCCGGGTCGAAGAAGAAGTCGTGCGCCTCCATCAGGTCTTCGCAGCCCCCGAGCGCGTGGTAGAACTCCACCAGCGCCTGCGGGACCTGGAACTTGTGGGCGCCCAGCAGCCCTTCGAGTTCGTCGTAGGAGAGGCCGTCGTCCTCGGTCCACTTCCGGTCCAGGTACTTGGGCACGAGGGCACGGAATTTGTCCACGAACATTTCGGGCATGGTTTCTCCCTGGAACGGTTGATTGGAGGGCTTGGTCCCATCCTATGCGGCGGCACCGACTGCGCTGGACGGCGACGGCGGCACACACGGCCCGCCCGTGCCCTCGGACGGCCCGTCGTCAGTCGCGGCGGCGGGTAGCCAGGCCGGGGTAGTCGATGACGATGCCGTCCGAATCCACCACGATCTCGGCGCTGAAGTCCCCGGAGGTGTAGGTGACCGCGGCGGTGCCCGTGCGGTCGTCGTAGGCGCGGGAGCCGCTGTAGATCTGTTGTTGGCCGAGCACGCGCAGGCTCGGCATCTCCACCCACGCGACCGTCAGTTCCGCGGCGGCCTCGGCGTCGTGAACCAGGCCCAGCCGCAGGATCGGCATCGTGTTGGTGGCCGGGCACAAACCCAGGTCGCAGTCCACCGCCCCGACCAGGGAGTCCGGATCGGCGATCCCCGGTTCCGGCAGGTCGCTGTCCCCGGACACCCTGGTCGCGGCGCTCCAGTTGCCGTCGGGCGCGCGGTCCAGCACCAGATGCCGGCTCCAGCCCCGCCCGTGGACGGAAACCGTGAGGCTTTCGGTGAACCAGTTGCCGGTGGTCGTGAGGGACCAGCTGGCGGCGTAGCCCGCGGTGCGGGAGGCGCCGTGGGCGCTCAGGCGCTCCGGTTCCAGGTTCAGGGTCGCCGTGTCGGCGCGCTGCGGATCGTCGCTTCCCAGCCAGGTGACCGTCCGGCTTTCGTGCGTCTCGTGTCCCATGCCCCCAGCCTTGTGTCTGCGCCGAGTATTGGCAAGGGACCGGCCGGCTAGCCCTTCGTCCGCGACACCGAACCCAGCCGCCGCACCGTCAGGGCAAGCCACAGGTGCACCCGGTCCGCGGTGAGGGCGGGATCGTAACCGGTCAGCTCCACGATCTGGGACAGCCGGTAGCGCACGGAGTTCCGGTGCAGGCCCAGCTCCTCGGCCACGGCCGCCACCGAGCCGTTGAGCTCCAGATAGGCCTGCAGCGTGGGCAGCAGCGCCGCGTCGTGGGCCGCGTCGAACTCGGCCAGCGGGTCGAGTGCCTCGGCCGCAAGATCGGCCAGCGGCACGTCTTCCGAGGCCAGCAGCAGGGAGGTCAGGGACAGCCGCTGCGGCACGTTCAGCCGCTCGCCCCGGCCCACCGCTTCCTTGGCCTCGAAGTAGCTCCAGCGCAGCCCGTTCGCCTGCGCATAGCTGCCGCCCACCCCGACCGTGGCGGCGAAGCCCGCGTTCTGCAGGTACGCACTCAGCTCCCGGCCCAGCGCCTCGCCCGATTCGGCGCCCTGCACCACCAGCACCAGCCGCTCGTCGACCAGGCCGGTGACCACGCCGTCGAACGCGGCGGGCAGCGGCAGCGTGGGCAGCGCGCGGCGCTGGGCGGCGGCCACCTGCACCATGACCACCAGCTGGCGCCGTCCGGCGTCGATCCCCACGTTGCTCAGCCGCAGGGAGGCGTCACCGCCCTGCAGCACCCCGCGCACCACGTCCAGCAGCACTTGGCCCACGGAACTGCGGTCGGCCGCGCGGCGGTGCGCCTGGTTGCTCAGTTCCAGGCTGATCAGGCTCTGCGCGTAGTCCACGATGGCGTTGCGCTCGTACGGCTTGCCCAGGGCCAGCGTGCAGCGGTCCTTCAGGCCGGTGGCGATGGGAAGCTCATGCCAGCCGTTTTCCTCGCCGCCGCCGGTTCCGTACAGCCGGGTCCCGTATTGGGAGAGCACGACGTCGGTGCCCACCATCGCCGACAGGGTGCGAAGGAGCGCGGGGAGGCCGCCGCCGCCCAACAGCGAGGCGGCCAGCGCCTGGTGGTCCTTGAGGAGGTGCTCCAGGCGGTTGTAATGGTCGGCGGAAATGGCGTCGGCGACCATCTTGCTGATCGCCACGAAGGGTGTCTCGTAGGGAACTTCGAAGACCGGAAGCTCCAGCTGGTTCGCGGCGGCGAGCACGCCCGCCGGAACCCGGCGGTGCGTCAGCCCGAGCGCGAAGCCCATGCCGACCGCGCCGGCCTCGTGCACCCGCTCCACGAACCGGCGCTGCGCGGCCGCGGTCTTCTGGCGAAGGCCGGTGGTCAGCACCACTTCGCCGCCCGTCAGGAAGGGCAACGGGTCCTCGAGCTCGGTCGAAGCCACCCAGGTGATCGGCGCGTCCGGGTCGCCCTGCGCGGTACCGACCAGCTTCAGGTGCAGCGCGGGGGAGGCCAAGAGTTTGGCGAGAGTGACAGCCATGCCTTCACTATACGGGCCGCCGTTGTGCAGGTGCACTATTCGCCCAATAGCTGCCGCGGAGCGGTCGCCGGGCGGCGGAGCGGCATCGAGCCGTGCGCGCTCTCGCGTCGCGCCAGGGGCCGTGCCGGTTTTCGGGGCAGCCGCCCCACGGCGCTAGGATGGTCCGCGGCGTCACACGCGTCACACCACTGCCAGCCCTACACCGTGAGGTCCCTTCATGAGTACCCGTACCCCGCAGGCAGCGTTGGGCGCCAAGCCCAAGCGCGAGATGTGGTCCACCCGCAAGGTCTTCATCCTCGCGGCGATCGGCTCCGCCGTCGGCCTGGGCAACATCTGGCGCTTCCCGTACGTTGCCTACGAAAACGGCGGCGGCGCCTTCATCATTCCCTACCTGGTGGCGCTGTTGACCGCGGGCATCCCGCTGCTGTTCCTGGACTACGCCGTCGGACACCGCCACCGTGGCTCCGCCCCGCTGGCCTACCGCCGGCTGGCACGCGGCGCCGAAGGGCTGGGGTGGTGGCAGGTGGCCATCTGCTTCGTCATCTGCGTCTACTACGCCGTCATCATCGCCTGGGCGGCGATGTACATGATCTACTCCGTCACCGAGGAATGGGGGGACGACCCCGCCGGATTCTTCATGGAATCGTTCCTCCAGGTGAGCAAGGACGTGAACATCGGATTCGACTTCGTGCCCACGGTCCTCATCCCGCTGGTGGTTGTCTGGGCGGTGGTGCTGCTGGTGCTGGCCGCGGGCGTCCAAAAGGGCATCGGACGGGCGAACATCGTGTTCCTGCCTCTGCTGCTGGTCATGTTCCTGCTCCTGGTGGTCCAGTCCCTGTTCCTGCCCGGTGCGGCCGACGGGCTGAACGCGCTCTTCACTCCCGACTGGCGTGCGCTCACCAACACGACGGTGTGGGCCGCGGCCTACGGCCAGATCTTCTTCTCGCTGTCCGTTGCCTTCGGCATCATGGTCACCTACGCGTCCTATCTCAAGCACCGGACGGACCTGACCGGATCCGGGTTTGTGGTGGGCTTCGCGAACTCCGGTTTTGAGATCCTGGCCGGCATCGGCGTCTTCGCGGCGGTCGGCTTCATGGCCTTCAGCGCCGGCGCCGAGGTCGGCGACGTTGCCGCCGGCGGGATCGGGCTGGCGTTCGTCGCGTTCCCGACCATCATTTCGGAGGCCCCGCTGGGCGGACTGCTCGGCGTGCTCTTCTTCGGCTCGCTGGTGTTCGCCGGATTCACCTCGCTGATCAGCATCATCGAAGTCATCATCTCCGCGGTCCAAGACAAGCTCGGCATGAGCCGGGTCAAGACCACGTGGTGCGTCGGCATCCCGCTGGCGTTGATTTCCATCCTGCTGTTCCCGACCACCACCGGCCTGAACCTGCTGGATGTCACCGACGCCTTCGTCAACAGCTTCGGCATCATGGCCTGCGCCCTGGCGACCGTGCTGCTGGTGACCTACGGATTCCGCAAGCTGCCGCTGCTGGGCGGACACGTCAGCGAGGTCTCGTCCATCAAGCTGGGCCTGGGGTGGCGGATCATGGTCGGCATCGTCTCGCCGATCGTGCTGGGCTACATCCTGATCAGCGAACTGATCAAGAGGATCCAGGAAGGCTACGGCGACCCGCCCATGCCCGACTGGTTCGTGAACGTCTTCGGCTGGGGCATGGCGGGGTCCCTGATCGTGGCCGGCTTCATCCTGTCGCTGATTCCCTGGAGCAAGAAGTCGGCGGCCAACGACCCGGAGCTGGATGCCCACACCCTGAAGGAGACACAGCCGTGAGTACCGCAGCAATTGTCATGCTGATCATTTCCATCCTGACGGTCTGGGGAGGCCTGGCGTTGGCCTTGGTCAACCTCAGCCGCCACCCCGAAGACGAGGGTGCCCTGCCGGCGGACCGTGCACCGGAACTCTAACCCGAGTGCCCGCCGCGGCGGCGTCCTGCGGCCTCCGTGCCGGCGGACGCCGCCGTCGCTGCCTCTGGCCATCTGCACGGCAACATTGCACATTCGCTGTGCGGGCCGCCATAGGCAGCTGCGGGCCGGGAACCGTAATCTCGCTGTAGAGCTCGGCGTCCCGTGGCCCGGCCTGTCCGCCGGTCCCCCGCGAAGCTGCCGCTGCGATGCGAGTGTGCGGATCCTCCGGGCTGTCCGCTGCATTCCCACCCTCAACGTGAAAGGCACATCATGACCACTCAGACGACCCAGCCCCAGTTCCGGCTGGAGCAGAAGCGCGACGTCTCGGCCGGTTTCCCCGGCCCGAAGTCCGCCGAACTGGCCGCCCGCCGCAGCGCCGTGGTTGCCGGCGGCGTCGCCTCCGGCGTTCCGGTCTACGTGGCCGACGCCGACGGCGGCATCATCACCGACGTGGACGGCAACTCGTTCATCGACCTGGGCTCCGGCATCGCCGTGACCAGCGTCGGCGCCTCCGACCCCGCCGTCGTCGCCGCGGTGCAGGAGCAGGTCGCCAAGTTCACCCACACCTGCTTCATGGTCAGCCCCTACGAGGGCTACATCACCGTCGCCGAGAAACTGGCCGAGCTGACCCCGGGCGACCACGAAAAGCGTTCCGTGCTGTTCAACTCCGGGGCGGAAGCCGTGGAAAACGCCGTGAAGGTGGCCCGCATTGCCACCGGCCGCACCGCCGTCGTCGCCTTTGACCACGCCTACCACGGCCGCACCAACCTGACGATGGGCCTGACCGCCAAGGCGACCCCGTACAAGTCCAGCCCGGCCGGCAGCTTCGGCCCCTTCGCGCCGGAGATCTACCGGGTGCCGATGAGCTACCCGTACCGCGAGGAAGCCGACATCAAGGGCGAGGACGCGGCACGCCGCGCCATCACGATGATCGAGAAGCAGATCGGCGCCGAGAACGTGGCCGCGATCCTGATCGAGCCCATCCAGGGCGAGGGCGGCTTCATTGTCCCGGCCGAGGGCTTCCTCCCCGCGCTGGCCCAGTGGGCCAAGGACAACGGCGTGGTGTTCATCGCGGACGAGGTTCAGTCCGGTTTCGCGCGCACCGGTGCCTGGTTCGCTTCCGAGCACGACGGCGTGGTGCCCGACATCATCACGATGGCCAAGGGCATCGCCGGAGGCATGCCGCTGTCCGCCATTACCGGCCGCGCCGAGCTGATGGACGCCGTGCACCCGGGCGGACTGGGCGGTACCTACGGCGGCAACCCGGTGGCTTGCGCCGCCGCGCTGGCTGCCATCGACACCATGCAGACCCAGGACCTCAACGCCCGGGCCCGCCACATCGAAGAGCAGGTCATGGGCCGGCTGCGGAAGCTGGCCGAGGAAGTCGACATCATCGGCGACCTGCGCGGCCGCGGCGCCATGCTGGCCATGGAGTTCGTCAAGCCGGGCACCGGCGCGACCACCAAGGAGCCCAACGCCGAGGCCACCAAGGAAATCGCGGCCGCCTGCCTGCAGGAAGGCGTCATCATCCTCACCTGCGGCACCTACGGCAACGTGGTGCGCCTGCTCCCGCCGCTGGTCATCGGCGACGAGCTGCTGGCCGACGCCCTGGACGTGCTGGAAGCAGCCATCCGCAAGGTGGCCGCGGCCTAGTACGGGCAGCGTCCGAACGGGCGGCTGCCGGATCCCTCGCCAGCGAGGGTTTCCGGCGGCCGCCCGCGGCCGTTCTGGAGGCCGCTCCGGCCGCCCGCCCCGTCCTGCTCCCGGCCTGTTGCCGCCGGCGGTCTCGGGTTAGAGTCGGAACCATCATCGCGTCACGGGGTGCGGATGTTGCCGGCACCGTCGCATCCGCTGCTCCACGGACAGGGACAGGGGTAGTTTGCATGCGTTATGTGGTGGGATACCAGCCGGACGAGCGGGGAGCCGACGCCGTGGCATTGGCCGTGGCAATCGCCCGGACCCAGGGGACGGGGCTGGATATCGTCTATGTGGTGGCAGACAGCGCCCCCTACGTGGCGTTGAACCCCGAAGGCAGCCGCGTCAGCGCCAGCGAGCAGGAAGTCCTCACCGCCCGCCGCGAGGCCCTGAAGCTGGTCCCGGCAGACGTCAACGCCGAATTCAAGGTACGGTCCGCCGAATCGTTCGCCGAGGGGCTGATCGCGGCGGGCGAGGAAGCCGGCGCCAGGTTGATTGTTATCGGCGCCAGCAGCAACAGCCTGTTTAAACGCTTCACGGTGGGCAGCGTGGCAAATGCCCTCCTGCACGCGTCGCCGATTCCGGTGGCGTTGGCGCCCCGCGGGTACCAGCGGACAGAGCCGCTGACCCGGCTGACCGCGTTCATCGGCGAGCGGCAGGGCGCGCAGGCCGCCCGGGACGTTGCCCTGAACGCGGCCTCGCGCCGCGGCCTGCAGCTGCGCCTGGTTTCCCTGGTCTCCCTGGACACCCGTGAAGCGCCGGACAGCGGCGAGGCTATCCACAGCGCCCACCTGCACGCGAACTCCGTGCTGGCCCAGGCCGCCACCGAACTGCCTCCCGGCAACGCCACGGTGACCGTGGCCCATGGGCGGAACATCGAAGAGGCCATCGATTCGCTGGACTGGGACGACGGGGAACTGGTGGTCATGGGATCCAGCCGGCTCGCCCAGCACAACCGCCTGTTCCTCGGTGCCACTGCGTACAAGGTCCTGCGTTCGCTGCCGGTGCCCATGGTGGTGGTTCCGCAGGAAGTGGACGGGGTGCGGGACTAAGGGGTGCGGGGAAGGCGGGGGATCGGCGGGGGCTCCGGTCTCCGCCCTGGCCGCCGGTAGCGGCCGTGACTGTTGCGGCGCCGGGGGCTCCGGTCTCCGCCCTGGCCGCCGGCAGCGGCCGTGTCTTGTCCGGCCGCCGCCATCCGGCACTGGTAACCTCCGTCACAAGCGGGTGTTTGTCTCACGCCATGTGTCAGCTTCCCGCCGTGACGCGCCTCAGGCGCACGTCGACGAGGGGGATCCTGCATGAGTGCTGTGCGCCGCTACGTTCTGCCGGTGGTTTGGCTGGCGATTTTCGCCGTCATAGCTGCCGCGCTCTTCAAGCTCGCCTTCGTGGATGGCATGCGCGCGGAGGCGGTCGACCAGCAGCCTTCGGCCCGCCTGGTCACGCCCAGCGTACCCGCGGCCGTGGGCACGGTGATCAACGTGGTCCAGCTCGAGGGATCGGTTGCCGGCGACCCGGCCGTGACCGTGCGCAGCACGGCGGAAGGCACGGTGAACCACCTCTTCGTAGAGGCCGGCGCGAACGTGGCCAAGGGTGATGCGCTGTTCCAGGTGCAGAAGCCGGTGGAACCCGACGCCGTGCAGCAGGTTTCGCTCGAACGGGATCCGGAGGACGAACCGGTCCCACCGGCCCCACCGGCTGCCCCGGCGTATACCTACGTGAACGTGGTGGCCCCCGCCGCGGGCAAGCTGACCGACCTGTCCGTGCTGGTGGACCAGCAGGTCTCGGTCGGTGCCGAAGCTGCCGTCATTTCCCCGGGCACCTTTTCGGTGACCGGGACACTGACCGCCGAGCAGCAGTTCCGGCTGCTCGACCGCCCCAGTTCCGCCACCGTGACGGTCATCGGCGGTCCGGCTCCCTTCGAGTGCAAGGCCGTGACGGTCGGGGAGAGCCCGGCAGCCGGCGCCCCGGGACCGGTGCCGGAGCAGCCCGGGGATCCGTTCGGGCCGGCGGCCCCGGCGGCGACGGGCACTGTCAACTGCGCCGTACCGGCCGATGTCAGGGTTTTCCCCGGGCTGGGCGCGACGATCGATATCACGGCCGGAACCGCCGAGAACGTGATCGTGGTGCCCACCACGTCGGTCCGCGGATCGGTGGACACCGGCCTGGTGTGGGTGGTGGAGGACGACGGCGGGGCGCCGGTTGAGCGCCCGGTCGCCCTGGGACTGACCGACGGGATGCAGGTGGAGATCGTCGACGGGCTGGACGAGGGCGACCTGGTCCTGCAGTTCATTCCCGGCGCGCCGGGGGACCAGATAATGCCCGGGATGGAAGGCGATTTCGGCATGGTGGGCGGATGAGCGCTGCGGCGGCGGGGGCCCCGCTGCTGGAGTTGCAGGGCGTGACGCGGAGCGTGCACATCCCGGACCGCGGCCCGCTGCACATCCTGCAGGGCATCGAGCTGAGCATCGGTACCGGCGAGCACGTGTCGATAGTCGGCCGGTCCGGGTCGGGAAAGTCCACCCTGCTGAACATCCTGGGCCTGCTGGATGTGCCGAGCACCGGTGAGATGTTCTTCGAGGGGCGGGCGGTTTCGTCCCTCGGGGAAAAGCAGCGCGCCATGGCCCGCGGTGCCCGCGTGGGATTCATCTTCCAGCAGTTCAACCTTCTGCCGGGCCGTACAGCACTGGAAAACGTCATGACCCCGCTGCTCTATGCCCGCGGCCGGCAATTCTGGCGGCGCGAGCGGCTGGCCGCTGAAATGCTCGATCGGGTCGGCCTGGGCGACCGGCTGGGGGAGAAACCGCACAGGCTCTCCGGCGGTGAGCAGCAGCGGATCGCCATCGCGCGGGCGCTGGTGCGCTCGCCCAGGCTGATTCTTGCCGATGAGCCTACCGGCGCCCTGGACATCGAAACCGGGCAAAACGTGATGGCCCTGCTGGACGAGGTGGTTCGGGAGTCGGGTGCGGCCCTGGTGACCATCACGCACGATGCAAACGTGGCGGTCCTGGCCCAGCGGCACTATCGGCTGGGCGACGGGATTCTGCACGCTTCGGAGCAGGCAGCATGACCGGCGCCGTTGCCCTCCTGGTCGAGGCATGGGCCGAGCTGCGCATCCACAAGACCCGGGTCCTGCTGGCCTTGATCGGCGTGGCGCTGTCCGTCGCGGCCCTGACCACCGTCGTCGGGCTCGGCAACATGGCCAGGGAAGGCATCGTGCAGGGGCAGGAACAATCCGGAGGCCGCGCAGCGACCGTGACGGCTGAGGTCCACCTGCCGACAGGAACCGAAGAACCGGCGGTCCTGCAGGCCGCCTTCGAGGGGCTCGTGGAACGCTACGGCGTGGAATACGCGAGCCGCCGGGCCTTCGCCCAGGTTCCCTTCCAGTTCCCCCACGGCGTCATGACGGCCGAGACCACGGTGGTGGACCGCAGCTACGGCGAGATGCGGCGGGTCAACCTGGTCACCGGCCGCTGGTTCACGGAAGCCGACGCCGCGGCGCTTGCGCCGGCGGTGATCATCAACGAAGCATTCCACCGGCAGCTGGGTGCACCGGACCTGGCGCTGAACCCCGTGGTGCAGATCTTCCAGCAGCGGCCGATCGCGGCCACCGTGGTGGGAGTGATGCCGGACTTCCACCAGGAAGCCATGGCCCAAGCCATGATGCTCACCAACCAATACGAGCGTTGGGGCCTCGGCGGGGAGGCAGGTCCTCCTCCCGTGCTGGAAATGTGGCTCCCGGTCGAGCTCGAGCCGGGCCTGAGCGCGGCGATCGCCGGTGACCTTCAGGCCCAGTTCCCCGATGCCCAGGCGAATGTGTACCGCAGCGACTATGCCGCCTGGGGCGACCCGTTCGAGGGCATCCAGTGGGCGGTAGGCGGCATCGCCGGCCTGGTGCTGCTGTTGGGCGCCGTGGGACTGCTCAACATTTCGATGGTGACGGTCAGGTACCGGGTGCGGGAAATCGGCATCCGGCGCAGCTTCGGGGCGACCTCCGGCCGGATCTTCTTCGGCGTCATGCTCGAATCGGTGGTCGCGACGTTCGTGGCCGGCGTGGCGGGGGTGATGCTCGCCGTCGCCGTGGTGAAGAGCCCGTGGATCCAGGACCTGATCGCCCAAGGCATCAGCGAACTGCCGCCGTTCCCGGTGGAAGCGGCGCTGCTGGGCATCGGCGCCGCGACGGCCGTCGGCGCACTGGCCGGCCTGATCCCGGCGGTGGTGGCCGTGCGGGTCAAGGTGATCGACGCGATCCGATACTAGTGCGGGGTTTGCCCGGCGGGCCGGACCGAAGCGGCAGAGCCCGAAGTGCCCGAGGGTGCGTTAGCCTCCGGGTATGCCTCTCCTAAGTCGTGCCGTTCACGCGGCGAAGGGACACGTGTCCCACAGGTGGTCCATGCCGGTGCCCGCGGCCCGCCTTTGGTGGGGGCTGACAGACCCGGAAGCCTTGCCTCATTGGCTGGGGAAGTTAACTTCCGGGCGGTTCGTCGGCGGGGATGTGGTGACCATCCAGCACGCGGAAAACTATTGCTGTACCAGCCGGATTCTGGAATGTGAACCGGAAAAACTGCTGCACATGACGTGGGACTTTCCGGACGAGCCGCCTTCGCAGGTGCGGATCACCCTCACCCCGGTCGGCAGTACGACCACCCTGGACCTGGCCCACGACGGGCTGGGGAGCGAAACGGTCAATTACCTGCCCGGTTGGCACGCGCATCTTCTCTACTTGGAAGCGCTCACCCTGGGCCGGCCCCGACCCATGTCCGACTTCTGGTCAACGCACGACGGGCTGTCCGGCCTCTAAGCCGCCGCCGGCGGCTGGGGTGCCTGGGCGGCCGCCGGCTCCCCGCCGGCCTTGGGCGCCCGCTTCAGGGCCACGGCCATGTCCGTGGTCAGGATGGCCAGGGAGAGCCAGACCAGGCCGAAACCGATCCAGCGTTCCAAGGGCATGGGCTCGTGCAGGAAGACGAGGGCGATGATGAACTGCAGGAGCGGGGCCAGGTACTGCAGCATGCCGACAGTGCTCAGCGGCAGCCGGCGGGCGGCGGCGCCGAAGAACAACAGGGGCAGCGCGGTGATCAGGCCGCTGGCGGCCATCAGCCAGAAGTGGCCGCCGCCTTCGGAGAGCAGGGTTGCCTGGCCGCCGGCCATCAGGATGAGCATGACGGCCACGGAGACCGGGGTCAGCACCAGCGTTTCCACGCTCAGGCTGGTGACGGCGTCGACGCGGCCGCCGATGTTCTTCTTAACCAGGCCGTAAAACCCGAAGCTGAGCGCCAGGATCAGGGCAATCCACGGAACGTTGCCGTACCCGAAGGCAAGCACCAGCACGGCGGCGAAGGCCACGCCCATGGCGGCCCACTGCGCCGGCCGCAGCCGTTCCTTCAGCAGGATGACCCCCAGCAGCACGGAGACCAGCGGATTGATGAAGTATCCCAGCGCGGCCTCGATGGCGTGTCCGTTCAGCACCGCGAACACGTAGGTCAACCAGTTGACCGCGATGAGGCCCGCGGCCAGGGACAACGTCCCGAAGGTGCGCCTGTTGCCCAGCGCGGCGCCGAAGGTGCGCCAGCCGCGCAGCGCCGTGATCAGCAGGAAGCAGAACAGCAGCGACCAGACAATCCGGTTGGCGACGATCTCCAGCGGGCCGGCGGGTATCAGCGCGGTGAAGTACAGGGGGAGGATGCCCCAGAGGCCGTAGGCCGAGAGGCCGTAGGCCATGCCGGCCCGGGTCTCGGTGTCCCGCCCCCCGCGGGACGCAGCGCTGGCGCCGCCATCGGGGCTCCCGGCCACGCGGGCGGGGGAAGAGGGCTCCGAGGTGGCACCGCCGTCGTTCATGGACACGCTGGCGACAACCTCCGGTCGGTGGGTTCTATTCCACCCACCGTACCCCCGCGCAGCCGCGGCCGTCAGAACTTCCCGCCGGCCAGCTTTCCCACCAGGTCGCTGAATTCGTCGAGCGGATGCTGGCGGCCCCCGGAGGGATCGCGGTGGTACGTGACGGCCAGCGACTGCAGCGGCGGGACGCCCACCAGCCGCGCGCGGTCGCCGGCGGCGGCCAGGGCCTGCTGCGGGCCGAACTGCGCCAGCGCCTCCGGCCCGAAGAACGAGCAGGCGGGGACGCTAACGCCGGTGAAGCGCGCCGGAAAGGCCAGCCGGTCCAGCAGCATGGTGTGCCCGGCCAGCGCGGTGCGGGCGTGGGCGCGGTGCATGGCCGAACCGAAGGAGGCCAGCTCGTCGTCGCTGAGCGGGTCCACCGATTCGCAGAACAGCTCCACCGACTCGTGCACACCCGTCGACGAGCGCGTCACGGTGAGCACGCCGATGGACGGCACCTCCGTGCCGGGGCGGGGACGGCCGACCACGACGATGTTGCCGGTCATCGGCGCGAGACGGAAGCAGTAGTCGGTGAGGTCGGCAACGTCCCACTGTTCGCTGACCGGCTCGTGGATGCCCCAGCCCAGCGGCCCGGCGCCGGTCAGCTCGGTGAACAACGCGGCGGTGAAGTCGCCGATGCGGGTGGATGCGCTGGCCGGATGCAGGATCTCGCCGCGGGCCTGGATCACGCCGTCGGATCCGGCCGGCGCCTGCAGGTAGTCCGGTGCCAACTGTTCCTCGGCGGCGAAGACGTCCCCGCCCCAACGGTACTGCTGGCCGGTGAACCCGTTGTAGAACGTGCCGTCCGCGGCGCTGGCCATCCAGATGCAGCCCTCGCGCTGCAGCAGTTGGTAGAGCGGCAGCGTCAGCTTGCCGGTGCTGGGCGTCATCACCACGAACTGGCGTTCCGATGCGCGCGCGGCCACATAGGCGCGGGTGAGGGCGGGGGAGAGGAACGCCAGCGGCTTGTCCTGGAAGACAACGGCGGTTCGTTCGGTGTGGAAATCGAAGGCGGAGGCGTGCATGCCCATCCCTATTCTCCGGAGTTGGGCAGTTGGTGGGTGACGACGGCGCCGCGGCACCGCACGGCGATATTCTGCGCCACCCGGTAGCCGAGCGAGTCGCCGTCGGGGATGCCGTTCCGGACCGTGATCTCCTGCCACCACAGGTCCTGGTGCTCCGGCTCGGCGAAGTCCGGGTCGTCGGAGAAGATCGACGGGATCGGGGTGCCCTCGATGGCGTTCACGGTGGCGCCGGCGAGCAGCCGGGACACCTCGCCGGGAACCCGGACCAGGCGCGGCAGCTCGACGGCCAGCAGCGTGGTGCCGTTGCCGTCCTCGACCTCCAGCAGGGCATTTCCGGCGGCCTCGCGGACGTACTCCTGCGGCACCACGGCCAGCAGCGAAACCATGACCACGTCCTGGCCCGGCTCATCGAGCGCGACGACGGTGACGGTGTTAGACATTGGCGGTCGCCTCCAGCGGGGTCCACAGGGTCTGTACGGTCTGCACGGGCCCGCCGGAGCGGACCAGCAGGCCGCGGCCGGGCGGCAGCCGGCGGGCGCGCACGTTGTTGAGCAGGCCGCCTTCGGAGCGGTCGCCGGAGAGGATCAGGCCGGTGCTGCCGGAGTCCCGCAGCGCGGCGAAGAACTGTTCGTACATGCCGCGGCCGGCCCCGCGCACCCGGCGGGTGAGGATCACGTTCAGCTGCAGTTCCGGGCCCATCGGCAGGTATTCGATCAGCGAGCGGAGCGGGCCGGCGCCGCCGGCCGTGAGGATGTCGTAGTCATCGGCCAGCAGGACGATCCGCGGGATGCTGTCCGCCTCGCCGATGCTGTCCTTCATCGCGTCGCCGCCGGTGGTCCGCTTGGACAGCTCCGAGGCGATCGCGTTGGCCAGCGGCTCGGCCTGGGCGGCGCTCGGCGCGTAGCCGCCCAGGTAGGCGTCCGGGACCACGTCGGCCAGCGCCCGGCGGGGATCGAAGACGGCGAAGACCAAGTCCCGGGACGGGTATTGCGCCACCAGCGAGGCGACCAGGGAACGGACGAGGTTGGTCTTGCCGGACTGTTCGTCGCCCATCACGATCAGGTGGTGCTCGCCGCGGACGACGTCCAGCATTTCGGGGCCCAGGTCAGTCTCGCGCAGGCCGAGCGGCAGCAGGCCCTGGAGCGCCGGGACCTCGAGCTGGGCGGCTTCCACCACCTGCGGCAGGATGCGCACCTGCATGGCGCGGGCATCGGTGGAGGCGGCGACGGCGGCCACCATGTCACGGGTGCCCTGCGTGGCCGTGTCCGCGTCGGCGACGCCGTCGATGCGCGGGAGCGCGAAGTGGCCGAAAAGCCTGGCGTCGGTCAGCGCGCGGCCCGGCCGGTCGGCGGGCATGGTCTCGGCCAGTTTGCGGCCGTAGGAGGAATCTGCCGGATCCGCCAGGCGCAGCTCGATCTTGGTGCCGAAGAAGGACTGCTGGGCCAGCCGGATCTCGTTCTGCCGGTTGGCGGTGGTGAGCACGTGGATGCCATAGCCGCCGCCGCGGGCGATCAGCGCGTGCACGGCCGGTTCGATGTCCTCGAACTCGTCGGTCAGCAGGCCGTAGCCGTCCAGGACCAGCACGACGTCGGCGCTGGGCAGCTCGGGAATCTTGCCCTGGGCGCACAGCTTACGCAGGGTGGCCAGCGAATCCACCTGGTACTTCTCAAAGACGATCTCGCGCTCGCCGAGCATGGCCAGCAGTTCTTCCACCGTGCGGCGGACCACCTCGCGGTTGGTCCGCACGGCCACGCCGCCCACGTGCGGCAGGCCCTCCAGCGGGATCAGCGAGTTTCCCAGCAGGTCCACGCAGTAGATGCCCACTTCCTGCGGGCTGTGCGTGAGGGCCAGCGAGGCCGCGATGGTGCGCAGCGCGGTGCTCTTGCCCGACTGCGGCCCGCCGATGATGGCCACGTTGCCGCCCGCCGACTTCAGGTCCAGTTCCCACACGCCCTGCCACTGTTTGGCCGGGTCATCGAGCAGGCCGATCGGGACCTTCAGCCCGCCGCCGGAGGCGAGCCGGATGCCCTGGCTGGTGGTGGTCACCGAACCGGCGGCGGTGTCCAGAGCCAGCGCCGCCGGCAGCGGCGGCAGCCAAATGGGATCCACGGCGCGCGGGAACCCGGCCAGGGTGGCCATCAGCGCGGACAGGACGGTCGGGCCGGTGGTGCGCTTGGACGCCCCGGTACGGGCAGGCCTGGCGGCAGCAGCGCCGGCGTCGTCCGCCCGCTCCAGGCTGGCCGCATACGTGGGCATCGGCAGCACCCGGGGGCCGTCGTCGCCGGCGGTTTCGTCCGCCTCCTGGGCCTGGACATCCTCCAGCGGGCCCGAGACGTACCCGGCCTTGAACCGGGTGTAGACCGTGGTATCCACCTTCAGGTAGCCGTATCCCGGGACCGGCGGCAGGTGGAAGGCGTCCGGCGTGTCCAGCACGGTGCGGGATTCCGATTCGGAGAGCGTGCGCAGCCCGATCCGGTAGGACAGGTAGGTCTCCAGCCCGCGCAGCTTGCCGGACTCGATCCGCTGGCTGCTCAACAGCAGGTGCACGCCGATGGACCGGCCGATCCGGCCGATGGAGAGGAACAGGTCGATGAAGTCCGGCCGGGCGGTGAGCAGTTCGCCGAACTCGTCGATGATCACCACCAGGTGCGGCAGCGGCTCCATGGCCTCGCCGCGGGCGAGCCGTTCCTGCCGGTGCAGCTGGTAGTCGGTGATGTTGGCGATGTTGCCGGCGGCCTTGAGCACTTCCTGCCGCCGGACCACCTCGCCGTTGAGGCTGGAGTAGATTCGTTCGATCAGGCTCGCGTCATCGGCCAGGTTGGTGATCACGCCGGAGACCTGCGGCGCGTCGGCGAAGGGAGCGAACGTGGCGCCGCCCTTGAAGTCCACCAGCACCATGGACAGCAGCTCCGGCGGATGGGTGGCCAGCAGACCCAGCACCAGCGACCGCAGCATCTCCGACTTGCCGGAGCCGGTGGCGCCGACGCAGAGCCCATGCGGGCCCATGCCGAACTGCGCCGATTCCTTCAGATCCAGCAGGGCCGGCCGGCCGCGGTCGTCGGGGCCCAGCGGGATCCGCAGGAAGTCCACTTCGCTCCGCGGCTTCCAGAGCCGCCTGATGTCCGCCTCGTCCAGCGCCGGGCTCAGGCCGAGCATGTCCAGGAAGCTGTCCGAGCTGGCGGCGGTGTTGTGTTCCAGCGAGTCCGCCGAGAGCCGCATCGGTGCCAGTTCCCGGGCCAGCGCCTCGGCGGTCGGCACGGCCAGGGGGTCCAAAGTTCCCTGTTCCACGACCGGCTCGACCGGATCCTCGCGGTAGTTCTGGATCGTGAATCCCGAGTCCGACGGCGGGGCGCCGGAGACCGCGGAATCCGCGGCCGCGCCGGCCTGGGTGACGCGCACGCTGACCTCGCCGGGCTCCTGGCCGCGGTCGGCCACCAGATGGACCACCGTGATGCCCAGGTGGGCCAGTCCGGCGTGCCGGTCCGGCAGCACGAGTTCTTCGGGCAGCCCGCCGTAGCAGTCGGCCAGCACCAGCAGCCGCGGCAGGTGCTGGCTGGCGCCCCGGGCGTTCTTGGAGGATTCGGCAGCCACCACCGCGCGGCGGTTCAGCTCGTCGGCCAGCACGGCACCGAGTTCGTCCAGGGACCGGGCCATCCGGCGGACCGGGCCGGTGGCGTGGGCCTGCTTCTGGTCCGCCAGATGCGGCAGCCACAGGGCCCAGTCCCAGTCGCCCAGCCGGTCTTCGCCGGCCGCGATCCCCACGTGCAGGTCCTCGGGCGAGTGGAAGGCACAGGCCTCGGCGAGCAGGTTCCGGGCGGCGTTGAGCACGAACCCGCGGGAGCCGATGATGCTGACGTTGCCGGCCGAGTCCAGCGGCAGGGTCAGCGGCAAATCCGGCGAGGTCTCATACCGCCGCTGCAGGATCCGGACCTCGTTGTCCATGAAGGTGTCGCGCTGGGCCGTGGCCGGGCCCTGCTCGTTGATGGTGATCTGCCGGCTGATCCGCTCGCCGGAACCAATCCGCACGTGCAGGAAGTCTTCGTTCCCGCGCCGCCGCTCCCAAAGCCGCTGCGTGTTGCGGACGATGTCGAAGAGGGCAGTGGGCTCCGGGTTGCTGGTGCGCGCCGTGGTGATGGTGCGCTGCTCGTCGGCGCGGAGCGTGGCCCGGGACTCCTCCAGGTATTCCAGGTAGCGGTCGCGTTCTTCGGCCCGGGCGCGGGCCGCGCGGCCGCGCTGGCCCAGCATCATGACGATGGACGCGACGACGGTCACGATCATCGCGATGGCGCCGACGGCGGCCAGGCTGTTGCCGCGGAAGAGCATCATCACGGTCATGGACAATCCGGCGCCCAGCAGCGGGATCAGCGCCATGGCGTTCATCCTGCCGGCCTTCTCGCCCATGGGCGGCGGGGCCTCCAGGCTGAAGGGGGCGGCCTCGCGCGCCGGGGCGGTGGTCCGGGCCGGCCGGTGGAAGATCTTCACGCTCATCGGCCGGTGTGCTCCATTGCCAAAGCCAGCGCGGTGGAGGCCAGCTCGGCCGCCTGCAGCCGGACGGCGCGGGACATCAGGGCCGGGTCGAGTTCCACTCCGCCGGCCAGGTGCCGGTCGTAGCCCAGGGGCAGCACGGAGATTCCGTCCCGCGCCAACAGCTTCGCTTCGGCCATCGGGTCCAGCGGGGCGTCGGCATCCGTCCGGGTCAGTACGGCCAGCAGGCCGGTCCCGGCCAGCTCAGGGGTGGCCGCCCACGCGGCCGCCGTGCGCCGCACGTCCTGGACCCCGGCCACCGAGGCGGGGGCCACCAGCACGGCCAACTGCGCGACGCCGATGGCCCAGTTGGTGTCCGGGTTCTCGCCCGGGCCGGTGGCGCAGTCGTAAACCGCCACCGGGCAGTACCGGGAGATGTTCTGGCCGGCCGCCGAGAGCGCGGCATTGCCGGCATGCCCGCCGAGGGCACGTTCCCCGGCCACCCAGAGGTTGGGCCCGGCGGCGGCCAGCTGCCGGCGCAGGTCATCGGCGCTCCCGGCAGGGGAGTAGTGCAGGACGGCGGCGGCGTCGTCGATGGCCGGCGCGTCCGGCACCCCGAGCCGCAACGCCAGGGTCCCGCCGGCGGGCGCCAGGTCGACGGCCGCGATGGTGTCCTGCCGGGCCGCCGCATACAGCGATGCGAGCAGCGCCGCCGTCGTGGTCTTCCCGGCCCCGCCCCGGCTGCCGATCACGGCGATCCGGCGCCCCGTGCTGACCGCGGCCTGCGCGCCGGCCGTGGCGGCGACCAACCGCCGCGGGTAGTCGTCGGAGGAGAGCAGGCCCCTCGCCGCCAGGACGGTGCGGACCAGCCAGGGCTCGCCGCGCCGGCCGCGCAGGCGGCGGCGCCGCTGTTCGGCATCGGACTCGAACGGGCCGGGCCCGGCGGGTCCGGCGGCCGGAGCCGGCGTGCTCCACGGGTCGGCCACCTGTGTCCGGCCGGGCAAGCCCGCAGCGGACGGGGCGGCCGGGGGCACGGAAGCCTGCCGGGGCGGGCCCGCCGGGACGTGCCCGGTGGCGGTATTCTCCCGGGCGATCAGGTCCCTGCGCGACATCGGTTCCATGGAATCGGTTCCAACCTGTCTCAGTCGAAGGTGGTCAGCAGCGAGGCGAAGACGCCGAACAAGCCGATGACCAGCGGGACGGCGGCCAGGATGGCCAGCGTCTCCAACCGGTTGGCCAGCAGGCGCAGTTTCGCGGCGGAATGGTCGGCCAGCGTGACGGTCAGCGAGATCACCACGGCGATGGCCAGCACCAGCAGGCCGGCCGCCACGAACCAGCCGTGCCCCGGAGAGAAGGCCAGCACCGAGCGCGCCAGGGCCAGCGTGCCGACGGCGGCCGCCAGGTACAGCGCGATCCGGTCGGTGGCCAGCGGAAAGGCGCGCGCCCGCAGCCCGGTGGCCAGGGCCAGGCAACCGATCAGCGGCATCGTCCAGGCCTGCCGCTCGGTGTCCGTTCCCAGGATCCACAGTCCGGCGGCCACCGAGAGCGCCGCCAGCGCGGTGCCGAAGCTGAGGCCGCGGTGCGCCGAGCCGATGGCCACATGGACGTCGGTGCGGCCGATGCGGCCTCCCTTGGCCCGCCGGTCGTCCAGCGTGGCCAGTCCGGACGCGGAGAGGACGATCTGCGGCAGCAGGCCGAGGGTCGCGCAGCTGAGCAGCGCGGCCACGCCGGCGGCCAGCACCGGGGCGCCGAAGAGAGCCAGCGAGGCAGCCCAGAAAACGGTGAGCAGGGCGAGCAGGCCCGCGGCAGACATCAGCGCCCGCGGACGCTGCGAGATCAGGCCGGCACCGACCAGTGCCACGGCGCTCGCCGCGGCGGCCAGCAGCACGTGCGTCCCGTGATCGGCAGGCAGACGCAGCACGCCGCCCACGGCCAGCAGCCAGCCGGTGCCCACCAGCAGCGGGCCCAGCACCGTGGCGGTCGCCCGGCCCAGGTAGATGCCGGCGCCCAGCAGCACCGCGGCCAGCGCGAAGAAGACGGCCGCGGCCATGGCCGTGGCGGCGCCCTCGAGCAGCAGGTGCACGCCCAGGTACAGTCCGACGGCGGCGAAGACGGCGCCCGTCCCGCGGCGGACCCGCTCGGTCCAGCGGCCGCCGATGTCCTCGGTCTGTTCCACCACGGCGTCGGTGATGTCGTACACCACCGGTGCCGGCGGGGCCTCGGAGACATTCACCAGCCGGAGCATGGCGCCGTCGGCAATGCCCGCGTCCGTCAGCGACGCGTCCTCGCGGACCGGATCGCCGGCGGGGGTGATCAGCGTTTTCACGGCGACGGCGGCGGCCGGCTGGTCATCGAGCAGGTCCAGGACCTGCGGCAGCAGCAGGCCGACGGGCGTTTGCGACGGGAGCAGGACGTCCACATGGCGCTGCGGCCCGGCCACGGTCACGCGGGTAAAGGTTTCGGCCATGCTCAAGCGGCTCCTCGGTGGGGGACGGGCGGCAGGCGGGCGCCGTCGTCGTCCGCCGGATGGCCACCGAGGTGGAGGACGACGGCGGACTGCGAGCGCTGCTGCCGTTCCTGCCGCAGGTCTTCCAGCAGGTTGGTCACGAACGAATAGCCCACGCAGACGGCGGCGATGACCGCCGCCATGGCGATGCTGAAGAAGAAGGTGCGCACGCTGGACTGCCAGCGCCGCTGGAGCGGGTTCGCGCCGTACAGCAGCGCCGTGGTCAGCCGGGCACGCCGGACAGCCACAGACTCAATGAGCTGGTTGTCGTAATCGTGAGCCACGTCTCTCCTCCCAAGCGGTGCGTCGCCTACCGAGCTTATCGCTCCAAACGATGGATAAATTCCCGTGTGTCCCGCTCAGGATGGGGAGATGTACCCATTAACGTCGATTGACGCGGTGCGAGCCAGCGCGTTCTATGGTAAAGGCGGGGAACCGCTCGAAGACAACCGGCCGGGCGGCAACCCGGCGCACCGCGGACGCAGCAGGCGTCCGCCGGCGGAAGCGGCAGCTACAGCCCCGTGACGGGGCACGGAGGTGGAGCAATGAGCGGCAACCAGTTCATCAAGATGGAAAAGAGCGCGTTTGTCGACGCCGGGAAGGCCAGCGCGGCGGCCGATACCGAACTCCAGGCGCTGATGAAGGAGCTTGAGGCAGTTCCCGAGCCGATGCGCGGCAACACCGCCGGCGACTTCTGGGAGAAGTTCAAGGGCATCATGGGCCGGGCCAACATGGTGGCGTCCGGGCTGCAGAAATCGCTGGTTTCCATTCAGCAGGGCCAGTCCGAGGTCAACACCACCATGCAGCTGGGCGAGCAGCAGCAGGCCGACGACGCCGATGCCACCGAGGGCAAGGCGGCCTGGGACGACGCCGTCTTCCGCAACCGCGGCTAGCCTGCACCGGAAGCAGGCAGGCTCCCGCCGCTCATGCGGCAATGACCCACAGACGATCTTTTTCCGGCCGAGGCCGGGCATGAGGAAGGAAACATCATGGCAGACCAGAATTCATTCGCCTTCTCCGACGGCGGAGCATCCCAGGCCCAGGACAACCTGGACCGGGTGAAGAAGAAGCTTAACGCGCTGGTGGAAACCCGCAAGAAAGACGCCGCGGACCTGCAGGCCAAGTTCCAGGCCACCGACATCGCAGAGCAGTACGACCGGGTGGAGCAGGCCTGGGCAGACGCGGGCTTCGCGTTCGCGGGCATCATGGCGGACGTGCACAAGCTGCTGGAGGATGCCAAGAGCACCGCCGGCAACACCATCAAGACGGCCGGCGCGAAGATCGCCAACATCTAGACCGGCAGCATCCAGATCGCATCCAGTCCGCCAAGGTCCGGCACGAAAGGCAAACAGCAGTGGCACTCGACGGCTGGGACATCGAACCCACCAAAGTCCAAACAATCGTCACCGCCGCCAGCGGGCGGGCCGACAGCTTTGAGACGGATTTCCCGGCCCTGGGTACCGCGGTCAGCGACATCGTCGCTGCCGCCAAGTCCGGCCCGGTGATGGACGCACTCAACGGCTGGGCGGAGAAGACCGTCCAACCGGGCCTGAACAGTGTTGCCGGACGGCTGCAGACCACCTTCCAGGGCACCATGGACGCGGTGAATTCCTACGTGATGGGGGACGCGCAGATGGCGTCAGATGCCCAAAACCTGATCGGGACGCTGCCCGAGGAGGGAGACGCCTCGCGGCCGCACCGGCCGCACGGACCCACTCCGCTGGCGCTCTGATCGACCGGTCCCGCAACTTTCACAAACATCAAGTCTCACGCACCGAATAAGGGGAAGCAATGACGGCCTGGGATCCCTACGCCGAGGAATACCCGCAGCGGCCCGACGCGGAACTGCTGCGCATTCACGCTAAGGCGCTGGACGACAAGGCCGAAGACATTGACGACGCCGTCGAACTGATCGAGAGCGACTGGAGCGGGCTGGAAGCGGTCTACAAGTCACCGGAGGCCCCGCAGGTCTACGTCGCGGTCAAACCGATCAGGACCACCACCGAGGACCTCAAGTCCGACACCGCGGCCATCAAGTCGGCCATCGAGGCGTTCGCCGACTGGGCGGACACCTTCACCTCGCGCTACGACGCGCTGGTGGCCCGCTGGCACGGCGTGCGGGCGCGGATCGCCAACGAAGGCAGCGACTGGCGCAAGGACGAGGACCTGGTCAACGACGACAACCGGATCCTCAGGGACGCCAATGCGCTGGCGGCCGAGCACATGGCGGCCGAGCGAACCTGCGCCAACGCGATTGCCGCGCTCTACGGCGGCATCACGCTGGTCGAAACCACGCAGGACGGCCCCGGCACCGGCCAGCAGGCCTACGGCTACTCGGCAGAACAGCTTGATTCGGCGACCGGCGAGGGGCACATTCCCTGGGGCAAGCCGACGGAGTGGGACAAGCCGTGGTACGCGGACGCCTGGGACGGCATGGTGTCCTTCGGCAAGGGCGTCTGGAGCGGGATCACCGGCACGGTGACCGGCCTGTGGAACATGGTCAACTTCACCGACGGCGAGACCTTCGCCGCCACCTGGAAGGGCATCGGCCAGATCGCCCTGAACGTGGCCATCGTCTCCAGCCCCATCTCCGCGCTCGTGGCCGAGTCGATCGGCGGCCCGGGCACGGTCAAAAAGGCAGGCGAGGAACTGCTGGCCGTCGGCAAGGCGGCCATCCACTGGGACGACTGGCAGCGCGACCCGGCCTACGCCGCCGGCGCGACGGCGTTCGATCTCTCCGCCATCCTCCTGACCGCCGGCGGCGGCGCCGTGGCCAAGGCCGGCGGCGTGGCCAACAAGGTCACCGCGGTCAGCCGGGCCGGCGGGGCAGCGGCCAAGGTGCTGGACTTCTCCGGCCTGTCCAAGACCGCGGGCCTGACCACCCGCGCCATCGATTTCTCCACCAACTTCAAGTTCACTGCCATCGATGTCACGACCAGCGGCTTCAAGACGGTCACCGGCACGGTCCGCCCCTACGTCAGCACCGCCGGCCACGCTTTCACCGACGGGCTGCGCAACGCCGCCTCGGGCCTGCGCGCCGGCGCGGACAACTTCACGACGTCGCTGCGCACCGGCACGGACAACCTGGCGAACGCGCTGGGCGGCCCGCGCCTGGCTACCGCGGGCGGCGGTTACACCACCGGGCACCGCTTCGATGTGGAGACGCCGTCCGGCCGCAACGCCAACACCATCATGAACTTTGACGCGGACGGACCCAAACCGTCGTCGCGCACCGGCGGCTACACCGTGCCGGAACGTCCCGGCCCTCCGCAGTACGGCCAGCGGATTGAGACGCCGGAGGCCAAGCCGGCGCCGGCACGCACTCCCGACGAGCAGGCGCCGGCACGCACCCCCGACGCGGAGGCTCCGTCACGCACTCCCGACGAGCAGGCGCCGGCACGCACCCCCGACGCGGAGGCTCCGTCACGCATCCCCGACGCGGAGGCGCCGGCACGCATCCCCGACGCGGAGGCTCCGGGCTCAAGGGCCCCGGAACCCGATCCCGCCACACCCAAGGCGACCGCTGCGGGGGCCGGCGACGGCATCAACGCCTATGACGTGAACGGACAGCGGGTCAACGACAGCTTCCGCCATCCGCAGGAACCGCAGCACGGCACCGCTGTGCCCGACGCGATCCAGAACCCGGAGGCACACGCCAGATATGGCCAGCACCGGGCCGATGACCTCTACCAGGACGTCGAGATGCCGGACTGGGCGGACCTGCCCAAGGACCAGCACGGCCGCGTGGACATCAACAGCGACCTCGACGCCATCGTGGACCGCTCCCAGCCCGCCTACGGCACCGACGAGCTCGGGAACCCCTTGGATAGAGCCGAGTACGCGAACCGGTACAGCGAGTTGGACGAGTTCCGCCCGGACGAGTACCGGGCGGCCTATCCGGACAACGCCGGGGCGGCCGAAGGAACCATCCGGACGTACTCGTCGTACGACGAGCTGCAGTCAGACTTTGGAAATGTCCAGCTGGACCGGATCGGCCCCAACGGCGGAGCCTACCTGGCCATCGAGGGAACCCCGTGGCACATGCGCGGCCTGCCGGTCGATACCCTCGGCAAGGAGCTGCACCACTTCGAGCTTGGACGCCTGCCCGAGGGCGTCAAGGTCGAGGTCTCCGAAATCGCCCCGGCTTTCGGGCGCCCGGGCGGCGGAACCCAGCTGCGGTTCCTCGACACCACCCAGGGGACCGATCCCAAAGCCATCGGCGTCGACGAACTGATCCGCAGGGAGGGCCTCCACGAGACCGGGCCGCGCCAGTTCGACCCGCCGTGGGCGCGCAACGCCGGCGACCCGGTGGACCTGCTGGCTAAGCACGACCTCGACTTGTCCGCACGGAAATCGGTCATTGACGCGGTCGAAGAGCAGCGCATCACGCTGGAACCCACGACCGTCTACGAGGTGGATGGCCGCGGCAAGTTTTACACGAACTCCGCCGGCCACATCCAGCAGATCGAGGCTCCCAGCGGAACCAAGGGCAACTGGAATCCCGAGTTGAACAACCCGCGGCCCAACGTCCGCTACCACATCGACGGCAACATCGTGGTCCACACCGACGGGTTGGGGCGCCCCACGGCACTGCACGCCCACGACCTCGAGTACTTCCCCAAGGAGCAGGCCGACACCTGGCGGCATCCGGGCAACCAGACCCACGTCGGAGGGCACGGCGGCGGCGACTACGACGGCGGCCACCTCCTCGCGGCCATGTTCGGCGGACCGGGGGAGAAGATCAACCTGATTCCCCAGCTGAACATCCAAAACCGGAATCTCGGCCTGGGCGCCCTGACGCCCATCGAGCGGTTGCGGCTGACGGGGGCCGCCGACACCTGGTATGACACCGAGCTTTGGATCCGCGACCAACTCCGCAACGTGCCTCCCGGGGGCAGCAAGCCCTCGGTCACCTGGGACGTCCGCCCGATCTACGATGCTGGTGGGGGAAACCGTGTTCCACATATGGTGGAACTCAAGGTAACGGTTAACGGCCAAACCCGGCGCTTCGACTTCGAAAACTAAGGAATGTACTCCCCGTGACATCACAGCTGCTCTCCGACGAGTTCTTGTCGGCCATGGCAACCGCGGCCTCTTCGCGGTTCCGGACCTATCAGGAGATCCGGCTGGAGTTCGAGATCTACGGTGCAACCGTCTCCTGGACAGAGATGGCACAAACGGCGGAAGGCGCCTGGGTCAGCATTGACTTCTCCGACGCCGTGCCGCTGGACCGCAGGGCGTTGAAGTCGGACAAAGCCGCCAGCTACACCAAAGGCAAGGGCACATGGTTCGCCGCCCGGCTGACCCTGGTCCCTGACGAAGAGCCGCGGTTCGAACGGTTCGACACGGAGCCGTTCGAACCCGCCCCGGGCGCCCTCCAGATGCCGGTACCTCCCGCTGCGGTCCAGGCCGAGCTCGCCCTGTTTCCGCGCGAACAGGAACGGGTTCCCGGCTGGATGCGCGACATCCTCGAAAGCAACGGTTTGGACGTGCCGTATCTTGACCCGGCAACCGAAGAGCTGGTGCTTGGCAGTGAACGGGCTCCGTTCCAGGACCCCGCCCAGTAGCTCCCCCGCACCCTCCCGGAAGAAGGAACCCATTCCATGTCCGAACAGACGCCTGTGCTGCTCCGCCAACAGCAGTTGGCCGAGATACTCGCCGGCTGGATGCTGCAGGCCGTCAACTCCGAGCCCGGCTGGGACCGGATGGTGCTGGAGCTGAAACCATCCGCCGACGCCATGCTCATGCGCATCACCCAAGACCGCGGCGGCATGGCCGCGGCCAATGTCGGCGCCCTGCAGCCCGGCACCGCGCCCTTCGACGCCGCCGTCGAACTGCACAGCCTCAGCGCGGGGGAGAACGGAGAATCCTGGCGCTCGGCAACCGTGAACCTCTCCGCACGGGACTGGCCGGAACCGAAATACTCCCTGGACACCTACTTCAATTTCGACCAGCCCGCCCCCGATTTCGGTCTGGGAGAACCCGCCGACCAGGGGCCCGCACCAGCGGCCGAGCAGGAACAGGCCGGCCGGCGCGGGCTGGACAACCGCCTGGTCGCCGACGCCGTGGCGAAGTTCAGCGAGAATCCGGGGAAGACGGCGGCCGTCAATGTGTTGCGCCACCTGATCGGCAGCGAAGTGTTGCTCGATGCCACAGATAACCCCGGGCGCCCAGGCATCAGCGTCGTCGAAGTCCACGGTTCGCCTGCCGTGCTCGCCTTCACCTCACAGGAGAAGCTGGCCGAATTCCGTGCCTCCACGGGCCGGCCGGGAGCACCGGTGTCCTGGGTCCAGCCCGGCGAGGACCTTTTGAAGTTCGTCGACGGCCACCGGGACATTGCCTACCTCTACATCAATCCCGCCGGCCCCGCCTGCGCCCTCGGTCGTCCGGAGATCGGCTTCGCGGCCGGGAGCCTGGCCAATGTCGGCCTGAAGCGGGCCGTGGCAAGCCAGGGCGGCACCGACGCCGTCGCCGAACAGCTCAAGCGGCCCGGCGCCGTCGTTCTGGCGGTTGACCGGCCGGACGAGAGTGGCTCCGACGGAGGCCCGATCCTGCTCAAGGGCCAGGACGGCGGGCCGATTCTTCCCGTCTTCTCGTCCGGGCCGGAAGTTGCCGCTTTCCGGCCGGCGGCGCAATTCAGGGAAGTGCCGGCAACCTGGGCCATCGACATGCTGCGCCAGAGGCCCGAACTGTCGATGGTGGTGGACCCCGCCGGCCCGGAAGCGCTGCTCCGCGCCTCGGACTTCTGACATGGCAGCCCACCTGGGGCAGCTGGACGAAGCCCTGCTGACAACAGCTGCAGAGTGGTTCGGGGGCAGCAGTTCCCTGGAGGACGGCGCCTGGACCGTCCGGAACAACTACGGCGTCCGGATGTCCATCGCCGCCGAGGCCGACGGCTTCGTCTTTCGGGACGTCATCGCGCCTTACTGGCCCGGGAAGCCGGAATACGTCCGCACCACGGACCCGGAGGCCCTGCTGCGCTGCCTGTTGTTCCGGGCGGCGTTCTGGCAGCGCAAACGCCGCGGCCTGCGCTTTCTGGCTCTCTCCGACCAGGGGATGGATGACGCCGGCGGCTGGACGCTTCGCGCCAAGCCGCACAAGTCGCCCGCCGTGCTCGAACGTACGGGACCCGGCGGCACCGTCACCGCCGGCTTTCCGGTGTCACGGGATGCGCGGATCTTCACCCGGTATGCTGCACTTCCGCTGGAGTCCCTCGTGGTGTCACTCGTCGCGGCCGACGGTGCCCCGCTGTTCGGGCCGGGCAGGCCTGGCCACGTTCTCCAAGGGCTGCCGGGCCGGCTGGCGGAACTGCCGCCCGAACGGATGGACAAGGCCGTCCAGTACGCCGCCATAGCCGAACCGCTGATCCGTGACGATCAGTGGGCGTTCATGAACGCGGCCGGAGAGCGCACGACCGTCAGCGCGACCGCCGACGGGTACATCCTGGACTTTGAAATGCCGCACGACAACGCGGACCGCAAAAGGTCCTACGTGCGCACCGAGGACCCGGACATACTCACGCGTTGCCTGTTGTTCCTCAGCGGCCGGGCCAACCGGTTCCTGGAGGCAGCGGACGCCGGGGACGGTTTCCTGCCCTACACCGACCGATACGGTTGCCGGGTCGAGGACCCCGACCAGGCCTACCCCGTCACCCTCACGGGAGCCAGCGAGCGGGGGGAGTTCCGGGCCTTCTTCCCGGCCGGCGCCGGGGCGCGCCACCTGACCTATTACTCCGGGGCGCCCTTCGAGGAGCTGCTGGCGTCGATCGAATCGGACGACGGCTCGCCGCTGTTCGGTCCGGACCGGCTGGAAGCCGCCGGCTGAGGGCCGGACGATGCGGAAAGCCTGAGGAGCCGCACCGGTCCCTGGCCCGGCGACGCACCGCCGGCGCCCGGGAGCCAGTGAGATACGCGGCACACTGTTAGGAGGGAAACCGGCGGGCATTTAGAATAGGAAACTGTGCGCTTATTGCGCAGGAGGATTCCCGAAGAAGAAGGACTGCCCGTGTCTAACTCTGCCGAGGCCATCACCCAGCGTCCCCTGAGGGTGGCTATCGTCGGCGCCGGACCAGCCGGCGTTTACGCCGCCGACATCCTCACCAAGGCGGAGCGGGATTTCGAGGTCAGCATCGACCTCTTCGACCGCTACCCCGCGCCCTACGGGTTGATCCGCTACGGCGTGGCCCCCGACCACCCTCGGATCAAGGGCATCGTCAACGCCCTGCACAAGGTGCTGGACCGCGGCGACATCCGCTTCCTGGGCAATGTCGACTACGGCCGGGACCTGACCCTGAGCGACTTCCGGCACTTCTACGACGCGGTGATCTTCGCGACGGGCGCCATCCAGGATGCCGAGCTGGACATCCCCGGCGTTGAGCTCGAAGGATCCTTCGGCGCGGCCGACTTCGTGTCCTGGTACGACGGCCATCCGGACGTGCCCCGCGACTGGCCGCTGGAGGCCAAGGAAATCGCGGTCATCGGCAACGGCAACGTGGCGCTGGACGTGGCCCGCATGCTCTCCAAGCACGCCGACGACCTGCTCAGCACGGAGATCCCGGACAACGTCTACCGCGGCCTGAAGAACTCTCCCGTCACCGATGTGCACGTCTTCGGCCGGCGCGGTCCGGCGCAGGTGAAGTTCACCCCGCTGGAGCTGCGGGAGCTTTCGCATTCGCGCGACGTGGACATCGTGCTCTACCCGGAGGACTTCGACTTCGACGAGGGCTCCGACGAGGCGATCCGCTCCAACAACCAGACCAAGACGATGGTCAACACCCTGACCAACTGGCTGGTGGAAGAACAGGACACCGGCGCTTCCCGCCGCCTGCACCTGCACTTCCTGCACACGCCCGTGGAAATCGTGGAAGGCAGCGGCGACGGCGCCGGGCACGTGGCGGCGATCAAGTTCGAGCGCAACGAGCTGGACGGCACCGGCAACGTCCGCGGCACCGGCGAAATCGTCGAATACCCGGTCCAGGCCGTCTACCGGGCCATCGGCTACTTCGGCTCCGAGCTGCCCGAGGTCGGCTACGATGCCCGCCGCGGCGTCATTCCCAACGAGGGCGGGCGCGTGCTCGACGAGGACGGCAACCCGGTGCCGGGCATCTATGCCACCGGCTGGATCAAGCGCGGGCCGGTGGGCCTGATCGGCCACACCAAGGGCGATGCGCTGGAGACCATCGGCTTCCTGCTCGAGGACCGGCTGGACCTGCCCGCTGCCTCCGATCCCGCCGAGGATGCGATCATCAAGCTGCTCGAGGAGCGAGGCGTCGCCTACACCACGTGGGAAGGCTGGCTGAAGCTGGATGCCCATGAGCGTGAGCTCGGGGCCTCCTTCGTCCCCGAAAACAACGACGGCGATGCTCCCGCCGTCGAGCGCGAGCGCGTCAAAGTGGTCCCGCGCGAAGAAATGGTGAAGATCTCGCAGCACTGATCCGCGGAAACGGGTACCCGGTTCCGCGCGGGGTGCCCGCCCGGCCCGGCGCCGCGTCGGCGCGCGTTGTGCGGCGCGCGGCTAGCGCTTGAGGTAGAAGCGCAGGACGTCGCCGCCGGGAAGTTCCACGCGGACCTTGTCGTCGCCGGGCGTGCTGAGGCGGGCTTCGGGATAGGTGGAACGCAGGCAGCTGAGCAGCGCCTGGTAAGGATCCGGGAGACAAGCATCCGGTCCGGGCGGGCTTCCCGATTCCGGGCGGTGGAGCCAGGTCCGGAAGCGGCCGCCGCACCGCTGCAGCAGGGACTGTACTGGAGCCACCATCGCCATCCTCGCCCGCTTCACTGCCGGCCGCCGGCCGGTCTGATTCCGCGTTTCTGCCCTTTCGCCCAGTATGGGAGCCGGCGGCCCTTTATCTGCGAGGCGTCCCGGCATGTCGCGGAAGAACGGGTGTCGGGGCCGGCAACGACTATGCTGAAGCCGAGCCGGTGGCCGCCGCGTCCACCGGCGTCCCGATCCGCGTCGGGCGCTTCAGGTCCCACGCAGAAGGAGGCAGGGCACACCGCATGGCCAGACCGCAGAACCCGCAGCGCAAGCCGCAGCTGCTCGAGGACATCCTGGCCTACCTGCAGGACAAGAACCTCGCGGACCTGTCCTTTCGCCCGCTCGCCGAAGCCCTGGGCATCAGCAGCTACATGCTGGTCTATCACTTCGGGCACCGGGAAGAGCTGCTCGAGGAGATTGTGCAACGGGTCGAGGCCGATCTCTCCGCGCCGTCGCCGGAGCAGTTGGCCGGCCTGGCGGTTCCGGAGCTGCGGCAGTTGCTGCTCCAGGTGTGGGAGCACTCGCAGACCCCGCACAGCCGCGCCCTGCAGCGCCTGGGATTCGAAGCGGCCATCCAGCAGGCGGCCGCCCGGCACACCACCCATCCGGTGCCGCCGGCGCGACCGCCCGGGTTCGTCCGCTGGCGCGATGCCGCCACCGGGTGGCTGCGGGCCCGCGGGGCAGGGGAGCAGACGGCGGCGGCCGAAGGAACGCTCTTCGCCGCCGGCGTGTGCGGCCTGTGGTTCGGGCAGGTGGTTGCCGACCAGGCCGGGGAGCCGGCGGCGGCGTTCAACCTGCTCCTGGAACGTTTCCTGGCGGCCGCCGCCTGAGATCCGCGCGGCGCCGTGGTGACCCTGCGGAAGCCGCCGCCGGACGGAAGGGGCGCTCCGCCGTCGTGATTCGGCAGGGGCTCGCATACTCTGGGGGAGTGACGAACGATATACCGCTGAATGAAGAACAGACCCGACGCGTGGTTGCGCTCGCCATGGACCTGGCCCGCGAGGGCAAGACCGGTGAGCTCGCGGAGTTCCTCGACCACGGGCTGCCCGTGGACGCGCTGGATTCCGACCGCAACACCCTGCTGATGCTGGCCGCCTACCACGGGCAGGAAGAGACGGTGGGCATGCTGCTGGAACGCGGGGCCAACCCCGATATCCGCAACGTGCGCGATCAGTCCCCGATCGCCGGCGCCCTGTTCAAGGGCGAGGACGCCGTGGTGTCCAGGCTGCTGGCGGCCGGGGCGGACCTGGATGCCGGCACGCCGAGCGCGCGCGATGCAGCCAAAATGTTCGGCCGCGAGCATCTGCTGGACAAGTAGCAATCCACTAGCACGAAAAAACTGCCCGGAACCGGCCGCAAGGGCTGGTTCCGGGCAGTTTTATGCCGTCAGGCGGGGTGTTACGCCGAGTCGGTGTTCACATCGACCGGGGAGATCTTGCCGGCCTGCAGGGCCTCGATGGCCTTGCGCACGCCTTCGCCGTAGGCCGGGTCGGCCTTGGTGCAGTTGGCGATGTGGCGCTCGATGGTCGCCTGGGAGGCGCCGTCGATGGCACGGGCGGTGTTCTCGAACAGCACCTGGCGCTGCTCGGCGGTCATCTTCTCGCGGAAGAGGATGCCGGGCTGCTCGTAGTAGTTGTCGTCGTCCTCGCGGAAGTTGAACCGGTCGGCCACGGCGCCCACGGCCTGGGCGGGATCGCGGTAGGCCGGCTGTTCCTGCCAGCGGCCGTAGCCGTTGGGATTGATGCCAGGGGTGGCGCCCTGGTTCCCGTCGACGCGCATGGCGCCGTCACGGTGGAAGGAGTTGACCAGACCGGCGCCGCGCGGGTAGTTCACCGGGATCTGGTGGTGGTTGACACCCAGGCGGTAGCGCTGCGCGTCGCCGTAGGAGAACAGGCGCCCCTGCAGCATGCGGTCCGGCGAGAAGCTGATGCCCGGAACCACGTTGGCCGGGGTGAAGGCAGCCTGCTCGACGTCGGCGAAGTAGTTCTCCGGGTTGCGGTTCAGCTCCCACTCGCCAACCTCGATCAGCGGGTAGTCCTTCTTGGACCAGACCTTGGTCAGGTCGAACGGGTGGTACTTGTAGGTCTCCGCGTCGGCCTCGGGCATGATCTGGACCATGAGCTTCCACTTCGGGAAATCGCCCTTGTCGATGGACTCGAGCAGGTCGCGCTGGTGCGACTCGCGGTCCACGCCGACCAGCGCGGCGGCCTCGGCATCGGTGAGGTTCTTGATGCCCTGCTGCGTGCGGTGGTGGAACTTCACCCAGTAGCGCTCGCCGGCGTCGTTGATGAAGCTGTAGGTGTGCGAGCCGAAGCCGTGCATGTGGCGGTAGGACGCCGGGATGCCGCGGTCGGACATGACGATGGTGACCTGGTGCAGGGCCTCGGGCAGGTTGGTCCAGAAGTCCCAGTTGTTCTCGGCGCTGCGCAGGTTGGTGCGCGGATCACGCTTCACTGCGTGGTTCAGGTCCGGGAACTTCAGCGGGTCGCGGAAGAAGAACACCGGGGTGTTGTTGCCGACCAGATCCCAGTTGCCCTCTTCGGTGTAGAACTTGACCGAGAAGCCGCGGATGTCACGCTCGGCGTCGGCCGCGCCGCGCTCGCCGGCGACGGTGGAGAAGCGGGCGAACAGTTCGGTCTTCTTGCCGACCTCGGAGAAGATCTTGGCCTTGGTGTACTTGGTGATGTCGTTGGTCACCGTGAAGGTGCCGAAAGCACCGGAGCCCTTGGCGTGCATGCGGCGCTCGGGGATGACCTCGCGGTCGAAGTGGGCCATCTTCTCCAGGAACCAGACGTCCTGCAGCAGCATCGGGCCGCGGGGACCCGCGGTCAGGCTGTCCTGGTTATCGGCTACGGGCGCGCCCGCAACAGTTGTCAACGGCTTGGTGTTATCAGCCATTTAGTTATCGCTCCTTGTCGGATCTTCCAATTGAAGGTCTTTCGTGGCAGTGCAGGCGGGGCAGGTGCCCCAGAAGGTGACCTCGGCTTCGTCGATCGCGAAACCGTGGCCCTCGGCCGCCGTCAGGCACGGTGCCTCGCCCACGGTGCAGTCGACGTCGGCAATATTGCCGCACGACCGGCACACCACGTGGTGGTGGTTGTCGCCGACCCGGGCCTCATAGCGCGCCGGGGACCCCGAGGGCTCAATCCGGCGCAGCAGCCGGGCGTCCGTCAGCGCCGCCAGCACGTCGTAGACGGCCTGCTTGGAGACGCCGCCGAGTTCGTCCCGCACCACACCGATGATGGTGTCGGCGTCGGCATGCGGGTGCGCGCGGACTGCTTCCAGCACCGCCGCCCGCGGACGGGTCACGCGCAGCGACGCCTCGCGTAACAAGTCCTCCGGATCCCTCATCTCGACCATGAAACGATTCTGTCACCTTTTTTGGACTGAGTCCAGAAAATTATCTGGACTCAGTCCAATCATTACGACGGCGGCGCCGACCGCCGGGAGGCACCTCGCCCGGGCGCGCTGCCCGCCGCGGCGCCGCCCCGGCTGCCGCGGCGCCGGCTGCAGGGCTCCCACGCCCGGGCGCGCTGCCCGCCGGGCCGCCACACCGGCTGCCGGGGCTTGAACCGCCCGGGAAAGGTGCTGCGGGCAACTAGAATCTCCGCCATGCCCAAGTTGTTCGCCGATACGGCGCCGCTCAAGGAGAGCCCGGATTTCCGCCGGTTGTGGATCGGGACATCGCTCTCCGCGATCGGCGCGCAGTTGACGGCTGTGGCGGTAAGCCTGGAGGTCTACCAGCTCACCGGGTCGACCTTGGCGGTGGGCGGCGTCGGCGTCGTTGGGCTGATCCCGCTGGTCCTGGCCGGCCTCTACGGCGGCTCGGTGGTGGATGCCTACGACCGGCGCAAGGTGGCTCTCTATTCCGGCCTGGTGTTGTGGGCCTGCACCGCCGTGTTTGCGCTGCAGGCGTGGTTCCGGTTGGAACAGGTGTGGCTGCTGTACCTGGTGATCGCGGTGCATTCGGCCGCGGCCGGGCTCAACCAGCCGGCACGCAGCGCGATCGTGCCGCGGCTGGTCCGGCGCGAGATGCTGCCGGCCGCCAATGCCCTGACCATGATGACGTTCGGGCTGGGCATGACCATCGGTCCGCTGGCGGCCGGGGTGCTGGTGGCAGGGGTGGGCTTCGGCTGGACCTACACCCTCGACGTCCTCACCTTCACGGCGGCCATCTGGGCGGTGGTCAAGCTGCCGCCCATCCCGCCTGAGGGCGAGGTCCGGAAGGCCGGCCTGCGCTCGGTGGCCGAAGGCTTCCGGTTCCTGCGCACCCGTCCCAACGTCCGCATGACGTTCCTGGTGGACATGGCCGCGATGGTCCTGGCCCAGCCGCGCGCCCTGATGCCCGCCATCGGTGCGGTCATCATCGGCGGCGGCGAGGCGACGGCGGGCATCCTGCTGGCCGCTGTCGCCGCCGGGTCGTTCATCGCCGCGGTGTTCTCGGGGCCGCTGGGAGGCGTCCGCCGGCAGGGGCTGGCGGTGCTGTGGTGCGTGGTGGTGTGGGGGATAGCCGTCGCGGGGTTCGGCGCCGTCGTCGTCATGGCCGGGCAGACAAACGCCGCGGCCGCCGGGGACGTGAGCGGATGGCTGGTGCCGGCGGCCCTCTGCCTCGCGGCGGCAGGTGCGGCCGATACGGTGAGCGGCGTCTTCCGCAACACCATCCTGCAGGCGGCGACGCCGGACGCCATGCGCGGCCGGCTGCAGGGCATCTTCATCGTGGTGGTGGCCGGCGGCCCTCGGCTCGGCGATGCCGTCGCCGGCGGCGGCGGTCAGTGGCTGGGCGAAGGTTTTGCCGCGCTCGCCGGCGGTGTCGCCTGTGTCTGCGCCGTCGGGCTGCTGCACAGGTTCCAGCCGCGGTTCTCCCGCTACAACGACAGGCACCCCGAGCCCTAAGCGCCTGGGCGGAACATGGCGCCGGACTCCAGCGTTGGAATAAGTGACCGGTGGATACACTGAAAGACGGAGCCCTGTGCCTGCATGGCACGGGGCCGATGGGCGCGGGAGAGGACTCATAAGCGGTGCACAACCACTTCAATGGACTGAAAACGGCCGGCCTGCTCGGTGGGCTCTTTGCCCTCCTGCTGGCAATCGGCGCGCTGCTGGCCAGCGGGACCGGCAGCGCCAACTGGATCTGGATCATGGCCCTGATCGGCGTGGGCACAACCGCCTACAGCTACTGGAACAGCGACAAGCTCGCCATCCGCAGCATGCAGGCCTACCCCGTGACCGAAGCCGACCAGCCGGGCATGTACCGGATCGTCCGTGAATTGTCTGCGCGGGCGAACCAGCCGATGCCCCGGCTCTACGTGTCCCCGACGATGGCCCCCAACGCCTTTGCCACCGGCCGCAATCCCAAGAACTCGGCCGTGTGTTGCACCGAGGGCATCCTGCGCCTGCTGGATGAGCGCGAATTGCGCGGCGTGCTGGGCCACGAGCTGATGCACGTCTACAACCGCGACATCCTGACCTCCTCCGTGGCCGCCGCGGTGGCGGGCGTGATCACGTCGGTCGCGCAGTTCCTGTTGTTCTTCGGCGGCCGCGACCGCAACGCCAACCCGCTTGCGCTGATCGCCATGTCGCTGCTGGCTCCGCTTGCCGCCATGCTGATCCAGATGGCCGTCAGCCGCACCCGCGAGTACGACGCGGACGAGGACGGCGCCACGCTGACCGACGATCCGCTGGCCCTGGCGTCGGCGCTTCGCAAGCTGCAGTACGGCACGCAGCAGGCGCCGCTGCCGCAGGACCAGAGGCTGGTCAATACCAGCCACCTGATGATTGCCAACCCCTTCAAGGGCGGCGGCGCGAAGAAGCTGTTCAGCACCCACCCTCCGATGGACGACCGCGTGGCGCGGCTGGAACGGATGGCCGGACGCCCGCTGGGCTACTGAGGCAGGCATGCGGCTGCTGCTGATCCGGCACGGGCAGACCCACTCCAACGTCCGCGGGCTGCTGGACACCGGTGCCCCCGGGGCCGAGCTGACCGACCTGGGGCAGGCACAGGCGCGGGCGCTGCCGCAGGCGCTCGACGGCGAGCCGATCGACGCCCTGCTCGCATCCACCCTCGTGCGCGCCCAGCTCACGGCGTCCCCGCTGGCCGCCGCCCGGAAGCTTGAGACGGACGTGCGGGACGGGCTGCGCGAAATCTCGGCCGGCGAGCTGGAAATGCGCGGCGACCGCGATTCCATCATTGCCTACATGACCACGGTCTTCGCCTGGGCGGCGGGCGACCTGGAGCGCCGGATGCCGGGCGGCCCGGACGGCCACGAAACGTTCGGACGCTTCGATGCCGTGATTGAAGAAGCCCGATCCTCCGGCATCGGCACCCTGGCGGTGGTCAGCCACGGCGCCATGATCCGCAGTTGGGCCGGCGCGCGGGCGTCCAACCTGACGGTCCCGTTCGTGGCCCGGAACCAGTTGAGCAACACCGGGGTGGTGGTGCTCGACGGTGGTCCCGACGGGTGGGAGGCGCTCACCTGGATGGGCCAGGCCGTTGGCGGGCCCGAACTGGCCGACCCGCTCACCGACGGACCGACCGCCGATCCGGTCAACCCCGGGAGCGTCCCCTCCGGCCCCGACTCCCGGGACTGACAAACAAAAAACCGCGCGGACCCGGAGCGGCCGCCGGCCGATGTCACACATCTGCCGGCGGCGGTGTCCTGTCTCTGTAACCACACACGAGAGGGAGTTCGCGGTGAGCGCTAAGCATCGGATTGTCATCATTGGGGCGGGCTACGCCGGAGTCATGGCCGCAAACCGGCTCGCCGGCAGCAAGGAGCTGGCGGGCAGGATCTGCGTGAGCGTCGTCAACCCTTCGGCCGACTTCGTCGAGCGGATACGGCTGCATGAGGTCGCGGCGGGAGGCCGGGAATCCGCCGCCGTTCCGATGGAGTCGCTGCTGCACCCGGAGGCCACCCTGGTGGTCGGCACGGCCTCCCGGATCGATCCCCGATTGCGCACCGTCCACTTCGACGACGGCCGGGCCGCGCTGGAGTATGACTTCCTGGTCTACGCTCCCGGCAGCGCGAGCCAACCCGTCCCCTCGGGATCAGTCGGCTTCACGCTGCAGGACGCATCCTCCGCCGCCCGCCTGCAGCACGCGTTGCAGCAGTTGGCTCCCGGTGCCGTCGTCAGCGTCATCGGTGGTGGCCTGACCGGCATCGAGGCAGCTGCCGAAATTGCCGGGGCGCTTCCGCGATTGAAGGTGCGGCTGGTCTCGCGCGGGCGGACAGGTGCGGACCTGTCCGAGCGGGGCCGCCGAGCCCTGCTGGCGCAGCTGGCGGACATCGGCGTCGAGGTCATGGACGGAACACGGGTGGACCGGTCGGACGCGCAGCGCATCATCCTGTCGGACGGCACGGCCCTGGGCTCGGACTGCACCGTCTGGGCGGCCGGTTTCAGCGCTTCCGGCCTCGCCGAAGCGAGCGGGTTGGCCACCGATGACCGCGGCAGGCTGCTCGTTGACTCAACGCTGGCCTGCCCCGGGTACCCGGAGATCGTCGGCGCCGGAGACGCCGTCCGCGCCCAGGACACGGTGGCTTCGCACCTGCGGATGGGCTGCGCCGTGGCCATGCCCATGGGCGCCCACGCCGCAGAGAACGTCATCGCCCGGATCCGGCAGCGCTCCCCTCAGGAGTTGTCCGTCGGGTTCATGGTGCGCTGCATCAGCCTGGGCCGGCGGTCCGGACTTGTCCAGCCGGTGCATGCGGACGACACCCCGCGCCGGTTCGCCCTGGGCCGCAGGGGCGGTGCCCTGGTCAAGGAACAGGTGTGCCGCATGACCCTGTCGTGGATTCGGGGCGAGCTCAAACGCAGCGGTTCGTACAGCTGGCCCCGCGGGCCGCGCACCGCCGCTGCACGGTAACAGCAGCGCTCGGAGGGGGTCCGAGGGAGGGGGCCGCGTACTCGGTTTTGCAGGCCTGCTTACCGGCGGGTGCGGGGCAAATACCCGGCTTCCGGCACGCGTATACGGGGATGTATTTGGCCCACTACTCGACTCTTGCGGATCCGCCTGAGTTCCGTTGCCCCCGGTTTAGTCCGCCTGTTAGTGTCGCCGGATCCGCGCCGCGCGGGGTTCAGTTGGGGGAAGAGAGTTCATCATGCGTTTTTCGTCATTGGTGGCCGCGACGACGTTGGGGCTCGTCGTCGCATTGGCGCCAGCCGGCCCGGCGCTCGCCGGTCCAGCCGAACGGCAGGCCGCCTGCACAGCGCTGGGCGGAACGCTCAGCGGCAACGGCAATAATCAAGTGTGCACCGTCGAAACCATCGTCGTAGGTCCGGATGTTCCGTCAGGCACCCCGACGACCACGTTCAGCCCGGACCGGCCCGTGGGCGATCCTGTCACCGTGGACACGTCGCTTCCATCCCGGCAGCCGGATCCCACGGTGACAACCGAGGAACGCAACGTCGGCGACGCGACCGTCGTCAGGACCGAGCGCGCCGGCACCCCGGTCGTGACCGAGGAAGAGCGCAATGCCGGCGAGGCCGTCAGCGAGGACGTCGTTGTTCCCGGCACGCCGACGTCGACAACCCGGACGGAGCGGGGCACGCCGACGAGCACCGAGACGCCCGCGACCACCAACTGCCGCAGGGTAAACAACGAGCGGGCGGCAAAGCCCGTGGAGAGATGCGAAAGGGCCGTCCTGACCACGACGACGACGCCCACAACGATCGTCACCACGACGACGACCCCGCAGGAACGGGTCACCACGACGACCCAGCCGCGGGAAACGCTGATTACCACGACGACGCCGTTCACCGAGGTCTTTACCAGCACCCAGCAGCGTGAAATGTGCACCACCACGACCTACCAGACGGTGGTCGCCACCGCGACGACGCAGCAGACGGAGCGCACGGCGACGACTACGCAGCCGACAACGCGGACCACCACCACGACGATCACCACGTTCAACTTCCCGCGCGGCACCGACGCCCCCACCCCCACCGGCGTGCCGGTGGTGACGCAGGAAACGGAACCAGGGACTCCTGTGGTGACGGAAGCAGTGGTTCCCGGCACGCCGATCGTGACCACCGGAACCCGGCCGGGCGACGAGGAATCGGAGACCGAGTGCGCGCCGATCGCCCCCGTGGTGACGGTCACCGAAGGGGAAACGAGGCAGGAGGTTACGACGGCGACCGTGCCCGCAGAGCCGGTTGTCACCGTGACCCGTGAGGACATCGAACCGCTTGTCGTCGAGACCGAGGCCCCGGGGGCGCCGATCGTGACGACCGACGTCCGCAGCACCGGCGAGACCTGCTACAACAACCCCTCCAACGCAGAGCAGAGGAGCAACCGCTGCGCGGCATAAACTCCTAACCGGGTCTGACGGCTGCCGCCTTCCAACCAGGAGGGCGGCAGCGTCATGCGATCATGCCAAAGCCGGACGGCTACTGCAGGCGGCTAGAGCCCGTGCACCAGGAGGTTCCGGTGCGGCTGCACCCAGCCTTTGGCCAGTGCTGTTTTCGCATCGTATCCGTCGGCGATCAGCTTGGCCTTGATTCCGGAGGCTTCGAGTCCAAGTGGGCCCGTATGCTCGAGCCGGCCACATCCGGCGGCATAAACACCGAATGCCGGGTTGTCCATGATTAAGCACATTTCGCGGGGATCAGGAGTGTCCATCAAGGCGGCGTAGAACGCGTAGCCGTTCATCTCCGTCAGGAACCGTACGCTGTCCGGGACTACCTCCAGGTGTTCCAAGCGCTCCGCCGCTATGTCATCCGCGGTGCTGGAAGGGGCAGACAGCGCCGACACCCGGGGAGCCTGGTGGCTCGTGCAGCCTGCCAGCGCCAGCAGTACCGCGGCTGCAGCGCTCAGTCTGGTCAGCGTGTGCATGGTCTCCCCGTCTCGGCTGAAGCAATGTTTGCCTCACGCTAAGCGGGAAATGATCAGCATTGGACGAAACGAACGTTGCGATGCGGTAACTAAAGCACCGAGGGGTGGAAATTGGGCGGAATTGAGGATCTTATGGCCGAGTCCAACGAACGTTGGGCTAAAGCGGCTAAAAGAGCCCAAGGGTTGGCGGACAACGGACTGGGCGCCGCCGTGAAGGTCTATTACACGCGATTCTGGCTAGTGGGCGTGATCGTCCTGGTCCCGATTGGTTCCCTGGCGGCGGCTCTGGCGTTTGGGGCTTCTTATGGTGACTGGCCAACGTACCTACCGTTCGGCTGCATGCTGGCGGGGCTAGGCACCATGATCGGAGGTCTGATCTTCAACTCGAAAAGGGTCGTACCGGCAGCCGAATATGGAAACGTCGACGTGACCCTGTCGCTGACGAGCGAGGAACGAACGCACGTCCGCCGGCAGGTAGCAGGCAAGGCGGCAGTCGTTCCGGAGCATCTCACGGTAACGCGCGGCGCGGCTGTGCAGATGCGAAAGGCTCTTGCGACGCAGCTGTTGATAATGCCGTTCTACCCTTTGGTTTTCATTCCGCAAGCCATCATCGGCGCCGGACGGAATGATCCATTCGGCTGGGTCTTTGCAGGCATGGTATTTCTCTTCATGATCGGGCTCCTATTTCTCATACGGGATTTCCGCCGCTCGGGTCAATTCCTCGCACGCACGGCTGATCAGCCTTGAGAGGTGCCCTTGCCAATCCGTTAATGCCAATCCGTTAATAGGGGAAGTCGCTGCGGTGGGGTGGCGGCAGGGCCGATGACAAGACAAGGACCGCAGCCGCTCGTCTTATGGCTGCGGTCCTTGGCACTCCTACGGACTCTCTACGGACTAACGCCTGGTAACCACCTGGGCCAGGCGTTTCGTTCCCGGACTACCGGTAGTTAATGAACTGCAGGTCGACGTCCAGGTCGGAGCCCTTGAGCAGCGAAATGACTTCCTGCAGGTCGTCCCGGGACTTCGAGGTGACGCGGAGCTCGTCACCCTGGATCTGTGCCTTCACACCCTTGGGGCCCTCGTCGCGGATGATCTTCGAGATCTTCTTGGCCTGGTCCTGGGCGATGCCCTCCTTGACGCCGGCCTCGATCCGGTACTCCTTGCCGGAAGCGAACGGCTCGCCGGCGTCCAGCGACTTCAACGAAATGCCGCGCTTGACCAGTTTCGACTGGAGCACGTCCAGAACGGCCTTGACCCGTTCCTCGGAGTTGGCCTTCATCAGGATTTTTTCGCCGCTGAAGTCAACCTCGGCGCCGACTCCCTTGAAGTCATAGCGCTGCGCGATTTCCTTCTGCGCCTGGTTCAACGCGTTGGCGACTTCCTGCTTGTCCACCTTGCTGACGATGTCGAACGAAGAATCGCTGGCCATGGTTCCTCCTGGGTCGGGGCGTATGTGTCTTGCCACCAGCCTACTGAATCGCATCCGATGGCGCGGCTTCCCAGCTGGGACGCAGGTTCCGTCCATTGTTCCTTCATCCGGACCCGCGAGAATCGACAAGCCGTATCGACATCAATCTTCAGGAGAAGCACACACATGGCAGCCCGCCCGCAGTACATAGTCACTTCGATGAGGGTTGCCGCTGGTTCGTTCCTGACCGTAACGGCCGTCGCCACAGTGGTTGTGATGGGCTCCACGCCGGCCTCGGCGGCCACTGCCTCCCTGGCGTCCGCGCAGGCGCCCGCCGCGGCGGCCGGCGCCGCGACGATGATCCGTCGGGACACCCAAGAGCTGGAGCGTGAACTCCGCCAGGACCTCGCGGCCGGAGCCGTCTTCGATGGTGCCACCGGCGATGGCGGGTTGGCAGGCCTGGGCGACCCGTCCAGCGCCGCGGGCGCCGACTCCAGCGCCGCGGGGGAGAGGAATGGTTCCGGGCCCGCTGCCAGGTTGGACGGCATCCGCCGCGAGATGGATCAGGCGGTGCGGATGCAACTGGTCACCGCGGAGCAGGCAGAGCGGTTCGTCGGGCAGATGGAGGAGCGGATTTCCCGGGGTTTGTAGACCCCGCGGAGCCCGATTCGATTCTTGGACCGATCTTTGTGTAAAGTTGTCTTGCTTCCTCACGGGGAAGCGGTCTTCTTCTGAAGAAGGCGTTCGGCAGATTACCCGAGCGGCCAAAGGGGGCTGACTGTAAATCAGCTGGCATTGCCTACGGGGGTTCGAATCCCTCATCTGCCACCGAACGGGAAACCCCGTCTGACCAGGCGAATCACTGGTCGGACGGGGTTTTTCCGTACCTGCCGGCCATGCCGGCCGCCGCTGGTTCATTCCCCGGCACAGGGTTGGGGACCGGCGTCGATAGACTTGACCGCGGATGTGACCGGCGACGACCAACTGCCACGACGAGGAGTTTTCTTGCGACAATTCACCGCCCGCTTCGCGACGCCGGAGGAAATCGAGGCATGGGACAGCCATGTCACGGCCAACCCCAACGGCGGCAACATGCTCCAAGCCAAGGCCTACGCCCAGGTCAAGGCGGACCACGGGTGGAAGCCGCTGTACCTGGCGTATGAGACCGAGGACTACACCAGCTACAACCTGGTACTGGAAAAGCACGTTCCGCTGCTGGGCAACTACTGGTACATGATCAAGGGTCCCGACGTCGCCTCGCCCGAGGACCTGCCCGGCATCTTCGAGGCCAACCGCAACTTCTGCCAGGAGCAGGCACGCGGCGTCTTCGCGATCCGGATCGAGCCGGATGTCGAGGCCACGGACGAAACCCGCGCGCTTCTGGCGCGCGAAGGCCTGGTCAAGATGCCCGACCTGCAGCCGAACGACCACACCGCAATCGTCGACATCTCCCCGGAGCCGGACGTCGTCCTCAAGAGCTTCTCGTCCCGCGGGCGCAACGCCGTGCGCCGCGCCATCCGAGAGGGCGCCGAAGTGGTCACGGCCGAACCGACGGAAGAGAACTTCCGGGCGATGTTCAACCTGATGGGACAGGTGCAGCAGGGCCAGAAGAACGTGCAGGTCCGCTCCTTCGAGTACTTCAAGGCGTTCTGGGGCAACTTCATTGCCGCCGGGCAGGGCCGGCTGCTGTTCACGTACGAAGACGGCAAGCCGTCGGTGGGCGCGTTCGTGGTCAACTACGGACGCAAGGGCACCTACAAAGACGGCGGATCGCTGCCGCGCCGCAAGCAGTACGGCGACTCCCACCTGATCCAGTGGACGGCCATGAACCAGCTCAGGGAGCTGGGCATCACCAGTTACGACCTGTGCGGGACTCCGCCGTCGTCCGAACTGAAGAACCCCGAACATGAGTACTACGGCCTGGGCCTGTTCAAGACCAGCTTCACCAAGACCATCACCGACTTCGTCGGCTGCTATGACCAGGTGATCTCCCCGTTGAAGTACAAACTGTGGTCCGCTGCCGGGGAAAAGATCGCCCGCGGGCTCTACGTGCGCCGCCGAAACCAGCCCTTCTACTGAGCGGCGCCGCCGGCCCCAGCGCAGGCACCTCGCAACAGCCCGCCCAGCCCTGTAGCCGCCCGGACAGCGAGTGTTCAGGCCGCTTCGGCCAGCGGCAGCGGATGGATGTCCCAGAGGAAGCAGTACGTTTTCGGCCCGGAATGGTGCATCACGTTGTAGTACAGCCACTGCCAGGCAGTGGCGCCGTTATGGTCTGCCGGAGCAGGCGGACAGTCGGCTGGCGTGTACCACCGCCCTTCGCTCCAGATGCAGTGCAGGTCGCCCACGTAGGTGGCCGCCGGTCCGGCGCCGGGCCTGCCGTGCGGCAGCCCGATCCTGCCCTTCAGCGCGGCGCCCTCACCCACGGCGTACAGCTCGTTCCGTGACGGGTCGTGGGCAAACGGCAGGTGCTCCTCCAACTCGTCCATCACGGCGAGGCCCTTGGAAATGGCGGCGTCGAGTTCCAGTCCGTCGGTGACAATCAGGACGGTGAAGCGGTTCATGTCGAATCCTCCGGTCGCGGTTTCTGGTGGAATCGACCTTAGGGATTCGGCCACGGCGGCCGGTAGCCCCGGCGGGGGATTGTGGATAACGGCCGGGGCGCCGGCTCATGCGCTGAGCGAACAGGGGGCGACAGGCCGCAACCCCGCGCGTTAGCGTGGAGGTATGGCAACCATCGATATCACCGAGGCCCAGTTCCCGCAGACCATCGAAGAGAACGACATTGTGTTCGTTGACTTCTGGGCCGACTGGTGCGGCCCGTGCAAGCAGTTTGCCCCCGTCTACGATGCCGCGTCCGAGGAACACGGCGACATCGTCTTCGCCAAGGTGGACACCGAAGCCGAGCAGGGCCTGGCCGCCGCGGCCGGCATCACCTCGATTCCGACCCTCATGGCCTTCCGCGAAAAGGTGCTGGTGTTCTCCCAGCCCGGCGCCCTGAACTCCAGCCAGTTCGGGCAGTTGGTGGACGCGGTCAAGGGACTGGACATGCAGGAAGTCCACGCCCAGGTGGCCGCCCAGCAGCAGGCGGCGCAGGAGGGCCAGGCCTCCGAATAGCTACAACGGTCAGGACTCCAGAGGGGGCGGGGCGCATGCCCTGCTCCCTCGGGCTTTAAGGCGAGCGGTGTTTCCGGCGTCAGTGCCGCGTCGGTGCAGCGTTAGTGCCGGCGGTGGTCCTGCGGCGCCAGCCGCGGCCCGAAGGCGGGCTTGCGGAAACCGCTCAGCACCAGCATCCGCACCACCCGCTGGCGGTGGCCCCGCCACGGTTCCAGGAGCTCGAGCATGCCGGCGTCGTCCGTCTTGCGTCCGGTGAGGGCGTAGCCGACGAACGCCGCCAGATGGAAGTCGCCCACCGACACCGAGTCCGGATCCCCGTGCGTGCGCTGCGCGGTCTCGGCCGCGGTCCACGGTCCGATCCCCGGGACGGTGCACAGCTTGCGGGCCAGTTCTTCGCCGGCCGGCAGCGACGCCAGCCGTTCCAGGGCGCCGGCCGAGGAACAAACCCGCATGATGGTGCCCGAGCGCTTCGAGTCCACCCCCGCCCGGTGCCAGTCCCAGGACGGGATGCGCCGCCACCCCTGCGCCGTCGGCGGGACCATGAGCCCGCTCGGTGCGGGCCCCGGCGCCGGTGCCCCGTGCCGGCGGACGAGGTATTTGTAGGAGTAGCGTGCCTCGATGGTCGTGATCTTCTGCTCCAGGATCACCGGCACGAGCGCATCGATCATCCGCCCGGTCGCCGGCAGCCGCAGCCCGGGATGTCGTCGGCGGGGCTCACGCACCAGCCGGGGCAGGCCGGTATGGAAATCCGGGGCGTCGAACCCCGACCAGTCATCGTCCGCCCCCAGCAGCGCGGGGAGCCCGGCCAGCGCTTCCTCGGCACCCGGCCCCCAGGCCCGTCCCATGACGACGGCGGTGCCCCGGCTGCCGTCGGGCCCTCCCGGACCGCGGGTGAGGCGCAGGGTTGCCGCGCCGGAGGAGGTGTTCAGCGTCAGCCAGGCACCGGCGTCGTCAATCCGGGCGGTGGGATCCTGCGTGCCGCGGGACAGGATGGACAAGGTTCCGCGCAAGTCATACGGCTCCGGAAACTCCACCAGTGCGGTGAGCCCGGTGCCGGGCGCGGTGGCGGTGGACAGCATGGAATAATCGTCCCACGCGCTCCGGACCGTTCTTTCACCCGGGCCTGTTCGGGCAAGCCCCTTTCGGGAAAGCAGCCGCGCAGGCGCGGCCCACGGCGGCCGCAGGCGGGCCCCGGGCATGAACCCGTCTTACGCCGGATGTGCCCCCGGATACGCTGGCGGGTAGATTTGGGCCCATGAAATATGCCAATTCCGTTCTGGACCTGATCGGCAACACCCCGCTGGTCAAGCTGAACAAAGTGACCGAAGGTCTTGCCGCCACCGTCCTGGCGAAGGTGGAGTATTTCAACCCGGGCGGTTCGATCAAGGACCGCATCGCGGTGAAGATGATCGAAGAAGCCGAAAAGGACGGGCGGCTGAAGCCCGGCGGCACGGTCATCGAACCCACCAGCGGCAACACCGGGGTGGGTCTGGCCCTGGTAGCGCAGCAGAAGGGCTACAAGTCCATCTTCGTGACCCCGGACAAGGTGGGCCTGGAAAAGCGCGACGTGCTCAGGGCCTACGGCGCCGACGTCGTCGTCACCCCGACCTCCGTGGCGCCGGACAGCCCGGAGTCCTACTACGGCGTCTCCGACCGGCTGGTGACCGAGGTCGACGGCGGCTACAAGCCGGACCAGTTCAACAACCCGGCCGCGCCGGCCAGCCACTACGAGTCGACCGGCCCGGAGATCTGGCGCGATACGGACGGCCGGGTGACCCACGTGGTGATCGGCGCCGGCACCGGCGGAACCATCACGGGAACCGGCCGCTACCTGAAGGAAATTTCCGCGGACCGCGCCGGCGGTCCCGTGAAGATCATCGGCGCCGACCCCGAGGGATCGGTCTACTCGGGTGGCAGCGGACGGCCGTACTTCGTCGAGGGCGTCGGCGAGGACATGTGGCCGGACAACTACGACAAGTCGGTTCCGGACGAGGTGATGGCCGTCAACGACGCCGAGGCCTTCGCGATGACCCGGCGGCTGGCCCAGGAAGAGGGACTGTTGGTCGGCGGTTCCTCCGGCATGGCAGTGGTGGCAGCGCTCAAGGTGGCCGAGGGGCTGGGGCCGGACGACATCGTGGTAGTGATCCTGCCGGACTCCGGACGCGGCTACCTGGGCAAGATCTTCAACGACGACTGGATGAAGTCCTACGGCTTTATCGCCGGCGGAGACGAAGCGACGGTGGGCGAGGTGCTGCGGGGCAAGAGCGGCACGCTGCCGGACCTGGTCCACACCCATCCCTACGAGACGGTGCGCGACGTCATCGGGATCATGAACGAGTTCGGCGTCTCGACCCTGCCGGTGCTCTCGCAGGAGCCGCCGGTGGTCATGGGCGAGGTGGTCGGCGCAGTGAACGAACGCGAACTGACGGCCAAGCTGTTCAAGAACGAAGCGAAGCTGACAGACAAGGTCGGCGACCATCTGAGCGCGGCGATGCCGCTGGTCGGGGCGCTGGAACCGGTCTCGGCCGCCCGCGAGAAGCTGCAGGCGGTCGACGGCGTGCTGGTGACGTTGGCCGGTGCCCCGGTGGGCGTGCTGACCCGCCACGACCTGCTGTCCTACCTGACGAGCTGAAGGAGAGAAGAATGAGCGCAGAGAACACCCAGGGCTTCAACACCCGCGCCGTGCATGCCGGCCAGGTGCCGGACGAGGCCACCGGCGCGGTGGTGCCGGCGATCTACCAGTCTTCGACCTACGCGCAGGATGGCATCGGCGGGCTGCGCAACGGCTACGAATACGGCCGCGGCACCAACCCGACCCGCGATTCCCTGCAGGTGCAGCTGGCGGCGGTGGAGGGCGGCAAGCACGCCTTCTCCTTCGCCTCCGGGCTGGCAGCCGAAGATGCGCTGATCCGTGCCCTGCTGTCCCCGGGCGACCACATCGTGCTGGGCAACGACGCCTACGGCGGAACCTACCGGCTGATCAGCCGCGTGCTCGGTGCCTGGGGGATCGGCCACACCGTGGTCGACATGTCCGACGAGTCGGCCGTGGCCGCCGCGGTCAACGAGCACAAGGCCCGGTTCCTCTGGGTAGAGACCCCGTCCAACCCGATGATGAAGGTCACCGACATCGCCGCCCTCGCCGAGCTGGCCCACGCCGCCGGCGCGCTGCTGGTCGTGGACAACACCTTCGCCTCTCCGTACCTGCAGAACCCGCTGGCCTTCGGCGCCGACGTCGTGGTGCATTCGACCACCAAGTACATCGGCGGACATTCGGACGTGATCGGCGGGGCCGTGGTGCTCAACGACGACGCGCTCGCCGAGAAGGTCGGTTTTGTGCAGTTCGCGGTGGGGGCCGTCTCCGCGCCGCTGGACGCTTTCCTGACCACCCGCGGGCTGAAGACGCTGGGCGTGCGGATGGACCGTCACTCGGCGAACGCCCAGGCCGTGGCCGAATGGCTGCAGGGCCGGGCCGAAGTCGAGGCGGTCTACTATCCTGGCCTGCCCGACCACCCCGGCCACGAGCTGGCCAAGAAACAGATGCGCGGCTTCGGCGGCATGGTCTCCGTTTCCTTCACGGGCGGCGAGGCGGCGGCCCGCAAGGTGGCCGAGTCCACCGAGGTGTTCACGCTGGCGGAATCGCTGGGCGGCATCGAGTCGCTGGTCAACTACCCTGCGGAGATGACCCATGCCTCGGTGAAGGGCACCGAACTGGCGGTGCCGGAGAACCTGATCCGGCTGTCGGTGGGCATCGAGGACATCGATGACCTGATCGCGGACCTGGAAAAGGCCTTCGGCCAGCTCTAGGCACCCACAGAGGCGGCGGTACCGTCAGGCCGGTCCGCCGCCTCTGGCGCGTCCGGGGCCGGAAGAGAATACTGTGTCCATGGATGCGAACAAGCAGTACCCTCCGGCCAGCGTCGTCGCCGGTCTGCAGTCGCGCAAGGCCCACGAACTGATCGAGTTCCTGACCGGGGCCATGGGATTCATCGAGCATGCACGGTTCGAGGAGCATGGCCTGGTGGTGCACGCCGAGTTGCTCTGGCCCGAGGGCGGGATGGTGATGGTCTCCAGCCACGCGGAGGGGACCCTGTGGGCCCGGGAACCCGGTTCGGCCCAGCTGAACGTCTACACCCGCGACCCGGACGGTGCGTACGAGCGCATGAAGGCGGCCGGGGCGTCGATCATCCGGGACCTGCAGGACACCGACTACGGCGACCGAGGCTTTGGCATCAACGACCCGGACGGAAATCTGTGGGCCATCGGAAAATACCGCGGGCAACCGCTGCCGGCCGACTCGGCCAAGGAACAGGACGTCAGCTACGAGGGCCACGCCTGAGCCTGCATCCGGACGCACCTATGATTGCCCCATGAAATCCGGATCCCTGCTGGCCCTCTGCCGGCTGCACGCCTTGAAGCCCGATGCCAGCAAGGTGGGAATCACCGGGATCGACAAGCGCCCGGTCGACGGACGGGTGTCGGTCCACCCGATGGGGCTGCGCGCCGATGTCCAGGCGGATCGCAAAAACCACGGCGGAGAGCTCAAGGCCCTCTACGCCTATGCCCAGGAGGATGCCGACGCGTGGTCGGCCGAGCTCGGGCGCGACATAGCGCCGGGGCTGTTCGGCGAGAACCTGCGGACCACCGGCCTGGACGTCAGCGGGGCGCTGGTGGGGGAGCGGTGGCAGGTGGGCCCCGACGTCGTCGTCGAAGTGACGATGCCGCGGATACCGTGCGCCACCTTTGCCCGCCACATGGGCGAGCCCCGGTGGGCCAAGCGTTTCCTGCACAAGGGGTTGCCCGGCGCCTATCTCAAGGTCATCGCCACCGGCTCGCTGGCGGCCGGTGACAGCATCGAGGTCCTTTTCCGCCCGGCGCACGGCGTCAGCGTGGCCGACTCCTCGCTGGGGCTCAGCCCCGGGCAGGCGCAGGCGCTGCAGGCCTCCGAAACCAGCGGCGAGATCACGCTGCACGGCAACGTCGCCAAGGCGGTCCGGAGGGTTCTGGATCGGGGCCGGCTCCCCGCCTGAGGACCCAGGCGTGCTCCTTCGGCCCCCGGTTGTCCGCCGCCGCCCCTGGCCGTAGGCTTTATGCAACTTGTTGTGCAAAGGAGTGCATCGTGGCCGTGGCCTACCCGAAGTTGTTCGAACCGCTGGACCTCGGCTTCACGGTCCTGCCCAACCGGGTGCTGATGGGGTCCATGCACGTCGGGCTGGAGGAACTGCCCGGCGGCTTCGAGCGCATGGCCGCCTTCTACGCCGAACGCGCGCGCGGCGGCGTCGGGCTGATCGTGACGGGCGGCTTCGCCCCCAACGCGGCCGGCCGGCTGCAGCCCGGCGGCGCCATGATGACGACGGCGGAGGAGGCCGCCCGCCACACGATCATCACCGGCGCCGTCCACGCCGCAGGTGGGCGGATAGCGCTGCAATTGCTGCACGCCGGACGTTACGCCGCGCATCCCGAGCCGGTAGCGCCCAGCCCGCTGCAGGCCCCGATCAGCCCGTTTACGCCCCGCGGGCTCAGCGAACCGGAGATCGCGCAGACCATCGAGGACTTCGCGAACGCGGCCGCGCTGGCCCGCGAAGCAGGATACGACGGCGTCGAAATCATGGGGTCCGAGGGCTACCTGATCAACGAGTTCATCGCCGCGCGCACCAACCGGCGGACCGACGGCTGGGGCGGCAGCTACCGGAACCGGATCCGCTTCCCGCTGGAGGTTGTCCGCCGGACCCGCGAACGGGTGGGCGAGGATTTCATCATCATCTACCGCCTGTCCATGCTGGATTTGGTGGAAGGTGGCTCCACCTTCGAGGAAGTCGCCGAACTGGCCCGCGGAGTCGAAGCGGCGGGGGCCACCATCATCAATACCGGCATCGGCTGGCACGAATCCCGCGTGCCGACCATCGCCACCTCGGTCCCGCGCGCCGGCTTCTCCTGGGTCACCCGCCGGCTGATGGGCGCCGTCGGCATTCCCTTGGTAGCCACCAACAGGATCAACAGCCCCGATACCGCCGAGCAACTGCTGGCCGACGGATGTGCCGACATGGTCTCCATGGCCCGCCCGTTGCTCGCCGACCCGGCATTCGTGCTCAAGGCCTCGCGCGGACGGGCGGACGAGATCAACACCTGCATCGCCTGCAACCAGGCCTGCCTGGACCACACCTTCGTCGGCAAGACCACCTCCTGCCTGGTCAATCCGCAGGCCTGCCACGAGACCGAACTGCTGATCGCGCCCGCCGCCGCGCCCAAATCGCTGGCCGTGGTCGGGGCCGGGCCGGCCGGGCTGGCCTGTGCCGTCACCGCGGCCAGGCGCGGGCACCGCGTCACCCTCTTTGAAGCGGCGGACGGCATCGGCGGCCAGTTCAACCTAGCCAAGCAGATCCCGGGCAAGGAAGAGTTCCACGAGACCATCCGCTACTTCAGCCGCCAGCTGGAACTGCTCGGCGTGGAGGTGCGGCTGAAGACCCGGGCCACCGCGGCGGCCCTGGCCGAAGGCGGGTTTGACGAGGTCGTTCTCGCCACCGGCGTGCTGCCGCGGGTCCCTGACCTGGACGGCGTGGACCACCCGAGCGTGCTCGGCTACCTGGACGTGCTGCGAGACCACCGGCAGCTCGGTGAAACCGTGGCGGTGCTGGGCGCCGGAGGCATCGGCTTCGACGTCAGCGCGTACATCACGCAGGCCGGTCCCAGCGCCACCCTGGATCCCGGCCGGTTCCGCGAGCACTGGGGGGTCGACGACGACCCCGCGGCGCGCGGCGGCCTGGCCGCTCCCCGGCCCGAACGCCCGGCCCGCAGCGTTTACCTGCTGCAGCGCAAGGAATCCAAGCTCGGCGCCGGGCTGGGCAAGACGACCGGGTGGATCCACCGGGCCGAGCTCAAGAGCCGCGGGGTGCAGATGATCCCGGCCGTGACCTACCGCAGGATCGACGACGACGGACTGCACCTGACCGTCGACGGCACCGACACGGTGCTCGCCGTCGACAACGTGGTGCTCTGCACCGGCCAGGAGCCGCAGCGGGAGCTGCAGGAGGCGCTCGAAGCGGCGGGGCTGCCGGTCCACCTGGTCGGCGGCGCCGACGTGGCGGCCGAACTCGACGCCAAACGCGCCATCAACCAGGCAACCCGTCTGGCCGCGGCACTGTAACGGAGCGAGCCGTCATGTCCTTGCCGCACGCCATCCTCACCGCCTTGCTGGAGCGGCCCGGGTCCGGGGCGGAACTGGCCCGCCGCTTCGACAAGTCGTTCGGCTTCTTCTGGCCGGCGACGCACCAGCAGATCTACCGCGAGCTCGCCAAGCTGGAACAGAACGGTTTGGTCGAATCAACGGGCCGCGACTCCAGCCGCGGGCGCGCCAAGGAGTACCAGGTCCTTGCCGTCGGCCGGGAGGAACTGCGGCGCTGGACCGACGAACAGCAGAACCCCCGCCCCGTCCGGGAAGAGCTGATGATCCGCCTCCGCGCCTCCTCGGTGCTCGGAGATGTCCCGATCAACGGCGAAATCGAGCGGCATCTGGGCCTGCACCGCGCGCAACTCGCGGCCTACCGCCAGCTCGACCAGCGGGGCACTTGGACCGACGCCAACCGGCTGCAGCGGGCCGTGCTGCAGGCAGGCATCATGTTCGAGCAGGCCTGGATCGAGTGGGCCGAGCAGACCCTGCAGGGGGAGTAGGAACACGACCCGGGGCTCGGCGCCGGGTGCCCGCTGTGCCAAAGGTCACCGCCCGCCGTCGTGCTCCCCGTCCCCGCCCACCCGGAGCGTGCCGTACACTGGATACATCCCCCACTGTCGGTATTCCCTTAGTTCTGCGCGATAATGCCGTTTACGGTCTTGTCGAAGCGTCTGATTGTGTGTGGGCCCGCCTCTATGCGGCGGGCAGTTTCATGTTTGGGAGCGCCGGCTAAAGAAAACGCCGCCAGGTCTCTCCGCAGCTTGCGGGTGGCCAGCGAAGCGGCGGAAAGCCCTGCCACGGGATTGTAATAGCGCCGGGCTTTGAGTCAGAGGACCGCGGACATCAATGTGCCGCGGCCACCGGTCCCCAGCTGAATACGAGGAACTGCCCCGTGTCCGAAAACACTGTTAACACCCTGCCCGAAAACACCGACGCCGCCCCGGCCGTCGAAGACGAGAACACCGTACTCTTCACCGACTTCGGCCTCGACGGCCGTGTCCTGGCCGCACTGACCGACGTCGGCTACGAGAAGCCCTCGCCCATCCAGGCCGCCACCATTCCCGTCCTGCTCGAAGGCCGCGACGTCGTCGGCCTGGCGCAGACCGGCACGGGCAAGACCGCAGCCTTCGCTGTTCCCGCCCTCTCCCGGATGGCCGAACTGCCGCCGACCAAGAACACCCAGATCCTGGTGCTGGCCCCCACCCGCGAGCTGGCCCTGCAGGTGGCCGAGGCCTTTTCCTCCTACGCCGCCCACATGGACGACTTCACCGTGCTGCCCGTCTACGGCGGCTCCGCGTACGGGCCCCAGCTGGCCGGCCTGCGCCGCGGCGCCCAGGTGGTTGTCGGTACCCCCGGCCGCGTGATCGACCACATCGAAAAGGGCTCGCTGGACCTGTCCGAACTGCAGTACCTGGTGCTTGACGAGGCCGACGAGATGCTGCGCATGGGCTTCGCCGAAGAGGTCGACCAAATCCTCTCCAAGACCCCGGAAAGCAAGCAGGTTGCCCTGTTCTCGGCGACCATGCCGACCGCCATCCGCCGGATCGCGAAGAAGTACCTGAAGGACCCGGCCGAGATCACGGTCAAGGCCAAGACCACCACGGGCACCAACACCCGCCAGCGCTACCTGCAGGTCATGGGCCCGCACAAGCTGGATGCCATGACCCGGATCCTGGAAGCCGAAGATTTCGACGGCGTCATCGCCTTCGTGCGCACCAAGATGGCTACCGAGGACCTGGCCGACAAGCTCAAGGCCCGCGGCTACCGGGCCGCCGCCATCAACGGCGACATCCCGCAGCAGCAGCGTGAGCGCACCGTCGAGGCCCTGCGCGACGGCAAGATCGACATCCTGGTCGCCACGGACGTCGCCGCCCGCGGACTCGACGTCGAACGCATCACCCTCGTGGTCAACTACGACATCCCGCACGACACCGAGTCCTACGTGCACCGCATCGGCCGCACCGGCCGTGCGGGCCGCTCGGGCGACGCCATCCTGTTCATGACCCCGCGCGAGAAGTACCTGCTGCGGGCGATCGAGAAGGCCACGCGCCAGCCCGTCGAGCAGATGCACCTGCCCTCGGCGGAGACCATCAACAACCTGCGGATGCGCAAGTTCGCGGAACAGATCACCGAGACCCTGGCGTCCGAGGACGTCTCGATCTTCCGTGACCTGATCGCGAACTACGAGACCGAGCACGACGTGCCGGCCGCCGAGATCGCGGCCGCGCTGGCGGTCATGGCCCAGGGCGGTCGCCCGCTGCTGGTCCAAGACCTGCCCGAGGCACCCAAGGGCCAGCGCGAGCGTGCCGGCGGCGGACGCGACGCCATGAATTCGCGCGGCCCGTCCCGCACCCTGACCGAGGGCAACGCGACCTACCGGATCGCCGTGGGGCGCCGGAACCGCGTGATGCCCGGGTCCATCGTCGGCGCCATCGCCAACGAGGGCGGCCTGTCCGCCGCCCAGATCGGCGGCATCGACATCCGCTCGGACCACTCGCTGGTCGAGCTGCCCGCGGACCTGAGCAAGGACCAGCTGCGCGCGCTGTCCAAGACCCGCATCGGCGGCGAGCTGATCCACCTGGAGCTGGATGGCGGCCGCAAGCCGCGCCGGGACCGCGACGACGTCGCCGGCGGACACCGCGGCGGCTTCCGCAGCGACCGGGGCGACCGGCCGTTCAAGAAGAAGTTCGAAAGCGACCGCCCCTACAAGAAGAAGTTTGAGGGGGACCGCCCGTACAAGACCGACGGCGAACGCAGCTTCAGCGGGGACCGCAGCTTCAGCGGCGACCGCTCCGACCGTGGATTCGGCGGGGAGCGCAGCGACCGCGGCTTTGGAGCCGCGCGCAAGCCGCGCCACACCCGCGGCTAGCCTCCGCGCAGGCCGCGCCACACCCGCGGCTCGCCTGGCCGGTTTGGCTTTCAGCCAGGAACCACCCCTCCGGGGCACTTGTCATTGCACAGGTGCCCCGGAGGCGTTTAACGGCCCCGCCCGCCGCGTTCTCGCGACGGCCCCGCCGTGTTCAACCAGCCCGCCGGGTGCCGGAAACCACCGTGGAGGCGAGCTGCTCGGAACGGGCGATGGCCGGAACCAGTCCGCGCGCTGCGAAGGCCGCCGCCGCTGCCTCCGCCTGCCGCTCACTCGTTTCCACCAGAACCGATCCGCCCGGCGCGAGCCAGTCCGGCGCCCCTTCCGCGACCCGCCGCATGACAGCCAGGCCGTCAGGGCCGCCGTCGAGCGCCCACGGTGCTTCGTGGAGGCGGGCTTCGGGCGGCAGCAACGTGATCTCCTCTGTGGGCACGTAGGGGACGTTCGCGGCCAGCACGTCGACGCGGCCGCGCAATTCCGCGGGCAGGGCCGCGTACAGGTCGCCCTCGTGCACCTGTGCCGCCGGCAGGTTCGCGCGCGCGCACGCCACCGCCGCAGGATCCACGTCTGCGGCGTGCAGTTCTGCGGGCTGGAGCAGTGCGGCCAGCGCCGCCGCTACGGCCCCCGAACCACAGCACAAATCGACGACGACGGCGGCGGGCACCGGGGCCAAGGCCGCGGCCTGCCGGACCAGGAACTCGGTCCTCCGCCGGGGGACGAAAACCCCGGGGGCAACGCGAATGCGCAAGCCACAGAACCCGGCCCAGCCCAGGACTTGTTCCAGGGGCGTCCCGGCTGCCCGCTGTTCCACCCTGGCGGAAATTTCTTCCCGGGGACCGCCCTCGGCGAGCAGCAGGTCGGCCTCTTCCTCGGCGAAGACGCAGCCTGCCGCGCGCAGCCGGGAGGCGATGTCGTCCCGGCCCCATGGCTGGGAAACCTGCATGTGGAGTCCTTTCGAATGACGCCAGAGTACCCTTTCGTCCGCGTCCGCTGGCCGCCTTGGTGTGATCTTGGCTGCAGTTCATGCGCCCGAAACGCCACCGGGGACAGGCCGCCCGGGGCTGTCCGCGGAGGAGACCGCCGTCGGACGTGTGGCCTTCGCCACGGGGCACGATTCCGATTTCTTTCAGGGGCGAATTGCTGGTAATGTATTTCTCCGTTGCCCCCCTAGCTCAGTGGTAGAGCGCGTTCTTGGTAAGAACGAGGTCACCGGATCGATTCCGGTGGGGGGCTCTGAATGGCAAAGCCCGCGTCTGCGTCGCGAGACGCAGCGCGGGCGCTCCCATTCGTGGCGGTGTAGCTCAGCTGGTTAGAGCGCACGACTCATAATCGTGAGGTCCCCGGATCGAGTCCGGGCACCGCTACCAAGACCCTGAGGGGCCCGATTGGAACTTCGGTTCCGGCCGGGCCCCTCGGCTATTAAACGTCCCCGCTGACCCCAATGCCGGCCCCCCGACCGCAGCCGGCTGGGTCAGGGGAACTCTCACGTCCTTTACTAGAGTGGACGCCATGCCCGCCCTGTATCTCGCCCACGGCATCGCCTGGACCCCCGCGGGCCCCCGGCTGCGCCTGGCAACTCCGGACGGCACGCCGAAAGACCTGCCCGTGACGCAGGGTTCGAGGCTGGGCTTCCGCGTGATGGACCCCCAGCGCTACTGCCTGGGCAGCCACCGGGTACTTTCCGCCGCGGAGCGAACGCATGTGCCGTGCCGGCTGCAGGCTCCGGCGGAGCGGGGTCACCAATGTGTGAACTGCTTCCTCAATGACGACCTGCGCTTCATGCATGACAGCCACCGTAGCGGCCGGGCACCCGAGGGGCTGCTGGCTTACCTCGCCCAACCCCATTGGCTGTACGTGGCGACGTTTGCCAACGGTGCCAGCAAGGTGGGAACGGCGGCCCACGTGCGGAAAGCGTTGCGGCTGGCCGAACAAGGCGCGGTGGCCGCCCGTTACGTCGCGCGGGCGCGCGATGGACGGGTGGTGCGGGTACTCGAGGACGCGGTCTCGGGCAATACCGCCCTGACGCAAGCCGTGCGCAGCGCCGCCAAGTTCGCCGGGCTGCTGGCCCCGCTGCCGGTGCCCGAGGTGGACCGGCTCAACTCCGGCCATGCTGCCCCTGTGCGCGAACTGCTGCTTGCCGTTCAACTGGAGGGCTTCGACGTCGTCGACGAACAATGGCAGGTCCCGGAGCTGGCGGCACCGGTGCTGGAGGAGGGCATCAAGAGGGGCTATCCGGGCAGGTTTGCCTCGGGTGACCACGGGTTCATCGTGGAGGGCCTCCTGGGCAGCGTCGCGGCCGCGAGGCTGCAGGACGGCGGGCCGCTCTTCCTGGTGGACCTGGGCGGGGTGAAGGGCCGCCGGATCGCCGTCGGCGACTTCGTTTCCAAGCAGCCCGTCATTCAGGAACAGCTGTTCTAGGCGATCGGCAGGCGTTGCCCGGAGCCCGCAGTCCCGCACGGCTCCGCGGTTCGGCCGGCAGGGCGGGTGGCCGGTAACCTTGAGGTATGAATCCTTGGGACCTTGGCTCGCCGCTGTACCGCAAGCTGGTCATCTCTGCCATGGTGCTGATCGGCGTCGGGATCCTCCTGTCTGTCATCGCCGCGTCGGCGAGCATCCAATGGCTGGTCTGGGCTGCACTGGCCGCCATCATCACGGGTTTGCTGACCCACCTGGCCGGGCTGCTGGTCCGGTTCCGCGACGCCCGGGCCCGGCAGGCAGCCGCCCACCCGAGGGGCACACCGCCAGCGAAGCGTCGATAGTCCCATCCACTCCATCTGAAGGAGATCCATGTCCGAACATGCCGGGGTCAACCCCGACCTCGCCGGCCGCACCTACCCGGCCGGCCCCGCCTATACCGTGGGCCGCGAGAAGATCCGGGAGTTCGCATCGGCGGTCAAGGCCACGCATCCAGCGCACTTCAACGTCGAAGCCGCGCAGGAACTGGGCTATGTCGACCTGGTGGCTCCGCCCACCTTCGCCATCATCGTGGCCCAGCGTGCGGACGCCCGGCTGATCGAGGACCCGGATTCCGGGATCGATTTCTCCCGTGTGGTCCATGCTGACCAGCGGTTCGTGCACCACCGGCCGATCGTCGCCGGCGACGAACTGGTGGCCGAGTTGCACGTCGACCAGGTGCGAGCGATGGGCGGCGGCGCCATGATCACCACCCGGGCGGAAATCAGCACCGTCGCCGGCGAGAAAACGGCCACCACCACGTCGTCGATCCTGGTGAGAGGGGAAGGCCAGTGAGCGTTGAACTGAACGAACTGACTGTTGGACAGGACATTGGCTCACGGAGCATTGAGGTTTCCCGCGCGGACCTGGTCAGGTACGCGGGAGCGTCCGGCGACTTCAACCCGATCCACTGGAACGGACGCTTCGCCGAGCAGGTAGGTCTCCCAGGCGTCATCGCGCACGGCATGTTCACCATGGGCGCCGCGGTGCAGCTGGTGACGGACTGGATCGGCAACCCGGCCGCCGTCGTCGACTACCAGACGCGCTTCACGAAGCCGGTCCTCGTGGAAGATCTCGACGGACCCGGCGCAACGATCGACGTCAGCGGCGCCATTGGGGCCATCGACCAGGACAACGGCACGGCACGGGTCGACCTCACCGTAACCGCTGCAGGGGTGAAGGTACTGGTCAAAGCCCAGGCGGTCGTCAAGATTTGGTAAACCGCACCGCCCCCACGGCGGGTGAGAGGCCCGCACCGTGACTGAAACGATTCTTGCGCCGCTGACTACGGTCGGTGTGGGCGGTCCCGCCCGGCAATTCATTGAAGCAGGCTCCGAGTCCGAGATCATCGAGGCTGTCCGTGCCGCCGACGAGTCCGGAGACCACCTGCTCGTCATTGGCGGCGGGTCCAACCTCGTGATTTCCGACGACGGTTACCCCGGCACCGTGGTGGCCATCGCCAACCGCGGCTACAGCGTCCGCGAAGATGACGGCGCCGTCGGACTGACGGTGCAGGCGGGCCACCCATGGGACGAGCTGGTGGCGCTGACGGTCGACAACGGGTGGGCCGGGCTGGAGGCCCTCTCCGGCATTCCCGGACTGACCGGGGCAACGCCCGTTCAGAACGTCGGCGCTTACGGATCCGATGTCTCGCAGACCATCGTCCGGGTGCGAACCTGGGATCGTAAGACCGGGGCTGTCCGGGAATTCGCGAACCGCGACCTCACCTTCGGCTATCGGGATTCGGTCCTGAAACAAAGCACGTCCAATGGATCTCCACGCTTCGTGGTACTGGAAGTCGAGTTCCGCCTGGCCCCCAGCCGTCAGAGCCTTCCGGTCCGTTACGCCGAGCTGGCACGCGTGCTGGGTGTCGACGTCGGAGGCGTGGCCAAGGCCGCCGACGTTCGCCGTGAGGTACTCCGGCTCCGCGCCTCCAAGGGCATGGTCCACGATTTAGCCGACCGGGATACGTTCAGCACGGGCTCGTTCTTCACGAACCCCATCGTCGACATGGACACGGCGGCGAAGCTGCCGGCTGATGCGCCACGCTGGCCGGCCGAGGACAAGGCCAAGCTAAGTGCTGCCTGGCTGATTGACCACGCGGGCTTTTCGAAGGGCTTTGGGCTTTCGGGAACGTCAAACGGTCCCCTCAGCGGCTATGAGGTGGCGGGCGGCCGCGCCTCGCTTTCGACCAAACACACGTTGGCGATTACCAATCGCGGCGGTGCCAGCGCCGAGGATATCCTCGCGATTGCACGCGTAGTCCGGGACGGAGTTGAACGGTCCTTCGGGATCCGGCTTCAGCCTGAGCCCCTTCTGATTGGCTGCAGTCTGTAGCGGGAGGCCTCTTGGTCCTCCGCACACCGGGTGCCCGGTGCCCGCATGAGTGCGCCTATGAATGCCCGGCCGCTTCGGACACGAGGTCGTCGTCTGCCTGCGCAGGTTGTTTCGGGGTGAGGTGGGTCAAGTAGGCCGCTGTGCCTGCCAAGGCCATGAGGCCTCCGCGTTCGAAGGCCTCGCGCTGCAGTCGGGAGCCAGTGCCTCGCGCCTGGACCTCCTGTAATAGGAGCCTGATGCTGGTCTCGTCCCCGGCGTCGGCAAGGGCCTGCCGGGTGTGCTCGAAGAGCAGGGAGATCACGATTCCGGCCGGGCAAGGCACGCCGCTGACGGGATGCAGGAGATTACCGGCGATGCCCCAGCGGCTGGCTTGCCAAGCGGACAACCGGAGTACCGACGTCGGAACCGGTGCCGGGGGCAAACCGGACTTCCACTCTCTCGCCGCCGTCTCCACGAGCGCCCTCGACATACCGGCGATCAGCACGGTGTCGCTGGCCTGAAGGCAGACATCGGCCACCCGGATCTCGACCGTCGGGTGCTTGTGGGATAGCCGCGCGTCGAGATAAAGCATGGCGTGGTCGAGTACGACGCCGCTGTCCAAGGCACGCCGGAGCGAGCGGTGGTAGGCGGCAGCCGACCCGAATATTTCCGAAGGCCCGGTGCCCGGCCAGCGCAACCAAGCCTGGGTTCTGAAACCGGCGTACCCGGTGTCGCGGCCCTGCCAGAACGGGGAATTGCTGCTGAGGGCGGCGAGTACGGGAAGCCAAATCCGAATGCGGTCCAGCACAGCTACGCCCTCCTCCTCAGAATCCACGCTGACGTGGACATGGCAGCTGGAGGTCAAGGACTCTTCTGCGGTCAGCCCGAACTGCGCCCTCAGTGCCTGGACACGGGTATCAGGAGCTGGATGCGGTGCGGCCGGCGACGGCGATGTGGCCAGCGCAACGGCCCTTGCTCCTGACGCGCGGGCACAAGTGTCGGCCAAGGCTCGTCCGGCCAGAATCTCGGCTGCCAGATCGGACAAGGTTGCGCGGGGCGGGGAGATGACCTCGATCTGTTCCTGCTGGAGTTCGGTTGCGAGCGTCGGGCCGGTTGAGGCAGAGGCAGCAGCGACGTCCGTTTGCCCGGGTTGCTGGGCTTCTCCCGCTGTGAGGCGGTACTGGTCCATGACGGCTGCCGCACGCGGCACAGACAGGCCCGTGGCGGGGTCGACCAGCAGTAGCTCCTCTTCGACACCGAAAGTGCGCATGCAACCACCTTTCGCCGGGCTTGTGTTGAGGGTGACGGCCGGGATGCCGCTGCTTAGCCGGGCTCACCAAGAGTACGTGCGGGAAGCCGGGCGGTCCACAGCGGCAACCGAACCTCGCCTCACTTCGCTGGCGATCACCAAGAGGTGTGTGCGGACTCGGCGTCGTGCGTCCAGGCCGCGCCGAGCGGGAGGTCTTCGGACATTCGGCGACCCTGTCTGACGCGGCATGCTCCTAGGGAAGGTCTTCCCGTCTGATTGTCGCGTCAGCCTGCGGGTCCTCGACCTGCGGTGCTCCTGCCGGTCGTGGAATGCGCTGCCGTTCGGCGCGGCGCTTGGAGTGTGCGGAAAGCTCGTCATGCCGAATCATGAAGCGGATGATGCTCGGGCGAAGCGCACGAAGATTGACCAGCCCGCTGCCGCAAAGCCAGCAGACCAGACGGTAGCTGTGGTTCACCTGAACCAACCGGTCTGTACCGTGATCCATGAGCCAGTCAGGTGACAAGAACTCATGCATCGGTGGCAGCAAATAATCGGCGGGCAGTAACCGCGCGAAGGCACCCTGCGGTTGGAAGCACTGTTCCAACTGAAGCATCATCCACCATTCTTCTGAGAGGTAGGCAGGGCCGCAGGTCTCCAGGAAGCGCCGAAGGTGAGCCTCCAACCTGAGTGAGCGGTCGAGCTGGATTGGTCTTACCTGACGTTGTTGGACGAAGAACTCCCGTAGCACGTCGTCGACTCGCGCCTTGGGCCTCGCATACCTGGTCACTGTTGAATCCTCTTGCTATGGGTTTCGCTTCATGTCGGTTGGAGCAGTGGGGCGTCTAGAACGGTGGCGGGGTGTTGTCCCATGGGCCGTCCGTGGCTTCGTCGCCATCACCGCTGGTCTCATTCCGCGGACTGTTTGCCCCGTTGGCTCCGTTTTCCGTGGCTTCTTCTGCGCCGGGTGCCGAAGGGAGCGTGAGCGTCCAGCCTTCGTCGGGGGTGGTGGTGTGGGTGTGGCCGGAGCGGGTGGTGAAGTGGAGGGTCCCGTCGCTGTCTTGGCTGACGGTTCCGCCGCCGTGGTGTTTGGTTTTGTGCCCGGGCTTGCACCTGGCACTGAGATTTTCGATGACTGTTTTGCCGCCGTCTTCCCAGGCGATGGTGTGGTCGATGTCGCATTGGTCGGCGGGGACGGTGCAGCCGAAGTCGCGGCAGTGGCGGTCGCGTAGCCGGACGAGGCGTTTGAGCCATTCGGGCGGGTGGCGCAGGTCTTTGGCGACGGCGGCTGCCTTGCCATAGTCATCGGTAAGCACGATCAACCAGGATTTGGCCAGCGCGGCAAGGTCGCGGGTCATGCCCGGCGGGATCGGCCCGTAGCCGGTGAGGTCGCCGGGTTCTTCTGCGAGCCGGAGCAGGGTGTGCAGGGGCGCGGTCACTGCGACGGAGGCGGTCACGTTCCCACCCCCGCAGGTACAAGGCCCCTGCCCTGCCGTCCCTCCGGCTGCCGTGTTTCGGGCGGTGCACGCCGCAACGTCCGCGTCCGGGATTTCTGGGCCGGTTTTCTCGGGGGCGCCAGGTGGAGCGGCTGCCGTTGTCATTGCCGTTGCGTTCGTTACAGAGCCGAGCACGGTCCCGGATCCGGCAGCAGTTCCGGAACGGCTTGCTGCTCTCGGTTCGGCTGATGCTTGGGTGGCCGCTGTTCCGCAGTTGTCGGCGGCGGGTCCGGTGTCTGTGTCTGTGTCTGTGGCGGGCTGGTAGGCGTGGCCGGGGTAGCGCAGGAGCATGTCGGTGAATACGTCGGCGCGGAGTTGGCCCAGGGTGCGGGTTTCGTCCGCGGTTTGGAGTTTGCGGGCGTGGGCCTGCATCAGGTTGTAGGCGAGCAGGGCTTTGTCGGCGCTGGTGCGGATGTAGAGTTCGGCCATCCCGTCGTCCTGGGGCTGGTAGTGGACGGTGCGGCGTTCCATCGCGGCCCGGTGCTGGGTCTCGAGGGGTTCGGGGTGCAGCCGGTCGCGGGCGGTGCGGGCCCGGGTTTGGACGGATTCCAGGGTGATGGTCCCGGCGCCGGGAACAACGCGGGCTTCGTAGCCGGCCAGAACCTCGGGCGGCAGGCCGGCGCCTTTGCGGGCGATGGCGGTGGCGCGGGGCAGGTCGAGGTCGCCGTTGTCGAGGGCGGCGAGGGTGGCGGGCAGGCAGGTGGCGATCTGGTGTGCGTCGGCCAGTTCGGCGGCCGCGCGTTGGCGGGGCACGGCCAGGATGGGTGCGAGCTCGGCGGCGGCGTGCCGGCAGATCCCGTCCGGTGCCCCGGCATCGGCGCCGGTTGCCGGGCGGAGCACGGCCAGGCGGTGCAGGGCCCGCAGCCGGCGGGACTGGGTCCAGGCCTCGTGTTTGCGCACCGCCTGGAGGTAGTCGAGGGTCGACCAATCGTCCAGAGCCGCGGGGTCGGTGCCGGCGAGCAGACCGGCCAGTTCCGCCGGTCCCAGCTCCTGCCAGTCGTCCGCCCACTCCCGCCGCACCGGTACCGGTTCGGCGGAACCATCCTCGGGCACGAAACCATCGTCGGGCGCGGCACCATCGTCGGGCGCGGCAGGGGTGCCGGAGTGATCCTCCGGCTCCTGTGCCTCGTCGAACGGTTCCGCTGCCATACTTCAACGCTACGCAGCCCACGCCCCGGGTAGAACGGGTCTTCGAGGAAAGTGCAAAACCTGCCCCGACAGCTGCCTGTGGAGGACAACTCAGCAAGCGGACGACTGAATGCGGAACCTCCATGCCTGTGCAGGACAAGTCGGAAGGCGAACGATTCGACGCGGAGCCGTCCACTGCCTGTGGAGGACGGCGTCCCCTGCATAGTGTCCTGATGTGGACAGCTCAGGATACGGCGTAGCGGGACTTCCATGGGCAGCCTGCGCCGCCGGAAAAGCGAACTGCCAACAGCGGGAGCCCGTCCCTAAACAGCAGGAGCCCGTCCCCAAAGGGACGGGCTCCTCGTGGCCTCAGGCCACTACGGTTTTCGGCTCGCCAAGCGGCTCCAGCCTTCCTGCCAGCAAGTCCTAGAGGTTGCCGGTCGCGATGCGCAGCATGCGGCGCAACGGTTCCGCCGCGCCCCACAGGAGCTGGTCGCCCACGGTGAAGGCGCTGATGTACTCGGGACCCATTTCCAGCTTGCGAATACGGCCCACCGGGATCTCGAGCGTGCCGCTGGCCGCCACCGGCGTCAGGTGCTCCATGGTGGCTTCCTTGGTATTGGGAACCACGCGGGACCACTCGTTGTCGGCGTCGATGATCCGCTCGATTTCGGCCACCGGCAAATCCTCGGTGAGCTTCAATGTCAGGGCCTGCGAGTGCGACCGCATGGCGCCGATACGGACGCACAGGCCGTCAAACGGGATCCGCTTGTCGTCGCTCAAGCCCAGGATCTTGTTGGTCTCGGCGGGGGCTTTCCATTCTTCCTTGGACTGTCCGTTGCCCAGGTCCTTGTCGATCCACGGGATCACGGAACCGGCCAGCGGCACGCCGAACTGGGAGGCATCCAGTTCGGGGCTGCGCTGCTGGGCCAGGATCTTGCGGTCAATTTCCAGAATGGCGGAGGAGGGCTGCGCCAGTTCGTCGGCCACCGCGGCGTTCAGCGTACCGAACTGGTTCAGCAGTTCGCGCATGTGCCGGGCCCCGCCGCCGGAGGCCGCCTGGTAGGTCATGGACGTTCCCCACTCGACGAGGCCGTTCTTGAACAGGCCGCCCAGGCCCATGAGCATGCAGGAGACGGTGCAGTTGCCGCCGATAAATTCCTTCACGCCCCGCGCCAGGCCGGCGTCGATCACGTCGCGGTTGACCGGGTCCAGCACGATGATGGAGCTGTCCTGCATCCGCAGGGTGGACGCCGCGTCTATCCACAGGCCGTCCCAGCCGGCGTCGCGCAGCTTCGGGTACACCTCGGCGGTGTAGTCGCCGCCCTGCGCCGTCAGGATGATCGGCAGCTTTGCCAGCGTCTCGATGTCGTACGCGTCCTGCAGCTTGCCCGCACCCGCAGCGAAGGACGGGGCGTCGCCGCCGGCGTTCGACGTGGAGAAAAACACGGGGTTGATGAGGTCGAAGTCGCCTTCATCCTGCATACGCTGCATGAGGACGGAGCCGACCATGCCGCGCCAACCGATCAGGCCGACGGACTGGGCAGATGAAGTGGCTGCAGGGGAAGTCATGCATTCCATTTTACGGACCGGGTCAATTTAAGCGCTGTGAGTTACACGAGGTAGGCGCTGCGGGTTACACAAAGTAGGCGCGGCGGCTTACACAAGGTGGCGCTGTGAGTTGCCCAGAGTGGGTGGAGCGCAAGCGTCACAATGACGACGGCGGTGCCGGGAGCCGGCGATTCCCGGCCCGGCCTGTCCGCTCCGGCCGGGCCTACACGTAGGGCCTTAGGCGCTCCTACTCCGGGCCGCGGACCCAGAGCGAGATGCGGTAGCGGGTGCCGTTGGCCGCGGTGTACCAGTCCTCGGTGGGGCTGACGCCCTCGAACTTCCATTCCGGGCCGAGCTGCGGGGCGTACGTGTCCCCGTCCGTCTCCAGGTCGATGACCGTCACCGAGGCCGCGTTGGCGTGCTGCCTGGCGAGGTTGAAGATCTCGCCGCCGCCCAGGATCCAGATTTGGTCGCTGCCCGGGCTGGCCGCCGCCTCCGCCAGCGCGTCTTCGATGGTTTCGACAACGACGGCGCCCGCCGCGGTCAGCTGCCCGCGCAGTTCGGGCCGCCGGCTGACCACAATGTTGGTGCGCCCCGGCAGCGGCCGGTACTTGTCGGGAAAGGACTCCCAGGTCTTGCGTCCCATGATCACCGGATGGTTCAGCGTGGTCCGCTTGAAGTGTGCAAGGTCCTCGGGCAGGTGCCAGGGCATGCCGCCGTCGCGGCCGATGACGCCGTTGCTGGTCTGAGCCCAGATCATGCCGACCACCGGAGCGGAGAGCGACCCGGACCGTCCGGCCCCGAGCACGGCTTCGGCGACGCTGTCCGGGTAGGGGCGCGTGGCTGCGTGGTCGGCACTCATATGGCCACCGGTGCCTTAATGGCCGGGTGGTGCTGGTAGCCGGCCACCTCGAAGTCCTCCAGCGAGTAGTCGAAAATGCTCTCCGGCTTCCGCAGGATGTTGAGCGTGGGGTAGGGGTACGGGGCGCGCGACAGCTGCTCGCGGACCTGGTCCACGTGGTCGTCATAGATGTGCACGTCGCCGCCGGTCCACACGAAGTCGCCCGGCTCCAGGCCCACCTGCTGGGCCAGCATCAGGGTGAGCAGAGCATAGGAGGCGATGTTGAAGGGCACGCCCAGGAACATGTCGGCGCTGCGCTGATACAGCTGGCAGGACAGCCGGCCGTCCGCCACGTAGAACTGGAAGAACGCGTGGCACGGCGGCAAGGCCATGTTCTTGATCTCGGCCACGTTCCACGCGGACACGATGTGCCGGCGCGAATCCGGATTGTTCTTCAGGTCCTCGACCAGCTGGGCGATCTGGTCGATGTGTCCGCCGTCGGGCGTCGGCCAGGACCGCCACTGCACTCCGTAGACCGGGCCGAGCTCGCCGTCGGCGTCCGCCCATTCGTTCCAGATCTTGACCCCGCGCTCCTGCAGCCATTTCACGTTCGAGTCGCCGCGCAGGAACCACAGCAGCTCCAGCGCCACGGACTTAAAGTGCACGCGCTTGGTGGTGATCAGCGGGAACCCCTGGGCCAGGTCGTAACGGAGCTGGCGGCCGAAGACGCTGCGGGTGCCGGTGCCGGTGCGGTCGGATTTGGCCGTGCCGTTGGCCATGACGTCGCGCAGCAGGTCCTCGTACGGGGTGGGAATCGCGTTCACAGCGTCCAGTGTAGTTGAGGGGTGCTGCGGCGGCTGCCGAGGGACGGCAGGCTCACGGTGCGTCCGGTGCGAACCCGCGCGGGCGCCGCAACTGGCCGCGCACCAGGTTCAGGACCGTCTCATCGTCCAGTCCCGCGTCCCGGGCGGCGCGCACCAAATGTACGACGGCGAGGCCCACCTCGGCGGAACCCGCTGCGGTTTGGTGCGTGGCGGCTGCCGTGTCAGCCACGGTAGTGCCATGGCGCCGGCGGCTGACGAGCAGGCCCGCGGCCTCAAGCTCCTTGTACGCACGGGCCACGGTGCCGGCGGCCACACCCAGATCTGCGGCCAGGCTGCGCACCGGGGGCAGGCGTTGTCCGGCAGCCAACGTGCCGACGGCGATGAGCGAGGCGACCTGGCTGCGGATCTGTTCGTACGGGGGAGTCGGTGCCGCCAGATCCACCCGGATCTGGGTGCTCACGGTGTTCGGTCCTGGCGAACAGCGGGCTCGTCGCGGTCCCGGCCGGGGTCGCGCGGCCCGCCGACGGCGTTGCCGGAGTGTTGCGTGACGGCGTGGCCGACATAGCTGGCCATCGAACGGCGCGGCCGCGATGCTCCCGGTAGAAGCGCCAGCACGATGGCGGCCAGGTAGAGCACGGCCGTGGTGATGCGGAGCGCTGTATGCAGGCCGGGGGAAAGCTGGTGGAGGTAGGACGAGATGCCGCCGTCCAGGAACCAGCCCCAGGCCGCCGGATGGGCGTTGAGCAGTTGGGCGGTCAGGGCGAACAGCCCGGCGGCGGTCATCCGCGCAACGCGGAAGCCGGAAACGCAGCGGAGCAAGTTGTCCGCCTCCGGTGTTGCCTCGAACAGCGGGGGACGGCGGTGCACCAACAGGACGGCCGCTGCCCCGAGCATGAGCAGGGCAAGACCGGCCACGGCGAAGGCTGCCAGCAGGTCGGGCTGTCGGCCCGGGGCGGCGGCGTTGAAGCCGATGGCGACGGCCAGCAGCACCGCGGCGGCGGCAACGGCGGCAAGGAGCGGGCGCGGAACCAGCCGGGTCGCAGGCATCATCCGGTCGTAAGAGCGCGGGCCGGAAGTGGCTTGGCCGGACGATCTGGTGTGGCCGCGCCAGAGCCGAACTTCCCCGGCTGCGACAACGGCCAAAAACACGGCCACCGGCACCGCAAACGCCAGAGGCAGCAATAGTAAGGGCGAAGCAGGGAAGATGGGGTTCCCGTCGTCGGAGACGGTGGCCGGCTGGACCGCGAAACCGGCCCACACGCCGACAGCAACCAGCGCAACTGCGGTGAAGACCATCGCGACGGTATGCATGGACGCCGTGATCTCCTGCCCCGCGGCATAGCTGCCGCGGTAGATGACCGGACGGCCCGGAGTGCCGTCGGGGGCCAGCAGGGGAGGGCGCCACAGGGCCATGGCGATCATCAGCGTGACCGTGAGCCAGCCTGCCAGTTGCTGGGCGGGTTCCCAGCCGGTGGCCGGTGCCGGTCCGTCGAGGATGAGGGCCGGTGCCTGGTGATTGGCGAAGCTGACTGCCATGGTGCCGAGCGTGGCGAAGAGCAAGGTGGCCGTGCGGAACAATCGATTGATGAGGATGCGCCGCAAGATGTCGTTGTCCTCGCGGTTGAGCGAGTCCACGGAGCGTCTGCGCACGATGACCGCCGTCGCTGTGGCGACGCCGGCCGCGAGCGTCAGGATGCCGATCAGCAGGATCGGCGCAAAGTAGCTGCCGGGCTGGCGGCCGTTGTGCCCGCCGGAGACCTCAACACCGGCGAAGGATTGGGAACCGCTGAATCCGTCGATGCCCGGCAACTCCCGGACGACGATCGCCGCGATCACGGCCAGCACGGCCGCCGAAATCATGACTGAGAGCAGCGCCGAGGGGATGTAGTCGCGGATGCGCCGGATAGTGATGTCGGCGCGGCGGACCCTGCCGCGGGGCTTGGGCCAGGTGTATTGGCCGATGATGTAGATCCCGGCCAGGCTGACCAGCGGCACCAGGACGGTCAGCAGGTCCGCCAGCCAGGAAGGCGCCGGTGTATGTCCGGCGTAGTAGGCGGCCGGAATATCGCCGACCTTCGAGGCCGCAGACAGCCCGCTGGCGAAGAACGCGATGAGGGCCGTCCAGAACGCATGCATCCGGGCGGCATCCAGTCCGGCCCCGTCCGATGGATCGGTGTCCACGCCGGAGCCCGCCTCCGCGAGGGCGGCTGCACTGGCGCCGGCCCTGCCAGCGATGATCCGCAGCACGCCGTAGATGATGACGGCGCCGAACAGCAGGCCGATGATGGTGCTGGTCAGTAAGTCCACGATCCCCCTCGTGCTGTATCAATGAATCAAGTATTTGATACAAAGCGACAAGGGGTCAAGGGTGAGGGTTGCCGGGCGGCGGCACGAGCACTCGTGCCGTGCCGCTAGTCGTCGTAGGCGTCGAGTATTTCGAGCGCGACGATCCGCCCGCCCCGGTGCTTGGCGATGTGGCAGACCAGCACGGCTCCCGGCCGCAGGTAGGGATCGTCCGTGGGCAGCTGCGCGGCGAGTTCGGGATCCATCCGGTCCGCCAGCACCTGGAACAGGTTCGGCAGCACCGGCCGGTGGCTGCAGACGGCGGTGGGCTTGCCCTTGTCGAGCATCTGGATGAGGGCGGCCCGGGCCTTCTTCGGGTTGCGCTCGTTGTTGTGTTCGGTGATGGCCTCGACGGTCCGCAGCTTGGTCTGGGTGTGCAGCACGTACGGGGTGACGGTCTGGACGCAGCGCAGCCAGGGGCTCGAGACGATCCGTTTGGGCTTCCACACGGACAGCATCCGGCACACCGCCAGCGCCTGCCGCCGCCCGGTGGCGACCAGCGGGCGCTCGCCCTCGGCCTGCGACCAGGCGGACCGCGGTTTGGCCTTGGCATGGCGGACGACGACGAACGGATAGGTATCGAGTTCGTCCCGCCGGTGCGCGGCCTCCAACGCGTCCAGCGGTTCCACGTCGGAACGGTTGGTCAAGAGTTCACGGGCCCGGGCGGGCGGACACCACAGCACGCGGTCCACCTCGTCGCCGTCGGGCACGGGGTCCTGTTTCTCCAGCTTGGCGGCCCAGTACACCACCTGCTTGAGTCCGGCGCTGACCCGGTAGCGGATGGTGGGTAGCGGGATGCCCAGGCGCACCTGGACGCCGATTTCCTCGTGGACCTCGCGGACCGCGCACTCGGGCGTGGTTTCGCCCCTGTCCAGCTTGCCCTTGGGCCAGGACCAGTCGTCGTAGCGCGGCCGGTGGATCAGCAGCACTTCCAGCCGGCCCTGGCGGACGCGCCAGCACAAAGCCCCGGCGGCGGTGATCCTGGCGCCCGGGGGAGCGCCGGCGTCGCTGGTCTTGCTCTGCGTCATCAGCGGCGGGTGGCGGTGCGCTGGCGGGAGCGGGAGGCGAGCAGCCAGGACTGGATATCCGAGAGCGGGTTGCCGTCGTCGTCCTTGTGGTGCCTGGTCCACGCGCCGTCGCTGTCCAGGTGCCAGCTGGCGGTTCCGGGGTCCATGTAGCGGTCCATCAGGGACAGCAGGTCGTTGATGTCCTCGCGGGAGTTCAGTTGCACCAGCGCCTCCACGCGGCGGTCGAGGTTGCGGTGCATCATGTCGGCGGAACCGATGTAGACCACCGGTTCGCCGCCGTTGGCAAACCCGAACACGCGCGAATGCTCCAGGAACCGGCCGAGGACGGAGCGGACCCGGATGTTTTCGCTCAGCCCCGGGACGCCGGGCCGCACCGCGCAGATCCCGCGGACGATCACGTCGACCCGCACGCCGGCTTGCGAGGCGCGGTAGAGCGAGTCGATGACCGCCTCGTCCACCATCGAGTTCACCTTGATCACCACACGGGCGGCGCGGCCGGCCTTGCTGTTGGCGATCTCCTTCTCGATCCGGTCGATCAGGCCGGAGCGCACCGACCGGGGGGCCACCAGCAGCCGCTTGAACGTGGACTTCGGGGCGTAGCCGGAGAGCTGGTTGAACAGCTTGGACAGGTCCTCGCCCACCTGGTAGTTCGCCGTCAGCAGGCCCAGGTCCTCGTAATAGCGGGCGGTGCGCGGGTGGTAGTTGCCGGTGCCGATGTGGCAGTAGCGGCGCAGCCCGTCGCCTTCCTGGCGGACCACCAGCGAGAGCTTGCAGTGCGTCTTCAGGCCCACAATGCCGTAGACCACGTGGACGCCGGCCTGTTCCAGCTTCCGCGCCCAGTCGATGTTGGCCTGCTCGTCGAACCGGGCCTTGATCTCCACCAGCGCCAGCACCTGCTTGCCGGCTTCGGCGGCGTCGATCAGCGCGTCCACGATCGGCGAGTCACCCGAGGTCCGGTACAGCGTCTGCTTGATCGCCTGCACCTTCGGGTCGGCGGCGGCCTGCTCCAGGAAGGCCTGCACGGAGGTGGAGAACGAGTCGTACGGGTGATGCAGCAGGATGTCGCGCCGGCGCATGGCCGCGAAGACGTTGGCCGCCTTGGACGTTTCGCTTTCGTTCAGGTGGCGGCTGGTGTGCGCCAGCTGCTTCGGATACTTCATGTCCGGCCGGTCGATCTGGTAGATCGCCTCCAGCCCGCGAAGGTCCAGCGGCGCGGGCAGCGCGTACACCTCGGATTCTTCGACGCCGAGTTCGCGCACCAGCAGTTCGCGCACGCTGGGGTTGATGTCCGTGGCCACTTCCAGCCGCACGGGCGGCCCGAACCGGCGGCGCAGCAGTTCCTTCTCCAGCGCCTGGAGCAGGTTCTCGGCGTCGTCCTCTTCGACTTCCAGGTCCTCGTTGCGGGTCACCCGGAACGTGTGGTGCTCCAGCACTTCCATGCCCTGAAAGAGCAGGTCCAGGTGCTGGGCGATGACGTCTTCCAGGGTAATGAACCGGGCCGTGCGGCCGGGGATTGAGCCGGCGCGGGGGCCGTCCACGGGGATCAGCCGCGAGAGCTGGTCCGGGACCTTGAGTCGGGCAAAGAGTTCCTTTTCGCTCACCGGGTTGCGCACGATCACGGCCAGGTTCAGCGAGAGCCCGGAGATGTAGGGGAAGGGGTGGGCCGGGTCCACGGCCAGCGGCGTCAGGATCGGGAACACCCGCTCCCGGAACATCACGGACAGTTCGGTCCGCGCCGCCTCGTCCAGTTCGTCCCAGCGCACGATGTGGATGTGTTCGTAGGCCAGCGCCGGGCGGATCTGCTCGGCGAAGATCCGGGCGTGGCGCTGCTGCAGCTTGTGCGCGGCGACCTTGATTTGTTCGAGCTGCTCGATCGGGGAGAGCCCTGCGGCGGACGGCACGGCCAGCCCGGTGGCGATCCGGCGCTTCAGGCCCGCCACCCGGACCATGAAGAACTCGTCCAGGTTGGAGGCGAAGATGGAGAGGAAGTTCAGCCGCTCCAGCAGGTAGAGGTCCTCGTCCTCGGCCAGTTCCAAGACCCGTGCGTTGAAGTCCAGCCAGCTGATTTCCCGGTCGAGGAAGCGTTCCAGCGTGAAGTCCCCGTCGGGCGCCAGCGAGGGCGCGAATTCCGGAATGTCGATGCGGTCCTGGGTGGCGCGGGCAGGGACCATTTCCGAGGAACCCAGCCGGGGAATGGCTGCGGCTTCGGGTTCGATGACCATGCTCTCTCCTGGGGCGTTGGGGCGGGCCGGACTCACCTCATCGTAGAGGCGTCCGGTAGCTATAAGGTTACCGACTCTTGCCCGCCGGCCTGCTCCTGCGGTGCGTACATCACATCCGCGTCCCAGCGGGTGAAACCCAGCTTGCGGTACAGCCCGACGGCGGGCTCGTTGTCCGCGTCGACGTAGAGCATGATGGCGTGCTCGCCGGCGTCCTGCAGGTGCTTGATGCCGGCGATGGTCAGGGCCTTGCCCAGCCCGGTGCCCTGCGCCTGCGGCGTGACGCCCACGACGTATACCTCGCCGATGGACGGGTGGCTGCCGGAGCGCGGGTGGACCTTGGTCCAGTGGAACCCGAGCAGGCCGCCGCCGTCCTCGCGCTCGGCCAGCAGGAAGCCGGCCGGGTCGAACCAGTCCTCGGCCATCCGCGCCTTCAGGTCGGAGAGCGTCATCGCGCCCTGTTCGGGGTGGTCGGCGAAGGCAGCGGCGTTGGCGGCCAGCCACGCCTCCTCATCCCTGCCGGGCACGAAGGAACGGATGGCCACGCCGGGCGGCAATTCGGCGGCGGGCAATCCGGTCGGGTGGGTCAGGCGCATCCGCCACAGTTCCCGGACCGGGGCGAAACCGAAGCGCGCGGCCAGCCGCCCCGCGGCCTCATGGCCGCCGTGCGACCAGGCCTTGAGGCCCGTCAGTTCGGTGTGCTGCCGGACGGCTTCGACCAGCCTGGTCCCCACCCCTTCGGCGCGGTAGGAAGGGTGCACCACCAGTTCCAGGACGTTGTCGGTGCCGGCAGCGGTGGTAAGGCTGACGACGGCGACGCCGGCCAGCGCCGTCGCGGTGGCGGGATCGGAGCGCTCTTCGCCCGCGTAGGTCGCCAGCACCAGCACGTCGGCCGACTCCGCGGCCCGCAGGTTCACCCACGTCTGCTCGGAGAGCGGGGGATTGCCGTCGGCCTCCTCGGCGGCGGCGGCCAGCGCCTTGATGTCCGCGAGGGTCTCGGCGTCGGGGGCGCCCTTGATGGTCAGCACGGGCCAGAGGTCCGAATCCGATGCAGTCATGAGCACAGACTATCCGAGCGGCCTCCGGCGGCGGGAGGGCGCCGCGGTCCGGCGCAGGCCGGGCCGCCTCAGCCGACGCCGCTGGGTTCTTCTTCCGCCTCGCGTACCAGCGTGAACCGGTAGCCGACGTTGCGGACCGTGCCGATCAGCTGCTCGTGGTCCGGGCCCAGCTTCGCCCGCAGCCGCCGCACATGCACGTCGACCGTGCGCGTGCCGCCGTAGTAGTCGTAGCCCCAGACCTCGTGCAGCAGCTGGTCGCGGGTGAACACCCGGCCGGGGTGCTGGGCCAGGTACTTGAGCAGTTCGAATTCCTTGTAGGTCAGGTTCAGCGGCTGTCCGCCGACGCGCGCGCTGTAGCTGGCCTCGTCGATCACCACGCCGGAGGCGTGGATCTCCGTGCGGGTGTCCTGGTCGCCGGCACGGGCGCGGGCGATGACCAACCGCAGCCGCGCCTCGACTTCGGCCGGTCCGGCGGTTGCCAGCACCACGTCGTCGGCAAGCCAGTTGGCGCTGACGGCGGCCATGCCGCCTTCGGTGAGCACAAGCATCAGCGGTGCCCCCAGGCCGGTGGCCTTCAGCAACTGAGTGAGCGAGCGCGCCCCGGCCAGGTCCTTGCGGGCGTCAACCATGACCACGTCGGCCGGGTCGGTTTCCAGCAGGGCGGTCGGTTCGGCCGGCAGGATGTGGACCTTGTGGTTCAGCAGCTCGAGGGCGGGCAGGACGTTGATCGACGAGCCGGAACTGTTGGTCAACAGCAGAATGTGCGGCATGGTTCCTCCAGGGGTTTCGCGGCGCACATCATCGGGCCGGGCCCGGCAGGTCCTCACACACGCAGGCGCAGCCTGCCGGACGGTGGCATAAGTATAGCGCCGCGCCCCGCCGGGCCGCGGTTTCTCGCCCCGCCCCTGCGTCATAGGGCAGTATGACTAGCGTGAAAACGTGGATCGTCGCCGCAGCCGCTGCCGCCGTACTGTGCGCCGTCATCGGCGCCTCCTACCTCTCCCTCCCGGTGCTGACGGCGGCGGTATGCGTCGCCGCGGTGGTGATCGGGATCGGCTGGCCGGTGTTGCTGGGCGTGCCCGCCAAGAAGACCCTTGCCGCCGTCATCTCCCTGGCCGGGATTGCGACGGCGGTGCTCGCCGGGATCGCGCCCGCGGGCATGCCGCTGCTGTGGATGGCCGTGGTGATTGCGCTCGGCGTGATGGCCGTCTTCCTGATCCAGCTGCTCCGCGGCACCGGCCAGCCCCGGCGGCTCGAATCGACCTTCGGCGCCAGCGCCGGCCTGGTGCTCACCTCGCTGGGCGCCGGCTGGGTGGCCGCCGACCGGCTCTCGGCCAATGCAAACAACGGCGGAATGATGCTGGTGACCGGGATCAGCATGCTGGTGGCCATCGGCGTCTGCCTGCTGCCCTGGCCCGACCGGATCGTCGCGCCGCTGGGCGTGGTCCTGGCCCCGCTGGCAGGGGCCCTGGCCGCCCCCTTGTTCTCCACCGTCCACATGCTGCCCGCCGCGGCGGTGGGCGCCGTCGCCGGCATCATCCTGGTCAGTTTCCGCCGGCTCGTGCTGGCCGACGGCGGTCCGACCCGGCTGCCGGCGATGCTCGCCGTCGGCGCCGCCCCGGTCATGGCCGCCGGATCGCTGGTCTACTTCCTGGAGCGGATGCTGCTGCGCTGAAATGAGCGGGGCCGAATGAGCGAGGTCACAGTGCGGGCCGGCGTCACGGGCAGGCATCCTGCGGCCGGGGCCGTTACTATGGAGCCATGTCGTATCTCGGTCTTGAAATTTTCTACCTGTCCCTGCTGGTCCTCGCCGGCCTTGGCATCGCGGGCTTTGCCTCGCTGGTGGTTTACCGCCTGTTCAAGGGCCAGAAGTAAGCGACCAAAGCTTAACAATGCCGATTGAACTCCCGACGGAGCTGACCCCGGAACTGGTGCCGCTGTCCTGGCTGCTGGGTACCTGGGAAGGTGCCGGCCGGTTGGGTGCGGGCGAGGAGGGGGACGAACATTTCGTCCAGAAGGCCACGTTCACGCAGAACGGCCTGCCCTACCTGCAATACACCGCCGAGAGCTGGCTGACCGACGAGGATGGCAACCGGCTGCGCCCGCTGTCCGTGGAAACCGGCTTCTGGGCGCTTGACCGCAAGCTCAACGACGCCGACGTCGGCCCGGGCCTGGTCCCCGCCGAAATCGTGCCGGCCCTGAAGTCCGCGGACGAGGTCGAAGAGCTGCGCAACGCCGACGGCGGCTTCGATATCACCGCGACCATCGTGCACCCGGGCGGTATCTCCGAGCTCTACTACGGGCAGATCAAGGGCCCCCGCGTGCAGCTGAGCACCGACATGGTGATGCGCGGTTCGCAGTCCAAGGACTACAGCGCGGCCACGCGCATCTTCGGCCTGGTCAACAACGATCTTTACTGGCGCTGGGACGTTGCCGAGGCCAAGGGCAAGGACCTGGCCCCGCACGCCTCGGCGATCCTGGCCAAGCGCGCCTGACCGGGGAGGGAATTTGGCACGGCCGCCGGGAGTTGACGCCGGTATGACCTACCGCAGCCCTTTGCTCCTGCAACACGGCGCCGTCGAAGCCTCCGGGGCCGACGCCGGCGTCGCCGCCCACTACTCCGACCCGCTGCGCGAACAGCGCGCCCTGGCCCGGGGCGAGGCCGTCACGGACCTTTCCCACCGCGGGGTGGTGGCGGTGGCCGGCGAAGACCGGCTGAGCTGGCTGAACACGCTCTCCTCGCAGTTGCTGCTGAACCTGAAGCCGGGCCAGTCCAGCGAAGCGCTGCTGCTCACCGTGCAGGGCCGGATCGAATACGACGCCCGCATTATCGACGACGGCGAACGCACCTGGCTGATCGTCGAATCCTTCGAGGCGGCGCCGCTGGCCGCATGGCTGGACAGAATGAAGTTCATGCTGCGGGTAGAGGTTGCCGATGTCTCCGCCGACTGGGCCGTGGTGGGGTCGGTCAGGCCGGTCCCGGCCTTCGAGGGCCGCCTCGTGTGGCAGGATCCGTGGCCGCAGATCGGTGCCGGCGGCTATGCCTACACCGGCATCGAGGAACCCAAGCACCCCGGCTTGGAACGGTCTTGGTACGAATACCTGCTGCCGGCAGCCGACCTGGAATCGGCCGTCTCCGGGCTGCAGTTGGCCGGGGTCTGGGCCGCCGAGGCGCTGCGGATTGCGGCGTGGCGGCCAAGGGTCGGGGCCGAGACCGACGAGAAGACCATTCCGCACGAACTGGACCTCATCCGTACCGCCGTGCACCTGGAGAAGGGCTGCTACAAGGGCCAGGAAACCATCGCCCGCGTGCACAACCTGGGCCGCCCGCCGCGCCGGCTGGTGTTCCTGCAACTGGACGGTTCGCAGCACACGCTGCCGGTCCCGGGCAGCGACGTGATGCTCGGCGACAAGCGCGTCGGCGCGGTCACGTCCGCGGCTCAACACTACGAGATGGGACCGATTGCGCTGGCAGTGGTCAAGCGCTCGGTCGATCCGCAGGCGCAGCTGACCGTGCTGGACGACGGCGAGAGCTACGACGCCGCCCAGGAAGTGATTGTCACCCCCGATGCCGGCCAGGTGGTCGGCCGCCAGACCGGGTTCCTGCGCCCGCCGCGCTAAGCCGCAGTCGTCAGCTCCGCTTCTGCAGGATCACCGAGGTCTGGGTGCCCGCGTCCCAGAATCCCAGGCTCGCGGCCAGCGCGCGGGAGGCCCTGTTCTCTTCGTGCGAGCGCCACTGCGGAATGAGTCCGGAGGAGAGCGCCTCGTGGCCGGCGATCGCCGCGATCAACGCGCCGGCTCCGCGGCGCCGGTAGGCGGGGGCGGTCAGCACGCCAACGTGGCCGAGGATCTGCTGCCACTCCTGGTAGCCGGCGCCGGCCATCGGGGTGCTGCCGTCCAGCAGCACGAACGACTTGTCCATGCCGGCCAGCCCCGCTTCGTGCGTGTCATCGGGCGGGCACCTGTCTTCCAGTCGGGCGACGTCGCTGCCCGCGGTGGACACCAGGGCCTCCCGTTCGGGCTGGACCACCGGCAGGTCTTCGGCGTAAGACAGCACGGCCTTGCCCAGCCCGTGCCCGCCGTGCTCCCGGCTCAGCAGCATCAGCGTCTGGTGTTCGGCCAGGTCGTCGTCCGAGTACCGGGCGGCCGCGGCAACGGCCCATTCCGGCCCCACCAGCGCTGAGCGGCCGAACAAGCGCACGAAGGTGAGAGTCCCGGCGTCCTCGTTGATCCTGGTCAGCCGGTCGCCGGCCGCGGTGAAGGCGTTGTCGGAGAATCCGAGCAACCGCGCCCACGCCAGCAGCACAATGTCAGCCGTCCCTGCGTCCAATCGCATACCTGCCACACTACTGAACGCTTAGCCGAAGAGAACCCTTGCCTCGTCGTAACGATGCTGGGGGACGGTTTTTAGATTGTTCAGCGCCGACTCGAAGCCCACGTGCACGACGTCCGTGCCCTTCAGTGCCACCATGGAGCCCCAGCGCTTCTCCACCACCGAGTCCACGGCCGCCATGCCCAGGCGGGTGGCCAGCACGCGGTCGTAGCCGGAGGGGACCCCGCCGCGCTGGATGTGCCCCAGCGTCGTGGCGCGCGTTTCGATCCCGGTGCGGGCCTCCAGTTCGGGGGCCAGCCGTTCACCGATGCCGCCGAGCCTCGGCCGTCCGAAACTGTCCACGCCGCGCTCGGCGTGCGGGCCCAGTTCGCCGTCGGGGACCCAGCCCTCGGCCACCACCACCAGCGGCGCGCGGCCGCGCTTCTGCGCGTGCAGCACCCAGTCGGATACCTGGTCCATGCTTACGCTCTGCTCGGGGATCAGGATGGCGTGCGCGCCGGTGGCCATGCCCGCGTGCAGCGCGATCCAGCCCACGTTGCGGCCCATCACCTCGGCGATCATGCAGCGGTGGTGCGATTCGCCGGTGGTGCGCAGCCGGTCGATCGCCTCGGTGGCGATCTGCACCGCGGTGTCGAAACCGAAGGTGTAGTCGGTGGCTTCCAGGTCGTTGTCGATGGTCTTGGGCACGCCGACGATCTTCAGCCCGCTTTGGGTGAGCCGGTAGGCGCCGGCCAGGGTGCCCTCGCCGCCGATCACGATCACCGCGTCCACGCCCAGCCGGTCCAGCGTCTGCTGGATCTTCTCCGGCCCGCCGTTGGGGCCCTCGAACGGGTTGGTGCGCGAGGTGCCCAGGATCGTGCCGCCCTGCTTGGAGATGCCGCGCACCTGGTGCCGCGGCAGTTCCATGATGTCGCCCTCCAGCACGCCGCGCCAGCCGTCGCGGAAGCCGACAAACTCGTGCCCGTGCGCGGTGATGCCCTTGAGCACGATGCCGCGGATCACCGCATTCAGGCCGGGGCAATCCCCGCCGCTGGTCATGATGCCAATCCTCATGGGTACTCCTTCTCGGTTGCTGGCCGGTCAGCGCGAGCACCCCATTGAGCCCGCCTCAATCCTATGCAGGAACCGGGGCCCGAGTCATTCCGGCCGCGAGCGGCTCCGGCGGCGGGGAACCCTGCCGGGCGGGACGGCGCCTCAGGCGGGCAGCAGGCCGTGCTGCATGGCGACGACGACGGCGCGCGTGCGGTCGTCGACGTCGAGCTTGGCGAAGATCCGCAGCAGGTGCGTCTTCACCGTGGTCTCGGCGATGAACAGCCGGGCGGCGATTTCCGGGTTGCTCAGGCCGTCGGCCACGGCCCCCAGCACCTCGGTCTCCCGGGCCGACAGCGCCGGCGGCGCGGGCGAGCGCAGCCGGGAGACCAGCTTGGCCGCGATCGGCGGGGCCAGGACCGTTTCGCCTCGGGCAGCGGCGTAGACCGCGGCGATCAGCGCGTCGCCGGGGGTGTCCTTGAGCAGGTAGCCCACCGCGCCGGCCTCCACCGCGCGGACTATGTCGGCGTCGCCGTCGTAGGTGGTCAGGATCAGCACCTTGGTGTCCGGCCGGGCGGCAACGATCCGCGCGGTGGCGTCGGCGCCGTCCAGCCGCGGCATCCGCAGGTCCATCAGGACGACGTCGGCGCCCACCTCCAGCGCGGAACTCACCGCCGCGTCGCCGTCGGGAGCCTGGGCCACCACCTCCAGCCGGTCCTCGGTGCCCAGCAGGCCGGCCAGCCCGGCGCGGACCACGGGGTGGTCGTCGGCGATGACGACACGGATGCGGGGGGCTTCGGTGGCGGCCCCGGTGTCGTTGCCCGGGCTGTCCGGTCGGGGTTCAGCGGACATTGCCAGCTCCTTGCAGCTGCAGCGGGATGGTCATGGTCAGCCGGGTGCCGTCGCCCGGTGCCGAGCGCACGTCGAGGCTGCCGCCGATTTCGGACAGCCGCTCGGCCATGGCGCGCAGCCCGTAGCTGTCGCCGGAGGCCCCCGCCCCGGGGACGAAGCCGGCGCCGTCGTCGTCCACGGAGAGCACCAGGGACACTCCGTCGAGGTGCAGCCGCAGCCGCGCGGAGCCCGCCCCGGCGTGCCGGCGGACGTTGTTCAGGGCCTCCTGCGCGGCCCGCAGCACCACCACCTGCTGCGCCGGCGTCAGTTCCGGCAGCGCAGCCGGCAGCTCCACGCTCAGCCGGGCGCCGTCCAAAGCGGTGGCCTCGAGCCGCCGCAGCGCGCCAAGCAGGTCGCCGCCGGCCAGCTGCGTGGGGCCGGAGGCCGCGATCAGGGCCCGCGCTTCCTGCAGGTTGTCCCGTGCGGTGTCCCGGATCCCGGTCAGGGAGGACGCAAGCACCGCCGGGACCGGGGTGCCGGCCTTGCGCAGCTGCGCCTGGGCCGCCTCCGAGAGCATCACGATCGAGGTGAAGCCCTGCGCCAGCGTGTCGTGGATCTCGCGGGCCATCCGCTCCCGCTCGGCCATGGCGCCCTGGCGCTCGTGCGCGGCCCCCAGTTCCGCCCGGGCGGCGTTGAGCTCCGCGATCAGGTCCGCCCGCTGCTCGCTCTGTTCGATGATCTTGTAGATCCACAGGCCCAGCAGCGTGCTGGCCAGGAAGGAGATCACCGCCTGCAGCCCGGCGGCCAGCAATCCGGCGGCGCCGGTGCCGTACAGGTGCAGCTGGCCGGCGGCCACGAGCACGCAGATCAGCGCGGAGGCGGCAACGCCGTTGCGCTCCGACCCCGCGAACATCCACACCTGCGGGAACGCGATGAAGAGGATAATCGAGCCGGCGCCGGAGAGGAACGCCAGGTAGGTCACCACGGCGATCAGAAGCACCACGTACAGCTTCGGCTTCCAGGTGTGCAGGTCCTTCGCCCGGGTCAGGAACGGGTAGGCGGCCCCGAGCAGAACGAGGGACGCGACCGCCGATGCCTTGGCGGGATTCCCCGCCTCAGCGCTGACCCAGACGATGACGGCGACGGTCGCCAGCGCCACGTAGAACCCGAGGTGCCACCACTTCAGACCCCGGAACCAGATCGAGTCCCCGACGGACGGCGGGGCAGGCGCCGGCGCAACCGCGGATTCACTCATGGCATCACCTTACGACGGCCCCGCCGCCCGGCCGGCGCGGCGCCCTGCCGCGGGGGACTACTTCTGCGGCGGCCAACGGAACATCAGCCGGGTCAGCACCAGACCGGCCGCCAGCCAGCTGAGGATCACGACGGCGGACATCCCCAGGTTCCAGCTCCCGCCGGGCTCCACGGCCTCCCAGCCCTCCGGCAGGAACACCGAGCGCATGCCGCTGGCCGTCCAGCGCAGCGGCGTCAGGTCCGCGAGGCCGCGCAGCCAGTCCGGGATCTGCGGGAACGGGAAATAGACGCCGGAGATGAAGGACAGCAGCAGCGGCGGCACGGCCGCCATGGTGGAGGCGGAGGGCCCGGACCTGGCCAGGCAGGCGAAGGCGATCCCCACCGCCGACCAGGCCGCCGTGGACCCCAGAAGCAGCCACGCGAACGTCAGCCAGGCCTCCGGCGTCGCCGGCAGGGGCACGTCGAACAGGAACCGCGCGCCCAGCAGCAGCAGGGCCGTTTGCGTCAGGATCAGGACCAGCGTCATGCCGGTCTTGCCCAGGAAGTAGGACAGGCTGGGCAGCGGTGTTCCGGCCAGCCGCTTGATGCTGCCGTTGAACCGTTCGGCGGCCACGTAGGCGCTGAGGTTTTGGAAGCCGCTCAGGACCGTGCCCAGGGCCAGCATCGCGGGCAGGAAGTACTCGGCCGGGCGCAGCAGCGACTCCGGCCGCGCCGGATCACCCATCGACGCGTCCTCGCCGAAGACGGTGCTGAACAGGGCCATCATGATCAGCGGGAACAGCAGGGTGAAGACCACCGCGGCCGGGTCGCGCGAGAACATCCGCACCTCCAGCAGCGTCCGTTTCCAGCCCAGCAGCACGGCGTTCGGCCGCCAGGCCCGGCCTGCCCCGGGGCGGCCGGGTGTCGAGGGGGCGGACACGGCGGGGCCGGATGTCGAGGGGGACGGGGCGTTCATGCGGCGTCGGTCCTGTCCGTGCCGTGCTGCTGCAGCAACTGCAGGTAGATGTCCTCGAGGTGCGGCACCCGCACCTGCAGGTTGGCCGGCTCGCGCCGCCCGCCGCCGCTGAGCCCGTGCACCAGCGCCGCCGGTTCGTCGGTGGTCTCGAGGTGGTCGCCGGCCTCGTCCGTCCAGCTGACCCGGGGCCGGCGCAGCGCCGCCCCGCCGATCGTTGCGGGCGTGCCTTCGGCCACCAGCCGTCCCGCGGCGATGACGCCCAGCCGGTCCGCCAGCTGCTCGGCTTCGTCGAGGTAGTGCGTGGTGAGCACGATCGTGGTGCCGTCGGAACCCAGGCGGCGGATCAGCTCCCAGAAGGACCGCCTGGCCTCCGGGTCGAAGCCGGTCGTCGGTTCGTCCAGGAACAACAGGTCGGGATTGCCGATCAGGCCCATGGCCACGTCCAGCCGCCGGCGCTGGCCGCCCGAGAGGGCGCCGATCCGTGCGCCGGCCTTTTCCTCCAGCCCGACGGCGGCGATCACCTCGTCGACCGGGCGCGGGGCGGGGTAGTAGGCGGCGAGGGCGCGCAGCGATTCGGCCACCTTCAGCGCGCCGGCATCGGTGGCCTCCTGCAGCACAACCCCGATGCGGGCACGGAACCACGGCGCCGCCCGGTACGGGTCGACGCCGAGCACGGCGGCGCGGCCGGAGGTCGGCTTCCGGTGGCCCTCCATCATCTCGATGGTGGTGGATTTGCCGGCCCCGTTGGGCCCGAGCAGCGCGTACGTTTCGCCCGTGCGGATCTGGAGCGTGATGCCGTCCACGGCGCGGAAAGTTCCGCCGCCGGGACGGGGGTACTCCTTCACCAACCGGTCGAGGACGACGGCGGCGCCCGGCGGGGCAGGATCGGAGGCGGTGGCGGGGGTTCTCATGCTTCCAGCATGCTCCGCCCGGGGCCGTGGCCGGCACGTCCGTCCTGCCGACTCCCTTGTCCTCCGGCCGGTGGACAGCGGATCAGGATTTGCGGGCGAGCAGCTTCTCCAGCGCGATGCTGCCGTCGTACTTCGGCAGCAGCAGCCACAACACCAGATAGGTGCCGATGCCGACGCCGGGGAAGAGGAAGACCAGCAGGGTGGCGATCCGCACCCACATCACGTCCCAGCCGAACCTGGCGGCGATGCCGCCGCAAATGCCGGCGACCCAGCGGTCGGGGCCGCGGCGGACGGGGCTGGAGCGGAGCACTCGGTAGAAGGTATCCATGGCACCATGCTTTCGTGTTCGGGAGCTGTTGTCACTGCCGGTTCGTCGAAGGCGGCCCGCGCGGGTGGCGCGGGCCGCCTTGGTTGTCGGTCTGGGTGGGGTGCGGTCCTGTCGGTCCCGGGCTAGCGGTCCCGGTTGCGGGTGGCGCTCAGGACGCCGGCGACCACCAGGGCGATGCCGGAGCCGATCAGCAGGGCGATCATCACGTAGGCCCAGTTGAAGCTGATGTCCCACCAGGTCCCGGCGAGCACCAGCAGGCCGACGGCCACGGCGATCAAGCCCCAGATGATGGTGCCGACGCGGGGACGGCGATCCTGGTCGCGGTTCAGTTGGCTGCTCATCGGATTTCCTCCAGTTCGCTGACGGTCACGATGTCGACGTTGCTGGCCACGCCCCGGACGGCCAGGACGATTTCCGGCGCCCCGCCGTCGTCGTTGATGGTGTAGCTTCCCGGCTGCCAGAACCCGGACTGCCGGCCGCTGTCCGCGCCGGTGACGTATTCGACGTTGCCCAGCGCCATCTGCGTTTCCACCTTCACCGGGACGTCGTCGGGGATGATGACGGTGATGGAGGAGGCCACGGCGTTGACCGGGACGACGACCGGGCCGCCGAAACGGGAACCGGAGACGGCGCGCAGGTCCACGGTGCCGTCGCCGGCCACGACGCTGTAGCCGTCACCCTGGGCCGGGGTCGCGGTCGAGGTCCAGGTGCGGCTGGAGGCGATGGCGTAGTTGGAGGCCGTCCACTGCGTTCCCGCGGAGAAGGCCAGCGCCAGGACCAGTCCCACCGCGGCCAGGAAACCGAGGACGCCGGAGGTTCGGCCGACGGCGCCCAGCACCACGACGCCGATGCCGATCACGACCAGCGCCGCGGCGATGGCGACGGGCACGACATTCCGGCCCAGCTCAACGAATTCCAGCGCGTTGAGCCCCAGGACCACGCCGGCGGCCAGCATGGCGGCGCCCAGGGTGAGTGCGATGGCCGCACCCGAGGGGCCGCGGGGCGCGGGCTTGTAGGGCCGCGGCGCGGGCTGGGGATACGGGCGCGGCTGCGGATAGGCCTGCCGCGGCGGGCCCTGCTGGCCGCCGTGGCCCGCGTTGCCGTACCCGGCCGCGGAAGCCGGCGTCGAACCGTAGGCGGTGCCGGTGGTGCCGGTGGTGCCGGAGGTGCCGGGGGCGCCGTAGTAGGCGGAGGTACCGCTGCCGGTGGCCGGCGCAGGCGGGAAGCCGTCCGCTCCGGGCGGTGCCGAATCCGGTGCGCCTGCCTTGTTGCGCGTGGCGAGCCAGTAGATGAAGAACCCCACCGCGCCCAGCCAGATCACGGCCCAGACGAAGCCGCCGAAGCCCCAGCCGCCGTCGTTGTTGAACCCGAAGATCCAGCTGAACGGGCGGCTGAACACGCCGAGGGCCGTGAAGATCACCGCGCCGGTCATGCCTGCCGTCCAGTTGCTGCGGCCGGCTTCTTCCGCATGGATCCGGCCGTCCGGCTCGGGCAGCAGGGCCCAGGCCACGCCGTAGAGCAGCACGCCGATGCCGCCGAAGACGGCGAGCAGGATGAACAGCCCGCGGACCAGGATCGGGTCCAGCCCGATCCGGTGTGCGACGCCGGAGGCTACCCCGCCGATCCAGCGGTCTTGCCCGCGGGAAACGCCGAGGTTGCGGAACCAGTTGAAGAACGCGTTGCTGTGCGCGGGGAAGCCGCCGGCGGGCGGCGGGGGGTAAGCGCCGGCGCTGCCCGGAGGCGGCGGGAAGTGGCCGCCGCCTCCGTCACGGCCGGCGTAACCGGTCCCGTCGGCCCCGGCCGCGTTTGCATAGCCCGGATCGTGGTGGCCCGCGCCCAGCGGCAGGGTGGGGTTGGTGCCCGGAAGGATGGGCTGGGTCGGATTGGCGGGTGCGTTGTCGTCCTCTGCCGCCTGGACGGTCCGGGGCTCGTCGGGAACGGGCGCCTGGGGCGCTGCCGGGGCGGATTCCTGCCCGGATTCTGCGACTGCCGGTTGCTGGTCCGGTTCGTCTGTTCGGTCGGTGCCGTCGTTATCCGACGGGCTCGGTGCGTGTGAGGTCATGGTTTGATCATTCCAACCGGCAGCCCTCTCCTCTATGGGGTGCCACCCTGACCCTTCCCTGACCGGCCGGCCGGGTTCCCCTGATTCGGCGCCACCCGGTAGGTCGGGTGCGCCCGCGCGTGCTTGGATTGACCCATGAGAGAACCGCTCGTCCGCTCCACCGAGGACCGCATCATCGCGGGCGTGTGTACCGGCCTGGCCCGGCACCTGGACACCTCGGTCGGGATCGTCCGGGTCGGCATGGTGGTCCTGGCGCTCGCCGGGGGAGCGGGTGTGCTGCTCTATGTCTGGCTCTGGCTGCTGGTGCCGACCGCGGCCGACGAAGCCCTGGCAGCCGAGCGCGCCTTTAATCCCCGCGGCATCGCCGAGAACTTCGCACGGGGATTCGGCCCGCCCCGTCCCGGCCAGGAGGGGAACGGCCGGCCGGTCGTGCAGGCGGCCGGCCTGCCGGTGGGCCGCCCCGTCGCGCAGCCCGGCCCGCCCCCGCACCGCCCGGGCGGGCAACCCGGAGCGCTTCCGCAGGCCGCCGGCGCCCCGCGGCTGATGCAGCGCGGCGGCAAGGAAATCCTGATCGGCGCGGCCCTGGTCCTCGCGGGCGGCGCCGTCGTCGCCCAACTGGCGGGCATCAACCTGCCGTGGGGGACCTGGCTGCCGGTCCTCGCCATCGCGGCCGGCGCGGTGATCGCTTGGATGCAGCTGGATGATTCCCGGCGCAGCGGCCTGATGGACCGCGCCGGGGCGACCGGGGCGCAAGGCGCCGTGCGGTTGCTGGCCGGGCTGGTCCTGGTGGTGGCCGGCATCGTCACCATGGTGTCCGGTTCGATTACCTGGGAGGCCATGTGGCCCACGCTGTTTGCCTCGCTGGCCGTCCTGGCCGGGGTCCTGCTGGTTTTGGCGCCGTGGGTGCTGAAGTACTGGCGGGACCTGGAGACGGAACGCTCCGGCCGGATCCGGGAAACCGAACGCGCGGAGATCGCCGCGCACCTGCACGATTCGGTGCTGCAGACGCTCGCCCTGATCCAGAACCGCGCCGGTTCGGAACACGACGTCACCCGGTTGGCCCGCGCCCAGGAACGGGAACTGCGCGAATGGCTCTACCGGGACAGACGGCAGGAAGAGGGCAACCTGGTGGACCGCGTGAAGGCGGTGGCCGCGGAAATCGAAGACGCCTACGGGCATCCCGTGGACGTGGTCGCCGTGGGCGACAGCGACATGACCGACCGGCACGAGGTCCTGGTGCACGCCACCCGGGAGGCGGTGCAGAACGCGGCGAAGCACGCCGGCGGCCCCATCTCCGTCTACGTTGAATGCACGCGGGGCAGCAGCGAAATCTTCGTCCGGGACCGCGGTCCCGGGTTCGAGCCCGCCGCCGTGCCGCCGGACCGGATGGGCGTGCGCGAATCACTGATCGGCCGGATGGAGCGGCACGGCGGCCAGGCAAAAATCCGCAACACCGGCAGCGGCACCGAAGTCCATCTCAGCCTGCAGCACCCCCAGGAAGGAACCGCATCGTGACCGAACCCATCCGCGTGGTCGTCGTCGACGACCACGCCATCTTCCGTTCCGGCTTGAAAGCGGACCTGGACGGGCGGATCGAGGTGGTCGCCGAGGCCGCGACCGTGGAGCAAGCGATCGCGGCCATCCACGAGCAGCGGCCCGCGGTCGTCCTTCTGGACGTGCACCTGCCCGGAGGCAGGGGCGGCGGCGGGGCCGAGGTTGTCGCGGGCTGCGCCGACCTGCTGGCGGAGACCAAATTCCTGGCGCTGAGCGTGTCCGACTCCGCCGAAGACGTCGTCACCGTCATCCGGGCCGGCGCCCGCGGGTACGTCACCAAGACAATCTCCGGCGCCGAAATATCCGACGCCGTGGAGCGCGTGGCCGGAGGCGACGCTGCCTTCTCGCCGCGGCTGGCCGGGTTCGTCCTGGACGCCTTCGGCACCGCAGCCGTAGCCAACGTTGACGACGAACTGGACAAGCTCTCCGCGCGCGAACTGGAGGTCATGCGGCTCATCGCCCGCGGCTACCAGTACAAGGAAGTAGCCAAGGAACTGTTCATCTCCATCAAGACCGTCGAAACGCACGTCTCGTCCGTGCTGCGCAAGCTCCAGCTGTCCTCCCGGCACGAACTGACCCGCTGGGCTGTTGACCGCCGGATCCTATAGCAGGGGCGCCGGGCCCTGTCGTACCCCCAGGCGCCGGTGGTAGCTTGGGGGAACTGTCAGGACCGACGAGCGCAGGAGGATTCATGACCGACTCCCCACGGCACGACGAACTTCCGCTGCCGGACTACGACCACATACCCCTGGGCACGCTCCCGACCCGGATCACCGGGCTGGACGAGCAGGGAATGACGGAGCTCCTGACCTACGAGCGGGAGCATGGGAACCGGCTCCCGGTCGTCCAGGTCCTTGAGCGCCGGCTCGAGGAGTTGCGCGCCGGAGCAGAGCCAAGCGGGACCACGGTGCCGGACATGCCCGAGGTCGGCGGAAGCCAAGGCGGCTCCGCGGCGCAGCCGGAAACCTCGGGCCCACGGGTCGTGCCGCCGTTCCACGGCAATCCGGCCCACCAGTCCCAGCCGGAAAAGTAGCCGGAACGCCACCCGGCCGGGCTGCCCCTCGGCAGTCCGGCCGGGAGCGCATCCGGCGGCTACTTGGCCTTCGCCAGGAAATCCTGCAGCCGGCCGACGCCGGTGGCCAGGTCTTCGTCGCCGAGGGCGTAGGACAACCGCACGAAGCCGGACGGCCCGAAGGCCTCGCCGGGAACGACGGCGACCTCGACCTCGTCGAGGATCAGCGCGGCGAGCTCGGCGGAGGTCGCCGGACGGATGGTGCCGTCCGCCGTCGGGAATTCCTTGCCCAGCAGCCCGCGGACGTCGGCGTAGGCGTAGAACGCGCCCTCCGGCGTCGGGCATTCGACGCCGGCTATGGCGTTCAGGCCCTTGACCATGGCCTTGCGGCGCCGGTCGAAGGCAACCTTCATCTCGTCCACCGCGCTCAGCGGTCCGGACACGGCGGCCAGCGCCGCCATCTGGGACACGTTGGCCACGTTGGAGGTGGCGTGGGACTGCATATTGGTGGCGGCCTTGACCACGTCCTTCGGGCCGATCATCCAGCCCACCCGCCAGCCGGTCATGGCGTAGGTCTTGGCCACGCCGTTGAGGATGACGACCTTGTCGCCCAGCTCCGGCGCGGCCGTCGCGATGGAGGTGAAGGGCACGCCGTCGTAGGTGAGGTGCTCGTAGATCTCGTCGGTGATGACCCACAGGCCCTTGGACGCGGCCCACCGGCCGATCTCGGCAACCTGTTCCGGCTGGTAGACGGCACCGGTCGGGTTGGACGGGGAGACGAAGAGCAGCACCTTGGTTTTGTCGGTCAGCGCGCCTTCGAGCTGGTCGACGGTGACCAGATAGCCCTGCTCCGGCCCGGCGAAGACCTCCACCGGGACGCCGCCGGCCAGCCGGATCGCCTCGGGGTAGGTGGTCCAGAACGGCGTGGGGACCAGAACCTCGTCGCCCGGATCCAACAAGGTGGCGAAGGATTCGTACACGGCCTGCTTGCCGCCGTTGGTCACCAGCACCTGGGCGGGGTCCACCCGGTAGCCGGAATCGCGCAGCGTCTTGTCCGCGATGGCCTGCTTCAGTTCGGGCAGGCCGCCGGCGGGGGAGTAGCGGTGGAAGCGCGGCTGGCGGGCGGCCTCGATGGCGGCCTCCACGATGTAGTCCGGGGTCGGGAAGTCCGGTTCGCCCGCCCCGAAGCCGATCACCGGCCGCCCGGCAGCCTTCAGCGCTTTTGCCTTGGCATCGACGGCGAGGGTGGCGGATTCGGCGATGGACGCAATGCGCCGGGAGACGCGGGCGTTGGCAGGCATGGTGTTCCCGTCTTCAGTAGCGTGTAGGACTATTCCTTAGTCTAGGTGCAGGCCGAGTCCGGGTGCAGCCCGTCGGGGGTACGGCCCGCTGCCGGTGCCCGCCCGGCCCCTTGGTCAGCGGGCCGGCGGAAATGTTGCATAATGGATCAGTCGCCTTGTGGGCGGCAAACGGGGTTCGGTTCGACGTCGGCGCATCGCTGGCGTAAACTGGATCTTCGGTGTTGAAAACGCCATGATGTTCCATGCCCGCGCGGCGGGGCATCCGGCGGTATTCGGCTCCATAGGGTAGTGGCGCAATTGGTAGCGCAGCGGTCTCCAAAACCGCAGGTTGCAGGTTCGAGTCCTGTCTGCCCTGCGCAGAACCGCCGCAGGCATAAACTGCAGCAGTTCAGCATCCCAGCACGAAGCAGCGGTCCAGGCCGGCCGAGGCCGTCCGGGGGCCGGACACCGGACAGAATGAGTGAGGCCAGGTTGACCGATACGTCTTCCAGCAGTCCCCAGGGACGCCCCACCGGACGAAAGACCGAGAAGCGCGGTCTCTTCGCCCGGATCATTTTGTTTGTCCGCCAGGTCGTTGCCGAACTCAAAAAGGTCGTCACGCCGACCCGCAAGGAATTGCTGAACTACACGCTGGTGGTGATCGCTTTTGTGGCGGTCATGATGTTGATCGTCACGGCACTGGATCTGGTTTTCGGCCAGGGCGCGTTCTTCGTCTTCGGAGACGGCATACCCGAACAGTAACGTCCGCGTTGCGGCAGCCGTACGGATGGATACGACGACGGCGCAAAGCCGCCGCGAGTCAAGTGAGCTGAAGAAGAAAGCAGGAAGCTAAGTGTCCGACCAGGAACTCGAAGCCCAGAACTCCGAAGAGAACGCGGAGCTGGAAGCCGACGAGCAGGTTACCGGGACCGGCGCCGACGAGGTGCCGGCTTTTGGCGTTGACGCCGCAGAAGAGGCTGCCGGTGCCGATCTGGCGAGCGAGCTTGACCAGGCCGCCGACGACGCCCCCGTCCTCGACGAGGCCGCCGAAGCCGCCGCCGAGGCGGACCTGACCGAAGCCGAGGCCGCCGACGGGGCCCCGGAGGAGACCGGGCCGGCCGAAGAAGCCGAAGAGGTTGAGCAGACCGAAGAGGAAGCCCTCGAAGCCTTCCGTGCCAAGCTGCGCCGCCAGCCCGGCGACTGGTACGTCATCCACTCCTACGCCGGCTACGAAAACCGTGTGAAGGTCAACCTGGAGACCCGCATCCAGACCCTGAACATGGAAGACTTCATCTACGAGATCCAGGTCCCGATGGAAGAGGTCGTGGAGATCAAGAACACCACGCGCAAGCTGGTCAAGCGCGTGCGCATCCCGGGTTACGTGCTGGTCCGGATGGACCTGACCGACGCCTCATGGGGCGCCGTCCGCCACACCCCCGGCGTGACCGGGTTCGTCGGCAACGCCCACAACCCGGTGCCGCTGAGCCTGAAGGAAGTTGCTTCCATGCTGGAGCACACCATCACGGGCACCAAGACGGAAGCCGGCGGCAAGGCTGCGGGCAAGTCGACGGCACCGAGCACGCCGATCACCGTCAACTTCGAGGTCGGCGAGTCCGTCACCGTCAACGACGGGCCGTTCGAGACGCTGCCGGCAACGATTTCCGAAATCAAGCCGGAATCCCAGCAGCTGGTGGTGTTGGTGACCATCTTCGAGCGCGAAACCCCGGTGACGCTCTCGTTCAGCCAGGTCACCAAGATCCACTAACCAAGACTTCGTGCGGATACGGACCCGCTTTGTCCGAATCCGCACGGCCGGCCGCCAAGCCATGGCGGCCAACCACCGCCGGCACGCTCCTGTGCCGCCGGTACGTAATGTGAGAGAAGGACCCGATATGGCCCCCAAGAAAAAGGTCACCGGCCTCATCAAGCTCCAGATCCAGGCAGGCGCCGCCAACCCGGCCCCGCCGATCGGTCCGGCGCTTGGTCAGCACGGTGTCAACATCATGGAATTCTGCAAGGCGTACAACGCCGCCACGGAATCCCAGCGCGGAAACGTGATCCCGGTTGAAATCACGGTCTACGAAGACCGTTCCTTCACCTTTATCACCAAGACCCCGCCGGCCGCCGAGCTGATCAAGAAGGCCGCAGGCGTGCAGAAGGGTTCGGCTACCCCGCACACCAACAAGGTTGCGAAGCTGACCCAGGCGCAGGTCGATGAGATCGCCGGCACCAAGATGGCTGACCTCAACGCCAACGACATCAAGGCTGCCGCCAAGATCATCGCCGGCACCGCCCGTTCCATGGGCATCGAGGTGGAGGGCTAAACACCCTCAACCCGGAGGCCGAAGGACAGATGTCCAGCAAGGCCTTCACCAAGACAATTCACAAAACGACGGCGACACAGCTCGCCACAGGTGGGAACACCGCCGTCGTTGTGGCAGGGCCGGGCGCGGTCCGCAGACCACAACTGCACAAGGAGAAAAAGCAGATGGCAAAGCGCAGCAAAGCATATGAGGCAGCTGTAGCCAAGATCGAGGCGGACAAGGTTTACGCCCCGGTCGAGGCAATCACTCTCGCCAAGGAGACCAACCCGTCCAAGTTCGACGCGACCGTCGAGGTGGCTTTCCGCCTCAGCGTCGACCCGCGCAAGGCCGACCAGATGGTCCGCGGCACGGTGAACCTGCCGCACGGCACCGGCAAGACCGCCCGCGTGCTGGTCTTCGCCACCGGCGACAAGGCCGAGGCCGCTATCGCCGCGGGCGCCGACTTCGTTGGCTCCGACGACCTGATCGAAAAGATCCAGGGCGGCTGGACCGACTTCGACGCCGCCGTGGCGACCCCGGAACTGATGGGCAAGGTCGGCCGCCTGGGCAAGGTCCTCGGCCCCCGCAACCTGATGCCGAACCCGAAGACCGGAACGGTGACCCCGGACGTTACCAAGGCCGTCAACGACATCAAGGGCGGCAAGATCGACTTCCGCGTCGACAAGCACGCCAACCTCCACTTCATCATCGGCAAGGTGTCCTTCGACGCCAACAAGCTGGTGGAGAACTACGCCGCCGCCCTGGAAGAGGTGCTGCGCTTGAAGCCGTCGGCTTCCAAGGGCCGGTACATCGCGAAGGCCACCATCACCACCACCTTCGGCCCGGGCATCTCCGTGGACCCGAACGTCACCAAGGTGGCCGTGGAGGCCTAACCGGGACTTCAGGTTCGCCGGCAACGGCGGACACTTCGGCTATGGCCGCAGCAGAATGCTGCGGCCATAGTCCGTTTAAGCGGGAGCTAGTGCGGCTGAAGCCGGAGATAGTGCGGCGCGGCGGGATGCAGTAATGTGATTGGCACTACTCAATCACTGCCTCGCGCCGAGGAGCACGCATGCCCACGACCTCGATCACGATCGCGCCGCTGCCGATCCCGCCCGCCCTTCAGGGCCCGGGCGGCGCGGACTTTGCCGCCTCCGTCGAGCTGGCCAACCTGGTCAACGGGCTGATCTGGGGCAACAACGATTTTTGGGTGAGCCCGGCGGTGCGGCTCGAGGGGGCGCGGCCGAATGACTACTCGGTGACGTATCTCTGGGCAGCCAGGGACGGGGGCCGGCACGTCGGGCGCGCCCTGCTCGAGCTGTCGCTGCGGGACAACCCGCGCAACGGGTACGTCTTTGTGGCCGTACATCCCGACTACCGGCGGCGGGGCGTGGGAAGCAGGCTGCTGGCCGAAGCCGAGGCCTGCGCCGCCGGCCGGGGCCGGACCACCCTTCAGGCCTGGAGCGAACATCCTGCCGGATTCGATCCAGGAGGCCCGGACATGCTCCGGCCGGGGACCGGGTCCGGGGCCCTGCCGGCGTCCGCGCCGGCCGTGCGCTTCGCGCTGGCCGGCGGCTTCCGGCTCGAACAGGTGGAGCGGTGCAGCAGGATGCAGCTCCCCGCCGACCAGGACAGTCTGGCGGCCCACGCGTCGGCGGCTGCCGGGAAGGCCGGCGCGGACTACCGCCTGGTCGAGTGGGCCGACAGTTGCCCGCCGGACTGGGTGGACCAGTACGCGGCCCTGCGGCAGCGGATGAGCACCGACGTCCCGCTGGGTGACCTGGACTACGAGGAAGAGGCGTGGGACGCCGCCCGGGTCCGCCACCATGAGGAGGAGTTGCGGCGCAAGGGCGGCCGCTGCCTGGTGGTCGCGGCCCGGCATGTGCCCAGCGGTCGGCTGGTGGGCCATACGGTGCTGGAATTCTTCCCGGAGCAGCCCGAGGTGGTCTTCCAGGAGGACACGCTGGTGCTGCGGGCCCACCGCGGCCACAGCCTGGGCCTGTGGATCAAGGCCCGCAACCTGCAGCGGGTGGCGGAGGCGTGGCCGCAGGGGCGACGGCTCTACACCTGGAACGCCGACGAAAACAGCCACATGCTGGACATCAACACCGCCCTCGGCTTCGCTCCGGCCGGGTACGAGGCCGCCTGGCAGAAGAAGCTGCGTCCGGGGCCGCAGGCCGGGGAGACCCGCCCGGCCGGCGCCGCGTGACGGCGTACCGGGCGTGTTCGTACACGTGTCGCCGGAGCGTCATGCTACGCGCCGGTAACCGGCAGCGGCGGTTACGATGTCAGCGCGCCGGCATGCTGCCGGGTGTGGCGGGAGGGCCGATGGAACGCAGGACGCTGGTTGACACGGTGGCGGAAGACCTGCTGGAGCAGATCATCGCCGGCCGGATGGCGCCCGGCGACGCGCTGCCCACCGAAGCCGAGATCGCCGCCCGGTCGCAGGTCAGCCGGCTGACTGTCCGGGAAGCCCTCACCATGCTGCGGGCGATGAACGTGATCAGCATCCAGCGGGGCCGCGGCACGTTTATCAATCCGCCCGGGTCGTGGACCTCGGTCGAGGCCGTCGTCCGCGCCGCGGCGCACAGCATGAGCGACTCCGCCGCCTCGCGGCAGTTGCTCGAAGTGCGGCGCCTGGTCGAGTCCGGGGCCGCCGCGCTGGCTGCGCTCCGCCGCACCGCTGCGGACCTGGAGTTGCTGCGCGGGGAGCTGGAGTCGATGGCCGCCGCGGACGCCGCGGGCGACGCGGATGCCTTCGTCGAAGCCGACCGGCTGTTCCACACGGTGGTCCTCAAGGCGTCCGGCAATATCCTCTTTCCGGCGGTCTTCGTGCCGATGGGCCGGGTGCTGGCCGACGCGCGGCGGGAAGCGTTTGAGGCGCAGGCCGTGCGCACCCGCACCCTCGCCATGCACCGCAGGGTGCTCGCCGCCGTCGAAAGCGGGGACGCCCAGGGAGCCCGCGAGGCGATGGAGGATCACGTGGACCAGGTCCAGGACGACCTCGACGCCAATGCCGCCGGCCCGGCGAGAGCCTCCGCGCTGCGGTCGGCCGCCGGCTGATCCGTCCGGGGGTGCAGTCGTGGGCGCGGCTCCGGGCCGCCGATTTGGCGTCCGGCGGCAGGATCCCGTAACCTTGAAGAACCAAAGACCGTCGGTCGTTGAAATCCTCCACGTTTTCAACCGAAAGTCCCATGCCTGGGACGGCCTGCGCAGGTGAACGAAGCATTGCCCCGCCGCCGTAACTCCGGTGCGGGAACCAAGCCCCGTGCGCCTGCATGGGGCGTTTTTTATGCGTGCGACCCGAACCACCGGCACTATTCCCCGGAAGGAGGGTTATGGCAACGCCAACCAAGGTGGCAGCCGTTGAAGAAATCACCAGCGATTTCAAGGAATCCAGCGCTGCAGTCCTAACCGAATACCGCGGGCTTACCGTTGCACAGCTCAAGGAGCTGCGTGTTTCTCTCGGCCAGGACACCAAGTTCTCGGTCGTCAAGAACACCCTGACTGGCATTGCAGCCAAGGAAGCCGGCATCGACGCGTTCGAAGGCCAGCTTTCCGGACCCACTGCTATCGCCTTCATCAAGGGTGACGCCGTTGCAGCCGCCAAGTCCCTGACGGATTTCGCAAAGTCCAACCCGCAGCTCATCATCAAGACCGGTATCTTCGAGGGCAAGGCCCTGGATGCAACCGCCGTTGCTGCGCTGGCCGCTCTCGAATCCCGCGAGCACCAGCTGGCCCGCGTCGCCGGTGTCCTCAAGGCGCCGATGTCCGCACTGGCCCGCACCCTCGATGCGCTGCGCATCAAGCAGGAGGAGAACGGCGGCGCCGCTGCCGAAGCTCCGGCCGAAGCTGCCGAAGCCGAAGCTCCCGCTGCCGAAGCAACCGAGGCCCCGGCCGAGGCTGCCGCCGAAGAGCAGTAAGACTCTTCACCAACCAACTCTTGGTGCGGACACACCAGCCGCATCACCTATCAGGAAGGACGCCAACCATGGCGAAGCTCACCAACGAAGAGCTCATTGAAGCTTTCAAGGAACTGACCATCATCGAGCTCTCCGAGTTCGTCAAGCTGTTCGAGGAGACCTTCGACGTCACCGCTGCAGCCGTTGCCGTTGCGGGCCCCGCAGCCGGCGGCGCCGGCGAAGCCGCTGCTGAGGAGCAGACCGAGTTCGACGTCGTCCTCGAAGCTGCCGGCGACAAGAAGATCGCAGTGATCAAGGAAGTCCGCGCGCTGACCTCCCTGGGCCTCAAGGAAGCCAAGGACCTGGTCGACAGTGCTCCGAAGGCCGTCCTCGAAGGCGCCACCAAGGAAGCCGCCGACAAGGCCAAGGAAGTTCTCGAGGCTGCCGGCGCGACCGTCACCCTCAAGTAAGCTCTCTTTAGCTTCCGCAAAGCCCCGCCGCCCCACCGGGCGGCGGGGCTTTGTGCTGTGCGGGCCGGAACCAGCAGCCGGTGCCCCGGCGGCTCAGCGGGCCCGGCGGGCTCAGGCCGGGTCGGAGATGTCGGCGACGGTGGCGCCGAGCGCGGAGGTCAGCGCATCGGCGTCGACGAAGGCGGAGTAACCGTGTTCCCCGGCGCCCAGCGATATCCGCCGGCCGCGGATGGACTCGTCGGCGTACACGGGCCAGGCCGTGCTGCTGCCCAGCGGGGTGATGGTGCCGCGCCGGTATCCCGTCGCCGTGTAGGCAACATCGGCGTGCGGCAGCGAAAGTTTGTTGACCCCCAGCAGCGAGCGGAGCTTGGGCCAGGAGATCTGCCGGTCGCCGGGAATGAGGGCGAACAGGAACGAGCCGTCCTTGTGCTTGATGACCAGGGTCTTGACGATGTCGGCCTCGGCGATGCCCAGCAGCTGCGCGGCCTCGGCGAGGCTGCGGGCGCCGGAGCGTTCGGCGACGTCGACCTTCAGGGAGTGGGCTTGGGCGCCGGCCAGGAAACGCTGCAGGCCGGCCGGCAGGGCAGGGGCACCGGAGTCGTTGCTCATGCCCGGTTCAAGCCCCGGCGCCCGCCCGGTATTCCCGGCCGGGCCGCCGGGGGCCGCCCGGAACCGCTAGTCCCGGTAGAGCAGCAGCGCCTCGCCCTGGCCGCCGCCGCCGCACAGGGAGACCGCGGCCTTGCCGGTGCCGCGCCGGCGCAGTTCCAAGGCGGCCGTCAGCGCCAGCCGGGTGCCGGAGGCGCCGATCGGATGGCCCAATGCGATGGCCCCGCCGTGGATGTTGCACTTCTCCAGCGGGTAGTCCAGGTCCTGCAGCGACTGCACCGCCACGGCCCCGAAGGCTTCGTTGATCTCGATGAAGTCCAGGTCAGCCGTGGTCCAGCCCGCACGCTTGAGCGCCTGGGTGATTGCGTTGGACGGCTGCGACTGCAACGAGGTGTCCGGTCCGGCCACCTGCCCCGGACGGCCGACGACGGCGAGCCAGTCCAGGCCGTTGTCGTCGGCAAAGCCGCGGGTCGCGACCACGACGGCGGCCGCGCCGTCGGACAGGGGGGAGGAGTTGCCGGCGGTGATAGTGCCGTCCTTGGCAAACGCCGGGCGCAGCGGGGCCAGGCTTTCCACGCTGGTCTGCGGGCGGACACCCTCGTCGCTGTCGACCACCAGGTCCTCGCCCTTGCGCTGCGGCACCGCGACGGGGACGATCTCGTCGTCGAAGACCCCGTTCTTGGCGGCGGCGGCGGCGCGCTGGTGGGAGGCGGCGGCCACTTCGTCCTGCGCTTCGCGGGGAATGCCCAGCTCGGCGTTCCGGCGCTCGGTGGAGACGCCCATCGACTCGTGGTCGAAGGCATCGGTGAGGCCGTCGTGGGCGGTGGCATCGAGGGCGGTCAGGCTGCCGTAGGTCCAGCCCTGGCGGGATCCGGGCAGCAGGTGCGGGCCGTTGGTCATCGACTCCTGACCGCCGGCCACCACCACCTGCGCCTCGCCGCAGCGGATCAGCCGGGCGGCGTCGGTGACGGCGGCCAGCCCGGAGAGGCAAACCTTGTTGATTGTCACGGTCGGCACGTTCCAGCCCAGCCCGGCGGCGATGGCCGCCTGCCGGGCGGGGTTCTGGCCGGCGCCGGCCTGGATGACGTGCCCCATGATGACCGCGTCCACCTGTTCGGGGGCGACGCCGGAGCGGTCCAGCGCCGCGGCGATCGCTTTGCCGCCGAGCTGGACGGCGGTGAAGGACGCGAGCTGGCCGTTCAGTCGTCCCGTGGGCGTGCGTGCGCCGTTCAGGATGACGACGTCGTCGCGGCTGCTGTTGTTCTCGGCCATGGTGTCGATGCCTCTTTTCCGCGCCTGTGGCCTGCGCAAGCAGGGGCCACATGGCTGCTGCCGTGGGTATGATCTGCTTCACAGATTACCCGTGTTTGGGCAACTCGCCTGGAGCGCGGGCCGGAAATTGCCGGCGGGCCGGTATATGCTGGTGGCGTTGTCCCGGGGAAGACAACCGCGAAGACGCCCCTTTCGCACCGCGTTTCGCACCGCAGGCCGCTCGCATCCCGATGGCGGGGGAGCGGTGACTGGTGCCTGCCCGGCATGTTGGACAAGCCGCGACGCGGTGCCGTACACTAAGTATTTGCGTCTTCCCTCAAAACCTTTGGCCTTCATATAGCGGTGGGCTTCGCCACGCCCTATCTGTGTTTAACTGCAGATCGTGCGGCGGGCAAGGATCATATAGCGGATCCAGGTGATGTCCGGACCCCATTCGGGGAGCCGGCGGTGCGGAAGCGCAGGACAAGCCTGAAGGTCTGTGGAAGGATCCCTCTTGGTCGCCTCGAGCACCTCTAATACCGATACCGCTAACAGCCTGCTGGACGCCTCGTCGAACGACGGAGCAACCCGGCGGCTCTCATTCGCCAAGATTCACGAACCTCTTGACGTTCCCAATCTGCTCGCCCTTCAGACCGACAGCTTCGACTGGCTGGTCGGCAACGAACGCTGGAAGGCGCGCGTAGCCAAGGCCCAGGAAGAAGGCCGCCAGGGTGTGGCCGGCACCTCCGGCCTCGCCGACATCTTCGAAGAGATCTCCCCGATCGAGGACTTCCAGGGCACCATGTCCCTGAGCTTCTCGGAGCCGGAGTTCGCCGATCCGAAGTACACCATGGCCGAGTGCAAGGACCGCGACGCCACGTACTCCGCGCCGCTGTACGTCAAGGCCGAGTTCATGAACAACAACACGGGCGAGATCAAGCAGCAGACCGTGTTCATGGGCGACTTCCCGCTGATGACCGACAAGGGCACTTTCGTCATTAACGGCACCGAGCGCGTCGTCGTCTCGCAGCTGGTCCGCTCGCCGGGCGCCTACTTTGAGAAGACCGCCGACAAGACCAGTGACAAGGACATCTTCACCGCGAAGATCATTCCGTCCCGCGGCGCCTGGTTCGAGCTGGAAATCGACAAGCGCGACCAGGTCGGCGTCCGCCTCGACCGCAAGCGCAAGCAGTCCGTGACCGTGCTGCTCAAGGCCTTGGGCTGGACCGAGGGCCAGATCCTGGAGACCTTCGGCGAGTACGACTCCATCCGCGCCACGCTGGAGAAGGACGCCACACAGACCCAGGAAGAAGCTCTCCTGGACATCTACCGCAAGCTGCGTCCGGGCGAGCCGCCGACAGTCGAGGCTGCCCAGTCCCTGCTGGACAACCTGTACTTCAACCCCAAGCGCTACGACCTGGCCAAGGTCGGCCGCTACAAGATCAACCGCAAGCTGGGCATCGACAAGCCGCTGACGGATCCGGACGCCTCGGTCCTGAACAATGACGACATCGTCGCCATGATCAAGTTCCTGGTCGCCCTGCACGCCGGCGAGACCACCATCCCGGGCAAGCGCGACGGCGCCGACCACGACGTCCGCGTCGAGATCGACGACATCGACCACTTCGGCAACCGCCGCATCCGCGCGGTCGGCGAGCTGATCGAGAACCAGGTCCGCACGGGCCTCTCCCGCATGGAGCGCGTGGTCCGCGAACGCATGACCACGCAGGATGTCGAAGCGATCACGCCGCAGACCCTGATCAACATCCGCCCCGTGGTGGCAGCGATCAAGGAATTCTTCGGCACGTCGCAGCTGTCCCAGTTCATGGACCAGAACAACCCGCTGGCCGGCCTGACGCACAAGCGCCGCCTGTCCGCGCTGGGCCCGGGCGGCCTGTCCCGCGACCGCGCCGGCATGGAAGTCCGTGACGTGCACCCCTCGCACTACGGCCGCATGTGCCCGATCGAGACCCCTGAAGGCCCGAACATCGGCCTGATCGGCTCGCTGGCCTCCTACGGGCGGATCAACGCGTTCGGTTTCATCGAGACCCCCTACCGCAAGGTCGTCGACGGCCAGGTCACCGACCAGGTCGACTACCTCACGGCCGACGACGAGATCGAGTGCGTGATCGCCCAGGCGAACGCTCCGCTCACCGAGGACCTGCACTTCGAAGAGGACCTGGTCCTCAGCCGGGAGCGCGGCGGCGGCGGCGAGCCGGTGCTCGTGCCGGCCACCGAGGTCGACTACATGGACGTCTCCCCGCGCCAGATGGTGTCGGTGGCGACCGCCCTGATTCCGTTCCTGGAGCACGACGACGCCAACCGCGCGCTGATGGGCGCGAACATGCAGCGCCAGGCCGTGCCGCTGCTGCGTTCGGAAGCCCCGCTGGTCGGCACCGGCATGGAGCGCTACGCGGCTGTCGACGCCGGCGACTCCGTGGTTGCCGCCAAGCCGGGCGTGGTCACCGAGGTCTCCGCGGACCTGGTCACCGCCCTGAACGACGACGGCACCGAGACCCGGTACCCGATCATGAAGTTCGCCCGCTCCAACCAGGGCAACGCGTACAACCAGCGCGTCCTCGTCTCCGAGGGCCAGCGGCTGGAAACCGGCAGCATCATCGCCGACGGCCCGTCCACCGACCAGGGCGAACTGGCGCTGGGCAAGAACCTGCTCGTGGCCTTCATGTCCTGGGAGGGCCACAACTTCGAGGACGCGATCATCCTGTCGCAGCGCGTGGTCTCCGACGACGTGCTGACCTCCATCCACATCGAGGAGCATGAGGTTGATGCCCGCGACACCAAGCTCGGTGCCGAGGAAATCACCCGCGACATCCCGAACGTGTCGGAGGAAGTGCTCTCCCAGCTGGACGAGCGCGGCATCATCCACATCGGCGCCGAGGTCGACGCCGGCGACATCCTCGTCGGCCGCGTGACCCCCAAGGGCGAGACCGAGCTGACCCCGGAGGAGCGCCTGCTGCGTGCGATCTTCGGCGAGAAGTCCCGCGAAGTGCGCGACACCTCCCTGAAGGTCCCGCACGGCGAGTCCGGCACGGTGATCGGCGTGCGGATCTTCGACCGCGACAACGACGACGAGCTGCCCCCGGGCGTGAACCAGCTGGTGCGCGTGTACGTGGCGCAGAAGCGCAAGATCACGGACGGCGACAAGCTCGCCGGGCGCCACGGCAACAAGGGCGTCATCTCCAAGATCCTGCCGGTCGAGGACATGCCGTTCCTGGAAGACGGCACCCCGGTCGACGTCGTGCTGAACCCGCTGGGTGTCCCCGGCCGCATGAACGTGGGCCAGGTGCTGGAAATCCACCTCGGCTGGGCCGCGAAGCAGGGCTGGAACATCGAGGGCAACCCGGACTGGGCCAAGGACCTGCCGAACCTGCCCCGCCAGTCGGGTCCGACGACGGTGGCCACGCCGGTGTTCGACGGTGCCAGCGAGTTCGAGATCACCGGGCTGCTGGATGCCACCAACCCGACCCGCGACGGCGAGCGCCTGATCGGCGCCTCCGGCAAGGCCCGTCTGTTCGACGGCCGCTCCGGCCAGCCGTTCCCGGATCCGGTGTCCGTGGGCTACATGTACATCCTGAAGCTGCACCACCTGGTGGACGACAAGATCCACGCGCGTTCCACCGGCCCGTACTCGATGATCACCCAGCAGCCGCTGGGCGGCAAGGCGCAGTTCGGCGGCCAGCGCTTCGGCGAAATGGAAGTGTGGGCCCTGGAGGCCTACGGCGCCGCGTACACCCTGCAGGAACTGCTCACCATCAAGTCCGACGACATCCACGGCCGCGTCAAGGTCTACGAGGCGATCGTCAAGGGCGAGAACATCCCGGAGCCGGGTGTTCCCGAATCCTTCAAGGTGTTGATCAAGGAAATGCAGTCGCTCTGCCTGAACGTGGAAGTACTCTCCACCGACGGCACCGCGATCGAAATGCGTGACTCGGATGAAGAAGTCTTCCGGGCCGCGGAAGAACTGGGCATCGACCTTTCCCGGGCCGAGCCGAGTTCCGTCGAAGAGGTCTAGCCGCGCCGGCCGGCCGCCGGTGCCTTGGAGCACCGCGGCCGGCCCGCCGCACGGCGCCCTCTGTCCGTAACCCGACAGACTTTCAGATTTAGAGAACAAGAGAGAACAGGGACCATATGTCCAGCGAATCCTCCTTCGGCCTCATGCGCATCGGCCTTGCCACCGCGGACGACATCCGCGACTGGAGCTACGGCGAGGTCAAGAAGCCGGAAACCATCAACTACCGCACCCTGAAGCCCGAGAAGGACGGCCTCTTCTGCGAGAAGATCTTCGGACCTTCCCGCGACTGGGAGTGCTACTGCGGCAAGTACAAGCGCGTGCGCTTCAAGGGCATCATCTGTGAGCGCTGCGGCGTCGAGGTCACCCGTGCCAAGGTCCGCCGCGAGCGGATGGGCCACATCGAGCTGGCCGCCCCGGTCACCCACATCTGGTACTTCAAGGGTGTCCCCTCCCGCCTGGGCTACCTGCTCGACCTGGCGCCGAAGGACCTGGAGAAGGTCATCTACTTCGCCGCCTACATGATCACCAGCGTGGACGAGGAACGCCGCCACGAGGAACTGCCCAACCTGCAGGCCGAGCACGACCTGGAGAAGAAGCAGCTGGCCGATACCCGCGACTCCGACATCGCGGCGATCGCCAAGGACCTCGAGGACGAGCTGACCCGGCTGGAGGGCGAGGGCGCCAAGGCCGCCGAGAAGAAGAAGGCCCGCGACTCCGCCGACCGCCAGATGGCCAACGTGCGCAAGCGTGCCGACGCCGAGATCGAGCGCCTCGACATGGTCTGGGACCGCTTCAAGAACCTCAAGGTCGCCGACCTCGAGGGCGACGAGGGGCTCTACCGCGAGCTGCGCGACCGCTACGGCCTCTACTTCGAAGGCGCCATGGGTGCCGAAGCCATCAAGAACCGCCTCGAGAACTTCGACATGGCTGCCGAGGCCGAGTCCCTGCGCGACATCATCAAGAACGGCAAGGGCCAGCGCAAGACCCGCGCCCTGAAGCGGTTGAAGGTGGTCAACGCTTTCCTGACCACCACCAACTCGCCGCTGGGCATGGTGCTGGACGCCGTTCCGGTGATCCCGCCGGAGCTTCGCCCAATGGTGCAGCTGGACGGCGGCCGCTTTGCGACCTCCGACCTGAACGACCTGTACCGCCGCGTGATCAACCGCAACAACCGCCTGAAGCGCCTGCTGGACCTGGGCGCGCCGGAAATCATCGTCAACAACGAAAAGCGGATGCTGCAGGAAGCCGTGGACTCGCTGTTCGACAACGGCCGCCGCGGCCGTCCGGTCACCGGGCCGGGCAACCGTCCGCTGAAGTCGCTGTCCGACATGCTCAAGGGCAAGCAGGGCCGCTTCCGGCAGAACCTGCTGGGCAAGCGCGTCGACTACTCCGGCCGTTCCGTGATCGTGGTCGGCCCGCAGCTGAAGCTGCACCAGTGCGGCCTGCCCAAGCAGATGGCGCTGGAGCTGTTCAAGCCGTTCGTCATGAAGCGGCTGGTGGACCTGAACCACGCGCAGAACATCAAGAGCGCCAAGCGGATGGTGGAGCGCTTCCGCCCGCAGGTGTGGGACGTGCTCGAAGAGATCATCACCGAACACCCGGTGCTGCTCAACCGTGCACCTACCCTGCACCGGCTGGGCATCCAGGCGTTCGAGCCGCAGCTGGTCGAAGGCAAGGCGCTGCAGCTGCACCCGCTGGTGTGCGCCGCGTTCAACGCCGACTTCGACGGCGACCAGATGGCCGTGCACCTGCCGCTGAGCCCCGAGGCCCAGGCCGAGGCGCGCATCCTGATGCTCTCCTCGAACAACATCCTGAAGCCGTCGGACGGCCGTCCGGTGACCCTGCCCTCCCAGGACATGATCATCGGCCTGCACCACCTGACCACCAAGCGCGAAGGCGGAACCGGCGAAGGCCGTGTCTTCGCCAGCCCGGCGGAGGCCATCATGGCCCACGACGCCGGCGAGCTGCACCTGAACTCCGTCGTCAAGATCCGCGTGCCCGGCTTCGTGCCCAGCGCGGACCAGCCGGCACCGGAGGGCTGGGAAGAGGGCCAGGAAGCGCTGATCGAAACCTCGCTCGGCCAGGTCATCTTCAACGACACGCTGCCCGATGACTACCCCTGGGTGGCGAACGTGGCGGACAAGGGCCAGCTCTCGGCGATCGTGAACGATCTGGCCGAGCGCTACCCGAAGGTCGTCACCGCGGCGACGCTGGACAACCTCAAGGACGCCGGGTTCTACTGGGCGACCCGTTCCGGCGTGACCGTGGCGATCTCCGACATCGCGGCCCCGGCCGAAAAGGCCGCCATCATGGAGGGCTACGAGACCCAGGCCGCCCGCGTCGAGTCCCAGTACAACAAGGGCCTGATCGCCGACGACGAGCGGCGCCAGGAACTGATCGACATCTGGAACAAGGCGACCAACGAGGTTGCCGACGCGATGCGGAAGAACCTGACCAAGGAGAACACCATCAACCGCATGGTGTCCTCCGGTGCCCGTGGCAACTGGCTGCAGGTCCGCCAGATCGCCGGTATCCGTGGTCTGGTGGCCAACCCGAAGGGCGAGATCATCCCGCGCCCGATCAAGTCCTCCTACCGCGAGGGCCTGTCGGTGCTGGAATACTTCATCGCCACGCACGGTGCCCGCAAGGGCCTGGCCGACACCGCGCTGCGTACCGCCAACTCGGGTTACCTGACCCGCCGCCTGGTGGACGTCTCGCAGGACGTGATCGTGCGCGAAATGGACTGCGGCACCGAGCGCGGCCTGAACACGGTCATCGCCGAAGCCGACCACAACGGTGAACTGCGCCGGCACGAAGAAGTGGAGAACTCCGCTTACGCACGCACGCTGGCCACCGATGTGGTGAACTCCGAGGGCACCGTGGTGGCCACGGCAGGCGCCGACGTCGGCGATGTGCTGATCCAGGAACTGATCGACGCCGGCATCACCGAGATCAAGGTGCGCTCCGTGCTCACCTGTGAGTCCGCCGTCGGTACCTGCGCGCTCTGCTACGGCCGCTCGCTGGCCACCGGCAAGACCGTGGACATCGGCGAGGCGGTCGGCATCATCGCCGCCCAGTCGATCGGCGAGCCCGGTACCCAGCTGACCATGCGTACCTTCCACACCGGTGGCGTAGCCTCCGCGGAAGACATCACCCAGGGTCTGCCCCGTATCCAGGAGCTCTTCGAAGCCCGTACCCCCAAGGGTGTCGCGCCGATGGCCGAAGTGGCCGGACGCGTGTCCATCGAGGACGGCGAGCGCCAGATGCGCGTCATCGTCACCCCCGATGACGGCTCGGAAGAGATCGCCTACCCGGTGCTGCGCCGTGCACGCCTGCTGGTCGAAGACGGCCAGCACGTGGACGTCGGCCAGCAGCTGGTCACCGGTGCCAAGGACCCGAAGCAGGTGCTGCGTATCCTCGGCCCGCGCCAGGCGCAGAAGTTCCTGGTGGACGAGGTTCAGAGCGTGTACCGCAGCCAGGGCGTCGGCATCCACGACAAGCACGTGGAAGTCATCGTCCGCCAGATGCTGCGCCGCATCACCGTGATCGAGTCCGGCGAGACCGACCTGCTGCCGGGCGAGCTGGCCGAGCGGAGCCGCTTCCAGGCGGAGAACCGCAAGGCCGTCTCCGAGGGCAAGCAGCCGGCCAACGGCCGTGACGAGCTGATGGGCATCACCAAGGCCTCGCTCGCCACCGAGTCGTGGCTGTCGGCCGCGTCCTTCCAGGAGACCACCCGCGTCCTGACGCAGGCGGCGATGGAGGGCAAGTCCGACCCGCTGCTGGGCCTGAAGGAGAACGTCATCATCGGTAAGCTGATCCCGGCCGGCACCGGCCTGGACCGGTACACCCAGGTGTCGGTGGAGCCGACGGAGGAAGCGAAGGCCAACCTGTTTACCGGCCCGAGCGCCTTCGGCGACTTCGACTACGCCGGCGCCGACGGTTCGCTGACGCCCGAGTTCCACGCCATCCCGTTGGATGACTACGACCTGGGCAGCGACTACCGCTAGCCGCCAGTATGGAACCGCCTCCTGCTCCCCGATACCGGGGCAGCGGGGGGCGGTTTCCGCGTTTAATGACCCCGGCGGCCGTGGCGGCCATGAGATTCTGGGTACATGGCCAATTCCCCGTCCGGTGACTCGATGCTGGACCGGCTGGTGCGCATCCTGTCTGCGTTCGAGCCGGACAAGCCGGCGATGAACGTCGCCACGCTCTCCCGCCGGGCGGAGGTGCCGCTGGCAACGACCTACCGGCTGGTGGAGGCGCTGTCCCGCCACGGGCTGCTGACGAAGGAGGGCCCCGGCGAGATCCGGCTCGGGCTGCGGCTGTGGGAGCTGGCCAACCGGAGCTCGCCGGCCGTGGACCTGCGGCAGGCCGCCATGCCGTTCATGGAGGACATCCAGTCCGTGGTGCGCCAGCACACCCAGCTGGCGGTGCTGCGCGAGGACGAAGTCCTGGTGATCGAGCGGCTCTCCAGCCGCGGCTCCGTGGTGAATCAGGCCCAGATCGCCGGCACCATGCCGGTGCACCGGACCTCGATGGGCATGGTGCTGCTGGCCTATTCGCCCAACCATGTCCAGGAGTCCTACCTGACCCGGCATCCGGAGGCCGTCACGTCGGCCGACCCGGTGTCCTTCGACCTGCGCCGGCACCTGGCCGACATCCGCAAGCGGGGCTACGCCGCGTTCGACGGGCGGATCGACGTGGACACCACCGGCATCGCCGTCCCCGTGCTCGGCCCGGCCGGCCGGCCGCTGGCCGCCCTCGGCGTGGTGGTGCCGCTGGGCTTCGAGAACTTCCACGCCGTGGTCCCGGCGCTGATGACGGCGGCGCGCGGCATCTCCCGGGCCATGGGCGTCGCGCTGTGACCGCGGCGGCCACCGCCGTCGTAATTCTCATTCAATAAGAACGCCGGGGCGGAATCCGTGTCGCCGGGCTCACACTGGTGAAGAGACGGCTTCCTCTTCGACCCAGGAGACTTACCCATGGCGCAACCGCAGATCATCAAAACCAAGGTAGGAATCGTCGGCGGGGGACCGGCCGGCCTGATGCTCAGCCACCTGCTGGCCCGGCACGACATCGACAACCTCGTGGTGGAATCCCGTGACCACGACACCATCCACAACACCCACCGGGCCGGCATCCTGGAGGCGGGCTCGGTCGAGATGCTCACCGACACCGGCGTCGACGGCCGGGTGCTGACCGAGGGCGACGAGCACGCCGGCATCGATCTGCGCTTCAACGGAGAGTCGCATCCGCTGGACTTCAAGGACCTCGTGGACGCCACCGTGACCCTGTACGCCCAGAACGAGGTGTTCCTGGACCTGGCCGCCGCCCGCAGGCGCGACGGCGGCGACGTGCGCTTCGAGGCCGAGGTCACCGAGGTGCTGGACCTGGAGACCACCACGCCCAAGTTCAGGTTCACGGACAAGGACGGCGCCGCCTTCGAGGTGCACTGCGACATCCTGGTGGGTGCCGACGGCTCCCGCAGCTTCTGCCGCCGCGCGGTGAAGGGGGAGCAGGACTACAAGATCGAGTATCCGTTCGCCTGGTTCGGCATCCTGACCGAGGCCCCGAAGAGCGCCCCGGAACTGATCTACGCGAACTCGCCGCACGGCTTCGCGCTGATCTCCCAGCGCAGCGAGACCGTCCAGCGCATGTACTTCCAGTGCGATCCGGCCGAGAACGTGGACGACTGGAGCGACGACCGGATCTGGGCGGAACTGCAGAAGCGGGTCGACGGGCCCGACGGCTTCCAGTTGAAGCAGGGACCGATCTTCGACAAGACCGTGCTGGCCTTCCGCTCCTTCGTGCGGGAACCGCTGTCCCACGGGCGCATGTTCCTGGCCGGCGACGCCGGACACACGGTGCCGCCCACCGGCGCCAAGGGCCTGAACCTGGCCTTCGCGGACGTCAAGGTGCTCTTCGAGGCCATCGACTCGTTCTACTCCACCGGCAGCGACGCACTGCTGGAGGGCTACTCCGACCTGGCGCTGCAGCGGGTTTGGAAGGCGCAGAACTTCTCCTACTGGATGACCAGCATGCTGCACACCCGCACCGATGCCTCTCCCTTCGAGACCAAGCGTGCCCTCGGCGAACTGGCCACCGTGACCGGTTCCCGCTTCGGGCAGCAGTACCTGGCCGAGTCCTACACGGGCTGGCCGCACAAGTGACCGCTGCGCCCGCACCACGCCGGGCGCGCAAACCCTTAAACCATCCACAGCCACAACGGAAAGGAGTCCCGATGAGCGACGCACAAGCTCCGGACGAGGCTTTCGAGGACGAGACGTTTGACGACAGCCACCTGCTGGACCCTGCCGCCACCGCGGATTCGCAGGAGAAGATCAGCCAGGAAATTGCCGACAGCCACGAGGCGTACCGCAAGAGCGTGGAGGCCGGCGGCGCCGGAGAGACGCAGCCGCGCATCGACTTTGCGCCGTACCGCTCCTCGCTGCTGCGCCACCCCACCAAGGACCTGCACCACGCGGACCCGGAGACCATCGAGCTGTGGAGCCCGGCCTTCGGCGAGCGTGACGTGCACGTCCTGGAGTCGGACCTGACCATCCAGCACAACGGCGAGCCGATCGGCGAGCGGATCATCGTGCAGGGCCGTGTCCTGGACGGCGACGGACGCCCGGTGCGCAACCAGCTGGTGGAGGTCTGGCAGGCCAACGCCGCCGGCCGCTACGTGCACAAGCGCGACCAGCACCCGGCCCCGATCGACCCGAACTTCACCGGCGTGGGCCGCTGCATCACCGGGCCCAACGGCGAGTACAAGTTCACCACCATCAAGCCGGCCCCCTACCCGTGGAAGAACCACCACAACGCCTGGCGCCCGGCACACATCCACTTCTCGCTGTTCGGCACCGACTTCACCCAGCGCATGATCACCCAGATGTACTTCCCGGGCGACCCGCTGTTCCCGCTGGATCCGATCTACCAGTCGATCACCGACCCGGCGGCCCGCGACCGCCTGGTCGCCACCTACGACCACTCGGTCACCAGCCACGAGTGGAACACCGGCTACCGCTGGGACATCGTCCTTTCCGGCAGCAACCGCACCTGGATGGAAGAAGGCGAGGAGCACTGATGAGCGAGTCCACCACCAAACTGGTGCCCACCCCGGGCCAGACCATCGGCCCGTTCTACGGCTTCGCGCTGCCCTACGAGAAGGACAGCCAGCTGGTCCACCGCGCGCACCCCGGCGCCATCCGGCTGCACGGCGTGGTCTACGACGGCAACGGCACCGTGATCCCCGACTCCATGCTGGAGATCTGGCAGGCCGACGAGCACGGCAAGATCTCCCGCGAAACCGGTTCCCTGGTCCGCGACAACCACACCTTCACCGGCTTCGGCCGCGTGGCCGTGGACAACGTGGGCCACTACACCTTCACCACGGTCAACCCGGGTGCCACCGAGCCGGGCAAGGCCCCGTTCATCTCCCTGGTGGTCTTTGCCCGCGGCCTGCTGAACCGGCTGTTCACCCGGATCTACCTGCCGGAGGACACCGAGGCGCTGGCGAACGACCCGCTGCTGTCCTCGCTGCCGGAAGAGCGGCGGAACACGCTGATCGCAGAGCGCGAACCGAACGGCGACCTCCGCTTCGACATCCGGCTGCAGGGTGACGGCGAGACCGTCTTCCTGACCTACCCGGGGATTTAGGCCTGTATGAATCCGGCGGACCACGCTGATTTCGGGCTGCTGTCTCCGGCCTCGGCCGGGACAGCAGCGTCCCGTTTAACCAGCGACTACCAATTCATCCAAGCCATGCTCGACGTGGAGCTCGAATGGACCCGCGTGCTGGCCGACGCCGGCCGGGTGGCCGCCGAGGCCCTCCCGGCCGTCGAGCGGGCCTCGCGCGCCGACCTCTACGACGCCGCGGGGCTGGCCGAGCGGGCCCAGGGCGGCGGCAACCCGGTCATCCCGCTGCTGGCCGACCTGCGGGCGGAGATCAGGAAGCACGACCCGGCCGCCGTCCCGGCGATCCACCGGGGCGCCACCAGCCAGGACATCCTGGACAGCGCCCTGATGCTGATGGCCCGCCGCGCGCTGGCCGGGATCGTCACCGACCTCAAGTCCGCCGCCGCGGCCCTGGGCCGGTTGGCGGACGAACACCGCTCCACCGTCACGGTGGCCCGCACCCTGACCCAGCATTCGCTGCCGTCGACGTTCGGGCTCAAGGCGGCCAACTGGCTCTCCGGCGTCGCCCAGGCCGGCGTCCGGCTGGAGCGGGTGGCCGGCGGACTGCCGCTGCAGTGGGGCGGCGCGGCCGGCACCATGGCGGCGCTCACCGACCTGGCCGACCTGCCCGCCCGCCCGGCGGCGGAGGGCACCGGGCAGGACGACGACGGCGGTGCGCTGGCCTTGGCGGCCCGCCTCGCCGGGCGGCTGGGGCTCGCCGATCCGCTGGCACCGTGGCAGACCAACCGGCTGCCGGTCACCGCGCTGGCCGCCGCGCTGGCCGACGTGCTGGCGGCCGCCGGCAAGGTCGCCAACGACGTGCTGCTGCTGAGCCGGCCCGAAGTGGGCGAGGTCTCCGAACCCGCCGCCGACGGCCGCGGCGGCTCCTCGGCGATGCCGCAGAAGCAGAATCCGGTGCTGTCCGTGCTGATCCGCAGCGCCGCCCTCGCCGCCCCCGGGCACCTGGCCCAGGTCCAGGCCGCCGCGGCCGGGGCGGTCGACGAGCGGCCGGACGGCTCCTGGCACGTGGAGTGGCAGGCGCTGCGCCAGTTGCTCCGGCTCGCCGGCGGCGCAGCCGCCAAGCTGGCCGAACTCTCCGAGGGCCTGGTGGTCCGCCCGGAGAAGATGCGCCGGAACCTGCAGATCACCGGCGAGCTGGTGGTCAGCGAACGCGTCATGGCCACGGTGGCGCCGATGCTGGACGGCGGAACCCCCGGCGCCGGCAAGGCGAAGGTCCAGAGCCTGGTCAACCAGTCGCTCGCCGGCCAGGGCAGCCTGTCGCAGCTGCTGCGCGAAGCCGTGCCCGGCGACGTCCTCTCCGACACGGCGCTGGCCGAACTGCTGGACCCGGCCGGGTATACCGGCCAAAGCAGCGGCCTGATCGACCGGATCACGTCCCACTACGCAGAATGGAGCCATTCGTGACCGTTCCCGACATCACCCCCACCCTCCTGTCCGAGGGCAAAGGCAGGCCGGTGCTGCTGGCCGGCGCCGGACTGGGGACCGGCGCCAAGGCGCTCTGGGCCGACGCCGTGGAGCACCTGCAGGACTTCCAGGTGGTGGGCGTGGACCTGCCCGGCCACGGGGCCAGCCCGGCCTCGACCGGACCGTACACCATGGCCGAACTCGGCCAGGCGGTCGTGGCGATGCTGGACAAGCTGCGCGAAGCCGGCGACATCGACCCCGGCACCAAGGTGTACTTTGTCGGCGTCTCGATGGCCGGTGAACTGGCCCTGCAGCTGGGCCTGGACCACCCGGACCGCTTCGCCGGCCTGGGCGTGGTCTGCTCCGCCGCCAAGATCGGCGAAGCGGCCGCGTGGCTGGAACGCGCGGACACCGTGCGCCAGGCGGGAACGCCCACGATGGTCACCGGCTCGGCGCAGCGCTGGTTCGCCCCGGGCTTCATCGAGAAGCACCCCGAGCGCGCCACCCGGCTGCTGCACACCCTGCAGAACGCGGACCGCTTCGCCTACGCCCACGCATGCGAGGCCCTGGCCGGCTTCGACGTCCGCGAGCGGCTCGGCGACATCACCACTCCGGTGATTGCCGTCGCCGGGGCGCTCGACCAGGTGTGCCCGCCCGGGTTCGCCGAAGCAGTGGCCGCCGGCGTGCAAAAGGGCAGCTCCGCCGTCGTCGACGGCGTGGCCCACCAGGCGCCCGCCGAGGCACCCGCGGAAACCGCCGCGCTGCTGCGCGATTTCTTCCTGGCCGCCTGAAACCGCAGCCGGACCGATGACTGAACAACCAAGGAGTACACGCCGTGAGCGATAACCGCACCTTCGATCCTGCCCAGACCCAGCAGGAAGTGTACGACGAGGGCATGGCCGTGCGCCGGCAGGTGCTCGGCGATGCCCACGTGGACCGCGCGAACAGCTCGATCGATGAGTTCACCCAGGACTTCCAGGAACTGATCACGCGCTACGCCTGGGGGACCATCTGGACCCGGGAGGGGCTGCCGCGCACCACGCGCAGCGCCATCACGCTCACCGCCATGATCGCCAAGGGCCACTGGGAGGAATTCGCCATGCATGTCCAGGCGGCGCTGACCAACGGCATGACCCGCGACGAGATCAAGGAAGTCGTGCTGCAGTCGGCCATCTACTGCGGCGTCCCGGACGCCAACGTCGCGTTCAAGGTGGCCAAGGGCGTCTTTGCCAGCCTTGACGAGGATCACAAGGGCTCGATATAGTTCATATAACGTACATGCGTTCGTGTAGCGAACACTTCGGCAGGAACGGAAGCGCCCGCGACGGTTCCCGCCGAAACGGTATGTTCCGCGCGGACCCCCGTGTCGACGGAGCGGTCCGGTCCGGCCTGAGCGCCGGGCCGGGCCGTTTGCTGTAACCCAAAGGCGCACCCCGGAAGTGCGCCGCGAAGGAGCCTCGAATGAACCAGGCATATCTGTATGACGCCGTCCGCACCCCCTTCGGCAAGTTCGGCGGTGCGCTGGCCGGCGTCCGCCCGGACGACCTGGCGGCCGAAGTCGTCAAGGCGGAAGTTTCCCGCGCCCCGGGCCTGGACCCGGAACGCATCGACGAGGTGATCTTCGGCAACGCCAACGGCGCCGGGGAAGAGAACCGGAACGTGGCGCGCATGGCCACGCTGCTGGCCGGCCTGCCCACCTCGATCCCGGGAACCACCGTGAACCGGCTGTGCGGGTCCAGCCTGGACGCCGCCATCATCGCCTCCCGGCAGATCAACGCCGGCGAAGGCGACCTGGTGCTGATCGGCGGCGTCGAGTCGATGAGCCGGGCGCCGTGGGTGCTGCCAAAGACCGAGAAGCCCTACCCGGCCGGCGACATGACCCTGGCGTCCACCACCCTGGGCTGGCGCCTGGTGAACAAGAAGATGCCGCGGGAATGGACCGTCTCCCTGGGCGAGGCCACCGAGCAACTGCGCGAGCGCCACGGCATCAGCCGCGAACGGCAGGACGAGTTCGCCGCCGCCTCGCACCGCCTCGCCGACGAGGCCTGGAACGCTGGCAAATACGACTCGATGGTGGTGAAGGTTCCGGGCACCGACCTGATCCGCGACGAGTCCATCCGCCCCACCAGCACCGTTGACGTCCTGGCCGGGCTGAAGACCGTCTTCCGGCCGGCGGGCGAGGGCCCCGAGGGCGGCACGGTCACGGCCGGCAACGCCTCGCCGCTGAACGACGGCGCCTCCGCGGCGTGGCTGGGCAGCGAGGCCGCCGCCGGGCTGCTGGGAACCGGGCCGCTCGCCCGGATCGCCGGCCGCGGCGCCTCCGCCCTGGAGCCGCAGTACTTCGGGTTCGCGCCGGTGGAGGCCGCCAACCAGGCCGTCCGGCGGGCCGGTATCGGCTGGTCCGACGTCGCCGCCGTCGAGCTCAACGAGGCCTTCGCGGCGCAGTCGCTGGCGTGCATCGACAACTGGGACATCGACCCGGCGATCGTGAACGCCTGGGGCGGGGCCGTGGCCATCGGCCACCCGCTGGGCGCCTCGGGCATCCGCATCCTCGGCACGCTGGCCCGCCGGCTGCAGGAATCGGGCGACCGCTGGGGCGTGGCCGCCATCTGCATCGGCGTGGGCCAGGGCCTCGCCGTCGTGCTGGAAAACGTCAACTCAACCAAGAACTAAGGAGGTAAGCGGGTGCCTACATTCGCTGCTACTGCCCGGGACGCCGTGGCCGGCATCCAGGACGGCGCCACGGTGCTGATCGGCGGCTTCGGCAACGCCGGCCAGCCGATGGAGCTGATCGACGCGCTGATGGACTGCGGCGCCACCGACCTGACCGTGGTGAACAACAACGCCGGGCAGGCGGACGCCGGCCTGGCGCTGCTGATCAAGGAGCGCAGGGTCAAGAAGATCATCTGCTCCTTCCCGCGCCAGTCCGACTCCTGGCACTTCGACACCGCCTACCGCGCCGGCGAAATCGAACTGGAACTGGTGCCGCAGGGCAACCTGGCCGAACGCATCCGCGCCGCCGGCGCCGGGATCGGCGCCTTCTTCACGCCCACCGGCTACGGCACCATGCTGGCCGAGGGCAAGGAGACCCGGATGATCGACGGCCGCGGCTACGTGCTCGAGACGCCGATCCACGGCGACGTCGCGCTGATCAAGGCGCTGACCTCCGACCGGAAGGGCAACCTGGTCTACCGCAAGACCGCCCGCAACTTCGGACCGATCATGGCCGCCGCCGCCAAGAAGAGCATCGTGCAGGTCTCCGGCATCGTGGAGACCGGCCAACTGGATCCCGAGGTCATCGTGACTCCGGGCATCTACGTGGACACCGTCGTCGAAATTGCGCCGCAGGCCGCAGAGGGAGAGGCAAACCAGTGAGTGAGAAACTCAGCCGCGAAGATCTGGCCAGGCTGGTGGCCCGGGACATCCAGCCCGGTTCCTTCGTTAACCTCGGCATCGGCCAGCCGACGTCGGTCTCCAACTACCTGACCGCCGAGCAGGACATCACCCTGCACACCGAAAACGGCATGCTGGGCATGGGCCCGGAGGCGCAGGGCGACCAGATCGACCAGGACCTGATCAACGCGGGCAAGGTCCCGGTCACCGAGGTGCCGGGCGCGTCCTACTTCCACCACGCCGACTCCTTCGCCATGATGCGCGGTGGCCACCTGGACGTCTGCGTGCTCGGCGCGTTCCAGGTCTCCGCCACCGGCGACCTGGCCAACTGGCACACCGGCGCACCCGACGCCATTCCCGCCGTCGGCGGCGCGATGGACCTGGCCACGGGGGCCAAGGACGTCTACGTGATGATGTCCCTGTTCACCAAGGACGGCAAGCCGAAGCTGGTGCCCGAATGCACCTACCCGCTCACGGGAGTGGGCTGCGTCACCCGCGTATACACTAATGACGCGGTCTTCCTGATTACCGAGGAAGGCGTGCGTGTGCGCGAGACGTTCGGAACCACGCTTGAGGAATTGCAGTCCAAGATGGACATCAAGCTGCTTCCGCCCACCGAGTAAAAGGAACCATGACCGAGACCAAGACGCCGGGCGACCAGTTCGTCCAGTCGCTGGCCCGCGGATTGACCGTGATCAGGGCCTTCGACGCCGACAACGTCACCATGACGCTCAGCGAGGTCTCCAAGAGGACCGGCCTGACCCGTGCCACCGCGCGGAGGTTCCTGCACACCCTGGTCGACCTGGGCTATGTGCGCACCGACGGCCGCGTCTTCGAACTCACCGCTCTGGTGCTCCAGCTGGGGTATTCCTACCTCGCCGGGCAGAGTCTGCCCCAGCTGGTGCAGCCACTGCTGGAAGAGCTTTCCGCGGAGCTGCATGAATCCACCTCCGCGTCGATTCTCGACGGCGATGAGATCGTCTACATCGCCCGCATCCACACCCGGCGGATCATGACCGTGGGCATCATGGTGGGCACGCGTTTCCCCGCCTACGCCACGTCCATGGGCCGCGTGCTGCTCGCCGGCCTGCCCGCCGGCCGGCTGGAGGACTATCTGGCCTCGGCCGAGCTGAAGCCGTTGACGTCACGGACCATCTCCGACCCGGACAAGCTTCGGGCGGAGCTGGACAAGGTGCGGAGCCAGGGATGGGCCCTGGTGGACCAGGAACTGGAGATCGGCCTGCGCTCGGTGGCCGTTCCGGTCCTGCATCCGGACGGGTCCGTGGCCGCCGCCCTGAACATGTCCATGCAGGCATCGCTGGCAGACGGCACCCGGGACGTGGACGCCGTCGTCGCGGAAGCCCTGCCGAAGCTGCAGGCCGTCGCCGCCAAGGTCACTGACGCGCTGCGCGCCCAGCAGTAGGTCCCGAAGGCGGGCGCGCCGGCCCCGCCGCCGGCAGGAATCGAGTTCCCCAGGGAGGATTGCGTACATGGGAAAACGTCAAACCATGGTTTCGCTCCGGGCCGCCTCCGGCCTGGCGGGCGAACTGCTCGTGACCCTGGGCGCCATCGTCCTCCTCTACGTGATCTGGCAGCTGTGGTGGACCAACCTGGACGCCCGGGCGGCGCAGCAGGACGCGGTCAGCGCCCTGTCCCGGCAATTCGAAGGCCCCGCCGTGACGGCCGCCGCCGAGGACTTCGGGCCACCGCAGACGGGCGGGCAGCCCCGGGACGGCGAGACCTTCGGGATCGTCTACGTCCCGCGCTTCGGCGATGACTTCACCGTGCCGGTCTCGGCGGGGGTGGGTCCCGAGATCCTCGATTCGCTGGGGCTGGGCATGTACGACGGCACGGCGATGCCGGGGGAGGTCGGAAACTTCGCGGTGGCCGGCCATCGCCAGACCTACGGCAAGGTCCTCGACAACATCGACGCGCTCCGGCCCGGGGACCGCATCCATGTGCGCACTGCCAACGGGTACTTCACCTACGTCTTCGAGGAGCACACCATTGTGACGCCGGACCGGACGGATGTACTGCTGCCGGTGCCGGAAAAACCAGGGGCCGAACCTGTCAGGGCGATGATGACCCTGACCACCTGTCATCCACGGTTCGGCGACCGGGAGCGGTACATCGCGTACGCCGCGCTGGAATCATGGCGCCCCGCCGAGGCGGGACCGCCTGCCGACATCGCCGGCCTGGTCGCCGCGCAGGCAGGAACCTGAGGTGTACGCCTGGATCTTCCGCAACCTGCCCGGCCCGTTCGCCGTGCGGATCCTGCTGTCGCTGATGCTGCTGGCGGCGGTCGTCCTGGTGCTCCTGGAGTTCGTTTTCCCGTGGATCAGTTCCCTCGGGCTGCTGGAAGGCGAGGCAACACTCAGCCAGGGCCGGGCAGACGGCGGGGCCGGGGAGCGGTCAGGGTAGGACGACCCGTGTTGCCGCGGACCCGGCAGGCGCGCCGGATTAGCGGATGTGACCTGCATCATTTATATTTCTGCAAGGGCCGGTAATTGCCGGCCGACGCAGGGCACCGAAGCAATCGGATCGGCGCGATCTCCGCCCTGCCAGGACAGCCGAGTTGGGGACAGGACATTTCACGTGACATCACGACTGCGCGCTGCGCTGCTCACCGGCACTGTTGCCGCCGCTCTCGCCCTGGGCAGCGTTCCCGCCCACGCCGGCAGCCAGGATCCGGCCGGGCAGCCGGGCCCGATCCCCGGTGACACCGCTCCCGAGCCCGGCCCGCACGCGGTTGCCGTAGGGACGGTTGGGTCGGAAGCCGCCGCGGGCGCGCCGGTTGAAGAAGCTGCCGCTGCCGAGCCGGTTCAGGCGGCGCCGGAAGAGGTTATGGCTGACGCCGTGGTCACCCTGCTGGTCGAGGCTCCCGCGGATACCGACGGCGTGCCGTCGGACGGCGCCGTCGGCACCGACGGGGCTGCGGGCGAATCCCCCGCCGGCGGCGCAGCGGCGGCCTCCGCTGAAGATGTCCCGGCCGAGGACTCAACTCCGGCACCGGAAACCATACCCACTTCTCCCGCCGCCGATCCGTCCGCCCCTGCCGTGGAGCCCCCCACGGAGGCTGCGCCCGCACCCGCAGCTCCTCCGGCGGCAAAACCCGCTCCCGTGATCGAGCCGATTGTGGTGGGCGGACGTACCCTGACCCACAGGGACTTCAACATCCCGGATGACATCGCCGCCGGCGACGAGGAAACCGTCATGCGCTGGATGGAAGAGAACATGGACCTCGTGCTCGAGTCCGAGGGCATGACGTACCTGATGAACCTCATCATGGAGTACCTCATGGCGGGCGACCTGGACGGCCTGGCCGCGCTGATCCGCGAAATGAGCGCCTCCGATCCTGCAGCGGGGGAGGAGCTCATCCTGTGGATGTACGAGATGTTGGACGGAATTGGTGAATGGCCGGGCGGCTTCGGCGAGTGGCCGGTTGTCGATGAGCCCGGACCGGAGCAACCCGCCAAGGAACCTGCGGCAGTTATCATCCCGGCCTCGCAGCCCCAGCCGGCAGCGCCGTCGAACGTGCTGCCGGCGGCCGTCCCGGCCGGCGCGCTGGCAGACACCGGGGCCGCCGGCACCGCCTGGCTCGCCTCGGGCGGAGCGGGCCTGTTGATGCTCGGCTCGGCCCTCCTCTGGTGGCGGCGCCGCACAGCCTGAGGTAGCCGGCCCGGTCCTGCACCCGGGCGTTCACCCCGCCGCCAACTGTCGTTGACCTTGGCATGGCTGAATGTCCTGCGATGGATCCTGAGACAACGCCGCGGCGGAAATTCCTGCCCGAAATCCAAGCCCTGCGCGCCCTTGCGGTGCTGTTGGTGGTGGCCTACCACCTGGAGCCGCGCTGGCTGCCCGGCGGCTACGTCGGAGTGGACGTCTTCTTCGTCATCTCCGGCTTCCTGATCACCGGCCACATGCTCCGCGAGGCGGCGGCCACCGGCACGCTGTCCCTGAGGTCATTCTGGGCCGCCCGCATCCGGCGCATCCTGCCCGCGGCGCTGCTGACCATTGCCGTCGTCCTGGCGGCCACGCTGGCGCTGCTGCCCATGAGCCAGTGGGAGCGCATCGGGGGCCAGGCCCTGGCCTCCACCCTCTATGTCCAAAACTGGGTCCTGGCCGCCGACTCCGTCGATTACCTGGCCGCGACCGAGACGCCGACGCCGCTCCAGCACTTCTGGTCCCTGGCCGTCGAGGAACAGTTCTACCTGCTGTGGCCGCTGCTGGTCCTGCTGGCCGTCTTCGCGGCGCGCCGAACGCGGCGGCGTCGCCGGGGGATCGCAGCCGCGATCTTCGCCGCCGTCGTCGCGGCGTCGCTGGCCTATGGCATCTGGGCCACCGCCGGCGGCAGCCCGGCCGCCTACTTCATCACGCCCACCAGGATCTGGGAACTCGGGCTGGGCGGGCTGCTGGCCGCCCTGCACCGGGACACGCGCCGCTGGCCGTACCTGCGCAGCCTGCTGGCGGCAGCGGGCCTGGCCGCCATCACGGCCTCGGCGTTCCTCTATAACGCGAGCACGCCTTTTCCCGGGGCGGCGGCCCTGCTCCCGGTGCTGGGCACCATGGCCGTCATCGCTGCCGGACGGACCGGCGGGCCGCTGTCCCTGCACCGCCTGGTGGACTGGCGGCCTGTCCAATGGACGGGGAATGTCTCCTACTCGCTCTACCTCTGGCACTGGCCCCTGATCGTGTTTTTCACCATCCTGGCGGATCGGGAACCCGGGCCGCTCACCAGCCCGCTGCTGTTGGCCTGTTCCTTTGGCCTGGCCGCCCTGAGCTACTACTTCGTGGAGACACCGGTGCGACGCTTTGGCTGGTTCAGCGCCAACTCCTGGCGGCCGCTCGCCGCAGGCGCCGCGGCCACCGCGCTGGTCGGCACGCTGGCCTTCGTGCCGGCCAACCAGCAGGAACGCATCCTGGCCCAGCGGGCCGAGGCGACGTCCGCGCTGCTGGCCGCCCCGCCGCCCGGCTTCGGCGTCGCCTCGATCACGGAGGACGGTCACCGCGCCTTCGCCACCGAGACCCCGTTGGTGGTCCCGGATCCCGCCCGGGCCGGAGCCGACCAGTCCGGCCTCGGCGATTGCGCCGTCACCTCGATGGCGGCCGAAACCAAGGAATGCACCTACGGGGACCCGGAGGGGGACTTCACCCTGGCGCTGGTGGGAGACTCGCACGCGGGCCAGTGGTTCAAGGCCTTGGAGCCTGTCGCCAGTGAGCGGGGGTGGCGCCTGCTGACGTACATCCATCATTCCTGCCCGTTCAACGCGGAGCAGCGCAAGCTGGAAGCCAAGGGGGAGTCCGTCTGCCGCGGGCCCAACGAACAGACCATGGAACGGCTGACCCGCGGCGGCGTGGACGCGGTCCTGACCTCGTACTACGCGGAGTCCTCCTTCGTGGACTCGGGCACCGGCCAGCGGCCCGGCGCGGCGGGCTTCGCCGAGTACTGGAACGAACTCGCCGACGCCGGCATCGACGTGTACGCGCTCAAGGACACGCCCCGCCCGCGTGAGGGCGCGGTCGCCCGGGACTGCGTGGCGGTGAACTACGAGGACCCGGCCGAATGCGGCCAGTCGCGCAGCGACGGCCTCGACGGGAAGGACCTCACCGAGGATGCGGCCATGCTGGCCCCGCGGGCGCGGGTCATCGACCTGTCGGCGCACTTCTGCGACCGGGAGACCTGCCCGGCGGTGATCGGCAACGTCCTGGTGTACCGGGACCTCAACCACGTCTCCGGCACCTACATGAAAACGCTGGCCCGGCCGCTGGAAACGGCCTTGCTGCTGGCGATGGAACGGCCGTGACGCCGCGGCCGGCCCGCCGTGCAGCAACCGTTGGGCAGCCGCCGGGCCACCGCGTCGTGCGCGACCCGCATACTCTGCTAGACTTATGTTCGATTGTTTTTGTGTGGCAGTGGATGAAGGCCGTTTCGGATGATAACGGAACGGGGCCTGTTTCCGGTTCGCGGGGTTCTTGCGCGGAGAATGCCACACTTTTGCACGCCTACGGTCGCTTCGATTCCGCAGCGGGTGCGAAGACGACCGACAGTGCCTGGCCCTGCATGACAGACGGGGCAAAGCCCAAGAAAAACGGAGAACACGAAAGTGCCTACGATTAACCAGCTGGTCCGCAAGGGCCGCTCACCCAAGGTCAATAAGACCAAGGCGCCTGCCCTGAAGGGCAGCCCGATGAAGCGCGGCGTTTGCACCCGCGTTTACACCACCACCCCGAAGAAGCCGAACTCCGCGCTCCGTAAGGTAGCCCGCGTCAAGCTCGCCGGCGGCATCGAAGTGACTGCCTACATCCCCGGTGTGGGCCACAACCTGCAGGAACACTCCATCGTGCTGGTGCGCGGCGGCCGTGTGAAGGACCTGCCCGGTGTCCGCTACAAGATCGTCCGCGGCGCCCTCGACACCCAGGGTGTCAAGAACCGCCAGCAGGCCCGCAGCCGCTACGGCGCGAAGAAGGAGAAGAAGTAATGCCCCGTAAGGGTCCGGCCCCCAAGCGGCCGCTCGTAGTTGATCCGGTACACGGCTCGCCGCTGGTTACCCAGCTGATCAACAAGGTTCTCGTTGATGGCAAGAAGTCCACCGCGGAGCGCATCGTGTACGGTGCCCTCGACGGTGTGAAGGCCAAGTCCGGCGGCGATCCCGTTGCCGCCCTCAAGAAGGCCATGGACAACGTCCGCCCGACCCTGGAGGTCCGGTCCCGCCGCGTCGGCGGCGCCACCTACCAGGTTCCGGTCGAGGTCAAGCCGGGCCGTGCTACGGCCCTGGCCCTGCGCTGGCTGGTCGGCTACTCGAAGGCCCGCCGCGAGAAGACGATGACCGAGCGTCTCATGAACGAGATTCTGGATGCGTCAAACGGTCTCGGTGCCGCTGTGAAGCGTCGCGAAGACACCCACAAGATGGCCGAGTCCAACAAGGCCTTCGCCCACTACCGCTGGTAAAGAGTCGATACGACGACGGCGCCAACCGCCGTCGTCGTATCCCTCACCTACAAAGGGAGACATTGTGGCACTGGACGTGCTAACCGACCTCACGAAGGTCCGCAATATCGGCATCATGGCCCACATCGATGCCGGCAAGACCACCACTACCGAACGCATCCTGTTCTACACGGGTGTGAACCACAAGCTCGGCGAAACTCACGACGGTGCGTCGACCACTGACTGGATGGAACAGGAAAAGGAACGCGGCATCACCATCACCTCCGCCGCGGTGACTTGCTTCTGGAACCAGAACCAGATCAACATCATCGACACCCCGGGCCACGTGGACTTCACTGTGGAGGTGGAGCGTTCGCTGCGCGTCCTCGACGGTGCCGTTGCTGTCTTCGATGGTAAGGAAGGCGTGGAGCCGCAGTCGGAGACTGTGTGGCGCCAGGCCGACAAGTACGAAGTTCCGCGTATCTGCTTCGTCAACAAGATGGACAAGCTCGGCGCCGACTTCTACTTCACGGTAGACACCATCATCAAGCGCCTGGGCGCAAAGCCGCTGGTCATGCAGCTGCCAATCGGCTCCGAGAACGACTTCATCGGCGTCGTCGACCTGATGACCATGAAGGCACTGGTATGGGAAGGCGACGCCAAGGGCGACGTCACCATGGGTGCTGCCTACGAGACCCGGGAGATCCCCGCGGACCTGCAGGCCAAGGCCGAGGAATACCGCGCGCAGCTCGTTGAGACCGTGTCCGAGTCCTCGGACGAGCTCATGGAGAAGTACCTCGAAGGCGAAGAGATTTCGATCGACGAGCTGAAGGCCGGCATCCGCAAGATGGTCGTCAACTCGGAGATCTACCCGGTCTTCTGTGGTTCTGCCTTCAAGAACCGCGGTGTGCAGCCGATGCTCGACGCAGTCATCGACTACCTGCCGTCCCCGGTCGACGTTCCCTCGATGGTCGGTCACGACCCCAAGAACGAGGAAATCGAACTGACCCGCAAGCCGAACGAGGAGGAGCCGTTCTCGGCCTTGGCCTTCAAGGTTGCGGCGCACCCGTTCTTCGGCCAGCTGACCTTCATCCGGGTCTACTCGGGCAAGGCCACTTCCGGTACGCAGTTGCTGAACACCACCAAGGGCAAGAAGGAGCGCATCGGAAAGCTGTTCCAGATGCACGCCAACAAGGAAAACCCGGTGGAAGAGGTGCACGCAGGCCACATCTACGCGGTGATCGGCCTGAAGGACACCACCACCGGCGACACCCTGTCGGCCGTCGATGCACCCATCGTGCTCGAGTCCATGTCCTTCCCGGAGCCGGTGATCTTCGTGGCCATCGAGCCGAAGACCAAGGGCGACCAGGAAAAGCTCTCCACGGCGATCCAGAAGCTCTCCGCCGAGGACCCGACGTTCACCGTTTCGCTGAACGAAGAGACCGGCCAGACCGAAATCGGCGGCATGGGCGAGCTGCACCTGGACATCCTGGTGGACCGCATGCGCCGCGAATTCAAGGTCGAGGCCAACGTGGGCAAGCCCCAGGTTGCCTACCGTGAAACCATCAAGAAGGCTGTCGAAAAGGTCGACTTCACCCACAAGAAGCAGACGGGTGGATCCGGCCAGTTCGCGAAGGTCCAGGTCTCCTTCGAGCCGCTGGACACCAGCGACGGCACCTTCTACGAGTTCGAGAACAAGGTCACCGGTGGCCGTATTCCGCGCGAATACATCCCCTCGGTCGACGCTGGCATCCAGGATGCCATGCAGCTCGGCATTCTGGCCGGCTACCCGCTGGTCGGTGTCAAGGCCATCCTGCTCGACGGCGCATACCACGACGTCGACTCTTCGGAAATGGCCTTCAAGATCGCTGGTTCCCAGGTCTTCAAGGAAGGCGCACGCCGCGCCAACCCGGTCCTGCTCGAGCCGCTGATGGCCGTCGAGGTACGTACCCCTGAGGAATACATGGGCGACGTGATCGGCGACCTGAACTCCCGCCGTGGACAGATCCAGTCCATGGAGGACGCTAGCGGCGTGAAGGTTGTGCGCGCTAACGTTCCGCTTTCCGAAATGTTCGGCTACATCGGCGACCTGCGTTCCAAGACGCAGGGCCGCGCGGTGTACTCGATGCAGTTCGAAAGCTACGCTGAGGTCCCGAAGGCTGTTGCCGACGAGATCATCCAGAAGACGCGCGGCGAGTAAACCCCAGGGTGGCGGGTCCTTATCCGTAAGGATCCGGCACGCCGTGCAGGCGGCCGGTCGGCTCACGCAGCCGGCCGCAGGCACAACCCACTGACGGAACCGCGCAAGTTTTTGCCGGTACCTGACGGAACCAGTAATTTCACCAAATACAAAAGCCCGAAGTAGACTTGTTCAAGTTTCGGCCGTGACAATCGCGTCCGAAGAGCAAATCTTCTCAACACGTTCTAGGAGGAACCCGTGGCGAAGGCAAAGTTCGAGCGGACTAAGCCGCACGTCAACATTGGCACCATCGGTCACGTTGACCACGGTAAGACCACGTTGACCGCTGCCATTTCCAAGGTGCTTGCTGACAAGTACCCCGATCTCAACGAGCAGCGTGACTTCGCAGCTATCGACTCTGCCCCGGAAGAGCGCCAGCGCGGCATCACCATCAACATCTCGCACGTCGAGTACCAGACCGAGAAGCGCCACTACGCACACGTGGACGCCCCCGGCCACGCCGACTACATCAAGAACATGATCACCGGTGCCGCCCAGATGGACGGCGCAATCCTGGTGGTTGCCGCGACTGACGGCCCGATGGCCCAGACCCGCGAGCACGTTCTGCTGGCCCGCCAGGTTGGCGTTCCGACGCTGCTGGTGGCCCTGAACAAGTCGGACATGGTTGAGGACGAGGAACTGCTCGACCTGGTCGAAATGGAAGTCCGTGAGCTGCTCAGCTCGCAGGAGTTCGATGGCGACAACGCACCGGTCATCCGCACTTCCGGCCTGAAGGCCCTGGAAGGCGACGCCCAGTGGGTCAAGTCCGTCGAGGACCTGATGGACGCCGTTGACGAGTACATCCCGGACCCGGTCCGCGACAAGGACAAGCCGTTCCTGATGCCGGTTGAAGACGTCTTCACCATCACCGGCCGCGGCACCGTGGTGACCGGCCGCGCCGAGCGCGGTACCCTCGCCATCAACTCCGAGGTCGAGATCGTCGGCATCCGCCCGGTCCAGAAGACCACGGTTACCGGTATCGAGATGTTCCACAAGCAGCTCGACGAAGCATGGGCAGGCGAGAACTGTGGCCTGCTGCTGCGCGGTATCAAGCGCGAAGACGTGGAGCGCGGCCAGGTTATCGTGAAGCCGGGTTCGATCACCCCGCACACCGATTTCGAGGCCAACGTCTACATCCTGTCCAAGGATGAAGGCGGCCGCCACAACCCGTTCTACTCGAACTACCGTCCGCAGTTCTACTTCCGCACCACCGACGTGACCGGCGTTATCACCCTCCCCGAGGGCACCGAAATGGTCATGCCGGGCGACAACACTGAGATGACCGTTGAGCTCATCCAGCCGATCGCCATGGAAGAGGGCCTCGGCTTCGCTATCCGTGAAGGCGGCCGCACCGTTGGTTCGGGCCGCGTCACCAAGATCACCAAGTAACTCTGTGATCTGCTGACCGGAGGTTTCCGGTCGGAGGCAGGAGAACCCCCGCCGTCTCAGGACGGCGGGGGTTCTTTCTTTTAATGATGCGCCGGGTGTGATGCTGCGCGCACGCTCCGGGCGCGCCTTCGGTCATGGTCCTTCCGTTTTAGATGTTCTGGTGCAGGCAGAGAATGTTGCCCTCCGTGTCCGGGAACCAGGCGCAGCGCTGGTGGCCGGTCACCGCGATGTGGTTCTCGGTCTTGAGGCCCGGCAGGTCGTAGTCCGCGAAGTCGACGCCGCGGCCGGCCAGTTCGGACATCTCGGTTTCCAAATCGGCCACCTCGAAGCTGATCGAGGTGTGGTCCGACGTGTCTGCGTCCGGTCGGACGATGAGTTCTACCGCGGTGGAACCGTCGCTGGAGAAAAGGAACGAATCCTCTCCGAGCGGGCCGGCCGGCTGCAGGCCTAGGGAATCCTGGTAGAACGCGCGCGCCCGGTCCATGTCCTTCACGGGCAGGACCGTCGTCATGGTTTTGGTGCTGAGCATGGTTGTCCGGCTTCCTGGGAGCATCTGCGGTGGACACTCCCAGAATAGTCTCGGCCGGGGCCCCGGGAACTGGCGGACGGGCACGAATTTTGACCGCCGACCAGTAGGATCAGACCATGGAATGGCTGATCGTGTGGATCGTCCTGGGCCTGGTTGCCGCGGTGGTCGGGGCGGTGTCCTGGGGCAGGCGGTACTTCCGCCACGAACTGGACCGTGCCCGCCGCATCCGGCGCGCCGACGGCGGGCGGTAGCGAAGCGCCGGGGACCGGCGAACGCGCCGGCGGGCCGTCAGGCCTGACCCGGTGCTGCCACCGCCGGCTCGGTCTGCCCGGCCGCCTCGCCGGCACCGGCACGAGTGCGGCGCGCGGCCACATCCTTCAGCCAGTGGAAGGACGCCTTGCGGATCCGCTGCTGGGTGGCGAAGTCCACGTACACCAGGCCGAAGCGCTGGCTGTATCCGGCCGCCCATTCGAAGTTGTCCATCAGCGTCCACACGTAGTAGCCGCGCAGGTCGATGCCGGCTGCGGGCCCGTCCGGCGCCGTCGCGGTGAGCGCGGCCTCCAAATGCGAGGCCAGGTAGTCGATCCGCCGCACGTCGGCGACCGACGGCTTCTTGGTCAGCGCGTCGCGGACCACCACATCCTTGAAGCTGGCGCCCCCCTCGGTGATGTAGACCGGCGGCAGATTGGGGTAACGCCCGGCCATCTGGGCCAGGGCGACCTGCAGGTAGTCGGGTGCCACGGGCCAGCCGAATTCTGTCCGGTCATACCCCGGCCACGCGGCCAGGTGGAACGGCAGCTCGCCGCCCTGCTCCCAGAGCAGCTCGGGCAGGCCGTCGGGGATCGCCTCCGGCCCGGTCAGCGGCCCCGGGCCGATGCCGATCCTGGTGGGGAAGTAGTAGTTCAGCCCGTAGAAGTCCAGCGGCTGGCTCATCACCGCCAGGTCCTCGTCCGGAATCTCGCGCAGGTACTGGAGTGCGGGCTTGAGCACCGGGTTGAACGTTGGGTAGCGGCCCAGCAGCACCGGGTCCGAAAACATGCCGTTGTGGAGCACGTCGTACAGTTCCACCAGCACATCGTGGGCCAGCCCGTCCTTGGCGCCCACCACGGGGGAGTAGACGTTCGTGATGCCCGCATCGCCCGTGATCCCGCCGGCCCGCAGGGCCGAGAGGCTGAGTCCGTGCGCGAGGATGAGGTGGTGCGCGGCCGGCAGGGCGTCGAAAAGCCCGGCCTGGCCGGGAGCATGGACGCCGAGGCCGTAGCCGTTGAGGGTGACGGTGGTCGGCTCGTTGATCGTGACCCAGCGGTCCACCCGGTCGCCGAACTTGTCCGCGGCGATCGCCGCGAAGTCGGCGAGCCGGTACGCGGTATCCCGGTTGAGCCAGCCGCCGCCGTGCTCCAGCGGCAGCGGGGTGTCCCAGTGGTAGAGCGTGCACATCGGGGAGATGCCCCGGGCCAGCAGTTCATCCAGCAGGCGGTCGTAGAAGTCGATGCCGCGCTGGTTGACCGGCCCCTGTCCGCCGGGCTGGATCCGTGGCCAGGACAGCGAGAACCGGTACGAGTCAACGCCGAGCTCGGCCATCAGCGCGACGTCTTCCGGCATCCGGTGGTAGTGGTCGCAGGCCGCGTCCGCCGTCGCGCCGCCGGCAATCCGCCCGGGCTCGTGCGAAAACGCGTCCCAGCCGGAGGGTCCTCGGCCGTCCTCGGCCACGGCGCCCTCGATCTGGAATGCCGCCGTCGCCACTCCCAGGGTAAAGTCGGACGGGATCATTGCCGCCAGGCGCCCGCTGTCCATTGCCATTCGCTGCTGTCCTCCTGAAACCTGGTCTCCCGTGTGCGGCGCCCGCAGGAGCGGGCTGGCACCAGCATCGCACTGCCGGCTGGTCCGCGCCATAGCATGGCGGCGGGGGAGCGGGCACCGGCCCGGGGGCCGATTCGCAATCAGGGCCGAAGTCTGCCACACTAGATGAGTTGTTCAAGCGCTTTTGCATGTCTTCGTGCGAAGCTGGGTCCCGCCCGGGATAATGCCCGGGGCAGGGTCAGGCTCCACGGATTTCAAAGAAGCCCAAATATAACCCACCCTCCATTTTGAGCGGGCGGAGTGCGCAGAATGTTCGCGACACGCCCGACCGCGGGGGTCGGAGCCTCAGCAGGGTGAGGAACCCGGATTTATCCGGATTCAGTCTGCCGGAGGAGCGCCAGGCCAGGAGCGATCCAGCCGTCGGGGCGCATCAGGAGAAAGTCAACAGAGCAGCACTGAGAAAGAGAGCGGAGACGCCATGGCGGGACAGAAAATCCGCATCCGTCTGAAGTCATATGACCATGAGGTCATTGATGTTTCAGCACGGAAGATCGTTGAGACGGTCACGCGTGCAGGCGCAACGGTAGTGGGCCCCGTGCCGCTGCCCACCGAGAAGAACGTGTACTGCGTTATCCGGTCGCCGCACAAGTACAAGGACAGCCGGGAGCACTTTGAAATGCGCACCCACAAGCGGCTGATCGACATTATCGATCCCACGCCCAAGGCCGTCGATTCGCTGATGCGGCTCGACCTGCCGGCGGACGTGAACATCGAAATCAAGCTGTAGGGGAGTGAGTATTTTGTCTACCACTACACGCCAAGTAAAGGGACTGCTGGGCACCAAGCTCGGCATGACCCAGGTCTGGGACGAGAACAACCGGCTCATCCCGGTCACGGTCGTCAAGGCCGACTCCAACGTCATCACCCAGCTGCGCTCTGCGGACGTCGACGGCTACACCGCCGTCCAGATCGGCTACGGCCAGATCGACCCGCGCAAGGTGACCAAGCCGCTGGCCGGCCACTTCGAGAAGGCCGGGGTTACCCCGCGCCGCCACGTGGTTGAGCTGCGCACCGCCGATGCCGGCTCCTACGAGCTGGGCCAGGAACTCTCCGTGGAACTGTTCGAGACCGGCCAGAAGGTCGACGTCGTCGGAACCACCAAGGGTAAGGGCTTCGCCGGTGTCATGAAGCGTCACGGCTTCGCCGGTGTGGGTGCCTCGCACGGCGCGCACAAGAACCACCGCAAGCCCGGTTCCATCGGTGGCGCGTCCACTCCGGGCCGCGTTTTCAAGGGCATGCGCATGTCCGGCCGCATGGGTGCCGTCCGCCAGACCACGCTGAACCTGACGGTTCACGCTGTGGACACCGAGAACTCGCTGCTCTTGATCAAGGGTGCCGTTCCCGGTGCCCGCGGCTCGGTCGTTCTCGTCCGTTCCGCTGTGAAGGGAGCCTAGTTCAATGGCCAACACGCTCAAGGTTGACCTGCCTGCAGAGATCTTCGACGTCCAGACCAACGTGCCGCTGCTGCACCAGGTCGTCGTCGCCCAGCTCGCTGCTGCCCGGCAGGGAACCCACAAGACCAAGACCCGCGCCGAGGTTTCCGGTGCCGGCCGCAAGCCGTTCAAGCAGAAGGGCACCGGCCGCGCCCGCCAGGGTTCGATCCGCGCCCCGCACATGACCGGCGGCGGCGTCGTGCACGGCCCGACCCCGCGCGACTACAGCCAGCGCACCCCCAAGAAGATGAAGGCCGCTGCCCTGCGCGGCGCCCTCTCGGACCGGGCACGCAACGGCCGCATCCACGTCGTGGAGGCACTGGTTGCCGGCGACAAGCCGTCCACCAAGGCCGCTACCGAGGCCCTGCGCGCCATCACCGACCGCAAGAACCTGCTCGTAGTCATCGAGCGCGCCAACGATGTGGCGGCCCTGAGCCTGCGCAACATCGAGGCTGTTCACACCATTTACGTGGATCAGTTGAACACCTACGACGTGCTCGTTTCCGACGACGTGGTCTTCACCCAGGCCGCCTACGAGGCATTCATAGCAGCTAAGGCAACTGCCAAGGAGGACGCCAAGTGAGCGCGACCACCACAAAAGATCCCCGCGACGTGATCCTTGCTCCCGTCGTTTCGGAGAAGAGCTACGGCCTGATCGACGAAGGTAAGTACACCTTCCTGGTCGACCCCCGCTCGAACAAGACCGAGATCAAGCTGGCCGTGGAGAAGATTTTCTCCGTCAAGGTCGACTCGATCAACACCATCAACCGTGCCGGAAAGCGCAAGCGGACCAAGTTCGGATGGGGACAGCGCAAGGACACCAAGCGCGCAATTGTCACCCTGAAGGAAGGCACAATCGACATCTTCGGCGGTCCGCTTTCTTAAGCGGAGACCACTTTAACGAGGAAATGAACTATGGGAATCCGTAAATACAAGCCGACTACACCGGGCCGTCGCGGCTCGAGCGTAGCCGACTTCGCTGAAATCACGCGATCGACGCCGGAAAAGTCGTTGCTGCGCCCGCTGACCAAGTCAGGTGGACGTAACAACTCCGGCAAGATCACTACCCGCCACAAGGGCGGCGGACACAAGCGCCAGTACCGTCTGATCGACTTCCGTCGCCACGACAAGGACGGCGTGCCCGCCAAGGTCGCTCACATTGAGTACGACCCGAACCGCACCGCGCGGATCGCCCTGCTGCACTACGTTGATGGCACCAAGCGCTACATCCTGGCTCCGGCCAAGCTGAAGCAGGGGGACACGGTCGAGGCCGGCGCCAGCGCCGACATCAAGCCGGGCAACAACCTGCCGCTGCGCAACATCCCCGTCGGTACGGTCATCCACGCCGTGGAGCTGCGCCCGGGCGGCGGTGCCAAGATGGCCCGCTCCGCCGGTGCCTCCGTGCAGCTGGTGGCCAAGGAAGGCAAGTACGGCCAGCTCCGGCTGCCGTCCGGCGAAATCCGCAACGTTGATGTGCGCTGCCGCGCAACCATCGGCGAGGTGGGCAACGCCGAGCAGTCCAACATCAGCTGGGGCAAGGCCGGCCGCATGCGCTGGAAGGGCGTCCGCCCGACCGTCCGCGGTGTGGCCATGAACCCGATCGACCACCCGCACGGTGGTGGCGAGGGCAAGACCTCCGGTGGCCGTCACCCGGTCAACCCGAATGGCAAGCCCGAGGGCCGCACCCGCCGCCCGAACAAGGAAAGCGACCGCCTGATTGTGCGTCGCCGTCGTACTGGCAAGAACAAGCGATAGGAGCCTGGGAACATGCCACGCAGCCTGAAGAAAGGCCCCTTCGTCGATCAGCACCTCTTCGTGAAGGTAGCTGCAGAGAACGAAAAGGGCACCAAGAACGTCATCAAGACGTGGTCCCGCCGTTCGATGATCGTGCCCGACATGCTCGGACACACGATTGCCGTACACGACGGACGCAAGCACATCCCGGTGTTTGTCACTGAGTCGATGGTCGGGCACAAGCTCGGCGAATTCGCCCCGACGCGGACCTTCCGCGGCCATGTGAAGGACGACCGCAAGGGCAAGCGCCGCTAGGCGCTGCTCTTACGGCAGAAGACGAGAGAAGGAAAGCAATGGAAGCCAAGGCTATTGCGCGCCATATTCGCGTGACGCCTATGAAGGCCCGGCGCGTCGTCAACCTTGTTCGTGGCAAGCAGGCGAATGAGGCTCTGGCAATTCTGAAGTTTGCCCCGCAGGCAGCTTCGGAGCCGGTCAGCAAGGTACTCGCGTCGGCAGTCGCCAACGCCCGCGTTATCGCGGACCGCGACGGCGTCGCCTTTGACGAGAGCGACCTGTACATCAGCGAAGCATTCGTAGATGAAGGCCCCACCATGAAGCGGTTCCAGCCGCGCGCCCAGGGGCGTGCCTACCGCATCAAGAAGCGGACCAGCCACATCACGCTTGTTGTCGCTACCCCGGAGAAAGAGGAGGACCAGTAAGTGGGACAGAAAGTAAACCCGCACGGATTCCGACTCGGTATCACCACCGACCATGTCTCCCACTGGTTCGCTGACAGCAACAAGGCCGGCCAGCGCTACAAGGACTTTGTCCGCGAGGACGTGAAGATCCGCCAGCTGATGTCCACGGGCATGGACCGCGCGGGCATCGCGAAGGTTGAGATCGAGCGTACCCGTGACCGCGTGCGTGTGGATATCCACACCGCCCGCCCCGGCATCGTGATCGGCCGCCGCGGCGCCGAAGCAGACCGCATCCGCGGCGAGCTGGAGAAGCTCACCGGCAAGCAGGTGCAGCTGAACATCCTCGAGGTCAAGAACCCGGAGATCGAAGCGCAGCTGGTTGCCCAGGGCATCGCCGAGCAGCTGACCTCCCGCGTGGCCTTCCGCCGCGCCATGAAGAAGGCCATGCAGTCCGCCACCCGCGCCGGCGCCAAGGGCATCCGTGTCCAGTGCTCCGGTCGCCTCGGCGGCGCCGAAATGAGCCGTTCGGAGTTCTACCGCGAAGGCCGTGTGCCCCTGCACACGCTGCGGGCGAACATCGACTACGGCTTCTTCGAGGCCAAGACCACGTTCGGCCGCATCGGCGTCAAGGTCTGGATCTACAAGGGCGACGTGACCGCGAAGGAACTGGCGGCCCAGCAGGCTGCCGCTCCGTCCTCGCGTGGCCGCGGCGACCGTCCGGGCCGCCCTGCCGGTGGCGAGCGCCGTCGTCGTAATGACCGTGCTGCCGCTCCCGCCGCAGGCGAGGGCGCAGCCAAGGCCGAGGCACCTGCCGCTGAGGCAGCAGCGCCGGCGGCAGAAGGAGGAGAAGCTTAAATGCTTATCCCACGTCGAGTTAAGTTCCGTAAGCAGCACCACCCGGGTCGTTCCGGCGCTGCTTCCGGCGGCACCGAGGTCAGCTTCGGCGAGTGGGGTATCCAGGCTCTGACGCCGGCATACGTCACCAACCGCCAGATCGAAGCGGCCCGTATTGCGATGACCCGCCACATCAAGCGTGGCGGCAAGGTTTGGATCAACATTTATCCGGACCGCCCGCTGACCAAGAAGCCGGCCGAAACCCGCATGGGTTCCGGTAAGGGTTCGCCGGAATGGTGGGTCGCCAACGTCAAGCCGGGACGGGTTCTGTTCGAACTGTCCGGTGTCAATGAAGAGGTAGCTCGCGAGGCCCTGCGCCTGGCGATCCACAAGCTGCCGTTGAAGGCACGCATTGTGCGTCGCGAAGGTGGTGAATAGAAATGGCAGTTGGTTCAAAGGAACTGGCAACCGATCAGCTCGAGACTTTCGATAAGGACCGTCTCGCAGAGGAGCTGCGCAAGGCCAAGGAGGAGCTGTTCAACCTCCGTTTCCAGTCCGCCACCGGTCAGCTGGAAAACCACGGCCGCCTGAAGGCCGTCAAGCGGGACATCGCGCGCATCTACACCGTGCTGCGTGAGCGCGAGCTGGGCATTCGTCCCGAGGTCGTTGCTTCTGCGGAGGCTCCGGTCGAGGAGAAGAAGGCCAAGAAGGCTAAGAAGTCTGACAAGGCCGAAGCCGAAACCGCCGGGACCGAAACCCCCGCTTCGGAGGATGAGGCCAAGTGAGCGAAAACACGAACAAGGATGCAACTGTGGAAGAAGCCACTCCGGCTCGCGGTTACCGTAAGACCGCCCGCGGCTACGTCGTCTCGGACAAGATGGAAAAGACCATCGTGGTCGAGGTTGAGGACCGCGTGAAGCACGCGCTGTACGGCAAGGTGATCCGCCGGACCGAGAAGCGCAAGGCCCACGACGAGCAGAACTCCGCCGGCATCGGCGACCTGGTTCTGATCGCCGAGACCCGGCCGCTGTCCGCCACGAAGCGGTGGCGCCTGGTCGAGATCATCGAAAAGGCCAAGTAGGACCTACGTCCTGCGCGGGGCCCGCCTGCCGAGCGGGCGGGCCCCGCACCCATAAGTTTCCCTTCCGGCACAAGAGGATCCCGGTCCGCCGGAGCAGCCGGAAGGGTTTGGAAGGGACCGTGGTTTCGGCCGCGGACCCTTTGAAAAGCACAAGCCCCTGGCCGTGATTTCACGTCCGGGGTGTCTTGGTCATAAACTAGTAATCTTGCCTGTGCCGTTTGGAAAGACCATCCATCCTTCCGCATGGACAGAATAGGCAAATTCCCGCAACCGCCTTCGGACCGCACACGCGTGCGGCCAGGGGGAGTTACGGTGCGGGCTACCCATATCCGTTCCGCAAGGCTCAGCAATGAGAACCGGCGCGACGACAGGAGTAATAAGTGATTCAGCAGGAGTCGCGACTGAAGGTCGCCGACAACACGGGTGCCAAGGAAATCTTGACCATCCGCGTTCTCGGTGGATCCGGCCGTCGCTACGCAGGCATTGGCGACACCATTGTTGCCACCGTCAAGGATGCAATTCCCGGCGGCAACGTCAAGAAGGGTGACATCGTCAAGGCTGTCATCGTTCGCACCAAGAAGGAACGCCGCCGTGCGGACGGTTCCTACATCAAGTTCGATGAGAACGCAGCCGTGATCCTCAAGAACGACGGCGACCCCCGCGGTACCCGTATCTTCGGCCCGGTCGGCCGTGAGCTTCGCGACAAGAAGTTCATGAAGATCATCTCGTTGGCTCCGGAGGTGCTGTAGTCCATGGCTAAGTACAAGATCAAGAAGGGTGACCTGGTTCAGGTCATCACCGGTGCCAAGGCTGAGCGCGGCGGCGACCGCGGCAAGCAGGGCAAGGTCCTGAAGGTGTTCACGGAGTCCAACCGGGTGCTGGTCGAAGGCGTTAACCGCGTCACCAAGCACACCAAGGCCGGGCAGTCGGAACGCGGCACGAAGACCGGTGGCATCGAGACCGTTGAGGCCCCGATCCACATCTCGAACGTGGCGATCGTCGATCCCGAGACCAAGAAGCCGACCCGCGTTGGCTACCGCACCGAAACCGTCGAGCGTGATGGCCGTGAGCGCACTGTGCGCATCCGCGTGTCCAAGGCCTCCGGGAAGGACCTCTAATGACTGAGACTGTCACCAAGATCGTCCCCCGCCTGAAGACTCGCTACGCCGGCGAGATCAAGCAGGCTCTGCGGGACGAGTTCAAGTACGAGAACGTGAACCAGGTTCCCCGCCTGGTCAAGGTCGTAGTCAACATGGGTGTTGGAGATGCCGCCAAGGACTCCAAGCTCATCGACGGCGCCGTGCGCGACCTGACCCAGATCACCGGTCAGAAGCCGCAGATCACCAAGGCCCGCAAGTCCATCGCCCAGTTCAAGCTGCGCGAAGGCATGCCGATCGGCGCCCACGCGACGCTGCGCGGCGACCGGATGTGGGAATTCGTGGACCGCCTGGTCACCCTGGCCCTGCCCCGTATCCGCGACTTCCGCGGCCTCAACGGCAAGCAGTTCGACGGCAACGGCAACTACACCTTCGGTCTGACCGAACAGTCCATGTTCCACGAGATCGATCAGGACAAGATCGACCGCGTGCGCGGTATGGATATCACCGTAGTAACCACTGCAAAGACCGATGACGAGGGCCGCGCGCTGCTGAAGGCGCTGGGCTTCCCGTTCAAGACCGAAGATTAATTAGCTACGTGAAAGGTCCCGCCCCGGCGCCCAGCGCTGACCGGAGCGAGGAAACCGTTACGAGGAAGGGCAAGAGCCCACAATGACTATGACAGATCCTGTCGCAGACATGCTCACGCGTCTGCGCAACGCCAACTCGGCATACCACGACTCAGTGTCGATGCCGTACAGCAAGCTCAAGGCTCGCGTCGCCGACATCCTGAAGGCCGAAGGCTACATCGCCGGCTGGAAGGAAGAAGAGGCCGAGGTTGGCAAGAAGCTGACCCTGGAACTCAAGTTCGGTCCGAACCGCGAGCGTTCCATTGCCGGCATCCGCCGCATCTCCAAGCCCGGTCTGCGCGTTTACGCGAAGTCCACCAACCTGCCGCACGTACTCGGTGGCCTGGGCATCGCAATCCTGTCCACCTCTTCCGGGCTGATGACTGATCGTCAGGCCGGCAAGAAGGGCGTGGGCGGCGAAGTCCTCGCTTACGTCTGGTAACGGAAAGGAAGAGATTAAATGTCACGTATTGGACGTCTCCCCATCACCGTTCCCGCAGGCGTTGAGGTCAAGATCGACGGCAACGTCGTCTCCGTCAAGGGCGCCAAGGGCGAGCTGAGCCACACTCTGGCTTCGCCCATCACGGCCTCCCTGGACGAGAACACCATCACCGTCTCCCGCCCGAACGACGAGCGCGAATCCCGGTCCCTGCACGGCCTGACCCGCACGCTGATCAACAACATGATCGTCGGCGTCACCGAAGGCTACAAGAAGAACCTCGAGATCGTCGGCACCGGTTACCGCGTGCAGGCCAAGGGCTCGGACCTCGAGTTCGCCCTCGGCTTCAGCCACCCGGTGGTCGTCAACGCACCCGAGGGAATCACCTTCGCCGTGGAGGGCGCCACCAAGCTCTCCGTTTCCGGTATCAACAAGCAGCAGGTCGGCGAAGTTGCTGCCAACATCCGCAAGCTGCGCAAGCCCGACCCCTACAAGGGCAAGGGTGTTCGCTACGCCGGCGAGCAAATCCGCCGCAAGGTCGGAAAGGCTGGTAAGTAAACCATGGCGATCAGCATTAATAAGAAGCGGACCTCGAAGTCCAAGTCCGCAGCACGCGGCCGCCGCCACCTGCGCGTCCGCAAGCGCATCACCGGTACCGCGGTCCGTCCGCGCCTGGTGGTCAACCGCTCCGCACGCCACATCTTTGTCCAGGTTGTCGATGACAGCAAGGGCATCACCGTGGCTTCCGCTTCCACCATGGAAGCCGACCTGCGGGCGCTCGACGGCGACAAGTCCGCCAAGGCAAAGCGCGTCGGTGAGCTCGTTGCCGAGCGTGCCAAGGCTGCCGGTGTTGAGGCCGTGGTCTTTGACCGCGGCGGCAACCGGTACCACGGCCGTGTCGCAGCGGTTGCCGACGGCGCACGTGAAGGTGGGCTGGCACTGTGACCGCTGAGAACAACGAAAAGGAAACTCAGGTGACTGAAGCAACTGAGACCGCTGCCGCGGGATCCGCTGAAACCACCGCTGCTTCCGGCCAGGAGGACCGCCGCGGCGGCCGTCGTGGCGAACGCGGTGGCAGCGACCGTGGTGGCAACGACCGTGGCGGCCGCGGCCGTGGCCGCGACAACGCCCGCGACGCCGAGAAGGACAAGTTCCTCGAGCGCGTCGTCACCATCAACCGCGTGTCCAAGGTCGTCAAGGGCGGCCGCCGCTTTAGCTTCACGGCCCTGGTAGTTGTCGGCGACGGCAACGGCATGGTCGGCGTGGGCTACGGCAAGGCCAAGGAAGTTCCGGCAGCGATCGCCAAGGGCGTGGAAGAGGCCAAGAAGTCCTTCTTCCGCGTGCCGATCATCGCCGGCACCGTTCCGCACCAGGTGCAGGGCGAAGCCGCTGCAGGCGTTGTCATGCTGCGTCCGGCTGCTGCCGGTACCGGTGTGATCGCCGGTGGCCCGGTCCGCGCCGTGCTCGAGTGCGCCGGTATCCACGACGTGCTCTCCAAGTCGCTCGGCTCGGCCAACGCGATCAACATTGTGCACGCTACAGTCGATGCGCTGCGTCGCCTGGAGGAGCCCCGCTCCGTGGCTGCCCGCCGTGGCCTGCCCCTGGACGAGGTTGCTCCGGCTATCCTGCTGCGCAACATGCAGAAGGCAGGTGCGTAATGACCACACCCAAGAATCTGACTCCGTCGGATGCGCAGTTGGAAATCACGCAGATCAAGTCCGTCATTGGCGGCAAGCAGAACCAGCGCGACACGCTGCGTTCACTGGGCCTGAAGCGCATTGGACACACCGTTGTCCGCAGCGCCGATGCAGTGACCGTCGGCATGGTCAACACTGTTTCTCACCTGGTGAAGGTTGAGGAGGCGAAGTAAAGATGGCAGAAGAGAACAAAACTCTGAAGGTCCACCACCTGCGTCCTGCCCCCGGTGCCAAGACCGCCAAGACCCGTGTCGGTCGTGGTGAAGGCTCCAAGGGCAAGACCGCCGGTCGCGGTACCAAGGGTACGAAGGCCCGTTACCAGGTCAAGGCTGGCTTTGCCGGCGGCCAGCTGCCGCTGCACATGCGCTTGCCGAAGCTGCGCGGCTTCAAGAACCCGTTCAAGGTGGAATTCCAGGTCGTAAACCTGGACAAGCTCAACGAGCTGTTCCCCGAGGGCGGCGAAGTGACCGTGGACGCCCTGGTGGCCAAGGGTGCGGTTCGCAAGAACCAGCCCGTGAAGGTCCTGGGCACCGGCGACATCACCGTCAAGGTCGATGTGAAGGTTGACGCCTTCTCCGCCAGTGCCGCTGAAAAGATCGCCGCCGCCGGCGGCACCGTGACGGCGCTCTAGCAGCCCGTGACTGGTGGGGTCTTTTAGCAGCCTCTGACTGAACTCGTGGTGGCCGGTTTACGCCGGCCGCCACGAGTTCAGCCGCTTTAAGGCACACCACGTATTCTTAACCCGTTTAATGCGAACGGGCCGAGCCGATAGACTCGGATCTTGTGACTTGCCGCGCAGCGGCATCAGAAACTTCTTGGGAGGACGCTTGCTTAGCGCAATTGGCCGGGCATTCCGGACGCCGGACCTGCGGCGCAAGTTGCTGTTCACGCTCGGCATCATGACGGTCTACCGCATGGGCGTCTTCATCCCCGCCCCCGGCGTGGACTACGGCAACGTGCAGCAGTGTCTGGCGCTGGGCAACACCAGCGGCGGGCTGTACCAGTTCGTCAACCTCTTCAGCGGCGGTGCGCTGCTGCAGGTGTCCATCTTCGCCCTCGGCATCATGCCGTACATCACCGCCAGCATCATCGTGCAGTTGCTGCGCGTCGTCATTCCCCGGTTCCAGGAACTGCATCAGGAAGGCCCGCAGGGCCAGTCCAAGCTCACGCAGTACACCCGTTACCTGACCATCGCGCTGGGCCTGCTCAACGCCACGACGCTGGTGTCGCTGGCGCGGACCGGCGCCCTCCTGGGGGACTGCCCGGTCCCGATCATCCCCGAGGACAACCTGGTCACGATCTCCCTGATCATCCTGACCCTGACCGCAGGCACCGGCCTGATCATGTGGATGGGCGAGCTGATCACCGAGAAGGGCGTCGGCAACGGCATGTCCCTGCTGATCTTCATCTCCATCGCCGCCGGTTTCCCGAGCTCGCTGGGCGAGATCTGGAACACCCAGGGCGTGAACGTGTTCCTGGGCGTGCTGATCGTCGGCCTGCTGACCGTCGCCGCGGTGGTCTTCGTGGAACAGTCGCAGCGCCGCATCCCCGTGCAGTACGCCAAGCGCATGGTGGGACGCCGCACGGTCGGCGGCACCAGCACCTACATCCCGATCAAGGTGAACATGGCCGGTGTCATCCCGGTAATCTTCGCGTCGTCGATGCTGTACCTGCCGTCCCTGATCGCCCAGTTCAACACGCCGGCCGACGGAACCACCGCGCCGCCGGAGTGGGTCAACTGGATCAACACCTACCTGGTCAGCGGGGACTCGCCGTTCTACATGGCGGTCTACTTCGCACTGATCGTCTTCTTCACCTACTTCTACGTGGCGATCACGTTCAACCCCGAGGAAGTGGCGGAGAACATGAAGAAGTACGGCGGCTTCATCCCGGGCATCCGGGCCGGCCGCCCCACGGCGGAGTACCTGCAGTACGTGCTGGCCAGGATCACGCTGCCCGGCGCGCTCTACCTGGGCATCGTCTCGCTCATCCCGCTGATCGCCCTGGTACTGATCAACGCCAACCAGAACTTCCCGTTCGGCGGCGTCTCCATCCTCATCATGGTTGGTGTGGGCCTGGAGACCGTCAAACAAATCAACGCACAACTACAGCAACGTCACTACGAAGGACTTCTGCGATGACACAAATGCTCATTATCGGCCCGCCCGGATCGGGCAAAGGCACCCAGGCCTCCCGCATCTCCGACCGGCTGGGCATCGTCGCGATCTCCACCGGAGACATCTTCCGCGCCAACGTGAAGGAAGAGACCCCGCTCGGCGTCGAGGCCAAGAAGTACATCGACAAGGGCGAGTTCGTACCGGACAGCGTCACCAACAACATGGTGCGCGACCGGTTGAAGCAGCCCGACGCCGCCGACGGCTTCCTGCTGGACGGCTACCCCCGCACCAGCGGCCAGGTCGACGAGTTGGACAGCATCCTGGCCGAGGCCGGCTCGCAGCTGGACATCGTGCTGCAGCTGACCGCCGACGACGAGGAGCTGGTCAAGCGCCTGCTCGGCCGCGCCGCGCAGGAAGGCCGCAGCGACGACAACGAAACGGTGATCCGGCGCCGGCTGGCCCTGTACCACGAGCAGACGGAGGCCGTGGTGAGCCGTTACGCTGACCGCGGGATCGTCGCGACCGTTGACGGCATCGGCGACATCGACGAGGTCACCGAGCGCATCATGTCCGCGCTCAAGTCCGTCACGGCCTGACACCCCGCCAGACAGTTAGAAGAGGCAGCCCATGGCCTTCGGCCAGCCCAGCATCGAATACAAGACCAAGGACCAGATCCGGAAAATGCGGACCGCCGGCCTGGTGGTCAGCCGCGCCCTGGACGCTGCGGTTGCCGCAGCCGTCCCCGGCGCGACGACCGGGGATTTGGACGCGGCCTTCGAAGCGGTGCTGGACGAGGCCGGGGCCAAGAGCAATTTCAAGGGCTACCACGGCTTCCCCGCAACGGTCTGCGTGTCCGTCAACGAGGAAGTGGTCCATGGAATCCCGGGCGGCAAGGTGCTCGGCGACGGGGACATCATCTCGATCGACGGGGGCTGCAGCATTGACGGCTGGCACGGCGACTCCGCCCGCGGCGTGATCGTGGGCACCGCCGATCCGGAAGACCAGCGGCTGTCGGACGTCACGGAGGAGGCCATGTGGCACGGCATTGCCGCCCTCGCCACCGGCCACCGCGTGGGCGACATCGGCAACGCCATCGACGACTACGTTTCCTCGGTGCCGGGCAAACCGTTGGGCATCCTGGAGGACTACGTGGGCCACGGCATCGGCACCGCCATGCATCAGGCCCCGGACGTGCTGAACTACCGGACTAACCACCGCGGCCCGAAGATCCGTCCCGGGCTCTGCCTGGCCATCGAACCCATGCTGGTGCGCGGGGACATCGAGACCAAGGTGCTGGACGACGACTGGACCGTCGTGACCACGGACGGCTCGCGGTCCTGCCAGTGGGAGCACACCGTGGCAGTGCACGACGGCGGCATCTGGGTTTTGACCGCCGAAGACGGGGGAGCGGCCAGGCTGGCTCCGCTGGGGGTTACCCCGGTACCGCTGGACTAAACGCCCGCTGCCACACCCTTGGCCTGACGTCATCGAAAGGCCGGGTCCCGCTGGATCCATCGTCCAGCCGGCCCGGCCTTTCGAGGTTAATCCGCAGCCCGCAGCCACGATCCCGGCCCTGCGGCCAGCCGACTGGCTCCGCACCCTGATCCCGGCTCGCCGCGGCCAGCCGACTGGCTGCGCCCGGACACCGCACCACCCAACCCTGGCCCGTCAGTCGATAGGCTGCGCGCGGACGCCGCACTCCCGAAAGGACCTTGCCCATCATGATGGGAGCCCACCACGCCCTCTCCGGCGCCGCCGCCTGGATCGCGGTCACCAGCCAGGTCCACATACCGCTGGATGCCCTGACGACGCCGATGGGCTGGGGCGGGCAGAGCCTCACCCTGGGCTGGGGGCTGCTGGACGTGGGGCCGCTCGGCCTGATCACCGGCGCCATGGTGACCGCCGGCGCCGCACTCGTCCCGGACGCCGATCACCGCCACGCCACCATCGCCCGCTCGCTGCCGCCGCTCTCCAACGCCGTCTGTGCCGGTATTGGCGCTGTGGCCGGCGGGCACCGCAGGGGCACCCACTCGCTGATCGGCCTGGCGGCGTTCGTCGCGATCGCGTGGGTCGCCGGGCTCTGGACTGCCGAGACCGAGCGGTTCGGCACGGTCTACCCGGGCGCCGGTATTCTGTGCGTGTTGCTGGTCGCCTTTGCCGCCAAGGCGCTGAAGTTCCTGCCCGACGGGCTGCAGAAAATTCCGTGGGCCGTCGGCCTGTCTGTGGCGGTCTTCATCGCCCTGTACGCCCCGGAACAGCACAACTGGTTCCCGCTGGCCATGGGCATCGGCGTCGTCATGCATGTGCTCGGCGACATGCTGACCACCGGGGGAGTGAATTTGCTGTGGCCGCTGCGGATCAAGCCACCGAAGGTGTGGCGCAGGATCCCGCTGCTCAACGCCATCTGGCGGCGGAACGGCTACTTCGCCCTGCCGCTGCTGGGCAATGCCGGTTCGGCACGCGAGTGGGCGCTGCTGGTCCCGGTCAGCGCCTATGTGGTGGTCCTACTCCTCGGGGCGTGCCTCGACGTCGGGCAGCAGAGCCTGGTGGCCATCGGGGCCGGCTAGCTGCTAATCGCCGGATTCGAGAAGAGTCTGAGGGCCTTCTCCGAGCGGCAACGGGCTGGCCGCTTACGCCGCTTTGGTTCCAGGCGGCGGGGTGCCCGGCGGTGGCGGCGCGGTGTTGGTGTAGGTGTGCCCGGTGGGGGTGGTGGTCTCGACCTGGTGCAGGGGCCCCCCGACTGTCCGGCTGGACCAGCTTTCGGCTTCTTTGTCCTGGTTACAGCGTTCGCACAGGCCCTGTCCGTTGGTGATGGTGGTTTTCCCGCCGTCGGACCAGGCGACGATGTGGTCGATGTGCCGGATCGGGGCGTCGCACCAGGGGCCGGAGCAGACCTGGTCGCGGGCGATGACCATCCGGCGTAGTCCGGCCGGGAACCTGCGGGCTTTCGAATCCATACCGAGCAGTTGCCCGGTGCCGGGGGCGGTGTAGAGGCGGCGGATCCAGACGTCCGCAACGCCGCCGGGTTTCAGCTCTTTGCTGCGTCGGGCGGTCTGCCGTGCGGTCTTCCAACCAGGTTCGGTGCCTGCCGGCGGCGCATTCTGCCCGGGCGCTTGGCCCGGCGGCTCATGGCCGGTCAGCGTTCCTGCCGGTGCGCTTTGGGCGGGTGGCCTCTTGCCGGCCAAGCCCGCTGCGTGGCCGATGCCGGCCCTGGCGGTGCCGGTTGGTACGGGCGGGTTTTGCGGGAGGCGGATGAGGTCTCGGGCGTACTGAGCCGGGACGACGCCGTAGCCTGTGAGCCAGGCCGGTTCGCTGTCGCCTTGGAGCAGGGCGCGGTCCGTCATGACGAGCTGTATTTCGGTGCGGGCCGGGTCGGCGGTGGAGGCACCGGTGACGCGTTCGAACATGGTATCGGCCATGGCCTGGCCGCGAGTCCTGACATCGCCGTTGTTGCGCAACCGGTCGGCTTCGCGGTGCAGCGCGGCCATCAGGGCCACGCCCTGGACGACGGGCAGCAGTGTTCGGACGGCCACCATTGTGTCGGGTTGGGGGCGGGCGGAGACGTGCCGGTCGGCTTCGGCTTTCGCGGCGCGGTGCACGACGGCGCGGGGGTCCAGACGGTAGGCGATCCGTTTGGCTTCGGCTTCGAGTTGCCGGTTGCCCAGCCCGTGAAGGCGGGCCGGGTTGCCGGCCAGTTCCTGGTCCACCGCGGCCCGGTCCTCCTTGGTCAGACACGCGGTTTCGCGGACCAGGGCAGCTGCGCGCCACTCGTTCAGGTGCCCGGTGGCCAGGGCGTTGAGGGTGTGCGGCATTTCGGTGACCAGGATCTTCGCGACGCCGAGCATAAGCGCGGCGCGGTGCGGGGATTCCCGCCGCGCCAGCCCGATCTCCTTCGCGATGCCCTGGCCCTGCCGGTTCTTCGGGACCCCGGCGGCGGCGCGCCGGGCCCGCGTGGCCTCATCCAGGGCTACCTGCAGTTTGGCTTGGGCGGCGGCCGCCGCGTCCTTGGCGTTTTCCAGCGCGGTGATCCGGTCCACCAGGTCCTGTTCGGAACCGAGCAGGTCGACCCGGGCCAGGGCGTCGGCGAAGGCGTTGATCCTGGGCGTCCGGACCGGCCCACCGTGTTCGGCGTGCGCAGGCCGCGCTCCCCGCGCTGGATGCGCTGCTTCGCGTGCCTCGGCTGCTTCGGGTGCTGCTGGTGGCTCTGGTCCGGCCGGATCAAACATGTCGGCGTCTCAATCTTCGGCGTGCCTGCGGCACGGCAACGACTACGAGAGGTCATGGAACAAGGTCCACGGACGCCGCCGGGACCCCCGTCCCGATGGCCAACGATGCTGCTGAACTACTAAGAACAGGCTATTAGCCGGGTACGACAGTTTCGGAACGCGCAGCGGACCGGTGGGCAGGGGGAGACGTGCCGAGCGTGCTTAACCGCTGCACCTCATCCTTGCCCATCCCCATCCTCAGGGCGAGGATGAGGCCATGGCTTCTTCCATTACCGACGTGCCCGGCATCCGCGTGGGCCAAATCCAAAAGATCGGCCACGGCTGGCTCACCGGCGTCACCGTGGTGCTGCCGCCGGCCGGGACGGTCGGCGCAGTGGATGTCCGCGGGGGCGGGCCGGCCACGCACGAGACCGACGCGCTCGATCCCACCACGCTGGTGCCCACCGTGGATGCCGTTGTGCTCGCCGGGGGCAGCGCCTTCGGGCTGGTGGCCGCGCACGGCGCGCAGCGCTGGCTGGAGGAGCAGGGGCGCGGCTTCCGCACCCAGAATGCGGTGGTGCCGATTGTTCCGGCCGCTGCCATCTACGACCTGGGCCGCGGCGGGGACATCAAGGCGCGGCCTGATGAGCAGATGGGGTACGACGCCGCTGCCTCCGCCGGTGCGATGGAGGACTTTGGTACGGTGCAGCGGGGCAATGCGGGCGCCGGCACCGGGGCGGCGATGGGCTTCCAGCAGTACAAGGGGGGAGTGGGGACCGCCTCGCTGCGCATGGGCGGCACGAACGAGGGAATCGTGGTCGGCGCGCTCGCGGTGGCCAATGCCGCCGGCCATCCGTTCCATGGGACCAGGGGAGCCTCGCTCGCGGCGAAAACAGAAGCACCGTCCGGAACACCAGGAGCACCGGGAGGAAGCGGCTCACCGGGAGCCGGGCCGCTGAACACCACCCTGTGCGTGGTCGCCACCAACGCCGTGTTGGATCCGGCGCAGGCGAAGCGGACGGCGTCGGCCGCGCACGCCGGCCTGGCCCGGGCCGTTAGCCCGTCGCACACCCTGATGGACGGGGACGTGATCTTCGTCCTGGCCACCGAGGCGCAGCAGTTGGTGCAGGACGGGCCCATTGATCCCCGGGCGGAACTGCACGTGCTGGCCGCGGAAGCGGTCACCGCGGCCATTTGGGACGCCGTGGTGAGTGCCGAACGGGTGGACGCGGCCGGCGTCGTACTGGAGAAGTATCCGCACCTCGGCTGAAGTCTGTCGCGCGCGGGCCCCAGGCGTTACCCGGATTTAACTTTATCCGGCTTCCGGAGTACAGTTGTCTGTTGGTTGTCTCTACTTTCATGCCCATCTTCGGGTGCATGGCGCCCGCGAAAGCCTGCCGGAACGTACGGCTCAGTGGGAGTGTAGCGGCAAGCGAAACCCTAAAACTAGCCACCGCTCCGGCGATGGTTACTGACGTTAGCGGAGGATATGGCTAAGAAAGACGGTGTCATTGAGATTGAAGGCACTGTGCAGGAGGCTCTGCCCAATGCGATGTTCCGCGTTGAGTTGACCAACGGGCACGTTGTGCTGGCTCATATCTCGGGAAAGATGCGTCAGCACTACATCAGGATCCTCCCCGAGGACCGCGTTGTGGTGGAACTCAGCCCGTACGACCTCTCACGGGGCCGTATCGTCTACCGCTACAAGTAAAGGCTTATGCCGCAGGCAACTGCGGAGAACCGTAAGTAGTTACAAGGCAGCATCAGCTAACAACGCAAAGGAAAACCATGAAGGTCCAGCCGAGCGTCAAGCGGATTTGTGACAAGTGCCAGGTGATTCGTCGCAAGGGCAACGTCATTGTGATCTGCGAGAACCCGCGCCACAAGCAGCGCCAGGGCTAAGACTCCTGCTTCAAGCAGGGGCAGCACGCCCACGCGTAGTAACTCAAGATAAAGGCAGCGCAGCAGGGCAACCTGCACACCCCCGGCACGGAGGCCGGGGACCCGAACAACGGGGCCGCGCTGCTTCAGACCTCCGGATACAACAAGGAGAACCGCCACTATGGCTCGTCTCGCTGGCGTAGATATTCCCCGCGAAAAGCGGGTAATTATCGCCCTGACTTACATCTACGGCGTGGGTAAGACCCGTGCAGAGCAGGTTATCGCGGAGACCGGCATCAGCCCGGAAACCCGCGTCAAGGACCTCACCGACGCTGAGCTCGTGCAGCTGCGTGACTTCATCGAGGGCAACTACAAGGTAGAAGGCGACCTCCGCCGCGAAGTTGCAGCCGACATCCGCCGCAAGGTTGAGATCGGCAGCTACGAAGGCATCCGCCACCGCCGTGGCCTGCCCGTCCGCGGACAGCGCACCAAGACCAACGCTCGCACCCGCAAGGGCCCGAAGCGCACCGTCGCCGGTAAGAAGAAGACCCGCTGATTCCCAGCCGGTCAGATAGCTACCAACCAACTTTGTAGGAGAAGCAATGCCCCCCAAGACTCGTGGAGCGGTACGCAAGCCGCGTCGCAAGGACAAGAAGAACATCGCGCTGGGCCAGGCGCACATCAAGAGCACCTTCAACAACACCATCGTGTCCATCACGGACCCGACCGGTGCCGTCATCTCGTGGGCCTCGGCCGGCGAGGTTGGCTTCAAGGGCTCCCGCAAGTCCACCCCGTTCGCCGCGCAGATGGCTGCCGAATCGGCCGCCAAGCGTGCCCAGGAGCACGGCCTGAAGAAGGTCGACGTCTTCGTGAAGGGCCCGGGATCCGGACGCGAGACGGCAATCCGTTCGCTGCAGGCCGCTGGCCTCGAGGTTGGCTCCATCCAGGACGTCACCCCCAGCGCGCACAACGGTTGCCGTCCGCCGAAGCGCCGCCGCGTCTAAACAGCCCAAGGATACTTTTGGCCGCCGCACAGATTCCTCCCACTTTTGCGGGAGAGTCTGTCGGCGGCCGAAAGTTCCACGCTGGAGGCTGACCAGCCGCCCTTTTCCACCAATTCGTGCTGCGTCATATAGCGGATGCTCGCTGAAAGGAAATCTAAGTGCTCATTGCACAGCGCCCCACCCTTACTGAAGAAGTAGTGGCCGATAACCGCTCCCGGTTCGTCATCGAACCGCTGGAGCCGGGCTTTGGCTACACCCTCGGAAACTCCCTCCGCCGCACGCTCCTGTCCTCGATTCCGGGGGCTGCCGTCACCAGCATCCGCATCGACGGCGTGCTGCATGAGTTCACCACCGTGCCGGGTGTGAAGGAAGATGTCACCGAGATCATCCTGAACATCAAGAACCTGGCTGTCTCCTCCGAGCACGACGAGCCCGTGGTTGCCTACCTGCGCAAGCAGGGACCCGGTGTCGTCACCGCCGCGGACATCGCGCCGCCGGCCGGCGTGGAGTTCCACAACCCGGACCTGCACATCGCCACGCTGAACGAGAAGGGCAAGTTCGAACTCGAACTGACCATCGAACGCGGCCGTGGCTACGTGTCGGCAGCCCAGAACAAGTCCGGCGACCAGGAGATCGGCCGTATCCCGGTCGACTCCATCTACTCGCCGGTGCTGAAGGTGACCTTCAAGGTTGAGGCAACCCGTGTTGAGCAGCGCACCGACTTCGACCGCCTGATTGTCGACGTCGAAACCAAGGCCTCCATTGCACCGCGCGACGCCGTCGCCTCTGCCGGAACCACCCTGGTTGAACTGTTCGGCCTGGCCCGCGAGTTGAACACCGCCGCCGAAGGCATCGAGATTGGCCCGAGCCCCACGGACGCCGCCCTGGCTGCCGACATGGCCCTGCCGATCGAGGACCTGGAACTGACCGTCCGTTCCTACAACTGCCTTAAGCGTGAGGGCATCCACACCGTGGGTGAACTCGTAGCCCGCTCCGAGGCCGACCTGATGGACATCCGCAACTTCGGTGCCAAGTCCATCGACGAGGTCAAGGCAAAGCTGGTGGAACTGGGTCTGTCGCTGAAGGATTCGCCCCCTGGATTCGATCTGGCTGCCCGCGCCGCAGCCATCGACGAGGACGAAACCTTCGAGGACGAACTCTAAAACGCAAGAATTCTGCCGCCACGGCGCTCGGGAGCGCACAGCGGCACCATTGAGGAGAAAACATAATGCCTACCCCCGCTAAGGGTCCGCGCCTCGGAGGCGGTCCTGCCCACGAGCGCCTGATGCTCGCCAACCTGTCCGCCGCGCTCTTCGAGCACAAGCGGATCACCACCACGGTCACCAAGGCCAAGCGCCTGCGCCCGTTCGCCGAGCGCCTGATCACGTTCGCCAAGCGCGGCGACCTGGCCTCGCGCCGCCGCGTGCTGGCAGTGATCAGCAACAAGGGCATCGTGCACGAGCTGTTCACCGACATCGCGCCGGTGATGACCAACCGCGACGGCGGCTACACCCGCATCACCAAGATCGGCAACCGCAAGGGCGACAACGCCCCCATGGCCGTCATCGAACTGGTGATGGAGCCGGTGTCCCCGAAGCAGGCCGTCGTGAACGAGGCCGAGAAGGCCACGGCCAAGGCTGCCCCGGCTCCGGTCGAGGAAGAGACCGCTTCGGCCGAGTCCGCTGCATCGCCCGAGTCGGCGCAGTCCGGCGATTCCGCTGACTCTCCCGAGTCCGCAGAGTCCGCTCCGTCGGCCGAGTCCGCCGAGGAAGCTGCCGAAGAGAAGAAGTAGTTCTTCGCCTTCACTGCTTGAAGCCCGCCGTCCCCTTCCGGGGCGGCGGGCTTTTGCGTATCTCAAAGCCCCTCATGACGACGCCGGGGCTCGCCGCGGGGGAGCGGGGTCCGTTCCCGCGGGAGCTTGGTGCTGCCGGTTTGCCGCGACGGGGTTCAGCGTCGTGGACGGGAATCGGCCGGCTGGCCAGCGGCATGCGCCGGGGCCGCCACGTCGACACCAGCGCGAAGGCCAGCAGCAGCTCGGCAACGTCTCCGCCGTAATACATCAGTTCGCCGGCAAGCCTCAGCTCGGCGGCCGGCGCCGGGACTTGGACGAACAGCCCCGCGTAGAGCAACTGGGACAGGACCGCATGGCCGGCGATGGCGACGCCCAGCACCACCAGCCGCGCCGGCACGGAGGGCCTGCGCGGTGCCGGGTCGGGCCCGGCGATCACCCAGGCGAAGAGGCAGCCGGCGGCAAGGAAGTGCAGGTGGACGGCGTGGTGCAGCAGCGGGGTGTCCGCCGCGAGGCTGTAGAGCGGCGTGAAGTACAGCCCCGCCAGCCCGCCGAGAGTGAGGACCAGCGCAGTCGCGGGGTTGGCCACCAGATGGACCGGACGTGAGCGCAGCACCCTTCCGATCACCCTGCCGCAACGGCGCGGCACCGACCTCAGCAGCAGGGTCACCGGCGCACCAAGCACCAGCCCGATCGGCGCATACATGCCAATCAGCAGGTGCTGGACCATGTGGGTCGGCAGCCCGCCCGGCGGCAGCGGCATCAGCTGCGGCGCGAGGCCCAGCGCTAGCAACAGCGCGCCGGCGAGGAACGAAGCGGTCCGCCGGCGGCTCCAGCCGCGGTCCTCGCGGCCCCGCAGCCACGCCAGCGCCAGGTAGGCGGCGGCCGCCGCCGCCACGAGGGCCGGTGGCAGCACGCCGTCGAACGCGGCCGGCTGATGGTTGTGGGCCGAGTGGGCGCCGATCACGCCGGTTCCCGCCCGGGGGTGCCAGCCCTCAGGTCTACCACCCGCCCGGACCGCTGCAGCAGCCAGCCGCCGATCACCAGCAGCGCCCCGAACATCAGGAAGAGAATGTCGGCCAGCATCTGGTACTCGCCGCCGATGACGTGGTGAATGGCGAGGAGGTGGTGGTCGATGATCCCCTCGACGAGATTGAAGAGTCCCCAGCCGAGCAGCATCCAGCCCCAGAGGGTCCGGGATGCCCAGACCCGTCCGCGCGAGGTCGTCACCCGCGAGTACAACAGGCCCAGCCCGATCAGCACGGCCAGCCAGGTCACAGTATGGAACAGCCCGTCCCACAGCGTGTTCATCTGCAGGCCGTGGACGGTGTTCGCCGGATACGAACCGACGTCGATGTTCGCGGTGTCCGCGCTCGTGAGCATGTGGTGCCACTGCAGGATCTGGTGCAACAGGATGCCGTCCACGAAGCCGCCGAGCCCCACCCCGAGGACGATCCCGGGCAGGGCGATCCGGCGGTTGTGATCCGTGGTGGTTGCCGTTCCGGGGCTGCCTGCCATCGCTCCTCCGAACCTCGCGGTCCCGCCCGTGAGTGCGGGCGCTGTCCCAGCAACATAGACCGAATGCCCGCCCCCGTCGACAGTCCGCCGATGCCTGGCAGGTCGCCCGCCCGCAACCAGCCGCGGGCGCCGGCGGCATCCGGAGGACTCGGGGGCTCCCGGTAGCATGGAATCCATGCCTCCGACTGTTTCCCCCGTCCCCGGCCGGGACGGCGGGCCCTTGCGTGTCCGCCTGGATCTTGCGTACGACGGCGGCCCCTTCAGCGGGTGGGCCGTGCAGCCCGGCCGGCTGACCGTGCAGGGCGCGCTCGAGGAGGCGCTGGCAATCATGATCCGCCGGCCGATCCGGCTGACGGTTGCCGGCCGCACCGACGCGGGGGTCCACGCCCGCGGGCAGGTGGTGCATTTCGACTTGGACCCGGGGGAGTGGCACGGCTTGGCCCGCGGCCGCGAGGTCGATCCCGCCGAAGCCCTGGTCCGGCGCCTGCGCGGCGTGCTGGCCAAGGTGCTCGGCGGCCGCGTCGGCGCCCCGGTACCCTATCGGGACCTTGCCGGGGCCATCGAGGTCAAGCGCGCCGCCGTCGCCCCCGACGGGTTCGACGCCCGGTTCTCCGCCCTCTGGCGCCGCTACAGCTACCGGATCGCGGACCGGGCCGAGACGTGGGACCCGCTGTCCCGCAACACGACGCTGTGGCACAAGCACGCCGTCGACGTCGATCTCCTGAACCGCGCAGCCGCCAAGCTCCTGGGCATCGGCGACTTCCTGGCGTTCTGCAAGCCCAGGGAAGGCGCCACCACCATTCGGGAGTTGCAGAAGTTCGAATTCGAGCGAGGAGCCGACGGCGTGGTCACGGCCACGGTGCAAGCCGACGCGTTCTGCCACAACATGGTGCGTGCCCTGATCGGTGGATCGTTGTTGGTGGGCAGCGGGGAGCAGGCGCCGGAGTGGCTGCGCGACCGGATGTTGGCGAAGGTACGGGACTCGAAGAGCAAGCTGGCTCCGCCGCACCCGTTGGTGCTGGAAGAGGTGCTTTATCCCGACGGCGGCGAACTGCTGCGCCGGGCGGAGCTGACGCGGGCAAAACGCGCGGATCCGGGCGAGGGGTGAGGGTGGTTGCTTCCGGCGGTTCCCCCATAAGCCGCCGGAAGCCATAACCGGTGATTCCGGATCCCCCAGCAGGTCCCTTGGACCGTGGGCATAACTCTTGCACGGCAGCCGCCGTCAGCTCAATAGTTTCAGACGTCTGACTTCTTCAGCCGTTACCGACGTGTCAGGCGATCGGCGGGTGAAGCTAGGCGGCCTGCGGTGTCAGTTCGGCACGGAGCGGCCAGTCCTGGCCTTCCAGAATGACTTGGGCGCTGACGCCGGTGTGCACGTTGACCACGATCGGGGCCATCAGGTTCACGGTGGTGCCCGATTCGCCGGGGTTGGCCACCACCAGCACCATGGCGTCCTCGGAGGCATTGAGGTCCAGGGCGGCACGGTCGTCGTCGGAAATCACGGGGGTGTACTGGTTCAGGTAGGTCGCCGCGTGCAGGACGAAGAGGCGTTTGCCCGGTTCGGCCACGGGCTGCAGGGAGTACAGGCCGGCCGCTCCCGCGATCTCGTCGAGGGTGAAGTCGACCAGCGGTGCCAGTCCCGGGGGAGGCGTGACGAAGGTCAGCGCGGCGCTCATCGCAGGAAGTCCATGAGCGTCGGCTGCAGCACCCGAGCCGTGACCTGCAGGGCGGCCTGATAGGCCACCTCTTGCATCTTCAGGTCCAGGATGACCTTTCCGATATCCGGATCCTCGATCCCGGAGCGGCGGGCTTCAAGCGAAACAGCTTCGTCCAAGTTCGTCTCCTGCGCTTTCAGGATCTGGGCGTGGCGGGTACCGACCTCGGCGCGTGCGTTGATCACGGTGTTCAGCCGGGCGTCGATGGCGTTCAAGTCTTCGCTGACGCTGCCAATGCCGTTGAGCTTTGCGATCATCGAATCCAGCAGGGCGAAGACCGACGGGCCCGTGCCCGTGGAATCGTCGCCGAAGACCGCAGCAGCGCTGGCATCGACGCGTACCGTCTGGTGTGCCCCGGGTCCGATGCGACGCTCCACGCCGGTGGCGTTAGGTTCGGTCACGGTGTACGGCGCGGTTAGGGAGTCTTTATATACGTCCGGATTGTCGGAGTTCCCCGCAAACACGTTGCGTCCCAGGTACTGCGTCCGAGTCGCAGCCAAAAGGCTCTTCTTGATGCTTCCGAGCTCCAAGGCGACGGCCTCGCGTGCTGTCTGTGAGATGGAACCGTTGGAAGCCTGGATCGTCAGGTCGCGGGCCTTGTTGAGCAAGTCGGTGACCGTGCCCAAAGCAGAGTCGGCGGTCGTGAGCCAGCCGTTGGCGTCGTCGATGTTGTGCTTGTATTGCGCGTTGGCGCGCATATCCGCACGAGTGCGCATGGAATCGGCGGTGCCCGTCGGATTGTCCGAGGGGCGGGCAATCAGCGACTCGCCGGCGGCCAGCTCCTGCAGCTTGGCAATACGCGCCATGTTGTCCTGCAGGTTGCGCTGCGCGAAGCTGCTCATCGTTTGGTTAGTGACTCGTGAAATCATGGCTACCTCCCGACCAATCCGGTGCGGTTGATCAACGTATCGAGCATTTCATCAATCGCCGTCATGACTCGAGCCGCGCCCTGGTAGGCGTGCTGGTATGTCAGCAGGTTGACGTTCTCTTCGTCCATGTCCACCGACGCGTTGGACAGTTGCAAGGTCTTGGCAGATTGGGACGCGATATCCGCGAGGTTGGACTGCTGGAGCTCCGTCTTCGCCGCTACGCCGATGGTCGTGACGATGTTCTCCCAAACGCGGTCAGGGGAGCCTGCTCCCAAACCGAGTTGCGAGATCTCATCCGCGATAGAACCGTCCAGCTTCCCGGAATTGGCGCGAGCAGTTGCCAGTTGGGCTGTAGAAGTCGGAATTACACTCAGCGACGACGCCGGATTCACCGGATTTCCCGCCGCGTCAACGTCGTAGCTGAAGAACTTCCCTGCATCTGCTCCTGTAGCTGTGACTCCGGCGTCGTGAACGTCGTTGACCGCCTTGGCCAAAACGACGGCGAGCCGGTCGTACTCCGCGGCGGTCTGACGCAGCGGACCGCTTGGAGCTGTGGCCAACATCGACAACGCCCCAGCGATCTCGCCGCCTCCGAGCACAACCGGCATGCTTTCGCGGCTATCGCCTTCCCATTTGAGGTGAACGCCCTTGGTGCCGGAGATGTCCGTATCGGAGTCCGCCGTGACGGCGATTCGCTGGGCGCTGGAACCGGTGACAATCGCATTGCCGCCGATCAGCACATCCACCTGCCCGTCGCCGCCGTGGCGAACCGTGGCTCCGGTGAGGGCAGCCAGCCGTTCGGTCAGCAGGTTGCGGTGGTCCATCAGCTCGTTGGCGGACCCTCCGTTGGCGACGGCAAAACGAATCTTCTCGTTGAGGTTGGCTACCTGGGAAGCAGCGCCGTTGACCTCCGCGGTCATCGTGTCCACATCGGAGCGCAGGCGGGAGAACTGCTCGCGAACCTCCTGGTAACCGCGCTTGACCATGTTGGCCAAGATGTTCGCCTCTTCCAGCACCACCGCGCCGGCGGCGCCGTCATCCGGCCGGTTCGACAGGGCCTGCCAGGAGGCCCAAAACTCCTGAAGCTGCGTCGAGATGCCGTATTGGCCCGGCTCGCGCAGCGACGCTTCCAGGCCAGACATCGTATTGGCGCGCACGGCAGAATAGCCGGCGACACCGGCCGAGAACCGGACGCGCGTGTCCAGGTGCATGTCACCCAGACGCGCAATCGCGTCCACGGAAACGCCTTGGCCGATCTGCACTCCGCCGGTCAGCAGGCCGGTGCGGTCGAGGGCTCCGATGGACGAGGTGCTGACCCGCTGGCGGGTGTAGCCCTCGGTATTGGCGTTGGCGATGTTCTGGCCCACCACGTTCAAACCTTGGCGGGCGGCCACCAGACCGGTGTACGCGGTGTTCAGGCCGCTGAAGGTACTCACTGCGAAAACCTCAGATCGTTGTGTCGAACAGCTGGGAGCGGTTGCCCGAAAGCCCTGCCGTCCCCTGCGAGTCGTAGGTCCCGGCATCGGGATTGAAATTGGCCAGCGTTTCCTGGGTGGAGCGGGCCGCCGCACGCAGGAACTTCTCGTTCACGTCGCGCAGTTCGCGGATCTGCAGGGTCAGCTGGGTCAGCGCCTGCAGATGTCCCGTGAAGATCTCGCCCCAAGGACCCACCGGAGCCTGTTCGGTCAGCTCCCGCAGTGTGGCGCCTTCCGGCGTACCCCATTCCCGGGCCAGTGCGGCCACCTCCACCGTGCGGGCCAGGCCGGCGTCGCGCAGTCTCTCCAACACCTGTTCCACCTCCCGGGTGGCGTGCTGCAGCCACCGGGACTTGCCGGCGGTCAGGAGCAGCTGCTCCTCCTCGAGTTTGAAGACCAGCAGTTCAAGAAGTTCGCGTTCGTGCCACAGCATGGCGGACAGTTCATGGGCTCCCATGTCAGGCACCTCCCCTGGTTGATTCTGCGGACACAACCCCCGCGGGTCCGCGTCAAAAAGCCGCACTGGATGAACAAGTAGTAACGGCATGGCTACATTCCTATCTATCGGCCGCACATACCCTTGCGTAAGGAGCATTTGATGGTAGGTTTCACCAAGAGATGAATCGTTCATTCCGGGGCCGCACCCCTCGGTAGCAGGATCGATCGTCGACGTATTTCTGGGCACGGAGGGGGACATGTCAGTGAATCGTGCTGACCGTAATGCACTGGTGGTTGAGAACCTCCCGCTCGTCGGATATCTGGTCTCCGAAGTGTGTGCCAAAGCCACCCACCTCTCCCGCGACGACCTCGCCTCTGCCGGCTCGGTAGCCCTCATCACCGCCGCCGACGCCTTCAACCCGGATCTGGGCGTTCCCTTCGGCGCCTTTGCCCGCCGTCGCATTATCGGCGCCTTTGCCGACGAGATGCGGGCCATCGACTGGGCTCCGCGCTCCGTTCGCAAGCGGATCAAACAAACGCTGTCCGTTCGCGAAACCCTGACCGCCGAACTCGGCCGTTACCCGAGCGTTGATGAGCTGGCTGCCGCCCTCGGGGTGGACCGGGAGACCGCGGAAGCCGCCATGGAGGATGCCTCCCGCACCGTCTCCGCCCTGGATGACACCACGGCCGAATTCCTGGTCTCCGAGACGGCGTCGCCCGAAGGCTCGCTCCTCACCGAGGAGCGGCTCGCCTTCCTGAAGGCCGCCGTGCACCACCTTCCCGCCAAGATGCGCTACATAGTGGAGCAAATCTACTTCGAGGACCGCACCGTGAAGGAAATCGCGGAAGAGCTCGGCGCTACCCACTCGGCCGTCTCCCAGCAGCGCTCAGAGGCCATCCGCCTCCTCCGGGATGGCCTGCACACCCATTATTCCGACGACGACGGCGCCAGCCATGTGCCCGAGTCACGGATCGCTCCCTCCCGCCGGAAGGCATACCTGACTGCGCTGGCCGACCAGACCATCGGCGGGATTACACGCTTCGCCGCCACGCAGCCACGGGCCGCGGTTTCTTGACCTGTTCGCAGCGGCCGGCCCCGGCGGCCCGCACCGCGAAAAATTCTTTGCAATTCTCCTAACGGATCCTCGTAATCCTCCGATAGCTACAAGTGCCAGCCCATGGACGGGCCGGTGAATTTGTACCATCTCATGGAGGAGTTTCATCATGGCTTTCGCCATTAACACCAACGTTGCGGCCCTGAACTCGTACCGCAACCTCTCGAATACCCAGAACGACATTTCCAAGTCCCTGGAGAAGCTGTCCACCGGCCTGCGCATCAACCGCGCTGCCGATGATGCAGCCGGCCTGTCCATCTCCGAGGGCCTGCGCTCGCAGGTCAACGGCCTGAACGTTGCCGCCCGCAACGCCCAGGACGGCATCTCGGTTATCCAGACCGCTGAAGGTGCGCTCACCGAGGTTCACTCCATCCTGCAGCGCATGCGCGACCTGGCAGTTCAGGGTGCGAATGACTCCAACAACGGTGAGGCCCGCCTCGCCATCGAAAAGGAAGCCGGCGAGCTGTCCAAGGAGCTCCACCGCATCACGGAGTCCACCAACTTCAACGGAATCGATCTGCTCAAGGGTGGTAGCAAGACCTTCCAGGTCGGCGCTGACGGCAACGCCAACAATGCCATCTCTGTGACCCTGGCCGACGTTGCCACCTCCGTCGATGCGTTGGCTTCCACCGACGGCACCACCGCCGGTACGGGCTTCTCCGTGACCGACCACACTGCGGCGCAGGCCACCATCACGAGCATCGACGGTGCGATCAAGGCCATCTCTGCGGAGCGTTCGAACCTGGGTGCTTCTCAGAACCGCTTCGAGACGGCAATCAAGAGCATCAACATCTCGGCGGAAAACCTGTCGGCTTCGGAATCCCGTATCCGCGACACCGACATGGCTTCGGAAATGGCTAAGTTCACCAAGAACCAGATCATGTCCCAGGCCGGCACTGCGATGCTGGCTCAGGCCAACCAGATCAACCAGGGTGTGCTGCAGCTCCTCGGCTAAATCCGGGTAGCTAACGGCTGAATGCGGCCCGGCAGCGAGGCGAACGAATTGGACCTCACACTCTTCGCTGCCGGGCGTCAGCATTTCTTCTAGTAAACAGGCTTCTTTCAGGAGGAACTGGCGTGGCGTTTTCGATCGGCGGCATGGTCAGCGGTTTGGATACCGCCACCATGATTAATCAGCTCATGCAGCTGGAAGCGCGCCCGCAATCACTCCTGAAAAACAAGGTTTCCAGCACCCAGACGCTGGTAAGCGCTCTCCAAGCGCTGAACACGCGGATCGCCGATCTCGGAAAAACGGCCACCGAGACGAGCAAAGCGAACGCCCTGAGCATTTACTCAGGCACGAGTAGCTCTGAGAAAGTTTCAGTGGCCACGGCCGAAGGAGCCTCCGCTGGCGGTATCGACCTGGAAGTCGTCCAACTGGCCAAAGCACAGGTAGCTGTCTCCTCCTTGCTCAGCGACTGGCCGGAAAGCGCAACCATGCTCACCATCGCGCTCAAAGACGGTCAGGTAAAAAAAGAAATCAACACCCAAGGGATGACCTTGGACCAAGTCGTCACCGCCGTGAACGAATCCGGCGCCGGGGTTACCGCGACCAAGGTGTCGGTGGGAACCGATCCGATGGCTCCGCAGTACCGGCTCCAGATTGCTTCGAAGGAGACTGGGGCGGCTGGTGCGTTTACCCTGACGCTCGACGGCGACCCGTCGTTTTCCACGACGAACGTTCAAATCGCGCAAGATGCTCGGGTGTCGATTTGGAACGGAATGCAGGAAATCTCTTCATCCTCGAACACGTTCACTGACCTCCTGCCGGGTGTGAGCGTCACTTTGGGGGCTAACGCGGTTTCCGGGGATAAGTCGACCATCACGATCACTCGCGACGATGAATCCGTGACCGCAAAGGCCAAGGCGCTGGCGGACGGCTTGAAGGACCTGTTCGCCTTCATCTCCAAGAACTCCTCCGTGAACGTCTCCACGTCCACCGGGTCAACGACGACCAAGGGCGGAATCTTCACCGGGGACAGCAGCGTCCGCGATATTCAGCAGCGCATGATGACCGCTGCGATCAGCCCCATCGACGGACGGTCGCCGTCGGAAATAGGCATCAGCATCACCAAGGACGGCTCGATTGAGTTTGATGCCGAGAAGTTCGGCAAGGCGATGACGCAAGACTCTGCGTGGGTCGAGAAGGTGGTCCAGACGATTGCCGGTCGCGTGGCTACGGCTGCAACGGATGCCTCGGACAAGTACGACGGCGCCGTCACCAAGCGAATCCAAGGCCAGGAATCCCTGGTCCGCAGCATGAATGATCAAGTTGCCGAGTGGGATACCCGGCTGGCGATGCGCCGCTCTACACTCGAACGGACTTGGGCCCAACTTGAAGTAACGCTTAACGGCCTGCAGTCGCAGGGGGACTGGCTCAACTCGCAGCTGGCCACCCTGCCCTCATGGGGGAGCACGAAGAAATGACACTGACATACGGGCCGGGCTTCGGAGCCCAGGCTAAGCGCAACCAGTTCCAGCGTGACGCGATCATGTCCGCCACGCCCGCCCGGCTGCTGACCATGTTGTATGACCGGCTGCTCTTGGACCTGAACCGGGCGGAGGCCGCGCAGCAGAACCAGCACTGGTCGGTGGCGTCCGAGAATCTGATCCATGCGCAGGCCATCGTGTCCGAACTGATGTCCTCGCTGAAGACGGACGTGTGGGACGGGGGAGAGGGCCTGAAAGCGCTCTACACCTACACGCTGACCGCGATGATGAACGCGAACATTCACCGCGATGCGGCCCGGACCCGCGAATGCATCGAACTGCTGGAGCCGCTGCGCGAGGCCTGGCACGAGGCCGCAGGGCAGCTCCCGGCACAGCCTGCCCGTGGCGCCGGCCTCGGCGGCGAACTTGGCATCGCCTGACGTGCCGGAGGGCGAAGTTTCCGCGCTGGAGCGCTGGACGGCCGTGCTGGACGAACTCGAACTGGCTCTCGCCGAGGCGGCCGAGACCCGTGGCCAAGGTAGCGGACTCAACGAAACGGCCGAGACCGGTGGCCATGGCAGTGGACTCAACGAAACGGCCGAGACCGGGGGCCGTGCCGGCGGACTCACCGGAACTGCCGAGACCGGTGGCCATGGCAGCGCGCCCGCCGAAGTTGCTCTCCCCGGGGGCAAGACCGATGAAGCGGCAGTGAGCAGCCCGCGCACCGCCGTCGCGCGGTGGAAGGCCCCGCAGGGGCTGGGGCCGATTCCGGACGAGCTGGTGGAGCGGGCGACAGAGCTCGCCGCCGCGCAGCAGGCAGTGATCCGGGAATTGCGCGCCGAGATGCGGCAAAACCGGCAGGAATCCGCGCTTCTGGATGCCGTTCCCACCCCTGGTACTTCTGGTCGTTCCGTCTACCTCGACGTAAACGGTTAACCAATCTCAAGATTCACCTAACGCACTCCCGTCTTCTGCCGATAACTGGATAGTGAGCACGGATCGCTCACAGAACAGGCCATGGATCGGCCGCCCACATGCCAGTAGTAAGACGGGTCTTTGCTGTGTTCGAATCTGTGACGGGGGCTGCCATGCAGAGCGCCCTGGACGGCCTCGCCATGCGCCAGCGCGCCATCGCCAACAACATCGCGAACGTGAACACCCCCGGCTACCATGCGCAGCGCGTCCAGTTCGAGGATGCACTCGCAAAATCGGTGGCCCGCGGGAACGGCAGCGCCAGTGCCACGATGGAACGCTCGCTGGAGCCCACCCGGCTCGACGGCAGCAACGTCAACCTGGACACCGAGACGCTCTCCAACATTGAAACAGTGCTGCGCTACCAGTTTGCAGCCCGTGCCGCCGAGAGTCCTTTCAGCGGCGTCCGCACGGCGATGAGGACCAACTGATGACTTTCGACGCCATTGGAATCGCCGGGACCGGCCTGACCGTCCACCGCAAGTGGCTGGACGCCGTCTCCGACAACCTCGCCAACGCGAACAACGCCACCAGCACCGACGGCGCGGCCTTCCAGGCGCGCTACGTGATCGCCCAGGAAGGCCAGGGCGTCTCCGGCGTGTACGTGGCCGGGGCCGAATTCGGCGAGGCCGAGGGCCGCATGGTCCACGAGCCCGACCACCCGCTGGCGGACGAGGACGGCTACGTCCGCTACCCGGACATCGACCTGTCCCAGCAGATGGGCAACCTGATCCTGGCCCAGCGCGGCTACCAGGCCAACGCGGCCGTGGTGGACCGGGCGAAGACGACCTACGAGGCCGCCCTCCAGATTGGACGCAACTGATGCCGCTCTCTTCCATTCCGCCGATCCAGGGCGTCGCCGGCACCGGTTACCTGCCGGCCGCCGAGGCTCCGCAGGCCACCAACGGCGTCGGCTTTGCCACCTCCCTGACCGGTGCCATCGACAACCTGCAGCAACTGCAGTCCACGTCCAATGAACTGGCCATCCAGGCCGTTACCGGCGACCTGAACGACATCCACAACGCGACCCTGGCCTCCACCCGCGCCGCCGTGACGCTGGAACTCGTGGCAGCCGTCCGGAACAAGGGCGTTGACGCCTTCAACGAGATCATGAGGATGCAGGCCTGATGCCCGGCAAGGTCTCCTCCTGGTTCTCCCGGCTGGGCAAAACCGTCAGCGAGTTCACCGTCGCCCAGCGCACCATCGCGATCATCGGCATCGCCGTCGTCGTGCTCGGCATTGCCGCCCTGACGACGTGGGCGTCGAAGCCCTCCTACACACCGCTGTTTTCCGGGCTGGCCGCGGCCGACGCGAACACCATCGTGGAGCAGTTGCGCACCGACGGGGTGCCGTACGAGTTGACCAACGGCGGCGGGACCATCCTGGTGCCGGAGGACAAGGTCTACGACCAGCGGCTCAAGGCCGCCGCGGCCGGCCTGCCGAGCTCGTCCACCGGCGGCTACTCGCTGCTGGACGACATGGGCGTGACGTCCTCCGAGTTCCAGCAGTCGGTTACCTACAAGCGGGCCTTGGAAGGCGAGCTGGCCTCCACCATCGAGGCGCTCGACGGCGTCAAGACCGCCTCCGTCCGGCTGGCCATCCCGGAGGAGACGGTCTTCGTCTCCGAGAAGGGTGAGGCCACCGCCTCCGTGTTTGTGGACACCGAAAAGACCACCCTGTCCGCCGACCACGTGCAGGCCATCGTTCACCTGACCTCCGCCTCGATCGACGGCATGAAGCCGGAGAACGTCGCCGTCATCGACGCCGCCGGCACCGTGCTCTCCGCCGTGGGCGTGGGCGCTACCGGCTCCGCGGACAAGCAGGCCTCCGACTACGAGGAGCGGGTGCGCGCCTCGGTGCAGAGCATGCTGGACCGCGTGGTCGGGCCCGGCAATTCCTCCGTGGTGGTTGCCGCGGACATGAACTACGAGTCCGCCGAGCGTGTGGAAGAGACCTTCACGACGCCGGACGGCGCGCCGGCCCTGAACGAGTCCGCGCAGATCGAAGAGTACGAGGGAACCGGCGGGGGAGCGGCCGGCGTGCTGGGCCCGGACAACATCGCCGTACCGGGCAACACCGGCGGCGACGGGACCTTCACCTCCGAGTCGGAGACGAAGAACAACGCCCTGAACAAGGTGACCGAGACCCGCGCCATCCCGGCCGGGGCGATCAACCGCCAGACCGTGTCCGTGGCCTTGGACGCCGACGCCGCCGGGGCCCTGAACGTGGCCAACATCGAGGACCTGGTGACCACCGCCGCCGGCATCAACGCCGACCGCGGGGACGAGGTCACGGTCGAACTCGTGCCGTTCAACACCGCCGGCGCGCAGGAGGCCGCCGAGGCGCTGGCCGCCGCGCAGGCCGCCGAGGAAGCCGCGCGCCAGGCCGAGCTGATCCGCACCGCCATCATCACCGCCGGCATCATCCTGCTGGTGATCATCGCCCTGCTGGTCTACGCCCGCTGGTCCCGCCGGCAGAACCGCGAGCCGGTGGACCTGGGCGAGCTGCAGGATTTCCAGCCCGAGATCGAGGCGCCGCAGGACCTGCAGCTTCCCGCGAAGCCCATCATCGTTCCGGAACCGATCCCCGTGGTCACCGGCCCGAACACCACGGCACTGGAGCTCGCCGGCCCGCCGGAGCTGTCCGACGAGCAGAAGGACATGAACCGCAAGCGGGCGGAAATCGACGCCCTGGCCGCCCAGGAACCGGACAAGACCGCCGACTTCCTGCGCTCCCTGATGGATGACAAGCAGAACGCATGACCGAGTTACTGACCACGTTGACCGGCACCCAGAAGGTGGCGGTGGTGCTGATGCAGATGGAACAGGCCCGGGCCGCCGAGGTCATGAAGCGCTTCAGCGAGGCCGAGGCGGAGTTGATCACGGCCGAGCTCGTGAGCATGGGCCGCGTGGACCCCGAGACCGCCGAGGAGGCGTTCAAGGAATTCCATGACATGACGGTCAAGGGCCGTCGCCGGCCCCGCGGCGGCAGGGAGTTCGCCGCCGGCCTGCTGGCCGCCTCCTTCGGCGCGGAAAAGGCCGCCGGCGTGCTCGACCGGCTGGCCACCTCCATGGCCGGGAAACCCTTCGAGTTCCTGGATGACGCCGACCCCACCCAGCTGATCACGCTGCTGAACGGCGAGATCCCGCAGACCATCGCGCTGGTGCTCGCGCATGTGCGCCCGGAGCTGGCGTCCACGGTGATAGCCGGGCTGGAGGATTCGGTGCGGCCGGAGGTAGCCCAGTGCATCGCCACCATGGGCACCGCCACCCCCGAAGCCGTGTCGATCGTGGCGGACACGCTCAAGGTGCGGGCCGGCGCCGTCGTGCCCCGCCAGCAGGTGGAGGTAGTGGGCGGCGTCGGGCCGCTGGTGGACATCATCAACCGCGCCGACGTCGCCACCGAACGCGCGCTCCTGGAGGCCCTGGAGGAACGCGATCCGGAGCTGGCGGAGGAAGTCCGCTCCCGGATGCTCACCTTCGAAGACATCACCAAGCTCGAACCGCGCGACGTGCAGCAGGTGCTGCGTGGCATCGAGATCGCGGTGCTCGCGGTGGCCATGAAGGGCGCCAGCGAACCGGTCACCGAGCTGATCCGCAAGAACGTCTCCGAGCGCAACCGCGACATCCTCGACGACGAGATCAAGGCCACCGGCCCGCTGCGCATGTCGCAGATCGAAGAGGCCCGCGCGGACATCGTCCGCTCGATCCGCGAGCTCGAGGCCAGCGGCATCATCACCGTCCAGCGCGCGGCGGAGGAGGACGAATATGTCTACTGACGCCGCGTTCTCCAGGATGAGTTTCCCCGAGCTGAACACCGGGACCGGGGCCTTCGCCAAGCTGCGCTACACCGAACTGCGCAGCGACGACTCGCAGGACAAGGCGCTGGAACAGGCCAGGGTCCGCGGCCACGCCGCCGGCTACACCGCCGGCATGCGCGAAGGCACCGAGCTGATGCGCGAACGCCAGCTCGCGATGGAGCAGGACCACGCCGCCGCGATGGCGGACGCCCGCGCCCGCCTGCAGCACGCAGTGGCAGCGCTCGGCGCGGCCACCCGTGCGCTGGAGGAGCGGACCGTGCCGGTACTTGCCGCCGCGCAGGACACCCTGGCCGCCGCGGCCATGGAACTGGCCGAAGCCATCCTGGGCCACGAATTGTCCGACGGCGCGGCCTCCGCCCGTTCGGCCCTCACCCGGGCACTGGCCGGGGTGGATGCCTCGCGCGTGCACACCGTGCGGATGAATCCGGCGGACCTGACCATGCTGGCGCCGGAGACGCGGCAGCAGGCCGGCGTGAGCTTTAGCCCCGATTCGTCGCTCGCGCCCGGGGACGCCGTCACCGAATTCGCCGACGGCTTCCTGGACGCGCGGATCGGCGCCGCGCTGGCCCGCGCCAAGGCCGCGCTGCTGGAGGCCCGGCAGTGACCGCGGTCGCCTGGCGCCCCCGCGCCGACCGGTTCGCCGGCGCGCTGGCGGCGGCCCGGCCCCCGCGCTACGGGATGGTGTCCTCGGTGGTGGGCCTCGGCGTCGAGATCATTGGCCTGGATTGCGCCATCGGCGACCTGGTGCTCATTGGCGACGGCCAGGGCGTGGAGGCCGAGGTCGTGGCCACCGGCCGGGACAGCATCCGTTGCATGCCGCTGGGCCGGCTCACCGGGATCAATACCGGCACCCCGGCCAAGGCCAAGGGGGCGCCGGTGCTGGTGCCCACCGGCAACGGGCTGTTCGGCCGGGTGCTGGACGGGATGGGGCGGCCGATCGACGGCAAGGGCCCGCTGGTCTTCGACTCGCTGGTCCCGCTGGACAACGACACCCCGTCCGCCATGCACCGCGCACGGATCGAGACGCCGCTGCAGCTGGGCGTGCGCGTGCTGGACACGCTCACCACCGTGGGCAAGGGCCAGCGCATGGGCCTGTTCGCCGGCTCCGGCGTGGGCAAGTCCTCGCTGCTGTCCATGATCGCCCGCGGCACCGACGCCGAGGTTTCCGTGATCGCGCTGGTCGGGGAGCGCGGGCGTGAAGTCCGCGAGTTCCTCGAAGACGACCTCGGCGAGGCCGGCCTGGCCCGGTCCATCGTGGTGGTCTCCACCTCGGACGAGCCGGCGCTGATGCGGCTGCGCGCCGCCTTCACCGCCACCCGGATTGCCGAATCGTTCCGCGACCGCGGGGCGGACGTGATGCTGATGATGGACTCGCTGACCCGCGTGGCCATGGCCCAGCGCGAGATCGGCCTCTCCGTCGGCGAGCCGCCGGCCACCCGCGGGTATCCGCCGTCGACCTTTTCCCTGCTGGCCCGGCTGCTGGAACGCGCCGGCACCGCCGAAACCGGATCGGTGACGGGGATGTACACGGTGCTCGTGGACGGCGACGACCACAACGAACCGATCGCCGACTCGGCCCGCTCTATCCTGGACGGGCACGTGGTGCTGGACCGCAAGCTGGCCGTTTCCGGGCACTACCCGTCAGTGGATCCGCTCGGCTCGATCTCCCGCGTGGCATCCAAGGTCAACAGCCCGGAGAACTCCCGCGCCGCGGGCGCCCTGCGCAAGGTGCTGGCGGCCCGCAAGGCCGCGCAGGACCTGCTGGACGTGGGCGCCTACCAGCCCGGTTCCAACCCGCTGGTGGACGCGGCCGTCCAGCACGAAGACGACATCAACCTGTTCCTGCAGCAGCGGATGGATGACCAGACGCCGGCCGCGCAGTCGTGGGAGCAACTGCACCGCCTGGCCCGCACCCTTGGAGGTATGTAGAGATGGCACGATCCTTCCCCCTGGCCGGGCTGCTGCGGCTGCGCCAGCTTCAGCAGGACCAGGCCGCCGGCAACCTCGCCGCCGCGAACCACCGCGCCCGCGAGTCCGGCGCCCGGGTGGTCGCTGCCCGCGACGAGTTGGGCGAGATCATCAGCGAAGTCTCCGATGCGGCCACGCTGCACGCGGTGGCCGCGGCCCGCTCCGCCTCGCGCAGCATGCTGGCCGACCTGGAAAACCTGGACCTGGCCCGGCGGAACGAGGCGCAGCAGGCCCAGCAGGAGTTCCTCGCCGTGCGCAAGCAGTCCGTGGGCCTGGAGAAGCTCGAGACCCGACACCTCGCGGCCGAGGCGTTCGAAGAGCTGCGGCGCGAGCAGCTGGTGCTGGACGAACTGTCCACCGGCGCCCGGGGCGGCGACGGACGATGAGCATGACCGACACCCTCGGGCGGATCCAGCAGATCCAGTCCACACTGACCCAGCTCGCCCAGCCCGCCCCCGCCGCGGAAGCCGCGGCCAGGGCAACTGCGGGTGGCAGCACCGGCGGCGCCACGGCAAGCGCGTTCGCCGACGCGCTGACGGCGGCAGCCCAGGCCCCCGCCGGCGCCGCTTCCGGGACCGGCGCCGTGAGCGGGACCGGGGCCGGGGCCGCGACCGGTACCGCCGCCGAGCTGATCAAGGCCACGGAGAAGTACGTGGGCCTGCCCTACGTCTGGGGCGGCAACGACGCGTCCGTCGGCCTCGACTGCTCGTCCTTCGTGCAGCACGCCTTCCGCGACGTCGGCATCGACCTGCCGCGCGTCACCTGGGACCAGATGAAGGAAGGCACGCCGGTGGCTTCCATGGCCGACGCCAAGCCCGGCGACCTGCTCTTCAGTTTCGACGGCGGCCACGTCTCCATCTACCTGGGCAACGGCAAGGCCATCGATGCCCCCCAGCCCGGCGACACGATTAAGGTACGCGACGCCTGGGAGAACGACTCCAACCTCACCACCATCCGCCGCATCCTGCCCGAGGAGTCCTCGGTCCAGGCAGCAGGCGCCGGTTCCGGCGTGGCTGCCGGCGCCGCCGGATTGAGCGCGGACCAGCAGAGCGCGCTGACCGAACTGATCGGCGCAGCCCAGCTCTCTACGTCCACTGGGCTGAGCTCCATGCTCACCGGGCAGAACGGCAACACCGGACTGGCCTCGACGCTCAACGGCGGTCAGGGCTCCGGCGGCGCCGGACAGCTGACCGACCTGCTGGCCGCCGCGCAGGCGGCCATGGCGAGGGGACGAACCGCATGAGCCTGCCCGTGAACTCCCTGCCCGTCGCCCCGGCGTCCTCCGCCCGTTCCGGCGGGCCGGCTGCCGCGCGCTCCTCTTCTCCCGGCTTCGACGCCGCCATGCAGGATGCGCTGAGGCACGGTTCCGTTGCTTCCGCCAAGCGTTCCAAGCACGACGGCGGTGCCTCCGCTGGGGGCCCCGGGGCTGCCGCGGCTACCGCCGGGTCAACCGGGGCGGCCGGAACTGCCCGGGGTGAAACCGGTCGCGGTGCAGCATCGCAACCAGGCAACGGCACGGCCGAGTCCGCCACCGGTCCCGCTACTGCTCCTTCCCGCGACGCTGCAGCCACTGATCCGGCGGCCGCAGTCGCCGGTCACGGCGGCGCTAAGGCACCTTGGCCGCTCCTGGCCGGGCAAGGCCTCACCGCCGGCGATCCGACCAGCGCGGGTACGCCGATCGGCGAAGTGGGTGCCGACGCGGCTCAGTCCCCGGTGACGGCCGATGCTGCCGCCGGAAGCCAGCAGGACGCCGGTGAGGGCGCTTCCGATGGCCGCGGTGGCTTCGGGATGTCAGGTGCAACCGGTGCATTTTTCGGTACTGGCGGCTGGCCCTCCTTTGTCGACGGCACGGCAGGCGCCGGAGCATCCGCTGGGGCCAGCTTGGTTGGCCCGGCAGCTTCCGACTCCGCAGCAGCCGCAACCCAGGCTGGTACTGCGTCCGCCGCTGGCCCTGTTGACGGCGGGAGCGTCGCCGGGGAACGCGCAGGAAGTCCGGCTGCCACCTTGGCACGTGCTGCCGCAACAGACACCGGTGCACCCGGGCCGGGCGCTGGAGCAGCGACAGCCGCCGCGACAACCCCCGCGGCCGGAACCGGCGTGGTGCCGGTGGCCGGGACAGGCGACACTGCTCAGAACCAACAGGCCGGCCCGGTGGGGCCGGCGGTTCCCACCCAGCCCGCAGCCCAGGCGACCATTCCCACGCAGCCGACCACCGGCGTCGTGCTTCCCGGACAATCCGTACCGGGCGCTCCTGCCGGCGGGGCCGCGACTGGTGTGGCCGCAACGGCAGCGACCGCCACAGCCGCCGCCGCAGCGGGGCGCGGCGAGAGCGAACAGCTGCAGCCGGGCCTCCAGGTGCCGGTCGCCGGACAGCCGGTCCCGGTGTCCCAGCCCACGGCTGCCGCCCCCGCCACGGCGCCCGCTCCCGTCCCGCCGCACCAGCAGCTGCCGTTCGCCGCGCAGGTGGCCCGCCCGCTCTTTACGCTCTCGCAGGCCAAGCCCGGCGAGCACGTGATGACCATCAGCGTCACCCCTGACAACCTGGGCCCGGTCACCGTCCGCGCCCACGTGACGGGCGAGGGCGTCCGCGTGGAGCTCTTCGCCCCGAACGACGCCGGCCGGGACGCCTTGCGCGTCGTCATGGCCGACCTGAAGCGCGATCTTGCGGCCACCGGCCTGAACGCCAACCTTGACCTGTCCAACCAGAACCGCCCGAACGATGCGCGCCCCGGCATGCAGTTCGGCCCCGACGGCCGGCCCTCCGGCGGCCCGCAGGGACAGGAAGGCCGCCCCGGCACGGCCACCGGAACCGCCGGAGACACGGCCCCGGACACGACCGACCCATCCGCCCTGAGACGTCCCTACGGGATATCGACCAGCCTCGACGTGCTGGCCTGAGACAAGGAGAACCATGCCCACCGACTCAGTCGCGCCCGTTGGCACAGTCGCCCCGACGTATACCGCCCCGCCCGTGCGCGCACCGAAGCAGTCTATGGACGGCGAGATGTTCATGCACCTGCTGGTCACCCAGCTGCAGAACCAGGACCCCAGCTCGCCGATGGACACGAACCAGATGATCTCGCAGTCCACGCAGCTGGCCATGATGGAAAGCATCGCCACCATGACCACCACCAGCGAGGAGAACTTCTCGCTGCAGATGCGTGGCGTAGCCGCGGCGCTGGTGGGCCGCGAGGTCAGCTACTACGGCGCGGACGGCTCCCTGGTCACCGGCACCGCAACCTCAGTCTCCTACGCCGGGCCGGTCCCGCAGGTGATCGTGGACGGCCGGGAGATCCCGCTGGACCTGGTCGCCGGGATTACCGCCGCCGGCGCGCCGGGGGAGTCGGGTACTGGTGAAGCCACCAACGACGCCGGTGCCGCCGGCTTGGGTGCCAACGACGCCGGTACCACCGGGGGTGCCGCCGCCTGAGATGTTTCCCCCTAAGCCGGCTTATGCCGCCACCAAATTTTCCCAATCACTGAATTACCCGTCCGTTCCACCCTCCGAAAGGCGCTGATCATGCTCCGCTCGCTCTACTCCGGAATCTCCGGACTCCGCTCCCACCAGACCATGCTTGATGTCACCGGCAACAACATCGCCAACGTCAACACCACCGGCTTCAAGGCCTCCTCCGTCCAGTTCCAGGACACCCTGTCCCAAATGACGCAGGGCGCAGGCGGCCCGCAGGCCCAGGCCGGCGGCACCAATCCCGCACAGGTGGGCCTCGGCGTGCAGGTGGCCGGCATCTCCACCAACTTCACCCAGGGCTCCTCGCAGGCCACGGGCAAGGCCACCGACATGATGATCTCCGGCGACGGATTCTTCGTCACCACCAAGGGCGGCGAGCAGCTTTACACTCGCGCCGGCGCCTTCGAACTCGATTCCATGGGGCGCCTCGTCTCCCCGGACGGGGCCATCCTGCAGGGCTGGATGGCAGATGCCGACGGAAACATGCCCGTTGGCGGCCCCATTGGCGCAATCGATCTTTCCCCCGACGCCATTTCCAAGGCCCGTGCCACTTCCGAGGCAGTGCTCGCAGGGAACCTTCCGTCTGACGCGAAGCAAGCAGATGCCCTCGTCCGCGATGTTGAGGTCTTTAAGGCGGACGGCACCAAGGCGAGCCTCTCCCTGACGTTCACTCGGACACCAGACGGCTGGGATGTCTCCAAGACCGGCAGCGGGACTGTCGGTGCATCGCTTGCGCTCAACGGGAACGGCGTCCTGACGCCTAGCGGCCCCATGGCGGTTGACGGCATCAACGTTAATCTGACGAGTCTCAGCGGTTACGCAGGCATGACTACCGTTGGATTCGACAGTCAGAACGGTCGTGCGGCCGGAACCCTTGAATCCTTCACCATGAGCCCGGATGGCACACTCATGGGATCCTTTAGTAACGGGGACCAGGCCGTCGTCGGCCGGGTTGCACTGGCCAACTTCACCAACCCGGGAGGCCTCGAAAAGGCGGGTTCGTCGTCGTACCGTGCAACTGCCAACTCCGGCCAGGTGGAACTCGGCACTGCAGGCACCGGCGGCCTCGGCACGCTGGCAGGCGGCTCGCTGGAAATGTCCAATGTGGACCTCTCCCAGGAATTCACTAACCTGATCGTCGCGCAGCGCGGCTTCCAGGCCAACGCCCGCATCATCACCACCTCCGATGAGGTGCTGCAGGAACTGACTAACCTGAAGCGCTAAAATTTCGGAACTTTTACCCTGTCTCCTAGCAGACATGGGAAAATAGCCCCGGTCCGATACGTTCGGACTGGGGCTATCTCCTATTTGTGTGATCTGCATTACACTCGTCCCAATACCGGGGGGCAGGTTCATGTCTAGGACACGCATCCAATAGGGCGGCGGGTGGGATTCGATCGTCGTCGAGCAGGAGCTCGGCGTGCCCCGCTGGACATCCCGCCCGTCCTCTCGCCGGTGCTCACCGTGGACGGACTGTAGTGGGGGCTGCTGGGGCTCCGCTGGTGGTGGGGCCGTGGTCTCCGCGGGCACCGAGCATAGGAGCTGCGGACTCTTGTTGAAGTGCAGTCAACCCAACCGAATCGAGGCAGGGCATGCGTAAGAGGCAGCACATCGCTGTATATATGTCCATGGCGATCTTTGCGCTGTTGGCGGCGCTATACGCCGCGCTCGTTTTGGATTCGAGTCAAGCCGTTCCTAGAGCAGTTATCCTTCTGTGCGCTGTTGTATTGCTCGCGACTGCAGTTTGGGGATACGTAATGAATGTTCAACGAAGGTGACGCTCAGACATCCATCGCCGTTGCCCAAACCCCTACCTCTTCAAGCAAGCCATCCAAGACCGCGCCACCGGCTGGGTCAAGTTCGGTGCCCGCTACTACAACCCTGACACTGCACGTTTCACCCAGCAGGACACCCTCGACACTCCCCTCGAGCGGGGTCGCCGCTTCCATTGCCCTCGGATTGGGCACTCTGAGCGGGGGGATGGGGGACCGTCATTACCTTCGGAGCCAGTTGCGCGCTGAGCGTTGCTACAGGTATTTTTTGCGGAATTTAGTAACGGACAACCCAGCAGACGCCATGAGCATAGAAATGGTCTGAACTATCTTGCTTTCCTCGGAGACTTGGCTCGGATAGGTAACGCCCTTCGTTAGATTGGAGTGACAATGTTCCCGAAAAGAGGGCAGGTCTGGACTTACCGTCAAAGAGGGCGATTCCTTACTCTCATGATGGGCATACCGCTAGTCCTGATGCTGGTTGCTGGCATCTACTTCATGATTACTGAGTCGAATTGGACACTCATCCTCGTAACCATACTTGGCCTCATGTTTTTGGCTATGTTCTTATTCGACAGCGAACGCAAGCATCGTGGAGAACCTTGAATTGGGCGCCGAACGCGAACCGGCCCTGGTTTCGAACATGGCCGTCTGGGAACCCTCGCATCTGTAGTGGGAGCCGTCGGAGGGCTGGGTGTGTGTGGGCATTGGGTTACACAACTTATGAGGACTCGTGATGAAACTAAGAGTTGCCGTTATCACTCCCGCCCTCGTACTCATGCTTGCGATGTGTGGTTCTTCTGGCAACGGCCGCCTTCGTCCTGACGATGACGGCCCTGGCACTGACCGTGCCTTCGGATCTGCTGCCCCTTCCTTTAATCGCCACGATCGTCGCAGCGGTTGCGGCGGGGGTGACTGCACTCCTTCTGGAGCGCCGGTCGAGGCAGTAACGTGCGGCTCCGGGTGCGGCCGCGGCTGGAACGGGAGTGGGATGAGCGTGACCCCTACGCCGGCTGAGCGGAGATGGATCCAAGCTTCTTTTTATCGGATCAGGCCTGCGATCTAGAGGGGCACTGCCTACAGGATGGTAGAGAGATTGCAGACCATTTCCTCATCGTCACCCCTAAGATCACGTACCGCCCTTGTCGGATTCCGCCGCGCTGCCGAAAGCCGCGCCCGGTCCCGGAAACCTTCACACGTGAGCATTCCGACGGTCACAGGGGGCGACCCTCCGGTTGCGGTCCGCCTTCCCGGAGCTGCGAAATGATTACCGCCTAAGTGCAGCTGCCGGACCGTTCGCGGGCAGCTGCAGCGGCCGCCTGCACTGTTCCCGGGGTGCCGCTATTTCTTTGCCGCGAAATCAGACCTCGGTTCACCAGTTGCTTCAGTTGCGTGGCACTACTCCTACACACTGGGCCCTTTTGATGGCTATCGAATCTGTGTACGAATAAAATTGTGGTATGGCTCTTGCACCGTTGGAACGCACCGGGGAGATGGAAGCATCTCTGGACCAGGCGTGTGTCCTGCTGCAGGATGTCGGCGACCGCTTCCCCGTTGAGTTGTCGTCCCTGTCTACCCGGGACCTGGCCAACACGGTGGCGGCGGTCGAGGGTGTTTCGAAGCTCGTGGAGTTCCTGCAGGCCGTCGGCGCCCACGCGGTGGAGCGGGCGGACATCGCCGCCAACGGGGAACATGCAACGGTGTCAGGACTCGGAGCAAGCGCCGGGGCCGGCGCAGAGCCATGTGCCGCCGCGTCGGGCACCGCGGGGGCGGGGGAGTGGGCGGACCCGGCGGCGGCGATCAGCACCGGCGGCGTGGACGCAGCGGCCCCGGAGGGGTCCGGGTCCAAGCGGGTGCGGCGCCGCCGCAAGACGGAGTTCGCGAACACGGCGGAGTATCTGCGCTCCCGGCTGGGAATCGGGATTGTCGAGGCGCGGCGCCGGCTGCGGGTCGGCAAGGCGATCACCGCGCCGGTGCGGTTGAACGGGGAACCGGGTGCGCCGGCGCTGCCGGTCTTGGCCGAGGCCATGGCCGGCGGTGAGGTCAGCGGCCAGTCCGCGGCCCTGGTGGTCGATTCCCTGGACCGGGCCCGCCACGCCGGTACCCCGGAGGCGTTGCAGGCGATGGAAGCGTCGCTGGTCCGGCAGGCCGTGGACGCCGATGCGGACACCCTGGTGATGGTGGCCAGGACGTGGGAAACCGTCGTCGACCAGGACGGTGCCGAACCGTCCGAGGAGGAACTGCGGGCCCGGCAGGGCATGTTCTACCGCGGCCGGCGCCGCGGGCTGCACCAGTTCGTCATCAACACCACCGACGCCCAGTACGAAGCCCTCGCCACCGTGATGAACAGCGCCGCGAACCCACGGATCCGCCCCGACGCCATCGAAACCGCCGCCACCGACCCTGCCGCCAACAGCCCATCCGACGCGTGCCCTGCTGGTTCGGGAGATTCCCACACCGAAGGTGGCGGATCCCCGGTCGCCGGCGGCGGTAAACATGATGGTCCCGGCGCCGTAACCGCGGAGACAGCCAGGGGCGCCGGCGCCGGTGGCGGCACAAACGGCGCCGGGACAGGCCCGGAGAACGCGGCAGGCGCTGCTGAGGCTGACGACGGCGAAATCTCCGACCCGCGGGACGACGTGCCGTCGGGCCCCGAACCCGGTCTCCCTGGTGGAGGCCCCTGTGTGGATCCGGCCGTGGTGGAGGCGATGGATGACTGCACCCGGGCGCAGAAGCTGCTCGCTGGCCTGGTCGGGGCGTGCCGGATCGCGTTGAACACCGGCAGGCTTCCGGACTCGGGCGGGCACCGCACCCAGGTGATCGTCACCACCGGGTACGAGCAGCTGGCCGGACTGCTCTCTGGCGGCGGCAGCGCGGTCTTCACCGGTCCGGTCTCGGCCACCACGGTCCGCCGGATGGCCTGCGACGCCGAGATCATCCCGGCCGTCCTCGGTTCAGAAGGCGAAATCCTGGACCTGGGCCGGTCCCAACGGTTCTTCAACCGCGCCATCCGCCGGGCCCTGGTCGCCCGGGACAAGGGCTGCGCCTTCCCCGGGTGCAGCATGCCCGCGTTCTGGACCGAGGCCCATCACATCATCCCCTGGTGGGCCGGCGGCCGCACCGACGTCAACAACGGAGTATGCCTCTGCCTGCTCCACCACGACCTGATCGAGCAAGGGAACTGGGAGATCACCGTCGTCGACGGCATCCCCTGGTTCACCCCGCCGGACTACATCGACCCGCGCCGCAAACCGCTGCGCAACACCTACTGGCACACCCACATCCCACCCCAACCACTCCAAGCCACTGGATGATGAGGCAGGCCTCCCGCGATGCCCGCTGTCCAGTCTTGCTACGGGAGCTACGGGATGAATCACCACCCAGACAGCAGCTGGGGCCTTCTTTAGGGTCGCTGAGTGAATGTCTTGCTGCGGCAAGACCCGGAATCAGGACCAAGTCCAGCCACTCTCCGCGTGACGCGCGCGACAAGTGGGCTGGGCAGCTAACCGCGGGGCGCGCGCGGCCGAAGGTAGTAGGTAGCGGCTCACCGGAGCCCTCGAGAGACCTGGGACGGGGCCAATGATCGTAGTAACGCGGCTGAATGACAGCCAGTTTGCGGTCAACCCTGACCTGATTGAGCGCGTCCATTCCAACCCGGACACCACTTTGGTGATGGTTGACGGCGCCAAGTACATCGTCACCGAGACGATGAGCCAGGTCATCGAGATGATCGCCAGCTACCGCGCGTACGTGCTGCACCTGGCCCGTGAGCTGCCGCCTTCAGTCCACCAGCACGGTCACCCCCAGCTCGGCCTCGTGCCACCAGCCGCCCCGGCCCCCGGAGACAACTCCGCGGATTCCGGCAACACTGTGCCGCTGCGCCCTAGGAATACGTAAATGGATCCCGCAACACTTATTGGCCTCCTGCTGGCCTTCGGCTCGCTCTACGCCATGATCACCCTCGAGGGCGCCCACGTCTCGGCGCTCCTCATCCCGGCTCCCATGATCCTGGTCTTCGGTGCAACTATCGCCGTGGGCCTGGCCAGCACCACCCTCAGGGACGGCCTGCATGCTTTTAAAGCGTTGCCCCGGGCTTTCACCGGCAAGGTGGCGAAGCCCCAGACGGTCATTGACCGAGTCGTCGAGCTGGCCGAAAAGGCGCGCAGCGAGGGCCTGCTGGCACTGGACGCAGAGGCGACCGAGGAAAAGGACCCGTTCATGCAGCGGGCGCTGCAGAACATCGCCGACGGCACCGACGGCGAGGAACTGCGGATCCTTCTCGAAGACGAGATCAGCACGAAGGCACGCGCCGATCGCCAATCCTCCAAGTTTTTCATGGGCATGGGCGGCTACGCCCCGACCATAGGCATCATCGGCACCGTCGTATCGCTGACGCACGTGCTGGAAAACCTCTCCACCCCGGACACCCTCGGACCGATGATTGCGACGGCGTTCGTCGCCACGCTGTGGGGATTGCTCTCCGCCAACTTCATCTGGCTGCCGATCGGCGGCAAGCTGAGGCGCTTGGCCGACCTGGAAACCGAGCGCATGACCCTGCTGATGGAAGGCATGCTGGCCGTCCAAGCCGGCAGCCAGCCGCGCCTGTTGGGCGAACGCCTGCGTGCCATGGTTCCGGAGCATGAGATGGGCGCGGGGAAGCAGGGCAAGGAAGGCAAACCCGGGAAGTCCGACGACAAGCCTGCGGTCAAGGCAGCATGAAGTCGCGGCGCCCGCGCCGGCCGCTCGGCGCGGAAGAGGACGAGCACCCGGACGAGCGGTGGATGGCCTCCTACATGGACATGGTCACCGTGCTGATGTGTATGTTCATCGTGCTCTTCGCCATGTCCACGGTGGATGCGGCGAAGTTCGAGAAGCTGGCCAACTCGTTGGCCACCGGTTTTGGCGTGGAACGCACCCAAGCGGTTGATACGGCCGAAGGGGTAGTGGTCCCGTCTGAACTCATCGACGAGGAGGGCCAGGGGTTTACCAGTGGTGACGCCAAAGAGGACACCGAGGGTGAACTGAAAACCGATCTCGACGTGGCCATCAAGGAAGTCAACGACCTGCGCAACATCCAGGAGAAGATCACCAAGGGGTTGCAGGAAGAAGGCCTTGAGAAAGCGGTCCGTTTCCAGCTTGACGAACGGGGCCTGACCGTTCGCCTGATTGGCAGCGAGACGTTCTTCGAGCCGGACTCGCCGGTGCTCACCCGGCAGACCATCAAGATCCTGAACGTGGTGGGCCCGGTGCTAAGGCCGGTCGGCTACGAGCTGAAGGTGGAAGGCCACACGGCCCAGGTGCGCCACCTGGACCCGAACGCATTGGACTGGGAGCTTTCCTCGGAACGTGCCGTGAACGTGCTCCGCCATCTGGTGGAAGACAGCGGCGTGGTTTCGAACCGCATCTCCGCGGTCGGATTCGGGGAATCCAGGCCGCTGACCCGCAGCGGGAGCGATGCAGATCTCGCCATGAACCGCCGCGTGGACATTGTGGTGCTCTCCGGCCAGCCGGAGGCCATCCGCAACCTGATTCCTGAGGTCATGAAGGATCCTGCCGGTGCCGCTAAAGAGGCCGCCGCGAAACGTGCGGAATTGGCCAAGAAGGCCGCCGAAGCCGAAGCAGCGGAACAGGCGGAGGCCGAGTCGGCTGAAACCGAAGCCCCTGAGGACAAACCTGCCGAGCGCGTAGCAGGCGAACCGGGTAAAAGCTCCGGGCGCGACGTGGTCACCGGCGGTGGCAGCAGCGGCGGCCCGGGGCCGGACGCCACCTACGCGCCGGCCCCCGGCGGGGCATCCTCCGACCACTGAGCGCCCGCCTCTGGCACAGGCCTGCCGGCGTTGGTAGTCCTCCCACTGAGCGCCCGCCTTCGGCACCGGCCGGCCTGCGTTGGGTAGTCCTCCGAGCACGGGGTGCCGCCTCCGGCACCGGGCGGTCCGTGTTGGACGTGACGCGGGGGACCCTCACCCGCATTATCCAAACTCCTAACATCCCGAACCACGCTGCCGATAGTGCCTGCTGTGACGGTCCAGGAACATGCGCACTCTAGCGCGCCCGAAAAGCCGGCCAGAGCCGTCGAAGTTTACGACTTCCGGCGGCCGACCACCCTGGCGCGCGAGCATTCCCGCGTGCTGGAGTTGGCCTTCGAAACATTCGCCCGACAGTGGGGCACCCAGCTGACTGCCAAGGTCCGCGTGATCTGCACGGTCACGTCGGAGCAGGTCCAGATGCAGACCTACGACGAGTACGCGGCCTCGTTGCCGGCCAGTACTGCGATGGTTCTCTGCGCCCTCGATGACATCACCGGCAAGGCCGTGATCCAGTTTCCGACCAAGGCCGCGATGACGTGGGTCGACCATATGCTGGGCGGCAACGGCAGCCACGACTATCCGGACCGCAAGTTCACGCAGATTGAACAGGCCCTGGTCAGCCGGTTGATGGAGGATGCGCTGGAGGACCTGCGCTACTCGCTGGGTTCCCTGCTCACCACGCCCATCAGCCTGGACCAGATCCATTACAACTCGCAGTTCGCGCAGGCGGCGGCCACCAACGACCTGATGATCGTTGCCACCTTCGAAATCCGTGTCGGCGACCTGTCCGCGCCCGCCACGGTCGCCATCCCGGCCGAGGTACTGCTGACCCAGCTGCGTGATTCGTTCGCGATGAGCAGCCCGGCCAACGCGCGAAAACTGCTGGAGACCCAGCTGGTGCAAATCCCGGTGGACGTATCCCTGCAGTTCGCCCCCATGCGCGTCCGGCCCGGCCAGGTCCTGGACCTGGCCATCGGCGACCTGCTGCCGCTGCCGCACCCGCAACACCGCCCGCTGGATGTTGCCATCAACGGCGAACGGCTGGCACACGCCGCCGTGGGCGCCAACGGCAACCGCCTGGCCGGAGTCATTGTTACAACCGAGGAGAACGCCCGATGACACAGACCCAGACCCTTCAGGCTGCTGCCGCCGACGCGCTCCTGGGGCTGCTGCCCACCAACACGCCGCTCTACGCGGCGCGCCAGGATGAAGGCGGGCCGCTGCCGGGGCAGGTGGCCTCCGCCGTCGTCGGGTCCTTCGTGGGCGGAACCTCGGCCGACGTGGCCTTGGTGGTGGCCGACCATGCCGCCCTGTCCGCAGCCGCGGGCACGGATTCCCCCTTGGTGTCTGCCGCCGACCTGTTGCGCCCGGCGCTGGAAGCTGCCACCTCCGTGCTCGGCGCCGGTGTGCTGGGCGAGGCACGCGTCGGCAACGCCGCGGCGCTGTTCTCCGATCCGGAAGCCGCCGTCTTCAAGCTCACCGGCGGCGACGGCGAGGCCGGCGGCTGGTTCGCCATCCGGCTGCGCGAGAACCCGGCCGGGCACGGCGCCGACGACTCGGTGTTGGCCAAGCTGGGCCGCATCAACAACGTCGAAATGGCGCTGACGGTGGAGATTGGCCGCACGCGGATGTCCGTGCGCGACGTGCTGAACCTGGAACCGGGCGGCGTGATCGAACTGGACCGCTCGGCCGGCGCCCCCGCCGACGTGCTGCTCAACGGCCGGCTGATCGCCCACGGCGAGGTCGTCGTCGTCGACCAGGACTACGCCGTGCGCATCACCAAGATCCTCGACGTGCCCGAAGGACTCCTCTAAATGGAGACAGTCGTCCTTGCCGTGCGGGTAGCGCTCTCGCTGGCCGTGGTACTGGGGCTGCTCTGGGTGCTGCAGCGCCGCTTCAGCCGCGGCGCCCGCACCGGCGCCCGCAAGCTGGTGCGCGTGGTGGAACGCCAGACCATCGGGCCCAAGGCCGCCGTCGTGGTGGTGGACGCCGACGGCCAGCGCTTCGTGCTGGGCGTGACGGACCAGGCGGTGCACGTGCTGGACAGCCGCGAAGCGCCGGTCGAAGAGGCGGCCGAGCCCGCCCACCGCGCCCCACAGACCGCGGCGGACAGCTTCTCCCGGCTGCTGGAACTGGCCACCGGCCGCGCCTCGGGCCAGGACCAGGCCGCTGCGGCCGTCGCGGCCCCATCCGGCCCGGTCGACGCCGCCGTCGCCGCCCGTCGGGCAGCACCCTCCGACGGCGACGCCGGTGTCCCGCGCCGTGCGGCCCGTCGTGCCGCCGCTATGCCCGAGCAGCCCGTCGAACAAACGTTTCAAGAGCACCGTGACGTCGCGCAGGAGTTCGACGAGCCGCACCACGACGGCGACGTCATTCCCCTCCGGCAGGCCGGACTGTATCCGATCGACGGCGGACGGCGTTCCGTCCGCACGGGCCGCCGGGCGTCGCGTCCGGCCGGCCGGCAGGAGCAGGCTCCGGATTCCCCGCTGGCCGGGTCCATCCTGTCGCCGTCCACCTGGAAGCAGACCGCCGAAGCCCTGAAGCAGGTCCGTTCGCGTTGAGAAGCACCGGCATCATGGCCTTGACGGCGGGCCGCTGGCCCCGTCTGGCCACCGCAGCATTGCTGGCATTACTGCTGGCAGTGGCCTTTGCCGTCGCCGCCGCCATCCTGAGCGCTCCGTCCGCCTTCGCGTCGCCGGTCGCCCCGGTTCCCCCCGTTGACCCGCTGGCCCCCGTCGAACCGGGCTCGCCGGACGGCGCCGGCGGGTTCTCGGTGGAGATCAACGGGCCCAACGGCACGCCGTCGTCCGCCGTCATCACGCTGCTGGGCATCACGCTGCTGTCGGTGGCCCCCGCGCTGCTGCTGATGATGACGTCCTTCACCAAGATCTTCGTGGTGCTGGCGATGACCCGGAACGCGCTGTCCCTGCCCTCCATCCCGCCGAACCAGGTGCTGGCCGGGCTGGCACTGTTCCTGTCGCTGTTCATCATGTGGCCGGTGCTGACCCAGGTGAACGAGCTGGGCGTCCAGCCGTATATGGAAGGGACCACGGACTTCACGGATGCGGTGGGCGCCGCCGCCGCTCCGCTGCAGAACTTCATGCTGGCGCACACCCGCGAAGAAGACCTGGCGCTGATGATGCGGGCCGCCGACCTGCCCAACCCGGAGAATCCCGAGGCCGTGCCGCTGCAGACCCTGATCCCGGCGTTCATGATTTCCGAGTTGCGCGCCGCGTTCATCATCGGGTTCGTCATCTTCGTGCCGTTCCTCGTGATCGACCTGGTGGTGGCCTCGGCGCTGATGTCCATGGGCATGATGATGCTCCCGCCGGTGATGATTTCGCTGCCGTTCAAGATCCTGCTCTTCGTGCTGGTGGATGGCTGGGGCCTGATCATCACCGCCCTGGTCGGAAGTTACGGTACCTAGCCGTGGATACAAACGCCGTCCTCGACATCGGCCTGCAGGGCCTGCTGGTCGCCGCCAAACTCTCCGCCCCGGTGCTGGTCACCGCGCTGGTGGTGGGCTTTGCCGTCTCCCTGGTGCAGTCCATGACACAGATCCAGGAAATCACGCTGTCCTTCGTGCCCAAGGCCGTGGCCGTGGCCGTGGCGCTGCTGATCTGCGGACACTGGATGATTTCCGAGATGGTCTCCTTCACGCAGGAAATGTTCGAGAAAATCCCCGGCCTGCTCGGCGGCGGATAATGAACATCCCGCTCGACCAGGCGTGGATCGAGGCCACCATGCTGGCAGGTGTCCGCATGGTGGCTTTCCTGCTGATTGCCCCGCCGTTCTCCTACGGAGCCATCCCAACCCGCATCAAGGCGATGCTCGGCGTCGGACTGGCCCTGGCGGTGTCCCCGCGGGTGGCCAACGGGTACGAGCCGATGAGCACGGCGGGATTCTTCGGCGCGCTGGTGCTGGAGATCCTGGTGGGCGCCCTGCTGGGGTTCCTCGTGCTGGTGGTGTTCTCCGCGGTGCAGTCGGCGGGCACGTTGATCGACCTGTTCGGCGGCTTCTCCATGGCGCAGGCGTTCGACCCGCAGTCGATGGTCAACGGCGCGCAGTTCACCCGGCTGTTCCAGATGGCCGCGCTGGCGCTGCTGTTCGCCTCCGACGGCTACCAGTTGATCATTGGCGGGCTCGCGCGCAGTTTCACCGCGCTGCCGCTGGGCGGGGGAGTCGACCTGGCCGAGCCGGTGCAGCTGATCATCACCGGTGTGACGCAGATGTTCCTGGCGGCGGTGCAGATTGCCGGACCCCTGCTGGTGGTGCTGTTCCTGGCCGACGCCGGCCTCGGCCTGCTCACCCGGGTGGCCCCGGCGCTGAACGCGTTTGCGCTGGGCTTCCCGTTGAAGATCTTCCTGACCCTGACCCTGGCCGGCGTGGTGTTCGTGGCGCTGCCGCGGATTGTCTCCTCGCTCGCCGGGCAGGCCGTGACGGCGCTGACGGGGGTGGTGGGCTAGATGTCGCAGGACACCTCCGAAGAACGGACAGAGCAAGCCACCGCCAAGCGGATGAAGGAAGTCCGGCAGAAGGGCCAGCTCTCCAAATCCCAGGACCTCACCGCCTGGCTGGGCGTGGGCGCGGCCGCGTTGATGCTGCCGATGACCATCGGCCGGGCCTCCCAGGCCGGCACCGACCAGATGTTCACCGTCACGCGGATGATCCAGTCGCCGGACCCGGGGCTGGTGGTCAAGGCGCTCGAGGACGGCCTGGGCACGATCATGTACACGCTCACGCCGATGTTCCTGGCCGTGGTCGCCGTGATCATCGCGGGTGCGGCGCTGCAGGGCGGCATCCACTGGAAGAAGTTCAAACCCGAGACCCAGCAGTTCAACCTGGTCAACGGGCTGAAGAAGGTGTTCGGCCTGCAGGCTCTCTGGCAGGGTGCCAAGGCGCTGCTGAAGACCGTGGTGGTGGGACTCGCTCTCTACTTCGTGATCCAGGGCCTGGTCCCGGTGCTGATAACCGCCGGCGGGCTCTCGGTCGGCTCGCTGCTCGAGGCTGCGGGCGGCGGCACCGCCGGGCTGCTGCAGACCGCAATCATCGCCGGCCTGGTGCTGGCCGCGCTGGACGTGATGGTGGTGATCCGGCGCAACCTCAAGAAAACCCGGATGACCAAGAAGGAAGTCCGCGACGAAAACAAGAGCTCCGAGGGCGACCCGTTGATCAAGTCGCAGCGGCGCTCGCGGCAGTTGGCGATGAGCCGCAACCGCATGATCGCCGCGGTGGGAGGCTCCGACGTCGTGCTGGTCAACCCGACCCACTACGCGGTGGCGCTGAAGTACGAACCGGGAAAGTCCGCGCCGCGCGTGGTGGCCAAGGGGGCGGGCAACATTGCCGCCCGCATCCGCGAGGAAGCCGAAACCACCCGCGTGCCGGTGGTGCGCGACGTCCCGCTGGCCCGGGCGCTGCACGGCGCCTGCGAGATCGGCCAGGAGATCCCCCTGGAGCTTTACAACGCCGTGGCCCGCGTGCTGGCCTTCGTCATGAGCCTGAAGGCCCGCGGCGCCTCGGCCGGTACAGCCGCGGGCGTCCACACCATGGCGGAGCCGGCGATGACCGACGCCGACGCTGCCGCCCACGCTTCAACCCGGCAGGGCCGCCGAGCCTTGTCCCTACCGTCACCCGGAGGTGACTGATGAACCGCAACCTCTCCAAGCTCGCCGTCCCGATCGGCGTGGTGGGCATCGTCCTGCTGCTGGTGGTGCCGATTCCGGCTGGACTGCTGGACGTGCTGATCATCGTGAACATCCTGCTGGCGCTGGTGATCCTGCTGACCACGATGTTCGTGAAGAAGCCGCTGGACTTCTCCGTGTTCCCGTCGCTGCTGCTGGTGGCCACGCTGTTCCGGCTGGGCCTGAACGTGGCGTCCACCCGGCTGGTGCTGGGCGACGGCTACGCCGGGCAGGTGATCGAGGCCTTCGGCCACGTGGCCGTGGGCGGCTCGATCATCATCGGCGCGGTGGTGTTCCTGATCCTGGTGGTCATCCAGTTCGTGGTGGTCACCAAGGGCGCCGAGCGCGTGGCCGAGGTGGGAGCGCGCTTCACGCTGGACGCAATGCCGGGCAAGCAGATGGCGATCGACGCCGACCTGAACGCCGGGCTGATCACCGACGTGCAGGCCCGGGAACGCCGTGCCGCGGTATCCGCCGAAGCCGACTTCTACGGCGCGATGGACGGCGCGTCCAAGTTCGTCAAGGGCGACGCGATCGCCGGCATCATCATTATCATCATCAACATCGTCGGCGGCATCGCCATCGGCATGCTGCAGCGCGGCATGGAAATCGGCGACGCGGTCAGCACCTACACCCTGCTGACCATCGGCGACGGCCTGGTCACGCAGATCCCGGCGCTGCTGATGGCCGTGTCCACCGGCATGGTCGTGACGCGTTCGAATGCCGACTCCGAAATGGGTTCCGACGCCTCCGACCAGCTGACCCAGTCCCGGCAGGCGCTGATGATCGCCGGCGGCGCGGCCATTCTGCTGGCCCTGATCCCGGGCATGCCCAAGATCCCGTTCATCCTGGTGGGCGCGTTCCTGATCTTCATGGCGCAGCGGCTCAAGGCCACCGAGGCGGCCAAGGCCAAGGACGACGACGCCGCCGCCGCCGAGGCGGGTCAGGCGGCTCCCGCTTCGGAGACTACCGAGGACCTGATTGAACAGATGCGGGTGCACGCGCTGGAGATCCAGCTGGCCCCGGACCTGGTGGATTTGGTCTCCGGCGCCTCCGACGACCTGCTGGCGCGGGTGCGTGCGCTGCGCCGGAAGATAGCCATGGAACTGGGCGTCGTGGTGCCGCCGGTGCGCACCCGCGACAGCATCGACCTGCCGATGTCCACCTATGTGATCCGGATTGCCGGCGTGGAGGCCGGCCGCGGCGAGGCCCCGGCCGGCAAGGTTTTGGCGCTGGGGGACAACCTGGAATCGCTGCCGGGCATCGCCACGGTGGAGCCGGTGTTCGGGCTGGCCGGCAAGTGGGTCCCGGCGGAGATGCGGCACAGCGCGGAGATGGCGGGAGCCACCGTGATCGACCGCGTCTCCGTGCTGGTCACGCACCTGTCCTCGTTGATCTCCGCCAACGCCGCCCGACTGCTGACCCGTGAGGACGTGCGCGTGCTGACCGAGGGCGTGAAGTCGGTGAACCCGTCCGCGGTGGACGAACTCACTCCGTCGCTGCTGTCGCTGGCCGAGGTGCAGCGCGTGCTGCAGGGGCTGCTGGCGGAGCAGATCCCGATCAACGACCTGCCGCGCATTTACGAGGCGCTGGCGTTGAAGGCCAAGTTGTCCACCGACCCGGAGGGGCTGATCGAGGCGGCCCGGCAGGCGCTGGGCCCGGCCCTGACCGCGCAGTACCTGGACGGGCAGTTGCTGCGGGTGATCATGATCGATCCCACGCTGGAGCAGTCCATGCTGGAGGGCATGCGCCCGTCCGAGCACGGCACGCAGATCCTGCTCTCGGTCGAGCGGACCGAAGCCGTGCTGGCCTCGCTGCGGGATGCGCTGGAGAAAGTGGAAGCCAACGGCCTCACCGCGGTGCTCGTGTGCGCGCCCGCGCTGCGCCCGGCCATCCGGCGGCTCGTTTCGGCGCAGGCCGGGGGACTTCCGGTACTGTCCTATCAGGAGGTCACCTCCGCCAGCGTGAAGATCGAGACCGTGGGGGTAGTACGTGTCGGCCAGACGGCTGCAGCTTAAGGGCGCTTCCCTCCAGGAACTCAAGGCCAAGGTCCTGGCCGACCACGGACCCGACGCGAAGATTGTCGCGGCCGAGAAGGTCACGGTCGGCGGCATCCGCGGCTTCTTCGCCCGCGAGCACTACGAAGTCACGGTGGAACTGCCGGCCTCGGCCGTGCGTGGCCAGCATGCCCTGGACCAGAAGGCCCGAGCCGGAATCGCGGCGCTGCTGGCCGACGCCGAGCGCACCGAATCCAGGCTTCACGGCAAGGCGCCGGAACTGCACGTCTCCACCCACACCGACCAGTTCGCGGTCATCATGGACAACCTGACCCTTAACACGGCGCGGCCCACCCGCCTGCCCAAGGGCGCCCGACTGGAGAAACCGCCGCCGGAAGTTGCCGGGCAGGCGGAGCGCCGCGGAGCCGCGGCGGCGAGACCGGGCTGGGGCCGGCGGCGGAACGACCCAAAGCCCCCGAAGGACGCTGCAGCAGATTCCGGCGGCGCGACCGCGCCGGGGCCGGGGGCAGGTGCAGGGGCCTTGGAAGCCCCCGCCACGGAAGCCCCCGCCACGGCAGTCCCCGCCACGGCAGTCTCCGTTGCGGAAGGCTCCGCCTGGGCAGCGGCAGCGGGGGCAGCGGCAGCGGCAGCCACAACCCCAGCCACAACCCCAGCCTTCGACGCAGCCCCGGCGGCTTCGGCCCTGCCCGCAGCAGCCCAAGCTGACGACTCTCGGGAGGCCGCCGGACCCGCCAACCCGACGGCCGGGACGGGTCGGCGCGCGGCGGCCCGAGCCACTGCGGCCGGGGCGTTCGAGGCGGAGCGGGCCGGGCAGGCGGGGCAGGACGATGAGGCCGGGCAGGCCGGGCAGGCCGGGCAGTCGGGCAGGGCAGCTACCGAACCGGCTGCCCAGCGCTCGGCTCTCACCGGCGGCGACGCGGGCTCCGGCACGGGCCCCGGCGTCGTCGTTGGCGCCGTACTTGAGGATGGGCAGCCGCCGGCAGTGGAGGCACAACCCGCCGCCGCCGAAAGGGCGCGCCAGCCGGCCGTTCCGGTGCCGCTCTACGGGCCGGGGGACCTGGTGCTGGTAATCGGCCAGGATGATATTGCCCTCGAGGCCGCCAACTCCATGGCCGCCGCGGCCCCTGCAGTCAACGGTGCGCCCTCGGAGGCCGCCGACTGGATATCGGGCGGCGGCAACATGGTGAAGATGGCCGGCGCGCACGCCGCCGATGTCCGGCGACCGGTGCAGGACCGCAACAGCGCGATCGGTGCCCGTGCCCGGGGCGTGGAGCGGGGACAGAGCGTGTTCGTGGCCTTTGGCCTGGGCCAGGCGCTCACGCCGCCTGTGGAGCTGCTCGCGCTGCTTCCGGCTTTGGGAGCGGACCAGATCTGGCTGGCGGTGGACGCCCGGCGAAAGGCCGAAGACACCGACCGCTGGGTGCAGGCCGTGCAGCGGGTGGTGGTTCCCGACAGCCTGGCGGTCACCGGGACGAGGCACACCGGGACGCCCAAGACCGTGAACACCCTGGGGGTGCCGGTGGGTTGGGTGGACGGCGCGCCGTCCGAGACCGCCTGGCTCTGACTGCCGCGGCGGGTCGAGCGGGCCTGCCCGGGCGCCGAGTTCAGCTGCGATAGAGTTGACGCGTGCTGGTGCTGACGCGAAAACCCGGAGAGCGGATCCTGATCGGTGACGACATCGTCATCACCGTGCTGGACGCCCGCCGCGACGGCGTCCGCCTGGGCATCGAGGCCCCGCGCGGCGTGAAGATCCAGCGTGATGAGGTGGTCCAGGCGGTCAGCGAGGCCAATATGGCTGCCGCCCAGAGCGGCCCGGAGGCCGAGGAACGCATCAAGGCCCTGCTGGGCCTGAACCTCCCCGGCAGCAGCGGCCCCGGCGGCCCCGGCAGCTGATCCGCTCGCCGGCGGCCCCACCGGTGCCGGCAGCTAAACCCGTTCACGGGCGGGGCCAGGGGCGGCGGCAGGCACCGGCGTCGTCGTGCTGTTGTGGCCTTTTTGACCTAACCCGGCACGGCAGGATAACCTTGGTAGTCGTTGTGCGTGTCCAACCTCGATACGCTATGTCCGTGTGGCGGCCCAGTTGCAGGGCCAACCTGGTCCACGGAAATAGCCGAGACTTTCTGGGCCACTGGTTACATTTCAGTCCTCACCTGAAGTTCCGGTAGCGCATCACCAACTTTGCGCGTGTGTTCTGTGAAGAATGCGCCGCTACCTTAGAACACCAAACGAAGGCAAAAACCGTGCGTACGTACACTCCGAAGCCCGGCGATATCAACCGCCAGTGGCACGTCATTGACGCCACCGACGTCGTCCTGGGTCGTCTTGCCAGCCAGACCGCAACACTGCTGCGCGGAAAGCACAAGCCGACCTTTGCTCCTCACATGGACATGGGCGATTTCGTCATCATCATCAACGCTGAGAAGGTCGCCCTGACCGGCGCCAAGCTCGAACAGAAGCGTGCCTACCGCCACTCCGGGTTCCCGGGTGGCCTGTCCTCCGTCAACTACGCCGAACTGCTGGAGAAGAACCCGGTTCGTGCAGTTGAGAAGGCCATCAGGGGCATGCTGCCGAAGAACTCCCTGGCTGCCCAGCAGCTGTCCAAGCTGAAGGTCTACACGGGTGCCGAGCACCCGCACGCTGCCCAGCAGCCGAAGACCTTCGAAATCACCCAGGTCGCCCAGTAGCGCCGGCCACCACTAGAAACTTAATTCAAGGAGCATCGTGGCTGAAGAGCTGAACACCGCTGCTGAGGGCGAAACCCTCACCAGCTACACCTCGGAATCATCCGAGGTCACCGAGACCGCCAAGAAGGAACGCCCCGCCCTCACCGTAGGCGGAGGCGCCGTGGGTCGCCGCAAGCAGGCTATCGCCCGCGTACGTCTGGTTCCGGGTGCCGGCAACTGGACCATCAACGGCCGTGAGCTGGCGAACTACTTCCCGAACAAGCTGCACCAGCAGGAAGTGAACGATCCGTTCAAGATCCTGGATCTGGAAGGCGCGTACGACGTCATCGCCCGCATCCACGGCGGCGGCCCCTCCGGCCAGGCCGGTGCGCTGCGCCTGGGCGTTGCCCGTGCGCTGAACGAGATCGACCGCGAGAACAACCGCCCGACCCTGAAGAAGGCCGGTTTCCTCACCCGCGACGCACGCATCATCGAGCGCAAGAAGGCTGGCCTCAAGAAGGCCCGCAAGGCGCCGCAGTACTCGAAGCGCTAAACCGCTTCCGAAGCTTTTGCTTCCACGCGAGGTCCCGCAGCATGGCTGCGGGGCCTCGCGTGTGTTTAAGCGGCCATAGCGAGGGGGCGGGCCGGGGTGTAAGGCCGCTTGCGGCGGGGTCAGAAGCCAAAACAGGGCGCAGCACGCGGCCGCCGGCGGGAGGTGAACCGGCTCCTTGGTGCGCTGCCGTAAAATAGGTCGCGATGTCTAGATTATTTGGTACCGACGGAGTCCGCGGACTGGCCAACGGATTGATCACTGCAGAGCTGGCGCTCGAGGTCGCGCAGGCGGCCGCAGTGGTCCTTGGCCACCGGCAAGTTGAAGACGGCAAGCGCCCGACGGCGGTGATCGCCCGCGACCCGCGCGCCAGCGGCGAGTTCATCAGCGCCGCCGTGGAGGCCGGCCTCGCCAGTGCGGGCGTCGATGTCTACGACGCCGGGGTGCTGCCCACCCCTGCGGCCGCTTACCTGGTGGGGGACCTGGCGGCCGACTTTGGCGTGATGATTTCCGCCTCGCACAATCCGGCCCCGGATAACGGCATCAAGTTTTTCGCCCGCGGCGGGCACAAGCTGCCGGACGAGGTCGAGGACGCGATCGAGCAGGAGATGGCGCAGCCGCGCGTCCGGCCCACGGGCGCAGAGATCGGGCGTATCCAGCGTTTTGCAGACGCCGAAGACCGCTACATCCTGCACCTGCTGCAGACCCTGCCTTCCCGCCTGGAGGGCCTGAAGGTGGTTCTCGACTGCGCGCACGGCGCGGCCAGCGGCTGCTCGCCGGAGGTGTTCCGCGCCGCCGGTGCTGACATTGTGGTGATGGGTGCCGAGCCGGACGGGCTGAACATCAACGACGGCGTGGGGTCCACTCACCTGGAGAAGCTGCAGGCCGCCGTCGTCGAGCACGGCGCTGACCTGGGCATTGCCCACGACGGCGACGCCGACCGCTGCCTGGCTGTGGACGAGCGCGGCAACGTTGTGGACGGCGACCAGATCATGACTATCCTGGCGCTGGCCCTGCGCGACGCCGGCCGGCTCAAGGACGATGTCCTGGTTGCCACGGTCATGAGCAACCTCGGCATGAAGCTGGCCCTGCAGGATGCCGGCATCCGCATCCAGGAAACCGCCGTGGGCGACCGGTACGTGCTGGAATGCATGCGCGCGCACGGCTACTCGCTGGGTGGCGAACAGTCCGGGCACGTGATCTTCTCGGAGTACGCGACCACCGGCGACGGCGTCCTGACCGGGCTGCAGTTGGCCGCACAGGTGGCCAAGTCCGGCAAGCCCCTCTCGGAGCTGTCGCAGCGGATGGTCCGGCTTCCCCAGGTCCTGATCAACGTCAAGGACGTGGACAAGTCCGGGGTCGAAACCAACCAGCCCCTCCAGCAGGCCGTGGCTGCCGCGTCCGCCGCGCTGGGTGGGACCGGACGGGTGCTGCTGCGCCCCTCCGGAACCGAGCCGGTCGTGCGCGTGATGGTCGAAGCCGCTGACATGGAAACCGCCCAGGCAACCGCCGACGAGCTCGCCCGGACCGTGAAGGCGCACCTGTCGCTGGAGGCGGCCGCCGCCGAGTAGGGGCGCCGCCGCAGACTGGGCGGGCGGGAAGCCGGTCCGGCGGCCGGCGGACCTGCCGGGACCCAAGGACCGCGTGCGGGGCAGCCATCAGCGCCGGGCCTTCACCAGCACCACCTCGTAGCTGTCCGCCGTCGGCGGGTTCCCGGTGTCGAACTTCGCGTTCACGACGGCGAGTCGGCGGCCGAACAGCGCGGCGGTGGTCGGGGTCTGGAAAGCGTCACTGGTGATCACGGACCGGACCTCCCCGGAGTCAATCCGGCGGTCCAGCCTGATCACGCTGATCTGGTTGTCCATGTTTTGGACCGCCCAAAGCCAGCGGCCCTTCAGCACCAACCCGTCGACGTTGGGGACGCTGACGCCGGAGATTTCGGCGCTGGCACCGGTTTCCGGGTTCACGGTGTACAGCGCAGCGTTGGCCGAGTGGGCCACAATCAGCTGCCGCCCGTGGTCGGCCGCCACTATGCCGTTCAGGTTGAACGCCGCGGGGGTTTCCGCGGCAGGGCCGCTCAGTTGCAATGTCCGCGGGCTGCCCAGCTGCCCGCGGTGACCGATCGGCACGAAGTACAGCTCGCCTTCGCGCGAGTTCGTAAACCAGGCGCCGCCCCGACCAAGGGTTACGTCGTTGATGAAGGAGCTGGCGGGGTCGTTCAACTGGAACTCGGCCACAGGTTCCGCGGTCCGGGTGTTGTAAACATAGGCCTTGCCGGTAGGTCCGCCGGCCACGAAGAGCAGGTTCCGCCGCGTGTCGGCAGCCATGCCGACGGCGAACCGGCCGTCCGGTGCGTCGATGAACTTCTCGGCGGTGCCCCGCCGTACGTCGCCACGGAAGATGTCGCCCGCCAGCAGGTCGCCGGCGTAGAAGGTGCTGCCACGGCCGGCGGCGATGCCCTCCGCGGACGTCGCGTCCGGCAGGTCGATGATTCGGTCCGTACACTCCGGTGACGAGCCGTGGGTGCCGGAGACAACGTGGCCGGCGGAAGCCGGCAGCCCCGTCAGCATCAGGGCGACGGCGGTCAGCAGGGCGGCGGCACATCGAGCCGCCAGGGAAAGGGGGAGGTGGGGTCGCATGGAGGTCACCTGATTCTTGCGTGATGGCGTCGGGAGTTCCCTCCAGCAGGCTCCCGATGGTGATGCTCATAGCGTACGCCGGGCCGGCGGAAACGTCAGGCCCTCCCGGAGGCGCTGCCCCAACGGCCCGCAGCGGCGGTAGCGGCCCGCTTCCGGACATCGCCCTTACGCCTGATTGCGTGCCTGCAGTGCGTCCCGAATCTCGGTGAGCAGCGCGACCTGAGGGTCGACGGCCTCTTCCTCCTTGTTGATCCCCAGGCGGCGGTTGCGCCGCTCGATCATATGGTTCATCGGTGCCACGATGACGAAGTAGATCGCCGAGGCGATGAGCAGGAAGTTCACGATGGCGGTCAGCAGGACGCCGAACGCGACGTCGTTCCCGTTGAAGTTCCAGAGCAGGAAACTGTCGAAATTCGGCGAGCCGACCAACCCGGCGATGAACGGCATCAGCACGCTGTTGACCAAGGCATTGACCACGCTCCCGAAGGCCCCGCCGATGATCACGGCCACGGCAAGGTCAATGACGTTGCCCTTCATGATGAACTCTTTGAATCCGTTTATCATGTGGCCAATGTAGCGCCTCGGGGCAGGGACCTGGGGGCGCGGGGGCAGGGACGGAGGCCGCCCCGGGATGAGGCCGCCGCAGGATGGGTGGCTGCGCCCGCTCACGAATAGCGGGCGGCTCCGGGTAACCCGAAGTACTCCTCGAGCGTCTCGATGCCCCGTTTGGCCATGTCCGCGGCCACTTTCTTTCCCACGTAGCGCAGGTGCCAGGGTTCCGGCGAATAACCGGTCATGGCCTCGGCGCCGGGCCGGTAGCGGATGATGAATCCGAAGCGGGCGGCGTTGTGTGCCGCCCAGTTGCCCGCTGCCGTGTCGGCGAAACACTGCTGCAGGTTGCAGACCCCGGTGGCGTCGCCGATGTCCAGGGACAGCCCGGTCTGGTGCTCCGAATAACCGGGTCGCGCCGAAATCATGTCCGCGGCGGCCTCGCTGCCGTGTTGCCGGACCCAGTGGTTGTAGGTGCTGGCCTGCGTCGCGTAGGACCGGAACCCGCTGATCATGATCATGAACGCGCCGTCGGCGGCGGCCGCGTTGAACATGTCCTCGGTGGCGGTCGCCACGGCGTCCCGCAGCAGCGCCGATTCCCCGCCCGTGCCCAGGGCCACCGCCGGCTGGCGCAGGTCTCCGGGGTGGTAGTCCAAGGGATCGAGCGGACGGGCCTTGTTGACGACGACGGCGATGCTCGCCGGATCTGTGTGGTCCTCCCCGGCGGCCGCGGCGCCGTCGTTGTTTACGCCGCCGCCCGCCCCGTCCTTCTTGCCGCCGCCCGCGGCCCCGCCCTTGCTTCCGCCGTCCTTCCGGCCGCCGCCGGTGGCGTCGCCGTCTTTCTTCGGAGCCTTCGGGCTCTGTTCGGGGACCGGAAGGGACGTGGTTTCCTCGGCCGGGGTCGGTGCCGGTGCAGTCGGTGCGGCCGTCGCCGTGCCGGCGGACGCGGCGGGAGGCGGAGCGGTTTCCCCCGCCGGCGCGCAACCGGTGAGCAGGGCCAGCGCGGCGGCCAGGCCGGCTGCGAGCACCGGCGCCCTCAGAACGGCCATGTCAGGTTTTCCGCAGCAGCATTCTGCGGATCGAGTGGTCCGCGTCCTTGGTGAGCACCAGCTGTGCCCGCCCGCGTGTCGGCAGCACGTTCTCCCTCAGGTTCGGTTCGTTGATCCGCCGCCAGATGCCCAGGGCCGTCTCGGTGGCCTCCTCGTCCGTGAGCGAGGCGTAGCGGTGGAAATAGGATTCCGGATCCGTAAAGGACGTCCGCCGCAGTTTGTGGAAACGGTTGACGTACCACTGCTCAATATAGGACGTCTTGGCATCCACATAAATGGAGAAGTCGAAGAAATCGCTGAGCGCCAGCCCGGTGCGTCCGTCCGCCCGCGGGCGCGCCGGAGCCAGGACGTTCAGGCCCTCCACGATCAACACATCCGGACGGTGGACCACCACTTCCTTGTCCGGCACGATGTCGTAGGTCAGGTGCGAATACCAGGGCGCATGCACTTCCTCTGCCCCGGACTTCACCTCGGACACGAACCGCAGCAGCGCCCGCTGGTCGTAGGACTCGGGGAAGCCCTTGCGTTCCATCAGCCCGCGCCGCGCCAGTTCGGCGTTGGGGTAGAGGAAACCGTCGGTGGTGACCAGCTCCACGTTCGGGGTGTCCGGCCAGCGCCGCAGCATCTCGCGCAGCACGCGGGCCGTGGTGGATTTCCCAACGGCGACCGATCCGGCCACGCCGATCACGAACGGTGTGCGGCGGCTGGTTTCGCCCAGGAAGGTGGTGGTGGCCTTGTGCAGCTCGCCGGCCGCGCCCACATACAGGTTGAGCAGCCGGGAGAGCGGCAGGTAGACCTCGCGGACCTCGTCCAGGTTCAGGGCATCGCCCAGGCCCCGGAGCCGCTCGATATCGTCCTGGTCCAGGGGCTGTTCAATCTCGTTGGACAACCGGGACCAGGTCTGCCGGTCCAGCTCCACGAATGGTGTGAAGTTACTCTCACCGTTGGACGCCGTCGTCTTCGGTGTCGCATCAGTCACCTATGAATTGTGCCTGCTGCGGGATTCAAATCCCAAAAGGCGCCCCGCTGCGGCGCGGCGGATTGCCCCGTCCCGCCTTCGCAGCGGCCGCCGGGATGGCGTGCGGAACCCTCTGTCGGTGACGGTCCCGCGGGCAGGTACCCTTAATCCCATGTGTGGAATCGTAGGTTATGTTGGCCGCCGCGACGGCGGGGCCGGAGTCAGCGCTGCTGATCACAGCGCCCTGGACGTCGTTCTCGAGGGCCTTCGCCGCCTGGAATACCGCGGTTACGATTCCGCGGGAGTGGCAGTCATCTCCAGCTCCGGGATCGAGGCGCGGAAGAAGTCGGGCAAGCTGAGTAATCTGCTGGACGAGCTCGAGTCCGCCCCGCTGCCCGAGTCGCTGACCGGTATCGGCCACACCCGCTGGGCCACGCACGGCGGCCCCACCGACGAAAACGCGCACCCGCACCTGGCCGACGGCGACAAGCTCGCCGTGATCCACAATGGCATCATCGAGAACTTCGCCGAGATCCGTGCCTCCATGCTGGCCAAGGGCCACACGTTCCGTTCGGAAACGGACACCGAGGTGGCAGCGGTGCTGCTCGGAGACCTCTACCGGTCTCTGGTTGCGGAGGATCCCGCCACCGCGACCCTGGCCAAGGCCATGCAGCTCGCCTGCCAGCGGCTGGAGGGCGCCTTCACCCTGCTGGCCATCCACCAGGACCAGCCCGACGTCGTCGTGGCCGCACGCCGTAACTCGCCGCTCGTCGTCGGACTGGGCGAGGGCGAGAACTTCCTGGGCTCCGACGTCTCCGGCTTCATCGACTTCACCCGCCGCGCCGTGGAGCTGGAGCAGGACCAGATCGTGACCATTACCCCCGACTCCTTCGAGATCACCGACTTCTTCGGCAACGCCGCCCAGGGCACCGAATTCGAGGTGAACTGGGATGCGGCCGCCGCGGAGAAGGGTGGCTACCCGTCCTTTATGGAGAAGGAAATCAACGACCAGCCCGAGGCGGTCGGCCAGACCCTGCTGGGCCGCTCGGACCTGCACGGCAGGCTGACCCTGGACGAGCTGCGGATCGACCCGGAGCTGCTCAAGACCGCCAACAAGATCATCGTGCTGGCCTGCGGCACCTCGGCCTACGCCGGCCAGGTGGCGAAGTACGCGATAGAGCACTGGTGCCGCATACCGGTAGAGGTCGAACTCTCGCACGAGTTCCGGTACCGTGACCCGATCGTGGACGCCAACACCCTGATCGTGGCCATCTCCCAGTCCGGCGAGACCATGGATACCCTGATGGCCGTCCGGTACGCCAAGGAGCAGGGGGCCAAGGTCCTCGCCATCTGCAACACCAACGGTTCGACCATCCCGCGCGAGGCCGACGCCGTGCTGTACACCCACGCCGGACCCGAGATCGCCGTCGCCTCGACCAAGGCCTTCCTGGCGCAGATCACCGCCGCCTACCTGCTGGGCCTCTACCTGGCGCAGCTGCGCGGGAACAAGTTCCAGGGCGAGATCAAGGACATCCTGGCCGACCTGGGCAAGATCCCGGCGAAGATCCAGAGCGTGCTGGACAACGCCAAGGACATCAAGGACCTAGCCGTGCTCATGGCCGAGAGCAAGTCGGTGCTGTTCCTGGGCCGGCACGTCGGCTTCCCCGTCGCCATGGAGGGCGCGCTGAAGCTTAAGGAGCTGGCCTACATCCACGCCGAAGGCTTCGCCGCAGGCGAGCTCAAGCACGGGCCGATCGCCCTGATCGAGGAAGGCCAGCCGGTCTTCGTGGTGGTACCTTCGCCGCGCGGCCGCAACTCGCTGCACGCCAAGGTCGTCTCGAACATCCAGGAAATCCGCGCCCGCGGCGCCAAGACCATTGTCATCGCCGAGGAAGGCGACGTCTCCGTCAAGGACTTCGCCGAGTTCGTCTTCTACGTTCCCGAGACGCCGACGCTGCTGGCTCCGCTGCTCACCACGGTCCCGCTGCAGATCTTCGCCTTGGCACTGGCGACGGCCAAGGGCTACGACGTGGACCAGCCGCGCAACCTGGCCAAGAGCGTCACCGTCGAGTAGCAGGCAGTTGGCAGGCATGTCCACCCGGTTACTCTTCGCGGCGCCCCGGTCTCCGTACAACAGGATCGGGGCCTGCTCCGTTCCCAGACGTCCCGTCCGCGCCCGGCACGCGGCGCTCCGGCGTCGTGTCCGGCTGCTGTCCGTGCCGCCCGTGCGGTGCACCCTGATTTCCACCGGGGAGCCGGTCCTGGCTCCGCGGTGCGCCCGCTCGCCGTGGTCGGTTCGGGCGGGAGCCGAAGAATGATCGTGGGCATCGGCGTGGACGTGGTGGAAGTTTCCCGGTTCCGCCGGCAGCTGCAGCGCACCCCGGCCTTGCTGGAGCGACTGTTTACGCCCGCGGAACGCGAGCTCAACACCCGGTCCCTGGCCGCCCGTTTCGCCGCCAAGGAAGCGATCGCCAAGGCACTGGGGGCTCCGGCCGGCATGAACTGGCAGGACTGCACCATCTGCGTCGACGCGGGGGGAGACCCATACCCGGAATTCACCGGCACTGTCGCCGCGGCGTCCGCGGCCAGGGGTGTGAAGTTCTGGCACCTGTCCATGAGCCACGACGGCGATCTGGCAACAGCCATGGCGGTCGCCGAGAAGTAGCGGCCGGCAGCCCGGGCGCGCGTCGGGCCCGGGCTAACGTTCCACCCGATAGTGCAGGTACACGACGCCGTTGCCGAAGCGGCGCTCGTCCAGCAGCTCGAGCCCGAACCTCAGGTCCTCCGCCAGAAAGCGCTTCCCGCCGCCCACCACGACCGGAGAGACGAAAAACAGGCATTCATCGACCAGTCCCGCCGCGAAGGCGTGGCTGGCCAGGTCGGGCCCGCTGATGCTCAGGTCCGCCGCTGCCGAGGCCTTCAGGCGCCGCACCGCCTCCGGCTCGAATTCCCGCTCGATCCGGGTTCGGGCGCTTGAAACCGTCTGCAGGGTCCGGGAATAGACCACCTTGTCCTTCCGCAGCCACGACTCCGCGAAGGCCCGCTCGACCGGGGAAACCTCCGGGCCGTCGGGCACGGTTTCCCAGACGGCCATCACCTCGTACATGCGCCGGCCGAAGAGATAGGTGCCCACCCGTCCTTCCAGGTCGTTGACGAAGGAATGCACCTCCTCGTCGGGAACGCTCCAGTCGAAGTTGCCGTCCCGGTCGGCAATGTAGCCGTCCAGCGACATGATTGCGGAATACAGCAGCTGTGCCACGATGACTCCTGGCTATTGGGCAGGGCGGGGGGGCGTCCGCCCATTGTTCCCCAACCTTGCGCATCGGCGGAAGGCCGGGGCTGTCGTTCCGGCCCGCTGCGCTGTTCCGGATCGCTGTGCTGTGCCGGCTCACTCCGCCGTCGCGATCGCCGTCGGGCGGACCGGTGCCCGGCCCTGTTCCGGGCAAAGCGTGCGATGTATCCTGACAGCCGGCGCCCGCCGCTAGCCGCACATTGAGGGGGAAGAGCCGTGCCAGCATCGGAGCAGTACGCCAGCGTCCGCTACCTCGTGGACGACGTCGGGGCGGCCGTGGACTTCTACACCGGTCATTTCGGCTTCACCGTCAACATGCGCTCGCCCGCCTTCGCCGACGTGACGCGGGGGCCGCTGCGGCTGTTGCTCTCCGGGCCGGCAAGCTCGGGGGCGCGCGCGACCCCAACGGATTACGCGGTCGCCGGGCGCAACCGCATCCACCTGGTCGTGCAAGACCTGGACGCGGAGATCGACCGGCTGCGCGGGGCGGGACTGTCGTTCCGCAGCGAAGTGGTTGCCGGTCCCGGCGGACGTCAGATACTGCTCGCCGACCCGGCAGGAAATCTGGTGGAACTGTTCCAGCCCGCAGGGCAGGGGGCAGGGTAACGGCGCCCGTCTTCAGCTGCCGCCCAGGCTTTTGACGTACGCATACGCCTCGTCAAGGACGCTGAGCCACTGTTGCCCGGCAGCCGACGCGTCGCCGGCCGCCGACGCGTCGTCGGCCATCGCCGGGAAGGCCACCCATTCCTTCATCGTCCGGCGTCCCATCGTGACCGGTTCCGCCGCCCCGGAAGCAACAAACTCTTCCGCGCGCTGCCGCGGAACCTTCACGATCAGCCGGCCGCCGTGGCCGAGGAACGCGAAGATCTTTCCGGCCACCCTCAGCCCGTCACTGCGGAACATGGTGCCGCGTTCGACCAGCGGGTCATCCGCAAACCGGCGGGCGAGAGTCTCCAGCAGGACGAGACCCTGGTCGCCGTCTGATGGGGAGGCAGGCGTCATGGCTTCGTCCCGGCGTCAGGCTCGGATGAAGATGGCGGATGCGGCCGCGGATTCGACCATGAGGTCGCTCATGCCGACCACAACGTACCAGTACGTGCGTCCCCGGACGGCGCCCGTGTCCACGAACCTTTCGGGATTGCCGCGGCGGCGGTGCACGCGCCGGAGGGCTCCCGCCTGCGAGGGAATGAACGCCGCCGCGGCGCCGTCGGACTCCCAGCGGTAGATGGCATAATGCCTCGGCAACGTCCCGCTCGTCGCCCCCCGCCAGACGAGTTCGACGCCGGTTCCGTTCCACCGGGCGCTGACGATCAGCGGCGCGTAGGGTCGCTGGGCGCCCAGGTGGGACATCACCGGGGTCATCGCCACGCGCCGGTAGAACTTGTCATGGACGAGGCCGATGCCGCCCAGCCGATTGGCCCGGACGGACTTGGCGGAGAAGTAAACCTGGCCGCGCACCGCCGGCGTGGCCCGGCATTTCGCCGTGTGGTTGTAGAGCTCGCGTGGGTCCTGCCAGTCGGCCCCCTGGGCGGGGTCGCCCACCTTGTAGGCCGCCTCGCCGATGTAGAGCTTGCAGACCGTGCCGCCCACCTGGGCCGCCCACCAGTTGACCAGGGTGTTGTAATCGGCAGCCGGGTTCCCCTGGTGCCAGTACAGCTGCGGGACCACGTAGTCCAGCCAGCCTTGTTTGACCCAGAGCCGGGAGTCGGCGTACGTGGCGTCGTAGCTCTGCAGGCCGGAGGTGGCGGAGCCCAGGCTGTCGGTCGATCGGTTGCGCCAGATGCCGAAGGGGCTGATGCCGAACAGCATCCGGGGTTTGGCCGCGAAGATCGCGGCGCTGAGGTCGCGGACGAAAGCATTGACGCTGCGCCGCCGGAAATTCGCCACGCTCTCGCCGGCCAGCCGGTAGGCATTGTAGGCAGCGGAGTCCGGGATGGTTTGCCCGGCGACCGGGTAGGGATAGAAGTAGTCGTCGAGGTGGACGCCGTCCACGTCGTACTTGGCAACGACTTCGGTGATCACCTTGATGATGAAGCTGCGGACGGCGGGGATGCCGGGGTTGTAATAGCGCCGGCCGCCGTAGGCGAAGCTCCAGCCCGGGTTTTTCCGCGCCGGATGCCAGGAAATCAGGTCCGCCGGGTCCGCCGTCATGGACACACGGAACGGGTTGAACCAGGCATGCAAATGCAGGTTGCGGGCATGCGCCTGGCCGATCGCGTAGGCCAGCGGATCGTACCCGGGATTCCGTCCCTGGGTGCCGGTCAGGTAGCGGGACCACGGCTCTCCCGCCGTCGACGGCCAAAAGACGTCTGCTGCGGGTCGGACCTGCAGCAGCACGGCGTTGAGGTTTCGGCTGCGGGCAAGGTCCAGCCAGCTGCGCAGTTCGGCCTGCTGAACGGCCGCCGACAGGCCGGGGCGGGACGGCCAATCGATGTTCAGCACGGTGGAGAGCCAGAAGCCCCGGAACTCGTGCTTGGGCGCGTCCGTGACCCGCGCCCGTTCACGGGCGGTAATGCGGTAGACCCGGTTAATGACCGCCGCCGCAAGGCTGACCTCCAGCGGACCGCCGGGGGTCGTTGCCGCGCGGGAGAGGCTGCCGCCCAACAGGCCTGCCGCGCCGAGCACGGTGAGGGCGGTCGCCGTCGTGAAGTGGCGCCGGGAGACAGCGCCTGTGGAACCGGAACCGCTGCCAGTCATGGCCAGCCCTGCCTCACGGGAACCTGATGGTAGCTCAACGATACGCCCGCATTCGTGCCGCCGACAGTGGCGGAAACCGTGATGCCAACAGCGGCAGAGACCGTGATAAGGCCCGGCGGGGTGGCCGGGGCCGGGCCGGCCGCCGGGGGGTGCCGCCGCCCGTGTGTTTAACGCAACGAGCGCCGGGGCAGCGGGCCGGAACCGCCTGCCGCGCCGCCTCGGGTGGCATGTCGGGCGGACAACCGGGGATATCCATTGTCAGGACCATGGGGTATGAAGGGAACAGGGACCACAACCGATCATCAGGAGTTTGCACATGGAAGTTTGGCCGGGAGACGCCTATCCGCTGGGGGCCACGTATGACGGCAACGGCACCAATTTCGCCGTGTTCAGCGAGGCAGCGGAGGCCGTTTTCCTGTGCCTGTTCGACGACGACGGGGCCGAGACGCGGATCGAGCTCAAGGACGTCGACGGCTACGTCTGGCACTGCTACCTTCCGCAAGTCCAGCCGGGACAGAAGTACGGCTTCCGGGTGGACGGGCCGTACGACCCGGGCCAGGGGCAGCGCTGCAACGTGAACAAGCTGCTGCTGGACCCCTACGCGAAGGCCGTCAGCGGCCAGATCGACTGGGCCCAGCCACTGTTCGGCTACAACTTCGGGGACGAGGACTCCCGCAACGACGAGGACTCTGCCGGGCACATGATGCTCGGCGTCGTCGTGAATCCGTTCTTTGATTGGGACGGCGACCGCAAGCCCCGCACCCCCTATCACCGCTCGGTGATCTACGAGGCCCACGTGAAGGGCCTGACCCAGCTGCACCCGGAAATCCCGGAAGAACAGCGCGGTACCTACGCGGGCATCGCGCATCCGGCGGTCATCGGGCACTTGCAGAAGCTGGGCGTCACCGCGATCGAGCTGATGCCGGTGCACCAGTTCGTCAACGACAGCACGCTCCAGGAGAAGGGGCTGTCCAACTACTGGGGCTACAACACCATCGGCTTTTTCGCGCCGCAGAACACGTATTGTTCCTCCGGCGACACCGGGCAGCAGGTGCAGGAGTTCAAGGCAATGGTCCGGGAACTGCATCTGGCCGGCATCGAGGTGATCCTCGACGTCGTGTACAACCACACGGCCGAGGGCAACCACCTGGGCCCGACGCTGTCCTTCCGCGGACTCGACAACGCGGCCTACTACCGGCTGGTCGAGGACCAGCAGCAGTACTACATGGACTACACCGGCACGGGAAATTCCCTGAACGTGCGCCACCCCCATTCGCTGCAGCTGCTGATGGACTCGCTGCGCTATTGGGCATCGGAAATGCACGTGGACGGCTTCCGCTTCGACCTGGCCTCCACCCTGGCCCGCGAGTTCTACGACGTGGACCGGCTGTCGACCTTCTTCGAAATGGTGCAGCAGGATCCGATCGTGTCCCAAACCAAACTCATCGCCGAACCGTGGGACATCGGCCCGGGCGGCTACCAGGTGGGCAACTTCCCGCCGCTGTGGACCGAGTGGAACGGCCTGTACCGGGACACGGTCCGCGATTTCTGGCGGGGCGAGCCCTCCACGCTGGGCGAATTCGCCTCCCGCATCACCGGCTCTTCGGACCTGTACGAGGCCACTGGGCGGCGCCCGGTTGCCTCCATCAATTTCGTCACCGCCCACGACGGATTCACGCTGCGGGACCTGGTGTCCTACAACGAGAAACACAATGAGGCCAACGGCGAAGACAATAACGACGGCGAATCGCACAACCGTTCGTGGAACTGCGGGGTAGAGGGGCCCTCCGACGACCCGGCGGTCCTCACCCTGCGCGCCCGCCAGCAGCGGAACTTCCTGGCCACCCTGCTGCTGAGCCAAGGCGTGCCGATGATCGCGCACGGGGATGAGTTGGGACGCACGCAGCAGGGCAACAACAACGTGTACTGCCATGACTCGGAATTGTCCTGGGTGGACTGGAACAACGTGGACCAGCCGCTGCTCGAGTTCGTGGCCACCGTCAACCGATTAAGGGCCGAACACCCGACCTTCCGGCGGCGCACGTTCTTCGACGGGAAGCCGGTCCGCCGGGGCCAGGGCGAACCGTTGAGCGACGTCGTCTGGCTGACCACGGAGGGAACACCGATGGAGCCCGAGGACTGGGACGAGGCCCTCGGCCGCTGCATCGGCGTCTTCCTCAACGGCCAGGGCATCCGCGGGCGCGACGACCGCGGGCAGCGGATTACGGACGAGCACTTCCTGGTGTACTTCAACGCCGCCGACGACGACGTGCCGTTTGTGCTGCCGCCGCGGGAGTACTCGGCGGCCTGGGACATCATCATCGACACGGCCGGCGGCGACCAACTGCCCGGCCCGCTGACGGCCGGAACGAAGGTGCCGGTCGCCGCCAAGTCCACGGTGGTCCTCAAGGCCCACACGGCGCCGGAGGAAGAGCCCGACCACTCGGTCGCCGCCTCCGTTGCCGCGATGGCCGAGGCGGAGCGGACGGCCGGGTCCGAGCAGGCCGGGGAACCCGGGCAGCGGGGCGCCGGGAGCGAGACGGGGCAGGCGAAAGGATGAGGGCCCCGGCGTCGACCTACCGCCTGCAGATCAGGGAATCGTTCACGCTTTATGACGCCGCCGAACTGCTGCCCTACCTGCACCGGCTCGGCGTCGACTGGGTGTACCTGTCGCCCCTGCTGACCGCGGAGCCGGGGTCCGACCACGGCTACGACGTTGTCGACTTCAGCGCGGTGGATCCCGCCCGGGGCGGAATCGACGGGCTGCGGTCGCTCTCCGCCGCCGCCCGGAAGTACGGGATGGGCGTCCTGGTGGACATCGTGCCGAACCACATGGGAGTCGCCACGCCGGCCAACAACCGCTGGTGGTGGTCGCTGCTGTCGGAGGGCCGCGGCTCCCGCTATGCGGAAGCGTTCGACATCGACTGGAATGCCGGCGGCGGCAAGCTCCGGCTGCCCGTGCTGGGCGACGGCGACGCGGAACTCGAGGCGTTGGAGCTGGCCGACGGCGAGCTGCGCTTCTACGACCACCGCTTCCCCCTCGCCGAGGGGACCGGCGACGACGGCGCTACCGCCCGCGAAGTCCATGAGCGCCAGCACTACCAGCTGGTGAACTGGCGGCGGGCCGATGCTGAACTCAATTACCGCCGGTTCTTCGGCGTCAACTCCCTGGCCGGGGTCCGGGTGGAGGTGCCGTGGGTCTTCGACGAATCCCACGCCGAGATCAAGCGCTGGTTCGACGAGGGCCTGGTCGACGGGCTGCGCGTGGACCATCCCGACGGGCTGGCAGATCCGAAGGGCTATCTGCAGCGGCTGCACGAGCTGACCGGCGGCGCCTACGTCCTGGTCGAGAAGATCCTGGAGCCGGGGGAGGAGCTGCCGGCCGACTGGGCCTGCGCGGGCACCACCGGGTACGACGCGCTGGCGGACGTGGACCGGCTGCTGGTCGATCCCGACGGGCGGGAACGCCTCACCGACGCCGCCCCCGTCCAGCCCTACCAGCACATGATCCACGACACCAAGCGGGGCATCGCCGACGGTATCCTGCGCTCCGAGGTGCTGCGCCTGGCCCGGCTGGTTCCCGCCGGCACCGGCCTGGACTTCGAGACGGCGGCCGATGCGATCGCCGAACTGCTCAGCTGCTTCCCGGTGTACCGGAGCTACCTCCCGGTCGGCGCGCAGTACCTCGAGGAAGCCGGAATCGCCGCCCAGGTCCGCCGTCCCGACCTGGCCGACGCCGTCACCACCCTGCTGCCGCTGCTGAATCCGCAGGGAGTGCTCACCGAACTCGCGGTCCGGTTCCAGCAGACCTCCGGCATGGTCATGGCCAAGGGAGTGGAAGACACCGCGTTCTACCGCTACACCCGCCTGACCTCCCTGAACGAGGTGGGGGCGGACCCGTCGATCTTCGCGGTGGAGCCGTTCGAGCTCCACACCCGGTTGATCCGCCGGCAGCAGGAACAGCCGCTCGCCATGACCGCGCTGTCCACCCACGACACGAAGCGCAGCGAGGACACCCGGGCCCGCATCTCGGTGCTCGCGGAACTGGCGGACCAGTGGCCGGATTGGCTGGCCGAGCTGGACCGGCTGGCACCCTTCGGGGACCTGCCGTTCGCGGACCTGCTCTGGCAGGCGGCGCTGGGCGCATGGCCGTTCAGTCGGGCACGGGCCCACGCCTACGCGGAGAAGGCCGCCCGGGAAGCGGGCAACAGCACCTCGTGGATCGACCCCGACCATGACTTCGAAAAACAACTCCACGCCGCCGTGGACGCGGCCTTCGACAACCCGGAGGTGAACCGGCTGCTGGTCAATCTGGCGGAGAGGATCAAGCCCTTCGGCTGGAGCAACTCCCTCTCGGCCAAGCTCATCCAGCTGACCATGCCCGGAGTGCCCGACGTCTACCAAGGCACCGAGTTCTGGGACCATTCGCTGGTGGACCCGGACAACCGCCGGCCGGTGGATTTCACCGCCCGCCGCCGGGCGCTGGACAACCTGGACCGGGACGGGACGCCGTCGGTGGACGACGGCGCGGCAGCCAAGCTGCTGGTGGTCGCCCGGGCACTTCGGCTGCGCCGCGACCGGCCCGAGCTGTTCACCGGCTACGAGGTCGTCCCGTTCCGGGGCGCGGCGGCCGGCCACGCCTTCGGCTTCGACCGCGGCGGCGCCATCACGCTGGCCACCAGGCTCCCGGTGCGGCTGCAGCGCGACGGCGGGTGGCGGGACACCGCCGTCGTCCTGCCCGCCGGACGATACCGCGATGTGCTGAGCGGGCGGAGCCATGCCGGCAACGGCGTCCTGCCGTTGGCCGGCCTGCTGACGGAATTGCCGGTGGCGCTGCTGGTGCGCGAACAGGAGGAGACGTCATGAGCCGGGACTTCGCCGTGTGGGCCCCGCGTGCCGAAAGGGTTGAACTGCAGGCCGGCGCCGCACGGCTGCCGATGCAGGGCCCGGACGACGCCGGCTGGTGGCGTCTGGCAGACCCCGCCGCCGCGCCCGAGGGGGAAAGCGACTACGGCTATCTCCTGGACGGCGGGGACGCGGTGCTGCCGGATCCGCGCTCGCGCCGTCAGCCGGACGGGGTGCACGGGATGTCCCGGACCTTCGACGCCGGGGCCCACTCCTGGCAGGACCAAGACTGGGTTTCGCCGGGGCTGGGCGGGGTGATCTACGAACTGCACATCGGCACGTTCACCTCCGAGGGGACGCTGGATTCCGCCGCGGCCAAGCTCGACTACCTGGCCGGGCTCGGGGTGGATTATGTGGAACTGCTGCCGGTCAACGCGTTCAACGGCACCCACAACTGGGGCTACGACGGCGTGCTCTGGTACGCGGTGCAGGAGAGCTACGGCGGGCCGGCCGCCTACCAGCGGTTCGTGGACGCCGCCCACGCCAAGGGCATCGGCGTCATCCAGGACGTGGTCTACAACCACCTAGGCCCCAGCGGAAACTACCTGCCGCGGTTCGGGCCGTACCTGAGCAGCGGCAGCGCCAACACCTGGGGCGAGTCCGTGAACCTGGACGGACCCGGATCGGACGAGGTCCGCCGCTTCATCATCGACAACGTGCTGATGTGGTTCCGCGACTACCACGTGGACGGCCTGCGACTGGATGCGGTGCACGCACTGCGGGACGAGCGCGCCGTGCACATCCTCGAGGAGATCGCGGCGGCGACGGACGAGTGTGCCGCCGAGCTGGATAAGCCGTTGTTCCTGATCGCCGAGTCGGACCTCAACAATCCGCGGCTGATCGAGTCCCGGCAGGTGAACGGTTATGGCCTGGCCGGCCAGTGGAGCGATGACTTCCACCACGCCGTGCACGTGAACCTCACCGGCGAAACCAGCGGCTACTACGCCGACTTTGCCGGACTGGGGGCGCTGGAAAAGGTGCTGCGGGACGGCTTCTTCCACGACGGCGGCTATTCCTCGTTCCGGGAACGGCACCACGGCCGGCCGATCGACAAGGACCGGGTGACCGCCCGGCAACTGGTGGTCTGCACCCAGAACCACGACCAGATCGGCAACCGTGCCGCCGGAGACCGGCTCACCGGCACCCTCGGCTACGGGCAGCTGGCACTGGCCGCCGTGCTGAACCTGATGTCTCCGTTTACGCCGATGGTGTTCATGGGCGAGGAGTTTGCGGCGTCCACCCCGTGGCAATTCTTCACCTCCCATCCCGAACCGGAGCTCGGCGAGGCGACCTCCGCCGGCAGGCTCAAGGAGTTCGAGCGGATGGGCTGGGATCCCGCGGTAGTGCCCGATCCGCAGGACCCGGCGACGTTCCACAACTCGAAACTTGACTGGGCCGAGCCCGGCACGGGCGACCATGCCCGGCTCCTCGAGCTCTACACCCGGCTGATCGCCCTCCGGAAGCAGCATCCGGAGCTGACGGAACCGGACTTCGCGTCCGCGTCGGTGGAGTCCCATGCGGAGGAGGGCTGGCTGATCCTGCGGCGCGGCTCCTTCGCGGTCTGCTGCAACTTCTCCACCGAGCCGAGGCGGCTGCCTGTCGGGCCGGGCACACTGGTCCTGGCCACCGACGACGGCGCCACGCTCGCCGCCGGGGACAACGGCGGCACAACAGGGTCTGCGTCCGGGGACGGCGTTGCGCTCGCAGCCGGGGACATCGCCGGCACAGCCGGCGGGACCGGGTCCGCGGAGGCCGCAGCAGTCGGCCGGCTGATGCTGCCCGCACACTCGGCCGCCATTGTCCGCAGCGTGCCCACCCGCTGAACCGAGGGGATTGCATGATCCGTGCCTGGTCCCCGGAGGACATCCGCGCCGCCGAACGGCCGCTGCTGGACGCCGGGCAGGGGCCGCTGCTGATGGCCCGCGCCGCGGCCGGGCTTGCGGCCGCCGTCATCCGGGAGCTGAAGCGCGTCCGGGGCCGGGTCTATGGCGCCCGGGTGGTGGTGCTGGCCGGCAGCGGCAACAACGGCGGCGACGCCCTCTTCGCCGCTGCTTCGGTGGCCCGCCGCGGCGCCATGGCGACGGCGGTGCTCACCTCGGAGCGGGTGCATGCGGCGGCGCTGGCTGCGTTCGAGAGGGCAGGAGGATCGGTGCTGCGGCTGGCGGCGGAAGGAGCCGGCGAGGGCCCGGCCCGCCAGGCCCCGAAGGCTGGTGAGGCTCCGCAGCTTCGGGAGGCTGCACGGGTCATCGGCGAGGCGGCCGCGACCTGTTGTGCCGCCGACGTGTTGGTCGACGGGATGTTGGGCACCGGCGCGTCCGGGGCACTGCGGGGACCGGCCCGGGAGCTGGTTCAAGCGGTCCTCGAACCGGAGCCGGGCCGCCGCCGCCCGCCGGTCGTGGCGTGCGACCTGCCCAGCGGCGTCGACGCCGAAACCGGCGAGGTGAACCACCCCGTGCTGCCGGCGGACCTCACGGTCACCTTCGGCGGAGCCAAGACCGGCCTGATGCTGGATCCCGCGGCGGCGCTCGCCGGCCGTGTGGAAACGGTGGACATCGGCATCGCGAACCTCCTTCCGGCGCCGCGGCTGCGGCGGCTCCAGGTACAGGATCTGGCCCGCTTGTGGCCCGTGCCCCGCCGAACCGACCACAAGTACACCCGCGGGGTGCTCGGCGTCGCCGCCGGCTCTGCGTCCTATCCCGGGGCTGCCCTCCTCGCGACCCAGGCGGCCGCCGCCACCGGCGTGGGCATGATCCGCTACCTCGGCCCGGCCGAGGTGTGCCGCCAGATCAACGTGCTGACCCCCGAAGCGGTCTGCTCGCAGGAGTCCGTCGCCGTCTCCCGCGTCCAGGCGTGGCTGGTTGGGCCGGGAACCGGCGGTGACGCGGAGCAGCACCGCCGCACCAGGGACGCCCTGGCGTCCGGGCTGCCGGTGATTGCCGACGCCGGTGCCTTCGACGTGTTGCCCGCGGAGCCGGGACCCCGGGTGGTCCTGACGCCGCACGCCGGCGAACTGGTGCGCATCCTCTCAGCCCAAGGGGTGGAGACCGACCGGGAGCACATCGAGGCGGCCCCCGCGGAGTTCGCCGCGCTGGCCGCCGGGCTCACCGGGGCCACCGTCCTGCTCAAGGGCTCCGTAACGGTGATCGCCGCCCCGGACGGCGCCCTGTTCAGCCAGGACGACGGGCCGGTATGGCTGGCCACGGCCGGTTCGGGCGACACCCTGGCCGGGATCCTCGGCGCGCTCGCGGCGACCGTCCGGACCGAAGACCTGGAGGCGGCCGGTTTCGCCGCGGCCGAGCACGGGGCGGTGGTGGCTGCCATGGCCGCCTGCCTGCACGGGCTCGCCGCGACGGAGGCTTCCACGGAGGCATCCATGCGGGACGGCGCAGGGCGGGAGGCCCGGGCGCGGCCGCAGCCTCGGGGGACGGAGGGACGCCCCGCAGGGCGGCGGGCGTCGCCGTCGTCGTCACCGGGCGCGCCCCTGGCCGCCTCCGCTATCAGCGCCGCCCTCCCCGCGGTTGTGGGCAGGATCATTGCCGGTAGGGACCGGTAGCCGCACGATGGCATGATGAGGGGATGGCGTATGAGGCTGCAGAGAACCGGTACCAGAACATTCCCTACCGCCGGGTGGGCCGCAGCGGGCTGAAGCTGCCCGCCGTCTCGCTGGGCCTCTGGCACAACTTCGGCGACGACAAGCCGTTCGAAGTGCAGGGCGCGATCCTGCGCCGGGCCTTCGACCTGGGGGTGACGCACTTCGATGTGGCCAACAACTACGGCCCGCCGGAGGGCAGCGCCGAAACCAATTTCGGCCGGCACATGCGCCAGGATTTCCTGCCCTACCGGGACGAACTGGTGATCTCCACCAAGGCCGGCTACCTGATGTGGCCCGGCCCGTACGGCGAGTGGGGTTCGCGCAAATACCTGCTCTCCAGCCTGGACGCCTCGCTGAAGCGGATGGGCCTGGACTACGTGGACATCTTCTACAGCCACCGGCCCGACCCGAACACGCCGCTGGAGGAGACGATGGGCGCGCTGGACCAGGCCGTCCGGTCCGGCAAGGCCATGTACGCGGGCATCTCGTCCTACACCCCCGAGCAGACCCGGGAGGCTGCACGGATCATGCGCGCGCTGGGGACCCCGCTGCTGATCCACCAGCCCTCATACTCGATGCTCAACCGCTGGGTGGAAGGCGGCAGCCCGAACCTGCTGGAAGTCCTGGAAGACGAAGGCATGGGTTGCATCGCGTTCTCGCCGCTGGCCCAAGGCATGCTCACCGACCGCTACCTGAACGGCATCCCTGGTGACTCCCGTGCCGCGCAGGACAAGTCGCTGTTCCCGCAGATGCTCTCCGACGAGAATCTGGACCGCGTCCGCGGACTGAACCAGTTGGCGGCGGACCGAGGCCAGTCGCTGGCGCAGCTGGCCATCGCCTGGGTGCTCCGCCGGCAAGCCAAGGGCGCCCCGGTCACCTCTGCCTTGATCGGGGCCTCGAGCGTGCAGCAACTGGAGGACAGTCTCGCCGCCGTGGCCAAACTGGACTTCACGGCCGAGGAAGCAGACGCGATCAACCGGTTCGCAGTGGACTCCGACATCAACATCTGGAAGCCGCAGGGCTAAGGGCGCCAAGGCCTCCAAATGCGGTTTCCGATCCGACTGGCCAAGGATCTTATTGATCAGGGGAAAAACCGCGTGACGGGGTACCCGGCGATACCTGTTTCCACTACGCTGTAGGGGTGCCGACCGCACCGCAGGGGCACGGCGCGGGGCACCGGAGGCAGGATCCTCCCGAGGGATGGCAACCTCAAGTAACCACTGTTGGGCCGGGGGCAGTCCCGTCTTTTTTCCGGCACCAGTGAGCGGCAGCGGCGATAGGAAGCCGGGGGGCCCGCCAGGCCGCTCATCGATGACAGGCGGACGCGCCTTCCGCGTTCCCGGCCTCCCGGAAAAGCACGGAAGCACTCTCAGTAATGAAAACTTCAGCAAGACTGCGCGTGTGGTTGATGATGACCGGCGTACTCCTGGGACTTCTCGCGTCAATCGGCGTAGCGGCACCGGCCGGTGCCAGCAGCGTGGCGGTACCTGCTTCGCATTCCGACCACGATTACGGCGACCACCACGACGACGACGCCACCCTGAAGCTGCGCATTTATGATGACGGCGATTACCGGGTAAGGGGCGAGGACTACGAAGCGAGGCGCGTCCACGTGTGGATCATCAACGTTTCGCGGGACCGCGTTGTGGATCATTTCTACGTCCGGACCCATGACGGCGACTTCACCATCCGTGGCGACGACCTGCGCTGCGACAGGACGTACAAGGCCGTCAGCTACAGCCGCGCCGACGGATGGGTGTCGAGCGACCGCGTCAAGTTCCGGTGCGACGACGACGACCACGGCCACGGCCACGGTCACCACTAGGAGATCACCCTTAAGGTAGGTATCCCAACGGTGGGGAGGGACGGGGCTCTCCCGGACCTCTTCACCGTCCTGAGCCACAGCATCACTTAAAACGGCAGTGAGGAGCCGCAGGCCCGAAAACGGCGCCGGCGGCTCCTCACCGATGTGGTCCGGTTGTGACCCGGTTCTAGGCGAACCAGGTATCCGGCGGACCCAGGTAGAGCAGCAAGCCGAAGACGGCGGCAACGGCTGCTATGACGACGGCGATGGCCGCCAGCGGGCGGGCGAGCACGGCCGCCTGCAGCTTTTCGAGGAAACCGTGCGGGGCATCACCGCCTGCGCCGAGCCGCCAAACGTCGCCGAGCAGGCCGTGGCGGTCCATCGACTTCTCGACGGGAATCGTCGCATACGGAATGGCGGCAGAGACCACGGCCAGGATCCCGCGGCCTGCCGACCACCTTTGGTTCACCCAGGTGAAGCAGGTGCTGACGACGTAGCAGAGGAAGACAAAGCCGTGCAGGCCGCCCGCAATACTGACCGCCAGGCGTGCTTCCGGCACCAGCGCCCGCAGGAGCAGGGCCAGTAACAGCAACGTCCACGTCACCGCCTCGGCGAAGGCGACGGTACGGAACAGGGTACGCGGAGACATGCACGTCCTAGGAGACTAGTTGGCTTCGGCAATCGTGCCGTGGGTGTCCTCGGGGGTAGGGCACCCCCACTAATTTAGCCGAGGACCCGGCCACACCCGAAATGTTTCTGCACACCAGGCAACTTTGCATGGTGTGCAACTTGCCCTACACTGGCCCGATGAGCGCACAAACTCCGGTTCCCTTGGAAGGGCTCCGTGAACGAAACAAGGCGGCTACGCGCGGTGCCATCACCGCGGCCGCCTTGCGGCTGACCAGGGAACAGGGGCCGGGCGGCTTTACGGTGGACCAGGTGGCAGCAGAGGCGGGCGTTTCGCGCCGGACCTTCTTCAACTACTTCCCCTCCGTCGAGGCGGCGGTCACGCGGCCGGTGGAAGAATTTTTGGCCGAGTCCTTCAAGCGGCTCGATGAGCGCCCGGACGACGAACCGATCATGGACGCGGTCCTGGCCACTTTCGGCGGGGAGATCAGCCAGGGCCGGCTTGCGCTGCTGTGCGAGATCTACCAGATGGGTATCGACGACGCCCAGTTGGAGCGCGTGCAACTGCAAGCCTGGAGCCAGGCCAGGCAGTCGCTCGAAGACGGACTGCGCCCCCGGCTGCCGGAGAACGCCGGCGAGCTCATGGTCACGGCGCTTGCCGGTTCGCTGATCGCCTGCGCTCAGGCGGCCATGCGCATGGCCGCCACCCAAACCACCGCCGGCGGGGCACCCGAACCGTCGGCCTTCCGGCAGCAGTTGCTCGAGAGCCTCACCATGCTGCGCAGCGGCTTCAACCCCCACTCCAAGGACTGACCCCATGGCCTCACTGCTCTACAGACTCGGTAAGCTCGCCGCGCGCAAACGCTGGTGGTTCGTCTCCGTGTGGCTGGCGGTCATGGTCGCCGTCGGCGGATCCGTCGCTGCCTTCATGGGCACCCTCTCCAACAGCTTCACCATTCCCGGCACTCCCGCCCAGGCGGTTGCGGACGACCTGCGGGAAAAAATGCCGGCCGCCTCGGGCGGCCTCGGCACCATCGTGTTCACGACGGCGGACGGCCGGGCGTTCACCGCGGGGCACCAGGACGCCATTGCGGCCATCGCCGCGGACCTCACGAAGCTGGACGCGGTCAAGAACGCCACAAACCCGGTGGAATTGCAGGCCGCCCTAAATAATGCGCCACGGACGATCGCCGCCGGCGAAGAGAAGCTCGACGCCGCCGCACAACGGCTTGAGGACGCCCAGGCCGAGCTGGACGCAGGCAAGGCGCAGTTGGAGCCGGGCCTGCAGCAGCTGAAGGCGGCCGAGGCGCAGATCGGGCAGCTGGAGGCAGCCGGCCAAGCGGCGATGGCCGAGCAGGCACGTGCCCGGCTGGAGCCGCAGCGGGCGCAGCTGGAAACGGCACGGGCCCGGTTGGCGGAAGCCGAACGCCAGCTGGCAGACGGCCGGGCGGAGTACGAGTCAGGCGTCGCCGATCTGGAGGCGGGGAAACTGCGGCAGCAGTCCTCCGAGGGGCTGCGGTTCGTATCCGCGGACGGCTCGGCCGCCTTCGTCCAGGTCCAGTTCGAGCAGGGCATGATGGAGGTTTCCAAGGAGGACCGCGAACAGGTCCAGCAGGTCACCGAGGCCGGCCTGGTGCCGGGACTGCGGGCGGAGTACAGCAAGGACATCGTCGAGGACATCTCAAGCCTGTTCGGAGCCGCCGAGATCATCGGCATCGCCGTCGCCGCCGCCGTCCTGGTGCTCATGCTCGGCACGCTCATCGCGGCCGGACTGCCGCTGCTGATGGCGATCGTCGGCGTCGGGGTCGGCGTGGGCGGCACCATGGCGCTCAGCGGTGTCATCGAGATGAGCTCGGTTTCGCCGGTGCTGGCGCTGATGCTGGGCCTGGCCGTGGGCATCGACTACTCCCTGTTCATCGTCAACCGCCACCGCACCCAGCTGCTCTCCGGCGTGCCGCCGATCGAATCGATCGGCCGGGCCACCGGCACCTCCGGCAACGCAGTGCTCTTTGCCGGGCTCACCGTGATCATCGCCCTCGCCGCGCTGGCGGTGCCGGGCATTCCGTTCCTGACGGTGCTGGGACTGGCCGGAGCCGCAACGGTGGCGGTCGCCGTCGTCGTCGCCTTGACCCTGACCCCGGCGATGCTGGCCATCATGGGCAGGCGCATTCTCTCCCGACGCGCTTTGGCCAAGGCCGGCCGGCCCGGCCCGGCCGCCGCCGACGCAGAGACCACGAGGCGGGTGGCGGACTTCCACAACGACCCCAAGCGCAGCTGGGGCAAGACGGTGACGAAGCACCCGTGGCTCGCGCTGGCCGCGGGCGTGGCGGTGCTGGGCCTGATGACGGTGCCGGCCGCCGAGCTGCGGCTGGGCCTGCCGGACGGCAGCTCCGAGCCTGCGGACTCTACGGCCTACCAGTCCTACCGCCAACTGGGCGAGAGCTTCGGCGAGGGAATCAACGGCCCGCTCATCGTGGTGGCCGACCTCCCTGCGGGCATGGAAGGGACCGGGACCGACGAGGCGCTGCTGCGGCTATCGCAGGAGCTGCGGTCGATGGACCACGTCGCCGCAGCCGTTCCGACCGGCACGAGCGGGGACGGGCGCACCGCCGTGCTTCAGGTCATCCCCGCAGAGGGCCCGGCGGCCGAAAGCACCGAGGAGCTGGTCCATAACCTCCGGGCGCAGGCCGGCGCACTCGAGCAGGAGACCGGCGTCGCGATCTCCGTGACCGGGCAGCCGGCGATGCAGATCGACGTCTCCGACAAGCTGGCGGACGCCATGCCGGTCTATCTGGCCATCGTGATCGGGCTCTCGCTGATCCTGCTGCTGCTGGTCTTCCGCTCCGTCCTGGTGCCGCTGCTGGCCACCGCGGGTTTCCTGCTGTCACTCGGGGCCAGCTTCGGCGCCGTGGTGGCGATCTACCAGTGGGGCTGGCTGGGCGGCATCTTCGACGTCCACGACCCCGGGCCGATCCTGAGTTTCCTGCCGATGATCATGATCGGCGTGCTGTTCGGCCTGGCGATGGACTACCAGATGTTCCTGGTCTCCGGCATGCGTGAATCCTATGCGCACGGCGAGGACGCCAGGGCCGCCGTGGTCAGCGGCTTCAACCACGGCGCCAAGGTAGTCACGGCCGCGGCAATCATTATGGTCTCCGTGTTCGCCGGGTTCATCTTTTCCCACCTGACCATGGTCCGGCCGATCGGCTTCGCGCTGGCCCTGGGCGTGCTGCTGGACGCGTTCGTGGTGCGGATGACGCTGATCCCGGCGGCGATGCACCTGTTCGGCAAGGCGGCCTGGTGGATGCCGGCGTGGCTGGACAGGGTGCTCCCTGACGTGGATGTGGAAGGCGCCAAGCTCGCGCAGCACGCCCGGCGGCCCGAGCAGGCCGAGGCGCAGCCCGCCGGGGCGCGTTAACGTCCCGGACGGGCTCGGGGGTGCAGGCCTCCGGCGAGCCGGAACGATTCGTCGAGCAATTCTTCGAGATGGCCGGGTTCGACTTTGTCCAAGCGCATCAGCACCAGCAGCCGGGAACGCTCGTGGTGCGGGGTCCAAAAGAAGACGTCCGGAGCCGTCGCGGCCAGGGCGTCGCGCTCGTCGGACTTGACGGTCAGCACGCCCGGCTCCCACATCCGCGCCATCAGCGACTTGGCGAACCAGGCGGGCTGGCCCCAGCTGAGCCGCTCGGTGACGCCGGGCAGGGCCAGACAGAGGCGGCGCACATCGTCCTCGGTGGGCATGTCCTCACCCTGCCACGTGCGGCGCCGGCGGACCAGCCGGCAGGCCTTACCGGCCGGCCGGCCGGGGCCGCGATCAGGCCCGGTCAGTTCCAGCGGTATCCGTGGGCCTGTTCGTAGGCCGCGAGCAGGCGGTGGGCCACGTGGCCGGAGGTAATCAGCGGGTGGATCATAAAGGCCCGCAGGGCCGCCGCGCGGTCGCCCTTCCCGCCGCGGATGACCTCCTGCTCCACGGCCTTGAGCTGCGTCATCAGTCCGGCCTGGTGCAGGGTCAGCGGCTTCACCGGCAGGGGACGGGCGCCGTCCGCATCCACCACCGACGGAACCTCCACGACGGCGTCGTCCGGCAGTTGAGGGATGGTGCCGGCGTTGCGCACGTTGAGGATCAGCTCCGTGCGCTCGCCGGACAGCAGGGCGCGCATCACGTCCAGGGCCACCTGCTCGTAGCCGCCGGCGGCCAGGTCCTGTTCGTCGCGCGAGACGCCGATCTCGCGGGCCTCGGAGAGATAGCCCTCCTCGCGGCGGCGCAGGGCGTCCTCCCAGTCCGCGTAGGGGGTTCCGGAAGCCTGCAGCCTGGCGTACAACTCCTGCTGCAAGTCGTGGATGGACTCGCCGCGGGTCTGGGCGGCGCCGGCCAGGGCCAGGGTGGCCTCCCGGCGGAAGTAGTAATAGAACAGGTAGGCATTCGGAATGGCGCCGAGCACCTGCAGTTCGCGCGTGCCGAAGATCCGGCCCTCTTCGAACGACTGGAGCCGCCCCGGCTCGCCGAGCAAACCGGGCAGCCGGTCCCGGCCCTCGTGCTCCAGCCCGCGCAGCCACCCCAGGTGGTTGAGGCCCGCATAATCCACGCCCGCCAACGAGCCGCGGCGCAGCGTGACCCCGGCGGCCCTCGCCGCGCGGCGCACCAGCCCGATGGGTGTGTCGCAGATCCCGACCACCCGATGGCCGAGCAGCGGCAGCACGGCTTCGGTGACCAGCCCGGCGGGATTGGTGAAGTTGATCAGCCACGCGCCCGGGCACAGTTCACTCATCCGCTTGGCGATGTGCAGGGCGGCGGGGACGGCGCGCAGGCCGGCGGCTATCCCGGCGGCGCCGGTGGTCTCCTGACCCAGCAGGTTCAGCCGGGTTGCCACGCGTTCGTCCAGTGTCCTGCCCAGGGTGCCGCCGGGACGGATGGCCGAGAAAACGACGTCGGCGCCGGCCAGGGCGCTATCCAGGTCGCGGGCGGACTCGATCTTCGGCGGCCGGCCGGCCCCGGGCAAGGCAGCATCCTCCAGCACCCGGACGATCGCCCGCTGCCGGCTGGCGTCTACGTCGTGGAGCACCAGCCGGTCCACCAGGCCGGCCGCGGATCCGTTGGTCAGGGCGCGGTAGACCAGCGGCACCCGGAACCCGCCGCCGCCCAGTATGGCAAGTGTTGCCACTGCTCCCCCCGAACGATTGACATTGGATAACGATCGGCCGCCCGCAGCCCGGGACCCGGCCCTTGCTTGTATTGTGCCAGCAAGGGCCAACCACAGGCCCTGGCGGCTGAACCTGCGCCCGCGCCGAAGATCGTCGGCCGGTGCCTTCGCTGCGGTACGTTCGACGCGGTGCCTTCCGCCCCGCGGCGCAGGCCTTCAGCCGGAAGCGTGCTTCGGATGGGAGAATGGATCCGTGAGCTCTACAACGTCACCGCTGCCCTATGACCGCCAAGCCGTCATTGACCTGGCCGCCATCCGCGCCAACGTGCGGCACCTGCGCGAGGTCGCGGCTCCCGCCCGGGTGATGGCGGTGGTCAAGGCGGACGCCTACGGCCACGGCGCCGTCCCGGTGGCCCGGGCCGCACTGGAAGCCGGTGCGTCCTGGCTGGGCGTTGCGCACTTCACCGAGGGGCTGGCCCTGCGCGCGGCGGGCATCGACGCGCCCATCCTGGCCTGGCTGCACACCCCGGACACGGACTTCGCCGCGGGCATCGAGGCCGGCATCGACGTCGGCGTGTCCGGTTGGGAACTGGAGCCGGTGGTCAAGGCGGCCCGGCGGCTCGAACGGCCTGCACGCGTGCACCTGAAGATCGATACCGGGCTGGGGCGCAACGGCTGCCCGCCGGCGCTCTGGGAGGACCTGGTCAACCGGGCCGTGGAGTACCAGGAACAGGGGCTGCTGCGGGTGGTCGGCGTCTTCTCCCACCTGGCGGTCGCCGACGAACCGCACCGGCCGGAGACGGACGAGCAGGTGGACCGCTTCCGCGAGGCCGTAGCGGTGGCCGAGAACGCGGGGCTGGACCTGGAGGTCCGCCACCTGGCAAACACGCCCGGCACGCTCAGCCGCCCGGACGCGCACTTCGACATGGTCCGCGTGGGGCTCGGCATTTACGGGCTCTCGCCCTTCGAGGGGCAGACCCCCGAGGAACTCGGGCTGGTTCCGGCCATGACGTTGCGAGCACGGGTGGCCAACTGCAAACGGGTGCCCAGCGGCCAGGGCGTCTCCTACGGGCTCAGCTACCTGACCTCCGGGCCGAGCACGTTGGTGCTGGTGCCGCTGGGCTATGCGGACGGCATCCCGCGCAGCGCCGCCAACGTCCAAGTGTCCATCCGCGGCCGCCGCTATGACGTGGTGGGCCGGGTGGCCATGGACCAGTTCGTGGTGGACCTGAGGACCAACGACGCCGAAGACCTCGTGGGTGAGGAAGTGATCGTTTTCGGGCCGGGCCGGGAAGTCCCGGACGCCCAGGACTGGGCGGCGGGCGCCGGCACCATTAACTACGAGATTGTCACCCGCGTCAGCCAGCGGGTCCCGCGCTACTACACCGGAACCGCCGACGAACGGGAGGGCGGCGAGGCCGGCACTGAAGTGGCCGCGGCACCCGGAGTCACGGCGTCCGCGGCCGAGCAGGCAGCGGCGGCGGCCCAGGTCCGGGCAGCGCTGGCCGCGATCGACGACCGGAACACCGACAGCGCCGGGGATCCCGGCGCCGTGCTGGCATGAAGGCCGTGCTTACGTGAAGGATGACACCGACCGGACAGGGGGAGCACCTGCCATGACGCAGCAGCAACCGGCCGCGCCGGTGTGGGAGCGCGAGTTCCACGTGGGCTCGGCCGAGGAAACGCAGGCGCTCGCCGCCCGGCTCGGCAGGATTTTGCGGGCAGGCGACCTGGTGGTGCTCAGCGGCGGGCTGGGGGCGGGCAAGACCACCTTCACTCAGGGGCTGGGAGAAGGACTCGGCGTCCGTCCCGGCATCATTTCCCCCACCTTCGTGCTGGTCCGCAGCCACCCCAGCATGAACGGCGGGCCGGATTTGGTCCACGTGGATGCCTACCGGCTGCAGTCGGACGGGGAGATCGACGACATCGACCTGGAAAACACCATGGACCAGGCCGTGACCGTGGTCGAGTGGGGCCGCGGCCGGGTGGAGCACCTCTCCGAGAGCTGGCTGGACATTTCGCTGGTCCGGGCCACCGGGGCAGACCTGGCGAACCGGCCAGCCGAGGGAGCGCAGGGCGGGCCGCGGGGTGAGTCACCGGGTGGTGCCGCCGTGCCGGGCGACACCGCCGTGCCGGGCGCCGGGGGTGGCGCCGCGGGAGCGCAGCGGAGCACCGGCGTCGTGCTCGACTTTGACGAGCCCGACGACGGCGAGCCGCGGCTGATCCGCATGGCCGCCTACGGGCCGCGCTGGGCCGCGTACATGTTTGCCTGACCCGCAGCGGATTTTCCCGTCGCCGGTTGCGGAGACACGCCGGGCCTGCAGGCAGCGCCGTTTCATCGGCGCGGGTGAATTTAGGCGGACGGGGACCTCGGGGCGCCCGCGGTCTTCACGGCCCCCTGGCGCAGGTCCATAATCGATGGCGTCATCAGACCACGAGGAGGCCCGCCATGGAGACCAAGCTGAACCCGTACCTGGGATTCCGCGACCAGGCCAGGGAAGCCATGACGTTCTACCAGTCGGTGTTCGGCGGGGAATTGACGCTGAACACCTTCGGCGATTTCCAGGCCAGCGACGACCCGGCGGAGACCGACAAGATCATGCACTCGCAACTGTCTACCGAGCGCGGGCTGGTGCTCATGGCGGCGGACACCCCCGCCAGCATGGAATACACCCCCGGGTCCAGCCACTCGCTCTCGCTCAGCGGCGATAACGAGGCCGAACTGCGCGGCTACTGGGAAAAGCTGATCGACGGCGCCGACGTCACGGAGCCGTTGCAAAAAGCGCCCTGGGGCGACACCTTCGGCATGTGCACGGACAGGTTCGGCATCCAGTGGCTGGTCAACATCGCCGGCACGCCGCAGGAAGCCGGAACACCGCAGGCGTGAGCGCCGCCCAACATGGCCCGCCTCCGCGGCCGCCGAGGGGCCCTAACCCTGTCCCGGCCGCGGTGCGCCCTCCTGATCCGCGCCCGAAAGGCACCCCGCGTGCCTCAAGTAAAATTGATGCGTGCTCATTCTCTCCATTGATACCTCCGCCATCGCCAGCGCCGCGTTGCTGGCCGGACAAGGAGAGATCCTGGCCGCGTTCGCCACCGAGGACACGCGCACCCACGCCGAGGTGCTGGCCGTCGGGATCAGCAAGATCATGACGACGGCGGACGTCACCGGCGCCGACGTCGACGCGTTGGTGGTGGGCGTGGGCCCGGGACCGTTCACCGGCCTGCGCTCCGGCATCGCCACCGCGCGGGCGCTGGCCTTCGCCTGGGGCAAGCCGCTGCACGGGGCGATGAGCCTGGACGCCATCGCCGTAGACGCCGCACCGGACGCGTGGCGCGCCGGCGTGGACGAGTTCGTGGTGGCGACCGACGCCCGGCGCAAGGAAGTGTACTGGGCGCGCTACCGCAGCACCGGCGGCACGCACGAACTGCTCGACGGCCCGCATGTCGGGCCGCCCTCGGACGTTCCGCGCCTGCCCGCCTACGGCATGGGCGCCGGGCTGTACCCGGAGCAACTGCTGGCCGTCACCGAGTACAGCGGCACCCAGCCGACCGCCGAAGCGCTGGGCCGCACCGCCGTCGCCCGACTGGACAAGGGGCTTGCCCTGCCGGACACCACCCCTCTGTACCTGCGCGAGTCCGATGCCAAGGTTCCCGGTCCGCGGAAGCGCGCCCTGTGACCGCCCGCACGCCACGGCCGGCGGGCGGCATCCGGCCGATGACCGAGGCCGACGTGCCGGCCGTGGACGCGCTGGAACGGAAGCTGTTCCCGGACGACGCGTGGCCGACGGAAATGTTTTACGAGGAACTGGCACAGGATACGCGCAGCTACTTCGTGGCCGAGGACGCGCTCGGCGCGGTGATCGGCTACGCGGGGCTGATGTGCGTGCGGCCGATCGCCGATGTGCAGACCATTGCGGTGGTCCCCGAGCGCGAGGGGCAAGGCATCGGCACCACGTTGCTGACCCTGCTGATCGACCTGGCACGCAGCCAGCGGGCCGACGACGTCTTGCTGGAAGTGCGCGCGGACAACCCCCGGGCGCAGCGGCTCTACCGCTGGTTCGGCTTCGAGCAGATCCATGTGCGCCCGCGCTACTACCGGGGCGGCGTTGATGCCCTGATCATGCGGCTGCGCCTCAAGGACTGGGCAGGTGCTCCCGGCGCCGAGGCCCGAACCGGCGCCGGCACCGGGACCGGCGGCGGCACCGGGACCGGCCGGACAACCCACGAACCCGAGACGACGGAGGACACGCCATGAACCGCACCGAACCGCTGGTGGTGGGCATCGAGTCCTCCTGCGACGAAACGGGTGTGGGCATCGTCCGCGGGGATACGCTCCTGGCCAACACGGTGTCCTCCTCGATGGAGGAACACGTGCGCTTCGGCGGGGTGATCCCGGAAATCGCCTCGCGCGCCCACCTCGACGCCTTCATCCCCACGCTGGAACAGGCGCTGGACACGGCCGGGGTCACCCTCGGCGAGGTGGACGCGCTCGCGGTGACCTCCGGCCCCGGGCTGGCCGGTGCCCTGATGGTCGGCGTGTGCGCGGCCAAGGCCCTTGCGCTGGCCACCGGCAAGCCGCTGTACGCCATCAACCACCTGGTCGCCCATGTGGGCGTCGGCGTGCTGGACGGGGGAGCGCTGCCGGAGAACTTGGGCGCGCTGCTGGTTTCCGGCGGACACACGGAGATCCTGCGCGTGCGCTCGCTGACCGACGACGTCGAACTGCTCGGCTCCACCATCGACGACGCGGCGGGTGAAGCCTACGACAAGGTGGCCCGCATCCTGGGCCTGGGCTATCCCGGCGGCCCGGCGATCGACAAACTGGCGCGGGAGGGCGACCCGAGGCGCATCCGGTTCCCCCGCGGACTGAGCCAGCCCAAGTACATGGGCTCGGCCGAGGCCCCCGGCCCGCACCGCTATGACTGGTCCTTCTCCGGCCTGAAGACGGCCGTGGCCCGCTGCGTGGAGCAGTTCGAGGCCGCCGGGGAACCCCTGCCGGTGGCCGACATCGCCGCGTCCTTCCAGGAAGCCGTGGCGGACGTCATCACCGCGAAGGCGATGCTGGCCTGCACGGAGAACGGCATCACCAACCTGCTGCTCGGCGGCGGCGTTGCGGCGAACTCGCGGCTGCGGGCGCTGACCGAGGAACGCTGCGCGGAGCACGGCATCTCCCTGCGGGTGCCGCCCGTGTCCCTGTGCACGGACAACGGGGCGATGGTCGCCGCGCTCGGCGCCCAGGTGGTCATGGCCGGCGGCAGGCCCTCGGGTCTGGAATTCGCTCCGGATTCGTCCATGCCGGTCACCAGCGTGCACCTCTAGGGCGATCCGGCCCGCGCCCGCCGCGCAGGACGCACACCGTCTATCCCAATCCTCGGCGGGGTCCTAGGCTGAAACCACGGCGGGGCACGCCGGCCCCTCCTCACAACTCTCCCATCCGGTCGGACGGCGGAACGACGGAGGTCAACGTCATGGGATCTTTTGCCGGACGAATGAAACTGCCGGCGGCGGTGGCCGTCACGGCGGCACTCCTGCTGACGTCCTGTTCCCGCACGGGTGAAGAAACGGGAGAGGGGCCGGAAGCGGGAGGCGCCGGAGGCTTCGAGAGCGGCTCCTTGATCGGCGTGTCCCTCTCCGCCGACACCGCGTACGCCGAAGCGCTGTTCACCGAACAGATCGAGGGCTCAAACTTCGAACCGAATGTCCAGGTTGCCGAAACCGCCGCTGAACAGCAGCAACAAATCAGCACCATGCTCGAGGGTGAACCGGAGGTGCTGATCGTGGACCCGGCAGACCCGGCAGGCCTGGGGGAGCAGTTGGCCGCGGCGCAGGAGGCGCAAATCCCGGTCATCGCGTTCGGCACCATGGTCACGGGCACCGGCGCGGTCGGCTACCTGGTGGGCGCGGATGCCTTCCAAACCGGTGAGCTCCAGGCCCAGGCACTGCTCGACGGGCTGGCCGAACGGCAGGGCGAAGGACCCTACAACGTCGAGCTGTTCAGCGGCCACCCGGACGACGGCGGCGCGCGTCTGGCGTTCGACGGAGCCATGAGCGTGCTGCAGCCCAAGATCGACGACGGCACCGTGGCCGTGCTGTCCGGCCAGACGGATTTCGAGGCAACCGCCGGCGAAAACCCGGATGCGGCGGCAGAACGGCTGGCCGGCCTGTTGCAGGAGGAATATGCCTCCGATGACGTGCACGGCATCCTGGCCGCCGATGACGCCACCGCCCAGGCCCTCATCCGGGCCGCCGAAGACGGCGGGCAGGACTCCGCCGTCGTCGTCGGCAGCGGATCCGCCCCGGAAGCCGTGGAATCAATCATGGCCGGCAAGCAGTACGCCACCACCTACGCCGACCCAGCGGCCATGGTGGGGGAGGCCCTGACGGTCGTCAAAGGGTTCGCGCAGGACGATGCACCCGAGGCCGACGAGGAAGAGTCTTACGGCAACGCGCAAACCAGCGTGGCCGCCTACCTGACCGAAGCGGAGCCGGTCACCAAGGAGAACGCCGCGGAGGTCTTCGCCGACAACCAGGAGCTGCTCCAGCTCGTCAAGTAGACGCGCCGCGGGATCTTCCCGTTCAGGCGCGCAGGCGCCGGGCCAGGCCCCTGACCGCCAGCGCGGCCAGGCCGCCTGCCGCCAGCCAGGGACCGGCCACGATGACCGGGTCGAGCCACTGGTGGCTCAGGTCGGCACGCTTCGCCCCGGTCCGGGAGGCCAGCCCGTGATGGCTGAACTCGCTGCGCACACCGGATTCGGTGACGGGATTGTCCGGACGCAGGGTCGCGAAGGAGCGGAGGTGGCTTTCCCAGGCGTCGACCCGGTCGGCGGCCAGCAGGATCACCCAGTGGGCCGCCCGCGCCTCGCTGTACTTCCGGTAGGAGTACCGCCGCAGGGCGCCCGAGAGTCCCTTGGGCGGCGTCGACGTGCCGAAGACGGGCGTCAGCATGCGGTGCTCAAGGGATCGCTCGCGCGGCCATTTCTCCTCCTGGCGGTCGGGAAAGTCCCAGTGTGCGCCGGTGGCTCCGGGATCGAAGCGTTCCTTCGGCACGGCCGGACGGTCCTTCGGATCCAGGTCGGCACCCCAGCCCGGGATCCGGGCGCGGAGTTCTTCGCTGGTATGCCTGCGCTCGGGTTTTTCGGCTCTGTAGGGCATCGGGGGTCTCCTAGCCGCCATCGGGCACGATGAGCGGCTTGATGCAGCCATCGAGTTTCGACGAGAAAATGTGATAACCGTCGGAGATATGCTCCAGCGGTATGCGGTGGGTAACGATGTCGTTGGGTTTCAGGTAACCGTTGCGGATGTGCTCGAACAGCCGCGGCCACTGGCGCTTGACCGGGCACTGATTCATCCGCAGCGTCAACCCTTTGTTCAGGGCGTCCCCGAACTTCACCGCGCTGAACATCGGCCCGTAGGCGCCCATCACGGAAATGGTCCCGCCCTTGCGGACCGAATCGATGGCCCAGTTCAGGGCGACGGGCGAGCCGCCCTGCAGCTTGAACTTGGCGGAGGTGAGGTGCTGGGTCAGGTTGCCGTCCGCCTCGGCGCCCACGGCGTCGATCGCCACGTCCGCCCCCAGATCATCCGTCACCTTTTTCAGGTGCACCACGATGTCGTCATGCTCGACGAAGTTGTAGGTCTCCGCATGCGCGAAGGAACGGGCCATCTCCAGCCGGTACTCCAAGTGGTCGATGACGATCACGCGCCCTGCTCCCATGAGCCAGGCGGACTTTGCGGCAAACAACCCCACCGGTCCGGCCCCGAACACCACCACGGTGTCGCCTTCGACGATGTCGCCCAACTGCGCCCCGAAGTAGCCGGTGGGCAGGGCGTCGGTGAGCATCACGGCGTCCTCGTCGTCCATCCAGTCCGGGATCAGGGCGGGTCCGACGTCGGCGAAGGGCACCCGGACGTATTCGGCCTGGCCGCCGTCGTAGCCTCCGCAGGTGTGGGAGTAGCCGTAGATGGCGCCCACCGCCGTGGCATTCGGATTCACGTTGTGGCAGTTGGAGTACAGGCCCCGCGCGCAGAAGTAACAGGAACCGCAGTACACGTTGAACGGCACCATGACCCGGTCGCCAGGTGCGAGGTTCCGGACCGACGGCCCCACCTCGTGGACCACGCCGATGAACTCGTGGCCGAAGGTCATCCCGACCCGGGTATCGGGCATCATGCCGTGGTAAAGGTGCAGGTCCGAGCCGCAGATACCGGCCAGCGTCACCCGGACTATGGCATCGTTGGGGTGTTCAATGGCGGGAATGTCTTTTTCTTCTACCCGGGTCTTGTAGGGCCCGCGGTACACCATGGCTCTCATCGGTGCCTCCTGGGGGAAGCGGATAGTCGAGTGCCCGCAAGCTTCACACGCCCGGCAAGCAACGGTCAAGGCCCCCAGGCGTCCGGGAGGCCCGCGCCCGGGAGACCGTGCTGCCGGAGACCGGCGTGGCCGGTCCTAGGCGCCGTCTTCCGGGTCCCGCGGGGAGGCCGGTTCCTTGTCCCCGTCTTCCGCCCGGTCCTCGGGCCCGCGGTCGACGTCCGGTTCGATGGCGGCAGCCAGGCCGGCCGAGCCGGCGTGCGGCGGCGCGTCGGAATCCTGCTCCGGATCCGGGGCGTCCGCCTGGTACAGCGCCTCGTCGTCAGCGTGCTTGTCCCCGGCCATGCCCAGCCCTTTCCCGCATCCGGCTCTGTATCCCCTGGGGCAGAGCCTACGCCTGTTCGAGACCAAACGGGACCGGTTTCCGGCTCTCAGTTGCTCCCGCGAAGCTGACTGACCACGTCGAGGACGACGGCGCGCAGGTCGCCGCCGTGTTCCGCGGCAACCCTGCGCTGGCGCTGGTAGCCGGCGCCGGCTTCGAGGATCTTCTCCACGTCTGCCAGTTCGTCGCTGCAGCCAAGCTTTCGGGCGACCGGTTCCAGCCGGTTCAGCACGTGTTCGCGCAGGTGCTCCGTGACCGGCATTTCCTTGCCGGCGGCGTTGAGGATGATGATGGCGTCCATGCCGTAGCGGGCGGCACGCCACTTGTTCTCCTGCACGTGCCACGGCGGCATGGTGGGGATCGCCCAGCCGTTGTCCAGCGCGGTGGAGAACTCGTCCACCAGGCACTGCGTCAGCGCGGCCACGGCCCCGACGTCCTGCAGGGTGGACAGCCCGTCGCACACCCGCATCTCGATGGTGCCCAGCGCGGGAACCGGCCGGATGTCCCAGCGGATCTCGCTGATCGTGTCGATCACCCCGGTGGTGAACATGTCCTCGACGTAATCCTCGTACACCGCCCAGCTGGGGAACTGGAACGGCAGCCCCGCGGTGGGCAGCTGCTGGAACATCAGCGCGCGCTGCGAGGCGTAGCCGGTGTCCTCTCCCGCCCAGAAGGGGGAGGAGGCGGAGATCGCCTGGAAGTGCGGGAAATAGTTGACGAGCCCGTCCAACACCGGCAGGGCCTTGTCCCGGTGGTCCAGGCCCACGTGCACGTGCACGCCGTAAATCACCATCTGGTGCCCCCACCACTGGGTACGGTCGATCAGCTTGGCGTACCGTTCCTTGTCGGTGACCGGCTGCAACCGCGGCGCGGCAAACGGATGGCTGCCCGCGCAGAAAAGCTCCACCCCCATCGGGTCGGTGACGTCGCGGACGGCCGCCAGGGCGCTGCTCAGGTCCGCTTTGGCCTCGCGGACGGTGTTGCAGACGCCGGTGACCAGCTCCACGGTGTTCAGCAGCAGCTCTTGCTTCACGTGCGGGTGCTCGTCATCGTCCCGCAGCTCCGGATGCCCGGCGCGGACGGCGTCCAGCACCTGCTCGGCCACCGAGACCAGTTCGCCGGTCTGGGCATCCACCAGCGCCAGCTCCCACTCAACCCCGAGGGAGGATTGGGCGGACCGTGCGAAATCGATGTACAAACGTTGCTCCGTCTTTGGCTGGACCGGCTGCCGCCGGAGGTATGCGTCTGCTGGGGCCGCGGGGCCAGACACAGCTTGATTCTAGTGCGTCAGGGCCTGGCGCTGCGCTCGCGGCTGCGGGCGCCGGCGGCGGGAACGGGCTCGACGACGATGGCGATCCGGTCCTCGCCGACCCTCGTCAGCACCAGGGTCGCCTTGTTCGGCCCCTTGCCGGAACCGGTCAACAGGGTCTTGCGCAGCTCGTCCGGTGCAACCGACGTGCCGCGCTTCTTGATCTCCAGCGTGCCGATCCGGCTCGCCTTCACCCAGGCCTTGAGCTTCTTGACGTTGTACGGCTTGACCTCCAGCACGCGGTACGCCCGGGCGAACGGCGATGGCTGCAGGTGTGGGGCGCAGATGTAGGCGATGTGCTCATCCAGCAGGTGCCCGCCCAGCCCGCGGGCCAGGTCGGCCACCAGCCCGGCGCGGATCACGGCGCCGTCGGGCTCGTACAGGTACCCGGCCGCCGGTCCGATCGCCACGTCCTGGTTGGCCGGGTCGTAGCCGACGGCGCTGGTCAGCTCGGCGGTGCCGCCGGCTCCGGTGACCAATGCCGCCCGCCGGATGCCCGGCCGCGCCAGCCGGTTGAACCACAGCGCCGCCTCGACCACGTCGCCGTCGACGGATACCCATTGGGCCTCGCAGTTGTCGGGCAGCGCCTCATGGGGAATCCCCGGGCCCAGCTTGACCCCCACCGGCATTCCCCGGTCGGCCAGCCCCTCCACGAAGGACAGCGGCGGAGAAAACGCCTCCGGGTCGAAGATGCGGGTGGTGCCCGAGGCCGTCGTCGTCCGCCGCGCCGGGTCCAGCCACACGCCGTCGATCCCGGTGAGGTCCAGTCCCTCCGCATCGGCATTGACCACGGTCGCGGTCGGCCATGGCATCAAGTTGATGGTGGCCACCGCGGCGGTGGTCTCGTCCCGTTCCACGGCGGTGACTCTGCGGTCCAGGCTGGCCAGCGCCATGGCGTCCGCGCCGATTCCACAGCCCAGGTCTGCGACGTGCTCCACCCCGGCGGCCTGGAACCGCCGCGCGTGCAGGGCCGCGATGTTCAGCCGTGTGGCCTGTTCCAGCCCCGCCGTGGTGAACAGCATTTTCTCCGCGAACGGACCGAACTTCGCCTTGGCCTTCGCACGCAGGCGGGACTGTGTCATGGCGGCTGAGACCAGTTCGGGGGAGTGGCCGGCCTTGCGCAGCTCGGTGCCGGTGTGCAGGCTCTCCGCTTCGGAATAGGGGCCGAGCGAATTCAGCAGCTCCCAGCCTTCCGGAGTGAGAATTGGTGCAATGCTCTCGGCGTGGGTCTCGGGTGCCATGGTTTCAAGCCTAGTGCAGCGGATTCAGGCGGCGGACGCAGGCAAGCGGACCGGCCGATTCGTGGCTTAAAAGCGGCGATGGGTAGTTCTCCCCATAGCGGGATATGCTGGGACTCCGTAGGGTCGGTAAGGAAGCTTACTGTGAGGAGGCGTGCATGATGTCCACATCCATCGACGGGTACGACATTGATACAGACGCTTGCCAAGCCGAGATTGAAGCGGAACTTGGCGAGCTGATCGAAGCCGGCAACAGGGCGCACCGGGGCTGGCAGGCCCTCTGGGATGACGTCGCCGCAGGCGTCGCTGCACCTGCCCCGGGCTGGAAGCCGGAGCTGCGGCGCCTCGCCTGAACGACTCCTGCGGTCATTCCCGGCCGGACCGGTTAGGACGAAGGGGACGCTGGTCGCGGCCGCCTGCCGGCCGTAGCATGGGCGCATGATCGAATCGGCGGCAACGTTCCTGTCCGCGGGCCGGTACTTCCGCGAGGTGCTGGCAAACGTGCCGCCGACCGCATGGAACGCACCCGGGCTGGACGATTGGAGCGTCCGGACGCTCGCCGGACATACCAGCCGGGCGCTGTCCACGGTGCTGACCTACCTGGGGCGCCCCGCCAAGACTGTCCAGGTTGAATCGGCCGCGGACTATTACCTGGCCACCGGACTGGCCAATGATCCCGGCGTCACCGAACGGGCCGTGGCAGCCGGCAAGGAGTTGGGCCCGCACCCGGTGGACATGGTGGACCGGCTGCTGGCCCAGCTGGAAAACACGCTGCCGCTGACCGAGGACCGGGTCATCGAGACGGCCGCCGGCGGGATGCGCTTCAGCGACTACCTGCCCACCCGGATCTTCGAACTTGCGGTGCACACGCTCGACCTGTCCCGGGCCTGCGGCCTGGTGGCGGAGCTGCCGCGCAGCGTGGAGCTGGAAGCCGGGCGGCTGGCCATGGAGATCGCCGCCGAACGCGGCGACGGGGCGCAGGTGCTGCTGGCCCTGACCGGGCGGACCATGCTGCCCGGCGATTTCTCCGTGGTCTGACGCCGTGCCGGCCCTGCCGGCCTCGCAGGTCGAGGCCGGGACCCCGTGGCCGGCAACAACTCCGCCGTCCGGCGTCAGGCGAAGTAGACGCCGATCCTGTTGCCCTCGATCTCCTCGATGCGGATGTCGATGTCGTACACGTCGCGCAGCACGTCCGGCTGCATGATCTGTGCCGGCGGGCCCTGGTGCACCAGGCGGCCGGAGCGCATGGCGATGATCGAGTCCGAGTAGCAGGACGCGAAGTTGATGTCGTGGATGACCAGCACCACGGTCTTGCCCAGCTCATCGGTCAGCCGGCGCAGCAGCCGCATCATCTCCACCGAGTGCTTCATGTCCAGGTTGTTCAGCGGTTCGTCCAGCAGCAGGTAATCGGTGTCCTGGGCCAGCACCATGGCGATGAACGCCCGCTGCCGCTGGCCGCCGGAGAGTTCGTCCACGAACTTGTCCGCCATCGACGTCAGGTCCAGGTACGCCAGCGCCTGCTCGATCTGCACGAGGTCGGCCGGGCCCGGCCGGCCGTTGTTGTGCGGGAAACGGCCGAAGCCCACCAGGTCCCGAACGGTCAGGCGGACGGTCAGCTGGTTGTCCTGGCGCAGGATGGCCATCTTGCGGGCCAGTTCCTTGCCCGCGGTCTTGCCGACGTCGAGCCCGTCGATGGTCACCGCCCCGGCGTCCATGGGCAGCAGCCGGGAGACCATGGACAGCAGCGTGGACTTGCCGGCGCCGTTCGGCCCGATGATCGAGGTGATGCCGCCGTCCTTGATGTAGCAGCTGACGTCGTCCACCACGGTCTGCGTGCCGTAGGTCTTGGAGACTCCGGAGACGTGGATCATTTGATGGAGCCTTTCAGCAGCAGGGCGATGAACAGGATGCCGCCGGCGAATTCAATGACGATGCTCAGCGCGGTATCGAAACTGAACACCTGCTCGAGGACCAGCTGGCCGCCGACCAGGGCGATGGCGCCCAGCAGCACGGCGATGGGCAGCACGTACACGTGCCGGAAGTGCGAGCACAGCAGGTAGGCCAGGCTGGCCACCAGCAGGCCAAAGAACGTGATCGGTCCCACCAGTGCGGTGGATACGGCCACCAGGATGGCGCACAGCATCAGGACGGTGGTGACGGCCCGCCGGTGGTCCACGCCCAGGTTCAGCGCCGTGTCCCGGCCCAGCGCCAGCACGTCCAGCTGCCGGCGCATCCGCCAGACCGGGACGGTGGCCGCGGCCACGGCTACCGCGGACACGGCCAGCAGCACGCCGTCCACGTTGTTGAAGCTGGCGAAGAACAGGTCCTGCAGGATGATGAATTCGCTCGGGTCGATCAGCCGCTGCAGCAGCGAGGAGATGCCGCGGAACATGGTCCCGAACACGATGCCCACCAGCAGCATCAGGTGCAGGCTCTTGCCGCCGCCGGTGAACAGCCAGCGGTAGATCAGGAAGGAGAAGCCCACCATCAGCATCACTTCGATCACGAAGCGCACCGGCGCGCCCAGGCTCAGCAGCGCCTGCCCGCCGATCGCGAAGGTCAGCCCGGTCTGGATCAGCATGTAGAGGGCATCGAAGCCCATGATCGACGGAGTCAAAATCCGGTTGGCGGTCACCGTCTGGAACAACACCGTGGACACGCCCACGGCGTACGCCACCAGCAGCATCGAACCGACTTTGATGGCACGCCGGGGCAGGATGTAGCCGAGGTTGCCGCGCAGGTCGATGGTCATGAACACCGCCACGAGGGCGGCCGTCAGCAGGCCCAACAGGATGATCCAGGTCCGCGGCCGGACCGTGGTGAGGGTGCGGCGCTTGCGCTGCGTCAGCGCGGCGGGAAGTACCGAATCAGCCATTCTTGCGGGTCCTCAGCAGCAGGTAGAGGAAGACGGCGCTGCCGACGGCGGAGACGATCACGCCCACCGGGATTTCGTAGGGGTAGCGGATGGTGCGGCCGATGATGTCGCACAGCAGCACAAAGCCCGCACCGAAGACTGCGACCCAGGGAACCGCGCGGCGGGCGCTGTCGCCGAACGCCAGCGACACCAGGTTGGGCACCACCAGCCCCAGGAACGGAATGGCGCCGATGTTGACCACCACCACGGCGCTGATCAGCGAGACGATGACCAGCCCGAGCGTCAGGATCCGGCCGTAGTGCAGGCCCAGATTGGTGGAAAATTCCTGCCCCATGCCGGCCATCGTGAAGCGGTCCGCGCACAGGTAGCCGATCACCGCGAGCAGCGCGACAATCCAGAGGAGCTCGTAGCGGCCGCGGAGCACGCCGGAGAAGTCGCCGATCATCCAGCTGTTCAGCGTCTGCAGCAGGTCAAAGCGGTAGGCAAAGAACGTGGTCACCGCGGCGATGACGCCGCCCAGCATGATGCCCACCAGCGGCACAATGAGCGTGTTGCGCAGCGGGATCCGGCGCAGCACCAGCAGGAACAGGCCGGTCCCGGCGGCCGCGAACACGGTCGCCACGGACATCTTGGCCAACAGGGTGGCACCGGGGATCGCCACCGTGACCACCAGGATGCCCAGCGAGGCAGACTCCACGGTGCCCACGGTGGACGGCTCCACGAATTTGTTCCGCGCCATCAGCTGCATGATCAGCCCGGCAATCCCCAGCGCCGCGCCGGCCAGGATGACCGACAGGGTGCGCGGCAGCCGGCTGATCCAGAAAATGTCCCAGGCCTTCTGGTCGCCGGCCAGCAGGGCAGGCAGCGACACATCGCTGACGCCCACAAACATGCTGGCAATGGCCAGGACGACGACGGCGGTGGCCGCCCAGGCGAGCTGGGAACCGGATCCGCGGGCGCGGGAGCGTCCCGCCGCGGCTGCTGCGGCCGGGGCCGGACTGGAAATCGTGGAGGAAGCCATGGGTCGGGCCACCGCGCAGGCCGCCGGCGGGACGCCGGCGGCCGTACGGGTGCTACTTCGTGACGGCTGCCTGGACGGCGCTGATCATGGCGTCCGTATTATTCAGGCCGTAGCCCACCAGGTACCAGGAGGCCGAGTCCAGATAGGTAATGCTGTCGTTCTTGGCGGCGCTGGTGCCGTTGACCAGGTCGTTGTCCAGGACGGCCGCAGCGGCTTCCCCGGATTCGCCGACGGCGGAGTCGCGGTCGATCACGAACAGGTGGTCCGGGTTGGCCTCGGCGACGAATTCGTGCGAAATGGCCTCGCCGTGCGGGCCCTCGGACTTCACATCCGCGGCGGTCTGCACGCCCAGGACATCGTGCACGATGCCGAAGCGGGACCCCGAGCCGTAGGCCGTCATCTCGCCGCCGCTCGTCATCAGCACCAAACCGGTGCCGGCGTCGGCAGCTGCGGCCTTGGTGTCCTCGATCCGGGTGTCGATGGCCGCCAGCTTTTCTTCGACTTCGGCTTCCTTGCCGAAGATCTCGCCGAGGGTCGCGGAGACTTCCTTGAAGCTCTCGATCGGAGCGGCGGTGTCCACGCTCAGGTCGATGGTCGGGGCGATTTTGCTCAGCTCCCCGTAGGCCTCGGCGGTGCGGCCCGAGATGATGATCAGGTCGGGTGCGCCTTCGCTGATGGCCTCGAAGTCGGGTTCCTTCATGGAGCCGATCTTGGTGTATTCGTCGCCGGCGTACTGCGCCAGCGATTCGGGGAACACGGCCGCCTCCGGGACGCCGTCGACCTCGACGCCCAGGGCGGTGAGGCTGTCCAGCACCCCGAGATCGAAGGTGTAGACCGTCTCCGGGTTCACCGGCACGTCGGTGGTGCCGGAGGCGTGCTCAACGCTGATCGTCTCGGCGCCGGTGCCTGCCGCGGCGTCGGTCTGCTGGCCGCAGGCGCTCAGGGCGAGCATGGAAACGGCTGCGGTCATGGCCACCAGGCCGGACTTCAGGGGCTTTTTCACTGACTCTCCATTGTTCGTCAACGCCGTCCCGGGCGGGGACCGGCATTAGGCAACATAAACGTTTGCTATTTGCGCGCAGCTTGAAAGCTACCGGGTTAGGTTAGCCTTACGCAACTTGGCCGGTGGACGGCAGAGCCGATCTTCGTCACATAGGCGGCGGCCACGGAAGCCGGAGGGCCCGCCGCTGGCACTCGCCTTGACCGAGTGCTAATCCTTCTCATAGAGTCGCAGTTAGCACTCACCCCGTGTGGGTGCTAATACAAGGAACCGCCTGCCGGCACCGCGACGACGGCAGACATCTCCTTGGCCAACCTATTCGTAGCGCATGAAAAGGAGAGAGCCGAGTGTCGGTCTCCATTAAGCCTCTTGAGGATCGTATTGTTGTCCAGCCGCTCGAAGCAGAGCAGACCACGGCCTCCGGCCTGGTCATTCCGGACACCGCCAAGGAAAAGCCGCAGGAAGGCAAAGTTGTCGCGATCGGCCCCGGCCGCGTCGATGACAATGGCAACCGGGTTCCCGTTGACGTAGCCGAGGGTGACGTCGTCATCTACTCGAAGTACGGCGGAACCGAGGTCAAGGTCGGCGGGGAAGAGTACCTGGTGCTCTCCGCCCGCGACGTGCTGGCCATCGTCACCAAGTAAGGCCCATCAGCTGAGTCCGGCGGCTCGGGCGCGCGCAGTCGACGCCCGCAGCCGGAATCACGGACAACCGAAATGCCCCGGCTGCCTCCTCTAGCAGCGCAGCCGGGGCATTTTGCGTGAAAGGAACAAATTCATGGCAAAGCAGTTGGAGTTCAACGACGCCGCCCGCAAGGCGCTGGAAGCCGGCGTCGACAAGCTCGCCAATACCGTCCGGGTCACCCTCGGTCCGCGTGGCCGCAACGTGGTCCTGGACAAGAAGTGGGGTGCGCCCACCATCACCAACGACGGCGTGACCATCGCCCGCGAGGTGGAACTCGACGATCCGTACGAGAACCTCGGCGCGCAGTTGGCCAAGGAAGTCGCCACCAAGACCAACGATGTTGCCGGTGACGGCACCACCACGGCTACCGTCCTGGCCCAGGCGCTGGTGAAGGAAGGCCTCCGCAACGTGGCCGCCGGCGCCGCCCCCGGCGCCCTCAAGCACGGCATCGAGGTAGCGGTCGAGGCCGTTGCCGCCCGCCTGCTGGAGAATGCCCGCGAGGTCGAAGGCAGGGTCGCCGAGGTCGCCACCATCTCCGCCCAGAGCCCGGAGGTCGGCAAACTGCTGGCCGAAGCGTTCGACAAGGTGGGCAAGGACGGCGTCATCACCATCGAAGAGGGCTCCAGCATGGAGACCGAGCTGGTGCTCACCGAGGGCATGCAGTTCGACAAGGGCCTGCTGTCGCAGTACTTCGTCACCGACCAGGAGCGCCAGGAGGCAGTCCTCGAGGACGCGCTGATCCTGATCTCCCAGGGCAAGATCTCCACGGTGCAGGAGTTCCTGCCGCTGCTGGAAAAGGTGCTGCAGGCCAACAAGCCGCTGTTCATCATCGCCGAAGACATCGACGGCGAGGCCCTGTCCACCCTGGTGGTCAACAAGATCCGCGGCACCCTCAACGTTGCCGCCGTAAAGGCGCCGGGCTTTGGCGACCGCCGCAAGGCCATGCTGCAGGACATCGCGGTGCTCACCGGCGCCCAGGTCGTGTCCGCGGACCTCGGCCTGAAGCTGGACCAGGTGGGCCTCGAGGTGCTGGGCACGGCACGCCGCATCACCGTCACCAAAGACAACACCACCATTGTTGACGGCGCCGGCTCCGAGGCCGACGTAGCCGACCGCGTGTCCCAGTTGCAGGCGGAGGTGCTGCGCACCGATTCCGATTGGGACCGCGAGAAGCTCCAGGAGCGGCTGGCCAAGCTGTCCGGCGGCATCGGCGTGATCAAGGTCGGCGCTGCCACCGAGGTCGAAATGAAGGAGAAGAAGCACCGGATCGAGGACGCCGTGTCCTCCACCCGCGCTGCCCTGGAAGAAGGCATCGTGGCCGGCGGCGGCACCGCCCTGGTGCACGCCGCCCAGGCTCTGGACACCGACCCGAACGTGCTGGCGCTCGAGGGCGACGCAGCCACCGCCGTCGGCCTGGTCCGCCGCGCGCTGGCCCAGCCGCTGCGCTGGATCGCCGAAAACGCCGGCCACGAGGGCATGGTCGTTGTCTCCAAGGTGGGCGACATGGAGCTCAATAACGGCTTCAACGCCGCCACCGGCGAATACGAGGACCTCGTCGCCGCGGGCATCATCGACCCGGTGAAGGTGACCCGCTCGGCGCTGCGCAACGCGGCCTCGATCGCGGCACTGGTGCTGACCACCGAAACCCTGGTCGTCGAGAAGCCGGCCGAAGAGGACGGGCACAACCACCAGCACTAGCGCACGCCGCCGGCTGTTGGTCGGGCTTCGCCCGTCCGGAGGGGATCCTGCCAGTGCAGGGTCCCCTTCGTCGTCGTGGGGTCCGGGGTGGTGGAAGCCCCGGAGCCGGGCGCGCACGTTAGCTCCGCCACATCGGTTGCCGCGGGAAATAGTGGCCAGGGCGGAATCGTTTTAGGATGTAACCAACCCCGGAACCCGATCCCCGCTGTCGGTGACCGGCGGCCGCCACCGGTATCGCTCGAAAGGCCCTGCAGTGTCCGAAGAATTCAATCCGTTCGCTTTCGAGGGTCTGACCTACGACGACGTGCTCCTGCTGCCAGGCCCGACGGATGTGATTCCGTCCGAGGCCGATACCAGCTCCCGCCTGACCCGCCGCATCACGGTCCAGACCCCGCTCCTCTCCGCCGCCATGGATACCGTGACGGAATCGCGGATGGCCATCGCCATGGCGCGCCAGGGCGGCCTGGGCGTCATCCACCGCAACCTGTCCATCCAGGACCAGGCCGAGCACGTGGACCGGGTCAAGCGCAGCGAGTCCGGCATGATCACCAACCCGGTGACCATCGCCCCGGACGCCACGCTGGCCGAACTGGACGAACTTTGCTACAACTACCGCGTGTCCGGACTGCCCGTGGTGGACTCCGAGGGCAAGCTGGTGGGCATCTGCACCAACCGCGACACCCGTTTCGTGCCCCGCGCCGACTATCCCACCACCAAGGTGCACGAGGTGATGACCTCCATGCCGCTGATCACGGGCAAGGTGGGGATCAGCCGCCCGGAAGTCATCGAACTGCTGGGCAAGAATCGGATCGAGAAACTCCCGCTGGTGGACGACGCCGGCATGCTGCAGGGCCTGATCACCGTCAAGGACTTCGACAAGGCGGAGCAGTACCCGCTGGCCACCAAGGACGACGACGGCCGGCTGCGCGTCGGCGCGGCTGTGGGCTTCTTCGGCGACGGCTACGAGCGCTCGATGACCATGATCGAGGCCGGCGTGGACGTCCTCGTGGTGGACACCGCCAACGGCCACAGCCAGGGCGTGCTGGACATGATCGCCCGGCTGAAGAAGGACCCGGCCGCGGCCCACGTGGACGTGATCGGCGGCCAGGCCGCCACCCGCGAGGGCGCGCAGGCACTGGTCGACGCCGGCGCCGACGCCATCAAGGTGGGCGTGGGCCCGGGCTCCATCTGCACCACCCGGGTGGTGGCAGGCGTTGGCGTACCGCAGATCACGGCGATCTACGAGTCGGCCAAGGCGGCCATCCCGGCGGGCATCCCGGTGATTGCCGACGGCGGCCTGCAGCACTCCGGCGACATCGGCAAGGCCCTGGTCGCCGGCGCGGACACGGTGATGCTCGGCTCGCTGCTGGCCGGCGCCGCGGAATCCCCGGGGGACCTGGTGTTCGTCAACGGCAAGCAGTTCAAGGCCTACCGCGGCATGGGCTCGCTGGGGGCCATGCAGACGCGCGGGAAGAACACCTCCTACTCCAAGGACCGCTACTTCCAGGCCGACGTGCCCGACGACGAGAAGCTGATCCCCGAGGGCATCGAAGGCCAGGTGCCCTACCGCGGCCCGCTCTCGGCCGTCGCGCACCAGCTGGTCGGCGGCCTGCGCCAGACCATGTTCTACACCGGTGCCCGCAACATCGCCGAGCTGAAGGCCAAGGGCAAGTTCGTGCGGATCACCGCGGCGGGGCTGAAGGAGTCCCACCCGCACGACATCATGATGACCGTGGAGGCACCGAACTACAAGCGGTAGTCCCGCAGTCGTCGACGGCGCCGTTCCCCGCACCAGGGGAGCGGCGCCACTCGCGTTAACCAGCGGCAGGACCTTCGCCGGCGCCCCGCGACCAGCCCCGCGTATGGACGGGACAGCGCCTCGGCGCGTGGGCCCGGGCGTGCGCGCGGCCACCGACCGCGACGCGGGTGAGCCAACGGAGCCGGCGTCGGAAGATCAGGAGCGCGATGAGCACGAGGGCCGCGGTGTCAGGCCAGCGCGGCGCCGGCCAGTTGTCCGGCGCGGCCGGATACGCCCCATCGGCCAATCCGGCGGCCCGCTCGAAGTGGTTGCGCGAGGAGGGGAACAGTGCCCCGTCGATGATGTACGCCGCCGGAAATGCGAACGGGCCGGCGAGCAGATTAGCTACGGCCCACTGGTCAACATGCCGCGACTCGTGGAGGGCGAGGGCCTCGTCCCCGGTCCGGGTCTGGGAGATGTTCGGGCCGTAGCGGACATACTGGCCTTCATCGGCAATGCCATATCCGTTGACGCTCAGTGCACCGGCCGGGTCCACCGGCGGCATCCACGCAACGAACACGTCTCCGAGCATTGTTCCGCCGCCGCTGGTGCGCGGCGGGGGCCAGAACATGACCAACAGCGACGGTCCCGAGCACGCTTCCATATCAAGGCTGCGCCCGGTCAGGACCCCGACGCCGCTGATGGGGGCGACCAGAAAATTGCGGGTGATGCGCCACGGGGCCGGCGGTGAAATCTGCAGGCGCGGCTCAGGCTTGATCTGCCCGTCGGCAGTGATATGGCTGTGGCAAACGATCTGCGGGGAGAGCGCCTCCTGGACGCGGGCTCCGGCTCCGGCGACCAGGAGGGCCGCCACCACAAAGAGGGCGGTGCCGCGCACCCGCTGGTGGGAAGCGCAAACGGTACACGATGCGGCTCGCCGCAACCGGCGCGCATGAAGGGAGGGCATGGACCAGACCAGCCCGGCGATGCCAAAACACAGGGTGGCCGCCAAGCCGCTCGCGAACGGTCGCATGCGCCCGACGGACCGCCGGAATCTTCCTCCCATGACTGACCACTTCCCGCTCCGGCTGCCTGCGGCCGGCCCGCGGCAACCGTCAAGAGAGAGGGCCTGCGGTGCGCTTGCCGGCCGTGCGGCAGGTCGAGCGTACCGCCTGCGCCGGGACGACGCCAGCAGTCCGAAGAGGAGAGCCGTGCAGCCGTCACGAGGGGTCCGCCCTGTCCGCCAGGCGCCGGCGAAAGTCCTCTCCCTGCCCGTTCCAAGGTGAAGCGTTCCAGTGGTGGGATAACCTAGAGCCGTGACTTACGAGATTGAAATTGGCCGTGGCAAGCGTGGGCGCCGAGCCTACTCCCTCGATGACGTGGCGATCGTCCCCTCGCGCCGGACGCGCGATCCCAAGGATGTCTCGGTCAGCTGGCAGATCGACGCCTACACGTTCGACGCGCCGGTCATCGCCGCGCCGATGGACTCGGTCATGTCGCCGGCCACCGCCATCGCGCTGGGCAAGCTCGGCGGCCTGGGCGTCCTCAATCTCGAGGGCCTGTGGACCCGGTACGAGGATCCGCTGCCGGTGCTGGACGAGATCGCCGCGCTGGGCACGGAGAACTTCAGCCCGGCCGCGACCAAGCGGATGCAGGAGCTCTACTCCGCCCCCGTGCAGCCGGAACTGATCACCTCCCGGCTGGCCGAAATCCGGGAAGCCGGGGTGACCGTGGCCGGCTCGCTGACGCCGCAGCGCACCCAGGAGTTCTACAAGACCGTGGTCGCCGCCGGCGTGGACATCTTCGTGATCCGCGGCACCACCGTCTCCGCCGAACACGTCTCCAAGACGCAGGAACCGCTGAACCTAAAGCAGTTCATCTACGAGCTGGACACGCCGGTGATCGTCGGCGGCGCCGCCGGCTACACCCCGGCGCTGCACCTGATGCGCACCGGCGCGGCCGGCGTGCTGGTGGGCTTCGGCGGGGGAGCGACGACGACCACGCGCCGGGCGCTGGGCATCCACGCCCCGATGGCCTCGGCGATCTCCGATGTGGCGGCCGCGCGCCGGGACTACATGGACGAATCGGGCGGCCGCTACGTGCACGTGATCGCCGACGGCGGCGTGGGCTTCAGCGGCGACATCGTCAAGGCCATCGCCATGGGGGCGGACGCCGTGATGCTCGGTTCCGCCCTGGCCCGGGCGGAGGAAGCGCCGGGCCGCGGCTGGCACTGGGGCCAGGAGGCCCACCACGACGAACTGCCCCGGGGCGACCGCGTGAACGTGGGAACCGTCGGACCGCTGGAGCGGGTGCTGCACGGCCCGTCCAACCACACCGACGGAACCTCCAACCTGGTCGGTGCGCTGCGCCGGTCGATGGCGACCACCGGGTACTCGGACCTGAAAGAGTTCCAGCGCTGCGAAGTGGTGCTGGCGCCGATCCAGGCCCGCGACTGATCCGACCATGCTGGGAGGCTGATAGGCGATGACCACCGGAGCCCTGAGTCCCGAGAGCCGCGAGCAGGCGCTGGCCGCGCTGCGCGCCACACAGGAGCGCGGGGCCGAGCTGGACGTGCTGATCGTCGGCGGCGGGGTGGTGGGCGCCGGGGCCGCCCTGGACGCGGTCACGCGCGGGCTGGACGTGGGCATCGTGGAGGCCCGGGACTGGGCCTCGGGCACGTCGTCGCGGTCTTCCAAGCTGATCCACGGCGGGCTGCGGTACCTGGAGATGCTGGATTTCGCTCTGGTCCGCGAGGCGCTGCAGGAACGGGGACTGCTGTTGGAGCGGATCGCGCCGCACCTGGTGCGCCCGGTGCCGTTCCTGTACCCGCTGACCAGGCGGTACGTGGAGCGGCCCTACGTCGGCGCCGGCGTGGCCTTGTACGATGCCCTGGCCATCGCCTCCGGGCGCGGCCGCGGCGTCCCCTTCCACAAACACCTCTCCCGGCGGGGGACCCTCCGGGCGGCACCCAGCCTGAAAAAGGACGCCATGGTGGGGTCCATCCGCTACTACGACGCGCAGGTGGACGACGCCCGGCTGGTGGTCAACCTTGTCCGCACCGCGGCGGCGTTCGGGGCGCACGCGGCCAACCGGCTGGCGGTGGTCGACTTCCTGCGCGAGGGCGAACGCGTGGTCGGCGCCCGGGTGCGGAACCAGGAGGACGGCAGCGAGTTCAACATCCGGGCCAAGCAGGTGGTCAACGCCACCGGCGTGTGGACGGACGAGACCCAGGCCATGGTGACCGAACGCGGCCAGCTGAGCGTCCGTTCTTCCAAGGGAATCCACCTGGTGGTGCCGCGGGACCGGTTCCAGTCCACGGTGGGCCTGATCCTGCGCACCGAGAAGTCGGTGCTGTTCGTGATTCCATGGGAGCGGCACTGGATCATCGGCACCACCGATACCGACTGGAATCTGGACAAGGCCCACCCGGCGGCCTCGTCCAAGGACATCGACTACCTGCTGGAACACGTCAACCGGGTCCTCCAGCGCCCGCTCACCCGGGAGGACGTCGAGGGTGTCTACGCCGGGCTCCGGCCGTTGCTGGCGGGCGAGAACGATTCCACCGCCAAGCTCTCGCGCGAACACGTGGTGGCGCACCCGGTCCCCGGGCTCGTGGTGGTGGCCGGCGGCAAGTACACCACGTACCGCGTGATGGCCAAGGACGCGGTGGACGAGGCGGCCCGGGCCCTCGACGAGCGCGTCCCGCCAAGCTGCACCGACACCATCCCGCTGCTCGGCGCCTCCGGTTTCAAGGCGGCCTGGAACAGGCGCAGCCGCATGGCGGACCGCACGGGCATCCACGTTGCCCGGGTGGAACACCTGCTCAACCGGTACGGAGCCATGGCCGGCGACGTGCTGGACATCATCACCGAACGGCCGGAGCTGGCCGAACCGCTGCCCGGCGCCGACGACTACCTGGCGGCCGAGGTGGTCTATGCGACCACGCACGAGGGAGCCCGGCACATCCACGACGTGCTTACCCGCCGTACCCGGATCTCCATCGAGGCCTGGGACCGCGGCGTCTCCGCCGCCCCGGTCGTCGCCCGGCTGATGGCGCCCCTCCTCGACTGGAGCGAAGGACAGGTGGAACGCGAGGTGAAGCACTACCTGGCCCGGGTCGAAGCCGAACGGCTCAGCCAGGAGCAGCCCGACGACGTCACGGCCGACAGCGCCCGGATGGGCGTCGACGACATCGTTCCGCTGGCCTGAGGGCACCGGGCAGGATTCGTTTTCTACATGGTTGCGAAGTACCTTTAATGGGTGCTCAAGACTGCCCTGAAACCCCGCTGGATAGCGGCCCTGGTGCTTGCGCTGGCGCTGTCCACGGTGTTCGTGCTGCTGAGCCAGTGGCAGTTTTCCACGTCGCAGAGCGAACCGCCCCCGCCCCCGGGCGAGACCGAAACGGTCAAGCCGCTCACCGACGTCTTTGAACCGGGCATCCCGATGACCGCCGCCACCGCGGACCAGATGGTCACCTTCGACGGCAGCTTCGTCCAGGGCGGGCAGGTGCTGGTCCGGAACCGCCTGCAGGACGGCGAAGAAGGCCTCTGGGTGGTCGACCCGTTCACCGTGGACGGCGTGGAGCAGTTTGGCGAAGACGTGGTCATCCCCGTGGTGCGCGGCTGGGTCGAGGAACCGGCGGATGCCGTTCCCGCCCCGGACGGTGAGGCCACCGTCGTCGGGCGGCTGCTGCCCACGGAAGCCCCGCTGCCCGGAAGCCTGCCCGCCGGCCAGGTGGCTTCGCTGTCGGCGGCCGAGCTGATCAACCGCTGGAACGCGCCCGGCTACTCCGGCTTCGTGGTCGGGACCGGCTTCACCGTGGGCGGCACGGACCTTGGCACCGCGACCGAGGGGACCTCGATGCAGCCGGTGGTTGTCGGACCGCAGCCGCAGGAAGCGCCGGTCAACTGGATGAACGTCTTCTACGCGGTGGAATGGGTGGTGTTCGCCGGATTCGCAATCTTCCTCTGGTGGCGGCTGGTGGCCGACGACTACCGCCGCGACCTGGAGGCGGCCGAAGACGCGGCCGAAGCGGCCCGCCATGCAGCCGAATCCGGGCGGGGGAGCGCGGCGGGCCCCGCCGGCACCCGCCAGGGCGGCGATGCCGCCGCCGACCAGACCACACCCAGCTCACCCCACACAACGAGGTAGTCCACGTGACCGAAAACGCCCCCGACCGTTCCGCCGCGACCCAGCGTCCGGCCAAACGCCGCTTCGGCGGAACCCACGCCCAGATCCGCTCCGCCCTGACCTTCTACAAGGTCACCTCCTACATCACCGGCATCATGCTGCTGCTGCTCTGCGTGGAGATGGTGCTGCGGTACGGCTTCAACCTGTTCCTGTTCGCCGGGGCCACCAACACCCTGACGGGCGAGACCTTCGCGCTGGGCCTGGCGCAGGCCGAACCGTCCGTGATCGACGGCCTGAACCTGTCCATCGCGGTGCTGATAGCGCACGGCTGGCTGTACGTGCTGTACCTGATTGCCGACTTCCGGCTCTGGTCGCTGATGCGCTGGCCGTTCAGCAAGTTCGTGCTGATCGCCCTGGGCGGCGTCATCCCGTTCCTGTCCATCATCCTGGAACGCAAGGTGCACCGCGAGGTGGAAGAGGAACTGGCCGCCCACCCCGAAGCCGCCAAGCGCTACTGACCGGAGCCGGGCGTGCGCTACCTCACGCAGCGGGGGCGGACGCCGGAGTGCGAGGCGCCGGACCCGGCGACTATCCTGTAAGGGTGACTACTCCTCCCCCCGCCACTACGGATCACCGGCCCGTCCTCGTCGTCGACTACGGGGCCCAGTACGCGCAGCTGATCGCCCGCCGCGTGCGCGAGGCCAACGTGTATTCCGAGATCGTTCCGCACACCTACACCACCGAACAGCTGATGGCCAAGAACCCGGTGGCCATCATCCTCTCCGGCGGGCCCTCCAGCGTCTACGCCGAAGGAGCGCCGAGGATCGGCGCGGACCTGTTCGAAGCCGGCGTCCCGGTGTTCGGCATCTGTTACGGCTTCCAGGCCATGGCGAACGCCCTGGGCGGCAAGGTGGCCAGGACCGGGCTGCGCGAGTACGGTGCCACGGACGCCACCGCGGTGGGGGAGGGCCGGTCCATCCTGGCCGGGGTGCCCTCCGTCCAGAACACCTGGATGAGCCACGGCGACTCGGTGCAGGAGGCACCTGCAGGCTTCGACGTGCTGGCCAGCACGGCCGGCGCCCCGGTGGCCGCCTTCGCGAACGACGAGAAGAAGCTGTACGGCGTGCAATGGCACCCCGAGGTCAAGCACTCGGCCCACGGCCAGCGCGTGTTGGAGAACTTCCTGTTCCGTGGTGCCGGGCTCGAGCCCAACTGGACCACCGGCAACATCGTGGAGGAGCAGGTGGAGCGCATTCGCGCCCAGATCGGCGACTCCCGCGTGATCTGCGGGCTGTCCGGCGGCGTGGACTCCGCCGTCGCCGCGGCCCTGGTGCAGCGCGCGGTCGGCGACCAGCTGACCTGTGTCTTTGTGGACCACGGACTGTTGCGCGAGGGCGAAGCCGAGCAGGTGGAGCGTGACTTTGTCGCGGCCACGGGCGTGAAGCTGTACGTAGCCAACGAACAGCAGCGCTTCCTGTCCGCGCTGGCCGGTGTCACCGACCCGGAGACCAAGCGCAAGATCATCGGCCGCGAGTTCATCCGCGCCTTTGAAGCCGCCGAAAAGGCCGTGCTGGCCGAGGCGGCCGCCGAGGGGGAGTCGGTGAAGTTCCTGGTGCAGGGCACGCTCTACCCGGACGTGGTCGAGTCCGGCGGCGGCGAGGGCGCCGCGAACATCAAGAGCCACCACAACGTGGGCGGGCTGCCCGAGGACCTGCAGTTCGAGCTGGTGGAACCGCTGCGGACGCTGTTCAAGGACGAGGTCCGCGCGGTCGGCGCCCAACTGGGCCTGCCGGCCGAAATCGTCGGACGCCAGCCCTTCCCCGGCCCGGGTCTTGGCATCCGGATCATCGGCGAAGTCACCCAGGAGCGGCTGGACCTGCTGCGCAAGGCGGACGCGATCGCGCGCGCCGAACTGACCGCTGCGGGTCTGGACCAGGAAGTCTGGCAGATGCCGGTGGTCCTGCTGGCCGACGTGCGCAGCGTGGGCGTTCAGGGCGACGGCCGCACCTACGGACACCCGATCGTGCTCCGTCCGGTCTCCTCCGAGGACGCGATGACCGCAGACTGGTCGCGGCTTCCCTACGACCTGCTGGCCAGGATCTCCAACCGCATCACCAACGAAGTGGACGGCGTTAACCGCGTGGTGCTCGACGTGACGAGCAAACCGCCGGGAACCATCGAGTGGGAGTAGCCACAACGGGCGACCGCTGCCCGCCCGCAGCGCGGCTGCGGGTGAACTGCGAGGCAATTTCGCCGAGCAGTGTTGCGGTCGCCCGTTTGGCGTTTAAAGTCCGATACCTTGTTTGACATGCCGTTGTGGTCGAGGCAAGTCGCCGAGAGTGAAGTAAAGGGGGCAGCCGTGTCGCTGGCCAGCGTAGCTGAGGCTGCTGAAGACGTTGTGGCATCGTGGCTGGACAACCTGGGCGATCTCGCCGGGTCGGACACGCTGCTGCGGTTCGCCCCGACGTCGTCGAACAGCATTGACCTGACGCATGCCCACCCTTCCGGCCTGGCGCAGTTGCTGGCCGGCCGCCGCACCCGTCTTTCCACCCTGCTGCGCGAGCCGAACCAGTACGCCGCGGCCATGCGTACCGCCCGCAGCCTGCGCGCCAAAATCTACGAACTGGGTTCGGACCGCGGTATCGACGTCGGGTATCTGGCCGCCGGAACGGCCTCCTGGCGGGTTCCCGACATCGGCCGGTCGGAGTCCCTGAATGCCCCGGTGATGCTGATCCCGGTGGCGCTGACCGTCCGCCCCAGCCAGGATGACTTCGAACTGCAGTTGACCGACCGCGCCCGGCTGAACCCGGCGCTCGTCCGCCACCTCTCCGCGGAGCAGGGGATCGGTATCGACGCCGAGGCGACCGCCCGGCTGGCCTACAGCACCGCCCGCCTGGATCCGCACCCGGTGCTGGAACGGCTGCGCCTGCTCACCGCCGGCGTGCGGAACATGACCATCGAACACCATTTGCTGGTGTCGACCTTCGCGGACCTGGAAGCAGTTACCGACCCGGTCCTGCTCGATGCCGGGCACCCGGTGATCCGCGCGCTGGCCGAAGCCGGCGCGGGATCCCAGGCCGGTCCCCGTCCCCCGGCCGGCCGGAACGCCGTGCCCGTGCCGGAGGTGGAGCTGCCGCCGATCGACGAACGCGATCCGCAGGATGAGTTCCTGCTGCTCGACGCAGACGCCGCGCAGCAACGGGTGCTGGACCTGGTCCAGGCCGGGCATTCACTGGTGGTTTCGGCGCCGCCGGGCACCGGACAAACCCAGACGGCACTCAACGCTGCGGCCGCCCTGGCCTACGAGGGCAAGAGCGTGCTGGTGGTCGCGGAACGCCGAGGCACGCTGGTCGAATTCACACAGCAGTTGGAAACCGTGGATTTGGGGTCGCTGGCCCTGCAGTTGAGCGCGGACCTGACGCCGGAGCAGCTGCGCCGGGCGATGATCCGCGCGATCAGCCGCAACGAAAAGGCGCAGGAGCCGCAGCTGCAGAAGCTGCACACCACCCTCACCGATCACCGGCACAAGCTGATGGAGCATGTGAAGTCGCTGCACAATGTGCGCAGTCGCTGGCGCTGTTCCCCCTACCAGGCGATGCAGTCGCTGGCCAAGCTGACCTCGCTCGATCCGGCTCCGGCGACCACCGTGCGGCTGAAGCGGTCGGTGCTGGACAACATCACCGACCGGGCGGAGCTGGCGGCACGGCTGGTCCGGGCGGCCGAGTTGGGCAGCTTCAGCAAGTCCGCGACCACCAGCCCGTGGTTCGGTGCCAAGCTGCTCAACCGCAAGGAGACCGAAGACGCCCACCAGCTGGCCGCCGACCTGGCGAAGGACGTCCCGCGGCTGCGCGAACGGATGAACAAGGTCGCTGAACACTCGCAGATCGCCCTCGCCGGGACGTTCCGCGAGTGGGGGGAGCAGCTCCAGCTGCTGGTGGAGGTCCGCGGCAGCCTCGACAAGTTCACCCCGGACATCTTCGACCGGCCGGTCACGGATCTGATTTCCGCGACCGCGCCGAGTTCCTGGCGGCGCGACCGCGGAATCGAAATGAGTTCGATGACGCGTTCCCGGCTGCGCAAGGTGGCCAAGGAATACATCCGCCCGGGCGTGCACATCTCCGACCTGCATGAGTCCCTCTTCGAGGTGCAGCAGCAGCGGACAAAGTGGGCCGACTACGCAACGTCGCAGCGGCATCCGGCGGTGCCCTCCGGGTTGGCGGACCTGAACGGCTTTTACCGGGAGGTGGCGCAGCGCCTCGAGAAACTGGCCGCCCTGCTGGCACCGGTGCCCGAAGACCGGGCCCTCGCGGCCCTGCCCGACGGCGAACTCCAGGAACAGCTGGACGCCCTGGCAGCGGACCGCGAAACGCTGGTAAACCTGCCCGAACGTACGCTGCTGCTGGAGCAGATGCGCGAACACGGGCTGACCGAACTGCTGGACGATCTGGCCACACGCGAAGTCGGTGCGGGCGAGGTCAGTGCTGAACTGGACCTGGCGTGGTGGCAGTCGGCACTCGAAGCGATGATCAGCGGCGACGACTACCTGGCCATGTCGGACGGCGACAATCTCCGCAAGCTCGAGGCGGTCTACCGGCTCGCGGACAACGCGCACATCGCGTCCGGGCCCGCCCGGCTGCGCTGGGAACTGGCACAGAACTGGCGGCATTCGCTCAAGAGCAAGCCCAAGGCCGCGCAGCGGTTGCGCGACCTGCTCAAGGCCGGCGAACCCACCCTGGCCGCGTTGGGACAGCAGTCGGAGTCGCTGGTTTCGGCGCTGTTGCCGATCTGGACTGCCTCCCCGCTGGTGCTGCCGCTCCTGCTCCCGGAAGGCAAGCACTTCGATGCCGTCATCATCCTCGACGCCGAGGCCACCAGCCTGCCGTCGGCGCTGACCGCGGTCTCCCGGGCGCACCAGGTGGTGGCGTTCGGCGACGGCGAGTTGGGCCGCGCCGAGCCCTTCGAAGTCAACGTGGACCGGCGGAATGACCCCGTCACCGGCGAAGCACCGCAACCGTTGGCCAGCTGCTTCCACGCGCTCTCCGAGGTGCTGCCGGTGGTGGCGCTGACCACCGCCTACCGTGCCGTCGACCTCGACCTGACCCGCTCGCTGAGTGAGAAGTTCTACGGCGGATCGCTGTCCCGCCTGCCCGGCGCCAGCTCCATCCGCGGTGGCGGCCTGGAAGTGGAATATCTGCCCGACGGTACCGGGATGCCCGGCGCCGGACACGAAGGCGTGGAGAGCGTCCCGGCCGAACTCAACCGGGTGGTGGACCTTGTCTTCGAGCACATCAGCCTTCGGCCGTCGCGGTCGCTGGCGGTGGTGACGGCCAGCGCCAGGCACGCCGCCCGCGTGGCGGAGGCCATCCGGCTGCAGATGCCCAACTATCCGGCGGCGGCGGACTTCTTCAACCGCCGGCAGGAGCCCTTCCGCGTGGTTCCCGTCGAACGCGCGTCCGGATTGGTCCGCGACGATGTGATCTTCTCGCTCGGCTTTGGCCGGACGCCGCACGGGCGGGCGGTCCACGACTTCGGACCCCTGTCGGCGCCGCACGGGCGGTCGCTCTTCGCGACCGCGGTCACCCGTTCCCGGCAGTCGCTGCACGTCCTCAGCTGCTTCCGCCCGGAGGATCTGGACCCCGAGCGGCTGCGGCATGGGGCCGCCGACTTCCATGACCTGCTGGACCGCCATCTCGGCGACGGCCGGTTCGCGGCGCCCGAACTGTCTCCCGGGATCGACGACCCGCTGGTCGCGGACCTCGTGGAGCGCATCCGCACCCGCGGCGCACGCGTTTGGGACCACTATTACGGGGTCATCGACATCGCCGCCAGCACCGGAACGGTGCAGTATTCGCCGGATGTTGAACCGACGCTGCCCGTGGCCCTGGAGTCTGACGGCAGCCCGCAGTACCAGGAGCTGACAGTGCGGGAGCGCAGCCGGCTGCGCCCGCAACAGCTAGAGCGGCTGGGCTGGCGGCCGCTGACGCTGTGGACCATCGAGGTGTTCACGGATCCGGAGAAATGCGCAGACCTGATCGGAGGCTACTTGGGACTGCAGAAGCCGGAAGAACCGGCAGACAAGGACGACCGTCCCGCCAGCGCACGGGGACCGAAGCCGGCGGCGGAGCAGACCCCGCGGGCGGAGGAGTCCCCGCACTCCGCGCACTCAGCAGGCTCGGCGGACGAGGCCGGCGAGGCCGGCGACGACCGGTTGCGGCCGCGCCGGGCCAGGCGGAACCAGTCGCCGACGCTGCCGACCAAGGCAGCGGAGGACGACCCCCGAGCGTGGGGCGACCGGGACGAGGACCGGGACGCCTGGCTGCGGGAGCAGCGGCCGCCGCACTGGGGCTAGGCCGGGAGCCGGTCCGCGGGCCGGCCGGTCCGGGGCAGTCATCAGCCGACCAACACGAGGAAGACGTTGCCCCGGCTGGAGGCGCCGGACAACGCGGTTGCGTCGGACGGTGCCGCCGCAACCACCACGAGCCCGTCGGGCTCGCCCGCGCCGAGCAGGCCGGCCGCGGCAGCGCCGTCGTCGGCCTTCCACAGCACCGGAACGGCCCGCGCCAGGACTGTGGTTTCGGCAGGCTCTTCGAACCCGTTGCCGCTGCTGAGCACGATGTCCACCAACTGGCCCGGCGACACCAACTGGACGGTGGAGGGGTCTGCGGGGCGCACGGGCACGGCCACCGTCCCCGGCGGCGCCCCGGTCAACAGGCCGGGGCCGACGATCGAGGTGTCCACGACCGGAGAGCCGGCGCGCAGCGCCGTCGCCAGCCGCTGGCCCACCACCTCGTCCGGACTGTCGGCAGTTCCCTCGGGTACGGAACCGGCCGGCAGCTCGCCCAGCATCACATCGTCGGCGGACAGATCGGCGCCTGCCGGGAGGTCGGACGCGGCGACCACCACGGAGTCGGTGGGGCCCGGCGCAGGGGTCAGCTGCTGCACCACCAGCGCCGCGGCCGCACAGAGCAGCAGGGCGGCCAGCAGCCGGTAATGCCGGCGCAGCAGGCGGCGCGGCGACAGTGCAGGGCGGGCGGTGCGGGACGCGGCAGCAACGGGCATGCGGCTACGCTAAAAGCATCCGGGCCGCACGGGTCCGCGGGGTAGGCCCGCCTGTGGATCAGCGCCGCCGCCGCTTCGCGGTGTAGGAGCGGCCGCCGGCGTCCGAGGCGGCTAGCTGGCTGCTGCCGCCGGAGCCGGGGCGGCGGCAGGCTTGGAGGCTTCGGCCGCGGCGGGCTTCGCCGCCTCGGAAGAGGCGGTTGACCCGGTGCCGGCGGACCCCGAGGCGGCAGCGGGAACGGAGCCTGCCGAGGAAGAGTCGCGCGAATCGGTGCGGTAGAAGCCCGAGCCCTTGAAGACGACCCCGACGCTGTTGAACTTCTTGCGCAGGTTGCCGCCGCACTCGGGGCAGACGGTCAGCGATTCATCGCTGAAGGACTGCTGGATGTCGAAGGCATGGGCGCAGTCTTTGCAGGCGTAGGCGTACGTGGGCACAGTAATTCCTCCTGAGAAAAAACTTGGCAGGAGCAGGAAGCGCCCGGCCAGGCGTTGGCACTCACCCGCTCAGAGTGCCAATTCTACACCGTCCGCCGGGGGAACCACGTCCAACCGTCGGGCGACACGGCGGCGTCCAGCGGCGCGTCGAGCACCGTGGACTCGAAGGCTCCCGCCGCCACCACCTCGTCGGCGTAGAAAACCCCGACAAACCTCGGGCGGTCTTCGCCGTCGCCAAGCGACGCCAGGAACCGGTCGTAATAACCGCCGCCCTGGCCCATCCGGTTGCCCTCGGAGTCGACGGCCAGCCCGGGCACGAGCACCAGCGGCAGGCCGGCCATGATTTCCGCTCCGAAACGTTCTCCGACCGGCTCGTCGATCCAAGCCCGGGGACTGCGGACCAGCTCCACCCCGCTGAACCAGCGTGCCCACCTGAGCCGGTAGTCCGGTTCGCAGATCGGGACCACCACCTGGTAGCCGGCCTCCTCAAGGGCCGGCAGCAGCATGCGCGTGGACGGTTCGGAACCGACGGACAGGTAGGCCGGCACGATGGTTCCGGCCGGGACGTTCAGCCGCCGAAGACCGTCCAGCACCTGGTGCGCCAGGGCGGTCCCGGCCTTGATCTGCTCTTCCTCGGGGCGGGCCCGGCGGCGTGCCCGGAAGAATGCGCGGGCGGTTTCCTTGTCCATGCCGGTTTGCATCTCCATGGCCGACATCGTAGTTGCTTCCCCCCGGATCGGCTTGCTTCGCACCTTCGTTCGGTAGTCTGAACCCATGACGTCTCATCGCACGGTACGCAAAGCTGTCATCCCGGCCGCTGGTTTGGGAACCCGTTTCCTGCCCGCCACCAAGGCCATGCCCAAGGAAATGCTCCCCGTGGTGGACAAGCCGGCCATCCAGTACGTGGTCGAGGAAGCCGTGCGTGCAGACTTGAGCGACGTCCTGGTCATCACCGGCCGCAACAAGCGCCCGCTGGAAGACCACTTCGACCGCGTGCCCAACCTCGAGCAGATCCTGGAGGAGAAGGGCGATCTGGAGAAGCTCGCCGCCGTACAGGCCGCCTCGGAACTGGCGGACATCCACTACCTGCGCCAGGGGGATCCGCTGGGCCTCGGCCACGCCGTCCTGCGGGCCCGCCAGCACGTGGGCGACGAACCGTTCGCCGTGCTGCTCGGCGACGACCTGATCGACGAACACGACGACCTGCTGACCCAGATGATCACGGTCCAGCAGCAGACCGGCGGCTCCGTGGTCGCCCTGATGGAGGTGGACCCCGCCCAGATCAGCGCCTACGGCTGCGCGGACGTTACCCCGATGGGCGACGGCGGCTACGTGCGGATCAACGAACTGGTGGAGAAGCCTTCGCCGGACGAGGCCCCGTCCAATCTGGCGGTCATCGGCCGCTACGTCCTGCACCCGTCCGTCTTCGACGTGCTGGAGGACACCAAGCCCGGCCGCGGCGGCGAAATCCAGTTGACCGACGCGCTCGAAGCCCTGGCCGGCCGCGAAGGCGAAGGCGGCGGCGTCTACGGCGTGGTCTTTTCCGGGCGCCGGTACGACACCGGCGACAAGCTCAGCTATCTCAAGGCCGTCGTGACCATCGCCTCCGAACGTGAAGACATCGGGACGGAACTGCGGACCTGGCTGAAGAGTTTTATCGACGGCTCGGGCGACTGAGCCCCGTCGCGACCGCTAAGAACTTCACATGGGGTACGGACCGGCAATCTGGCCAGCGACGCTGGCATGCGGGGACTTGTCGCTGCGCCCGATCCGGTACCGGGACCGGAGCGAGTGGACGGCCGTGCGGCGCCGCAACGCCCGCTGGCTGGAACCGTGGGAGGCCACGAACCCGGCTCCGGACGGGTATCTGCCCTCGTTCTCGGAGATGGTCCGCTCGCTCAAGCACCAGGCACGGCTGGCCACGGCCCTGCCCTGGATCATCACCGAACTGCAGGAGGGGAGGCCCCGGCCGGCGCTGGTCGGGCAGCTGACTGTCTCCAGCATCGTCTGGGGCTCTGCAATGTCGGCCACTTTGGGGTACTGGGTGGATGAGGCGCGTGCCGGCCGCGGGATAGCGCCCACGGCGGTGGCCATGGCGACCGACCATTGCTTCCAAACGCTCGGGCTCCACCGGATGGAGATCAACATCAGGCCGGAGAACCGCGCCAGCCTGCGCGTCGTGGAGAAGCTCGGCTTTCGAGACGAAGGACTGCGTCCGCGGTACCTGCACATCAACGGGGCCTGGGCAGACCACCGCAGCTTCGCGCTCACTGCCGAGGAGGTTCCCGGCGGCCTGCTGGACCGCTGGCTGGAGCACGGCGACGTCGGCCCGACACCATAAGGCAGCGCCGCACGGAATCGTTATCCGACACACCGTGATGAATGCCGCGTACGGCATGCTTGAGCTTCTACGGTTTTGAGAGTGGACATTCAGAGCTCTGTGATCTTGGCGGTCATCGTCGGGCTGTGGTTTGTCTGGGTAGGACCGTACGTGCTCCGCGGAGCATTCCGTCCCGCGCTGGCTGAACCGGCGCCGGGACATGCAGCACCACTAGTTTCAGTACCCGCAACCGCCTCGGGCGGCAACCAGGGGATCATCATGGAATACAACGCCCAGCCGGCACCCTCGACATCGTCGCCCGTGCCCCCGCCCGCCCGGCAGCCCGAGTTCCGCATCCGCTACGGCCGCACCGCGCTGGCACTTGCCGGGGCCTCCGCCCTGTTGGTGTTCGTCGTCGGCGGCGCCCTGGCGCTGGCCGGCGCAGTTTCGGGCCGCGTGCCGGGCTTCGCGCTGCTGACGGTGGGCGCCGTCGTCGTTATCCTGCGCTCCTTGGCGGTCCGCGACCGCAGCAAGCGCGCCGCCGCACGCGCCCGGCAGGCCTCCCGCGCGGCATCGGCATCGCAGCCGGCGGGAGCCGCGAAGAATCCCCGGAAGCCCACCGAACTGTTTGACGGGGCCGCGGGGGACACTTGGGCCGCGCAGCAGGCCGCCCAGCCCGGTCCGGCGCCGCTGACGGCCGCCGAGCTCCGCGAGGAAGCCTTGAAGGTCGCCGCCGACGCCGGCGACACCGCCGCGCCGGGTCAGCCGTCCGGCACTCCCTGGCAGCCGGTCGACGTGCCCAAACCGACGTACGTCGCGGCGGCCAAGGCCACCCGCCCGGCTCCCGCGCCGCTGCCGGTCCCCGAGGTCAAGAAGCCGCAGACCAAGACATCGATCAAGCAGACCGCCGCGCAGCGGACCGACGAGGCCGCCGCCCGGACATCAGAGAAGACTGCCGCCACACAGCAGCCGGCGGACGGCGCCTCGGCCGCCGAGGCATCCGCCCAGCAGTCGGCCGCGAACCGGCTCAATCTGGACGACGTCCTGCAGCGCCGGCGGGCCTGACCCGAGGCGCCCGGCAGGTTGGCTGCGGCCCGTCCACACCCGGACGGGCCGCAGCCTTGTCCGGTCCCCGGTTCCGAGCGTTCCGGGCCGCAATGGTGTGCAATGGAGACATGGACGCAGCGAACGTTGACCTGATGGCCACCGAGACCGCCGGCATCGACGTGTTGGAAAGTCCCGGCATGCGCGAAGCGCTGGAACTCGCCGTCGGCACCGTCGGCGGGACGGTCCGGTCCTGGCAGTTGGCGAAGCTGCAGCACCGGCCCGGGGCCGGCGCGACCGGGATCTACACCGTGCGGCTCCGCGGGCACGACGGCGGCGAGCGGACCGAGTACGTCTGCGTCACCACGGCGCCGGTGCCCGACTGCGGGCTTCCGCTGGTACGCCTGGACGGCGGGCCCGTCCCGCTGACCGCCTGGCTGTATCCGTCCGACCCGGTGCTGGTCGGACTGCCCGCGGCGTGCGACCCGGCTGCGGTGGGCCGCAGCGTTTTCGGCGGGGGAGAAGCCGACCTGAAAATGGTCAGCTACCGGCCGCTGCGGCGGGCCGTGCTGGAAGCCGTCCAGGACGGACACCGGGTCTTTTTGAAGGTGGTCCGTCCGGACCGGGCGGCGCAGCTGATGCTCCGGCACCGGCTGCTGACCGACGCCGGGCTGCCGGCCCCGGTTGCCTCCGCCGGACCGGCCGACGGCGTGGTGGTGCTCACGGAGGCGAAGGGGGTGCCGCTGGCCCAGGCTTTGATGGACGACGGCGCCGCCAGCCTGGCGCCCGAAACCCTCCTGGCGCTGCTGGATGAGCTCCCGGCCGGTGTGCTGGAGCTCTCGCGTCGCCCGGCCTGGGCCGACCGCGCAGCCGACTACGCCAAGGCAGCGGCGGCCGTGCTCCCCGACGAGCAGGAGCGGGTGTTTAACCTGGCCGATCGGGTGGAACAGCTGCTGGCGGCCACCGACGCCGGCCCGCTGGTCCCGACGCACGGCGACTTTTACGAGGCGAACCTGCTGGTGGACGGCGGGAAGATTACCGGACTCATGGACGTGGACTCGCTGGGTCCGGGCCATCTGGTGGACGACCTGGCCTGTTTCCTCGGGCACCTGGCCGTGCTGCCCGCCGTGCACCCGGGGTACGTGCATGTCCCGGCCGCGCTGGAACGTTTCGCTGCCGCGTTCGACACCGTGGTGGACCCGGCGGCCCTGCGCGGCCGGGCCGCCGGCGTGGCGCTGTCGCTGGTGGCCGGGGCGAAGACCCCCGGGGAGGGTGACGGGTGGCAGCAGGACGCCCGGCAACGGCTTGCCATCGCCGAGGACCTGGCCGCCGGCGCGGCCTAATCGGGCCCTTCCCTCAGGCGTCGGCGACGAGGCGGTAGCCCATGCCGCGCACGGTGGCGAACTTCTCCGCCCCGAGCTTATTGCGCAGGTAGCGGACGTACACGTCCACCACGTTGGAGCCGGGGTCGAAGTCGTATCCCCAGACCCGCGAGAGCAACTGCTCGCGGCTGAGCACCTGGCCCGGATTCCGCAGGAAGGCCTCGGCGAGGGCGAACTCCCGGGCGGAGAGATCCACCTCCCGGCCGCCGACGCTGGCCCGCCGGGTCCGCAGGTCCAGGCTCAGCGTGCCGCTGCCGAGGACGGCCAGGTCGGCCGGCTGCGCCTCGGAGCGCAGGCGCAACCGCACCCGGGCCAGCAGCTCCTCGAACCGGAACGGCTTGGACATGTAGTCGTCCGCGCCGTTCTCCAGCCCGGCAACGGTGTCGTCCACCGAGCTGCGGGCGGTGAGGATGATCACCGGGATGTCGTTGCGGCCCTCGCGCAGGCGGCGCAGCACGGTGAAGCCGTCCTGGTCCGGCAGTCCCAGGTCGAGGATGGCCAGCTCGAAGTCCCCGGTCATGGCCAGATGGTAGCCCTCCCGCCCGGTGCCGGCGACCGTGGGCACGTAGCCGGCGGCCTTCAGGCCCTTGGCGATGAAGGAACTGATCCTGTCCTCGTCCTCAATGATCAGAATTTGGCTCACGCGCTCTCCTCCTTGTCTGCGCCCGCCTCCGGGCCGCTGAGCACGACGGTGAAAGTGGATCCGGCGCCCGGGGCCGAGGCCAGTTCGACGCTGCCGCCGTGCGCCGCGGCGATGGCGCTGACGATGGTCAACCCCAGTCCCGAGCCTTCCGCCCGCGTCCCGTTGCTGCCGCGTGCGAAACGGTCGAAAATCCTGCCCTGGTCCTCCGGGAGGATGCCCGTTCCCTCGTCCCTGACCCACAGCCGCAGCTCATTGCCGCGCACGGCCGAACCGATCGCCACCGTGGACCCGGGCTCGGAGAATTTCACGGCGTTGGCCACCAACTGCAGCCAGGCCTGGGTAATCCGCCGCCCGTCCAGATGCCAGCGGGTTTCGGCCCGTGCATCGACGGTCCAGCGCTTGGCGCCCAGCGGCCGGGCCTTGTCCAGCACGTCGTCGGTCAACTGCCCCACCTCGACGTCGGACGGGTTCACGAAGCCGGGACGTTCCGCCTTGGCCAGCAGGACCAGGTCGTCGACGAGCAGCCGCATCCGGTCCAGCTCGTCCAAGGCGATGCCGCGCACCGACTCGACGTCCGCCGGGTCGTGCGGGTCCTGCAGTTCCAGGTGGCCCTGCAGGATGGTGATGGGGGTGCGCAGCTCGTGCCCGACGTCGTCCAGCAGCTGCCGCTGCGCCGTCATGGACGCCTCCAGGCGGTCCAGCATGTCGTTAAAGGTGCGGGAGAGTTCGGAGATATCGTCGTTGCCGCCCACCGGGATGCGCTGGGTCAGGTCCGCGTCGGTGATCCGTTGTGCCGTTTCGCGCACCAGCCGGATGGGTGCCAGCAGCCGGCCGGCCACCTGCCAGCCGACGACGCCGATCAGTACCAGCGAACCGAACCCGATCAGTGCGTAGGTCAGGAAGATGTCGTCCAGTTGCTGCAGCTCGGCGTCGTAATCGTAGGCCAGCACGAACGTGCTGTGGGCCGGGTCGGACGAGAGCTGCACCGGCACCGTGACCACCCGGTACGTCGTGGTCGGCGTCTCCATGGTGCTGAGCACCACCCGGTCGGACGCAGTTGCGTCCGGGCCCAGCAGGGCTACGAGTTCGGCATCCCGCTCGAGCCGGAGCCGCACGGACGGGCTCGCCGTGTATGTCACCTTCCCGTCGACGAGGCCAAGCATGCCTTCGTTGGCGGAGGGAAGCGTCCGCTCCATCGCCAGGAAGACCAACCGGCTGGCCTGCGTGAAGGGTTCGCCCGTGTCCGGGTCGATGCCTGTCTCCGCCAGGGTCTTGAACTCGCTGACGCTGCGCTGGAGCGAGTCGTCCACCCGCTGGATGATATGGGAGCGCTGCAGCGCGAACGCCACCGATCCGGCAACCAGCAGGCCCAGGGCCGAAAGGGCGAGCACAGCGGCCAGTACCCGGACGCGGACAGACGGCCCGCCCGACGGCCTACGCACGGCCGCCGGAAAGGATGCGGCCACCAGCCGGAGCGCCGCCGCCGCGCGGGCTGCCGCCGCCCCCCGGAGCGACGCCGCCGCGCGGGATGCCCGCACCACGCGGAGCGCCGCCGCGGTGCCGAAAGGCGTGGGGGTGTGGGGACAGGGGGACGGACTCAGTCATCGTCCCCGCCATCGTCGTCCCAGTCGTCCGTGTCATCGTCGTCGTAGTCCTGCGGCGGCGCCGGCTGGACGGGAACCGGTCCGTTGCTTTTCGGCGGGCGGGTCGGAGTGGCCGGGGACGAGGTAGCGGTGGTCGTGGGCGTGGGGGACGGCTGCTCGCTGCCGGCCGGACCCGGGCCGCCGGCAGGGGACGGCGGCCCGGACTGCGTGACGGTGATGGACGGGCCCAGGTCGGTGGGCCCGGGCTCGCGCAGGGTAGCGGCCAGTGCGGCCCCTCCGGCGCCCAGCCCGAGCAGCACGGCCAGCGCCACCAGGACGGTGCGGATGGCTGTACGGGGCATGACACCAGTATCCACGGCGCAGATGAGACCAAGATGAGAACCCTGCCCCGCGGCCCAACCCCGCCGGGCCGCGTCGGCCGCCGGTCAGTCGGGGCTGTCGGCCGCGGCGTCCGCGGCGCGGCGGGCGATGTCCGCCTCGACCGTCCGGCCCAGGGCGTCCAGCGCCGAGGCCAGCCCCAGCTGCGCCGCGACGCGGAGTGTGCGGCTGACGTCGGGCTCCTGCAGCACCAGCTTGAACATCGGCACGGCGTCGTCGGCCCGCCCCATCTCGGCCAGCACATGGGCCGCGAAGAGTTCGGCGTTGCCGGCCGAGGCTGCGTCGTCGGCAGCGGAGTAGAGGTCCGCCGCCTGCAGCGCCGCCGAAACAGCCCCGGTGCCGTCCTCCAGCGCCCAGAGCCCCCTCGCCCGCGTGTCGCTGTAGTCCGCCTCGTACCACCGGGCCCCGTAGAGGTGCGCCAGCCGGATCGCCTCGTCCAAGGCAGTGAGCCCGTCCGGGTCGCCGGCCTCGCACAGGGCATGTCCGAGGGCATGCAGGGCCTGCGGCAGCGCGGCGTCGTCGTCCTCGGCCTTGCGGGCCGCGGCCACCGCCGCCTCGAAGCAGACCAGCGCGTCGGTGTCGCGGTCCTCGCGGGAGAGCAGCGTCCCGGTCGCCAGCAGGCCGCGGGCCGCCTCGCCGAACTCGCCGCCGTGGCTGAATTCGGCCACCGCCCGGCGCCAGCAGTCCAGGGCATCGGCGGTCCGGCCGGCGTGCCGGTGGGCGTGGCCCAGGCTCATCAGCGCCCGCGCCACCTGCGCATGGGGCGCCTTGGTGTGTTCCAGCCGCGCCAGCAGCTTGGACAGCACCTCGCCCGCCAGTTCGTACTCCTCCGCCTCCAGCAGCTGGTTTCCCAGCGCCAGGCGCAGCGTGAGCTCTTCCTGGACCTCGCCGCGCTCGGCCTGGGCGACCGCCGCCTGCCAGGCCAGCACCGAGTCCTCATAGTCGCCGATGCCGGCGCAGAGCCGGGCCAGCACGACGGCGGCACTGATCGCACCCTTCCGGACCCCGGCCGCCGCATACAGTTCCAGCGCCGTCAGCGCTTCCTCCAGCCCGGCCGCGCCGTCGCCGCCGGCGGCATTGGCCTTCAAAAGCCACATGCTGGCGGTGGTGGCGCGGTTGCCGGGCAATGCCAGCATACGGTCGGCAACTGCGGCGGCCCGTTCCGGCTGGTCGGCCTGCAGGTAGGTGTTGGCCAGGTACATCAGCGCGCCGGACAAGCTGTCCGTCCGGCCGGAATGCTCATAGCCGGCCACCGCGTCTTCCAGCAGCGCGATCGCCTGCTTCGCTTCCCCGCGCTGGGAACGGACGACGGCGATGGCCAGCTGGACGTCCGCCGTCACCGACCCCGGGGCACGGGCCTCCAGCAGGCGGTCCAGTTCAGCCTCCAGGAGCGGGAGGTCGTCGTCGCCGGCTTCGCGGAACAACGCCGTTCCCAGCCGCTCACCGGCCGCGGCCTCGGCTTCCAGCCCGTGGCTGCGGAGCAAGGCGATGCGGGCGTGGAGATATTCCCGGGCCTGCTTCTCTTCGCCTGCCAGCTGGGCGAGCGCAATCAGCACCGAGTACAAGCCCAGCCGGACGTCAAGTTCGGTGTCCGAGGACCGGGCGAGTCCGGCCTGCGCCAGGGCACGGGCGCCCGCGTGGTTCTCGGCATAGGCTGCCTCGTAAGCGCGGTCCAGGCAGTCCCTGGCTGACGACGGGAACCGTGCCGGGTCGGGGCCGGCGCTCTCCAGCACGGCGCGCAGGCGGTCGGCGATCAGCCCGCGCGGCACCGTTGCGGCGGACTCAGGCACGGCCGCCCCGCCTCCGCAGCGCTGTGCCGTGGAACCCAGCTGGCGCGTTCCCCATGGTCTTAGTTCTAGCCGCGAACAGGGGTGGGCGCAATGCCCCGGCGCTCCCCGAACGGGCGCGCGGAACCTCGCCTACAAACCGCCGGCCGGCACGACAAATTGCAAAGGAAGCATTGCAAAGAAACGCTTGCAAAGGGTGGTTTGCACCGCTACGCTGGTGCCCATGGAGCAGCAGAGAGAGCAGGAAAGCGAGCCCGGACGCGGCGGCTACGGCGACGAACGCCACGTAGACGTGGTCGCGCTGAAGGCCCTCGCGCATCCGCTGCGGGTGCAGCTGCTCAACGCGCTGTCCCAGTACGGCCCGCAAACAGCCAGCGGACTGGCGGAACGGCTGGGGGAGTCCAGCGGCGCCACCAGCTATCACCTGCGCCAGCTGGCCAGGCACGATTTCGTCCGGGAGGTCGAAGGCCGCGGCACGGCCCGCGAACGCTGGTGGCGACGCACTCCCGGCAGCCTGACCCTCAGCGCCGGCGATCTGTCCGGCACTCCGGCCACCCGGGAGGCGGCCCGCCTGGTCACCCGCGAATTCGAGCGCAGCCGCGCCGACCTGCTGGCCGACTTCATGACCCGCGGTGCCGACCTGTTGCCGCAGGAATGGCTGGAGGCGTCGGTGGCCAGCACCATCAACGTCCGCCTGACCCGTGAACAGCTGGCCGACATCGCCGAACAGGCAGCCGCCTTTGTCCGGAAACTGGCCGAACCCTACCTGGAGCAAAATGCCGAGGGCGCGGAGGACGTCCGCCCGGTTCAGCTCCACGTCAATGCCTTTCCCATCATCGACTCCCGGTCGGACCGGCCGGCACATCACCTGTGAGAGCCCATCATGACAACTGTCCCCACCCAGCCGTACCGCCCGCCGTCGTCGGCCCTCGCCGGCATCCGGCCACCGGTCTTCGAGTCGCTGCTGATCCGCGCCGGACGCGCACTGGTGCGGGCCGGGGAGCGGCGGGCGCGGCGGAAAGCGCAGCGCCTGCGGCCCGGCACGTGGGCCGCCGCGGTGGCGCCGCGGGAACGTCGGGACGCGTTGCTGCGCGCCCGCGACGAACTGCGCACGGATGCGCAGGCGGCGGCGCACAGCGGCCTCCGCGTCCGATAGCCGCCTCGCCCGCCGCCCTACACTAGCCGCCCCCCTACACTGGCCGTCGCCCTAGACTGGGGGACATGGAATTCGACACGCGCGTGGCCGCCTACGGCGTGATCGTTGCCGACGGCGCCGTGCTGCTGGTCCGCTGGACCGGCGCAGGCTGGCCGCGCTGGACTTTGCCCGGCGGCGGCCTGGAATACGGCGAAGACGCCGCAACCGGCGCGGTCCGCGAGATCCGGGAAGAAACGGGCTACGCCGCCAGGCTCGAGCAGCTGCTGGGCGTGGACAGCAAGCACATTCCGGCCGCGAAGCGCCTGCACGGGCACCGGCCGCTGCACGCCTTCCGCGTCATCTACGCGGCCAGCGTTGTCGGCGGCGAACTGACCGACGAGGCCGACGGCTCCACGGACCTGGCCCGGTGGATCCCGCTCCATGAGGTTCCGACGCTGGACCGGGTCGACCTGGTGGATCTGGGGCTGCGCCTCTACTTCCCGGACGGCGTCCCGGCGGGCCATTCCGCAAACGGCCGGTGAGCGCTATGCTGATCCAGTTGCCGGGCTGACCAGCCCGCCGGACAACCCCGAGGAGGTGGGTGTGATGACCGTTTATCCCGCAGATCCTGCTGCCATCACCAGCCCAGCCTCCGTACCCCGCCCGCGCCGCGGCTAGCGGCCGGAACGTCCCCGGGCGGAGGCCTCACGCCCCGAGGTAACCGTCGTGACCGACACCCATCACCCGCACTCCTTGCTGCGCAGCTACGGCTACACCCGACACACCGCCGCGCAGTTCAACCTCCATTTTCCCGACCCGGCGCTCCGCCCCGCCCGGGTGGTGCGCACCGACCGCGGCCGCGTCCTGCTGGCGGCCGACGGCGGCCTGCTGCACCTGGCCACCGCAGGCCTCAGCCCGCAGCCGGCCACCGGAGATTGGGTGGCGTACGACGCCGCCCGGCCGGCTTCCGCCGGCGGCCCGGCCATCGCCGGGCTGCTTCCGCGGTTTTCCGCCCTGTCCCGCAAACAGGCCTACGACCCGCTGGCGGCCGAGCAGATCCTGGCCGCCAACATGGACCTGGTCGGCATCGCGGTGCCCTTCGACCGGCCGCTGTCGGCCAACCGGCTGGAGCGCACCCTGGTGGCCGCGTGGGATTCCGGGGCGCTGCCGGTGGTCATCCTGACCAAGGCCGACCTGAGCGGCCGCCATGACGAGGTCGCCGCCCAGATCGTCGAGCAGGCCGCCGGCGCGGACGTCTTGGCGACGAGCGCTGAAACGGGCGACGGGCTCGATGCCGTGGCCGAATACCTGGGCCCCGGCCGGACGATGGTGCTGCTGGGGCCCTCGGGCTCGGGCAAATCCAGCCTGATCAACGCGCTCGCAGGCCGGGCGGTGCAGGACACCGGAGCCGTCCGGGCAGGCGACGGGAAGGGCCGGCACACCACCACGGCGCGCGAGCTCATTCCCCTGCCCAACGGCGCTGTGCTCATGGACACTCCGGGCATCCGCGGCTTCGCGCTGTGGGACGCGGAGGAGGGGCTGGCGACCATGTTCGCGGACATCGAAGACCTGGCCGCCGGCTGCCGGTTCAACGACTGCGCCCACGACGCCGAGCCCGGCTGCGCCGTGCGCCAGGCCCTCGCCGCCGGGAGCCTGGAGCAGCGGCGCTGGGACAGCTACCGGAAGATGGAACGCGAGCTGGCCCGCCTGCACCTGCGGCAGAACGTGGCGGAGCAGCGCCGGGCCGGCCGGCAGTTCGGTAAGGCGGCCAAGGCCGCCGCACAGGCCAAGGACCATCGCGGCAGGCGCTGACCGGGTGCTCGCGGGCCGCGCCGTTGACTAGACTCGGTGGCAGCACCTGTGGGCCTGCCGGCCGCAGGACCCCCCCCCACGGAAGGTTCAGCATGCCCGAGCCCACGAGGCCGGCCGCCCGGCCGGATGAGCTGCAGGCCGAACGCTCGGCCGGAGCCGGTGCAGGCCCCATGGTGCAGTTCCGCGCCGTCACGAAGACCTACGCCGGACAGGCGGCGGTCCAAGACCTGACGCTGGACATCGACCGCGGCGCGATCACCGTCTTCGTGGGCCCTTCGGGCTGCGGCAAGACCACTTCGCTGCGGATGATTAACCGGATGGTGGAGCCGACCTCCGGGTCCGTCCTCGTGGACGGCCACGACGTTTCCGGCCGGCCCGCAGCGGCCCTGCGCCGGTCCATGGGCTACGTCATGCAAGCCGCCGGGCTGCTGCCGCACCGCACGGTGCTGGACAACATCGCCACCGTGCCGCGGCTGAACGGCGTCCGCCGGGCCGCGGCCCGCAAGCGGGCCGACGAGCTGCTCGCCGTCGTCGGGCTGTCCCGGGAGCTGGGCGGCAGGTATCCGGCCCAACTCTCCGGCGGCCAGCAGCAGCGCGTCGGAGTGGCGCGGGCGCTCGCGGCGGACCCGCCGATCCTGCTCATGGACGAGCCATTCAGTGCGGTGGATCCGGTGGTCCGTGCCGAGCTGCAGCAGGAACTGCTGCGGCTGCAACAGCAGCTGGCGAAAACCATCGTCTTCGTCACGCACGATATCGACGAAGCGGCCCTCCTCGGGGACAAGCTGGCCGTCTTCGCCACCGGGGGCCGGCTGGCCCAGTTCGCCCCGCCCGAGGAGGTCCTGCGGGCGCCGGTGGACGATTTCGTCGCCGGTTTCGTCGGCCGGGACCGCGGCTTCCGCTCGCTGTCCTTTAGCAGCGCGCACGGGCTGCCGCTGCTGCCTGCCCGCACCGCGACCGCGGACAGCGTCGGCGAGGCGTCCCGGGAAGGCTGGCTGTTGCTGACCGACGACGACGGCGCACCCGCGGGGTGGCTGCCGCCCGGGGAAGTGGACCCGGCGCGGGCCCGCATCGGCGGGTCGCTGTTCACCGTGGGGTCCAGCCTGCGCCAGGCGCTGGATGCGGCGTTGTCGTCGCCGTCCGGGGCCGGCGTCGCCGTCGACGCCGACGGGCGGGTGGCCGGCCTGGTCGATCCCGCGGCCGTGCTGCAGAGGCTCCAAGCGGGCGGCAGCTGATGGAGTGGTTCCTCGCGAACCTGCCCTATGTGCTGGAGCTGAGCGCCCTCCACCTGTTCCAGTCCGCGCTCCCGCTGGTACTCGGGCTCGTGCTGTCGCTGCCGCTGGGCTACCTGGCCTGGCGGATCCGCGCAGTGCGCGGCGTTATTCTGTCCCTCTCCTCGGTGCTGTACACGATTCCCTCGCTCGCCCTGTTCGTGATCCTGCCGGTCATCCTGGGTACCGGGATCCTGGAAATGTCCAACCTGATCGTGGCGCTGACCGTGTACTCGGTCGCGCTGCTGGTCCGCGCCGCGGTGGACGCGCTGAACTCCGTGGACGACGGCATCCGGCAGGCCGCGGTGGCCATGGGCTACCTGCCGGTCCGCCGGTTTTTCAGCGTGGACCTTCCGCTGTGCATTCCGGTGCTGGTGGCCGGGCTGCGGGTGGTGTCCGTGAGCAACATCTCGGTGGCCAGCGTCGGCGCGCTGATCGGCGTCCGGAACCTCGGTTTCCTGTTCACCGACGGGCTGCTGCGCTATTTCATGACCGAAATCGTGGTCGGGATCCTGATGACCCTGGTGCTGGCGGCGCTGATGGACGTGCTCCTGCTGGCGCTTGAGCGGGTGCTCACGCCGTGGCGGCGCCCGGGTGCGGCCGCCGGCGGAACCGGGCCGCGGACGCGCGGCGCGACCGGCGCGCTGCCGGCGGCCGGCGGTGCCGGGGCGGGCTCCCTTGCCGCCGCAGGGGAACGGCCGGACGCCGCGGAAGCGGCGGTGCGCGGATGAACCTGTTCGAGGAAACCGCGGCGTGGCTGGCGGATCCGGTCAACTGGGCCGGTCCGGCGGGCGTGCCGGCCAGGCTGGCCGAGCACCTGTACTACAGCGCCCTGACCCTGGTGATCGCCGCGGCCATCGCCGTGCCGCTGGGGCTGTTCGTCGGCCACACCGGAAGGGGGCGCCTCGCCGTCGTGGGCATTGCCAGCGGACTGCGGGCCATGCCCACGCTGGGCCTGCTGACCCTGTTCGTCATCCTGATGGGCCTGGGCCTGATGCCGCCGATCTACGCCCTGGTGATCCTGGCCATTCCGCCGCTGCTGGCCGGCACCTATTCGGGGATCGCCGCCGTCGACCGCCAGCTGGTGGACGCCGCCCGGGCGATGGGCATGACCGAGTGGCAGGTCCTGTTCCGCGCCGAATTGCCCAACGCGCTGCCCGTGCTGCTGGGCGGTGTGCGTGCCGCCGTGCTGCAGGTCATCGCCACGGTGGCCGTCGTGGCCTACATCAACCTGGGCGGCCTGGGCCGGTATCTGATCGACGGGCTGGCGGTCCGCGACTCGGTGCGGCTGTTTGCCGGTGCGCTGCTGATCGCGGCGCTGGCACTGCTCGTCGATGCCTTGCTGGCCGCGGTGCAGAAAGTCGCCGTATCGCCCGGCCTGCGCGGCCCCGGGGTCGGTCCGAAAGGCAGAACAAGTAAGGTTGGAACAGCCACTGCCGGCACATGAGGAGATGAGCATGAAGGACCACCCCGGGAACAACGCCAGCAACCGCGGACACGACAAGAACCCGGCCGCGCGGCGCAGCGTGCTCGCCGCAGGGGCGGCCGCCCTGGCCCTGGTGCTGGCTGCCTGCGGCGGGGGATCCGACCCCCTGCAGGACCCGACGCCGGCCCCCGAAGGCAGCACCGGCGGGTCCCTGGTGGTCGGCGCCAGCGGCGGCACGGAGAGCCAGATCATCGCCGAAATCTATGCGGGCGCCCTGACCTCCGCCGGCTACGACGTCACCACGAAACCGGGCATCGGCTCGCGCGAGGTCTACGTCAGCGCCGTCCAGGAAGGGTCTGTGGATATCATCCCGGACTACAGCGGCAACCTCCTGCTGTTCTTGGACACCGAGGCGACGGCGGCCTCCGCCGGGGACGTCATGACAGCCTTGGCTGATGCCCTGCCCGAGGGACTCGGCGTGCTGGAGCCCGCATCGGCGGAGAGCAAGGACGCGATGGTGGTGACCAAGGCTACGGCGGAGGAATACCAGCTGACGTCGATCGAGGACATGGGCCCGGTGTGCGGCGAACTGGTGCTCGGAGCCAACCCCGAATTCGCCGAGCGCGAGTACGGGCTGCCGGGGCTGGAAGCCAACTACGGCTGCGTCCCCAAGTCCTTCGAACCGATCAACGACTACGGCGGACCGACCACGCTCAACGCCTTGATCACCGACAAGATTCAGGTGGCCGACATCTACACCACCACCCCGTCCATCGAGGACAACGACCTGGTGGTGCTGGAAGACCCGAAGAACAACTTCATCGCCCAGCAGGTGCTGCCGCTGATCCGCAGCGACGCCGTGGACGAGCAGGCGGCCCGGGTGCTCAACGAGGTTTCGGCAGCGCTGACCACCGAGGACCTGATCGACCTCAACCGCCAGGTCAGCGGGGACGAGAAGCGCAACCCGGCCGACGCCGCCGCGGACTGGCTGGCGGAAAAGGGCCTGGCCGGTTAGGGTCCCGGCTCCCGTGCACGCGCCGCTTCGGTCTCCGGGGCGGCGCGTGCCGTGTGCGAAGATCGTTGGATGGCCCAGTACAAGCAGTCCAACAAGCTCCACAACGTCCTCTACGACATCCGCGGTCCGCTCCTCGAGCATGCCCAGCGGATGGAGGCCGAGGGCCAGCGCATCCTCAAGTTGAACATCGGCAACCCGGCGCCGTTCGGATTCGAAGCTCCGGACGCCATCCTGGTGGACATGATCCGCAACCTGCCCACCGCGCAGGGCTACAGCGATTCGCGCGGCATCTTCTCGGCCAGGACCGCGGTGTCGCAGTACTACCAGACCCGCGGCATCCAAGAGATCGGCGTGGACGACGTGTACCTGGGCAACGGGGTCAGCGAGCTGATCACCATGAGCCTGCAGGCGCTGCTGAACAATGGCGACGAAGTGCTCATCCCGGCCCCGGACTACCCGCTCTGGACCGCGTCGGTGTCGCTGGCCGGCGGCCACCCGGTGCACTACCTCTGCGTCGAGGAAGAGGGCTGGCTGCCCGATCTCGAAGACATCGAACGGAAGATCACGCCCAACACCAAGGGCATCGTGATCATCAACCCGAACAACCCCACCGGCGCCGTCTATCCGCGGCACATCCTCGAGGGGATGCTGGAACTGGCGCGCCGGCACAATTTGGTGGTGTTCTCGGACGAGATCTACGAGAAGATCCTGTACGAGGATGCGGAGCATGTGAACACGGCGCTGCTGGCCGACGACGTGCTGGTCATGACGTTCAGCGGCCTGTCCAAGGCCTATCGCGTGTGCGGCTTCCGCAGCGGCTGGATGGCCATCTCCGGGCCGAAGCACCTGGCCGCGGACTACATCGAGGGCATCAACCTGCTCACCAACATGCGGTTGTGCGCGAACGTGCCCGCCCAGCACGCCATCCAGACCGCCCTGGGCGGCCACCAGAGCATCAACGACCTCATCCTGCCCGGCGGCAGGCTGCTCGAGCAACGCAATAAAGCCTATGAACTGCTGAACGCCATCCCCGGCGTCAGCACGCAGCAGGCCAAGGGCGCGCTCTACCTGTTCCCCAGGCTCGACCCGGAAGTCTACGGGATCAAGGACGACGAGCAGTTCGCGTTGGACCTGCTCAAGCAGCAGAAGATCCTGATCTCGCACGGCCGGGCGTTCAACTGGACGCAGCCGGACCATTTCCGGCTGGTCACGCTGCCCAACGTGGACGTGCTGACCGAAGCCGTGGGGCGGATCGAGGAGTTCCTGGCCGGATACCGGCAGTAACAGCCGCGTCTGCGTAGCCGCGCCGCCGGCGGCTCGGTAGGCTGTCGCCACCCGCACTGCCGGCCAAGCCGGCCGGGGCCGAACAGGAGGACCAGGTGGAACAGACCGGATTGCCCGAGTTCACGCGGACGCCGTCGGAGATGCTGCGGGTCGGCCCGGGATTCGGCCTGGCCGGTGTCGATACCGGCTCCACACCCGGATTCCTCGGCGGCAGGACCGAGGGAAAACTCCTGCTCAGGGCCTCGGACCGCCGGCTGTCCGAACTGCAGGAACGCCTCTTCGCGCAGAGCCGCGCCGGGGCGCCGGACGCGGTCCTGCTGGTGCTGCAGGGGATGGATACCTCCGGCAAGGGCGGGATCGTCCGGCACGTGGTCGGAGCCGCAGACCCGCAGGGGATTTCCCACCGGGCCTTCAAGGCGCCGACGCCGGAGGAGCTGGAGCACGATTTCCTCTGGCGGGTGGAGCGGGCCTTGCCCGGTCCCGGCATGATCGGAGTGTTTGACCGGTCGCACTACGAAGATGTGCTCATCCACCGCGTGCACGGGCTCTCGCCCTTGGCGGAGGTGGAGGCACGCTACGGGCAGATCATCGACTTCGAGGCGATGGTGGCCCGCCGGGGCATCCGGATGATCAAGGTCATGCTGCACCTGGGCAAGCGCGAACAGGGCAAACGGTTGCGCGACCGGCTCAACCGGGCCGACAAGCACTGGAAGTACGATCCCGGCGACGTGGACGCGCGGCGGCGCTGGGACGAGTACCAGCAGGCCTACCAGGTCATGTTGGAGCGGACCAGCACCGTCGACGCGCCGTGGTTCGTGGTGCCGGCGGACCACAAATGGTATGCACGGATCGCCGTCCAGGAGCTTCTGCTGCAGGCGTTGGAAGACATCGACCCGCAGTGGCCGCCGGCGGACTTTGACGTCGAGGCGGAAAAGGCCCGCCTGGCTGCCTCGTAACGCACGCCCGCCGGGTTCGACGGTCCGATGCCCGGGAACCGGGCGGGCCGGGGCGGACTAGAGGGGTGACACCGGGGACGCGGCGGTTCCGGGGCTGCCTAGAGGGGTGACACCGGGGACGCGGCGGTTCCGGGGCTGCCCGGGCTGGCCGGCGACGGCTCGGTCCCTGCCGCCTGGCGTGCCGCGTCGAGCCGCTGCCGTGCGCCTTCCAGCCATGCCTCGCAGCGGGCCGCCAACGCCTCGCCGCGCTCCCACAGCGCCAGGGACTGTTCAAGGCTGGCGCCGCCGGCTTCCAACTGGCTGACGACGGCCACCAATTCCTCGCGCGCCTGCTCATAGGAGAGGGAGGCGACGTCGGGCGGTGCGGGCTGCTCTGTCATGGGGTCTCGCTTTCGGTGCCGGTGTTGTGTGGTGGTGTCTGGGATTCCGGGAACGACGTCAGGGAAGGGCTTCGGCGGAGACTTCGCCGACGGCCACCCGGAGCCGCAGCCGTGTTCCGGCCGGTGCGTCCGCCGCGTCGCGCAGCACCCGGCCGTCGGGCAGCTGGGCCACGGCATAGCCGCGGTCCAGGGTGTTCTGGGGGGACAGTGCGCGCACCTGTGCCTTCAGGTGGGCGACCCGGTCGCTGTCACGGTGCACGGCCGCCGAGACGGCTTGGTGGGCCCGGGAGACGAGCCGGTGGAGATCTTCCGCCCGGACGTCCACCATGCCCGCGGGGTTTGCCATCACCGGGCGGCTGCGCAGCGCGGCCAGGCGTTCGGTTTCGCGGTGGACCAACTGCTCCACCCGGCGGGCAAGCAGGGCGCGGGCCTGCCCGATCCGATGCAGTTCCTCGCTGACGTCCGGAACAATGCGCTTGGCGGCGTCGGTCGGCGTGGAGGCACGCAGGTCCGCGACGTCGTCGAGCAGGGGCCGGTCCGCTTCGTGTCCGATGGCGCTCACCACCGGCGTGGCGGCGGCGGCCACCGCCCGGACCAAATCCTCGTTGCTAAAGGGCAGCAGGTCCTCCAGTGAACCTCCGCCGCGGGCGATGACGATGACGTCCACATCGTTGCGGGCGTCGAGCTCGGCGAGTGCCTGCATCACCTGGGCCACGGCATTCACGCCCTGGACGGCAACTTCCCGGACCTCGAATTCGACGGCGGGCCAGCGCAGCGAGGCATTCCGGATGACATCCTTCATGGCGTCGGAATCGCGTCCGGTAATGAGGCCGATGCGGTGCGGCAGCAGGGGCAGCCGCCGCTTGCGGGACGGATCGAAGAGGCCTTCGGCGGCCAGCGCCCGGCGCAGCCGCTCCAACCGGACCAGCAGGTCGCCGAGCCCCACCGGCCGGATGTCCCGGGTCTGCATGGTCAGCCGCCCGGTCTTGACGTACAGGTCGGGTTTGATCTGGGCCACCACCCGGGAGCCCGGTTCGAGCGGCAGCTCCAGGCGCGCCATCACGCTGCCCCAGACCACCAGGCTGAAGGATGCCTCGGCGTCGGTGTCCCGCAGCGTCAGGTAGGTGGTGGCGTTCCGGCGGTTGAGCTCAATGACCTGGCCTTCGACCCAGGTGGGCGGCACGCGGTCGATGTGCATCTTAAGCTTCTGGGACAGCAGCCGCAGCGGCCACGGGTTGTCCGCCGTCGTCTGGTTGGCAGTCGGGGGCAGGGTCGATTGTCCGGTGCCGGCGCCTTGGACCGCGCTTGACTCCATGAATTGCCCCTTCCGGAGGTGTGATTCCGACGGCTGCCGGAGACCCTACATTCTTACCAGTTATCCCTGTCAATCGGATTCTCTGTTGTACTGGGTAGGGGTAGGCGGCGCTCCTCGAGCCCCGCCGGATCTGCCTGAAGCAAGCAAGGAAACGGAGGAGACCGTGCGGACGTTGTTGGCTGCGGTCGGCGGGATGTTGGCCGTGCTCCTCGCCGGGGCCGCGCTCTGCGGGGCCTGGGCCGACCAACGGGTGCTCGACCGTGGGGGCTTCGTGTCGCTGGCCGCCCCGCTGGGCGAGGACGCCGGGTTCCGGTCGGCGCTGGCCGCCACCATCACGGAAGAAGTTGCCGGCAGTGCCGAGTTGCCGGCCGGCCTGCAGGAACTCGTGCGGCCCATCGTGGAGCGAACCGCTGGAGCGATGACCGAACTGGCCGGATTCCCGCGGGCCCTCAACGAGTCGCTGGCCCTGTCGCACGCGCATACGTTCTCCGGGACTTCCGGGGGAGAGGCGGCCGTCACGCTGGATATCGCCCCCATGGTGGCCCTGGCGGTTTCGCGGGTAGCGGACGCGCTGGGTACTAATATCCGCAGCCCCGAGCAGGTGTTGTTGCCACTGGGCTCGGCAGAGGCGGGCGGCGTTTTGGCCTCGGTGCGGGACCTGCCGTCGCAGTGGTGGGTTGCCGCGGTGGCAGCGGCCGCGGCACTGGTGCTGATGCTGCTGGCCGCCCGGCGTCCCGCCACGGCGCTGGCCTGGGCCGGTATTGGCGCGGGATTACTGGGCGGGGTCCTCTGGCTGGCCGCCGGGCTTGCACCGCCGCTGGCAGTGAATGCGGCGGGCGAAAGTGCGTTGGCCCGAGTGGTCCTGGGGAGGCTGGTCGAGTTGGCCGTCGCCGACTTCCGGCCCTGGGCCGCCGTCTTTGCCGCCGCCGGACTGGGGGTCGCGGTGGCCGGTTTCACCCTGCGCGCGGTGCTGGGCGGGGCCCGGCGGACCGGGCCCACGGGCTAGCATAGAGGCATGGCCAGTACTGCTGTTTCCCTTTCCATGCCTACCATTCCCCGCAAGCGCCGCACCCCGGACGAGGTCTGGGCTGCCGCACCCGTGGACGGTGACAAGAAGGTGCTGCTGGCGGCCCCGCGTGGATACTGCGCCGGCGTCGACCGGGCCGTGATCGCGGTGGAAAAGGCGCTGGAGCATTATGGCCCGCCCGTCTACGTCCGCAAGCAGATCGTCCACAATGTGCACGTGGTCTCCACGCTGGAGGAAAAGGGCGCCATCTTCGTCGAAGAGACCGACGAGGTTCCCGAAGGCGCCTTGGTCGTCTTCTCGGCGCACGGGGTTTCGCCCGCCGTGGTGCAGTCCGCCGAGGACCGCCAGCTGCGGACCATCGACGCGACCTGCCCCTTGGTGACCAAGGTGCACCGGGAAGCGGTGCGGTTCGCCCGCGACGGCAACGAGATCCTGCTGATCGGTCACGAGGGACACGAAGAAGTCGAAGGGACCTACGGGGAAGCGCCGGACCACACCACGATCGTCAACAACCCGGACGAGGCGCGGACAGTGCAAGTGCGGGATCCGGAAAGGCTGATCTGGCTGTCGCAGACGACGCTCTCGGTCGACGAGACGATGGAAATCGTCTCCATCCTGCGGGACCGCTTCCCGGCTCTGCAGGATCCGCCGAGCGACGACATCTGCTACGCCACCTCCAACCGCCAGGCCGCGATCAAGAAGATCGCACCCCAGGCGGACCTGGTCATTGTGGTCGGCTCCGAAAACTCATCCAACTCCGTGCGGCTGGTCGAGGTCGCCCTCGAGTACGGCGCCAAGGCGGCCTACCGCGTGGACTTCGCCAACGAGGTAGACGAGTCCTGGTTCGAGGGCGTGGCCACCGTCGGCGTGACCTCCGGAGCCTCCGTGCCCGAGGTCCTGGTGCGCGAGGTGCTGCGCCTGTTGGGTGACTACGGCTACGGCGACGTGGAAGAAGTGGTCACCGCCGAAGAGGACATCCTTTTCTCGCTGCCGAAGGAACTGCGCGCCACGCTCAAGGAACGCGGCGACGAAACGCGCGGCCTCGGCGGCCGCGTCACCCGCCCGGGACGCTAGCCCTGGTATCCGCTGTGCAGGGTGGCCCCAAAGCGGTGGTTCCACCCCGCACGGCGCCACGATTGCCCTGCTAGGCGGCCGGGTCGCGGCCTTCGATCAGTTCGGGGGCCGAGAGTAGCCGGGGCGTGTTCTCCAGGGCCGCCGGGGCGGCGGGCTCCTCCAGGGACGTGCCGTCGAAGGCGTAGATCTTCCGCGCGGTCGGCAACACCCTTGATTCCAGGGTCCCCACAAACGAGTTGTAGCGCTCGACCGAGCTCTTGAGCGACGACCCCAGCTTGGTGACATGGTCGCCCAGCGTTCCGAGCCGCTCGTAGAGCTGCCGCGACAGGTCGAAGATCTCGCGTGCGTTGTCCTTGAGCACTTCCTGCCGCCAGGTAAAGGCCACCGACTTCAGCGTGGCCAGCAGCGAGACGGGGGAGACCAGCGCAACGCTGCGGGCGAAGGCGTGGTCGAGCAGGCCGGGATCAGCATGCAGGGCGGCGGAGAGCACCGCTTCCGAGGGCAGGAAACAGAGCACCAACTCCGGGGACGCCTGCAGGCTCTCCCAATACTTCCGCCCCGCCAGGGCATCCACGTGGGCGCGCACCGCCTTGGCATGGGCGTTCAGCAGATCCACCCGTTGCTGCTGTTCGGCAGCCGATGCGGCCGCCGGAATTTCCTGGGCCTGCAGGTAGGCGCGCAGCGGGACCTTGGCATCCGCGACGATGGACTTTCCACCCGGCAGCCGGATGATCATGTCCGGACGGCCGGTCCGGTCCGCCCCGGCGAGGTGCACCTGCTCGTCAAAGTCCACCCGGGCGAGCATTCCGGCAGCTTCCACCACCCGACGCAACTGCACCTCGCCCCACTGCCCGCGGGCGGAATTGGACTGCAGCGCGGAGGCGAGCGTCTGCGTGGAACGCATCAGCGCCTCGTCGCTGCGCTGGGCTGCACGCAATTGTTCGGCCAACTGGCCGAACTGCTCCACCCGGTCCCGTTCCAGCAGGCTGACCTGCTGCTGGACGAGCTTGAGCTTCTCACCGACCGGGATCAGGGCGCGCAGCACGGTGTTCTCCTGCTCGTCCTGGGCGTAGAGCTGTGCGTTCTGCTCGGCGAGCATCCGGCGCTCCGCCTCCACCCCGGCGAGGCGGGCCGAGAGCTCTGCCAGCCGGTCGCCGTCGTCCTTCGCGGCGTCCTGCAGATCCGCCAGCCGGCGGCGGAGAAGGACGGCCACGGCCGCGGCGCCGGCGGCGGCGCCCACGAGCAGGGCTAGAAGGGCGAGAAGTACATGCGATGCATCCATACCTTCACCATGCCAGCCGCCCCGGACAAAATACGGCACGCGGGTCGATGTGTCCGGGCCACGGTATCCTTGACTACCGTGGCTCTAACTATTGGCATCGTCGGACTGCCCAACGTCGGCAAATCAACCCTCTTCAACGCACTGACCCGCAACAGCGTGCTCGCGGCAAACTACCCGTTCGCCACCATCGAGCCGAACGTCGGTGTGGTCTCGCTGCCGGACCCCCGGCTGGAGAAGCTGGCGGAGATCTTCGGGTCGCAGCGGATCCTGCCCGCGACCGTGTCCTTCGTGGACATCGCCGGCATCGTCAAGGGGGCTTCCGAGGGTGAGGGGCTGGGCAACCAGTTTTTGGCGAACATCCGCGAAGCGCAGGCGATCGCCCAGGTCATCCGTGTGTTCGACGACCCCGACGTGGTCCACGTGGACGGCAAGGTCGACCCGCGTTCGGACATGGAAACCATCAACACCGAGCTGATCCTGGCCGACCTCCAGACCTTGGAAAAAGCCCTCCCGCGGGTGGAGAAGGAAGTCAAGATCAAGAAGCGCGACGCCGCGGAGCTGGTTGCGCTGCAGGCGGCGCAGAAAGTCCTGGAGCGCGGCGACACCGTCTTTTCCTCCGTCGCAAGCGACAAGCTGGACATGGAGAACCTCCGGGAGCTGAGCCTGCTGACGGCCAAGCCGTTCATCTATGTGTTCAACGTGGACGACGCCGTGCTCGGCAGCCCCGAGCGGCAGGCCGAGCTGCGCGGGCTGGTGGCACCCGCCGACTGCGTGTTTTTGGATGCCAAGCTCGAAGCTGACCTCGTGGAGCTGGACGAGGAAGAGGCCCGCGAGATGCTGGAGATGAACGGCCAGGACGAGTCCGGGCTGGACCAGCTGGCGCGGGTTGGCTTCCACACGCTGGGCCTGCAGACCTACCTGACGGCCGGACCGAAGGAAGCGCGCGCCTGGACTATTAACCGCGGCGACACTGCTCCGCAGGCTGCCGGCGTGATCCACTCGGACTTCCAGCGTGGCTTCATTAAGGCGGAAGTGGTTTCGTTTGCCGATCTGGTGGAGGCGGGATCCATGGCCGAGGCCAAGGCCCGCGGCAAGGTGCGGATCGAAGGCAAAGACTACGTGATGGTCGACGGCGACGTGGTCGAATTTAGGTTTGCGCTCTAACCTCTTAGCGCGGCAGTGGGGCCGTTGACGCAATGGCCCACTGCCGCGGTGCAGTTTAGTAGCTAATCACGTGCGGCTGGCCCAAGTGTTTGAGTCCTTCGACGCCGAATTCAAGGCCGTAGCCAGACTGCTTGGCACCGCCGAACGGAACCCGCGGGTCCACGGCTCCATGCTTGTTGATCCACACCGTGCCGGCCTGGATCCGGGCGGCCACTTCGCGGGCCTGGTCCTTGTCGGAGGACCAGACAGAGGCGCCCAGTCCGACTTCGAGGGCGTTGGCCATCTGAATGGCTTCGTCCACGCTGGAGTACTTGACGATCGGCAGGGCCGGGCCGAACTGTTCCTCGGCGACCAGCGGGTTGTCGTTGTCGATGTCAGCGACCAGGGTGGTCGGGTAGAAGTAGCCCGGCTGGCCCTGTTCGGGGTTGCCGCCAAGGACTACGCGGGCACCGGAGTCCTTGGCCGCCTGGACCAGGTTCGCGACGATGTCGTACTGGTTCTTGTTCTGCAGCGGGCCGAGCACGTTGTTCTCGTCCAGGCCAACGCCCATGGGCATAGCCTTCGCGACCTCGGTCAGGGCACTGACGACGTCGTCGTAGATGTCCTCGTGCACGTACAGGCGCTTCAGGGCAGCGCAGGTCTGGCCGGTGTTGATGAACGCGCCCCAGAACAGGTCCTGGGCGATCGCCTGCGGGTCGGCGTCGGGCAGCACGATGCCGGCGTCATTGCCGCCCAGTTCCATGGTCAGGCGCTTCACGGTATCTGCGGAGTTGCGGATGATCGCCTTGCCCGCGGCCGTAGAGCCGGTGAACATGATCTTCGCGATGCCGGGGTGTTCGACCAACAGGTTGCCCACGGTCCGATCTCCAGAGACTACGTGCAAGACGTCGTTCGGGAGCGCTGTGTTCAGGACGTGCACCAGTGCGAGGACCGACAGCGGCGTGGAGCTCGAGGGCTTCATCACGACGGTGTTGCCCATGCGCAGGGCGGGGGCGAGCTGCCACACACCGATCATCATGGGCCAGTTCCACGGGCCGATCGCGCCGACCACGCCGAAGGGGCGGTAGTGGAGTTCGGCCCGGCCGCCGTCGTCGTCGACCAGCACTTCAGTCTCGAGTTCGAAGGACGCCGTGGCGCGCAGCCATGCCGCGCAGGCCCCGACCTCGAAGCGGGCATTCGGCCCGTTCAGCGGCTTGCCCTGCTCGCGGGAGAGCAGCTCGGCGAGTGCCTCGGCCGAGGCCTCGACGGCATCGGCGGCACGGTTCAGGTAAGCGCTGCGCTCCTCGTGGCCGAGGGCCGCCCATCCTGGCTGCGCTTCGCGGGCAGCACTGACGGCGGATTCTAGGTCCGCAGCCGTGTGTTCGGGCGCGCGGCCTACGACTTCGCCCGTGGCCGGATCCTTGATTTCCCGGCCGCCCTCGGACGGCTGGATGACGGAGAGCAGCTCCTCAAAGCTGATGACTGGGGTTTCGAATTGCGTGGTCATGTCTGGTCCTTTTGGTATAGGCGGATTCAGGGGTGCTGTGCGTGCGCGTGGCCTGTGGGTTATTCGGCGGGGTAGTGGGTTTCGTTCAGGACGGTGAACCTGCTGTCGAAGGGCAGGTGCATGGGGGCCAGGGTCGGTCCGTCCCAGCAGAACATGCGCCCGATGGAGCGCTCGTTGGCGAGGTCGATGACCACGAATGACTCGACTGGCATGACGGTTTCGCTCCAGTACAGGAGCACGATCCCATCGGCGAGTTCGAATACCCGTATGGGATCGACGTCGCTCAGGCCCCGTTCCGCGCCCTGGACGCAGTGCCAGACGAACGTGCCGGAGTTGAGGTAGATGTGCTCGTACCGTTCGGTAGGGCTGTAGCGGTAGAAAATGCGCTTGCCTGTTAGCTCGTTGCTTTCCGCGCGAGGTTCAATCGCGCCGGTGCCGGCCACACGACCCGAGAGAAAATCGGTGTGCATGCGCACGTCCCCGTGGCGGTTTACGAAGAAGGAGTCAGCGACCGTGACCCGGCCGTCAGCGCGGTTGAAGATCATGGTGACGTCGTGGGTGCCGGTGCCTTCGCCCTTGAGGAAGTCGATGTAAAAGATCTCCTCGCGCACTTCGACCGCCCTATAGGGGTGGGTGCCGGAGGCGCTGGCGTCGGAGCCGCCTGTGATCGTCCAGGTGACCTCGCCACGGTCGAAGGAGTGGCTGATGGTCCATCCGTTGTCGAAGGCGAGGTCGAACGAACTGCCCTCGAGTTTGTCGCTCACCGGGAGGGTCGGGTCGCCGAAGCCTTCGAGCATCGCCGTCACGGCGGGCCATTCGTCCTGTGGGACGTAGCCTTGTCCTTCGGCGTGTGCAGTTGCGGTGTCGTTGCTCGTCATGGCGTGTATGTATCCGTTCTTTTGCAGGCTCAAGCCTCGTGGGTTACCTGTGTTATTCGAGCTTGGCGGCGACGATGCGCGCGGTGGACAGACCGCTTTCGATGGCGCCGTCGATGAAGCCGCCCCAGCCGTTGGCGTAGTCGGAACCGGCGAGGAAAACGTTCCCTTCGGGGCGCTGCATTTCCTCTAGACTTTCCGACAGGTATCCCGTGTAGTGCATGGGCCAGGTGGATTTGGCGAACTCGTCGCCGACCCAGGAGTGCCCGGTGATTTCGAGGACCTCAATGCCGGGGACCAGTTTCTCCAGCACAGCCTGCGCGGCGTCCCTATCTTCGACATCGACTGCGTTTCCGTCCGGTCCGAAGGCGACCAGAGTAGTGCTGTCCTCGTCGAAGTATTCGGACTGGACGAAGTTGATTGGCCAGTCTTCTGCGCCAAAAGCGACAAACCGGTCCCACTTGCCCCTAACCTTAATCCACACCTTCGCCCCCAGGCCTGCTTGGCCGCGTGAGGCAGCGGCCTGCTTGCCTTCCGAGAGCGCGGGCGAGAACTCAACCGAATCCAGTGCGTTCAGCGGCAACGTAACGATCACAGCCTTGGCGGCGTGGGTCGCCCCGTCCGCGGTGGTGACGGTGACCCCGGCGTCGTTCTGCTGTACACACTTGACGGTGCTGCTGAGGTGCAGGTCCGCCGTCGTGTCCGCCAGGATCGCGGCGGCCAGGGCGGCCGTTCCGCCCTGCACCTTGTAGGTGGCGCATGCTTCGAACATGAGCATCCAGTCGCCGCTGGCGGCCGAGCACCAGCGCAGTGCCTGGGTGAAGGCGGCGTCTTCGATCTTGCCGTTGAAGTTCAGCGACCAGAACGTGCGCAGCAGTTGGCGTGCTTCTTCGTCCAGGTTCAGCGCGTCAATCCGGGCGGAGAGGCTTTCGTGGTCCACGCCCTTGACCGCGGGGTTGCTCAGCGGCTGGTACGGCAACGGGATCAGTTCGCGGGTTTGCTCCAGCAGGCGTTTGTTGGGTTCGTCGATGATCTCCAGTACCCGCTCGGCCGGTCCCTCGTGCCGCTGTCCGTCGGCCCACCAATAGGCTTTCTCGAACTCCGGGCCGGCGACCACGCCGATGCCGTAGCGGGTCATCTCCGCCCATACGTGGGGCTGGACCCAGTGGACCCAGGTGCCTCCGAGTTCAAGGCCGCGGCCCATCCGCTCTTCCACCCACGTGCGGCCCGCGATCCGGTCGCGCGCCTCGAGGATCTTCACGGTATGTCCACGTTGCGAGAGTTCGCGGGCTGCGGTGAGGCCGGCGAACCCGGCCCCGATGACGACGACGTCAGTAGTAGTGCTCATTGGTTGCTTCTTTCAGGGAATGGTTAGCTGTAGACGAAGAATTCGACGGTGGGTTCGACCACTGTCCATCGGGTCTTGGCTCCCTTGGAGAAGGAGGCCATGCTGCCGGCCTTGAGGTCGAAGGTGTCCCCGTCGAGGACTTCGATGTGGAGGTGGCCGGAGACGATGTAGATGGTTTCGTCTTCTTCGATCGGCAGGTCGAACGGTTCCGGGGCGTCTTCGGGCGTGACATGCCAGATGCCGGACGCGAGGGCCTGGTTGCCGCCGTCGCCGTTGCGGCGCAGCCACTGGACCTGGCCGACCTCGAACGGCTCATATTGGGTTTCGGTGTGGTCGGCGTGGAAAACGGGTGATGTCATGGTGATCTCCTTGGGGGCTAGTTGGTTGGTTCGGGGGTGGATACGGGATCTTCAGCCGGGTACTCGGTGCGTCGCGGTTCGCGGAGTAACGGCAGCTTTTCCTGCCCGCGGCGGCGGATGGCGTAGAGGACCAGGGAGAGCAAAAGGATGCCGACGCCGATGGAGAGTTCCAGCGGTCCGCCATAACCGGTGAGTTCGGAGGACAGCGAGCCGACGACCAGAACGACGGCACCGTAGATGGTCAGGGTGATCGCCAGTGGCATTGCTGTGCGCCCGGCACGGAATGGTCGAGGCATCTGGGGGTGGTCTTTACGCAGGATGATGAAGCCGCTGACGGCCAGCAGGATCGCCAGCAGGTAGCCGAGGTTCGCCGCGACCAGGATCGAGATCGGATTGGAGACGAAGATGATCAGCAGGATGTTCATGACGACGGCGGTAAGGATGGCCCGGGCGGGAACCTGGTGCTTGTTGAGCTTCTCGAACTGCCGGGGAACGAGCCCGTCCAGCGCCGCGCCGTAGAGGGCACGCGAGCCGTCGGCCATGCTGGCGTTGACTCCCATGAGCAGCGCGCCGATGGAGATGATCAGCATGATGTCAGCCATCGGGCCTGCGGGCAGCACGCTGGCGAAGGCGTTGACGAAGACGCCGCCGACGTCGGCCGCCGCGTCTTCGCGGGAGATCAATCCTCCAACGCCCAGCGGAACCAAGGCGAACATGGCGAAGGTGTAGGCACCCGACGCCGACAGGGCGCGCTTGGCGTCCTTGCGTGACTTGTATTCCGGGGTGAAGGCGGCGCACATTTCGGTGCCGTAGGCGGTCCAGCCCACCAGATACAGCCAGACAATCGCGTCCTGCCAGCCGCCCCAGTGGTCGGCACCTTCGCCGCCGAGGCCCCAGGTGAGGTTCTCGACGTGCCAGTTACCGCTGATGATGGGCGAGACGACGAAGATCAGCAGCGGAATGACCAGCAGCGCACCGAGGAGCTTGTTCACCCAGGCGGCGGGCTGCGCACCGAAGAGATTCGGGACCATGATGGCCAGGATCAGGGCGATACCGATCAGTTGGCTCAGTCCGATCTGGGCGATGCCGAGGTCCAGCACCCAGGTCTGGTCCGGGAACCAACGCGCCTGGATGATCGCGCCGGCGGTGAAGCTAACGACTGAAATGACCGCGGACCAGCCGAACCAGTAGCCGAAAGTGGCCAGCGCACCGGCGGGCGCGAAACGTTCCTTCCATGCCTCGTGTGCATAGACGGGGACTCCGCCCGGCTTGTTCGGGAACATGGACGCCATTTCGGCAAAGAGATTGTTTTGGAGCCAGCCGATTCCTGCCGCCAGTGCCCAGATGAACAGGGCGGATAGGGCGCCGATGGCGGCCATCGTGGCGCCGAAGGAGACAAACAATCCGCCGGAGACGGCCATAGCCAGAGCAAAAGCATCCTGCCAGCGCAGCGTCTTGTGAAGTGACGGTTCCGCTGCCGGAACGGCGGCAGCGGGTGAGTTTGGGTTGGTCATCACGGGACCTTTCAATGAAGAATGCCGGAACGCATCGACAAGTGAGTGTGAGGTGGGGCACGTCCACCCACAACTATGCACTTGCTTAGTTCCGAACGTCAATAGGTTTGGAAAAGTTCTTTTCTGGGCCGAGGGCTCTTGGGAGATCGGACCGCTTGTGTAGATAGACTCGTTTCATGCCCAGTGGACGAGCGCACAAATACGGTGACGGGCGGGAAGCCCTCTTGGCCGCCGTCGTAGGAGTCGTGGCTGAAAAAGGGCTGCGGGGCCTGACCTACCGCGCCGTTGCGGAGCGGGCAGGCGTGAACAACACGCTGATCTCCCACTACTTCGGTTCACGAAGCGCACTGTTGGAAGCGGCTATGGAATGGGCCTCTGCTCGGTCCATCCGTCTCAGCGATCTATCGGCCACCGAGGAAGTCAATGAGGATTTCGCTCGCGCCCTGGTGGAACTCGTCCAGTCAGAACCAGAGCTGCAGCTGTTCCAGTACGAAATGATCTTGGAATCCCGGCGAAAACCAGAACTCCGCCCCTCAGCGGTCAAGCTCTATGAGAACTACGTCGCCTCGATGCAACAGGCACTGCAGAAACACGGCTATCAAGACACAGGCCCATTGGCGCGCGCAATTTTCGCAGCCCTCGACGGCTTGGTCCTGCAGCAACTGACAGTGGCCGATACCGGTTCAATACATGATGCGATCCTGCGAGTAGGGCAGCTGCTGGAAAGGACGCCTCGTCAGCAGAGCTCCGTCCTGGAGAAAACACATTTGGCCCCGAGCAACCCGTTGGGTAGTACAACGGCGAGAGCTATATGACGCGGCGACTCGCTGGCATGTACCCGCCAGGTTGTAGTCGGTGGAGTTGGTGAAAATCAGACCCGCCTGCCTGGCCGGGGCAGGGCAACATCGTTGACGTCGGATTCTGGCGCCTGCAGGTACGGGCAGACCTGCGGACGGCGGCGCTCCAAGAGGTTATTCCACCACGGAACGTGGTGGAATTTAGATTCGCGCTTTAACATCTACGACGCCGTTGCTTGGAGGTTAGGGGCGAGGTGTCTGGACGGCAGTGCCTGCTGTTGTGTCTTCTAGGGTAGGAAACTGCGCATACAGTGCACTACGATGCACTGTATGGATGAAGGCGCAGAGACACTGGCGCGCGCGATCGGCGCGCGGGTGAAGCAGGAGCGGAGCGCTCGCGGCTGGACGCTCGACCAGCTCGCCCAGAGCGCTGGGGTGAGCCGGCGCATGGTCGTCAATGTTGAGCAGGGCTCGGTGAACCCGAGCGTCGGCACCCTTCTGCGGCTCTCCGATGCGCTCGGTGTCGGCTTGCCCGCTCTCGTGGAGCCCCCCGCCTCGAGGGCCGCGAAGGTGACTCGGAGCGATGACGGCGCGGTGCTGTGGACCGGCGCTGCCGGTGGCCGCGGTGTGTTGGTGGCCGGCACGGAGCCGCCCGACGTGGTCGAACTTTGGGATTGGACGCTCTCATCGGGCGAGCGTCACACGAGCGAGGCCCATGCAGCCGGCACACGCGAACTGCTCCAGGTCCAGCAGGGCTCGATCATGGTCGAGGTCGGCGGACACGCCCACACGCTCGAAGCCGGAGACGCGCTGACGTTCTTCGGCGACGCCGACCACTCGTATTCCAACCCGAGCCATGCCCCCGCCCGCTTCACGCTTGTCGTCTATGAGCCAGGGGTGGGGCACGCGCACAGAACGGAGAACCCCGATGTCTGAGCCCCTGTCCCCGAAAGCGTTCCTCGCCGCGTGCGCGGTGGATCCTGCCGTGTTCGAACTGCGGCCGGACTACCGTGCCCTTCTGCTCGTCGTCGACGGGCTCGACTTGGAGGCCGCATCCTCGTTGGCCGATGAGCTGATCGACCGGGCTGAGGCCCATGCCCGGGCGCTGCTCGCTGTGTCGTCAGCGGAGGACCTGCCGCACATCGCGGCCTGGCGGGAGGCGTACCGGGCGTTCGGCGCGAAGCCGCAGCGCACCCGCAATAGCCTGGAAGCTCTCACCCGCCGCGCGGAGAAGGGTCTGCCGCGGGTGAACCCGCTCACGGACGTCTACAACGCGGTCTCGGTGCTGCACCAGATTCCGCTCGGCGGCGAGGACTTCCACCGGTACGAAGGTCCCGCTCGTCTGGCGCGCGCCGTCGGTGAGGAGACCTTCGACACGGTCGCCGACGGCGAGACCGTGATCGAGCACCCCGAGGCCGGCGAGGTCGTCTGGCACGACGAGGTAGCCGTGACATGCAGACGGTGGAACTGGAGACAGGGCCGCCGCACCGGGCTCTCTGATGACACACGGACGGCGTTCTTCATCCTCGACGCCCTCGCCCCGGTCACCGACGCGGAGCTGACCGCCGCTGCGGACGCCCTGGCCCACGCGCTCTCTGCCGTCGGTTCTGAGGTCCGTGTTTCGCGGCGGCTGATGGGCGCTCCATGATCGGCGGGCGCAGCGCCCGTGGGATCCCGCCGTGGTCGATGGCGGTCGCGGCGATGCTCGCCGTGCAGCTCTCCAACGCCCTCTCGGTCCCGGTGATCGAGCAGGTCGGGGCCGGCGGAACGGCCTGGCTACGGATGTGCTTCGGGATGGCCTTCTTGTGGATGATCGCCCGCCCGGCGATCCGTTCTCTTCGCCGCAAGGACCTTTCCGCGTTGCTCGCGCTCGGTGTGGTCACGGGGTTCATGACGACGTTCTTCCTCGCCGCCGTCGAACGCATCCCGCTGGGCACTGCGGTCGCGATCGAGTTCCTCGGCCCCCTGACCGTGGCGGGTCTGATGAGCAAGCGCCGAAAGGCGCTCGTGTGGCCGCTGCTCGCCTTCATCGGCGTCGTCCTGCTCACCGAACCCTGGCACGGAAACATCGATCTCGCTGGCGTCGGATTCGCCCTGGCCGCGGGTGCGTGCTGGGGTCTGTACAACGTGCTCACGCAACACGTCGGCGACCGGTTCTCCGGCATCAGCGGGCTCTCGCTCACGATCCCGATCGCGGCGCTGGCCACGCTGCCGGTCGGGTTACCGCAGGTGATCGGCGGTGATCTCGCCTGGTGGGTGCTGCCCGCGGCCGCCGGAATCGCGCTGATCACCCCGGTACTCGCATTTGGGCTCGAGATGCTCGCGCTGCGCCGCATGACCCACCCCGCGTTCGGCACGCTGCTCTCCATCGAGCCCGCCTTCGGCATCCTCATCGGCTTGCTCGTGCTCGCTCAGACGCCCACGTTCATGCAACTGCTCGGGATCGCCATCGTGATCGTCGCCGGAGGCGCAGCACAGCGCGGCGGTGCTCGAACAACCGACCGCATCACCACCACCGACCTACCCGCTTCAGCGACGAAGGAGATCCCATGACCGCCACGCCTAGGTACTCCTCGACGTTCATCTTCAAGGTCGGCGCGCTCGACGACGACTTCCACCGCATCAACGACGAGGTCGCCCAGCGAGCACGCAAGATACCCGGATTCCTCGGGGAAGAGGTGTGGCACAACGAAGACACCGGCCTGCACTCCGAAGTGTACTACTGGACCAATATGGACGCGCTCCGACAGCTCGTCGGCATGGACACCCACCGGCTCGCAAAGTCGCGGCACGAAGAATGGCTCGGCGCGTACCGGGTCGTGATCTCCGAGGTGCAGTCCGTCTACGGCGACCCGGCACTCGGCCTGGAGCACACGCCCGAGCTGCAGGACCGGTCATGAGCGTCTTCATCGGTATCAGCGCATTCCCCTTGACCCCGATCGCAGACGATGCCGTGGGCGAGCAAGAGAGAGGATTCGGGGCATGAAGCGCAGATTCAGCCAGGTCGATGTGTTCGGCGAGGATCCCTGCACCGGCAATCCCGTCACAGTGGTCCTAGACGCAGAGGGGCTTGACGAGGAGGCGATGCGGAGGTTCTCGGTCTGGTCGAACCTGTCTGAGTGCACCTTCGTGCTGCCACCGACAGGCACCGGCGCGGACTATCGGGTGCGCATCTTCAGCCTGAACACGGAGTTGCCGTTTGCGGGGCACCCGACCCTGGGAACTGCGCGGGCCTGGCTGGATTCAGGAGGTGTTCCCGGGGCGCCCGGCGTCGTGACGCAACAGTGCGGTGCCGGCCTGGTTCCCGTCCGAATCGAAGGGGACAGGCTCGCCTTCTCAGCGCCTCCGCGACAGCGCTCGGGCCCGGTCGACCCCGACCTGCTGACCGCACTGGTCGAGGTCCTCGGGATCGAGCGCGAGCAGGTCGTGGACGCGGAATGGCTCGACAACGGCCCTGGCTGGGTGGGGCTCCTGCTCGACCACGCGGAAACGGTGCTGACGCTGCGCCCGGACGCGACCGCGCATCCGGGCCGTTGGGACATCGGCGTGATCGGCGCTCATGACCTCGGTTCGGAGGCCGCGTTCGAACTGCGGGCGTTCTTCACCGAGGGCGATGAGCCGCTGCGCGAGGATCCAGTGACAGGGAGCCTGAACGCCGCAGCCGCGGAATGGCTCATCGCGACAGGCCGCGCGAGCGCGCCCTATGTCGCCGCGCAGGGCACCGCGATGGGCCGACGCGGCCGTATCCATATCAGCGACAACGACTGCAAGCTCTGGGTCGGTGGGCGAGCCGAAGTCGTCATCTCGGGGTCCGCCACCCTGTGACGGTTCAAGAGGCAGAGGTTGCTGCGTACGGAACGTGATTCGCGCTTTAACCTTTCGGGCTCGGGGGCCGTGCGGCTCTCGTCGCTACGGGGGTGGCGGCGAGAGCTTCTATTTCCGGCGGGAAACCCCCTGTTGCCCTGAAGAGACTGATCAGACCAAGTTGCTGAAGGCCTCAGCCCTGTCTTTTGTCCCTTGCACGATAATTTGATCGTCGTCGTAGAGCACTGTCTGTGGGGTGGGGTGGTGTGCTCCCACTGTCCACCCTTGCGCTTGACTGCAACTACTGTGATGTCGAACTTCGAGCGCAGGTGCAGCACGCCCAGCGGACGATCCCGGGCCTCCTCCGGCGGGGTGGTTCGAATCATGATGAAATTATCTTCGAATTCGACATAGTCCAGATCGCCCCGCGGACCAAATGCGCCACCCGGCGGCCCATGTCGTGTTCGGGCCGGATCACATGGTGCACGCCCAGCTGTTCGAGGATCTCCGCGTGCGGTTCACTGATGGCCTTGGCCCAGATTCCGGGCCTTGCGAACTTTAGGAGCCGCGAAGTGGTGAGGATGCTGGCCTCTACATCGGTGCCGATGCCCACCACGGCGCGGTCGAACTCATGCACCGACAAGTCGCAGCACTTCGTCTTTGGTGGAGTCGGCGCGGACTACATGGGTCAGCAGCCCATTAAAGGACTGGACGGTCTCTTCGTCGGCGTAGATGCCCAAGACCTGGGTGCCTAAGGACTCGAGCTCCAGCGCCAATGACCCCGACCTGCGCTGCTGCCAGGATGGCTCCCCAGTAGTCGGGGATTCCATGATCAGAGGCTGCCCGCTGCGGCCCGGGCCGGAAGCTGGAGCTGAGGCCGCTTTGGCTTCCGGGCAGCACTCGATGTGCTTCCGCAGGGCGACGGCAGAAGATCTTCGGCCGAAAGGATCTCTAATTGAGCAGGTTGGACAGGGCGGTCACGACGCCGTGCTCCTTGTTCCTTGGCGCAGTGTAGCGGGCGCGGGAACGCAGGATCGGGTGGGCGTTGTCCATAGCGAACGCCAGCTCGGCGCGGTCGAGCATTTCGAGGTCGTTCAGGAAGTCGCCGAACACAAGACCAGACCCCGCTCAAGTAGCATGAACACCAGAGATAACGCCGCGGATGGGACGGCCCGTTCGCCTCGATCGACACGGGGACGGCCTCGTGGAATGGGGTTTAACCCTATGGTTTCCTCAACCGCGCAATCCATCTTCACTCCAGCCGCGCTCGTGCGCCTCGTTGTCGGCTGGGGCGCCGTCGTCGGACTGGTCTTCGCCGGTCCCCTGCTCGAGCCACCAGTTCCCGAATGGCTGCTCGTCACGGCACTCGTTGTCATCGTTGGCGTCATACTGGTCTGCGCCTTCGGGGTGGTCCATGAAGCCGAGCATTTAGCCCACCGACTTGGTGACCCCTACGGCTCGCTGGTCCTCACACTCTCGATCGTGCTGATCGAGGTAGTGCTCATTTCCGCCGTCATGCTGGGACCCGGCGAGTACCCCACCATCGCCCGAGACTCGGTCATGGCCGTATCAATGATCATTCTTAACGGCGTAATCGGGCTCTCTGTTCTCGTCGGGGCGATCAAACACGGCAACCTGGGCCACAACCGAACCGGCACTTCCTCCTACCTCGCCCTGCTCATCGTTCTCGCCTCGCTGGCGTTTGCCCTGCCGGCTCTGATCGGGCGTGACGGCTCCTACACGCCGGGGCAGGCAACCCCCATCATCTTGCTGACCCTCGCCCTCTATGCCTTCTTCCTGTACCGGCAGATGGGCAGGCAAGCCAACGACTTCCGAGAAGTCGATTCTCGCTTCGCCGCCGGGCTAAGCGCCCACGGCAGTGACGCAGCGGAGCAGGGCCGCAGTAGCGTCACTCAAATCATCGCCGAACATCGGACCGAGGTATTGCTGCGGACCGCGTTGCTTATCGTGACGGTATTGCCCATCGTGCTGCTGTCACACGACATGGCCACGCTGCTGGACGACGGGCTCGAACGCGTCGGTGCGCCAGTGGCACTTTCAGGCATTCTTATCGCCATGATTGTTTTCCTGCCCGAGTCGATCACATCAGTGCGCGCAGCGCTACAGGGCGAGATCCAGCGTGTCAGCAATCTATGTCACGGCGCCCTGGTATCCACGGTAGGTCTGACAATCCCGGCCGTCCTGATCATCGGTGCCCTCACCGATCAGGCCGTCGTGCTCGGCGAGTCGCCAGTGAACCTGTTACTCCTTGGCGTCACGCTGATGCTGTCGGTGACAACGCTTGCCTCCAAGAAAGTCACCGCGATGCACGGCGCCTCCCATCTCGTGCTCTTTGCGGTCTATGGCATCGCCGTGTTCTCTTGAGCCAGAGGGCTATCCCCATGCTCCCTTTTGTTGGAGCATGGGGGACGGTGCTAGTTGCGCCAGGCTGCGTCATGGATTTCTGCAATCCAGAAGCCATGGTTTGCACGTTGACGCGGTGTCATCGCGGAGGGTTCGGTGCTGATTTTCTTTTCGGCCTGCATCCCGATCCTCGGAGCCATCGCAAGCGGCGCGCTGGCTACCCTAGTGGCTCTCCTCTCCGGCGCCTGGACGATGGCGCTCATCGTGCTCGGCATTGTGCTGCTGGTCCAGCAATTGGAGAGCAATATTCTCCAGCCGATGCTGGCATGGGGAAAGAGTCGGTCGGTAGGTTCGGCGCTTTGATGCAAAAACAAGCGCTGCTCTTGGCTGTTGTCTGGATGGTGGGGGGGTATTGCTACCGCTGTGCTGCGTCTGGCGAACGGTGAGTCCCTTCTTGTCCGCCTGCTCATTTCCTCAGGATTTTTCGTCGCCGCCGGGCTCATGTCGGTGGCGTGGCGCATAGCCGAGAGCCGCGCCGAAAGAAACCGACCCTAGTCTCTTACCGTGGGACGACGATCGAGAATTGATCACCGATCACCAGCGGCGAAAAGTCCAACCGCACAGACGAAGCAGAGCGCACCGACCAAACTCAGGGAAAGTAGTGCTTTCCGCTGAGGCCCTAGCGGTTCCCCTTCCTGCCGTGGCCGTGCAATGGCATAAATGGCCGATCCCATATTCAGGATCAAACTGACGGCGAGGAGCATCATTGTCTGCTGCTGCGTGAACTCATCCGTGCACCGCCAGCTTGGGGGGCCGTATCGTGGCCACATGAATTCCAGCCTGCCTGCGGGTCTCCGACCGCCTCTGGAGGTCGCCTTGGCCCATGCCGTGGAGAAGATTCCAGGCCCCGGAGGCCCTGTGGAACTCTCCAAAGACCGAGTTAACAACTGGGCCAGTCACCCTTGGATGGGCCTGGTGGCATTAAAGGTTCGCTGGATGGTGTCCTGTGTAGCCAGAGTCAGATGCTGAGCGGGAGGTGACTGTGTGGGGCGCTATGACTACTTGCACGTCGTCTTCGTAGAGAAGCTTTCCCGGGTCGTTCGAGTGAAGAACCTGCCAGCCGACGCCATAGCGGCTAAGAAGATCCGTGTAGAACTCCACTCCTGCGATTAGATCCGTGGCCGTGCGCTTGAACCAGGATTGCGCTAAAGGGTTGATTGCTCGGTCGTAAATCAGCTTGTCCACCGTTGAAGGGTCGGTGTACACGGAATTGAAATGATCATTCGCTTTCCTCCAGGCAACCCAGTCTTTGTCGCTGAGTTTCCCGTCTCTGGCTAGACCGTTGGCAAGAGCGAAAATTCCTGGGTAGCTACCACGACCGTTGGGACTGCTTGCTTGGTAGCGTACAAACTTTGAATCCATGTTCCCTAGCTAATCACTGGCGGGTGATTAGGGCGGCAGGGGACCTCTCGCAATCATGTGCCGTTCTAGGTTCCCAATTTGGGTGTCTCGAAACCTCTGCGCCTCGAATCCCTAGCGATTCAAGGCAAACCGTGGGCGATCATTGGTTTGTTCGTTGCCCAGCTCTACGAACCGGAAAAGAGTGCCCTGTTTAGGGCTGCCGACCTCAGTGATGGTGATGCCATAACCTGGGCAAGGATCGCCCTGATGCCGGCAGCCGTCGGAATCGTTCTCGGATGTATCGCCGGTGTGACAGTAGCGGCCGGCGACACCAGCACGGGTCCTGCCGATGGCCCTAGTTTTCTTGGTCTTCGCAGCTGCCATTTGGATAATGCTCAGGCCAAGGAACCGGCAACTCAGGGCAAAACCGTAGGCTACAGCAGAGTGGAAACCAAGCAGCCCTACCCTGCCGTCTGAAGCAGCGAACCTAGTTCCCCTAGGCAGGCGAGCATAATGGCCAGATGGCCACCTATCGGCGGACCACCTTTCCCGCAGTTACCGGAAATGCGGACAACGCTCCGATAACGAACACATCAATCAGAGGCTGTTTCTCTGCCAACCTGCTAGCTTCAGCGCATGAAGCAACGACTAGTGCCGGCTCTAGCAATTGCAGGACCGCTCTCGGCTGCCCTGCTCACCGGATGCGGGGCCGAAAATGAAGTGAAGGCTGGAAGCCAGCCACCGCCTGGTTTCCCAGGACGTGCCGCTACAGCAGTCGCAGATACCGGGCCTAGGCTGGGTAGTTGGCTGATGCAGCGACGACGGCCCCGAACGGTTAGAAAGGTGACTCGGTGATGGCTGATCAAAGACTGGTTTTCGTAGTAGTTGCCCTAGTAATCGGCCTCATGGCGATTGTCGTTTTGTTGTGGTTCTTGGCACATCGGACCCGAAAGACCTACGAGCAAACAAGCATGAAAGGCATCGAGGTCAAAGGGGTATCGGCGTCGACTGCATTTGATTGGCACCATAGCGTGGAGGCATTGGTGGAGCGAATAACTGGAATAGTCCAGTCAAATCGCAAGTACAAATCAATCACCACGACAGACTCGGGACTCGAAATCCAGGTCAAGGGCAGCTTTTGGTCTTGGGGAGAGGTCATTCACCTGTCATATCAATCATCGGCTCCCCCTCTTAGGGTTACAGCTAGATGCCGTCCGCGAGTGCAGGCAACACTTTATGATTACGGCCAATGCGGAAAGGATCTGGCCGAATTGCTGGAGTCAATGGCCATTGACCCCGTGCGGCCCTAGTCAGTGGGGGAGGAGCAAGGATAGAGTCTACCGGGCCCAGAGCACGCCCTGCTCCACCGACTGCCACAGCAGATTCCTGGGTCTCGGCGTATACGCGGCGGACGGACGACCGGCGGTGGACGAATGTGCTGGCCGATCCCTGATCCGCTGACACCTCAGGGGTCGCGCTGCGCCAGCGGACAAACAGGTGATCTTGACACCGTTCACAGAAACTCCTTTATGGCCCTGCCGTTTACTCTTCGTCGGACAAGGGCACGAGATGCGAGTCGTCCCAGCACTGGAAACCCCTCTCGCAATCATGCGCGCAGATATGAGGTTATTCGATTACGGCACGTGGTTGAATTCCGCTTCAATGTCTGACGCTCTGCCGGCTTGCCCGGAGTGCCACGAGGCGTTTACCTACGAGCAGGGCGCCTTGTTGGTATGTTCGATGTGCGGGCACGAATGGTCCAAGGTCTCGGCCGAGGCCACACCTGAGACCACGCCCGAGACCGCTTCGATCAAGGATGCCGTTGGCAATGCGCTCGCCGAGGGTGACACGGTCACGATCGTCAAGGACCTCAAGGTCAAGGGCGCCGGTGGCGGTGTGGTGAAGGTCGGCACCAAAGTGCGGGGCATCCGACTGATTGAGGACGGCGTGGGCGATCACGACATCGACGCGACCGTTCCCGGGTTTGGGCGGATGCAACTGAAATCTAGCGTGGTGAAGAAGGTCCTCTGACCCGCGGCCATTGCCCATGTATAGGGGTTTCGTCGTCGACGATCCTGTTCGCAACTGGATCATCGAAACCAGTCGATGCGTAGTCCGCTGCGCTATCTGCGGCCGGGCCTCGGCGCCGGCCAACCTTTGGCGAGGAAACGGTCCGCCGCCCTGACACGCTTTTTAGTCGGGCTGCTGGCGCAGTACTGCCCAGGCTTGGAAACCGCCGATAAGGTCGGTCGCACGGGTCAGTCCCAGCCGTTGCAGGGTGTGTGCTGCGAGGTTTGAGCGTAGCCCTCATTGCAGACGACGACGATCCGCCGAGCGGCAGTACCGCGTCATGGGCCACAGTTACCGGCATGGCTTTCCTTTTGCTTGCGATTGTACTTGGACGCAGCAAGAGGAAGGACGAAGGCTAGACCAGGTCGCTGTGACACGTTTGGATGGCACCGGTAGCTTGCACAGTGGTTAGAACTGCTCATATTCCTTGCAGGAAGGGACAGTCCCGGGTCCTCTCCGAGGGTGGGAGAATTCCGGCATGTGCTCGACAGTCCTGTGGACCATAAATCGTGCGGCGTTCACCCCGGAATTCAGGGAGTGGACGTTGAAGCGCATTGGCACGGAACCCCAGGTATCTGCGCTTCGAATCGAAGACAGCCCTCTCGTTTCCAAAACCGCGACGGCGTTCACCCTCACCTTGAACTCCTGTGACTGCGACTCTGCTGTGGCGCGGGGTGGGGGACGCCTTCGTCCGGACGTGCCAACCGGGGACGATTATGTCGAATGGCTACGGGCGGTGCCCAGCGAAACACGTTTCGTGAGCGGGGTTTGTGTCATTCGGACCTGGAACCCGGAACAAGTCGTTTCTCCCCACGGCGCCGATCGCATCGCCATCGAAAACCTGAGCCCCGATCACATCGAAGGGATACCGGAGGAATTGCTTCTGGCGATCGACTTCCCGACCGGACCAACATGGTGACTCTCGGCTGGCTGCCAGTTTGAACTCAAAGACGTCCGCTAAGGAGTGCCCCAGAAATAGTATTCGGCGTAGGGCTGCCAGGTGCCGGCGGAGAGCCGCGCGCCCTTCCTCGGTCAGGCTAGCCAAGTACGGGGCATCCTAGCTGAGGCAATCACTTTACTTAGCGGAGCTTATCGGCGTCGAAGTACGCCACACAGTTCACGCCAGGCTATGCGAAATACACCGCCGGAAATCTGGACACTCCCAACAGCCCTGATACCCAAAGAACACCGACTCCAGATGCTTCTCCGGATGGGATGATGGTTCAACCGGGCACTGCCTTGATGGTCCGAAACCATGATGCAAAGGCGGTTAAGCATGTGGGATGACTTTCCCGAGGGAGCGCACCCCGAAGGGTGGATCGAGCTGAGCGAAAATGGCTGGGGTGCGGTGGCAGCTTGGTATGCCGGGCCCGATAACGTGCGTCGCGAGCCCATGGGAGTCAGGACCGGCATGGTCCGCGTGACCTGCGAGAAGCCCGACGGCACGGTTTCTTTCTGGGAAGAGCCGATCACCGAGGACGATGTGCGCGGCATCGAGGACGACATCGACGCCTACCTGAAGGACGCCGGGCTGCCGTCGAGGCCGCGGGGCTACCGCTGGTTCCTGCGCCTGCCTGACGGAATCCGTGGGGAGGATGACTTATGGGCCCGGCTTGACCGGGCAGACATGGCACTTCCCCGGACTGCCAGTCACCCTCGGGATACCGTCCCGGTGCTCGGACGGGTGGTCCAGGCCCTCTACGGCAGAAACGACATTGTATACGGACAGCCATGTCCGGAACGGTAGGCTGTCTTGCCTGAATTCGTTCAAGTCCCCGATTGCTGGGGCTGGGACGCGGCGGAGTTTGGGTGAGGGAGGGAACCCAGTTACGGCACTCATGTGTGAAGGCTGCGACGAAGCGATCGAGGACGACAACAGCCACATCGACTTCAACGGGGAAGACTGGCACGAAGCCTGCTTTGAGGTCATCGGTGGGCCGTCGTGCTGCTGCGGAATCATGTACGACAACGGGGAGGGCACCTGTAGGAGTTGCGGCGACTCGCTGAAGCGGTCTCGCCTTCGCCGCCCTCCAAGGGTAGCGCGACTGCGTCAGGAGTTATTCAACTGCGGAACGCGGTTGAGTTCCGCTTCAATTTCAATGTCTGACGGTCTGCCTGCTTGCACGGAGTGCCACGAGGCGTTCACCTACGAACAGGGCGCCTTGCTGGTGTGCCCGATGTGCGGCCACGAATGTGGCGTAGAGGCCGCAGACGGGGTTGACTCCGGCCATCGCCGCGGTGGCCATTCCGGAGGGCACGCTGACCACGGCGTTGACGAGGCCGGCCAGTGCATCCCCGGGAAGGTTTTTCATCCGGGGCACAAACCCGGACGACGTCTTGGCATTCATCTGTGTCCCTTGGCCGTCCTGGAACGTTTCGGGCTGATGCCGCGTGCCTGCGGTGGGCGTGCGCGGCGCGAGGAGCGGTGAGGTGCACGAGCGGCGGACCGCGCTCGAACGCGGCGCAAAGCTGTGACTAGCCTAAACGAGATTTCGTAAGCTAGCTTAGTATTATTCGGGGTGACCTGCACCGCTTAGGGGCCGGAGCAGTGACCGTGCTGACGACCAAGCAGGTGGGCGGTGTACGAGTTTTTCCAGGCCCTGGGCTCGTGGGGGGTGACCGTCTTCGTGGTTACCTCAATGCTTAACGTGGGTCTGACCCAGAAACCCACACGGTTGCTCATGCACCTGTCCAACCAGGCGTTTTTGCTGCGGATGCTGTTGCTGAATTTCATTGTGGTGCCGGCCCTGATGATGGCCGCCACTGATCTGGTGGAGCTTGCAACCGTGTCCGTGGCGGGCTTCTTGCTGTTCGGATTGACTGCCGGGGCTCCGTTCTCCATTAAGCTCACCGGGGTCTCCGATTCGGATATTGCTCTGGGCGCGACCGTGATGCTCGTCCTCATGGTCGGCACCGTCCTCTGGCTCCCGCTCCTGCTTCCCCAGGTGCTGGAAGGTGTGACGGTGGACACTTGGGCATTGGTCCAGGGGCTGCTCACGCAGATGGTCCTGCCCTTGGTAGTCGGGAAGCTCGTCCGGCAGTTCAACGAGAACGTGGTGGCCGCCGTGCAGCCGTGGGTGGCGATAATTTCCAACATCTCCCTGTACGTGCTGATCGTCGCCATCGTCATCGGATACCTGCCGGCCATGACCGATCCCGGGCTGTGGAAGGCGGTCGGCGTGGGCATGGTGGTACTAGTACTGGCCCTGTTCCTGGGCTGGACCATGGGCGACGGGCACGACCATCTCCAGGGCGTGGGCGGGCTGAGCACCGGCCAGCGCGGCACCGCTGCGGCCCTGATCGTCGCACAAGACAACTTCGAGGATCCGCGGGTTTTGGTGCTCATCACCTTGCTCAACACCTTCGGGGTGGTCATGCTCGTCGTTGCCGCGAAGCTGATGAGCAGGGAAAACAGTTTCGCCTTCCTGATTCCCCAAGCCGCCGACGCTCCGGGGAAATCCGAGCACGACCCGTAGACACCACACGTAAGAGGAGACCCCGAATCATGAGTTCTGCCCGTGAGGAACGACCGAATATTTTGGTGCTGTGCATGGACCAATGGGACGTGCACATGGATCTGCCCCCGGGTGTGGAGCTGCCGGCCATCCAGCGGCTGGTGGGCGCCGGCGTGAGCTTGGCCAACCAGTACTGCACGGTGCCCCAGTGCACGCCGTCCCGGGCGACCATGTGGACGGGCCAGCATGCCAAGAACGTGGGGCTGTGGGACAACACCAACTTCGCCTGGACCGACGTATTGGACCAGGACGTGCCGACGATCGGCACGATGCTGCGGGAGCAGGGATACTATACCGCGTTCAAGGGCAAGTGGCACCTGTCCCACCCGGCGCGCTCCTCCGCGGCGCTGGAGGGCTACGGTTTCTCGGACTACCAGTCCTGGGGCGACAACTGGGGTGCTCCACTGCACGGCGAGCAGCTCGATGGTGCGGTGGCCTTCGAGACCGTTGACTGGTTGCGCCACAAGCGCCCGCACGACAGGCCCTGGCTGCTGATCTCCTCGATGGTGAACCCGCACGACATCATGTTCCTGCGCGCCGGCGCGGACGAGCAGGCACACCCCAACGGCGCGCTGGCCCCGCTGGCCCATCCGCCCCAGGATCTGGGGTTCATGCGAGAGTTTGACGTCGAGCTTCCCGGCAATTTCCACGACGACCTCGAGGGACAACCGCTCGGGGTGCGGTCCTACAAGCGCAACGTCGAGTGGAACTACGGCCGGATCCCGGAGGGCCGGGAAGACCTGTGGAAGGTGCGGCGCAACTATCTGATCAACTGTCTGCGGATGGTCGACGGCGAGTTTCAGAAGATCCTGGACGAGCTCGACCGGCAGGACCTGTGGCGGAACACCGTCGTGGTGCTGACCTCTGACCACGGTGAGATGAACGGGGCGCACGGACTGGCACAGAAGGGGGCGATTCCTTTTCAGGAGGCCTCGATCGTGAACATGACGGTCGTTTCACCGTACGGGCCCAGTGGAGTCCAATCCGACGCCGTTGGCTCCCACCTCGACCTGGCTACCACGTTCCTGTCCTGGGCCGGGCTGGGGGAGGCAGAGACCCGGGAACGGTACCCCGCGCTGAAGGGCCGGAACCTGCGGCACCTGCTTGAAGCTCCTGGAAAGGTGAGCCCGCCTCGGGGCTCGTCGGCCGAGCCCGGTGACGGGGCGCTGGTCAACTGGGATGGGCTCAACATGCTCGATCCGGAGTGGGCGATCCAGGGCGCCCTGCGGGAGCTGGCCCAGCTCGGCCACGGACCGGACAAGACCTTGGAGGACTGCCGGAGGGTGGGGGAGGTCTACGGGGCACCGGACATGGACAAGCGCACCTTCTTCCGGGCCGTCTCCGACGGGCGGTACAAGCTGGTGCGCTGGTTCGCGCCCACCCAGTACGAGACCCCTCGGACGGTCGAGGAGCTACACGCCAGCTCTGATGTCGCTCTCTACGACCTCGCCGAGGACTCCGGCGAGCTGCACAACATCGGGGACCCGACCCACCCGGACTACGACGAGCAGTTGGTCGCGTCGATGCTTGAGAAGCTGGCGCACCTCATCGACACGGAGCTGGGCGAGGACGAGCGCCCCTTCGACCTGGACCTGTTCGGCACCCGGGAGGTGCGCTACCGTTCGGAGGTCATCGAAACAGAGACTTCGGCCGGCAGGCAACCGGCCGGACCCGGCCCCGGGACAGCGGAACGTGAGGGCGAGTTCTGAGCCCGGCAGCTTCCATGCGGAACATCCCACCGGACATGGTCCTGGTGCCCGGTGGGATTTTTCCGATGGGCTCGGAGGACTTCTACCCCGAAGAACGGCCCGTCCACCCGGTGCGCGTGTCCCCGTTCCTATTGGAGCGTGCGCCCGTCACCGTGGCACGGTTCGCCCGCTTCGTCGCGGACACCGGCTACCTCACCGTGGCCGAGCGGAGCCCCGACCCCGGCGAATACCCCGGGGTGGACCCGGAGTTACTGGTGCCCGGGGCGCTGGTGTTCACTGGCACCAGCGCCCCGGTACCGTTGTCAAACCCGTCACGGTGGTGGTCCTGGGTGCCCGGCGCCTCTTGGCGTGCGCCAGAGGGCCCCGCCTCGGCCGCCTTGGAGGAGCGGGCCGAGCACCCGGTCACTCAGGTGTCCTGGGAGGACGCCGCCACCTACGCGGCCTGGGCCGGACGGCGCCTCCCGACCGAAGCTGAGCACGAGTTCGCGGCCCGGGGCGGGACCGAGGGCACGACCTATCCATGGGGGAACGAACGCGCCCCGGACGGCCACCACGTGGCGAACACCTGGCAAGGCTCCTTCCCCTGGTGGAACACTGCCGAGGACGGGTGGCCAACCACTTCCCCGGTGGGCGCCTACACGGCCAACGCCTACGGCGCCGTGGATCTGATCGGCAACGTCTGGGAGTGGACGGCCGATCGCTGGACCCAGCACCCGGACGCTGCGGGGTCCCCGTGCTGCGTGCCCACCGATCCCCGCACGCCACACACTGGCCCAAAACACTCCCGCGATGCGTTCGTGGTCAAGGGCGGATCCCACCTCTGCGCTCCCGAGTACTGCCTCCGGTACAGGCCCGCAGGCCGGCAGCCCCAGGACCGCGACTCCGCCACCACCCACATCGGATTCCGGTGCGCACAGCACCTCGAAAAGGAGGGGAATGACCCCTGACGAGGTGCGCCTAGGAGAACTATTCCTACGGCGATGACGTTCCCCCGCTGGTAGACCCTTCGACCTCTCACGATGCCCAGCGCCCCCCGGCCCGGGCTCGGGCCGCGAGCCGCCAGGCCCGTACCTGGGAAGCCAACTGGGTTTCTACGCCGTATGGACACAGAGTGCGCAGAATGCGAAAAGGGCTTCGGCCAAGTTTAGTGGGGTGTGCCGCCTGAGCGCGCAGCTGGACGTCACCGTTTCTCCTATTTCGATGCCTTCACTCATTCAGTCATTCCTTCACAAAATTTTAAGGGAGGGGGTTTGGGTGCGGAAAAGCAGGCAGAAGCCCTCCGGCGACGACGACGGCAGTTCAGGAGCACGAGACACAGGGTGGCAATACGGCCGCGACGTGGCACCGAAGACGCGGCAACGGTCAGCCCCAGTAGTGCCCAGCCGCCAGTACATCGGGTGGCGGGTCCCCGAGGGCTTCTGCGTCACCGAAGGAGCAGGGGCCGCCACGAGGCCGTCCTAGCCGACACTCTGGGGGAACGATTGGTAGGCTTCTGCCTCTCTGTTTACTGCACTGGACTGTTGACGACCCCGACCCTACGCAATTTAGTTTTGTTAGGTAAATCGAACCATCACTGCAGGTGACAGTGCCGCGAAGCAGAAAAGCCCTCCCAACGGATGAAAGTCAGATCGTGAGGGGAGTAGGGTGAAAAGCACGGCATCGCCAAGGTTGGCCGCGGGCGTTTCGACTACTTCATTTGGCTAAAAGCTCCACGACCCGCCTTAACGAGTGCAAGGTAACGACGGAGGTCCAATTGGATCGTCCCAGACTCGACGCTAGAGATTATTATGACCGGACGCGTCGACAACCTACGGTTGCCTCATGCCAGTTCTGACGACCCACGACCTTGCTGCGGAATTGGCCAGCTTGCTTAACGAGGTTGTCCAAGGTTGGTCCACTGAACGCACCGAGAACGCACCCCCGAGCACGGAGCGCGTGGGCTACGCGCATGTAATTGATGGCCGTTACGAGGTTTGGGTTGCTTCGACTGATCATCGAGAGAGAGTCACTATTGGCCTCCCGGCCGGACGGCTGGTTTCGCCGAATGAAATCCGTCTGATCAAGAGAGTTTTGTCCGTGTTCCGATCGGACCTACAGGTTGTAGGCGATGTATCGGTGGCACAGGATCTATGGAGTGCGTTGGCATCAACTCAGTTCTTGCGAGCCGCGGCTCGTTTGTCGCCGTTCTCCGCCACGCCGCTTCTCCGATGGATCAGAATCTTCGAGGCGGCTGCGCGCCAAACATACGAAGGTATCCGATTTACGGGGAACGTGGTGCTCGTCAAGCATTTGCCCACGTTCACGAAACACGCAAATGTGCGATTCCATGCGTTTCATCAACCGCTTTCGTTCGAGCAAGCGCTTCTCAGAGAGAGCTGGTTAAAGGCATTTCTCCAGAACGGCAAATTTGCACTAGTTGCCGGTGGTCAAAGCGGTGCTGCCCAAGGCTTCGTTGACACTTCGGGGGAATGGGGAGAATCCATGGTGCTGGCCCCGGTTGAGGATTTGAAAGGTTTGTACGGATTTCTCCGGACGGGCACGTCGATCCTCTCTGCGTCGCGGTCCGGCGATATCCACTTCGCACTGCCGACAGGAGTGACCTTCATTAACTCTCAGGGCAGTTGGCTGTATCAGGACTGGGGCGTGCTGAGGCGCTTACTGGAAGCCCGTTTAGGCGCTGATGTTGCCGAGCACGCGCTGCGGCTCGTGGCGGGATGCAGATACGAGCGCCGCGGGTCGCTCTTTGTGTTTCTGGACGCCGGCGTTGATCCGTCCGAGATCGTTCCTGACCATGCAAACCCGGATCGAGCTGCGCGCATCCTCCGGTCGTCCGTGTCGGGCGGCATCTTGGGCGATCCGACATCCATCAGGGTTCTGCAGGCGGCCTCCGGTATTGATGGTGCCGTTCTTTTGGATGATCGCGGTAGAATCATCGACGTCGCAAGCATGATTACTGAACCCAGCCCTGCCGCTCTTGCGGCAGCGGGTCGGCAGGATCTCGAGCGGTTTCCTGGCGCAAGGAGCACGGCGGCATGGAACGCGAGCATTTGTGGTCTGGCAATCAAGGTTTCTGACGACGGCCCGGTTGATGTCTACGAGCGTGGCCGACATGTCTTTCATTCAGGATGACTGAAGAGGGCGATTACCGACGCTGTGATCTCCCAAAAGGCGGTCGGGGTCGTGGCGCACCGGTCGGTAGGCACCCACCATCTCATGCACCATAGGAACGGCAGCCTGCAACCCTCGTCCAGCCGAGTATTGGTTTCGCCCGTGGTCGGTCCAAAGGAAAGCGCGCCCGGATGTGCAGCCGCCACGACAGGTCGGGGACCGACCCGGCGGCTACCGCTTGGCGGCTGGTCCCCGTCCTGGCCACGGTGGGGCCCCGTCTCATGTGGAGTGTAAATCCGAACTAGTGCAGCCTTTAGCGAGGCCACCCCTCTTCAGGGGTCGCATCCTTGTGCGGATTCCCCTGCGGCGTCGGTCTCAACTTCAAAGCCGCTCCGAGTAGTCCCGGCCCTGGGGGCCCTGTGCCGGCGGCATGGGCTCCAGCATCTACTACCTCATCCACATGCAGGTCGAGACCTACATTCTGACTCCGAAGATTCTGAGGCAGGCAAGTCGAGGTTGCGGGAGCCTAGGTGGTGCTGGCCGGAGCAGGCGGTGAGAACTGGGCGGAATCCAAAATCAGGGCTGAACATCGCTCCATAGTCCGCACCAAGTGACTACTACGGAGCGGCGTGTTCCGACAGGATAAAGAGTATGGATTCCTCCCAAGACCGTGGGCGCCGGACGCCGCAAGCCAACCGTGACCAGCAAAGCGAAGCCGAGGGCTGCCGAGCCTTAGGGCAGAGAGGAGCAGGAGAATTCGCCAGAATATTTGTCGGGACCGTCAAATGGGTGGCCGGGGGAATCGTCCTCATTCTTGGAGCGGCAGTTCTTTGGAATATTGCCGGCTACTTGTGGACCATAATTTTTCCCATCCTGCTGGCGCTGCTGCTCAGCAGTATCCTGTGGCCCGTCAATCGACTGCTGCGCAAAGCGCTGCCTAACGCACTGGCAGCGCTGGTGACCATCGCGGCCCTGTTCGCGGTGATCTACGGCATCATGCGGTGGATGATTCCGTCCCTGCTGTCGGAGACCTCCGGGCTGGCGGAGCAGGCACGGCAAGCACTGACCCAGATCAGTGCCTTTTTCACGGGTCCTCCGTTCAATCTGCAGAACGTGGACCTAAACGAGTTGATCGACACCGGACTGCAACAGGTGCGGGAGAACATCTCGGCCATCCTTTCCGGCATCACCTCCGGGATTTATAGCGGTGTGGGGATGGTGGCATCGTGGATCATCATTTTTTTGCTGGTCGTCGTCTTCGTTTTCTTCAGCCTCAAGGACGGAGACAAATTCCTGCCGTGGGTCGCGCACTGGAGCAACGCCCGTGCTTATAGGCATATAAAGGCGGTCTCTGTGAAGGCATGGCAGACGCTATCGGGGTATATTCTGGCTCAGGCTACCGTCGCCCTCGTGGATGCCGTGTTCATTGGGCTGGGGCTCTGGATTCTGGACGTTCCGTTGGCACTGCCGCTATCGGTGCTGATTTTCTTTTCGGCCTTCATCCCGATCCTCGGAGCCATCGCAAGCGGAGCGCTGGCTACCCTGGTGGCTCTCCTCTCCGGCGGCTGGACGACGGCGCTCATCGTGCTCGGCATTGTGCTGCTGGTTCAGCAATTGGAGAGCAATATTCTCCAGCCGATGCTGGTGGGGCGCGCGCTCCATATCCACCCCGCCGTCGTGCTGTCGTCGGTGACCGTGGCTGGCACGTTGTTCGGTATCACGGGCGCGCTCTTGGCTGCGCCGGTCACGGCGGTCGGCATCGTCGTGCTGCGGTACGTGCGCGACATCTCATTCACGCCGGCGAGTCCCTCCGCCGATGACGCGGCACATTCCGATGATGGTGCGCCGACAGCCATGGATGAGTCCCGGGACCATGCGACGAACGACGACGGCGCGGGCGGTAGCAGAGCTGTCCGCGACACCGGCGCCGGCCGGGCATAGGGTCGGCGCTACCTTAGGGACGCTTTAGGAGTACATCCAGCAGAAGGTCTTTGTGGCTCTAGTCCGGAGCGATGTCTTCGAGACCACATTGGCGGACTCAACCGTCCAGCGTCGTCAAGAGGTGCTAGAAGCTTCAGGGGACACATCAGGGGAGTAGCTTACAACCAACGGAAACCTCGAAGGTTATTCAGCTACGGAACGTGGTTGAATTTAGATTTAATGTTTAAAATTTCGCTTTAGCAGTGCGATAACGCAGCTCAGTCGATTGGATTCGACTGAGCTGCGTTGTTTTGTGCCCCCACCCCCAGGGGTGAACTCTTCCCACCTGGGAAGGCCTCCTCGGATTGGGATCCTAAACCCGCTCTCTTCCATAGAGCCGAATCGAGAAGCTTGATGGGTTCGATGCCCATCCCGTCGAATTTTCGCCGACGATTGGACGTCCTGCCAGGGAAGCACGCGGGAAGCTTTGATGGAGAGTTTACGATAAAGGGACTGACTGCTGGGAGATGAATTGTTGGAATTGAGCCGCGTCGACCTGAACCTGCTGGTGGCGTTCGACGCGCTCATGACGGAGCGCAACGTCACCAAAGCGGCGGCCAGGCTTTCTGTAGGGCAATCGGCCATGAGCGCGACCCTTGGTCGGATCCGGAGACTTTTCGGAGATCCTATTCTCGTCCGTCAAGGCCGGGAATTCGCCGCCACGCCGTTCGCGGAGGAGTTGGCCGGTCCTGTAAGGGAAACGCTCGCGAATCTCCAAATGTTGTTGGAACGCCGTGCCGAGGAATTCGATCCGGCCACCGACTCACGACAGTTCACAATCATGGCCAGCGACTACGTCACCTTGATTCTCTTGCACGAGATGTTGGTCCGGCTCACCGAAGACGCCCCTGGGGTCCGGCTTCACATTCAGCCGTTGGGCGCCGATTTTGCGGAACGGATTGCAGGGAACGAGGTGGACCTGCTCATTGTCCCGGCAGGCGCGCTGCCGGACTACACGAAGTATCACCACGCGCCCCTCTTTAACGATCGCTACGTTTGCGCGGTCGCGGTCGATAATCCGGACGTTGGCGAGTCAATAACTGCCGAGGAATTCTCCGCGCTGCCCTACCTCGCCACGCGGGTTGGCGGTCTCCCGTCGCTGGCCGAGATGCAGCTTAACGCGCTCGGCATCGGCCGCAATGTAGAGTTGACTACCAGCATGACCCTCGCCCCGTTCCTGCTGCGCGGTACCCGTTTGATGTCCCTAATCCACGAGAAGCTTGGGCTCCTAGTGGCAAACGAAGTTGAACTACGCCTGCTTGAACCACCGATCCAGCTTGAACCGGTACGGGAAATCATGGTGTGGACGGAGCGACATGAAAGCGACCCGGGGCACCGTTGGCTGCGGGAAACTTTGACGCATCTCGTGGACGACATATCGGGGCGCCCGTCCCGGCGCCGCGGCCGACCACATCGCGATGGTGGTCGGCCGGGCACCTGACCGTCGTTCGCCGGTTTCACGTATTACCGCGGCGACCGAAATGTCTCGTCGGATGGTGAGCTTCCGTTAGGGTCACGCCGGGGTTCTTCGGCGGCCGAAGTAGGTTGAGAGGGCGATTGCTCCGACAAGGGCCACGCCGTTGAAGACCGGCCCGACCCATGCCTGTGCTCCCGCAATACTCAGTCCGCTCACGGTGAAGGCCACGAACAGGACGCCGATGATGGTTCCCGACACGTTGGCCTGTCCCGGACGGATCGTTGTCTTGCCAAGAAAAACGGCGGCCAGGACGGGAAACATCAGCCCGGGGCCTGTCAGCGGGTCGGCGCCTCCCGAGCGGGCTGTGAGCAAGACTCCGGCGATTCCGGCAATGGCGCCGCTGAGAAGGAAGCTGGTCCAGATTACGCGCTTGGTCCCGATGCCAACCATGTGGGCCGCCCGTGGATTTGAGCCGATCGCAGTCAGCTCGCGGCCGAAGGGCGTGTGTTCAAGCAGGTACCAGGCGATCACGATGACCGGAATGAGCAGGAATACCAGGCGCGGGATCCCGAACCACGTCAACGAGCCGAAGTCCTGTAGGGCCAGCGACAGGCCTGTGGTGATGGGCATTCCGCCGGTGTACCACTGAAGGATCCCGGAAAGAATGGTTGCCATGCCCAACGTAGTGATAAAGACGTCAAGCTTCGCGACGGTCACTAGGAAGCCGTTCAAAGCTCCAACCAAAATCCCTGACAGCACGCCGGCCGCGATGGCTCCCCATAAGGGCAGCCCGAAGTGTGCCATGCCTGCGGCCGTCACGACGGAGGCGACACCGATATTGGCGCTAACGGACAGATCGAGGAAACCAGCCCGAAATGGGATGACGGTGGCAAGCGCTGCCAAGGCGACGACTGACGAGTTGCCGATTGTTGTAGTGATGTTTGCTTGCGATGGAAAAATGCCGGCGGTCTGGCCGTAGAGGCAGAAAAAGACGAAGACGATGATCGAGACTCCGACCAGACCGTAGTTTTCTACGATTTGGTGTCGGGTGCGGCCCCAAGTGCTGATCGGACGTTGCGCCGGCTTGCGGTGATTCGCTGCAGTCGTGGTGGCGGTCATGCTGTCCTGCTTTCGTCATGGTTGAAGCAAAGGCGGGTCAAGTTGTTTGCCGTCAGTTCGCTACCAGCCACTCCGTGGATGATGCGGCCGTTGTTGAGGATCAGCACCCGGTCGCAGAGGTTCGCCAGTTCTTCAAAGTCGGAACTGACGACAAGGGCGGTCGCTCCGGCGTCCGTTTGGGATCGGATCATGCGGTAAATTTCGGGACGGGCGCCCGCGTCGACGCCTTGCGTTGGTTCATCGAGCAGCATGACGCGCGGGAACCTGCGCAGCCATCGGGCCATAATCAGTTTCTGCTGGTTGCCCCCTGACAATGAGGACAGAGGTTGCTCCTGAGAGTCTGATTTCACAAGGTATTCGGCCAGTAATGCAGAAGATTCCGTCCGCTCACGGCGGGCATCGAGCCTGAGCTTGCGCCAGTAGCGGTCTGTCTGGCCAGCCGAGAGGTTTTCCCGTAGCGAGAGGCCAGGGAACCCCGCCACGCCGAGCCTGTCCTCGGGAACCAAGGCTATACCGGCGTCCATGGCCGCCCTGATGTCACAGTCGGGAACGCGTCGCCCGTCGACAATGACGCTGCCGTTATACGGAGCCGACCCGAAAAGGCATTCCAACAAGTGGCTGCGCCCGCTGCCAAGAAAGCCTGCAATTCCTAGTACCTCCCCTGCGTGGGCGGCGAACGAAATGTCCTGAAGCCCGGGAGCGGACAACCCTTCGAGTGTCAGGACCGGTTCTGCCGGTGCCGCGGCAGGCCTCGGGTAGACCTCGCCCAGTGCCTGTCCAGCGATGTGCTCGGTCAGGTCGTCGAGGGAGTCCGCCTTGTAAGGCCCGGTATGGACCCTCGCCCCGTCTCGCATGACGGTCACAGTGTCGGCGGCCTGCTGGAGCTCGTGGAGCCGGTGCGTGATGTAGAGGATTGATGTCCCTTTATCCGCCAGAGTGCGTACGTAGCTCAGCAGAAGGTCGGCCTCCGTGGCGGAGAGTGATGCCGTCGGCTCATCAAGGACCAACAAATGGCCGGCGTTCGCGTCATCGAGCTCGTCCTGGAGCCCCCGTGCGATGGCAACCATCGTCCGTTGGGCAGGACCGAGTCGCCCGATTTTTGTCTCAGGCGAGCAATCGAGGTCGAAACGGTCGATCAGGGCCCCGGCCCGCTGCTTTAGAGCCGACCAGGAAACACGTCCTAGGCTTGTCTGATAACCATGGCCGAGGGCCAGATTTTCCATTACCGACATTGTGGGAAACACTGCGGGATCCTGGTGAACGAAGCGCAGTCCCAGGTTCTTCGACTCTTGCGGGGTCACATTCCGTGCTGCCAGTTCCCGGCCTGCCAGGCAGATGGTCCCGGCGTCAGCGGTTGTCACGCCCGCCAGAATTTTGACGAGCGTGGACTTCCCTGACCCGTTGGCACCCAACAGGGCATGGACCTCCCCGGCCCCTATCTCGAGGCCGAGGTCATCCAGCGCAATTGTGTTCCCGTAAGCCTTTCGTAAACCATGAAGAGCGAGACGGGGCGCTGTCACTTAACGTTCCAGGCGGTCCGGTAGTCGGCGCGGAAGTCATACGCCGATTTGTAAGCCGATTCCCCGTCGGGCGTGTTGTGCGCGGCGTCCACCGTCTGCCAGCCCAGGCCTTGGACCTCCTGTTCCTGTCCGACGAAGGCGCGTGCCAGGACGTCTACAGTGGCCCATCCCAACCACTCGGCGTCATAGGCGACGGCTGCGCTTTGGCCTCGGCCTTCCTTGATGAATCCCATATTGGGCGCGAGGCCCTCGCCGCCCATGGCGGCGATCGTGGCACCCCGGCCCGAAGAATTAATGGCCTGAGCCAGACCGGACGCGCTCATCCATCCGTCGAAGAGAGCGTTGGTGGCGTTCGCCGTCGGATTCGCGGTCAAGGCCGCGGAAAACTTCTGGCGCAGGACGCCGGAGGCGATGTCGGAGTCGGCGACGTGTACGTCTTCGAGGATTTCGCATTTGCCGCACTCGGCCAGTTGGTCAGTGAAACCCTTGTTGGCGTGGTTGCCCAGGATCTTACCGTCGAAGACAGTGTTGATGATTTTGGCTTCGCCGTTCGTTTCCGACATAATCCACCGGGCCTTGGCCGCGCCCCATTCTTGCATCCAGCCTGCCAGATCCGGGTGTTCCTCGGTCATCTTCATGGACGCAGTGAACAAAGGCTCCCCGCCGATCTGGGGGTCGTCACAGTCAAATGAGAAAGCCTGGACTACGGGGATACCGGCGTCCTTGGCTTCGCGAAGAGGTGCCTGGATCAGGTTGCAGTCAACACTCACGACGATGATCGCGTCGGCCTTGGCTGCGATGGCTTGTCGGACTCCATTTGAATAGGCGCCACCAACGCCGAATGCACCGTCGTAGACCGTGGTTTTCCATCCGAGCAGCTCGGCTGCCTCTGTCGCGGCAGCGCTGACCGTGGCACAACCCTCGGACATTTGGGAGCAGGACAGGATCCAGACGTCCTGGCCGGGCTCCGTCTCGACCGTGGCTGTAGGGGCCTTTCCGCTCGTACCGGCGAAGTCCGCGTCCGCGATCGTAGCGAAGTTGGTGTCCGGGTTGCTCGCTTGCCCACTTGGTGTTGCAGCCCCGGAGGTGCTGCAGCCTGCGGTGCTGAGTGCCACGGCGGTGAAGGCCGCGGCGAGCCAGATCTTTTTGTGCATCATTGGATTCCTTAGTTCGTCGTTGAACAGATGATGTAGCTGGTGGAACCTGGCACGCCCGGTGTGCGTGCCTCACGGCCCCGCCCGTTGAGCAGAGCTGGCGGGCGGGGCCGGGAGTTTAGTGGGTTAGGCGGGAGCGGATTCTGCGAGCAGGGCCCTCAGCTCCTCTGGAAGGGGAGCAGGCTTCCCCTCGAATCCGACATGGACAACGGTGTGGTGGCCGTCAATGCAGGGCTCGCCTTTGTGGAGGATCGTCCATTCGTAACCGATCGAAGTGTTGCCGACGCGGGCCGTCCGCAGTTCGATTTCGATCCCATCGCCGGCAGTGAGCTGCCGGCGATAGGTGGCGCCAATGCTGAGGCGGGGGAGTGCCTGGATGTGATCTCCGAGCCCTGCGGCCCGGTAAGCGTTGTGCTCCACGGCTTCGACCCAGCGGAAGGCGGCAGTGAAGTGGATCCGGCCCGATGCATCCGTATCGACCCAGGCGACAGTGGTTTGACCGTGCAGGCTCCCAGGATTTTCCATCGCTCAGCCCGTCACTGCACTGGCGGTGTCCCGTTCCAGGGCGGGCAAACCCATGAGGGTGCGGGCTTCGGATGGGGTTGCCGGTTCCATGCCGAGTTCGCGGATGATGCGGACCATACGCTCGACCAGCGCGAGATTGGTGGCCGGGACGCCCTTTTCATATGAGAGGTTGTCCTCGAGGCCGACCCTGACATGCCCTCCCAGGAGCAAGGCGTGGACCGTGGCCGGCAGCTGCGCGGGGCCGATGGCGCTGACGTTGAAGATGGAGCCTTCGGGGAGGTGTTCGACCATGCTTTGCAGCAGTTTGGGCGTGTAGGGGAGTGCGCCTTGGAATCCCTTATGCGCGCCGAGGACCATGTTGATGAAATACGGTGCCTCGTCCAGACCTTCCTCGATCAGTTCCGTCACGTCCTGGATGATGTGAGCGATGCTGAAGACCTCCCACTCGGGTTTGATTCCGCGCGCCTTCATCTGCTCGGCCAGCCAGCGCGAACGCGACGGCGTGGTGGTCACCAGCAGTTCCCTGCCGCCGCCGTGGGCGCAGACCGTATGTGCGTCCAGCGTGCACATCTCCGCTCCGGCGCCGTCGAGTCCCTTGATCCTTTCGTTGAAGTCGATTTCCCAGAGGCCGTTGTCCAACTGGTGGATCATGTCTCCGTGAATGCCACCCCCGGTGGAATTGTTCAGCACAATGTCGCAGCGGGACCGGATCAGGGAGTTGATGCGGGCATAGGTGTCCGGGTCGCAGGTTGCCAGGCCATCGGGGCGGCGGGCGTGGATGGCGGCAACGCTTGCGCCGGCTTCGTAGCAGGCGACGACGTCGTCGGCGATTTCTTCCGGGGTGACGGGCAGGTTCGGGACTTTGTCTTTGGTGGCCATCCCTCCGGTGGGAGCGACGGTCACAATGACCTTGCGCGGGCCGAATTCGGCGTTCTTGGCCATGTCAGTTCTCCTCTGCGGTGATTGCCAGATCGGCGGTGATGCCGGAGGCGAGGTTGAGTTCGAGGTCGTGGAAGGGCTCTTCGGAGACCAGATGGATGTCCACGGCCAGCAGGGCACCGCTCGACGGGCAGAGCCAGCCGGTCGCCTTCAGATCCCGGTGTAAGGTTCGGCCGACACGATGCGGGAGGGGCAGATCGACGCGCACCGCCCCGTCGCGCCATCGGGTGGACCCGGTGGAGAGTACGGCGCCGGAGAGCGTCTGCACGCGCCACTGTCCGGCTGCGGAGACCACGGCGCGCAGCCGGTCGCCGAGCGCGAGCCAGCGCTCCCCGGCGGCGATTTCATGGGGAACCACGTCGGGACCCACGGCGTCGGCAGCCAGGGGAAGCGTCTCCGGATCAACGCCCAGGCGCTGCGCCCGAAGGTCGCGCCGCAGTCGGAGCGTGGCGTCGGCGTCCCAGCCCGAGGGGCGGCCCGTCTCTGCGCCGATGAGAACGACGCCGTAGGTCTCCCGGGCAGCGGCCACGCTGACCACGCCGCGGCGCACGTCTGCGAGCACATCGACAGGATCACGGTCCAGCGGGTCGCCGATCCCGCCGCCGCCCTGCCAAGTCACGGCGAAGACATCCGTGTCACGCATGGGGAACGCTCCGGGTTTCGAACCCAGGTCCTGAAAGGCTTCCGGGACCTGCACCGAAGCGTTCAGCTCGGCGGATGGATCCGCACGATCCAGGAATCCGGGCGCGAATGCTTGGCTGATGGTTCCGCCCGGCAGGCCGCCGGAGAGACCGGCGGAGTTGGGTACCTCGACGCCGTGAGTCATCACGAGTGCCTCGGCTTCCGGGATGGACACGGTCAGGGCGACTTCCGCGGCAACGCCGCCCCGGCGGCGGCCCGCACCGCCGGTGTCTTGGGCCAGGCGTCGGTATTGGTAGACCAGGGGAGTTTTCTGTTCGTTGACCTCCACGTCCGCGATGGACGGGCAGGGCGCGTTGATAGGACCGGCCGCGTCCTGCCCGTCATGTGCGGTGAACGCACCGAATCCACCCGCGAGTGGGTCCATCAGGTGCAGGCCGAACTTCTCCCCGTACTGGTTGATTCCGCTCAGGTTGAAGGTGGCCATGGTGCCGCTGCTGATTCCCTGGGCGCGGTGCGCGTGCTGAGGAGCTGCCGTGAGCAGCCTGTTCAGTGCTGCCGAGACGACATTGCTGACCACCCAGATGGTCTCGACGGTGGCGCTGCCCACCGGGGCCGGCGACATGGCGGTGCAGATCAGCCGGTCGGGCGCCGTCACCTCGACGGGTCGCAGGAGGCCGTCGTTCCACGGCAGGCCGAAGCCCAGGGTAGGGATGAGCGCGCCGGCTACGCCGCCCATGAGGCCCGCCCGCGAGCAGTTCACGAATCCCTGGGCCTGCGGGGAGGATCCGGAAAAGTCAAGGATGAGGGAGTCACCCTTCTTCGTGGCCAGAAGGTCGACGGTATAGAGCTTGTCGGTGTGGCCGTCGTGTTCCAGGAAGTCGCGTGTATGCACAACGCCGTCCGGGATTTCACGCAGGCGTTGGCGCATGCGCTGCTCGGAGTCGGCCACCATGGCGACCATCACGGCCTGCACCACGGGGGTCCCGTAGCGGCGGCAGAGCTCGGTGAGACGTTCCGCGGCGACGTTCAGTGTGGCGATGAACGCGCGAATGTCCAGGCCAACCTGGGCCGGCAGGCGGGTGGCGGCGAGGATCATGTCGAGGACGTCGTCGCGCAGGACACCGCCGTCGACCAGTTTCACCGCCGGGATGCGCAGTCCCTCCTGCCAGATCTCCTTGGCTTTCGGCGACCACGACGCGAAGTCCATGCCGCCCATGTCCGTTTCATGGGCCATCACGCCGGCCCAGGCAACGATTTCGCCGTCGACCACCAAGGGGGCGCACATCTGCACGTCGTTCTGGTGCAGTGCTCCGATGAACGGGTCGTTGCCGATGATTCGGTCGCCCTCGCGCAGTTTCATGTTGCTTTGGCGCAGGTGACGGATTAGTGCTCCTACGGGCGGTGCTTCGAACGTGACTTGGTGGCCCATGGTGGCGAAGGACCCGTCCGGCAGGTAGAGGCCGGTAAAGAAGTCACTGGCCTCGGTGACGGTCGGGCTGCCGCTGACAGACTGCAGCGCGACGCGCATCTGGTCGGTAATCGCGACGAGCCGGCTGCGGACAACCTGTGCGGTGACGGGGTCGGTTCCGGGGACCGCTGCTGCGGCTACGGGGATGGTGGAGGTCTCGAGGAGGCTCACTGGTTTCCTACTTTCACATGGATGACGCCGGCGTCGTCGGTTTCGGCGGAACCACCCGGCGGCACTACAACGACGCAACCGGGCAGATGGATCAGGCACGGTCCGGCGAGTTTTTGGCCGCCGGCCGGCCAGCGGCACCCGTAGACACGGGTGTTCTCGGGGGTATCCGGGTCATCGAAAACGACGGGACGAACTCCGAGGTCCTCGAAGGCTTCACCGTTCGAAGCGGCGGCCAGGACTTCGGCGGCACGGGATGCCACGGAGCGGACCGAGAGGATCTCGAACCCGGCCTCCCGGAATCCGGAGCCGGCACCAAAGAGCAATTCGTAGTCGGCCTCGAATCGGGACAGCATGTCGGCGAGGTCCTGCGCGTCCGGGGACTGTTGAAGGACTACATCCAGGTGATGGGCCTGGCCGTGGTAGCGGACCGCGACAGTATGGGTGACCGCAGCGTGGTCAGGATCGGGGATGGCATCCAGGGCGGCCCGGGTGGTGGCCGCCATGGCTTGGGTGAGCGTTGCGGCGTGCTCGGTGGTGGGGGTGGCGCCGCTGGCAAGCCGGATGTAGCTGGTGCGCGACGAGGTGGTCTTCAGGTCGCTGGTTCCTGCCCCGTACGCGGATTGGGCGGTGGCGGTTGCCGGAACCAGGAATCCTTCCAAGCCCAGTTCGCGGCACAGCGCCCAGGCGTGGGAGGGGCCCGAGCCGCCGCCGGCTACCAGCGTGAATTCGCGGGGGTCGTGGCCACGCTCAATGGTGACCGACCGCAGCAGATCAGACATCGTGGTGTCGAAGACCACGCGGATCGCACGGGCGGCCTCCATGGCGTTCAACCCCAGCGGGCGGCCGACCTGCTCCTCGATGGCCCGGGCCGCGGCCTCGCGGTCCAAGGTGATGCCGCCGGAGCCAAAGGCATCCGGGTCCAGGACCCCGAGCACCAGGTCAGCGTCCGTAGTGGTTGGCTCCGTGCCGCCCTTGCCGTAGCAGACGGGGCCCGGGACGGCGCCGGCACTGCGCGGGCCGACGCTGAGGATCCCGCCGTCGACGGCGGCGATGGAACCGCCGCCGGCTCCTACACTGGCGATGTCGACGGATGGAACGCGCATGTCCGCTCCGCCGAAGGTGACGTCTTCGCGGAGCAGTGGCACGCCGTCGACGACGACGCCGACGTCGAACGAGGTGCCGCCGACGTCCATGGTCAGGATGTTCGGGCGGTCCTGTTCTTTGCCCAGGGACTGCCCGGCGACGACGCAGGAGGCCGGACCCGACAGCAGGCCGTTGACCGGGGACGAGGTGATCGTTCCCGCCGGGACGACGCCGCCGGCATTGGTGGTCATCATGATCGGCGCGTTCATGCCCAGGGCGCGCAGCTCGCGTTCCAAGTTGAGCAGGTAGTGCCCGGCGATAGGCCCCAGCGCGGCGTTGGCAGTGGTGGTGGATGCGCGGGCGTACTCGCCCACGGAGGGCGCGATGACGTGGGACATGCTGACGAACGCGTCGGGGAGGACCTCGGCGATGATCTCGGCGACAGCCTGCTCGTGACCGGGGTATTCGGTAGCCCACAGGAGGCAGATGGCCACCGCTTCGACCCCCTCGGCCTTCAGTGTTTTCGCCGCCGTGCGGACTGACTCGATGTCGAGTGGGGTGAGCACGCCGCCGTTGGCGTCCACCCGTTCAGTGACCTCGACGACGAGTTCACGGGGGACAAGCGGGGGGATCTGCCCGCGCAGGAAGTAATCCCCCAGGTCCAGGCCCTTCAGGCTGGCGGTGCCTCGCCGCAACCGTCCGATTTCCAAGACGTCACCGAAGCCACGGGTGGTGATTAGTCCGGTCTTGGCCGAGCGGCCGGTGAGCAGCGCGTTCAGCCCGACAGTGGTGCCGTGCCCGAAGCGATGGACCTGCTCGCAAAGTTCCCGCGTGGTGAGTCCGGCGAGGTCGGCGGCCAGGTGGATGGCGTTGACGACGCCGGTGACGACGTCAGCGGTAGTCGGGGACTTGCAGACATAAGACTCGCCGGCGGGGGAGCGGAGCCACAGGTCGGTGAAGGTCCCGCCTACATCGGTGCCGATGGCCCAACCGTGGGTCGTCTCGGCCGGCAAAGCGCCGGGAAGGTCGGTGGTGAGGGTCAAGGTCCGTCACTCCTTTGAATAGTGGTGGGTGTCAAGGTTGTTTGGGCGTCGGGGCAGCGTCGGCAGTTCAGGCGCCGGTGGTGGCGGGCAAAGGCTCGGGAAGGTTCTGCGTGTCTTGGGTCCGGGCGTAGCGTTGATCGCGGGGGAGGGCGAGTACGACGGCGGAGCCCGCGGCGAGCAATGCCGCGACGGTGATGAGCGCGCCGTCATAGCTGCCGGTCCGGTCAAAGAAGGCTCCGGCCCAAATCGGGCCGATCGAGATTGCCACGGAGAACGCGGCGTAGATCAGGCCGTAGATGAAGCCGTAGCTGCGGAGGCCGAAATAGTTGCCGCAGAAGAAAGCGATGAGATCGGCCTCGGCTCCGAACGAAAGCCCCACCATGAACGCGGCCACGGGGGCCATGAGTGGTCCTCCCCAGAGCAGCAGCAGGCATCCCAGTGCGGTGAGCAGGAACAGCGGTGCGGCGACGAAAGGGGCGTGGAACCGATCAACGAGGGCGCCGATGCACAGCCGGCCGATGATGACGCCCAGACCGATGAGTCCGGCGATGCCTGCGGCGGATTGGGGCGTGAGTCCGGCGTCGGTGAGGAGCGGGACCATGTGCGGGATGATGGCGGGGACCGAGCCGCCCACCAGCAGGAAGCCGACGAGCAGCATCCAGAAGGTGCGTGAACTGAGTGCCTCCCGGCGCGTTGAGCCGACGGCCTGAAGGGGTGCAAGTGGTGCCGCCGGATCGGTCCGGAAACCGAAGAACACGAACGGGATGACCAGCAGCGAGAGGGCGGCGAGGGCCAGGAACCCGGCCCGCCATCCGAAGGGCTGCACGACGGCGGTGACGAGCGCGGGGAGGGCCAGGGCGGCTACGCCGAGGCCGGCGAGACTGATGCCCAGGGCCATTCCGCGCTTGGCGAAGAACTTCGAGTTCAGGGCTTTCGTGTATACCACCGAGGTCGTTCCCGCCCCGAGCAGTCCAGCTACGCCAAAGAGCAGGTGGAAGGACATCAGGTCGCCTTGGAACTGGCTTAGCAATAGCAACGAAAGCGTGAGTCCCGGCACGGAAACGAGTGCGATGCGGCGGGGCCCGAACCGGTCGAGCAGCCAGCCGAGCGGAGCGGCCATCACGGTTAGGGCGATCGTGGTGTAGAGGAAGGACGACGAGACCTGTGCACGGCTCCACCCGAACTCCGCGCCCAGGGACGAGGTGAAGGACCCGAGGCTGTAGAACAGGAGGGCGGTGACGCCGACGGCGGATCCGACGGTCACCGACACCAGTGTCGGCCAGCCCGTCCTGAACTCCCGATAAGGGCTGATTTTTGCCATGGCTTCTCCAGGGGATTGTGGAACCCGCTTGTGATGCGGACGTGGTGTGCGGGCTGCGCCGGCGGCATTGGCCGGCCTGCGCAGCCCGCAGAGCGGTTAGGAGTTGACGAGTGCCTCGTACATATCCGGGTGGATTCCTTCTTCGGTGGCGGTCAGCCCGTCAGCGGCCGGGAAGGATTGGAAGATCGAGTCGGGGATCGGTGCGTTGCGGTAGAAGTTGCTGCCGCCCCGGCTGGGGGTCCAGGTGTTGGCCTCCCAGTCCGGCACATAGTTCCGGTAGCCGCCGGAGTTCAGCTCGACGCGCAGCCCGCTCGGTTCCCGGAAGTACAGGTACTGCTGCTCGCCGATACCGTGCACGCCGGGGCCGTGCTCCATCGGGGTGCCGTTTTCCATCAGCACGTCGGCGGTGATGAGCAGTTCCTCGTGGGTGTCGACCCAGAAGGCGATGTGGTTCACGCGGCCGGGCGTCGTCGAGTGATCCAGGACGACGCCGAGGTCGTGGGACTTTTCGTTGGTGGTCAGAACGGAGAAGACACTGACGTTGGTGTCGTCGAGCTGGGTGCGCGCCATCAGTCGGAATCCCAAAACATCGCGGTGCCATTCGGCGAAGCCATCGACGTCGGTGCTGGCAATGGTGACGTGGTCCAGGAAGCGGGGGGCGGCGGCGTGGCTGGAGCGCTTCTCGGGGCGGTCCGGATAGATCGATGCGCACTCCGGCCCGGACTCGAAGCGATCCAGCTCCCAGAGCAGCCGGACGGGGTGTCCGAAGGGACCGATGAATTCGAAGGCCCGGCCGTGGCCGTTGCCGCCTTCGACCCAGGCGCCTTCAATGCCGGATTCCTGCACGCGTGCCGCCGCGACCTCCAGTGCATCTGCGCTTTCGGTCCGCCAAGCCATGCGGGTCAGCGCGGGGGCCCGGCCTTCGCGGACCACAAGGCTGTAGCGGTAGTAATCGCCCCAGCAGCGCAGGTAGACGGCGCCGTCGATGCGGTCGACAATTCGCAGACCGAAGTGCTTCTCATAGAACTCGGCCGAAGCTTCGACATCCGGGCTGGCGATTTCAAGATGGGCAATGTGGGAGAGGAGCTTTTCCACGAGTGTTCTCCTGATGGGTGGTTTCTTCCGCCGGCACGCCGGGCGGCTGGTGCGCTCCGATTCGAGCGTTGGTTCAACTGTCGTGCAGGTCACCATCGCCCCGGAAGGGACCGAAAACGCATGACTGTCATTGATGCGATCAATGCGTGCATCGCTAATAATTTGAAGAGCCGGGTGCCACCAGGGGACACCCCGACGGGCAGCACCAAGAGCCCCGCGCGGGCTCCTCCGTCGGTGCGGAGGACGCTGGCACGGGGCTCGTCGTCGGGGCGCTGGCAGCGCCGCAAAGAGGGTCTAGATGTTTTCTGAAACCCAATCGGCGATGAAGTTTGTGGCGACCGGCTGGTTGTCCGCGCTCACATGCTCCACACCGCCCTCACGGGGCGTGAAAATCTTGAGTTCACGCTTGGGGCTGTTCACCGCCTGGTCGTACTGCGCCTGCGCGTATTCCAGCGGGATCTGCCGGTCGTTCTGGCCATGGGTGACAAGGAACGGGACGGTAATGTGCTCCACCACCCCTTCCAAGGTGACACGGGGAGCGAATTCCATGAACTCCTCGACATTGTCCTGTCCCCAGACCCAGAGCACGTGGTCCCAGTAGTGGGGCACCGGCCGGTCTCCCTCACGCTTGAGCCGCCGCTTTTGCAACTCGCCCCAGTTATAGTTGGCGCCCCAGGCCACGCAGAGGCTGAACCGCTTTTCGAAGGCTGCCGCCCGGGGAGCAAAGTACCCTCCGAGGGACCAGCCCATCATCCCGATCCGCTTCGATTCCACGTCCTGGCGTTGCTCCAGGAAATCCACGCAGGCCGAAGCCCAGCGCTCACTATCATGGATGGCGGTGAGCCCTTGCAGCCGTAAGGCGCCGCCGGTGCCCGGTTGGTCCACCATGAGCGTGGAGACTCCGCGGCGGGCCAACTCCTGACCGATGCCAGACCAGTAGATCATCTCCTTGCTGCTGTCCAGGCCGTTGCAGTGAACCATCACCGGCGCCGGCCCGTCAACGTTGTCCGCACGGACGAACAACGCCGGAAGCGTCGAGTCGCCGTAGGGCACCTCCACCAATTCACAGTTCTCCCGGCCGAGGCGTACGGAATCGGCGAAGGCCGCGAGCATCTTCTTATAAGCACCTTCCCGGGGCGTGAACCAACGGCTCTGCATGCGCTCGGAGATCTGGTAGTAGATCGCGGCCCGCCGCAGGCGCGTGGCGGCGCTGAGTTCACGGCCGGCGTCAATGTTCTCGTGGGCCAGCTCGACCTGCCGGTCAGCGACGGTTTGCCATGACTCGAAGAAGGCTTCCGTTCCGGGCTCCTCACCGCGGTTCTGGGCGTCGACGAGGGGCCGGCAGGCCTCGAGGATTTCCTCGATTTCCCCGCCGCTGCTCAGTGCAATGTTGGCCGACAGGTTCCATACGTACTTCTCGGGAAAGATCTCAAACACGGCAAGACGCCTCTCTGCGTAGGTCTGGGCCCCGCACAGGTGGAGGTCTGTGTGCGGAGCGCTTCTCCTTTGCACGGTATGAAACGCGGCAGCGACCCGGAAGTGGTCGATGCTGCATGCGTGGCATTGACTCGGTCAATGCCCGGGCCGCTAGTTTGTCCTTTGCTCTGAAGTGGTGAGCTCGCGTGCAACTTCCATCAGGCGCCCGCGGAGCCATTCATGGCCGGCATCGGTGTTGTGCCGCGGGGTCCACACCATCACCTGTTCCAGGCGTCGGAGCTGCATGGGCGGTTCCAACAGCCGCAGCCGGTGCTGTTGGGCCAGGAGCCGCCCGAGCTGGTAATGGGCCAGCAGGATCAGCCGCGTCCCCCGTAGCAGCAACGGCGCGATCAGAAACGATTGCGCGGTAACTTCCACATTCCGCCGGATCTGCAGCTGGTCCAGCTGCAGATCGGCCAAGGAGGCCCGCCCTGCGGACTGATAGGCGAGGTACGGGAGGGTGCTGAACTGATCCATGTCGATCTCGTTGCCAACGTCGGGGTTGTCCGCATCCACTGCGACGACGTACCCGTCCGAGAACAAGGGTGCCTGCGCGTAGCCGGTCTGTGCTGGAAGCAGTTCGCGGGGAACAATCAGCAGGTCCGCTTGTTCCCGCCTCAGATCCTCGGTGTAGTCTCCCGCGGAGACCGGGATAATGGTCACCCGCACGTGCGGTGCTTCCTTCGCCAGCTTTTCAATCAACGGCCGCAGCAAAACCAGCGTGACGTAATCACTGGCACTGATCGTGAAAGTACGGTGGTCAATAGAGGGGTCGAAGCTGCTGCGCACGGTCAAGACCCCCTCGATGATGCCCAAAGCCTGGCGCACCGGGTCGATGAGTGATTCTGCCAACGGCGTCGCCGCCAACCCCCTGCCCTCCCGGACCAGCAAAGGGTCATCAAAGAGACGCCGCAGTCTCGCCAGCGTCGAACTCATGGCCGACTGGCCCACCAGCAGGCGTTCGGCCGCGCGCGTGACGTTACGCTCTGCCAGCAATGCGTCCAAAGCCACCAACAGATTCAGATCCATATTGGCCAGGTTTTTCGCCATACTCTGCTGCCTTTCAGGAAGGGAGACGCGCCAGTCAAGGCTGCCGGGAAGCCGCGTCCCGCCGTGCCGGGGACGCAAAAACTTCAGGTATTGATCGCCGCGATGCCTCTCATCGACAATATCCCGTTCCGAAGCCAGTCCACCGCGCCTAGTGTGCCAACTACCGTACGGAAACCGGAACAGCAAAAGAAAGCGGTGGTCGGATTGCCTGTAAAAAAGTACCTCGTGGTGGGGGCAGGGATTGGAGGCCTGGCGGCTGCCGCTGCTCTCGCACGTAACGGCTCCGAGGTGGACGTGGTTGAGCTCAAGCCGGACAACGCCGTCGTGGGTGTGGGCATTAACCAGCCCGGCAACTCGCTGCGTGCACTCGACGCTCTGGGCGTCCTCGAGCAATGCTTAGAGGCCGGATTCGCGTTTGACCGAAACAGCCACTACGACTGGCAGGGTTCACCGATCGTCGAGACCGTTTGCGGGCTCGGCAGCGAGCGGGTACCGCCGAATAACGCGCTTAGACGCTCGGCCCTCCACGACATATTGGCCAATGCGGCGCTCGGTCACGGAGCCGTGATCCGTTACGGAACCACGGTGGAAGACTTCCACGACGACGGAGCCCGCATTGCCGTGCGCTTCACGGACGGAACACGCGCAGAATATGACGCCGTAGCCGCCTTTGATGGAATACGCTCCCCAATGCGCCGGCGCCTGTTCGGTGACGGATGCGAGCCTGCCTATACCGGCTATGCCGTGTGGCGCGCGATGCTGCCACGGCCCGCAGCCGTAGACCACACGATGCTCTTCCACGGCGATCATTCAAACACCGGCCTCATCCCTCTGTCGCCGACGCAGATGTACCTGCTGCATGTCTGCGCGGAACCCGAGAACGCCCGCTACGCGCCCGCAGACTTCAAAAAATTCCTCAATCAACGCCTCGCCGGCTACGGCGGCCTCGTAGCCCAACTGCGCGAAATGCTTCCGGACGACGGAATCGTTTACAGCCCCCTGAGCGAAGTCCATCTGCCGCCGCCGTGGCACCGCGGCCGGGTCATCGTGCTCGGCGACGGCGCGCATGCCTCCGCTCCGAACCTTACCCAAGGCGCCGCCATGGCATTGGAGGACGCAGTCGTTCTGGCCGATGAACTCGCAGTTGAACGCCCGGTCGAGGAGTCCCTTGGCGCCGTCACGGCCCTCCGCGCGCCGCGGACGCAGCTGGTCCAAGAGGTCTCCCACCGCATTCTTCTGGCGGAGATGGCTGTTAGCGCCGACCACCTCCCGCAATTCGCGGCCGGCCTGCGTACCCATCTGCCCGGGCAGGCGGCGTTCATAGAGGAACAGCTCAACCGCCCGTTCCGCCGCCTGGAGGGCGCGCCCCTCAACAGCTAAATGACGAGGCACTCGGGTCCTCGACCTTCGACTATCGATTTGAGTGATGTTAGGCATCGCCAACATTCACTTCCGGTGGTAGCTGCTCGCTCCCTAAGCTGGTCAAACGGCAACAGGTGTGACACCCAACACAGATTTTCGGGATGCCTGTGGCGTCCAGTGCAACTCAATTACAGGGGACTTTCATTCGGCCCTCGGGCCGCCACATGTCGAAGGAGACAACCGGACATGACGCAGACAGAGACTTTTCCGCCGCAGACCCCGTCCAGGACACTGGACGCGATCCTGGACCGGGTCGAGGAGGGACTCGCACAGGACTTGGTGCCCGCCGAAATCTTCAATGACGAAACTGTTTTTCAAGCGGAGATCGACCGCATTTTCACCAATAACTGGGTTTTCGTCGCACACGAGACCGAGATTCCCAACGCCGGTGACTTCGTGCAGCGGCGCATTGGCGTGGACCCGGTGATCGTCACCCGCGACGGCAAAGGCGGCATCAATGTCCTGTCGAACTTCTGCCGGCACCGCGGCACTCAGGTTTGCCAGACAGACAGCGGCAACTCCCGGTTCTTCAAGTGTCCCTACCACGGCTGGACGTACAACAGCCAAGGACAGCTGGTCGGAACTCCCCACATGCAGGATGCTTATGGCGAGAGGCTGGACCCCGATGACTGGAGCCTGATGCGCGCCCCTCGTGTCGATACGCGCCAGGGCTTCATCTTCGCGTCACTGTCCGAGGACGTTCCGCCGCTGGACGAATATCTGGGTGGAGCCGGCTGGATGTTGGACGCCATCGTCGGGCTCCATCCCCAGGGGATGCGGGTTGCCGGCCCACCGGACCGTTACAAGGTGAAAGCAGACTGGAAGACCGCAGCGGAAAACTTTTCCGGGGACGTCTACCACCTCGACGTGCTGCACTGGGGCACCCAGGAAATTCAGGTCTCACAAGGCCTGGAGTTTTCCTGCGAAATCGCGCGGGCGTACCACTTTGGCAATGGCCACAACTTCGTCGGGCACGCTTGGACCAAAGCCATTCATCCCGGTTTCACCTTGTGGGGATACCCGGACGAGATCAAGTCGCAGTTCGATCTGTCCGGTCTCGACGAGGCCCAACTGAACATGGTCAACCACGAGCCTCCGACGGTCGGCACCATCTTTCCGAACCTGTCGATGATCCGGTTCGCCACACCGGCCGTGCCGGGGGGGCCTGTCTCGGTGGTTACGAGCTTCCGCCAGTGGCAGCCGATCGGCCCCGGAGAAATCGAGCTGTGGAGCTGGCAATTCGTCTGGGATTTCCAGTCCCCGGAAGAAGTCCAGGAAACCTACACAACTGGCCAGTTCGTGTTCGGTTCTGCGGGCATCTTTGAACAGGACGACACAGTTGCGTGGGAAGGCATCCCGCGTGCCGCCGCCAGCCCGTGGGCACGGAAAGCCGGCATGAAGTTCAACTTCCAACAAGGCAACAACAGTGAGGTCGACCAGTCACCCAACCCGGACTGGAAAGGCCCCGGCATCCAGCGACCGACCGGCTACGGCGAGCATAGCCAGTTGGCGTTCTACCGCCATTGGTTGAAGGTCATGCGCGGCGAAACACCATCCACCGCACCCGCGACGACTACTACCGAGGAGAACTAACGCCATGACTGTCACCAACAACGTTCCCCTCGAGACCGACGCGGAATTGCGCGCGGCAATCACCCAGTTCCTTGCCACCGAGTCACGCCTGCTCGACGAGGGCCGCGAGGGCGAATGGCTGGACCTGCTTGACGAGGATCTGCTCTACGAAGTGCCGATCAGGCAGGCATCGGAGCCGCGCAGCCAGGAATATGCACAGCCCGGGTACCGCATGCGCGACACCAAAGAGCATCTGCGCACCCGCATCGCCCGCCTGAACACAGGCATCGCCTATTCGGAGGTCCCGCCGTCCCGGACCATGCGCTTAGTGGGCAGCATCGAAATTTCCCCGACAGACCGGCCCGACGTCGTCGCCGTCGCCAGCGCCCTGTTGTTATACAGGCAGCGCGGCATCGACCCCTACTTCGATCTGGTCCCTGCCCGCCGCGAGGACACCATCCGGTTCACCCCAGAGGGCCCGCGACTGCTGACACGGCGCGTCCTCAACACCGAAACCTCGCTCGAGACACCGAACCTGGCGGTGATCCTGTGACTGGCATGTCCGTCGGCGTGCAGCCCGACGGGTCGCTCCAAGTGCATCTGGACACGACCAGATGCCGCGCTTACGGTATCTGCGTCGGCCTGGCCCCGGACGTCTTCGAGCTGCCCAAAGGCAGCCCCGCAGCCGTACTGCATCGCCAGATCATTAATGAAGAAGACCGCGAGGATGTCGAAGAGGCCGTTTTCGCCTGCCCGGCGCAGGCCCTGAGTCTGTCCGGGCCCGAGGGAGGATCATGACCGGCCTGCCCCGGAACATCGTCATCGCCGGTGCGTCCGTGGCCGGGGTAACCGTCGCGGACACATTACGGCAAGGCGGCTTCGACGGATCCATTACCCTGCTCTCCGACGAACGGCACCTGCCGTATGACCGGCCGCCGCTGTCCAAGCAGTTGCTGACATCCCATGAGGAACCCGAAGCCGTCCCCTTGCGCGACCCGGGGCATTTCGCCGAACTGGGCATCGATCTGATGCTGGGACAGGGAGCAGCCGGGTTGGACATCGACCGGCACTACGTCATCACCACGGACGGGGATCCGCTGCCCTGGGACGCCGTCGTGATCGCCACGGGCAGCCGTCCCCGGACCGTAACCACTGCAACCGGAGAGCCGCTACCCTCATTGCGTACCGTCGAAGACGTACTTGCGCTGCGCCGTGCGGCTGCAAACTACGGACGCATAACTTTGATTGGCTCCAGTTTCATTGGTCTTGAGATCGCTGCCTCTCTGCGCACCCGCGGCATTGATGTCACAGTTTTCGGTGCCACAGACCTGCCGCTTAATCAGAGTGTGGGACCGGAGGTGGCATCCGACCTGAGGGACCTGCACCTGATCCAGGGCACCGACCTGCGGATGGGCGCCCTCGTCGTCGCGGTCGAAGGCGGCCCGGGGGACTACACCTTGACCTTTTCCGACGGCGCCGTGCACCAAACGCCGTACGTGGTAGCCGGCACCGGTATCCAGCCGAACACCGAATGGCTCATCGGATCCGGCGTCGAACCCGACGAAACCTTTGGCGGCGTCGTCTGCGATGCTGCCGGGCGCACCATTGTTTCCGGCGTTTGGGCGGCCGGCGACGTCGCCCTGTACGACCATCCGCTGCTCGGTCCGCGCACCCACGTCGGACACTGGACCAACGCCTCCCAGCAGGCCCGGCACGTCGCCGCAAACATCCTTGCCGGGCGTGAGGATCCCTACACCGCAGTGCCGTACTACTGGACGGACCAGTTCGACCGGAAAATTCAATGCTACGGACGCCGCCATCCAGAGGACGCCTCTGTGGTGGCCGAGGGCTCGGTCGAATCGAGCGAGTACCTCGTGCTCTACGGAAGCGCCGGAGCGTTCCACGCAGTACTCTCGTGCGGGCGCGACCGCTCTTTGCGAAAGTACCTCAAACTATTGCGCCGCCAGGCCAGCTGGGACGAGGCCCTGGCCGCAGCAGGTGACCTGCAGGCCTCCAGCACCTGACCACCAAAATTTTCTCAACCAATACAGGGAGCACCCGTGCAACTGCTAGACAACCACGTCGTTCTGATTACCGGCGGAGGCTCCGGCCTGGGCCTCGGCGTAGCGCGCCAATGCCTTGCCGAAGGCGCCGACGTCGCCATCCTTGAAGTCTCGGCCGCCAAGGTCGCCGACCTTGAAGCCGAATTCGGCGACCGCATCCTGATCCGCCAGGGCGACGTCCGCAGCATCGAAGACCTGCAGACGATGCGGGCTGCCATCGAGAACCGCTACGGTAAGCTCAACGCCCTCATCGGATCCCAGGGCGTCTTCGACGGCAACCTTCCCCTGGCGAAGACACCGCTCGAGAAGATTCCCTCGCTGTTCGACGAGCTTTTCCACGTCAACGTCCTGGGCTACGTCCTCTCGGCCAAGATCTTTGTGGACCTGCTGGAACAAAATGACGGCGCTATCGTGCTGACCGCTTCCACCGCGGCCTACGCTGCCGACGGCGGCGGCCTCTTCTACTCCGCGAGCAAGGGCGCCGTACGCAGCGTCGTGAACCAATTGGCCTTCGAGTTCGCGCCCCGCGTGCGGGTCAACGGGATCGCCCCCTCCGGCATCGCGAACAGCCAGCTGCAAGGACCCCGCGCGCTGGGGATGGACCACATGAAGCAGTCCGACATCCCCAAGGAAAACTTCCTGGCCCAGTTCCAGGAACTCATGCCGCTCAAACACCTGCCCACGCCGGAAGAATACGGTTGGCTTTACGCGTTCCTCGCCTCCCGCCACAACACCCTCATGACCGGGCAGACGATCGTCGCCGACCAGGGCCTGTTCAACCGCGCAGTCCTCACCCAGGATCTGCCCGGCGCCGAAAGCGTGGCAGGCGGGATCGGCACGCCGGAAGTGGCAGGCGTCTGACCTAAACGCTCTGCCCTTCCAGGTCTGCCAGCACGAGCGATCACAAGTGTCCTGCTCCGGCTGGGGCCGGACACTTCTTTTCTGCAACCCCACGCGAACCTCCAGAGAGGCGAATTTGCTATGTGCAGCATCATCTCGTCGGCCCTAGAAGGCCTTCCCGTTGCTTCCCGTCGTCAATTGCTTCAAGGCGCCGGACTGGCAACGCTTGGCACCATCGGAGCCGCCCTGGTGGCCACCCCAGCTCCTGCCCATGCTGGACCGGGAAAGAAGAAGGCCCGAACACGGCTTGTGCTGCTCGGCACCGCAGGCGGCCCCAACATTCTCACGGACGAGCGCCTTGGAGTATCCACAGCAGTGGTTTACGAGGACAAGGTGTACCTCGTCGATCTTGGCCATGGCTCACAGGTCCGGCTCCTTTCGGCCGGTCTGGCCGGAGAAGGCTTTGGCGGGAACGCATTCAGCAATATCCGCGGCGTGTTCTTTACCCATTTGCACAGCGACCACGTGGCGGAGTGGCCAGCGATGTACTCCACCGGCAGCATGAACATGATCAACGGAACCAACGCCCCCGTGCAGGTGTTCGGACCCGGCAACCGCGGGTCAATGACCCGCGTATTCCCGCCCAACCGTCCCGAGCCGGAACCATTCAACCCGGACAACCCGACGCCCGGCATTACGGACATGACCGGCTACCTACGCCAGGCGTTCTCCGCCGACTTCAACGACAGAGCCCGGGACAGCAACGCTGCCTCGCCGGACACCAGCTTCGAAGTCCACGACATAGACCTCGGCTCACTCTGGGAAATCGATCCAGCAGGCATACCCCCGCGGCTTCAGACACCGATCCACGTCTGGAAAGACGGAGAGGTTACCGTCACTGCCACGCTGGTGGATCATCGTCCCACCGCACCGTCGTTTGCATATCGGTTCGACACCCCCGACGGATCAGTAGTTGTATCCGGGGACACCTGCGTTAGCGAGAATCTGATTGATCTGGCCAAGGACGCCGATTACCTGGTGCATGAAGTGATCGATCCCGATTTCGCAGACCAACTGGCTGCCTCACTGCCTCTTGAATGGGGCCAGGCAGTGAAAGAGCACCTCCTTGCTTCGCACACCACGATCGAGCAAGTCGGTCGTGACGTGGCAGAACGGGCAGGCGCCAAGAACCTCGTGCTTTCGCATCTGGTTCCCGCGACCACTCCCGACCGCCGCTGGAGGGAAGCCCGGCACGGGTACAAAGGGAAACTGCATGTAGGCAGGGACCTCATGGAACTAGAGGTCAAAAGCCGCTGACCGGTCGGCTTTGCTCTTCAGACCGCTAGTTACACCAGCTATATCGACTTCAGTACATAAAGGACCTCCTAATGACCGACAATCAGATGCTCGCTCCGGCACCTACTGCCGAGGAGCAAGAGCAGTTGGACCAGCTGTATAAGGACTTCGACGCGGAGAACCTGATCCCGTTGTGGACGGAAATCGGCGATTTGATGCCGATGCATCCGAGGCCCCAAGCCGTTCCGCACGTATGGCGGTGGAACAACCTGCTGCCCATGGCACAGCGTGCAGGGGACCTGGTCCCGGTGGGCCGAGGCGGAGAACGCCGTGCCATCGCCCTGGCGAATCCCGGGCTGGGCGGGCGCCCCTATGCGACCCCGACCTTGTGGGCTGCGATCCAGTACCTCGGCGGACACGAGACCGCTCCCGAGCACCGTCACTCGCAGAATGCCTTCCGGTTCGTCGTCGAGGGTGAGGGCGTCTGGACCGTTGTCAACGGCGATCCGGTACGTATGTCCCGCGGGGATTTCCTGCTGACCCCGGGCTGGAACTTCCACGGCCACCACAACGAGACAGATCGGCCGATGGCCTGGATCGACGGCCTGGACATACCGTTCGTGCACTACACGGACACAGCGTTCTTCGAATTCGGCACCGAGCGGGTCACGGACGAGTCCACCCCGGACATCTCCCGCTCCGAACGGCTTTGGGCCAATCCGGGCCTGCGCCCGCTCTCCGGGCTGGACAACACCGTCTCTTCCCCAATCGGCGCGTACCGGTGGGAACACACCGACCGGGCACTGGCCGAGCAGCTCAAACTTGAGGACGAAGGCCATCCGGCCACCGTTTCCCAAGGGCACGCGGCCATACGGTTCGTGAATCCGACGACCGGCGGCGATGTCATGCCGACCATCCGCGCCCAGTTCCACCGGCTCCGGGCCGGCGCACAGACCCAGACCACCCGAGAAGTCGGCTCAAGCGTTTACCAGGTCTTCGAAGGACGCGGCGCCATTGTGATCAACGGCGAAACCACCTCTCTCGAAAAGGGCGACCTGGTCGTCGTCCCGTCTTGGGCTGCCTGGTCGCTGCAAGCCGAAACCGAATTCGACCTCTTTCAGTTCGGCGACCACCCCATCATCGAACGCCTGAACTTCAACCGCACCTACATCGAAGGAACCACCAAGTGAAGCTCGCCACCCTCCGCATCAACGGATCCACCCGCGCCGCCCGCCTGGACGACGAAACATATACAGAAATTCCCGGGTTCGCCGACGTCGGAGAACTCCTCATCAACCCTGACTGGCGCAACCTTGCCGCTACAGCAACCGGCCGACAGCATCCGGCCGCCGGCGCGGACCTGGCCTCCGTGGTAACCAGGCCGGGCAAGATCGTCTGCGTGGGCCTGAACTACCGCACCCACATCCTCGAGATGGGCCGCGAGCTGCCCGAATACCCCACCCTCTTCTCCAAATACGCCGAAACCCTCATCGGCGCCAACGACGACATCGAACTGCCGTCCGAGGACACGGCCATAGACTGGGAAGCCGAACTCGCCGTCGTGGTTGGAAAATCCGGCCGCCGCATTAGCGAAGCCAATGCCGCAGAACACATCGCCGGCTACTCGATCTGTAACGATGTGTCCATGCGCACCTGGCAGTTCCGCACCAAGGAATGGCTGCAGGGCAAGAACTGGGAAAACTCCACACCGCTCGGGCCCACCCTGGTCACCACCGACGAATGGACCCCCGGCGGAACCATCCGCACCACCGTGGACGGCGAAATCATGCAGGAAGCCTCCACAGGCGACCTGGTCCACGGCCCCGAATTCCTCGTCTCCTACATCTCCACGATGATCAGCCTCAACCCCGGCGACGTCATCATCACCGGCACCCCCGGCGGTGTGGGCCACGCCCGCAACCCCCAGCGCTACCTCACCGACGGCCAGACAGTAGAGACCTCCATCGACGGCCTCGGCGCCCTGCGCAACAGGGCAATGGCAGTGGTTCCCGCCATCGTCTAGCAGCAACACGGATATCCTGGCGTGGCCCGTCACTGCGCGGGCCTCGCCGCACCGATCTTCCACGCCTCCCCGAAGGAGTACCTATGGTCGCACGGCAGGACCTCACCCAGGACTCGGAGCTGAAGGCAGCTCTGCTCACCGCCCGCCGCGGCGCTGCGTTCTTCGGCCGCAAGCTCAACGAACTCTCCGATGACGAACTCGGTGCACCCTCGCTGCTGCCCGGCTGGACCCGCGCGCACGTCATCGCGCATGTCGGCTACAACGCCCGCGCGATCGCCCGCCTCATGGAGTGGGCCAATACCGGCATCGAGACCCCCATGTACACCTCCGCCGAGGCACGCAACCATGAAATCGACTACGGTGCCACCCTGTCCCCGGCCGCACTGCGCAATCTCTATGAACACTCCGCTATCCACCTCAACGTGGAATGGCGCGACACCCCGTCCGCAGCCTGGAACCATGAGATCAAAACCGCCCAAGGCCGCACGGTCCCCGCTTCGGAAACGGTATGGATGCGCACTCGCGAAGTTTGGGTACACGCGATCGACCTAGACAACGGAGCCAACTTCGACCAAATCCCTCCAGACGTCCTCGAACGCCTGCTCAGAGACATCACCGGAGCATGGAGGGCGCGCGGGCAGGACAAGGATCTGCTCTTGAAAATCGCCGGTGCCCCCACCGTCACTGAACTCGGCGACGCAGCCTCTACAGACCCAGACATCATTTCCGGCACCTTGTCGGACATCACGGCGTTCGCCTGCGGCCGCTCCCGGAACGGCGTGTTCTCCAGCAAAAATGGGACGCCAGCAGCACCACGCTGGATCTAATAGTCATCTACCAGTCAAAGCAGAAACCGGTCCGACCGGCCCGTAGCCGGAAGAACATCTATAAGAAAAGGCAGGTCAAACATGACAATAACCGCTGCCCACATCACGGTAGCGGCGGCCACAAGCTCCGAAGCCGATGAGAAGCTAAACGCCTCGGTACAGGAGCTTCAATACGTCGCCAGAAACAACCCCACCAGAGGCATCTTGGTGACCAAATTGGCTCCGGGCCGGTTCACCGTCGAGTTGAGCACCAAGGTCCCCTACGGGCTCACCTTGGAATCAGGGCAATATCATGGCGGCCAAGATTGAACACGCCGCCACAGTAGGCAAATACAAGTAGTGCGCTCAGCGCTTGAATGGACGAAAGATCGCACTCCGTGTTCGAGGATATCCACTACTCACCTAGCTCGATTTCTCAAGATGCCTACCTCAGTGTGTTCCGTCATATGTTCGAGAAGACAGGGCAGATGGCGCACTACGCCATGATGCTGCATGGCAAATCGAGTCTCGAGGCCGTTTTCGAGTCCGAGGATCTAAAGGGGCCCGAAACATCTAATCCGTTAGCACGGAAGGGGCTGCCGCATGACCTGCTCAAGCTCTGGTCTCCTAGTCGGGTAGTGAACAGCATTGTCATAGAGTCGGAGATGGTGTGGCACGGCCCCTGGCCGCAAAGAATTCATGGCAGAAGTGAAACTGCTTCGGCTTGGATAACAGGCCGAACGCATAGGCGTGCACCACAGGTTTTTTCATTGGGTGGCCGCCCCGTACGGCCTTTGGGCAGTTGTTATGTCAGAGGTTATTAGGTGCTGTCACAGCGATGCAATTGACTGCTCGGGCGCTCCAATCTGCACGCGCCGGCCGGGAGGCCCGTTGAGTTCGGCGCGGGCGGTCCATCGACACATCGACGCGGTTGCGAAGCTAGTCGGCTGTGTCGGATCAACGAGGTAGATTTCTGACATGAGCATCCGGAAGCCAAACCAACACTCGGGGCCCATGGCTGGCCATGTGAAAAAAGGCCGCGTGTTCAAGTCTCCTCTAGCAGCGACCGGCATGTTAATTCTGGGGAACTGGATCAAGGACGACTTCCCGGATCTCCTCTGGCCCGCACTCGTACTTGCAGAGCAAGGCGCTGACAGCTTCCGGCAGTTCGTGAAATGGCAGAAAGCTGTACAGGAAGGGCTCGCCCATCATGGAGAGGTGGCGTGGGTCGCAGAGGCGTTGGACGGCCGACTCTCGCATCTGGCTGCCCTGGACGCCAAGTTCTCCGATGCATCCGAAATCGTCGTCGACGAGGCCAGCCGACATGGCCTGCTTTCTGAAGGCGTCCGCAGCGCGCTGGCGTCGTACCCGTATCTGCCGGCCCCGTGGCTTGTCGGTGACGTCGAGGTCACACCACCGAAACAACGAGACTTGGAACTGATCCGGGATGCGCTGCTCTCTGTCCTTCGGGACGGCCATCATGAGGCACTGCTGAAATGCTTCCGTACTTGGAGCACCGTCCAGGCCGGAACGTTCAGGTCAAGCGGCCCCACGATCGATCTGCTGAAGAACTACCCGGGTGACCTCGCCACCCGTGCGTCGGCTGACACGACGGTGCGTGCGATGTGGGGTGCACACAGAGGGGTGGTGCAGGCCGATGATTTAAACCACTTCGATGAAGCGATCAAGTGGGCACGCGTGTTCTGGGGAGCGAACTCGATGACATCCAGATGCATTCGGAAGCGGGACGCCGAAAGCCCCGACGGCGGCCCCGCGGAACCAGCTGACAGCCGACAGGATGGGCGGGTTGCATCGTCCGTCCACCCCGATGAAGCCGAGCCAACTTCCATGCCCGATGGCGGTGAGAACCTGCGCCGATTCACTTTGGACGTGCTGAGCAGCTTCGTCGAGGCGCTGGAAACTGCCCCGGCCCACCTGTACGCGAACGAACGACAGGAAGTTGTTTCCGGGCTTGTGGCCCGTGCCGGTCGTGATCTCGTGGCGGTGCTGGGTGCTCCCGATCTGTGGTGCCTGGAACACGGCGCACACATCGGTCGCATGTTGGTAGAGACCAGGATCTACCTTCACTGGATGGCGCAGCAGGACCCAACTATCTATAGGCAGTTCCAGGAATATGGGGCCGGCAAGGCGAAGCTCTACGCACGCATCTCAGACGAGTTGCCTGACGAAGCGCGAGCCGCTGGCTTTCGCGAAAGCATCGACGAACTCCAGCGTCTAAGCCACAACGATGACGTGCTCGATCACCGAACAGTCGATACTCGAGACACCTTCGCTGACGGCAAGTCTATCCGCGACATGGCTAAAGAAACTGATCTCCTGGACTTCTATCGGCAGACGTACTCGCTCTCTAGTGGGGTAGCGCACTCTGAATGGTGGTCAGTGGAAACGCATGTGATGGAGCCCTGCTTGAATGTTCTCCACGGGATGCACCTCATTCCCAGTTTGTCGCTAAACATGGGAGGAAACGTCGAGTTGGCTACAGCCTGGGTGGACCAGTTCTACTCGCTCGCACGCACGGGACTGCGCATCCTCAAGACTGACGAGGCTGCAGTATCTGCAGCCTTCGCCTGGGTAGACGACGCCGACGACTCGTCAGAGGCACCTGCTGATGAGGATCTGGTCTCCTGACGTTTCTACGTGTGGCGATGCGGTGAGTCCTAGCTTTGCTGGCGGTACTTCGCCCCCCGGCTAATCTCGTGGCCTTCGGCATCGCGATCCAAACAGGTCCGCTGGTCCATGACGGCCTAGCTCAGGGAGGCCGTACCCTGAGGTTATTCAGCTACGGAACGTGGTTGAATTCCGCTTCAATGTCTGACGGTCTGCCGGCTTGCCCGGAGTGCCACGAGGCGTTCACCTACGAGCAGGGCCCCTTGCTGGTGTGCCCGATGTGCGGCCATGAATGGCCGAAAGACTCGGCCGAGACCACGCCCGAGACCGCTTCGTTCAAGGATGCCGTTGGCAATGTGCTCGCCGATGGTGACACAGTCACGATCGTCAAGGACCTCAAGGTCAAGGGCGCCGGTGGCGGTGTCGTGAAGGTCGGCACGAAGGTGCGCGGCATCCGACTCATTGAGGACGGCGTGGGCGATCACGACATTGATGCGACTGTTCCTGGGTTTGGGCGGATGCAACTAAAGTCCAGTGTGGTGAAGAAAGTCCTCTGACCCGCGGCCATTGCCCATGGATAGGGGTTTCGTCGTCGACGATCCTGTTCACAACTGGATCATCGAAACCAGTCGATGCGTCGTCCGCTGCGCTATCTGCGGCCGGGCCTCGGCGCCGGCCAACCTTTGGCGAGGAAACGGTCCGCCGCCCTGACACGCTTTTTAGCCGGACTGCTTGCGCAGTGCTGCCCAGGCTTGGAAACCGCCGATAAGGTCGCTCGCACGGGTCAGTCCCAGCCGTTGCAGGGTGTGGGCAGCGAGGCTGGAGCTGTAGCCCTCATTGCAGACGACCACGATCCGTCGAGCGGGGTCGTCAGCGATCGGGAGCCGGTGGGGGCTGGAAGGGTCGAGCCGCCACTCGAGAACGTTTCGGTCAATGACGACCGCTCCCGGCAGATCTCCGTCGCGTTCTCGCTGATCGACCGGCCGTGTGTCAACAACAAGGGCGCCCCCAGCCATCTCCCGCTCAAGATCCGAAGCGTGAACACGCTCGAGCCCGATGCGGCTCTCAAGGAGTAGTTGGTCGATCGTAAGAGCCCCGGGGGAATCGTCGGGATCTGGACTGCGTTGGCAGGTCACGCCGCCGTCGTCGGAGATGTGACGCTGCTTCACCGTTTTCCTCGCTTTGCCTGCTTATCGGTCGGTCGTTCCAAGCGCAATGATGAGCTACTTTGGTCGTCAATTTCAAGGGTATGTCGTTGGCCGCAGCGCTCGGCACCGACTCGACCGCGTATGTGAGTCCTTGCTGTTGGTCACGGAAATGTCCGGCAGGCTTGGACAGGGCTGAATGTCCAAGGACAGAAGCGCCGTTGCCGGCGTTCTCCGCCTGGCGGCTAAACGGTGCTGGTTCTAGGCCTGCGTGGCCTGTTCATGATGAAGTGGGACCATGGCAGCTGTCCGGGCGGCGAGGCGGATTCCGGGGCTGGCCTTGTATTTTCGACGGGGTCGGTGCACGGTGGGCATCCACTAGTTTTTACTGGAGTGCGTGATGGATTCTGCACGGAGCTTTGAATCGATTGTCATCATCTTCAATCCCAACAGCACCGGTGATGCACCGAAGTTGGCGGAGCAGTTGTGCGACGGGTTGAGGGAGCTGTTGTCCTATGCCCCGGATATCAGGCTGCAGCCAACGGGGCATGCGGGCCATGCCGTCACGCTGGCGCGTGAGGCGGCTGCCGGAGGCCGCGACGTGCTCATCGTGTCCGTCAGCGGTGACGGCGGGTACAACGAAGTGGTCAACGGTGTCATGCAGTCCGGCAACCCTAACGCGGTGTGTGCTGTGATGGCGGCTGGAAACGCGAATGATCACCGGCGGACCACGGGCACGATGCCGCTGGCAGAAGCGATCGCCCAGGGCCGGGTGCGGCATATCGACCTGCTGCGCATCCACACCGGCCAAGGGCCGGACGCTCCGGATGAATACGCGCACTCCTATGTCGGATTCGGTCTGACGCCGGTGATGGCGATCGATCTGGAAAAGGGGAGCAAAGGCGCCCTCAAGGAGATGTTCTCCGTGGTGCGGACATTTTCGAAGTTTCAGCCCTTCGCAATCCTCCAGAGCGACGGCAAGCGCCGGAAGTTCGACAGTATCGTCTTCGCTAACATTGCCGAGATGGCGAAGTACGCCACGCTCAGCGAGGCCGACGACAAGCTCTCGGATGGAAAATTCGAAGTGGTTATCTTCCCGCACATGTCCAAGTGGCGGGTCCTGCTGAAGGCCCTGCGCGCCACCACCCAGGGGCTCGGGGACCAGCCCAGCGTAAGCAGCTACGAGTTCACCACGCTCAAGCCCCTGCCCTATCAGATCGACGGTGAAGTGAAGTCCGTAGACGCCGGCACCTTCGTCAAGGTCGAGAGCGCACCCTCGGCCCTGCCGATTCTCGGCTAAACACGTTGCTAAGGCCGTCCCGCTACCCGCGGACGCGCCTGAGTCTGCGCGGCTTGCCTGGTGGGTGAACCTTCGCGGCCCCGAGTACTCCGCGGTCCCGATGACCTGGACCGGCCGTGATAGCGAACGTGAAGTGTCCAGGGCTACCGGGCAAGCCCGAGCGCTGCAGGGCAGCAGGGTCAAGCGCTGAAGCCGACTGCTTGGCTCCAGCGCAGCTTTCATCCTCCCTCCCGTTGTCGGAGGCCCCGTTAAGATTCCGTATTGGATAGCTTCGAAGGTTTAGGTACGGTAGGTCCGGGAATAAGTGGTGTCCGATCTGCCGGCCCGGTCTGCTCCTTCCCGTAAGGTGACCTGATGGATCCCAAAAGCGCAGAAACTCCAGCCGCGGCTGGAAGGCGCGGCACGCGCGGAACCCCGGGTGGGGACGCGGACACCAGAATATCGGCAAGGATTGTGACCACCGGCCGTTGGGACGCCCATGTTTACTCTCTGGCCGGGCCGCACGCCACGTCGGGAAACCCTGTTTTCGTGTTGCTGCACGGTATCGGCATGTCCCACCGCTACTACCGCAGGCTGCAGCGGATCTTGGCGGGACACGGAGAAGTCCATTCCTTCGACCTACCGGGATTCGGTGCTGCCGCGAAGCCGGACCGGCAGATTTCCGTCGCAGAGTATGCTGCTGTCATCGCGGGCACCCTCGTTGAGCTGGGCACCGGACCGGTCGTGGTGGTCGGGCATTCCATGGGAACGCAGTTCGCCACCGAACTTGCCCTGATACGGCCTGACCTGGTCTCGCACGTTGTGCTGATCGGCCCCGTTGTCGATTCAGCACGCCGAAGCGTCTTACTCCAAGCCCTCGCCCTGGGGGCCAACTCGCTCACGGAAAGCCCGGTGGGCAATGCCATCGTATTCACCGACTACGTGCGCTCCGGCATACGCTGGTACCTGACCGAACTTCCGGTGATGATGTCCTACGATCTGGAAGCGAGAGTGAGCCGGATCGCCCAGCCCGTTCTGGTAGTCCGCGGCTCACGCGATCCGGTGGCGCCCCGGTCCTGGTGCCAAAAACTGGCAGCCATCGCTGCGCACGGCCGCTTCCTGGAAATACAGGGCAAGCCGCACATCGTCCAGCACGGAGCGGCAACCAGAATGGCAGCCGGCATACTGGCATTCACCCGCTCCTAAGACCCGACCAAACCTGGGAAAGCGAACCTGATGAAGAAAGGGGCGCTCAGCATCAAGGAAACGGCAGGCCGTGAAACTGTCCCTGTTCGTGCCGACCCTGGCCGCATCCTGGCTGTTCTTCGTTATGTCCGGGTTCTATCCGATCTTCGGCCCCTCCTGCTCACCGCGGTGCAGTGGGTGCCGCTGACACTTTTCATCGCATCTCCTGTCTATCGGGGGCAGCCGGTGCGGGCTGGCACTGAGTTCCTGCTCTCCTGCTTGGTCATTACGGTCGCACTGACCAAGCCGTCCACTGACTGGACCTCGTCGGAAGGCTTTGCCGGGGCGGCGGTGCTGACAGGACTCCTGATGGCGGCCTGGGCCGGGCGCAGCAGCCCGTAAACATGCAAAAGGGCTGGTCGAACGCAGCGCCTGCGAGAAGGGTTGTACATAGAGAGTTCCCTTATGCTCGCTCTACCCTTGGCAAAGGCTAAGACCCGTTGAGGGGTACATAATAGCGAGTCGCCGCCGTTATCCGCTCCGGTTCGCCCAGGCTGGGTCCGCGGCTCGTCCGCGCCGCGGACCTGTTGGCCCAGGCGCTGGCGGATTCAACAATTCGGGAAAATACTCATTTTTGGTGGTTGCTTTCGCCTGGTTGGCGGGGCGATCCGCCTAGACGGAGAGCGAGGCCTCGGGCCGAAAGCGAGTCACTGGCCAACAGTCCTTGAACCGGGGATCCCGGAATGGCAGACGCTGCTGCCCGGCGTTCCGACACTTAGAAGGACATCGGGTGCCGGGGTTAGCTCGACGTCGTACCCGAGTGGAGCCTCTCCGCCTCCTGCCAGAACTCATCCACCCGCGCGTTCCAGGCGTCCGGGACCTCTTGGAAGGGCTGGTGCGCTTCCTCCTCCATTACCTCGAACCGGGCTCCGGGGATCTCATCGGCCACCGCCTTACCGAGCTCAGGGCGGCTCATCCTGTCGGCGCCGCCGGCGAGCACCAGTACTGGAACCTGAATGGCGTTCAGTCTGCCGGCCGTTACGTGCCGCGCGCAGGCGTCGGCGAACGCGAGGAAGTCCTCCGTGCTCTGCTTGTGCGGGAAGGCCATGGCGTCCTCGATGAACCGGTCGACCGTCCCGTCATTGTGGGCCCTGGCGGTGTAGACCCAGATGAAGAACCCCTCCAGGAAGTCACGCTCGCTGGGCGCCAGCTCGGCTTGCCAGTGGAAGGCCCGGATCATCGTCTTCATGAAGTCGTCCATCGCTGACCACGTGCTTTGCAGCACCATGCTGCGGACGGCTTCGGGGTGGCGCAGCGCGAGCTCCTGGGCAATGATGCTGCCGCCGGAGAACCCGGCCACATGGGCCGAGGAGACTCCCAACGAGTGCAGCACCGCGGCAGCGTCGTCAGCCATCGCCTCCACGGTCGGCTGCCCCTGGGGCATGGCCGTCCGGCCAGCCCCGCGGTTGTCGAAAGCCGTCATCCGGTAACGGTCCGCCAGCCCGTCCAGCTGGAACTGCCAGGACTCCACTGTGTCCCCGAGCCCGCCGATCAGCAGCACGTCGGGGCCCTGGCCGACCTGCTCCGTCCAGGTCTCCAGCTCCCCGGCCTTCACATGCTGTCCCATACGACCCTCCAGGCTAGTGCGGTTGCCCGCTGGGCGGTCCCTGGCAGTGGCGGCGCCAGCCCTTGCCCGGCATCTCCCGGGTGATCCATTTCGGTATGCTACTCCCGCTCTGACCGGGCTGCCTAGGGGTTGTCGTTTCCTGCATGATGACGGCGGACGGCGGCTTCCCGGACCACCCTCAGCTTGTCTGAGTAGGGCGGAGGGGTGCTCCATGTCAGGGTCTTCAGGGAAGATCGGCCAATTCGCTCTTCCTTGAAAAGCAGGCACTCCGGTGGGTCTGTTGTCCGGTGACTCGGGCGAATCTATACTTGAGGCCACCACGCGCTGTTCCAGTGCATTGTCGGCTGGACCGTATTCCCGGGCCGGAACACCTCAGGGCGCGTCCTGGGCAGGTACCGCCCGGGCATCGCCGGCACCGGCGAATTTTAATCCACTGCTGGATTAAGGGACGTCAAACCCCCGCGTCAGGGAAGCAACAGACCAATGAACACAATGGATCATGGCGACCAGGACGGCGAAACCGACCGCGCCCTGCAGGAGCTGCGCAGCCATCTGGCCGGGTCGGTGGTTGAACCGCAGGATCCGCTCTTTGACGAGGCCCGAGCAGTGTGGAACGGGATGATCGACGTGCACCCGCGGGCGGTTATCCGGGCGGGCACGGTTGCTGACATCGACCACGTCCTGGACATGGCGCGGAGCACCGGGCTGCCGCTGGCTGTGCGCGGGGGCGGGCATAACATCGCCGGCCATGGCACGGTCGAAGGCGGCCTGGTGCTGGATTTGGGCCAGTTGCGCGGTGTGGAGGTCGAAGCAGGGCAGCGGCTTGTGACCGTCGGACCCGGTGCGACTTTGGCGGACGTCGACCATGCCACTGTTCCGCACGGACTTGCCGTCCCGCTCGGGGTGATCAGCGCGACCGGGGTCGCCGGGCTGACCCTTGGTGGCGGTGTGGGCTGGCTGACCCGGTCCAACGGGCTGAGCTTGGACAACCTTGTCTCCGCCGACGTCGTCACCGCCACAGGCGAGCACTTGCAGGTCAGCGAGGAGCAAAACCCCGAGCTGTTCTGGGGCCTGCGCGGTGGGGGCGGGAACTTCGGAGTGGTCTCATCTTTCACCTTCCGGGCCCGTCCGTTGCCGGCTGCCGTACTGGGGGGAAATTTCTTCTACCGCCCGGAGCGTTGGAGGGACGCCCTGCAGGCCTTTGATCGCTGGACCCAGGACCTGCCCGATGAGATGAACCCGATCATCTCGATCCTGGTGCTGCCGCCCGACTTCGAGATGGGGGAGGAGCCGTGGATGATCATCGGCTTTGCCTGGGCCTCCGAGAACCATCAGCCAGGGCTCGAGTTGATTGGGCAGCTGCGGGAAGCGGCACTCCCGGACGAGGAGGAAGTGGGGCCCGCGGCCTGGCTGGAGTGGCAGTCCGCCATGGACAGCCTCTTTCCCAAGGGAGCCCGGGGGTACTGGAAGAACGTGTCATTCTCCAGACTGGATGAAGAGGCCGTCGATGTCCTGGTCGGCTTCGCCTCCGAGGTGACGTGGTTCGGAACGGGGATCGACATCCACCACATGCAAGGGGCCTTCGGACGTGTGCCCGAGGATGCGACAGCGTTTCCCAACCGTTCGGCGAAGTACTGGCTGAATGTATACGGCTTCTGGAAGGACCCAGCGGAGGACGAGCGGCTCAGCGGGTTCGCCCGGAAGGCCTACGCCAATATGCAGCCGCTTGCCGAGCACGGCCAATACGTCAACTTCCTCGGTGCAGAAGTCGGTTACGACGCCACCGACGCCGCGCGCCAGGCCTACGGGCCGAAAACGTACGACCGGCTGGTGGCCCTGAAAAACCGCTTCGACCCGCAGAACCTGTTCCGCCTCAACCACAACATCGTGCCGACGCCCTCAACGGCGGGGTCCCGGCCCTCTACGTCGCCATGAACTGGGGCGAGATGGCATCGAGTGCGCCCCGCCGCGTGTAGTCAAGGTGATTGCGGCGACCGTAGATTTCAAATGGTCGAGCCGGCCACGTAAGTCTCCGGCGTTATTTGCCATGGAGCCGCCCACCTGTTGGACTGTTGGCCCGCGCCGAGAACCGCATGTCGGACGCGTCGAGACCGTTGGAGACTGGGCCTGCTCTCAGCTGATGAAGGGCATGACTTGGAATGTCACGAGGTTGTACACCAGGACACCGAGCACGCCTGTCGCGCCGATACCGATCGCGGCACCTGAGGGCACCTTCCCTGTGGGCTGCCGTGCGCCTCTGGTTCCAAGGACAAGGGCTAAGAGATCGAGGACGAGCACAATGCCCCAGGCGATGGTCCAGAACGTGAAAAGGTTGCCGTAGTCCCCACGGGCCGCCGCCTGCTGCGCGGCCAAGGGCGCGGCGAATGTGGTGAATCAGGTGAACACGACCGCGACCAGCGCGCACGCGAATGCCACCCGCGTGGTCACTTCAGCGCGCGGCCGGGTCGAAACCGGTTGTGTGGGTGAGTCTGACGAGGCATCAGGGAAAGTCTGCGGATTGCTCATACTCCGGAGTCTAGTGTCGGCCTAGTATCAATCCCGGAACCAAAGGGCTCCAGTCAATCCGCACTCAGGGCCGGGAATCGTGAACCATGGCCTAACTGGGTCATCGCCTGCGCTCGGTATCGGCCGCGCGGGCGGATTCCAGAGCCGACATGAGACGGTGCGCGTTCCTGGGCGACGCCAGCAGGTAGCTTGTTTCCATCAACGAGTCGTACTCGGCTTTCGACGTCAAGACCGCGGACCCACGCTTTGACACAATCTCTACTGCGGTGCGGTCGAGGTGGACTCGTCAATGAAACTGTCAAGGTTGCGCCGGGCTTCGCTCGCTGTGACGGCCACACCCGCCTCCTGTTCGTACAGAAATGCTACTGGTTGGCCTTTGTTAAATTCTGGACAAGCATCGGATTGGTAATTCATATCGCGAAGCGGAAAGTTCGACGAACTCCGTGGGGAGCGAGCGGAACATTAGCCACATGAAGACTTGCCTATGGCCGCGCCAGAGGTTATTCGGTTACGGAACGTGGTGGAGTTCCGCTTCAATGTCTAAGTTTCCTATGACGAGGGGCTGGTCCCGCAGGTGATGCTGCGGGACCAGCCCCTCGTCATATACGTGAAGTTGAGCGCACGGACCGGCGCTGTGCTTAGTAGCTGATCACTTGGGGCTGGCCGAGGTGTTTGAGGCCTTCGACGCCGAATTCCAGGCCATAGCCGGACTGCTTCGCACCACCGAACGGAACCCGCGGGTCCACGGCACCGTGCTTGTTGATCCACACGGTGCCTGCCTGGGTCCGGGCGGCCACTCGCGGGCCTTGTCCTTGTCTGAGGACCAGACAGAGGCGCCCAATCCGACCTCGAGCGCGTTGGATGCTGCGGGTGGCGACCGGACGAGCGACAAGGTGAAAGCCCTCGTTCAACTGGACCTTGATGGCTCACAGGCCCGAATCGGGATCAGGGGCCGGGTGACTACCCGAAACGTCAAGGCCTTGTATATCGTGGCCAGACGAGCCAATTCGCTTACTCTCGGCCTGGACATCGTCCTTGACCTGAAGCGGGCAACCGTTCAAGCCGAAGCCATGGAACAGCTTCTGGGGTGCTGTGAGGCACGGCAGTTGCCGCGCCGGGTCGATCCGGACCAGTCCGAATGCCGGCTTAGCATCATCCCCCCGGCCAGACTCGCACGGACCCCCACTGGTATTGCCCTGGCCGCCTAAACCGGCACACAACGGAAAACACCCCGGTGGACAGGAAGGCACACCGTTGGGGTGCGCTCAGCAACTTCAGTCCCGGCGTTGGCGCCTGTCGGATTGTAGAAACTAGGGACTGGTTTCTGCACTCGGCTCCTGGGTATTTCTAGCTGCGGTGATGCCTGTGCTTGACGGAGCGGAGCTGCCGCGCGTCCTTCCCTCAGCTCCTCGTTAGCCACTCCCAGCGGGCGTAGGCCTCCACATCGGAGGAGCCGCCGAACGCTGCCCCGTTTCCGGAGGCACCGATGCCGGCCAGCGGGGCTCATGCGACAGCCAGAGCGGTGAGGTCGTTTCATGTGGACGTTTCCGACGATGAGCTGACTGGCAATGACTTCCGCATGATCGACGTCCCGGCTGAAATGGCAGCCGTGAGCCCGTATTCGGTTGCGTTAGCCAGTTCCAAGGAGTCTTCGTCCGACTTGAATGAGGTGATGGCAACGACCGGTGCGAAAGTCTTTTCCTGGAAGAGCGGGTTGTCGATGCACGTTTTCAAGCACCGTTGCCGGGAAGTACTGGCCCTCCGGGTTGCCGCCGCAGAGCTTTGTGCTCCGGCTGCTTCTGCTCTTGCGATGAGGTCGAGCACGCGATCGACCGAAGTCTGGTTGATGAGGGGACCTTGCATGGTGGTCGGATCGCTGCGGGGGTCCGTCGCTTTCACTTCGCGTGCTGCTGCGGTGATCTTTTCGGTGTACTCGGCTATGACAGACCCGTGCACGAGGTGGCGGCTGGCGACAAGGCACTCTTGCCCGTTGCGAAAACAGAACATGCCAGACCGACCTGCACAGCAACATCAAGATCCGCGTCCTCGAGAACGATGAAAGGGTTGCTGCCTCCGAGCTCGACCTGAACCGGCTTGAGGGCCTCGGCCGCCGCCTTCACCACTGCACGTCCCACAGCCGTGGATCCCGTGAAACTAAAGGAATGGACGTTGGGGTCAGCGCCCAGCGCTGTACCCGTGGCGGCATCCCCAGAGGTTAAGTGAAGGACACTCTCAGGCAGGCCCGCTTTCTCAAAGATCTGCGCGACCAAGAAGTCACCCGAAACTTCGTGTCTGCGGAGCGAAGGTGTATTTCGAGGGGGGTGCATTAGGTAGAGGTGGATGTGGCCTCGCCACGAACCAAGCCCATGAACATGGTTCGGTGCAGGATGTCCACGTGTCTGCGGGAGACCTCTACGGCTTCCTGAACGTCGCCGGCGCGCATGGCCGCCACGAGCGCGATGTGGTCGCCATTCGATTTATGCAGCCGTTCGATCGGGTAGGGGATGAAGTACTCATAGAGCTCCGTGAGCGTATCGTGGTAAGCCTCGACGGCGGTGCCCAGCCCTGACGCGGTGCCGACCAGTTGATGGAACCGCTCGTCCGCTTGGTGATAATAGGACCAGTCCGTGGACTTTGCCATCTCAACGGTCAGTCGGTCCAGCTCCTCCAATTGTTCAGCTGTGGCGTTGACCGCCGCGTAATGCGTTACAGCGCATTCGAAGAGCAGTCTGCTGTCGACCAACCGATTTACAGCCTGAAACTCGGCCGGTGTTGCCGACAGTTCGGCCAACACGCTCCGCGGCGGCTCGTCCGCAACAAACGTACCCCCGGCCCGGCCGCGACGGCGGACCAACACACCCTGCTGCGCCAGACTCGCTAACGCTCGGCGAGCAGTGATCGGGCTGACCGACAGGCCTAGGGCCACGTCCTCCTGGTCGGGCAGTCGCTCCCCGGGCTGTAGCAACCCCAGCGAAATCGCCATGCCAATCCGCAGTCGGACGGCATCGATCGCGCTTCGGCGGTCTGTCCCGGGCATCCTTCCGGAACGGATGGGCGAGGGCTCGGCGGTGTCCTCAAACAGACGGATCATAAGCGCTACTTTACGGCCTCTCATCACCCCTTCCCATAATTAGATCATTCTGATCTAATATAGTCCGGATCACATCCCCAACGTGGAGATAACATGCAACGCATTCTTCCCCTCATCGCTGCCCAAGCCCCGCCCCGGCTCATCGGTGAACCCCTCTCGGCTTTCGCGGACGAGGTCAAAGCCGCCCTCGCTGTCAAGCCGCACAGTACGCTGGTGGTCTTCCCTGAGCTGCACTTGTTTGGGGATTCTGACCCGGACCAGCAGCGCACCGAAATGCTCCAGGAGTCCGCAGAACCGCTGGACGGACCCCGGGTCAACGAGCTCCGGCAGCTCGCCGGCGACCTGGGCATCTGGTTGGTGCCCGGCAGCGTCTGTGAGCGCGGTCCAGAAGGGCAGTTGTTCAACACCCAGCTGGTCCTGTCCCCGGAGGGCGAGCTTGCGGGGTCCTATCGGAAGGTTTTCCCTTGGCGCCCGTTTGAGCCCTATGACCCCGGCGACCGGTTCACCACCGTGGATCTGGCGGGAATAGGCAGAGTAGGTCTGAACATCTGCTACGACGCGTGGTTCCCGGAGGTGTCCCGCCAGCTCGCCTGGATGGGCGCCGAGGTCATCCTCAACGTCGTGAAAACCACGACGCCGGACCGGCGGCAAGAACTCGTGCTGGCCAAGGCCAACGCCATCGTAAACCAGGTCTTCGTGGTCAGCGTCAACTGTGCCGGGCCCACAGGCAAAGGCAGGAGCATCATTGTCGACCCGGAGGGCAACACCCTCGCCGAGGCCGACGACGACGCCCCGGTGCTGCTGACAGCGGATCTGGACCTCGCCGCCGTCCAGCATGTCAGAACCCACGGCACCGAAAACCTTAACCGGCCCTGGTCCCAGTTCCGCGACGGAGAAGACGCCGTCGAACTTCCCGTTTACCAGGGCAGGATAAGCCCTGCTACCTGGGCTCCTCAGTCCTTCATCGCCTAAGGAACACCTGTGACGACATCACCAACCCTCACCCGCACGCTGAAACTGCCCTCCCTGGTCTTGTTCGGCCTGGCGTACCTGACCCCTTTGATTGTCCTGGGAATCTTCGGCATCATTGCCGAGACCACCGGCGGGGCATCGCCGTCCGCCTACCTAGTGGCAATGGTCGCCATGCTGTTCACGGCCCACAGCTACGGTCGGATGGCCATCGCATACCCCGTGGCCGGTTCCGCCTACACTTACGTCCGCCGGTCGATCGATCCTAGGGTCGGATTCCTCGTCGGCTGGGCCATCCTGTTGGATTACCTCTTCCTGCCGATGGTGATCTGGCTTATCGGCGGCTCGTACCTGAGCGCGCAGTTCCCCGGGATCCCCGTTGGGGTCTGGATCGTTGGCTTCATCCTCATCACCACGCTGCTGAACATCCTCGGCATCAAGGTGGCGGACAAGGCCAACTACGTGCTCATGGCGTTCCAGCTGCTGGTCATCGTGTTCTTTGTGGCCCTGTCCATCGGCAATGTGGTGTCCACCGCGGGCTTCGGCGGCCTGGCCAGCACTCAGCCGTTCTTCAACGACACCTCGAGCTTCGCCACCATCTCCGCCGGCGCCGCCATCGCCGCGTACTCGTTCCTCGGGTTCGACGCCGTCACCACCCTCACCGAGGAGACCGTCGAACCGCGCAAGAACATGCCCCGCGCCATCATGCTCATCGCCCTGATCGGCGGCGGTATCTTCGTGGCAGTGTCCTACGTGACCCAGCTGGTCCACCCCGGCGGCGTGTTCGAGGACTCGGCCTCAGCGGCCAGTTCCATCGCACTGCAGATCGGCGGGCAGCTGTTCGGCGCGGTCTTCCTCGCCGGCCTGGTGGTGGCGCAGTTCGCCTCCGGCCTCGCCGCGCAGGCCAGCGCCTCGCGCCTCCTTTATGCCATGGGGCGGGACTCCGTCCTGCCCAAGGCTGTCTTCGGCCAACTCAGCGCGAAATTTCACACTCCGGTGGTAAACCTGATCTTCACTGGCATCGTGGGATTGATCGCGATCTTCCTCGACGTGGCCACGTCGACATCATTCATCAACTTCGGCGCCTTCACAGCCTTCAGCCTGGTCAACGCCTCGGTGGTGTTCCACTACGTGCGCCAGCGCCGTGCCGGGCGCCGGCTGAATCCCGTGTCCTACGTCGTGGTCCCGGTGATCGGAGCCGTGATTTGCGCCTACCTGCTCTCACAGCTGGACAGTAACGCGATCACGCTGGGAGTGTCCTGGCTGGTACTTGGCGCGGTTGTCCTGGCGCTGATTACCAAAGGCTTTAAGGCGGCACCCCCGGAAATGACCGCCACGGAAAAGGCCACGGTTGAGGCGACCGCCTGATAGGGTCCGACGCCTGACCCAATGGAAGGAACAATCGTGAGGATAGCGCTCGGGCAGCTTTCGTCGGGCACCGACATCCATGGCAACCTCGACGCGATCGACCGGTTCGCCGCTGAGGCAGCCCGCGACGGCGCCACCTTGGTCGCCTTCCCGGAATACGCCACATACGAGAAAAAGGCTGTGGACGCGACGTTCCCCGAAGTGGCGGAGCCCCTGGACGGTCCTGTCTGCCAGCAACTCGCCAGCACCGCCCGTCGCCACCGCATCGCGCTGGTGGCAGGTACGGTGGAAACCTCGGACGAACCGGGCAAGGCGTACAACACCCTGGTGGCGTTCGGGCAAGACGGGAACCGGTTGGCCTCCTACCGGAAGATCCATCTTTTCGACGCCCAGGGCTTCGGCGAGTCGACGTTCATCAAGCCAGGCCCGTCCACTCGTCCTGTAGTGTTCGAATCCGAAGGAACGCGCTTCGGCCTGATGACCTGCTACGACCTGCGGTTCCCGGAACTGGCCAGATCGCTTGCCGACGCGGGCGCCCAGGTCCTGCTGGTCTGCTCGTCCTGGGTGCCAGGTACGCACAAGACCGAACAGTGGCTGGCCCTGAACGCCGCGCGCGCCATCGAAAACAGCGTATATGTGGCTGGAGTGTGCCAGGCGCCGCCGGTCTCGGTAGGCCGAAGCACTCTGGTGGACCCGATGGGCGCCACCGAAGCCGACCTCGGCCTCGAACCCGGTCTTGGGACGGTGAATATCTCGCTTGAGACGGTAGCCAGGGTGCGGGAGTCCTTCCCCATGTTCCGACAGCGCAGGCTGTAGTTGCGCGTAGGGCGAGAAACCGCGTAAGAGCAGAGTGGCAACGGTTGGCCTAATGCTTGGACGAAGGACGAATGCCGAGAGGTCAATCTTGGTTTGGTCCTGTTCATCGCGGCCGTAGGCGGACTTCTCCGTGTCCGCTGACGCCCGGACCCGAGAGGACCTGAAACCGGAAGCCAGCCAGTCCCGCTGACCGAAGGCAGGTTCCTGCTGGCGGCATGAAGCTCCGTTCAGGCGGACCGTCACCCGGACAGCTTCAGCCGATGACGGCCAAGGCTCCTGGCACCGACTCCACCAACACCTCCGACGCGGCAGCGAGGGTCATGATTTCGCCGTCAGTCTGGACCGGGATGCTATCAGTCGTGGTGAACGCGTAGCGGCTGACGCTGGGCTGTTCGCCCAAGCCCACTGTCACCGCGCGGAGGGTCATCAGTGCCATGCGCCACTTGCTGGCATGGGGCAGCATCACTACTTCGAACTTCCCGTCCGCGGGATGGCCGGACTCGCTGAGCCTGAAATACTTGGCCATATCCGGGATGTTGGCAAGGACCAGGCTGTCCAGTCTCGCCCGGGCGCCATCGGCCCGGACGATCTCGAAGGGCCGCAGTCCTGTGACCGTGCGGGCTACCGAGACGAGTTCCTTTACTACTCCCTTCTGGCCCCTTTCGATCCCGATGGCCATCAGCGGCGTCAGGCCGAACCCGATATAGGAGTGTGCGTAGCGCGACCACTGCTGTGCCCCGCCGCCGACCCGCAGCCTCAGCAGGTCGATCCGCCTGACTTCGCCGCCGGCAATCGCGTCGATCAGAAGCTGCCGCCGGGTGCTGCGGCGGTGGTCGTTGGCGTTACCACCGGCCATCAGGGCGCAGACTGCACCCGTGCCCGGGACATCCATCACCCCGTTGACCACTTCGTTGAAGCCGCCGTCGCCGCTGACGGAAACAATCAGCGGCCTGCCGTCCTGCGCCGTAGCGCGCGCCAGTTCGCGGGCGTGGCCGGCCGATTCGGTGTGGCGCACCTGAACCGGCACATCCGGCAGTCGGCGGGCTAGGTCCCCGCGCAGTTGTTCGGCCAAATATACCGGGGCCTTGCCGGCGTCCGGATTGTAGATGAGAACAATCCGCTCAAAACACCCGGGAGAGGAACCAGTCATACTGCCAGCTTAAGCGCCCAGAACAACGGCGCCGACCGGACAATCGGTCCGACGCGGACGCCGCAAGACAGAGACTGTCGAAATACCTGGGCCCGGGGGTCGGCTGGGGGAGTCCATTGGCACTTGCGACTCCGGCCGGGGGCATATGCGCGCTGTTATCGGCCTTCACCGGATTTTTTGGGTTCTGGCTGCAGGGCTTCGGGGTCCATACATGATTGTTTGGAATCGCACTTGTCTCTGATCGTCCTGCCAAATCCGCTGTATTGGGTCGATCCTGTGGTATCGGATCACGCGGGAGGTCCCATTGTTTAAACCGGGCAGTTCTGCGTCTCAGCTCCGGATGACGCGGATGCTGTAGTCGACGGTGTCGAGCATGCTGCGGTTGCCGAGAGGTTCGTCCGTGATCCAGACGACCCCTATTTCCGGGGCGGTCTCTTCCACCCGGCCGCGATAGCGGACTCTGCCGGGGCCGGTGGCCTCGATCTGGTCGCCGCGACGAAGGCCGGAAACGTCATCAAGGCGGGCTGGAGTGGGAGTATGTTCGACCCGATTAATTTCGGATGCCATGGAAGTTCTCCTTCTTTCACTGGCTAACAAGTAAACGTTGTTGCAAGGACTGAGGCGGTTAGTCATCGTCCTGCGTTCAGCGGTCGCTTTCCGGGGATGGGTTCAGGCCAGAGGAGCCCGGGCTGCAAAGCTCTCTTCGGCAACAGGGCTGCCGGAGACTGGTGTGTTCCTGCCGACGGCGTGCAGGAACGGTTCCGGCAGGTAGGTCCCCGGCGGCTGATCGGGGGCGGGGTGACGGTTCGCTACCTCGTCGTGGATCTGTTCCATTTCCTTGTCGAGTCGGTTCGCCACGTCCGCGGCGTCCCTGAGTTGATGCAGCAGGCGCGGGGGGATGTCGCGGTCGTACTTGTAGTAGATCTTGTGCTCAAGGCTGGCCCAGAAATCCATGGCAATAGTCCGAATCTGGATCTCCACATTCACGTGTTCGACCCGGTCGCTCCTGAACACCGGTATCCGCAGAATCACGTGCAGGCTCTTGTAGCCGTTGGGTTTGGGGTTTTTGATGTAGTCCTTGATCTGAACGACGGTGACATCGTGCTGCCCGGTGAGCATGTCGCAGACCTTGTAGGTGTCGGAAATGAAACTGCAAGTGACGCGGACGCCGGCAATGTCACGGACGTTTTCGCGGATCTCGTCCAGGGACAGCCCGTGGCCCTGACGCCGGGCCTTGGCCACAATGCTTTCGGGGGATTTAAGCCGGTGGCTAATGTGTTCGATGGGGCTGTAATCGCGGGCGTGGTTGAACTCTTCCTTCAGGATGTTCAGTTTCGTCATCGTCTCGTCGATGGCGAACTTGTAAGACATCATGAAGTGCCGGACGTGCCTGCCCTGTGCCATGAATCCGTTTAGTTCCCGCGCATTTTCAAGCTGCGCCAAGTTTTTCCTTTCATCCCGGTTTCCCCGACTTATCAAGGCCCGAGGGCAGACCGGGGTGCCACCCCGGGCCAGGGACGCGGCCCCTGCCGCGGCTACTGAAGCGGGGGCAGCTTATAGCCGGGTTCGAAAATCACTTCCGGGTTTTCGATTCGTTCCCGACTACGGCCGGTTGCCGGGCGAGGTGCTGCCCGTGCTGCCGGTGTGCCTCGGCGACCTTGGCACGGATGTTGTCCACGTCCTTGGCCTTGTTGCGGTACTTCGGCTCCATCTGTTCGATCTGCCGCTCCTCCTCACGCAGGGCACTATAAATACGCTCGCGCTCGGCCGGGTCCGCAGTGTATTCGAGATCCAGGTAGTTGACCGCGTGCCGCCGGGCGTTATTGATCGCGGTCTGCGCCTTGCCCGCCTTGCTCAGCAGCGACGCGACCACGGTTATGACCAGGACGCCGATGATGACGGTGAGCGAGAGGCCGGTGGTGATCTCGAAGACCGGGACCGGCTCGCCGCCGTTGACGAACGGAAGGTTGTTCTCGTGCAGGGCGTGCAGGATCAGCTTGACGCCGATGAAGGCCAGAATGGCGGCCAGGCCGTAGGAGAGGTAGATTAGCCGGTCCAGCAGACCATCGATCAGGAAGTACAGCTGGCGCAGACCCATCAGCGAGAAGGCCGTGGCCGTGAAGACGATGAACACGTTCTGGGTAAGACCAAAGATCGCCGGGATGGAGTCGAGGGCGAAGAGGATGTCCGTTCCGCCGATGGCCACCATGACCAGCAGCATCGGCGTCATGACCTTCTTGCCGTTTTCCATGGTGAACAGCTTGTCGCCGTCGTAGTGGTCCGTGGTGTGGAAGAGCTTGCGGGCCAGACGGATCATGAAGTTGTCCGCTTCGCCGCCGGAGGTTTCGGGCTTGAGCAGGTTGCCGGCAGTGATCAGGAGGATCAATCCGAAAGCGTAGAACACCCAGGCGAAGGAGTTGATCAGGGCCGCCCCGAGGAAGATGAATCCGGTCCTGGCGATCAGCGAGAACACGATGCCGAACAGCAGCACCTTCTGCTGATCTTCGCGCGGGACCTTAAAGCTGGCCATGATGATCAGGAAGACAAAGAGGTTGTCGACCGAGAGCGCCTTCTCCGTGATGTACCCGGCGAAATACTCCGAGCCCATAGCCGGGCCACCGTAGATCAGGACGAGGATGCCGAAGATGATGGCGATGCCCACATAGATGGCGGACCAAATGGCCGCTTCCTTCAGCTGGGGAACGTGCGCTTTGCGGATGTGGAAGAAGTAATCAAAGGCCAGCAGGGCCAAAATAACGACAATGGTGATGCCCCAGATCAGGGGAGGAACAGTCAAGGTATTCCTGCTTTCGTAAGGTGGGTAGCAGCGAGCCGGGTAAGTCTCTCCGCCCGCCCTCCGGCTGGCCGCTGCACCCGGCAAGGCATCGGTGCCTGACGTGTTGACGTATGCAGCGCTTCGGAATACTCCCTTACGTATTTTCACTCTATCCGGGTTTCGCAGCCGGAGACCAATCGGAACCCGGGCCGGCACCAGCGCTGCTGCACGTCCCGGCTCCTTAACCAGCGATGCCGCTGTGTGCAGCCGGGACGCACCCGAGGTTGAATCACTGCGCGCGATTTTTGTGCCGAGGGTAACGGAGTGACTGCGGGCAGTACACGCAGGTGCTCCCAGCTTCACGTACCTCTGGCGGAAGGAGCCTGTGCGCATGGTCCAGTCGTCCCGTTGCGCTGGCCGCACGACGCCCTCCGGCGCATGATGAGCAGGCGCGCCCGTCCGAGGGCCGGCAATCGCCGATCTTACCGAAGCGGGGATGATCCGGGTCCTGAATGCGTTAAGTTGGGGACACCGATACGTCGTGGTCGGGATCGGCCCGACGGGTAAATGGAGGAGCAATACGTATGGCAGGTTTGAGTGGCCTCAGCAGGATCATCAGGGAAGTGGCAGGGAATCCGAAGGTAAAAAGCGCGCTTCAAAGCCCGAAGGTCAGGCAGGCCGGTGGCAGGGTAGTTGATAAGGCTGCCGTCCTTGCCGAGAAGGCGAGCAAAGGCAGGCACCAGGACAAGATTCAACGTGCCCGCGATGAAGCACTAAGGCGCCTGGAAGGCCGCTCCTGACCTTGATCCGGTCAGGACCAGCCCGTCGCCCGCTGCTGCTGCCGGCGTTGGTGACGGCGATGCTTAGCGCGGGAGCTCCGTTGAACCGGGATTTGAGGTACCGGCCGAAGAGCATCAAGTTGAAAGTCCGTCGGTGAGCGTTTCGTCCACCGCATCTGCCCGGCGCTGGTGCAGGGCAGCCCGATCAGTACGGGCGGAAGGAAGCTGCGGTCATCCCGCGGAGCCTCTCCCCGGTTTGCGCTCTGGCAAGCGGGGGCAGGGCTCAGGCTTCGGCCTTCTTCTGCCCCGCCTCTCGTCGCTGGCTTCCCGCCGGTGGCCTGCACCGGCTTCGATCGGTGCGGCCGTGCACCCGTCAAGGCTGTGGCCATGACCAGTCGCGGGCCGTGGTCCATCCGTCTGCGCCACAGGGCGGGCGGGCCGGTGAATCCCCGCAGGGCCGTAAGCCGGATCTCGGCCTACGTGTACGGCAATGTCCTGGTACAGGCGGCCATTGTCGCCTCCACTCCGTCCGCGGTCCGGACCGGTGAAGCTCTGATCTACATCACGGGAACAGCGCTGACCACTTTCCTGGCGCACGTTCTCGCGCACACTTTCAGTGCCTCCGCGGTGGGCGGCAAGGTCTCCGGCACGGAAATGCTTCAGCAGCTGCGCGATGCCGTCCCGATCCTGACCTCCGGGCTGATGCCGGCCGTCATGGTGGGCCTTTCCGCGCTGGGCAGATTTGACGACCGGCTGGGCCTCGCCGCAGCGTCAGGGCTGATCCTGTTCCGCCTTGGCTCCATCGGTCTTGTCGTCCAAAGACTGAGCGGCAGGTCCGCTAGCGCAGGGGCCCTGTGGGGCGGTATCGCCCTGGCCGCCGTTGCCAGCATTATCGTGGCGGTGAAACTTCTAGTCGCCCACTGAAAAGGGTCAGTCCCCGCGCCGGGGAGGCCTGGCTGCAAACTCCGTTCCGGCATCAGGTCTGCGGGCAGCCCGGCCGGGCGGGGCCGCTCCTGCTGCCGGCTGCCGAGGTCGTCATGATCCCCGGCAGCAGCCAGCAGACGCGTTTGTCGTGCGCGGAACCGGCAATTATGCGCCGGTAGCTGTGGCATGGAGGTGAACGGCTCCCGTCTGGTTTGGCTAGGGGGCGCGCGGCCGCGAGGGGCTTGAGACAATGGATGGGAATGAAACCGATGCTCAAGAAACGTGACCTGTCCATTGCCCTGGCCGGCATCGACGGCGCCGGCAAGAGCTCCGCGCCGCAGCCGTAGCCTCACGGCTGCGGCAGCGGGGCATGTGCGTGAGCGTCACCGGGGTGGACGGCGGCCGGAAAAACATGGACAACCTAGCGGGCCGGTTCGGCACCACAGCTTCCCGGATGCTGGGCGTCCGCGGGATGGATGTCGCGGAGACGCTGGGACCCCGATCTCGGGTGAGTGTTCGCAGGCACGCTTCGCCTCGCCACATACGGTCTAAACTGTTTGGTTCATAGAGAGGTTATTCGACTACGGAACGTGGTGGAAGTTAGATTCAATGTGCAGTTCCTGATCTCCCTGAGACCTTTTGCGATAGCCGCTAAGAACATGTGTTCTTAGCGGCTATGTCCTCTTGTGACCCGCACCTAGTCAAATGATGCCGTTTTGCAGCATGGCAGCCGTCGGCGGTTCTGTACGAGGCTGATTCTTGGTCTGAAGAAGCTAATGGACTTGTCTTCATCTACCGGTGAGTGACTCCCTGGTTGTGACCCCCTGTGGGCGACGGTGTCGGCGCAGCCCCACGGGGCACCATCCAGCCCTGTCGCAGGCGCCGCTACCGGCGTAGGCTTCGGCTGCGCCGGCTCTGTCCGCGGGATCCGTCCGCCCGGCCGGCAGTCGCCTACAAAGGAGTCCGCCATGACTGTTCTGGTCCAAAGCCTTGTGCCCGGCCTGACCCGGGAGCAGTACGAAGGCATCGCCGCCGCTCTCAGGGACAAACTCATGGCCGCCCCCGGCTTCAACGCCCATTACGCCTATGAGAGCGAAGGCGGAATGACCGTTGTGGAGATTTGGGAGGCGGCCACGCAGCACGACGCATGGTTTGACAACTATGTCAGGCCAAACCTGCCGGTGGAGTTCACCCCGGAGAAGCACGAACTGGCGAACAAGATGACAGCCTAGCCCTGTTATTCGATCTAGTAGCGAAGGGCTTGCGAGTCAGGTTCAGTTCGGTCGTCTGGAACAGGCCTCCGGGTTCACGTTCGGCAGGGAGGACTTGAATTCGGGGTGAGGTTATTCGGCTACGGGACGTGGTGGAATTTAGGTTCAATGTATAGTCTCTAATCTCCCTGAGACGTTTGCGATGGCCGCTAGAATCCCGTGTTCTTAGCGGCCAGGCGCAGCAGTCGAGGTGAGGCTGCTCGGCATTGCCGCAATTATCCTCGGTGTCATCATGGTTCCTGTGCTGTAGGGAGTGCCCGCACGCTTTCGCGATGGCTATGCAGGCGGACGGAACCATAGCCGGCCGAAGGAGGTACCCCTCCCTCCTCCTCAGGTTTAGGCTCGGGGCATGGCGACATGGAAGCCAGACCCCCTGTGGTGGCCCTTTGCGATCTGTCTACTCGGGCTGACAGTGGCGAATCTGATTCTGATCCTCGTATCCGCCCCCGTCTGGGCGCGGCTGATTCCCCGCATGGCTTTACATCCTTTTCTTTATTGTCGCCATGTCGGTGCTCCTGCGGCGGCGCGCGCTACGTAAGAGGGACAGCACTAGCCAGTCCCGGAGACGCACCCCGTAGGTTGTGGTCTTGCCATTTCCCGGCAATCTTCAAGTACCGCGGAGCCATCCCGATCTGCCGGCAGCCGCCTTCCACAGCACCCCGGTGCAGCCCAAGTGCGTCACCTGCCGTTTCGACGATTATCTGGACGCCAGCGGACGCCAGACCACGGGCCCGCCTAGGCGCCATCCGTCCAGTAACCCAGACCTGCACATCGGATCGGTCCACGCACGATGCCTGCCAAGTTGAATCTGCGGCATGGCCTGGGCGCGGGATCAGTTGCCCAAGTGGGGCAGGATAGGAAGCATGCGATTTATTCCGAAGCGTCAGGCATCGACCGCTCGCTCGGTGTCGAGCACTCTCAAGGCTGATCCCGAGGCGGTGGAATCCGCCACCGGACCCGGAGTGAAGCCGCAGGAACCGCGTGGGATTTTCGCCGCCGGCGTTGACCGCACGGCTCTGTGGACTGGACGGGCCGTTGTCATCGCTATCGGTTTAGTGCTGGCCTGGTGGCTGGTCCGTTCGCTGTGGTCGGTGGTTTTCCCGACGATCCTGGCCCTGCTGCTGGCCAGCATCCTGTGGCCGGTGAACCGCCTGGCCCGCCGCCTCATGCCCAAGGCGCTGGCGGCCTTTGTCACCGTGCTCGCTGCGCTGGCTGCCGTCGTCGGAGTGCTGATACTGGTAATTCCGTCGCTGGCCTCGGGAACCGCGGGGCTGGCCGGGAAGGCACGCGAAAACCTCGGGCAGATCACCCAGTTCCTGGCCGGGCCACCGTTCAATCTTGAAAACGCGGACCTGAATTCCCTGGTGGACAGCGCGGTATCCCAGATCCGCGAGCACGCCGGAGACATCGCCTCCGGAATCACCACCGGACTGGGGGCCATCACTTCGGGCACCATCATCTTTGTGCTGGTCCTGGTCTTCACGTTCTTCTGCCTCAAAGACGGCGACCGCTTCCTCGCCTGGACCAGCCGATGGACGGACGCCAAGGTCTACGTACACGCCGCCGCCGTGACCTCCCGGGCCTGGCAGACTCTGTCGGGCTACATCGCGGCGCAGGCCGCCGTCGCCCTGGTCGATGCTGTCTTCATCGGCGCCGCCCTTTTCATTCTCGGCATTCCGCTCGCCTTGCCGCTGACCATCCTGATCTTTATCGCGGCCTTCATCCCGGTCGTCGGTGCGGTGGCAACAGGTTTGCTCGCCGCCCTGATCGCCCTGATCTCCCACGGCTGGGTCACGGCCCTGATCGTGCTCGGCGTGGTGATTGTGGTCCAGCAACTGGAGAGCAACCTGCTGCAGCCGTTCCTGGTGGGAACTAAGCTGAAGATCCACCCGGCCGTGGTGCTGGCCTCGGTAACAGTCGGCGGCACCCTGTTCGGCATCGTCGGAGCTTTCCTATCGGTACCAACAACAGCGGTGGGAATTGTGGTGCTGCGTTATCTGCGGGACGTGGTCTTCCCCGTCCAACCGGAAGGGGAAGCAGAGGTAGACGGTTCTAACAGCAGCCGGCCGGAAGCCGAGGCAACCGTGGCAGGCGCGCAGGGCTAACCGCAGACCTAACCCGCCGCACCCTCCAGCGGCCAGGTGTGCCGCCTCGTTGGTATGCATGTTGTGCGAATTCTGCCGCGTCATCTCGGCCTGCGCTGCCGGACGGTCCAGCCCGCCTCCTACAAACAGTCGCAGGGTCTTGATCTGCCAGCTGGCGCCGTTCTGTTCCGTCTAGGCGCGGGCGCGCAGGATCTCCATGTACCTGTCGATCAAATGGCCCACACGAAGATCGGCCAGTCCGTCGGCGGCCAGCGGCAGCAGGCGGCGGACAATCAGCTCCACCACCTCGAATATCTCCGACGCCCGGTTTCTGCAGCCTAACGTCGGTCCAGGGAACGCACGGCGTTCTTCTCCCGCCAAGGCAAGGACCTGACCTGCTACTTGCCTGGTGTGGGCGGCCGCCACTGATGCGGTGCCCTCCGGCTTCGTGGTCGATGGGGAGCTGGGGGAGCAGATTGCTGCGGGACGGAAGCTCAGGGGCTTCCGTTCCGCAGCAATGTGCGGGCCGGATCAGCAGACGGAATTTGAATCGCCGTTTGATCTGCAGCTGCCGGTGGGAGCCAACGCGTTGGCTGTCCGGGACCGCCCTTGGTCAGGGGATCTGGGGCTTGGCGTTTTTGGCGACGATGAGGTCGATGAGGAGCTGGTCGCGCTGGTTCAGGGTCTGTGACCAGTCGTAACCGTCGAGCTCCTGCGCGACGCCGTCGGCCATGACGGGGATGTAGTCGTCGGTCTCCGGGTAGGTGCCCAGGGTCCTGGCCCACTCGCGCTGGGCCGGGCCGATGTGCTCGAGGACGTGGGTGATGCCGCCGTCGCCGCCGGAGGCGTGCAGGTTGAGGAAGGGGCCCAGCAGCGCCCACCGTAGGCCCGGGCCATAGGAGATGGCGGTGTCGATGTCCTCGACGCTGGTCACCCCGGTGGAGACCAGGTGGAACATCTCGGTCCACAGGGCCACCTGGAGGCGGTTGGCTACGTGGCCGGGCACTTCCTTGTTGATGCGGATGGGCTTCTTGCCGATCTCGGTGTAGAAGGTTAAGGCCCGGTCCACGGTCTCGGGCGAGGTCTGCCGACCGCCGAGCACTTCGACCAGCGGGATCAGGTGCGGCGGGTTGAACGGGTGCCCGAGGACCATGCGCTCGGGGTGCTGCATGCCCTGCTGGACGTCTGTGATCAGCAGCCCGGACGAGGAGGTCGCGATGATGGCCTCCTCGCTGGCGCCGGCTTCGATCTGGGCCAGCATGGCGTGCTTGACCTCCAGGCGCTCCGGTCCATTCTCCTGGATGAACTCGGCGCCGCTCACGGCCTCGGTGATCGAGGCGGTGAACCGAAGATTGTCTTTGGTGGCACCCTCGGCCAGGCCGATGGTCTCCAAGGCTGGCCAGAAGTCCTCGACCCAGCGGCGCAGTCGGTCCTCGGCCCCGTCTGCGGGGTCAGAGGCGACGACCGTGAATCCTTGAGCCAGGTAGTACGCGGCCCAGCTGGCGCCGATGACGCCGGTTCCAACGACGGCGATCGTCCGGTTGGAGTTGCTTGTGATGCTCATGGTGATTGTCCTTTCAGGTACTGCTTGTTTGTGAGGCTGCTTGTCCGGGTGCTACCGGATGTCCTCGAAGATCCGCTTGCTCGTGAGCATCTTGGCAGCGACGATCATGACCACTGCGGCCGCGATGAAGACCAGGAGCGGGATCGTCCACCCTCCGGATAGGGACGAGAGCACTCCGCCGAGGAAGGGGCCGACGGTGCCGAAGGCGTAGCCGATGCCCAAGCTGAATCCGGTGACGGTGGAAGAACCCTCGGGGGTCCGGGTGCGCTGGTTGAACATGACCATCGCGAACGGGAACGCGCCGCCGGAGATGCCGGCGATGACGGCCCATAGCCCGGCCGCGCCGGGAGCGACCATGATGCCGGTGTAGCCGATGATGGAAGCGACGGGGAAGAGGATGCCCAGCCAGAACGGGTTTTTCATGCGGGTGGCGATGATCGGGGTGATCAGGGCCATCGGCAGGGTCAGGAACGTGTAGATGGAGTACATTCCGGCCGCACCGGCCTCACTAAGGCCCTGGGCCTGGAAGATGGTGGGCAGCCAGGCGAGCATGGCGTAGGTGTTCAACGCGGCCATGCCGTAGAAGATAGCCCCGCCCAGAGAGATCGGGTTGGTGAACAGCTTGGCGATGCCGACCTTCTGCGCTGCGGGGCCCGTTCCGGTGCCTTGGGCCGCGGTGTCCCGGCGTCCGGAGCGGACGGCGGCCAGGATCCACGGGAGTGCGGCGAGCACCATGAGGATGGCATAGGAGGCGACCGAGGCCCGCCAGCCGGCGGTGTTGGACATCGGTACCGCGAGCATGGCGGGGACGGTGGCTCCGGCCTGGGTCATGAGGGTCAGCACGGTCATGGCGGTACCCTGCCGGTCCGGGAAGTACCGCTTGACCAGCGGCGGGCCGACCACGTTGCCGATGCCCATGCCGAACAGGGCGATCGCTCCGAAGGCCAGGAACCCGATGGCTGAATCCCCGATCACGCGCAGGACGGTGCCGAGGACGCCGAGGGCCATGGCCACCACGGCCATCTTCGCCGGGCCGAGGCGGCGGATGAAGACCGGGGCCACGAAGCCGGCGACGCCGAAGGCGATCGTGGGCAGCATGCCGAGGATCGTGGCGCCGGTGGTGCCGAGGGCAACGTCGTCCTGGATCCGGCCCAGGATCGGCGAGATGCCGGTCACCGCGTGGCGCAGGGAAAACGCCATGAGGATCAGACCGAGGAAGTAGAGAATCCGTCCCCGCCAGGGTTTCCGGACCGGGGCTGCCTGTGTGGACTGGGATTGGGAAGTGGTGCTCATCAGACGGCCGCCTTGGAGTCGCCATCAATGGGAAACATCTGGCCCGAGATGGTGCGGGCGTGCGGTCCGGCGAGGAAGAGGACCAGTTGGGCGATGTCGTCGGGGTTGATGAACTGCTTGACCGATTGGTTGGCCATCGCGCTGTCGATCTCCTCCTGCACGGTGCGGCCGGAGACTGCAGCGCGGCCTTCGAAGACACTCATGATGCGCGGGCCGTCGACGGCGCCCGGGTGGATGGTGTTGGAGGTGATGCCGAATTGGCCGAGCTCCATGGCCAGGGTCTTGGCGAAGCCGACCAGGCCCCACTTGGTGGTGGAATAGGCAACTCGGTTCGGGTAGCCAAAGCGGCCGGCCAGCGACGACATCATGATGATGGAGGCGGCCTCCGACCGCTTGAGCAGCGGAATGACCGCCTGCGTGACATTGAACGTGCCCTGCAGGTTCACACCCACGACGGCGGCGAAGGCGTTCGCATCGTACTTGTCGACAGGGGCGGTGGGGCCGGCAATCCCGGCGTTGTTCACCAGCACGTCCAAACCGCCGAGCCTCGTGTTGGCGTCTTGAGCGAGCACCTCCCCGGCCTCAGGGGCGCTTACATCGACCACCGAACCGCTGATGTTGGCGTACTCCGCGGTGACCGCGGCCACGGCGTCGGCGTTGATGTCCGCGATGTGCACGTGTGCACCTGTGGCGGCGAAGGCCTTGGCGATGGCCAAGCCGATTCCGTTTGCTCCGGCAGTGACCAGAACGCGCTGCGACATTGTCTTCTCCTTGTGGTGATTTACCAGGCGGGGACAAAGGCGGGTGGGGTAGTGACCTCGTCAGTGTCCGAGACGCAACTTATATGCGTATGCATCTACCATGGGCCCGTAAAGGTTGATGTGTCAACTAATGTGAGCGAGTAGACAGATTAGGCGGAATCCCTAAAACCTTTTGCCCCGAAGGCAGCGTTGTCTCAACCAGGCTGGCGGCGAGTGGACGCAGCACTTGTGCTTCGCTGATTAACGAATTAGAACAGCGGCCAGGGCACCGCGGACATCTCACCGCTCGGAGCCGGAAACCGCCCTGCCAAGCGCAACTTGGCGCAGCGCGCGGCGAGCGATGCGATTTCTTCGGCGCTGAGCAGGTCCGCCAGGTTTCGGCCCAGCCCGCCGTGCAGTCCTTCGCTGACACGGTCTATGCCGTAGCGTTCCTCGGCGGTTAGAGCGTCTCCCAACCATCCCCACAACACCGTGCGCAACTTGTGGTCACGATGAAAGGTCAGCCCATGGTCCACGCCGTGCCGGTGTCCGTCCGTCATGGCAAGAATGTGGTCGCCTTTGCGGTCGGCGTTGTTGACGATGATGTCGAACACCGCCATGCGTCTCAGCGCCGGCGAGTCTTCGTGAACGAGGGCGACCATCCGTCCGTTCTCATCCCGGCCCTTGAGAACGTGTCTCCAGCCCGTCTCCGGCACCTGGTCCGCCGCGACCAGGTCCACGGCGCTTTGGGCGGGGTCTTGCTCCTGCCAAAGCTGTACCATTCCTTCGCCCAACGGACCATCGCGCAGCCAGGTGTGCGGCACGATGTCCCAGCCGAAGGCCTGCGAGACCAAGTAGGCGGCCACCTCCCGGTGAGCCAGGGTGCCGTGGGGAAAATCCCACAGCGGACTTTCCCCCGCTATCGGCTTATAGACCACGGCCACGTCGCCGATGCTGCCCAGAAATGTAGCGTTTGAAGCCGTCGTGATGCGTCCGGTGAGCGTCAGCTCGGCGGTCACCAGGTCCGGCGCCGGCATCAGGCCTCGGGAAGGGTACAGGTGTGCCCGTCGGCGTCTATGGGGTAGCCGCAGAGCGGGCACGTCGGACGTCCGGCGCCCACGATCTCACGGGTGCGCTTGGTGAATGCGCGGGCGGTGCCGACAGGCATGCGCACCAGCAGCATTTCGGCCGCCTGAGCCCCGCCCTCATCAAGCGATTCGTCGTCGTCGGTATCGACGTCGGTGATGGCGTAGGCCTCTATCACGACCTGCGCGGTCGTCGGGTCCCAACCTAAGCTCATGGAGCCGGTGCGAAACTGCTCCTGACCTGCCTCAAGCTGATCATTGTCAACGAGCTCAGTGGGAGTACTCGCGGGAACGCTGAAGGGGTTGCCTTCGAGGGCCATGAGCTGGTCGAGAATTTCGTCGATCTTCTCTGCGAGCAGGGCCGACTGCTGTTTCTCCAGGGTAATACTCACGATCTGCGTCCCCGCACGCACCTGCAGATAGAACGTACGCGCCCCCGGAAGGCCTATGGTGCCAACGACGACCCGATCGGGCCAGGCGAACTCGTGAACACGTGCAGGCATGTCAGTATTTTAGGCACATGAGGTTCATGGCTCCTGCTGCCCTGCACCGCCGCCCACCGGCGCATCGGCAGAGCGGATGCCGTTCGACAGCCACGACAGATCACCGGCGTCGGTGTTGGTCGCGTAGACGCTTGGTCTACTGACGCTGTAACGCACGATTGATACGGACCCCGGGCCCACGGTGATTCGCTGGAACAGGTCAAGGTGCATGCCAAGCGCGTCGGCGAGGATCGACTTGATAATGTCACCGTGACTCACCGCCACCCACACGGCCCCTGGCCCGTACTCCGTCTCGAAGGCTGCATCGTGGCGTCGAATCGCTGCCACCGACCGAGCCTGCATCGAGGCCAGGGATTCACCGCCGGGAAAGACGACGGCGGACGGCTGCGACTGCACGACCGGCCACAATTCCTCGGTCTCAAGATCACTGATCGTGCGGCCCTGCCACTCGCCGTAATCGCATTCGGTGAGATCGAGGTCGACCGGCGCGTGCGGCGACCCAGCCTGGCGATCGAGGATGAACTGCGCGGTCTGCCGACAACGCTCCAGAGGGCTCGACACCACCCCGACTACGGGCACCGCTGCGAGCCGGTCTCCGGTCAGCGCCGCCTGATCGCGCCCGACCTGGTCGAGGCAGACGCCGTCGGCACGACCGGCCAGCAGTCCGGTGGCATTGGCTGTGGTGCGGCCGTGCCGCACGAGGATGACTGTCGCCATCCACTCAGCCTAACCACCCGTTCAACTACGGTGTGAACCGCAGAGGGTCGCGCGTCGAACAGACCAATCACGCTTTCATGAAGGGACAGACCAACCTGAGGTCTGCGTCCACGTCGAACTGTGGACAAAGTTTGACTGGGTGTGTACCTATTGAAGGTCCGGGCAGCAGACGGGCGTTCTTACCGGATCTGTCGGTGAGTTCCAGCCGGTTCCCACGGCTCCGGGCTCATTCACCATCCACGCGGGGACTCTGGAGGCACGTTGAAGCTCTTGCTGACTTCTGGCGGCGTGACGAACCCGAGCATTCACTCTGCGCTCGTGCAGCTTCTCGACAAGCCGGTGTCGCAGTGCCGCGCCCTGATCGTCCCGACAGCGCAGTGGGGTCACCCGCTGTGCGGACCGGCATCGGTGCGGAACCTCCTGGCCGCCGAGAATGACTTCCGTCATTTATCCGGCCTGGGCTGGGCGTCGCTCGGGGTTCTCGAGCTTACCGCGCTGCCCACCATTGGCGCGGATCGGTGGGTCCCGTGGCTTCGGGAGGCCGACGTGCTCTTGGTCGACGGCGGCGACGCGACGTACCTGTCCCACTGGGTGCGGGAGTCCGGGCTGGCCGAACTGCTCCCGTCACTTCCCGACATGGTGTGGGTGGGAGTGAGTGCCGGAAGCATGGTGATGACGCCCCGGATCGGGGAAGTCTTCGTCGAGTGGCCGTCCGCTCCGGATGACCGAACTCTGGGGGTGGTGGAATTTTCAATCTTTCCGCACCTGAACGCTTTCCCGAGCAACACCCTGGCCCGCGCAGAGCGGTGGGCCGCCGACATAGGCGCCCCTGCCTACGCCATCGACGAACAAACAGCGATCAAGGTCGTCGACGGCTCCGTCGAGGTGGTTTCCGAAGGACAGTGGAAGAGGTTCGAGTGATAAGTGCCCAGCCTTTGTGAGGTCGCGTGGCTTTTGCCCAGCAGGGACGGGACGAACAGGAATTGGCGAAGGACTACGGGTTTAACATCATGTTCCCGACAGCTCTGGTGATGCCGGCCGGGTACTGGTGCGTGCGTCCAGAACCTGCCCGATGGTCTTCGCGATCAAGTGAACATCGTCGTCGCTCACGACGAATGGCGGGCTGATTTGGAGAGTGTTGCCGCGCAGGGGCCGCACGACGACGCCGTTGTCGATGCATGAGTTGGCCACAGCCTCGGCGTCCGCCTGGTCTGCGAGCTGGACGCCGGCGAGAAATCCAACGCCGCTGCGGATTTCCTGCACGAGAGGATGCGAGGCAAGAGGTGCAAGGGCCTTATCGAGGACGGATTCCAGTTCCAAGGCCCGCGCAACGAGATTTTCGTTCTCGAGGATGTCGAGGTTGGCGTGTGCAACTGCGCAAGCTGTGGCGTGCCCCGAGTACGTCATGCCGTGCCTCGAAACGGGGGCGTCCTGTCCCTGATAGAACCGTCCCCAGATCCGGTTGGAGATGAGGACCCCGCCCAGCGGGGCGTAGCCGGATGTTATTCCTTTGGCCAGCAGAATCATGTCGGGCTCGAGATGGAACCTTTCGGAGGCGAACATCAAGCCTGCCCGGCCGAATCCGGTGATGACTTCATCGACGATCAGAAGAATGTCGTTCTTCCGGGCGATTTGCTGCAGGCCTTCAAGATAACCGGGGGCAGGCGGAATCACCCCACCGGTCCCTATGATTGGCTCGGTGAAGATGGCGGCAATATTCTCCGGCCCGATGTCGTCGACGACTGCCTGTACGCCTTCAAGATCGTTGGTCGGAACGAGGGCCGTCTCGGGGACGAGGGAATCCGTCCCGTAGCCGTCCCTATTGAAATCAAGCCCGGCGATACTGGTGCCAAAGGCGTGGAGCCCGTGGTACGAGTATGTACGGCTGAGGATGGTTTTCTTGTCCGGCATGCCCTCAAGCTGCCAATGGCGCCGCGCAATCTTGCAGGCCAGGTCGACGGAGTCAGACCCGCCGCTGTTGAAAATTATCTTGGCGTCCGGGATCGGACCCATGGCCACGAGCCGGTCGGCGAGGGAGAGTGCCACATCGTTCGAGAACCGGCCAAAAACGTGGTAAGTCTCCAGTTTGCACATCTGGTCATAGGCCGCTTTCGCCACTGATTCCCTGCCGTGGCCGATGTTTGCGTGCCACAGTCCGGCGGTGGCATCCAGCAGGTGCTGGCCGTCCGAGGTTGTCAGGTATGCGCCGTGGCCTTCGGTAATGACGATGCGGCGTTGCAGAACCGAGGGCATGTGCGCCTGGGCGCTCCACAGTGACTCGCCTACGAGCTTGGTAGGGTTTGCCGGATCAAGAACGGTTGCGTCGGTAGCCATTGTTTTTCTCCTAGGCAGGCCAATAGGGGTCGATTCCAGGTAGAAGACACCGCCGGACTGCCCTGTGCCTCGTGGGCAGCCCCCGGTTTTGCATCGGTTGCGGGAGTCAGGCGCGGAGCCAGCTTTCGTTCAGGTGAAATTGCACAGGAACATCCGGTTGCGGCATGTGCTGGCGCCGGTTAATCGAGGACGGCGAGTAGCTGCCCTTCCGTGACCGCGTCTCCCTCTGACACGGAGATGTCCGCAACAACACCCGATTCGGGCGCTTCAACCGGAATCTCCATTTTCATGGATTCGAGGATCATGATGGTTTCGTCTTCCTCAACAGACGCTCCCGGCGCCACGAGGATTTTCCAAACGTTGGCAGCCAGATCCGACCGTACTTCGCTCAATTCTTGTTCCTCCTCGAATAGCCCGGCCTTTAAGGTGTTGTGTTCGTCGTGGACCGGCGGCGCTGGCCCGTGTGGTCCATGTGTTTCTTAATCTGCTCGTCCAGGTCCTCAATGTTTCCTCCTTCCACGTTTGCCAGGAGCTCCTGGTGTTCGGCCGCTATCTCTTCCGGATGGGGATACAGGTTCTCCAGCATCATGAGCGACAGGCGCGTTTCAGTGAGGAGGGTCTGATAGAAAACCGTGAGGCGTTTGTTACCGAGACTCCCGACCAAGACCGTGTGGAACGCCAGGTCCAAGTCGACCAGATCCGACCACGGATGACCTCTTTCCGAGGCTTCCTTCATGTCGACGACGATGCTGCGAAGTTCATCGAAAATCTGTTTCCTTGGATTCTTCGCCAGCTCCTCGGCTGCTGCCTTTTCAACGGAATGGCGGGCGACGGATATGTCATCCATATCCGCCTCGGACAGTTCCAGGACAAAAACCCCGCGGTTGCGTACCCGGTGCAGAAGACCTTCCTGTATGAGCCGCTGCATTGCTTCGCGCACCGGCGAACGGCTGACGTTCAGCTGCCGGGCAAGACTGGTTTCGCGCAGCTGTTGGCCGGGCCTGTAGGCGCCCTTTTCGATCGCGCCCCGCAGCCGGTTGACAATGGTGTCCACCGTCCCGTCGATGAGGATCGGCTCCAGTACAGGCTCACTCAACTCGTTGCTCCTACCTATCCGGCGGTCAGCTCGATGCACACCGGGATCAGTCCGGTGCCGGCGCCGCGTTTTCGGCTTCCGTCAACGGACGCACAGATATGCCGGCATCCTGCAAGGACTGCCAGACCGTGCGGATCACCTCCACTGAGTTCGGCGCGTCCCCGTGCAGGCAAATGCTTTCCGGGGAGATTTCAAGATCCCGCCCGGAGACGGTGGCTACTTTCCCTTCCCGCACGAACCTGATCGCACGTGAGGAGACGAGTGCCGGGTCCCAAGCGAGCTTTTCCCGCTCGATAAGGAGGTTGCCGGCGTCGTCATAGCCGAGGTCGACAAATCCTTCCTGGACCAACCGGACGCCGTAGCGGGCGGCGAGCTCCGTGTGGCGCTTGTCGAAGCAGTAGAGAGGCAGGGAGCTGTCTATTTCGGCGACCGCCGCGATGACAGCTTCGGCCAGCTCTTCGTCCTCCAGCGACATCAGGTACATGACCCCGTGCGGTTTCACATGCGATAGTTTCGCCCCTTCAGCCTCAACGAAGCCCTTCAGGGCGCCAATCTGATAGAGCGTGTAGTCCTGAAGCTCTTCTGCCGAGACCGCTATTCGTCGTCGTCCGAAGCCCAGAAGGTCCGGCAGCGCGACGTGCGCTCCGATCTGGAGGCCTTGGTCGACCGCCGCCCGGACGGTGCGGCGCATGGTTCTTGGGTCCCCGGCATGGAAGCCGCAGGCGATGTTGGCGGCGCTGATATAGGGCATGAACTCCTCGTCCGGCGCGAAGCGCCAGCGGCCGTAACCTTCTCCCATGTCGCAGTTGATTTCGATGGCTGTGTTCATTATCCGGTTCCTCCTGCTGCAGACATGAGCATGGAACGTTCCTCGTCCAATGCATAGGCGTCGTCGATGGAAATGGGCTTGAACCGGATCGTGTCGGTCCCCGGCCGCATCTGGCCGGTTTTCCATAGGCTCGCCTTCGGCACGACTCCGAAGACGACGAAGCCGCCGGAAGTGGGCCCGTCAGGTCCGAGGATCACGGGAGTGTCACCATTGAGGTTGATTCCGCCGACAGGGTAGCCGGTGTCGAGGATGTTGGATGGATGTCCGCCGGCAATCCCGCCGTCGGGCCGGGCCCACTGCAACCTCACCGGGTCCAGCCTGATACCGGTACGGTTTGAATTCTGGTCAACCGTCCAAGAGCGAGCAAAGAAGTTTTGTACGTCCGTTTCCGTAAAGAACTCGGGTGAGGCAAATGGCCCTGGCACTACTTCCAGTTCCCAGTCGTGCCGATACTCGGGGATCCGTTCCTGCGGCAGTTCCGCTACGGATGAGGTATCCGAGCTTCCGATGTCCAGGACGTCTCCCTTGACGAGCGCCCGTCCTTCCACCCCTCCGAGTGAACCCATGGTGTAGGTGGACCGGGAACCGAGGATTTGGGGGACATCGATTCCTCCTCTTACCGCCAGATAAAACCTGAACCCGGATGACGCCAAACCAATTTTCAGTTCCGCACCCGCGGGAACGTCAACGGCAGCCCATTGTGGCACCGGGCTTCCGTCGACGGTCACTTCACCTGCGGCGCCGGTTACGGCCACCGTGGCGGGGGACCGGAACCGGAATTTAGTCTTGCCCAGTGTGATTTCCAGGCCGGCAGCGTCGGGGCTGTTGCCGACGGCGACATTGCCGAGCCGGAACGCGAAATCATCCATCGGACCGGCGGGGAAATAACCGCGTGACAGCATTCCGATTCGTCCAGGCCAGTCCTGGACGGTTGTCTGGATGCCGGGTTGCGCAACTTCAATGGACATATGTGGCTCCTCACGGGACGGCGGTTGCGGCGGCAGCGGTGTCCCGCTTGGCGGTGAAGTCTGCGGCCTCGGCCACGAGCGAAGCGCACCAGGCGTTATAGCCGGCGACGTCAAAGTCTTCGTCCTGTATGTCGTAGACGTATTCGCCCCGGTGCACGGCTTCGAAGGAATCGGTCAGTTCCTGCTCGGAAACGGCATGGAATCTGACCCGGTCGCAGGGGCGCAGCAGCAGAGGCGACTGGGCGAAAGCAGGGTTGCGCTGTTGGATGTCGTACACGGGCAGGGTTCTGCCGAGCAGTTGGTATCCGCCAGGCGATTCCACGGGGTAGATCGAGTAGCACGGTCCGCCCAGGCCGATAGCTCCTTCCGCTGTCCAGGTACGGGTCGGGTTGTATTTGGGCGCGAAGAGAACCTTCCGCGGATCCAAAGGAAACGTGAAGGGCAGCCCGGGGAAGAACCCGATGAATCCGACCCAGAGGTCGGTCCCGGTGACGACTTCGACCAGCTCGTCGACGTCCCGAAGCCCGTTGTAGGCGATCGTGTAATCGACGTTGTTATCGTTCATGCAGTTGGGGGCGTCGGAGCGGATGCTGCGCACATAGCGGGCAACGGCTTCCTTGGAGGTCGAATCGTGAAACGCGGCAGGAAGATTCACTCGTCGGCTGGGAAGGACCAGGTTTTCCGTACCGGCTGCGTTGTCATAGGCCTCGTCCAATGCCGAAACGAGGTTCGCCACGTTTGTTTCCGCCGGGTTGTAGGAGAGCAGTATGGAACGGAAACCGGGGGATGTTTCGACCAGTCCAGGTGGGCGGGACCGGTTCACCTCGGTGTTGATGTTGTGGACAAAGAAGTTCAGGTTCAGGTCAAAATGCATGTCACCGAACTCGGCGAGGAGGTAACTGTCGCCGGCGAGGCGGTACGTGAGCGCGGGTTTGCCATCGGTGGCCGCCCGGCGCTCGTAAAGTGCGGACGGGACTCCTGCCCAGCGTTCCGAGATGTACTGTTTGGAAACCTCGTGCGGCTTCATCGTGCGTGCTCCTCCTGACCTGTTTCGCCCCGTGCTTTTGATTCGGCGGCCCGGTGCTGGACTTCGGTCACGATGCCGGTGCTGTAGCGGCCCGACTTGAAGGCCGGATCGTTGAGAAGCATCCGGAAAAATGGAAGGTTGGTTTTTAGCCCGGCCACCTGGAAGGCTTCGACGGCGGATCCGGCACGTGCGAGTGCTTCTTCCCGGTCCTGCCCCCAAACGATGAGTTTTGCCAGGAGCGGATCGTAGGCCGTGGTCACGGTATTGCCGGCTGCATAGCCGCTGTCGACGCGGACACCTTCTCCTGCGGGTTCCGTCCACTCACTGATGAGCCCGGGCGACGGCAGAAAGCGTTGCGGATCTTCGGCATAGATCCGCATCTCGATGGCATGTCCTGTCGGTTGGAGGTTGCCGGCGTCGAAGCTGACGTCCTGGCCGGCGGCTACGCGGAGTTGTTCCTCGACAAGGTCGATGGAGAACACGGCTTCGGTGACAGGATGCTCCACTTGCAGCCGGGTGTTCATCTCCAGGAAAACAAAAGACTGCCGCACTGGATCGACCAGGCATTCGACCGTACCGGCATTGCGGTAACCGACAGCAGTCCCCGCTCTTACCGCGCCGTCCAGCATCCGGGATCTTAGTTCCGGTGTGATGCCCGGCGACGGCGACTCCTCGGCGACCTTCTGGTGACGGCGCTGGACCGAGCAGTCCCGCTCTCCGAGCGCTATCACCTTGCCGCTCGCGAGTCCTAGGATCTGGACCTCGACGTGGCGGGCGTGTTGAATGAACTGTTCAATGAGGATCCGCGAGTCCCCGAAAAAGCGCTCTGCACGCGACCGTGCAGTGTCGAAGGCTGCCCGCAGGTCTTCGTCATTGTCGGCGACTATCATTCCGATGCCGCCGCCGCCTCCGGATGGTTTAACGATGACCGGGTAGCCGACAGAATTGGCGATCTCTACTGCCTCAGCGGCGTCGCTTACCGGTTCGGCCGATCCTGTCGCCACCGGCACGCCTGCGGCCTGCATCAGGTTACGGGCGTTGATCTTGTCCGCCACCATGTCCATGGAGTCCGGTGAAGGTCCCACCCACGTGATGCCGCTTTCGATAACCCGCCGGGCGAAGCCGGAATTTTCGGCGAGGAAACCGTAGCCAGGGTGGATGGCCGAAGCCCGGACGGTACGGGCTGCTTCCATCAGTTTGTCGACGTTCAGGTAGGATTCGGCAGGATTGGCCGGACCCAGGGAGAAAAATTCCGAGGCTTCCTTTACGAAGGGCAGCTCTGTGTCCACATCCGAGCAGACGGCGATGGTCCGGATGCCCAGGGCGTTCGCTGTGCGGATGATGCGCCGGGCGATCTCGCCGCGGTTGGTGACCAAGAGGGATTCAAACAACGGCGTGGTCATGACTTGACGACTCCTTTGGCGATGAGGCGCGCCTTGGCCGAGGCACGGAAGCGGTCTGCAAGGACCGCGAGAACGAGCGCCAACCCCAGGGCGATGCTCTGCATGTTCGTATCGAGCCGCATGAAGTTCATTCCGTTGCCCAGCAGCATGATGAAGATGACGCCCAGGACAGTGCCGCCGACGCCGCCGCGGCCGCCCTGGAGCGAGGCGCCGCCGATGACGGCCGCGGTGATGGATTGAAGCGCGAAAGCTCCCCCAAAGGTCGGTTGCCCTGAGCCGCTGCGGGCAGTCAGGAGGTAGGCCGCGATAGAGGACAGAACGGCGCAGATGATGTAGGTGGCAATCAGGTTCCGCCGCACCTGGATGCCCGCGGTTTTTGCTGCCAGGGCATTTCCGCCGATGGCATACAGGTGGCGGCCGAACGTTGTCCATTTCAGTGCGACGAAAACAATCGCCAGGATCGGCAGTGCTACGAGAACCAGGTTGGGTATGCCCAGGGTGAAGCCTGACCCGAGGCCGACTATGTAGTCCCTCGGCAGGCCGGACACGGTGGCGCCCCCGCTGTAGACCAGCGTGATGCCCGTGACGATAGTGGCAGTGGCAAGTGTCACGATGAACGGGTTGACCTTCAGGAAAGCCACGCCGAGGCCGTTGGCCATCCCGACGACCAGTCCGACTGCGATGCAGACGACGAAACCCATGATCATGGACTGGCCTGAGAATTCCGGTATGCCGCCATAGACTTTCTGCATCATCGTGGCAGACACGATGGAAGACAGCGCGACGGTTGCCCCTACGGACAGATCAAATCCGCCCGTTACCAGTACCAGCATCTGTCCCAGGGAAATCAGCAGGAGCGTGACGGATTGCTGGGAGACGGATAGCAGGTTGTCGGGCTGCAGGAAGCGGTCGTTTGCCACGGCAAAGACGACCACCATGACGATCAGCAGCGGCGGCAGCGGTCCGACGCTGCTGAAAAACCTGAGCCAGAACTGGCGGTTTGGTTTCTTGGTACCTCGGACGGCGGTCGCCGGGCCCTTGACTTCGGTTGTTGACATGGCAGTCCTTATGCTGATGCGCCTACTGCATGCCCAAAGGCACCAGCGACAACGGCTTCGTTTGTGATTTGGTTGCCAACGAGCTCGGCCTGAACGCGCCCGCCGTTCATCACATAGACCCGGTCGGCAAGTCCGACGACCTCCTCGAGGTCGGAGGAGACCATGAGGACGCCGGCACCGTCACTGCACAGTTTGCGGAGATTGGCATATATCTCCTGGCGGGCCCCGACATCCACCCCGGAAGTAGGCTCGGCCACCACGAAAACCTTCCGTTCCCGTGTCAGGGCGCGGGCCAGAACGACCTTCTGTTGATTGCCGCCCGACAGGGCCCGGGCCTCGGCAGTTACGGACCGCGGCCGGATATCGAGCCGCTCGGCCAGTGCCTGCGCGAGGGAACGGATCCGTGCTCCGTGGATCAGCCCCAGCGTGCTGTACTTCTTAATCCGGTTGACTTCAAGAGCAATGTTCTCCTGAACGCTGAGGTCAAGCGCAAGGGCTTCCCGCCTGCGGTCCTCCGGCATGAAGCCGATACCCGCCTGGATCATCTGGCGGGGGTTGGGGCGACTGAATTTCCTGCCGTTGACCGAGACGGAACCGCTGGACAGGGGGATGAGACCGAGGACGGCCTTTGCGAGTTCACTTTTGCCCGAACCCACGAGCCCGGCCACGGCGACAATCTCACCCCGACACACCCGCAGGGATGCATGGGCGACCTTGCCGTCGGCCGTGGATGCATCCTCGATCTCCAGCAGGGGTTCGCCCTTGGTTTCGGCCTTTTGCGGATAGACGGCCGCGAGCTCCCGGCCGACCATGTCGGTGATCAACTGCTCTTCGGAAACCTCGTCGAGGGTATGGGTCGAAATGAAGGTGCCGTCCCGCATCACGGTGACCCGGTCGCCCAGGCGTCGGACCTCCTCCATCCGGTGGGTGATGTAGAGAAGCGCCCAGCCCTCGTCCCGGAGCCGGTCTATGATCCGGAAAAGCCGGTCCGCTTCCCGTTCGCTGATGGCGGCCGTGGGCTCATCGAGAAGGAGGATGCCCGGTGTCCCGAGCAGCCCTTTCGTGATCTCCACGAGCTGCTGTTCGGCCCTTGGCAGCGTCCCAACCTCAGCGTCCGGGTCGATGGCTGCCCCAAGCTGGCCGACCTTCTCCCGGGCAATGGCCCGCATCTTGGTGCGGTTCACGAACCCAAAGGTTTTCACCTCACGGCCGAGGAACAGATTCTCGGTGACGGACAGCGTTGGAGCCAAACTGAAATCCTGCAGGACGACGTTGATGCCCAGTTTCCGGGCATTCGCCGGTGAGTGGTGGGCGACGTCCGAGCCGCGGACGGTAATGGTGCCGCTGTCCGGCTGGTAGTTACCGAGGAGGATGTTCACAAGCGTGGATTTTCCCGCGCCGTTCTCGCCCAGCAGGATGTGTACTTCGCCGGGGTAAAGGTCGAGGGACATCCCTTTGAGTGCCCTCACGGGCCCGAAGGTCTTGACGATATTGCCAAGTGCAACGATCGGATGCTGTTCCAATGCCAGCTTCACTCCCTTCAGATGCGAGTGCCCACGAACCGGGAACACACGCGGGGCCCGGCCCCGCGTGGATGGATCAGCTCTTCGGTGTCCAGCTCGTCACCGTCTTGAAGTCCCGCGGCGCGAACATCTCGTTGTAGGGCACGTCGGCGGCGTTCTCCTGGGTGATCATCTTGGGCACCGGTCCGGATGTGGGCGCCTCCAGCTTCTCGCCTTCCAGCATGCGGACGGCTTGGTCAACGGCCATACGTCCCTGGATGGTGGTGAAGTCCGTTGGCGAACCTACGGCGTCGCCGGCCACGATCGCGTCGTACACGGGCGGGATGATGTCGAAGGCGTAGACGTCAACTTTTCCCGTCATGTTGGCGTTCCGCACCGCATTCACACCGGCTTCGGCAGCAATATCAACTCCCACGATGTGGGTGATGTCGGGATGGACCTTGAGGGTGTCCTCAATGAGGTTCTGCTGGATCTCCAGGCCCGGATCGGCGCGCCGCATCTCCGCCATCTTGACGTTGGTTCCTTTGATGGTGTCCTGGAAACCCTTGACTGCCGCATCGGACCATCCGGCGCCTTCCGGCCCGGGGAAGAAACCCACCAGGGCGGGTGACCCCTTGGTGTCATCGATGATGTACTCGGCCGTCGTCACTGCCAGATCATGGAAGCTCACGAGCGCGTGGGAGAAGAGGGGATTGTCCTTGGACTCGGGGCAGTCCGTACCGTTGATGAAGTCCACCACCGGTATTTTCTTTTCCAGCGCGGCGGCCACCTGGGGGCATACGCCCGTTGCGTTGATGGCGCCCAGAACGATCGCGTCGTAGCCGCCGTTGATGCAGTCCTGCATCTGGCTTAGCTGCTTGTCGAGGTTGGTATAGCCTCCAGCCTCGAACATGCTGTACTCAACCTTGTCCCTCTGTGCCTCGATCAGCGTCCCGTAGTTCGTGGCGGCCCAGTAGGAATCCTTCATGTGAGGGAACAGGACGCAGATCTTCCACTGCTTGGTAATTTTGTCGTTTGCAATGGGCTCATAGGTGGTTTCCGTCGTCTTGCCGTTCAGAGCCGTATTGAGGGCGGGCGTAGTCCAGTTCTCCGCGGAACCGGTGCCCGTGGCTTCCCCGGTCTGCCCGTCTCCGGAGCCTCCCATTGCCCCGCACCCGGTTGCCGCCAAGGTGGCGGCCAGTGCAAGCGCGCCGATGGTGTTGGCTTTCCTATTCAGCTTCATGTGTTTCTCCCAGCGCCGATAGCCGAAGGCCCGCCCGGCAGAGGCCGATTAAGTCGATTGCCTTTTGTACACAATCTGCAGCGGGTGTTGCCAGCATAGTCCGTGACGGGGATCACATCAACACTTTTCGCGCTGTTTCTCGCATCGCTTGAAGTTCAGTGCTGAAGTACGGCCTGGACCTGCCGCACCTATCGCGCGCGCTTCAGGTCTCGCCGGGCCGGCCGGGCGGACCCCTGCCAATCGCGCTTTGTTCGCGCCGACCGGCAGGCTTTCCCGGGCCAACTCCGGGCTACGGAGTAAACTATGCAATTGTCGACTAAAGACATCTGACATGGACAGCGATGGTTCCGGGTTCGACCAGAACGAGTTGGTGGGGCTCAATGGCAGCGAGGATGGAAATCAGGATGAAAAGGGGAGTGCTCGACCCGATAGTGCAGGAGTCTACGCCGGCCATTATTGCCCGCCGTATCCGCGATGCAATCGCCCGAGGTGATTTCGCTCCAGGCCTCCAACTCGGTGAAGCCGAGCTTGCCAAAGAACTGGGGGTCAGCCGGGGGCCCCTGCGGGAGGCCATGCAGCGGCTCACCCAGGAAGGGCTGCTCGTCAGTTACCGGAACAGGGGCCTCTTCGTCGTCAGCATGGACGAGGACGATTTTCGGGACATCTACCTGGCCCGAACCGCGGTGGAAGCAGCCGCCATCCGCCGCCTGGTCAGCACCAACCCGGAGGACAGCGCGGCCCGGCTAATGAAAGCCGTGCATGCCATGGAGGATGCGGCGGAAAGCCCCCGCGGCGAAGCCATGACCGAAGCGGACATGAGCTTCCATGCCCTCCTGGTTGAGCTCGCCGGCAGCCCTCGCCTGAAGAAGATGCACGACACTCTCCTGACGGAAACACGGATGTGCCTCAATGCCCTGAAAAGCACGTACGCTACCGCCGACAAGCGCATCGCCGAGCACAAACGCATCGCGGAAGCCATCTCCAAGGGAGATTCAGACCTCGCCGAGAAGCTGATGGCCGAACACATGGAGGACGCACTGATGCGGCTGATTCCCTAGCCGTCCCCTCGGGTTGCGCCAGTGCTCCCTCACTTCCACATTTCCCGCCGGTGAGTGGGGGAGCGATTCGCGAGGCGGCGACGTTGGACGAGGTTGCCAATCCCTAGACCCGCGGGATGGCCATGTACTTGATCTCCAAAAATTCATCCAAGCCCACGCGCCCGCCCTCGCGGCCCAGACCGGAGGCCTTGATGCCGCCGAACGGCGCCGCCGGGTTCGAAACGATGCCCGTGTTAAGGCCGACCATGCCCGACTCCAGACCCTCGCCGACGCGGAAGGCGCGGTCCAGGTCCTGGGTGAACACAAAGCTGGCAAGGCCCCAAGGGGTGTCGTTCGCCCACCGCACCACCTCGTCTTCGGTGTCGAAGGGGATGACGGGCGCCACCGGGCCGAAAATTTCTTCGTTCATCAGCGCGGCGTCGGGGCCGACGTCCGCGAGCACTGTTGGGGAGTAGAAGTAGCCGCTGCCCTCCGGGCGGGAGCCGCCGCAGACCACCTTGGCGCCCTTGGAAACGGCGTCGTCCACAAGTTCTTGGACCTTATTGAGAGCCTTTTCCTCCACGAGCGGGCCGACGTCCGTGCCGCTCACTGCGCCGTCACCGACCTTTAAGGCGCTCAGCCGCTGGGCGAGGCGGACGGAGAAGTCAGCGGCCACGGAGCGCTGCACGAAAATCCGGTTGGCGGCGGTGCAGGCTTCACCCATGTTGCGCATCTTTGCGGCGAAGGCTCCCTCAACGGCGCGGTCCAAGTCCGCGTCATCAAACACAATGAGAGGGGCGTTCCCGCCCAGTTCCATGGAAGAACGCATGACGTTTTTGGCAGCCTGCTCCAATAAGCGGATGCCCACGCCGGTGGACCCGGTGAAGCTAACCTTTCGGGCAATGCCGCTTTCCATCCATGGGGTGACCACCTCGGAGGCTTTGGAGGTCGTGACCAGGTTCAGCACACCCTTGGGCAGACCAGCCTCTGCCAGGACGTCTGCCAGTGCCAGCGAAGACAGTGGAGTGAGGTTGGCAGGCTTGAAGACCATGGTGCAGCCGGCCGCAATGGCAGGGCCGATCTTCCGGGTGCCCATCGCCAGTGGAAAGTTCCAGGGCGTGACCAAGACGCAGGGTCCAACGGGTTCCTTCGAGACGAGGATGCGGTTCTTGCCGTCGCCGCTGGTGGTCAAATCTCCGCTAATGCGGACGGCTTCCTCCGAGAACCAACGGAAGAACTCGGCGGCGTACGCCACCTCGCCTCTTGACTCGGCCAAGGGTTTTCCCATTTCCGTGGTCATAATCAATGCCAGTTCGTCTTGGCGGGCCATGATCAGGTCGAACGCGCGGCGCAGGATTTCGCTGCGCTCCCGGGGCGGGGTCTTGGCCCACTGTTTCTGGACCCGGCCGGCGGTTTCGATCGCCCGGCGCGCGTCTTCGGGGCCCCCGTCGGCGACGCTGGCGATGACTTCCTCGGTGGCAGGATTGACGACATCGAACCGGGCACCGGACGATGCTTCGGTCCACTCCCCGTCAATGTAGAGGTTCGTGCTGACCTTTGCGACGGCGTTGAGCGCCTTTTGTGACGTTCGGGAGCCGGCTGACTGAATGCTCATGAGCGATCCTTTTCTTGGTTGGAGGTGTTGTGGCCGGCGTTGCGTTGGGAAATCAATGCTGCTCATTCGCCGGGGTCCAATAGTTGGGCCAGGTGACGACCCGGCCTGGAGCCATCGATCTGTTTCACCTGCATGGCGCAGGAGAATCCGTCAGTAAGGATCACCGAAGAGGAACCGGTCTGACGCAGGGCCGGGGCCAGCGCTTGCTCGGCAACCAGCATGCTGATGCCGTAGTGATTCTTCTCGAAGCCGAAGTTTCCGGCCACGCCGCAGCAACCGGGCGCATCCACCACACTCTTGACGCCCGCGGCCCTGAGTGCCGAGCGCTGGACACCGGCTCCGAAGACTGAGTATTCGTGGCAGTGCGTCTGCAGCACCACTTGTTCTGGAAGGGGGCGGGCCGGCGCTGGTTTCCAGCCGGCGGTGGACAGCTCGTCGACGTACGTCGCAAAGCTTCGCACCCGGGCGGCAACCCGGCGGGCCCGTTCCGTGTGGACCAGCTCGGGCAGGTCCTTGCGCAGCGCCGCCGCGCAACTGGGTTCCACCACCACGATGGGCCGATCGGTCCCGTCATCCAGAACCTTCGCTGCCGCGGCCATGTGCTTTTTCGCGGTATCCAGCTGGCCGGTGGAAATCCAGGTCAGGCCGCAGCAGGACTCGGCTGAGCATTCCACGGAGCCCGAGCCGGCCAGAACTCGGGCAGCGGAACCGGCCACCTCCGGCCGGAAGCCGCGGGTGAAACTGTCCACGAAAAGCACCACGCCGTGGACATCCGGAGCAAGGCCGCCGCTGTGGTCGATTGCCGGACCAATGCCGGCGGCCGCTACTTCGCGACGCCACTCGCCGGCTCCGGCGAAACGCGGCATCGCACGCCGGGTGGTCAGCCCGCCGAGGGCGGCGGCGACCTTCGCCAGCGGGGTGGACATCAAGGCGTTGACCAGAGGCGCGGAGCGGCCCGTGAGCTTGAGCCAGCGGGGCAGCCAGCCCAGGGAGAAGTGGGACATTGGGCGGAGTCTGCCCTTGTAGTAGTGCGAGAAGAATTCGGATTTGTAGGTGGCCATGTCGACGCCCGTGGGGCAGTCGGTGGAGCAGGCCTTGCAGGACAGACAGAGATCAAGCGCCTCGCGGACCTCCTCGGACTTCCAGCCTTCCTCCACGGTGCGGGCGCCGCGGACCATGTCCTGGAGCACCCGGGACCGGCCCCGGGTGGAGTCCTTCTCGTCCTTCGTGGCGCGGTAGCTGGGGCACATTACGCCGCCCGCGTCCGTGCGGCATCGCCCCACGCCTATGCAGCTTTGAAGCGCGTGGACCCACGGATCCGTACCGCTGCCGGTGGAGGTCTCGGGGGTGTCGGTTTCGGCGGTCGCTCCGCCACCGGCGCTGACCGGGCGCAGGTCGAAGCTCGTGCGCCAGTGCCGCTCGGGAATGCCTTGCAGCGCCAGATTGACGTCCAGGGGGTCAGGATCGGTGAGGGATCCGGGATTGAGGATTCTTGCCGGGTCCCAGGTGCGCCGGTACGCGGCGAAGGCCGCCAGCAGGCGCGGAGAGTACATCAGGGGCAGCAGTTCCGATCGTGCCCTGCCGTCGCCGTGTTCGCCGGAGAGCGAACCGCCGTGGCGGACGACCAGCCGGGCAGCTTCCTGTGTGAAGTCGCGGAAAACGCGGCGGCCGGCTGGGGTGCGCAGGTCATAGGTGATCCGGATGTGCATGCAGCCGGCACCGAAGTGTCCGTACATTACGCCCGTCAGGTCGTAGCGGCCCAGAAGGTCGCGGAAGTCTGAGAGGTAATCCGCAAGGTTCTCCGGGGCGACTGCAGAGTCTTCCCATCCTGGCCAGGATTCTCCACCCGTGGAGAGCCGCGCTGAGAGCCCGGCGCCGTCTTCGCGGACACGCCAAAGAGCGGCTCGCTCCTGCAGGTCCGGCACGGCGTGCCCATCCACCAAGCGGCCGTTTTCCCTGAGTCGGGCGAGCAGCCGGTCAGCTTCCGCCCGGACCTGGTGCGGATTCCCGCCGTCGAGGTCCACGTACAGCCAGGCTTTGCCTGTGGGCAAACCCGTCACCGAGCCCTTGCCGCGGCGAAAGCGCATGGTGTCCACGATCGCCTCATCGATACCTTCGACGGCAGCCGGGGAGAACTCCAGGATGGTCATGACGTCCCGAGCCGCGTCGACTATGTCCGCATAACCCAGGCACACCAGCAGGGCGCTGGCCGGCTTAGGCACAAGCTTCATCCGGGCGCCGACAATGATGGCGCAGGTCCCCTCGGACCCCGCGAGGGCTCGGGCGACATTGAACCCGTTTTCTGGAAGAAGGTGGGCCAGATGGTAGCCGGAGACTTGACGCCGGATCCGTTCGAGTTCCAGGCGGAACTCGGACAGGTGACTGCGGGCCAAGTCTTTGAAGGAGGCGGTCAGTGCACCCGCGCGCGCTGCGGAGTCGTTGTCGCCAGGATCTGTGGCACGCAGCCCGCCGGCCGTGGCCGTCAGGCGCGCGCCGTCCGAAGTGACGACGTCAATCTCCACGACGTGGTCGGAGATCCGGCCGTAGCGAACGGAGTGGTTGCCGCACGCATCATTGCCCAGCGAGCCGCCCACGGTGGCACGGTTCTTGGAGGACGGGTCCGGAGCGAAGGTGAACCGGTGACCGGTGGCCTTCTCCACCTCGTGGGAGAGGACGGCGAGCACGACGCCGGGCTCGACGCTCACGATGCCCTCCACCTCGTCGATCTCGTGGATCGCGTTCATGTGGCGGGAAAAGTCAAGTATCACGCCTGGGCCCATGGCGTTGCCCGCCATGGACGTCCCGCCGCCGCGCCCGATCAGCGGGGTTGCCGTTTCCCGGCATGCAGCAACGGCCGCGAGCACGTCCTCAACCGTCCGGGGGAACACCACGGCAAGCGGGGTTACCCGGTAGTTGGAAGCGTCATAGGAGTATTCCGCTACGCGGCGTGGCGAGCTGTCGGCAGCCACGCCCGCGGATGCCAGGCGTGCAAGTACCGCGGGGAGACCTGCATCCGGTGCGCCTGTTTGGCGGTTGCCCGTTGCCGGGCCTGCGGGGGAGCGAACAGCATCCGTCATGGGTGGGCTCAATATTTCGAGGAAACGGCCGCGGTGACGGTGGCGACGGCGTTTTCGAAGCGTTCGAGGCCGGTGGCGATTTCTTCGGCGGTGACGATAAGGGCGGGGATCAGGCGGACGACATTGCCTGCGGGCCCGCACGTGAGGGTGAGCAGGCCGTGGCGGGTCGTGGCCTGTTGGACTGCTGCCGCGGTGGCGGCGTCGGGGCCGCCGGCTTCGGTGGTGAATTCTATGCCTTGCATCAGACCCTTGCCGCGGACGTCGCCGATGGCGGGGAAACGGGCCTGGATTTCCTTTAGTCCGGCCTGGAGTTGCTCGCCGCGGATCCGTGAGTTTTCAACCAACCCTTCGTCACGAATGACATCGAGGGTGGCGACGCCGGCGGCGGCAGAGACCGCATTCCCGCCATAGGTCCCGCCCTGGGACCCGGGCCAGCCCCTGGACATCAGTTCGGTGGAAGCGGCGATTGCCGAGATTGGAAATCCGGAGGCGATGCCCTTCGCAGTGATGAGGATGTCGGGGGTGGCGGCGGAGTACTGGTGCCCCCAGAACTTGCCCATGCGGCCCACGCCTGTCTGGACTTCGTCGAAGATCAGCCGGATGCCGTGCCGGTCGGCACGTTCGCGCAGTCCCTCCAGGAACGCCGCCGGGGTGGGCAGGTACCCACCCTCGCCCAAGGCCGGTTCGATCAGGAATGCTGCGGTGTCGTTGGGCGCGGTGCGGGTTTGCAGCAGGTAGTCCAGTTCCTTCAATGCGAATTCCACGGCGGCCGCCTCATCCCAGCCGTACCGGTAGGCGTAGGGGAAGGCGGACATGTGCACCCCCGACATCAGCGGGGAGAACCCTGCGGAGAACTTCGTTCCGGCGGTGGTCAGTGAAGCCGCCGCAACCGTCCGACCATGGAAACCGCCCTGGAACACTACGAGGTTTGGCCGGCCCGTGGCCATTCTGGCCAAACGGATCGCAGCCTCCACCGCCTCCGATCCGGAATTGGCATAAAACACCGAGTCCAGGCCTGCCGGCAGCACCTCGCCAAGCTTCTCGGTCAACGCCAGCAACGGCTTGTGCATCACCGTGGTGTACTGGGCGTGAATGATCTTTCCCACCTGACCGCGGGCCGCCTCCACTACCCGCGGGTGGCAATGACCCGTGCTCGTCACCCCAATGCCGGTAGTGAAATCAAGGTACGTTTTTCCATCGGTCGCGTAGATCCAACTGCCCAGGGCGTGGTCGACTGTCAGTGGGGTCGCCTGCTTCAACAGAGGGCTAAGGGAGGCCATGCGTCCCATGATGCGCGTCGCATTATTTTATTGTCAACAATCGTCGATCAAGTTAGTGTCAGAGGTGGGATACCGCGGATTTGAGCGGAGGCACCGCTCAAATCCGCCGGGGTGCCCGCGGTTCTTGAGGATTTTCCGCAAAACACTAGGAGCAACCATGAGCACAGCATCAGCCGCCGTTGCGCGACAGGGTGTCCTGGCCGACGCCCTGGTCCCCAGCACCGCCTTGGCCAACACCGCGCTGGTTGTCGGAGGGGCAGGCCTGACCGCCGTCATGGCGCAGCTGGCCGTGCCGCTGTGGCCGGTCCCGATCACCGGCCAGACCCTGGCCGTCCTGCTGGTCGGCAGCACGCTGGGCCCGGTCCGCGGCATGCTGTCGATGGCCCTGTACTGGGTGGCCGGCGTGGCCGGCATGCCGGTGTTCAGCGACGCCTCCTCCGGCCTGGCCGCCGCCGTTGGCCCGACCGGCGGCTACCTGGTGGGCTTCATCGCCGCCGCGGGGCTGACCGGCTGGCTGGCCAAGCGCAACTGGGACAAAAAGTTCCTGGGCGCCACCGTTTCATTCTTGGCGGGCACCGTGATCACCTTCGTCTTCGGCATGGCCTGGCTGGCCATTTCCCTGGGCGCCGACCTGCAGCAGACGCTCGAGTGGGGCCTGTACCCGTTCATCATCGGCGGCATCGTGAAGTCGCTGATCGCGGCAGCGGCCATGCCGGCCGCGTGGAAGCTGGCGGCCCGCCTGCCCAAGGACTCTGCCCGCGCCTAAGGGACTCGACCCGCCCGCTTGGAATGCCCCTGCTCTAGGACGTGATGCCACCTGAGGATACTCGTATCGTGTCCACTTGAATTCCGGGCTCCCTCAATGCTTGTTCCAACACGACGCCGCCGCTGCACCGAGTCCAGTTCAGGTGTCGTCCGGGAATGCTGAGTAGCGATCCGGTCGGGATCCTGTTCGGCGCCCCTTAACGCGTGCCCCGCTTTGTTGGTAGAGCGCCAGGACGACGGCGAGCATGGCTGCGGCGGCGATCTGCTGCCACTCTCCCTCGAACGCCTTGAGCTTTTCCGAGCCGGAGGCGTTGAAGGACCCGTGAAGGAGGCCGACGATGAGGATGCTTCCGCCCGTGCCCAGATACACCATGCCTGCCAGGAGCCTGAAAATCGGGGCGAAGAGGAACAGGACCGCCCAGTAGAAAAGCACCTCCCGGACGGGCGTCCCCGTGAAGCCTTTGTCCGCGAAGGCGAGGGGGAGGTGGATGAGGGCAAAGGGCAAGGCTGTCAGCAGCGAGCCGGCGATCAGGCCCCACCGCTCCATCAGCCGGTGCTGTACCACGGCGGTCCAGGCCAGTTCCTCCCAGATATTCGCCAGCACAGCCCCGACGAGGATGGCATTGAGGAAATAGTTGCCGGTTTCAGCGGCCCAGCCGGCTTCGGGTTGCCGAAAAGACCCGGTCGCCGCGGCGATCAGCAGGGTCAGCACGGGTATGGCGAGCAGGGCGGCGATGTACCAGCCGACGCCTACCCGCCAGCGGACAGCCTGCCGAAAAAGGCCCCGGACGGCCTTCCCGCCGCCTGAGGCTGCGGTCACGAGGACCGCAGTACCCAGCAGGATCAGCAGCTCTGCCAGGAGCCCGGGCACAACGTTGCCCAGCAGAGCGATCGATATCGCCTGCGCCGCCCACGTCAGCCCGATCGCAATGACCACAAAGGCAGTTACCGGATGCCGGGCGATCAGGCGTCCCGCACGGCCTCCGCGGGGAGATGGCGCCGGTTCGGCTCTCGAAACACCGTTATCCATGCTCACCCCATTCCAAGAGCGCAAAATGGTCAGCTTATTCGGAGTTTGGGCGCCTGCGGTTGCGCTTGGTCTCCGAGCGCAACCGTTTCGATTCGAGCCGGCGGCGCCGCGAGCCAGCCGTGGGCCGGGTTGCCCGCCGGACGACCGGCGGAGTCACCGCGTCCCGCAGGAGTGCGACGAGGCGTTGCCGCGCCGCAGCCCTGTTTTGCCGCTGGGAGCGGTGTTCGGAGGCGCTGATGGTGAGCACCGTGCCCGAGACCCTCTCGGAGAGCCTGGCGACGGCTCGTTCGCGTTGGATCTCGCTGAGCGCCGTCGTGGTGCCCAGATCGAGACTGAGCTGCACGCGTGAGTCGGCGGTGTTGACGCTCTGGCCGCCAGGGCCCGAGGCTCGGGAGAACTGCTCGACCAGCTCTCCCGCCGGCACCCGGAGGCCGCGGGGCGCGCCGGGTCCCGGGGGCACAAGCAGGTCATCCACACGATTTATTGTGCCGCAACTCCGACGCGGCGCAGCTGGCGGAGGGCTTCTTTTTTGTCCTCCCGGCTCGCTAGCATGTCGCGCATGGCCATCAAACTGGAGAACGTCGGCATCGCCGTTCGCGACCTCGAAGCAGCGATCGCCTTCTTCACCGACCTCGGCCTGACGGTCCTCGGCCGCGACACGGTCAGCGGTGACTGGACCGACACCGCCGTCGGGCTCGATGGCAACCACGCCAACATCGCGATGCTCCAGACCCCGGACGGCCACGGCCGGCTCGAGCTTTTCGAGTACCTCCACCCCGAAGCGATCGAGTCGACGCCCACCCGCCCGAACGAGATCGGCATGCACCGGGTCGCTTTCTCGGTCGACGATTTGGACAAGGCCCTCGAAATAGCCGCGAAACACGGCTGCCGGCCGCTTCGCGGGGTGGCGACCTACGAGGACGCCTATAGGCTCACGTACGTCCGCGGTCCCAGCGGCATCATCGTGATGCTCGCCGAGGAACTGAAGAAGAACTGACCGGTGCCGGTGTCGCCGTGGGAACCCGGCACACCCAGCGTGAAGGGGCGGAACGATCATGGGAACCCTCGCCTTCGTGGCAACAACGTCCATCGACGGCTACGTCGCCGATGCCGACGGCGACTTCCAGTGGACGGGCCCGAGCGATGCCGTGTTCGCCGTGCACCTCGAGCGCATGGCGGAGGTGTCCACCGAGGTGCTCGGGCGGAGAACCTATGCGTTGATGGGGTACTGGGACACCTATCCTGACGGCGAGGACCGTCCTGTGGCTGAGCGGGAGTTCGCCCGGCGCTGGCGGGGCCTGGACAAGGTCGTGGTGTCGTCGACCATGACGGTCGAAGAGCTCACCTCGGACCGGGCACGCATCGTGCCGCGCCTGAGCCTGGTCGAGCTGCAGCGGGTCGTGGAGGGTGCGAAGGGTGTAGTCGAGATCTTCGGGCCCACGGTCGCGGCAGACGCAATCCGTGCGGGCCTGATTGACGACTTCCGGTTCTTCGTGGTGCCAAAGATGGTGGGCGGAGGCCTGCGTGCCCTGCCCGACGACGTGCACCTCGACCTGCGCCTTACCGAACACAGAATCTTCGACAACGGCATCGCGTACCTGAGATACGTGCCTCGACAACCCGCCAAGGCACGATAAGGATGCTGGACCTGCTGGGTGGCGCGGACGTGAAAAGGTGCCGAGGACGGCACCTGCACCCTGCCCCTCGAGGGGTTCGGCTACAAGTGGTTGCGCCTGCAGCATCCCGAGGACCGGCGGCTCCCCTAGGCCGTCGCGAAGGACGACGGCGACGCGCTTTAGGGCCCGAACACCATCCGTTGTACTGCGCCGCGTGGCAGCCCGCGACTGCAAGTGGACCTGCCGCTGACGAAGGGCAAGCATTATTGTCGAGTCCCGGTATTGTCCGCAGGCGCTGAGAGGTGCCTACTGGTGGGAGGAGCCCGCACCAGCGGTATGGCTTGCCGAGGGGTTGTGCACGGCCTCGAAATTGCGCCCCTAATATGCAGCGGCAGGCGGGGCTCCGGCTGATAAACCATTGGAGGTAGCCATGTTCGCACGAGTCAGCACTTACCGAGGCAGCCAGGACACTTCCAGCGGGCCCCCGGAGGATCTCGTCACCCGGGTGCTGGAACTCCCCGGTTGCCGGGGCTTCTATTTCCTGAACGGGAAGGGGAACGGCAAATCTTTATCCATCGCGCTGTACGACACGGAAGAAAACCTGGCTGGAAGTAAGGAAAGGGCGAAGAGTCTCCGCTCTGAGGCAAGCAACTCCCTATCGTTGGAGATCCTCGAAGTCGAAGAGTATGAAGTCGCCACCGCCGAGCTCAACGACTAGCGAGGTCAACGGCTAAGCGGCTGCCTTCAAGCGTCGGATGACCCGGGTACGGCCCGGTGGCGCGGGCTGTCCGGGTTCATGAGCGAGTGCTTGCGGCTGTAGAACAGGTAGATGGCCAGGCCGATGATCAGCCAAACCACGAAGCGCAGCCAGGTTTCCCAGTGCAGTTGGAGCATCAGGAAGCCGGAGGCCAAGACGCCGAAGGCCGGGACCACAGGCATCCACGGCAGCCGGAAAGTCCGCGGCACCTCGGGACGGGTGCGCCTCAGCACGATTACGGCCACACAAACCACCACGAAGGCGGCCAGGATGCCGATGTTCGTGAGGTCCGCCACGGCCCGGATGGGGAACACTCCGGCCAGCAGCGCCGACGCGATGCCGGCGATCCAGGTCACCCGCTGCGGGGTGCCGTGCCGGTCCGTCGCCGCAAACCAGGACGGCAGCAGCCCGTCGCGGCTCATGGAGAACCACACCCGGGTCACGCCCAGCAGGAAGGTGAGCATCACGGTCAGGATCGAAACAACGGCGAAGGCGGCAATGATCGTGGCCACGACCGGCAGCCCGACCGACTCGAAGGCGGACGCGAACCCCGCGGTGGGGCTGATGTCCCTGTAGTTTTGCATGCCGGTCAGCACCAGGGTGGCCAGCACATATAGCGTCATCGCGATGGCCAGCGACAGCAGGATCGCCTTTGGCATGTGCTTCTTGCCGTCGACGGATTCCTCCGCCGCCGTGCTCATCGCGTCATAGCCGAACACCGCGAAGAACACGGTGGCGGCTCCGGCCAGCACCGGACCGAATCCGGAGGGCATGAACGGGTTGTAGTTGCCCGGGTTCACGAAGAAGAACCCCAGCCCGATGATGAAGAGGATCAGCAGGATCTTCAGCCCCACCGCTATCAGTTCGAACCGGCCGAAGGTGCGGGTCCCGCGGCTGAGGATCCAGGTAATCAGCAGGCAGACCACGATGGCCGGCAGGTTGACCACGCCGCCCTCGACCGTGTCCGCGGTGCCCTCCATCCACGCCGGGACCTGGACGCCGATGCCCTCCATAAAGGCGCTGAAATAGCCCGAGATGCCAATGGCAACGACGGCGACGATGGCCGTGTATTCCAGCAGCAGGTCCCAGCCGATGAACCAGCCGATGACCTCCCCCAGGGCCACATAGCCATAGGTGTAGGCCGAGCCGGCAAACGGGATCATGCCCGCGAATTCCGCGTACGACAGGGCCGCCGCCGCGCTGGCCAGGCCCGCAATGAGGAAGGAAATGAGCACCGCCGGACCGACCGGAGCCGCCTCGGGGCCGCCGTTGGCCACCAGCCCGGCCAACGTGAAAATGCCGATGCCGATGATCCCGCCGACGCCGATCGCGGTCAGCTGCCACACGCCCAGGCTTTTGGACAGATGGCTTTCCCCGCTCTCCTCCGCCAGCTCCGTGATCGGCTTGCGCCGGAGGAGGGACTGGGAACCGCTCCAAGTAGCCATGCCAGACTCCGATGTTCGCGCCTGCATCTGCGGCCGGAGCCGACGCAAGGGGCGGCTCCGCCCTGCCGATGCCCCGTACGTGTCCGAGTATGGACCGCGCGCTGCCCGCAGGGAATACCTTGCCGGTCCTCACGTGCAAATCCGGCAAACACCGGCCCCGGTCTGGCCCGCGGCGGGTAGCTTCGAGACAGGGACAAGCCGAAGACCGTGGACGAGTACCTGGCGGCGTTCCCCGCAGGCGCCCGCTCGCTGCTGGGGGAGCAGCCTGTGCCCCGGAGCTGCTCCTCCGCCGTCGTCGTTTTCCCCTGTTGTAGAGAAATTGGATGGGTTAGGGTGGGCCCATGTCGCGGTTCAGCTTCTTGGAGTGGCCGGTGGTACGGCAGTTCCGCACGAGTGATTCACTCGGGCGGGGCGAGGCCGTGACCTCGCGGCGGACCCGTGAAATCGCTCCCCGGACGTCCACCGCGGACCGCGTGGTGCAGAGCGTGTGTCCATACTGCGCGGTGGGCTGCGGCCAGCGTGTCTTCGTCAAGGACGAAAAGGTTGTCCAGATCGAGGGCGACCCGGATTCGCCGATCTCCCGCGGCCGGCTCTGCCCCAAGGGATCCGCCAGCGAGCAGCTGGTCAACGCGCCCGGCCGGCAGACGAGGGTGCTCTACCGGGCGCCCCACGCCAAGGACTGGCAGCACCTTGACCTGGACACCGCCGTCGACATGATTGCCGACAGGTTCCTCGAAGCCCGCCGGAACACATGGCAGCAAAGCGATGAGCACGGCCGGCCGCTCCGGCGGACCATGGGCATCGCCGGGCTGGGCGGGGCGACCCTCGACAACGAAGAGAACTATCTGATCAAGAAGCTCTTCACCGCCGCGGGCGCCATCCAACTTGAGAACCAAGCCCGCATTTGACACTCCGCAACGGTTCCCAGTTTGGGAACCTCGTTTGGACGCGGCGGCGCGACGCAATCGCTGCAGGACATGGCCAACGCCGACTGCATCGTCATCCAGGGCTCCAACATGGCCGAGTGCCATCCCGTGGGCTACCAGTGGGTGACGGAAGCCAGGGCCCGCGGCGCGAAGGTCATCCATGTGGATCCGCGGTTTACCCGCACCAGCGCGGTGGCAGACAGGCACGTGCCCATCCGGGCCGGTTCGGACATCGTGCTGCTGGGCGCCCTGATCAATTACGTGATCAGCAACGATCTGTGGTTCAAGGATTACGTGCGGGCCTATACCAACGCGGCGACCCTGGTGAACCAAGAGTTCCGTGACACCGAGGACCTGGACGGGCTGTTCTCCGGATTCGACCCGGAAACGGGCCAGTACGACCTCGCGTCCTGGGCCTATGAACGGAAGCCGGAGGCAGGAGAAGCCGGCGGCCACGAACACGGCGCCGACACCGCGGACCGGGCGGCCGGGCACCAGTACGGCAGCGGCGGGCCGACCCTGGCACACCCCGATTTCGAGCAGGATCCCACGCTGGAGCACCCGCGGACGGTGTTCCAGATCCTGAAACGGCACTATGCCCGGTACACCCCGGAGATGGTCCGGGACGCCTGCGGCATTTCCCTGGCGGATTTCGACTACCTGGCGCGGGCGGTCACGGAGAACTCCGGACGCGACCGGACCACCTGCTTTGCGTATTCCGTCGGCTGGACCCAGCACACCGTGGGCGCGCAGTACATCCGGACCGCGGCGATCCTGCAGCTCCTGCTGGGCAACATGGGCCGGCCGGGCGGGGGAATCATGGCGCTGCGCGGCCATGCCAGCATCCAGGGCTCCACCGACATCCCGACCCTGTTCAACCTGTTGCCCGGCTACCTCCCCATGCCGAAGGCCGAGATGGAGACGTTGCAGGACTACCTCGGCGGCATCGCGTCGCCGGACCAAAAGGGCTACTGGGCCGACGCCGATGCCTACACCATCAGCCTGCTCAAGGCCTGGTGGGGCGACGCGGCCCGTGAGGACTCGGACTGGGGCTACGGCTACCTTCCGCGCATCAACGGCCCGCACGGGACCTACCAGACAGTCATGGGCATGCTTGCCGATGAGGTCGAGGGCTACTTCCTGTTCGGCCAGAACCCCGCGGTCGGATCCGCCAACGGGCGCATGCAGCGCCTTGGCATGTCCCATCTGAAATGGCTGGTGGTGCGCGACCTGAACCTCATCGAGTCGGCGACGTGGTGGAAGGACGGCCCCGAGATCGCCACGGGCGAGCTGCGGACCGAGGACATCGGCACCGAAGTATTTTTCCTGCCGGCGGCGACGCACGTGGAAAAGGCCGGAACCTTCACGCAGACCCAGCGGCTCCTGCAATGGCGGCACCAGGCCATCCAGCCGCCGGGGGACTGCCGCAGCGAACTGCAGTTCTTCTACGAGCTGGGCCAACGCCTCCGGGCAAAGCTGGCGGATTCGACCGATGAACGGGACCGGCCGCTGCTGGACCTCACGTGGGACTATCCCACCGACGAACACGGCGACCCCGACGGCGAGGCGGTGCTTGCGGAAATCAACGGCCGGCATCTCACCGGTCCCCGCGCCGGCATGCCCCTCTCGTCGTACACCGAGATGCGCCCCGACGGCTCGACCTCGGGAGGATGCTGGATCTATACGGGCGTGTATGCCGACGGCATTAACCACGCCGCCGACCGCAAGCCCGGCCAGGAACAAGGGCCGGTCGCCTCCGAGTGGGGCTGGGCCTGGCCGGCGAACCGGCGGATCCTCTACAACCGCGCGTCGGCGGACCCCGACGGCAAGCCCTGGAGCGAACGCAAGAAGTACGTCTGGTGGGACCCGGAGCAGAACCGGTGGACCGGGGAGGACGTCCCCGATTTCCCGCTGGACCGCGCTCCCGGGAGCAGGCCGGATCCGACGGCCGGCGGCGCCGCCGCGCTGGCCGGAGACGACCCCTTCATCATGCAGGCCGACGGCAAGGGATGGCTGTTCGCGCCCAAGGGCATGGTGGACGGGCCGCTGCCGACCCACTACGAGCCGCAGGAATCTCCGGTCGCCAACCCGCTCTACGGGCAGCAGCAGAATCCCGCCCGCCTCACCTTCCCGCGCGCAGACAATCTCAGCGCGCCGAGTGCCAACGTGCCCGGTGCGGACATCTACCCCTTTGTGTTCACCACGTACCGCTTGACCGAACACCACACGGCCGGCGGGATGAGCCGGTGGCTGCCGTACCTCTCGGAGCTGCAGCCGGAGATGTTCTGCGAAGTGTCGCCGGAATTGGCGGCGGAACGCGGCCTGGAACCGTACGGCTGGGCGACGATCGTCTCGCCGCGGGCAGCCATCGAGGCCAAGGTGCTCGTGACCGAACGGATGAAGCCGCTGGTCGTCAGCGGGCGCACGGTGCACCAGATCGGGGTGCCCTACCACTGGGGCGTCGGACAGGAAGCGGTCATCAGCGGGGACGCAGCCAACGATCTGCTGGGCGTGACCCTCGACCCCAACGTACAGATCCAGGAATCCAAGGCCGGATCGTGCGACATCCTCCCGGGCCGCCGTCCCCGGGGCCCGGAACTGCTCGCCCTGGTCGCCGAATACCAGGCCCGCGCCGGGGTGACGCCCGAGACCGGCAGCGACAAGATCACCCACCCCGGCCCCGTGCCGGGCGATGACACCACGAGGGAAGGCTTATGAACCGGCTGACCGAAGCGCCCGGGGACATCCCGCACACCGGACACCCGCGCAAGGGCTTCTTCACGGACACCTCGATCTGCATTGGCTGCAAGGCGTGCGAGGTGGCCTGCAAGGAATGGAACCGCAATCCCGCCGACCCGCAGCACGAGCTGCTGCAGTCCTCCTACGACAACACCGGCTCGCTGGGAGCCGACACGTGGCGCCACGTCGCCTTCGTCGAGCAGGACCGCGGGCGGATCGAAAAGGCGCGCGACTCCGGGCGCGCACTCGTCAGCCTCGGCATGCCCGGCATCGGCCCGCCGGGAAGCGCGGCTGCAGCAGGGAAGCCTCCGGGCCTGGATACCACGCCCCCCGATACGCCCGATTTCCGCTGGCTGATGTCCTCGGATGTGTGCAAGCACTGCACCAACGCCGGGTGCTTGGACGTGTGCCCCACCGGTGCGCTGTTCCGCACCGAGCACGGCACCGTGGTGGTGCAGGACGACGTCTGCAACGGTTGCGGCACCTGCGTCGCGGGATGCCCGTTCGGCGTGATCGAACGGCGCAGCGACGGCACGGCAGGACCGAAGACACAGCGCGACTTCACCCCGGGGGAACAGGCCCCGACCCGCAACGTCGGTGTCGCCCAGAAGTGCACGCTGTGCTACGACCGGATCACCGACGGCCAGACGCCGGCCTGCGCCCAGGCGTGTCCCACGACGTCGATCAAGTACGGCGAGCGCGAGGAAATGGTGGCCACCGCGAAGCAGCGGGTAGCAGAACTCCACTCGCAGGGGCTGACCGAGGCACGCCTCTACGGGGCCAACGATGCCGACGGCGTTGGCGGCACCGGTTCCGTGTTCCTGTTGCTCGACGAACCGGAGGTGTACGGGCTGCCGCCGGACCCGCGGGTGCCCACGGCGGACCTGCCGCGCATGTTCAAACGGGCCGGCATCGCCGCGGCCGGCATGTTGGCCGCGGCCACGGCCGCCTTCCTGACGGGAGGCCGCGGGTGACCGTCTCGGACTTCGACAGCTACCGCCCGCCCGAGCCGCCGCGCCGCTCCCGGCGCGGCAGCAAGCGGCGCCGCGCCGCGACCGGAGACGGCTCGGGCGAAATGCCGGTGGTGCCGGAGGCACGGTTCGCCTCCTACTACGGCCGGCCGGTGGTCAAGCCGCCGCCGTGGGGAGACCCGATAGCCCTCTACCTCTTCCTGGGCGGCGTGGCCGGCGGCTCGGCGCTGCTCGGACTCGGCGGGCAATTGACGGGCCGGCGTGCGCTGTGCCGCAACAGCCGCCTGTCCGCCCTCACGGCAGTCGGGTTCGGTGCCGTGGCGCTGATCGAAGACCTGGGCCGGCCCGAGCGGTTCCTCAACATGCTGCGCACCATCAAGCCCACCTCGCCCATGAGCCTGGGCTCCTGGATCCTCGCCGCCTTCAGCGCCGGTGCCGGGATTTCCGCGGCGTCCGAAATCGACCGCCTGACCGGCTCCCGGCTGCCGCTGGGGCCGCTGCGCCCGGTGCTGCGCCTGCTCGAGGGCCCGGCGGGCGTAGGGGCCGCGGTGTTCGCAGCACCGCTCTCCGCCTACACCGCGGTTCTCTTGTCGGACACGGCGAACCCGACCTGGAATGCCGGGCGTGACAACCTGCCCTTCGTTTTCGTCAGTTCTGCCAGCCTCGCCGCGGCCGGTCTTGCCATGATCACGACCCCGGTCCGCGAAGCCGGGCCCGCCCGGGCGCTCGCGGTCCTGGGCGTCGCCGGTGAGATCATCGCCACCCGGGCCCTGGAACGCGGCATGGACCCGGTGGCCGCAGAACCCCTCCACGAGGGTGCCCCCGGGCAAATGCTCAAGTGGAGCGAGCGGCTGGCCGTCGCCGCCGGCGTGGGGGTGCTCGCCGTCGGCAGGCACAGGCCGGCGGCCGCGGCCTGCGGCACGGCGCTGCTGGCCGCCTCGGCGCTGACGCGGTTCGGCATTCTGCGTGCCGGCATCCGCTCGGCGGAGGATCCCCGCTACACGATCGAGCCGCAGAAGAACCGGCTCGCGGCCCGGCGCCGCGCGGGCGCCGTCCACGATTCGATCACGACCGCCGGCTAAGCCGGCCGGCCGCGGGTCTAGCGCACCTCGATCCCGGGTCCCGGAACGGTCTGCCCCACCACCGGGTGCCCGGGCAGTTCCCCGACCACGAGCAATCCGCCGGAAGTCTGCGCGTCGGCCAGCAGCAGCAGGTCATCCTCCGTGATGCCTGCCCCCGGCCGCAGGTGCGGGCGGACCCATTCGAGGTTGCGCCGGGTGCCGCCGGAGATGTAGCCGTCCCGCAGCGCCTCCCGCGCGCCGGCGACGAGCGGCACGGCCTTGCGGTCGATGACCGCACCCACGCCGGAGGCGCGGCACATCTTGTAAAGGTGCCCGAGGAGGCCGAACCCGGTGACGTCGGTCGCCGCGCGGACGCCGCCGCGCACCGCCGCGTCCGCGGCCTCCCGGTTCAGCTGCGTCATCACCGCGACCGCCTCATCGAAGACCTCCCCGGTCCTCTTGTGCCGGTTGTTGAGCAGGCCGAGGCCGATCGGCTTGGTGAGCGTGAGGGGCAGCCCGGGCCGGGCCGCGTCATTGCGCATCAGCTTGCCGGGGTCGGCGATGCCGGTCACCGCCATCCCGTACTTCGGTTCCGGGTCGTCCACCGAGTGCCCGCCCGTCACCGGACAGCCCGCCTCGGACGCCACGGCGAGCCCGCCCCGCAGCACTTCGGTCAGCAGTTCCATCGGCAGGACGTCCCGGGGCCAGCCGACCAGGTTGATCGCGCTGACCGGGCGGCCGCCCATGGCATAGATGTCCGAGAGGGCGTTCGCCGCCGCGATCCGGCCCCAGTCATACGCGTCGTCGACCACGGGAGGGAAGAAGTCTGCCGTCGAGAGCACCGCGAGGTCCCCGCCGACCCGGACGGCGGAGGCGTCGTCGCCGTCGTCGAGCCCAACCAGGACGTCGGGGTTGGTTTGGCCGGTCAGGCCGCGGACCACGTCCTCGAGCTCGCCGGGCGGAATCTTGCAGGCGCACCCTCCGCCGTGTGCGTATCCCGTGAGCCGGACTGCTGCTGCGGACTCTTCTGCGACGCCGGTGATCCCGTTCATGGTCACAGCATAGGAGCGGCGGGCCGGTGTTACCATGCTCGTGGAGGCGTCCGGGTCCTGGTGGGCCCCCCGGTCTTCAAAACCGGTGAGGCCGAGTACCTCGGCCTGGCGGGTTCGATTCCCGTCCGCTTCCGCCAGCTGCACAGCTGAAGGTGACCCGGAAGGAGGGCCGTGGGCCAGAACGACCCGCGCCGGCACATTCCGCGCACCGACCAGCTGCTCGCCCACCCGGAACTTCTCCACGCACGCGTGCGCCTCGGCGACGACGCCATCCGTTCCACCGTCAGGGAGGTGCAGGACCAGGCGCGTCGCGGCGACCTTGCCCCGGAAGACGTCGAGGCGACGGTCCTGACCGCGGTGGCTTCCCGCGCGGCCAGCTCGTTGCGGCCGGTGCTGAACGCCACCGGCGTCATCGTCCACACGAATCTGGGACGCGCTCCGCTCTCCGGGTCCGCACGCCAGGCGGTGCTGTCGGCGGCCGGTTATGTCGACGTCGAGATGGATCTGCCCACCGGCGGACGGTCCCGGCGCGGGGCCGGTGCGCGGCAGGCTTTGCTGGACGCCTGCCCGGCCGCCGAGGAAGCGCTGGTGGTCAACAACGGCGCCGCGGCCCTGGTGCTGGCCACTACCGCCCTAGCCGGGTCCCGCGAAGTGGTCATCAGCCGCGGCGAGCTCGTCGAGATCGGGGCCGGCTTCAGGCTTCCCGAGCTGATTGAATCGACCGGTGCCCGGCTGCGCGAGGTGGGCACCACCAACCGGACGCACCTGGAGGACTACGCCTCGGCGATCGGCGCGCAGACCGGCTGCCTGCTCAAGGTGCACCCGAGCAATTTCCGGGTCAGCGGGTTCACCGCGGACGTCGGCATCGGCCGGCTCCGGTCCCTGGCCGAGGAACACCGGATCCCGCTGGTCGTGGATCTGGGCAGCGGCCTGCTCCAACCAGACCCGGTGCTGCCCCGGGAACCGGACATCTCCGGTGCGCTCGCCGCCGGCGCCGACGTCGTCATCGCCAGCGGTGACAAGCTTTTCGGCGGCCCCCAGGCGGGACTGCTTTTGGGCCGGGCCGCGGTCATCACCCGGCTGGCCCGCCATCCGCTCGCGCGGGCGATGCGGGCAGACAAACTGACGCTGGCCGCGGTGGAGGCGACGCTCACCGGAGAACAGACGCCGGTGGCGGCGGCCCTGCACGCCGATCCCGGCCGGCTGCGGCAGCGCACGGAGCGCCTGGCGGCCAGCGCCGGCGGCCGTGTGGTGGAGCACGACGGCAGGGTCGGCGGCGGGGGAGCGCCCGGGGTGCCGCTGCCCGGGTGGGCCGTCCGGCTGCCCGAAGGGGCCGCCCGACGGCTGCGGACGGGCGACCCCGTGGTGTTGCCCCGGGTCCACCGCGGTGCGTGCCTGGTGGACCTGCGCTGCGTGCCCGAGGCCGACGACGAGCGGCTCGCCGCCGCCGTGCGCTCGGCGCTGGCGCATATCGACGACCAGCAGCGAACCACGGGCTCCTGACATGTTCGTGGTGGCCACCGCGGGACACGTCGATCACGGCAAAAGCACCCTCGTGCGCGCGCTCACCGGAATGGAGCCCGACCGCTGGGCCGAGGAACGGCGCCGCGGCCTGACCATCGACCTGGGTTTTGCCTGGACCGTGCTCCCGTCGGGCAGGGACGTGGCGCTCGTGGACGTGCCCGGGCACGAGAAGTTTTTGGGCAATATGCTGGCCGGGCTCGGCCCCGTTCCCGCCGTGTGTTTCGTCGTCGCCGCGGACGAAGGCTGGCAGGCCCAATCCAGCGACCACCGGGACGCCGTCGCGGCGCTGGGCATCAACCACGGGCTGGTGGTGCTGACCCGCAGCGACCGCGCCCCGGGCCGGGCCGACGAGGTCCTCGCGCGGGTGCGGGCGGAGCTGGCGGGCACCGGGCTGCGCGACGCGCCGGCAGTCGCCGTGTCCGCGGTCACGGGAGCCGGCCTCGACGAGCTGCGCAAGGTACTGGATACGACCCTGTCCTCCCTCCCCGCAACCGACCCCTCGGGCCGCGTGCGGTTGTGGATCGACCGATCCTTCACGATCAGCGGCGCGGGAACGGTGGTGACCGGAACGCTGACAGCCGGCTGCCTGGCCGTGGGCGACCGCTTGCAGCTCGCGGGCCACGGCAGCCTCCGGCCGGTGTCGGTCCGGGGCCTGCACAGCCGCAACGAAGCCTTTCCGACCATTGGTCCGAGCAACCGGGTCGGCGTCAATGTGCGCGGCATGGCCGCCGGCGGCATCCGTCGCGGCGACGTCCTCCTGTCCGAAGACGCCTGGCTCCTCGTGGACAGCATCGACGTCCGCCGCACGATGGGCGCGGCGTTCCCCGACGGGCCGCGGCACCTGCTCGCCCACATCGGCACCGCAGCCGTGCCGTGCCGGGTGCGCCCGTTCAACGAGGACCACGCCCGGCTGACCCTCGACTGGCGGCTCCCGCTCGCGGTCGGGGACCGCCTGGTGCTGCGGGCCGACGGCAGCCGGTCGGTGCTGGCCGGAGTCCAAGTCCTCGACGTCGACCCGCCCGCGCTCGACCGCCGCGGGGACAGCGCCAGGCGCGCCGAAAGCCTGACGGCGATGCCTCCCGCCGGCGACGCGCTCATCGAGGTGGCCCGCCGTGGTGCCGTCCGCAGTGAACACCTCCGCCGGATGGGCGTCTCGGCGCCCAACAAGGTCCCCGACGACGTCCGGGCGTTCGGCGAGTGGTGGGTGCACGCAACCGTCTTCGACGACTGGCGGCGGCGGCTTCGGGCCGCAGTGCTGGAACTGGGGGAGCGGGACCCGCTGGCGGCCGGCCTCTCCCGCGGAGCCGCCGTTGACCTGCTCGGACCGGCAGGAAACGCGGTTCTCGACGCGGCCGTCCGGGAGGCCGGGCTGGAACAGGTCGGCGGATACGTCCGGCTGCCGGGCCGGCACGGCGGCCTCGGCGCCGCCGAGGACGCGGTCAGCACGCTGGAGCGCCGCCTTAGATCCGAACCCTTCGCCGCCCCCGAAGCCCACGAGCTGAGGGCCCTGGGTCTCGGCAACCGTGAACTCGCCGCCGCCGAACGCAGCGGGCGCCTGCTCCGGTTTGCCGGCGGGGTTGTGCTGCTTCCGCAGGCGCCCGCCCTGGCGATGCGGGAACTGGCCCGCCTGCCCGAGCCCTTCACGGCCAGCGAGGCACGCCGGGCTCTGGGCACCACCAGGCGGGTGGCCATCCCGCTGCTCGAACACCTCGACGCACGCGGTTGGACACGACGGCTCGACTCCGGCCGGCGGACCCTCGTGCGTCGGGCCCAATCGACGGGCTAAGGGGCCGCGGCGGTCGGCGACCCGGACACGAATCGGTTAGCCGCCGATAACTGAAACCTGTCTGAGGCAACCGTTTCCGGCGGTGCCCCCAGCCCTCCAACAGGCCGGGATCGCCGTGTTTCCGGGCATCCGGCCCCGACTCCCGCCCGGGGTCGAAGTTTTCGCCCCGTGGCCGCCCGTGGCTTTAAGGTTGCATCTCGGTAACAACCGGATATGAAGCGAAGTTTTTATACCCAAGCCGAGGGGTTCCGGTTTACGCTCTATTGCGTGTGAGACATGCCACGTTCGGCGGGAAGCTCGTTGAACTTCAGGCGACGCGGTCTATGTCCGTCCCCTGCAGCACTGCAGGGGACCTTCCAAAGACAGAAACAAGGAGGCGGAATGCGTTTCGGACGTACTTCCAAAGCTATCGGGGTCGCGGCTGTTGCAGCCCTGGCCCTGAGCGCCTGCGCGACTTCGGGTGGCGGAAATTCCCCCGAGGGCACAGGCGATTCCACCGCGGCTGGAGCCGGTGGTTCCATCAGCGTCGCTGAAGTGAACGCCTTCAGCTCCTTCAACTCGGACACGGCCGTCGGCAACGTCGATATCAACTCGAAGATCTCGTACCTGACCCATGCGGACTTCAACTACATCGACAACGAACTCAACGTGGTCAAGAACGAAGAATTCGGCACCTACGAGAAGGTCAGCGAAGACCCGCTGACCATCAAGTACACGGTCAACGAGGGCGTCGCCTGGTCGGACGGCAACCCGGTCGACGCCGGCGACCTGCTGCTCGCCTGGGCCGTCTACTCCGGCCATTTCGACGATGCCACCTACAACGACGAGGGTGAAGTCGACAAGGGCACTGCCTACTTCTCCTACGCCGGCGACACCTCCGGCCTGGGCCTGACCGACAAGCCCGAGATCAGCGACGACGGCCGCTCCATTACGCTGAAGTACTCCAAGCCGTTCGCCGACTGGGAGATCTCCTACGGGGTCCTGGACAGCCCGGCCCACGTGGTGGCCGAGAAGGCCGGACTGGCAGACGAGCAGGCACTGGTCGACCTGATCAGCGAGAGCCCCAAGGGCAACCCGGACAAGCCGGCCGAGAACAAAGAGCTCAAGGCCGTCGCCGATTTCTGGAACACCGGTTTCGACAGCAAGACCCTCCCGTCGGACGCCAGCCTCTACCTCTCCACCGGCCCGTTCATCGTGGACAGCATCACTCCTGATCAGTCCATGACCCTGGTCCGCAACGAGGCCTACGAATTCGGACCGATGCCGAACGTGGAGGAAATCACCATCCGCTACATCGGCGCCGCTCCGGATCAGGTCCAGGCGCTGAAGAACGGCGAAGTGGACATCATCGCCCCGCAGGCGTCCGCCGACACCGTGGAACTGCTCGAAGGGCTGGAGGGCGTGACCGTCAACCGCGGCGAGCAGCTCTCCTACGACCACATCGACCTGAACTTCTCGGGCGTCTTCAAGGAAGCCAACGTCCGCGAAGCGTTCATGAAGGCCGTGCCGCGCAAGGCCATCGTCGACCGCCTGATGGCTCCGCTGGATCCGGAGGCCAAGCCGCTGGATTCCCAGTTCTTCGTGCCGGCGCAGGCCGGGTACGAGGACTCCGCCGCCAACAACGGCTCCGAGAACTACCAGGAAGCCGACATCGAGGGTGCCAAGGAGCTGCTGGCCGGCGCCACGCCCGAGGTCCGGATCATGTACAACAAGGACAACCCCAACCGCGTTGACGCCTTCACGCTGATCGAGGAATCCGCCTCCAAGGCCGGCTTCAAGATCGTCGACGGCGGCCTGGGCGGCTCCGACTGGGGCTCGGCCCTGGGCGGCGGCACCTACGATGCCACCATCTTCGGCTGGATCTCCCCGGGCGTGGGCGTCAGCGGCGTGCCGCAGATCTTCCGCACCAAGGCCGACTCCAACTACAACGGTTTCTCGAGCAAGGAAGCCGACGCCCTGATGGACGAGCTGATCGTCACCACGGAGCCGGAGAAGCAGGACGAACTCATCAAGCAGATCGACAAGATCGTCTGGGATTCGTTCTACGGCCTGCCGCTGTTCCAGCCGGTCGGCATCGATGCCTACAACAGCGACCGGATCGACGGTGTGAAGTACATGCCGAACCAGACCGGCGTCTGGTGGAACTTCTGGGAGTGGAAGGTTAAGTAACCGCCCCGCCTGTTCCTCGGCAGATAGCATGCAAGGCGTCGGGACCTTGAGTACCACGGTCCCGGCGCCTTGCGCCATTTACCACCGGATTTTGCCCGCATAAGTGATTGGGATTTCCCAAATTCCGCTCGTGTGTAACCTGCATTACACTCACTGTGAAAATGCCGGATCCACAAGATCCGCAGACACATACCAACGAGGTTAAAAACGCTATGGTGACCTACATTGTGCGGCGGTTATTCACCGCCGTGCTCATTCTCCTAGGTGCCTCTTTCCTGGTCTATCAGTTGACGGCGCTGTCGGGTGATCCCCTGCACGACCTCCGGGAAAGCAATGCCGCGAACAAGGAGCAGCTCATGCAGCAGCGCATCGCGCTGCTCGACCTGGGCACACCGGCACCCATCCGGTACTTCGGCTGGCTGGCGGGCGCCGCCAAGTGCGTCGTCCCGTTCGTGGCGCAGTGCGACCTGGGCTATGCCGTCAACGGCCAGCCGGTCACCGTCGAACTGGGCCGGGCCATGGGCATGACCATCCTGCTGGTCACGGCGGCAACAGTCCTCGCCATCATCATTGGTGTTTCCCTGGGCATTGTTTCGGCACTGCGCCAGTACAGCGCCCTGGATTACGGCATCACCTTCATGGCGTTCCTATTCTTTTCACTTCCCGTTTTCTGGGTAGCCGTCCTGCTGAAAGAATTCGGTGCCATTGGATTCAATAACTTCCTGAAAAATCCCGACATACCGCTGCAATCCATCCTCATCATCGGGTTGGTCAGCGCGGCCGTGTGGTTCGTCTGCGCCAACGGCAGCTACAAACGGAAACTGGGCGCCGCCGGAATCGGTTTCCTGCTGGCTGCCGCAGTGTTCTGGGGTCTGTCGGTCACCCAGTGGTTCAAGACTCCCGGGCTCGGCCTGGCGGTTATCGCCATCAGCGGCGTCGGCATCGCCTTCGGCATCACCCTGCTGGCCGCGGGCCTGAAGAACCGCAAGGCGCTCTACTCTGCGCTCATCAGCGTCGGCATCGGCGTGATCATCTACTTCCCGATCCAGCCGCTCCTGGCCCAGGCCACCGGGCTGATGATCTTCCTGCTGGCCCTTGCCGCCGTCCTGGTCGGGCTCGCGGTCGGCTGGTTGATGGGCGGCTATGACCGCCGCCAGAGCATGAATGCCGCGGCGATAACCTCCTTCCTGGTCGGATGCCTCATCGCGCTCGACCGCTTCATGCAGGCATGGCCCACCTACTTCACCAACGGGCGTGTCAACCAGCGGCCCATCGCCACCATCGGCTCGGAAACGCCGAACCTGAAGGGCGACTACTGGGTCCACGGCCTCGACACGTTCACCCACCTGCTGCTGCCCACCGTCGCGCTGCTGCTGATTTCCCTGGCGTCGTACAGCCGCTACTCGCGGTCGTCGATGTTGGAGATCATGAACATGGACTACATCCGCACCGCCCGGGCCAAGGGCCTGGGCGAGCGCACCGTGGTCATGCGCCACGCGTTCCGCAACGCGCTGATTCCGATCGCCACGATCGTCGCCTTCGACATCGGCGGGCTGATCGGCGGCGCGGTGATCACCGAGCAGGTGTTCGCGTTCGCCGGCATGGGGCAGCTGTTTATCCAGGCGCTGCAAAGGGTCGACCCGAATCCGGTGATGGGTGTCTTCCTCATCACCGGCATCCTGGCACTGGTCTTCAACCTTGTCGCGGACCTGGTCTACTCCGCGCTTGATCCGCGAGTGAGGGTAAAGGCATGAGCGCCACAGCAACGAAACCCGTCGCAGCCACCAACGAGAACAAGGCCGGCCTCAGCCAGGGCCAGATCGTCCGCAGGCGCTTCATCGGCAACACGGCTGCCGTCGTCAGCCTGGTGGTCTTTGGCCTGATCCTGCTGATCGCCTATTCATCCAGCGGGATGTTCGGCCTGCCCGGCTGGTGGAAGTACACGCACAACGGCGTCAACGACATGGTGAACTCGGGAGCGCCCACCCTGCAGCTTTTCCCCTTCAGCCTGGGCGAACATCCGTTCGGACAGGACCGGCTGGGCCGCGATACTTTCGCCCAGACCATGCGCGGCATACAGATCTCCGTGGCGGTAATGTTCATCATCGGCCTGGTCGGCGGCGCCATCGGGGTGGTCATCGGCGCACTCGCCGGCTACTTCCGCGGCTGGGTCGAAGCGGTGCTGATGCGGCTGACCGACGTCGTCATCGTCATCCCGCTGATCATCATCGCGGCGGTGCTCGGCCAGGTCGCCGGGCGGGCCGTCGGGCCCGGCATCCAGCCGTATTTCCTGGGCCTGTTCGTCGGCTGCGTGATCTGGACCGGCCTGGCCCGACTGGTCCGGGCGGAATTCCTGTCCCTGCGCGAGCGCGAATTCGTCGACGCCGCACGGATCGCCGGCGCCTCCAGCGCCCGGATCATCTTCAAGCACATCCTGCCGAATGCCGTGGGCGTCATCATCGTCTCGGTGACCCTGAGCATGTCGGCGGCGATCCTGCTGGAGACCAGCCTGTCCTACCTGGGCCTGGGCGTGAAGGCACCGGACGTCTCGCTGGGCCTGCTGATCAGCCAGAACCAGGAAGCGTTCCAGACCCGCCCGTGGCTGTTCTGGTGGCCGGGCATGTTCATCGTGGCCATCTGCCTGTGCATCAACTTCATCGGCGACGGACTGCGCGACGCGTTCGACCCGCGGCAGAAGAAGTTCAATGCCAAGCGGGCGAAGGCGGCAGCGGTTTCCGCGCACCCCGAGACCGGAACCACCGCGACGACGGGTGTCTAGGATGGGCACCCGTCGCCTGCCCGGCCCCGTGAGGCCCGGCTCAGCGGGCCAGCGTTACGACGCTGAGTACCGCGAGCGCCGTCCCGACGGCGAGGACCGCCCAGTTCGGTGTCCGTCCCACCGGGACGTTGTCGGCATCTCCGATGCTGATGCTGCCAGCAGCCAGCAGCTCCGCCCAGCGCTTGCGGACGTAGTACGCGGCTGCCCCGGAATCGGTGTTCGCGAGATCGCCGGGGCGGACCGACTGCGCCGGCCCGTAGGTGGTCTCCGGAAGCCCCTGGACGTGATCGGCGCGGGCGCGGTGGACGCCGAACATGCCGGGAGCCGGTGCCGCCCACGAGGTGTACTTGCGGCGCGGGGTAACCAACGTCAGCGCATACTTGGTGTCCACCGTCGCCAGGGCTCCCCAGGGCACGGAGACGGTCCGCACGGGGTTGCGCAACACCACGCCGTCGTCGCCGATAACGACGGCGGGATACCAGGCCAGCCACCAGGTCAGATAGGCAATAGCGAGCAGCGGCCAGGAGTCGAGCAGGCTGCCCGGGCCGTGCGTCAGCACCGAGGACGCCAGGCTGACCGCCACGATCGCCCAGACGCTTCCCGTGAACCAGGTCGCGGAGCGCGGACGGAAGACCGTGGTGCCGGCGGCAGCAGACGTTGTCATGCCCCCATAGTTTCAGGACCGGGTACCGGTTCTCCAGTAGCCACAACCAACTGCGACAGGTTGGAAGGGAAAGACCAGCTATGACTGAAATCATCGATCCGACGCTGCCGGCAGGAAAACTGGAGACGGCCGGCGGAACACCACCCGTCCTGGAGGTCACCAACCTCAGCGTGGATTTTGGCGTGGACAAGGAGTGGGTGCCGGCCGCGATTGGCCTCACCTACGATGTCAAGGCCGGCGAGGTCCTGGCGATCGTGGGCGAATCCGGTTCCGGCAAGAGCGCCAGCTCGATGGCGTTGCTGGGCCTGCTCCCGGCCAACAGCCGTGCCACCGGAAGCGTCAAGCTCAACGGCCGGGAGATCCTGGGCCTCAGCAGCGCCAAGCTCCGGCAGGTGCGCGGCAAGGACGTCGCCGTGATCTTCCAGGAACCCATGACGGCGATGAACCCGGTGTACACCATCGGGTTCCAGATCGTGGAAACGCTGCGGCTGCACTATGCCATCTCGCCCAGCGAGGCGAAGAAGCGGGCACTGCGGCTGCTGGAGCTCGTCGAGCTGCCCGACCCGGAAAAGGCCTTCCGGTCCTACCCGCACCAGCTGTCCGGCGGCCAGCGCCAGCGCGCCATGATCGCGCAGTCGCTCTCCTGCGACCCCAAACTGCTGATCGCCGATGAGCCCACCACCGCCCTGGACGTTACCGTCCAGGCCGAAATCCTGGACCTGATGCGCAACCTGCGCAACAAACTGGACAGCGCCATCGTGCTGATCACCCACGACATGGGCGTGGTCGCCGACCTGGCCGACAAGATCGCCGTGATGCGCCGCGGCCGCATCGTGGAGGCCGGCACCGCGTTGGAAATCTTCAACAACCCCCGGCACGAATACACGCAGGCCTTGCTGGCCGCCGTGCCGCACCTGGGCGGGCGCCCCGAGGACGGAACGGAAGTCGACCTCACGGCGGCGCTGGCCGCCGCCACCGGGGTCTCGCTGAGCATCGACGAGACCGAGCTGCAGCGGCGCGAACGCGAAAACGCCGAAGCCCTGGCGCACTCACGCCATGAATCGGCCAAGGGCGACCCCGTGCTCCAGCTGACCAATGTGGCCATCGAATATCCCAAACAGGGCCGGGTGCCCGCCTTCCGCGCCGTGGAGGGGGCCAACCTGTCCATCTATCCGGGACAGGTGGTCGGGCTGGTCGGAGAATCCGGATCGGGCAAGACCACGATCGGCCGCGCCGCCGTGGGACTGCTGCCCGTCGCGGAGGGCTCCCTGCGGGTGGTGGGCCACGAGATCGCCGGCGCCCGGCCCAAGCAACTGCACGCGCTGCGCCGCCACGTGGGCATGGTGTTCCAGGACCCGTCGTCCTCGCTGAACCCCCGGCTGCCGATCGGAGAGAGCATCGGCGAACCGATGTACCTCGCCGGTGTCGCCAAGGGTGCCGCCCTGCAGCGGAAGATCGAGGCGCTGCTGGACCAGGTGGAGCTGCCGCGCGCGTACCGCAACCGCTATCCGCACGAACTCTCCGGTGGCCAGAAGCAGCGCGTGGGCATCGCCCGGGCACTGTCGCTGGAGCCGAAGCTGATGGTGGCGGACGAACCCACCTCCGCGCTGGACGTGTCGGTCCAGGCCACCGTGCTGGACCTGTTCCAGAACCTGCAACAGGAACTGGGCTTCGCCTGCCTGTTCGTCACCCACGACCTGGCTGTCATCGACGTGCTCGCGGACCGCATTTGCGTGATGCGCCACGGCCGGATCGTTGAGCAGGGCACCCGGGACGAGATCCTGCGCAACCCGCAGGAACTGTACACCCAGCGGCTGCTGGCGGCAGTGCCGTTGCCCGATCCGGAAAAGCAGCGCGAGCGCCGCGAGCTGCGCGCCCAGCTGCTGGCCGCCGGCGACTGACAGACCGGCAAGCCCGCCATCCACGGGCCCGGGCCCCCGCCCATGATGAAATGGCGGCAGGGGCTTGGCCGCCCCTGGCCGGTGCGCTGCCGCGACGGTGCCGCCGGCCATCGCGCAATCCAGGAGGTTTAGTGGTACGCAGCATGAATATCGAGGCGATCGAAAAGGGCATCGGCGTCAGCTGGGCCGAGGTGGAGGAGTACCTGGCCGGAATCGGCGCCAAGGAACTCAGCCACAAGGAGATCGCCGCTGCCTTGCACGAGTCGGGGCTCGCGAACGGCTGGTGGGCGCAGACGGCCACCGTCGCCTACGAACAGCAGATCGGCCGGCGCCAGCCCGGCCAGGACTGCGACGGGGAGTTCCAAACCTCGGTGAGCAAGACCGTCACCGGAAGCATGGATGAGGCGCGGAACAAGTGGGTGGCCGTGGTGGGTGCGGCGGAGGAATTCTCGGGCATCGCGGTCACCCGCGGACCCGAGTTGAGCGACACCGCCAAGTGGCGGTACTGGCGCTGCGGCTTGGCCGACGGCTCCCGGGTCAGCGTGCATATTTATGAGAAGCCTTCGGGCAAGTCCTCGGTGGGAGTGCAGCATGAACGGCTCGAGTCGACCGAGCAGCTCGACCACTGGCGTGCCTACTGGAAAGCGAAGCTCGCCGAGCTGTCCTGAGCGGACCGAGACCGGTCCGTTGCCGTCGCCCCGGTAGGGTTCGTGGCCGTGTCGGTCCCGGCACACCGGCCCGGAAACCTGGGCAGCGGCCGCGTTAGCACCTCTTTTCACCAAATCGCAACCCAATTGGAAGCAAGGCCTGTTATCAGCGTCACAGTTGGCGCCTATGCTGGTGCCACCTGAGCCCGCGCGGCTGAGATCCATGCCGGCGCGGAAAGGTCCGGCGTCACAAGCCGCCGGATGGAGCACGGTACCTGAGGAGGCGGCATGCGTTTCGCTCGAACATCCCGACTGGTTGGACTGGCCGCCGCGGCAGCGCTCGCGGTCACGGCCTGTGGGGGCGGCGGTGGCGGCGGCGGCGGCGGCACGGAGGCCGGCGGCGGCAATGCCGAGGCGGTGATCACGGCCAACAGCACCGAGCCGCAGAACCCGCTGGTCCCCACCAACACCAACGAGGTCGGCGGCGGCCGCGTGGTTGACCTCATCTTCGAGGGGCTGATCAGCTACGATCCCGAGGGCAAACCGGTCAACGGGGTGGCGGAATCCATCGAGACCGAGGACTCGCAAAATTACACGATCACCCTGAAGCCGGACCAGACGTTCACCAACGGCGACCCTGTCACCTCCAGCTCCTTCGTGGACGCCTGGAACTACGGTGCCGCCGTCGAGAACGCCCAGCTGAGTGCCTATTTCTTCGAAAGCATCGAAGGATACGACGAGGTCAGCTCCGAGGGCGCGACCACGAAGGAGATGTCCGGGCTCAAGGTCGTCGATGACACGACCTTCACCGTGGCCTTGAGCCAGCCCGAATCCGACTGGCCGTTGCGCCTGGGCTACACGGCCTTCGTGCCGCTGCCGCCCGTGGCCTTCGAGGACATGGAGGCCTTCGGGGAGAACCCGGTCGGGAACGGTCCCTACATGCTGGGCGGCGACGGCGCGTGGCAGCACGACGTGCAGATTGAGCTGGTGCCGAACCCGGACTACCAGGGCACCCGGACCCCGCAGAACGGCGGGATCACCTTTAAGTTCTATTCGTCCTTTGAGGCGGCCTACCAGGACCTGCTCTCGGACAACCTGGACGTGCTCGACACCATCCCGCCGAGCGCGCTGGCAAACTTCAAGACCGACCTCGGCGAGGGCCGCTGGCTGGAAAAGCCGTATGCCGGCAACCAGACCATCGTCATTCCCCAGTACCTGGACGAATGGACCGGCGAGGCCGGGCAGCTGCGGCGCCAGGCCATCTCCATGGCGATCAACCGTGACGAGATCACCCAGGTGATCTTCCAGGGCGGCCGGCAGCCGGCCACCGAGTTCACCGCCCCCGTGCTCACCGGCTACAGCGACAGCATCCCGGGCAACGAAGTGCTGCAGTACAACGAGGAGGAGGCCAAGCGGCTGTGGGCGGAAGCCGACAAGATCGAGCCGTGGGGCGACAAGACATTCACCATCGCTTCCAACGCCGACGGCGGCCACAAGGAATGGATCGAAGCAGTCGTTAACGGCCTGAAGAACGTGCTCGGCATCGACGCCCAGTTCGAGTCGTACGCCACCTTCCCCGAGCTGAGGACCAAGGTGACGGCGAAGGAAATGACCGGCGCCGCGCGTGCCGGCTGGCAGGCCGACTACCCGTCGCTGTACAACTTCCTCGGCCCGCTGTACGGCACCGGAGCGGGTTCCAACGACGGCGACTACTCCAACAAGGAATTCGACCAGAAGCTGCGTGACGGGCTGGGGGCGGCCACGCCGGAAGAGGGCAACCAGATCTTCAACGAGGCGCAGGAGATCCTGATGCGGGACCTGCCCGCCATCCCGCTGTGGTACCAGGTCCGGCAGGTCGGCTGGAGTTCCGTCGTCGACAACGTGGACACCGCCTGGAACGGGGTGCCGATCTACCACCGGATCACCGGCAAGTGACCCCGGGCGTTGCGGGGCCTGGCCACGGCCGGGCCCCCGCAACGCGCCCCAGCTCCCGATCCCACCGAGAGGCAGGATTGATGATCCATCACTTGGCGGCACGCCGGGCGCAAGGAGGAAGCTAGTGCTCTGGTACATCTTCCGCCGCTTCCTGCAGATGATCCCGGTGTTCTTCGGCGCCACGTTCCTGGTCTATTTCCTCGTTTTTTCGCTGCCGGGTGATCCCATCCAGGCCCTGTTCGGCGACCGGGCCGTCAACCCCGCGGTGGCCGCCCAGCTCCGGGCGCAGTACAACCTGGACCAGCCGTTCCTCATCCAGTACGTCCTCTACCTGAAAAACCTCGTCACCTTCAATCTCGGCAACGACTTCTCCGGCAGGCCCGTCGCCGAGGTGCTCGCCCAGATCTTCCCGGTCACGGTCAGGCTCGCCATCCTCGCGCTGATCTTCGAAGCCGTCTTCGGCATCCTCTTCGGATTGATCGCCGGGCTGCGGAAGGGCCGGATGTTCGACGGCACCGTGCTGGTCGCCTCGCTGATCGTCATCGCCATCCCGATTTTCGTCCTCGGTTTCGTCCTGCAGTTCCTCGTCGGCGTCAAGCTCGGCTGGGCCAGACCCACGGTCGGCGCCCAGGCTGGCTGGTCCGACCTGATACTCCCCGCCGTCGTGCTGGGCCTGGTGTCGCTGGCCTACGTGCTGCGCCTGACCCGAACCTCCATCATCGAGAACATGAACGCCGACTACGTGCGCACCGCGATGGCCAAGGGATTGTCCCGGCCGCGGGTCGTCGTCGTGCATATCCTGCGGAACTCGATGATCCCGGTCGTGACGTTCCTGGGCGCCGATCTCGGAGCCCTGATGGGCGGGGCCATCGTGACCGAGGGCATCTTCAACGTCCCCGGCGTCGGCCAGCGCCTGTACCAGTCGGTGCTGCGGGGCGAGGGCCCCACCATCGTGTCCATCGTCAGCGTGCTCGTGCTCGTGTACATTCTGGCCAACCTGCTGGTGGACGTGCTCTATGCCTGGCTCGACCCGAGGATCCGTTATGCCTAGAGAACCGCTGGAACGCGACAACCAGGCCATCGAGCATTTCGTGGCGCCCCTGGACGAAACGCCGCTGCTGGCGACCGACAAGGTCGACGAGGATGTCCAGCCGCTGAGCCTGTGGGCCGAAGCCTGGCGGAACCTGCGGAGACAACCGCTCTTCATCATCTCGGCGCTGCTGCTGGTGCTGGTCATCGTCGTGGCGCTCTTCCCGTGGATCTTCACCCAGACGCCGCCGGCGCAAAACTGCCTGCTGGCCAATTCCGACGGCGGACCGGCGCCCGGGCACCCGCTGGGGTTCACCAAGCAGGGCTGCGACGTCTATTCGCGCATCATCTACGGGACCCAGGCGTCGCTGACGGTGGGTATCTTCGCCACGCTCGGCGCCCTGCTGATCGGCGGGACGCTCGGCGCCATCGCCGGGTTCTACGGCGGCTGGCTGGACTCGGTGATCGCCCGGATCGGCGACGTCTTCTTCGCGCTGCCGCTGATCCTGGGCGCCATCATCATCATGCAGTTGCCGTTGTTCCGGGCCAACCGCAACGTCTGGACGGTGGTCATCACGCTGGTGGTCTTCGGCTGGCCGCAGGTGGCCCGCATCACCCGGGGCGCTGTCATTTCCGTGCGGAACGCCGACTTCGTCACGGCGGCCCGGTCGCTGGGCGTCTCCAGGCTCGCCGCCCTGGTCAAGCACGTCATTCCCAACTCGCTGGCGCCCGTCATCGTGGTGGTGACCGTGAACCTGGGCATCTTCATCGTCGCCGAGGCCACCCTGTCCTTTTTGGGCATTGGGCTGCCGCCCGACGTGATGTCCTGGGGCAATGACATCTCCACGGCCCAGGTGTCGCTGCGCTCCAACCCGGCCAGCCTGCTCTGGCCGGCACTGGCGCTGTCGGTCACCGTGCTGAGCTTCATCATGCTCGGCGACGCCCTCCGCGACGCACTTGACCCGAAGGCGAGGAAGCGATGACGCACATCCGCGAAGTCGAGGGCGCCGCGCCCCTGCTGCAGATCAAAGACCTGGCGATTACGTTTCGAACGTCCACCGGCGACGTGGAAGCGGTCAAAGACGCCCACCTGACCGTCATGCCGGGGGAGACCGCGGCGATAGTGGGCGAATCAGGCTCGGGCAAGTCGACCACCGCGCTGGCGGCCATCGGCCTGCTCCCGGAGAACGGCCGGGTCTCCGGCGGGCAGATCGTCTTCGCCGGGGAAGACCTGGCCGGCGCCAGCAGCCAGCGGATCGTGGAACTGCGCGGCAATTCGATCGGCATGGTGCCCCAGGACCCCATGTCCAACCTCAACCCGGTGTGGAAGATCGGCTTCCAGGTCAGGGAAACGCTGCGCGCCAACGGGCTCCGGTCCGATAACGCCGCGGTGGCCAAAGTGCTGGCCGAGGCGGGGTTGCCCGATGCCGCCAGCCGTTCCCGGCAGTTCCCGCACGAGTTTTCCGGCGGCATGCGCCAGCGCGCCCTGATCGCCATCGGCCTGTCGTGCCGGCCGCGGCTGCTGATTGCCGACGAACCCACCTCGGCCCTCGACGTGACGGTGCAGCGCCAGATCCTGGACCACTTGGAATCGATGACCCGGGACCTCGGCACCGCCGTCCTGCTGATCACGCATGACCTGGGCCTGGCCGCCGAACGTGCCCGCAAGGTGGTGGTGATGTACAAGGGCCGGGTGGTGGAGTCGGGTCCTGCCCTGCAGATACTGCAGAACCCGCGCCACCCCTACACCCGGCGGCTGGTCGAGTCCGCGCCGTCCCTGGCCTCGCGGCGGATCCAGTCGGCGAAGGCCGCCGGCATCGAAACCACGGAACTGCTGGCCCCGGTCGGCCAGGAGGCCCAAGCCACGGACAATGTCATCGAGGTCAAGGACCTGACCAAGGTCTTCAAACTGCGCAGCGGGTTTGGGAAGTCCACCGACTTCACCGCCGTGGACAACGTGTCCTTCAATATCAAGCGCGGAACCACGATGGCGGTGGTGGGGGAGTCGGGATCCGGCAAGTCCACGGTGGCAAAGATGGTCCTGAACCTCGAGTCGCCGACCAGCGGCCGCATTGTCTTCGACGGCGTGGACATGACCGGGCTCAACGCCAAGGCCCTGCTGGCCTTCCGTCGGCGGGTCCAGCCGATCTTCCAGGATCCCTACGGATCGCTGGACCCCATGTACAACATCTTCCGCACCATCGAGGAGCCGCTGCGCGTGCACAACATCGGCGACCGCAAGAGCCGCGAAGCCAAGGTCCGGCAGCTGCTGGACCAGGTGGCGCTTCCGGCCTCCGCCATGCGCCGGTTCCCGAACGAGCTCTCCGGGGGCCAGCGCCAACGGGTCGCCATCGCCCGTGCGCTGGCCCTGGATCCCGAGGTCGTGATCTGCGACGAGGCCGTCTCCGCGCTGGACGTGCTGGTCCAGGCCCAGATCCTGGACTTGCTGGCGGGCCTGCAGCAGGACCTGGGGCTGAGCTACCTGTTCATCACGCACGACCTGGCCGTGGTCAGGCAGATCGCCGACCACGTCACCGTGATGGAAAAGGGCAGGGTGGTGGAGGCCGGCACCACGGACGGCGTCTTCGATTCTCCGCAGCAGCGGTACACGCAGGAGCTGCTGGCCGCCATTCCCGGCGCGAGCCTGGAGTTGCCGCCGGAGGTGGCCTGACACGGGATTCCGGCCCCGTCGCCGGCCCGCGGTCCGGGCCCCGTTAGGCCATGAGTGGCGTTGCGGATTACAATGGAGTGCCTACCCGCATCCGGGCACGGCGCTGGCTGTCCGATATTAGGCCCAGGTTCCATGTAATCCACGGAAGAGTAATCCCGCATGTCTGAAACCACCGCATCGACGCAGAGCGCCGTCCGCAGCGACCTTCGCAACGTCGCGATCGTAGCCCACGTCGACCACGGGAAGACCACCCTCGTGGATGCCATGCTGAAGCACACCGGTGCCTTCTCCAGCCACGGCGAAACCGAAGAGCGCGTCATGGACTCCGGGGAACTGGAACGTGAAAAGGGCATCACCATCCTGGCCAAGAACACCACCGTGTTCTACTCCGGTCCGGCCGCCCAGGGCGAGACCATCACCATCAGCGTGATCGACACTCCCGGCCACGCCGACTTCGGCGGCGAGGTGGAGCGCGGCCTGTCCATGGTGGACGGCGTGGTTCTGCTGGTTGACGCTTCCGAGGGCCCGCTGCCGCAGACCCGTTTTGTGCTGCGCAAGGCGCTGGCCGCCAAGCTCCCCGTCATCCTGGTGGTCAACAAGACCGACCGCCCGGACGCCCGCATCGACGCCGTCGTTGCCGAGGCGATGGACCTGCTGCTGGGCCTGGCCTCGGACCTTGCCGACGAAGTCCCCGATCTGGACCTGGACGCCGTCCTCAACGTTCCCGTTGTCTACGCCTCCGGCAAGGCCGGCCGGGCCTCGCTGACCCAGCCCGCCGACGGTACCCTGCCGGAAGACGAGGACCTGGAGCCGCTGTTCGCCACCATCATGGAGCACGTGCCGGCCCCGTCCTATGACCCCGAGGGCGTGCTGCAGGCCCACGTGACCAACCTTGACGCCTCCCCGTTCCTGGGCCGCCTGGCGCTGCTGCGCATCTACAACGGCACCCTGCAGAAGGGGCAGACCGTGGCCTGGGCCCGCCAGGACGGCCAGCTGAAGAACGTCCGGATCTCCGAACTGCTGGCCACCAAGGGACTGACGCGCGTGCCGGCCGAATCCGCCGGCCCGGGCGAGATTGTCGCCGTCGCCGGCATCGAGGACATCACCATCGGCGAGACCCTGACCGACGCCGAGAACCCGCAGCCGCTGCCGCTGATCAAGGTGGACGACCCGGCCATCTCGATGACCATCGGCATCAACACCTCGCCGCTGGCCGGCAAGGTCAAGGGCGCCAAGGTCACCGCCCGCCAGGTCAAGGACCGGCTGGACAAGGAACTGGTGGGCAACGTCTCGCTGAAGGTGCTGCCGACCGAACGCCCGGATGCCTGGGAGGTCCAGGGCCGCGGCGAGCTGGCACTGGCCATCCTGGTGGAGCAGATGCGCCGCGAGGGCTTCGAGCTGACCGTGGGCAAGCCCCAGGTGGTCACCAAGACCATCGACGGCAAGGTGCACGAGCCGATGGAGCACATGACCATCGACGTGCCCGAGGAGTACCTCGGCGCCGTCACGCAGCTGCTGGCCGCCCGCAAGGGCCGGATGGTCAACATGGCCAACCACGGCACCGGCTGGGTCCGGATGGAGTTCATTGTTCCGGCCCGCGGACTGATCGGTTTCCGCACCCGGTTCATGACCGAAACGCGGGGCGCCGGCATCGCCGCGTCCATCTCCGAGGGCTACGAGCCGTGGGCCGGACCGATCGAGTACCGCACCAACGGTTCGATGGTGGCCGACCGGGCCGGCGTGGTCACGCCCTTCGCGATGATCAACCTGCAGGAACGCGGCTCCTTCTTCGTCCAACCCACCTCGGAGGTCTACGAAGGCATGATCGTGGGCGAGAACTCGCGCGCTGACGACATGGACGTGAACATCACCAAGGAGAAGAAGCTCACCAACATGCGTGCCGCTTCCTCCGACAGCTTCGAGAACCTCACCCCGCCGCGGAACCTGACCCTGGAGGAGTCCCTCGAATTCGCCCGCGAGGACGAGTGCGTTGAGGTCACCCCGGAGGCGATCCGCATCCGCAAGGTGGTCCTGGACGCCAACGAGCGGCTCAAGGCCGCCCGTGCGCGCGCCCGGGCATAAACTGGACCCTATGACAGAGCAGAGGCAACCCGCCGGAGACCGCGGCGGGTTGCCTTCCGCTGTTTCCGGGCAGGGCCCCGAACGGCGCGCGGCACGACGGCGGCGTCCCGCCTTCCACGGGTGGGGCACGGCCGTCTTCGGCGCGGTGGCGACGGCGGTCGCGGGCACGGCCCTGCACTCGCAGATTCTCTATGCCGGGGAGTCCGGGTATCCGTGGGGCGCCGCGGCAGCCCTGCTGTTCGCCCTGGCGGTGATGGTCTGGGCCGGACTCAAGACGCACAACGTCCTGATGGCCGGCCTCACGGGCGTCCTCTCCTACGTCCTCGTCGGGCTGATGGCGATGGCTCCCGGCGGCGAGCCGCTGATCGTCACGGGAACCACGGCGGCGGTGGAACTGCCGATCGCCGTGGCGGGCCGGATCTGGATGATCGGGCTGGTTTTCGCCACCATCGCGGCGCTGCTGGCCTGCGCCTGGGCGCTCAAGCCGCGGCGGGCCGGCGCCTGACGGGCCTCGCCCGCGCGCCGGGCGTCAATTCGCCGTCTGGTCCAGATGGTGCGCCATGAAGATTGAGGTAGCGGTCCCGTCCTCGTCGGCGGGCAACATCGCGTATTCCTCGAAGATTGCACGGATCTTCGCCAGCATCTCCTCGCGGTGCGCGTCGTTGAGCTTAATGCCCATCCGCGTGGTTTCGATCTCGTCCGGGGCCAGGCCGTCGATTTCCTGCAGGAAGGTCTCCACCAGCACCGGTGCCGCGTCCGGCATCTTCGCGCCCCAGGACATCCGGGTGGCGCGGTAGGGGACTTCCTTGGCCCCCCGGTTGCCCTTCCGCGGTTCCTCGGCCTCCAGGAAGCCGGTGTTGAGCAGTGTGCGCACGTGGTGCAGCGAGGTGGCCGGATTCAGGCCGAGCAGCTCCGCGATCTCTTTATTGGTCCGGGACCGGTGGAGGCAGAGCCGGAGAATGCGCAGCCTTACCGGGGAGCTGAGCGCCCGCCCGGCGGCTTGCAGGTCCTGATCCGTAGGCATGTCTCCAGCATACGACACCGGGCACCTAACGATTGACTTTCCCCAATCGCTACCCGAGACTGTGACCTGTGACCCAGCTACCCGCGCCCGGGGCCTCCGGAACCGCCCCGGCGGCCGGCGCCGCCCACCCGGGCGGGGCATCGCCGTCGTTATGGCGGGACCGGAACTTCCGCACCTTCTGGTCGGCCCAGGCGCTCAGCCAGGTCGGGGCCCAGATCGGCCAGCTGGCCGTCCCGGTGCTCGCCGTGGCCGTGCTCGGGGCCAGCGAATTCCAGGTGGGTGTCCTCAATGCCAGCGCCACCGCCGCCTTTCTGCTGATCGGGTTGCCGGCGGGGGCCTGGGTGGACCGCTGGCTCAAACGGCGGGTCATGATCACGGCCGACCTGGTCCGTGCGGCCGCGATGCTGTCCGTGCCGCTGCTGTGGTGGGCGGGCGTGCTGCAGATGTGGCACCTGTACGCGGTGGCGGCCGTGATCGGCTGCGCAACGGTGTTCTTCGACGTGGCCTACCAGAGCTACATCCCGGTCCTGGTGCGCGGCGACCAGGTGTCGTCGGCGAACTCCAAGCTGGAGAGCACCGCGCAGCTGGCGAGGATGGGCGGACCCGCCGCGGGCGGCGGCCTGCTGCAGGTGATGGCGGCTCCGCTGCTGTTCCTGGCGGATACGCTCGGCTACCTGTTCTCGGCCCTGTTCCTGGTCCGCACCTCGGACCGGGAAATGCCTGCTCCGCGGCACGGCCGGAGGCCGCTCGCGGTGGAAATCCGGGAAGGGCTCGGCTTCGTGGTCCGGCACCCGCTGATCAGCCGGATAGCCGCGTGCACGGGCCTGACAAATTTCTTCGCCGGACTGGCCTTCACGCTGTTTCCCATCCTGGTGCTGCGCGAACTGGGTCTGGGCCCGGCCGCGCTGGGGCTGGTCTACTCGGTCGCCGCGGCCGGCGGGCTGCTGGGAGCGGTGGCGGCGCCCCGGCTGGCGAAGCTGACCGGCGAGGGGGCCCTGATTCCGCTGGCCAGCGTTGCCTCGGCGGTCTTCCTGGCGGCGATGCCGTTGTCGGTGCTGATGCCGGACTCCGCCTCGGCACTGTTCCTGCTGATCGTCGGCGAGGCCGGCGTCTCCTTCTGCTCCCTGGTCTACAACGTGATGCAGGTGACGATGCGCCAGCGGGTCTGCCCGCCGCGGCTGCTCGGGAGGATGAACGCGTCGATCCGCTTCGCGGTGTACGGTGTGTTGCCGCTCTCCGGGCTGCTGGCGGGCCTGCTCGGCGGAACCATCGGGTTGGTGCCTACCCTGTGGATCGGTGCGGCCGGGTCCGCGCTTGCCGCGGCGCCGGTGCTGTTCTCGCCCCTGTGGGCCCTGCGGAAACTGCCGGACAGCTACGAGGGCTGACCGCCGGCCCGCGGGCGGCGTCGCGGCGGGGCGGGCGGCACCTGCTTGGCCGCGGCCACGGCCGGCAACGGGACGACGACGTCTCCGCGCCTGGTGCCTACCGTGCAGCTGTCGGCGTCGACGGCCCGCAGTTCGCCGAGCACGTCGGTGAAGCCGCCCTCGATCCGGTACCGAACCACCACGCGCGTTCCCGGTGCTGCTGCGGCCAGGAACGCGGCGGGGGTAGCGGGTATCACGTGACCATCTTAGGCGGGCCGCGCCCGGCTGGGGAGATAATGGTCCCAACGGATACGCTAGTGGGAACTGTTCAGAAAGGTGCTGACGGACGTGACGTACGTAATCGCACAGCCGTGCGTGGATGTAAAAGACAAGGCATGTATCGAAGAATGCCCGGTGGACTGTATCTACGAAGGCGAACGGTCCCTGTACATCCACCCGGATGAGTGTGTCGATTGCGGCGCCTGCGAACCGGTCTGCCCGGTCGAAGCCATCTACTACGAGGATGACACCCCCGAGGAGTGGGCGGACTACTACAAGGCCAACGTGGAGTTCTTCGACGATCTGGGTTCCCCGGGCGGTGCCGCCAAGCTGGGCAACACCCACAAGGACCACCCGCTGATCGCCGCGCTGCCGCCGCAGAACCAAGACTGAACTCGATGAGTCCTTTCGGCCTGCAGCTGCCGGAATACCCGTGGGACGCCATGGCGCCCTACGCGCAAAAAGCGGCCGGGCACCCCGGCGGCGCGGTGAACCTGTCCATCGGCACGCCGGTTGACTCCACTCCGGCCGTCGTCCGGGAGGCCCTGGCCGCGGCCGCCGATGCCCCGGGCTACCCCACGACCCACGGCACCGCCGAACTTCGGGAAGCGATCACGGATTGGTTCGGCCGCCGTCGCAACGTTCCCGGCCTGGATCCGGAAGCGGTCATGCCCACCGTCGGTTCCAAGGAGCTGGTCGCCTGGCTGCCCACCTTGCTGGGACTCGGGGCGGGCGACGTGGTGGTGCGCCCCGTCGTGGCGTATCCGACCTACGACATCGGCGCCATCCTCGCCGGCGCAACCCCGGTGGCGGCGGACAACCTGGCGGACCTGGATGCGCAGACCAGGAGCCGGGTGAAACTGGTGTGGGTCAACTCGCCGGGCAACCCGACGGGCATTGTCCGGGACCGGGCAGAGCTGCGCACCCTGGTGGAGGACGCCCGCGGCCTGGGCGCCGTGGTCGCTTCCGACGAATGCTACGCGGAGCTGGGCTGGGGCGCCTGGGACACCGCCCGCGGCGGGCAGGCCGTGCCGAGCGTGCTGGACCCGTACGTCGCGCAGGGCTCGCACGAGGGCCTGCTGTGCGCATACTCGCTCAGCAAGCAGTCAAACCTTGCCGGGTACCGTGCCGCGTTCCTGGCCGGCGACCCGGCGCTGATGCCGAACATCATCAACAGCCGCAAGCATGCCGGCATGATCGTGCCGTTCCCGGTCCAGGCCGCGATGCTCGCCGCCCTGCGCGATGACGCCCACGTCCAGGAGCAGAAGGACCTGTACCGGAGCCGGCGCGAGCGGCTGTTGCCGGCGCTGGAGAATTTCGGCGTGCAGATCCGCCATTCCGAGGCCGGGCTGTACCTGTGGGGGAGCGCGGGGGAAGATACATGGACCACCGTGGGCCGTCTGGCCGAGCTGGGCATCGTCACCGGACCCGGCGTGTTCTATGGCGAGGCCGGCAACGGCCACATCCGGGTGGCGCTGACCGGCAGCGACGAACGGATCGACGCCGCCGTCGAGCGGCTTTCCTGACCCGGCCCGGCAGCGCCTGACTGTGGATATGAACAAAAATATATGTCGCGGATTAGATATATCCGTGACTCTACGGGTAGCGTTTTACCCGAGTATGTGCATGCTCAGTGCCACAAGCGCCCGGCGTGCCGTAAGCTTCTAAACCTCCTGAAGGGGACTCAATGACTGAGCAGACCGGTGCCAAGCTGCACTTCGATGGCGGCGAACTCGAACTCCCACGGCTCAAGGCCGCCGAAGGCAACGACGGTTACGACGTATCCAAACTGCTGAAGCAGACCGGCGCGGTCACCTTCGACCCGGGGTTCATGAACACGGCGGCGACCACCTCGGCCATCACCTACATCGACGGCGACGCCGGTGTGCTCCGCTACCGCGGCTATCCGATCGAGCAGTTGGCCGAGCACTCGAGTTTCCTCGAAGTGTCCTACCTGCTGATCTACGGCGAACTGCCCACCCCCACCGAACTGGAGGAGTTCGACCACAAGATCCGCCGCCACACCCTGCTGCACGAAGAACTCAAGGGCTTCTTCGGCGGGTTCCCGCGCGACGCGCACCCGATGCCGGTGCTCTCCTCGGCGGTCAGCGCGCTGTCCACCTTCTACCAGGACTCGCTGGACCCGTTCGATGACAAGCAGGTGGAGCTCTCCACCATCCGCCTGATGGCGAAGCTGCCGGTGATCGCCGCCTACGCGCACAAGAAGTCGATCGGCCAGGCACTGCTCTACCCGGACAACTCCATGAACCTGGTGGAGAACTTCCTGCGCCTGAGCTTCGGCCTGCCCGCCGAGCCCTACGAACTGGACCCGACGGTGGTCAAGGCCCTGGACCTGCTGCTCATCCTGCACGCTGACCACGAGCAGAACTGCTCCACGTCCACCGTGCGCCTGGTGGGCAGCTCCAACGCCAACATGTTCGCGTCCGTCTCGGCCGGCATCAACGCGCTGTTCGGCCCGCTCCACGGCGGCGCCAACGAGGCGGTGCTGAACATGCTCCGCCAGATCCAGGCCAGCGGCCAGGAGCCGGAGCAGTTCATGGAGAAGGTCAAGAACAAGGAAGAAGGCGTGCGCCTGATGGGCTTCGGGCACCGCGTCTACAAGAACTACGATCCGCGCGCCCGCCTGGTCAAGGCCACCGCGCACGAGATCCTGGGCAAGCTCGGCGGCAACGACGAGCTGCTGGATATCGCCATGCGCCTGGAAGAGAAGGCGCTGGCGGACGACTACTTCATCGAGCGCAAGCTGTACCCGAACGTGGACTTCTACACCGGCCTGATCTACAAGGCCATGGGCTTCCCGGAGAAGATGTTCACGGTGCTGTTCGCCATCGGGCGCCTGCCCGGCTGGATCGCCCAGTGGCGGGAAATGATCAAGGACCCGCAGACCAAGATCGGCCGCCCGCGGCAGCTGTACACGGGCGCGCAGGAGCGCGAGTACCCGGCCCGCTAGTACGACGGCGGAGCACGCCATAACGCCGACGGCCCCCGGAGCGATCCGGGGGCCGTTCGTTTTGCTTCAGCCGGCGTAGCCGTTCGGGTTGTTCTTCTGCCAGCGCCAGTGGTCTTCGCACATCTGCTCGAGGTTCTTGACCGCCGACCAGCCGAGCTCGGCCAGCGCGGCGGAAGGGTCGGCATAGCTGATGGCGGCGTCTCCGGGGCGCCGGTCGGTCAGCTCGTAGGGGATGTCGAATCCCGCGGCCTTGCCGAACGCGGCGAGCACCTCCAGCACGGAGGAGCCCTTGCCGGTGCCCAGGTTCCACCGGCGCACTCCGGGCCGGCCGGCGATGAAGTCCAGGGCCGCCAGGTGTCCGGCGGCCAGGTCCATGACATGGATGTAGTCGCGCACGCCGGTACCGTCCGGCGTCGGGTAGTCGCTGCCGAAGACCCGGACCTTGTCCCGGCGGCCCACGGCCACCTGCGCCACGAACGGCAGCAGGTTGTTGGGCACACCCGTCGGGTCTTCGCCGATCCGCCCGCTTTCGTGCGCGCCCACGGGGTTGAAGTAGCGCAACAGGGCCACGTGCCAGCGCGGGTCGGAGTCGCCCAGGTCGGACAGGATGTCCTCGATCTGTTCCTTGGTCCGGCCGTAGGGATTAATCGCGTCCAGCGGAAGCTTCTCGGTCAGCGGCACCTCCTCGGTGGCGCCGTACACGGTGGCCGAGGAACTGAACACGATCGTGCGGACGTTGTGGGCATCCATCGCGCGGAGCAGGTTCAGCGTGCCGCCCACGTTGTTGTGGTAGTAGTGCAGGGGTTTTTCAACGGACTCGCCGACGGCCTTCAGGCCGGCAAAGTGGATCACGGCGTCCACGGACTCTGTCTCCAGCACCCGGTTAAGCGCGGCCTCGTCCAGCAGGTCGGCCTGGTGGAACCGTGCCTGCCGGCCGGCCAGCTCCTGGACGCGGCGCAGCGACTCCTCGCTGGAATTGGCCAGGTTGTCGAGCACCACCACGTCGTGCCCCGCCTCCAGCAGGGCGAGCGTGGTGTGCGAGCCGATGAAGCCGGTTCCTCCGGTGACCAGAATTCTCATGCCCACCAGCTTAGTAGCTCACCCCGGATCACCCCGCCACGGCCCGCAGCGGGGCAGGTACAAGGGCTGGACAGCAAGGTCTAGAGTTGAGCTACAGGCGGCAGTGGGGATGCCCGCCGGCGGCACCCGCGTGCGGGGGCAACTGCAGATGAGCTGCGTCGTCGGTCCGAGCGAAAGGACGCGGACAGCATGCACGAGACGGGCGGGCCGGGGTGGCGGATCACCGCAGACACCTCGGGACATATGCTGCTGGCCCTCTACCTTCGCGACGCCGCCGGCCTGGCCGGAGCCGGCCGGCCCGCGGTGTCGCCGGTGTTGCCGACGGTCCGCACCGCCGATCCCACCCAGCTGACCGCGCATGTCGGCGGCCCGGCGGCGCTGCGGGACGAATGGGAGAAGTGGTGGGAGGACCTGGTCCGTGACCGCCCGGGCAACGCCGCCAAACTGGCCCCGCCGTCCTTTCCCGCCTTCGCCGGCAGCCCCGCGCTGCGGCTGCTGCTGCAGGCCCACTTCGGCGCCGGGATGAGCTGGGCGCGTGCCCGGATGGCCGAGTACGGGAAGTTGGCGCAGGAGCGCGAGGCCAAGGGCACGAACGGGTTGATCCGCGAGCTGGTCCAGGACCGGGAAATGGAGCTCGGCCGCGCCGCGCGCACCTTCGAGCTGAAGCTCATCGAGCTGCCGCTGTGCGAGCCGCGTGCCTGGTTCGTGGAGCCGGACCGGGTGCTGCTGTGCCAGACACTGTTGGACGACGAAAGCGCCTTCCGCAGTTACCTTCAGCCGATCGTCGAACTCATCGTCTAGCCGCGACGGGGGGTTCAGGCGACCGGGCCCCGCGCCACCGTGATCACGACGTAGCCGGTGTCGGTATCGGCGCCGACCCAGCCGCCGTCGTCACGCTGCCAGCTCAGGCCCGCGTGGGCCACCGACTCAAGGTCGAGCCCTTTGGCAGAAGCGACCGCCCACTGCGCCACCGCCCAGCCCCGCTCGTCGGCTGCCGCCACCCGGACCTCGCGGCCGGCGACGGCCATGTCCAGGCCGGGATGCACGGCCTCCAGCTGCGCCAGGACGACAGCGGGGTCGCCGGCTGCCTCGGCATCCTTGAGCACGCAGTTCAGGGCGGCGGGCGAGTGCCCGGTCAGCGCCGAGGCGAAGGCCTTGGCCTCGGCCTCATGGTCCGCGTACGCCAGCGGATAGGCGCTGCGCTGGACGGTCTGGGCCGCGTCTGTCACCGGCATGGACTCGTAGCCCGGGACCTGTTCGAGCACCTCGTAGAACTTGTTGGCCGCATACACCGGGTCCTGCACTTGTTCCTCGGTGCCCCAGCCCTGGGACGGCCGCTGCTGGAACAGCCCCCGGGAGTCGGGACCGGCCGTGTCGCCGTAATCGATGTTGCGCAGCTTCGACTCCTGGATGGCCGTCGCCAGGGCGATCGACGCGGCGCGTGCGGGCAGCCCGCGCCCGACGGCAATCCCCGAGATGAGCGCGGCGTTCGCGGCCTGGTCCGGTGCCAGTTCGTAGGTGTCCGAACCGACGACGGCGGTGCACCGCTCGCGGACCAGGGTTTGGGAACGGTCAATGAAGGTGGCGGCGAAGTAGGCGGCACCGCCGACCAGGGCCAGCAGGACGATCAGGCTGAGCAGGCTGCGTGTCCTGCGTGCACGGGCTTGCCGGGACATGGCGGTGCCGTCCGGGACTGCTAGTTGGCGTGCAGGACCGCGTTGAGCTCCACGCTCTGGCCCTTGCGCGGCAGGACTTCCACTGCGCCGCTGGTGGAGTTGCGGCGGAAGAGGAGGTTGGGCAGGCCGGAGAGTTCCACGGCCTTGACCTGGCGGTGGTCCCCGGTGGCAACGTCGATCAGGCTGACCCGGGTTCCGGCGGTCACATAGAGGCCGGCCTCGACCACGCAGTCGTCGCCGATGCTGATGCCGACGCCCGAGTTGGCGCCCAGCAGCACGCGCTCGCCGATGCTGATCCGTTCCTTCCCCCCGCCGGAGAGCGTGCCCATGATCGAGGCGCCGCCGCCGACGTCGGACCCGTCCGCCACAATGACGCCGGCGGAAATGCGGCCCTCCACCATGGAAGTGCCCAGCGTGCCGGCGTTGAAGTTGACGAAGCCTTCGTGCATCACCGTGGTGCCGGCGGCCAGGTGCGCGCCGAGGCGGACCCGGTCGGCCTCGGCAATCCGCACGCCGGTGGGAACCACGTAGTCCACCATGCGCGGAAACTTGTCCACGCCGAAGACGGTCACCTGGCCGCGGCGGCGCAGCCGGCGGCGGACCGCTTCGAAACCGTCCACGGCGCACGGGCCGAAGTTGGTCCAGACCACGTTGGGCAGCTGCCCGAAAATGCCGTCCATGTTCAGCGAATTGGGGGTGACGAGGCGGTGGGAGAGCAGATGCAGCCGGAGGTAGGCGTCGGCGGTGTCGGCCGGCGCGGCGTCCAGGTCGATGCTGCGGGTGAGGACCTCAAGACGGGTGCCGCGGTCCGCGTCGGCGCTGTCCGCGGCGTCGGCCTCGAGGCCGGTCTCCGCGTCCCGGGCGGCGCCGGCAGGGCCCAGCGCCGGCGCCGGATACCAGACGTCGAGGACGGTGCCGCTGTCGGTGACGGTGGCCAGCCCGGTGCCGTGGGCGGTGCGGGGAGTGGCGGTGGCGGTGGTGCTCGCGGTCATGGATGCAAGTCTACCGAGCGCGTCGGGGCCGGTGACGCCGGGATGCCGCAGGCGCGTCTGGCTAAGCTGGGGGAGTGACTTCCACCATTGCCCTGGACTTGACCGCCGACGTCGCCGAGCTGACCGCGGCGCTGATCGACGTTGACAGCGTGTCCGGCAACGAGACCGCCCTGGCCGACGCCGTGGAGGCCGCCCTGCGGGCCCTGCCGCACCTGAAGGTGCTGCGCGACGGCGACGCCATCGTCGCGCGCACGCAGCTGGGGCGGCCGGAGCGGGTCATCCTGGCCGGCCACCTCGACACCGTGCCGTTGCCCGCCGTGCCCGGCTCCCTCGGAACCGTGCCGTCGGTGTGGGACGGGGACGTGCTGTACGGGCGCGGCGCCACCGATATGAAGGGCGGGGTAGCGGTGCAGCTGGCGCTGGCCGCCGAGCTGGCGGCACCCAACCGCGATGTCACCTACGTCTTCTACGACCACGAGGAAGTGGATGCTTCGATGAGCGGGCTGGGCCGGCTGGTGCGCAACCACCCCCAGTTGCTGCAGGGCGACTTCGCCATCCTGCTCGAACCGACCGACGGAACCGTGGAAGGCGGCTGCAACGGCACGGCCCGGTTCGAAGCGAGCACGGTGGGCCAGGCGGCGCATTCCGCGCGCGCTTGGCGGGGCGTCAACGCTATCCACGCCGCGGCCGATATCCTGGTCCGGCTCCGGGACCATGAACCGGCCACTGTCACGGTCGACGGCCTGGAGTACCGCGAGAGCCTGAACGCGGTGAAGATCAAGGGCGGCACGGCGGGCAACATCATCCCCGACAGCACCACGGTGGAAATCAATTACCGGTTCGCTCCGGATAAGACGCCCGCAGACGCCGAACTGTACGTGCGGAACCTGCTGGAGGGCTTCACGGTGGTCTGCACGGATGCCGCGGCCGGCGCCCGGCCCGGCCTCGACCACCCGGCAGCCGCCGAATTCGTCGCCGCCGTGGGGGCGGAGCCAAAGCCGAAGTACGGCTGGACCGACGTGGCTCGGTTCAGCGAGCTGGGCATTCCGGCCGTCAACTTCGGCCCCGGCGACGCGTTGCTGGCCCACACCGACAACGAACACGTTCCGGCGGAGGCCGTCCGCGAGTGCCGGGCGGCGCTGCGCCGCTGGCTGCTGGCCTGACCGTCCGGGGGCGCCGGAGGATGCCGCCGGGCAACAGGGAAGGGGAGGACGCGCAGGCATCCTCCCCTTCCCTGTCGGCGGTCAGCGGCAGCCGGTCACACCTTGACGGCCATCGGCTGCGTGGTCAGCGGCGCGGTCTCGCCCGCGGTCCTGCTGCTCAGGAACTTGGAGAGCCAGTTGGCTACCCAGGACAAGGCGAAGTTGACGACGATGAAGAGGACGGCCGCAATCGTCAGCGACTGCAGGATCGGACCGGCGGAGCCGTAAATCTGCATCGACCGCAGCAACTCGGAGTACGTGATGATGTAGCCGAGGGCAGAGTCCTTCAGGATCACCACGAATTGGCTGACCAGGGCCGGCAGCATGGCCACCAGGGCCTGCGGCAGTTCGATGCTGCGCAACGACTGGGCACGGGTCATGCCGATCGCCATCCCGGCTTCACGCTGGCCCTTGGGCAGGCCGAACACGCCGGAGCGGACCAGTTCTGCGATCACCGATCCGTTGTACAGCGTCAGGGCCGTCACGACGGCGTAAAACGGGATGTCCGCCGGGGTGCCGATTCTCAGCTGCCCGAACAGGAGCCAGAAGAAAATCATCATCAGCAACACCGGGACAGCCCGCAAGAGTTCGACGATCACTCCGCAGAGCCACCGCAGGGGGCCGTTCGAGGCGAGCCTGCCCACGCCGAAGAGCAGCCCGAAGACCACGGACGTGAGGATCGAGACTGCGGCGGCCTTAAAGGTGTTGATCAGGCCCGGCAGGATGGTGAACTGCCAGACCTCGCCGGTCAGGAACGGCGTCCACAGCTCGGATGACAGCTGGCCCTTGTCGTTCAGTCCGACGATGACGAAGATCGCCGCGCCGAGGAAGAGCAGGATGCCGATGATGTTGGTGACCATGATCCGCGCACGGGCCTTCGGGCCGGGCGCATCAAAGAGGACGTTCTGCTTGATGTTCATCGTGACACCGCCAGTTTCTTGGAGAGCCAAGTGGTCACCAGACCGATCGGCAGCACGATGATCACGAAGCCGATGGCGAAGGTCGCGAAAATGGCCATGATGACATCCGGCCGGAACTCGATCATGGTTTTCATCAGCCCGGCGGATTCGGCGACCGACGCCGCCGTTGCCACCGTGGTGTTCTTGGTCAGGGCGATCAGGGTGTTGCCCAGCGGCGCCACGGCACCCCGGAAGGCCTGGGGCAGGATGACCATCCGCGCCGCCGGCAGGAAGCTCAGCCCGATGGCGCGGGCGGCCTCGGCCTGTCCCAGGGGCACGGTGTTGACTCCGCTGCGAATGGATTCGCAGACGAAGGCCGCGTGGTAGACGGACAGCCCGACGATGGCCCAGAGGAAGAAGTTGAAGTCGAAATCGCCGGAGAGGTTCATCTGGAGCTGGAAGACCGCCACCAGGATGCAGAACACCATGATGATGGTCAGCGGCGTGTTGCGGAAGACGTTGACGTACGCCGCGCCGGCCCAGCGGAAGCTGGGCACCGGTGAGATGCGCATCAGGGCCAGGACGGTACCCAGCACCAACGAACCCAGGGCGGCCCAGAAAGCGAGCTGGATATTGACCCACAAGGCTCCGACGACGTCGTAGGTCTCCAGCGCCGTCAGGTAGCTCTGGAAATACTCGGACAAACTGTCCATCCCCTTTCGGTGGGAAGAGGCAGATCATGTTGTGGGGCGGGAGTGCCCCGCCCCACAACGGATGGTGCTAGGCGCAGGCTTCGCCCGGCTTCGGCGGGTTCAGGTCCTTGTTGTAGGAGTAATCCACACCCTCGGTGTTCTTCTTGAGGGCTTCTTCCCAGGCACCTTCCTCGACCATCTTGTTGATGGCTGCGTTGATGTCCGCGCAGAGTTCCGAGCCCTTCGGCAGGCCGACGCCGTAGTTCTCCTCCGAGAACGGGTTGCCGACCACCTTGTACTTGCCGGCGTTGTTCGGCTGCGCCGCGAGTCCGGCCAGGATGATGTCGTCGGTGGTCACCGCGTCGATCTGGCCGCCCTGCATGGCGGTCACGCACTCTGCGTAGCTGGGCCGCTCGACCAGGTTCACTTCGGCGGCGTGCTCGTCCTTGATGCGCTGGGCGGAGGTGGAGCCAGTCACCGAGCAGAGGTTCTTGCCGTTAAGCGCATCCGGGCCGGTGATTTCGGTGTCGTCGGTCCGGACCAGCAGGTCCTGGCCGGCCACGAAGTACGGTCCGGCGAAGTCGACGGTCTGCTTGCGCTCGTCGGTGATGGAGTACGTCGCGAAGATCATGTCCACCTGGTTGTTGGCGAGCATGTTTTCGCGGTTCGCCGAGGGCGACTCGACGAATTCGATCTGGTTCTCCGAGTAGCCCAGCTCGTTGGCCACGTACTTGGCGACATCCACGTCGAAGCCGCTGAACTTGCCGCCGGAGGAAAAGCCCAGGCCCGGCTGGTCGTACTTGATGCCGATACGGATGCCTTCGCCGCCGCCTTCGCCGCCGCCGGCAGTCTCGCCGCCGCCTCCGCCGCCTGTGCCGCCGCCGCCGCCGCAGGCGGACAGCACGAGCGCGGCTCCGGCTGCCATGGCAGCCATTCCATAACGGGTCTTTCGCATGTTTTCTCCTTGCGTTGTCGGCCCTCCGTCAGTGAAGGGCCAGGTGTGGGGGTCAGTGTTCGAGGATCTTGCCCAGGAAGTCCTTGGCGCGGGTGCTCTTCGGGTTGGTGAAGAATTCTTCCGGGGTGGCCTGCTCCACGATCTGGCCGTCGGCCATGAAGAGCACCCGGTCCGCCGCCTTGCGGGCAAAGCCCATCTCGTGCGTGACCACGATCATGGTCATGCCTTCGCTGGCCAATTGCACCATGGTGTCGAGCACTTCGTTGATCATTTCCGGATCCAGTGCCGAGGTGGGCTCGTCGAAGAGCATCACCTTCGGCTTCATCGCCAGTGCCCGGGCAATCGCCACGCGCTGCTGCTGGCCGCCGGAGAGCTGGGCCGGCAGCTTTTGCGACTGGTTGGCCACGCCGACGCGCTCGAGCAGGCTCATGGCCAGCTCCTTGGCCTCGGACTGCTTCATCCCCTTGACCTTGATCGGTCCCAGGGTGACGTTCTCCAGGATCGATTTGTGGGCAAAGAGGTTGAAGGACTGGAACACCATGCCGACGTCGGCCCGCAGCTTGGCCAGGGCCTTGCCCTCGGCCGGCATCTTCTCGCCGTCGATCAGGATTTCGCCGTCGTCGATGGTCTCCAGGCGGTTGATCGCCCGGCAGAGGGTGGACTTGCCGGAACCCGACGGCCCGATCACGACCACCACTTCGCCCTTGGTGACCTCCAGGTTGATGTCCTGCAGCACATGGAGGGATCCGAAGTGCTTGTTGACGTTCTTCAGGGACACCAGCGGCTGACCCGCCGGCGCGGCGGATGTGGCTCGGGTTGCCGCCGCAGGAGCAGCAGGCGGCGTTTTACTGTGCGATGCGTCACTGGTCATGGAACGAATCTAGCGAAAGATTCCCTTCAAGCAATGCATTCGCGACCGAACCGCCGGAATCGTGATTTAAGAGCAACCTGCGCCCCGGACCGCGTGGGGGCCGAATTGCCACCGAAACGGCGGAAACCGCCACGGATGGCCGGCGGATCTGTAGCCTTGGGAAATGACAAACCAGCAAGACATCCCGCTCCCGTCGCAACTTCCGGGCGCACCGAAAACCCGTTTCAAGGGGCCGGTGGAGCTGCGGCGCAGCCAGGCGGACATCCCGCAGGCCGACCAGTACCTGCTGGACACCAAGGACCGGGCGGAATTTACGCACACGGATCCTTGGCGCGTGCTGCGGATCCAGAGCGAATTCGTCGAAGGGTTCGGCACCCTGGCCGACCTCGGCCCGGCGATCAGCGTGTTCGGTTCGGCCCGCACCCGGCAGGGAAGCAAGCACTACGCCATCGCCGAGGAGATCGGGCAGCTGCTGGTCCGGCATAATTTCGCGGTCATCACCGGCGGCGGCCCCGGTTCCATGGAGGCGGCCAATAAGGGCGCCAGCGAGGCCGGCGGCGTCTCGGTCGGGCTGGGCATCGAACTGCCGTTCGAGCAGGGGCTCAACAACTGGGTGGACCTGGGCATCAACTTCCGGTATTTCTTCGCCCGCAAGACGATGTTCGTCAAGTACGCGCAGGGGTTCATCGTGCTCCCCGGCGGGCTTGGCACGCTCGACGAGCTGTTCGAAGCCATGGTGCTGGTCCAGACGAAGAAGGTGACGTCCTTCCCGATCGTCCTGGTGGGCACGGCATTCTGGTCGCCGCTGATCGACTGGATCCGCAACACGCTCCTGGCCGAAGCGATGATCGCGGAGGCCGATCTGGACCTGGTCAGCGTGGTGGACACGGCCGAGGAAGCAGTCGAGCAGGTCATCTCCGGGCTGTCCGCCCGCTCCGGATTTTGACCCGGCGCGACGTCCTCTCTGGCACGATGGTGCTGTGAGCGCATTCCTGGTTTTCCTTGCCATCGCCGTTGCAGGTGCGGCCGCTGTCGCCGCGTCGGGCTGGCGTGGCCGGAGGAAGGCTGCCGCCGCCGGCGCGGGCGGCGAGAGTGACGGCACCGGATGGGAGCGCGGGCACGTGGCCGCGCTCCAGGGCCTGAGCGAGCATGAGGCGCGGCTGCCGGCGGTTTTGCTGCCTGAACACCCCCGTGCCGAAGACCTGGACAGCGTCCGGTTTTCCACCGCCCTGCGGGGCTACCGGATGGACCAGGTGGACGAAGTGCTGGACGTCCTGCGGGCCGAGCTGGGAGCCAAGGAGCGCCTGATCCGGCAACTGAGCCACGAACAGCCGCAGCCCGACGGCGGTGCCCACCCGGCGCGGGAAGGATGACGGGGGTGCAGGACCGCCTTCCGCGCACGCGCGTGCTTCGGGAGGCCGTGCACGCGGAGCTTTCCTTCTGGCGCCGACGGATCTCCGGGTGGCCGTGGTGGGTCCAGGTCTGCGTGCTTTACGCCCTTTCCCGGGTGTATTCGCTGCTGGTCTTCCTCGCGGTGGCACGCCAGCAGGGGCCGAATCCGTGGACCGGACCGCACCCCGACTATCTGTCCTTCATCGGAATTTGGGATAGCGCCTGGTACGAGCAGGTCTACCGGGAGGGGTATCCCGCCGATATTCCCCGCGGCCAGGACGGGCGGGTCGACGAGAACCAGTGGGCGTTCTACGCGCTTTTCCCCGGCATCGTCCGCATCCTGGCGGCGGCCACCGGGTTGGGGTGGCAGTTGCTGGCACCGCTGGTTGCGACCCTCGCCGGTTTTGCCGCCGTGCTGCTCATCTACAAACTTTTCCGTCGCTACGCCCCCCACGGCACCGCGCTGTGGGCCGTGGTCTTCGTGGCGGTCTTTCCGGTCTCGCCGATCCTCCAGGTGCCCTACGCCGAATCGCTGAACTTGGCGCTGCTGGCGGCGGCGCTGCTGCTGCTGGTGCGGCGGAAGTACCTGCTGGCGATTCCCGTCGTCGTGCTGATGTGCCTCTCCCGGCCGGTCGGCGTGCCGTTCGCGGCGCTCGCCGGCCTTCACCTGCTGTGGCGGATCAGGCAGCGCCGCACCGATCCGCTGCAGACCCCGGAATTCCTCCGCGCGGCAGCGCTGGCGCTGGTCAGCTGTGCCGCGGCCCTCGCCTGGCCGGTGCTGGCGTGGTCGGTCACGGGCGAGATGACCGCGTACACCGATACCGAGACAGCCTGGCGGGGCGAGGCCCTGATCCTGTTCAAGCCGTGGTTCGACATGGGCGTGAACCTTTTCGGGCTGCTGGGCGGAATGGCCGCCCCGCTGCTGCTGGTGGCCGCGGCGGCCGGGGTCCTGTGCTCCCCGCCTGCCCGGAAGATGGGGGCGGACCTGAGGCTGTGGTGCGCCTGCTACCTGGGCTACCTGCTTGCCTTTCTGCATCCGCAGACCAGCACCTTCCGGCTGTTGCTTCCGCTCTTCCCGCTGGCCCTGGCGGCGGCCTTGGTATCACGCAGCCGGGCGTACCGCGCGTGCCTGGCAGTGATGTTCCTGGCCGGGCAGATTGTCTGGGTGACCTGGCTCTGGTCCTGGGCCGAACTGCCCGGCGGCGGGGACTATCCGCCCTAGCGGCGGCCGGCGCCGGTGCGCCCCGTGTCGCGCAAATTAGCACCCGGTTGTGATGTACGCGATAATGGGTAGTGGTTGGACATGGCGGCCGGGCAACTGAAGGGCCGCCGATGTGAGGTTGGCGGGCAGGGCGATCACCGATCGGGCTGCCCCATGGCGGAAGGGAATTCCCAGATGGCTGCGATGAAACCGCGTACCGGTGACGGTCCGATGGAAGTGACCAAGGAGGGGCGAAGCCTCATCCTGCGGGTGCCCATCGACGGCGGCGGGCGTCTGGTGCTCGAACTGAACGCCGAAGAAGCCGGCAACCTCAAGGACTGCCTGCTCGGCGTCACCAGCGACGTGGCAGGCTAGGAACCGTTTGCTGTGAGCCACGTTCCCTCCACCGCAGAGGAACAAACCGCCCGTCATCTGGAGCAGGCCCTGGTTGAACCGCAGATGGCGCGCGTCCAAGCCCTTCCGGCCCTCGGCCGCGGACGGTCTCCGGCCGAGGGCGCCGGGGATGTCACGGTGCTGGCGGTCCCCATTGCTGAAGGCGAGGCCAACGTTGAGCGGGCCACGCCGCAGCCGCGCCAGGGTGCCGCCGAGGCGGCAGCCGACTTTGGCGCCGACGTGGCGGCCTTGGCAGAGGTCCACGGGATTGCCGGTAAGGCCGGCGAAGTGCTGGCGGTGCCGGCGCCGCCAGGCTCCGCCCGGCTGCCGGAGCGTTTGATCTTGATTGGGCTGGGCAGTGGCAGCGCGGCGGAGCTGCGCAAGGCCGGAGCCGCCCTGGCCAGGGCGACGATGGGCACCGACCGGGTGCGCAGCAGCGCCGTCGACGGACTGCCCGAAGGGCTGCAACAGGCCTTCATCGAGGGGTTCCTGCTGGGCGGCTACCGGCCGCCGCGCGCCGGGACGTCCGCCGCGCCCAAGCCGATGGCCGCGGTGCTGGAACTGACCGGAACCGCGGCGGGGACGGCCGCAACGGCCGCCGCCGGCGCCCGGGCCACGTGGCTGGCACGGGACCTGGCAAACATGCCGTCCAACGTGAAGAGCCCGGAGTGGATGGCCGGCCAGGCCGCGCGCCTCGCCGCGGCCCGCGGCCTGGGCATCCGCACGTGGGACGAGCATCAGCTGGCTGCCGGAGGGTTCGGCGGTCTGCTGGCGGTGGGCTCGGCCTCCCCGACTCCGCCCAGGCTGGTCCAGCTGGACTACACGCCCGCACAGGCCGGCGAGAACACCAGGCACGTTGTCATCGTCGGCAAGGGCGTCACCTTCGACACCGGCGGGCTGTCGCTCAAGCCGCGGGAGCCGATGCTGCCGATGAAGACCGACATGGCGGGCGCCGGCGTCGTGCTGGCGGTGCTGGCCGCTGCGGCGGAGCTGCGCGTTCCGCACCGTGTCACGGGCCTGCTCGCCCTGGCCGAGAACGCCATCGGCGCCGACGCCTACCGGCCCGGCGACGTGGTGACCGTCCACGACGGCACAACCGTAGAGATCGGCAACACGGATGCGGAGGGGCGCATGGTGCTGGCCGACGGCCTCTCCTACGCCGCCGCCCGGCTGCAGCCTGACGTCCTGGTGGATATCGCTACCCTCACCGGCGCGGCGTCCCTGGGGCTGGGCAGGCAGCATGCGGCACTGTACGGCACCCGGCGGTCCCTGGTGCGCGCGTTCGAAGCCGCGGGGGAGGCAACCGGGGAGCGGGTCTGGCACATGCCGCTGGACGAGGTGGCGGCCGAATACGGCTTCGCGTTGGAATCCGGCATCGCCGACATCTCGCATATCGCGTCCCAGCGGTCGAAGGTCGGCGGGGGATCGATCACTGCAGCGCTGTTCCTGCGCGAATTCACCGGCGCCCTTCCGTGGATCCATCTGGACATCGCCGGCCCCGCCCGGGCAGACTCCGACCGGGCCGAGGTCACGAAGGGCGCCACCGGGTACGGTGCCCGGCTGCTGCTGTCCTTCCTGCGCTCCTACCGCGGCTAGCACCGGGCCGGCGGGTGGCCCGGCGGCCCGCGGGCAGGGCGCCGCGGGTCGGTCAGCGTTTGACGGCCAGCAGCAGTCCCTCGCCGGTCGGCAGGATGGTGGACAGCAGTTGGTCGTTTTCCCGGATGGCCTTGCCGACCTTGCGCAGCGTGGTGGTGGATTCTTCGCGGATGGCCGGATCCGAGACCCGGTCGTGGTCCAGAGCGTCGTTGACAATCAGCATGCCGCCGCGCTTGAGCAGCCGGACCGCTTGCTCCACGTACAGCGGATATGAGGGCTTGTCCGCATCGACGAAGACGAGGTCGTAGGCGTTGTCGGTCAGCCGGGGCAGCACGTCGGCCGCGCGGCCGGAGATGGTGCGGGTGCGGTTGCCCGGAATGCCGGCATCGACGAAGGACTGGCGTGCCGCACGCAGATGATCGACGTCCGCATCGATGGTGGTCAGCACCGCGGCCGGCGGCAGTCCGCGCAGGAGGCAGACCCCGGAGACACCGGCGCCGGAACCGATTTCCACCACCGTCTGCGCCTTGGTGCCCGCGGCGAGGACGGTCAGGGCCGCGCCGACCCCCCTGCCGACGGCGGCAACGCCCAGTTCGTGGGAACGCTCACGGGCCCGAAGCAAGACGTCATCCTCGGCAGGGAGCCCCTCCGTGTAGGACCAACTCGTCTGCTTGTCGGCACTCATGAAACATCGCTTTCTCTTCAGCTTTTGCGGGAAAACGGCACAGGGCCGCAGTGCCAAGCCTACTGCCACAGGTGGCGGGTTCAGGCGCGTGCCCCGGGGCCGGGACACGCTGCCGCCGGCCGGGTCAGACGGGGACCGGGCTTAGCGGTCTTTGTGCAGCCGGTTTACAGAATTCTCCCAGTCTTTTGGGCCAAGATGGATACCCGGGACGCCGAAAGCCAGACCGGCAGCACGCAGCCGCATTCCCGGACCCCCAGGAGGTGGGCGGCCGCGGGCGGTCCGACGAAGGGGCACGATAATGACGAAGCTACAGGACGCCGCGTCGAACGCCGCGGCCGGCAACGATCAGTGGGTCGCTCCGACGTGGGAAGAAGTGGTGAGCAACCACTCCGCCAAGGTCTACCGCTTGGCCTTCAGGCTCACGGGAAACCGGTACGACGCCGAAGACCTCACCCAGGAAGTCTTTGTCCGCGTCTTCCGGTCACTGGACAACTTCAAGCCCGGCACGCTGGACGGCTGGCTCCACCGGATCACCACCAACCTCTTCCTGGACCAGGCCCGGCGCAAGAGCCGGATTCGGTTCGATGGACTGAGCGACGAAGCCGAAGCCCGGCTGCCCGGCAAGGATCCCGGCCCCGAGCGCAGCTTCGAATTCAACAACCTGGACATCGATGTCCAGGCCGCGCTGGAAGAGCTGCCGCCGGACTTCCGCGCCGCGGTGGTGCTCTGCGACCTGGAGGGGCTGTCCTATGACGAGGTCTCCGCGGCCCTTGGCGTCAAGCTTGGCACCGTCCGCTCGCGGATCCACCGTGGCCGGACCATGCTTCGGGAAAAGCTGGCGCACCGGGATCCTGCCGAACGCCCGCGCCTGAAACTGCCGCGCATCGCCGGAGCCCACTGATCGCTGCAATGCTCCACCCGGAAAGAGAGCTGGCGGAGTACCTGGACGGCGAACTCTCCGATGATCGCCGCCCGGCCCTTGAACGCCATCTTCAACGCTGCCGGCGGTGCCGCAAGAGCGTCGACGAATTCCGCCAGATCCAGGACCGCCTGCGCTCGCTGGACGTGCCGCCCCCTGACGACAACCTGACCGCGCGGTTGCTGCGCTGCAGCCGGCCCGGGGCCGCCGGACCGGCCGGGCCCCCGCTCGGCCTCGAAACTTCCGGCACCGCGGAAGACCGGAACCCCGGCGTACCCGCGGGCGGGCGCACCCCCGCGCCCGCCGGTGCCGCCGGCGGCCTCCCGCCCGCCGCCCTCCCTCCCGCCGCCGCCCTTCCTGACGCCGCCGCCGGTGCCGCGGCGGAGGCGTTGCCCGCGCGCAGGCCGGCCAGGCGCGCGCTGGCGGTTGCCGGCGGGGTCCTGGCCGGCTGCGCCGTGCTGACGCTGTCCGCGGCCTTCGTCCTGGGCGGCGAGACCGGGCCGGCGGACGCCGGCCGCGGCCTTGCCACCGGGACGGCCTGGGTGCCGGTGGCCGCCGATGCAGGCACCGCCCGTCCGATCGCCCTGGACGGCGCGGCACTCGAGGAGCTGCGGCGCGGCGGCTGGACCTGCCCGCTGCTGCCCGGGCTCGGCTACCGCCTGCAGAGCGCGGAACAGACCGTCGTGGACGGGCAGCCTGCCGTCAGGCTCGAGCTCGGCGACGGCAGCCACCGGGTGACGGTCACCGAGCAACGGCGCGGAGACGGCAGCGCCGGCGGAACGGCCCGGGTGGCGGACCCCGCGCCGCCGGTGAATGCGGCCACGGGCCATCCCGTGACCAAGGACGGCTTCCGGGAAGTGGCCGGGCTGGACCGCGCGGTGTGGGTGCGCGGCGGCGAGGACTGGACCGTGGTGCTCCACTCCGACGAGGTGACGTACACGTTGTGGTCCGACCTCCCGCTGGCCGAGATGCCGGAGACGGTCAGCCACGTGGTGCTGTCGGAGAACTCCCGCCTGAAGCTGCCGATGCCGTCCCCTGCCGACGATCCGTTCAGCCGGATCGTCCGCGGACTGGGCATGATGGTCAGCCCGCCAAGTGGCTGACCGGCCCGGCGAACGGGTAACCTTCAATCGTGTTTGGAATCAACGGCTCAGAACTGATCATCCTGGCAATTCTTGCCGTGGTGATCCTCGGACCTGAGCGGTTGCCCGAATACGCCGCGCAGCTGGCCAGGTTCGTCAAACAGCTGAAGACCATGGCCGCCGGTGCCAAGGAACAGCTGCGCGAAGAAGTCGGCGACGACATCGTCGACATGGACTGGCGCAAGCTTGATCCGCGGCAATACGACCCTCGGCGCATCATCAAGGAAGCCCTGTTGGACGACGACGAGGCGCCGCGTCCTGCGCCGGCGGCGCCGGCTGTCGCGGCAGCAGCCGCGACCGCGGCAGGCACGGCCGTGTCAACCGGTTCGCGGGCGCCGGCGCGGGCGGCGGCCGCGTCGCGCGCGCAGCTGGCCCCGGGTGAGGCAGCGCCGTTCGATACCGAGGCGACCTGACCTCCGGGGCGCATTAGCCACCGGCGCGCCGTTGCGCACGGGCGTTTCCCGGCTGAGGCCCTAGCGGGGGGTGACGCCCAGCGTGCGTCCGGCCAGGCCACGCGGACGCGCCGCCAAGTCGGCCGCAATCCGCCGCAGTTCGGCCGCGGAGCTGCCGGCCACGGAGGCGTCCGCCTCGTCCAGGACGATCGGTCGGCCGGCGTCGCCGCCGGCGCGCAGCCGTGGCTCCAGCGGGATGCTTCCCAGCAGCGGTACCGGCTTCTCCAGCACGGCGGAGAGACGCCCGGCGACGGCAGTTCCGCCGCCGGAGCCGAAGACTTCCATCCTGGATCCGTCCGGCAGCGCCAGCCAGGACATGTTCTCGATGACTCCCGCCACCTGCTGCCCGGTCTGCGCGGCGATGGCGCCGGCGCGTTCCGCCACCTCCGCCGCGGCGCCCTGCGGGGTGGTCACCACCAGGATCTGCGAGGACGGGAGCAGCTGCGCCACCGAGATCGCCACGTCCCCGGTGCCCGGAGGCAGGTCCAGGAACAGTGCATCCAGGTCGCCGAAATAGACGTCGGTGAGGAACTGCTCCAGGGCCCGGTGCAGCATGGGACCGCGCCAGGCCACCGGCTGGTTGCCTGAGACGAACATGCCGATCGAGATGACCTTCACGCCGTAGGCCACCGGCGGCAGGATCATCTCGTCCACCCGGGTGGGAGCCTGCGTGATGCCCAGCAGCCCGGGAACCGAGAAACCGTAGACATCGGCGTCGATGATGCCCACGCGCAAACCCTGGGCGGCCATGGCGCACGCGAGGTTGACGGTGACGCTCGACTTGCCCACCCCGCCCTTGCCGCTCGCCACGGCATAGATGCGGGTGAGCGAGGACGGATCGGCGAACGGATTGCCGCGGCCGGCACCGCGCAGCTGCTCCTTGAGCGCGTCGCGCTGCTGCGGCGTCATCACGTCCAGCTCCACCGCCACCCCGGAAACGCCCGGGACGGCAGCCAGGGCGTGCTCGATGTCGGCGGTGATGGTGCCGCGCAGCGGGCAGCCCGAGATGGTGAGCAGCACGCCGACGGTGACCCGTCCGGCGTCGTCAATCCGGACGTCCTTGAGCATGCCCAGCTCCGCGAGGGGCCGGCGCAGCTCCGGATCGATCACGGTTCCCAGTGCGCGCCGTACGGAGGCCGGGTCCGGGTGTTGCGACGGGTGTGGATCAGTCATGCATCAGTTCTCCTGGCCGCCGTGTTGGACGGGCGGCAGCTTGGGCAGCGAGGTGGTGGCATCGGAGGAACGGCGCCGGCCGCGGCGGCGTTCGTCCGCGGACTCGTCGTCCAACAGTTCTTCCAGCACCGAGCGCAGCTCGCTCCGGACGAAGTCACGCGTGGCCACTTCGCGGATGGCGATCCGCAGCGCGGCCAGTTCGCGGGTCAGGTACTCGGTGTCCGCCAGATTGCGTTCGGCCCGCTGGCGGTCCTGCTGCAGCGAGACCTTGTCCCGGTCGTCCTGGCGGTTCTGCGCCAACAGCAGCAGCGGAGCGGCGTAGGAGGCCTGCAGCGAGAGCATCAGGGTCAACGCGGTGAAGCCCAGCGCGGCGCTGTCGAAGCGCAGGTGTGCGGGTCCGAACGTGTTCCAGGCCAGCCAGAGCGCACAGAAGACCGACATCCACATCAGGAACTGCGGGGTGCCCATGAAACGGGCGAAGGACTCCGTGGCCTTGCCGAAATAATCGGGGTTCGGCCGCAACCGGACCAGCAGGCGCGTACGGGTCTCCCGCGGGGTGTCCAGTCCCGCGACCTTGATTTTCCGGTCTGCCTTTTCAGCCAAAGCGTCCACCTCCGCTTACGGGGGAGTCGTCCTGCGCCCGCCAGTCGTCGGGCAGCAAATGGTCCAGCACGTCGTCAACGGTCACGGCTCCGACCAGCCGGCCGGAGCTGTTGACCACTGCCAGGGCATTCAGATTGTAGGTTGCCAGGGTGCGGGCCACGTCGCTGACATCGGCCTGGTCCAGCACCGGCTCCAGATCGGTATCCACGATGTTGCCCAGCGCCTCCGGCGGCGGGTAGCGCAGCAGCTGCTGGATGTGGACCACGCCCAGGTATTTCCCGGTGGGGGTCTCCAGCGGCGGCCGGCAGACGAAGATGGCCGACGCCAAGGCCGGCGTGAGCTCTTCGCGGCGCACATGCGCCAGGGCCTCGGCGACCGTGGCTTCCGGGGGCAGGATCACCGGCACCGGGGTCATCATGGAACCGGCGGTGTTTTCCTCATACTCCAGCAGGCGGCGGACGTCCTTTGCTTCTTCCGGCTCCATCAGCTGCAGCAGTTCTTCCTTCTGCTCCTCGGGCAGCTCGGCCAGCAGGTCGGCGGCGTCGTCGGGATCCATCTCCTCCAGCACGACGGCGGCGCGTTCGGCATCCAGCGACGTGAGGATCTGCACCTGGTCGTCGTCCGGCAGCTCCTGGAGCACATCCGCCAGACGGTCGTCCTGCAGCTCGCTCGCGACTTCCAGCCGGCGCTTCTGGGTCATCTCGTGCAGTGCCTCGGCGAAGTCGGCGGGCTTGAGGTCCTCGTGGCTGGCCACGAAAGTAGTGGCCGCCTGCGGTTCGTGCCTGGCGCCCTGGTAGGCCTCGTGCCAGTCCACGATCAGTGTTTCGTTGCGGCGCAGGCTGCGCAGCGGCGACGTCGAATGGCCGCGCCGGACGAAGAGCTGGGACACATACCAGTCGCCGTCGCGGGACTGTTCCATGCCGATGTCCAGGATGGTGGCGTCGCCGCTGCCGTCGGCGAGCGTGACGCGGCGGTCGAACATCTCGGCGACCACCAGGGTCTCGGCGCCGCGCTGCTCGAACCGGCGCAGGTTGACCAGCCCGGTGCAGATGACCTGCCCGGCGGTGATCGAGGTGATCCGGGTCATGGGGACGAACACGCGTTTCTTGCCGGGGACCTCGACCACCAGGCCGACCACCAGGGGCGGCTTGGCGGGGCCGTAGTCGAGGACGACGACGTCGCGCAGCCGGCCCAGGCGGTCTCCGAGCGGGTCGAAGACGTCCAGGCCGAGCAGCCGGGCTACGAAGACGCGGTTGGTTTTTGTGCTCACCCCTTTAGGCTACGTGCTGGGCCCGGAAATCCGGGATTTGGCGGGCCGGCTTTGCCTTGCTCCCGGCCGCCGCACTGGCGGAGGCTAAGGCAGCGCGGCGGTTCCCACGTTCACCTGAAGCGATACCCAAACCACCGGTTGCGTATATCAGCGACAATGGGGGTATGTCGATGCTTGGCCGTACAGATTCCCGGGACCCCAGCCGTACCCTTCCGCAGGGCGAGTTGATCGGAAACTACCGCTCGTATCTGGATGCCCAGAAAGTGGTGGACTACCTCGCGGACGAGGAATTCCCCGTCCAGCACGTGACCATCGTCGGCAACGACCTGAAGACCGTCGAGCGGGTGACCGGCAAGCTCAGCTATCCCCGGGTTGCCCTCTCCGGCGCGGCCACCGGCGCCTGGTTCGGCCTGTTCGTCGGCTTGCTGCTGATGCTCTTCGGTGGCGGCGAAACCTTTGTGCTGCTGATCTCGTCGATGGCCATGGGCGCGGCCTTCTGGATGCTCTTCGGCATCATTTCCTACGCACTGCAGCGCGGCAAGCGGGACTTCACCTCCACCAACCAGGTGATCGCCACCAGCTATGACGTGGTGGTCTCCACCGAGGTGGCACACGAGGCCCGGCGGTTGGCCGCGCAGCTGCCGATGGCCGGGACCGCGGTTCCCGGCCGCCCGGCAAACCACGGGCAGTCGCCCGTCGGGCCGCAGCCGCCTGCCGGCTATGGCCCGCAGCCTCCTGCGGGCCAGCAGCCGCAGGCCCCGGAGCGACCGGCCCAGTGGGGCGAGGACCCGTACCGCCAGGGCGGCGTCCAAGGACAGCAGCCCCAGCCCGGCCCGCCCGACGCGGTCCAGCCCGGGGTGCCGGGCCAGCCCGTGCGCGGGCGCTTTCCGGACCTGCCCGACGGCCGCCCGCAGTACGGAATCCGCGTTACTCCGGAGCCCGCCCAGCCCCAGCAGGCCGGCGAGCCCCAGAACGGCTCCAGCCAGCAGGCCGACGGGCCCCAGAACGGCGCCGGCCCGCAGGCCGGCGTCTCCGAGCCCGACGGCGGCACGCCGACCGGCGGGAGCCAGCCGGCCGGCCCTCGGGCCGGCGAGGGGAACCCGGACTCCTTCAACGACAACGACCGGCCCGGCACCTAGCCGCACGCCACCGGCGCCCCGCAGGATGAACCGCCCGCACGACGAACGGGCACCGTGCGAGGCCCCGCACCATGCACGCACCATAAACGGGAAGGGATCCGCCGTCGCAGACGGCGGATCCCTTCCCTGGCGTTGCTCCGGCCACGGCTGCCGGGGGCGCTATTCCCCTGACGTGCCGTAGATGCCGGCCATCCAGGACTCCACGTCCTCGGGCTTGCGCGGCAGGGCCGCCGACAGGTTCACGGGGCCGTCGGCGGTCATCAGGATGTCGTCCTCGATCCGCACCCCGATGCCGCGGTATTCGGCCGGAACGGACAGGTCTTCGTCCTTGAAATAGAGTCCGGGCTCGATCGTGAACACCATGCCCGGGGTGAGCACGCCGTCCAGGTACAGCTCGCGCTTCGCCTGCGCACAGTCATGGACGTCCAGGCCAAGGTGATGGCTGGTGCCGTGCGGCATCCAGCGCCGGTGGTGCTGGCCCTCGGGGGAGAGCGCCTCGGCCAGGGGAACCGGCAACAGGCCCCACTCGTCCAGCCGCTCGGCGAGCACGGTCACGGCGGCGGTGTGCACGTCACGGAACTTCACGCCCGGCTGCGCGGCGGCAAAACCGGCGTCGGCGGCATCGAGTACCGCCTGGTAGATCCTGCGCTGGACCTCGGTGAACGTGCCGTTGACCGGCAGCGTGCGGGTTACGTCCGCGGTGTACAGGGAGTCGGCTTCCACGCCTGCGTCCAGCAGCAGCAGGTCTCCGGCCTTCACCTGCCCGTTGTTGCGGATCCAGTGCAGGATGGTTGCGTTGTTGCCGCTGGCGGCGATGGTGTCGTAGCCCAGGTCGTTGCCTTCTTCGCGTGCCCGGGCAAAAAACGCGCCCTCCACCACGCGTTCGCCCCGCTCGTGCGTCAGCGCGCGAGGCAGCACCTTGACCACCTCGTGAAAGCCGTTCACCGTGGCCTCCACGGCCTTCTTCATCTCCTGGACTTCCCACTCGTCCTTGAGCAGGCGCAGTTCGGACAGCGCTTCGGAGAGCTTGCCGTCGAGCCGGTCTGATTCCTCCAGGTCCACGCCGGTGTTGATCCGGGAGGTGTCCACGAGGGCGTCCACGTTCAGGTCGACCTCACGCAGCAGCCGGATGCGCATGCCGCCCACATGGACGACGCCGGCATCCTTGGTGATGGCGACCTCGAGTTCGCCCAGGTCGGCGGTGGGCAGGCCCAATCGGCGGCTCAGCTCCTCCAGCGTGGGCCGGGGACCGATCCAGAACTCGCCGTACCGCGCGTTGGCGTAGAACTCGGCGGAATCCCGGCCGGACATGGGGCGGAAGTACAGCGTGGCCCGGTGGTGGCCGCCGTCGTCTCCAGATCCCGCCTCGGTGGGTTCCATGACCAGCACGGCGTCCGGCTCATGGTCCAGGCCCAGGCCCGTGAGGTGGGCGAAGCCCGAATGCGGGCGGAAGCGGTAGTCGGTGTCATTGGAGCGGACCTTCAGCGGGCCGGCCGGAATGACCAGGCGTTCGCCGTGGAAGTGCTCCGAGAGAGCCCTACGGCGGCGCGCGGCGTAGGGTGCGACGGCTTCCTGCTCCGGTGCGGACGAGCCGGCCGGAGCCCAATGGCTGCCCATGAACTCCTTGAAGGCATCCGATTCCGGGCGCTGGGAACGGTTGTTGACGCGGTCTTCCAGCGGCTGCTCCCCGGCAGGCTGCTGTGAGGCGTCCTCATTCTGGTAAGTACTCACCGGTCCATCGTCTCACCGGCCCAAGGCGCTGCCAACATCGGCGCCCGGCAGGGGCTCCTGGCGTAAATTAGTTCTGTGATGATCGACCTGCACGCGCATTCCACGGTTTCCGACGGCACCGAACCGCCCGCCGAGGTGGTGCGTGCCGCCGCAGCCGCCGGTCTTGACGTCGTGGCGCTGACCGACCATGACTCCACTGCCGGCTGGGAAGCGGCACGAACCGCCGCCGTCGAGGCAGGCCTCGGGTTTGTGCCCGGCATGGAGGTCACGTGCCGGACCGTGGAGGGCATCAGCGTTCATGTGCTCTCCTATCTCCACGATCCAGCCCACCCCGGCCTGCTGGCCGAAATCAACAAGGCCCGCGACGCGCGGAGGACCCGGGCCGAACGGATGGTGGAACTGCTCGCCGAGGACTTCCCCATCTCTTGGGCAGAGGTCACGGCCCGGGCCGGGCACGGGGCGACCATCGGCCGGCCGCACATCGCCGACGCATTGGTGGCGGCGGGGGTCGTGTCTGACCGCAGCGAGGCCTTCGCCCGGATCCTGACCGCCCACTCGCGCTACTACGTGTCGCACTACGCGCCCGACCCGGCCACCGCCGTCGCCCTGGTGCGCGAGGCGGGGGGAGTGCCGGTCTTTGCCCATCCTGTGGCCAGCAGCAGGGGCCGGGTGGTCGGCGATGCCGTCGTCCGCGAGATGCTCGACGCGGGGCTGGCCGGGGTGGAAATCGATCACCGGGACAACCCGGAAGAGGGCAGGGAACAGCTGCGCCGGCTGGCCGCCAAGCACGATCTGATAGTCACGGGTTCCAGCGATTACCACGGCGCGGGCAAGCCGAACCGGCTGGGCGAAAACACCACCGACCCGGCCATGCTGGACCGCATCCTCGCCGCCGGGACGGGCGCTGCGGCGCACCTTCCCGGCCGCATCGCCCGGTGACGCTTTACGTCCTCGTCTGGCCGGTCATTGTGGCCGCAACCCTGTACGTCATTGCCCGCGGCTTCTTCAAGAAGTGGGCTCAGGCGGGCCGGGAGGGCCGCGGCATCATCTAGCCGCCGCCCCGGGACACCACAACGACGGCGGGGCGCGGGCCGGTTCCTGGAACCGGTCCGCGCCCCGCCGTTCTTTTCCGCCGGTTAGCTTTCGCCGGCGCCGACCGTGGCCTCGGCGCCCACGGCGGCCTCTGCTCCGGCGGCCTCAACCACTGCCGCGTGGCGGCCCAGCCGTTTGCGCATGACGTCGATGGCCTGCGGGTTCTGGTCCACGCAGACGAACCGCCGGTCCATGCCGGCGGCCACGGCGCCGAGGGTCCCGGAGCCGGCAAAGAAGTCGAGCACCCAGTCGCCGGGCCGGCTGCTCGCGGCAACCATCCGGCGCAGCAGCCCTTCGGGCTTCTGGGTAGGGTAGCCGGTCTTCTCCCGGCCGGTGGGGGAGACGATGGTGTGCCACCAGACATCGGTCGGGAGCTTGCCGCGGGCGGCCTTCTCCGCGGTCACCAGGCCCGGAGCCATGTACGGCTCGCGGTCCACTTCCGCGTTGTCGAAGTGGTACGCCTTCGGGTTCTTCACGTAGACCAGGATGTTGTCGTGCTTGGCGGGCCAGCGGTTGCGCGCACGGGCGCCGTAATCGTAGGCCCAGATGATCTCGTTCAGGAAGCTCTCGCGGCCGAAGAGCATATCCAGCAGCACCTTGGCATAGTGCACCTCGCGGTAATCCAGGTGCAGGTACAGCGTGCCGTCGTCGGCCAGCAGCCGCCACGCCTCGGAGAGGCGGGGCTCCAGGAAGGACCAGTAGTCGTCGAACGCGTCGTCATAGCTGGCGAGCGTGCCCTTGACCGTCTGGTACGACTTGCCCTTGAACCCGATGCGGTCGCCTTCGCCATCGGCGCTGCGCACCATGGAGGTCTGCTGCCGGACCTGGGCCCGGCCGGTGTTGAACGGCGGGTCCAGGTAGATCATGGTGAAAGCGCCGTCGGGCAGCGTGGGCAGGAAGTCGGCGTTGTCCGCCCGGACTACCAGCGAGCTGCCGTCGGGCGTCCACCGGATACCGGCCACTATTCCCCGCTGGCGCCGTCGGTGACCTGCTGGGCGGTCCCGTTGACGACCTCGCCGTTGCGGCGGCGGGTGCGTGAACGCTTCCGGCGCGGCTTGTCGGCCGAGGCGACGGTCGTGTTCTCGGTGGCTGCCTCCTCGGTGCCGCGGCGCTGCCGCGGGTTGCCCGAGTCGGACCGGCCCTGCGGGCCGCCCTGGCGTGCGCCGCCGCGGCGCGCACCGCCGCGGCCGCCGTCCTGTCGCTGGCCGCCGGAGCGGGCAGGGTGCTTTCCGGTCTCGCCCAGGTCTTCGAGCTTCTCGGCGTCGATGCCGGCGAGCTTGCGCTGGCTGCGCGGAAGCCTGCCCTTGGTGCCTTCGGGAATGTTCAGGTCGGTGAACAGGTGCGGGGAGGAGGAGTAGGTCTCCTGGGGTTCCGGCACGTCCAGGCCGAGGGCCTTGTTGATCAGGCCCCAGCGCGGGACGTCGTCCCAGTCCACGAAGGTGACGGCGGTGCCCTTGTTACCGGCGCGGCCGGTCCGGCCCACCCGGTGCAGGTAGGCCTTCTCGTCTTCGGGGCACTGGAAGTTGATCACGTGGGTGACGTCTTCCACGTCGATGCCACGGGCTGCGACGTCGGTCGCGACCAGCACGTCCACCTTGTTGTTGCGGAACGCGCGCAGCGCCTGTTCGCGGGCGCCCTGGCCGAGGTCGCCGTGGATGGCGCCGGCGGCGAACCCGCGGTCGATCAGCTCCTCGGACAGCTTGGCGGCCGTGCGCTTGGTCTTGGTGAAGATGATGGTCCGGCCGCGGCCCTCGGCCTGCAGGATGCGGGCCACCACCTCGTCCTTGTCCAGGTTGTGTGCGCGGTAGACAACCTGGCGGATGTCCTTCTTGGTGATGCCTTCGTCGTCCGGGTCTGCGGCGCGGATGTGCGTCGGCTGCGTCATGTACCGCCGGGCCATGGCGATGACCGGTCCGGGCATGGTTGCGGAAAAGAGCATGGTCTGGCGTACGGCCGGGGTCGCGGCCAGCAGCGTCTCGACGTCCGGCAGGAAGCCCAGGTCCAGCATCTCGTCGGCTTCGTCCAGGACCACGATGCGGACGTTCTTCAGGCTCAGGTGCTTCTGGCGGTGCAGGTCGATCAGACGGCCGGGGGTGCCGACCACGACCTCGACGCCCTTCTGCAGCAGCTCGATCTGGGGCTCGTAGGCGCGGCCGCCGTAGATGACGGCGACGCGGGCGTTGCGCTGCTTGGAGGCGGTCATCAGGTCGTTGCCGACCTGCACGGCCAGTTCGCGCGTCGGCACAACGATCAGGGCCTGCGGCGCACCGGGCACCGGAAGCTTGTCGAAGCCGTCGTCGTCCGGTCCCACCACCCGCTGCAGCGCGGGGATGCCGAAGCCCAGGGTCTTGCCCGTACCGGTCTTGGCCTGGCCGATGATGTCGTGGCCGCCGAGGGCCACCGGCAGGGTCATGGACTGGATCGGGAAGGGGTGGGTAATGCCGGCGTCGAAAAGCGACCGCACGATGTCCGCGCGGACGTTGAAGTCGGCGAAGGTCTGCTTGGGCAGTTCGTGGGGGCGTTCGTCGGAGGCCAGCACGGCCTCGACGACCAGTTCTTCGGCGCTGTTGTCAGCGTGGATGAGCTGTTCGCCAGCCACCTGGATATTTTCAGTGTTCAATTACATACCGTTCATTCAGGCGCCGACGCCGGCGGTGCTCAACGGTCCCGCAGATGCTGCGGGAGCGGAACAAGGCGGAAGCGTGGCGCAACCAGTGGAAGCCGATCGCGGGCTAACAACTGCTTTCCCGGCCGGCCAACGAGGCAGCCAAGGAGGTTAAAGATCGCGTAGGGACGGATCTGTTGATGGATTCACTTCACTCAATCAACGACCGGGCATCCAGTACTACACGGTTAAGTCTACCGGTCGTTGGCAAACCGGCCCCCGCGCCGCACCGTGCGGGCACTTAACCGTCGGCCAGTTCAAAGTGCAGGCGCCGTTCCCCGATGTCCGCCATGGTCAAGCGAACGCGCACCGTGGCCCCTGCCGCCAGGATTCCCGAGCACCGTGCGGTGACCGGCGGGTCGCTGAGCTGAACCACGCCGTACGGCTCCTGGCCGCCGTTGCCTTTGCCCCTGCCGGCCACCAGGACCTTCCCGTTCCCGCTCCCGTTGCGGCCGCCGGCGCCGTTTCCGTTTCCGTTGCCCGGGTACCGGGTGCCGGTGATCACGACGGCGTCGAATTCTTCCCCGACGCGGTGGCTCAGCAGCGCCGTTTCAACGGCGTCCAGGGCGGCGCGGTCCACCCGCCCCGCCAACTGGTCGGAAGCCGCCATCAGCTTGGGCAATTCCTCCAGCGCGTCCTGGGCCCACTGCGGGACGGGTTCGCCGGCGCACAGGGCATGGCAGATCACCAGCACGAAACGGTCCACCAGCCGCCGCAGGGGAGCCGTGGCGTGCGCATAGGGTGCGGCAATGGCGGCCTGCTGCCGTTCGGGCGGGAGCTCGCCGACGAACGGCGTGTAGCCGGCACCGCGGAAGAGGGCGGTGGCCCCGTGCATCAGGGCCAGTTGCTTGGGATCGGTGGTGTCCAGGCTGCGCAGATAGTCGCCGTAGGCCATCTCGTGCGGCCACGGGAACCCCAACGCCTCGGTCTGCCGGCGGTACTGGGCCTCGGCGTCAGCGTCCGGTCCCGGCATGGTGCGCAGTATCCCGATCCGGCCTGCCAGCATGATCTCGGCCGCGGCCATCCCGGTCATCAGCGATATCTGGGCGTTCCAATCCTCCACCGGCAACGGCGGCCTGGTGACAATGAAGTAGTGCCGGCCGTCATGGGCAATCTCCTGGTCGGGGACATTCAGGCTCGCCCCGCCGCGCTCGCGTTCGAGCTCCACCCGCTTGCTGCCCACTTCCTTCAGCAGCAGCAGGGTGGGCGCCGCATCGCCCGAATCGATGTCCTGCTGCACCTGCTCGTAGTTCAGCTTGGCCCGGCTCCGCACCTTGGCGCGTTCCAGGGTGGCCGCGGTGACCCGCGCGGCGGCGTCGAGCTCGAATCGCCACACATAGGCTGACCGCAGCTGGTCCGCCAGCAGCGACCCGGCCTGTTCGCCGATGACGTCGGGATGCAGCGGGATCCGTCCGTCCGGGGCGTAGATGGTCTGGCCCCGCCGCCGGGTTTCGGCATCCAGTTCGCCGCCGGCCTCCACAAAGGAGGGGACGTCGGCGATCGCGTACCAGACCGTGTAACCGCCGTCGGTGGACTCGATGTACAGGGCCTGGTCCAAGTCGGTGGACGCGGGCGGATCGATGGTCACGAATTCCAGTGCGGTCAGATCGGTCTCCGGCAGCCGATGGGCGGCCACGGCGGCCCGGGCCTCCGCGAGTGCGCCCGCGTCGAACTCCTGCGGCAGGTCGAACTCTGTCCGCAGGTCTTTCAGCACCCGTGCCAGCAGATGCTGGGACTCGTTGACCTTCGGGTCCAAATGCGGGTACGGCACACGGTTAGCCTAACGGCAGCCGCGTCGAAATGGGACGCTACCCTTGGATTCATGAGCACCGTGAGCACCGTTCCCGCAGCGCCCGGCGAGGATTCCGGCCGCCGCCGGCAATTCCTGATCGATCTGTACGGCGTGATGGCCTACGGCGAGCTGTCCGCCTTCGAGCGGTTTTCCTCCGACGCACGCTTTTCGCCCACCCTGCATGACCGGGCCGCAGTCGGCCGGCTCGCGGTGACCGAGTTTGAACATTTCGAGGCCGTGGCCGCGCAGCTGGAGCAACTCGGCGTGGACGTGGAAACGGCCATGGCCCCTTTCCAGCCCTCCATCGATGCCTTCCACGACCGGACGCGCCCGGCCGACTGGTACGAGTCCCTGATGAAGGCCTACGTCACCGACGGCGTGCTGGGGGACTTCTACCTGCACATCGCCGGAGCCCTCGACAGCGAGACGCAGAAGCTGGTCGCCCGGATCAAGGAAAACACCGAGCAGATCTCCATGATCGCGGCCCGGCTGCAGCAGGTGCTGGCCGACGATCCACGGCTGGCCTCGCGGCTGGCGCTGTGGGGGCGCAGGCTGGTGGGGGAGGCCTTGACCCAGGCACAGCGGATCGGGATTGAGCGCGCCGTGCTCAGCGAGCTGATGCGGGGGCAGGATCCCGACCGGCAGGCACAGGCCACCGGAGAGTTGTTTGCCCGGCTGACCCAAAACCATTCGCGCCGAATGAATGACCTGGGCCTGACGGCGTGAGCGCAGGCCTTCAACGGGGTTGGCTTCACCGGTAGGCTGGCGGCACAGGCGGCCGCAAGCCGCGGCAGCCGGGCCGCGCGGCAGACCGCCGCGCAACCGGGAGGGCATCGTGGGACGTGCGAAAGACGTACTCGACAGTGAGGAAATAGACCGGCAGCTGCGCGGGTTGCCGCAGTGGCGCTACGCGGACGGAGCGCTGGTCAGCGCGTTCAAGCTGGACAATGGGCGCGAGGCCCTGAATTTCATTGCCGCCGTGGGCGACCTGGCCGAGGAGCAGCGGCACCACCCGGACCTGGACTGGCGGTACAACAAGGTCTTGTTGCGCTTCACGTCGCATGACGCCGATTCGGCAGTCACTACCCGTGACGTGTCCGCGGCGGCAGCGGTGAGCGTGCTGGCGCGGAAGCTTGGCGCGGACGCGGACCCGGACGGCTATCCCGGCTAGCTTTCCTGCCCGGCCGGCTTCGTTCAGCCCAGCAGGGCGGTCAGCCGTTCGGTATCCCGCTGCACGCGGCGGCGTCCGATCCACCAGGCACCGGCCCACGCGGCCGGAACGGAAACGGCCATCGGCAGCAGCCAGGACAGGAAGTGCACGCCCGGTTCGGAGCCGAGGCCGGCGGCCATGAGGACGAACCAGAGCAGCACCGCCGCCGCCACCGCGATCCCGGGCAGCAGCAGCACCCCGTAGGCGTGGCGCCGCCGGTCCACCGCCCAGGCGGTGAAGCCGACGGCGGCGGCGACGAGCACCAGCAGGACCAGTGCGACCATGGGTGGTTAGAGAGCGCCGAATCCGACGGGGCGCGGCCCCTCGGCGCCGATCTCGACGTAGGCCAGGACATTGGACGGGATGATGACCAGGCGTCCCTTGGCGTCGGTCAGGCGCAGCTCGGCGCCGCCGTTCATGGCACGGCTCGCGATCTCGGCCACCTCGTCCGGCGACTGCGACGAATCGAGCACGATTTCACGGCCGACGTTCTGCATGCCGATCTTCACTTCCACGCTGATGCCTCCTGGTAATGCTGTAAGCCGGGTGGGTTCCCTACTGGCGAATCTATCCTAGGGTTCCTTCGGGAAGCGTGAAATTCCGCGCCAAGCTAAACGGTAGATCAGTTCGCTCGCGGCGTCCTGGTCCAGTTCCCCGCCCGAGCGCAGCCAGTGCCGGGCACTGATCTGCGCCATGCCGGCCAGGGCCCGGCCCAGCAGTGTGGCCTCGACCGCCGACAGCTTGGTGTCCTCGGCGATGACACCGGCGATGGCGCTGGCCAGCCGCGCGTTGAAGTCCTCCAAGCGGCCGCTCACGTCGGGGTCGTTGTTCAGGTCGGATTCGAAGACCAGCCGGTGCGCCTGGCTGTCCTGGGCGATGAACTGGTAGTAGGCCCGGATGGTGGCGTGCACGCGAAGTTTGTTGTCCGTCGTCGAGTTCAGCGCAGCCATCAGCATCGCGTTCAGCGATTCCAGGTGGTGGTCCAGCAGGGCCAGATAGAGCTCCCGCTTGCCGGGGAAGTGCTGGTAGAGCACCGGCTTGCTCACGTTCGCTGCGTCGGCGATCTCGTCCATCGCCGCCGCATGGTAGCCATTGACCACGAAGACCTCGTGTGCCGCCTGCAGCAGCTGGCGCCGTCGTTCCTCCCGCGGCAGTCGGGTGGGCTTGGCGGCTGAGCGGGGTTCTGTCGTCACGGTAGTACACGGCCTCTTCCGGCGCTGCGGTCAGGAAAACTTACAGCGCCACGGTGCAGTAAGTGTCAGTCCCGACCAGTCTACGCACCAGCAACCGGCTGGGGCGTAGATTGGAAGAATGAGCACCTTGGAGACCCGGCAGCTGCCGCCGCTCGTGGAACCGGCAGTGTCCCTCAGCAAGGCCGAGACCGAGCGGTATTCGCGGCACCTGATCATCCCCGAAGTCGGCATGGCCGGCCAGCTGAGGCTGAAGAACGCCAGGGTGCTGGTGATCGGCGCCGGCGGCCTCGGATCGCCGGCCATGCTGTACCTGGCCGCTGCGGGGGTGGGCCGGATCGGGATCGTGGACGACGACGCGGTGGAAGCGAGCAACCTGCAGCGCCAGGTCATCCATGGCGTGGCGGACCTGGGGCGCAGCAAGGCGGCCTCGGCACGGGACAGCATCCTGGCGCTGAACCCCGGCGTGGATGTGGTGCTGCACGAGGTCCGGCTGGACACCGGCAACGTCCTGGAAATTTTCGCCGGCTACGACGTCATCCTGGACGGCACCGACAACTTCGCCACCCGGTATCTGGTCAACGACGCCGCCGCGCTGCTGGGCAAACCCTACGTGTGGGGATCCATCCTGCGGTTCGACGGGCAGGTCAGTGTCTTTTGGGACGCCCACGGGCCGAACTACCGCGACCTCTATCCGGAGGCGCCGCCGCCCGGTTCGGTGCCGTCCTGCGCCGAGGGCGGCGTGCTCGGCGTCCTGTGCGCACAGATCGGCTCCGTGATGGTCAACGAGGCGATCAAGCTGATCACCGGCATCGGGCAGACGCTGTTGGGCCGCGTCCTGGTCTTCAATGCCCTCCAGATGAGCTGGCGGGAGCTGAAGGTACGCAAGGATCCCGACGCCGAGCCAATCACCGGGCTGGCCGACTACGAGTCGTTCTGCGGGGTCGCGCCGCCGCGCCGGGTCGACGCCGACCACGCGGTGGACGCCCGCACCCTGTCCCGGATGCTGGCCGACCGCGATGCCGGCAGGGGCGACTTCGAGCTGATCGACGTCCGCGAACCGGGCGAATACGAAGTGGTGAACATTCCCGGCGCCGTCCTGGTTCCGAAGGGACGCATCCTGTCCGGCGAGGCCCTGGAGGACCTGCCCCGGGACACGGACCTGGTTTTCCACTGCAAATCGGGCGCGCGCTCGGCCGAAGTCCTGCAGAGCCTGCTGGCGCGGGGCTACACCCGGGTATCCCACCTCGACGGCGGAATCCTGGCGTGGGTCAGGGACGTGGAGCCCTCAAAGCCGGTGTACTAAGGGTCACCCTGGCGCCGGCCGCGACCGGCTGCAGGCGCCGCGGCCGCCTCAGGCAGTGGCGGCCTCGTCGCCGTGCGCGACCGGGCAGGACGCCGCATCCGCGGCCCGGGGCAGGGCGGGGTCTTCGACCGTGATGCCGTACAGCGCTTCCAGGGCGGCAATGTAACGCTCCTGCTCGCCGTTGGCGGCCAGTTCCCGCGCCCGCACGGTGGGCAGGTGCAGCAACTGCTTGACCATGCGGCGCATGGCGAACTCGACTTCCTGGGCTGGGCCGGTGCAGCCGTGCTGCGAGCGCACTTTCTCGAGCTCGTTCTCCAGTACCTGCATGGTGTGCTTGCGAAGCGCCACGATGGCGGAGTCCACGCTGCGCGCCTGCCGGCTGGCCTCGAAGCTGCGCGCCGCGTTGGCGACGATCTCGGCCGCCTGCTGCACGGATTCGGCCTGCTCCTCGGGCGCTGCCATCCGCACGGACTCCAGCGTGATCAGCTCCACGCCCTCGAGCGCCCCCACGGCGGGATCAAAGTCGTGGCTCAGCGCGAGGTCGATGATCGTCAGCGGCTTGTCGACGCCGGTGCGCACCCCGGCCACGCGCTCGGCACTGACCTGGTTGTCGCTGCCGCTGCAGCCAATGACGACGTCGGCGGAAGCCATCGCGCTGTCCAGCGCCGCGTGGGTCAGCGGGACGCCGCCGCGGGTTTCGGTGAACGCCGCGGCGCGGCCGGAAGCCGAGTAGACGCTGATATGGGTGCAGCCGCGTTCGCGCAGCAGCGCCATGGTGGCCCCGGCGTAGGCGCCGGTCCCGAAGAGTACAACCTGCTTGCCCGACCAGTCCTTCTCGACGGCCAGATCCGTGGCGAGGTCGAGCGCGACCGACACGATCGAAAGCCCGCGGCCGCCGAGTGCCGTCTGCGTCCCGACGTCCTTGGCCGTCCGGGAAGCGGTCTGGAAGAGCCGGACCAGCCCCCCGCTCGCGGTGCCTTTTTCCTGCGCCTCGATCAGGGCCCGACGCACCTGGCCGGCCACCTCGCGTTCGCCGACCACGGCCGAATCCAGGCCGGCCCCGACCGCGAACAGGTGCCGCGCAACGTCCTCGCCGGTGTTCACGTCGAAGGAGCGGGCGACCAGCGCGTCGTCCAGCCCCGAGCAGCGGCTGATCTGTTCAATGAGCGCGGCGCGGGCGGCCTCCAGGTCGGACTCGCTCTCGGTCTCGCAGTAAACTTCCACCCGGTTGCAGGTAGCCAGGACCACGGCGCCGGTGACCGGGGACCCGTCTGCGAGCACGTCGGTATCGATCCGGGAGGTGCCGGCACTCAGGCGGGCCACCGTTTCCAGATCGACCTTGGAATGGGTTGCAACAAGTGAAAGTAAGACCACAGCGCCTCTATCTTAGCGGGAAGCCAGCGTCGGCTCCTCCAAGCTTGGCCCATTAACCCGGCGTTAACCTGGTTCCGGGCGCCGCCGGCGCCGGTGATATTGGCCACTCGGGCCGGTGGCCGCCGCCATCCCGCGCTCCCGGCGCCGCCCGCGGTTGGCCAGAAGCAGGGCCGCTGGACCAGAATCTATGTCATGACACTCAATGCTTCCCATCCCCTGGTGGATGGGCGTACCGCCGACTCGGACCTGATCACCGCCTACCGCGGAGGGAAGCCGGGCCGCCGTCCTGTCTGGTTCATGCGGCAGGCCGGGCGCTCATTGCCCGAATACAAGGAAGCGCGGCAGGGCATCGCGATGCTGGATGCCTGCCTGAAACCGGAACTGGCGGCGGAAATCACCCTGCAGCCGGTGCGCCGCCACGATGTGGACGCCGGCATCTTCTTCTCCGACATCGTTATCCCGTTGAAGCTGGCCGGGGTCGATGTTGACATCGTCCCCGGCGTCGGCCCGGTCCTGGGCGCACCCGTCCGCACCGCCGCCGACGTCGCCGCCCTGCCGGAACTCACCGACGAATCGCTGGAGCCCATCCGCGAGGCGGTCCGGCTGACGGTGGCCGAGCTCGGTGCCAAGCCGCTGATCGGCTTCGCCGGCGCCCCGTTCACGCTCGCCGCGTACATGGTGGAGGGCCGGCCGTCGCGCGACCACCTGGGGCCGCGCACCATGATGCATGCCGACCCGGAGACCTGGGATGCCTTGGCCGGCTGGGCCGCGGACGCTTCGGGCAAGTTCCTGCGGGCGCAGCTGGAAGCGGGCGCCAGTGCGGGACAGCTGTTCGATTCCTGGGCGGGTTCGCTGTCCCTGGCTGACTACCGCCGCCGCGTGGCACCGGCGTCGTCGCGCGCCCTGGACCACGTCCGCCACCTGGGCGCGCCGCTGGTCCACTTCGGCACCGGCACGTCCGAACTGCTCGTGGCCATGCGCGACGTCGGGGCGGACGTGATCGGCGTCGACTACCGGCTGCCGCTGGACGAGGCGAACCGCCGGCTGGGCGGACGCACGCCGCTGCAGGGCAACATCGATCCGGCGCTGTTGTCGGCGCCGTGGGAGGTGCTGGAGGCCCATGTGCGCGACGTGCTGGCCGCTGGCAGCAGCGCCCCGGGCCACGTGGTCAACCTGGGCCACGGCGTGCCGCCGGAGACGGACCCGGAGGTCCTGACCCGGGTGGTCAAGCTGATTCATTCCGTGGCCCCGTAGCCATGCAGCACCCGCATCCGCAGCCCGCCCGCCGTCCTGAACGGCAGGGCGGGCGCAAGCCCAAGCCGGGCACCGCCGTCGTCGTCGGCGGCGGGATCGGCGGCCTGGTCGCTGCGCGCGAGCTGGCGCTGGCCGGCGTCGAGGTGACGGTCCTGGAGCGCGGTCCCTTGTTCGGCGGCTGCGTGGTCCGGCACGAGGTGGGCGGGCTGATGCTCGACGCCGGCGCCGAATCTTTCGCGACGCGCTCCAGTGTGGTCCCGGACCTGATCGGCGAATTGGGCCTGGGCAACGACATTGTCCAGCCGAACCCGGCCGGCGCCTGGATCCAGCTGCCGGACGGTGCGCAACGGCTCCCGAAGACGGGCGTGCTCGGCATCCCGGCAGACCCTTCCGACCCGGACGTGGTGCGCGCCATCGGCCGCCGGGCGGCGTTGCGCGCCTCGGGCGACAAGGTCATGCCGCTGGGTTCGCTGCTGCGCCGCGAGCAGCTCAGCCTGGGCCAGCTGGTGCGCGCCCGGATGGGTGATGCCGTGCTGCAGAAACTGGTCGCGCCGGTGGCAGGCGGGGTGTACTCGGCGGATCCGGATGTGCTGGACGTGGACTCGGTGATGCCGGGCCTGCGCGCCTCGGTGGCCGCCCACGGGTCCCTGGCCGCCGCGGTGGGCGCCATCCGGAAGGCCGCCCCGGCCGGTTCCAACGTGGCCGGCATCGCCGGCGGCATGGGGCGGCTGACCGAGGCCCTGCTGGCCGACCTGAAAGCCCGTCACGTGGCCCTGCACACCGGGGCGGAAGCCACAGCCGTCACCCGGCACGGCGGCGGGTGGCAGGTCGAGTCGGCGGCCGGGACGTTCCGCGCGGACGCCGTGATGCTGGCGGCCGATGGCGCTGCCGCCGTCCGGCTGCTCTCCGGCGCCGTCCCCGGGCTGGCCGGACTGGAACCCGAAACCGGACCCGCCGTCTCGCTGGTGACCCTGGTGGTGGACCTGCCCGACCTCGACGCCATGCCGCGGGGCACCGGCATGCTGGTGGCGCCGTCGGTGCGCAACGTCAAGGCCAAGGCACTCACCCATGCCACCGCCAAATGGCCGTGGCTGGCGGATGAAGCCGGCCCGGGAAGCCACGTGCTGCGGCTGTCCTACGGGCGCGCGGTGGGGCAGCGGGGCGCCGAGGACTTCACCGGCTGGGCCGACGACAGGCTCTACCGCCAGGCGCTGGCCGATGCCAGCTTCCTGCTGGGGGTGGCCGTGGGCGACGACGACGTGGTGGGCTCGAAGGTGGTGCGCTGGACCAACGCGCTTCCGTCCGCCACCGTGGGGCACCGCGAGCGGGTGGCAGCGGTGCGCCGCGAACTGGTTGCGCATCCCGGGCTGGGCAGCACCGGGGCATGGCTGGCAGGGACCGGGCTGGTAGCCGTGGTGGGGGACGCGCGGCGCCGCGCACGCGATCTCGCCGCACGGCTGCAGCCGGCGGCGCACTGATCTTCTACAATATGTAGAAGTGGTTTTCGATTAATTACGATGCAGAAGGCAGACTGGTAAGCATGAGCGAATCGGCAAGGTCAGAGTCAGCAATCCCCGCCGCCGGCGGCACCGACGAGGAACTGTTCTACACCCTCTGGACGGTCTTTAAGCGCACCGGCGCACCGGTGGATTCGTCCGCCGCCACGGCGTTCGATGAGACGGTTGCCGAACTCGCCGGCCGCAACGTCACCCTGCGCGGCGCGTACGACGTTTCCGCCATGCGCGAGGATGCCGACGTGATGATCTGGCTGCACGGACCGCAGCCGGACGAACTCCAGGCGGCGGTCCGCGACATCCGCAGGACCCCGCTGTTCGCCCCCGCCGAAATGGTCTGGTCCGCGATGGGCGTCCACCGCGATGCCGAATTCAGCAAGAACCACGCCCCGGCCTTCTCCCTGGGCAAGGACCCGGAGGCCTGGCTCTGCGTCTACCCCTTCGTGCGCTCCTACGAGTGGTACCTGCTGCCGGCCGAGGAGCGCGGCAAGATGCTGCGCGACCACGGACTGCTCGGCCGCGACTTCCCGCAGGTGCTGTCCAACACGGTCGCCTCGTTCGCGCTGGGGGACTGGGAATGGATCCTGGCCCTGGAAGCCCCCGAACTGATCGACCTGGTGGACCTGATGCGCCACCTGCGCTACACCGACGCGCGCAACCACGTGCGCGAAGAGATCCCGTTCTACACCGGCAAGCGCATCAGCACCGCCGAAATCGCCGAGGTGCTGCGGTGAACCAGTCCGCCGAACCGTCCTTTGACCCGCGTGCCGGCGTCGCCGCCGACGGGACCATGCAGCCGAAGAAGTACGACGCCCTGCTGCTGGCCTCCTTCGGCGGCCCCGAGGGCCAGGACGATGTCATCCCCTTCCTCCGCAACGTCACCAGCGGCCGCGGGATCCCCGATGAACGGCTGGAAGAAGTCGCCACGCACTACCGCGCCAACGGCGGCGTCAGCCCCATCAACGCGCAGAACCGGGCACTGAAGGCGGCGCTCGAGGCCGAGCTGGCCCGCCGCGGGATCGAGCTGCCGGTGCTCTGGGGAAACCGAAACTGGGATCCTTACATCACCGATGTTTTCAAGGAAGCGTACGACGCCGGCCACCGCCGCGTGTTGGCCGTGACCACCAGCGCCTACGCCGGCTACTCAAGCTGCCGCCAGTACCGCGAGGACTTCGGCATGGCCCTGGTCGAGACCGGGCTCGCCGGCAAGCTGGAAGTGGACAAGGTGCGCCAGTACTTCGACCACCCGGGCTTCGTGGAACCGTTCGCCGAGGGCCTGGCCGAGGGCCTGGACCGGGTACGCGCCGACTTGTCCGCGCAGGGCGCCGCGGACGCGCCGGTCCACGTGATGTTCGCGACCCACTCCATTCCCCTCGGGGACGCCGAAAACGCCGGGCCCCGCGGGGTGGACTACGAGGGCGGCAGCGCCTACGTGGCGCAGCACCTGGCCACCGCCCGGGCCGTCCTGGACCGCGTGCCGGGAGCAGCCGGCGTCGAATGGTCCCTCGTCTACCAGTCCCGCTCCGGCGCGCCGCATGTGCCGTGGCTGGAGCCGGACATCAACGACGCGCTCGAAGAGCTGCCCGCGCAGGGGGTGAAGGGCGTGGTCATCGTGCCGCTGGGCTTTGTCAGCGACCACATGGAGGTGATGTGGGACCTGGACACGGAGGCACTGGAGACCTGCCGCGGCCTCGGGCTGGCCGCCGCCCGCGTGCCCACCCCGGGCGTGCACCGGAAGTTCGTCGAGGGCCTCGTGGACCTGGTCTGTGAGCGGACGGTGGAACAGCACCGCGCGGACCGCCCGGCGCTGACCGGCCTGGGACCCTGGATGGACGTGTGCATGCCCGGCTGCTGCGCCAACCGCCGCGGCGAGAAACCGACGGTGGCCGGCATGGATTCGACCGTGGGGGTGCCGCAGCCATGACCGTCACAGTCCGCATCGGCACCCGCGGCAGCGCCCTGGCGGTCACCCAGACCACCACCGTGGCCGAGGCGCTGGCCGCCGGCGGGGCCTTGGAGTATGAACTGGTCCGGATCAAGACCGAGGGCGACGTGCTGCGGGGGCCGCTGGCCCAGATCGGCGGAACCGGAGTCTTCACCGCCGCGCTGCGCGAGGCCCTGCTGGATGACCGCTGCGACGTGGCCGTGCATTCGCTGAAGGACCTGCCCACCGGCGTGGCCGACGGGCTGCAGATCGCCGCCATTCCCGCCCGCGTCGACGTCCGCGACGCCCTCTGCGCCCGGGACGGGCTGACCCTGGCCGGGCTGCCGGCTGGCGCCAAGGTCGGCACCGGCTCCCCGCGCCGGGCAGCCCAGCTGCGTGCCGCCCGCCCCGACCTGGACGTGGTGGATATCCGCGGCAACGTGGACACCCGCCTGGGACGGGTCAAGGGGCTCACGGGCGAAGAAAGGCAAGAGGGAAAGCACGCAGATCTCGACGCCGTGGTGCTCGCCGCGGCCGGGCTGGCACGGCTGGGACGCACCGAGCACGTCACGGAGCTGCTGGATCCGTCGGTCATGCTGCCGGCCCCCGGCCAGGGCGCGCTGGCCGTTGAATGCCGGGTTGCCGACGCAGCTTCCGGGACGGCGCTGGCCGGCGCGCTGGCCGACTACGACGACGCGGACACCCGCCTGGCGGTGACGGCCGAACGGTCGCTGCTGGCGCGGCTGGAAGCCGGCTGCAGCGCCCCGGTCGGGGCGCTGGCATCGGTCGACGCCGGCTCCCTGGTTCTGCGGGCCGTGGTCTGCAGCCCCGACGGCAGCCGGCTGCTGCACGGCGAGCGGACGGTGCAGGCGGCCGGTTCCGAGGATGCCGTGGCCCTGGGCGCACGACTGGCTGAAGAGCTGCTCGGGCAGGGTGCCGGCGACCTAATGAGCCTGGCCGGGCGCTGACGATGGCGTTGCTGTGGCAGCGCGGCGCGCCGGACAACCAGCTACAGGGCCTGCGGGTGGTGCTGCCGCGCAGCCCTGACCGGGCGGCTGGCATGGCCGCCGAACTGGTCCGCCGCGGCGCGTCCCCCAGCGTCCTGCCGCTGATCGACTTCGAACGGACGGACAAGCCGGACGAACTGGACCAGGCCCTGACCCTGCTGGCGCAGAACAAGGCCGTCTGGCTGGTCATTACCAGCATCACGACGGTGCGGGCGCTGAAGGCGTGCGCCCTGGAGCGTGGCACCAGCCTCGCCGCGCTGGCAGGGGACACGAAGATTGCGGCCGTCGGAAGCCCGAGCGCCAGGGCGCTGGAGGCCGAGGGCCTCACCGTCGACCTGGTGCCACCCGGCAGCATGGACGCCGTCGGCTTGGTCGATGCGTGGCCGCTGCCGCCGGAAACCGCCGGCGGCCCGGCCGAGCGGATGCTGGTCCTGCTGCCGCAGGCCGACATCGCGGCGCCCACGGTGTTCGAAGGCCTGATGGCGAAGGGCTGGCAGGTGCTGCCCGTGACCGCCTACCGCACGGTGGACTACCCCGCCCGTCCCGAGCTCCGCCTGACCGCGGAATTGGAGATCGCCGCCCGCGAGCCCGCCGACGACCTGGAACTCATCACGGCCGCGGATTTCCGCAGCCGCGCCGGCAACGGCGCCATCGACGCCGTCGTCCTGACCTCGCCCAGCGTCACCAGGCGGCTGGCGGGACTCCTTGACCCGTGGCCGGCCGGAATGCGGCTGATCGCGATCGGCACCAGTTCCGCTCGGCAGGCCGCCGAACTGGGCTTGGAGATCGCCGCCACCGCTGCCGAACCGACGCCGCCCGGAATCGCCGACGCCCTGGCGCGGTCGCTTGAAAACCATCCCACCGAACCAGAAGGAACGCCATGAGCTTCCCCTCCCACCGGCCGCGCCGGCTGCGGGCCACCGAGGCGATCCGCCGGATGACGGCGGAGGTCCGGACCCACCCGAACCAGCTGATCCTGCCCGCCTTCATCCGCGAAGGCCTCAGCGAACCGGTGCCGCTGCAGTCCATGCCGGGCGTGGTCCAGCACACCACCGACACGCTCAAGCGCGCGGCTGCCGAGGCCGTGGAGCTGGGCCTCGGCGGCATCATGCTCTTCGGAGTTCCCCAGGTGCGCGACGCCACGGGCAGCGCCGGAGTGGATCCCGACGGCGTGCTGAACCGCGCCATCGCCGACGTGAAAGCGGAGGTCGGGAACGACCTGGTGGTGATGGGCGACGTCTGCCTGGACGAGTTCACCGACCACGGCCACTGCGGCGTGCTGGCCCCCGACGGCACCGTCGACAACGACGCCACGCTGTCGATCTACGCGGAAATGGCCGTCGCCCAGGCGGCTGCCGGCGCGGACGTGCTCGGTCCCTCCGGCATGATGGACGGACAGGTGGCGGTGATCCGGCAGGCACTCGACGAGGCCGGCTACCAGGACGTCTCCATCCTGGCGTACGCCGCAAAGTATGCCTCGGCCTTCTACGGGCCGTTCCGCGAAGCGGTCGACTCGCAGCTGACCGGGGACCGGCGGACCTACCAGATGGACGCCGCCAACCGGCGCGAAGCCATCCGGGAAGTGGAACTGGACCTGGCCGAAGGCGCGGACATGGTCATGGTCAAACCCGCGATGAGCTACCTGGACATCCTCTCCGACGTGGCGGAGATGTCTCCGGTGCCGGTGGCCGCGTACCAGATCTCCGGCGAGTACGCGATGATCGAGGCAGCCGCCGCCAATGGCTGGATCGACCGGAAGGCGGCCATCCTGGAATCTGTCCTGGGCATCCGCCGCGCCGGCGCCGACATGGTGCTGACCTACTGGGCCCCGGAAATCGCCCGCTGGCTGAAGTAACCGTTCACCGTCGGCCGCCGGTTGCCGCGCCCCACGACCCGTCCGCAGCGGATTCCGCTGTCCCGAAAGGACCCAAGACCATGATTGAAGCCATCCGCTCCGAGGAACTCTTCGAACGCGCCCGCCAGCTGATGCCCGGCGGGGTGAACTCACCGGTCCGGGCCTTCGGCTCCGTCGGCGGGACGCCGCGCATGATGGTCGGTGCCAAGGGGGCCTACCTCACCGACGCCGACGGGTGCGAGTACGTAGACCTCGTGTGCTCCTGGGGCCCGGCCCTGCTGGGCCACGCCCATCCGGCCGTCCTCGAGGCCGTGCACACGGCCGTGGACCGGGGACTGTCCTTCGGCGCCTCCACGCCCGCCGAATCCGAACTGGCGGCCCTGGTCGTCGGCAGGGTCTCCGCCGTCGAGCGCCTCCGCATGGTCTCCACCGGCACCGAGGCCACGATGACCGCCGTGCGCCTGGCCCGCGGCTACACCGGCCGCAACCTGGTCGTGAAGTTCGCCGGCTGCTACCACGGGCACCTGGACGGGCTGCTGGCCGCCGCGGGCTCGGGCGTGGCCACCCTGGCCCTGCCGGGTTCTGCGGGCGTCACCGAGGCGACGGCCGCGGAGACCCTGGTGCTGCCGTACAACGACATCGCCGCCGTCGAGGAAGTGTTCGCCGCCCGCGGCAGCCAGATCGCCGCCGTCATCACCGAAGCGGCCCCCGCGAACATGGGCGTGGTCACCCCCGCCGACGGCTTCAACGCGGCCCTGTCCCGCATCACCCGGGAGCACGGGGCGCTGCTGATCCTGGACGAGGTGCTGACCGGCTTCCGCACCGGCTACGCCGGCTACTGGGGCCTGACCGGGGGAGCCGACGGGGCAGCCGATCCGTTCGTGCCCGACCTGTTGACCTTCGGCAAGGTCATCGGCGGCGGCATGCCGGTGGCGGCCCTGGGCGGCCGCGCCGACGTGATGGATTACCTGGCGCCGTCCGGTCCCGTCTACCAGGCCGGCACGCTCTCCGGCAACCCGATCGCCATGGCGGCCGGCGTCGCGACCCTGACCGCCGCGACGCCCGCGGTCTACGCGGCGATCGACGCCCGCTCGCTCGAACTGCAGGCCGCGCTGACCGCCGCCCTGTCCAAGGCCGGCGTGGACCACAGCATCCAGACCGCGGGGAACCTGTTCAGCGTGGCCTTCGGCACCTCGGCCAACGGCGTCCACAACTACGCCGACGCCCAGGGCCAGGAAGTCTTCCGCTACGCCCCCTTCTTCCATGCCATGCTCGACGCCGGCGTCTACCTGCCGCCGTCGGTGTTCGAAGCGTGGTTCCTTTCGGCGGCGCACGACGACGCCGCGATGGAGAAAATCTTCGCCGCATTGCCGGCGGCCGCGCGGGCTGCCGCGGCAGCCACGCCGCCGGCCTGACCGCAACTCCGGTGCCGGGGGCGAAGGGTGCCGTCCGCCTGCCGCCCGGTCCCGGGGACAGCGGCATGGCAGACTGATGCTGACGGCGGTACACGGAACCGCCGCGCGAACCCAGGAGCGTGCAGATGGGCCTGTTCTCCAGGCGCAGGCAAACACCGGAAGACTACGACGCCGAGACGCTCCGCCCGGAGGCCGCGGACGACGCCGCCCCGCCCCTGGCGGACGCCGCGACGCCCCTGGCGGAGGCCGTGCCGCCGCCGGTGCGGTCCGGGACCGAGCCGGCCCCCGCCCCGGTGCAGTCACGGCTGGATCCGGCCCCGGCGCCCATGCCGCCCCGCGCGATCTGGTCCGACGGACTCGGACGAACGGCCACCCGTTCCGCACAGCTGCTGCTCACGCTGCTGCTGGCCGGCGTGGTGATCTACGGGCTGTTGCAGCTGCGGCTCCTCGTCATTCCCGTCCTGATCGCCCTGATCCTGGCGGCGGCCGTGGGCCCGGTGGTGCGGCTGCTGCGCGGCTGGGGCTGGTCCGCGGCGCTGGCCACGGCGACGGCGTTCCTCGGGATCCTCGTGGTGCTCGGCGGCGTGATCACCGGGATCGTCTTCGCGGTCCGCAGCGAAGCGGACGAGCTGGTCAGCTCCGCCCGCGAGGGCTGGATGCAGCTGCAGGAGTTCCTGGCCACCTTCCCGCTGCCGGTCAGCCAGCAGCAGATCGACGAGGCGCTCGCCGGGGTGGTCGACTTCCTGACCAGCGCCACGGTGGGACGCAGCGCGCTGAGCGGATTGTCGACCGCGGCCGAAGTCGTCACCGGGGCCGTCCTGATGGCCGTGATCCTCTTCTTCTTCCTCAAGGACGGGCCGCGCATCTGGCGTTTCCTGCTCAGCTGGTTCCCGGCGGCCAAGCGGCCGCAGCTTGAGCTGGCCGGGTCGCGCGCCATGGACGTGCTGGGCAGCTACGTGCGGGGCACCGCCACCGTCGCGGCCGTCGACGCCTTCTTCATCGGACTCGCCCTGTTCATCCTGCAGGTACCGCTGGCGCTGCCGCTCTCGGTGCTGATTTTCATCGGCGGCTTCATCCCGATCGTCGGAGCCACCATCGCCGGCGTGCTGGCGACCCTGGTGGCGCTGGTGGCCAACGGGCCGGTGGCCGCGCTGGTAGTGGTCGCCGTCGTGATCATCGTGCAGCAGCTGGAGGGCAACTTCCTGCAGCCGGTGGTGATGGGCCGCTCGGTGAGCCTGCACTCGCTGGTGATCCTGTTGGCCCTGACCGCGGGAACCATCTTGGGCGGCATCATCGGCGCCGTCCTGGCCGTTCCGGTCACCGCCGTGGGCTGGGTGGTGATCCAGGTGATGTCGGGAAGGACCTCCGCGGAGGAACCCGCGCCGGTCCGGCGAGGCCGCTGACCAGGCACGCCGCCGGCCAGATATCGGCCGGACACAGAAGGTCCCCGGAAGCCCAAGCTTCCGGGGACCTTCCTGGCGTCGGCCGTTGCCGCTCACGCCAGCGGTTCGGGACTGACTAGAAAGCGGGGAAGACGTCGCCGTTGGGCCACGTTTCCTCGATGAACTTCTTCACGTCCGGCGAGTGGAGCAGCTCTTCGAGCTTCGCCACGGCAGGATTATCGTCACCGGCGTTCCAGACCAGGAAGTTGGCATACGGGTTGTTCTCCGAGGACTCGACGACCACTGCATCGTCGGTGTTCAGCCCCGCATCCAGGATGAAGTTGCCATTGATGATGGCCAGGTCGATCTTCGGATCCTCGATCAACTGGACCAGGATTTCCGGCTGGTTCTCCTCGAATTTCAGGCCCTTGGGGTTCTGCTCCGCGGTCAGCGTCAGCGCCGCCGAATCGTCCTCGATCCCGGTCAGCAGCCCGGCCGTTTCGAGCATCTTGAGTGCGCGCGGCTGGTTCCCCGGGTCGTTGGTGATCGCAATGGTTGCGCCCTCGCCAAGGTCGTCGACGCTCTGGTGCTTCGACGAGAACCCGGCGTACGGCTCGATGTGGATGCCTTCGCCATGTTCGAAGTCGTAGCCCTTGTCAGCCACCTGCTGCTCAAAGAAGGCCAGATGTTGGAAGTAGTTGGCATCCAGCGAGCCGTCGCTCAGGGCGATGTTCGGGGTCTGGTAATCGGTGAATTCCTTGATCTCCAGATCGATCCCGGCTTCCTGGGCCAGGTTCTCATCCACGAATTCCAGGATCCGGCCCTGCGGCACGGGAGTGGCACCGACCGTGACGGTGACGGGATTGGCCGGATCCAGCGTGGTCTCGGCGCTGGGGGTGGATTCGGATCCACCGCAAGCCGTCAGCGCCAAGGCCGCAGCCAGGCCGGTACCAATGAGCGTTAGTGCTTTACGCATCTGCGTGCGTTCCTTTCGAATGACCGGGCCGGCCGAAGTCGGCTCGTCCCGGATGTGGTGCAGCTAGCGGCTACTGGCTGCATTCTTCCGCTGCCCTTGAGGCGGGCGGGAAGCGTGGGGGCGGGACGGCGGTGTCCCGACACGGTCGCGGACGTTGCGCTCAGACAGCGGTTACCGGCTCATGCCGCCGGCGCTTCGAGCCTGCGGTGGAAGCGCTGCGGTGGTCCACCCGCCGGGCCACGGCGTCGCCGATCCATTGAATCAGCTGGACAAGGACCACCATGATCACGATGGTGACCACCATGACGGTGGTGTCGAACCGCTGGAAGCCATAGTTGTAGGCGAGCTGGCCGAGGCCGCCGCCGCCGGTGAGGCCCGCCATGGCGGAGTATCCCACGAGCGTGACCAACGTCGTCGTCAAGGCGGCGACCAGCCCGGGCAAAGCCTCGGGAACGAGGACCTTGGCCACGACCTGCAGGCGGGTGGAACCCATGACGAGGGCCGCGTCGATTTTGCCGGAGCTCACATCCCGCAGCGCGGTTTCCACCAGGCGGGCGAAGAACGGCACCGTGCCGATGGTCAGCGAGACGCAGGCGGCCAAGGCACCGATCGAGGTGCCGGTGATGACCCGGGCCAGCGGGATCAGCGAGATCATCAGGATGGCGAACGGAATGGACCGGGTGATGTTCACGATGATGTCCGACACGATCCGGTTCGTCACCGGCATGGGCCGCAGCCCGGCGGGCGCACTGGTGTAGAGGAAGATGCCCAGCGGCAGGCCGATCAGCAGGGTGAAAGCCCCCGAGACCCCGACCATCAGCAACGTTTCGCCGATCGCTTCCGGCAGGGCATTGGTGATGCCCGGGTTGGTTGTCAGTTCGTCGATGAAGTTCATGCCGCTTCCTCCTGCAGGACGCGGACGGCAACGCCCTGGCCGACCAGGTGCTCGGTGAGGGCAGCCGTGTCCGCCCCGGCCGGCAGTTCGATGCGCAGGTGGCCGAACTGGGTGCCGGCCAGCGACTCCACGCTGCCGGCCAGGACGTTCAGGTCCAGGCCGAAGGCCCGGGCAGCCCCGGTCAGCACAGGCTCCGACGCGCGTTCGCCGGAATAGAGGATTTCCAGCATCGTGCCCCCGCCGGTCGCCTCGGCCGAAGGCAGCGGCAGCAGCGTGCTCGAGAGGCGGCCGCCCAGGTCGGCGGCGACCTCGCGCAACGGGCCGTGTTCGACGATCCGGCCGGCCTCCAGCAGCGACACCGAATCACAGATGCGCTTGATGACCTGCATCTCGTGCGTGATCACCAGCACGGTCAGTTGGAGCCGCTCGGTCAGGTCACGGATCAGGGTCAGGATTTCGTCGGTGGTCTTCGGGTCCAGGGCCGACGTGGGCTCGTCGCAGAGCAGCACGTCCGGGTCCGAAGCCAAGGCGCGGGCGATGCCGACCCGCTGCCGCTGGCCGCCGGAGAGCTGGGACGGGTAGGCGTCCTCAAACCCCTCCAGGCCGACGAGCCTGATCAGCTCCGAAACCTTGGCGCGGATGGACGCCTTGGGCGTCTTGACGATCTCCAGGGGATGCGCCACATTCTGGGCGGTGGTGCGGGAGTCCATCAGGTTGGCGTGCTGGAAGATCATCCCGATGCGGCGCCGGGCCGACCTCAGGTCGGCGTCGCGGGCGGCACTGAGCTCGGCCCCGTTGATCGATACCGATCCGGACGTCGGGCTGTCCAGGAGGGTCAGGCAACGCACCAACGTGGATTTGCCGGCACCGGAATGGCCGACGATGCCGTGGACGGTGCCCCTGGGGACGGACAGGCTGACGCCGTCCAGGGCCACCACTTCGCGGCCGCCTTGGCGGTAGACCTTGCGCAGGTCGGTAACGGTGATCATGGAACCTCGGGGAATCGATGTCTGAAGCGGCGACAGCCGCCATAGCATGTGCCGCCATCAAGGATTAATTATGACAGCCGCGACAACACGCCAGAATTCGACGGGACGTTGCGTCATACGGCGACCCGAAGTTGACAGCGCCGCGCTGACTCAGGGGCCGGGCGCGTGCGCTCGTGCCGGCCGGGGCAGGGTCAGACAGCGGCGGGCGTCAGGCGCACCGGCCAGACCCCGTCCACGACGGCTTCCGGATCCTTGCGCCGCAGCCAGGCCTCGAAATTTGCCGCCTGCTGTGCGCACCAGTCGACCTGCAGGGCATGCAGCTCGGCCGCGCCGATGCACAATCCGGCGTAGCGGCGGGCGAGGGCATCCGCGACGCCGATGGTGGCCAGGGCGTCCGCCGCCGACGTGTGCGCCGCGTCGAGACGGACGCCGTAAAGTTCGCACAGCGCCCCCAAGGTGCGCTTCCCCCGCCGGTAGCGGTCCACCTGCTTGTCCAGGACATACGGATCGATCACCGGAGCCGCCGCCGGGGCCGGCAGGCCGTACCGCGAGCATTCGAGTGCCAGCACGGTGAAATCGTAGGCGGCGTTGAAGGCCATGACCGGGATGCCCGCGTCGAAGTAGCCGGTCAGTGCCTCGGCGATACCGGCGGTGGCAATTGCCGCGGGCAGGCCCTCGCTGCGGGCCCGTTCGGTGCTGACCCCGTGGATTGCGGCGGCTTCCACAGGGATCTCCACTCCGGGGTCCACCAGCCACTCCCGCTCCTGCAGCGGCTGTCCCGCCGCGTCGACCAGGACGATGGACGCCGTCACGATCCGCGCGGTGTGGGGATCACGGCCCGTGGTTTCGAGATCGAAGGCGGCGCGGGGACCGGTATGCCAGCTGTTCATGTCCGCAACGCTATCCGGCGGATCGGACAATCCCGGGGAGGCGCCGCGCGGTGTGTGGAAGCGGCTCCCGCAGCCCGCCGGTGCAGGCCTCGCGGGGCCGCTAAATTACACTGGTGTAATGCGCGAGGCGATAGTAGAGGCGGTCCTCGACCTTGCCGCGATCATTCCGCGGGGCCGGGTGCTCTCCTATGGCGATGTCGCCGAGCTGCTCGACGCCGGAGGCGCCCGGCTGGTCGGCAGGATCCTGTCCCTGCACGGCGCGGCGGTTCCGTGGTGGCGCGTTATTCGTGCCAACGGTTCCCTGCCCGGTGAGCTGATGGAACAGGCTGTGGCGCACTACCGCCGGGAAGGCACGCCCCTGACGGAGCCGGCGGCGTGGCCGGCCAGGGTGCGCATGGCGGAAGCCCGTTGGGTGCCCGGGCCTGAAGCATACGCAGCGATCGAGGAGCTCCGGCGCAAAGTGTCCGAACCGGCTGATGGGATGGGGCCATGATCGAGACCAAGCCGTCGGCCGGGCTGCAACTGGTCCGGCCCGAAACCGGATCCGCCGGTGCCCCGCTTCCGAGTCCGGACCAGGCGCAGGTCATCGACCTGCCCGCCGGCTGCGGTCCGGTGCTGGTCCTCGGCGGCCCGGGTACGGGAAAATCGACCGCTCTGGTGGAACTCGCGGTGCACCGCGTGGAGGAAACCGGACTTGACCCGGCGAACCTGCTGTTCCTGGCCCCGAACCGGCTGGCGGCCGCGCGCCTGCGCGACGCGCTGACCGGGCGCCTCAACCGCAGCCTGGGCACCACCCCGACCAGGACCTGGTCGGCCTATGCCTTCGACCTGATCCGACGGGCACGGGTGGAAGGACTGCTGCCGCTGGTGGAGCGCGCGCCCCGGCTGCTGTCCGGACCCGAGCAGGACCAGATCATCGCCGAACTGCTGGCCGGCCATCGTGCCGGCTACGGCCCGGGGGCCGGCTGGCCGGAAGACCTGCAGCAGGCTCTGGCGACCCGCGGCTTCCGGCAGGAGGTCCGCCAGCTCTTCGACCGGCTGACCGAGTACGGCAGCACCGCAGGGCAACTGGAACAGTTGGGCGCAGAGTATGGCCGGGCGGACTGGATGGCGGCGGCCCGGCTGTATCGCGAGTACCGTGACGTGATCGACCTCCGGATGCCCGAGGCCTTCGACCCGGCCGGAATCATCACTTCGGCACGCCAGCTGCTGCTGGAGCATCCCGGCCTGCTGGAGCGGGAGCGCAGCCGCCTCCGGCTGATCCTGGCGGACGACCTCCAGGAAGCCAACCCCGCGGTCTTCGAGCTCCTGGCCTTGCTTGCGGAGGGACAGGATGCCGTCTTCGCGGCCTCGCCGGACACCGTCGTCCAAGGGTTCCGCGGCGCCCGTCCGGATGTCCTCGGCAAGTTGCCCGGGCTGGTTGGCACACCGGACAGGCCGCTGCACACGCTGGTCCTCACCAGTTCGCACCGGATGGCTCCCGGAGTCGCAACCGCCTGGCAGTCAGCTGCCGCCCGGATCTCGCAGGTCGCCGGGGCGCACCGCGCCCGCGACCTCGTCCATCCCGGTGCGGAAGCAGAAACCGGGAGCGGAACCGCCCACGGCGGCGCGGACCGGAACGACGCGCCCGCCGCCAGTTCGCACGTGGTCGCGTCGCCGGTCCACGAGCACCGCTATGTGGCGCAGCGGATCCTGGAAGCCAGGCTGTTCGAGGGCTACCGGCTCAGCGAGATGGCCGTGATCGTCCGCACCGGCGGCCAGCTCTCGGCCCTCGCCCGCTACCTCACCGGCCAGGACATCGCGGTCAAGGTCCCGGTTGCCGAAAGCGCGGTGCGCGACGAGGCCGCGGTCCGGCCGCTGCTGGACGCGTTGGCCGTGGCCCTGGAGCCGGAACTACTCACCCCCGACGCTGCCGTCGCCCTCCTGACCTCCAGGATCGGCGGCGCGACGGCGATCGACCTGCGCCGCCTGCGCCAGGCACTAAGGCGCGAAGAGCTGCTCGGCGGCGGGGGCCGGTCCAGCGATTCCCTGCTCGTGGAAGCGATCGGCGACCCCGTGTTCCTCGGCACGCTCGGAAGGGAAGGCGGATCCGCCAGGAGGATCGCGCGGATGCTCAAGGCCGGTCGGGACGCGGCGGCCGAGCCGGGGGCCAACGCCGAGACGGTGCTGTGGGCACTGTGGTCCGCCACCGGGCTCTCCGATCGCTGGGCGGCACAGGCACTGCAAGGCGGCCCGGTCGGCGTGCGGGCCGACCGGGACCTCGACGCCATGATGGCGCTGTTCCAGACCGCCGAGCGGTATGTGGACCAACTCCCCGGCTCGAGCCCGCGGCAGTTCCTGGAATACCTGTTGAACCAGGAACTGCCGATGGACAACCTCGCGCCGCGCGCCCAGGTGCGGGAAGCCGTGGAACTGCTCACGCCCGCCTCGGCGGCGGGCCGGGGCTGGCCGCTGGTCATCGTGGCGGGCGTCCAGGAGGGGGTGTGGCCGAACACCAGGCTGCGTGGCGAACTGCTGGGCAGCACGGAGTTCGTGGAGGTTTTGGAGCGCGGCGTCGAGGAGGCCCGGCGGATCGACGCGGTGACCCGGCTGCGGGAAATCCGGTACGACGAATTGCGCAGTTTCTCCACGGCCATTTCGCGCGCCGAACGCCGGCTGATCTGCACGGCGGTGCAGTCCGAAGACGCCCAGCCGTCCCAGTTCCTCGATCTGGTTGAGCCATGGCTGGATCCGGAAACCCCCCGTCCGGCGACCGAAGTCCTCCGCCCGCGAACCGTGCGTGCCTTGGCAGCGGAACTCCGGCAGGCCGCCCAGCAAGCCTCGACCCGTCCGGGAGAGGCGGCGGATGCGGCCGCCGTGCTCGCCCTGCTGGCGGCCAGCCCGGTGCCGGTGCCCGGCGCTCACCCGCGCGACTGGTGGGGACTGCTGCCGCTGAGCAGCACGGCACCGGTCGTTCCGGAGGGGGAACCCGTCCCGGTTTCCCCCTCAAAGGTGGAAGCCGTCCAGAAATCCCCGCTCGACTGGTTCATCCAAGCGGCAGGGGGCGAAGCGGCCACCGACTTCGCCCGCAGCCTGGGCACCCTGGTCCACGGAATTGCGCAAGACATCCCCGCGGGCACGGGAACGGAATACGTGGCCGAACTGGTCCGACGCTGGCCGCAGTTGGGGATGAAGGAGAACTGGGAGGGACGGCTTGACTTCAACCGTGCCGAAGGAATGGTCCGGAGACTGGCCCAGTATGTGATCCAGATGCGTGCGGAGGGCCGGAGCCTGGTCGGCGTGGAACAGGACTTCTCGGTTGACCTGCCGGGTCCGGAACGCGTGGCCAGGCTGCGTGGACAGGTGGACCGGTTGGAACTGGACGCCGACGGGCGGCTCCACATCGTGGACCTGAAAACGGGACGCGCTGCCCCGACCAAGGCAGAACTGGAGCGGCACCCGCAGCTGGGCAGCTACCAGGCGGCGGTCCAGGCCGGAGGATTCCCCGAACATGCGTCAGCCCCGGGCGGCGCTTCCCTGGTCCAACTGGGACAGGACCTGAAATCGGTCAAAGTCCAGCAGCAGGAGAGCCTGGCCGATGGCGAAGACTGGGCCACAGCGATGATCCACGAGGCCGCGGCGCTCATGGCCGCTTCCGAATTCGAGGCCCGGCACGATCCGCAGCGGTCCGGCAACGGCGGTCACGGCTGCCGTGCACCGGAAATTTGTCCCCTGTGCGCAGAAGGAAGGCAGGTCACCGAATGAGCATAGGAACGGTCACCACAACCTACAGCCCGGAAGAGCTTGCCGGACTGCTGGGCCAGCACCTGCCGACAGCCGAACAGTCGGCCATCATCAGCTCCCCGCTGCAGCCGATGCTGGTCATCGCCGGCGCGGGTTCCGGCAAGACGGCGACAATGGCCGACCGCGTTGTCTGGCTCGTGGCCAATGGCTTTGTCCGCCCGGATGAAATCCTCGGCGTCACTTTCACCCGCAAGGCCGCAGGCGAGCTGGCAGCCCGGATCCGCGCGCAGCTGGCCAAGCTGGACCGCAAGGGCCTGCTGCCGCAGGAGGTCGACGATGCTGCCGGACTGGTGGAACCGAAGGTCTCGACGTACCACTCGTACGCCAATGGTTTGGTCAGCGACTACGGGCTGCGCCTGGGAATTGAACGCGACGTGGTGCTGCTGGGCACCGCGCAGTCCTGGCAGCTGGCCAGCCACTGCGTGGAGGCGTACGACGGCCCCATCGAGCACCTGGTGGCCGGCAAATCGACCCTGGTCAACGCCGTGATGCAGTTCGCCGGGGAATGCTCGGAGCATCTGGTCACCCCGGACCAGGCTGCCGGCTACCTCGCGGAGGAGGTGGAGCGGATCGCCGCCCTTCCCTACATCGACGGCAGCACCAAGCAGGCCAAGGCGGAGGTGAAGAAATTGCTGGACCGGCTGCGGACCCGGATCACCGTGGCCAACCTGGCGGCCGGCTACAACCGGGCAAAGCGGGAACGGGGGGTGCTGGATTTCGGTGACCTGGTCTCCCTCGCGGCCCGCATCGCCCGTGAAGTGCCGCAGGCCCGCCAGCTGGAACGCAGCCGCTACAAAGTCGTGTTGCTGGACGAATTCCAGGACACCTCCCACGCCCAAATGGTGCTGTTCTCCGAACTGTTCGGCGACGGGCATGCCGTCACCGCAGTGGGCGACCCGAACCAGTCCATCTACGGCTTCCGCGGTGCCTCCGCCGGCCAGCTCTTCGCTTTCCGGGAGCACTTTCCCCTGGTGGGCGACGACGGCCGGCGGGCCCCGGCTCCCGCCGGTTTCCTCACGGTGGCCTGGCGCAACAGCATCAACATCCTGCGGATGGCCAACCGGATCTCGGCACCGCTGAACCGGGAAGACCCGAACCGTCCGCGCCCCGGCCGGATCAGCGTTCCGCCGCTGCGCCCACGGCCGGGAGCCACGGAAGGAACGGTGGCACTGGGGCGCTACGCGACCGAGGCGGAGGAGACCCTCGCCCTCGCCGACGCGATCGAACGGGCACGGAAGACGGTTTTCGCCCGGGAGCCTGAAACCGGCCGTGCCGAACCCGTCAGCACCGCCGTGCTGTGCCGGCGGCGGGCACAGATCCCGGGCATCGCCAAGGTACTCGAAGAGCGGGGCATTCCCTACGAAATCATCGGGCTGGCCGGGCTGCTGGCACAGCCGGAGATCGTGGACCTCGTGGCGACCCTGCGCGTCCTGGCTGATCCGGGACGGTCCGACGCGCTGATGCGGCTGCTGGCGGGGGCACGCTGGCGGATCGGACCGGCGGACCTGATGGCCCTGGCCGATTGGTCCCGGTTCCTGGAGAGCCGGCGCCGCGCGGCAACGGCAGGCGAGGCCGCCGAGCTGGACCGGGACGAGGCCGCGGGGGAGGCCGTCGTCGAACAGGACCTGGCCGAGGCCGCGTCCCTGGTCGAGGCGCTGGACCGGCTGCCCAAGCCGGGCTGGACCTCGCGCCACGGGCGGTCGCTGACACCCGTCGCGCTGGAGCGTCTGGGGCGCCTCGCGGAAGAGGTCCGCTACCTGCGCAGCTTCGTCGGCGACGACCTGACGCTGTTGCTGGGCGAGGTGGAACGCACCATGCTGCTGGACATCGAGGTTGCCTCCAAACCCGGGCAGAGCATCCACCAGGCGCGGCGCAACCTTGATGCTTTCCACGACGCGGCGGCAGCGTTCATGCAGACATCGCAGCGCGTGGACCTGCTGGCCTTTTTGGCGTGGCTGGAAGCGGCTGCCGCCGAAGAGGGAGGCCTGGACATGGCGCAGGTGGACGTGCGGCACGATGCCGTGCAGCTGCTGACCGTGCACGCTTCCAAGGGGCTCGAATGGGACGCAGTCTTCGTCCCCGGACTCAACGACGGCGCCTTCCCCTCCTCCTCGGACAACCGGTGGAGCAGCGGCCACGCCGCCCTGCCCTGGCCGCTGCGCGGAGACCGGTCCGACCTTCCCCAGTGGGATACCGACCAGCCGGACCAGTTGTCCTGGCTGAACGCGGAAGCGGACTACAAGTCGGAAGTCCAGGCACACGGTGAAGACGAAGAGCGCCGGCTGGCCTACGTCGCCTACACCCGGGCCAAGCACCTGCTGGTCTGCAGCTCCGCCGGCTGGACCGGCAGCAAGGTCAAGCCCACGGCCGTGTCGGCCTTCCTGGCCGAACTGCACGCAATGTCACAGGACGAACCCACGGCAGTGCAAGTGCGGCAATGGGTAGGGGACGAGGAACTCGGGCCGGAGAATCCGTTTCGGGCCGAAGTGGAAACAGCCATGTGGCCCTTCGACCCGTTGGAAGGGCCGCGGGTCTACCGCAGCGGTGTCCCGCAGCGGCAGCGTCCGGGCCGCCGGGCGGCCATGGAACAGGCCGCGCAGGCCGTGCTGGAGTCGCTGGCACAGCACCGGCAGCCGGCCGCGGACTCGACCTGGGCCCATGAGGCCAGGCTGCTGTTGGAACGCCACAATGCCGCACCGACCGCCGGCGAGGTGGAGCTGCCGGCGCACATCTCCGCGTCGCTGCTGGTGGACCTGGCCGACGACCCGGAAGAAGTCACGCGGCGCCTGCGGCGCCCGGTGCCCCGGAAGCCCGGCATGGCCGCCAGAAAGGGTACCGCCTTCCACAGCTGGATCGAGGAATACTTCGGCACCACGGGGATGTTAGATCTCGAGGCCTACCCGGACGCGGCCGACGCCTTCGTCGACGAGGCCTATGAGCTGGCCGGACTGGTCGAGAACTTCAAGGCATCCGAATGGGCCAACCGGGTCCCGGCAGCCATCGAAGTGCCCGTCGAGACCCGCGTCGGCGGCGTCGTGGTGCGCGGGCGCATCGACGCCGTGTTCCGCGACGCCGACGGCAGCTGGGACCTGATCGACTGGAAGACCGGAACCGCGCCGACGGGCCGGCAATTGTCGGTGAAGTCGGTGCAGCTGGCCGTCTATCGGCTGGCGTGGGCACGCCTGCACGGCATCGAATTGGACCGCGTCAAGGCCGCCTTTTACTACGTCGGGCAGGACAAACTGGTGCGCCCGCACGGCCTGGCCGGCGAGGCGGAGCTGGAGGCGGCGGTGCTGCGGGCCTACGCGTAGGGCCGCCGCGCGGCAGCGGTCAGCGCCCCGCACAGCAGCGGTCAGCGGTCAGCGGCGCCGCGCAGCAGTGTCAGCGCCGCTGGTTGATGATCGGAAGTGCCGTGGTGTCCGCGGACGCAGGCTCGGCTTCCTTATCCGGCCGGGCCTCCTTGCCGGCGGCCGCTGCGCCGTCGGCGCCGCCGTTCTCCGGCGGCGCAGGCTCCGCGGCGTCCTGTTCCGCCGCGGGCGGTGCCGGAGGAGCTGGATCGACGTCAGGCCCCTCAACCGGGAGCAGCGTGACCTTGGAACTCCCGGATCGGCCGGCAAGCTGGACGCGGGCCGGTCCGTCGTGCCGGTGCTCCTGCCCGGCCGAACCGTTCCCACCCGCCGCAGCCGCCCTGCCGGCGCCGTCCTGCTCGCCGTCCGCCGCTTCGTCCCCTGTCGGCCGGTCGGCAGCAGCCGGCTCAGCGGCACGGTTCCGGCCCTCGGAACCGGCGGCCGGTTCCCGGGCCGGAGCCGCAGGGACAGCGGCAACCGTGGGCGGAACGGCAGGCGGCGGGGGAGCGGTGACACTGATGGGCTGGCCGCCGTGTACGGCCACGTCGGCCTCGAGCTCGTTCAGCATGTCGACCGCCTCGTCAACCATGGTCTGGTCGCCCGCGGCCAGTCCGCGGATCAGCCATTGGGCCAGCGCGAATTCGGCGGACAGCGCTGCCCGGCGCATCAGGTGGGGATCGACCGGGTCCTTGCGGTACTTGCGGTAGGACTCCAGCACGACGTCGGCGAACGACTGTTCGTGCACGGCCACCAGCCACGCGAAGTCATCGGCGGGATCGCCAATGCGCAGGTCGGTCCAACCGGTCACCGAGCTGACGCTGCCGTCTTGGACCAGGAGGTTGTCTTCGTGCAGGTCGCCGTGCACCACGCACGGATTGAACTTCCAAAGGGCCACGTCCTCCAGGGCGTGCTCCCACCGGCGCAGCAGGGCCGGCGGTATCTTGCCGGTGGTGGCAGCCTGGTCGAGTTCGTTGAGCTTGCGCTGGCGGAACTGGTCGGCCGTGTAGCTGGGCAGATCCGCGGCGTCGACCATGCGCTGGGGCAGGTCGTGGATGCCGGCTGTCGCCCGTCCGATCGATACCGGGACGGCGGCGCCGGCGGCGACCAGAGCTTCCAGCGCCAGCATGCTCCCCGGCACGTGGTTGTAAACGAAGGTGCGCAGCTCGGACTGCTGGACGGTCCCGGCGACCGTGGGCACCTGGAAAGGCAACTCCGCGCGGATCGCGGGCGAGAAGGCCCGGAGCACCAGCAGTTCCGTTTCGAGCCGCATGCTCGCCTCGGCGTGCTTCGGAGAACGCACGCGCCACCGCTTGCCGGACGCATCGGTGAGTACCGCGGACTGGAAATCCGCCGCATCATCCGGCAGCCCGGCAACGCCCGTGGGCGTCAACCCGGGAACGGCCGCGGTGGCTATGGCCGCCAGCTCCAGAGGTGTCTTTCTCACGTAGTCCACCGTACGTGCAACCGGTACCGGCAACCCGGCCACGGCCGCGGCGAGTCGCCGGAAGGGTGAGGCAGGCCGCACCGGCGGGGCACCGCCGGTGCGCAGTCCACAGCGCCGGCGGCGCGAATAACGGTCCGGGCGCCGGGGTGAGTACGGTAGAGAGCATGAGTCTTAGCACCGCCGCTGCAGGGTTCCCGCCGCTGGGCCAGCTGATGCTGGCGCGCACCACCATGGACCGCGGGTGCGAGCGGCGCAGCCACCCCGGCCTGGTGGACGGCATCTGGGGCAGCGACACCACGCATGTGATGCTGATCGCCGACGGCAAGACGCTGGTCCGCGGCGGAAGGATCGTGTTGCTTCCGAGCAGGGAACGGACCGCAACCGACCTCTCCGTCTACCTCGGCCGGGCCGTGGAGGGTGCGGATGTGCCCGTCGGGACCGACATTGTGCTCTCGGTGTTGGCGGACCGCGCAGAAGCTGCCGGGTACGACGGCGAGTGGCTGGGCCTGCGGGACGTGGCGGGGGAGCTCTCTGCGCAGGACGCCGGGCTGTTTGTGGAGGCCGCGGCGATTTCCAACTGGCACCTGACCCACACCCACTGCCCGCGTTGCGGCCACCGCACGGAGATCGAGCAGGGCGGCTGGGTTCGCCGCTGTCCCGCCGACGGAAGCCAGCATTTCCCGCGCACCGATCCCGCCGTCATCGTTTCGGTCATCGACGAGGACGACCGCCTGCTGCTCGGCCGCAACAGCGCATGGCCGGCCAGCCGGTATTCGACCCTTGCCGGCTTCGTCGAGCCGGGGGAGTCGCTCGAGGCCGCGGTGGTGCGGGAAATCGAGGAGGAGTCCGGCGTCGTCGTGCACTCGCCGCGCTACCTTGGGTCCCAGCCGTGGCCGTTCCCGGCATCGCTGATGATTGGTTTCACGGCGGTCGCGACGGACGCGGCGTCGGTGCCCGACGGCGTGGAGATCCTGGACACACGGTGGTTCAGCCGGGAGGAACTGGCCGCGGCACTGAAGGCCGACGAGGTCCAGGTGGCCAGCGGCATTTCAATTGCGCGGGCACTGATCGAGCACTGGTACGGCGGCGAACTGCCGCAGGCCGGACGATGAGCGCAGCGGCAGCCGGGCCCCTCCCGGACAGCAGCCTCGAAGACCGGATCCTGGCCGGACTGGACGACGAGCAGCGGCAGGTGGCCACCAACCTGGCCGGACCGCTGTGCGTCCTCGCCGGAGCGGGCACCGGCAAGACCCGGGCGATCACGCATCGGATCGCCTACGGGGTACACACCGGGGTGTATACGCCGCAGCGGGTGCTGGCGGTGACGTTCACCGCGCGCGCGGCCGCCGAGATGCGGACGCGGCTGCGCGACCTCGGTGTTGGCGGGGTGCAGGCGCGAACGTTCCACGCCGCGGCGCTGCGCCAGCTGCAGTTTTTCTGGCCGCAGGCGGTCGGCGGTCCGTTGCCCGGCCTGCTGGACCACAAGGCCAGCGTCATCGCCGAATCTGCCCGGCGCCTGCGGCTGACCACCGACCGCGCCGCCATCCGCGACCTGGCGGCCGAGATCGAGTGGGCCAAGGTGTCCATGCTCACGCCCGAGAGCTATGTCCGCCGGGCGGCCGGGCGCGCCGCACCGGCAGGCTACGACCTGACGACGGTGGCGCGGCTGTACCAGGCCTATGAGGACGTGAAGACGGACCGGAACATCATCGACTTCGAGGACGTCCTGCTCATCACCGTGGGGATCCTCGAGGAAGACCCGAAGGTGGCGGCCGCCGTACGGGACCAGTACCGGCACTTCGTGGTGGACGAATACCAGGACGTCTCGCCGCTCCAGCAGCGGCTCCTGGACCTCTGGCTGGGTGACCGTGAAGAACTCTGTGTCGTCGGCGACGCCAGCCAGACCATCTACTCCTTCACGGGAGCGACCTCCCGGCATCTGCTCGAGTTCACCAAACGCTTCCCCGGAGCCGACGTCGTCAAACTGGTCCGGGACTACCGCTCCTCGCCGCAGGTGGTGCAGCTGGCCAACTCGCTGCTGGCCGCCCGCACCCGGCAGCCGGCGCGGGACAACGACAGCTGGCCGACCCCGCTGGAGCTCATCGCCCAGCGTCCGGCCGGGCCCGAGCCCTCGTTCACGGAATGCGCCGACGACGAGGCCGAGGCGGCCCAGGTGGCCACCCGCATCCGCAAACTGCTCGACGACGGCGTGGGCGCCGCCCAGATCGCCGTGCTGTTCCGCACCAACGGGCAGTCCCAAGCCTACGAACAGGCGCTGGCCAATGCCGGCATCGGCTATCAGCTGCGCGGCGGGGAGCGGTTTTTCCAGCGGCGGGAGGTCCGCGACGCGATCCTCCAGCTGCGGGCCTCCTCCCGGGCCGCCGGAACCGAACCCGTGCCGCAACTGGTCCGGGACGTGCTGGCGAACCTGGGCTACACGCGGGAAGCTCCGCAGACCGGCGGCGCGGTGCGCGAACGCTGGGAATCCCTGGCCGCGCTGGTGGGACTGGCCGACGAGCTGGACGCGGCCCGCGGTTCCGCGGCGGGCGGTGTTTTCACCATGTCCGACTTCGTGGCAGAGCTCGACGAACGCGCCGCCGCCCAGCATGCCCCCACCGTACAGGGTGTCACCCTCGCCTCGCTGCACTCGGCGAAGGGCCTCGAATGGGACGCAGTCTTCCTGGTCGGTTTGAGCGAGGGGCTGATGCCGATCTCCTTCGCCGACACCGACGAGGCCGTGGATGAGGAACGCCGGCTGCTCTACGTGGGCATCACCCGTGCCCGCCAGCACCTGGCGCTGTCCTGGTCGCTGGCCCGGACCCCGGGAGGCCGCGCCAACCGCAAGCCGTCCCGGTTCCTGGACGGGCTGCGGCCGGCCTCTTCCTCCTCCGTCCGCAGCACGCCGGGCCAGCGGCTGGCGCGGCGCAAGCAGGCCGCACCGGCGGCGTGCCGCGTCTGCGGCACCCTGCTCGGCAGCGGGGCGGAACGCAAGGTGGGCCGGTGCCACAACTGTCCGCCCACCTACGAGGAGTCGACGTTCGAGGCGCTGCGCGAGTGGCGCAAGGAGACGGCCAGTGAAGCCTCGATGCCCGCCTTTGTGATCTTCACGGATGCCACCCTCGTGGCCATCGCCGAAGCCCGGCCCCAGTCCTTGCAGGAGCTGTCCAGGCTGGCCGGCGTGGGGCCGTCCAAACTGGAGCGTTACGGCGAGGAGGTGCTGCGCGTCCTGGCCGCGAACTGAGACTGTGCGGGCCCGGAGGCGAGCGCGCTCAGGCCGCCGCGCCCAGCACGCAGCCGCAGCCCGGGTGCGGCGGGTAGGCGTGGCGCGACACGGTGCCGTCGCCGCTGTCGAGTTTGAGCACGGCGGAGAAGCTGCCGGGCTGGTTCCGTCCATCCAGGAACAGCAGGGCCTGCACCGCCGCCAGGCCGGCCGCGGCCACCGCCTGCGACACTTCGTCGGCCGCGCCCCGGTCTGCCTGCGGCTCCGCCGGCCGGCTGGTCAACCGGGCAACGACGTCCGGCCACCCCGGATCGGCGTCGGCGCGGTGCAGTTCAACGCAGCCAAGGCAGCTTGTCTGGCCGGGGACCACCAACGGTCCGATCAGGGTGTCCTGCTCGCGCACCAGGACGCTCAGGTGCGGGTGTCCCCGGCTCATGAGCGCCGCGGCGACCCGGGGATCGGCCACGTCGCGGTCGACGTAGACGGCCAGGCTGAGCGCGCGCGGAAAGATGCCTGCGGCACCCTGCTCCGCGGTCGAGCCGGGCAAGAGGTGGCAGGCTACCGTGGGATCCACCTGGTGCACCGCCCGCCGCACGGCCTGCCCGCGGCCCAGGCCGATGTCGGCGAGCCGGATGGCGCCGGAACCGACATCTGAGGCGGCGGCGACCGCCGAATCCTCGAGCAGAAGCGTGCCGACGCCGGCCGCAGCCAGGGCGGTGCCCAACGCTGCACCGGTGCGTCCCAGCCCGATCAGCTGAACGATGCAGCGGCCCCGGGCGGCCAGCGGTCCTTCACCGTCGGCCGAGTACACCGCCGACCAACGGCGCGCGTCCGGCGCGAGCCGATCGGCGCGCAACCCCGACAGGCGTTCCCCGCCGGAGTCCGGCAGCAGGACCGGTGCCAGTGCCGCCAACAGCGACGCGGCCCGCTCCCTGTCCAGGCCACAGGCTGCCCGCACGTCATCCAGGTCGGCCGATTCGATGCCCCGGCACAGCCGGGACAGGAAGTGCCGGTCCGCTTCCCCGGTCCCCTCGACCACCAGTCCGCCGGCGCCCAGGCCGAACTGGACGCTGCCCGCGGCGCCCTCCAGCATGCGCAGGCCTGGATTGATTCTCAACTGTGCCACCGCAACCCTCCTCGCCGCCTGCCCGTGGTCCGGGCGCGGCCCGGTCCTCCATGCTGGCACGGCGGCAGCAGGCGTCGGAGGGTTATCCACAGAAAACCGGGCACCGGGCCTGGGCGGATGCGGACGGTCGGATTGACCCGGTAACCTCGTCGCATGTCCCGAGCAGATCAGACGCAGGAATCCCGTGCCAGTGCAACGCCTCCGCGGCCGGTCCCGCTGGTGGCCGACACGGGGGAGCGGGTGGCGCTGACCACATCCACAGGGGCCCCCGTGGTGGTCAAACGGTCAGCACGCCGGCGCCGGACCGTCTCCGCCGCGTGGCGGGACGGGGCCGCCGTGATCTCCATTCCCGGCCACTTTTCGCCGGCGCAGGAACGGGAGTGGGTGCAGCGGATGCTGGCCAGGCTCGAGACGCGCGGCTCCCGGCCGGAGGGACGGACCGCCGCGGGCGACACTGACCTGGCCCGCCACGCGGCGGAGCTGTCGCAGCGTTACCTGGCCGGCAACGCCGTCCCGACCAGCATCCGATGGGTTTCCAACCAGAACGACCGCTGGGGGTCGGCAACGCCGGCCCGGGGCACCATCCGCATCTCGGACAAGATCAAGGACATGCCCGCCTGGGTCGTCGACTACGTGATCCTGCACGAGCTGGCACACCTGCTTGAGCCCGGCCACGGCCCACGCTTCTGGCGCTTGCTGCAGGCCTATCCGGAGCTCGAACGGGCCAAGGCCTTCCTCTCCGGCGCCGCCTTTGCCATGGGCCGCGGCCTGCAGGACGGGGACGACGTGGACGGTGCCGGCGAGAGCGACTGCTAGCCGCGGTCTCCGCTTCCGGAACCGTCCGGGCCTCCGTCGGCGGTGCCGGTATCCTCACCGCCAGCGGAGCCGTCCGGACCTCCGCCGGCGCTGCCGGAGTCTCCACGGTCGGCGGTGCCGTCCGGCTTCCGGGCATCGCCGTCGCCGGGCTGCTGCCCTTCGAAGCCACCGCTTAAGAGTTTCTGCAGCGCCTCGTCGACTTCCGCCTCCGAGGCGTCCAGCAGCTTCCGCCGGGCGCTGAAGCCGGCCGGATCGTCCAGATCCTCCGCGGTCGGCAGCAGGTCGGGGTGGTTCCAGATCGCGTCCCGTCCTTCGACCCCGCGTTCCTCCTTCAGGGCGGACCACAGGGCGGCGGCATCCCGCAGCCGGCGGGGGCGCAGCTCCAGTCCGACCAGAGCCGCGAAGGCGTGTTCCGACGGACCGCCGGTGGCCCGCCGCCGTCGGACCGTTTCGCGCAGCGCCGGTGCCGAGGGCAGGTTGGCCGCTGCGCCGGCGGTGAGCTCGTCCACCCAGCCCTCGACCAGCGCGAGCGCAGTTTCGAGCTTGGCCAGGGCGGCTTCCTGTTCCGGCGTGCGCTTCGGCATGAACACGCCCTGCGAGAGTGCCTGCTGCATGGATTCGGGGTTTGTGGGATCGAGGTCGCGGGCCACTTCCTCGATCCGCCCCATGTCGATATGGATGCCCCGCGCATAGCTTTCGATAGCGCCCAGCAAATAGCCGGAGAGCCACGGGACATGCGTGAACAGGCGGGTGTGCGCAGCTTCCCGGATCGCCAGGAAGAGCAGCACGTCCTGCCCCGGGATGTCCAGGCCCTCGCCGAACGACTTGACGTTGGCCGGCAGCAGGGCCATCTTGCCTTCCACCAGCGGGACACCGATGTCGCTGGAACTGACCACGTCCTTGGCCAGGGCGCCCACGGCCTGGCCCAGCTGCATGCCGAACATCGCGCCGCCGAGGTTCTGCAGCATGGAGTGTGCCCCGCCGAGCATCTGCTTCATCTCCTCCGGCACCTGCTCGGTCAGCGCGCTGGTCAGCGCGAAGGCGATGCTGTTGGCGACCGGCTCCGTCAACCGCTTCCAAGTCGGCAGGGTTGCCTCAACCCACTCGGCGCGGGACCAGGCCCTGCCGATGAGCCCGGTGCCGGGCATGCTCGTCACCGGATCGAGCCACATCTCGGCCAGCCGGAGCGCTTCGTCGACGGCGCGGCCCTGTGCCGTAGAGACGGACGGGTCGCTGTCCGAGGCGGCCACCTTGCGGGCGCTTTCATGGGCCAGTTTCCAGTTGACCGGACCTTCGGCGGGGGCACTCATCATCGCCTGGACCTGCTGGAACATCTGCGCCAAGGCAGTGGGGTCGGAGGGAAGTCCTGCCGCCTTGGCTATTTCCGCGGGATCCATTGCCCCGGCCTGGCCACCGAAGAGCTTGGCGAACATCTCCGCCAGCGGATCCTGCGGGTCGTCGTCGGGCTGCTTGGGGGTCATCACTACCACCGGTCCTCGAGGGTTGGAGCGGGCACGGGCCGCAGCGGCTGCCGGGGAGGCGGCGGGGGCTGTGCCCGGGGTGTTGCGTGAGTTCCACGTTACCGGCAGCCGGGATTCCTTGTCGCGCCGGGCACCGGCAGTTCGCTCAAGGCCGAGCAGGCGCAGCACCACCGATGCCGGGCCGACGGCGTACGCTAGAGCAGGCGCCGCGAGCGCCCCGGGCGGCAGCGCGTTGGGTGCACGGCCCGGACAGCTGCGGGAGGGAACCACCAGGTGACACAGTCCACCAACAACGGCACGGAGCACGGCACGGACGGCTGGTCCGGCAACGTTCCCGGCCCGCAGCCGGCTGCGCCGCCGACCCGAAACCGCAGGCAACCGGTCCTGGCGGCCGCCGCCGTCGTCGCTGTGGTGGCCGGTGCCGCAGGGCTGGCCCTGCCGGCGGGCTACGTCATCGAGACGCCCGGTCCTGCCATCAACACCATCGGTGAGGTTTCCGGCACCCCGCTGATCGAGGTTCCGGACCGGCCCACCTACGAGACTTCCGGCGCCCTGGACCTGACGACGGTGTACGTGGAGGGCGGGCCCAACTCGAACGTCAACATGCTGCAGGTCCTGGCCGCCTGGCTCCATCCCCAGCGCAGCGTCGCACCCGCCGACCTGGTCTACCCCCCGGACGTCACGCAGGACGACATCCAGCAGCAGAATGCGGCGCTGATGGCCTCGTCGCAGGAGTCCTCGATCGCGGCGGCCCTGACCCAGTTGGACGTGGAGTACTCGCAGACCCTCTCGGTGGCCGATTTCACCCCGGACGCGGCGGCGGCAGGAGTCTTGGAGCTGCAGGACGCGATCCGGACCATCAACGGCCGGCCGGTCACCGGCATCGAGGTGCTGCGTGAGGAGCTCAATGCCAGTGCCGGCGCCCCGGTCGAACTGGGCATCGCGCGCGACGGCCGCGAGGAAACCGTGGATGTGGCACCGCGGGCCAACGGCGACGGCGACTACCAGTTGGGCGTCCTGCTGGGCACCGACTTCGACTTTCCGTTCGAAGTGAAGATCCAACTGGACAACGTGGGCGGCCCCAGCGCGGGCATGATGTTCGCGCTGGGGATCATCGACATCCTGACGCCAGGCGAGATGACCGGCGGCAAGCACTTCGCGGGGACCGGCACGATTGACGCCGAAGGCACCGTCGGGCCGATCGGCGGCATCCGGCAGAAAATGCTGGGCGCGCGGGAGGCCGGCGCCACCGTCTTCCTGGCGCCGGAGGCTAACTGCGCGCAGGTCGCCGGACACGTTCCGGAGGGCCTTCAGGTCGTGTCGGTGGCGACGCTGGACGACGCCGTCAAGGCCGTCACCGCGATCGGCGGCGGCGGCGACGCTGCCGCCCTGCCCGGCTGCAGCTGATTCGTTTCAGCGGCGGCGCGGTCACATTCCGGCAACGGTGCCGGACCGTTCCCGCGCCGCGGTTCGCCGGGGCCGGTGTTGACAAGGCAGAATGGGAACGGAACCCTCCGAGACCGCCGTTCGTGGCATCTAGGGGGAGTCTCCCCGCAGCGGCGGTTTCGCCGTGATGCCACGCATGCAGACAACGAGGTAACGAGTGACGTTCGGACAAGACCGGTCTTACGGCGACCGGCCAACACCGCTTAACAGTCCTGGCAAGAAACGTTCCGCATTGGTGCCCACCCTGATCGTGGTGGCCGTCCTGGTGGTGGGCTTCGTCTTCTTCTCCCAGATCTACGCAGACATCCTCTGGTACAACCAGCTGGGCTACCTGGAAGTCATGCTTAAGGAAACCGGCACCAAGATCGCCATCTTCCTCATTGCCTTCCTGATCATGGGCCTTGCCGTCTACTTCAGCCTCCGGCTGGCATACCGTTCACGCCCGGTGTACGCGCCGGACAGCTCGCTGCAGGACAACCTTAACCGTTACCAGCAGCAGCTGGAGCCGGTGCGGCGCCTGCTGATGATCGGCATCCCGGTAGTGCTCGCCGGTTTCGCCGGCACCGCCGCCGCCTCGGCGTGGCAGACCGTCCTGCTGTTCTTCAACCAGCAGCCGTTCGGCCAGACCGATCCCCAGTTCGGCCTTGACTTCAGCTTCTACATGAACACCCTGCCGTTCCTCGGTTTTATTAACGGCTTCCTGATCAGCGTGGTGCTGATTGCCGGCATCGCCGGGCTGCTGACCCACTACCTCTACGGCGGGATCAGGCTGGAGGACAAGGGGTTCTTCGCCTCCACCGCGGCGAAGATCCATGTGGGAATCTTTGCCGCGCTGTTCCTCATCCTGCAGGGTGTCAACTACTGGCTGGACCGGTACGCCACCGTGCAGTCCAACGCCGGAAACTGGACCGGTGCGCTGTACACCGACGTCAACGCCGTGATTCCCACCAAGGCCATCCTCGCCGTCGCCGCCGTGCTGGTGGCCATCCTCTTCATCGTCTCGGCCTTCATCGGCCGCTGGCGGCTGCCGATCGTCGGCACGGCCATGCTTGTCGTCACCGCCATCCTCGCCGGCGGGGTCTACCCGTGGATCGTCCAGCGCTTCCAGGTGATCCCGAATGAGCAGGACGTCGAGGCCCCGTACATCGAACGCAACATCGCCCTGACCCGCCTGGCCTACGGGCTGGACGACGTCCAGACCATGAACTATGAAGCCGTCGTGGAGGCAGAAGCCGGCGCGCTGCGCGAGGACGCCGAAACCACGGCCAATATCCGCCTGCTGGATCCGAACCTGGTGTCGGACGCGTTCGCGCAGCTGGAACAGTTCCGCCAGTACTACCAGTTCGACGAGACCCTCAACGTGGACCGCTACACGGTCGACGGCGAGGTGCAGGACACCGTCATCGCCGTCCGCGAACTGAACACCGCGGGCGTGCCGGCCGGCTGGGTCAACGAGCACCTGCTCTACACCCACGGCTACGGCGTCGTCGCGGCTGCCGGCTCCCGCGTGGAGCCGGACGGCAAACCGTCGTTCATGCTCTCCGGGATCCCGTCGCAGGGCGTGTTGGGCGACGACTCGACCTACGAGCCCAGGATCTACTTCGGCGAAGCGTCTCCGGACTATTCGATCGTCGGTGCGCCCGAGGGCAGCACCCCGATCGAGATCGACCGGCCGCAGAGTGCCAATGCCGAAACCGATACCCGGAACACGTTCGACGGCGACGGCGGTCCCAACATCGGCAACTGGTTCAACCGGTTGGTCTATGCGCTGAAATTCCAGTCGACGGACCTGATGCTGTCGGACGCGGTCAATTCCGAATCGCAGATCCTCTACGACCGCGATCCGCGCCAGCGTATCGAAAAAGTCGCTCCGTACTTGACGGTGGACGGCAATGCCTACCCCGCCATCGTTGACGGCCGCGTGAAGTGGATCGTGGACGCCTACACCACCAGCGAGCACTTCCCGTACTCGACTCCGCAGCAACTGGAGTCGGCCACCATTGACTCCGGGACCACCGGGGGCGCCACGGTGGCACTGCCGGCGGAGGAGGTCAACTACATCCGCAACGCCGTCAAGGCAACCGTGGACGCTTACGACGGGTCCGTGGACCTCTACGCCTGGGACGACCAGGATCCGCTGCTCAAGGCCTGGACGAACGTGTTCCCGACGACGATCAAGCCGTACAGCGAGATGTCGGCCGACCTGATGGCGCACGTGCGCTACCCGGAGGACCTGTTCAAGGTGCAGCGGGAGTTGCTCACCAGGTACCACGTGACCAACGTCAACCGCTTCTACGAGAACTCCGACGCCTGGAGTGTTCCCACGGATCCGACGCTGGGCGAGGGATCGACCGTCAAGCAGCCGCCGTACTACCTGTCGCTGCAGATGCCCAACCAGGACGCGGCGTCCTTCTCGCTCACCACCCCGTTCATTCCGTTCGCCGTTCCCGGCGAGCAGGCACGCAACGTGCTGTACGGGTTCCTTTCCGCCAACGCGGACGCCGGCACCGGCGAAGACGGCGTGAAGTCCGAGGACTACGGCACGCTGCGGTTGCTCGAACTGCCGCGCGACATCACCGTGCCCGGTCCGGGCCAGGCACAGAACCTGTTCAACTCGGACACCGAAGTGTCGCAGGCGCTGAACCTGCTGCGCCAGGGCGCTTCCGAGGTGAAGAACGGCAACCTGCTCAGCCTGCCGGTCGGCGGGGGCATGCTGTACGTGCAGCCGGTCTACGTCCAGTCCTCGGGCGCTTCCTCCTACCCGATCCTGCGCCGCGTGCTGGTGAGCTTCGGTGAGGAAGTCGGCTTCGCCCCGACGCTGTCCGAAGCATTGGACCAGGTGTTCCAAGGCGATTCGGGCGCCACCACCGGCGACGAAGAAAACGTCGGGGAGACACCGGCGACGCCGGACGCACCGGAGACCAGTGCCGAGGAGGACCTGCAGGCGGCCCTGCAGGCCGCGCGCACCGCGATCCAGGAGGGACAGGCCGCGCTGGCGGAGGGCGACTTCGCCGCCTACGGCGAAGCCCAGGAGCGGCTCCAGGCGGCGCTGCAGGACGCCATCGACGCCGAGGCAGCGATCTCCGGCGCCGCCCCCGAAGGCGGAGCGGACGGGGCAACGGAGCAGCCTTCTCCGGAGGCGACCGAGGGCAACTGACCGATTTGCTTCGTTACCCCGCGGCCGGTAATGTATTCACTGCGCCGCGGGGTGGAGCAGTTCGGTAGCTCGCTGGGCTCATAACCCAGAGGTCAGAGGTTCAAATCCTCTCCCCGCAACCAAGAGCAAGGGCCCCGTCCGATGTCATATCGGGCGGGGCTTTTGCATGCCCCGATGCCGCAAGCCGGACCGGCTGTGCCCGGGGGGCCGCAAGCCGGACCGGCGTGCCCGGGGGCCGCGAGCCGGACCGGCTGTGCCCGGGGTGCCGCAAGCCGGACCGGCGTGCCTGGGCCGCAAGGCCGCGAGCCAGGCGGGTTAGTGCCCGAGGCCACAACCCCGACCGGTAGTATGGTTTCACCCGTCCCCGATTTTCCCTCGGAAAGATCGTTGTTGTTTCATGCTGGAATCAGTGAGCAGCTACGCCCTGGCCGCCGGAGCGGCAGCCCTGTTCAACCCCTGCAGCCTGCTCCTGTTGCCGGCGTGGCTCCTGATGGCCGCCGGCAGCAGCTGGCACAGCACGGCCGCTGACGCCGTGCGCCGGTCCGCCGTGACGGCTCTTGTCTTGACCGGCGGCTACACGACGTCGTTCTCGTTGGCGCTCCTGGCGGCAGGTAATCCGGCGACCCATGCCGGGGCCCTGGCCTACATTTCGGCCGGGACCGGGATGTTGTTGGTCCTGCTCGCGTCCTTCCTGGTGGCCGGCGGGCGGGTCCGGCTGTTGCAGGCAGCGGCGGCGGGAGGCGGAGCGTTCGTCCGGCTCGGCGCGATGGCTGTTGCTGGTGCGGTGCTCGGGCTGGCCTCGCTCGCGCCACAGCTGCCGGAATTGCTGGCCGCGGCCGGGGAGCAGGGCGGCGCGGAAGCCCCTGTCGCCGGCATGGCCGCCTACGTCCTGGGCCTGCTCGCCGGTTTCGGCCTGCTGTGCGCCGCAGCGTCCTCGGTCGGGGCCGCCGCCGGCCGGCGATGGCCCGAAGCCTGGCCGGTGCTGGAAAGAGCCCAGGGCTACCTGCTGCTGCTCGCCGGGCTGGGCACCGCCTACTACGCCTTCTTTGCTGTCCGGAATGCCGCGGGACACCAGGTCGAGGACCGGCTGATCGATGCCGCGCACGGGGCCCACGGGTTGCTTACCGATGTGCTGTACGCCGTCCCCGCCTGGTTGGTTCCAACTGCCTACCTTGCATTGATCGGCTGGCTACTGCTGCGCAGGCGGCGTCCCGGGCCCCCGGAACCTGAGTCCGGGCACGACCGGGCCGCCACCCCTGCTCCGGCCGCGGCGCCCGCCACCCCTGCTCCGGCCGCGGCGCCCGCCACCCCTGCGCCGGCCGCGGCGCCCGCCGCACAGCCGGCTCCGGCGGCGTCCCGGGCGGGCTCCCGCCGTCGTCCGTCGCCAGAGCAGGACGGGGGAGTGGCTTCGGCGCCGCGGGGGCGGGGCGCCGGCGTGCCGGACGCAGTCGAGCACCGTCCCCGGCACTACAACCCCAAGGCCCTGCGCCGCGCGCGGATCCGCGCCTCCGGACCCGGCCGTTTCACCGGCCGCAGCCTTCTCCGGGCCGTGAAGCCGCGCCGTTAACGCGATCGCACCGCCCCCGGAAAGGAAGGACCCGGGCCGACAGGAAAGGCTCCGGGCCACACCGGAAGGTGCGGCACGGAGCCATTCATGCCAGGGCGGCCGGAGGGCTGGTGCTCAGTAGCTCTCTGAGGTAGCTTCCTTGCCGGCCTCCAGCGACGACGGGGCCGGGCCGGTCCCGGACTTCAGGGCTGCCAACCGCGCCTCAACCTCCGTCTGCTCGCCGAGGTCTTCCAGGCTCTCGAACTGGGCATCCAGGCTGGAAGCGGCCAGCTCGGCCTGGCCGCGTACCTTTGCTTCCTCGCGGCGGATCTTCTCCTCAAAGCGGCCGACTTCGCTGGTCGGGTCGAGAATGTCGATGCTCTTGATGGCGTCGTGGACCTGCGACTGGGCCTGCGCGGTCTTGGCGCGCGCGATCAGCTCGTCACGCTTGTTCTGCAGCTCATTGAGCTTGGACTTCATCTGGTTGAGTCCCTGCTTGAGCTTTTCCACGATTTCGGTCTGCGAGGAGATCGTGGGCTCGGCGCCCTTTGCTTCGTTCTCCGAGGAGATCTGGCGCTGGATTGCCACCTTCGCGAGGTTGTCGAACTTCTCGGCGTCGGCGGCGTGGCCCGAGGTGCGGTACTCATCGGCCTTTCGGCTGGCGGCCAAGGCCTTGGCACCCCAGCTGCGGGCGTTCTCGAGGTCTTCGTTGTAGTCGTCCTGCAGCATGCGCAGGTTGCCGATGGTCTGCGCGACGGCGCTTTCGGCTTCGGCAATGTTGTTCGTGTAGTCGCGGACCATCTGGTCCAGCATCTTCTGCGGATCCTCCGCCTGGTCGAGCAGCGCGTTAATGTTTGCCTTGGCCAACTGTGCCATGCGGCCGAAAATTGAGTGCTTTACCACGGTGATGCCTTTCGATCGGGATTACTCGAACTTTGCCTTCCAAGCAGCCAGGATGGCTGCCCGGTCTGTCTGGTCTAGAAACCGCCGCCGGCTCCGCCGCCGTCGCCGAAGCCACCGAAGCCGCCGCCGCCACCGCCGAAACCGCCGAAGCCGCCGCCGCCGAAAACGTCACCGCCGCCGCCGCCACCGAAGATCCCGCCGCCGCCGTGCGAGCCGTGTCCGCCGTGCAGGATGGAATCGATGAGGATGCCGCCGAGGATTGCCCCGCCCAGGCCGCCGCCCCGACCGCCGAACATTCCGCCGCCGCCGAAGCCGCCCATGCCGCCGCCGAAACCGTCCACATCCTCCTGGGCCATCTGGCTGGCCTGCTGCGCCAGGGCATTGGCTTGGCGGGCGTAGTGGAGCGCCTGCTCCGGATCCGAGTCGGCGATGGCCAGCGCATGGTCGAGATTTCGTTCCGCCTCCGCCAGCCGGGTGCGTGCCTCGCTGCGAACGCCGCCGCGCCGCGCCTGGATGTAATCCGAGGTGCCGGAGATCTGGGCCTGCGCGGACATGATGGCGTGCTGCAGGGCCTCGCGGGCACGCCGGTTGCGGTCCTGGGCGTCCCGGATCCCGGAGAGCGAGGCATCCAAGGGCTCCATGGCTGCCTCCAGCCGCTGCACCATCATGATCGGATCGATGCGTCCCCCGGCGACCTCCTGCCGGACGGCGGACACGGCCGCCTCCAGCCCGGCCAAGGGGCCGGCAAGCTCGGGGTGCTGCCCGGAGGCGATGATGGCCCTGGCTTGGGCGATGTCCTGGGTCGCGTCGGCGATGCTGCGTTCCATGCTCTGCCGGGCGTCCTCGAGGTCCTTGGCCGTCCTGGCGATGGCCTCCAACAGGATGTTGGCCTGGTGCAGGCTCTCCTCGGCCGCGCGCACGGCGATCACGGCGGCGCTGCGGTCTCCTTCGTCGAGCTTGTCCTGCGCGGTGTCGGCCGCGTTCTCGACGAAATCCAGTCGTTCCCCGGCCTGGCCGATGTTGTCGGCGACCTGTTGCAGCGCGCTGTCGGCGAAGCGGGCGCGAAGCTGTTCCAGCCGGGCCGTGCCGTCGTCCAGCCTGCCGCGGGTTTCCCGGGCGGCGGCCCGAGCCTGCTCAAGCGCCTGCGGTGCGGTTTTTTCCAGCTCCCGCAGCGCGTCGAAGTCCTCTTTGTGTGCCTGGAGGGAATCGTTGACTGCCTCACAGCGGCGGATGATGTCGCCCAGCCAGGCGCGCTGCTCTTCTTCGGTGTCCGGAATATGGTCATCGAGCTGCTGCTGCAGTTTGAAAGACTCCATCATGTGGGACTTGGCCGCGGTGATGTCCTGGCGGAACGGCTGCACGGCTTCGTCCCCGTACTGGGCCATGGCGAAGCCCAGTTCCTGCTCGCTCGATTTGATCGCGTCGTCGGCGGCCACCAGCAGGCTGCCGGCCTTCTTGCGAAGGTCCTCCACGGACATGGCGTCATGCGGATCCAGCGGCCGCCCGTCGGGGCCGGTCTGCAGCTGAGGCTGCGGGCGCTGGTTCTTGTTCCGCTTGGATCGGGCATACAGCAGTGCCGCGCCGCCGCCCACCACCACGACGCCGCCAATGAGCAGCACCGGGCCCAGCGAGCCGCCACCGGATCCGACGGAACCGTCACCGCCGGTGGCGGCGTCCTCGACCGCCGCCACGGCGGTCAGCGCGGCCCCTGCCCAGTCCGCTTCGCCGAGGGCAGGCCGGATCGATTGCGCGATGTTCTGGTCCTGGGAGACGACGGGGTTGCCCTCGGCCGACTGGAACAGGTATTCGCGGCCGTCGACCGCAACGGCCAGCAAGCTGTCGACGGAGCCCAGCGAGTTGAGCTCGGCCATCTCCAGCACCCACTGCTTGCGGTCGGCCGGTTCGGTGAATTCATCCACGAAGACGATGTAGACGTTCAGGCCTTCGGACTGCTGCAGCTCGCGTACCGCGTCCTCGACCTCGGCCGTCCGGGCACCGAGCACACCGGCCTGGTCCACTACGAACTCGCCCGGCGGAATGTCGACCGGCGGCACCGCGTGCGCCAGCGCTGCGGGCGCGAGAAAGACTGCCGTCAGGCCGGCTACGGCCGCCAGACGCCTGAACGGTGAGCGCATAAAGGTCCCTTCAGCAGCAGCTGGGGCCGTGGCGCCCCGGCTCATCGGCGTGGTCCTGGCCCCGGCCGGGGCGGATCCACCCACTCGTGATTCTATGGTCCTGCGTTTGGCACCGTCCACCACAGCCCTCCGCCCGCGGCGAACACCCGAGCAGCTCCTCCGCCGCATGTGGCGGACTGCGATACATCGTTTGACCCTATGGGCGGGCGTGCGGAGGCGTCCGGCGGGGCCGCGCCCCGTCGCCGGCATACGGCTGGTTTCCAGATTCCTTACAGGAAACGTGCGACGTTATCCCAGCGAAGCCGTGCATAGTGGAATGCAGACCAAGAAAGGACCTGCCATGAGCGAGAACAACCAGGAGCCGCAGCAGCGGCCCGCCCGGCCGATGCCACCGTTGCCGCAGAATCCGCCGGCCTTCCGTGCCGGGGAGCAGCCGGCGGCAACCGACGAGACCCAGCGGTTCCGTCGCCCGGCACCGGAAGCTGCGCGGCAGGTTTCGGCGCAAGACCAGGCCCGGCAGGAGCCCCAACACCACACCCCGCAGCAGCCTCAGTACGGCCAGCACGCCCCGGGCACGTTTGGCCAGTATGCCGTGCCGTCCTACGGCCCGGAGAACGCGGGCAGTCCAGGCGGCTACGGGGGACAGGGCCACACCCCCGGATACGGGAGCGGCAGCCACGGGCAGGGGAACGGCTACGGAAACCCGGCAGGCGGGCAGCGTGCCGGGGCGGGCGCCAGGAAACGCTTTGGCACCGGGACGCTGATCGCCGGCATGTTGCTGGCAGGCCTGGCCGGCGGTGGAGTCGCCGTGGGTTCGCAGGCGCTGGCGGACGGCTCGGCGGGCACCTCCATCACCGGCAGCGGTCCGGAGCAGCTGATCGTGAACAACACGGACTCGGTCAACGAGATCACCGCCGCGGCGGCCAAGGCCTCGCCGAGCGTGGTGACGATCTCGGTGGCCAGCGGCAACACCGGGGGATCAGGATCGGGCATCATCCTGGACACGGAGGGGCATATCCTCACCAACGCGCACGTGGTGACGCTGGGCGGCCAGACGGCTAATCCCGACGTCGAGGTGCGCACCAGCGACGGCGGCGTGCACAAGGCCAAGGTGGTCGGCACCGATCCCTTGTCGGACCTGGCCGTGATCAAGATCAATGCCAAGGGCCTCACGCCCGCGACGTTTGCCGACTCCGACAAGCTCAACGTCGGCGACACCACCATTGCCATCGGAGCGCCGCTGGGCCTGGCGGGCACCGTCACCGACGGCATCGTGTCCACCTTGAGCCGCACCATCAGCGTCTCGTCCTCCGCCGTGCCGGAGAATTCAGGCGACAGTGCCCAGCCGGGCCCGGGCGACCAGTGGAACTTCCAGTTCCCCGGCGAGGAACGGTCCTCGAACCAGGGCAGCATTTTCCTGAATGTCATCCAGACCGACGCGGCGATCAACCATGGCAACTCGGGCGGTCCGCTCGTGAACACCAACGGAGAGGTCATCGGCGTCAACGTGGCCATCGCTTCCTCGGGCGAAGACAGCGGCAGCATCGGCGTGGGCTTTTCCATCCCCAGCAACTACGCGCAGCGGATCGCCCAGGACCTGATCGAAGACGGGACGGCGAGCCACGGCCAACTCGGTGTGACGGTGACGGCCAAGCCCTCCGGCAACTCCTCCGGCAACACCCAGTTCTCGGTGGGGGCGGCCGTCGTGGAGGTGGTTGAGGGATCGCCCGCCAAGGAGGCCGGCCTGCAAAAGGGCGACGTCATCACCCGGGTGGAAAACCGCGTCATTGACGACAGCCAGTCCTTGACCGCGGCCATCCGCGAACACGCCGCCGGCAGCACCGTGCAGGTCACCTACCTGCGTGGCGGCGAAGAACGCACCGTCGACGTGACCCTGGGCGAAGGCCAGGCCTGACCGCACGTCCCCGGTGAGGCACCAGCCCTCACCGGGGCGGCGCACAACGGCAGCCCCGCAGGTGTTTACCGCCGCGGGGTTTGCCGTGGCGCAGGCGGCGGCCCCGCAGGTGTTTACCGCCGCGGCGATGCCGGTAAGGTTAGGGTGTTTGCAGCGGCCCGCAACACCCGCGCGGGCCGTGGACGGCGGAAGGAAGTTCAGCGAGGATGCAAAAAGCAGCAGGCACAGCCTTGAACATCGTGGTGCTGGTCAAGCACGTACCGGACGCACAGTTCGACCGGCACCTGACCGGCGATCCGGCAACGGTGGACCGCTCGGAGAGCATCCTGTCCGAACTGGACGAATACGCCATCGAAGCCGCCCTGCAGCTGGCGGAGGAGCGCGGCGGCCCGAAGGCCGGCAACCGGGTCATCGCACTGAGCATGGGCCCGGCAGCAGCGGCCACCGCCGTGAAGAAGGCGCTCCAGATCGGCGCCACCGAAGGCATGCACGTAAACGATGATGCCCTGGCCGGCTCGGACGCCGCCGGGACGTCGCTGGTGCTGGCGGCCGCCGTCCGCAGCCTCGGCGACATCGACCTGGTGCTCACCGGGATGGCATCCACCGACGGCGAAACCTCGCTGGTTCCGGCGCAGCTGGCCGAGCGCCTGGGCCTGCCGCAGCTGACCTTCGCCGCCAGCCTGGAGGTCGACGGGACCACCGTGCGCGCCCGTCGGGACGGCGATACCCACGCCGACAGCCTGGAAGCGGAACTCCCCGCGGTGGTATCGGTCACCGACCAGATTAACGAACCGCGTTACCCGAACTTCAAGGGCATCATCGCCGCCAAGAAAAAGCCCGTGGCCACCGTGTCGCTGGCGGATTTGGGCATCGAATCCGGCGCGGTCGGCACGGCGGGTGCCTGGACCGCCGTCGCCAAGGCAGAAGCGCGGCCGCCGCGGTCGCAGGGCACCATCATCACCGATGAGGGCGACGCCGGGATCCGCCTGGTGGACTTCCTGGCCGCCCAGAACCTGCTCTAGTCCGCCACGGAAACCGCGAAGGATATCGGCACCATGACTACTGTTCTTGTCTTCATCGACCGTCCCGGTCACGCCCTGCACAAGATCCACCGGGAACTGCTCACGCTCGCCCGCAGCATCGGAGAACCGGTGGCAGCATTCAACGGCGATCTCACCGACGCCCTGCGGACCGAGCTCGGGGAGTACGGCGTGGGCACCGTCTACCTGCCGGCCGCGGACGTGGACGGCGCCCTGGTGGCCCCGAAGGCCGCCTTCCTGGCGGCGGCCGTGCGCCAGGCCCCTCCGGCCGCGGTGCTGCTCGACAACACGTTCGAAGGCAAGGAGATCGCCGCACGGGCCGGCATCAAGCTGTCATCCGGGGTCATCACCGACGCCATCGACGTTTCGGCGGACCTGACGGTCACCAAGAGCGTGCTGGCCGGCGCCTATACCGTGCAGGCCAACGTCACCGAAGGCACGCCGGTCATCACCGTGAAGGCCAATGTTGTGGCCGAGGCGCCGGCGGCCCAGGCCGCGGCGCCGCAGGTCGTGACGGTCGACGCGGGGGACTTCGGCCCCGCCGCCCGCATCACCGAACGCACCGAGAAGACCGCCACCGGCCGTCCTGACCTGACCGAGGCACGCGTCGTCGTGGCCGGGGGCCGCGGCACCGGCGGCGATTTCGCGCCGATCGAAGACCTGGCCGACGCGCTCGGCGGGGCGGTGGGTGCCTCCCGGGCCGCCACCGATGCCGGCTGGATCGAGCACTCGGCGCAGGTCGGCCAGACCGGCAAGACCGTCTCGCCCCAGCTCTACATTTCCGCGGGCATCTCCGGGGCCATCCAGCAGAAGGCCGGCATGCAGACCGCCAAGGTGATTGTTGCGGTCAACAACGACGCCGACTCGCCGGTCTTCGAGATCGCCGACTTCGGCATCGTGGGCGACCTGGCCACCGTCTTGCCGCAGGCCGCCGCCGAGATCCGCCGGCGGAAGGGCTAGCGGCGGTGACGGTTGAGGAATTCCAGCCGGCACGCGTCCTGGTCTTTGCCGCGCACCCCGACGACCTGGACTTCGGGGCTGCCGGCACCATTGCCCGCTGGACCGCGGCGGGCGTGGAAGTCAGCTACTGCATCATGACCGACGGCGACGCGGGCGGCTTTGACGACGCCCAGCGCGCCGGCATCGTCGAACTGCGGGCGGCCGAGCAGGCCAAGGCCGCGGCGCTGGCCGGCGTCACCGACCTGCATTTCCTGCATCAGCCCGACGGCTACCTGGAGCCCACCCACGAGGTGATCCGCCAGGTGGTGGAGCTGATGCGCCGCATCCGGCCCGACATCGTGCTGTCCATGCACCCGGAGCGTGCCTGGGACCGCATCCAAAAGAGCCACCCGGACCATCTGGCCTGCGGAGAAATCGTCACCCGCGCGATCTACCCGGCCGTGGAAAACCCGTACGCCTATCCCGAACTGCTCGAGGCAGGGCTGGCCGCCTACAAGGTGCCGTTCCTGTGGTTCTACGGCGGGCCGCGGGAACGCGAGAACCACTACGTGGACATCACCGACCACGTCGACACGAAGCTGGCCGCCATCAGGATCCACGCGAGCCAACATCCAGACCTGGCCGCCATGGACGCCCGCGTACGCCAGAACCTGGCGGAGAACGCCATGCGCGGCGGCCTGCCCGGACGCAGCGCCGAAGCCTTCCACGTGGTGGGGATCAATACCCCGGAAACCATCGCCGGATTCTGACGCAGGCCGCCCGCCGGCCGATCTGCCGCTCACGCCGGCACGGTGGGAGACCTGCGCCCCCACGGCGTGACGGTGGCCGGCCGCGCCGGTGTGCCTGCGCCCGTGCCTCGGCAGGTGGCCGGCGGCGCCGGCTACGGCGTGGCGAGCGGAATGACGACGGCGAACGGCAGGCTGGGGGATTCCGCTCCGCCGGGTGCCTCGATGGAGACGGCCAGTTCGCGGCTGGTGGAGATGCCGTCGATAACCACCGGCTTGCCCGAGGTGATGTCGGCGGCGTCGATGGTGCCGGCCGACACCGGCGCCGAACCGTCCGCCGGAAGCCGCCAGACCTGGTACGTGCGCCCCTCGGACGCCTGGACGCCGTGGAACGTCAGGACGGCGGCGTTCTCGCGGAGCGACACCGAGGCATCCACGGTGCCGCCTCCCTCCAGTTCCTGCTGGCTGGCGACGACGTCCGCGGCAGCCGTGACGTCCTGGTCCGAGGTTCCGCCCACGGTTTTCGCTACGGCGATGGCCCCCACCACCACGACGACAGCGGCCAGGGCAAGCAGCAGCCACTTCGTGACGGCCGGCATCGGCCGCCGCCCGGCGTCTTCCGATCCGCCGGTGAGCTGGTCGGCGTGCAGCACGGAGGCATCGTCATCCGGTGCGTAGTCGTTGTCCCCGGGGGAGTTACCGGGGCTGGCCAGGCGATCAGATGGCTGGGGCGTATCCATAGGATTCAAGTCTATCCGTCCCCGCCGAAGGCAGGGTCCAGCCCGACACGCCGCCGCACCGCACAGCGTGGCGCTACAGTTTGGCCCCGGCAAAACCGTGCTGCCGCCACGCCTCATAGACGGCGATGGAGGCCGCGTTGGCCAGGTTCAGCGACCGCAGCGACGGAAGCATGGGCAGGCGCAGCCGCGCCGTGACGTGCGGATCCTGTTTGACCGATGCCGGCAGCCCGACCGACTCCGGCCCGAACATCAGCACGTCGCCGCGAGCGTAGGCGACGTCCGCGTAGGAGCGTTCCCCGTCGGACGCAAAAGCGAAGACCCGTTCCGGCTGCAGGGCGTCCCACGCAGCCTCCAGATCCGCGTGGACCCGGACCACGGCAAGATCGTGGTAGTCCAGCCCGGCGCGGCGCAGCTTGGAGTCTTCGAAGGTGAAGCCCAGCGGCTCGACCAGATGCAGTTCGGCTCCGGTGACCGCGGCCAGCCGGATGGCGTTGCCGGTATTGCCGGGGATTTCGGGGGCGTAGAAGAGGATGCGGAACACGGATTACATCCTAAACGCGCCTCAGCCGCGGCCCGGCATCCGGCTGGCGGGCGGAGCAGCGCCCGGGCGGGCGGAGAAGCACGCCGTCAGGCGTGCATGCCGCCCAGCAACTTCGCGAGCGAGGGGACGTGCACGGTGTTTGGCGCCGGGCCGGAGGACAGGAACTGTTTGAGCTCGCGCACCAGCCGCGCCGCGTTGACCACGTGCACCGGGACGATCCCGTCCGGGTCGTAGCCGCGCGTGTAATCGATCACCGGTTCGTGGAGGTTCCCGTCGGCGGAGTGGATCACCGTCCAACCGGTGACATTGAGCTCCGGAAACAGTTCCTGCATCCTGCGCACCGCCGGTGCCAGCCTCGGCGGTTCCACGAGCCGTCCGTCCTTGTGCAGGGTGCGGCCGTCCCAGCGGAAATTCCCCCGCGGCAGCAGCATCGAATCAATCAGTGCCAGCCGGTAGCCTGCCAACAGTGCGTGGTCGATGAAGCCGTTGTCCGCCGGCGAGTGCAGGCCGTTGACCAGCCGTGCGGACGGGATGGCCGGCAGGATCTGCCGGCTGATCAGCTGCGCCGTCAGCGCCTCGCGCCGCAGCCGGGCCCCGGCGCCGAAGATGCCACGCTTCCGCGGCGCCCCATGGATGTGTTGGCGGGCGATGTTCTCCGGCAATGCGGGGGATTCGTCCGGGGAGCCGTAGGCGGGAACATAGACGGGGGAGTCCGACGCCGACGGGCCGCGTTGTCCGGGCGCAGAGTGCCGGGGGCCGGAGCCGGCCGCGAAGGTTCCGGTGCTGTCCGTCGGGGCGCCCGGGCCGGCGGCACCGTAGGAACGGTCGTAGCGGGACCTGGCCTGCGGGTTGCTGAGGACTTCGTAGGCCTGGCTGACGCGGCGAAACTCGGCGGCATCCCCGCCATGGTCCGGGTGCGTGGCACGGGCGGCCCGGCGGTACGCGGCCTTGATCTGGTGCGCCGTGGCATTAACCGGCAACCCCAGGACGTCGTAGTGGGATAGGGGAATCACCGGCCGCCTCTCTGTCGGGTCTCGGGAGTCCTGCGCGAAGCCAAGTGTAACTGCCGGCCGCCTGTGTCGGACCGCGACCGCGGGCCGCCGCGATGCCACAATGATCTGCTGTGACCTCGCTGCCGTCCTCCGCGCCGATCGCCGTCGCCGTCAACCCCCGTGCGTCCTTTGGAACGGCCGCCGGTGCCGGAGCGGAGGTCATGGCCGAGCTCGCCCGGCGTGGCCGCCCCGCCGTCGAGCTGCGGGCGGAAACGGGGGCCGTGCTCGCCGACCTGGTCGCCGGCGCGCTGCGCCGCGGGGTCTCCGCCCTCCTGGTGGTGGGCGGTGACGGAATGGTTCACTTAGCAGTCAACGCGCTGGCGGGCACACAGGTTCCGCTGGGCATCGTGCCGGCGGGCACCGGAAACGACTTTGGCCGGCTGTTCGGCCTGCCCGCCGGGCCGGCCGCAGCCGTCGGGCACTTCCTGCACGCCTTGGAGCAGCCGCGCAGGGTGGACCTTGGCCGGGTGACGCATCCGGACGGGTCCACGGCCTGGTTCGCCGGGGTGCTCTCGGCCGGCTTCGATGCGGCCGTCAACGACCGTGCCAACCGCTGGAGGTTCCCCCGCGGCCGGCTGCGCTATCCGCTGGCCATGCTGCGCGAACTCGCTTCCTTCCGGCCCATCCGCTACAGCCTCGTCGTGGACGGCGTGCCGCGGGAGGTCGACGCGATGCTCGTCGCCGTGGCCAACGGCCGCTCCTTTGGCGGCGGGATGCGCATTGTGCCGGGGGCGGCGTACGACGACGGTTTGCTGGATCTGTTCATCGTCTCGCCACTGTCCCGTCCGGCCTTCGTCGGCATCTTTCCGCGCGTCTACGCCGGCCGGCACCTCGGCCATCCGGCCGTCCGCATTGAGCGGGTCAGGACGGTCCGGTTGGAGGCCGCCGGCGTCACCGCTTACGCCGACGGCGAGCGTATGGGGAGGCTGCCGGTGTCCGTGGACGTGGTCCCCGGTGCGCTGTCCGCGGCGGTGTAACGCAACAGCAGCATCGACCCGGACTCAAGCACCTGCCGCAGTTGAAGCCGCTGCAGCGACTCGCGCGCGCCGGGAACATGGTCCGATATCCGCTTGGCGGCCCCGCCGGTTAACACCGGGCTGATCGTCAGGCACAGCTCGTCCACCAGCCCCGCCGCCTGGAAGCTGCCGAAGAGAAGCGGCCCGCCCTCGCTGTGGATCTGCTCGTAGCCGCGGGCGGCCAGCGCCTTCACCACCCGCGCCGGTTCCACCCTGGTGGTGCCGGCGTCGAGCACGTCGGCCACCGGTTCCAGCGCCCGGCGCCGGGTCGCGGGCGACGCGGCGCTGGTCAGCACGATCGGCCGCACGGGCGCGGCGGTGAAGAATGCGCTGCCCGGATCCAGGTCCAGCGACGCCGAGACCACGGCGACAGGCGGATGCGCACTCATGCCGCGGGCCAGGCGCCACGCCTGGGACTCCGCCGAGAGCAGCTCGCCGCCGTAGCCTTCGGCCCGGATCGTTCCGGCACCGACCAGCAGGACATCGGCCAGCCTGCGCAACAGCAGGAAGACCCGCTGGTCCACCTCGTCGCCCAGGGTTCCGGAGCGGCCGGCATAGGTCGAGGCGCCGTCCAGGCTGGCCACGAAATTGAAGCGGACCCACGGGCCGGAGCGGGGGAGATCGCCGTACCAGGCCAGCAGCTGCTGGTCGGTAGCCTGCTCCGGCCCAGGCGGCAGGAGGCGCCGGATCGGGCGCGTCACGGCGCCGCCGGTTCGTTGACGTCGCCCATGTTGTGCCTCAGGCAGGACGGTTCCCGCCAGGCCATCACGGCCTCGGTCATGCGGATGGCCGAGCTGGCTTCCGCGACGTTGTGCATGCGCAGGATCCGCGCCCCGTTCATGATGCACATTACCGCGGCGGCCAGCGAGCCGGAGAGCCGTTCCTGCTTGCGCTGCGCCAGCGTCTCGCCGATGAAGTCCTTGTTGGACACAGCCGCCAGCGCCGGGTAGCCGAGGGACGCGATTTCGGCAAAGCGCCGGGTGATTTCCAACGAATGCAGCGTGTTCTTGTTCAGGTCGTGGCCCGGGTCGACGATGATTTTCCCGGCCGGGATGCCCAGGTCGAGGGCCAGCTGCACCTTTCGTCGCAGGAACGCGGCGACGTCGTCGACCACGTCGTCGTAACGGGGGCGGGGATAGACGGTGCGCGGGGCGGCGAGCGAGTGCGTGATGACCAGATGCGCCCCGCCTTCCGCCACGACCGCCGCCAGCTCCGGGTGGTGCAATCCGGTGGTGTCGTTGATGACGTTGGCTCCGGCGCGGATGCTCGCTTCGGCCACCTCGGGCAGGAAGGTGTCGGCGGAGATGATGGCGTCCGAACCGGCCCGCACGGCCGCGATGACCGGGACAACCCGCTCGGCTTCCTCGCGCGCTGACAATGCCGGGCCCGGGGCGAACGGCACGCCGCCGATGTCCACCCAGTCCGCGCCCGCGGCCACCGCCGCCAGGGCGGCGTCGATGGCGGCCCGCCGGGTGAAGGTGCGGCCGGTGTCGTAGAAAGAGTCGGGGGTGCGGTTGACGATGGCCATCAGCGCCACCTGGCGGCGGAAGTCGATCCGTCGGACACCGAAGTCATGCACCGGGTGGTACAGCTCGGGCAGGAAGGCGCTGGACGGCGACCGCGTCGTCAGTGGCTGGCTCACAGGCTGGTCAGCTCCTTGTCGGGATTGGACAGGTCCGCGGCATCGACGCTGCGGCCGGAACGGATCAGGTCCTGGATGGGCTCCTGGACGTCCCAGATATTTACATTCATACCAGCCACCACCTTGCCCTCACGCAGCCAGAACGCGATGAACTCCAATGAGTCCAGGTCCTGGTAGTTGCCCCGGAACACCGGCTCGCCCCGCGCCGACCAGGGGAAATAGCCGGAGTACTCCATGCCGATCCCGAACTGGTCGGTGTAGAAGTACGGGATGTCGTCGTTGGACGCGTCCTGGCCCAGCATGGCGGCAGCGGCGGTCTTCCCTTGGGCCAGGGCGTTCGCCCAGTGCTCGCTGCGCAGCGGGCCGCCGTAACCGGGATGGTAGGCATGGGCAACGTCGCCGGCAGCGTAGACATGCTCGGCGGAGGTGCGCAGGGTCTGGTCGGTGTCAATGCCGCTGGACACGGCCAGCCCCGCAGCTTCGGCCAAGGCGGTGTTCGGGACGGCGCCGATGGCCACCAGGACCAGGTCGGCGGGCAGGCGCTCGCCGTTGTCCAGGACAATGCCGGCGACCCTGCCCTCCCCGTCGTTGCCGTCCTCGCCGAAAATTTCCACCGGCCAGCGACGGGTGCGCAGCAGGACGCCCTCGCGGCGGTGGGTATCGGCGAAGATGCTGCCGATGGCGTCGCCCAGGGCGGGGGCGAGCGGGATGTCGCCGCGGCCCAGGACCGTGACCTCGTTGCCGAGCTGGCGCGCCGTGGCCGCAACCTCCATGCCGACCCAGCCCATGCCGATCACGACCAGCCGCTGGTCCCCGGAAGCCAGCACGGCGTGCAGGGCCCGGCTGTCCGCCAGCGTGCGCAGGTAGTGCACGCCGCCCAGCCCGGCGCCGGGCAGCTCCAGCCTGCGCGGCGATGCCCCGGTGGCCAGCAACAGCTGCGAGTACTCCAGGGTGCCCGCATCGGCGAGCGAGACGGTACGCGCAGCGGGGTCGAAGGATTCCACCGTGGTGCCGCGCAACAGTTGGACGCCGTGCTCCGCATACCAGTCGGGTTGCTGCACGAGCCCCGACTGTTCATCCTCCCGGCCCGCCAGAAAGCCCTTGGACAGCGGCGGACGAAGATAAGGGTGCTGGTCCTCGGCGCCGGCCAGCACGATCTCGCCGCCGAAGCCGCCTCTGCGCAGCTCCCTGGCCGCTGTCGCACCGGCCAGGCCGGCCCCGGCGATGACGATCGGTTTCCCAGCCATGGCAGCGCTCCTTCATGTGCCGGCGGGCACGCGGCGGGTCCGCCCCCTGGCCGCCGATCTGATGGAAGCACCGGCAGCTGCCTGTCGGGGCAGGGCCAGATGTTCTAAAATGGGTACATCCGACTTTAGAAACCGGTTCCGGATAAGTCAATGCACCCCCCACCGGAAAGGACCCCATGGCCGACCAGCCGCCACCCGGACTCCCCGCCGTCTCGGCCCTGGGCGACGACGTCCGCCGCCGCCTCTTCGAATTCGTCCGCTACAGCGCCGAACCGGTGACCCGGGACCAGGCAGCCGCCGCCCTGGATTTGCCGCGCAGCACCGTGTCCCTCCAACTGGACGCGCTCGCCGGGCACGGACTGCTGAGCATCGAGTTCCGGAAACTCAGCGGTAAATCCGGGCCGGGCTCCGGCCGGCCGGCCAAGGTCTACGCGGCAGCGGTGCCCGAAGTATCGGCCTCCGTGCCGGAACGTGCCTACGGCCTGGCCGGCGAGTTGCTGGCCACGGCGGTCGAGGAATCGGCCAAGACCGCCCGCCCGGCGCATGAACTGGTGGCCGAGGCCGCCCACGCCAAGGGCCGCGAACTGGGGGCCGGCGCCGGCGGCCTGGCGGAAGCCCTCGCCGCGGCGGGCTACCGGCCGCTGCCGGATGCGGCCGGTTTCGCGCTGGGGAACTGCCCGTTCCACTTGCTGGCCCGCAGCCACACGGAAACGGTATGCGGCCTGAACCTCGCCCTGCTGCAAGGGATGCTGGCCGGCTGCGCGGACCAGTCCCACGGCGTCGCCGCAGATCCGGACGGGCCGTTCTGCTGCGCCAGGATCAACCGGCGCTGAAACGCCCGCGGGCTCCGGGCCTCCCGGGGCCGGGCGACGGGCTGAAACCAAGCGCACCGGGGCATGTAAAATATTGGCGTGCCCGTGTACCTTGACCACGCGGCGACCACGCCCCTTGTGGCGCAGGCCCTGGCCGCACTCACCCGTGAACTCAGCCGCAGCGGAAACCCCTCCTCGCTGCACGGTTCCGGCCGGCGTGCCCGCAGGGTGGTCGAGGACGCCCGCGAGACCATCGCCGCCGCGGCCGGGGCGCATCCGTCCGAGGTGATTTTCACGTCCGGCGGTACCGAAGCCGATAATCTTGCCGTCAAGGGCCTGTACTGGTCCCGGCGCGATGCAGACCCCCGGCGGCGGCGGATCCTGTGTTCGCCGGTGGAGCACCACGCCGTGCTCGACACGGTGGAATGGCTGGCGAAGCATGAGGGCGCCGAGGCGGTCTGGCTGCCGGTCGACGCCCACGGCGTGGTCTCCGTCGAGGCCCTGCGGCGGGAAATCGAAGCCGACCCCGCGGCCGTGGCGTTGGTCACCGTCATGTGGGCCAACAACGAGGTCGGCAGCGTCCAGCCGATGGCAGAAATAGCCGCCGCCGCGAAGCCGCACGGCATCCCGGTCCACTCGGACGCCGTCCAGGCGTTCGGCCACCTGCGGGTGGATTTCAAGGCCTCCGGGCTGGACACCCTCGCCATCAGCGGGCACAAGATCGGCGGCCCGGTGGGGGTCGGTGCGCTGCTGGTCGGCCGGGACGTGAAGCTGACGCCCGTCCAGCACGGCGGCGGCCAGGAACGCGACATCCGGTCGGGCACCCTGGACACCCCGGCGATCGCGGCCTTCGCCGCGGCCGCGGAGGCCGCCGTCGGGCAGTTGCCGGAAGAAGCCGCACGGCTGGCGGAATTGCGCGACCGGCTCATCGCCGGCGTCGCGCGCGGCGTGCCGGAGGCGGTGTTGCGGGGCACTCCGGATCCGCAGCACGAGGGCCTGCGGCTGCCCGGCAACGCGCATTTCACCTTCCCGGGCTGCGAGGGCGATTCGCTGTTGTTCCTGCTGGACCTGGCCGGCGTCGAGTCCTCCACCGGCTCGGCCTGCACCGCGGGAGTGCCCCGGCCGTCGCACGTCCTGCTGGCCATGGGGCTGACCGAAGAAGAAGCCCGCGGGGCCCAGCGCTTCACGCTCGGGCATACAACTACCGAGTCAGACGTTGACTCACTGGTGGCGGCGCTGCCGGAGGCATACGCGCGGGCCAGGAAGGCCGGGATGGCCGGCCACGTCTCCAGCATCCAGACCGCGGGCACGCAGTCCGGCTGAGGCCTCGGCGGACCGGGCAGGTGCGGTGGGGTGCACGGAACGTGGCGGCCGCGGCGGACACGACAACGAATCAGTAGGGAAACGAATTCATGAAGGTACTGGCAGCGATGAGCGGCGGCGTGGACTCCGCCGTGGCGGCGGCACGGGCGGTGGAGGCCGGCCACGACGTGGTGGGCGTGCACCTGGCCCTGAGCCGGATGCCCGGCACCCTGCGCACCGGCAGCCGGGGCTGCTGCACCATCGAGGATTCGCGCGACGCCTGGCGCGCCTGCGACATCCTGGGCATCCCGTACTACGTCTGGGACTTCTCCGAGCGGTTCAAGGAAGACGTGGTGGACGATTTCATCGCCGAATACGCCGCCGGCCGGACGCCGAACCCCTGCATGCGCTGCAACGAGCGGATCAAGTTCGCCGCGCTGCTGGAGAAGGCTCTGGCGCTGGGGTTCGACGCGGTGTGCACCGGCCACTACGCCAAGGTCATCGAGGACGAGCACGGCAACCGCGAACTGCACCGCGCCGCCGACTGGGCCAAGGACCAGTCCTACGTGCTGGGCGTGCTGACCCACGAGCAGCTGAAACATTCCATGTTCCCGCTGGCCGAAACGCCGTCCAAGGCCGAGGTCCGCGCCGAGGCGGCGGCGCGCGGGCTCTCCGTGGCGAACAAGCCGGACAGCCATGACATCTGCTTCATTTCCGACGGCGACACCCGCGGCTGGCTGGCCGAAAAGATCGAGATGGAATCGGGATCCATCGTTGACCAGGACGGCCAGGTGGTCGGCGAACACGAGGGCGCCAATGCGTTCACCGTCGGCCAGCGCCGCGGACTGAAGCTGGGCCGGCCCGCCCCGGACGGCAAGCCGCGGTTCGTGCTGGAGATCCGGCCCAAGGAGAACAAGGTGGTGGTGGGCCCCGAGGACCTGCTGGCCGTCGACCAGATGCGCGGCATCAAGGTCTCCTGGGCGGGCCTGCCGTTGCCCGAGGTCGAGGCGCACACCGAGTTCGACTGCATGGTGCAGGTCCGCGCGCACGGCGACCCGGTGGCGGCGCGGGCGCAGGCGGAGGTTGGCGAGGATGGCCGGCAGCAGTTGGTCGTGACCCTCCTCGAGCCGATGCGCGGCGTGGCCCCGGGCCAGACCATGGTGCTCTACCAAGGAACCAGGGTGCTGGGCCAGGCAACAATCGACTCGGCGCGTTCGCTGAGCTGGGACCCGGCCAACGTTTCCTAGATGAAGCGGCCCGCCCGGCGCGGAACCCCTTCGTCCGGGCCGCGCCGGCGGCCATCGTCCTTTCGGCCCGGGGACGCGGGCCGGGACGGGCGGTGCTTCACAGAGCGGTAACCGGTGCACCTCCCGCGCGGGCCGAACCATAAACTGGTGGCATGACCGACCCCCACCTTGCCGATGACTACGACCCGACCGCCAGCTCCCTCTCCGACCAGGTAGCGCCCGAGGTGATGGAGGAGCTGTTGGCGGTGCGGGGAAGCATCGACAACATCGACGCGACGCTGGTCTATCTGCTCGCCGAGCGGTTCAAGGCGACCCAGCGGGTGGGGTACCTGAAGGCCGCGCACAAACTGCCGCCGGCGGACCCCGATCGCGAGACCGCCCAGATCAACCGGTTGCGGCGGCTGGCCGAAGAAGCGCATTTGGATCCGGCCTTCGCCGAGAAGTTTCTGAACTTCATCATTTCGGAGGTCATCAGGCACCATCAGGCCATCTCCGACGAGCACAACGGCTGCAACTGACGTGGCCGCCGGTTCCCACGGGCCTGCCGCCGACGTGCCCACCGCCGGGCGGCCCGCCCACGTGAGCGCCACCGGGCTGGGCAGCTGGCCCGGCACGGAACCAGCCGAGGCCGCGCGCATCGTCCGCGGTGAACTGGGCGAGCCGAACCTGCCGCATCTGGTCGAGCTGCCGGACCGAGGCGCCGGGTCGGATCCGACCGCACGAACCGCGGGCATGCTGGAGGGGCTGTTCATCGATCTGCAGCCGCACGGCTGGCGCTTGGTGGACCGTCCGGGGCAGGATCACCGCAGGACCGTGTCCGCGCTGCGGACCGACCTGAACGTGCTGGCCGATGTGGTCGGCGCCGAAGACCGCCCCGGCAGCCAACTCAAAATCCAAATGCGCGGACCGATGTCCCTGGCCGCCAACCTCCACCTGCACAACGGCGAACGCGCCCTGATCGACGCCGGCGCCCGGCGGGACCTCGCCCAGTCGCTCGCGGCAGGCGCGGCCGGACACCTGGCCAACGTCAGGGCCGCGCTGCCGGCCGGCACGGAACTGGTGGTCCAGCTCGAGGAGCCGGAGCTCGATGCCGTGCTGGCCGGGACCATCCCCACGGCCAGCGGATACCGCACGCTGCGCGCGGTCGCGGCCACGGAGGCCTCCGCCGGCTGGGATTTGGTGGCCGCCGCACTGCGCGATGCCGGAGCCGTGGAGGTGGTGGCCCTGGTCCCCGCCGCCGATGCGTCCCTCGACGCCGTGGCGGGCAGCGCACTGGACGGGCTCGCCCTCCCTACCGGTGCCCTGACCACCCGGCAGTGGGAGACCATCGCCGCCGCGGTGGAAGCGGACCGGACCGTGTGGGCAGGCATCATTGACCCGGCCGCGGGCGCCGTTCCGCAGGTCAGCGCGCTCGTCGATGCGGTCGTCCGTCCCTGGCGGCAGCTGGGCCTGCCGTTGACGCGGCTGCCCCGGGTGAGGATCACGCCCTCCGCCGGCCTGGCCGGACGTTCGCCGGAGACGGCGCGCGCGGTGGTCAAGCGGCTCACCCAGACGGCCGACGCCCTGAACCAGGTCGTCGCCGAGGCATGAGCCCGGAGCGGCTCCGCCCGGAGCGGCTCCGACAAGAGCCGGCGGCGGGCGGCCGGCAAAGAATCCCGGATTGCGCGCTGTGTTGGACTTCGATTAGGCGTGCACCGCGTACGTAAAGGATCCGGAGTATTCCAGCACGGTGCCGAGTTGGCGCTGGATGACCTTTGTCCGGATCCGGAAACGGCCCTCGGATCCGTCCCACCACTGTTCCGTGAAGGCCGCGGCATCCAGCAGCAGCGGAAGCCCGATGGTGAGCGGGCCGGCTGATATCCGGCATCGCCGCGACGCGAGGCGCATCCGGCCGTCGGCACCGACCGAGCACGCCACGTCCGTCAGCAGCCGACCGCTGCGGCCCAGCGCACCGACGGGCCGGCGCAGATCGTCGTCCCAGCTGGTCCGGTCCTCCACGATCCGGGTCCGGTCGTCGAAGCTGAGCGTCCTGACGGCGGTGAGCTCCGGCTGGCCGCTGGCGTTCAGGGAAGCCCGGTTCTCGATGCTGAAGGGCACATTCTGCTGGTACTCGGGGAACAGAGCGTTGTCGCCGCTGGTCAGGCCGAGGAACGGCCGCATCGCCGGAACCGGGCAGCCGGCGACGTCGAACAGGCCGGACCCGATGCCCCGGGCTTCGTGTCGGCCGTCGTCCGCTGCCGGCGGGGCGAGCGAGAAGTATTCCTGCAGTTCGGGCGCCAGACGGGGAAAGTCCGGCCCCAGGGCCATCTGGTAGACGGAAACCATTGCATCACCATCCGGGTCGGGAGGCGGGCCGGCCAGGCAGGCCGGCAGCGGGGTCCATGGCGGTTACAGCCGTCCGGCGGCTTTGAGCCGGATGTACAGGTCGGCCAGTTGAGGCGGCAGTTCGTGCGGGGGAGCGTCCACCACTTCCGCGCCGAACTGGCGGATCTGCGCGGCGACTGCCGCCCGTTCCAGCACGGCACGCTCGGCGGCGGCGGCCCGGTACGTGTCGTCGGCGGTCCCGCGGACGGCGCGCAGCCGGTCCACGTGCGGATCGCTGACGGAGGCGACCACCACGGTGTGCTTGGCTGTCAACTGGGCCAGCACCGGCAGCAGCCCCTCCTCCGCCGCCCCGGAGTCCAGCGAGGTCAGCAGCACCACCAGCGACCGGTGCGAGGACAGGGCGTGGATCTCCGCGGGTATCTGCGACCAGTCCGCTTCGATCAGTTCCGGTTCCAGCGGGGCCATGGCGTTGACCAGCTGGTTGAGCAGGTTGCCCTTGGCCGAGGAGGCGACCCTGGCCCGCGGCCGCCGGTCGAAGGCCAAAAAATCCACGCGGTCGCCGCCGCGCTCGGCGAGCACGGCCAGCAGCAGCGAGGCCTCGATTCCGGTGTCCAGCCGCGGCTCGTCCTCGATCCGTGCGGCCGAGGTGCGGGAGGTGTCCAGCACGATCACTACCCGGCGGTCGCGTTCGGGACGCCAGGTGCGGACGACGACGGCCTGCCGCCGGGCGGTGGCGCGCCAGTCGATGGAGCGCACGTCGTCGCCGCGCACGTAGTCGCGCAGCGAATCGAATTCGGTGCCGGCCCCGCGGATTTGCACCGCCACGCGGCCGTCCAGTTCACGCAGCTTGCGCAGCTTGGAGGGCAGGTGACGTTTGGAATGGAACGGCGGCAGCACCCGCAGCCGGCCGGGCAGGGCGATGGTGATCTGGCGCGCGGCCACCCCCAGCGGCCCCAGCGACCGGACGGTGACGTGGTGCGCCTGCAGGTCGCCGCGGCGCTGCGGCGTCAGCTGCACCTCGACCAGCCGCCGTTCCCCCGGCGCCAGTCGCACGCGCTGCTCCGGGTTGGCGGCGCCGGCCGAGGGCTGCCAGCCGTCGCGCACCACGGCCCGCAGCCGGCGGCGGCCATGGTTGGCCAGCAGCAGCCGGGCCGTCACGGATTCCCCCAGCCGGACATTCGACGGCAGCCTCCGCTGCAGCCCGACGCGGCGCGGCGACAGCGCCAGCGACAGGTCCACGCCGACCGCCGCGGCCAGCAGCAGGCAGCACACCAGAGCCGTGACGGGGCGCGGGAAGAGCATCAGCGGGATGACGCCCGCCAGGGCCAGCAGGACGAAACGTCCGGTGATCGCCACGGCGTCACTCAGCGGGGGACCGGCACGGTGGCCAGGATGCTCTGCAGCACGTCGTCGGCCTGCACGCCGTCCATTTGCGCCTCCGGCCGCAGTCCCACCCGGTGCCGCAGCGCCGGCAGGGCCATCGCCTTGACGTCGTCCGGCGTGACAAAACCGCGGCCGTTCAGCCACGCCCAGGCCCGGGAGGTGTTGAGCAGGGCGGTGGCGCCGCGCGGCGAAACGCCCAGCTGGAACGACGGCGCGGACCGCGTGGCCCGGACCAGGTCCACGATGTAGCCGACCACCTCCGGCGCGATCGCCACCCGGGCCACGGCGGCCCGGGCCCGCACCAGGTCCTCGGCGGAGGCGGCGGCCCGCACCCCGGCGGCCTGCAGGTCGCGCGGGTCGAAGCCCTGGCTGTGGCGGCGGATGATTTCGATTTCCGCGTCCCGGTCGGGCAGGTGCATGGTGAGCTTCAGCAGGAAGCGGTCCAGCTGCGCTTCCGGCAGCGGGTAGGTGCCCTCGTATTCCACCGGGTTCTGCGTGGCCGCCACGATGAACGGTTCGGGCAGCTTCCGTGAGGTGCCGTCCACCGACACCTGGCGTTCTTCCATCGCTTCCAGCAGCGAGGCCTGCGTCTTCGGCGGCGTCCGGTTGATTTCGTCGGCCAGGAGGATGTTCGTGAAGACCGGGCCCTCCCGGAAGCGGAATTCGGCCGTGTGGGTGTCGTAAATCATGGAGCCGGTGACGTCGCCCGGCATCAGGTCGGGCGTGAACTGGATCCGCTTGGTGTCCAGGCTCAAGGCGGCGGAGAGCGAGCGGACCAGCAGCGTCTTGGCGACGCCGGGCACTCCCTCCAGCAGCACATGCCCGTGCGACAGCAGGGCGATCAGCAGCCCGGTGACGGTGGCATCCTGGCCCACCACTGCCTTCGCCACTTCGGTGCGGACGTCATGCAGGGTCTGGCGCAGGCGGTCGTCGTCGGCGGGCGGCGTGGCGACGGCCGGCCCTCCGCCGTACTGGGATGCCTGCCGCTGTCCTGGCTGATCGCTCATCGGTGCGTTACCTCTTTCTCTAGCTGCTGCAGTTCTTGTGCCCAGGCCGCCAGCCGGGCTTCGGTGCCGGGTGCCTCGTGGCGCAGGAGGCGCTCCAGTTCGGCACGCGGGCGGCTGCTGTCCCGGGCTACCGCATCGACGACGTCGGCGCTCGCGGCGCCTGCGGGCAGCCGCAGGTGGGCGGCGAGCCGGGTCAGGGTGGCGGCGCGCAGGTTGTCGGCGGCGTGGTTCACGGCCTTGGCGCTCCGGTACAGCCGGGCACGGCCCTCGATCGTCTCGGCCGAGCGGACCACCACCGGCAACGGCTCGGACACCAGGGGCCCGAGCCGGCGTCCGCGCCAGAACATCGCGGCGACGCCGACGGCCATGAGCCACAGGGACACCGGAAGCACCCAGGCGGGCAGCAGGCTCATGGGGTTGACCGCTTCGCCGGACACCGGAAGGTCCTCCAGTCCCGCCCGGTACCACACCAGCCGCTCGGTGGCTCCCAGCGTGCGCAGGGCCAGCGCGGCGTTGCCGGCGCGGACGACGCCTTCGTTGCTGAGCACATGGCCGGCGCCGAGCACGATGGTGGCTCCGTCGTCGGACACGACGAAGGGCGCCGCGTCATCGGCCGGTGTCTCGAAGGCGAAGCACAGCTCGCCGCCGCCGCGGTAGGCCAAGCCGCCGCGGGTGATTTCGCCGGCCGCGGCGGGGCCGGGCAGGCCGCAGGCGGCCGCGAGGTTGCCCCCGTCGGCAGGGACGACGCCGGCGGCCCGGACGCCGGGGGCAAGGGCCCGCAGCGCCTCGAAGCCGGGCTCGAGCAGCACGATCCGCGCGGCCTGCTCCTTCAGCGGTTTCAGCTGCCCGGCGGTCAGGTAGCCGTCCGGGTCGTGGATCAGCAGGGCGGCGTCGCCTGCCGTCAGCTGGTCCCGGGTCTCCTGCAGCGAATTCGTGGCGGTCACCTGCACCCCCTGCTGGCGAAGCACTTCGGCCACGGCCTGGGCCCCGTTGGGCGCGGCGTTGCCGGGGGAGAGGTCGGCGCGGTCGGCGGCCGGGCCGCGGAGCAGTTCCAGCGCCACGACGCCGCACAGCAGCACCAGCAGCAGGAGCCAGAAGCTCCACCGGCGCAGCCGGTCGCGCAGCGTGGACAGCACCGAGCCGCCGTCGCCGACGGTTTCCGGCAGGTCTCCGGGTGCGCCGCCGGTTCCGGTGGTGCCTCCGGCGAAGCTGTTGGCTGCCGCAGCAGTCCGGTCCGCGGCGCGTGCGTGGCTCATCGCGGAACCGCCAGCGGCGCCGGGCCGCTGCCGCCCGGCTGCGGGGAGGCCGCGGCCAGGGAATCGTCCAGGGCCGCCAGCTGGTCAAGGTCCGCACGCGTGGCGGGAACGTTGCCGTACCGCACGGCGTCGAACCGGTTGGCCGCAACCCGCAGCCGCCCGGCCTCGGCGCCGAACGCGGCGGCGATGCCTGCGGCCGCTTCGTCGGCGGTGCGGCCCGGCCGGGCATCCAGGACCACCCGCTCTTCCATCGAGCGCACCAGCGCGCGGAACCGCTCCGTCAGCGCCGCATCCCAGTCGCCCCGGTCCGCGGCCGCCCGGGACTTGCGGCGGTGTTCGTCGGCTGTGAGCGGGACGGCGCCGTCGAACATCTCCGCCGCCGCGCGGCTGCGGGCGTTGCGCCGGGGCTTGATCAGCCACACGGCCGCGCCGATCAGCAGCAGGGCGGCCAGGACCAGGACCAGCGTGCCGAGATTGGGGCTGAAGCCATTGAGTTGGGCGACCAGCCCGGCCAGCCAGTCGAGGATGGCCTGCAGCACCGATTCCAAGACCCCGGGCCGGGCATCCTGGTACTCCTCCTTGGCCAGTTCGCGGACGAGCAGTTCGCGCGCCTCTTCCGGCCCCGGCTCCACCGGGACCTCGAAGGGGACAGCTGCGGAACCCGGTGCCGCTGCCGCGATGCCCGGGGCGTGCACGGTCACGTCGGCCAGGGGCCGGCCGGCCCGGGAACCGCGGGGCCGGGTGCCGCGCCCGCGCCGAGTCCCGGAATGGTCCGGGTCTCCCGGCCGCCGGAGGCTTCATGTTCGCGCAACAGCACGACGTCGAACCCTTCGCGGCGGATCCTCAGGTCGATGTAGACCAGGGCGATCACGGCCGCTTGGAAGGCGTAGCCGATGGCCGAGAAGATGGAAGACAGCAGCATCGAGACCAGCGTGAGCGGCCCCATGGTCGCCAGCATGCTCTCGGGCGATGTGGGGTCGCCCAGCAGCGGACCGGCGAGTCCCACGATGAACGAGATGGGCATGCTGACCACGGAGGTGATCACCGTGACGATGATGGTGCACAAGAGGATGATGCCAAAGGTCCGCCACCAGCTGCGGTCGGTCAGCTGCCACGACCGGGCGAGCGCCCGGAAGACCGAGGCGCGTTCCATGATGATCACCGCAGGTGCCAGCATCAGCTTGATGCCGATCCAGACGGATACCGCCGTCAGGCCCACAATGATCAGCACGATGATCCAGGCCGAGGACACGCCGAGCTGGTCGGCCAGGAAGAAGGAGCCGGCGATGATCGCGACCAGTGCGGCAGCGGTGAGGGCGAGATAGAGCAGGGCCAGCCCGACCAGCGCACCGATCCGGCCCTTCGCAAGCGCGAACATCAGGCCGAAGCCGGTTTTCTGGTTGACCGCGGCCCGGGCGGTGGGAATGGCGAGGACGCCCTGCAGGACCAGGATCCCCACCCCGGACAGCAGGCCGAGCACGAGCGAGGAGATGATGATGGACAGGCCGAAGGCCACCGCGGATGCATCCGTGAGTTCCTCGTTGGCCATGACCTGCAGGCCGCCGAAGGCCGAAATGATCAGCCCGCCGACCAGCCAGGCCAGCGCGCTGACGACCACCTGGAGCAGCACCGCGGTGCCGAAGACCGCCGCGGCGTTCTTGCGGGCCGCCTGGAAGGCGCCGTCGAGGATCTCGCCGACGCCGAGCGGACGCAGCGGGATGACGCCCGGTTTCGGCGGAGCCACATAGCCGCGGTACGGGCCCGGACCGGCGGGCGCCGGCCAGCCTCCCTGCTGCTGTGCGCCGGGCGCGGGCTGTCCCCACACCGGCTGCGGGTTCCACCCGGGCTGGGCGGGCGGAGGCTGCTGGCCCGGCGGCGCCCACGTCGGGTGGTGCGCGCCCGGCCCGGGCTGTCCCCAGGCCGGCGGCTGGCCCCACACCGGCTGCTGCCCCCACGCAGGCTGGCCCGGCGCTTGGCTGTCGGCCCCGGACCCGGCGCCGTTGCCGGGGCCCGTGCCGTCGGGGCCCTGGCCTTGCGGATCCCTGCTGTCGTGCCCGGCGTCATTGGCCCCGTGGCTCATCGCGTCCCGTCTTCCTCATCTCGTGTCGCCGGCTGCGGGAGGCCTCCGGCGAAGTGTTAGCCTCTCATCAGCCTATAGTTTCGGTCCGCCAGTTCCTACCATCCCGGCGCGGGCCCGCCGTGGGCGCAGTGTCGGTGTGCCCTGTGCGTCGTTACGTCAGGGATGAGGGGAATAGGGAACAATAGGGAGATATGAAGGCACGCATTCTGGTCGTAGACGACGACGAGGCCCTGGCCGAGATGATCGGCATCGTGCTGCGCAACGACGGATTCGATCCCGTGTTCTGCGCGGACGGCGCGCAGGCCCTCGAGGTCTTCCGCAGCAGCAAGCCGGACCTGGTGCTGCTCGACCTGATGCTCCCGGGGCTGGACGGCATTGAGGTCTGCCGCCAGATCCGTGGCGAATCGGACGTTCCCATTGTCATGCTGACGGCCAAATCGGACACCTCCGACGTGGTCCGGGGCCTGGAATCCGGTGCCGACGACTACGTGCCCAAGCCGTTCAAGCCGGCAGAACTCGTAGCCCGGGTGCGCGCGCGCCTGCGCCCGGGCGACCAGCGGGCGCCCGAGACCCTGCGGATCGCCGACGTGGTGATCGATGTTGCCGGGCATGTGGTCCACCGCGGGGACGAGAAGATCTCGCTCACCCCGCTGGAATTCGACTTGCTGGTGGCCCTGGCCCGGAAACCTTGGCAGGTCTTCACCCGCGAATTGCTGCTGGAGCAGGTCTGGGGCTACCGCCACGCCGCAGACACCCGCCTGGTCAACGTTCACGTCCAGCGGTTGCGCTCCAAGATCGAACGCGACCCGGAGGCCCCCGAAGTGGTGCTCACGGTGCGCGGCGTCGGTTACAAGGCCGGCCAAGGGTAAGTGGAGCCGGTTCTCAGCCGGTGGACAGCCAAGCTGAAGGCGGCAGCTGAGGCCGCTTGGCATGCCACGCTGCGGGCCCGCGAGTTCCTGAACCGGAAATGGCGGCGGTCGCTGCAGTTCCGTACGGTGACCGCCGCCGTCCTGCTCACCGCCTTCGCCTTCATGGGCGTGGGCGCGTTCCTCTCCAGCCAGATCGCCTCCGGGCTCTACCAGGAGCGGGTAAACCAGGCGGAAGCCGAGTCCCGGCGCGGGCTGTCCCAGGTCAAGACAATCTTCGAGAGTTCCTCGGCCAGCGACCGGGCGACCGTCTCCAGCATGGTGGCGGACACGCTGAAACTGCTGGAAGGCACCGGCGCCGAAGCGCCGCGCTACTACCTGCTGACGCCGCTGCCGGGCGGCCAGAACCTCTACGTGTTCAGCCAGTCGAACACCTCCATCACCGCCAACATCATTCCGGAGGGGCTGGCCCGGGAAGTCGCCACCGGCACCGGGCAGTACCGCCAGGCGCTCGCGCTGCCCGTGGGCGACAGCGATGTCCCCGCGATCGGATTCGGCACCAAGGTGTCGTTGCCGCCGGGCAATTCGTATGCGCTGTACCTGATCTACGACCTCTCCTCGGTCCAGCAGACCCTGGACTTCATTCACCGGGTGCTTTGGATCGGCGGCGGGCTGCTGCTGATCCTGGTCGGCGGCATCGTCTGGCTGCTGACCCGCGCCGTCGTGCACCCGGTCAGCCAGGCGGCGATCGCCTCGGAGAAGCTGGCGGCAGGACAACTGCAGGAGCGGCTGGAAGTCCGGGGCGAGGACGAACTCGCCCGGCTGGGGGCCTCCTTCAACCACATGGCCAACAGCCTGCAGGAGCAGATCACGCAGCTGGCGGCGCTGTCGGAAATGCAGCAGCGGTTCGTGTCCGATGTGTCGCACGAACTGCGGACGCCGCTGACCACGGTCCGCATGGCCGCGGAGGTGCTGTACGAATCGCGCGGGGACTTCGATCCCATCAACGCCCGCTCCACGGAACTGCTGTACAACCAGGTGGAGCGTTTCCAGGCGCTGCTCGCCGACCTCTTGGAAATCTCCCGTTTCGACGCCGGTGCTGCCGCACTGGACGCGGAGCCGACCGATTTGGTGGAGATCGCCCGCACCGCGCTCGACGCCGCCCAGCCGCTTGCGGAGAACAGCGGGTCGGAGCTGCGGCTGATTGCCCACGAGCCGCGCTGCATCGCCGACATGGACCGTCGCAGGATCGAACGCATCCTGCGCAACCTGATTGTCAACGCACTGGAACACGGCGAAGGCAAACCGGTGGAGGTCACGGTCGGGGCAACCGAGGACGCCGTGGCCGTCTCGGTGCGGGACTACGGCATCGGGATGACGCCCATGGAAGCCTCCAGGGTGTTCGACCGCTTCTGGCGCGCCGACCCGGCCCGGGCTCGGACCACCGGCGGCAGCGGTCTGGGGCTGTCGATTTCCACCGAGGATGCCCGCCTCCACGGCGGCTGGCTGCAGGCGTGGGGCGAGCCGGGCAACGGTGCCTGCTTCCGGCTCACGCTGCCGCGGCACAGCGGCGGCACGCTTACCCATTCGCCGCTGCCGCTGCCACCGGCCGGCGCCTCCGCGTGGCACGGCCAACTGGTGGCCGAGAATGTGCTCCTCGAACAGCAGGAGGAAAACGGTGTTCCGGATCCCAGCTGAGCCTGCCCGCCCCTCCCGGCTGCGCGCCGTCGTCGTCATGCTCTGTGCCATGCTGGCGCTGGTCTCCTGTTCCTCCATCCCGATGTCGGGGCCGGTGGGCACGGTCCAGGCCGATTCGGGCGAAACCGGGGGGACCGGCTACACCTTCAACCCGCCGGGGCCGTCGCCGGGGGACTCCCCGCAGCAGATCGTCGCCGGCTTCATCCAGGCGGGCACGGCCACGCAGGACGATTACCGGATTGCGCGCGAATTCCTCGCCCCGGACCTCGCCGGCGAATGGCAGCCGGTGCAGCGGACGCTGGTGTACCGGAACGTCGTGCGGATTGTCGGATCGCCGTCCGAAACCGAATTCGTGCTCCAGGTGGAGGTCGATGCCACGATCAACGAGTCGGGCGTCCGCACCCAGGCGGAGGAAGGGGCCACCGAATCGCTGCCGGTGGAACTGGCGCAGGTGGACGGCGAATGGCGGATCTCCAGCGTTCCGGACGGGACCATGGTCTCCACGGTGGACTTCCGCACCTTGTTCTCCCCGTTCAACCTGTACTACTACGACCCGACGTACACGTATGCCGTGCCGGACGTGCGCTGGTTCGCCAACCGGCAGGGCATCTCGGCGGCCATCGTGGCTGCCATGCTGGAGGGGCCCGCGCCGTACCTGGCCGGCGCCGTGATCAGTGCCTTCCCGGAAGGCTCGCAGCTGGTTCGGCGGGCCGTACCGATCGAATCGGGGGCTGCCAGCGTGGACCTGTCGGCCGAAGTCCTCACGGGCACCACGTTCCTGCGCCGGCAGCAGATGCAACAGCAGCTGGAACTGACGCTGGGAGAGCTCAATACCGTCTCCACCGTCCAGATGACCGTGGACCAGCGGGAAGTGGACCTGGGCAATTCCCCCGATCCCCAGTTCCAAGCCGCGGTGACGGACCCCGCGGTCGGCAACGTGCAGATCGGGGTTTTGGACGAGGAACTGGTGTTTTACGAAGGATCGCGGCCGGTCAAGCCGGAAGACCTGCCGTCCGTCAGCCGGCTGCGCCCGCGCGAACCGGCGATGTCGCTGGACCAGGAACGCTTTGCCTTCCTGACCGCCGAGCGCAACCGGATGTTCGTGATCGGCGAGGACCGCCGCGCGGTGGAGGCGGCAACCGGAAGCAACCTCACCGGACCCAGCGTCGATCCCTTCGGCTGGGCCTGGGCGGCGGCCGGCGACGGCAGCGGGAAAGTCTCCGCGGTTTCCGTCGAGGCGCCGGACGAATCGGTGGCGGTCAGCGCCCAATGGCTGACGGAGCGGACCGTGACCGAGCTGCAGATTTCACGTGAAGGTTCCAGGGCGCTCATCACCACCCGTGAAGGCGAGAGCACCTCGGTCTACGTTGCCGGCGTCGTCCGCGACCAGGACGGCCGGCCCCGGGGCATCACCACCCCCAAGCGGCTGAACCCCTCGGTGCCGGTGGACTCGGGCGTCTGGGCGGACGAGGATACCGTCGTCGTCATGCAGGCCTCGCCCGACCAAGCGGTGACTGCGGAGGTGCTGAACCTGGACGGCAGCACCCTGCGGACCGCGCCCCTGCAGGGGATGGTGGAGATCAGCGCGGGCAACGGCGACCAGGACGTGTACGCCCAGACCAACGAGATGCTCTACATCCGCGTCGGCAACAGCTGGGCTCCGCAGCGAAATTCCCCGCTGGTCATCGATCCGTCCTTCCCCGGATAGCCCCGCCTCCACAGCGGCCGCAGCACCGGAACACTCCACAGCCGGCGCCCGGGCCGCCCCGGGCGGGCGGGGGCGCGGCCAGGCTGAAGGGATGGCGGGGACACGGTGATGAAGGTGACGGCGGACGTGGGCACCCGGCTGGACAGGCTGTATTTCAGCCGGGCCGCGCAGGCGCTGCGGATCTGGTCCGGGCAGTTCGGCCGGCTGCTGCTGCCGACCGACTGCGTGGCCTGCGGTGCGACGGATTACGTCCTGTGCGCTGCCTGCAGGCGGCGCCTGCGGCGCTCGACGGTGCGACCGATCGCCGTGGAGCAGGACGCCGATTGCTTGCCGCTGGACGAGGCCGGCCGACCGCTGCCGGTGACCGCCGGGGGGCCCTACCGGCGTGAACTGTCCCAGGCCGTGCTGGCCTTTAAGAACCACGGCCGGACCGAGTTGGCGCCGGTGCTGGCCGTCGTGCTGGCCGGAGCCCTGGACGCGGCCGCGGCACGTGCGGGCCGGCCCGCCGCGGCGGTGCTGGTCCCGGTTCCCTCGCGCGGCAGCTCCCGCCGGCGCCGCGGCTACGATCCGCTTCAACTGCTGCTGTCCCGCCTGGCCCGGCAAGGCCTGCTGCCGGCCGGCCTGCAGTTGCTGCCCGCCGTCCGCCAGGTGGACCCGGCGCGGCGCCTGCAGCGGCCGGGTTCCCCGGGCGGGCAGAAGTCGCTGGGCCGGTCGGCGCGGCAACGGAACGTTGCCGGCAGCATGGCCGTGCCGCCGGGGTACGCACCCCTGATCGCCGGGAGGTGCTGCCTCCTGGTGGACGACGTGCTCACCACCGGTGCCACGATGGGTGAGCTGGCCCGGGCCCTGCGTGCCGCCGGCGGACATCCCCTGGGCGGAGCGGTGCTGGCAGCCGCCTCGGCCCCGGCCGGGCCCGCCGGCCGGGATGCGGGCCGGGAGGCCGCGAGCCGGCCCTCGTGAGCACCGCGGAATGACGCGGGGTGTAACGATTATGCAGTGCCGGCTGCACCGGCCCTCGGAGTGCCCTCGGACATCGTCGGCAAATGTTGTAGATATTCGTGGGTAAAGGGTGAATAAAAGGTGTCCGTGATCTAACGTGAAGTATGGGCTCCCGCGAGGGAGGCAACCCGTCTTCAGCGGCTGAAAGGAGTTTCTCTTTTCGGTCGCTGTTGTGTCATCTAGGCAATTATGGAGGGCACCATGGAATTCAACATCAACGGCCGCAACCTGTCCGTTTCGGATCGGTTCCGCGAGTACGCTGAGGAGAAGATCTCCAAGATCGAGCAGTTGGGCGACAAGGTCCAGCGGCTTGATGCCAAAGTCACCAAAGAGGCTAATGCCCGCAATGCCGAAAGCTCGATGACCGTCGAGCTCACCGTGCTCGGACGGGGCAGCGTGGTCCGCGCCGAGGCCAAGGCCGCGGACAAGTTTGCAGCTTTCGACATTGCCTATAACAAGCTTTTGGAGCGCCTGCGCCGCGCTCGGGACCGCCGCAAGGTCCACCACGGCCGTCACACCCCGACCGCCGTCCATCAGGCCACCGCCACGCTGGAACCGGCCAGCTCGGACATGCCGCTGCACGAAGCGGCGCTGGCTGCGGCAACTGCCCAGGACCAGGCCGAGGACCGGACCGGCTACGACATCGACAACGATGTTCCCGCCGGAGACTCACCGGTGCTGATCCGCCGCAAGGTCTTCCCGGCCGCGTCCATGACTCTCGACGATGCCGTGGACAACATGGAACTGGTGGGACACGACTTCTACCTGTTCATCGACAAGGCGACGAACGCACCCAGCGTCGTCTACCGCCGTCGTGGCTGGACGTACGGCGTGATCACCCTCGACGCCGATTGCAGCGCCGAAGAAGCCAAGGCGCGCGAAGAGGTGCTGGCCTACCGCGCGTCGGCGGGCGCCAAGGCCTGACAGCGCCGCGGCTGCCTAGTATGAAGGCATGACAGCCCGCATCACTCCGGCCCAGGCCCGCCGCATCGCGCTGGCGGCGCAGGGCTTGGTTCAGGAACGGCCCACCGGCCTTGTCACGGCAAGGCAGGTGGGCCGGACCTTTGACCGGCTGCGGCTGCTGCAGATTGACTCCGTGAACGTGCTGGTGCGCTCGCATTACCTGCCGTTCTTCTCCAGGCTCGGCGGCTACGACGTCGACATCCTCCACCGGTTTGCGGGAAAAGCGCCGCGCCGCATGATGGAGTACTGGGCGCACGAAGCCAGCTATATCAAGCCGCAGGATTTCGCCGATCTCCGCCAGTGGCAGCGTCGCCGGTGGGTTGGCGCCGCCGGCATGGACCCGGTCCTCGTCCAGGACCTGACCGCCAAGATCCTGGACACGCTTTCCTCCTCGCGCGGCCTGACCGCCCGGGCGGTCGCCGACCGGATCGGCCATGACGCGCACCAGCCGAAGACCGACTGGGGCTGGAACTGGAACGCGGTCAAGCGGGTGCTGGAGGACCTCTTCGAACAGGGGCTGGTCAGCGCCGCCGCGCGGACTCCCCAGTTCGAACGGCTCTACACCCTGACCGAGCGGGTGCTGCCAGCCCCGCACGACGCACAGTACCGGCCCGATCCTGAACAGGCGATGCTGAGGCTGATCGAGGCCGCCGCGCTGGCTCACGGCATCGGGACCGTCAAGTGCTTCGCCGACTACTTCCGGGTGCCGGTGCGGGCGGCCGCCGACGCGGTGCGGACCCTGGAGGCGGCCGGAAAGCTGGAAGCGGTGCAGGTGGATGGCTGGAGGGGCGACGTGTACCTGCACGCCGAGGCGGCCCGGCCGCGCCGCGCCACCGGCAGGGCACTCCTGAGCCCCTTCGATTCCTTGGTGTTCGAACGCCAGCGGGTGGAGCGGCTGTTCGGCTTTCGCTACCGGATCGAAATCTACACGCCGGCGCCGAAGCGGACCTACGGCTACTACGTCCTGCCGTTCCTGCTGGGGGACCGGCTGTGTGCCCGCGTGGACTTGAAAGCGGACCGGGCCTCGGGCAGGCTCGTGGTCCGGGCTGCGCACGCCGAAGACGACGCCCCGCCCGGAACCGCCGCGGAGCTGGCAGCCGAGCTGGCCGGCATGGCCGAGTGGCTGGCGCTGGACGCCGTCGTGGTTCAGGAGAGCGGCGGTTTGGCCCCGGCCCTGGCCCGTGAGAGCGCGAAACGGCCGCCGGGAACCAAAACGCTGCGGGACTCGTCTCTCACGTAGACTGAACGAGCCAGATTTCTGCGCAACTGACTGGGAGCTATGTAGTGCCAACGATTCTCGAGCGTGTGCTTCGTACCGGCGACAAGAAGACGCTGAAGAGGCTGCGCGGCTACGCCGATGCGATCAACGTCCTGGAAGAGGACTTCAAGTCCCTCACGGATGCCGAGTTGCGCGGGGAAACCGACACGTTGAAGCAGCGCTACCAGGACGGCGAGCTGCTCGACGACCTGCTCCCGGAGGCATTCGCGGCCGTCCGCGAAGCCGCCAGCCGCACGCTCGGCCTGCGCCACTTCGACGTCCAGCTGATGGGCGGCGCAGCCCTGCACATGGGCAACATCGCGGAGATGAAGACCGGCGAAGGCAAGACGCTGGTGGCCACCGCGCCCGCCTACCTGAACGCGCTCACCGGCAAGGGCGTCCACGTGGTGACGGTCAACGACTACCTGGCCGAATACCAGTCCGACCTGATGGGCCGTGTTTACCGCTTCCTGGGCCTGACCAGCGGCTGCATCCTGTCGAACCAGAACCCGGCGACGCGCCGCGAACAGTACGCGGCGGACATCACCTACGGCACGAACAACGAGTTTGGCTTCGACTACCTGCGCGACAACATGGCCTGGAGCCGTGACGAACTGGTCCAGCGCGGACACCACTTCGCGATCGTGGACGAAGTCGACTCGATCCTGATCGACGAGGCCCGCACCCCGCTGATCATTTCCGGCCAGGCCTCCGGCGACGTGAACCGTTGGTACACCGAATTTGCGCGCGTCGTGATGCGGCTGAAGGACACCGAAGACTACGAAGTCGACGAGAAGAAGCGTACCGTCGGCGTGCTGGAATCCGGCATCGAAAAGGTCGAGGACTACCTCGGCATCGACAACCTGTATGAATCGGCGAATACGCCGCTGATCGGGTTCCTGAACAACGCCATCAAGGCCAAGGAGTTGTTCAAGCGGGACAAGGACTACGTGGTGCTCAAGGGCGAGGTGCTCATCGTCGACGAGCACACCGGCCGCATCCTGGCCGGCCGGCGCTACAACGAAGGCATGCACCAGGCGATCGAGGCCAAAGAGGGCGTCGAGATCAAGGCCGAGAACCAGACGCTGGCCACGGTGACCCTGCAGAACTACTTCCGCCTCTACGGCAAGCTCTCGGGCATGACCGGCACCGCCGAAACCGAAGCGGCCGAGTTCATGAGCACCTACAAGCTCGGCGTGGTTCCGATCCCGACGAACAAGCCGATGGCCCGCATCGACCAGTCGGACCTGATCTACAAGAACGAAGTCGCCAAGTTCGACGCCGTCGTGAAGGACATCGCCGAGCGCCACGAAAAGGGCCAGCCGGTCCTGGTGGGCACCACCAGCGTGGAGAAGAGCGAGTACCTGTCCAAGCAGTTGGCGAAACAGGGTATCCGGCACGAAGTGCTCAACGCCAAGAACCACGCCCGGGAAGCGGCGATCGTCGCGCAGGCCGGCCGCAAGGGTGCCGTCACGGTGGCCACCAACATGGCCGGCCGCGGTACGGACATCATGCTCGGCGGCAACGCCGAGTTCAACGCGGTGGCCGAATTGGAACGCCGCGGCCTGGACCCCGCCGCGAACCCGGAAGACTACGAGGCCGCCTGGCCCGCCGCCCTGGCAGCGGCGCAGAAAGCCGTGCAGGCCGAGCACGACGAGGTCAAGGAGCTCGGCGGTCTCTACGTGCTGGGCACCGAACGGCATGAGTCGCGGCGCATCGACAACCAGCTCCGCGGCCGCTCGGGGCGCCAGGGCGACCCGGGTGAATCCCGCTTCTACCTCTCCCTGACCGATGACCTGATGCGGCTGTTCAACTCGGGCGCGGCCGAACGCATCATGAACTCCTCCCGCATGCCCGACGACGTGGCGTTGGAGTCCAAGATGGTTTCCAAGGCCATCCAGAACGCCCAGGCACAGGTCGAAGGCCGGAACGCCGAGCAGCGCAAGAACGTGCTGAAGTACGACGACGTGCTCAACCGGCAGCGTGAGGCAATCTACAACGACCGGCGGCGCATCCTGGAAGGCGACGACCTGCACGAGAAGGTCGCGTTCTTCCTTGAGGACGTGGTGACGGCGATGGTCAACGAAGCCACCGCTGAGGGCCATGGCGACGACTGGGACTACGAGCAGCTGTGGACCAACCTCAAGCAGCTCTACCCGATCGAACTGACGATCGACGAGGTGCTGGAGGAAGCCGGCGGGCGCTCGAGGGTCACGGCGGATTTCCTGCGCGCCGAAATTGTCTCCGATGCCAAGGTCGCCTACGCCCAGCGCGAGCAGACGCTCGGCTCCGAGACTATGCGCGAACTGGAGCGGCGCGTGGTGCTCTCGGTGATCGGCAGGAAGTGGCAGGAACACCTCTACGAGATGGATTACCTCAAGGAGGGCATCGGACTGCGGGCCATGGCCCAACGCGATCCGCTGGTCGAATACCAGCGCGAGGGATTCGTGATGTTCCAGGCCATGATGGAGTCCATCCGTGAAGAGAGCATCGGCTATCTCTTCAACCTCGAGGTCCAGGTTCAGCAGCCGGCCGAGGCGACGGTCCCCGGGGTCGCTGACGCCCGGGCGGCGGCGGCGCCGCAGATCACCGCGGCCGGCCTGGAAGCTCCGCAGCGGCCGGCGGCCCTGCAGTTCACGGCGCCCAGTGCATCCGGGGAAGCCGAGACACGGGTCGAACGCCAGGCCCCGGCCAAGGCGGCAGCGCCTGCCAGGGACAAGCGCCCCGCCAAGAGCGGCAAGCGCCGGAAGTAGTTTGGGGCTTCAGCCGATCTCCAGGGCCGTGACCTTCCACAGTCCGCGGATCCACTCCAGCCGCAGCGCCACCGCGCGTATCCGGCGGGTCTCGGCCACCACCAACGACGCTTCATAGGCGCTGTCGGCGGCACGGCACACCCGGGCGGAGCGGACCACGGGGCTGCGGTGCAGCCGCAGCGGTGCCCGGCCATCGGAACGCAGCTGCGCCTGGTGGGCCCTGGCGATGTCCGCCCGGTGCACCAGCTTTTCGTAGCTGGCGGGGTCAAGCCAGCGGGCCAGCTGTTGGACCGGCCGTGTGCCGGAGACGGCCTCCAGGCAGGCCTGCGCCACGGACCGGGCCATCGCCGTGACGTGGAGCAGTTCGGCCTCCGCCTCGGGGTCCCCGCCCACCGGCAGCGGAACGGGACGGGGCACTGCGGCGGGTCCGGCCGTCCCGCGGGTGTCATCCGGTCGCCTGGGCTGCAACCGGATGACGGGCGCAAAGTAGCCGTCCGGCCCGGCCGGTTTGACCCGCCGTACCGTCAGGGGCCGGGGCGCCCCGCTCGCCGGTGCCAGCGTGTCCAGGCGCGCGCCCGCCGCGGCTTCCTTCTCCGGCGTCTGCACGGCCGGGAGGTGTCGCACGTTGTCCATGTCCTGCCCTTCCTTCCACTGGTACTGCCTTGGCTTCCAGCCGCGCCACACAGCACGGCTCCCGTGTGCGTCTCTCGGCCGCTTCCGGAAAGCTTCACTATCCGGGCGGAGGTACGACGAGCGTTTGCCCGGGTTTGATTAGGGAGGGGTCGTGACCGATGAGGGTTTGGTTGGCGGCATACCACTCCGGCCACCGCTCGGCGATTTCCACGTCGGTCGCCAGCGGGCCCAGCTCGGCGGCCGCGAGCTGCCAGAGGGAATCCCCGGCGGTGACGGTAACCAGCCGGGGTGCGTCAGAGGCTTCCCGGGTTGGCGGCTTGACGACGGCGCCCGGGGCCGCGGCCGGCGGAGCGGGCTTCCATGAGGGGTCCACCGGAGGGTTTATCCGACCGGCCAGGCCGTCCGGCTGCCACCGGGGATCCACAACGGCAGCGCTGGACGCGCCGGTCCCGGCCGCGGCTTCGGCCGGACGCGTTGCGGCCGCCGCATGGGCGCCCGCGACCACCACCAGATTGAGGCCGACGACGGCGCCCGCCAAGCGCCGCAGGAACGCGGGACTCCACACGGCCCACCGGGCCGCCAGGCGACTGTGGCCGGTCCTGGCCAGCACCGCGCAGGCCGCCGCTGCCGCCATGCCCAGGAGCAACCAACAGAGCACGGCCGCGCCGGCTCCGATCGACAGGAGCGCCAGCAGGTCCTGATAGTTCTGCGAAGGCCACGTGGCGCCGGTGGCCAGCTCCCTCCCCGCGAGCACCAGCACGGCGGCACAAGCCGTCACCAGCCCTGTGGTTGCCAGATCGGCGGTGGTTCTGAGCATGGGAAGCGCCTCCAGAGAGAAACGTGTTACTGCCGTTTGATGTAGTTTGGTTATGTTTAGTGCTATTTGTTTTCCAATAGTGGCAGCTTCAAACACTTGTTGTAAAGCAGTCGGTTTTCCGTTGACGGTATGTGGTGCAGGTTCCTAGGCTGGCGCCATGCGTTGGGACGCCCTGTTTGCCGATTTGGAGACCCAGCTACACGCCGCAGACCGGCTGGAGTTGGAAGCGGAGGTAAACGAGCGCGCCCGGATCGAGTTGGCCGCGGTGGGTCTGGCCGACCGGCTTCGGGGGCAGCTGGGCAGCAGGTTGCGCGTCCGTGCAGGCACAGACCTCAGGTTCGAGGGGACGCTGGCCCATGTCGGATCAACCTGGTTGGTGCTGTACGAGGGAGTGCGGAGCGTGCTCCTGCCGTTGGCCGCTGTCCAACTGCTCGAAGGAATGGGCCGGCATGCGGTTGCCGACTCGACCGGGGCGCGTCGGCTCGGGCTCGGATCCGCACTGCGCGCCCTTGGCCGCGACCGCGCACCGGTCGCGGTCTACCTGTCGGGCGGCCCCGGCATCCCGGCGGCCGAGGGGGTGGTCGACAGGGTCGGGGCGGACTCCTTCGACCTCGCGGCGGTGCCGTCGGGCGAGGACAGGCGCGCGGCAAATGTCCGGTCGGTCTACACGGTGCCCTTCGCGGCCATTGCGGCCCTCGTGTCGCGCAGCCCGGACTGAATGCTCATTCCGTGGTGGACTTGGCCTCTTCGATCAGCCGCCGCGTCTGGGCATACTTGTCCTGGATGTACTGGTCGAGCATGACCTGCTCGACGCGCCATTGGCCCCGGCCGCCGATCTGGATGGCGGGAAGTTCGCCGCTGCGAACCAGGGCGTACGTCTGCGACGAGGAGATCTGCAACTCCTCCGCCACATCGGACAGGGTGAGGAACCGCGGCATGGGCTGATCCTTCGGAGCGGGGACGGTTTCAGCCATTATGGCACCGTTTGACGTCGTTTGATCCAACTGGACCCGTTGCTTCTGAAAAGTTTTCCCCAGATCCGGCCCGGGTGGCCGCGGCGGTTCCCTTTCCCCTGGGCCACGACCAGAATGGTGCCACCCGCGGCCTCGGGGCCGACTCTCGGAGCGCAGGCTGGCTGTCCCCTGGGGCGCGGGAATAAGGGGGGAAAATTCGTGAGCGCTGCCATCGCAGAAAAAACCGTCGCACAGCGGTTGAAACGCCCGTCGTGGAAAGATCCCCGGTTGCTGGTGGGGCTGCTGCTCGTGGCGGCTTCGGTGGCCGGAGTCGCAGCGCTGGTCAACAGCGCGGATAAGACCACCGGTGTCCTGGCGGCCAGGACGGACATCGCGGTGGGACAACCGATCTCCGCCGCCGACGTGGTCGTCGTCGACGTTCGGCTGGGCGAGGCGGGCAGCCTTTATCTGCCGGCAGCAACGGGGTTGCCGGCAGATGCCGTCGCCACCGCGCTGGTCCGGGGCGGTGAACTGCTGCCGGCTTCCGTGCTGGGCGCCGGCGACGACTTGGACCGGAAACCGATCGGCCTGAGTATCGAGAGCCCGTTGCCCGAGGAGGCCGGTCCCGGTTCCCGGGTCGATGTATGGGTGTCGCTGCCCGACGGACGCAACGGTTTCAAGGAGCCGGAGAGGCTGCTCGAGGCGGCCGAGGTGTCGCAGTTGACGCGCGCCACCACCGCTTTCGGCTCGTCCGGGGCGGAACGGCTGCACGTCCTGGTGGGGGATGACACCCTGCCGGCGCTGCTGCATGCCCTCGCCAACGGGGCACGCATCAACGTGGTACTCAACCCGGCCGGTACTCCATGAGTCTGCCGGTCGTCACGCTGGGAACGGCGGCCGCCGACTTCGTGACCGGCCTGGAACGGCTCCATGGGCCTGTCACCGTGGTCCGGCGCTGCACCGACCTCGCGGAGTTGCTGGCGGCGGCGCAGTCCGGGCTGGCCCGGGCGGCCATCGTGGCGGGCCGGACGAGGGAGCTCGACGGCAGTGTGCTGGAGCGGCTGCACGGCGCCGAGGTGTCCGTGGTGGCGTTGACCGACGACGGCGGGGAACGCCTCCGGCTCGAAGCGCTCGGCATCCGCACGGGTGCCGCAACCGTTGAGCCCGTGGCCCTGGCAGCACTGGTGGCCGAGTCCGTCGCGCAGCTGCGCTCGCTGACGGCGGCCAAAGCGGCAGCAGGAGCCGCTGCGCCGGGAGGGGCGGCGCTGGCCGACCCCGCCCGGGCCCTGCGGCCGCACGACGCTGCAGTTAAACCGCCGGCACCTGCAGGGGCCAAGGGTGAACTCGTCGCGGTGTGGGGTCCGGCCGGGGCGCCGGGACGCACCACCGTGGCGGTCAACCTCGCCGCCGAATACGCCGCCGCCGGCCGGCGGACCCTGCTGATGGATGCGGATACCTACGGGGCCAGCGTCGCCGCGTTCCTTGGCCTGCTCGATGAATCTGCCGCGCTTGCCCACGCCTGCCGGCTGGCGGACCAGGGCGTGCTGGACAGCCCGGCCCTGGAACGGGTCTGCCTGAAGGTAGCCGTGGCCGGAACCTCGATGCTGGTGCTGACCGGGATTACGAGGGTGGACCGGTGGACCGAGCTGAGGCCGTCGGCGCTCGGGGCGGTGCTGGACGTGGCGCGGGCGGTGGCGGAGACCGTCGTCGTGGATTGCGGTTTCTCGCTGGAACACGACGAGGAGCTGAGCTTTGACTCGATGGCGCCGCGGCGCAATGGTGCCACGTTGCGGGTGCTGGAGGCGGCGGACCGGGTGCTGGCCGTGGGCAGCGCGGATTCGGTGGGGCTGCCGCGGCTGGTCCGCGCGCTGGACGAACTGGCGCATGCCGTCCCCTCCGCCTCGGCCGAAGTGGTGCTCAACAAGGTTCGGGCGGCAGCCGTGGGAGCCCGGCCGGAAGCACAGTTGCGGGAGGCCTGGGAACGGTTCGTGCCGGCCGCCGGCGTCCCCGCCCTGCTGCCGTCCGATACCGCCGCAGCCGATGCCGCCCTGCTGGGCGGCTCGGTCCTGTTGGAATCCGCGCCGGGCTCTGCGCTGCGGCACGCCATCGCCGGGCTGGCCGGAAGCCGGCCGGCGCCGCCCAGGCGGGGAATCTGCCGTCGTGCCCGCTCAAAGTGAAGTTTTGAACGCGCCGCGTTAGGCTTGCCGAAGGACCGCAACGGCGCGGTTGGGACCCACCTATCGGAGGCGTTTTACATGTCGACTGGATCCAGCATGGCGGATCTGTCCAGCTCAGCTACCGGCGATGAGGAATTCATCGCTAAATACTATGAGCACCTGGCCGCGGAGGATGCCGCGAGCTACAGTCCGGATGTGCTCCGCGCCCGCGCGCTGGCGCACCGGGAGCTGGCGGTTCACCGGCCGCCGGCGCAGCCCGTGACCGCCATCCGGGACGAACCCGAGGCCAGCGTCGTCATGATCGTCACCGATGACATGCCGTTCCTGGTCGATTCGGTGACCGCGGAGCTGCTGCGCCACGGCATTGCCATCCGGATGATCACGCACCCCACCTTTGTAGCCACCCGGGCCCGGGACAGCCACGACCTCACCGGCGTGGAACAGGTGCCGGCCGCCGCCGGAGTCTCCAGCGGCGACACGGCGGCACTGCCGCAGCTGGGATCCTTTGAGACCGGCGGCGACCAGGTCCTGCGGATCGAATCCTGGATGGCCGTGGAGACCGGGCGGATCGAGCCGGACAAGGCCGCCGAGCTGATGTCCGGCCTCAAGAGCGTCCTGGCGGATGTCCGGGCATCGGTCGAGGACTGGCCGGCCATGCGCCGGCAGGTGCGGCAGGTTGCGGCGTCGCTGGATGCGGTCGTGGGAGCGGAGGAGATTCCCGACCTGCAGGAGGCCAAGGAGCTGCTTGAGTGGCTCGACGACGGGAATTTCACCTTCCTGGGCTACCGCGAATACGATCTCGTCACCCAGGACGGGGAAGACGTGCTCCTGGTCCGCGAGGACAGCGGCCTGGGCATGATGCGCCACATCGGCGACACGAAGCGGGTCCAGCACCTCACCGAAGAGGGCCGTGCCCGCGCCCGGGAAAAACGCGCGCTGGTGATTACCAAGGCGAACTCGCGGTCCACGGTGCACCGCGCGGCATACCTGGACTACATCGGCGTGAAGAGCTTCGATGCGCAGGGCAACGTCGACGGCGAGCGCCGCTTTATCGGCCTCTTCGCCACCAGCGCCTACAACCGTTCGGTGAAGAGCGTCCCGATTGCCCGGGAAAAGGTCGCGGCAGTGCTGCAGCACAGCGGCTTCCCGGCCGATTCGCACTCCGGCAAGGACCTGCTGTCGATCCTCGAAACGTACCCGCGGGACGAGTTGTTCCAGATGGACGTCGAGGAGCTGGCCGCGACCGCGATGGGCATCCTGCGGCTGCAGGAGCGGCGCCGGACCCGGCTGTTCCTGCGCACCGACGCCTACGGCAGGTTCGTGTCGGCCCTGGTGTTCCTGCCGCGCGACCGCTACACGACCGCCGTCCGGCTGCGGATCGAGCAGGAGCTGCGCAACACCTTCGACCCGCAGAGCATCGACTACGAGGCGCGGATGTCCGAATCCGCCCTGGCCAGGCTGTTCTTCCGCATCCGCCTCAAGCGTGCCTCCACGGTGCCGAAGGTCGACACGGCCGACCTTGAGCGCCGGCTTGCCCAGGCGTCCCGGTCCTGGTCGGAGGGCATCGAAGAGGTGCTGCGCGCCAATTTCGACGGCGAGGAGGCTGCCCGCCTCTCGGCGAACTGGAAGGACGCGTTCCCGCCCAGCTACCGGGTGGACTACGAGGTGGAAGACGCGCTCGAGGACATCGCCCGTTTCCGCAACTACGAGGGAGGCGACCCCGGCGCGGCCCCGGTGCTGCACGTCTACGTTCCCGAGGACAGCGCCGACGTCCTCGCCGCCGACGCCCGGCTGAAGCTGTACCTGCCGGAGGCCCGGTCGCTGAGCAACATCATGCCCGTGCTGCAGAACACCGGGCTGGAGGTACTGGACGAGCGCCCGTTCGAGATCAACACGGCGGACGGCGAAGACTACTTCCTGTACGACTTCGGCCTCCGGTATCCGGCGGGCGTCGACCCGATCGCCACCGGCGACCTGCTCGAGGAAGCCTTCGGCGCTGCCGTCACCGGACGCAGCGAGTCGGACGGCTTTGACCGGCTGGTCCTGGCCGAGGGCATCGGCTGGCGCCAGGTTGCGGTGCTGCGCGCGTACACCCGCTACCTGCGGCAGCTGGGCAACCTGGTCTCCTACGCCTTCGTCTCCGACACGCTGCTGGCCAACCCGGCAGTGGCCCGCGCCCTGCTGGCGGTGTTCAACGCCAGCTTCGATCCGGACCTGGAAGGCGACCGCGAGGCGGCGGTCGAGGCCGCCCGCTCCGAGCTCGCGGCGGGACTCGAAGCCGTGCCCACCCTTGACGCGGACCGGGTGCTGCGCTCGCTGGCCAACCTGATCGACGCGACGCTTCGCACCAACTACTTCCAGGACAAGCCCTACTTCAGCTTCAAACTCAGCCCGTCGCGGATCGAGGGTGCACCGTTCCCGCGGCCAAAATACGAAATCTGGGTCTACTCGCCGCGGGTGGAAGGCGTCCACCTTCGCTTCGGCGACGTGGCCCGCGGCGGACTGCGCTGGTCGGACCGGCGGGAGGACTTCCGCACCGAAATCCTGGGACTGGTCAAGGCGCAGACCGTCAAGAACGCGGTCATCGTGCCTACCGGCGCCAAGGGCGGCTTCTTCGCCAAACGGCTGCCCGACCCCGCCGTGGACCGCGCGGCCTGGATGGCGGAGGGGCAGGAAAGCTACCGCACCTTCATCCGCGGCCTGCTGGACATCACCGACAACCTGGTCCGGTCCGCAACCGGCCAGGACGTGGTGCCGCCCGAGCGGGTGGTCCGGCTGGACGGCGACGACACCTACCTGGTCGTCGCCGCGGACAAGGGGACCGCAAGCTTCTCCGACATCGCCAACGACATCTCGCTGGAATACGGCCACTGGCTCGGCGACGCCTTCGCGTCCGGAGGCTCGGTCGGCTACGACCACAAGGCGATGGGCATTACCGCCCGCGGCGCGTGGGAGTCGGTCAAGCGGCACTTCAGCGAACTCGGCGTCGACACCCAGACCGAGGACTTCACCGTCGTCGGCGTCGGGGACATGAGCGGCGACGTCTTCGGGAACGGGATGCTGCTTTCCGAGCACATCCGGCTGGTCGCGGCCTTCGACCACCGGCATATCTTCCTGGACCCGGATCCCGACGCCGCGGCCTCCTTCCAGGAGCGCCGGCGCCTGTTCGAGCTGCCCCGTTCCTCCTGGGCGGACTATGACGAGAAGCTGATCAGCGCCGGCGGCGGGGTCTACCCGCGGTCGGTGAAGTCGATCCCGTTGTCCGCGCAGGTGCGGGAAGTTCTCGGCCTCGATCCGCAGGTCACGAGCATGAGTCCGCCCGAACTGCTGCAGGCCATCCTGAAGGCGCCGGTGGACCTGCTGTACAACGGCGGCATCGGCACCTATGTGAAGGCGTCGACCGAGTCGAATGCCGAAGTCGGCGACAAGGCCAACGACGCCATCCGCGTCAACGGCGCGGACCTGCGGGTCAAGGTGATCGGCGAAGGCGGCAACCTGGGCATGACTCAGCGCGGCCGGATCGAAGCCGCCGGGAAGGGGATCATCCTCAACACCGATGCCATCGACAACTCCGCCGGCGTGGACTGCTCGGACTACGAGGTCAACATCAAGATCCTCGTGGACCAGATGGTCGCCGCCGGGAAACTGCCGGTAGCGGAGCGGGCCGACCTGCTGCATTCGATGACCGAGGAAGTCGGACGCCTGGTCATTCAGGACAACATCGACCAGAACGTCCTGCTGCTCAACGACCGCCAGCGGATCATCGAGTGGAGCCCGAGCTTCGAACGCCTGATGGACTGGCTGGAAAGCCACGCCGAACTGGACCGGCAACTCGAAGCGCTGCCTACCACCGAGGAGCTGCACGAACGGATCGCGGCCGGCCAGGGCCTGACCTCTCCGGAGCTGTCCGTGCTGGCGGCGTACTCGAAGATCGAGCTGACCCATGCGCTGACCGAGAGCAACCTGGCCGACGACCCGTACTTCGACGGCGTGCTGCGCGGTTATTTCCCGCACCAGCTGGTCGAGCGGTTCGGCGACGATATGGCGGGCCACCCGCTGCGCCGGGAAATCATCGCTACCGTCGTTGCCAACGACATGATCAACATGGGCGGCATCACCTTCGCCTTCCGTGTCATGGAGGAAACGTCCGTCTCCGAGGCGGACGTGGCGCGGGCGTTCGTGGCGCTGCGCGAGATCTACGAATTCGACAAGCTCGTGGAAGCGTTGAACGCGTTGCCGGCCAGCTTCCCCACGGATTTGTGGTGCATGGTGCATCTGGACATGCGCCGCCTGCTGGACCGGGCAGTGCGTTGGTATATCAACCATGTCGACAGCGGAACCCCGGTGGCAGAAGGCGTCGCGATGTTCAAGCCCCAAATGGACCCGTTGCGCAACAACCTGGCTCAGTACCTGCGCGGCGACGACCTGGTCCGCGTGCACGAATGGCTGGAAACGGCCGAAGAACGCGGGCTGCCCGCAGGGATCGCCCGGCAGTGGGCCGAGCAGTTCGAGAGCTTCGGTTTGCTCGACGTCGCCCGCATCGCCGGGCAGATCGACGAACCGGTCGAGTCCGTCGCACGCGTCTACTACGCGGTCTACGACCGGTTCGACGTCGACAACCTGCTCGAGCGGATCACGGCGCTGCCGCGGGAGGACCGCTGGCAGTCGCTCGCCCGTGCCGCCATGCGCGACGACCTGTACACGACGGTCACGGACATCACCGTGGCGGTCATGCAAAGCACCCCGGCAGGGGAGCAGGCCGAGGCCAGGCTCGACGAGTGGGAACGGGCCAACGCGGAGAACATCAAGCGCACCCGGGACATGTTCGAGGAAGTGAACAGGCTCGAGCAGGACGACATGGCGTCGCTGTCCGTGGCACTGCGACTGATGCGTTCGACAGTGCGGCGATAGCTTGGCGATCTTCACCGATCCCATCCGCGACTACGCGGACTTTCGTCCGGGTGACGCGGAGTGGCTCCACCTGCTGGTGGGCGACTGGCAGCTGATCGCCGACCTGGCGTTCGCCGACCTGGTCCTGTGGTTCCCGACGCCGGACGGGAGCTACGTGGCGCTGGCGCATGTGCGCCCGTCAACCACCCACACGGTGTTCCACCGGGACTTCGTGGGGGAGCGGATCCGTGAGGACCTCAAGCCGCTGGTGGACCAGGCACGCCGGTCGCAGGCGATCGAACGGTCGTCGGAGGCGGACTGGACCACGGAGATGGCCATGCGGGTCGAGGCGGTGCCCATGGTCCGCAACGGCCGGACGCTCGCCGTCGTGACGTCGCACATGGACCTGTCCAGCTCCAGAATGCCGTCGCGGCTGGAGCTGACCTACCGGCAGTGCGCCTACGATCTCTTGAAGATGGGAACGCTGGGACTGTGGCCGGACTTCGCCTCGCCGACCGGGTCGCGCCGCGGCGCGCCCCGGGTCGGCGACGGCCTGATCAGGCTGGACGCCGACGGGGTGGTGGAATACGCCAGCCCCAACGGGGTTTCTGCATTCCGGCGCCTCGGCGACGTCGAGTCCCTGGAGGGCCGCTCACTGGCCGAGGTGACGACGGCGCTGCTCAAGGACCGGCGGATGGTCGACGAAACCCTGCCGCTGGTGGTCACCGGCCGGATGCCCTGGCGCACGGAGATTGAATCCCGCGGCGTCTCGCTCTCGCTCCGGGCCATACCGCTGAGGAACGAACAGGAGCGTTTCGGCGCCCTGGTGCTGTGCCGGGACGTCTCCGAGCTGCGCCGGCGGGAGATGGAGCTGGTGTCGAAGGACGCCACCATTCGGGAGATCCACCACCGCGTGAAGAACAACCTCCAGACGGTCGCGGCGCTGCTGCGCATGCAGTCGCGCCGGATGGTCAGCGACGAAGCAAAGCAGGGGCTGGAACAGGCCATGCGCCGCGTCGCCTCGATCGCGCTGGTCCACGAAACGCTGTCCCAGGGCTTGGCGCAGAACGTGGACTTCGACGAACTGATCGGGCGTCAGTTCCGGCTCTCGGCGGAAGTAGCCTCGCCCACGCAGGCCGTCCGCACGGAGCGCAGCGGCGAGTTCGGGGAACTGCCCAGCGAGTTCGCCACCCCGCTGGCCCTGGTGATCAATGAACTGGTCACGAACGCCGTCGAGCACGGGCTGGCCGGGCGGCACGGCACCGTCCGGTTGACTGCCCGGCGGAGCCGGCGGGGCGAAGACGAATTGCTAACCGTCTCGGTCGAGGACGACGGCGTGGGCCTGCCCGAGGAACCGCGGCGGGAGGGCCTGGGCCTGCAGATTGTCCGCACCCTCGTCACCAGCGAATTAGGCGGCCGGATCGAATGGACCCCGCGCGACGGCGGGGGAACGTGTGTGCGGATTGACCTGGTGCTCAACACCAAAGGGGCCCGCTGAGCGCGGGCGGATCAGCCGACGCGAGAGGCCGCTGCCGAATCCGGCAGCGGCCTCTCGCCACACTGGGGGTACCGGGTCAGGAGGCCCGGCGGGCCCGGGCGGCACGGCGCTTCAGCGCCCGGCGCTCGTCCTCGCTCATGCCTCCCCACACGCCGGCGTCCTGGCCGGATTCGATGGCCCACTGCAGGCAGGTATCAATCACCGGGCAGCGCCGGCAGACGCTCTTGGCCTCTTCGATCTGCAGGAGTGCCGGCCCGGTGTTCCCCACGGGGAAAAACAGTTCCGGGTCCTTGTCCAGGCATGCCGCGCGGCTACGCCAATCCATGCTGATCACATACTCCTTTAAATGGTGTCCGGTGGTTTTTGTGAAAACATTCACGAACAGACTCATAGAAAAGGGAGCCCGACCGGCCCCCTCTGCGCTTCGCCATCAAGCGTTTCATGTTAAATCCGCGTAAACAAGAGGTCGTGCGGACTTAACCGGCCGTAATACCTGAGTCATTCGTCACAGGGTGATATGGTTCGGCTCCAAGCGGGAGCCGGTGCCCGGCGATCTGGAGCCGTTATTCCGACTATCTAAGGTAGGGTGCGAGTGTGTCAATGCCTGCACCCTCATCCTTCCCTGCCGCCCGTCCGATCGCCATCAAAATCGTAGCGGCGGCAGTGGTGCTGGAAGCACTGGTGCTCTTGGGCGGAGCGGCCCTGTTCGCGTACGGGCTGGCCACCCAAACCCCGATATCGCTGACCAGCAGCGTCTTCCTGCTGGTCCTGATGTTGGTCTTCGGCCTCTGGCTGCTCGTCGTCGGGCATTACCTGTTCCGCGGGTACCGCTGGACCCGCGCTGCTGCCCTGGTGTGGCAGATCTTCGTGGTTGTTGTGGCCATCTCTATGATCCAAGGCGGCCAACTGCTGCTGGGCCCGGTCCTGTTGGTGGCGGCCGCAGCCTCCTTCGTCCTGCTGCTGACCAAGCCCGTGACGGATTTCCTGGTCAAGGGCGCCGCACCCCGCGCCCTGTAGCCAGCGCCACCTGCAGCGGGACGGCCCGGCCGGCCTCGATCCGGTAGCCGCGTCCCGGCGGTCTCCACCCGTCGTTGAGCCGCACACCGAAGAAGTCCGCATCCGCGCCCGCCCGCGGCGCCAGGACCATGCCGCGCCCGCGTGCCCTGGCCTGCAGGACCAGCGGAACCTGCTGCGGCAGCAACGGCCCGGGGCGCGCGGCCACCACGGCCGATGCACCGGCGGCGATCAGGGCCGCGATGGCACCGTGGGCACGCGTGCCCAGGTCCTCGGCGTCGTCGACCAGCAGGACGGCGCCGCGCCCGACGGCCGCGCGGCCGGCCCAGAAGTCGTCGGCGTCTCTGCCGTGCGGCGGTGCGCAACAGGTCCTCAGTCCCTCCAGCGCCCGCTGCAGCACGACCATCAGGTTGGTCTTCCCGCTGCCATCGGGCCCCAGCACCAGGTACACCTCGCCGGCGGCCAGCGGCAGCGTGGAGGGCCCCAGCTCGTCGCCCTCGACGCCGATCACCGGTAGCCCGCGGGCCGCGCGGGGCAGCGTGGCCGCGGGAACGGTCAGCGGCAGCGCTTCGACCCGAAAGGGACGGGCGCGGGCCGCGGCCGGCGGCGGGCAGCCGGTTGGATCGGTGACCAGCTGGCAGGCCCCGCCGTCGCCGCCGAAACGGCCCTGCACAAAAGCCCTGCCGGACACCGCGTTCATGGGAGGAAGGCGGGGCCAGCCCAACAAGGTTTCGGGACCGGCACCGGTCGGAAGGTAAAGCCGGTTGGCCATGAGCGGCAGGAAGCGGCTGCCGGACAGCTCTCGGTCTCCGGACACAACCAGGACGACCCCCGTGGCCTGGCCGTCGCGGGCCAGATCCTGCAGGCAGTCTTCTGCCCAGCCGAGCCGGCCGGCCCGGAAGCCACCGAGCCAGCGGCCCCACCCGCTGACCAGCAGGGCCAGCGGAACGACGGCTGCCGGATCGGGCGGACCCCCGGCCGAGGCCAGGCTGCCGAGCCGGGCGGAAACCTCGTTGGCCAGGCGCCGCAGCACCCTTGCCGCCCGTTCGCTGTCCTGGGGGCCGACGTAGGCGCCGGTCCGGCCGGCGTCCGCGGCGAAGCCGAGCGAACCGTCACCGTCCAGCACGTAGCAGTGGCGTTCCACCGGTCCGCCCAGGAGCTGCGTCGCCAGGACCCGCAAAAACTCCCGGTGTCCTCCGCCCCCTACCCCGAGAACTGCCAGGTGGCCGTCGTGCTCCGGTTGCCAGCGCAGCGGCACCTGCCGTTGCCGCGACGGCATGTCCAGCAGGCCGATCGGGATGCTGCCCCCGTCCTGGGGCGCGGCGGCGGGGACCGGGCTCCCGCCGCCGTCGTCGCCGCCGGGAGAGCGGGCGGGAGCGGACGGCCCGGGCCCCGCGAGGTCGGCGGCGGCCAGGCTCAGCGGCAGGGCGGGCGGCAACCGCCGGGCCTCCGGCAGGCCGAGGTCACGGGAGGCTGCCGCTGCCTCGGCCACCAGCCGCTCCACCACTCCGGTGCCCTCCGGCGCTGCCGCTGCCGGTGGTTCTGCCGCCAGCCATTCGTCCACGGTCCGGAAGAGCGGGAAGTGTCCGGCGGCCGGCAGGGTGCTGCAGGCGGACTGGAAGGGCACCGCATCCTGCGTGCCGACGCGCAGGTAGGCCCTGCCCCTCGCGGTCACCGGAATGTCGGCGGCCACGGGCGAATCCAGCAGGTCGCGGGACTCGACCGTGTTCTGCGTCCGCAGCACGATCATGGTGGTGATATTCGCGCGGATGTCCGAGGAGACGGCACCCTGCGGCCGTTGCGTGGCCAGCACCAGGTGGATGCCCAAGGCGCGGCCCACGGTGGCCACGCGCATCAGCTCGGGAAGCGCCTGCGGCGCGTCCTCGCCCAGCATCCGGAATTCGTCGACGACGACGACGAGCCGCGGCAGCGTGCCGGGCGTGCAGGCCGCGATGTCCCCGATGCCGCGGGCTGCCAGCAGGGCTTCGCGGCGGCGTACCTCCGCCTGCAGCCAGGCCAGCGATCGGCCGACTGCCTCCAGCGTCAGGTCCGTGAGCAGGCCGGCGCAGTGCGGCAGCCGTGCGAGCGGGCCGAGCCCGGAACCGCCCTTGAAGTCGATCAGCAGGAAATTCACCGTGTTGGGGGACCTGGTCAGGGCCAGCGAGAGGACAAGGCTCCGCAGCAGTTCGGACTTGCCGGAGCCGGTGGTGCCGGCGACCAGCAGGTGCGGCCCGTGGACGGCCAGGTCGAGCGCCAGCGGCCCGGCGGCGCCGGCACCCGGCAGGGCGGTGAGGCCGGGATGGCGGTCCCCGCGGGACCAGCGTTCGGCCAGCGGCTCCCGCGGCAGCATCGACTGCAGGCGGCAGCGCGGCGGCACCGAACCGGTGGCCGGCAGCGTCTCGGAGGGCATGGCCGCGGCGGCCAGCCGGGCAAGGCGGTCCAACGTGGGGGCCTGCACCAGATCCGCCGAGAACACGACGTCTCCGCCGTCTGCGCTCAGGCGGGAGGCCTGTCCGGCCACGATGATCCGGGTCCCGGCGTCGGCCGGACCGCCGAACCAGAGCTGCGCGGCCGGCCGTCCGGAATTCGCCAGGACCCGGGCCGCCTCGCCGCCGCGTCCGGCGACCAGGAGCACGAGGGTGCCGCCGCCGGTGGCGAGCCGCTCCGCCAGTTGTCCGGGCCGGTCCGCCAGCTCCACGCCGGGAAGGAACCGCGCCGACGCGCGAACGGACTCCGGCAACGCGTAGCAGACAACGCGCAGGGCGGTTCCCGCCGCCCGTGCGGCCAACTGCAGCAGGGCCGAACGCAGCAGACCGTCCAGCCCGAAAGGTGTTCCCTGGATCCGCAGCGGGGGCCCGGCGAGCAGGTCCACGCACAGCGGAGCATCCCTCGGCGGCGGGGGCGGGACCACCGGCGCCGACGCCGAACCGATGTGTGCCGGCAGGCCGGCCGTCCCCAGCCGCAGCCACACGTGCGCCGGGCGGTCCGGAGGGCCGGGGTCCCCGGCAGGACGCCGGGCCCCCGTCCCGGCCCGCAGCAGGGACACGGCCAGATCCGCGGCACCCGGGGCCGCCAGACGCCGCCGCCGCGCATCGGTTTCCGCCGCCGCGTGCACCGCGGCCCGGTAGCGGCGGCGCTGCCGGCGCCCGGCGGCGTAGGGCACGGCGGCGGCCAGCAGGGACATGGCGCTGAAGACCAGGAAGAACCACAGGCCCGTCAGCAGGGCCAGCGCGAGCCCGGCGAGCAACGGAAGCCCGGCCAGCAGCAACGCCGTTTTGGCCCGTTGCTCCGGAGGCTTTTCAGCCACGGGCACCGGATCGGCCAGGTCCGTGTCCGGCCGGAACGGATCGTCCGGTTCGCTGCCCACGACCAGTTGCAGCCGGGTGGCACCGATCCGCACGCTGCGGCCCGCCTGCAGCACGACCTGCCGGGTGAGCCTGCCCCGCCAGAAAATGCCGTTGGACGACCCGGCGTCGCGCAGCATCACCTGGCGGTCGGTGACGTCCACGGTGGCGTGCAGCCTCGAGAGCGCCGGATCCGCGATGGTCAGCGTGCAGGCATGGCGGCCGACGCTGAAGCTGCCGCGCCCGAGGGTGAACAACCGGCCGGCGTCGGGGCCGGCGGTGACGGCCAGCAGCAGCGGCGGCAGCGCGGGCGGTTCCCGGCACGGCACCGCCACCGCGTCCGGGGCGCAGACGACGACGGCGCCATCGACCAGCGGGGACACGCCGGCGGCGAGGGAGGACAGCCTCCGTCCGGCCACCGTGAAGGCCGCCCCGGGCAGGCGCCCGCCCAGCCAGGCAGCCAACGGCGCGGCGCTGCTTCCCGACTCCAGCCCCGCGACGGCATCGGCATGCGCCGCGACCCAGGCCGCCGCGGTGGCCGGAAGGCCGGGGGCCGCCACCAGCGTCAGATGAAGGACCATGACAAGGAACCTAGGCAGAAGGGCGCGCTATTTTCCTGTTCGGCTTCCGGTATGTGGATAACCTGCGGTACCGGAGGCTGACGCGAACAAGCGATACCCTTGACTCTGGGCCGAAGGGCCGACACACCGACACAACGAGAAAAGGCCTTTGCTCTTGAAGATCGCTGTCATTGCTCTGGGAAAGATCGGGTTGCCGCTGGCCGCCCAGTTCGCCTCGAAGGGGCACGAGGTCGTCGGCGTGGACGTCAACCCCGCCGTGGTCGATCTGGTCAACGCGGGCAGCGAGCCGTTCCCGGGAGAGGCGGGGCTCCAGGACAGGTTGGCCGAGCTGGTGCCGGCGGGCAGGCTGCGGGCGACCACCGACTATGCGGACGCGGTGCCGGGAGCAGACGCCGTGGTGCTGGTGGTGCCCCTGTTCGTGGACGCGGAGGCCAAGCCCGACTTCGGCTGGATGGATGCCGCCACGCAGGAGCTGGCCAGGCACCTGACGCCGGGCACGCTGGTCTCCTACGAGACCACGCTGCCGGTGGGCACCACCCGGACCCGGTGGAAGCCGATGCTCGAGGCCGGCTCCGGCCTGGTCGAGGGCGAGGACTTTCACGTGGTCTTTTCCCCGGAGCGGGTGCTGACCGGGCGGGTGTTCGAGGACCTGCGGAAGTATCCCAAGCTCATCGGCGGGCTCTCCGGGGCCGGTGCCGTGGCGGCGCAGGAGTTTTACGAGGCGGTGCTGGACTTCGACGACCGCCCGGACCTGCCGCGCGGCAACGGCGTCTGGGACCTGGGCTCGGCCGAGGCCTCCGAGCTGGCCAAGCTCGCCGAGACCACCTACCGGGACGTGAACATCGGGTTGGCGAACCAGTTCGCCCGCTATGCCGCGACCGCCGGGATCGACATCTACCAGGTGATCGAGGCGTCCAACTCCCAGCCCTACAGCCATATCCACCAGCCCGGCATCGCCGTCGGCGGGCACTGCATCCCGGTCTACCCGCGGCTGTACCTCTGGAACGATCCGTCGGCCACGGTGGTGGCTGCGGCCCGGGCCGCGAACGCGGGCATGCCGGACTACACGATCGGCCTGCTGGAGGGCGCGTACGGCGACCTGGCCGGCGCGCGCGTGGCCGTGCTGGGCGCTGCCTACCGCGGCGGCGTGAAGGAGACGGCGTTCTCCGGGGTGTTCGGCGCCGTGGAGGCGATCAACGCGCGGGGCGGCACCGCCGTCGTGCATGATCCGATGTTCAGCGACGCCGAGCTCGCCGCCTTGGGCTTCACGCCCTACCGGCTGGGCGAGCCGGCCGACGCCGCGGTGGTGCAGGCCGACCACGCCGAATATGCGCAGCTGGGACCGGACGACCTTCCCGGCGTGAAGGTGTTCGTCGACGGCCGGCGGGTCAGCTCGGCCGAACGGTGGCCGGGCGTGGCGTACCGGGTGATCGGCAAGGCATGAGGGCCGGAGCGTAGAGGCAATGGATGGTGGAGCAGCGGTCGCGAGCGGAAAGAGGGAACCCATGGCGTTCATCGCCGATTCGGCGGACGTCGCCGACGCCGCCCGGCTGGGCAAGGGCACGAAGATCTGGCACTTGGCGCAGGTCCGCGAGGGCGCCGTGCTGGGAGAGAACTGCATCGTGGGCCGGGGCGCCTACATCGGCACCGGGGTGCAGGCCGGGGACAACTGCAAGATCCAGAACTATGCGCTGGTGTACGAGCCGGCGCGGCTCGGCCGCGGCGTGTTCATCGGACCGGCGGTCGTGCTGACCAACGACACCTACCCGCGGGCGGTCGCCCCGGACGGGTCGCTGAAGAGCGCCGACGACTGGACGCCGGTGGGCGTGGACATCCGCGACGGCGCGTCGATCGGCGCGCGGGCGGTCTGCGTGGCCCCGGTGACCATCGGCGCCTGGGCCACCGTGGCGGCAGGCTCCGTGGTCACCCGCGACGTGCCCGACTTCGCCCTCGTGGCCGGTGTTCCGGCCAGGCGGATCGGCTGGGTGGGCCGGGCCGGACAGCGGCTGGTCCAGGACCCGGCGGACCCGTCGGGCTGGGTGTGCCCGGCGACCGGCGCCCGGTACCGGGAGGACGAGGGCATGTTGCACGAAGTTTCGGACGAAACCGGAGGAGAGCAGCTGTGAGCAAGGACTTCATACCGGCGGCCAAGCCGATCATCGGAGACGAGGAACGGGCCGCGGTGGACGCCGTGCTGGCCTCCGGGATGCTCGCCCAGGGGTCGGAGGTCGCCGCCTTCGAGCGGGAGTTCTCGCAGGTGCTGCTGGACGGCCGGCACGCGGTGGCGGTCAATTCCGGGACGTCGGGCCTGCACCTGGGCCTGCTGGCCGCCGGTATCGGCCCGGGTGACGAGGTCATCGTCCCGTCCTTCACGTTCGCGGCCACCGCGAACTCGGTGGCCCTGACCGGCGCCACTCCGGTGTTCGCCGACATCGAGCCGGAGCACTACTGCCTGGACCCGGACGCGGTCGCCGCCGCCATTACGCCGCGGACCAAGGCCGTCATGCCGGTGCACCTGTACGGCCACCCGGCCGACATGGACGGGCTGGGCAGGCTCGCCGCGGAAAAGTCGCTGCTGCTCTTCGAGGACGCCGCGCAGGCCCACGGGGCGTCGCTGGGCGGCCGGCCGGTGGGCACGTTCGGCGAGTTCGCGATGTTCAGCCTGTACCCGACCAAGAACATGACCTCCGGCGAGGGCGGCATGGTGTCCACCGGCAGCGACGACGTGGCGCGCCGGCTGCAGCTGCTGCGCAACCAGGGCATGGAACGCCAATACGAAAACGAACTGGTCGGCTTCAACGCCCGGATGACCAACCTGCACGCCGCGATCGGCCGCGTGCAGCTGGGCAAGGTCCTCGGCTGGACCGAACGGCGCCGGGCCAACGCCGCGTTCCTGGACGCGAACCTGGACGGTGTGGGCACGCCGAAGGTGGCAGCCGGGGCGGTCCACGTGTACCACCAGTACACCGTGCGGATCGGCGCGGGGGAGCGCGACCGGTTCGCCGCGGCGCTGAAGGACGAATACAACATCGGGTCCGGGGTCTACTACCCGATCCCGAACCACAGGCTGCCCTCCTTCAACGTTGCCGCGGACCTGCCGGCGACCGAAGCCGCGGCCGCTGAGGTGCTCTCGCTGCCGGTGCATCCCTCCCTCGACGCCGAGGACCTGGACCGGATCGCCACGGCGGTCAACGCCCTCGCGAAGGCAGGGGCGTGAGCATGGCGGGTAAGAACGTGCTGCGCGCCGGGCTGATCGGCCTGGGCATGATGGGCCGCCACCACGCCCGGGTGCTCCGCGAAACCGAGGGCGTGGAACTGGTGGCCGTGGCCGACGCGTACGGCGACCCGCACGGCGCGGCGCCCGGCCTGCCCGTCTTCGGCGGCGTCGAGGAGCTGATCGGGGCCGGGATCGACATCGCCATGTGCGCGGTGCCCACCGGCCTGCACGTGGAAGTCGGAATGGCCCTGGCCGAGGCCGGCATCCACACCATGGTGGAAAAGCCGATCGCGGACACCGTCGCGGGCGGCGAGAAGCTGGCGGACGCGTTCGAATCCCGCGGGCTGGTCGGCGCCGTCGGGCACATCGAACGCTACAACCCGGCGCTGCAGTCGCTGCGCGCGCGGCTGGAAGCCGGCGAACTCGGCCGGATCTTCCAGATCGCCACCCGCCGGCAGGGCCCCTTCCCGGCGCGGATCGCGGACGTCGGCGTGATCAAGGACCTGGGCACGCACGACATCGACCTCACCGCCTGGCTGGCACAGGCCGGCTACGCATCCGTCAGCGCCAACACCACCATCCGCACCGGCCGAGAGCACGAGGACATGGTGGCGGCCACCGGCCTGCTGGACAACGGCGTGATCACCAGCCATCTGGTGAACTGGCTGTCGCCGACGAAGGAACGCGTCACGGTGGTCACCGGAGAACGCGGCGCCTTCGTGGCCGACACGCTGACCGCCGACCTGACCTTCCACGAAAACGGCACCATCAACACCGAGTGGGAGTCCGTGGCCAATTTCCGCGGCGTCTCCGAAGGCAACATCACCCGCCTGGCCATCCCCAAGCGCGAGCCGCTGAAGGTCGAACACGAGGCCTTCCGCGACGCCGTGCTCGCCACCCGCGGCCTGCCGCCGGGTTCCCCGGCTGCCCGGCACGACGGCGGTGCCCGCCCCGGCCGCCTGGCGGCCAGCATCGTCACCATGCGGGAAGGGCTGAACACGCTGCGCGTGGCCGAAGCCATGATCGCCAGCGCGAAGGAATCCCGCACCATCGGGCTGCACGCCTGATGGGCCTGCGGATCGTGCTGGCCACCCGGATCTACGCGCCGGAGGCCGGCGCCGCCGCCTACCGGCTGGCCGCCACCGTGCGGGCCCTGACCGAGGCTGGCCACCAGGTCACCGTGCTCACCACCCGGCCCCCCAAGGGACTCCGTGCCGCGACGGGGACCAGCGGCGACGACGCCAAGATCCTCCGCTGGCCCGTGCTGCGGGACGCCAGCGGCGCCGTGCGGGGCTATCTGCAGTACGCCAGCTTCGACATCCCGCTGTTCTTCCGCCTGCTGGCGCAGAAACCCTTCGACGTGCTGCTCGTCGAGCCGCCGCCGACCACCGGCGTGGTGGTCCGGGCCGCGGCCGCGCTGCGGCGCCGTCCCTACGTGTACTTTTCCGCCGACGTCAGCTCCGATGCGGCGGCCGGAATCGGAGTGCACCCGCAGGTGGTCAAGGTGCTGCGGGCAGTGGAACGCTGGGTGGTGACCGGCGCAGCCGGCGTCCTGAGCATTTCGACCGGCGTGACCCAGGCGCTGGTGCGGCTGACCTCCGGACGCGCCAGGGTGGCCGAGGTGGGCACCGGCATCGACACCGGCACCTTCAGCCTGCACGGGCCCCGGGACGAGCACCCCGGCCCCACCTTCGTCTACGCCGGAACCATGTCCGAAATCCAGGGCGCCGGCGTGTTCGTGGACGGGTTCCACAAGATCATGGACCGGTACCCTCACGCGCGGCTGCTGATGTACGGCGGCGGCGTGGAGCTGGAGGAGCTGCGCCGGCGGGCGGCACCGGCGGGGGAGCGCATCCGCTTCATGGGAACGGCCGACGGCGGCACGATCGCCGGCGCGCTGCGCTCCGCTACCGCGGGGCTGGCCTCCGTGCGGCCGGCCCGCGGCTATGACTTCGCCTTTGCCACCAAGGCCTTCGTCTCGCTGAGCTGCGGCACGCCCGTGGTCTACGCCGGCGTCGGCCCGCTGCGGCAGCTGGTGGCCGACCACGGGCTGGGCCAGAGCGTGGACTGGGACGCCGGCCAGGTGGCCGAGGCCCTGGCCGCGGCGCTGGAACGGACCCCGGACGACGCCGAGCGCCGCCGGCTGTCCGACTGGGTCGAGCGGAACTACTCGCTGCGCAGCGTGGGGGCCCGCGCCGCCGAGGCCATCGCGGGTGCCGCGAAAGACTTCCGACCGCGCTGACGCCGGCTCCGGCAGCGCGTCGGCAGGGTCGCGGGAGTGCCTCCGGTGGTGGCGCGCTCAGGGGGTCCGCAGCCCCGAAAGGATTCCTTCGGCGACGGCCTCGATCAGGGCGTCAGCAGGGCCGCGAGGATGCCCCTGGTGACGGCCTCGTCCTCGGCCGAGCTGAGCGCCGCGGCGGCTCCGTGCGCGTTGGCCTTGTACTTGTCCACCTGTTCCGTGGTCAGCGACGCCAGCGCCCGGGCCAGCGACTCGGTGCTGAAATCCTCGGTCACCAAGCCCAGGTCGTAGGCCTTCATCAGAGCCGCGGTCTCCGGGGACGGGCTGAATACCAGCGCCAGGCGCGCCTGGACGAAATCGAAGAACTTGTTCGGCAACATGAACCGGTGGTTCATCGTCTGCGGCGGAAGGGAAAAGACCCCGACGTCGTAGGCATTGAGCGTGGCGGGCAGCTCTTCCGGCGGCACCGCGTCGTGGAAGGTGATGCGTTCGTCGCCATCGGCCAGGTCCTTGAGCTGCTGCCAGTAGCGCCCGCCGTCGCGCGCCTTGACCAGGTACAGATCCAGGGTGAAGCGGTCATCGAGCAGCTTTACGGCGTTGATGGTGCCTTCCAGGTTGCGTCCGGGTACCGCGGCGCCGCTGTGGACCAGCCGGATCTTCCCCGGCACGGGGGCCGACGGGTCCAGATATCGGAACGGCCCCGCGTTGCGGACCACCTCCACCGTGCAGCCGAACTGATCCGCATACATCCGGGCGATCGATCCGTTAACGGCGGTGACCGCGGCGCTGATCGGCAGGTACTTGGCGCAGAGCCTGTGCATATACGGCGCGACCAGCAGCCGCCAGGGCAGTACATGGGAGCGTTCCTCCGGCGCCCACTCGTGCATGTCTCCCCACACCGGGGCCCCCTGCGCCACGGCGTGGGCCAGGGGCAGGGCGCGCGCCTCATTCGCCACCACCAGGTCGAAGCGGCGTCCCGCCACCAGTTCGCGGGCCTGCTTGATGGCGGGGGCAGCCAGCTCCACCGCAGAATACAGGCGCAGCGCCAACAGCAGCACACCCAGCGGCGTCTGCGGCAGCGAGGGCAGCGACGCGTCGATTTCGAGGTGGTGGGTGGCTCCGGGGGGACGCTTGCCGTAGCTGAGCGTGGTGACCTCACCGGCTTCGGCCAACAGCTTGACTTGCCGCAGCACCCGGGAATCGGCCTGGATATCCGAGAACGAGATACACAGGATCTGCTGGGCCACCACTGCTCCTTGTCGCTGACGCCGGGCGAATGCCGGACACTGAAAGATTACCGTCCGGGAATCGGTCCGCCGCGGCGCGACGGTGCACCGGGCGCGCCGGACCGCGGCGCCAGGGGAGGATGCGGGACCGGGCTGCAGGCCTCCGGCCCAAGACAGCCGGGCGCATGGCAGCCCTGCGGACCCCGGGCCGCGGCAGGGGACCGGGCGGGGCGCGCAGCCCGGGGTGGCGTTCAGGACGCCGGGCTAGGATGGCGATAAGCCGGACCGAGCCGGCTGCAGCCCACCAAGGTCCGGGAGCCCCGTGAAGATCGCCATCACCAAGAGCACGTTGCGGATTCCGCCAACGTACTTCGCCACGGCGCACGCCGAGCGGTTGAAGGACAGGCACGACTTCCGTGTCTTCACGCTGGTGGCCGAGATCGAGGATACATCCGTCACGATCCCGGTGACGGACTTCGTTCCGGTGCCGCGGCTGGGCTTCCGGCGCCGCGAGCTCATGATGCCCGCTTTCATGCCGGCCATGACCGTGGCAGTGGGACGGTTTGAACCGGACATCATCCATCAGCACTTCGCCACCTGGTCGACGCCCGCCGTCAAGGCATCCATCGTGTCCGGGACGCCGCTCATCACCACCATGCACGGCTCCGACATGGTCTCGCTGGGGAATCCCGCGGACACGATGATGGCCCGGTGGCACCACCGGAACGTCCTGGCCGCGGCGGCGCACAGCACCCGCATCCTGGTGGTCAGCAACTACATGGCCGGCCGCGCCGCGGAGCTGGACCTGGACACCGCAAAAATCCGGGTGCATTACCAGGGCGTCGATACCGACTATTTCGAGCCGGTCCGCTACGAGGCCGATGAAGTGCCGGTGGTGCTCTTCGTCGGCCGGCTGAACACGCAAAAGGGCATCCGGGATCTGTTGGACGCCTCCCTGGCCGTCTGGCGCAAGGCCCGGCACCGGCTGGTGGTGATCGGGGACGGGCCCTTGCGGGACACCGTCGCCGAGCAGGCCGCCAGCCATCCGCACATCGACTATCTGGGCCGCCAGGACAGGAGCGCGATCCGCTCCTGGCTGCAGCGGGCGCATGTCCTGGTGGCACCCAGCCAGGAGGCCGGCGGCGCCCGGGAGGCCGCCGGACTGGTGCTGCTGGAAGCCCAGGCGTGCGGCACTCCCGTGCTGGCGTACCGCAGCGGGGGCATTCCCGAAATGATGGACGACGGCGTCACCGGCCTGCTGGCACCGGAAGCCGAGTACAACCAGTTGCAGGACGGGTTGCAGCAACTGCTGCAGCTGGGCAGCGCGGAGTACCTGGCCATGCGCCGCGACGCGCGCAAGTTCGTGGTGGATCAGCGGAGCCTGGCGGGCAGCGTGCGGGAGCTGGACGGCCACTATCGCGACGTGGCAGCCCATCCGCCGGCCGCCGGACGGCAGGGCCCGCCGCCGCCGGAACAGCCGTGACCATTCCCTGTGTGGAATACTAGGCGGGTGAGTCGCTGCTGGGTCGTCGTGCCGATGTACAACGAGGCCACCGTCGTCGGCTCGGTCATTCAGGAGCTGCTCGAAACCTTTCCCCACGTGGTCTGCGTGGACGATGGCAGCACCGACGATTCCGCCGCCCTGGCCCGCAAGGCCGGCGCCGTCGTCGTTGCCCACCCGGTGAACCTGGGCCAAGGCGCCGCCCTGCAGACCGGAATCGAATATGCCGTGCAGGATCCGCAGCTGGACGCGGTCATCACCTTCGACGCGGACGGCCAGCACCGGGTCCAGGACGCCGCGGCGATGCTGGCGCGGATCAGGGCCGGCGAAGCGGACGTGGTGCTCGGTTCCCGCTTCCTCGATGGGCGGGGCGAGGTCTCGGCGCTCAAGCGCCTGGTCCTGCGCACGGCGGCCATCCAGTCCCGGATTTCCACCGGCTACCGCCTGACCGATGCCCACAACGGGCTCCGTGCCATCTCCGCCGACGTGGCCCGGAAGATCCACCTGACCCAAAACCGGATGGCACACGCCTCCGAACTGGTCCACCAGTTCGCCGCCCTCGATGCCCGGGTGGTGGAACAACCGGTACACATCGTCTACACGGAATATTCCAAGTCCAAGGGGCAGTCCCTGCTCAACGGCATCAACATCCTCGCTGACCTCTTCTTCCGGTGAACCCATGCTCATAGTCGTCCAAATCGTCCTGGTCCTGGCCGTCGCCCTCGGCGCGCTGGCGCTGATGCGCGGCGGCCAGAACGCCCGGCACCAGGCCGTGCGCCGCATCCTGCTGATGCTCTTCGCGGTCCTGGCCGCGCTGTCCGTCTTCTTCCCGGGCATCCTCACAGCCGTGGCGAATGCGCTGGGCATCGGCCGCGGCACCGACCTGGTGCTGTACGGGCTGATCGTGTGCTTCCTGATCTACATGGCGAGCTCATTCCAGCGCACCCGGCAACTCGAGGAGCGGATCACCAAGCTGGCCCGGCGCATCGCGCTGGACGAGGTGCCCAAGCCGGATGACGTGGCCGGACCGAGCGACGCGGCACCCCCCGGAAGCGGGACATGAGCGTGCCGGAGAACCTTGGCCGCCACGACAGCGGTCCGGAAGCCGAGATCGTGATCGCCGTCCATACCGCTGACCGTCCCGTCCGCCGCGCCGTGGACTCGGTCCTGGCCGCAGCGCCCGGCCGCGTCGGCGCCACGGTGGTCTGCCACAACATGGACCCGAATCCCGTGCGCGGGCAGCTGGCCGGACTGCCCGAGACCGTCCGGGTGCTGGAACTGGCCGACGGGATACCGTCCCCGGCCGGGCCGTTCAACCACGGGCTGGACCAGGCCCGGGCAGAATTCGTCGGCATCATGGGATCCGACGACACGCTGGAGCCCGGCTCGGTGTCCGCCTGGCTGGACGCCGCGCACGCCACCGGCGCGGTCGCCGTCGTCGCACCCCTCCGCTACCGCGCCGGCGCACGCATCCTCACGCCCCGCGCCCGCGTGTTCCGGGGCCCGCTGGTGGATCCGCTGCGCGACCGCCTGGCCTACCGGACGGCACCGCTGGGACTGATCCGGCGCGAGGCGGTCGGCCGGTTGGGCCTGCGGCTGACCGACGGGCTGCGCACCGGGGAGGACCTGGAATTCGGCCTGCGCCTGTGGTTCTCCGGCGAAAAGATCGCCTACCCGGCCCACGCCCCGGCGTACCTGGTGGGACAGGACGCGGACGAACGCGTCACCGCCGCGGTGCTGCCGCTGCGCGCCCAGTTCCAGGACGTCGAGTCGCTGGTGTCCGGGGACTGGTTCCAGTCGCTGCCGGGTGCCCGGCGCGAGGCCATCGCGGTGAAGCTGCTGCGCGGCCACGTCATCAGCGCCGCGCTGCGCCGCGGTGCGGGCTTCGCCTGGGGAGCCGAGGACCGGGAGGCGATGTCCGCCGTCGTCCGCTCCCTGATCAACGCCGCGCCCGGGGCGCCGCGCCTGCTGGGCGCCCCGGACGAACGGCTGCTGCTGGCCCTGCGGGATGCGGCCTCCGCCGCGGACCTTGCCTCGGAGATACGACGGCGGGAGGCCGCCGGCGCGCTGCGGCGCACCTTCACCCGGCGCTGGCCGGACAACGCCCGGCGCGAAGCCCCGCTGCGGACCAACCTGAACTCGCTCGCGTTCACCGCCGCCTGCCGGCTGCGCGATGCCCGGCTGCAGGCAAGCCCGGCCGCCGCGGCGGGACGCCCTGCCGGGGCCGGCGGCTCCTCCGCCGCCCCGGAATCAGCCAGCCCCGACGTTAGGCAGCCCCGTGACTGATGCCCGATCCCTGCTGGTCCTCTCGCTCTCGCCGCTGCGCAGCGACCCGCGGGTGCTCAAGCAGATCACCCTGTTCAAGGACAAGTACCGGGTCTTCACCTGCGGCTACGGCCCCGCGCCGGACGGCGTCGCCGGGCACTTCGAGCTGGACACCGCGCTGGCCAGCTGGCCGCGCGATCCCCGGCGGCTCGCCCTGCGCCGCTACGTGGACGTTTATTGGAACATCGCTGCCGTCGCGCAGGCCCGGAAGCTGCTGGGAGGCCAGCGCTTCGACGCGGTGCTGGCCAATGACACCAACACCGTCCCGCTGGCGCTGAGCCTGCGACCCGACCACGGCGTCCACGCCGACCTGCACGAGTTCGCGCCGAAAGAGCACTTCAACAAACCGGCCTGGCGGGCGCTGGTCGCTCCCTACGTGCGCTGGCTCTGCCGCACCTACCTGCCGGCCGTGCGCTCGGTGACCACGGTGGCGGAGGGCATCGCCGCGCAGTACACCAAGGACTTCGGCGTCGCCGCCTCCGTGGTGACCAACGCAGCGCCCTACGCGGACCGGAAGCCGCGGCCCACCGGCGCGAAGATCCGGATGATCTACAGCTCCGCCGGACAGCGCTACCGCAAGATCGAAGACATCATGGAGGCCATGCGGGGCGCGCCGGAGCATCTGGAGCTGGACCTGATCGTGATGCCCAACGAGCCGGCCTACGTCGCCGAGCTCAAGGCCCTCGGCGAGGAACTGCCGCGGGTGCGGTTCCGCGAGCCCGTCCCGTATAACCAACTGGTGGACACCGTGGCCGAATACGACGTCGCCATCTCCATCATCCCGCCCACCAACTTCAACCTGGCCCACGCCCTGCCGAACAAGTTCTTCGAGGCGGTCCAGGCCCGCACCGGGCTGATCATCGGGCCCTCGCCCGCCATGGAGACGCTGCTGCGCCGGCACGGGCTGGGCGCCGTCACCGCCGACTTCACGCCCGCGGCCCTGGTGGAGGTGCTCAAGACCCTGACGCCGCAGCTGGTGGACGAGTGGAAGGCCAACGCGCACGCCGCCGCCCGCGAGCTGTCCTCCGAGCACCAGATCAAGGGCTGGGAGCAGGCCGTCGACAGTCTGTTCGCCCGGCAGGAGGCCTGAGCGGTGGCGGCAGAACCGCGCGTCCTGCACATCTACGACGCCGCCGACGTCGGGGCCACCCTGGTCAAGTACGGCCGGCGGGCGGGGCGCCCGTGGCGGCACTTCAACGTCATCCCGCCGGAAGGCGCGGCGTCGTCGGCCGTGGGCCGGGCGGGGAAGCTCGCCGCCGGTGCCGCGTGGCAGGCCCGGCGGGCGGCCGCCATCCTGCGGTCGGACCTCCTGCATGTGCACTCGGGGTCGCGGATCGGGGTCGTGCGGTCCCGCCCGGTCAAGCCCTTCGTGCTGCATTTCCACGGCACGGACATCCGCACCCAGTACTACGATCCCGTCCGCCGCCCCGCGCTGCAGTGGGGCGCCGACCACGCCGTGAAGGTGCTGTACTCCACCCCCGACCTGCGCGAACACGCGGAAACGGCCCGCCCCGACGCCGTGTACCTGCCGAACCCGCTCGACCTGGAGGAACTGCCCGAGTGGCGGCCCGCCGAGCGGCCGCGGATCGTTTTCGCCTCCCGCTGGGATGACTCCAAGGGCGGCCGGCGGCAGCTGGAGCTGGTGCGTGCCCTGCAGGCTGCCGCCGGCAGCCAGGTGGAACTGCAGGGGCTGGAGTGGGGCGACGGCGCATCCCGGGCGGCGGAACTCGGCGTCGTGATGGTGCCGAAGATGCCCAAGCCCGCGTACTTGCGCTGGCTCGCGTCGGCACACGTGGTGATCGGCCAGAGTGCCGGCATCCTGGCCATGAGCGAACTGCAGGCCATCGGCATCGGGGTTCCCGTGGTGATGCAGTTGGGGGAGGGGTACTACCGGTTGCCTCCCGTGCTGCAGGGGGAGTCGGCCGACGCGCTCGCGGCTGCGGCCGCGGCGGCGCTGGAGAACCCGTCCCGCACCTCCGCGGCCCTGGGTGGCCGCGCCTGGCTCGGGGAACACCACGACCCGGCACGCCTGGTGCACCGGCTGGCAGGACTCTACGCCGAGGCGGCGGCGGGCTAGGGCCTGACGGTTCCGACCCGAGGGGACCGGAGCGGCCGGTTCTCGCCTCGGCGGCGGACGCGGGCTCAGCGGTGTTCTTCCACCGGCTTCCCGGTCTTTCCGAGGCCGGCGAGGGCAGCCTGTTCGGCGAAGTCCGGCACGGTGGCCACCACCTCGTCGAAGGTTCCGGCAGCGGCCACCGTTCCGCCGCGCATGAAGAACACGATGTCGGCGTCCCGGATCGTCGCCAGGCGGTGCGCCACGGTGATGACGGTGACGTCACCGTGAAGCTGCCGGATCGCCGTCGTCACCGCCGCCTCGGTGGCGGTGTCGAGCGCCGAGGTGGCCTCGTCCATGACGAGCACCCGGGGGTTGTCGTAGAGGGCGCGGGCGATGCCGAGCCGCTGCCGCTGCCCGCCGGAGAGCGCCATGCCGCGCTCGCCGACCAGGGCGTCCAGGCCGCCGTCGCGCCCCATCACGGTGTCCAGCAGCTGCGCGCGCCGCAGCGCAACGGTCACGCGCTCGCGGTCCACGCGAGACTGGTCCCAGGCCAAGGCGACGTTCTGTGCGATCGAGGCATCAAAGAGCGAGACCTCCTGGGGCACGTAGCCGATGCGCCGCCGCCAGGAATCCAGCACGAAATCCATCGGTTCGCCGCCCACCAGGATGCGCCCGCGGCTCGGTTCGAGCAGGCCCAGGAGCAGGTCCACCATCGTCGACTTCCCGGCGCCGGACGCCCCGACGAAGGCCACGTGGCTGCCGGCCGGAATCCGGATGTTCACGTCATGCAGGGCCGGTGCCGCGGTATCCGGATAGCTGAAGGCGACGTCCCGCAGCTCGATGTCCGCGGCGTTGTCCGGCAGCTCGTGTTGCGGGCGCTCGTCGCGCAGCCGGGACATCTCTGCCTCGCCCTCATGGATGTCCTCGACGATCTGCCGGGCGAAGGACGCGCTGGTATTGACGGAAGACTGCACGGCCTGCATGCGCGTCAGCGAGGGGATCAGCCGGAAGCCCGCGACGGCGAACAGGCCGACGGCGCTGACCGCCCCGGCCGGTCCGCCGGTCAGGTAGCCCACGCCGCCCAGCAGCGCGAACCCCAGGACCAGGGCGGTCTCCAGCACGTAGCGCGGGATCTGCGAGATCTGTATGGCGCCGGCGCGCGCTATCGAGGACTTCGTCCTGGTGCCGTGCACCTGTTCCTGCACCTCGGGCCCGCGGCCGGCGAGGGTGATTTCCTTGAGCGCGCCCAGCGCCTCGTAGAGGGTCTTGGCGGTGCGGTTGGACCATTCCCGGTTCTCTCGGCCGATGGCCACGGCGCGCGGGGAGATCACCTTGGCCAGCAGCAGCGCCACCAGGCCCAGGTAGATCATGGTCACCACCGCGATCAGCGGCTGGGCCACGAACAGCACGACGACGACGGCCACCAGGGTGCCCAGCTCGCCGAACAGGCTCATCGCCGGCATCAGGACACCCGAGACGGTGATCCCCACCCCCACGTCCACAGAGCGGACGATCTCGGCCGAGTTGCGGCCGAGCCGCTTCTCCCAAGGGGAGGCCAGGTAGGCGGCGAAGAGGCGGTCGCCGATGGCCACCTCGTGCCGGGCGAAGCGCTTGGTGGCGAAGCGCAGCAGCAGGACGGCCAGCACTCCCTTGAGCACGATCAGCAGGCAGATGAACGCCAGCAGCGGCAGGGCAAGGCCGTTTTCGGCGACGTTGCCCACGAGGGGCAGCTCCGCGTCGGAGCTGCCCACGAGGGCCGGCAGGAGCGCGGCGATCAGCCCCAGGGCGACGACGTCCAGCAGGGCCAGTGCGGCCGACGCCGCGCCGTAGCCGGTCAGGAAACGCCGGCTGCCCTCGGGCAGGGTACGCAGCAGCGGCACAAGAACGTCGAGGATGCTTTTCATACTGCCCCTCAGCCTATTCCATCGCGCCCTTATCACCCGTGACGACTACTGGCCAGCGACGGATCGAAGATGGGTCGGTTTTTCCACAATCGGGATGCGGGGGCTGGCCGGTGCGAAGACCGGCCGCTAGGGTCGGTGGACACACCCGGCCGCAAGTTTCAGCTTCGCGTGGCCGGGGTTGCGCCCGAACTCTGAGGGGGGAGAAGGGATGGAGGGCATCCGGATCGTCGAGGGGGAGGTCCGTGAGCTGATCCGCCAACGAGGCCTGGACCCTGTCCGCCAAGGTCCGGAGGTCCGACGGCTGGGCGAAGCCGCGGTGACCGACTATGACGAACGGTCCTTGCTGGGATCTCTTCCGCCGCTCGGACCCTTGGATGCTGCACGCAAGTACGTTTTTGACGCCGTGGCCGGGTTCGGTCCGTTGCAACCGCTGCTGGACGACCGCTCGATCGAAGAAATCTGGATCAACTCTCCGTCCGAGGTCTATGTAGCCCGAGGCGCGAATCCGAACTGACGTCCGTCTCGCTCACCCAGCAGCAGGTGGCGGATTTGGTGGAGCGGATGTTGAAGTCGTCCGGGCGCCGCCTGGACTTGTCATCGCCCTTCGTCGATGCGGCCCTTCCGGACGTTATCTAGCCCCGTTCGATCCTGTCAGGCAAAGACAGCCACCTCATAAACGAGCGAGTTTCTGACCCTTATATCTGGCTGTGTCAGTGGCTAGCGGGAATAGTAGCTTGGTGGAATGCTTACCAAGCCGGCGTACATGCTCACGATTGCAACGACCGAGTCGGGCGACCGGTTCGTCATCGTCGACGAGGACGATCGGCTTCACGTCGCCTCGGCTTGGTTGCAGTTTCTTACGAATACGGGCTGCTCACCGTACACGGTGAAGCACTATGGCGCGCGCCTCGCCTGGTACCTGTCCTGGACTGCGCTGACGAGCGACTGGCGGGAGATCTCGCTTCACCACGTTGCTCTCTGGCGGCATGTAGTGGCTAAAACTCCGGTGGCGCAGCCAAACGGAAGAGAGTTTCTTCGAAGTGCGAAAACCGTCGCTCTTTGGATGACGCCGGTTCGATCATTCTACGACTGGGCTGACAGCGAAGACTTGCTGAAGACGGACGTTGCCAGCCGGCTCACGCAGGTCAAGTACTTCGCCGCAGGCACGGCGGCCGGCGGCGAGCATGGCGCGCGAAGGCGAGTTCTCGCCGACGAACTCAGGACTGCCAATACTTCTGAACTGGGAGAACCAGAGTGGATCAGCGATTCATCAACACGTCTCGCTTTGGAAACCATCCAGCTCAACGCCCGCGATCGATTTTTAGTGGATCTGATGTACTACACAGGCATCAGGGTCGGAGAAGCTCTCTCGCTATTCATTAAAGACCTACATTTTGCAGGCGGTTCGGCCGAACTCGATTGCCGGGCCACCGATCCGCACTTTCACGTTCGGACCGACAATCCAGTGGAGAACGGGCAGCGGGCGAAGGGCCAAGCCCGGCTTCTCTATGCGAGCGAGGACCTCGTCGACAAGTACATCGAGTATGCAATTGAACGCCACGAGAAGCTCGGCGAAGAAGATCCGTCACCCCATGTGTTCGTCAACATTTACACCTTCGGCGATGCCAGAGGAACCGCGATGAGCTCCTCCGGAGTCACCGATCTCATCGCTCGGTGCTCAAAGCGGATCAACTTCAAACTCTCGGGACCTCACATGCTCCGGCACACTTTCGCGACTCGCCTCGTGCGTGGCATCGATTGTGATCCACAGCCGATTGACGTCGTCCAAGAACTGCTCGGTCACCGAAGCATCACTTCCACACGGATTTACGCCCACGACTTGGAGAACGCGAAAAGGGTCGCTTTGAGCGCACTTGCCCCACGTCGAATCGACCTTGGAACAACTCATTAATGAGACTCTCAAACGCAATTATCTCGCCGGTGCCTCAGAAGGCGGCTACGTGGACTGAACATCTACAGTCCCTGATTCTTCAGGATTGGAGGCCAGGCGAATTCGACGCTGAGTCGCTGATCTACATGCCTGACGGGACAAAGTCCAGTGTGGTCCTGACGGTCTGCAAACGCGCGGACTGCGACGTGATCATTCAAGGCGGATCACTATGCCCGACTTGTCGCGGCCGGTGGCAGGCATTGCGTAAAGCAGGACTCATAACTCTCGAAGAATGGATTGCGTCACCCCGGATTCGAGACGACAGCGTCGTCGGCTGCCGCGTCGTCGGCTGCCCGCGCAGCCACCGAAGTTTGGGGCTCTGTGTGGCGCATCGCCTCAACTACAGAACACATCTCGCGCTAGCAGGCGACGAGGTCTACTCCGTCGATGATTGGATAACTGCACGCCAGCCCAAACCTCTGCCGGCTCTGCGCAAGTGCGTCTTCCATGGCTGTCAATCAGACCGAGTCCACAGCGACGACATGTGCGGGGTGCACCACCGTAGATTCAGTGCATGGGCTCGTCGCCAGAACGCGACCGCCGCGGCGACTATCGAGCATTGGTTCAAGCTGGAGGTCGAACCGCTCCTGGACCCGATTGCCCGCACGACCTTCGCGCAGACTGCTGCAACCCCGTTCGGCCTATTGAAGGAGCCACTTCGCTGGGAGCTGCTATATGCGGTCCAACAGCGCGATGTTCGGGGCGTTGCCCGGCTGGATCCTGTGCACGCGGGTATGTGGAGCTCCTCGAAATCCGGAGTGCATGGGTACTCGCCGACGAAATTCTGCGCCAGCGCATGACCCCAGTTCGATTGCTCGGGCGGGCGGACATGACTGCGATCGTGAACGAGATTCGGGCGAGGTGGAGCGACCCAAAGGCTCAGGGGCGGCGCATTGCTGGTATAGCCAAAGTGGTTCAGTACGCGCGAGGTGACGACGCGCAAGCTTCGGTTTGGAACGAAGTATCGCCACGATTCACCGTGGATCCGACGCGACATACAGTGCTGGGGCGCAAGGCCTCGTCTGCTAATCCTGATGAACCCTTCAGATTCGTGCCGCAACCGATCGTCGACTGGGTGATGGACCATCTTGAGCTTCTCGTCCGACGTGATCCATATCGAACTGCCGAAGTGCGAGCTATGATCTTCGTTCACGAGCGATGCGGACGGCGAACGGGAGAAACCGTTCGCCTCGAAGACGACTGCTTGTCGTATGACAACCAAGGCTCTCCATACCTCGAGTGGCAGCAGGGAAAGCCGCCGTACGGCAAAGGTAAACGACTGCCGATCCACCAGGAAACCCACGACGTAATCAGGGATTGGCAGAAGATCAAGCGGGATGCTGGCATCGAGTCCAAATGGCTCTTCCCATCGCGAAGAATCGTCAAAGACATGCATTACGAAAGCAGCTATCTCGGCCGCCGAATCGCCAGCCTGCTCGAGGTAATCTTGGAGAAGGCTCCGTTCGTCGGTCCGGTCGAAGGGGCAGAAGGCAACCTCGTCCAATTCGATTTGTCTACCATTGATCCCTACTCTTTCCGTCATGCATTCGCTCAGCGTCTCGCTGATGCGACGGATGACGAAGGGCGGCCAACAACCACTCCGGATGTCCTGCAGGACTACATGGGTCACAAGAACTTCAACACCACGATGGCGTACTTTACCGTCACCGCCAAGAGGCGCAAGAAAGCGCTTTCAGCCATCCCACCGCGGCGCTTGAATCTCCTCGGTAAACCAGTCACCATAGACCGCGAACGCGACTCCTTCGGGAAAATCGCAGTCACATTAGGTACGTGCACTGAACCTCAAAACGTGACGTCAAACGGGCACTCCTGCGCGCTAAGTCACGCCTGCGAATCGTGTCCCTTCTTCCTAGTCGACCCACTGGAGCGCGATGGGATGGCCGCCAAACGTCAACATCTGAAAGTCCAATTAGAGCGAGCTCGGATAATCCGAACCGCAACCCACATGCTCGACCACTACGCCGCCAGAATCGCCGACTGCACGACCGTAATCGACGGAATCGACGCTTACATCGATGGGCTCGACGTCGAAGAGAGGGCGGTTATCAAAGCGGCGCTTGATCAGATGGCGGATGTTAGACGGCGGGCGACGTCGCCCCGGAGAATCGACCTTCGACAGATACTGCGAGGTGCTCAGGATGGCGAGTGAAGCCGCAATAGAAGCACTCCGCCAGCACAGAGCAAAAGAGTCTGAAGACAAGAAGATTGCCGTGCTTAGCGCTCTTGACGAGGTGAAAAGGAATGGCGGCCGAGTGACAATCGCAGGCATCGCTCGGGCCGCGAAAGTGTCCCGGGAATTCATACACAGTCACCCTGCATTGCACGGAGCCATCACCGCCGCTGCTGCCGCCGATCGAGCACCGAGGCCACCGGACTCAACACGCGGACGAAACGGCTCTGATGCTGGTCTTCGCGCTGACAGGGCGACACTTCTATCCCGCATCGAGCGCGATAAAAAGGTGATCGTCGATTTAAAGGCGACCATCGCCGATCTCCAAGCCCAAAGAAAGCGGTGGCTCGGCTCGCAGCTCGACGAACAGTCCACCGTGAACCCTGAAGTGTATGCGGAACTTCGCATTACCCATGAACGCGTTGTAGCAGACGCACACAACACGGCCCGCCAACTGGCTGAGTCGCGACGCCTCGTCCAGGTTCTGGAAAGCGATCTGGCAGCATCACGACAGGCCCATGCCGAGGATGTTCAGCGCTTGAGTGCCGGCGCCGAGAACGTGGTCGCATTCGGGCGCCACCAGCGCATAGAGGCTGACTGAAGTTGATGACGCACCTCTGGTGGGTATTGCCCCCTAAGATGAGTACCCATCCCCGTCGAAGTTCGCAGGGCCGTCCCGCACTTCATTGAGTCGTCGTGGCGCAGGGCAATGGGGATGGGCTGTGCACCATTCTTCGCAGGCGCGGCCCGGCATGGATCGGCGCCGAGCTGGGCGTGCCGGCCCGTACCGTCTCCCGGGTCCTGGCCCGCAACGGCGTCCCGCACCTGGCGGCCCTGGACTCGATGACCAGGAAGGTGATCAGGGCGTCCAAGGCCACCGCAGTCCGCTAGGAGCGCGAACGCCCCGGTGAGCTGGTCCAGCCATTGACCTCGAAACAACGCAGAACCAGGCGCGGAACCTATTGGACTCCCGGATCGCCTCAGTGACCGAACTCGTCAAGGCCCGGCAGCGCAGGGACAAACTCTCGGAACAGGTCAAAGAAGCCGAACGGGAGAACAAGCGCGCCTATGCCCATGCACTCCGGGACGGTTGGAGCGAAGAGGAGCCGAAGAAGCTAGGCCTCGATGAAACCGGAGGAGTGCGGCCGCAAGCACAGCGTAAGCGGCTGGACTCTTCAGGGGTTCAGCCGCTGGGCAATCCATGGCACGACTCCAAGTGAGCTAATTACGAGTATCAGCGATACAACTTGGCCTGCTCCGGGGGCTAGGGATTCGGCAGTGAGGGTTGCCACCGGTATGGCCGCAATCCACATCAGAACACCCCTAAACCCGCTGACGATCGGACGCTGTGGCGATTCAGGGTCTGAGGACGCCATGGTCCAATTCCTTTGCATCTACTAGATTCCCGACTTTGAATTTCCTTTTTTCGTCCATCCCCAGTTGCCCTTTCAACTCAGCGTTTCTGAGATTGATTTTCCACTACCCGGGTAACTTTCATGGATTGTTAAGACAGTCCCAGCGTTCGTGTCGTGAGTCGTTCCAGTAGTTTGCTGTCGACCGCTTGTTCTGGACGCCGGGCGGGAGGGAAGCTGGGACGGTAGCGTTAGAGGGGAAGCTAGCCCGCATCGAGAGCTTCAGTGCCGTTAGTGCGGTGTCCAGGGTAGGTTCGCGTGTAGGCTGGCTTGCCCATCAATTTGGTTCCGCTTGTGAGCTTTCGCCATTGAACGTCTCCCTGATGCCGGCAGAATTTGTGCTCCCACCGTACACAGTGCTTACAAGACCGTCTGCGCGAAGCGCGCGGATGATTGTTGACCGGCTCACCTTGAATTTCTTGGCGATCCATTCCAGTGAGCGGTTTTCCTGCTCGGAGCCGTCTGGCCTCGGCGACGTCGTGAGGCTGGAGAAGGGCGGCCGCCCGGTGAACTTCGACGCCGGGGCCTACAAGGGGCGGGCCGCCGTCGAGCAGTCCTTCAACCTCTTCAAGCAATGGCGCGGCATCGCCACCCGGTACGACGAGCTCTCGCTCACCTACCAACGTTGAGCGAGCCGTTGCGTAGTCGGGTCACATTGCCCTGGGGTTTCCCGTACGCCAGTAACAGGCTGAATATGAACTCGCGATCGTAGGATTCACGGCCGCCGAGTGGGGCAACGCGTTCCTCGACAGATCTCAAGTTAAGCTTCACCATCGACGATTTTCCTCCGCGAATGTGATCCTACCGAGGGCCTGGCCCTCGATGATTAAACGCTTGCATCCGGGGCTGGCTGGCATGCCGTCGGCAGACGACCTCGGTTCGCACACGCTCATACTCCTCGTCGGCTGCGCAGGAGCGCGCAATACCTCCCCGTGATCTTATCCGGGACTCTCCCGGTGCAACGACACATCCTTATGGCGCGGTCGCGTCACTGCCAAGATGTCTCGTAGACATCACCTGGAAACGGAATCGCGATCCCAAGCCATTGCCCCGTGCTCAGCAGTAAACCCACCAACACTCACAAGAGAACTGATTGCACGCTTGGCTAGGTCTCGGCGGCACATCGTGCCCGTTACCTTGGATCCAGCCCGGACTGCTTTTCTCGCTTTACGCCGCGCAAATTGATTCGGATTCGGCGTTCTCACGTAGGACCCATGAACCAGACGCGACCACGGAGTGACCAGTTATCCCAAGCGGCATGCTCTTCCAGGCTGCTGGAGCTACCTGTAGACCTCAATGAGTCCCGGGTCGGTGAGCTCGATCTGCGCCACGCCTTTGTACAGGGTGATCTGGCCTGAGGTGCACAAAGTGACACCGCCGTCGATCGGCTCAAGGCCGCCGACGTCCCACACCACGATCTGGAAACGTTGCGGGTCAGGGTAGTCGCGGCCGAGATTGAGGAAGACATCGTCGTCCGAGTTGCCACCACCGGCGAGGGGGCCGCAGACGCGCTGTGTTGTCCAGGCGTACTCCACGGCCTGATTCCACGGAATCCCTCCGTCAGGTTGAGCCGCGGCAGTTGGAAGAGCGGCTGCATCAGCTGGAGCGGGCTGCCCCTGGGGAACCCAGTTTCCATTGCCGTCCTCGATGCAACCAATCTCCTTTGCCTTTTGCTGGGCCAAACCTGCCGGTGCTGCGACGAGCCCGGGGCACGCGGTGGAAGGCTCAACAGTCGTCGAGACGTCAGCTAGCGGCTCAGAGCGCTCGGGTTCGTCGTTGGAGTATGCACCAGAGCTGCACGCGGCCATCATAAGAGTCAATGCAAGAGCCGCGGCGGCGGCGAGCCTATCGACAGAAGTGAGACGGGAACGGGGCATGGGCAAAGACTAACTCATCACCGCCGAAGCACTCGTATATTCTTCCGGAATTCAACCATTAGGTCCGCCGCCTCGTCTTTGAAGGCGCGCTATAGATAAGTTTTCACCGTAGGCTGACGCAGTACGTCCGTGTAGCCGAAAGTGATCGGCCCGGGTCCATCCACCCGCATGATGCGGTAGCCCGTACTATTTCGCTTGATGTCTCGGTTGCTGTACACCACCCAGTGACTAATACCCGGACCAATCTTTTCCGTAGCTGCCCTGTCAAGATGAATGAGCATGTTCAGCATGGAGACAACCTCGGGGTCCGTTACGGTGGTTCCACCGATGTGGCAGCAACAGATCGCTTGATAACTTTATCAACGATCGCGCCCGCTGATAAAAGTTATCAAGCGAATCGAAGCGATTCTGGGTCAATCCAGCAGCCGTAGTCGAAGCCGTCTCTGCGATCGGCGGTGCCCGTCGCCTCCAGCGCCCTAGCTCTAGCACAGACGTAGGGTTGGAGCAGCAATCGGGGAGAACATCGATAAGGGAGACCTCGAGAGTCTGTGCGAGTGCAAGCGGGGGCCGCAGTGTGGGGTTAGCCCGTCGTCCCGAAACGGACTCGCAACTCTCGTACTTCTGCTAGGTGTAGCGAGTGAGGCGCGATCCATGGGCCACGTCCTCTTGGCTCAGGACCTTAGCGATTCAAGCACGGTGCCGGTTGGCAGCCAACTCCGTGGCATTTCATCAGTGTCGTCAGGACGGTGGGCAAGCATCCGAAGCATCAGGTAGGACTTGTTGAAACGGAGTCGACGGATGCTCGCTTCGCAGTTGGCGGCGTTCGCCACCCAAAGTTGTGTGCGAGCTTTGCAACTGACAACAACTGACAGATGTGAGGCCCGAAACTGTATACATTGCAAGCTTTTCGCAGATCGGGGGCTAGATAAGCGAAGGATCGAGGCTGCATGTTGTCATTCCGGACATCACCCCCCGGCACTGGGCGGTCATCATCAGGAAGTTTATCGCCCGTGCTTCGCGGTTGGAGCACCTGGTCGAACTGGGCTCGCTAACACCGGAAGCCTCCCAGTTCCTGGGTGCCGCAGCCATCGTTCTTCCCTTTCCGCGCATTCAGGAGAATCAGGGTGCCTGGCGGTACTCTCAGGCTTATGGAACTTCCCGCTATCATCGTGGCGCTTCTTTCTGAGACGCAGATAACCGCTGCCGCTAAGGAGGGTACTGGAACCGGCGGAACAGACTGGTTGCCCTTGTGGACGGCTATTATCGGTGCCGTTGCGGGCATCTCCGGATCGGTAGTCACCCAGCTCATTTCAGCGGGCAAGGAAGCGGAGCGGCTCAGGAGCCAGAATAGCCGCGAGGATTCGATACGCATGCGAGAAGAACGAAAGCTTGTTTATGCGGACCTCATACGCATGCTAGATGAATATCTGCTGACGGTGTATCGATACAAGCACGCCAAGCCGGAGATTGACTCGCTGGCAGACCTAAGCCACGACACGCCTGGCTTGGAGGGGCTCATGGCGAGACAGGAGAATCTGTCGGAAAAGATGGTCATGTTGGCCGGGAATATCGGGTCCCTCCTCGGGGTCGTGGATCTTATCGGTGACCCGGAAGTATACGATTCAGCGTTCGAATACTTCAGCTTCATAAAAAATGTTGACCCTGCGATTGATGATGCTTCTACGGAAGCAAAAAAGTTCAACTTGACCATGAAGGACGCCATGAGAGAATCCCTAGCTCTCGAGACGACCCCGCACAAAGCCAACGCATCCAGTCGGTCGTAGGGCGTAGGGGGGTCTCAAGGGCTCCGGATAATCTGCGCGACCGAGTTAGCCGGCAGTGGTCATCTCCCCCCTGGCGATCGGTAGGGGGGTCGCGCGCGCGAGGGACCTCAATCGTCTGATTTGGTTAGACGGTCCATTAGATTAGATCGATGGCGACAATTACCTGCGGTTAGTGCAAAAAGATTTCCCACATGACGCTCCTGAGCGGTCCCGTCTCCCATCCCATTTCAGAAGGATTCGGCAGAGACTATGTGTCCGATGCCGCTTACCTTTGCGACAACTGCCATCGGCTCAGTGTCGTCACGTGGACGTCCGGCTACCGCCCCGGCGACCCGGGCTATCCAGACGAGCCTGAGGAATATAGCGACCAGCGGTGGTCACCGGCACCGGGGGACGTGCGGGACTTTCCGGATGTTCCTTCTCCGATCGACTCCGCAGCGACGGAAGCTTGGCGCTGCTATTCAATCGGAGCCTATCGAGGAGCTCTAGCATTGGCACGGGCCGTTGTTGAGGCGTCTGCGAAGTTCAAGGGTGCGAAGGGACGGGACCTCCACGCAAGGATTGAAGCCCTAGCGGAGATGCGTCTTATCCGTGACGGGATCAAGGAAGCCGCGCATGAAGTCCGTCATTGGGGCAACGATGCCGCGCACGGCGACTTCAACTTACCCGCCAATGGCGAAGGGCGCGAGACAGGCGAGCAAGATGCGAGTGAGATAGCAGCAGCCGTCACCGCAGAAGAGGCGGAGGAAGTCTTGGTGCTGATGGACGACCTCCTTTCTGAACTGTTCCAAGGCCCAGCACGGACGGCGCGTGCGCGCGCCGCGCGCATAGCGAAGAAGAGCAAGGATTAAATAGTCTGTGAAATGAGCAGTCCGCAGGCCAGCGAGTCAAGGCGGCTCGCGCACGGCCTCGTTGTACTTCCGCCGCAGGGTCTTCCGATAGTCGGGGCAATTTCTAGGCACCATGATCAGACACCCCGCCACGGCGGGGACACTATTTCTGTTAGCTGTCCTTTTCTTCTTGGCGTGGAAGCTTAAGGTTGTTCCGCTAGCTACTGATTGAGGCGACCTGGGTAAGTGGGTGGCTGCTGTGTTCACAGGCGGAGGTCTAGTATTTGCTGGAATATCGGCTAAGTCGGCGGCAGATTCCGTCAGGGAACAGACACAGCATTGCAAAGATCAGGAACAGGCTCGCCGCCAGCAGGACGAAGATCATCGCACCGCGATGGCTCATTCGATAGCTATTAGCTCATGGTGGGCCAGTGCTGGAACTGGAAATTCGTGCGTCTGCTTCCGGGTCGCCAACGAGTCGCCCTATCCCATAAGCAGCGTATAAGTGCGGGTCTGGGGCCTATTCGAGGATGTAGATGAAGTTTGGTTGGACAAGGCCTGAGCAATGACGGAAGAGAAACCCGACTACGACGTTTTCCTTGACCGAGTGGCTGGGACAATGTTTCCGGACGTCTCGCTGGCTGAACCTACGCTGTCTGGCCTGCCGGAAATATTCTGCGGGCCACGAGTGGCAGTTAGCGGTCACTTCAAACGGTTACCCGGGCGGATGCCACACGAAGATTGCCGTGGCCAGAAGGCGGTTCAAAGCCAGTCTTGGACACCAAGAGCGACTAAGCTTTGAGGGACGTCGACCCCGCGGGAGGATTTCCATGGAAGAGCAGGACATCAAGTACTCGAGGCTCAAAACTCTCCTCGCTCGTGTCCAGAAGGAGACTGGGCTAACGGAATCGGCATCCTTCCTGTTCTGGTTCCTCCAGAACATTTACCGGCTGGAGGAGACCGACGCGCGCGACGCACTTTGCGATCACCAAAACGACAAAGGCATCGATGGCATCTATGTGGATCACAACGAAGAGAAGATCCACTTCCTGCAGAGCAAAGTGCGACAGACGGACAATTGCACGATTGGCGATGTTGGCCCCAAGAACCTGGTGGCCTCCGTGCAACAGTTCAGTACTCAAGCCAAGATAGAAAGAATTCTTTCGGGCAACGCGGACGAGCGACTCAAACAGTTGATCAAACGAGTGCAATTGCCGGACCTCGTTGCTCGGGGATATGACCTCATCCCCGTCTACATAACAAACGAAGGTCAGGACAAGGACTCTCAGGCATACTCGGATATTTCCGATATTCGCATCTATGATCGCAAGACGATAGCTGCTCACTTCATTGAGACTGATCCTCGTGCAAAGAAGAAAAGTTTCGTCTTCGATACGACGTACGTAGAACCGATGAAGATGTCGTCGGGAGTCGGGTCCTCGACCGCAATGTATATCTTTCCAGCCCGGGCGCTCCAACTGGTCCATATGGATGGCATCTCGGATGGCTCTCTCTTTCGCGAGAACGTTCGATACAATCTTGGCACTACGCCGGTTAATCGGTCGATTCGGAGATCGATTGAGGCTAAATCGGGGCACTCCAATTTTGTCCTTTTCCACAACGGGATCATAATTCTCTGCGACTCAATCGACGATACCGTCCCAGGAGCACTCACGATCAACGGCTACTCGGTCGTGAACGGTGCTCAGAGTCTGACCAGTTTCTACGATGCCAAGAACAAATTGACTGATGATCTGAGAGTTCTCGTGCGGGTTGTTGTGGTCGAAGATGATGCCCTAGCTCGTACAATCACAGAGAACAGTAACAATCAGAACGCGATCAAACCCCGAGACCTGCGATCCAATCATGTCATCATGCTCCGCCTGCAGAAAGAAATCGCGACTAAGACGACCTCGTATTTCTTCGAAATCAAACGAGGCGAGATTGCCCCCCATGGAAAAACCGTCATAACAAATGATCTGACGGGCCGGATCCTTTTGGCTTTTGACGTCCAGGAGCCTTGGTCAGCGCATCAGATTTATAAGGTATTCGATGAGAAATATGCTGAGATATTTGGCCGCCCAGAGGTTAACGCTGACCGGATCGTATTTCTTTACGAGCTAGAAAAAGCTGTGGAAGCGGCCTTGGTTCAAGTCAAGAACCGCCCCATGGCGTCGTATACGCTGACGCGTTACTTCCTTCTCTATGTGCTGGCTCGGATTCTCCGTGCAGACCAAACTTCGGAACCATACGTTGCGGACCCCTCTAAGCTGACGGATTCGGCACGGGCGGCATTTGTGAGCAGATGCTCCGAGATTCTGAAGACCGTGGTTGTCGATCTCAACTACGAAACAGCAAGCGTGGACTTCGACTACAAGTCGGAACTCAAGAGTCCCAGCGCATGCCTCAAACTCGGAGCGTCGATCATAGCCAGCTATGAGAAGGATGTAGCTCGCGGAAAGGCCGATTCCTTTGAGGGCTGGACCCCAGCAGATGCCGGGTTAGCGGCCCTTGCCTGATGAGCGTGGTTGTTGCAGGGTGTTGCTGACACAGCAGCGTGATGCGGGGAAAGAGAAGTCAAAGGTTCTCCCCCGGCGCCAAGTAGCAATCAACGGCGTCATCGAAAACCATGCGCAGTATCGCCCGCGGCTAGGCTACTACCGGAGATTCTGCTTAGATACGGTCACGCAGGCCACCACATCTCCGTGTTGCTCTGGCTGAGGTCGTTTCAAGCCTTATCTACCCGCCGAGGGTCACCGCTTCGAGCTCACCCCGCCCTTTTCCTACGAGGAACATCCGGCAAGCGCCTCCAGCCTCAGCATGAGTTAGGTGCAATATGTCCGCTTGGAGGCGAGCCATCTTTGTGCCTCGAAGGGCTTAGGGATGTTGAATTCCGGCTTGGTGAAGATCCGGGAGTCCAGGCCCGCTCGGGCAGGAGCAATCCGTCCCTGTACGTCGTGGTCAGCGCCGGCAGCCGCGGCCACTTCGCTGCCTCGTTGCTGTTGACGTTCCCTTCCCTATGCTGGAAACATGTCTGAACCCACTCCGAAGCAACTTGAAAATTTGGCCGCGTTCGTGCTGCGTGCCAGACGTGTGGAGGCTCATTCATTGAACCGAGACCAGCCGGCCTTGGCAGCCCTGGCGAGCGGGACGATGGAGTTGCAGGTCAACACTGAAACCGGCGAACAGTGGCTGATCCAGCAATTGCCCGAGGAGGAGGTCGTTGAGTCGGCGGCTGCCAGGATTTGGCCGATCCTACTGAAGCAAGACCCGGTGCACTGGTTTAAGGCGCTGGAGACCTTGGAGTTCTATGTAAGCGACGCTGACGGCGACCATGCCGCAACTCTGTCAAACCTGCGGGAGGGCTGGAAGACGGTGATGCCGCGGGACGGTTCGGCGGTCGGGTACATGGTTCAGGTGGCCGGTCCTCGCATCCCGCAGGGTACTCCAGCGCTCTCGGACAGTGACCTGAGCGTGGGCTGGTTCTACGGGGACGTCGTGCACGCAGACGCGAAGGAGCAGAGGAAAACCACTCACTTCGGGATCCGGGAACGCTACCGGGCTGCTGTCCTAATGGTGGCCCGCGCAGTTATGTACACCGTGATGACGCTAAACTTTATCCGCCAGCTCCAGCACGAGGGATTTTTGTGGCTGCCGGCAGACGTTCTCATTGACGAGGTGGTGGTGAAAAACCCCGAGTACCGGCATAAGGCCGAGACGTTCATGGCCGAGGTCGGTACGCCGATGCCGACTGGGCCCTTAGGCCAAGGCGTTCCGGAAGGGTTTAAGCCATTCGAGCCGAAGGATTTCTGACCGACCCTCAGGGCAGCGCACTGTATCGAACGTCTCGCCTCGCTCCCCGGGTATTTTCCGTCTCGTGTGCTTGCACGTGCGGAGGGCAAGAAATCGGAATCGACTCAGGGCAGGGTCCTGTGTCCGAGTGCGCAAAGCATGTGAGTCAAAAGTGACCGTCCTAGACTTTTGTCACAATGGAATACGCAGGTCTCGCGTGTGACAGAGTGTACGCGGATATGAAGTTCTGAACTAGCACCCCCTAAAATGGAATTTCCAGTGGGTTTGGAAGTTAGCAGCGGTGGCGACCGTATGGGCAATGCAAACGGTTCCTCTTAGCCGGTTCAAAACGTCTTTCATGTCAGGGTGGTCAGAGTCGATTGCGCGGATCACTCCATCTGCGTCCACCCCAAGAAAACCGTTTTCGAACAGGGCATCGCAGCCCAGGACGCAGGCGAGCATTGCGGCGGCTCTGAAGTCCAGCCGTTCGGCGTCCGTGCACTGCGCCCGGGGTTTGATGTGTGCTGCGATGAGCAGCTCGGGGGGAAGCTGGCGCCCGCACAACGCGCATCGGGCATCGCCGTCGGCAAGGAGGGATGCGCGAAGGTATCTCTGCTCCGCGCGTCTGGTGGCGGTTACGAGCACGTCCGTCTGCAGTAGATTGGGGACATCACCTTGGCATTCTGAGGCTGATGGCCAGAAGGTGTCGTCTGGCCGCTGCAAAGGCTTCATTCCAAGGTGCTGAGCGAGCTTGCCCCCCAGCCCAGTCGGTAGGGGAGAGATGTAGGCCCGCCCGGGCGTCCCCAACCGATTCATGGGACCGATTCCGGGGGCGAGTACCCTCTGAAGGCTTGCAAGCCCGATTTCCATGTCAACTACCAGCGGCGCGACAAGAACGAGCCATCCATCGTCGTAGCCCGTTGTCTGTCCGTATCCTTCGGGACGGAAGGCAGGTGTAGCGGGCTGGACGACCTGACTGATGCCCAGGAGCTTCTTCTTGGCGTAGTGGAACACCACGTCTCCGGGCAGCATGTCCTGCAACGCGGTCCAGTCCTCGTGGGCTGGCTGCCCGTCGGCACGAAAGTCAGAGGCCCACAGGGATCCCTGCTCAAATGCAACATTGAAGTTGTCCCCTTGGTTAGCCCACCAATAACGTGGCCACCGCGATCCGCCCTGCTCAGAGTCGATTTGAGTTAGCGGCCCGACTACCTCATCGAGCTGGTCGACGTTGATCCACTTGACGCCACAGGCATCAAGCACCGCTGTTGTACTCTCCCCGCCCCATGAGTTCTCAGAGGTTAGATCGATTGACGGGTCCATGTGAGCGGCCGCAGCGGCAACAAGCGCCTTACTGTCGAAATGATGTCCTTGATGGAGAGCGACGTAACTCAGAGACCGGCCGAACCTATACTTACGTCGAAATGTTGCGCGGCCCAGACTGACGGCTTCCACCAGTGCCGCATTCATGGCATCAGATGTAATCCGTTGAGAAAGATTAACCACTTTGCCCTCCTCTGCCCGGCATCGCCACTGGTCCTCACGGCATTCAAGCAGGATAGCGGCAGTCGTACAGGTCACGTCGTCTCCGGGCATCTCCGACTTTGCCACATAGAATCAACAACAGGCTCCAGCCCGTATGTCTTGCGCAGCGGGCTCGGCTTGGTAGGGCGTGTATGAGTTAGCAGGGGGAACGACGCCCGGCCCCCAGGCATACTACGAGGACGCCGAAATCCAGGGCGAGGCCGACCCCGACGTCGTCCACGACATGATCGCCAAGCTTGACGCGGTGGGCATCTATGATCACCGCGACGTCGACGTCGACGCCGTGGCCCGGGGCCTGGGTCGCCCAGCGTAACCACAACAACCTGTACTCGCACATCAAGCCCGCCCGGGACATCTTCGCCGACCGCTGGAAGAAGGTGGTCTTGGACGGCGACAGCCTGGAAACTTCCCGGCTGGAGGAGTCCGCTCCACGGCCGGGGCCGTGGTGCGCGCCTACGACTTTAACTCACAGATCGTCGACTACGGAGACACTCGCGTCGAGAAGCTCTCCATTTACCTGAAGCTGCTCACCCGTTTATCAGGACCCCGGACTCCAGCACTGCTCCCCTTGACCTCAACGATGTCGTGTTCACCCACTACGCTCTGCGCCGTCAGGAGGCCGCGGACCTGAAGCAGCAGTCCGGCCAGCCTGGTCAGCTCAAACCGCCGACCGAGACAGGATCCGGCACCGCCCGGGAGAAGAAGAAGAAGAGCCACTTCGAGGAAATTCTTGAACACGTCAACAGGATCTTCGCAGGCTCGGGCATCAGTGACGAGGACCAGCTCAACGCTCTCGACTCGATTTACCGACACGCGGTTGGCAACCCGCAGATCCAACGCGAAGCCGGCGCCAACGCAGAAGCCGATTTTGCCACTTCACCACCCTGCCCGACGTCGTCGACGAGGTAGCTTGTGCTGCCGGCGAAGGACACCGGAGAGCCATCAGCGTCTTGCTCGAATCCGGACCGCGGAAACTCATCGAGGTGCTGCTTTAGGCTGGACTTTACGGCAACGCCAAGCGGCGCGGACAAGAGGTTGCCGATGCTGCAAGCTAGCTGAAACTGATCGCTTCAGATGCAGACTCAATTGGTCAATTTGGAACTCCCCGCTTTAGCAGCGAATGTAACATGCTTAAACGTGCCAGTAAGCTGTGGTGGTGACGTCTGAATCCGAAGGTGCAGCGCTGGTCTCTAAACAGAAACTTAACCCCACGTGGATGTTCCTAAGCGGTGTTTTGGGTAGTGCTGCGGTTTTTGGTGCGTGGCTGTTCATTAGATCCGACGAAGCCAATCTTCCGGCTTTCTGGTCTACGGTTCTCATAAACGTGGGTACGACGCTATTGCTGGCAGTTGTGCTGTTCTGGCTTGAACGCCGCTTCGTCAAAGAGACTGCTAACGTAGCCGTCACAGCAGCGGAACAGGCAGCGACTAAAACCGCTGCCGCACGAGACAAGCAAGATGAGCAACTACATGCACGACTTGCGGACCTCGAAGACAGGTTGAACAACCACAGGGCCGAGGCAACGAAGGCCCAGGACGAGGCAGTAGCTGTTTTGGGGCAGGATGCCTCGTACGAGGCAGTCAGTGGAGCCTTAAAGACTGCGCTCGATGCTGGTGCGATCACCGTTAAAGGAATCGTGGTTCCTGCTGGTGAAGGCGCGGTTTCACCACGCCTGGCTTTCAAGTACGCCCCTGCCAGCGAGGATCGGTGGGGCAACATAGAAAATGATGAGTCACTCTTGCTGGAACACATACCAGGAGAGGAACGAGACCAGCGATCAGTGTTCGATTCGGTCGTGGCTTGGTGGCAGGAGGGACAAGATCCCGTTCAGGTATTTGATGACCTGACCTCTCAGATGGTGAAAAGAGGCTATGGGGCGCAAGTACATGAATTCAAGGCGACAACTGCAATCAATAATCTGCACAGGGCGCTTGTCTCAGCAATAGGTGCCATGCGGGCGGACGATTCCGCGTGGTATTCGGCTAACCCTCTTTGGGAGATGGTCGCTGACGGCTGGGTGATTACGAGTGAAGGCCTAGAAGTGCGTGACCAAGGTATGGTCCTGAGGCGCGATCAATTTCCGCAGCATATGCGCCCCGACGAAGCTATGAGGCACCCGTGGCAGGAACCCGTAAGACCGGAATGGGCTGATGAGGCAGTATGGGAGGAAGCGATTCGACGCGGCTGTGCCCATCACGGGAACTGGAACGTCGACGGGTATCCGTTTTAGAGGCAGTCAGCAACCGGGAAGTTTGGCTTGGGCGCGTGCGCATCTGCCATCCTCCAGCCAATGGAGCAATGGTAGCGCCAACCGCATACCGCCGGTCACCATATAAGTTTGCTGTCTCCCTGATATTCGCGGACGACAGAGCACAATGCCAGCATCGCCTGCGAGGCGGATCATCTCAAACCCGGCGGCATTCTCACTCATCCCTTTGATGCTGGTTGGATCGTATATAGCTTGAGCGATCGTGCTCCAATGGTTTTGGTCGAGGTAGAAAGTCGGACGGCCGTGTAGTGGGACCGCCGTATTGGGGCTGAACGCCTCAAAGACTAGTGCATGTCCTCGCTTTATTTGACTGATAACCCGCAATTTCTCCCAATCAAAAATGCTGACTTCGATCTCTGAATTGAGAACTGGATGAGCGTGATCGATTTCCTCGATGAGCTCCGTGTCGTCTTGGCATATGATGCGAATGTGACGCTTTGAGCGATCGACACCCAATACTTGAAAACCCTGTCAGATGTCGGCCGGGCTGTGGCAGGCATCTTGACGCAGCCAAACCGGCTTTGGAAGGGACTGTTCAACGACGCCATTGGCTGCGTGCCGCAGCCCTGACATAGGATCAGGGACAGGGCCCGCGGGGTACGACCCCTCCACCGCTTCCCGCCTCGACAGCGGTTCCAACCGGGGCAGGGAACGTGCCGACTGAGGCTCCGCGAGCGTGGACTTCGTGCTGGTGGCGGAGTCCTCACCCTGAGCTTGGCCAAGCGTCCTGACTTTGATAACGCTACAGTAACGTCGAGCCTGCAGACTATATGTCACGACAGAGTTATTCCTTGGAAGCTAATCACAGACGTTGTGTCTGCTGCGGGAGGTGTCCACCTCTACTGGCCCATCAAGTCGACAACACGGATTGATGCGTATGTCCTGGAGGCGTAGGAGATGGCGTGAGTGCTAATGGCAACTTCGGTTCTCAGGAAGAGGCGAATTTCGAGCTCGGCCTGATCTGGGACGAGCGCCAGGAGTCTTTCGACCTGTTTCTGCGCTTTTCCTTAGGCATGCAGGAGGATCTCAGCCGTGCTCCTCGCGGGTCGGTGCACATTGATCTGGACCGGCTCAACGCGCTACGTCACAACACGGCGGGCTACGCCGACGAACTCAGCAACGCTCTCTTCGCCCCCGATGAACTAAGAAAGTTCTACGGAGAGGCCATGGCAAGGGCCCATGGCAGCGTGCCGGTGCACCTGCGCCTACACCTGGACGCGCCCGATGTCTACCACTCCATACGGTGGGAGCTGCTGCGCGACCCCCAGAACCCGGAGTTCAACCTGGCCACCAGCCCGCGGGTGCTGTTATCGCGGTATCTCTTTACCAACGACTGGCGGAGGATCAACGAGGTCCGTGACGCGGACCTCAAGGCCCTGGCCGTTATCGCTGCTCCGAGCGATCTACACGGCTTCGACCTGCCCGGCCGCGCTATCGCCGCGATCAATCGCGAAGAGGAGATTTCGATAGCTGCCACGGCCTTGAAGAAGTACGCGCCTCGCTTCCTGAGTGATCCGGGGACAGCCACCATCGGCCGCATCGTGCAGGAATTGGAGAAGGGCGTCGACGTTTTCTACCTACTAGCGCACGGCGGGCAGAAGGTCGGCGATGTGCCCTTCCTGCTGTTGGAGGCCGAGGACGGGAGGGTCGAGTGCGTGGACGCGCGGCGCCTCGAGGAGGTGTTCCGGGACCTGCGGCGGCCACCCGCACTTGTGTACCTCAACAGTTGCCGCTCGGCAGGATCCGGGCGGAGCGACGACGCCGGCCTGCTGGCGGCTCTCGGGCCACGCTTAGCTCGGGCCGGGGTGCCGGCGGTCGTGGCCATGCAGGACAACGTAACCATACAAACGGCCCGCGACTTCGCCGAGAAATTTTTCGACAAGTTCGCTGAGGATGGCGTCGTGGATGCCGCGATGGCAATGGCACGCGGCCACATCCGCGAGCAGACGGACTGGTGGGTGCCGGTGCTCTTCTCGCGGCTGCGCAGCGGCCGGATCCGCTACCCGTCGGGGTTCCCGAGCGGCGCGAACGAAGCATTGGATCACCTGACCTCCATGGCATCTGCGGGCAAGCTGACGCCAGTTCTGGGTCCGGGCCTGGCCGACGGTATCGTTGGGTCGCGGAGCGAAATCGCCGCGAACTGGGCACGCCGCTGGCAAATGCCCCTGCCCCCCGCCGCTGCCGACGATCTCGCGCAGGTGTCTCAATTCCTTAAGGTCCACACGAAGCCAGGCCGAGTGCCGGTCGAGATCGTAAATTACCTTAAGACGCAGTTGGCTGAGCGCAAGCAGAACGCGCACATAGGCGACCCCTTCTTCGACGTCGCGGACGACCTCATTGCGAGCGATAAGCCGGAACTGGCGATCATGGAGGCCGGCCGACACGCCCGGCAAGACCCCAACGATCCCTACCGCGTGGTCGCCTCACTCAAGGTCAAGGTCTTCGTCACCACGGGATGGACCGGGTTGCTCCAAGCCGCCTTGAAGGACGCTGGCAAGGAGCCGTTCACGCTGACCTTTCCGTGGTCGCCTGGATTCAAGGCATGGAGCAAGGACGCATCGTATCGTTCCTGGGCCCGGACCTACATTAATCAGGAGCCGACCGTAGAGGCGCCGCTGGTCTACCACCTCTTCGGAAGGCTCGAGGAGCCGGCATCGCTCGTGCTCACACAAGACGACTATTTCGACTGGCTAACCGCCTGGACTCAGGCCCAGGAGGTGCCCAGGCTGATTCCGCCGAGGGTCAAGAATGCCTTTTCCTTCAGTTCTCTGCTCTTCCTCGGCTACTTCCTCGACGACTGGGACTTCCGGATCGTTTTTCAAAGCATCAGAGCGTATGTCCTACAGCCCCCGACTGCCGGCCACATCGGCGTGCAGATGCGGCCCAGGGGCCACATTGTGGAGCGCGAAGCGGCGCAGCGGTATCTCGAAAGCTACTTTGGCGCCGACCAGATCGACATCTTTTGGACGAGCACGGCCACTTTCGTTGAGGAGATGCGCAAGCGATTGGACCTGCAGCCATGAGCATCGCGAGCGGGAGCGATACCCGGACGGGCGCCAAGAGGAACAATCCCTTTGTCGGCCCTGTGCCATTCCACACTGGACAGAGGCTGCCTAACCGACAGGTCGAATCCCAGGACGTCACCGATATCCTCGTCTCCGAGCGAGTCCTAGTGCTGCATGCCCCCTCTGGAGCCGGCAAGACTTCCATGATCCAAGCCGAGGTGCTGCATCGCCTCGACGGGTTCGCCGTGGCCGGACCGGTACGGGTGGACAAGCCCTTGCCCACCAACGAGGCCGGACAGGCCGTCAAGGTGCACAACCGGTACGTCTTCAGCATTGCTCTCTACCTCCTCGGAGACAGCCAGAGTCCCGAGTCCCTGTACGACCTGACTCTGGCCGAGGTTCTGCGGGAAGCACTGAAACCGGAAGACGGGATCCCACTCCTCATCATTGACCAATTCGAGGAGGTGCTCACCATCGATCCGACAGACCTCGGCGATAAGCACCAATTCTTTGAGGAACTCGGAGACGTGGTCGAGAGCCTCGGTGGTGACCGAGATGGCATCTGGCTGCTGCTCGGCATCAAAGACGAGTCGGTGGGCGGGCTCGAGCCCTACGCGCACTACCTACCGGGCTACCTGCGTGCCAAATACCGGCTGTCGTTACTCTCGACCGCAGAGGCGAAAGCAGCTATGCAAAAGCCTTGTGCCGACCAACAGGTGAATTTTACCGACGAGGCGGTGGACGAGCTGATCCGCCGGCTGTCGCAAGCCCGGGTCCGCACGCCCACGCACGGCGCCGCCACTTTCCCCTCGGCCATCGGGGTCGAGCCGCTTCTGCTTCAGGTGGTTTGCAGGCGGCTCTGGAGAGACTTGCTAAAGCAAAAGAAGGCCTTCGACCGGATCGACTTAGAAGACATCCAAAGACTGCCTGACGACTACGTCGAGCGAGCTCTGAGCGGCTACTACTCCGACTGCGTCCAAGACCTCGTCAGGGCCTTTAAGGTCAACGAGCAGGCCATCCGGGACTGGTTTGAGACGGCTCTGATCACTGACCAGGGGGAACGTAGTCAGACGACGCGCGGACCAGTGGGAGAGCCGCACGAGCAGGAAGTGCTGACCCGGCTCCAGGAGATGTTCCTGCTCAATTGCACCACCCGCGGAGGCACGGCTTGGTACGAGCTGGCGCACGACCGGTTAGTCGGCCCAGTTCGGATCGCCAACCGGTCCTGGCGCTACCGAAAGCTTGAGCCGTGGCAGGTTCAGGCTATGGATTGGAAACAGCAGAATCGTCCCCGTAGCATGCTGCTGCCTCCTCGTCAGTTGCCATACAAGCTGGGCAAAGACTCGCCCATCGAGGACGAGTTCCGGCGGGCTTGCCTGGAACACCATGGGTCGCGCTTCAGGCTGCTGCATTGGCAGTGGCTGTCAGGATCACTCATGGTGATTGCCTTCGTGGAGTTTTTCTTCATCATCTACCTCTTGTTCTTCAGGTGAGCGGAGGAGGAAGCATGCTCGCAACCTTCAACGGCGTCGACAGAATCAGCGGCGGTTACCTCTTCGAGCCCCAGGACCTGGCGGCCGTCGCGGTGAGACTGCAGGGAAGGGAACCGTCTGGTCCACTCCAGAGTGGGCTAGATATCCGGCACCAGTTGGACAAGGACAATCTCGGCCTTATGTTCGGGTTCGACCCGGAGAACCTCTCCTCCGCCGGGTGGGGTGTGGTCGTTGGGCCCGACGTCAGCGATGACGTCATGCCCCGGCTGGAGCCGTTGCTGTCGCTGAGGCAGTCTCAGGCCGGTGAGCGCTTCAAGCGGCTCACGTACCGGAACGGCGAGCACTCCCTGACCTGGTTGGACCGTCACTTCTCGGCACCGGGCTACGTCGATCCGCGCAAGCTGCCGTACTACCTGCTGCTCGTCGGGGGTCCGGAAAGCATCCCCTATGAGTTCCAATACTCGCTCGGTGTCGACCACGCTGTCGGCCGGGTGTACTTCGACGAACTCGGCGACTACGAGCAGTACGCACAGAATGTGCGCAATTCCGAGGGACGGCCCAGCCCCGCTCGGGTGCACCTTTTCGGCCCGGCCAACCCTGGCGACGAGGCAACCGCACTGAGTTCGGAACTACTCGTGAAGCCGCTAGCACTGGATTTGAAGGACCTTAGCCCCAATACCGCCGTCACACAAGACGTGGGAGATGCCGCCACTCGCTCCCGCTTGGAGCACCTGTTGATCGCCCCCGACGGACCCACGGTGCTGTTCACCGCGAGCCACGGGCTTGGCGAGCGAGGCACCGCTAACCACGAGACGCAGGGGGCCCTGGTGTGCCAGGAGTGGGCCGGGCCGATCCTGAGCACAGGAATCGGAGAGGACGCCTACTTCGCTGGGAATCACGTCACGACGGACAAGGCCGTCAGGGTTCAGGTGCTATTCGCGTTCGCGTGCTACAGCGCAGGAACGCCCGCCTTATCCGACTTCGCAGACCAACAGCTTTCCCCCACTGGGTTTGTCGGCTGGTTGCCGCAGAAGCTGTTAGCCAATCCAGCCGGTGGAGCGCTAGCGTTCGTGGGCCACGTCGACCGCGCATACGGCTACTCCTTCATGTGGACCGGCACCGATCCACAGGTGGGAGCCATGTCCAGCACCATGTGCGCTCTGCTGGAGGGCAAACGCCTCGGCTTCGCGATGGAGTCGCTAACATCCAAGCACGCCTCCGTGGGGGCAAGCCTCTCCGACCGCCTTGGCAGCCTGCGCAGGTTCGGAAGAACGATCGATGCGCAGACCCTCGTGTGGCTCTGGATGGCGTACTACGACGCACGGAACTACGTGATCATCGGAGACCCGGCCGTGCGCGCGGTGCGCACAGATTGAAGGAGATTAGCATGGGGAACGAGCGGGTACCGGGGCACGACGACGTGATCTACCGGCTGATCAGCTACGACGCTAGAGGCGACGAGAGAGCCGAGGACGGCGCACTTGTCTCTGAGGAGGCCGTACGCGACCTCGCGGGATGCACGGACGTCATCCTGCTCAGCCACGGTTGGCAGGGAGACGTTCCGGCCGCCAGGAGGCAATACGGGCAGTGGATCGCTGCGATGCTTGATCGGGACAACCGGCTCATAACGCCACGTGCGCGCAAGAACGGTTTGCGGATCAAGGTCATTGGGATGCACTGGCCGAGCAAGGCTTGGAGCGACGAGGACCTCGGTGACCGCGGCTTCGCGGCATCGTCGATGACCACCTCGTCGGGTGAACTTCCTGCGGGCGCGGTCGTCTCGGTCAAGGAAGACATCGTGGCAGCATTCGCGGAGAATCTCGAGGACACGGCTGAGGTCCGCGACAAGGTGCGTGCACTCCTTGAGATTGCCCTGATCGAGCCCGCTCCCCGGCGACTGCCAGCGGAAGCGGTCGAAGCCTACGAGGAGCTCGATCGGCTGCTGGGCGGCGCCGCTGAGGGCAACGGATCTGCGCCCGGCGACGACCGGGAGCCGTTCGATGCCGAAGCCATGTACCAAGCCTGTCGGTTGGCCCAGGTGTCTTCGTTCGGGCTCCAGTCGTTGGGCGGCCTGCTGGCGCCCTTGCGAACGTTGACGTTCTGGCACATGAAGAAACGTGCGAACCGGTTCGGCGAAAAAGGTGTCGGGTCCCTCCTCGACGCCATCCAGCAACAGCACCCAGAACTGGTGGTCCACCTAATGGGCCACAGCTTCGGCTGCATCGTCGCGGCGTCCGCGGTGGCCGGGCCGCGCGAGCGACCCAGGAGCAAACCCGTAGCCTCTCTGACGTTGATGCAAGGCGCGATGTCTCTCTGGTCGTTCTGCTCGGACATCCCAACGGATCTTGGCCGGGCTGGCTACTTTCATCGGGTGGTTGAGGACCGGCTCGTGTCGGGGCCTATCCTTGCCTCCACGTCGTATCACGACCGCGCGGTGCGCACCTTCTATGCGATCGCCGCAACGATGGCCAAGCAGGTGGAGTTCCCAGCGGGCAGCCTCGAGCTGCCCAAGTACGGCGGCCTCGGCATGTGGGGCATCCAAGGAATCGAGCCTCGCGCTCGCGCCGAAGCCCTCCAGGAGGGCGGCTCCGACCTGCGGCTCGACGAGGGTGACGTCATCAACCTCGATGCAACGTCCGTTATCTCGCATGGTTCGGGGCCGTCTGGCGCCCACAACGACATCACGCATCCGGCGGTCGCCGATGCCGTCTGGCAGGCAATCATTTGCGGGTCCCAAGCCCGGACCTGTGCCTGACGGTGCACACGGCGGTACGTATAGAGGGAGGCTGTGGTGATACAAGCCGCCAAAGTGCGACGGCCCCGGCAAGGGCACGCGAAGAGTACAGGTTGTTGAAGACAGGGGCCACGACGTTGCTCCGAAGATCTCCTCCACCCGGTAACCCATTGTCGGCCTGACCCTCCTTGTCGGGGAGGGGACATTCCTCGGGAATTACTACCGTCGCGTGCATTTCCTCTTGGGTTGGTGCTTTAACCGGGTTGCTCTTTGCTGTCGTGTCACTCGGCGACCCGTGCCACCAAGACCGGGAGGACGTTCCTGGACCGGGAACTCTACCTACCCAAGGGATCGACCACCGACGCGGACCGCTGTGCGCCGCCGGCATTCCCACGGCCCCGAAATTCGTCACCAAACTGGAACCATGACCGGCCGCGCTCGATCCCGGTGCATCCGCCAAGTGGACGGCCGGCGACGCGGCCTACGGCCAGCACCCCGGTTCGCTCCGGATCTGGGGGGGGCCGGGCTGCACTACGTGCTGGCCGTGCCGGTTAGCCAGCGGATCATCGCCGAAACCGGGCTTCTCAATATCGAATACCGCGCCGACAAGCTCATCGCCTCCTTGTCAGGGCGCGCCTGGCGGACCCGCTCGGCCGGGGTCTGCGCCAAGAGTCGCGCCGCTACGCCTGTGCCCGGGCCCAGGGTCAACGCCGTCTACGACGGGCAGGATGGACACTAACTGCTGGCCCGCAGATCGCTCGCCGATCCGCAGGAGCTGGCCTATTACATCTGCCACACGCCACCACGCGTGTCATTGGCCGCGCTGAGCTTTCAACTTGTGCGGCTAGGGTTCGAAAACCCTTCCGTGTCAATACATTCCCCTAGAGCCTGGAAAATAAGTCACCAGTAGGCTGGCACTAACGGGCGAGGTTAGCGACCAAAGCCCGGCCAGTGTCCAGGTGGGGCAGAGGCGATTGCGAATGTCGTTGGCGAAACCCGTACTCTTGAGCCGCGATTGCCCAGCGTGACAGTCGAACAATACCAGGCGATCCTCCTCTCGGCTCTTGGCGCCGAGCAGTATGCGGCTTACATGAGGCAACTGCTAGCGAAAGTAGCAGTTCGTGATGGTGCCACTCTGGTGGAGAGCGCGATTTAGGCAACCCTGGAGGGCCCCGCTTCCCCGATCGACGAGGCGACGCTGAGGGCGTGTAAGCAATCTGTTGGACAGCAGCCGTACCCCCGATCGTGAGTTCATGCTTGTCAGTAACTAGGACACTGACGCGCCGATTCGGGCGAGTCGACGAACAGCCGTCATATTGTTTTGAAGGCTTGGAACCGACCTCCAAAGAAATCAGGTAATGGCTTGTCCCCGGTGATGTTCCTGACACCACCCGGACGGGATCGTTGGGACCCCCGGCATGAGACGAGTGGGTGGCCTTCCTTGGAAATCCGCTAATCGCCATTTACGTTCTTGAGCGTACGGGTTGCAACGCCAATCGGAGCCGCTTCGCTCCGCCATAACGGGTGCGTTCAGATGGTTTGACGGGCTGAACAAAGGAAGCGACACCGGCTCACCGGAACAGCGCACAGTGCACGTGGTGCTGAGCGCGGTCGTCCGGCGCCGGCGGTCAATTTCCTCGTTCCGGCGAATATACCGCTTACCGTTTTCAGTGATGCGCGCTCGGAACTCAGGCGCTGAGTCCAACGCTAAGCAGAAGTGACAAAGAGATTTAACGGGCTACCATTAGCCGCGAGCACGCGGGCCTGCTTTGGACGGGGCGGGCTCCCGTTTTTGCCCGTTGAATGCCAGTCCCGGCGGGGGGAACCGACACATCCGGCCGCTTGATATCTAGAAGGGCATGACCGTGCTCAGGTATCCGTAGTAGCGGCCCGGAACCGGTCGCAGGGGGTCACCGACGAATCCGAACTGGGGATTCTCTTGGTTGTACTCCGCGACCACTGCGCGGAATTGCTCTATCACGGCCGTCCCGTCGCCCTGGCAGACCCCGCTCTCCAGGCATCGGGCCACCGAGCCGGCGACGATCGGACTGGAGAAGCTGGTGCCGTGTGAGTTCGCGTACCGGTCGCCCGGCACCGTAGAGGTCATGCACACGCCGGGGGCCGCAACGGTGTGCTCCTGGTCGGCAGGCTGGGTGGCGAAGTTGGAGAAGAGGGCGAACTCGTCGTCGGGGGTGGGAAAAGGGTATCCGCTGCAGTTCGCTGTTGCCATCCCACCGGGGCGGCCGTCGAAGTCAGCCATGGCGGTGGCGGTGAGCACCTCGTCATACGCGGCCGGAACAGTGTTCGAGAAGTCCGCGGTCTCGTTGCCGGCGGCGACCGTCCAGACCACCCCCTGCTCGGCGCCTTGGCAAATCATCTGGTGCAGGGGATCGACCCCGTTGCCGCAGGTTCCCTGCTCTTGGCCGGGGCTGCCGATGCTGATGTTCGCCACCCTGATGTCGTTGCCCGGGTCCTCGTCCGTGTGAGTGGAGACCACCCAGTCGGCGCCGCAGAGTAGGGCACTTTCTGTTATGGTGCCGTCGTCTGCGATAACCCGGACGGACCACAGCGGGGCGCCGCTCGCGGTGCCGATGATCCCGGCGTTGTTGTTCTTCGCGCCAAGGATCCCGGCGACCATGGTTCCGTGCCCGAACAGGTCGACGGGAGCTACCTCGACCGGAGTCCCGGACGAGCAGTCCACCCCGCCGCGCACGTTCAAGTCCGGATGGGTGCTGTCGATACCGGTGTCGATCACGGCGGCGTTGACCGTAATCTGCCGGCCGTCCTCGGCCGCCTCCTCTGCCGTTCCGCCGACCCGCAACCACCCGGGCGGGAGGAATTCGGCGCCGCTGGTTCCGTTATTCTCGCCGGTCACGTTTTCCGGCAACGCGAACTGCCGCTCGGGCGCAACGAATTCAACGGCCGGGTCGGCGGCGAGCTGCTGCGCTTCCGATGCCGTCATGGTGCCGGAGTATCCCTTCAGCGCGTGTTCGTAGGTGTTGGACCGCGTAAACCCGTACTTCTCCCCGTGGGCCGTGGCGGTGGAATCGACATTCCCGATGCTGTCCTTGAGGACGACCGTGTAGCCGTGTTCTTCTCCCGCGGCGGCGCCCCCCGTAGCGGCCGCCCCTGCGGTGGAGGGTCCGGCGGCGGCGGGTCCGGAAGCGGCGACGGCGGTTGCTGCGGCCAGCACGAGCGCGCCGAAAACCCCCAATATTCTTCGCGCCGTGGTTGACCGCGGGCCGTCCTGCCGGCTTTCGGGCTTCTGCCTCTTCCGCAGGCCCTGAACAGATCCGTGACTTTGACTGGGCATTGCAGCCTCCCCCAATAAGTGGATTTAGATCAGGCCCCAACCCCATACGCGGCACCTGCATCCCGCACTCTCCAAAGGTTATTGCACGCGCCCGCGCTTGAGCTAGGGGCTGTCAGGCGCCGTCTTGGCGGGACAGAGGATTCCCCGCCATGGCGTAGGCTGGGAGGACCATGGCTGAGATCGACTTTCCCGCTGAAATCCGCGCTCTGCGCGCCACGTACGACTCCATTGAAGCCGTCTCCGACGCGGAGGCGATCCGCAAAGATATTGCCGAGCTGAGCGAGCAGGCGGGCGTGCCGGATCTGTGGGACGACCCGGCCGCCGCGCAAAAAATCACCTCCAGGCTCTCGCACCGCCAGAGCGAACTGGAACGGCTGGAGAAACTGGCGGCACGGATCGACGATCTGGAAGTCCTGGTGGAACTGGGCCAGGAAGACGCCGGCGACGCGGACTCCATGGCCGAGGCGGCCAGCGAACTGACCTCGCTCAAAAAGGCGCTCTCCGAACTCGAAGTCGTCACGCTGCTCTCCGGCGAGTACGACGAGCGCGAGGCCGTGGTGACTATCCGCTCCGGCGCCGGGGGAGTGGATGCCGCCGACTTCGCCGAGATGCTGATGCGCATGTACCTGCGCTGGGCCGAACGCCATGGCTACCCGACCCAGGTGCTGGATACCTCCTACGCCGAAGAGGCCGGGCTGAAGTCGGCCACATTCGAGGTCAAGGCACCCTATGCCTTTGGCACTCTGTCCGTGGAGGCCGGCACGCACCGCCTGGTGCGGATCAGCCCCTTTGACAACCAGGGGCGGCGGCAGACCTCGTTCGCCGCCGTCGAGGTCATCCCGCTGATTGAGCAGACCGACTCGATCGACATCCCGGACAACGAAATCAAGGTGGACGTGTTCCGCTCGTCCGGTCCGGGCGGGCAGTCGGTGAACACCACCGACTCCGCGGTGCGGCTGACCCACATCCCCACCGGGATCGTGGTCTCGATGCAGAACGAGAAGTCCCAGATCCAGAACCGTGCGGCCGCGCTGCGCGTGCTGCAGTCCCGGCTGCTGCTGCTGCAGAAGGAGCAGCAGGACGCCGAGAAGAAGGCGCTCGCCGGCGACGTCAAGGCGTCCTGGGGCGACCAGATGCGCTCCTACGTGCTGAATCCGTACCAGATGGTCAAGGATCTGCGCACCGAACACGAGGTCGGCAACACGGGCGCGGTGCTCGACGGCGACATCGACGACTTCATCGACGCCGGCATCCGCTGGCGCGCCAACAACCGCAACGCGGAAAACTAGCCAGCAGCCGCCTGTCGCGCGAAGCCCGGCCCCTCCACCAGGAGCGGCCGGGCTTTTGTCGTCTAGGCGTGTGCCTGTACTTGAGCCTCAGCGGCCTGCAACCAAATCGTGACCTTTGCGGCCCGGCGCGACTGTTGACACCTCTGTGAGCCACACCATAGATTTGCCGTAATCTGAATCACCTTTCAGGTTGGGGGACCTGACCATCAGGTTCAGACAGTTCCAGAGTTACTCCTCAAGAAATTTTTCAACGAAAGGCATCGGAGTGAAGGCAACGAAGAAGTTCCTGATGGCCGCGGCGCTGGTTACCGGACTGACCGTGAGCGCGTGCGCGCCGACCGCCGGCGGCGACACCGCCGGAGCGGCCGGCGGGGAAGGCAACGCCCCCGAGAGCATCAACGTGGGCATCGTCTATTCCGAATCCGGCCCGCTGGCCGCCTACGGTGCGGCCTACTACCAGGGCCTCCAGGCAGGCATCGACTACGCCACCGAGGGCACCGGCGAGGTCAACGGCACCAAGCTCAACCTGACCTACCACGACGACGGCGGTGACCCCGACAAGGCGGTCAACGTCGCCAAGGACCTGATCGGCAAGGACTACAAGATCCTGGCCGGCACCGTGGTGTCCGGCATTGCGCTGAAGCTCGCGGAGCAGGCCGCGCAGAACAAGGTGCTCTACATCTCCGGCCCCGCCGCCACCGACGCGCTGCAGGGCATCAACGACTACACCTTCCGCTCCGGCCGCCAGAGCCTGCAGGACGTCGCGACGGCCGGCACCTTCGTGGACGACCTCAAGGGCAAAAAGGTTGTGGTGTTCGGCCAAGACAACGCGTTCGGCCAGGGCAATCTCGCCGCCGTCGAAGCCGTCCTCGGCGAGCAGGGCGCCGAAGTCGATGACGTGCTGGTACCCGAAGACGCCACCGAGTTCACGCCGTTCGCCCGCCAGCTGATCGACGCCAAGCCGGATCTGGTCTTCGTTGCCTGGGCCGGCGCCACGTCGGGTTCCATGTGGCAGGCACTGAGCCAGCAGGGCGCGTTCGACGCCGCCCCGATCGTGACCGGCCTGGGCGACGCCGCGACCTTCGGCGCCTACGGCAAGGCCTCGGACAAGATCAGCTTCCTGAACCACTACTTCCCGGGAGCAGCCGGCAACGACGTGGAGAAGGCCATGATCGAAAGCGTTGAGGCCGAAGGCAAGAAGGCCGACCTCTTCACCCCGGACGGCTTCGTCGCCGGCCAGATGATCGTGCAGGCGGTCAAGGAAGGCGGCAACGACGTCGACGCCATGGTCGAGGCGCTGGAGGGCTACAGCTTCGAAGGGCCCAAGGGCGAGACGACCATCCGAGCCTCCGACCACGCGCTGCTGCAGGAGATGTACCAGGCCAAGCTGGTGGAGAAGGACGGCGAGTGGGTGCCTGAGCTGATCAAGGCTATTCCGGCCGACACGGTGGCTCCGCCGGAAGCCAAGTAACCGCAGCACAACCACAGGCAGGCCCGCACTGTTGCAGTACCGGGGCGCCGCCGACCTAACCGGCGGCGGCGCCCCGGCCCGCGGACAGGGTCCTCGACCGGACAGAAAGTGACATGATGACCTCCCCAGATCAGCCCGCGCTCACCGTGCAGGGCCTCGGCCTGCAGATCGGCGGCGCCCGCATCCTCGAGGATGTCGGATTCTCCGTCGCGACCGGAGAAATGGTCGGCGTGATCGGACCGAACGGTGCCGGCAAGACCACCCTGTTCAACCTCATCTCCGGGGTCCTGAAGCCGACGGCCGGTTCAATCACGCTCGACGGCAAGGACGTCACGTCGGCCTCGATCCACAGCCGCGCCCGCGCCGGCCTGGGCCGGACATTCCAGACCTCCAGCCTGTTCCCGCGGCTCAGCGTGCTGGAAAACGTCCGGCTCGCGGCCCAGGCAGGCCTCGGCGGAAGCGTCACGGTCTTCCGGTTTCCCTCGCGGACGGATTCCGCGACCGCCGCCGCGAAGCAGAACGTGGCCGAGGTCGGGCTGGAGGACAAACTGCACACCGCGGCCGGAGACCTCGCCCACGGCGACAAGCGCAAGGTGGAGATCGCCATGCTCCTGGCCGGCAACCCCTCGGTCATCCTGCTCGACGAGCCGATGGCCGGCGTGGCCTCCGGCGACGTGCCGGGGCTGAGCGCGATCATCCGCCGGATGCACCGCGACCGCGGCTGCACCGTGATGATGGTCGAGCACCACATGGACGTGGTCCTCGGACTGGTCGACCGCGTGGCGGTCATGCACCACGGCAAGCTGCTGGCCATCGACACCCCGGACGCGGTGATGGCCAATCCCACCGTCCAGAGCGCCTACCTGGGAGAACCCGTATGAGCCAGCACTCGGAAAGCCGCGCGGCCGCGCCGCAGGACGCTGCTACGCCCACCGCGACGACCACCACCGCGACGGCCACGTCGCCGGCCGCGGCACCGCCGGAGCACCACGCCCGCCCGGTGCTGGAGGTAGCGGGGCTCAGCGCGCACATCGCCGGCCAGCAGGTGGTGGAAAACGTCAGCTTCTCCGTGCCGGCCACCGGCATCACCGCCCTGCTGGGCCGCAACGGCGTCGGCAAGACCAGCACCATCAAGGCCATCATCGGCCTGATCTCCCGCAGCGGCAGCGTGACGCTGGACGGCACGCGGATCGACAAGGAAGCGACCTACAAGATCATCCGCCGCGGCGTGGGCTACGTACCCGAGGACCGCGAGGTCTTCTCCAAGCTGACCGTGGCGGAGAACCTGCGGCTGGCCGAACGGGACGCCTCCCCGCGCCGGCAGCTGGTGGAGGAACTCTTTCCCGACCTGCTCAAGCGCGCCTCGCAGATGGCCGGGACGCTCTCCGGCGGGCAGCAGCAGATGGTCTCGCTGGCGCGTGCGCTCCTGAATGAGAACAAGCTGCTGCTGATCGACGAGCCGACCAAGGGCCTGGCGCCCAAGATCGTGCAGGAAGTCTCCGAGACGCTGGAGCGGGCCGCCGCAACGGTGCCGATCCTGCTGGTGGAGCAGAACCTCCAGGTGGTCCGCCAACTGGCCGCCGGCGCGGTAGTGCTGTCCGGCGGGCGGGTGGTCCACACCACCGACAGCGCGCTGGATTTCCTGGACAACGAAGACCTGACCCAGCGGCTGCTGGGCGTCCACGCCGAAGGCGGGCACGACGACGAGGCCGCCCCCGCCGCCGGCGCACACGGCCGGGACACGGCCCCCGCCGCCGTATCCCCTTCCGAGACCGGCACCGACCCGAACGGGGTGCACAAGTGAGTACCATCGTCCTGCTGACCGTCACCGGCCTGGGCCTGGGCGCGCTCTACTTCCTGGTGGCCTCCGGGCTGAGCCTGATCTACGGGCTGATGGGCGTGCTGAACTTCGCGCACGGCTCCTTCCTGACCCTCGGCGCATTCGCCGGCTGGGAAGTGGCCCGCCGCGCCGGCGCCGACAACTGGTGGACCTTCCTCGGCTCCCTCCTGGTGGGCGCCGTCGTGGGGGCCCTGTTCGCAGCCTTCACCGAGTTCGTGCTCATCCGCAAGCTGTACGAGCGACACATCGAACAGGTCCTGGTCACCGTCGGCCTCTCGCTGGCATCGGTCGCGCTGTTCGACGGGATCTGGGGCACCGACCCGGTCTATATCTCCGGACCCGAATGGTTCAGCCAGACCACCAGAATCCTCGGCGCCGACATCGCAAACGACCGCTTCGTGGCCATCATCGCGGCGGTGTTCGTGCTGCTGGGCCTGGTGTTCTTCCTCAAGCGCACCCGCTACGGCATGATCATCCGCGCCGGCGTGGAAAGCCGCTCCATGGTCACCGCGCTGGGCATCGACGTCCGCAAAGCGTTCACGCTGGTCTTCGCCATCGGCGGCGCCGCGGCCGGCCTGGGCGGGGTGCTGGCCAGCCACTACTTCGGCTACGTCTCACCGCTGCTGGGCGGATCGCTGCTGATCTTCGCCTTCATCGTCACCGTGATCGGCGGCCTGGGCTCGCTCACCGGCGCGGCCATCGCCTCGGTGGTGGTGGCGCTGCTGCAGCAGTTCGCGAACTTCTACCTCAACGGCACCGGTGACTTCGTCGTCGTCGTGGCCCTGGCCCTTGTCCTGCTCTTCCGGCCCTCCGGCCTGCTCGGGAGGAAATCATGACCACCAGCAAGACCGACCCGCAATCGGACGCGCAGCCGAATCCTGCCGCCGCAACCGCCGGGCACACCGAGGCCCCGGGCACCGGAGACAGGACGCCGCGGCGCGGACGGAAGGGCAGGAACGACGGCGGGGCTGCCGCCGGCGGGGTCCGCGGGCTGCTCAAGTGGGCCGCCGGGGGAGCGGCCGTGGTGCTGCTGGCCCTGCTGCCGCTGCTGAACCTGTCCCTGCCGGGCGTGCTGCCCGGGCCCACCTACACCCCGGGTTCGCTGCAGCTGATCGCCATGTGCATGCTGATGGCCGCCGCGGCGCTCAGCTACCACCTGCTGCTCGGCGTCACCGGCCTGCTCTCCTTCGGCCATGCGCTGTACTTCGGCGCCGGAGTCTACGGCCTCGGCGTCATCCTGGACACGTTCGACATCCCGCTGCTGCCGGCCATGGGCCTGACGCTGCTGCTGGTCATCGTGCTGGCCCACGTGGTCGGCGCGGTCGGCCTGCGCGTGACCGGCATCCCGTTCGCCATGGTCACCCTGGCCTTCGCGGAGGCCGGCCACGTGCTGGTGGGCCGCAACCCCGGCCAGGCCACCGGCGGCGAAGAGGGCCTGACCCTGGCCACGGAGAACCTGCCCGAGGCCCTGCTGGGCGTGGCCAACACCCGCAACCTGTACTGGCTGGCGCTGATCGTGCTGCTGGTGGTCTTCGCCGTCGTCAGCTGGGTGCAGTTCAGCCGCGCCGGCCACGTGGCCGCGGCCGTGCGCGAGAACGAGCTGCGCGTGCGGGTCATCGGGCTGCAGCCCTATCTGGTCAAGCTGCTGGTGTTCGTGGTCGGCGGCGTGCTGGCCTCGGCGGTGGGGATGGTCTACCTGCTGCTGCAGTCCGGTGCCGTCCCGCGCAGCCTCTCGGCCGACTTCACCATCACCCTGCTGGTCATGGTGGTGCTCGGCGGCGTGGGCTCGCGCTGGGGAGCGGTCATCGGCGGCGTCTTCTACACGCTGCTAGACCAGCGGCTGACGGCGCTGGCGCAGTCGGAGGCCATCGCCAACCTGCCGGACATCCTGCGGATCCCGCTCTCGGAGCCGCTGTTCATCCTCGGTACACTGTTCATCCTGGTGGTCCTGTTCCTGCCCGGCGGCATCACCGGCGCGGTGCAGCGGGCCACCCTCAGCCGCGGCCAGCGCCGCCAGGCAGCCGCCCGGCAGCGCGACATCCTGGAGAAAGCCGAGTGAACCTGCAGCCCCATCCGCCCGCCGGCGGCCTCCACACCCTCGGCCGCTGGACCGCCGACCGCGCCGTGTCCACCCCCGACCGGGTGGCGATCGACGACCGCGGGGTCAGCCTGCGCTACCGCGACCTCGATGCCCGGGCCGTCGCCCTGGCCGCGGGCCTTCGCGCCGCCGGCTACGGGGTGGGGGACCGGATCGCCACCCTGACCGGCAACTCCGCCGACCACGTGGTGCTGTTCTTCGCCTGCGCCAAGGCCGGCCTCGTGCTGGTCCCGCTGTCCTGGCGGCTGTCTCCCGGGGAGATCGCCGAGCAGCTGCAGCTGGCGGACCCCGCGCTGCTGCTGGTGGAGGATGAATTCGACGCGCTGGCCGCCGCTGCCGCCACGATGCTCCCGCTGCCGCCGCGCACGGCCGCGCTGGGGCCCTCGGGGGTGGAGCGGCACGTACCCTGCCCCACCCGCCGGCTGGACAGCAGCGCGGGGCCCGTGCAGCGGGACGTGCGCGACGACGACGCCCTCCTGATGATCTTCACCTCCGGGACCGAGGGGCCGAGCAAGGCCGCCATCCTCACCCACGCCAACTGCTTCTGGACCAACCTCTCGCTGTCGCGGACCATGGAGCTCTCCAGCTCCGACGTGGTGCTGGCCGCGCTGCCGCAGTTCCATGTGGGCGGCTGGAACATCCAGCCGCTGCTGGCCTGGTGGACCGGCGCCACGGTGGTGCTGGAGCGCACGTTCGACCCGGGCCGGATGCTGCAGCTGATCGCCGAGCGCAGGGTCACCACCATGATGGGCGTCCCCACCCAGTACGCCCTGCTGGCCGAGCACCCCGGCTTCGCGTCCGCCGACCTGTCCAGCCTGCAGCACGCGATCGTCGGCGGCGCCTCCATGCCCGCGCCGCTGCTGCGGATCTGGCACAAGCGGGGCGTGGCCCTGAGCCAGGGCTACGGCCTGACCGAGGCCTCGCCCAACGTGCTCTGCCTGCCCAACGAAGACGCGGCCTCCATGATCGGCTACGCGGGCAAGCCCTACCCGCACGTCAGCGTGGCGGTGGCGGACCCGGCCACCGGCGGGATCCTCGACGGGGCGGCCACCGGTGAGCTGCTGGTCTCGGGACCGGGCGTGTTCGCCGGCTACTTCCGGAACCCGGAGGCCACCGCGGCGGCGCTCGCCGGCGGCTGGCTGCGCACCGGCGACCTGGTCGAACGCACCGCGGACGGCTTCTTCCGGATCGTGGACCGGATCAAGGACCTCTACATCTCCGGCGGCGAAAACGTGGCCCCGGCCCAGGTGGAGCAGGTCCTGCTCTCGCACCCCGCGGTGGCCGAGGCCGCCGTCGTCGGGGTTCCCGACGAACGCTGGGGCGAGACCGGGCTGGCCTACGTGGTGGTCCGGCCGGGCCGGATCACCGACGCCGAGGAACTGGCGGAGCACTGCCGGGCACAGCTGGCCGCCTTCAAGGTCCCCGGCCGCTTCGCCTTCGTGCCGGCGCTGCCGCGCACCGCACTGAACAAGGTGGTCCGGGGGAGGCTGCGGGAGGCCGCCGTCCGCCCCGGCCGCCACCCGCTGACCGCAGGATCGGAGCAGGAATCATGAGCGCTGCACCACGCACCGCCCGGGGCACCCGGACGCGGGCCAAGCTGCTGGAGGCGGCCGAAGCGGTGTTTGCGTCCGTGGGCTACCACGAGGCCTCGATCGTCAAGATCACCGAGCAGGCCGACGTCGGGCTGGGCACCTTCTACCTCTACTTCGAGGGCAAGCAGGCCGTCTTCGACGAGGTCGTCGAGGACCTCAACCGGCGGGTGCGCCACGCGATGACCGAGGCGGCCAAGTCGGCGGAGAACCGGCTGGAGGCCGAGCGGGCCGGGTTTAAGGCGTTCTTCCGCTTCACCGCCGAACACCCCGCGCTCTACCGGATCATCCGGCAGGCGGAGTTCGTATCGCCCGGTGCCCTGCGGATGCACTACACGCGCATCGTCAACGGCTACATTGAGGGACTGAAGGCGGCGCAGGCCACGGGCGAGGTCCGTCCGATGGACCCCAACGTCGCGGCGTGGGCGCTGATGGGCATCGGCGAACTGATCGGCATGCGCTGGGTGCTCTGGGAGGACGACGACGGTGCGCAGCCCGTCCCCCGGGAAGTGCCCGACCACGTATTCGAAGAGATGATGCAGTTCATTGAGCGGGCGCTGGCGCCCGGACAGCAGACGACGGAAGGACCCACCCATGGCTGAGAAGACTCTGACGGGCCGCAGCGCCATGGTGACCGGCGGGGCCAGCGGCATCGGCGAGGCCTGCGCGCGGGCCCTGGCCGACCGCGGCGCGAAGGTCACCGTGGCCGACCTGGACGGCGCGGCCGCCGAACGGGTGGCGCAGGAGATCGGCGGGGTCCCGTGGCAGGTGGACCTCAGCGACACCCGGGCGCTGGAAACGGCGGCGGTGGACACCGACATCCTGGTCAACAATGCCGGGATCCAGCGGATCAACCCCATCGAGGAGTTCGACCCGGAGGCCTTCAGGCTGATGCTTCGCCTGATGCTCGAATCCCCGTTCCTGCTGATCCGCGCGGCGCTGCCGGGCATGTACCAGCGCGGTTTCGGCCGGATCATCAACGTCTCCTCCGTGCACGGGCTGCGGGCGTCGGCCTACAAATCCGCGTACGTTTCCGCCAAGCACGGGCTGGAGGGCCTCTCGAAGGTCACCGCGCTGGAGGGCGGCGCGCACGGGGTGACCAGCAACTGCATCAATCCCGGGTACGTGAAGACGCCGCTGGTCGAGAAGCAGATTGCCGACCAGGCCCGGATGCACCAGCTGCCGCCGAAAGAAGTGGTCGCGAAGGTGATGCTCACCGAAAGCGCCGTCAAGCGCCTGGTCGAGCCGCACGAAGTGGCCTCGCTGGTGTGCTGGCTCGCGGGGCCCGACGCCGGCATGGTCACCGGCGCGTCCTACACGATGGACGGCGGATGGTCCAGCCGATGAGCGCCGAACCCGCAGCCCTGCCCTATGCCGCCCGGGACGTGCCGGTCCGCGGCGGTACCCTGCGCACCGGCGTGTGGGGACCCCGGGACGCCGAGGCGCCGGCCATCCTGGCCGTGCACGGCGTGACCGCCTCCCACCGCACCTGGGGCCTGCTGGCGCAGGAGCTCGACGGCGTGCGGGTGATCGCCCCGGATCTGCGCGGGCGCGGGCGCAGCAACGCGCTGCCCGGCCCGTTCGGCATGGCCGCGCACGCCGACGACCTCGCGGAGGTGCTCGCGGCGCACGGCGTGGGCCGGGCCGTCGTCGTCGGCCATTCCATGGGGGCGTTCGCCTCCGTGGTGCTGGCCCGGCGCCACCCGCGGCTGGTGGAGTCCCTGGTGCTCGTCGACGGCGGCCTGCCGCTGCAGGTGCCGGCCGGGCTCAGCGACGAGGAGGTCATCCAGTCGGTGCTCGGCCCGGCCGCCGAACGGCTGGCCGCGACGTTCCCCACCCGGGAGGCGTACCGTGACTTCTGGCGGGTGCACCCGGCGTTCGCCGAGCATTGGAACGCGCTGGTGGAGGACTACGTGGACTACGACCTCGCCGGTGAGCCGCCGCTGTTGCGGCCGGCGACGAATTACGAGGCGATGGCCCGCGACACCGCCGACCTGAACAGCGGCGCCGTCCTGATGGACGCGCTGGAATCACTCGCTGTCCCGGCGGTGCTGCTGCGGGCCCCGCGCGGCCTGCTGAACGAAGACGCGGGCCTGTACACGCCCGGATACGTGGACGGCTGGGCGCGCCGGCTGCCGGCGCTGCGGGTGCGCGAGGTCGCCGGAACCAACCACTACACCATCGTCATGGACCGCCCGGGCGCGGCGGCGGTGGCCAATGCGGTGCGCGACGCCATGGCCGGCCGGGCGGCGGGATGGGCCGCGGGCCAGGGGCCGGTCGGGTGAAACGACACACCGAACAAGCTGCAGGATAAACTCAAGACTGCGTGCCTATAGTCGAGAGGCTGAGGTTTCTTCCCCCAAGCACAAGCCCTCGTCCTCGGCCTGAGGCACAAAGTAGTCATGATTCGATTCGATAACGTCACGAAGATCTACGACCAGAACTCTCGTCCGGCCCTGGACAAGATCAGTCTGGAGATCGACCGCGGCGACTTCGCGTTCCTGGTCGGCTCGTCCGGGTCCGGGAAATCCACGTTCATCCGCCTGGTTCTGAAAGAAGACCGCGCCACCCGCGGCTCGGTCTACGTCGCCGGCCAGAACGTGGCCAACATTCCCAGCTGGCGCGTGCCCAAACTGCGCCGCGGCATCGGCGTGGTGTTCCAGGATTTCCGGCTGCTGCCCAACAAGACGGTCTTCGCCAACGTGGCGTTCGCCATGCAGGTGATCGGGCGCAGCCGGGCGGTGATCCGCGAGACGGTGCCCGAAGTGCTCAAGACCGTGGGCCTGGAGGGCAAAGACCACCGCATGCCGCACGAGCTCTCCGGCGGCGAGCAGCAGCGCGTCGCCATCGCCCGCGCCGTCGTGAACAAGCCCGGGATCCTGCTGGCCGACGAACCCACCGGCAACCTGGATCCGACCACCTCGCTGGGGATCATGAAGGTGCTGGACCGGATCAACCAGAACGGCACCACCGTGGTGATGGCCACCCACGACAACGTGATCGTGAACGAAATGCGCAAGCGTGTGATCGAGCTGCGCGACGGCGTGCTGGTGCGCGACCAGTCCGAAGGCATCTACCTGGGCGAACCGGAGGAGGCCAAATGAGGCTGGCTTTTATCCTCGGTGAAATCGGTTCCGGCCTGCGCCGGAACCTGTCCATGGTGGTCTCCGTGGTGCTGGTGACCTTCATTTCGCTCAGCTTCGTGGGCGCGGCCGGCATGCTGCAGATGCAGATCAACCAGATGAAGGGCTACTGGTACGACAAGGTCCAGGTGGCCATCTTCCTGTGCGTCGACACCTCGACGACGGCAAGCTGCGCGGCCGGCCCCGTGACGGACGAGCAGCGTGCGGAAATCGAGGCCACGCTGACCAGTCCGGCCGTGGAACAGTACGTGGACACCTACCTGTACGAGTCGCAGGACGATGCCCTGGGCCACTTCCGCGACCAGTTCGCGAACTCGCCGATCGTGGACTCGGTGACGGCCGACCAGCTGCCGGAGTCCTTCCGCGTCTCGCTGGTGGATCCGCAGAAGTACGAGGTCATCAACGAGATCTTCTCCTCGCTGCCCGGCGTCGAAGTAGTCGTGGACCAGCGCGAGATCCTGGAAAAGGTCTTCAGCGTCATGAACATCGCCTCGCTCGTGGCGGTGGGCATCGCCGTCGTCATGATTGTCTGCGCCATCCTGCTGATCGCCACTACCATCAGGCTTTCCGCCTTCAGCCGGCGCCGGGAAACCGGCATCATGCGCCTGGTCGGTGCCTCCAAGGCCGTGATCCAGCTGCCGTTCGTGCTGGAAGGGGTGATCGCCGCCGTGCTCGGGGCGCTGCTGGCCTCGGTCACCCTGTGGGCCGTGGCGCACTTCTTCATCGGCGGCTGGCTGGCCAGCCAATACCCCGACACGGCCTTCATTTCCTCCAGCACCATGCTGGTGATAGGTCCCGCGCTGGTGCTGCTGGGCGCCGTCCTGGCCGGAATATCGTCCCTTTTGACCCTGCGCCGCTACCTTAAGGTCTAGACTCATGAAACGTGCACAGAACTTGACATTGGGGAGCCAGGCTGTGAGCCGTACTAAGCCGCGGAAGAAATGCCTTCCGCAAGGGATTTTGAGTGCCGCCATGGCCGCCCTGCTCGCGTTCTCGCTGGGCTCCGCCGGCCCCGCCCAGGCAGACGACCTCGACGACCGCAAGGCCGCCCTCGACCAGGAAATCCAGCAGATCGAATCGTCGCTGGAGTTCCTCAACGCCGACATCGTCGAGGCGGTCAAGGAGCTGAAGCAGCACCAGAGCCGGCTGCCGGCGGCGCAGCAAAAGCTCTCCGAGGCCGAGGGCAGGGTGGACGCCGCCGCCAACAAGGTGGCCGCACTGGCGCAGCGCGTGGACCTGGCGCTGCAGACCAAGGACAAGATCAACCAGCAACTGGCCAGCGATGCCGAGGAGCTGGAGGAAACCAAGAAGGTCATCGGCCAGATTGCCACCCAGGCCTACAAGCAGGGCGGGGTGCCGTCCAACCTCTCGCTGTTTTTCGGTTCCGACGGCGACGCCAACCTAGCCAGCACCATCGACCTGGCGGACCAAGCGCTGCGCAGCCAGAACGCGGCACTGGACAAGCTGGCCCAGCAGAACGCCACGAATGTGAACTCCCGGGCGCGGCTGGAGGCCGTGGAGGAGGAGATCCGGGACCTGAAGGCGCAGGCCGAGGAGGCGCTGGCGGCCGAACAGGTCGCCCGCGACGAGGCGGCCGCCGAAAAGCAGAAGGTCGACCAGCTGATCGCCGAGACCTCGGCGCTGTCGGACAGCCTGCAGGCCAAGAAGCCGCAGATCGAGCAGGAGCTGGCCAAGACCGAGCAGGCCCAGAACCAGGTGCTCTCGCAGATCAAGGAGCGGCAGGAACGGCTCCGCCGCGAGGCGGCGGAGAAGGCCCGGCGCGAGGCCGAGGAGCGGCGCAAGGCCCAGGAGGCCTGGGAGCGGGAACAGGCCCGGATCAAGGCGGCACAGCAGGCGGCGCGCAACAGCGGCCAGCCGGTGCCGCAGCTGGTCCCGAGGGTGCCGCCGCCCCCTCCGGCCAGCCAGGCGCCGTCGTCCTTCGGCCTGATCAACCCGGTGAACGGGCCCATCACGTCCGGCTACGGCTGGCGGCCCACTCCGGCGGGCACGATGGACTTCTACGGCACCGGCGGCTACATGCACAGCGGGATCGACTACGGTTCCGCCTGCGGCACGCCGATCTACGCGCCGGCGGCGGGCACCGTTGCGCGCGCGGACAGCACGGTCTGGGGCGGCGGCAACAGCGTGACGATGAGCCACGGCGTGGTCGGCGGCAACGCGCTGGACACCAACTTCTACCACATGACCCGCTACGTGGTGTACGCCGGCCAGAGCGTCGGCCGCGGTCAGCTGATCGGCTATGTGGGCAGCACCGGCAACTCCACCGGCTGCCACCTGCACTTCGAAACCATCGTCAACGGCAGCTTCGTCAATCCGATGAACCTGCTCTAGGTTTCGGCGGCGGCACCCGGCGTGCTGCGGCTTATCCGGCCGTGACGCCGCGGCGGCTTATGCGGCGGTAACACCGCGGCGGCGCTCCTGCCGTGGCGCCGCTATAATGGAACGTTCCGACGACGAAGGAGTACCCCGTGCCCAGAGAAAGTGGCCGAAAGGTAGTGGCCACCAATCGAAAGGCCCGGCACGACTACCACATCATGGACACCTACGAGGCCGGCATGGTCTTGATGGGGACCGAGGTGAAGTCTCTGCGCGAGGGCCGTGCTTCGCTGGTGGACGGCTTCGCCATCTTCTACAACGATGAGCTGTACCTGGAATCCGTCTACATTCCGGAATACCTCAACGGCAGTTGGACCAACCATGCCGCCCGGCGCCGGCGGAAGCTCTTGCTGCACCGAGCCGAGCTGGAAAAGATTTCCCGCCAGACGAGGGAGTCGGGCTACACGATTGTTCCGCTGCAGCTGTACTTCAACGACGGCCTGGCCAAGGTGGAGATCGGCGTGGGCCGCGGCAAAAAGGACTACGACAAGCGCCAGACGCTGCGCGAGAAGCAGGACAACCGCGAGGCCCTGCGCGCGATGCGGGAAAAGAACCGCGGGGCCTGAGCAGCTGCTTTACCGCTGCCGCCCCGCCATGCCGCGGGCGGGAGACGCCCTGTTCCTTCCGCTGCCGCCCCGCCATGCCGCCGGCCGGAGAGCCCTGTGTGGCATCAGCCCGCCGTCAGGGACCGGCGCACCAAGTCCAGCCACCCGGGCAGGCCGCCGCGGGCCAGCGCCTTCCGCTGGCGCTGCGCACCGTTGCCCTCCAGCCGCAGCCGTGCGGCCTGCTCGCGGACCCAGCCGCCGTCCCCGTGCTGCTCCAACGCCTCATCGATATGTCGCAGCAAGAGTTCGAGGACATCGTGCGCGGGCCAGAGGGTGGCCGAGTCCAGATGCACCAGTTTCTCCGACAACCCGAACCGGGCCGCCTGCCAGAGCGCCACGTCCAGGTGTTCCGGATGGAAGTTGGTGACCGGGCGCCCCGCGAGGACGGCGGCCTGCTCGGTGGCGACCAGCGCGCGGACCAGCCCGGCCAGCAGCACGCTGTCGGCCGCGGTGAGCTGGCTGTCGGCGGCCCGGACCTCGATAGTGGGGTAGTGGTCGGCCAGCCTGGCCAGCCAGGAGAGGTGCCCGGGATCCGGGACCACCCCGGAGGCGTACAACTGCCGCACGCGGACGCCGTAGTCGTGCAGGTCCGCGAAGAACGGCGGGCAGCCCTGGACCTGCCAGCGGCGGTACATGATTGTGCGCCAGCTGGCGAAGCCACTGTCCGCGTGCCGCCAATACGGTGAGTTGGCTGCCACCGCCGTGAGCAGCGGGAGCCAGGGGCGCAGCCGGTTAAGGACCTGCAGCCGCACCTCCGGATCTGCCACTTCAACGTGGATGTGCATGCCCGTCACGTACTGGTCGGCGATCAGGGCGGGCGCACGCTCGGCGATGCTGCGGTACCTGGGGTTGTCGGTCACGGACGCCGGGCGCAGGTCGGCGTCGAAAATCACGCCGATGCCGGCCGCGGCCGCGCCCGTTGCGGCGGCGCTGAGGGCCAGCTCGTGACGGAAGTCCAGCAGGGCGTCCGCAGCTTCGGAGAGCTGGCGGCACACCGGGGTTGAGGTTTCCACCTGGCAGTCGAGCAACTCGTAGCTCACCCATTCCGGGGTGGTTCCCAGGCGCAGGGCGGCCCGCACCGCCGGGCCGGTCGTCACCGGCAAGCCAGTGCGCGGGTCCATCAACAGGAATTCTTCTTCGATGCCGAACGTTGCCGGGGTGGACGCCGGCGGCGGCGTGCCTGGGGGCCGGCCCACAACCATGGTTTGAGCGTAAGTCCCGCGACCGCACGCTGGCTATGCCGGGGCGGCGGGAATAGCCCGGCGCAAACATGGGTTACACTGGATGGTCCGGGACAGGTAACTGCCCGGCAGCAATGGTTATTTTGATAACTACATACGGGGATGACAGGTTTCGACGATGTTAGTCGCGCCAGGGGAAGCGGGCCGAGGATGCAGAGTTATCTCGGAAACGCTCTCTGCAAACCAATAAGTGCCGAATCTAAGCGCACTGACTTCGCACTCGCTGCCTAAGTAGCGGTGCAAGTCCGTCAGCCCGGGGTCGCTCTCGCCCCGGATGCTGGCGTCATTAAGAGAGCCACTGCTGAATACCTTCGCCGTTGGGGTATTCGGGACATTTAGACGGCTGGGCCCGGGTCAACCACCTGTTTGCGGGATGGTTGGGGCCAAGAAAACCCGAAGCAAACTGCGCCCGGAGAAGTCCTGGCAACACAACATCGGACGGGGGTTCAATTCCCCCCATCTCCACTATGTGATGAGTCGGGACATCCTTTACGGGTGAGTCGGGTCATCGCTTACACCCCGGTCTTCGAACCGGGGTGTTTTCTTTTGTCTGGGTTGGTAGTTCCGGTCCGGGTCTTCGACATGGCTCATGCTGGCACCCGGAGCAGGTAAACGGTGTCCCGGCTCATTGGGAAACGATCACTGGAACTATGACGGCGCGCCACGCAGCTTTGGTCACCCCTGGTCGCCCGGACGGCTTTAGGATCGTGATGAATTCGAGGCCTTCGAGCGGCAGGAACAAGACGAGTGATTCTGAATGAGCAGAGCGAGCCGGTCGACTTTCGCGCATCGGCCGAACTGATCCTTTCAGGCGACGCCGACGGTCTCTTCAACGCCGCAAATGATCTGCAGCAGATACCCGCGTCTGAAGCGGTCGAAGCCCTGTATCGACTAGCGATTGAGCACGGCGTTAAGGAAGCACACCTCAACTACGGGACCTTTCTCGAAGGGCAGCATCGGACCATGCAAGCCTTGGAGCAATACGAGACGGCACATAGGGCAGGAGACCCGCAGGCGGCGTTAGCCCTGGGGCAGGCCTACCTGAACCTTGGAAAACCGGCCGAGGCGATCAGATGGCTAAGCGACGCCGGTGAGAACCCTTTAGTCCCACTCCGGCTGGCCAGAGCATACCGAGCCGTAGGGGATGAAGGCTCCGCAGTTGAAATCCTGCGAAAAGGCAGCGTACTCAGCGCAGAGGCGGCCGTAGAACTGGTCACCACGACGGATCAGTTGGACCTCGACACATCGATTCAGCTCCTCGAAAGACACCTCGACACCGGTGAGGTTGATGTCCTGATCCCTCTCGCGGATCTCTATTCCAAGGCAGGCAGGAGCGACAAAGAAATCGAACTTCTGCGGCGCAGCGTCTCTGAAGGCGAACCGAACGCACTGCATAACCTGGGCTTGGCGCTCTGGGAATCGGGGCAGGCTAAGGAGGGTAGGGCGCTTCTCAAGCAGGCCGCGGGCCAAGGCGACCAACTATCAGCCCAAACCCTACGCAACATTCGCCGAACCTACCGCCAAGTCAGGCCGAAAAGAGCTTCGCGGAGGAGATAAGGGGCGCAACCTCCGAGGAAGACACCAAACTGACAAGACGATGTTCAAGAGGCCTTGCTAGCGAGGGGTTCGCCGACAGCCCGCCTGTTGTCATCGAGGGCAGCCACGCGTACGGTCGAAACAGGCGGCCAACTGGTTTTGCCCATTGTGAAGCCCTCTTTCGAGCCACCGGGAGCCTGGTTTCATTCTCTGAAAGGTGGCTCTCATGGAGTCGCACATCAAAACCCACCCCCATGCCCTTTCCATCGCGAGCCTTGATTCGGCCGTGTACTTGGGGCAAGGCACGCACCCGCATCTTGAAGGCCTTGAGGTACCCGGCCTGCCCACCGGCAAGTCGCCCGCGCAGAGGAGCATGCTGGCCGCCGTCCTGTGCAGATCCGGCGAAGTGGAAGCAGCCGAATGGGCTTTGGACCAGGCAAAGGCGGCCAGCGACGAGCAGATCATCGCTGCCCTCTCCTCAGGCTTGTCCGAAGAGGAGGTGGGGGAAGCGGCGGGTGTTTGCGAGTACGCGATCGCCGAGATCGTCGCCGCTCAGGCCCCGCCAAAAGCAAGCTGAGGCGAAGCCAGCCTGAGTGCAGCCTACGTGAGCTTAACATGGTATGAGCCGGTCCGGCGGGGGATCTTCCGCCCCGCCCGCCGCACCCAGGTGGCCGGACATGCTTCCTGGTCTGGGCCGGCCGGCGCTATCGAAGGCGCGCGGTGGAGAGCGAGTATCTGTTCGCCGTGTTGTACCCGGTCTTGGACCCGGTGACCCGCACCTTGATCGTGTCGAAGCGGTCCGTGGCGGTCAACCGGTAGGTCTTGCCGGTGGCGCCGCGGATGGCCGTGCCGGAGCGGTACCACTGGTACTTCAGGGTGGTGCCCGCCGTCCAGGTTCCCGGATACGCGGTCAGCGTGTAGCCCGGCCGCAGCGTGCCCTTGATGACCGGTGCGGACGTGCGCAGGGTGCCCTTGGCAATCGCAGACGTCTTGGCCGAGTACCGGTTCAGGCTGGTGTAGCCGCTCTTGGATCCGGTCACCCGGACAGAGATCTGCTTGCCGGCGTCGGAGCCGGTGAGCACGTAGGTGCGGCCCGTCGCCCGTGAGATCGCCGACGTGCCGCGGTACCACTGGTACTTCAGCGTGGTGCCCGAGGTCCAGGTCCCGGCGCTGGCGGTCAGCGTGTGGCCGACCTTCTTCGTGCCGGTGACCGTGGGAACCGCCCCGGTGAGGGTGCCGTAGGCGATGGGCCCGCTGGAACCGGATGTTACGGCAGCTGTTGTGTAGCCCGGGGCGGTGCCGGTGACGCGGACGCTCAGGTGTTTCCCGGCGTCGGCCGCGGTCAGGACGTGACGGCTTCCGGTGGCCGTGTCGATGGCCGTCCCGGACCGGTACCACTGGTATGTAAAGGTTGTGCCCGTGGTCCAACTGCCCGGGACCGCGGTCAGTGCGTGGCCGACCTTGCGGGTTCCGCTGATCGCCGGTGCGGATCCGGCCAAGACGCCTTCGGCGATACGGGGCGTCGTGGCGGAGGTATTGCTGGCAGCGTAGTCGTCCTTGGTCGCGTGGACCTTCAGGGTAAAAGTGTGTCCCGCGTCGGCGCCGGTCAGGGTGTAGGTGCGGTCGGTGCCTCCGGGGACAGGGTTTCCGCTGCGGTACCACTGGTAGGCGACGCTAACCGGTTCCGGTCCCCAATCGCCCTGGGTGCCGTACAGGACGCTGCCGACGCGCATGACTCCTGAGATTTTCGGGGGACCGTAGGGGGCGGGGCGGAAGTCGAGGGACGCTGCGGCGTCGACCAGCCCGGCTCCGCATCCTTCGGCACAGGTACCGGGAAGTGGGCGGGACTTTCTTTTGAGCTGGTCTTCGATCTGAGCCGGCGTCCAATTCGGACGTACGGCAAGGATGAGGGCGGCTAGGCCGGCGACGTGCGGTGCGGCCATTGACGTGCCCTGGAGGTAGGTGTAGCCCTCCGCGCCCGGGGTGGTCGTGCCCTGGTTGTAGGTGGAGGCGATGCCGTTGCCCGCTCCGGTGCTCCCGTCGCCGCCGGGGGCGGTTACGTCGATCGTGGTCCCGAAGTTCGAATAGGGGGCGCGGTTGCCCTCGCGCCCGCTGGCCGCCACGGTGATGACGTTCCCGCAGTTCGCCGGGGTGGACAGGGAGGCATCCCGGTTCTCGTTGCCGGCCGCCACCAGGACCGCGGAGCCGGCGTTCACGGCATGGTTCACCGCCGACTGGAAGGTGGCGGAGCACTGCCCGGAGCCGCCGAGCGACAGGTTGATGACACGGGCCGGGTTGGCATTGAGCGGGGCGTCTGGGACGTTGCCTCCGGCCGACCAGATGACGGCGTCGGCGATGTCGGACATGTAGCCCCAGCACGCTCCAAGGGCGCGGACGGGCAGGATCTTCGCGCCGGGGGCGACACCTGCGACTCCTTGCCCATTGCCGGTGACGGCGGCGATGGTGCCGGCAACGTGGGTGCCGTGCCAGGAGGAGTCGGAGGAGTCGTCGGACCCGCAATCGCCGACGTCGTACCAGTCGCCCTCATCCCGGGGGTCGGCGTCCCGGCCGTCGCCGTCGCGGGCAATGAGCGGATGAGTGATCATGTCGTAGCCGGGCAGCACGTTTGCGTTGAGGTCGCTGTGATCGGTGATGCCCGTGTCGACGACGGCGACAGTGACGCCGTCGCCGCGGCTGGCGTCCCAGGCTCCCGGCAGGCGCATCCCGGCCGTCTCCTCGAAAAGGTCCCACTGCAGGCCGTAGTGCTCGTCGTTTGGCGTCGTCGACGGTTGCATGCGCTGATCAGGTTCTGCGAATTCGACGGCCGGATCCGCCTCAAGCAGGGCCACCAGGTCCTTGGCCTCGGAGTCGGTAAGTGCCTTGCCGGTGCTGATCACCCGGGCCCCGGTGGCGGTGCCGCGCAGTTCCTTCACGCTGACGCCCAGCTTTTTGGCTGTACGCCCGTAGGCTTTCCCCCTACCTGCGGAGCTGCCTCCGGCCTTGTCCGTGAACTTCACGATAAATCGGTCGGTGGGCACGTCCCGGGGGCTGAGGTACTTGCTCGGCGCGCGGGGTGGGTCGGACTCAGCGGTGGCCGAAGCCGGAACGACGGCGAGCGTTCCGCCGAGGACAGCGGCGGCGGTGAACGAGGCCAGTCCGGCGAGGAAGCGGCGGGGCAGGGGCGAAGGCATGGGTGTCATCCTTACGGGCGGGGTCCCGGGATGTTGGTGCAGGACGGACGGGATGCGACGTTGCGCCCACGCGGTTTAGTGTAACGATTATCCCCCGGTGGTACAGCCCCTGACAAAGCTCGAACCGGTCACCACCCGGCCGCGGCGGAGTGTGACGGACTCCCGCCGGCCTGTAAAGACCTCACGCTGGTCTTAAGGCCAATCGGTGGCTATTCACCGCTTCCGCTTGCAAGCCCCTCGCCGCCGGATGTAACGATTAAGTTGCAACATTCCCAACGATTGGAGCAACACATGTCATCGTTTGCTAAAACCAAGGCACGGCAGCTGGCCGCTGGAGTCTTCGTCGCAGGCGTGGTGACTGCCGGAGGCGCAGGAGCCGCTTCTGCTCACGAAACACAGGATTCGTTCGTGGCCATCACGGCTGAGGACGTAACCATCGTGCCGGCCCCGGTCGAGGAAGCTGAACCGGTCGTCGAGGACGGTCCCGCGGAGGAAACCCCCGCTGAGGAGCCGGCTGCCCCGGCACCGGTCGAGGACGAAGCCCCGACCCAGGACGAGGGTGAAGAGCCCGTCGAGCCCGTCCCCGGGGAAGGGCCGGTAGAGGAGGATCCGGTCGAGGAACCGGCTCCGGTGGAGGAAGAGCCTGCACCGGCCCCCATTGAGGAGCCGGTCGTGGAAGAGCCGGCTCCGGTTGAGGAGCCGACCCACGCCTGGCAGGCCGTGAAGGCCGAAACGGACGCCGCGTGGAAATCGGCGAAGGCCGAGGCTGATGCCGCGTGGAAGTCCGCGAAGGCGGAGGGAAGCGCAGACTGGAAGGCCGTCAAGGCTGAAGGAATGGCGGACTGGAAGACAGCCAAGGCCGAAGGAAAGGCCGTGTGGAAGGCGGCCAAGGCCGCCGAGAAGGGCGTCGGCGAGGACGAGTAATCCAGCCGGCTCCGCCATCGGGGGCGGCCTCCCTGCGGGGAGGCCGCCCCTCTGCGTGCAGGCGGGAGCCGGCCGAGTCCGGCGCAGGGACCGGCGGGGACTCGCCTTGCGATTCGGCTTTCTTCTAAACCTCTAGCCCAGCAGCGCCCGCCGCCAGGGGTCAGTCTCCGGGAAGCGCCACGTCGACGATTCCGGTGAACCTGGTGCCGATGCCGTCATACTCGCTGCGGACCCATCCCGCGGGCAGCTCGGGCAGCTCCGCGGGATCATGGTGCCGACAGTAAACATAGGTGAATTCGGGCCACCATTTCTTGGGCCGGGCAGTCTCGGTAAAGCCGCAAATGAAGCACTGCAGCGGTGTCCAGACAGGCCTCTTGCCCGTGCGATTGGCACGCGACTGGGCCAGCCAGGCCGGTGGGTCCGCGTCCATCGCGGCGAGTTCCTCCTCGGAGATGCGGGAGGGGATCCCGTGGCGTTTCGCCATCTCCGGTGGGATATCGAGGAACTGGGCTGCTTCGCGTCTGGTAATCATCACCTACCACCATGGACCGGGAGTCCAGCTGCAGCAACTTCGTGCAGTGCGCCCGCGCCGGGCGCACTGCTCCGCGCCCGTTTACTTCATCAACCTTGCGCCGCGCCGGTCAACCGCCTGGGTCTGGCGGTGTCCGTCGTGTCGTGGGCCGGGTTGCCGGCATAGATGGCGTTCTCCGGCACGTCTTCTCCCTTCATGAGCAACGAGTCGGCCTCGAGTGAGACGCCGTCGCCCACCACGGCGCCGTAATTGACGAAGGACTCGACGCCAAAGGAACACCGGTTTCCCACCGCGATGTAGTCCGACTTAAATGTACCGTCTTCCATCGAGTGGCCTTGAAGGGCCGTGCCTTCGTTCAGGGCGCAGTCGTCGCCGATTGAGACAAGTGTTTTCTCGGGGATGTTGCAGCCGGCGTCGTAGAGACGCTTGCCCACCTTGACGCCGAGCATCCTCCAGACGAGTGATTTGAAGGGCGTGCCGTTGAAGGGTGGAGTGGCGAGCATCTTCCACAGACGTTCGTGGTGCCAGAAGTACGGGTCGTAGATCGAGCAGTACTGCGGCTTCAACCTGCGGAAGCCCATCACCAGGCGCTCGACGAGGACGGTCAGCAGCACAAGGTAAATGACGAAGCCCAACGTTCCTACGGCAACCGCCAACGCGCCGAATTCATCGTAGATTGTTACGGAGGCTGCGGCGATGAGCGTCCCGGAGAAAAACAGGAACCAGCGCACACCGAGGAAGATTCCCATGGACGCGATATTGTGGCGGTTTTTGGCCGGCAGCCGCCTGTTCTTCGCCTCTTCGATCTTTAGCTCATCGAACCGGCCGTCCCGCTGAACGGAGCGCGGAATCTCGAACGGAGGGGATCCCAGCAAGCCGGTATTTTCCCGGACCGGGCCGTCGATCGGGATCATGACCTTGGTTGCCAGCAAGACGTTCTCGCCAACCCGTGCCTCGAGCGGGAAGGTGAGGTCGTTTCCCAGAAAGTTGCGGCCCGCGATCCTGACACGGGACAGCCGGAACGAGGTGCTCGAGTAATCGGCGTTCATCATGTTCAGGCCGTCGGAGACCATGGTCCCGTATCCGACGGTATTCAGGTAGGGCGAATCGTGTGACACCTCGGGACCGAAATTCGACCCTGTCTGCTCCACCTTCTTGCCGAGGTTGTAGCCCAGTGCCTTCAGGTAATGCACGATGTACGAGCTGTCGCCGAAAACATCCTTGTACAGCTTGACGTTCGTCAGCCCGGCAACCATCCGCTGGAGCGTGAAATGCACGCCGTACAGCGGGTAGACCTTGTCCGGCTTGAGAGCGAGGTTCAGGAGCCGGGGGATGGTCAGGACCGCGATGAGGCCGCCGAAGAAGGAGGCAAGGAACAGGGTCAGGGTGATGAGCAGGGTGTCGAGGTAGAAGAACGGATTGTCCATTTTCAGGTGTTCGCTGTCGAGATAGGGCGGCAGCATCGCTGACAGGGCGATGAGTCCGACCGGCGCGACCAGGACCAGCCGGTTGAAAAGCTGCAGCAGGGTGAAAATGACCCTGCGGCGGGTGCTGCAGCGTACCGGTGGAACCCTGAGGTAGTTCGTTGCCGTAGGGACCGCGGGGGAGCCGTGCCAGCGCTGACCGTCCGGTACCGCCTGGCCCGTCTGCAGCGAAGACGCATGGCCGAGCTGAGCGCCGTCGCCCATGGCCGTGTCGATGTCCAGCGTCGTCTTTTGCGACACCAGGACATCGCGGCCCAGCGTCACCGTGCCCGTTTCGATGACGCCGCTGCGGGCGCGGTAGGCGAGGAAGAATGAATTTTTGTGAATGACCGTGCCGTCGCCGATGCTGACCAAGTCGGTGCACACCGGCACCATGCGCGAGAAAATGGCAACGCCCTTGCCGATTTTTGCCCCAAGCGCCCGGAGGTAGAGAACGTAAAGGGGCGAGCCGACGAACAGAACGAGGGGATTGCTCCGGTTGAGCGTCTTGACGACCCAGAACCGGATGTAGGCCCAGCTCCACAGGGGGATGTCCTGACGCTTCCAGCGGCCGACCAGAACCCATTTCAGGACAATAGGGGTGACGGACAGTATCAGGAACATCGCGGCGCCGAATCCGACGGATCGCAGCCACATGTCGATCAAGCCGGTTCCATCGGAAACCCATACGAACGACATGACGAGCAAAGAGGCAGCGTAGGTGGTGTAGCCCAGGAAGAACATCAACTGCGCGACGCCGCACAAGACGTGCCGGAGCGCGCTGGGCGCAGGCCGCAGGGCCGGCTCCGTCTGGCCCGCAGGGGTTCCCGACGGCTCGGCCGCGGCCTGGGCAGCCGAGAGGACGACGGCGAGCCGGCGGACAGTCGGATGCTGGTAGATATCCTGCATGGCCACCGGCGGCAGCGCAGCCCGGCGCCGGACGGCGGCCGAAAAACCGGCCATGAGCAGCGAATTGGCGCCGAGATCGTTGAAAAAGTGTGCCGTGGCGGAGACTTTCTCCACGCCCAGGACCCCCGCGAGGCAACCGGCCAGTATCTCCTCCGCCTCCGTTACCGGTGCGCTGTACTCGTGAGTGCCGCCGGTGAGCCGGGGTTTGCCGGGCTGCGGCAGCTTTTTCCGGTCGGCCTTGCCGCTGGGCATGACGGGGATTTCGGTGCAGCGCTCGAGGTAGGCCGGAACCATGTAGCCGGGCAGGGTCTCGCTCAGTTTTTCGGCGATGCCGGCCTCGTCGACCGCCGCGGTGTCCTGGCGCAGTGTGTAGTAGGCGACCAGCTCCACGAGTCCGGGGGATGGCTCGTAGGTGCTCACTACCGCCTGGGCGATGCCGGGCACCTGCAGCAGGACGGACTCGATTTCAGTGAGTTCGATGCGGTAACCACGGACTTTGACCTGCGTATCAATCCGGCCGTGGTACTCGATGGTTCCACTCTCGGTGAACCGCCCCAGGTCGCCCGAGCGGTAGATCCGGCCCGAGGGATTGTTATCGATGCCAAGGAAGTCGTGGATAAAGGCCCGCTCGGTCAGATCGTCACGGTTGATGTATCCGCGGGCCAGCCCGATCCCGGCGATCCCGATTTCGCCCAGTTCCCCCGGTGGCAGCGCTCGCGGTTCATCCGGATCGAGGACCACCACCGAGTACGTCGGCAGGGGAATTCCCAGGGTCACCGGTTTGTCCGGATGGACCGCGTCCCAGGTCGCAGTGACGGTTGCCTCCGTTGGGCCGTAGACGTTCAGGAACCTGCGGCCCGGCCGGTGCCATCGGGTAATGAGGTCACGCGGGCAGGCCTCGCCGGAGACCAGTAGGAACCGCAGGTCGGGCAGGTCCTCGTCGAGGGTGGCCAGCAGCGTTGGAACACAGCACATGGCGCTCACCCGCTGGTCCCGCAGGAACTGGCCCAGTTCCATGCCAAGCAGGCTGACGCCGCCGGGTTTGGGCACCAGGGTTGCACCGACCATCCACGGGACCCAGATCTCCTCCACCGAAAAGTCGAAGGCGATCGTCATCCCTTGGTAGACGCGGTCCGTCGGCTGATAACCGTAGACTTCGGCTGCCACGAGCACGAAGTTGCAGATGCTGGGATGGTCGATGGCCACACCCTTGGGGCGGCCCGTCGAGCCGGAGGTGTAGATGATGTAGGCCAGGTCGCCCGGCGGCCCCGCCTGTTCTCCCCGGGGCAGGCGCGAGGAATCCTGCGCGGCCACCAGCGGGTCCTCCTCGTCGAGGCAGAGGATGGTCGCATTCGTTTGGGGCATCCGGTCCCGAAGGTGGGACAGCGACAGGACAAGCCCCACGCCGGCATCCTCGACAATGTAGGCCAGACGGTCGGAGGGGTATCCGGCGTCCAGCGGGACATATGCGGCACCGGCCTTCAAGACCGCCAGGATGGCCGTGTAGGACCGGGTTGGCTGGTCAAAGAGCAGCGCGATCCGGTCGCCCGCCCGCGTGCCGCGCGAGATCAGGTACCGCGCAAGCTGGTTCGCCCGGGCGTCGAGCTGATCGTAGGTCAGCGACGACCCAACGCCGTCGACGGCGAGCCGTCCCCCCTCGCCGTCGCGCCGCAGTTCGTCGCAGCGGTCTTCGAAGAGCCGTTCCAGCCTGTCCCCATCGTGCCAACGTACCCTTCCGTTGCCGGGGGCGCCGGTGAGGATGGTGCTGGCAGCCTCGGCACGGCTGGAAGATTTCGGCCGGTGGCTTGTCTCGGTCAGGCGGCGCCGGGCGCTGCGCCCTGCCGGAGCGCTCATGCCGCTCCCCGCTGTCCCGGTTGCCGGACCGCCTGTACCAGGAAGCCGCAGGCGGCGTGCGTCTCCTGGGCGGGCGTGGGGAAGTGCGCATGTGCCGCCATGGCAGTCCTCCTAGCCTCGGGAGTCGACGACGTGCCGGGCAGTGCGTCGAGCCATGTGTGACGGTCTAGCCATGTGCGACGACGGGCCCCTAGACGACATTGGACGACGTCCGGTGTTACGGCGGCGTTACCGGGCCGACTGCCGCCGACGAGGGCCGCATTGACAACGTTGCACACGGTGGGAAGCTGTAATCGGGGAGAAGCGGGGCAGTTGCTTGGGGGCTACTTGATGCCCTTGGGGGAGGGCACGGAAATGAATGCAACAGAACGCCCGTGGGAGGTCCAACTCCTGGGGGGATGGCAGATTCGCCAGGGAACACTTCCCGTGAGGGTCACCATCCGGCAGCAGCGCCTGATTGCCGCCCTGGCCCTTCACGGCAGCGAGCCACGCGCGTTCCTGGCCGGCCTGCTGTGGCCGGACAGTTCGGAGAGGCAGGCGGCGGGTAGCCTGCGGGAGGCGATCTGGATGATTTCCCACCAGCTGCCGGGACTGCTGGAGGAGAGCAGGGATCCGCTGGCACTCGCTCCGGACGTCACAGTGGACGTTCACGAAGTCCGCCGGCGGCTGGCCGCCCTCGACGGGGACCGCGGGGTTGGCCAGCGGCCGGCCCTGCTCGACCTGCTGCGCACGGCCGAACTGCTGCCCGGGTGGTATGAGGATTGGGTCATGGCCGAGCAGGAGCGGTGGAGGCAGCTGAGGCTGAAGGCCCTGGAACGCCTCGCCGGCCAGTATCTGGAGCGCGGTGAGATCGACCGGGCGACGGACGCAGCGGGAATCGCCGTCGCCATTGAGCCGCTGCGCGAAAGCGCGCAGCGGCTGTTGCTCCAGGCGCAGATCGCCGAGGGCAATTATGCCCAGGCGCTGCGGGCCTTCGAGGCCTTCAGCTCCCGGCTGCGGAAGGATTATGGGGTGGAGCCTTCGGCCAAGATCATGAACCTCATGGCACCCCTGCTCGCGCCGCCGGCTGCGGCGGACGGCAGATCGGGGCCGGGCAGCCGGCCGCCCGCCTAAAAGGACCAGTGCGCCGCGGGCTATGGCTCCGCGGTCAGGGACGAGGCGTACAGATCCATCAGCGCCGGCAGCCCGCCGGATTCCATGGCCCTGCGCTGCCGGTCGGCGCCGGTGCCCGTGGCGAAGAGCCGCTCGATGCTGGCATCCACCCACGCCGAGTCGCCCTCTTCCTCGAGTGCGGGCCGGATGTAGCGCAGCAGCATGCCCACCACATCCCGTGCCGGCAGCAGCACGCCGGACTCAGGATCCACCAGCCGGTCGGACAGGCCCTGCCGTCCGGCCTGCCAGACGGCGGCGTCCAGAAGCTCCGGCTCGGGCTGCAGGAAGGACCGGGAGGAAGCCTCATCGGTCAGCACCGTGGAGATCAGTCCCCGGACAACCGCCGCGATCAGCACGGAGTCCTGGGCCTCGAGTTGCACGTCGGCGGCACGGACTTCAAGGGTGGGGTAGCGGTCGGACAGCCGTGCCAGCCACGTAATGACACCCCGGTCGATGACCACGCCGGAGTCGACCAGGCGCTGGATCCGGCGCTCGTAGTCCGCCGCGTCGCGGAAGACCGGCGCGCAGCCCTGGATGGGCCAGCGGCGGTAGTGGACGATCCGCCAGCTGCCGAACCCGCTGTCCCGGTCCAGCCAGTACGGTGAGTTGGCGCCCAGCGCCACCACCGCCGGCAGCCACGGCCTGATCCGGTTCAAGGCCTGCACCCCGGCCTCCTTGTCGGGGACGGACACATGCACGTGCTGGCCGTTGACGAACTGGTCGGCCACGATGCCCTTCGCGCTGGCCTTGAGCTGGTGGTAGCGCTCCTTGTCCGTGACCTCGGGGTAGTCGTCCTGGATCCGCGGGGCCGTGCCGGTGGCCGCCGCGCGCACGCCGGTCTTGCGGGCGGCGGTATCGAGCTCGCGGCGGAAGTTGAGCAGCGACTCCTCGGCCTCGGTGAGCGTGGAGCAGACCGCGGTGGCAGTTTCAATCTGGCAAGTGAGCAACTCCCGCTGGATCTCATCCCTGGCTACTTGTACCGAGCCTTCCAGGTTTTCGGCGACCCTGTCCGCCACCGGGGCGGGTAAGCCGGTGGCCGGATCCAGCAGCAGGTATTCTTCCTCAATTCCCAGAGTTGCCATGGGGCACCTTTCTTCTGCCGACGCTCAGACAAGCCGAGCCTAGCCGATCTGCGGGCGGTCATGCTCACGGCCGGGACCGCCCGAACCCTGCCGGACAGCCGTCTGGCGAGGGGCACGGATTGCTCAGGACAGTGGCACGGTCAGGCCAGTTGCCGCGAGCCCGAGCGCCGCGGCGGCGGTGCCCAGCAGCAGGTTCGCCGCGAGATTGACGACGGCGGCGCCCGCCCGTCGCTCTGCCCACAGCTTAACCGTGGCGACGGTGAAGGAACTGAAAGTGGTCAGTCCGCCGGCCAGGCCGCTGGCCAGCGCCAGTCGCCAAGGCTCGGCCAGGCGCCACGTTTCCGCCAGGTCCGGCTCCTGGCCCACCACGCCGCCGGCGACGAGCCCGAGGATGAACGACCCGGTGACATTGACCAGCAGGGTGGCCCAGGGCCAGTGCTGCTCCGGCCGCCGGCGGGCTGCCTGCCGGCGGGCGAGCCAGGTGTCGGCGGCGAAGCGCAGCAGGGCTCCGGCGGCGCCGAACAGCCCGACGAGCAGCGCCGTCACGAGGCGGCCGCCCGGGTGATCCGGCGGCCCAGCGTGCGGCCGGCGTGCAGCCCGGCGACGGCGGCGGCCAGGCCCGCGGCCAGGGACAGGCCCAGATACAGCAGCCAGTCGGCGTGGCGGCCCTGCGCCGCCAACTGGTCGACGGCCAGCGCAACGGCGGAGAACGTCGTGAACGAGGCGAGCAGCCCCGGGCCCAGCGCGGCGCGGAGCCAGAACGCGGTGCCGGGACGTTCGGTCCAGAGCGCCGTGAGGACGCCCAGCAGCAGGCTGCCGGCCACGTTGATGGCCAGCGTGGTCCACGGGATGGAGCCGTCTTCGGGGAAGGCGACGCCCAGCAGGTAGCGCGCCTCGGCGCCCGCGAAGCCGCCGACGGCGACGGCGACCCAGGCGCCCGGGCCCGGCAGCGCGGACGGCGCCGCCGCGATGCGAAGCCGCCCGCGCGGCGTCGTGCTCACGAAGCGAGCCGGCAGCCGGGGTGCGGATCGCCGTGCACCCACAGGGCGGCGGCCGCCTGGTCGCCCAGGTCCAGCTCCCGGCCCGCCCCGTCCGGGCCGAACCGGACCACCAGCGCACCGCCGAAGGGGCGCCGGCCGACCACTTCCACCCGGTCGTCGAGTCCGATCCGCTCGGCGCTGAAGAAGCGCAGGAGGTCGGCATCGGCGTCGCTGATCCGGGTGATCCGGCCGGTGTGTCCGCCGTCGAGTTCTTCCAGCTGCACCGCGCTGGGGACGTGGACGGTGCCGTCCGCCGCCGGGATGGGGTCGCCGTGCGGATCGCGCTGCGGGTGGCCCAGCTTGGCCGCCATCCGGTCGATGAACATGTCGGAGACGGTGTGTTCGAGCAGCTCGGCTTCGTCGTGGACTTCGTCCCAGGCATAGCCGAGTTCCTGCACCAGGAAGGTCTCCAGGACCCGGTGCCGGCGGACCATGGTCAGGGCCAGCCGGCGGCCGGCGTCGGTCAGTTCGATGGCGCTGTACGGCCGGTGGTCCACCAGCTGCAGTTCCACCAGCTTGCGCACCATCTCGGAGACCGAGGAATTGGCCACCCCGAGCCGGCCGGCCAGCTGCGAGGAGGTGATGGGCTTGTCCTGCCACTCGGTGAAGGCGTAGATGACCTTGACGTAGTCCTGCACGCTGGATGAGCCGCTGCTCAGCGCGGTTTTCCTGGCCGGGGGCATGCGTCTCACTCTCTCGTCGAACGTGTCAGGACGGCAGGTTGGCGGCGGCGGAGCCGGGCTGCGCGGGGGAGCCCCGCCCCGTGCGGCGCCGGGCCAACTGCCAGATTACCCCGGTCCGCGGCGCGCCCAGGTAGACCACGAGGAAGACCAGGGCCTGGGCCAGGACCACCGCCGCGCCGGTGGCGACGTCCAGGTAGTAGCTGGCGTAGATGCCGGCGACCGCGGCGGCGGCGGTGACGGAGGCGGCGATCGCCAGCATGGCATCGAACCTGCGGGTCAGCAGGAACGCGGTCGCCCCCGGCGTGATGAGCATGGCCACCACCAGCACGATGCCGACCGCCTGCAGCCCGACGACGACGGTGATCGCCAGCAGCCCGAGCAGCAGCACCGACAGCCAGCGGGTGCTGAGCCCGATGGCGTGGGCATGGATGCGGTCGAAGGCGAACAGCGTCAGGTCGCGGCGCTTGAACAGCAGCACGCACAGCGCCACGGCGCCGAGGATGAGCACCTGCAGCAGTTCGCCGTCGCTGACGCCCAGCACGTTGCCGAAGAGGATGTGCTGCAGGTCGGTCTGGCTGGGCGTCTTGGAAATGATGGCCAGTCCGGCCGCGAAGAACGCCGTGAACACCACGCCGATCACGGTGTCGCCCTTCAGGCGGGTGGAGGATCGCACGCCGCCGATCAGCGCCACCGCCGCGGCGCCGAAGATGAAGGCGCCCAGCGAGAACGGCACCCCGACGATGTATGCCAGCGCGACGCCGGGGAGCACGGCGTGGGAGACCGCGTCGCCCATCAGAGACCAACCCATCAGGATCAGCCAGCAGGACAGCACAGCCGACACGACGGAGGCGGCCAGCGTTACCACCAGGGCGCGGGTGAGGAACCCGTACTGCAGGGGTTCCAGCAGCCAGTTAAACAGCTCCACTGCGTGTTCCTTCCCCCGGACCGGCCAGCGCGGAGCCGAAGGCCAGGGCCAGGTTTTCGTTGGTGAGCACGTCTGCGGGCCGGCCGTGCGCGAGTATTTTCTGGTGCAGCAGGATGGCCTCGTCGCACAGCTGCGGGATGCCGGCCAGGTCGTGGGTGGAGATCAGGATCGTCCTGCCCTCGTCGCGCAGTTCCTTCAGCAGGGCGATCAGGACCGCCTCGGAGGCCTTGTCCACCCCGGCGAAGGGCTCATCGAGCAGCAGCAGGCCGGCGTGCTGGGCTATGCCGCGGGCCACGAAGGCGCGCTTGCGCTGGCCGCCGGAGAGTTCGCCGATCTGCCGGTGCTGCAGGTGGCTCAGGCCGGTGCGTTCCAGGGCTGCGTCGACCGCCTCGCGGTCCCGGCGGCGGGGGCGGCGCATGGGTCCGAGCCGACCGTAGCGGCCCATCATCACGACGTCGCGCACGGAGACCGGAAAAGTCCAGTCGACGTCTTCGGACTGCGGCACGTAACTGGCCAGGTTCAGCTTCCTCGACTGCCGGGGCGACAGCCCAAACAGTTCCACCGTGCCCGACGCCGGGTGGACGAGTCCCATCAGCGACTTGAACAGGGTGGACTTCCCGGAGCCGTTGACCCCGATCAGGCCGCAGATGGTTCCCGGTGCCACCGTGGCGGAAACGCGGTCCAGGGCGACGACGTCGTTGTAGGCCACGGTGAGGCCGAGCACGGAGATGGCGGCGGCGCCGGGCGGGAGGTCGGGGGTGCTCACGGGGCCAGTCCTTCCTTGATCAGGGAGATGTCGTGCCGGATCAGCTCCAGGTGGGTGGGCACCGGGCCGTCCGGTCCCGAGAGGGAGTCCACGTACAGCGGCGTGATGAGGCGGGCGCCGGTGGCGGCGGCGACCTGCTGCATCGATTCCGGGTTGACGGTCGATTCGCAGAACACCGCCGGGATCCGGTGCTCGGAGACCTGGCCGATCACGTCCCTGATTTGCCGGGGTGTGCCCTCGGCATCGGAGTTCACCGGCCAGAGATAGGCCTCACGCAACCCGGCGTCGCGGGCCAGGTAGGAGAAGGCGCCTTCACAGCTGACCAAAGCCGGAACGGCCGACGGATCGGCGAAGGCCGACTCCAGGCCGGCCATCAGCACGTCCAGCTCCCGGTGGTATTCCGCGCCGTTGCGGCGAAAGTCGGCGGCGTGTGCGGGCAGCAGCCGGCTGAAGGCGTCCACGATGTTGTCCACATAGACCTTCGCCGCCTTCGGGGACATCCACGCGTGCGGGTTCGGCTTCCCGGCATAATTCCCGGCGGTGATGCCCACCGGCTCCACGCCGTCGCTGAGGACCACGTGCGGGGCCGGGACGGCATTCAGGAAGCGTGCGAACCAGCGTTCGAGGCCCAGCCCGTTGTCCAGGATGAGGTCCGCGTCCTGCGCCCGCACCAGGTCCGACGGCGTGGGCTGGTAGCCGTGGATCTCCGCGCCGACCTTGGTGATGGACGCGACCTCCACGTGGCCGCCGCCGATCGTGTCGGCCATGTCGGCCAGCACGGTGAACGTGGTCAGCACCAGCGGCCGCTCCGACGCGGCGGCGGACTGCGGCGGCGCCGCACAGCCGGTCGCCGCCAGCACGATGGCAACGGCCAGCAGGAACCCCCTCGCGCAAAGTTTCGGCATGCCTAAATTTTGCAGGACGGCCAGCCTCAAAACAAGCGGAGGAGGAAAATGTCCGGGGACCGGGGTCAGATCTTCCTGGCCCGCCAGCTGTGGGTCAGGTAGGGCAGGTCGATCATGGCCCCGGGGGAGTGGCCCAGATGGTCGTGCAGGTACCAGTCGAGGTTGCCCAGGACTTTCGCCCGGGTGGCCTCCGTCGCGCGCAGGTAGTAGCTGCGGGTTTTGACCAGCTCCATCACGTCGCCGGTGCTGAGCCGGTCCCGCCACCGGGTCTCGTGCCCTTCCGGCGGGCCGAACTCCGGGCCGACGCGGGGGCGGAAACCGGGCTTGAGCACGTCGCCGGCATGCATGATGCGCGAGAGGCGGTGCACCCACGGCACGCCGGTATCCAACTGGTTCCACACCAGGCCCAGGGTCCCGCCGGGCTTGAGGATGCGGGCGGCTTCGGTGCTCGCCCGCAGCGGATCGGTCCAGTGCCAGGCCTGCGCCACGGTGACCACGTCCATGCCGGCGTCGGGGAGGCCGGTGTCTTCGGCGGTGCCCGCCACGGCGGCCACGCCCGGAAGATTCCGCTGCAGCTGCGCGAGCATGTCGGCCGAGGGATCCACCGCAACCACCCGCAGCCCGCGTGCGGCCAGGGCGGCGGTGTACTTTCCGGTGCCGGCTCCCACGTCGGCGGCATCCCGTGCGCCGGCCGGCAGCAGCCAGTCGACGGCGTCGTCGGGGTAGCCGGGACGGATGCGGTCGTAGTGTTCGCCGCCCTGCTGGAAGGTGTCGGCGTAGGCGCGCCGCCGCTCATCGTCCATCCGGGGGCCGCTGTGTGCCACGGTGGTGCTCCTGGTGCGGCGGCGTGCTACCGGCCCTCGCCGGCGGCCTCGATGCTGCCGGCCGCTTCGTCGTCGTACGCTGCCGCGGCTGACCCGGCGGGGCGCTGTCCGCGCAGTTCGGGGTTCAGGCGGTGCAGGGCCTCGACGTGGAGCAGGCCGTTGGTGGCCAGCGCGTTGCCGCCGAACGGGCCGTCTTCGCCCTCCAGCGAGCTGAACCGCCCGCCGGCTTCGGTCACGATCGGCACCAGGGCGGCCATGTCGTAGAGGTTCAGTTCCGGTTCGCAGGCGATGTCCACGGCGCCCTCGGCCACCAGGCAGTAGGACCAGAAATCGCCGAAGGCCCGCGTGCGCCAGACGGATTCGGTCAGGCCAAGGAAGTCGTCCAGGTTCCCGCGTTCCTTCCAGCCGCCCAGGCTGGAGTAGGACAGCGACGCGTTCTCCAGCCGGTCCACGGCGGAGACCTGGAGCCGGGTCGCGGTGGCCAGCGAACGTCCCGTGTAGGCGCCGGTTCCCTTGGCGGCCCACCAGCGCTTGCCCAGTGCGGGCGCGCTGACCAGCCCGACCACCGGCTGCCCCTCGTCCACCAACGCGATCAGGGTGGCCCAGACCGGTACGCCCCGGACAAAGTTCTTGGTGCCGTCAATCGGGTCGATGATCCAGCGGCGGGCGCCGTGGCCGCTGCTGCCGAATTCTTCGCCGAGCACGGCGTCGCGCGGGCGGGAGCGGGAGAGTTGCCCGCGGATTGCCTCTTCGGCGGCACGGTCGGCGTCCGTGACCGGCGTCAGGTCCGGCTTGGTCTCCACCTTCAGGTCGAGTGCCTTGAAGCGGGCCATGGTCTGCGCGTCGACGGAGTCGGCCATCACATGGGCCAGGCGCAGGTCGTCGTTGTAGCTTTGCGAAGCGTGGGTCATAGGTTTCAACCTATCGGTAAGTGAAGTGCGGACGCGGGAGGCGGAGCTGCAGCCCGGCCGGCGGCCCTTAGACGGTGCCGAGTTCTTTGGCCTCGGGGCGCTCTTCGGCGCCCAGCAGGCGGCGCAGCGACGCAAGCCTCGCCGCCCCGGCGTCGCCGGCCCCGCCGTCAGCGACGTAGGGGTCCAGCCCGCAGCCCACGGCGGCGGCGTCGTGCTTGCAGCCGCGCGGACAGTCGGCGGTGCCGGGCTCCAGGTCGGGGAAGGCGGACAAGATCCGGTCGGGGTCCACATAGGCCAGACCGAAGGAACGGATGCCCGGGGTGTCGATGATCCAGGTGCCGGCGGGCGAGTCCTGGACCTTCAGCGCCAGGGCAGACGACGACGTGTGCCGGCCGCGCCCGGTGACGGCGTTGACTCCGCCGGTGGCGCGCTGGGCCCCGGTGAGCGCATTGACCATGGTGGACTTGCCGACGCCCGAGTGGCCGAGGGTGACGGTGACCTTGCCGTCGAGATAACCGCGCAGCGCGGCCACGGCCTCGGTATCGAGCCGCGCGGACAGGCCCTCGTCGGAGCGGGTGTCCACACCGAGGGCGTCGGCGGCGGCGGTGCGGCTGACGATCACCGGCAGTTCCAGGTGCTCGTAATTGGACAGCAGCTCGGCGGGGTCCTTCAGGTCGGCCTTGGTGACGCACAGCAGCGGGCGGATCCCGGCGTCGTACGCGGCCACCAGCGCCCGGTCGATGAAGCCGGTGCGGGGTTCGGGGTTCGCCGCCGCCACCACGATGACCAGCTGGTCGGCATTGGCCACCACCGCGCGTTCAACCGGGTCGGTGTCGTCCGCGCTGCGGCGCAGCAGGGTGCGCCGTTCCTCCACCCGGACCAGCCGGGCGAGGCTGTCGGGTTCGCCGGAGACATCACCGACCAGTGCCACGAAGTCTCCCGTGACCACGGGGGTGCGGCGGAGTTCGCGGGCCCGGGCTGCGACGACGGTGCGTTCGCGGGGAGTGTCTTCATCGACGACGGCGGTGTAGCGGCCGCGGTCGACGGTGACGATCCGCCCGAGCTCCGCATCCTCGTGGGCCGGGCGGTCCTTGGTGCGCGGACGGGAACCGCGCTTGTTCGGGCGGATGCGCACATCCGATTCGTCCCAGCTGCCGGTGCTGCGCGACACCGTCAGCCCTCGCTGGCCGAGGCGGCCGGGGCAACGGTGAACATGTCCTGCCACAGCTGCGGGAACTCGGGCATCGTCTTCGCCGTGGTGCCGATGTCCTCGACCTCCACGCCGCGCACGGCCAATCCGAGGATGGCGCCGGCGGTCGCCATGCGGTGGTCCTCGTAGGAATGGAACAGGCCGCCGTGCAGCGGCTTGGGCCGGATGAGCAAACCGTCTTCCGTTTCCTCGGCGTCGCCGCCCAGCCGGTTGATTTCCGCCACCAGGGCCGCCAAGCGGTCCGTCTCATGGCCGCGCAGGTGGGCAATGCCGCTCAGGCGGGACTCGCCGTCGGCCAACGCGCACAGCGCCGCCGCGGTCGGCGCCAGCTCGCTGGTGTCGGCGAGGTCGGCACCGGTGATCGAGGCGCCGCCGGTGACGGTCAGGGTGCTGCCCTCCAGCGTGACCGTGGCGCCCAGCCGCGGCAGGATGTCCCGCCAGGCGTCGCCCACCTGGGTGGTGGCAGTGGGCCAGTTGGGGATCCTGACTCGGCCGCGGGTGGCCAGGGCGGCGGCCAGGAACGGGCCGGCGTTGGAAAGATCCTGCTCGATCCGGGTGTCGAAGGCACGGATCGGGCCCGGGGAGACGACCCAGTGGTTGGGGGTGGAGTCGTCGACGCGCACGCCCAGGTCCCGCAGCAGCCGCACCGTCATGGAGATGTGATCCAGGCTCGGCACGCGGTCGCCGGTGTGCTCGAGGTGCAGTCCGTCGCGGAAACGGGGACCGACCAGCAGGAGGGCGGAAACGAACTGCGAGGAGGCGCTGGCATCGATCGCCAGGTGGCCTCCGGCCACTTCACCCGCGCCGGTGACGCGGAACGGCAGGCTGCCGAGCCCGCGGTCGTCCACGTCCACGCCCAGCCGGCGCAGTGCGTCGATGGTGGGGGACATGGGCCGGCGCCGCGCCGCCGGGTCGCCGTCGAACTCCACGGCGCCGCTGCACAGCGCCGCCAGCGGCGGCACGAACCGCATGACCGTGCCTGCCAGTCCGCAGTCGATGCGGGCAGCGCCCAGCGGGCGCGCCGGGTCGATCGGTTCCACCAAAAGGTCCGGGCCGAACCGGCCGTCGCCCTCGGTCTCGGTGATGCCGGCTCCCAGGGACCGCAGCGCCTCCACCATCAGAACGGTGTCCCGCGAGTGCAGCGGGGAGCGCAGCCGGGAGGGGCCGTCGGCCAGCGCGGCGAGCACCAGGTAACGGTTGGTGAGGGACTTGGAGGCGGGGACTTCTACTGTTGCATCGATCGGCCGCTCCGCGAAGGGGGCGGGCCAGTGGTTGGCAGCGTGGGGCATTGCGTTCAGGATGCCACCACGTCCGCCGTGGCTTCGCGCACCGCGCGCTCGGCCTTCTTCAGCTGCTTCCGGGCGTCATGGCCGATCGAACCGGCATTGCGGCGGGCGTCTTTGCCGATGGAGCGGACGTTGCGCCGGGCGTCAGCGGCAAGGTGCTCGGCCCGCCACACCAGGCCGGGCCGGCCATTGGTATCCACAGCGGCGAGCAGGACCGCACCGATCAAGGACAGATTCTTCAAGAGGTGGTTGCGGCGGGTGCGCCTGGCTTCCGGAGTTGCGGAATCGGCGGCGCGGTAATCCACCACGGTATTGAGGGCTGTGGTGCCGGCCAGTACGGCAGCCGCGAGCCGCGAGAACTTGCCCATGCCCAAGAGCACACCTGCTCCCACCTGGGCCGCGCCGATAGCGCGGGCCATCAGCTTCTCCTGCCCGGCCAGGGCGCCAGCCGCGGGAAGGACGGATTCTGTCTGCTGGACCAGCGGCCGCAGGGACACCGCGGTTTCGTCGGTGTGGCGCAGACGGTCTATTCCGGTAGCTACAAAGCTTGTGGCCAGCAGCGGGCGGGCGGCAAGGCGGACGATTGACATGGAAGCCTCCTGGCTGTCAGCGTGCGTCGAAGGATCTGCGCCTTTCCCGGAGCCAGGCCCCGGGAAGGTGGCACTGGACACTAGTCTGGCACTTTTGTTGGCACCGCACACCTTGCGGGGCCGTTTACCGCGGCCGGCGGGGAATAGTTGCGGCTCGTCGGCGGTTAGCCATGAGAGGAAGGCCGGTGCGTTGTCTCCGGCCGGCAAGGTGTCGAAACGGAGGGAGATCCTGTGCCTACAGCGCTTGCCGAACGGGGCCGCGCAGGCCCGGTTGCCGGCGCTGCGTCCGCCCCGGCGTCAGGGCAGCCCAGCGTAGACTGGGAGCCAATGACGACTGAGAATTCGGACGCCACCCAGGACCGCGCCATCCCCGCCACGGCGGGGGAGCCGGATCAGGTCGACGTCCAGACGGAAACCGCCGACCAGCGCCGTGCCCGGTTCGAACGCGACGCCATGCAGTATGTGGACCAGCTCTATTCGGCGGCGATGCGGATGGCACGCAATCCCAGCGACGCCGAGGACCTGGTGCAGGAGGCCTACACCAAGGCGTTTTCGGCCTTCCACCAGTACAAGCCGGGCACCAATCTCAAGGCCTGGCTCTACCGGATCCTGACCAATACGTACATCAACCTCTACCGGAAGCGGCAGCGCGAGCCGCAGCAGTCCAACACGGACCAGGTCGAGGACTGGCAGATGTTCCAGGCTGCCGCGCACACCTCCTCCGGGCTCCGCTCGGCGGAAGCGGAGGCGCTGGACCACCTGCCGGACTCGGACGTGAAGAACGCCCTTCAGGCGATCCCGGAGGAATTCCGGCTGGCCGTCTACTTTTCGGACGTGGAGGGCTTCGCGTACAAGGAAATATCGGAAATCATGAACACCCCCATCGGCACCGTGATGTCCCGCCTGCACCGGGGACGCAAATTGCTGCGCGAACTGCTCGCAGATTATGCGCACGAACGTGGCATGTCAGGCACCAAGGACAAGAAAAACGCCGCGGCGGCGGTGGGGACACAACAGGAGAACGGCACATGAGCGACTGCCACGGACTGGGCGACTGCGAAGACGACCGGATGCAGCGGATCTACGAGTACGTCGACGGCGCACTCTCCCGCGATGACCTAGCGGAGATCAAGGCGCATCTGGACAGCTGTCCCGAATGCGCCGAAGAACACAACCTGGAGTGCCTGATCCGCTCGGTGGTGAAGCGCTCCTGCCAGGAGCACGCACCTCAGACGCTGAAGGAACGGATTCTGGACAGGATCAGCCACATCAGGGAAACCGACACCGTGTAACGGGCCTGCCGCGTCCTGGCTGCAGGGAACGCGCAGGGAACAACGAAAGAACCCCCGCCGCCCAAACCGGGTGCGGGGGTTCTTGTCTCAGCAGCCTCAGCCGCGCGGGCTGTTGGCGACTGCTTAGGTGTTGGGGCGCTTGCCGTGGTTTGCGCCGCCGCGCTTACGGTCGCGGCGCTTGCGTGCTCGCTTGCTCATGGGCTGCCTCCTTTGCTGGACGAAAAAGAACTGCGCACCAGTCTGTCATATGCCTGCCCCACCTCCTAACCGGCGGAGGGTCCGGAGCGGTCAGCGCAGGGCCGCCGTGATGGAGGCCTTGGCCTGCTCCAGCACGGTCCTGATGGTTTGCACGGCGACTTCGTCCACGGTGCCGGCCGCGGTCCGCCGGCGCAAGTGCACCCTCACGTCGTCGCGGAAATCGTTGAGCAGGTGTTCCAGTTCCTTCACCGTGCGCTGCCCGGCGGCCTCGGCCGCCCGCGGCGAGTTCCGGGCGTTGGTGCGGGCGGCCTCGGCCGAGGCGGCAAGGTCGGCCCGCAGCCCCTTCATCGAACTGCGCAGTTCCTCCCGCAGTTCGTCCGCGAGCCGCCGCACCGAGGCCGAGATGTCGGCTTCGACTCCGGCCAGCTCTTCCCGGCGGGCAGCCAGCTCCGCCCGCCCGGCGTCGGTGATGCTGTACACCGTGCGCCGGCCATCGGAGGAGGTGATCACCAGCCCTTCCTCCTCAAGTTTGGCCAGCCTGGGGTAGACGGTGCCCGCGCTGGGGGAGTAGGTGCCGCCGAACCGGTCGCTGAGGGCACGGATGATGTCATAACCATGCTTGTCGCCCTCCGCCACCAGCGCGAGCAGGTAGAGCCGCAAGGCGCCGTGCGCGAAGACCGGAGTCATCAGCCGACCTGGCTTCCGGCGATGTCCCGGTGGAAGACAGCCAAGGTGCCCGAAACGGTGGTGGAGCGGATAGTGAGCCCGGGTCCTTCGGGCCCGATCCGGGTTTTCACCTTCTCGGAGAGGCCGAAAAACTTCTGGTCGTTCACCGTGATGCTGCCGGTGGCCGACGAAGCAGCCACCTCCACCCCGCATTCCTCCGGTACGCGCACGGTAACGTCGCCGGAGACGGAATTGACGGCCAAGTCCTCCGGGGCGCCGTGCAAATCGAAACCCAGGTCGCCGCTGACCGTGCTGGCGCGGATATGGCCCAGGAAGCCCGAGGCGGTGATTTCGCCGGAGACGCTCTTGGCCACCAGATTCCCGCTGTGCTCGCGGACGATGATTTCGCCGCTGACCGTATTGACGGTGAGCATGCCGGCGGTGTCGTCCGCCATCATGGATCCGGTGACCGTGCTGACATCCGCCCCGGCCGCGGTGCCACACACCAGGCCGTCGCCACTGACGGTGGCGGCCTTGACGGGCAGATCCCGGGGAACGCCAATACTGATCACCGCTTCGTCCCGGGCTCCGGGAAGCACCAGGTTGACGCGGCGGGCGAGGAAACCCAGCGGGCCGTCGCCGGCCTTGCCGTGGCTGATCTCCAGCGTGCCGTTGCGCAGGGTCATCTCCAGGGGTGATCCGGAGACCTCGGAGACCTCCACGCGGACCGTCGGCTCCTCATGGACGATGATGTCCAGCCGCCCCTTCACGATGGATGCCCGCAGCGAACGGACATCGTCGACGTCGATCGTCCGGGGGCCGTCGATGCTCCACGTATCGTTCATGGCCTGTCCTGCCTCTGGCGATAAACCGCTCTTAACGCGATATATCTTGTGATGCAGGACACGATATATCGCGACTGCCGCGACCGCAAGGGCTGGAACCGCGTCCTTAAAGCGGAACGGCGGGACCGGAGCGTTTTCCGGTCCCGCCGAGGCGGTGTTGAGGGCCTGCGCGGCAGGCCCTTGTCCTGCGCGCCCGCTCAGAAAGGCTCGGGGAGGTCCAGCCACGGGTACCACCCGCGGTGCAGCACCAGCCAGGCCAGCAGCCCGTAGCCCGCTTGGCCGGGGCCCCCTCCGTTGCTGGCCAGGTCGGTGCGCCACTGCTCGTGGTTCAACAGCGGCGTGAACGTGTCGACGAAGACGTGCTTGCGCCGGGTGGTGACATCGCCGAAGGCGGTGGACAGCTCGGCCAGTTGGATGTTGCGGTCCGGGTCCAGTCCCGGCGGCGGGCCGACGACGAAGACCTTGACGCTCAGCTGCGCCGCTCCGTCGAGGATGTTCGCCAGGTTGAGCCGGCTGCGCGCCGTGGACAGTCCGAGCTCGAGATCGCGGCCGGACAGCCCGATGACGAGCCGGTTTTCGAAGCCGTCATCGAAACGCCGTCCGGCTTCCTGCAGCCAGCGGCCGGCCAGTTCCTCCGTTCCTTCGTTGGGTGAGGCCAGTACGAAGGATTCCAGGGTGGCTGGGTCCGGGTTGGTCCGGGCCAAGGTGCGGCCGAGCCAGCCGAGGGCGCGCGGGTCGCCCACTCCGGCCAGCAGTTGATCACCCACGGCGGCGATCCTGATTCTGCGTTGCTCCACGGGTAGCTTTCTGGTTCGACGGATGGGAAGCGGGCTTAAACGAAAGTGGGCGGGGCGCCCTGCGGCACCCCGCCCGCCATCTTACTTAGCGGCGTTCAAAGGCCTTCTTGACCAGGACATCCTGCTCCGCGGCGTGGCGCTTGGCCGAGCCGGTGGAGGTGGCAGCGGAGGCCGGGCGGGAAACCAGGCGGAGCTGACGGTCCAGGGCGTCGGGCAGGTACAGGCCCATGAAGGGCCACGGGCCCTGGTTGGCCGGTTCGTCCTGTGCCCAGACGATTTCCGCGTTCGGGTACTTGGCCAGTTCCGCCTTGATCTCGTCAACCGGCAGCGGGTAGAGCTGTTCCACCCGGACGAGCGCCGTCTTGGTGTCGGAGTTCTTCTGGCGCGCGGCCAGCAGGTCGTAGTAGAGCCGGCCGGAGACCAGCACCACACGGTCGACGTCCTGGCCGTTGAGGTCCTGAACGTCGCCGATGACCGGCTGGAACGTGCCGCTGGTGAAGTCCTCCACCTTGGCCGCGGCAGCCTTCAGCCGCAACAGCTGCTTCGGGGTGAAGATGATCAGCGGCTTGCGCGGACGGTTGTAGGCCTGGCGGCGCAGCAGGTGGAAGTGCGAGGCCGGGGTGGTCGGGTTGGCTACAATCATGTTGTCCTCGGCGCACATCTGCAGGAAACGCTCGATCCGGGCCGACGAGTGGTCCGGGCCCTGGCCTTCATAGCCGTGCGGCAGCAGCAGCACCAGCGACGACCGCTGGCCCCACTTCTGCTCGGCCGAGGAGAGGAACTCGTCGATCACCGTCTGGGCACCGTTGACGAAGTCGCCGAACTGGGCCTCCCACAGCACCAGTGCGTCCGGGCGCTCGACCGAGTAGCCGTATTCGAAGCCCATGGCCGCGTACTCGGACAGCAGCGAATCGTAGATCCACAGCTTGGCCTGGTCGTCGGACAGGTGGCTCAGCGGCGCCCACTCTTCGCCGGTGACGCGGTCGTGGAAGACCGCGTGACGCTGCACGAAGGTGCCGCGGCGGGAGTCCTGGCCGGCAAGGCGTACCGGCACCCCTTCCATCAGCAGCGAGCCGAAGGCCGCGAGTTCGCCGAAGCCCCAGTCGATGTTGCCCTCGCGGGACATCTGCTCGCGGCGCTCCAGCAGCGCCTTCAGTTTCGGGTGGACGGAGAAGCCCTCCGGTACTTCCACGTGGGCCTTGCCGATCCGGGCCATCATCTCGGCGGACACGGCGGTGCCGGCGGGCACATCGGCCCTGTCCTCGGTCTGCTGGGAGAGCGGGCGCTCCAGGTCGGACACGGCGGCGGAGTCCTTGGTGATGACCGGGATCGGCGAGGTCTGCGCCGCATGCGTCTCGGCGAAGACGCGCTCCAGCCGTTCCTGGTAGTCGCGCAGGGCCTGGTCGGCTTCGTCCTGGGTGATGTCGCCGCGGCCCACCAAGGCCTCCGTGTACAGCTTGCGGGTGGAGCGCTTGGCTTCGATGAGGTTGTACATCATCGGCTGCGTCATCGAGGGATCGTCGCCCTCGTTGTGTCCGCGACGGCGGTAGCAGACCATGTCGATGACGACGTCCTTGTGGAAGCGCTGGCGGTACTCGTAGGCCAGCTGCCCCACGCGGACCACGGCCTCGGGGTCGTCGCCGTTCACGTGGAAGACCGGGGCCTGGATCATCTTTGCCACGTCGGTGGAGTACACCGAGGACCGCGAGGCGTGCGGCGACGTGGTGAAACCGACCTGGTTGTTGACCACGATGTGCACGGTGCCGCCGGTGCGGTAGCCGCGCAGCTGCGACAGGTTCAGGGTCTCGGCCACTACGCCCTGGCCGGCGAAGGCCGCGTCGCCGTGGATGATGATCGGCAGCACCGGGAACTCGTCGCCCTTGTCCAGCCGGTCCTGCTTGGCGCGGGCGATGCCCTCGAGCACCGGGTCGACGGCCTCCAGGTGGGAAGGGTTGGCGGCCAGGTAGACCTTGGTCTCGTTGCCGTTGTCGGAGGTGAACTTCCCTTCCGTGCCCAGGTGGTACTTCACGTCGCCGGAGCCTTGGACGCTGCGGGGGTCCTGGGTGCCCTCGAACTCGCGGAAGACCTGTGCGTAGGTCTTGCCGGCGATGTTGGTGAGCACGTTCAGCCGGCCGCGGTGGGCCATGCCGATGGCCACTTCGTCCAGGCCGTCGTCGGCGGCGTCGGAGATCACGGCATCAAGCAGCGGGATCAGGGATTCCCCGCCTTCCAGCGAGAAGCGTTTCTGGCCCACGAACTTGGTCTGCAGGAAGGTCTCGAACGCCTCGGCGGCGTTGAGCTTGCCCAGGATGCGCAACTGCTCCTCGCGGCTGGGCTTGGCGTACTCGCGTTCCAGTTCGTTCTGGAACCACTCCCGCTCGGCCGGGTTCTGGATGTGCATGTATTCGATGCCGGTGGTGCGGCAGTAGGCATCACGCAGCACTCCCAGGATGTCGCGCAGCTTCAGGCGGTCCTTGCCGCCGAATCCGCCGGTGACCCATTCGCGGTCCAGGTCCCAGAGGGTCAGCCCGTACGTGTTGATGTCCAGGTCCGGGTGCTTGCGCTGGACGTACTCCAGCGGGTTGGTGTCCGCCATCAGGTGGCCGCGGACGCGGTAGGCGTGCACCAGTTGCTGGATGCGGGCCACCTTGTTGACCTGCAGGTCGACGTCCACCTGGTTGTCCGGGCGCCAGCGGACCGGCTCGTACGGGATGCGCAGCGCTTCGAAGATCTCGTCGTAGAAGCCCTGTTCGCCCAGCAACAGCGATTCGATCAGGCGCAGGAACTCGCCCGAGCCGGCGCCCTGGATGACCCGGTGGTCGTAGGTAGAGGTGAGCGTGATGATCTTGCCGACGCCCTGCGCGGCGATCGTCCGTTCGCTGGCGCCGCGGAACTCGGCGGGGTACTCGAGGGCACCGACGCCCACGATGGTGGCCTGGCCCTTGGACAGCCGGGGGACGGAGTGCACCGTGCCGATGCCGCCCGGGTTGGTCAGCGAAACCGTGGTGCCGGCGTAGTCGTCGGCGGTGAGCTTCCCGGCGCGGGCCCGCTTGATCAGGTCCTCGTAGGTGTGCCAGAACTCGGAGAAGTTCATGGTTTCGGCGCGCTTGATGTTCGGCACCACCAGCAGGCGGGTTCCGTCCGGCTTGGGCATGTCGATCGCGATGCCGAAGTTGACGTGGGCCGGCTGGACAGCGGCGGGCTTGCCGTCGATTTCGGCGTAGTGGACGTTCTGGCTGGGGAACTGGCCCAGCGCCTTGACCACGGCGTAGCCGATGAGGTGGGTGAAGGAGACCTTGCCGCCGCGGGCGCGGGCCAGGTTGGAATTGATCACCAGGCGGTTGTCGATCAGCAGCTTGGCGGGAACCGCGCGCACCGTCGTCGCGGTTGGCACGCTCAGGCTGGCGTCCATGTTGGTGGCAATGGCCTTGGCCGGGCCGCGCAGCACGGAGACGGTGTCTTCTTCGGCCAGTGCGCTGGGCGCGGATTTGGGCAACTGGGCGGGGATCGGGGCAGGCTTCGCCTCGGCCTTCTCGGCCGGCTCGGCCTTCGCCGCCGGCTTGGCGGGGGCGGCGGAGCTGTTGGTGGAGGTGTTGGGGGCCGGCTCATTGTCGGCGGGAATCGGCTTGGTTCCGGCCTGCTCCGTGGCCGTGCTCTCGCCCGAGGCCTGGGGCGCGGTATTAGCCGCGGCGGGGCGGGAAGGCGCGGTGGCGCCCGCCGGGGAAGCTGCAGTGTCTTTCGGGCTGCCGTCGCCGCCGTTGGCCGCCTCGAAGATGCTCCACCATTTCTTGTCCACGGAATTCTTGTCTTGGAGGTACTGCTCGTAGATCTCGTCAACGAGCCATTCGTTACCGCCGAATTCCTCGGGTAGACGAAGGTTGGGATGCTCTGGCACTTGTGATACGCCTCTTCCGTGAATTGCCGCTTGCCCTGCAGATCACGCGCTTCCCTTGGCTGCCTTCCGAACCTGCCGGCCAGCAGCGGAATTGCGAGTGCGCATCTGCCGCGCACTAGATCTGGACCAGTTGCCAGTCTAATGACACTTTCCCAACGCAGGCTAATCTTTAGCGTTTAAGCGGGGGAACTTCGTGCCGATTCGTCCCGCGGCCGGGCGGCCCTAGACTTTCAGGGGAGCCGGGAAATATGCAGGCGGCCGGACCGCCCTCCGTGCGCAGCCCCGGCAGCGCACGGACACAACGGATCCGGACCCCTGGCCCGCAGCCCCACCTACCCGACCGGCCACCGCGCCACCTGGCCGCCCCGGCCTGCACGGCGACGAGGAAAGAGAGCAGCCATGCGCCTGATCAACGAGCCGATGACCGACCTGACCTACTCGGACGTTTTCCTGGTGCCCTCGCGCTCGGATATCACGTCAAGGCTGGATGTGGACCTGTCAGCCGGCGACGGCACCGGGAGCACCATTCCCCTGGTCGTGGCGAACATGACCGCCGTCAGCGGCCGCCGCATGGCGGAGACGATGGCGAGGCGCGGCGGGCTGGCCGTGCTGCCGCAGGACGTCCCGCTGAACGTGCTGTCAGAGGTCACCGGGTGGATCAAGGACCGCCACATCGTTTTCGAAACGCCGTTGGAGCTGACCGCGGGCAACACCGTGATCGATGCCGTGCACCTGATGGACAAACGCGCGCACGGCGCGGTTGCGGTGGTGGACGACGCCGGCAAGTGCGTGGGCGTGGTGCGCGCCGAGGACTGTGAGGGCGTGGACCGCTACTCGTCGCTGGAGTCGGTGATGGCGGCCCACCCGCTGCTGCTGGATGCCTCCATGTTCGACGCCGGGGCGGACACCGCGCTGCGGCAGGCCTTCGACCTGTTCGACTCGGCCTCGGCGTCCTTTGCGCCGGTCGTGGACGACGACGGCGTGCTGGTCGGCGCGCTCACCCGTGCCGGCGCGCTCCGCTCGACCATCTACACCCCCACGCTGGATCCGCAGGGCCGCCTGAAGGTAGCCGCCGCCGTCGGGATCAATGGCGACGTCCGCGCCAAGGCCGAGGCGCTGCTGCAGGCCGGGGTGGACGTCCTGGTGGTTGATACAGCCCACGGGCACCAGCGCAAGATGTTCGACGCCCTCGAAGCGGTCCGCAGCCTGGACCCGCAGGTTCCGGTGGTCGCCGGCAACGTGGTCAGCGCCGACGGCGTGCGCGACCTGGTCGAAGCCGGCGCGGACATCGTCAAGGTCGGCGTGGGACCCGGCGCCATGTGCACCACCCGCATGATGACGGCCGTGGGCCGGCCGCAGTTCTCCGCCGTGCAGGAATGCGCGGAGGCGGCCCGGGAGCTCGGCGCCCACGTGTGGGCCGACGGCGGGGTCCGCTATCCGCGGGATGTCGCCCTGGCGCTGGCGGCCGGGGCCAGCCAGGTGATGATCGGTTCCTGGTTCGCCGGAACGCACGAAAGCCCGGGAGACCTGCTCACGGACAGCAACGGCCGCAAGTACAAGGAAAGCTTTGGCATGGCGTCGGCCCGCGCCGTCCAAAACCGGACCCGGCGGGAGGACGCCTTTGAGCGGGCCCGCAAGGCGCTCTTCGAAGAAGGCATTTCGTCCTCCAAGATGTACCTGGACCCGCTGCGCCCCGGCGTCGAGGACCTGCTGGACGGGATCACCGCCGGCCTGCGCAGCTCGCTGACCTACGCCGGCGCACAGAACCTGGTGCAGTTCCGCGAACGCGCCATCGTGGGCGTGCAGTCGGCCGCCGGTTACGAGGAAGGCCGTCCGCTGCCGGAGAGCTGGTAGGACTGCCGCCGGTACGCCGGCGGCAGAACGGCCGCCTGGGACTGCCCCCGGCGTAACCCCGCCTGCTACGCTATTGCCCATAATGGACAGCTATTCTAGGAGCCGGTCCGTGACGCACCCCGCAGGGCAGGCAGCATGCCGGACCGCGGGAGCACAGGCAGCCCAACAGGGCACCGCGTGCGAGGCGTCACCCAGCACCGGCAAATCCCGTGCACGCGCCCGTCACACACTTGCCGCCCGCGCGGCCGGTCAGGAGCCTCCTAGTCCGGGCTCGGACGACCCCCCTCCGATTCCCTCCGACCGCCTGAAGTTTGGGGCGGTGGCGCACTAAATGGAATGGATCCAAATCACCGCCGGCATGCTGCTGATCCTCGGCACCGGCTTTTTTGTCGCCGTGGAATTCGCCCTGGTGGCCCTTGACCAGCCCACCGTGCAGCGCGCCATCGACAACGGCGACCGCGGTGCAGTGCCGCTGATGAAATGCCTGAAGTCCCTCTCCACCCAACTCTCCAGCTGCCAGCTCGGCATCACCCTCACCACGCTGCTGACCGGTTTCCTGATGGAACCGGCCATCAGTTCGCTGCTGCGTCCGCCGCTGACCGCGCTGGGCCTGGCCGAGGCCGTCATCCAGCCGGTGGGCGCGGTGATCGCCATGGTGATCGCCACCCTCCTGTCCATGCTGCTGGGCGAACTCGTGCCGAAGAACGCGTCCATCGCCTTGCCCATGGCGGTCGGCAAGTTGGTGGCCCGGCCGCAACTGATCTTCACCGCGGTGTTCAAGCCGTTCGTGCTGCTGCTCAACGGCTTCGCCAACAAGGTGCTGCACCTGTTCGGGCTGGAGGCCAAAGAAGAGCTGTCCGGCGCCCGCACGCCCTCCGAGCTGGCATCGCTGGTACGCCGCTCCGCGGAAATGGGCACCCTGGATGCCGGGACCGCGAACTTCCTCGCCAAGACCTTGTCTTTCTCCGGCAGGACCGCGGCCGACGTGATGACGCCGCGCATCCGGGTGGAGTTCATCGACGCAGACCAGACCGTTGCCGACCTCATCGCCGCGGCCCGCCGCACCGGCTACTCCCGGTTCCCGGTGCTCGGCGATTCCCCGGACGACGTCCGCGGCGTCGCGCACATCAAGAAGGCGATCGGGGTGCCGCGCAAGAAGCGTCCGCACCTGCCCGTGGGCGCCATCATGGCCGACGTGCTGCGGGTGCCCGAGACGGTGCACCTGGATTCGCTGCTGTCGGAGCTGAGGGCTGCAAACCTACAGTTCGCCGTGGTGCTCGACGAGTACGGCGGCACCGCCGGCGTGGTCACGCTGGAGGACCTGGTGGAAGAGATCGTGGGCGAAGTCGCCGACGAGCACGACCGGGTGAAGCCCGGCGTGCTGCAGAGCGCCGCCGGAAACTGGTATTTCCCCGGCCTGATGCGTCCGGACGAGGTCAGCGAGCAAATCCCGCAGCTGACCGTGCCCGACGGGGCCAGCTACGAAACGGTCGGCGGCTTCATCATGGCGCAGCTGGGCAGGATTGCGGTGGTGGGGGACACCGTGGCCGTGGAGGGCGGCACGCTGGAAGTCGAGCGGCTGGACGGACGGCGGGTGGACCGCGTCCGTTTCATCCCGAGTCCGGCAACCGGTGCGGTGCTGCCTGAGGCCGGCACCGCGGGCGGTGCGCTCTGATGGCCGCCATGGGAATTTTCTGGCTGGTAGTGCTGCTGCTCGCCAACGCGTTCTTCGTCGGCGCCGAATTCGCCGTCATGTCCGCCCGCCGCAGCCAGATCGAGCCGCTGGCCGACAGCGGCTCCAAGCGCGCCAAGACCACGCTCTGGGCCATGGAGCACGTCTCCCTGATGCTGGCCTGCGCGCAGCTCGGCATCACCGTGTGTTCGCTGCTGATCCTGAACGTGGCCGAGCCGGCGATCAAGGAACTGCTGTTGCTGCCGCTGGAGGGCTGGCTGGGCATTCCGCACGAGATCTCCTACGGCATTTCGTTCGCCGTGGCGCTGCTGCTGGTGACGTTCCTGCACGTGACCTTCGGCGAAATGGTGCCGAAGAACATGTCCGTGTCCATGGCAGACAAGGCTGCGCTGCTGCTGGCGCCGCCGCTGGTGGCGGTCTCCAAGGTGGTGCGGCCGGTGATCTCCACCCTGAACTGGACCGCGAACCACTTGCTGCGGGCCGTGCGGATCGAGCCGAAGGACGAGGTCTCTTCCACCTTTACGCTGGAGGAAGTCCAGTCCATTGTGCAGGAATCCACCAGGCACGGGCTGGTCGACGACGACGCCGGACTGATTTCCAGTTCGCTGGAGTTCTCGGCCGTGACCGCCGCCGCCGTGATGGTGCCGCTTGATGAACTGGTGACCATCGGCGTCGACACCACGCCGGAGCAGTTCGAGCGCGCGGTGGGGCGGACCGGGTTCTCCCGGTTTGCCGTGGCCGATGCCAACGACAACCTCACCGGGTACCTGCACCTCAAAGACGTGATGACCATCCCGGAGGACCGGCTCAACAAGACGATTCCGGTCACCAAGGTCCGCACCCTGGCCAACCTGGCGCTTGATGACGAAATCGAGGACGCGCTCGCCGTCATGCAGCGCACCGGATCGCACCTTGCCCGCGTGCTGGGGTCCGACGGCACCACGCACGGCGTGCTGTTCCTCGAGGACGTGCTGGAAGTGCTGGTGGGCGAGATCCGCGACGAAACGCAAGCCCAGGGACTGCGCCGGACCGGCGAATAGCCCTCGCGTGGCGCGGGGCGGCAGGACCGCCCCGCGCCACGCGCCGGTCCCGGGCCGGGTCAGCCCACGCGCCGCGCGCCAGTCCCGGGGCGGGCGCGGCCGCCCCGTGCGCACCCCCAAGTCCGGCGCCGGGCGCGGCCGCTCCGTGCCGCACCGCCAGTCCCGCGCCGGGGCGCGTCCGCCGCGCGCGCCGGAGGCCTTCTCCTGGCCGGGCGAGTCTGCCCGGGGCTGCCCGGCCTGCCGCGCTTGCCTGTGCGCCCCGGACAGTGCGCCTCCCACTGGCCGCGCCCGCCAGGGCGAATGCGAACGATTCGCAACTGCGCTAAGCTGAAAACTCTTATTGTTACTGATTCTCATTATGAGTAGAACCGAGGTTTGCCCGTGAGGCACTCACGAACCGTTCCTGCACTGGCCGGGCTGGCCGCCGCCGCCCTGCTGCTGTCCGGCTGCGCCGCTGCAGGGGGAGAGACCGAGGGTGACGGCAAGCTGAGCGTGGTCGCTTCCACCAATGTCTACGGTGATGTGGCCCAAACCATCGGCGGCGAGCACGTCGAGGTCACCTCGATCATCGACCGGATGGCCCAGGATCCACACTCCTATGAGGCAACGGCGCGGGACAAACTTGCGATCTCCCAGGCCGACCTGCTGCTGGAAAACGGTGGGGGCTATGACACCTTCATGCACACGCTGGCGGACGAGACCGGCGTCGACCACGAGTACCTCATCACTGCGGTGGAGCTGTCGCCGCTGTCCGGTGCAGAAGGCGCCGACGCGGGGCACACCGAGGGCGCCGACGCGGGGCACACGGAGGACGGCGGCCACGCGGACCACAGCCACGGCGGCCTCAATGAACACGTTTGGTACGACCTGCCCACCATGGCCGCGATTGCAGATGCCATCGCGGAGAAGCTCTCGGCCCTTGACCCGGAGCAGGCCGAAACGTTCCGGGCCAACGCCGAGCAGTTCCGCGCCGGAATTGACGGCCTCCAGAGCGACATGGACGAACTCGCCGCCACGGCGAGCGGGGAAGCCGTCGCGGCCACCGATCCGGTGCCGTTGCACTTCTTCGATGCACTGGGACTCGAGAACAAGACCCCGGCAGGCTTCATGGAGGCGGCCGAGGAAGGCAGCGACGCCGCGCCGGCAGCCCTGAGGGAGGCCGAGGAGTTGATCACCGAGGGATCGGTACGGTTTGTCGCCTATAACGAACAGACCGAAGGCCCGCAGACCCAGGGCCTGCGCAAATTGGCGGAAAAAGCGGGCATCGAGGTCCTCAACTTCACCGAGACCCTGCCGCCTGACCAGGACTACCTGACCTGGATGGCGGAGAACCTGGAATCCGTGGACCAGGCGCTCGGCGCGTGACCGGTCAGAACGCCGGGCCGTGGTTAACTGAGGCTGTCCAAGCCGGAAGCCGCAATAGCCCGCGCATCCCCTTCACGCCCCGCGCGTCACGGAAGCTTCAAGGAACACTGCCATGACCCCCGCCGTCCGCTTGCAGGGCGCCTCGCTGTCCTTCGGCCAGCGCGTGCTGTGGCATGACCTCGACCTGACCATCAACCCGGGCGAGTTCTTCGCGGTGCTGGGTCCCAACGGCTCCGGCAAGACGAGCTTCCTGCGCGTATTGCTTGGCCTGCAGCCGCTGAGCAGTGGGACGGCCGAGGTCAACGGGCGGCCGCTGGAACGCGGCAGCCGGGACATCGGCTATATTCCCCAACAAAAGTCCTTCGCTCCGGAGACCCCGCTGCGTGCGCGCGACCTGGTGGGCCTGGGTCTGGACGGGCACCGGTGGGGCATTCGGCTGAACGGCCGCAGGCATCGCCGGCGGGTGGACGAACTGCTTGAGATGGTGGGCGCCTCCGGTTACGCGGAGGCCCCGGTCGGGCAGCTGTCCGGCGGCGAGCAACAGCGTCTGCGGGCGGCCCAAGCGCTGGCCTCCAACCCCCAGGTGCTGCTCTGCGACGAGCCTTTGCTCTCGCTGGACCTGCACCACCAGCAGGCCGTGAGCTCCATGATCAACAGGCAATGCCATGAAAAGAACAGCGCGGTCGTCTTCGTCACGCACGAAATCAACCCGATCATCGACTATGTGGACCGGGTGCTCTACCTGGCGGGCGGCCAGTTCCGCGTTGGCACGCCGAAAGAAGTGATGACCACCGAGGTGCTGTCGCACATGTACAACAGTCACGTCGAGGTCATCCACAACCAGGGACGGATCATCGTGGTGGGGCTTCCCGACGCGACCACCCACCACCACAGCGAGGTGGTGTAGGCATGGATGCATCGGAACTGCTGAATGCGGTCTTCAACTTCAACGACTACGGCGACCTGCTCCCGCTGGTGCGCAACTCGCTGATTGCCGGCGCCGTCCTGGGCCTGGTCGGCGGCCTGATCGGCGTGTTCGTGATGATGCGGGACCTCGCCTTTGCCGTGCACGGCATCGCCGAGCTGTCCTTCGCCGGGGCGGCATTCGCACTGCTGATCGGCGCGAACGTGGTGTTCGGCTCGCTGGTGGGCTCGGTGATCGCCGCCGTCGTCCTGGGCATGCTGGGGATGCGGGCCCGGGACCGGAACTCGATCACGGGCGTGATCATGTCCTTCGGGCTGGGCCTGGGGATCCTGTTCCTCTCGCTCTACGAGGGCCGCTCGGCGAACAAGTTCGGCCTGCTGACCGGGCAGATCGTGTCCGTGGACACCGTGCAGCTGAACCTTCTGACCGCGGGTTCGGCCGTGGTGGTGCTCGGGCTTGTGGCCATCTGGCGTCCGCTGGCCTTCGCCAGCGCCGATCCGGACCTGGCCGAGGCCCGCGGCGTGCCGGTGGGTGCCCTCGCGATCGTGTTCATGTTCCTGCTGGGACTGGCCGTGGCGCTGTCCATCCAGGTGGTCGGCGCCTTGCTGGTGCTGTCCCTGGTCATTACCCCGGCGGCCGCGGCGCTCCGGGTAAGCAGTTCGCCGCGCGTGGTCGTGCTGCTGAGCGTGGTATTCGCGGTGACCGCCGTGGTGGGCGGCATCCTGCTGGCCCTGGGCGGCAGCCTGCCGATCAGCCCCTACGTGACGACGATTTCGTTCCTGATCTACGTGGTCTGCCGGTTGGCCGGGGCACGGCGGCAACGGCGCGGCAAAGTGGGGCGGCGTGACGTCGCCGCGGTACGGGTGACCGCGGGTTAATCCCGAGCGGGGGCCGTGACGTCGCCGCGGTACGGGTGACCGCCGGTTAAGCGCTGGCGGGGGCGGCGCTGCAGTCCGGGCACAGCCCGTACATTTCCACGGTGTGTGCAACCTGTGTGAAGCCGTGCTCCGCCGCCATCCGGGCGGCCCATTGCTCCACAGCCGGAGCCTCAATCTCCACGGTCTTGCCGCAGGTGCGGCAGAGCAAGTGGTGGTGGTGATGTTCGACGGCGCAGCGCCGGTACACGGCCTCGCCCTCGCCGCTGCGCATCACGTCCACTTGGCCGTCATCGGCCATGGCCTGCAGGATCCGGTACGTGGTGGCCAGCGAGACCGAGTCGCCGCGGTCCTGCAGCAAGCGGTGCAGTTCCTGCGTGCTGACGAAGTCCTCCAGGCTGTCCAAGGCGGCAGCCACGGCCACCCGCTGGCGGGTCACCCGCTGTTCCGAACCGCGGCGCTGCGCCTGCGGTTTCGCTGAAGGAACGGACATGTCCGCTTCGGCTCCTCGCTGTTGATACTGGCACCCGTAGGGTGCCTCCCAGCCTACCAGCAGGCCTGAATACCGGGGCACGCCGGCCCGCTCAGACGCCGGCCTGCTTAAACGCGGAGACCGCCGGCACGCCTGCAGCGCCGGGACGCCGGCCCGCTCACAGGCCGAACCGCCGGCACACCGGCCGGCCCCCGCCGCTAGGGTGTGATCCATGAAGCTGACAAAATACACCCACGCGTGCGTAAGGCTTGAGCAGGACGGACATGTCCTGGTGATCGACCCCGGTAACTTCTCGGAAGTGGAACAGGCCCTCGATGGGGCTACCGCCGTCCTGGTCACCCACGAGCATGCGGACCACATCGACCAGGACCGGGTTCCCGGCCTGCTCGTGGCGGCGGACGACATGCAGTTGTATGCCCCGGCCTCCGTGGCCGCCGACCTCCGGGCGCTGGTCCCGGCGGCAGCGGGACGGATCCATACTGCCGAACCGGAGACGGAGTTCGAGGTGCCCGGGTTCCGCATCCGCACCTTCGGCGGCCAGCACGCCCTGATTCATCCGCACATCCCGGTGGTCGCCAACATCGGCTACGTCATCAATGACAGCCTGTACCACCCGGGCGATTCCTTCATCGTTCCGCACGGACTGGACGTCAGGACCGTTTTGGTGCCCATCCACGCGCCATGGTCGAAGACGGCCGAGGTGATCGACTTCGTCACCGCCATGCGCGCCGAGAACGCCTACCCGATCCACGACGCCGGGCTCAGCGACCGCGGCCTGTCGTTGGTGGAGAAGCACGTGACCTTCTTTGGCGGCCACTACGGCACCAGCTACCGGCACCTGTCGCCGGGGGAGAGCGTGGAGCTGGCCTGACCATCGGGGACGGCACGGGCGGGGCTGCTTGGCCCAATACGTGCTGCTGTGATGGACTGTCGAGACACCGGCGGGCAACGACGCCCGCCAGCAGTCAGGAGGAGATCTCATGAGGACTCTGATGGACGTGCAGACACTGCGTGAACGGATGATCTCCGGACAGCGCACCGTACTGCTCGATGTTCGCTGGAAACTGGGCGACGACGCCGGCCACAGCCACTACCGCCAGGCCCACATTCCCGGCGCCGTCTACGTTGACCTGCCGTCGCAGCTGGCGTCGGCGCCGACGCCAGCCGGCGGACGCCATCCGCTGCCGGAGCCGGAGGCCTTCCGCGAGGCCGCACGCGATTGGGGCATCAACAACGACGACGTCGTGGTGGCCTATGACGACAACGGCGGCATGGCCGCGGCCCGGGTGTGGTGGCTGCTGAAAGACGGCGGATTCGACTCCGTCTACCTGCTCGACGGCGGGCTCGCCGCCTGGCGGGACGAGGGGTTTGAACTGGACAGCGGCGACGAGCTGGCGTGCCTGGGCAACGTCGAACTGGGCAGCGGCAGGATGCCCAGGCTTGAGCTGGAGGACGTGCTGGATTTCGCGGGTACCTCGCTGTTGCTGGATGCCCGCGCCGTCGAGCGTTACCGCGGCGAGTTCGAGCCGGTGGACCCCCGCGCCGGACACATCCCCGGCGCCGTCAGCGCACCGACCACGGCCAACCTGGCCCCGGACGGACGCTTCCTGCCCTCCGCGGAACTCGCGGCACGATTCAAGGAACTGGGGGCGGAAGGACGCAAAGTGGCCGTCTATTGCGGCTCGGGCATTACGGCCGCCCACCAGGTCGCGGCGATGGCCGAGGCCGGCATGGATGCGGCGCTCTTCCCCGGCTCCTGGTCGCAGTGGTGCGGACATCCGGAGCTGCCGGCAGCCACGGGGAGCGCGCCGTAATCAGCCGCCTGGTCAGCCCCGTGCCCGCGCCCTGCAGCACGGCACCGAAAGCGTCACAGAGGGTGTGCCGTGGTGGCATGGCGAAGCAGCAAACGGTAGCGTCAGGCCCATGACACTTGGCCGTCCGGCACCGCCGCCGCTGGGGAAACCGCTCACACCTGACCAGGAGCAGCAGGCCCTCGCGGCAGCCGACCTGCCGACACCGAGGAGCAGTATGAGGACGGCCGCGGCCTACGGAGTGACGGGGCCCGGATCCGGAATGGTTGCGCTGCAGATCGAACGCCGGGCCGCCGGGCCGCACGACGTGGAGATCGCCATTGCCTTCTGCGGCCTCTGCCACTCGGATGTCCACACGGTTCGCGGCGAGTGGCGCGAGATCGAGTATCCGCTGGTGCCCGGCCACGAGATCGTTGGGCGGGTCACGGCCATCGGCCAGGACGTCACCCTGCATGCCGTCGGCGACCTGGTGGGGGTGGGCTGCATGGTGGATTCCTGCGGCGACTGCTCCGCCTGCGGGGAAGGACTTGAACAGTACTGCGACAAGGGTGCAGTGGGCACCTACGGCGCCCGCGACCGCCGCCACGGCGGGGAGATGACGCAGGGCGGGTACGCAACGTCCGTCGTCGTCGATGAAAACTTCGTGCTGCGCGTACCGCCGGAACTGGACCCCGCCGCCGCGGCCCCCCTGCTCTGCGCCGGCATTACCACTTACTCGCCCATGCGCTACTTCGGCGTCGAAGCCGGCGACTCCGTCGGCGTGGTGGGCCTGGGCGGGTTGGGGCATATGGCGGTCAAACTGGCCAAGGCCATGGGAGCGTCGGTAACCGTCTTCACGAGCTCTGCGGACAAGGCCGATTCGGCCCGCGCGCTCGGCGCCGACCACGTGGTGGTGACCGGAGACGCCGAGGCGCTCGCGGCCGCCCGCCGCAGTGTTGATTTGGTCATCGACACGGTGGCCGCGGCCCACGACCTGGCCCCGTACCTGCGGGCCATCCGCCGCGACGGTGCGCTGATCCAACTGGGCGTGCCGCCCGAGCCGATGCCTCCGGTGCCGGTCAACCTGCTGATGCGCGAGCGCGTCGCCTACGGCGCCTCGAAGATCGGCGGCATAGCCGAGACCCAGGAGATGCTGGACTTTTGCGCCGAACACGGGATTACGGCCGACATCGAACTGGTGGGCGCACCGGACCTCGACCAAGCCTATGACCGCATGGTGGCCGGCGATGTTGCCTACCGGTTTGTCCTGGACATCGCATCGCTGAACCGTTAAGCAAGGGCCGAAACCCTGGTGACCGACCGGTGTGGACCTGCTTGCACCGAAGCCGGGCCGGCCGAACCTTCGCTGTCACCCGACCGGACCCCCATCAGCCCGACTGGAACCTGCCCGACTCTTACCGACCCCCCCGAGTGACCCCAACCGACAAGGACTGCGTACATGAGCACCCTCTTCACCAAAATCATCGACGGCGAGATCCCCGGCCGCTTCGTCTGGAAGGACGACGACGTGGTGGCGTTCCTGAGCATCGGCCCGCTCGCGGACGGGCACACCTTGGTCGTGCCGCGGCAGGAAGTGGATCGCTGGACCGACGCCCCGGCCGACCTGCTGCAGAAACTCACGGCGGTCGCCCAGACCATCGGCAAGGCCCAGGTGGAAGCCTTTGGCGCCGCCCGCGCCGGCCTGATCATCGCCGGCTTCGAGGTGAACCACCTGCACCTGCACGTCTGGCCCTCCAACTCGGAGGCCGAGTTCGACTTCAAGAGGGCGCAGCAGGACCCGGACCCGGCCGTGATGGATGAGTCAGCCAAGCGCCTCCGGGCGGCGCTGCGCGAGGCCGGACACGGGGACGTCGTCCCCGCCGACTGACGCGCATGCCTCAGCCGGCGAGGGCCTCGTTCAGGGCCGTTCGGACGCGCTTTTCGGACACCGAATACGCGGTGCCGAGTTCCTGCGCGAAGAAGCTGATCCGCAGTTCTTCCAGCATCCAGCGAACCCTGTCCAGCCCCGAGCCGTCCAGGTTGCCGGGCTTCAGCGCCGCCCTCGCGTCGTCGTACTCGTCTTCGAGCCGCTGCACCACTGCCATGTGCTGCACGTCCCGGCCCACGGCGGTCGGCAGTTTTTGCAGCCGGCGCTCAATCCCCTCGAGGTAGCGCGGCAGCTGGCTGAGCTGCGCATAACCCGTGGCCGCCACGAACCCGGGATAGACCAGCTGCTCCAGCTGGCTCTTGATGTCGGAGAGCGGACTGATCAGGGCCAGGCTGGCGTTGGACTTCAGTTCCTTCTGGATCCGCCGGGTGCTGGAGAGGATCTTCTCCACGATGGCGGTCACGGTGAAGACGGTATCGATCAGTTCCGCGCGGACCTGCTCGTACAGCGCGTCGAAGCCGGCCAGGGTGAAGGGCAGCTCGGCCGGCACCAGCTTGTCCACCGCGGCCTGCGTGCAGTCGTCGATCAGCGACGCCACCGAACCGTGCGGGTTCTGCGTGAACGTCAGCTTCTCCGTGTTGTTCAGGTGGTCCAGCACGTACCGCTGCGGCGAGGGTACCCGCAGCACCAGCAGCCGGATGATGCCCGAGCGCATCGCCGCCTGCTGGCCGGAGGGTGTCTGGTAGACGCGCACACCGACGGTGGCGCCTTCGTCCACCAGGGCCGGATAACCGGTCACGGTGTGCCCGGCCACCTCGCGCCTGACCTCGCGGGGGAGGTCACCGTCCGGCCAGGAGGTCAGGCCGCTGCGTTCCTGCAGGCCCGCGGCGGCCTGTGCAGCAGTCCCCGACGCCGGTGTCCCGGCAACGGGGGCTGTGCCCGGAGCGTCGCCCTGGCCGCCGCCGCGCTTCTTGCCGGTGGCGCCGCGGCGCTGACCCGCCGGCGACGGCTGCGCGGTCTTCGGGGTCGCCCCGAGCGACTCGGCGATGGCCCGGCGGTTCGCCGGCGCGAGTTCCTGCTGCAGCCGGTCCAGGTCCTTGTCCTCGCCCAGCACCTTGCCGGTGCCGTCGAGCACGCGGAATGTCATGCGCAGGTGCGGCGGAACGGTCTCCCAGTTCCATGAGCCGGGCGGGATGATGTGTCCCTTCAGCCGGCGCAGGACCAGCTCCAGCGACGGCTCCAGGTCATCTTCGGCCGGATCGAAGTCCGCAGCCAGGGCCGCCGCCGCGCTCCGGGCAACCTCCGGGGCGGGAACGAAGTTCTTCCGGATCTGCTTGGGCAACGACTTGATCAGCGCGGTCACCAGCTCCACCCGCAGGCCCGGGATCTGCCAGCGGAAAGGAGCCGCGTCCAGCTGGTTGAGGAACAGCACCGGCACGTGCACCGTTACGCCGTCCGACGGATCCGGGGTTGCCCCCGGTGCCACGGGCGAGAATTCATAACTCAGCGGGAGCTCGAAGGTCCCCTGCCGCCAGGTCTTCGGGAACGCCGAGGTGTCGAGTTCCTCGGCGTCGGCGGCCAGCACGGCATCCGGATCGAAATCCAGCAGCGTGGGATTCTCCGCCCGCGCATCCTTCCACCACTTGTCGAAGTGCCGTTCGGAGACCACCTCGGGGCCGATCCGTTCGTCGTAAAACTCGAACAGCGTTTCGTCGTCCACGCGCAGGTCGCGGCGGCGCATCCGCGTCTCCAGTTCCTCGACCTCGGCCAGCAGCTTGCGGTTGCGGTGGAAGAACTTGTGGTGCGTGCGCCAGTCGCCCTCCACCAGGGCATGGCGGATGAACAGCTCGCGGCTGAGTTCCCGGTCGATCCTGCCGTATTGGATGCGGCGCTGCGGGACGATCGGCACCCCGTAGAGGGTGACCTTCTCGTAGGCCATCACGGAGCCCATCTTCTTGGACCAGTGCGGCTCCGAATACGTGCGTTTGCACAGCTGCGGGGCAATCTCTTCGGCCCAGGCGGGATCGAATTTCGCCGCCACCCTGGCCCACAGCCGTGAGGTTTCCACGAGCTCGGCGGCCATCACCCAGTCCGGCGACTTCTTGAACAGCGCTGATCCGGGGAAGATGGCGAACCGGGTGCCTCGCGCGCCGGCATATTCGCGCTTGCGCTCCTCGTACACGCCGATGTGGCTCAGCAGGCCGGCGAGCAGGGACTTGTGGATGTCATCGTGCCTGCCCACGGGGTCGACCTCGTGTCCCGACTCCAGCGAGATGCCCAGCGGCTTGGCCAACTGGCGCAGCTGCGCGAACAGGTCCTGCCACTCCCGGACCCGCAGGTAGTTGATGAATTCCGTGCGGCACAGTTTGCGGAACTGGGTGGAGGAGAGCTCCTGCTGCCGCTCCTGCAGATAGCGCCATAAATTCAGGATGCCGGTGAAGTCGGACTTCTCGTCCACGAAGCGCTTGTGCTTCTCGTTGGCCTGCTGCTGCTTGGCCGCATTGTCCCCGTGGGACCGTTCCCGGGGGTCCTGGATGGTCAGCGCCGCCGCCAGCACCATCACCTCGCGCACGCAGCCGCGCTGGCCGGCTTCCACGATCATGCGGCCCAGGCGCGGGTCCACCGGCAGTTGCGCCAGTTTGCGCCCGACGGCGGTGAGGCCGGACTTCGGCGCGGGCCCTCCCTTGGCGCCGGGCTCGGGCAGGGCGCCGAGTTCGCGCAGGAGGGTGACGCCGTCGTTGATGGCACGGGACTCGGGCGGCTCCACGAACGGGAAGGCTTCGATGTCCTTCGGACCGCGGGCCACGCCCATCGCGGTCATCTGCAGGATGACCGCGGCCAGATTGGTGCGCAGGATCTCGGGGTCGGTGAACTCGGGCCGGGACTCGTAGTCCTCTTCGGAGTAGAGCCGGATGGCGATGCCGTCGCTCACGCGGCCGCAGCGGCCCGAGCGCTGGTTGGCCGAGGCCTGCGAGATGCGCTCGATCGGCAGCCGCTGGACCTTGGTCCGGTGCGAGTAGCGGGAGATGCGCGCGGTGCCGGTGTCGATGACGTACTTGATGCCCGGAACCGTCAGCGACGTCTCGGCCACGTTGGTGGCCAGCACGATCCTGCGCTGGCCGCCGGGGGAGAAGACCCGGTGCTGTTCCGCCAACGACAGCCGGGCGTACAGCGGCAGGATCTGGGTGCCGGCCAGCCGGCGGTTGGTCTTGATCCTGGCCGTGAGGGCGTCGGCGGCATCGCGGATCTCGCGCTCGCCGGAGAAGAAGACCAGGATGTCGCCGGGAGCCTCCAGGGACAGCTCGTCCACCGCGTCACAGACGGCGTCGAGCGGGTCGCGGTCTTCCTCCAGCTCGTCCACGTCCGGGTTGTCGGGATCGGTGGCCGCCGGCTGGTTCAGCGGGCGGTAGCGGATTTCCACCGGGTAGGTCCGGCCGGAAACCTCGATCACCGGCGCCGGCGCGTCGTCGCTGCCGAAGTGCCGGGCAAAGCGGTCCGGGTCGATCGTCGCGGAGGTGATGATGACCTTCAGGTCCGGACGCTTGGGCAGGATCTGCTTGAGATAGCCCAGGATGAAATCGATGTTGAGGCTGCGTTCGTGGGCCTCGTCGATGATGATTGTGCTGTACTTTTTCAGGAGTTTGTCGTGCTGGATTTCGGCCAACAGGATGCCGTCCGTCATCAGCTTGATCCGGGTATCCCGGCCGACCTCGCCGGTGAAGCGGACCTGGAAGCCGACCTCCTGGCCGATCTTCACGTCCAGTTCCTCGGCGATGCGTTCGGCCACGGTCCGGGCGGCCAGCCGCCGGGGCTGGGTGTGGCCGATCAGCCCCTTCTCGCCCAGGCCCAGCTCCAGGCACATCTTCGGGATTTGCGTTGTCTTGCCGGAGCCGGTTTCGCCGGCGATGACGGTCACCTGGTTCGCGGCGATGGCCGCCATGATGTCCTCGCGCCGCTCCGAAACCGGCAGGGCCGCGGGATACGTGATGTTCACAGCCATGATTGACCACAGTCTAGTCGCTGGGCCCGCTGACCCGGGCCGTCCGCACAGCGCGCACGGCCCGGCGTGCGTCCGTGGACATAAATAACTATCCGGCGACAAACAGATGCAATTTGTCCGGCGGGGGAGACGTATCTCATATGGTTGTCCTGACCCCGCGGTTCTGATTAGACAATGTGACTCGGTTCACAGGTAAGATCTTCAGGACGCTTCCGCAGGGTTGCCTGCCATAACCGCCGGCGCCGATGACGACGCCGCGTGTGGCGGACCGCTTCAGCCGCGCCGGGGAGGGGCGGCAAGGCGGAAAAGTGCCGGGCTATCCGGCACGTGACGGACATTTGAAAGGAACATCGTGAAGAAACGTTCGACCATGTTCGGCCTGGGGTCAGGCCTGCTGGCCACCGCCCTGCTTGTTTCCGCGTGCGGCAACGCGGGATCCTCCGAGGGCAATGCCGCTGAAGGCAGCACCGAATCGGTGGAGATCGGCATCAGCCAGATCGTCTCGCATCCGTCCCTGGACGCGGCCCGCGAAGGGTTCAAGAAGGCGCTGGCCGACAACGGCTACGTCGAGGGCGAGACCGTGACCTACGACGAGCAGAACGCGCAGGGCGACCAGGGCACCGCGACCTCCATCGCCGGCAAGTTCGCCAGCGACCAGAAGGACCTCATCCTGGCCATCGCGACGCCCACCGCACAGGCGGCCGTGCAGGCCATCGCCGACACCCCGATCCTGTTCACCGCGGTCACCGACCCGGAGTCCGCCTCGCTGGTGGAAAGCATGGACGCTCCGGGATCGAACGTCAGCGGTACCTCGGACCGCAACCCGGTCGAGGAGCAGCTGGCCCTGGTCAAGGAGCTGAACCCGGACGCGAAGTCCGTGGGCATCGTCTACTCCTCGGGCGAGGTCAACTCCACCGTCCAGGTCGAATGGGCCAAGGAAGCGGCCAAGGAACTGGGCCTGGAGATCAAGGAAGCAGCAATCTCCAACTCCGGTGAAGTCCAGCAGGCCGCCGAGTCGCTCGACGTCGACGCGTTCTACGTGCCGACCGACAACAACGTGGTGTCCGCCCTCGAGTCCCTGATCCAGGTGGCCGAATCCAAGAAGATCCTGACGATTGCCGCCGAGGGCGACTCGGTGAAGCGCGGCACGGTGGCCACCTACGGCATCAACTACGAAAAGCTGGGCTACCAGACCGGCGAGATGGCCGTGAAGATCCTCAAGGGCGAGGCTGAACCGGCCTCCATGCCGGTGGAGACCCAGACCGAGCTGGAACTCTACGTCAACCCGGCCGCCGCCAAGCGCATGGGTGTGACCCTGCCGGACGGCTACGCCGACACGGCCGACCACGTCTTCGAGTAAGCCCGACCTTCCAGCTCGAGCCGAAGAAGTCCGCAGTCCCTCCGGCGGCCGGCCAGCCCGGCCGCCGGATCGACGCCACGAGAGAACCAAGGTCTACTACCTATGATTACCGCGGTTGAGCTTGGGCTGATCTACGCGATCATGGCCCTGGGGGTCTACCTGACCTTCCGCATCCTCGATTTTCCCGACCTGACGGTCGACGGCAGTTTCACCACCGGCGCCGGAGTCGCCGCCATCAGCATCATCAACGGCATGCCGCCGGTCATGGCCACCATCCTGGCCTTCATCGCCGGCATGGCTGCCGGCACCGTCACCGGCCTGCTGCACACCAAGGGCAAGATCAACGGCCTGCTGGCCGGCATCCTGACAATGATCGCCCTCTATTCCATCAACCTGCGCATCATGGGCCGGGCCAACCTGCCGCTGTTGCGCGAAGAAACCCTGATCACCCCGCTGCGCGAGTCGGGGATGCTCGGCGGCATCGGCGCCATCGCCATCTTCCTGCTGGTCGCGCTGGTGGTGAAGGTGATCATGGACTGGTTCCTGCACACCGACATCGGACTGGCCATGCAGGCGACCGGCGACAACGAACAGATGATCCGCAGTTTCGGCGTCAGCACGGACAACCAGAAGATCCTGGGCCTCGCCCTGTCCAACGGGCTCGTGGCCGTCTGCGGCGCGTTCATCGCCCAGTACCAGGGGTTCGCCGACATCGGCATGGGCATCGGCCTGATCCTGGCCGGCCTGGCCTCGGTGATCATCGGCCAGGCGATCTTCGGAACCCGCCTGATCTGGATCGCCACCCTGGCCGTGGTGCTCGGTTCCGTACTGTACCGCGTGGTCATCCAGCTGGCCCTCCAGGCCGGCCTGCAGCCGAACGACATGAAGCTGGTCTCGGCCGTGCTGGTGGTCATCGCGCTGGTGCTGCCGCAGTGGAAGGTCTTTCGCCGCGTCGGCGGGCTCGGAAAGATGAAGAAGTCCCTGACGGGAGCGAAGGGCTGACATGCTGGATATCAAGAACGTTCACAAGACCTTCTTCGCGGGCACCGTCAACGAGCGCGTCGCCCTGCAGGAGATCAACCTGTCCCTGGCCGCCGGCGAATTCGTCACGGTGATCGGCAGCAACGGTGCCGGCAAATCGACCATCCTGAACATCACCTCCGGCAAGCTGCGCCCGGACGTCGGCACGGTGAGCATCGACGGCAAGGACGTCACCAGGCTCGCCGACCACCAGCGTGCCCGCTTCGTCGGCCGCGTCTTCCAGGACCCGATGGCGGGAACGTCACCGGAGATGACCATCGAACAGAACCTGGCCATCGCCTACGAACGCGGTAAGCGCCGCGGATTGCGCCCCGGCGTGACCCGCAGGAAGCGCGAATTCTTCAAGGAAGAGCTGCGTTCGTTGGAGCTCGGGCTGGAGAACCGGCTCAAGGCCAAGGTCGGCCTGCTCTCGGGCGGCCAGCGGCAGGCGCTGTCGCTGCTGATGGCCACGTTCAGCAGCCCGAAAATCCTGCTGCTGGACGAGCATACCGCCGCCCTCGACCCGCAGCGTGCGGAGCTGGTCAGCCGCCTGACCGCCGAGGTGGTGGACCGGCACCGCCTGACCACGCTGATGGTGACCCACAATATGGAGCAGGCGCTCCGGCTGGGCACCCGGCTGATCATGATGCACGAGGGCCGGATCATCCTGGACCTAAACCAGGAACAGAAGCAGAAGGCCACCGTGCCGGACCTGCTGCATGAGTTCGAGAAGATCAAGGGTGTGGTCGACGACCGCACCATGCTCCAGTAGCGTCCGCGCTGCAGGAGCCACCGGCATCGGACCGGGTCGACGTACGACGGCGGCTGTCCCACCTAGGCGGTAGGGGCGGCCGCCGTTCCCGTGCCGGCCGCGGCAGCCAGCCGGCCCGCGAGCTCCGCGGCGCGCTGACGGAATTCCGCCGGCTCCAGGATCTCGAACGCAAAGCCGGTGGCGGCCAGCTCGACCAGGGGGTAGTCCAGCGAATCGTAACCGGCGCGCAGCACGGTGGCCCCGCCGTCGTCGGACAGGACGGCGATGTTCGGCGGGATCCGCTCGGCGACGGCCTGCAGGGGAGCGTCGATCCGGACCACCACGTCGAACCGGTACGGGGACCTGGTGATCGACTGCTGGACGTAGGCGGCCAGGTCCGGCTGCGGCAACTTCCGCGGGGCAAAGCGTTCACGCGCCGTGGGAACCGACTCGAACCGGTCCACCCGGAAGGTGCGCCAGTCCTGCCGGCCGGTATCGTAGGCCACCAGGTACCAGCGCCGGCCGGTGTCCACCAGCCGGTACGGTTCGGCCAGGCGGCGGCCGGACTCGCCGTCCGCCTTGGCGTAGCGGAAGCCGACCACGCGCCGTTCGGCGATGGCGGTGGAGATCCCGGTCAGCACCTCGGGGTCAACGGCCGCGGTGGGGCCGGCCAGGGTGACCACGGCGTTCTTCAGCGTGGAGAACTTGGGCCGTAGCCGCGCCGGCAGCACCTGCTCCAGCTTGGTCAGCGCCCGGAGCGACGCCTCGCCGACGCCGGCCACCGGGCTGGCGGTCACCGCCCCAAGACCCAGCGCGACGGCGAGGGCTTCGTCGTCGTCGAGCAGCAGCGGCGGAAGCTGCGCGCCCGCGCCCAGCTGGTAGCCGCCGGCCACGCCGGGGGACGCATTGATGGGATACCCGAGGCTGCGGAGTTTGCCGATGTCGCGGCGCACCGTCCGTTCGGTGACACCCATCCGCCCGGCCAGGGCGGACCCGGTCCACTCCCGGCGCATCTGAAGCAGGGAGAGCAGCTGCAGCAGCCGCGCGGATGTTTCGAGCATGGCCCACCTGACTTCAGCAGCCGGAGCGTGCCGAATCGTCCAGCACGCACGGGTGCCGGTCGTTCCGGCAACAGGGCCACTCTAGTCCCGATTCAGGACAGGATCGGTCCGCGATGCAGGGGACCGGCGTCGGCAACCTGACCCGTCGAAGGGGGGGTGTGTCCCGGCTATGGGCAAACAGCCGGCCGCCCGGCATGATGGACTCCCGGGCTCCCCAGGCGGGGAGCCGCCGTTGGGAGGAGCCGGCATGTCTTTCAATGCAGCCGAGGAGTTGCTCGAGCAGCTGACCTGGCATTGGGACGCCCAGGCCCGGCCGCGGCTGGAGGGCCTCACCGACGAAGAGTACTTCTGGGAGCCCGCCGAGGGCTGCTGGAACGTGCGGCACCGCGGGACCAGTACCGCACCGATGGCGGTGGGCGCCGGCATTTTCACGATCGACTTCGGACTTCCGGAGCCGGTGCCGCCGCCGGTGACCACCGTCGCCTGGCGGCTGGGCCACATTCTGGTGGGCGTGCTGGGCAGCCGTAACGCCTCGCACTTCGGCGGGCCGCCGGTCAGCTACGAATCGTTCGACTATCCGGGCACGGCGTCGGGCGCGTTGGAACTGCTGGACGAATACTATGCGCACTGGACCGCGGGGGTCCGGGGACTCGGCGTCGAGGGGCTGGCGGCGCCCTGCGGGCCGGCCGAAGGCCCCTATGCCGATCGCTCCATGGGGACGCTGGTGCTGCACATCAACCGGGAAATGATTCATCACCTGGCCGAGATCGCGCTGTTGCGCGACCTGTTCGCCCACCGCCAGTAGGGAGCCGTAAAGAGGGTCCGGCCCGCGGGTCCCATCAGAGGGCCGGATCCCGCGGGGTGCTTCAGAGGGTTCGGCCCGCGGGTCCCATCAGAGGGCCGGGTCCCGCGGGGTGCTTCAGAGGGTTCGGCCCGCGTGTCCCTTCGTCAGGAACCCGCGGAGGGGTGGCCGGGTCAGGCCAGCCGGGCGAGGTCGGTGTAGGGGCGGCTCGGGGTGGAGCCGGCCGTCCAGTCGGCCTGTGAGCGTTCCGGCGGGGTGTTGCCCCGTCCGTCACGCAGGATCAGCCGGAGGGTTTCGATGATGACGAGGAGTGCCAGTGCGGTGATCAGGAGGAGTTCCATGCCTCCATGGTGGTCCTGCAGCCGGCAAAAAAAGAGTGGCAGAAACGACCATAAAGCATAAAAAACTGCCATACTGGTCGCATGCTGAAAAAGGTGGCCGTGGTGGTGCTTCCGGGAGCTGCGCCGTTCGAATTCGGGGTGGTCTGCGAAGTCTTCGGCATCGACCGTTCCGACCGGGGGACCGGCGTTCCGGCGTTCGACTTCCGGATCTGCACTCCCGAGCCCGGGGTCGTCAGCAGCAAGCTGGGATTCTCCCTCAATGTCGCCGTCGGGCTGGAGGCCGCCGACGACGCGGACCTCGTGGTGGTGGCGCCGTACCAGCGCATGGACCAGGCCCCCGAAGCACTTCTGCAGGCCCTGCGGGCGGCCCACGCCCGCGGCGCCTGGGTCTTGTCCGTGTGCTCGGCGGCCTTCGTGCTGGCTGAAGCTGGGCTGTTGGACGGCCGGCGCGCCACCACCCACTGGCAGTACTCGCACCAGCTGGCCGCCGAATATCCGCAGGTCGACGTCGACGAAAACGTGCTGTACGTGGAGGACGAGCGCATCATCACCAGCGCCGGCACCGCCGCCGGAATCGACGCCTGCCTGCACCTGGTCCGGACCGAACTCGGGGCATCCGTGGCGTCGGCCATCGCCCGGGACATGGTGGTGCCGCCGCATCGGGCCGGGGGCCAGTCGCAATATATTGACCGGCCCATGTCGCTGGCCGGCTGCCACACCCTCAAGGACCTGCTGGCCTGGCTGTCCGAGAACCTGGCCCAGGACGTCAGCGTTGCCCAGCTGGCCGCGCGGGTCCACATGTCCGAGCGCACCTTCGCCCGCCGGTTCCGGGCCGAGACCGGCGCGACGCCGGCGGCATGGATCAACGCCCAGCGGGTGCTGCGTGCGCAGGAACTGCTTGAGGAATCGGACCTGAACATCGAGGAGATCGCCCGGATCACCGGGTTCGGCCAGGCGGTGCTGCTGCGCCACCATTTCGCCAGGTCCGTTGGCGTGAGCCCGGCGTCCTACCGCCGCACCTTCCGCGGCGGTGGCGCCGCCGCCGGCGCGCGGCAGCCGGCAGGCAGCGCGGCCCGCTAGGGGGCCGTTTCCCTCCGCGGCACGCCGGGGGTTGTCCTTGTACCGCGGCCCGCGTGCAGGCACACTCATAAGTGTGCTTAGTAGTCCGGCGGGCGATGCGCGGCGGATGAGCAGGGTGCATGCGCCTGCCGGGTGCGCGCACCCCAAGCGAATAAAGGAGAACCGGTGATGAGTTCAGCTGCAGAAGGGGCCAGAAGCCCGAAACAACGACGCAATGACGTGGTAGCGGCGGAGAGGCGCCAATTCGGCGGCATCAAGTGGGGCTCCGCGTTCTTCGGCTGGCTCGCGGCCACCGGGATCGGAGTCATCCTGACGGCGCTGATGGCCGCCATCGGCGCCGCCGTGGGGATCGCCGAGAGCGCCGATCCCGCGCAGGTCGCCGAGCAGGCGTCCCGGAACCTGGGGACGGTCGGCATAGTGGGCGGGATCATCCTGGCCGTCATCTTGTTCATTTCGTATTTCTGCGGCGGGTACGTGGCCGGCCGGATGGCCCGCTTCGACGGCGTCAAGCAGGGGCTGGCCGTGTGGCTGTGGGCGATCGTGGTTGCCATTGTGCTCGCCATCCTGGGGCTGATCGCCGGCAGCCAGTTCAATGTGCTGAGCAGCTTGAACAGTTTCCCCCGCGTGCCCCTAGGCGAAGGGGAGCTGACGACCGGCGGCATCGTATTCCTGGTCTCCGCGCTGGTCTCGCTCGCCGGTGCCATTCTTGGTGGCAGGTCCGGCATGCATTTCCACCGCAAGGTGGACCAGGTGGGCGTCGACCGCCGCTTCGACGGGCCGGGAGACGGCGAGTGAGGTGACTCCGGCGCAGGCCGGCTGCCGTTAACGGGAGAATCCCCGGCTCTTGAGCCGGGGATTCTCCCTTGTCCTGCGCTTCAGTGCCCTCGATAGGATTCGAACCTACGGCCTTCTGCTCCGGAGGCAGACGCTCTATCCCCTGAGCTACGAGGGCGCGGCACCGGCTGGAAACCCGGTGCCCTGCGGGACCTATTGAGCTTATCAGTATCTGCGCCGCCAGAAGAAATGCGCCCGGACCGGCCCCGACGGCGGCCGCATGCAAGGTGGCCGGTCCGGCCGGCACAGTGCGCCTGCGAGCCCGGTCACAGCCAGCCCGCCGAAAGCCGGTCGGATCAAGGGATTGCCCTATGCTTGTGGGGTGACTCCTGAAGAACTTTCCGCTGCCATTGCCGCCTGCCTGCAGGTCGCCGTCGACGCCGGCGACTTCGCCGTCGAAATGCCCAGCGAGGTCCGGGTGGAGCGCCCCAAGAACCGCGAGCACGGGGACTGGGCCACCAACATCGCCATGCAGCTGGGCAAGAAGGCCGGCATGAGCCCGCGCCAGTTCGCCGAAATCCTCAGCGCGCGGCTGGAGAAGATCGACGGCGTCAGCCGGGTGGACATCGCCGGACCCGGATTCCTGAACATCACCGTGGACGCCGCCGCAGCCGGAACGCTGGCCCGCAGCATCGTGGAGGCCGGCAGCGCCTTCGGCACCGCCGGCGACCTGGCGGGCCAGCGGATCAACCTCGAATTCGTCTCCGCCAACCCGACCGGTCCGATCCACCTGGGCGGGACCCGCTGGGCGGCACTCGGCGACGCCCTGGCCCGCATCCTGGCCGCCCAGGGTGCCGACGTCACGCGCGAGTACTACTTCAACGACCACGGGTCGCAGATCGACCGCTTCGCCCGCTCGCTGCTGGCGAAGGCAAAGGGCGAACCCGCCCCCGAGGACGGCTACGGCGGAGACTACATCGCGGACATCGCCCAGGCGGTGCTGCGGCAGAATCCGGATGCGCTGTCGGCGGCCGACCCGCAGGAAGAGTTCCGCAGCCGCGGCGTCGAACTGATGTTTGGCGCCATCAAGGAATCGCTGCATGAGTTCGGGGTGGACTTCGACGTCTACTTCCACGAAAACTCCCTGTTCGAGGACGGCGCGGTCGAAAAGCTGCTGGAGCAGCTCAAAACCTCCGGCAGCCTCTACTTCCAGGACGGTGCCTGGTGGCTGAAGTCCACCGACTTCGGCGACGACAAGGACCGCGTCGTCATCAAGTCCGACGGCAATGCCGCCTATATTGCCGGCGACATCGCCTACTTCAAGAACAAGCGGGACCGCGGCTTTGACCTGTGCATTTACATGCTCGGCGCAGACCACCACGGTTACGTCGCCCGGCTGAAAGCCGCCGCGGCCGCCATCGGCGACGACGCCGACCGGGTGGAAGTGCTGATCGGGCAGATGGTCAACCTGGTCAAGGACGGCAAGCCCCTGCGCATGTCGAAGCGGGCCGGCACGGTGGTGACCATGGAGGACCTGGTCGACGCCGTGGGCGTGGATGCCGCCCGCTATGCCCTCACCCGCTCGCACGCCGATTCCAACATCGACATCGACCTGGACCTGCTGGTCAAGCACAGCAACGACAACCCGGTCTTCTACGTGCAGTACGCCCATGCGCGCACCTGCGCCGTCGCGCGCAACGCGGCCTCTTCCGGCGTGGACCGCAGCGCCTTCAATGCCTCGCTGCTGGACCACGCCACGGAGAACGAGCTGCTGGCCGTGCTCGGCGCCTACCCGTCGGTGGTCGCCACCGCCGCGAAGCTGCGCGAACCGCACCGCGTCGCCCGGCACCTGGAAGTCATCGCCGGCGCGTACCACCGCTGGTACGACGCCTGCCGCGTGACGCCGATCGGCGACGGCGAAGTCACCGACACGCACCGTACCCGCCTGTGGTTGAATGCCGCCGTCACCCAAGTCCTGGCCAACGGCCTTGGCCTGCTGGGCGTCAGCGCGCCGGAGAGGATGTAATGCCCGCAGCACACGAAACCGCCGCCGCGTCCGACCTGGCTCCGGACTGGCTCTCCTGCCCGCAGGACGTCAACCGGCTGGACGCCAAGCTCTGGGCCCGGGACGTGTCCCGCGGCGCGGCGGGCGAACTGGAAATTTCCGGCCTCGGCGTCGCCCGGCTCAAGGAGCAGTTCGGCACGCCGCTGTTCGTGGTGTCCGAGGACGACTTCCGGGCCCGCGCGCGCGAGTTCAAGCAGGCCTTCGACGAGGCCTTCAGCACGCTCTGCGGCGGTGTGGACGTGTACTACGCCGGCAAGGCGTTCCTCAGCGTGGAAATCGCCCGCTGGGTGGCGCAAGAGGGGCTGCGGCTGGACACCTGCAGCGGCGGGGAGCTGGCCGTGGCCGCCCGCGCAGGCATCCCGGGGGAGGACCTGGGCCTGCACGGCAACAACAAGTCCGACGCCGAACTCCACCGCGCGCTGGACATGGGGCTGGGCCGCATCGTGGTGGACAGCCTCGACGAACTGGCGCGCCTGGGAGCCATCGCCGCCGCCCGCGGCGAGATGGCCAACGTGATGCTGCGGCTGACCCCCGGCGTGCACGCGCACACCCACGAGTTCATTGCCACGGCGCACGAAGACCAGAAGTTCGGGCTCTCGATGGCCGGCGCCGACGACGGCGCGGGGCACGACGGCGCGCAGCCCCGCCCGGCCGGCTCGCCGGCCGCGCAGGCCGTGGCGGCGGCGCTGGAGCACGAGTCCATCAACCTGCTGGGCCTGCACTGCCACATCGGATCGCAGATCTTCGAGCCCGAGGGGTTCGCGCTGGCGGCCGAGCGGCTGCTCACGTTCGTGGCCGAGGTGCAGCGGGTCCACGGCGTGGACCTGCACGAACTGGATCTGGGCGGCGGTTACGGCATTGCCTACACCGAGGCCGACAGCCCCCGCCCGCCGGCGGAACTCGCCCAGGCGATGGCCGCCGTCGTGCGTTCCGTCACGGAGCGGCTGGGCATCCCGGTGCCGCGGATCTCGATCGAACCGGGCCGGGCCATCGCCGGGCCCAGCACGTTCACGCTCTACTCGGCCGGTACCCGCAAGACCGTCCAGGTGGACACGGAGGGCGGCGGCAGCAGCCCGCGGCGCTACGTGTCCGTGGACGGAGGCATGAGCGACAACGCCCGGCCGGTGCTCTACGACGCCGACTACTCGGCGGCGCTGGCCTCCCGTGTGACGGACGCGGCCCCGATTATTTCCCGCGTGGTTGGTAAACACTGCGAGAGCGGTGACATTGTAGTCAGGAACGTTTACCTGCCCGAGGACATCGAGGCAGGGGACCTGCTGGCGGTGCCGGCGACCGGGGCCTATTGCTGGGCGCTCTCCAGCAACTACAACTACGTTGCCCGGCCACCTGTGGTTGCCGTGCGCGGCGGCGAGGCACGGTTGATCATTCGAGGCGAGACCGAAGCCGACCTGCTGGCCCGTGACCTGGGCTGACCGCCGGCCGGGCAGCAGTTATTGCGAGTAAGACTAAGACTGAGAGTTTGGGCAGCATGAAAACGCTGAAGGTAGCACTGTTGGGATGCGGAAATGTCGGCGCCCAGGTGGCCCGCATCCTGCTTGACGACGCCGACGTGCTGGCCGCACGGACCGGCGCGCGGCTGGAACTGACCGGCATCGCGGTGCGCAATGCCGGCGCCAAACGGGCCGTGGAACTGCCCGCAGAGCTGTTCACCACCGACGCCGCGACGCTGGTCAAAGACGCCGACATCGTGATCGAACTGCTGGGCGGCCTGGAACCGGCCCGGACGCTGATCCGCACCGCAATCGACAACGGCGCCGCCGTCGTCACCGGTAACAAGGCCCTGCTGGCCGCCGACGGCCAGGAGCTGTACGCCCAGGCCGACGACGCCGGCGTCGAACTCTCCTTCGAGGCGGCCGTGGCCGGGGCCATCCCCATCCTGCGGCCGATCCGCGAGTCGCTGGCGGGGGACCGCGTCACCAAGGTGATGGGCATCGTCAACGGAACCACCAACTACATCCTGGACCAGATGGACTCCACCGGCGCCCAGTTTGGCGAGGCGCTGGCCGCCGCGCAGGAGCTCGGCTACGCCGAAGCCGATCCGACCGCCGACATCGAAGGGCATGACGCCGCCGCCAAGGGCGCGATCCTGGCCGGGCTGGCCTTCCACACCGCGGTCGACCTGGCCGACGTCCAGTGCCAGGGCATCAGCTCCGTCTCCGCCGACGACATCGCCGCGGCCCGGGACGCCGGCTACGTGATCAAGCTGCTGGCGATCGCCGAGCGGCTGAGCGGCGCCGACGGCCGCGAGGGCGTGTCCGTGCGCGTCCACCCGACCCTGCTGCCGCGCCAGCACCCGCTGGCCGCCGTGCACGGGGCGTTCAACGCCGTCTTCGTGGAAGCGGAAAACGCCGGCGAACTGATGTTCTACGGCCAGGGTGCCGGCGGCGCGCCGACCGCCTCGGCCGTGGTCGGCGACGTGGTCAGCGCCGCCCGGCGCATGGTCGGCGGCGGCCCGGGCCGGACCGAAACGGCGACCGTGGACCTGCCCGCCGTCGGGCTGGACTCGGTGCGCACCAGCTACTACATCGGCCTGGACGTGGCCGACCGGCCCGGCGTGCTGGCCCAGATTGCCGGCGTTTTCGCCGAGCACGGGGTCTCCATCGAGACCATGCGCCAGACCATCCACACCGAGGGCCCGCTGGATCCCGCCCACGACGGCGCCGAGGTGACCGCCGAACTGCGCTTCGTCACCCACCGGGCCTCCGAGGCGTCGCTGGCCGCAACGGTCGAGGCCGTGCGCGGGCTCGACATCGTCAACGCTGTTACCTCTGTCCTGCGAGTAGAAGGAATCTAAGTGGCCCACCAATGGCGCGGCGTCATCCGCGAATACGCGGACCGGCTGCCGGTATCGGAGCAGACCGAGATCATCACCCTCGGCGAAGGCGGCACCCCGCTGGTGCATGCCAAGGCACTCTCCGAACTGACCGGATCCGAGGTCTACCTCAAGGTGGAGGGGATGAACCCCACCGGCTCCTTCAAGGACCGCGGCATGACCATGGCCATCACGGCCGCCGTGGAGGCCGGCGCCAAGGCGGTGGTCTGCGCGTCCACCGGCAACACCTCCGCCTCCGCTGCCGCATATGCCACCCAGGCCGGGCTGAAGTGCGCGGTGCTCGTGCCGGCCGGCAAGATCGCCATGGGCAAGATGAGCCAGGCGATCGCGCACGGCGCCGAGATCATCCAGATCAACGGCAACTTCGACAACTGCCTGGAAGTGGCCCGCAAGCTCTCCGAGGCCTACCCGGTGTTCCTGGTCAACTCGGTGAACCCGGCACGCATCCAGGGCCAGAAGACGGCGGCCTTCGAGACCGTCGACTACCTGGGCGACGCCCCGGACATCCACGTGATGCCGGTGGGCAACGCGGGCAACATCACCGCGTACTGGAAGGGGTACCAGGAGTACGCCGCGCCGTACGAATCGGCCATTGCCGGCATGCTCCCGCCGGTCGCCACCAAGACCCCCGTGCTGTGGGGCTTCCAGGCCGCCGGCGCGGCGCCGCTGGTGCTGGGACACCCGGTGACCGAACCGGAAACCATCGCCACCGCCATCCGGATCGGCAATCCGGCCTCCTGGGACACCGCCATCGCCGCACGCGACGAGTCCGGAGGCCTGATCGACTCGGTGACCGACGACGAGATCCTGGCCGCGCACCGCTGGCTCTCCTCCCGCGAGGGCGTCTTCGTGGAGCCCGGCTCCGCGGCAGGCGTCGCCGGCGTGCTCAAGAAGCACGCGGCCGGCGAGGTGCCCGCGGGCAAGACCATCGTCATCACGGTCACCGGCCACGGGCTGAAGGACCCGCAGTGGGCCCTGCAGACCGAGGACGGCAGCGAGGCGGCGCCGGTCAAGGTGGACTTCGACGTGGTCAGCGTGGCCAGCGCCCTGGGTCTTGAGTAGCAGCACCTTGCCGGGGGAGGGCACCGCCGTGGCCGGCCGCATCGCGCCCGGCCAGCGCGTCACCGTGCGGGTTCCGGCCACCAGCGCCAATCTGGGCCCGGGCTTCGACAGCCTGGGCCTGGCCCTGGCCTACTACGACACCGTCACGGTGGAATCGACCGACGACGGCGTCTTCCACGCCTCCGTGAGCGGCGAGGGCGCGGCGGGGCTGCCCGCCGATGAAAGCCACCTGATCATCCGCACCCTGCGCGGCACGCTGCGTGAGGCCGGGTACGACGCCGGCGGGCTGCGCCTGCGGGCCCGGAACCTCATTCCGCACGGCCGCGGCATGGGATCCTCGGCCGCCGCCGTAGTCTCCGCCGTGCTGCTGGCCAACGCGCTGCTGCCGGAGCGGGAACGGCTGGGGGCGGCAGACATCCTGCAGGTTTGCTCGGCGCTGGAGGGGCACCCCGACAACGTGGCTCCGGCCCTGGGCGGACAGCTGGCCATCTCCTGGGAAGAGGACGGCGTGTTCGCCAGCACCTGCGTGCCGATCTGCCCGGACATCGTGCCCGTGCTGGCCATCCCGGCCTACGAGCTGTCCACGGAAGCCGCGCGCAACCTCCTGCCCGCGTCCGTGCCGCACCACGTGGCCGCCGCCAATTCCGGCCGCGCCGCCCTGCTGGTCCACGCGCTGACCCGCGATCCGTCCCTGCTGCGGGTCGGAACCGAAGACTGGCTGCACCAGCGGCACCGGGCACCGGCCATGGAACCCAGCGCCGCGCTGATCGCGGCGCTGCGCAGCCAGGGCCACGCCGCCGTCGTCTCCGGTGCCGGACCCACCGTGCTGACACTCGCCGCGGACGAGGCCGAAGCGGAGCAGGTCCAGCGGGCCATCGCCGCGCATCTGGAACGCCGCGACTCGCCGGGAAACTGGCGGGTGCTGAAACTGGCAGTGGACACAGATGGTGCTAAAGTGGAAGTGCACCCCCGGGATTAACCGGCGAGGACACCTGCCGGATGCTCCGGATCAAGCAAGCCGAGTAGCCGTTTGGGCAGGATCCCCGTTCCAGGTGCAGCCTTTCAGGAGCCTTCCGCGGCACTCAACGGCGTTGCTGCCGGCCATCGGCCGGACAGGACCTCACTCGTTCCATCCGGACGGCTTGTTTCAAGGTTTTTCATCTCTGATCACCCGGACTTGTTTCGGCACGACGCCGCAGGCAATACCGGACCCAGCCGGGCTTCTCATGCAACGGCCGGGTAGCAAACAACGCGGTGCGCTTCATATGCACACCGCCCGACGAGGGGGAAGGATCCTTCGTGACCGAAACCACTGACCTGACCGCAGGTGTGGAAACAATAGACTCTCCTGCACCGAAGAGTGCAGGCCTTGCCGGCCTGAAGCTGGCCCAACTGCAGGTGCTGGCCGGGCAGCTCGGCATCACCGGCGGCTCGCGGATGCGCAAGGGCGACCTGGTCGCCGCGATCTCCGACCACCAGCGTGGCTCCTCCGTGGCAGACCGCACGGCCAAGAAGGCCGAGCAGCCGGTGCGCACCGAAACTCCGGCGGCCAAGGAAGAGACCACCGGCGCGGCAAGCGGCGGCGCGACCGGCGGCACCGCCGGCGGCGACCTGACCAAGGCGGCGGAGCGGGTCAGCCGCACCCGCAACCGCAACCGCCGCGCCAGCAGCGACGGCACCGTGGCTGCCGCCGACGGGGAAGCAGCCGCCGCCACCACCGAGGCCCCGGCCGACACCGCGCCGGCCCAGGCCCCCGCGGCGGACAACGCACCGGGCGACGGCGACGGACGCCAGGAGCGCCGCAGCCGCGGACGCAACCGCCGCTCCGAATCCGGGCAGCAGGACGCGGCCGAGACCAAGGCCGACGCACCGCAGGAAGCTGCGGACGGCAAGCCGGCCGAGGCTCAGCAGGAAGAGAAGAGGGACGGCGAGGACGCCGCCGGCCAGCAGCAGCAGTCCGGCCGCGGAGACGGCCAGTCCGACCGCCGCAGCCGCAACCGCAACCGCAGCGACGCCGACCGCGACACCCGGGACAACCGGGACAACCGCGATTCCCGCGACACCCGGGAGCGCGACACCCGCGATACCCGCCAGGATGACGGCGACGAAGGCGGCCGCGGCCGCAACCGCAACCGCCGCAACCGCCGCGACAACGACAGCAACAACACCCGCTACCGCGACCGCAACGAGCGTCGCCGCGGCCGCGACCGCGGACCCGAGGTCGACGACACCGAGATTTCCGACGACGACGTGCTGCTGCCCGTTGCCGGCATCCTGGACGTGCTGGAGAACTACGCCTTCGTGCGCACCTCCGGCTACCTGCCGGGACCGAACGACGTCTACGTCTCGCTGGCCCAGGTCAAGAAGCACAACCTGCGCAAGGGCGACGCCGTCGTCGGCGCCATCCGCGCCCCGCGTGACGGCGATTCCGGCGGTCAGGGCAACCGGCAGAAGTTCAACGCACTGGTCAAGCTCACCTCCGTCAACGGCAAGCCGGTGGAGGAGAACAAGGACCGCGTGGACTTCACCAAGCTGGTCCCGCTGTACCCGTCCGAGCGGCTGCGCCTGGAGACCGAGCCGAAGAAGATCGGCCCCCGCGTCATCGACCTGGTGGCTCCGATCGGCAAGGGCCAGCGCGGCCTGATCGTCTCCCCGCCCAAGGCCGGCAAGACGTTGATCCTGCAGTCCATCGCCAACGCGATCACCACCAACAATCCCGAGGTCCACCTCATGATGGTGCTGGTCGATGAGCGGCCCGAAGAGGTCACGGACATGCAGCGCACGGTCAAGGGTGAGGTCATCGCCTCGACCTTCGACCGTCCCGCCGACGACCACACCACCGTGGCCGAACTGGCCATCGAGCGCGCCAAGCGGCTGGTGGAGATGGGCATGGACGTGGTCGTCCTGCTGGACTCGATGACCCGCCTGGGCCGCGCCTACAACCTGGCCGCCCCGGCCTCGGGCCGCATCCTCTCCGGCGGCGTGGACTCCTCGGCGCTGTACCCGCCGAAGCGTTTCTTCGGCGCAGCCCGGAACATCGAAAACGGCGGCTCCCTGACCATCCTCGCCACCGCACTGGTGGAGACCGGGTCCAAGATGGACGAGGTCATCTTCGAGGAGTTCAAGGGCACCGGCAACATGGAACTGCGACTGTCCCGCTCGCTGGCGGACAAGCGCATCTTCCCGGCCGTCGACGTCAACGCCTCGGGCACCCGCCGCGAGGAGAACCTGCTCTCGCCCGAAGAGGTCAAGATCATGTGGCGCCTGCGCCGCGTCCTCTCCGGTCTGGACACCCAGCAGGCGCTGGAACTGCTCACCGGCAAGATCCGGGAGACGCAGTCCAACGTCGAGTTCCTGATGCAGGTCCAGAAGACGACGCTCGGCTCGAAGGCCGAAAACGACAAGTAGCTGCTTTACAGCCGCTGATTTTTTGCCGGCCCCGCCCCTACGCCGGGCGGCCCAGGATCTGCGATCCTGAGCCGCCCGGCTCCGGTAGGCCCGATGCCACTCCCTGGCCGGCAAAAAACTCAGCGGCTGTTGCTGTTAAGTCACCTTTACCTGCCGTTCCTTTCGTTGCTATTTAGACTTGTTGTGAGTCGAAAGAGGTTTGAAGATGTTTGAGTCCGTTCAGGGGCTTCTTGACGAGCACGCCGAGCTCCAGAAGGAATTGAGCGACCCTGCCGTCTATTCCGACCAGGCCCGGGCCCGGAAGCTGGGGCGGCGGTCGGCGGAGCTGAACGGCATCGTCGAGGCGTACAAGCGCTGGTCGCACCTGGCGGACGATCTCGAAGCGACACGCGAGCTCGCCGACGAGGATCCCGAACTGGCGGCCGAGGTGCCCGGACTCGAAGCCGAACTCGAAATCGCCCAGGAACGGCTCCGCCGCCTGCTGATCCCGCGCGATCCGGACGACGCGCGCAACGTGATCATCGAGGTCAAGGGCGGCGAAGGCGGCGACGAGGCGGCCCTGTTCGCCGGCGACCTGCTCCGGATGTACATGCGCTACGCCGAATCCCGCGGCTGGAAGACCGAGATCATCTCCGCGACGGAGTCCGACCTGGGCGGCTACAAGGACGTCCAGATGGCCATCAAGGGCAACTCCAACGACCCGTCCGAAGGCGTCTGGGCCAGGCTCAAGTTCGAGGGCGGCGTGCACCGCGTCCAGCGCGTCCCGGTGACCGAATCGCAGGGCCGCATCCACACCTCCGCCGCAGGCGTACTGGTGCTTCCGGAAGTGGACGAGCCGGAAGAAGTGGATATCCATCAGAACGACCTGAAGATCGATGTTTACCGTTCCTCGGGTCCGGGCGGCCAGTCGGTGAACACCACCGACTCGGCGGTGCGCATTACCCACCTGCCCACCGGCATCGTGGTCGCGATGCAGAACGAAAAGTCCCAGCTGCAGAACCGCGAGGCCGGCATGCGCGTGCTCCGGGCGCGGCTGCTGGCCCACCAGCAGGAGCAGATCGACGCCGCGAACTCCGAGACGCGCAAGTCGCAGATCCGCACCATGGACCGGTCCGAGCGCATCCGTACGTACAACTTCCCGGAAAACCGGATTGCCGACCACCGCACCGGCTACAAGGCCTACAACCTGGACGCGGTGATGAACGGTGAACTGGAACCGGTGATCCAGTCCGCCATCCAGGCGGACGAGGAACACCGGCTGGCCGCCCTGGGCGAGGAAAACTAGCCGGCAGTGCCCGCCACGAACCTGGCCCACGCCCTGTCCGCCGCCGCCGCGCGGCTGGCCGAGGCCGGCGTCCCCTCGCCGCGGGTGGACGCCGAACTGCTCGCCGCCCACCTGCTGAACGTCTCCCCGGGGCGAGTCCGCGCGCTGGCCCTGCTGGGAGCGGAAGCTCCGCCCGGGCTCGAGGACCTGGTGGCCGAGCGGGCCACCCGCATCCCGCTGCAGCACATCACCGGCCGCGCCTATTTCCGGCATCTCGAACTGCAAGTGGGACCGGGCGTGTTCGTCCCGCGGCCGGAAACCGAAACCGTTGCCCAGCACGCGATCGACCGCGCCCGCGCCCTGCCCGCGGCCAAAGTGGTGGACCTGGGCACCGGCTCCGGCGCGATCGCCGCCGCCGTGGCCAGCGAAGTTCCCACGGCCACCGTCTACGCGGTGGAACTGAGCGCCCTCGCCCACGCCTGGGCCGAACGGAACCTGGCGCCGCTGGGCGTCACCCTCCTGCGGGGGGACCTGCGCACCGCGCTGTCCGCGCACGACGGAACGTTCGACGTCGTCGTTTCCAATCCGCCGTACATCCCCGCCGAAGCGGTCCCGCGCGAGCCCGAAGTGGCCGAGCACGACCCGCAGATGGCGCTCTACGGCGGGGGAGCGGACGGCATGGAACTGCCGGCGGCGACGGCGGCGACGGCCGCGCAGCTGCTGAAGCCGGGCGGCCATTTCATCATGGAGCACGCCGAAGTCCAGGCCGCTGCCGTGCACTCCCTCCTGCGCTCGGCCGGATGCTGGGACCAGGTAGCCACCCGTTACGATCTGACCGGGCGCGAGCGGGCCACGTCGGCCCGACGGTTATGAGAATGGAACAATGAGTCTGTGAGCACTACGTATAACTGCGACGACGCCGCCGCCCGCAGCGAGGGACTGGCGGCAGCCCAAGCCGCCATCGCCGACCGGCAGTGCGTTGTCCTGCCGACCGATACCGTCTACGGGATCGCCGCCGACGCGTTCTCGCCGCAGGCCGTGGCCACCCTGCTGGCCGCCAAGGGACGCGGGCGCAAAATGCCCCCGCCGGTGCTGGTGCCGCGGCCGCAGACCATGGACGGGCTGGCCACCGACGTGGGCGACGAAGCCCGGGCCCTCGCCGACACCTTCTGGCCCGGCGGTCTGACCCTGATTTTCCGCGCGCAGCCGTCGCTGACCTGGGACCTGGGCGAGACCAAGGGCACCGTCGCCCTGCGCATGCCCGACGACGAACTGGCGCTGGAACTGCTGGCGGCCACCGGGCCGCTGGCCGTGTCCTCCGCGAACCGCACCGGGCAGCCGTCGGCGCAGACGGCCGCGCAGGCCAAGGAACAGTTGGCCGAGTCGGTGGAGGTCTACCTGGAAGACGGCTTCCGGCCCGTGGACGGCACGACGGCGGTTCCCTCCACCATCGTCGACTGCACCTCCGCCACACTGCGGGTGGTCCGCGAGGGCACGATCAGCCTGGAGGCCCTGCGCACCGTCGTGCCGGGCATCCTGGGCCTGGGGGAGACCGTAGAGGCATGAGCCACGATTCCGCTCTTCCCCGCGGCAAGACCGCCAGCAGCGACCGGGCCCTGTGGCTCTGGTCGCAGATCCTGCTGGACTCCCTGGCCTGGGTCCTGGCCATCGTGCTGGCCGTCTTCCTGCGCTACGAGATGACGCTGAGCCTGACCAAGATTCCCGGCATTATCCTGCTCTGCGCGGTGGCCATCGCGGCCCAGATGGCCGTCGGGTCTGCGTTCGCCCTCTATAAGGGCCGCTACAGTTTCGGCAGCTTCCACGAGGCCAAACTGCTGGTCATGGTGACCATCTCGGTGTCGTTGATCCTCAGCGTCGGACTGCTGTTGTTCGGCATCTCGCTGGGCATCGCGCGCGGCACCGGCCTGATCGCCTTCCCGTTCGCCTGCCTGTTCATGGCCGCCGTCCGCTACCTGAAGCGGATGTATGTGGAAAGCAAGGCCAAACCCGGGGACGAGGCCGAGCGGACGCTGATCTACGGCGCCGGGTTCGTCGGCAACAACATTGTGACGCGGATGAGCAACGACCCGGCCTCGCCCTGGCTGCCGGTGGGGCTGATCGACGACGATCCGGCCAAAAAGCACCTGCGCATCGCCTCCGTCCCGGTGCTGGGCCGGATGGAGGACCTGCCGGAGATCGCGCACCGCACCGGGGCGACCGTGCTGCTGGTGGCGATCGCGGACATCGACTCCGCACGGATGCGGCAGATCTCCGACAGCATCGCGGGCCGGAACATGCGGGTGCTGGTGGTACCGCCGCTGAAGGAAATGCTCACCGGCCGCCAGGACTTCTCCTTCCGCGAGGTGGACATCGAGGACCTCATCGGGCGGCAGCCCGTGGATATCCACGTCGAAGAGATTGCCCACTACGTCACCGGCAAGCGCGTGCTCGTCACCGGCGCCGGCGGGTCCATCGGTTCCGAGCTGTGCCGCCAGATCCACGCGTTCCAGCCGGCCGAGCTGATCATGCTGGACCGCGACGAGACCGGGCTGCAGGGCACGCAGATCTCGATCACCGGCAAGGGCCTGCTCACGGGCAGGGACACCGTGCTGGCCGACATCCGCGACCCCGCCGCCCTCGAGGCCATCTTCCTCGACCGGAAGCCGGAAGTGGTGTTCCACGCCGCGGCGCTCAAGCACGTGTCGCTGCTGGAGCAGTACCCGGAGGAGGCCTGGAAGACCAACGTGCTCGGTTCGCTGAACGTGCTGCGCGCGGCCCGCGCCGCGCACGTGGCGACCTTCGTCAACATCTCCACCGACAAGGCCGCCAACCCCACCACCGTGCTGGGCCATTCCAAGCGCGTGGCGGAAAAGCTGACGGCCTGGGTGGCGCAGCAGACCGGGCAGAAGTACGTCTCCGTCCGGTTCGGCAACGTGCTGGGCAGCCGCGGCTCGGTGCTGCCGCTGTTCAGCGAGCAGATCCGCAAGGGCGGTCCGGTCACGGTCACCGACGCCGCGGCCACCCGGTTCTTCATGACGATTCCGGAAGCCTGCCAGCTGGTGATCCAGGCCGGCGCGATCGGCAGCGGCGGGGAAGTGCTGATCCTCGACATGGGCGAACCGGTGAAGATCCTGGACGTCGCCGAGCGGATGATCGCGATGTCGGGCAAGGACGTGGAAATTGTCTTCACCGGCCTGCGCCCCGGCGAAAAGCTGCACGAGGACCTGATCGGAGAGGGCGAAAGCGATTCCCGTCCGCTGCACCCCAAAATCTCGCACGCCTCCATCGAGGGCCTGGACCCGAACCTGATGAGCCTGGCCGAGTGGAAGAGCCGGCAGGACCTGATCTCGGCCTCAACCGGGGCGATAAACGTGGTCCCGCCCGCATCGGCGGCCGACGACGTCATCCCGCCGGCAGCGGCGGCCGACGACGAACTGGAGGCCGAGCTCAAGGACGACGGGCGGGAGCGGGCGTCGTGACGGCAGCCGTGGTGGCCGTTGCCGCGGCCCTCCTGCTCAGCCTGGTGCTGCCCTTCGCGCTGATCCCCATGCTCAAGCGGCTGGGCGTGCTCGACGTGCCGAACGAGCGGTCCTCGCACACCCGCGTCGTCGTCCGCGGCGTGGGCATCACCGTGGCGGCCGGGCTGCTGGCGGGGCTGCTGATCGCCGCGCTCGGAGGCGCCGTCGAGGCGCCGCAACTGCTGCTCGCGGTCGCCGGGGTGGCCGCCGCCGCCGCGCTGTTGGGCTGGATCGAAGACTTCCGGGGACTGTCCATCCGCGGCCGGGCCGCGCTGCAGTTGGGCATCGGACTCGGCGGCACCGCACTGGCCATCGGACTCACCGGCCAGACGTGGTGGTGGCTGCCGCTGGGCGCCCTCGCCCTGGCGGCCTACATCAACATCGCCAACTTCATGGACGGCATCAACGGGATTTCCGGGTTGCACGGCACGGCCGTCGGACTGATGTTCGCCGCTACCGGCGCCATCACCGGCCACGGCTGGCTGGTGGTCGGCGGGACCGTGGTGGCGGCCGCCTTTGTGGCGTTCCTGCCCTGGAACCTGGGCCGCGGGAACGTCTTCCTGGGCGACGTCGGCAGCTACCTGCTGGGGGCGGGCCTGGCCATGCTGGGCATCACCGCCTTTCTGGACGGCGTGCAGGCGGAGTACCTGCTGGGTCCGGTGGCCATCTACCTGGCCGACACGCTCGCCACGCTGCTGCGCCGGATCAGCGCGGGGGAGCGGTGGTACACGCCGCACCGGCAGCACGCTTACCAGCGGCTGACGGACGTGGGCTTCAGCCACGTGCAGTCGGCGCTGCTGGTCACCGGCTGTTCGCTGCTGACCGGTTTCTGCGGCTACCTGGCGGCCGAATCGGGCCTCGCGGGCAAGGCGGCAGCCATCGCCGCGTGCGCCGCCGTCGTTGTTTTTTACCTGCGGGCGCCGGTGCTCTTCAGCCGCCGCTCATCCAACGCCGCCAACCGGGCGGCGTAACGGCGGGGCCCGACTCGTCGGCAAGTTCTATCTCATGTAGAATAAACCCGGCCGTTCCGGCCCGCCCCGCACCGCGATCGAAAACGGACTACCAATGCGCGCTTCACGCCACGACGGCCACTCCGCCGCTGGCGCAACTGTCGCTGCATCCGGTCCCACCCGGTCGCCGTGGCTGAAGATCCTGCGGTCCGCCCTGGTCGCCGGCGGTGCAACCGCCGGGCTGGTCATCGTGATGTCAACGGTGGCGGCGGGTGCGGCCGGTGCCCTGAGTGCCCTGCTCGGCGCGACGCTGGTGGTGCTGTTCTTCGCGATCAGCCTGCTGGTGGGCCACTACGTGGGGCGGTCCAATCCTTCCGGCGCCATCGGTGCCTTCATCGCCACCTACATCATCAAAGTAGTGGGCTTTGGGGCGGCTCTCTTCCTCATCGGCACCCCGATGTGGCTCGAGCGGACCTGGTTCTTTGTTGCGGCGGTGGCCACCGTGGTGGTCTGGCAGGCGGCCGAAGTGTTCGCCTTCTCGCGCACCCGGCACCAGTTGTACGCCGACCCCGAACCGGAGCCGGCGGACCGTCGGCAGCATTCGGAAGGGGAAATCGGACATGGCCTCTAAAGGCACATCCGGCCCCGCGCGGAGCGGTTCCGGGGACGATTCCACCTACCAGGGCGGCAACACCGTCCTCACCTATATCCTTGGCGGGATCATCGCCTGGGGTTTGGTAGGCTGGGGTTTGGACTATCTGTTGGATACCCGCTGGCTGATTTTCGTCGGCGCCGTTCTGGGCGCTGGAGGCGGATATTATCTGGCCCGCAAACACAACCTCACGCGCGGCGCCCGGCGCCGCCATGAGGATGGCGCGGGGGACCACACCTAAATGTCAGAAAACTTTATATGGTGGCCTGCCTCGATGGCGACCCACCCTGAAACGCCCAAAGATGGACACTGCAGAGAGGAAACGCGTTGATCGCGCTTGCGCTTCCGGCGGCCGCTGATGAAGGTGGCTTCGTCCCACCGAGCCTCGAAGATATGCATCTACCGGAGGTTCTCCCGTGGATGGCCCCGTACGGTGAGGGCTTCGGCAAGCAGATGCTGCTGGTCCTGCTGTCCGTCGCACTGATTTCCTGGTTCTTCGTGGCGGCCTCCCGCCGCCGCCAGCTTGTTCCCGGCAAGCTGCAGCACCTGGGCGAAATGAGCTACAACTTCGTCCGCAACTCGGTGGGCAAGGACATCATCGGTGAGCGCGACTTCAGGCCGTTCGTCCCGCTGCTGATGGCACTGTTCTTCTTCATCCTGGTGAACAACCTCTTCGGCTCCATTCCGCTGCTGCAGCTGCCAACCCCGTCGCACGTGGGCACGGCCTACGCCCTGGCCGGCGTCGTCTACATTACGTGGATCGTCCTGGGCATCAAGAAGCACGGCATCGCCTACTTCAAGCTCGCCGTCGTTCCGTCCGGCGTGCCGAAGGCGATCCTCCCGCTGGTCGTCCTCATCGAAATCATCTCCACCTTCCTGGTCCGCCCGGTCACGCACAGCCTGCGTCTCTTCGCCACCATGCTGGCCGGCCACCTGATCATCATGCTGGCTGCCGCCGGATCCGAATTCCTGATCATGGATGCCGACTTCTGGTTGAAGCCGCTTGGCATCCTGACGCTGGCCGGCGGCGTGGGCATGTACTTCTTCGAAATCCTGATCCAGGTCCTGCAGGCGTACGTGTTCGTCCTGCTGACCGCGATCTACATCCAAGGCTCCTTGGCCGAGGAACACTAGATTTCCCCGCTGGGGAAGAACCTGAACCAACAACCTGCCCATTGGGGCATCTTGAAAGGAAAATAATGGAAGGCAATATCAACCTCGTCGGTTACGGTCTCTCCGCTATCGGCGGTGCCATCGGTGTGGGCCTCGTGTTCGCTGCTTACATCAACGGCGTTGCCCGCCAGCCGGAGGCACAGCGCGTGCTGCAGCCGATCGCATTCCTGGGTCTCGCGCTGACTGAAGCTTTGGCCATTCTTGGTCTGGTGTTCGCGTTCGTCCTCTAACAGGGCAACGCGGACCATCCACACCGAGTAGATAGGACGGGTGAGATATGAATCAGGCAATGATCCTCGCCGCCGCGGAGGGTGCAAACCCTCTGATCCCTAACGTCTGGGAAATCGTCGTCACGCTGATCGGCTTCGCGGTTCTCATGTACATCGTCGCCAAGTTCGTCGTTCCGGCGTTCGAGAAGACGTATGCGGAGCGCACCGAAGCCATCGAGGGCGGGATCGCCAAGGCGGAGGCCGCCCAGGCCGAAGCCAGCGCTGCGTTGGACGAGTACAAGCAGCAGCTGATGGACGCCCGCGCGGAAGCCAACCGCATCCGCGAGGACGCCCGCGCCGAAGGCGCCCAGATCCTGGCGGAGCTGAAGGAAAAGGCCCAGGCAGAGGCTGCACGCATCAGCGAGCAGGCCCAGGTCCAGATTGATGCAGAGCGTCAGGCAGCCGTGACATCGCTGCGCAGCGAAGTCGGCACCCTGGCCACCGAACTGGCCGGCAGGATTGTCGGCGAGTCGCTGAACGACGACGCGCGCGCTGCCCGCGTCGTGGACCGCTTCCTCGCCGACCTTGAGTCTCAGAGTGCAGGTGCTGCTAAATAATGGCCGGTGTATCGAGCGAGTCACTGAAAGCGGCACAGCAGGAACTGGAGGCTAAGCTTCCCACCGCTTCGCTGTCCCTGGCAGAGGAACTCTTTGGGATCCTGGGCCTGCTGGACAGCAATGCCGGTCTGCGCCGTGCCCTGACCGATCCGGCGCGCGACAGCAGCGAGAAGGCCGACATGTTCGGCCGCCTCCTCGAGGGGAGGGTCTCGGCGGATGCCCGGGCCATCGCCACCTCGTTGGCTGCCGCGCGTTGGGCCTCTGCGCGCGACATCGGGGACGCCTTGGAGACCTTGGCGGCCACGACGGCTGTCGCAGTCGCAGAGGGCCAGGGTGTTGACGGACTCGAAGGTCTGGAGAGGGACCTGTTCGCGTTCAACCGCATTGTCGGGTCGGACCACGGCCTGCAGCGTGCCCTGCTGGAACCCCAGGCTTCAGACGAAGCCAAATCGGCGCTGGCGCTGAAGCTGGTGCCGGCCGCGGGCCCCGTGGCACAGCTGCTGATCCGGCAGGCGGTAACCGCCCCGCGCGGCATCAAGCCCACGGCCCTGGTAGAGCGGTTCATCCAGTTGGTGGCCAAGCGCCAGCAGCGTTGGATCGCGGAGGTCAGCGTTACCCGTCCGCTGACCAGCGAACAGATGAGCCGCCTGCAGGCCGGGCTCAACCGGTTGTACGGCCGGGAGCTGCGGATCCACTTCAACGTGGATCCACGGCTGGTTGGCGGCGTGCGGGTCATGGTCGGGGATGAGGTCGTGGATGCGTCCGTGATCTCCCGCCTGGCCGAGCTCCGCCGGAGTCTCGCGGTTTAGCCTCCTCGCGGAGACTGGGCCGGAAGCCTCACACAGACTGAAAAACACACCGGTCGTCGCGCACCACGCGATGATCATAAACACAGGAGAGCAGGGACTGCAGATGGCCGAATTGACCATCAACGCCGACGACGTCCGCAATGCGCTGAACGAGTTCGCGGCGTCCTATGAACCCGGAAGCGCCGAGCGGGTCGAAGTCGGCCACGTGACCACCGCCAGCGATGGCATCGCCCGTGTCGAGGGTCTTCCCTCGGCCATGGCGAACGAACTGCTGCGTTTCGAGAACGGCGTCCTGGGCCTGGCCCAGAACCTCGACACCCGCGAAATCGGCGTGGTGATCCTCGGTGAATTCACTGGCATCGAAGAAGGCATGGAAGTTCACCGCACCGGTGAGATCCTGTCCGTACCGGTCGGCGACGCCTTCCTCGGCCGCGTCGTGGACCCGCTGGGCCTGCCCATCGACGACAAGGGCCCGATCGAATCGCACGAGCGCCGCGCACTGGAGCTGCAGGCTCCCGGCGTTACCCAGCGCAAGTCCGTGCACGAGCCGCTGCAGACCGGCATGAAGGCCATCGACGCGATGATCCCGATCGGCCGCGGACAGCGCCAGCTGATCATCGGCGACCGCCAGACCGGCAAGACCGCCATCGCCGTCGACGCCATCTTGAACCAGAAGGCCAACTGGGAGTCCGGCGACGTCAACCGGCAGGTCCGCTGCATCTACGTGGCGATCGGCCAGAAGGCGTCGACCATCGCCGCCGTCCGCCAGACCCTGGAGGACAAGGGTGCGCTGGAGTACACCACCATCGTGGCGTCCCCGGCCTCCGATCCCGCCGGCTTCAAGTACCTGGCGCCCTACGCCGGTTCGGCCATCGGCCAGCACTGGATGTACTCCGGCAAGCACGTCCTGATCATCTTTGATGATCTCTCCAAGCAGGCCGAAGCCTACCGCGCCGTGTCGCTGCTGCTGCGCCGCCCGCCGGGACGCGAAGCCTACCCGGGCGACGTGTTCTACCTGCACTCCCGCCTGCTGGAGCGTTGCGCCAAGCTCTCCGACGAGCTGGGCGCGGGTTCGATGACCGGCCTGCCGATCATCGAGACCAAGGCGAACGACGTTTCGGCCTACATCCCGACCAACGTCATCTCCATCACGGACGGCCAGATCTTCCTGCAGTCCGACCTGTTCAACGCCAACCAGCGTCCCGCCGTGGACGTCGGCGTGTCCGTCTCCCGCGTGGGCGGTGCGGCACAGGTCAAGGCCATGAAGAAGGTCTCCGGCACGCTGAAGCTGGACCTGGCCCAGTACCGGGACATGCAGGCGTTCGCCATGTTCGCCTCGGACCTCGATGCGGCGTCGCGCCAGCAGCTGACCCGCGGTGCGCGCCTCATGGAACTGCTGAAGCAGGGCCAGTACACGCCGTACCCGGTGGAAAACCAGGTCGTGTCCATCTGGGCCGGCACCAACGGCTACCTGGACGATGTTCCGGTCGAGGACGTCACCCGGTTCGAGACCGAGTTCCTCTCGCACCTGCGGCACCGCAGCTCGGTGCTGACGACGATCGCCCAGACGAATCTGCTCGAGGATTCGACCGTGGACGAGTTGAAGTCGCAGATCGTGGACTTCAAGCAGGGCTTCTTCGGGGAGGGCGACAGCCGTCTGGTCGGCGCCGGCCACGAAGAGTACGACCCCCTGGCCGAAGACGAAGTCGCCCAGGAACAGATCGTCAAGCAGAAGCGCTAATTCATCTTCGTTGGCCGGGCGGAACCACTTGAGGGTTCCGTCCGGCCGCCGAGGACGAGGAAAGGAAGAGTATGGGAGCCCAGATTCGGGTCTACCGCCAGAAGATCGCATCGACTTCGTCGCTGCGGAAGATCTTCAAGGCGATGGAGCTGATCGCCGCCTCACGCATTGGCAAGGCCCGCAGCCGCGTCGCGGCCTCGTTGCCGTACGCCAATGCGATCACCCGTGCCGTTTCTGCCGTGGCCTCGCAGTCCGAGATCGACCATCCGCTGACCACCGAGCCGGAGCAGATCCGCAGGGCCGCCGTGCTCGTGCTGACCTCCGACCGCGGTCTGGCGGGATCGTACTCCGCGTCCGTGCTGAAGCAGGCCCAGGCCCTGACCGAGCTGCTTCATGGAGAAGGCAAGGAAGTCCGCCACTACCTGGTCGGCCGCAAGGCGCAGGCCTACTTCGACTTCCGGAACATTGCGTACCAGCAGGTCTGGACGGGCGGAACGGACGCTCCAGAGTTCGCGACCGCCCGCGAGATCGGCGATGCGCTGCTCTCCGACTTCAACACGCCGTATGAGGACGGTGGCGTAGACGAGCTCCACATCGTCTACACCCGCTTCAAGTCCATGGTTACCCAGGAGCCCGCGGTCATCCGACTGCTGCCGCTGGAAGTCGTGGAAGAAGAGGCCACCGCAGAGACCGATCTGCTGCCGCTGTACGAGTACGAGCCGGAGCCCGAGCAGGTTTTGGATGCACTGCTGCCGCGCTACATCGAGTCGCGCATCTTTGCCGCGTTGCTCCAGGCTTCTGCCAGCGAGCTGGCAGCACGACAGCGCGCGATGAAGTCGGCCAGCGACAATGCCACCGACCTGATCGAGAAGTACACCCGTCTGCGCAACAACGCGCGGCAGGCAGAGATTACGCAGGAACTCACCGAGATTGTCGGTGGCGCGGACGCCCTGGCAGCGTCCTGATAAGTCCCTGCAGCAACAGCACACATAAACCACGCCATCGAAACTGAGAAGTGAGAAAGATGACTGCCCAAACCATCGAGCACGGAGCCGGTTCCGTCGCTACGGGCGCTACCGGCCGTATCGCCCGTGTCATCGGCCCGGTTGTCGACGTCGAATTCCCGGCGGACGCAATCCCCGCAATGTACAACGCCCTCACCGCTGAGGTCACCCTCAACGGCGAGACCCGCACCATTACCTTCGAGACCGCGCAGCACCTGGGCGACAACATGGTCCGCGCCATCTCGCTGCAGGCCACCGACGGCCTGGTCCGCGGCACCACGGTCCAGGACCTCGGGTCCCCGATCACCGTGCCCGTGGGCGACGGCGTCAAGGGCCACATCTTCAACGTCCTGGGCGAGCCGCTGGACGTCGAGGCGTCCCAGCTGGAGATCACCGAGCGCTGGCCGATCCACCGCAAGGCTCCGAACTTCGCCGAGCTGGAAGGCTCCACCGAGATGCTGGAGACCGGCATCAAGGTGATCGACCTGCTCACCCCGTACATCAAGGGCGGCAAGATCGGCCTGTTCGGCGGCGCCGGCGTGGGCAAGACCGTGCTGATCCAGGAAATGATCACCCGTGTGGCCCGCAACTTCGGCGGTACTTCCGTGTTCGCCGGTGTTGGCGAGCGTACCCGTGAGGGCAACGACCTCTGGGTGGAAATGGAAGAAGCCGGCGTGCTCAAGGACACCGCCCTGGTGTTCGGGCAGATGGACGAGCCGCCGGGAACGCGTCTGCGCGTGGCCCTGTCCGCCCTGACCATGGCGGAGTACTTCCGCGATGTGCAGAAGCAGGACGTGCTGTTGTTCATCGACAACATCTTCCGCTTCACGCAGGCCGGTTCCGAGGTTTCCACGCTGCTGGGCCGCATGCCCTCGGCCGTGGGCTACCAGCCGAACCTGGCCGACGAGATGGGCGTGCTGCAGGAACGCATCACCTCCACCAAGGGCCACTCGATCACCTCGATGCAGGCGATCTACGTCCCCGCGGATGACTACACCGACCCGGCTCCGGCGACGACCTTCGCCCACCTGGACGCGACCACGGAACTGTCCCGTGAAATCGCCTCGCGTGGCCTGTACCCGGCCGTGGATCCGCTGACCTCGACGTCGCGCATTCTGGATCCGCAGTACATCGGGCACGACCACTACAACACCGCGGTGCGCGTGAAGCAGATCCTGCAGAAGAACAAGGAACTGCAGGACATTATCGCCATCCTCGGCATTGACGAACTGGGCGAAGAGGACAAGATCGTCGTCGCCCGTGCCCGCCGCATCCAGCAGTTCCTGTCGCAGAACACCTACACCGCCAAGCAGTTCACCGGCGTCGAGGGTTCCACGGTCTCCATCAAGGACACCGTGGAAGGCTTCCGGGCCATCTGCGACGGCGAGCTCGACCACATCGCCGAGCAGGCCTTCTTCAACGTGGGCGGCCTGGACGACGTGGAGCGCCAGTGGGCCAAGATCCAGGAACAGACCGGGAAGTAAGGCCTGTGGCTAATATTTCTGCTGAACTGGAAGTTGAGATTGTTGCCGCGGACCACTTCGTGTGGTCGGGGCCGGCAACAATGGTCAGGGCGCGGACCAGCGACGGCGAGATCGGGATCCTGCCCGGGCACAGCCCGGTGCTGGCGGTCCTGGCCGCCGGCGTGCTGGCCATCGAGCCGGTCTCCGGTGAGCGCATCAACGTGAATGTCGACGGCGGGTTCTTCTCGGTCGACAGCAACCGGGTCGTCATCGTCGCAGACAATGCGACGGTGGGCGACGAGGCTACGGCGGGAACCCGCTAGCCGCCGGTGAACGGTCTCGACGTCACGTTCGCCATACTGGCCGCAGTCTTCCTGCTGCTGGTGTTGGCACTGGTCGCCTTCGGGGTGCGCCGCTACCAGCTGCGGCGCGCCCTTGGCACCTTCGACGCCTCCATCGCCATGCTGCCCGGCAGCTGGCAGATGGGGGTTTGTCGTTATACGGACACGCATCTGGAATGGCTGCGCCTGTTGTCGTTGAGTCCCAAACCGCGCTACCGGTTCCGGCGCAGTTCCCTGGAACTGCAGGGATGGCGGCAGCCGACCGAAACCGAGCGGGCCAAGATCCAGCCCGGTGCGATCGTCGTGATGCTCACGCACGAAAAACAGGATCTGTCGATGGCCATGACCTTCGACGTCTATGCGGGTCTCTCGTCCTGGCTGGAAGCCGGGCCGGTGATCGGCATCGGCACCTGGCGCTGAGATCCCTCTGCGGCGCGGCTCTTCCAGGAGCCGCGCCGTCCGCCTTTAACCGGCCCAGCCGTTCGTAACCGGCACAGTCCCGCCCCAACCGTAGGATGGTTTCCATGGAGAACGTGATCGTGGTACATGGCCCCAGTTCGCTGAACGGGCGGGTGGAGGTTCCCGGCGCCAAGAACAGCGTCCTGAAGCTGATGGCCGCGGTGCTGTTGGCCCAGGGCCGTTCCACGATCACGAATGTGCCGGATATCCAGGACGTCTGGATCATGTCGGAACTGCTGCGCCGGCTCGGCTGCGCGGTGGATTACGATGTGGACGCCGCCAGCGTCCACATCGACGTACCGGAGGCGCCGGCCCACCAGGCCGACTACGACCTGGTCCGCGCCATGCGGGCCTCCATTTCCGTGCTCGGCCCGCTCGTGGCACGCTGCCGGCAGGCGGAAGTGGCACTGCCCGGGGGCGACGCCATCGGCAGCCGCGGCCTGGACATGCACCGGGCCGGGCTGGAACAGATGGGCGCCAGCATCAGCATCGACCACGGCTACCTGGTGGCCAAGGCGCCGCAGGGGCTGCACGGGACCCACCACCGCCTGCCGTATCCGTCGGTCGGCGCCACCGAAAACCTGATGATGGCCGCGACCCTGGCCCGGGGAGTGACGGTGATCGACAACGCGGCGCGGGAACCGGAGATTACCGATATCGCGGACCTGCTGGTCTCGATGGGTGCCCGGATCGAAGGGATCGGCTCGCCCACGCTGGTCATCACCGGCGTGGAGAGCCTGCAGCCCGTGCGCCACAGCACCGTGCCGGACCGGATCGTCGCCGGGACCTGGGCCTTCGCCGCTGCCGTCACCGGTGGAACCGTGGACGTGGCCAGGTCCAACCCCGGCCACCTGGCCGTGGTTTTGGACAAGCTGGAACAGGCCGGCTGCCGGATCACCAGCAGGGACGACGGATTCACGGTGGAAGGACCGGAGCGCCCGCGGCCGATCAACGTCTCCACGCTGCCGTACCCCGGCTTTCCCACGGACCTGCAGCCGTTCGTCGTCGCGCTGAATGCCGTGGCGGACGGGCACGGCATGGTGACGGAAAACGTCTTCGAAGCGCGCTGGGGTTTCACCTCCGAACTGGCCCGGCTGGGAGCGGTGGTGCGGCTGGACGGGCACCACGCGCTGATCAAGGGCGTGCCGCAACTCTCCGGCGCACCGGTCGAGGCCAACGACATCCGGGCCGGCGCCGCGCTGGTGATCGCGGGGCTGGTGGCCGACGGCACCACCGAGATCCACGGCGTCGAGCACATTGACCGGGGATACGAGCGGTTCGACGAACGCCTGCGCGCACTGGGCGGAGACGTGGTCCGGCTGGGACCGCCGAAGCTTCCCGCCTGACGCCGCAACGTCCGACGCCGGAAAACACAGAACCCCTCCGAAGGCATCGGAGGGGTTCTGTGTGCGTTGCGGTGCCGTGGGCGGCCCGCCCTGCCAAGCCGAAGCTAGATGACAGTGACGCCGGTGGCCTGGGGGCCCTTGGCGCCCTGGCCGATCTCGAAGCTCACGCGCTGGTTTTCGTCGAGGGTCTTGAATCCGCCCGACTGGATTTCAGAGTAGTGAACGAAGACGTCGCCGTCGGCCTCATCCGGTGTGATGAAGCCGAAGCCCTTTTCCGCGTTAAACCACTTAACGGTCCCCTGTGCCATTTAAATCTCCTCATCGTGAAACAAAAACAAGCCGGCACACCTCGTACCAACCCGGTTACTCCGTGGAAGATCCAAACGACACGGCCTGCGGGCCGGACGCCGTGGAGCTTCACACTCGCAACACGTCTTGCGAGCATGAAAACCACACCTACACAAAGACTGAGTTAAGCATCACATAAGCCCCATGGGCGGTCAACGGTACAAAGAACAATTCAATCTTTTATTAAGCGAGAGTTCGGCGCGGGGTTAATTACCGCCAGGCGAGCGACGAGCGCGGCACCAGCGGCAGGAGAGCGGGCGCTGTTGCACGCCCGCCGGAGCGTCAGAACAGGCGGGAGTCGGCGTCGTCCACGCCGCGCATCTCGTCGTAATCGAGGGTCAGGCATTCAATGCCCCGGTCGGCGGCAAGCACGCGCGCCTGCGGCTTGATCTGCTGGGCCGCGAAAATGCCCTTGACGGGAGCCAGCAGGGGATCGCGGTTGAGCAGCTCCAGATAGCGGGTCAGCTGTTCCACGCCGTCGATGTCGCCGCGGCGCTTGAGCTCCACGGCCACGGTCCCGCCATCGGCGTTGCGGGCCAGGATGTCCACCGGCCCGATCGCCGTCATGTATTCGCGCCGCACCAAAGTGTGGCCGGGGCCGAGGCGGTGGATCTGTTCGGCCAGCAGGCGCTGCAGGTCGGCCTCCACGCCGTCCTTGACCAGCCCAGGGTCCACGCCGAGGTCGTGGCTGTATTCGTGCAGGTGCTCGTGGATGCTGATCACCAGGCGGTCGTCGCTCTTGGCATGCTGGACGTGCCAGACTTCGCGGACGCCCGACGAGGCGTCGTCGGCCTCCGGCTCCGCCACCCGGAGGTTCGCCGGCGGGCTCATCCAGTTGAGCGGCTTGTAGGAACCGCCGTCGGAATGGATCAGGACGGAGCCGTCCGCCTTCACCATCAGCAGGCGCGTGGCCAGCGGCAGGTGGGCGCGAAGGCGGCCGATGTAGTCGACGGAGCAACGGGCAATGACAAGACGCACAGTAGGCCACTTTACCGGTGCCCGCTGCGTGGTCGGTCCGGTGCCGCGGGGAGCGGGCGTTCGGTCCGGGCCGCGCCGGTGGGGCAGAATGGTGGCATGCCCCGTTCCAACCGCCCGCGCCGCCGCTCAGGGGCGGGCAGCAGCAAGTGGACGCGGGCCAACGAGCTGGACCTGGACCGCGCTCGCGCCGGCATTCCGGAGCGCCAGAACGCGCCCGACGGCGAATGGAACGTGCGGCGCATCACCCCGTCGAACGCCGCCAAGGTTTACACCTGCCCGGGCTGCAACCGGACGATCGGCCCGGGGATCGAGCACCTCGTCGCCTGGCAGGCCGACTCGCTGTTCGGCGGCGAGACGGCGCTGGCCGAGCGGCGGCACTGGCATCCGCGCTGCTGGCAGACCCGCAGTTTCCGCTACCGCTGACCCGGCCTCAGTTCCGGTCCTGCCGGACGATGAAGACGTCCTTCAGCAGCAGCATCACCGACGCCGCGGCCGGAATCGCCATCAAGGCCCCCAGCACACCCATCAGCGAACCGCCGGCAATCACGGCGATCACGGCAACGGCGCCGGGGACGGCCACCGCGCGCTGCATGATGCGCGGCGAGACGAAGTAGGCCTCGATCTGCAGGTAGGCAAAGTAGATGACGGCGAACAGCAGCGCCGGCTGCCAGCCCACGGTCAGGGCAACCAGGGAGACGAACCCGCCGGCGATCACGGCCCCGATCAGCGGGATGAAGGCCAGCAGGCCGACGACGAAGGTCAGCAAGGCCGTGAACGGCACCTGCGCAATGGTCATGGCGATAAACGCCACCGCCGCGTTGATCAGGGCCACGCAGGCCTGGCCGATCACATAGCTGCCCACGCTGCCGGTGATTTCTTCGGACAGGCGCTGCACCTGTCGCCGCTTGGACCGCGGAGCGAGCCGGTAGGCCCACACCTTCAGCGCCGGGAGCGACGCGAGGAAGTACAGCGTGAGCACCAGCACGATCAGCGCCCCGAACGCACCCTGGAGCACGGCACTGCCGACGCCGAGAACGCCGCCGAAGATGCCCGTGACGTTCTCGGAACTGGCAAAGAACCGCTCCAGTTCGATGTCGATGCGTTCCCGGACCTGGAACTGCGCATCGATCGTCTGGAAGAAGGCCGAGTTCAGGATGTCCTCGACATAGCGCGGAGCGTTGGCCACGATCTGCGTGGTCTGGTTGACGATGGTCGGGATGAGCGTGGAGATGAACGCCGCGATCAGCCCGGCCAGGATCAGCACCACAATGATGACCCCGGCCGGACGCGGCAGCCCCTTGCTTTCCAGCCAGCGGACGATCGGATCGAGCCCCAGGGCAATGAAGAGCGCCGCCGCGATCCACGCCAGCAGCTCGCCGACGTTGGTCAGCACAAAGTAGAGCAGCAGCGCGAAACCGACGCCGACCGTGGCCATGAATCCGAAGTGGATCGGGTGCCGGGCGGGGGAGAACTCGGTGCCTGCGGCGCCGTCGCGGGCGGCGGCGGGGGAATCGTCCTCGGGCGGCATCTGGAAGCGGACGCGCGGCCGGGCGCGGGGCATCGAGGCGCCGAGGCGCCCGAGGGCGCCGAGCACGGCGTGCCGGCGAGCCGCCATGACCGGCGTCGAGGCCGGAGAGCCGGCCGTCGCGGCGGGATCCGTGGCCGGCGCGGCGGGATCCGGGGCCGGTGCCGCGAGGTCGGCGGGCTGGCCCTCGGCCGGCGATCCGTTGCCGGCGGCGGGCGTGGGAGCATCCCGGGGTTCGCTCACGCAGCATCCTCTCTTCCGCCTGCAGCCGCTGAAGCAGCGGGCGGGCGCACTTGTCACGCGCTAAGCAACAACGGCGCAGGATAGGGGCAATTCTGAGCGAAAGACTACCAGTCCGGTATGGTGTGGCAGCGGATGCCGACGGCAAAAAGGGCAAAAGGCGGTCCGCGGCGGACCACGCGGTCCGGCCGCGCACGGACGGCCGAGAGGGTTCGTTACCATAGGGTTATAAAGCATGACCGATGGCGGGCACCCCGGCCGGCCCTGGAGGCTTGGGCGTCCCTGCGGCCTTCCCTCCTGCAGCGATCGACGATTGGTATTTTTGTGCGTTTTAAGATTTCAGTGGCCCTGATGGTGATCGGCCTGCTGGCCATCGCGCTGGGCATCGCCCAGCGGACCGTGTGGGCGCCGCCCGAGCGTGCCTCGGCCACCTACACGGCAGCCGATGCAACCGCACCCGTGACCGTCATCGAACCGGAAGTCTTCGGTGTCCACGAAGAAGAAGTGGACGTTTCGGTGGAGGCCGACGGCGAGTTCCTGCTGGCCATCGGCCGAGCGGGCGACGTCGAGGCCTGGGTCGGAGAGGCGGCGCACACCTCCCTGACAGGCATCGAGGACGGGCAACTGCAGGGGACCGTAACCGAGGGCGAGGCCAAGGTGCCGAACCCTGCGGGCTCCGACCTGTGGGTGAGCCAGCAGCAGGCCGAGGGCAGCCTTGAGCACCGGTGGCTGGCCCCGGCCGACGGCGAGTGGTCCATCCTGCTGGCCGCGGACGGCACCGAGCCGGCGCCGACGACGGTGACCGTCACCTGGCCGAACGACACCTCGGTGCCGTGGTCGCTGGCCCTGATGATCATCGGAGCCCTGCTGCTGGTGCTCGGCGTTGCGATGGCCGTGGTGTCCCGCCGTCCGAACCGGCCGGTCCCCGGCGGCGACTCCGACCCCCGGGGCGGCGGCGGCCGGCCGAACGCGGGCGGCCCGGAAACGGCGCCGCTGGCTGAGCGGGGCGGCAGTGTTCCGGCCGGCCGTCCCGGCCAGGCCGTGCCCGGAGGCGCGGGCCTGGAAAAGCCCGAACAGGGCGAGCGGTCACCGGGCCGCCGTTCGTTGATGGAACGCCCGAAGCTGGGCCTGCGCGCCGCCGCCGCTGCGGGAGCGGCCGTGGTCCTGGCCTCCGGCGCGGTGCTTCCCGCCCACGCCGCCTCTCCGGCCGCCCCGTCCGAGGACGCAGGGGTAGCCGCCGGCCACCCGGTGGTGCTGGACGGCCAACTGACCCGAATCATGGACTCGGTGGCGAAGGCGGTCTCCGACGCAGACTCGGCGCGGGATTCCGGCAAGCTGAAGCCGCGGGTCGCCGGTGCCGCCCTGACCGTCCGCGAGGCCAACTACAAGGTTCGGGCCGAAAACGGCGAGGCTGCGGCTCCCGTCCCGGTGGCTGCCGGGCCGATCCTGACCTCGATGGTCAGCACGAGTGCGGAGTGGCCGCGGACGGTCGTGACGGTCACGGAGGGCGAGGACAATCCGGTGCCGCAGGTGATCGTGCTGGTGCAGCAGGATCCGCGCTCGAACTACCGGATGGTGGGCGCGCTCCAGATGCTGCCGGGCACCACCTTCCCGCAGGTCTCCACCGAGAGCGGCGGGACGCCGGCCGTGGGGCCGGACGACGGGGAAGGCCTGCTGCACGCGCCGCAGGCGGCGGTGAAAATGGTCGCGGAGAACCTCGACGACGGCAAGCACAAGGACGCGATCGGTAAGAACACCTTTTCCGAGCAGATCCGGGCGTTCCAAAAAGACCAGGTTAAATCCAACAAAAACGCCGACATCTCCTTCAGCCGCAGCGTCGACGACGGCTCGCTGCGGGCGCTGCGCACCGCCGACGGCGGCGCCGTGGTGTTCGGCCACATGGAGTCGGTGATGAGCAGCGTGCCGGCCGAGGCCGGCGCCACCGTGGAACTCTCGCCCGAGTTCGCGGCGCTGGCAGGCGATGACTCCACCACGGAAGGCGTGGACGTGACCTACGGCGAGTCCGTCTTCCTGTACGTGCCGCCGGCCGGTTCCGACGACCGGCTCACCCTGGTGGGCGTCGCCCAGGGCCTGGTGGACGCCGAACTGAAGTAGCCCCGGCCGGCCGGGCCGCGACGCCGGCCCGGTCGGGCAAAATTCCGGGCGCCGACCGAGACGTATTAGTGTGATGTCATGACCACTCCAACTCCAGGACAGGGCCCCGCGCCGTCTTCCGTCAGCCTCCGCGGCGCCGTCGACCTGTCCGCGCTGAAAAAGCCGCAGCCGCCGGCGGGAGGCATGCCGGCCGCCGGCGCGCCGGCAGCGGGTGAAGGCGAAGCTCCGGGCTACATCGTCGAGGTCAACGAGCAGAGCTTCCAGCCGCTCGTCCAGCTGTCCGCACAGGTCCCCGTGATCGTGGAACTGACCGCGTCATGGAGCGACCTGGCGCAGCAGCTGGCCTCCGCCATGGCGGAGGTGGCGAACGAGTTCGCCGGCCGCTTTGTGCTGGCCCGGGTTGACGTCGATGCCAGTCCCGGCATCGCCCAGGCCTTCCAGCTGCAGAGCGTGCCGGCCGCCGTGGCGCTCCTGAAGGGGCAGCCGATCCCGCTGTTCCAGGGGGCGGCGACGGCCGACGAGCTGCGGCAATTCGTCAACGAGCTGCTCAAGGTGGCACAGGCCAACGGCGTCACCGGCACCGCGCCCGGTGCGGGGGAGACCCCGGCCGAGGAAGAGAAGCCGCTGCCGCCGCTGCACCAGGAAGCGTTCGAGGCCATCGAGGCCGGCGACTTTGATCGCGCCGCCGCGGCATACCGGAAGGCGCTGGCCGAGCAGCCGGCGGACGACGAGGCGCGCACCGGCCTGTACCAGGTCCAGCTGCTGCAGCGGCTGCAGGGGGCCGACGCGGCCGGGCTGCGGGCCGCTGCCGCCGACCGGCCCGACGACCTGCAGGCCCAGCTGGCCGTTGCCGACCTGGACGTCTCGGGCGGCCATGTCGAGGACGCCTTCGCCCGCTTGGTGGGTTTCATCAGCCGCCACGCCGGGGATGAACGGGAGGCCGCCCGGGCCCGCCTCGTGGAACTGTTCGACGTGGTGGGCAGCACCGACCCGCGGGTGTCCAAGGCACGCCAGGCTTTGGCCAGGGCGCTCTTCTAAATGGCGCAGGCTGTGGCCGGCGGCCTGTTCGAGACGCTGAAACTGCGCGGTCTGCAGCTCCTGCACCGCGGCTGGGTGGCGCCGATGTGCCAGTACTCGGTGCGGCGGGAGGACGCGCCCGGGACGCCGAACGACTGGCACCTGATGCATCTGGGCCAGTTCGCCGCCGGCGGGGCTGCGCTGATCCTCACCGAGGCGACAGCGGTTGACGCGGCCGGCCGGATCAGTCCCGAGGACACCGGCATCTGGACCGACGACCAGGCCCAGGCGTGGGGCAGGATCACGGAGTTCGTGCACCGCTATGGCTCGGCGGACACCAAGATCGGGATCCAGTTGGCCCACGCCGGGCGCAAGGCGTCGACCTACGCGCCCTTCGCCCCGAAGTCCGGCTCGGTGCCGCCCGCCGAGGGGGGCTGGCGGACCGTGGGCCCGACGGCTGCCGCCTTTGGCCGCTACGCGGCGCCGGACGCCCTGGACGAGGCCGGCATCCGGCGGGCCATCGCGGACTTCCGCGACGCGGCGGCCCGTGCCGTCTGGGCCGGCTTCGACACCGTGGAGATCCACGGCGCCCACGGCTACCTGCTGCACCAGTTCCTCTCGCCGCTGGTCAATACCCGCACCGACGGCTGGGGCGGTACCGCGGCCGGGCGTGCCCGGCTGCTGCTGGAGGTGGTGGAGGCGGTCCGCGGCGTCATCCCGGACGCCATGCCGCTGCTGCTCCGCGTCTCCGCCTCCGACTGGTCGGACGGCGGGCTGGAACCGGAGGCCGTGGCCGACGTGGTGGAACAGGCCGCCGCCCGCGGCGTGGACCTGGTGGACGTCTCGAGCGGCGGCGCGGTGCACGGGGCGAACATCCCGTTGCGGCCGGGATACCAGGTGCCCTTCGCGGCCGCCATCCGGCGCCAGGCGGGCATCCCGACCGGCGCCGTCGGACTCATCACCACGGCCGCGCAGGCCGACTCGATCATTAGGGAAGGCTCGGCGGACGCGGTACTGCTCGCCCGGGCGGCGCTGCGGGACCCGCACTGGTGGCAGCGCGCCGCCGTCGAACTGGGCCACGAACTGGCGTGGGCGCCGCAATACGAGCGTGCCGCGGTGGCGGAGAAATATTAGTCCTTGCGGATGACGTCCCGGTGAACCCCCGGTTGTTAGCGTGGACACATGACTTCGCACCCATCACAACCTCCGGTCCAGCAGCCGGACGAGCAGAACAGCAGCGCGGTACCGGTGCCGGGCGGCGCCGCCCCGCAGGGGTACCCGGCGCCCGGCCCTTCGGACGCTGCGCCGGCTGCCGCGCCCGCCCAGGCCCCCGTTCCCGCCCAGGCACCCGTTCCCACCCAGGCCCCCGTTCCCGCCCAGGCTCCCGTTCCCGCCCTCGCGGTGCGCGGCATGGCCAAGCGGTTCGGCGACAAGATCGCCGTCAACGGCATCAACCTGGACGTGCCCGCCGGGTCCTTCTACGGGCTGGTCGGGCCGAACGGGGCGGGCAAGACCACCTCGCTCTCCATGGCCACCGGGCTGCTGCGGCCGGATTACGGCCAGGTGTGGGTGCACGGCGTGGACGTCTGGGCCGAGCCGCTGACGGCCAAGCGCCTGATGGGCGTGCTGCCCGACGGCGTCCGGCTGTTCGACCGGCTGACCGGCGAACAGCTGGTCACCTATGCCGGGCTGCTGCGGGGCATGGACCGGGAGACCGTGGCCGCCCGCGTCCCGGACCTGCTGCGGGCCATGGACCTGACCAACGACGCCGGCACCCTGGTGGTGGACTATTCCGCCGGCATGACCAAGAAGATCGCCCTGGCCACCGCACTGATCCATGCGCCGAAGCTGTTGGTGCTGGATGAACCGTTCGAGGCGGTAGACCCGGTCTCCGCGGCGAACATCCGCGACATCCTCCACGACTACGTGGACTCCGGGGGCACGGTGATCGTCTCCAGCCACGTCATGGACCTGGTCCAGCGCATGTGCGACCACGTGGCGGTGATCGCCGGCGGCAACGTGCTGGCCGCCGGCACCGTGGACGAGGTCCGCGCCGGCGCGAGCCTGGAAGAGCGCTTCGTCCAGCTGGTCGGCGGACGGACCCAGGCGGAGGGGCTCGAGTGGTTGCGCACCTCGTAAGGCTGAAGCTGGCGCTGCTGCGCAACGGCTTCAAACGCAGCCCGTGGCAGCTGGTGGGGGTGATCCTCGGGGGCCTGTACGCGATCGGCATGCTGGCCCTGCTGATTTCCGGACTGTTCTTCCTCAGCTACACCGAGCCGGACATGGCCCGCATGGTGGTGGTGCTGGGCGGCTCCGCGGCCTTCCTGGGCTGGGCGCTGATCCCCATGATGGCCACCGGCGTGGACATGACGCTGGACCCGGCCCGGTTCGTGACCTACGCCGTGCCCATGCGCCAGCTGCTGCTCGGGCTCGCCATCGGCGGGCTGGTCGGCATCCCGGGCGTGGTGACGCTGGTCGCCGCGCTCGGGCATGCGGCCGCCTGGTGGCAGCACCCGGCCGCGCTCGTGGCCGCCGTCCTGTGCGCCCTGATCGCAACGCTGACGTGCGTGGTGCTCTCCCGCGTGACGACGTCGGCGTCCACGACGCTGGCCAGCTCGCGCCGGTTCAAGGACCTCAGCGGCGTCATCGGCATCATCCCGCTGGTGCTGCTGGGACCGATCATGGTCGGCATCGTCGAGGGGTTCCGCAGCTCGCAGGACTTCCTGCCGGCCCTGGCCGAGGGCCTGGCCTGGTCGCCGCTGGGAGCGGTCTGGGCCGTCCCCGGCGACCTGGCCCTTGGCAACTGGGGCCCGGCTGGCGCCCGGCTGCTCATCGCGGTGGCCTTCCTGGCCGTGCTGGCCTGGCTCTGGAAGCTCAGCCTGGCCCGTGCGCTGGTCACCCCGCCGTACAACGCCGTGTCCCGGAAGGCCGGCGGCAGGCTGGGCTGGTTCTCCCGGATGCCCGGAACCCCTGCCGGAGCCGTGGCGGCGCGCGCGCTCATCTACTGGTTCAAGGATCCCCGCTACGGGGCGTCCCTGGTTTCCATTCCGCTCATACCGGTGGCGGTCTTCTTCGGCCTCTCGCAGACCGGCGACTTCACCTTCATGCTGTGGATGGGCCCGATGATCGCCTTCCTGCTGTCCTTCGGCATTTCCGCGGACATCGCCTACGACAACACGGCGTTCGCGCTGCACGTCACCACCGGCGTGAGCGGACGCGCCGACCGGATCGGCCGGGCCGCGGCCTGCGCGGTGATCGCGCTGCCGGCCACCGTCGTGCTGACCGTCCTGCCGTTCGTGTTCATCGGCGGGTGGCACCTGCTCCCGCCCGTTGCCGGGGTGGCCCTCGGCGTGCTGCTGACCGGCCTGGGCCTGTCCAGCGTGGTCTCGGCCCGTTACACCTACAACGTGCCGCTGCCGGGGGAGAGCCCGTTCAAGACCCCGCCCGGCTCGACAGCCCGGATGATGCTGGTCCAGCTCGGCGGGCTCGGCGTGCTGGTGCTGCTCTCGCTGCCGGAACTGGTGCTGGCGCTGATCGGTGTCTTCACCGGCGACGCGCTGTGGGGATGGCTGGCGCTGGCGGTCGGCCTCGTGCTCGGTGCGGTCCTGCTAGTGGTCGGCATCGAGCTGGGCGGCCGCTGGTATGACCGCCGGACGCCGGAACTCCTCCAGGCCGTGGCCAAAAACAAATAGCACACAAACCCAGCCGCGGCGGCGGGCGACGACGACGGGGGAGCCGGGCTCCGCCGTCGTCGTTCCCGTTTCAGGGGTTAAGATGGGTGGCATGAGTCTTCCCCCGGATCCTTTCGAAAACGACCCCCGCGCGCCGCAGACCCCGGGCGGGTCCACCGCGACGATCGAGCGTGAAGAACTCCGCGAAGAGCTTGAGCCCGGCGACCGCGAACGCTTTGCGCACTACGTCCGCAAGGAAAAGATCATGGAGTCGGCGCTGTCCGGCGAACCGGTGATCGCCCTGTGCGGCAAGGTGTGGGTGCCCGGCCGCGACCCGAACAAGTTCCCGGTATGCCCGGACTGCAAGGCCATCTACGAGGGCCTGCGCCCCGGCGGCGACGATTCCGGCAAGAAGAAGTAGTAACCTTCCCCACCCCACGAGCGCGGGCGCGTCCGGTGCCCGCCGCGCTTCCCCCTGCCTGCCAAGAAAGTCAGCCCTGGTTTTTTGATGCCCGAATCCACCGCCATCCGCGCGCCCGGCGCCATGTCTGCTGCCTACCGGCCGCTGACCATCGGCCTGCTGACGGTGATCACGCTGGCGGCGTTCGAGGCCGTGGCGGTGGCGACGGCGATGCCGGTGGTGGCGGCCGACCTGGAGGGCAAGTCCGCCTACGGGCTGGCGTTCTCCATGTTCCTGACCGCTTCGCTGCTGGCCAGCGTGGTGGCCGGAGTCTGGTGCGACGCGAAGGGCCCGCGCCCGGCCCTCGCCGCGGGGCTGGTGCTGATGGTCGCCGGGCTGGTCCTGTCCGGGGTGGCCGGGGAGTTCTGGATCTTCACCGCGGGCCGCGCCGTGGCCGGGCTGGGCGGCGGGTTCGCAATCGTGGCCGTCTACGTGATCATCGGACAGGTCTATCCGCAGCGGCTGCAGCCGGTGGTCTTTGGCTGGCTGGCGGCGGCCTGGGTGGTGCCGTCGCTGGTGGGGCCGCTGGCCGCCGGCGTCGTCGCCCAGTACCTTTCCTGGCGCCTGGTGTTCTACGGCGTGGCGCCGATCTTCCTGCTGGCCGTGCTGGTCATCTGGCCGCAGACCGGCAGCGTGGGAGCCCCGGAGAACCCGACCACGGACAAGCGCGGCGGGCGTCTGCAGGCGATGCGGGGTCTGCTGCTGGCCGGCGGCGTGTTCCTGGCCCAGTGGGCCCTGTTCGAGGCGGTCGCCGGCGGGTCCGCCGGGAAGCTGGTGCTGATGTACGCGCTGGCGGCCGGCGGCGTGGTGCTGGCGCTGGCGGCGCTGCCCAAGCTGATGCCGCCGGGCACCTTGCGGCTGCGTCGCGGGCTGCCCAGCGTGATTGCCACCCGCGGACTGATCAACCTGGCATTCTTCGGCGCCGAGGCGTTCATCCCGCTGATGCTGGTGGCGGCGCACGGCATCTCGCCGGCCACCGCGGGCCTGGCCCTGACGGCCGGCGCGGTCGGCTGGAGCATCGGCTCGTGGCTGCAGGCACGCGTCGAGACCGCCCGGCACCGGATGCTGGTGATTGGATCCGGCATCCTGACCGCCTGCATGGGGCTGATGGCGCTGGTGTCCGCGCCGTCGGTGCCGCTCGCGGCGCTCATCGTCGTCTGGGCGCTGGCCGGGTTCTCGATGGGCATGGCCTTGTCCACCACGTCCGTGATGGTGCTGAAGCTGTCCGCCCCCCAGGAGCGCGGACGGAACTCCGCGTCGCTGCAGCTGGCCGACCAGCTGGGCGGCGTGGTGGGTACCGCCGGGGCTGGCGGATTGTTCGCGCTGCTGCGGGATCCGGACAACCCGGGCTCGGTGGGCGTCTACGTGGTCATTTGGCTGGTGCTGGCCGTGGTGGCGGCGGGCGGGATCGCCACCGGCTGGCGCAGCGCGGAACGGATTGGAAACGGACAGGAACAACGGGAGGAGGCCAGCACATGAGCAACGACACACTATTCGGCGCCGGACCGGTGCTGCCGCCGGCTTACCCGGAACGGGCCGCCTGGGGCACCGCCCCCAAACTGCGCCAATGGCAGGCCGAGGCCCTGCAGAAGTACTTCGAGATGGCCCCGCAGGATTTCCTGGCCGTGGCTACCCCCGGCGCGGGCAAGACCACCTTCGCGCTGCGCGTGGCTACCGAACTGGTGGACCGGGGGATCGTCAACCGGATCACCGTCGTCGCCCCGACCGACCACCTCAAGCGCCAGTGGGCGGACGCCGCGGCGCGCGTTGGGCTGGCGATCGATCCGAACTTCAAGAACTCGGACGGTTCGCACGGCCGCGATTTCATCGGCGTCGCCGTTACCTACGCGCAGGTGGCCATGAAGCCGCTGTTGCACCGGGCCAAGACCGAGGCCGCCAAGACGCTGGTGATCCTCGACGAGATCCACCACGGCGGCGACGCCCTCAGCTGGGGCGACGGCATCCGAGAGGCGTTTGAACCCGCCGCCCGGCGCCTGGCGCTGACCGGCACCCCGTTCCGCTCGGATACGGCGGCGATCCCGTTCGTGGAGTATGCCGAGGACAAGGACGGCATCCGCCGCTCGCGGGCCGACTACACCTACGGCTACGGCAGCGCCCTGCGCGACCACGTGGTGCGCCCGGTCATGTTCATGGCGTACTCAGGGCAGATGCGCTGGCGCACCAGTGCGGGGGAGGAGTACGCCGCGTCGCTCGGCGAGGCCGCGGTCACCAAGGACATCACCGCGCAGGCCTGGCGCACGGCGCTGAACCCGCAGGGGCAATGGATCCCGTCGGTGCTGGCGGCCGCCGACAAGCGGCTGACCGAGGTCCGCCGGGCGGTGCCCGACGCCGGCGGCCTGGTGATCGCCACCGACCACGAGGACGCGCGGGCGTACGCCGGCCAGCTGAAGAAGATCACCGGGGAATCCGCCACCGTCATCCTTTCCGACGACGCCGGCGCCTCCGAAAAGATCGAGGCCTTTTCCGCCGGCGACAGCCGCTGGATGGTCGCCGTCCGCATGGTCTCCGAAGGCGTGGACGTGCCCCGCCTCTCGGTCGGGGTCTACGCCACCTCGACGGCCACCCCGCTGTTCTTCGCGCAGGCCGTGGGCCGCTTCGTGCGCGCCCGGAAGCGCGGCGAAACGGCGTCGGTGTTCCTTCCGTCGGTGCCGAACCTAATGGAACTGGCCAACCAGATGGAGCTGGAGCGCGACCACGCGCTGGACCGGCCGGACAAGGACAACGACGAGGGCTTCATTCCCGAAGAGGCCCTGATGGAGCAGGCCAACCGGGAAGAGTCGGCCTCGGATGCGCTGACCAAGCAGAAGTTCGAAGCGCTGGACTCCCAGGCGTCCTTCGACCGCGTGCTGTTCGACGGCGCCGAGTTCGGCACCGGGGGAGAGCTCGGCAGCGAAGAGGAACTGGACTTCCTGGGCATTCCGGGGCTGCTGGACGCGGAGCAGGTGGGCATGCTGCTGCGCCAGCGTCAGCAGGAACAGCAGTCGCGCAAACGCAAGCGTTCGGGCGGGGCCGCGGATCCCGAGCCGGCCCCGGCCGTGGTTGACCACCGGCAGCTGACCGAACTCCGCAACCAGCTGGCCAAGAACGTGTCCGCCTGGTCGGCGCGCTCCGGCATGCCGCACGGCGTGGTCCACTCCGAGCTGCGCCGGGTCTGCGGCGGTCCGCCGGTGGCCCAGGCCAACGAGGAGCAGCTGAACCGGCGCCTGAAGAAGCTCCAGGACTGGTTCATCGGCCGGAAGTAGCCGGCGGCCGGCCGGCTACTCGATGACGTCGATGCCGTAGTCGCTGAATTCGGCCAACGTCTTCTCGACGCGCCCGGCGTTGATTCCCGCCGACAGCGCCAGGTTCACGGCGGTGGCATAGCCGGCCTGGGCGGCATCGAGGGCGGTCTGGCGGACGCAGTAGTCGGTCGCCAGCCCGGCCACCACCACCTCGTCCACCCCGTGCTCCTGCAGCCAGTCGTCCAGGCTGGGCATCTCGACCAGCTCTTCCTCCTCGTCGCCCTCGCGCTCCCCGGTGGCCACCTCGTCCGCCGGTGCCAGCAGTCCGTCGAAGCCGGAGTAGCCGGCGTCGTACTGGCCCTTGCGGAAGTAGGCGTCGATCCGGTCGGTGTCCAGGTCGGGATGCAGGTCAGACCCGCGGGTACCGGCGACGCAGTGCCGCGGCCAGCTGTCCACGAAGTCCGGCTCGTCGGAGAAGTGGCTGCCCGGATCCACGTGCCAGTCCTGGGTCGCGACCACGACGTCGTATTCGTCCGGCCGGGTCTCCAAATGTTCGCTGATGTCGGCGGCAGTTTTCGCTCCGCCGTCGACGGCCAGGGCGCCTCCCTCGCAGAAGTCGTTCTGGACGTCGACGATGATCAGTGCGCGTGTCATGGCTGCTCCTCGAATTCGGTGGGAATGGCGGCCTCGCCGCGCTGCAGCCGGTTCACGGCGCCGGGCAGCTCGGCCATGGAAGCGGTGTGGCGTTCGGCGGCGCGGCGGACGCCCTCGGCGCCGGTCCAGCCGTCCGCCAGCTTGCCGTTCGTGACGAACTGCTGCAGCAGCGGGCGGTCGTTGCCGTCGTCGAAGGGCGGATGGCCGATGCCGACCACCTCGGCCGTGGCCGACCCGTGCTCGTCCAGCCGGCGCAGCGCGTATTTGCGTCCGCCGACGGAAATCTTGTTCTTCGACGCCTTCGCCACCGACACCTGCTCGCCGTTGCTGCCCTCGCGGCTGACCAGTTTGTAGACCATGCTCGCGGTCGGGGCGCCGGATCCGGTGACCAGTGCAGTGCCGACGCCGTAGGAATCCACCGGAGCCGAGGCGAGCGCCGCGATCGCGTATTCGTCCAGGTCCGAGGTGACGGTGATGCGGGTGTGGTGGTTGCCCAGGTCGTCCAGCAGCTGGCGCACCCACTGGGCTTGGGCGATCAGGTCGCCGGAATCCAGCCGCACGCCGCCCAGCTCCGGACCCGCCAGGTCCACCGCCGTACGGACGGCGGTTTCGACGTCGTACGTGTCCGCCAGCAGGGTGGTACCCACGCCCAGCGAGGCCAGCTGCGCCTCGAAGGCCTGCTGCTCGGTGTCGTGCAGCAGGGTGAAGGAATGGGCGGCGGTGCCCACCGTCTTGACGCCGTACCGGTAGCCGGCTTCCAGGTTGGAGGTGCTGGAGAAGCCGCCGATCACCGCGGCCCGGGCTGCAGCCACCGCCGACTCCTCGTGCGTGCGGCGGGACCCCATCTCGATGCAGGGCCGGCTGCCGGCGGCCCCGGTCATCCGCGAGGCGGCCGAGGCGATGGCGCTGTCGTGGTTCAGCACGGACAGGACGAAGGTCTCCAGCACGCAGGCCTCGGCGAAGCTCGACTCCACCACCAGGATCGGCGAATACGGGAAGTAGGCCTCGCCCTCGGCATAGCCGTAGATGTCGCCGGAGAACCGGAAATCGGCCAGCCAGTCGATGGTGCGCGCGTCGACCACGCCGGTGCGGGCCAGGAAGTCCAGCTGGTGCTCGGAGAACGTGAAGTGTTCCAGGCCTTCGAGGATCCGGCCGGTTCCGGCCACCACGCCGTACCGGCGGCCTTCCGGCAGCCGCCGGGCGAACGCCTCGAAGACCGAACGCCGGTGCGCCGCGCCGGAGTGCAGGGCGGCCTGGAGCATGGTCAGCTCGTAATGGTCGGTGTACAGGGAGGTGCTGGGGTGCGCCCAGCCGGCTGCGATGTTCACATCCCCGACTCTAATCCTGTTTCGCCCTCCGGGCAGTTCCGCGCCGCCGTCGCCGTCCGCGCAGTTCCCTGCCGCCGTCGGGCCGGAAGGCAGTTCCGCGCCGCCGTCGGGCCGGAAGGGCGCGCCCTGCCTACAATGGAAGCCATGACCGTGAGCATCCTTCCCTCCTGCACAACCGTGCTGGACTCGGATATCGAGACGTCCCGCCGCGCGGAATCCGCCGAACTTACGGCCAAGGACACCCCGTGGGTCGTGATCGTGTGGAACGATCCGGTCAACCTGATGAGCTACGTCAGCTATGTCTTCCAAAGCTACTTCGGCTATTCGGAAACCAAGGCCCGCAAGCTGATGCTCGAGGTCCACCAGCAGGGGAAGTCGGTGGTGGCCACGGGCAGCCGCGAGCAGGCCGAGCGGGACACCGTGGCGATGCATTCGTTCGGCCTGTGGGCCACGTACCAGAAGGCGGACCAGGCGTAGATGGCCAAGGCATTCAAGCACACGCGCAAGGGAATCACCGGGTTCCTGGAACCCGCCGAGCGGGACCTGATCCGAAAGCTGTTCGCGGACGTCGTCGCCATGCTGGAAGTCGACCGGCAGGACGAGGATCCGCTCGCGGCGATCGTCGGCCTGGACATGGATGCCGCCAAGCCCCGGGACCCCGCGCTGCTCCGGTTGCTGCCGGATGCTGTGGAGCACGACGACGGCGAGGCCCTGGAGTTCCGCAAGCTCACCGAACGCTCGCTGCGGGAGGACAAGCTCGGAGCGTTGCGCGCCAGTGCGCTGCTGCTCGAACAGACGCCGCTGCACCTGACCGACGAGCAGGCCCGGCTGTTCGCCCGGGCCGTGAACGACGTCCGTCTGGTGCTGGCCGAGCGGCTGGAGCTCCGCACCGACGAGGACGCCCAGGCCCTGCACGAGATCGACGACTGGTCCCAGGCCGAGGACCTCGAGACCTATCTGGCGCTGGTCTACAACTTCATGACGTGGCTTCAGGAGACCCTGATGCAGGCGTTGCTGGACGGGCTGGACCACCCGTCGGGCCGGCACCGCTGAGCCACGCTGAGCCAGCGCCGCGTCGGGTCGGCACCGCTGAGCCATGCCCCGGCGCGTCCGTAGACACGTGAACCCGAGGCCCCGAGATCGCGGGGCCAAGCCCTGCGGCGGCCGGGCCGCGGACCGCGGGGACGGGCCACACCCTTCCCGAACCCACGCCCTGCTGCGCCCCGGTCGGGAGGCCGCCGTCGGCGGGGAAACACTGTGAGATGGCTAACAGAAGCCGCGCAGAAGTTCGCTCAACCGGCTGCCAACGTCTTATCCTCTAGTGAACATGAGCCCGGAAAGGCAGTGAAACTGAAGATGTTGATCCAACCTGCAGCTCCGATCGGCATCTTTGATTCCGGGGTGGGTGGGCTGACCGTGGCCCGCGCAGTGATAGACCAGCTGCCCAACGAATCCATCTTGTATGTTGGCGACACCGCAAACGGTCCCTACGGGCCGCTGCCGATCGCCGAGGTGCGCGCGAACGCGCTGGGCGTGATGGATGAACTCGTGGACGCCGGCGTGAAGCTCCTCGTGATCGCCTGCAACTCCGCCTCGGCCGCCGTCCTGCGCGACGCCCGGGAGCGCTACACTGCCCGCTACGGCATCCCGGTGATCGAGGTGATCCAGCCGGCCGTCCGCCGCGCGGTCGCCTCCACGCGGAGCGGCAGGATCGGCGTGATCGGCACCTCGGCCACGGTCGGTTCCCGCGCCTACGAGGACACCTTCGCCGCCGCGCCGCACCTCGACGTGACCTCCGTGGCCTGCCCCCGGTTCGTGGAATACGTTGAGGCCGGCGTGACGGCCGGCCAGGAGCTGCTGTCCACCGCCGAGGAGTACCTGGAGCCGCTCAAGCGTGCCGACGTGGACACGCTGGTGCTCGGCTGCACGCACTATCCGCTGCTGACCGGCGTGATCTCCTACGTCATGGGCGACGGCGTGACGCTGGTTTCCAGCGCGGAAGAGACCGCCAAGGATGTTTACCGGTCTTTGGTGTCCCACGATCTGCTGCGTCCGGAAGGGACGCCGGGCCGGCACCACTTCATTGCCACGGGCGACGCCGCATCCTTCGAGGTGCTGGCGCGCCGGTTCCTGGGGCCGGAAGTGATCGCCGTGGAGCATGTGGAGCACGTGGCGGCGCAGTATCCCACCGGGAGCATGGCCAGGATCACCCCGGAGATGGTTGCCGCCGCGCGCGCCGGGGCGCAGGCGGGCCCGAAGGTTTCGCCGTTTGCCGGTGCATCGGGGCAGTACAACCCGGGGGAGCGGGCATGAACCTGACCATCATCGGCTGCAGCGGCTCGTTTCCCGGACCGCAGTCCCCGGCGTCGTGCTATCTGGTCAGCGCCCACGACGGCGAGCGAACCTGGCGCATCCTGCTCGACCTGGGCAACGGCGCCCTGGGCACCGCCCAGCGCTACATGGCGTTGGAGGATATCGACGCCGTCTTCCTGAGCCACCTGCACCCGGACCATTGCATGGACCTGTGCGGCCTGCATGTGGCGGTGCGCTGGAATCCCGACGGCTGGACCAAGGGCCGCATCCCCGTGTGGGGGCCGGCCGCCACGGCGGACCGCATGGCCACCGCCTACGGGCTGGAATTGGATCCGGGCATGAAAGAGGAGTTCGACTTCCACGTTTGGGCGGAACGGGAACCGGTGAAGCTGGGCCCGTTCACCATCACGCCGTATCCGGTGCGCCACCCCGTCGATGAGGCCTACGCGATCCGGGTCGAGGCTACGGAGCCCACGTCCGAGGGGCCGGTCACGCGGGTGCTGGCCTACTCCGGTGACACCGACAGCTGTCCCGCACTGGTCGAAGCGGCGTTCGGCGCGGACATGTTCCTGTGCGAGGCGGCCTTCCACGAGGGACGCGACGACGCCGTCGACGGCGTGCACCTCACCGGAAAGCGGGCCGGTGCCGCTGCCACCGAGGCGCAGGTCCGGCGGCTGCTGCTGACCCACCTGCCCGTCTGGAACGACTCCGTGCGTACCGTCGAGGAGGCCCGCGAAACCTACGTCGGCGATCTCGCGGTCGCGGTAGCCGGCGTCAGCTACGTCGTTTAAGCGGCAGCGGGGCGGTGGCGGCGACGTCTTCGGCGCGACCCTTGGACGAGTCGGGCGCCGGCGTCTAGGCGGCCACGGCCCGGTGGCGGCTACGTCTTCCGGGCTGCGGCGGCTGCGAGCTCCGGCCCCCGAGCGACCGCGGCCGCTGCGAGCCGATAGGGTGGACTCATGATTGATGTTGATCCAGGTTCCGCCATGCCCGCTGCCGCCGCCCGCGCCGACGGCCGGACGCCCGAGCAGTTGCGTCCGATCAGCATCACGCGCGGCTGGTCCAACCAGGCCGAAGGATCGGCGCTGATCGAGTTCGGCAACACCCGCGTGCTCTGCACCGCATCGGTGACTGCGGGCGTGCCCCGCTGGCTGAAGGGCGAAGGACGCGGCTGGGTGACGGCCGAATACGCGATGCTTCCCCGTGCCACCAACACCCGTTCCGACCGCGAATCCGTCAAAGGCAAGATCGGCGGCCGCACGCACGAAATTTCCCGGCTGATCGGTCGCTCGCTCCGCTCGGTCATCGACACCAAGGCGCTGGGGGAGAACACCATCGTCTTGGACTGCGACGTGCTCCAGGCCGACGGCGGCACGCGCACGGCGGCCATCACCGGCGCTTTCGTGGCCCTTGCCGACGCCTTGCACTGGGCTAAAGAACAGAAGCTGATCGCCCGTTCGGCCCGCCCGCTCACCGATACCGTCGCGGCCGTGAGCGTCGGCATTATCGACGGCGTGCCGATGCTGGACCTGCCCTACGTCGAAGACGTGCGCGCCGAAACGGACATGAACGTGGTGGTCACCGGATCCGGCCAGTTCGTGGAAGTCCAGGGCACCGCTGAGGGCGCGCCGTTCGACCGTGCGGAACTCGACGCGCTGCTGGACCTGGCTCTTGCCGGCACCGCCCAGTTGGCCCAGATCCAGCGGGACACGCTGGCGGAGACGCTGGGTGAAGTCATCCGTGGCTGACACCGCGGCCGCAGGCGCCGGGCCCGGCGGAGCGCCGGACGCCGGGCAGGAAATCAAGCCCCGGCTGGTCTTGGCCACCCGCAACCAGGGAAAGCTGCGTGAATTGCGTGACCTGCTGCGCGGCCAGATACCGGGGCTGGACGTGGACACCCAGGTGATCGACGCTGCCACGGCAGGGGTCCCGGACGTTGTCGAAACCGGTCTCACCTTCGCAGAGAACTCCCTGTTGAAGGCACGCGCCGTGGCCGAAGCCACCGGACTGGTGGCGGTGGCCGACGACTCGGGCCTGGCCGTTGACGTACTCGGCGGGGCGCCCGGCATCTTCTCGGCCCGCTGGGCCGGGAAACACGGCGACGACGAAGCGAACCTGCGCCTGCTCTTGAACCAATTGTCCGATATCGCGCCCGAGCACCGCGGGGCCGCGTTCGTCTGCGCAGCAAGCGTTGTATCGCCGCGTCTCGAAGCCGTCGAGGAGGGTCGGCTGGCGGGCACCCTGCTGACAGAGCCGCGTGGCTCCGGCGGATTTGGCTACGACCCCATCCTGCAGCCAGCGGGGATGGACCGCAGCTGTGCCGAACTGCGGCCGGAGGAAAAGAACGCCATCAGCCACCGCGGCCAGGCGTTCCGCGCGCTGCTGCCTCACATAGTGGCGGCACTCGGCTAGGAATCGGAGAGGCCGTGCCGCAGCGCAGCCGGGGACCCGCCGCAGCGGTGGACCCGCCGCAGCGGAGGGGCCACTGTCGGCGGCTTGCGGCGCCCCCACACCTGCGGACTGACCGCTTTCTGCGGAGGATTTCTGCATCCTCCGAAACTGTCAGTGGCGGCGAATAGCCTGTTTTCAGTAGCAGTTCAGCACCATCGTTGACCGCCGGGTTGTGGGTTTGCCGGCGGCGTCTGCGGATCCGTGCAGGGTTCGTGACCGCTCGTAGTCGAGGCCATGCAGTACGCATGCTGAAGATTGAGACGCTGAGATGTTTGATCCGGCCGTACCCGATCCTCCCGCCGCAGCATCGCCTGCTGCAGGACCTGTCGGAGACCCGTCTGCCCCAGCCCGGTCTGCCGTAACGTCGTCTGCCGCAGCCGCGGACGCCGCAGCATCGCCTGTTGCAGGACCGCCTGCCGCAGCCCCGTCGGTCACAGACCTGGCCGCCCCGGTATCACCTGCCGGCGAAGGTTTGTTGCGGGGCGCCGGGCCGGTGGCGGCTCCGCTGGATTCTGCCGCTGTTCGCGCTGCGGCCGTTGCCCTTGAGGGCATCGACGTGGGTGCGTCGGAGCGGGAGTTGGTGGAAGAGCTTACGGCGTTGGAGGACCTGAAGGCTGCCGCGGCGGCCGCGCAGGCCAGGGTGCAGGTCGCGTTGGAGGAATCGGTGCGTGCCCGCCGTGCCTGCGCCGGGGTCCCGAAAGACCGGCAGGGCGCCGGGGTGGCCGGCCAGATCGGGTTGGCCCGGCGCGAGTCCCCGCACCGTGCCGCGGTCCTGCTGAACCTGTCCCGGACTCTGGTCACACAGATGCCGCACACCCTGGCCGCCCTCGCGGCGGGGAGCCTGAACGAATACCGGGCCGAGATCCTGGCCCAGGAAACCGGCTGCCTGTCCCCGGAGCACCGGGCCCGGGTGGACCGGGAACTTGCCGGGAACCGGGAGCGGTTGCACGGGCTCGGGAACCGGGCGCTGCGGGCCGAAGCCAAGCGCCTGGCCTACCGGCTCGATCCCCGCTCGGTGGTGGGCCGGGCGGCGAAGGCCGAAGCGGACCGGCATGTGTCCTCCCGGCCCGAACCGGACACGATGGTCTCGGTCCGGACCCTGCTGCCGGTCGTCCAGGGGGTGGCGGTGATGGCCGCCCTGCACAAGGAAGCGGACCGGCTGCGCAGCAGCGGGGACGCCCGGTCGCGGGGCCAGATGATGGCCGATACCGTGTTCGAACGCGTCACCGGCCGCAGCACCGCCGACCCGGCCCGGCTGGAAATCCAGCTGGTGATGACCGACCGTGCCCTGCTCCGGGGCGAGGCCGAACCTGCCTGGCTGACCGGGCACGGCATCGTCGCTGCCGGTTACGCCCGCAACCTCACCCGCCCGCCGCAACCGCCGGCAGCCGATGGCAGCCCGCCGGGCGGGGCGGGGCAGCAGGCGCCGCCGGCCGGGACCGAACCGGGGTGGAAGACCGCCCGCGAGCAGGCCCAACGCAACAAGGTGTTGAAACAGGCCACCGTGGAAGACATCTGGGTCCGCCGCCTCTACACCGCCCCTGCAACCGGGCAGCTGCTGGGGATGGACTCGGCCGCACGAAAATTCCCCGCCGGGATGCGCCGGATGATCCACGCCCGCGACGCCGTCTGCGCAAGGCCCTGGTGCGACGCCCCGATCCGGCACATCGACCACATCGTGCCCTGGACGCAAGGCGGTGAAACGACCATGGCCAACGGCCAGGGACTGTGCGAACAATGCAACCAGTCAAAGGAAGCCGAAGGCTGGTCCAGCCGCACCCTTGACGGACCCCACCACACGGTGGAAACCATCACCCCCACCGGACACACCTACACCTCCACCCCGCCACCACTACCAGGCACTCTCGCTGCAGGTGGCGCCTTCAGGTCCGCGTTCGCCGTCCAAGCGGCTCTAGGGGAGTCGACAGGGCGAACACGGCGTCGCTGGCGCTTTCGACTGATGTGTAGGCGCAGTTCCCCACATCCAGCAATGAGGGCAATTAAGTTATAGCTGCGCGGATTGCGAGCGAACTGCACCTCTTCGGCTGTCCGCACCGTCTAGACCCGACGCCCGGTTCGGTCATGACGGGGGCGGTAAGGCAGACTTGTACACGATGAGCATGCTGATCCCTTACCTGATGTCCGGTCCCCGCCCTGCCCAGTCCGCAGATGATACCTCTGCCCTCACCGGGGTGGCCGAGTGGGCCGTAGGGCTGATGGAAGGCATCGGGGCACCAGGCGCGGGTCTGGCGATCGCGCTGGAGAATCTTTTCCCGCCGCTGCCCAGTGAAGTGGTGCTCCCGCTGGCAGGCTTCACGGCCAGCCGCGGCAGCTTCAGCCTTATCGAGGCACTGGTATGGACCACGCTGGGCTCGATTATCGGCGCGTGGGCGCTTTACGGGTTGGGCGCTTGGCTGGGCCGACGGCGCATGCGCGCCATTGCCGACAAGCTTCCGCTGATCGACCTGGAAGATGTGGACAGGGTGGAAGCCTGGTTCAACCGCCACGGCTACAAGGCAGTCTTCTTTGGCCGCATGATCCCGATCTTCCGCAGCCTGATTTCCATCCCCGCCGGCATCGAGCGCATGCCGATGGGCAAGTTCCTCTCGCTGACCGCAGCCGGGAGCCTGATCTGGAACAGCATCTTTGTGCTGGCCGGCTTCTACTTGGGGGAGAACTGGCACATCGTGGAGGAGTACGCCGGCGTCTTCCAGAAGATCGTCATTGTCGTTGTCGTTGTTGCGGGTCTGTACTGGTTGACCACCAGGATCCGCAAGATCAGGAACCGGCGGGCGTAGGTAGCTGCTAAGGGCTGATCCTCCCATCGGTCAGCTTTGCCGCCGGCCCTGTAGACCTTCCGTTCCGCCGCCAGTTCCTCCGCACCCCGAATCCTGCTCTAGCCCCCACCGGCCCTTACGGCGACGGACGCCACGCCGCTGACACCCCGCTGCCTTTACACCTTGACGGGCCCCCGGCCGCCACCGTGCTGCCCTCACGCCGTTGACGGGCCGCCGGCCGCCAGGCATCGCCCTCACACCCCTTGACGGCAGTCCGCCGCCACCGTGATCCCTCACATCCTTGACGGGGCCTGCGCCGCCACCGTGATGCCCGCTGGCCCAAGTGCGCCGCCGCCGTATTGACGGGAACTGCCTGGCGTCCGCACCCCGGAGCCCGCGTACGAGCTCCGGGCCGGCTCGGCCTAGGCGTTCAGTCGCCCCATCCTCCTCCAGTTGACAACAGCTCCACCTGTTGTATGGTTAGCTACACAAGTAATGAACCCCTGCACCGAAAGGGGTGCAATGGGCCGGGAAAGGGAGGCGGCAGTGATCGATGACTCAAAGCCGATCTTCCTCCAGATCGCCGAACGAGTTGAGAACGACATCGTGGACGGGGCGCTGGCCGAGGAAGGCCAGGTGCCGTCCACCAATGAGTTCGCCGCCTTCTACCGGATCAATCCCGCCACCGCGGCCAAAGGCGTCAACCGCTTGGTCGATGACGGGATTCTCTACAAGAAGCGGGGGATCGGCATGTTCGTAGCCGCCGGAGCCCGCTCCCGCTTACTGGCCCGCCGGCGTGACGACTTCTACCGCGAGTACGTTCAGCCGATGGCCCGGGAAGCACGAAAACTGGGTATCAGCACCGAACAGCTGACCGCAATGCTCCACCGCACCGAGTCCACCAGCGACATGACAGAGGGAAGCGTGTCCCCATGAGCTACCAGAACACACCCGCCATCGAACTGAGGCAGGTGAGCAAGTCCTACCGCGATGCCAAGGCACTGGACAACGTCAGCCTGCGTCTGGAGGGCAACCGGATCTACGGTCTGCTGGGTCGAAACGGCGCCGGCAAGACCACCCTGATGTCGGTGCTCACTGGCCAAGGCTTCCAGAGCAGCGGTGAAGCCTTGGTCTTCGGGCAGCACCCGTATGAAAACGACGCCGTGCTGTCCCGGATCTGCTTCATCCGGGAATCACAGAAGTACCCGGACGATTTCACTCCCCGGCAGGCGTTCAAGTCCGCCGCCCTGTTCTTCCGGAATTGGGACCAGGCCTACGCAGACCGGTTGGTCGAGGATTTTCAGCTCCCGCCCAAACGGCGGATCAAGAAGCTTTCCCGCGGCCAGCTCTCCGCCGTCGGCGTGATCATCGGGCTGGCATCCCGCGCGGAGATAACATTCTTCGACGAACCTTATCTGGGGCTCGACGCCGTGGCCCGCCAGATCTTCTATGACCGGCTGGTCGAGGACTTCGCCCACCATCAGCGCACCATCATCCTTTCCTCGCACTTGATCGACGAGGTGGCGAACCTGCTGGAGCACGTCGTGCTGATCGACCGCGGCCGGATCATCATGGACGACGACGCCGAAGCGATCCGCGGGACGGCCTTCACCGTGGCCGGCGGCGCCGCAGCGGTCAGGTCCTTCGCGGCGGGGCGGGAAGTGTTGCACCGCGAATCGCTGGGCTCACTGGCCTCGTGGACCATCGACGGCAGGCTGTCGGATAGCGAACGCGACGAGGCTGCGGAACTCGGTGTGGAGTTGGCGCCGGTGTCGCTCCAACTACTGGTCGTGCGGAAGACCACTGCTGCAACCGATGCCGTCGCCGATGCCGACTCCGAGCTGGAGGTCCTGAAATGAACCGCGTCGTCAACGTAGCGCGCATGCAGTTGATCAATAAGTGGACCTTCCTGGGCATCCCCGCCGTAATCCTGCTGGCCTCCTTTCTGGTGACCCTGGCCATCTGGGCGATGATTCCTGCCGACGGCGGGACGCTGTATTCCGGAACCGCGCAGGCGGTGATGTGGTACTTCCTGGCGCTGGGCATCCAGTCGCTGACACTGACGTTCCCGTTCTCGCAGGCGATGAGCGTGAGCCGCCGTACCTTTACCTCGGCACCGTCGGACTGTTCGCCGTCGTTGCTCTTGCCGTCAGTGTCCTTTACTACCTGCTGGGCCTGCTGGAAGTTGCCACCGGCGGCTGGGGCTTCAACGGCAGGATGTATGCCCTGGGCTGGATCGCCGACAGCAGCCCGATGGTGCAGATCCTGTTCTACTTCATCGCCATGGTGGCGTTGTTCATGATCGGTTTCTGGTTCGCCACCATCTACAAACGCTGGCAGGCGACCGGGATGTTGGTCACATGGATCGCGATCGCCGTGGTCCTGATCGGGCTGCTGGGCCTGATCGCCTGGCAGGGCTGGTGGCCGGCCGTCGGCGGGTGGCTGGTAACCCAGACCCCGCTGAGCACCTCCGGCTGGACGGCGCTGTTCTGCGCGGCCCTGGCGGCCGGATCCTACCTGACCCTCCGCCGGGCCACCCCCTGACCAAGCCTTGACCCGTCCGCAGGACCGCGGCCCCAGCGCGCGTGCCGGGGCCGCCGTCGGGTGTGTTGCAGGCGCATAACCGTCGGTGCCGTCGCTTAGGGTTGAACGCGTGGCAGTTGACTTCACGGCGATCGATTTCGAGACGGCAAACGGGTTCCGGGGCTCCCCATGCTCCGTCGGCTTGAGCAAGGTCCGTGACGGCCGGATCGTCGAGGAAGCCTCCTGGCTGATGCGGCCGCCGGAGGGCTTCGACCACTTCGACCGGCGCAACGTCCAGATCCACGGCATCACCGCGGGCATGGTCGCGGGAAAGCCGCGTTTCGGCGAGATCTTCGCCGACCTGGCAGCCTTCATCGGCTCCGACGTGCTGGTCGCCCACAACGCCGCCTTCGACATGGGCGTGATCCGATCAGCTCTGGAGGTCTCGGAACTCTCCGGGCCGGCCTACGACTACGCCTGCACCGTCATCCTGTCGCGGCGCAGCTATTCGCTCGTCTCCTATTCCCTGCCGTTCGTCGCCGAGGCCGCAGGCGTGCCGCTGCACAACCACCACGACGCCGTGGCGGACGCGCGGGCCTGCGCCGGCATCATGATCGACATCGCCGGCCGCAACTCAGCCGGCAGCATTCCCGAGCTGCTGACCGCCCTGCAGTTGCGTGCCTCGCGCCTAGAGGCCTACCTCCACGGCAGCGCGGCGGTGTCCAAACCCACCCGGACCGCGCTCGAGCGGCAGGCGCTGGGTGCGGCCGGGGGCGCGGCGCCGTCGTCGGCCTGGACCTACTGGCCGGACGAGGGGGAGAACCCCGAGCCCAACCAGGCGGCCGACGACTCCCACCCGCTGTACGGCCAGACCGTGGTGTTCACCGGCAATCTGGGCCTGTCGCGGCAGGAGGCGAAGAACCGGGCGGCGGAGCTGGGGGCCCGGCCGGCCAGCAACGTCACCCGGAAGACCACCGTGCTCGTCGTCGGCGACGGTTTCGTCGCCTCCGACCTCAAGAGCGGCCGCGTCACGGCCAAGGCACACAAGGTGCTGCAGCTGCACAGCAGGGGCCAGCAGATCGAGGTGCTGTCCGAAGGCGAGTTCTTGCAGATGATCGGGGGACGCTGGCCCGCGCACAGCGCCTGACCCGCCGCCGCTGACCCGCCGCCGGAGTCAGAGCCGGAGGCCTACCCCGGTAAGTTCCTCGGACAGGTCGATCAGCCGCGAGGCGGCGTTGCGCTCGCGGGCGTGCCGCCGGGGCGCGACGACGGCGGGGCGTCCGGTCAGCTGGAACGGCCCGTCCGGTCCCCAGTAGTCGCCGTTGCGGACCTCCTCGGCGGCTGCCGCGTGCACCAGCGGCCGGGCGCCGGCGTCCTTGCCCTGCGCCACCAGCCCGAAAAGCACCCGTTGCCAGCCCGCCGCCGGACGCGACAGCTGCAGGCCCGGCCGGTCCGGGGTGAAGTATTTGCGCGCGTACCCGGGATGGGCCACCACGGAAGCGACCGGCGAGCCCACCGCGTGAAGCCGGTTCGCCAGCTCGAATCCGAAACTCATCACCGCCAGTTTGGACAGCGCGTAGGACCGGTAGCTGTTGTACCGGGCCGGCAGAGCGGCCCGGCGGAAGTCCGGCCGGACCCAGCGATGGCTGATGCTGCCCACATGCACCACGCGGCCGCGGCTGCGGCGCAGTACAGGCATCAGCCCGGCGACGAGCGCGAAGTGGCCCAGGTGGTTGGTGCCGAACTGCAGTTCGAAGCCGTCGGCGGTGAACTGCAGTTCCCGGGAACCGATCACCCCGGCGTTGGCCAGCAGGGCATCGATCCGCCCCCGCTCGGCAAGTTCGCCTGCCGCTTGCCGGACCGAGGCCAGATTGGCAAGATCCAGCTCCTGAAAGTGCACGTCCGCGCCGGGCACAGTGCGGCGGACGGCTTCCATGGCTGCCCGGGCGCGTGCCGCATCACGGGCAGCCATGACCACCGTGGCTCCCGCCGCGGCCAGCTGTTCACTGGCGAAGTAGCCGAGGCCGGCGCTGGCACCGGTCACGAGGATCGTCTTCCCGTCCTGGCGGGGCAGCGCGGGGGCAGTGCGGTCGTGGTCCACGGGCTCAGCCCTGGGTTTGAGCCAGGAAGCGCTCCGCCATGCCGAGGATGACGTCGGGGGCCTCCAGCGCGCCCAGCCATTCGGCGGGGAGCGCCGCCTCGCCGTAATGGGCGCCCAGGAGGTTCCCGGCGAGGCTGCCGGCCGAGTCGCTGTCGCCGTCGTGATTGATGGCCGCGGCGACCGCCCGGCGGAAGTGGTGCTCCGGCGTCGTGCTGTCCGCCGTCGCCAAGACGGCGTAGAGGGCGATGGCCAGGGCTTCCTCGGCCACCCGGCCCAGGCCAAGCGTGGCGGTCAGCACGGCCGGCTGCACGGGGCCGCCTGCCGACAGCTCAATGGCGGCGCGCAGCCTCCCTGCCAACTCGGCGGCGGCCGGGTCCTGCTCGGTGCGGGCCAGCAGGGCCACGGCGGCGCCGGGCAGCGTGGCCTGTTCGTGCACCAGCAGCCGGATCAGCGTGGCGAACGTTGCCGCGCTCTGGTGCGCCGTCGGATGGCCGTGGGTGAGCGACGAACCGTCCGTGGCCAGCCGCTGGACCGTCTGGTCGTCGACGAACGGCAGCAGCCCGAACGGAGCCGACCGGACCACCGTGCCGGAGTCCTTCGAGTCCCGGTTGACCGGGCGCGCCCGCGTTCCCATTTCCCCGGTGGCCAGGCCGGACAGGCAGGCGGCGCCGGGGGCGCGGCGTGCGTGCAGCACGTCCTGTTCGTCGATCCAGCGCGGCTGGGGCTCCGGCGCATTGTCCGGAAAGCGGCCCTCCTGGGTGGCGTACCAGCGCAGGTAAGCCAGCCAGAGGCAGGCGGCTTCGTCGGCGGCGGTACCGGCATTGGCCCATTCCAGCGCCTCGGTCAGCCCGTCGAGGGTATAAAGCGTCAACTGCGTGTCGTCGGAGAAGTGGCCGGGCTCCGCCAGCTGGGAGAAGTCCCGCAGCCCGTCCGCCCCGAAGCGCCCGGCGATCGCGTCGAAGGAGTCGAATTCGACGCCGGCCCCCAACTGGTCCGCCAGGGCGCCTCCGAGCAGGCAACCGCGCACCCGCGAGGCGAAGTCCGGCACCGCGTGGGCCGTGGTCTCCGGCTGGGTCACGGGCGGCGGCACGGCGGCGGGAACCGGTGTGGGCTGGGCGGCGCCGGGAGCGGGCCGCATGGTGCCGGGAGGGGGCGGCGCGCTGCCGGCGAAGTCCGGCGCGTCGGCGGAGGGGGAACCGGGGAGCGGGGCATCGTTAGTCACGACTACCAGCTTAGGCGCGGGACCGGACCTTTCGCCGGGCATCCTTCCCGGGCAGCACCCAGCTTTCTCACAGACCCCGATGCCAGAGTGGAGTAGTTTTGAGTAACCCGCCGGCTGCTGGCCGGCCCTGCAGAAGGACAGTATCCATGGCAGCAGCCCACCCCGCGTCACCGGCTCCGGCCGTCCACGCCGCCCCGCCCCGGCTAGGCGAGGGGCGCAGCTACTCGGCCCGCATCGGCGCCGAAGCGGCAGGTTCGTTCCTGCTCTTTTTCGGCGCCCTGGGGATTGGCATGTTCAATCCGCAGGGCGGCTTCAGCGTCCCCTTCGGCTTCGGCCTGGCGGTCGTTGCCGGCATGCTTGCGTTCGGCCACGTCTCCGGCGGCCACTTCAACCCGGCCATCACGCTGGGCAGCGCGCTCGCGGGCCGGACCTCCTGGAAGTCGGTGCTGCCCTACGTCCTGGCGCAGTTGGCCGGCACCTCGCTGGCCGCCGTCGTGCTCTGGGTGATCATGGGCAGCCACCCGGTCAGCGCCCAGTCGGCCGGCGTGTTCACGTCCATCTCCAACGGTTACGCCGGCGGCGACGAACTGGGCTTCTCGATGGCGGGGGTTTTCCTGGCCGAAACCGTCGCCACCGGGCTGCTCGTGGCGGTCTACCTCGGTGCCACCTCGTCCCTGGACCGGCTCCGCAGCGCCCCGTACGCGGTGGGGCTTGCGTTCGGCGTGCTGACCGCCGTGATGCTCCCGATTTCCAACGCCGGACTGAACCCGGCCCGCTCCACGGCCGCGGTGTATTTCGCGGACGGCAGCCCGCTGGGCGAACTGTGGCTGTTCTGGGCGGCCCCGCTGCTCGGTGCGGTGATCGCCGGGCTGCTCTACCGCAGTGCCGAACTGGTGCCCGGGCCGCGCCAGGCAACCAACGACGGCGATGCACCGGCTGCATCTTCCGGCAAGCCTGTGGAGGGGAAGACTGCCGCTGGCGGCGGCGTTTCGGCCGGCACGGTGTCCGCCGGAGGCGCGGCCGCCGGATCCGTGGACGGCTCGGTGCCCGCCGGGTCCGCCGCCGAACGTGAGGTTCCCGACGTCGCGGTGGAGGACCAGCCGGACGAGCCGGCGCCGGCGGACGATCAGGGCGCCGCCGAAGCCCGCGACTTCTTTGACCGCAAGCCGAACCGGACACGCCCGGACGGCGAATAACCACAAGGCCCCGCGCAACGGCACGTCCCGATTTCGGGACGTGCCGTTGCGCTTGTCCGAAACTGTCCTAGCCGCCGGATAGTTTGGAAATATGAGGTTACTGCACACGTCGGACTGGCACCTGGGCCGTTCTTTCCACGGCGTCGGGATGCTGCAGGCGCAGCAAGCTTTTGTGGAGCAACTCCTGCAGACAGTGCGCGAGGAGAGCATCGACGTGGTGCTCATCGCGGGCGATGTGTACGACCGCGCGCTTCCCGGTGTAGATGTGGTCAACCTCTTTTCCGATGCCTTGTCGCGCATCCGCGATGCCGGGGCAACGGTGATCTTGACCAGCGGCAACCACGATTCGGCCACCCGGTTGGGCTTCGGCTCCGGCATCCTGGCCCACGGCGGGGTCCATATCCGCGCCCGGCTGGACCAGCTTGCGGACCCGGTGGATTTGGACCTGGACGGTGCGACCCTGGCCGTGTACGGGATCCCGTACCTCGAGCCGCGGCTGTGCGCGGAGGAGCTGGGAGCGGAGGCTCCCAGCCACACCGCCGTCACGCGGTCGGCGCTGGACCTCGTCCGTGCCGACCTTGAGCAGAGGCGGGCCGGCGGCGCCGTGCATTCCCTGGTCATGGCGCATACCTTTGCCAGCGGCGGCGTCACCTCGGACAGCGAACGGGACCTGAGCATCGGGGGAGTGGGAGCGGTCCCGCTGGATTTGTTCGACGGCCTCGACTATGTGGCGCTGGGCCACCTGCACGGGCGCCAGGCGCTGAGCGAAACGGTGCGCTATTCCGGCTCACCGCTGCCTTATTCGTTCTCCGAGGCCGGACACGAGAAGGGCGGCATCATCCTCGAATTCACCGCGGACGGGCTCGCGTCGGTGGAAAACGTCAGCTGGCCCTCCCCGCGCAGGCTCGCCGTGCTCAAGGGGACCATGCAGGACCTGCTCGAATCGGCGGACCACGCCTGGGCGCAGGACGCCTATTGCCAAATCACGGTCACCGACGACGAACGCCCGGCGAAGGCGATGGAACGGCTGCGGGCGCGCTTTCCCGACACGCTGGTGCTCAACTTCGAACCCGCCTCCGGGCCGCGCCGGGACACCATGAGCTACAGCCAGCGCATCGCGAAGGCCCAGGACGACCTGGAGGTCTGCTGCGGCTTCCTGGACCACGTCCGCTCCCGGCCGGCCGACGAAGCCGAACGCGCACTGTTGGCCGATGCGTTGGCCGCCGTGCAGGCAGCTGAGGCCGCGGCATGAGGATCCACCGGCTTCAAATGCAGGCCTTCGGGCCGTTCGCTGCGCGGGAAATTATTGACTTCGACGAGCTGGGAGAGCAGGGGCTGTTCCTGCTCAACGGGCCTACCGGGGCCGGCAAGACCAGCATCCTGGACGCCATCTGTTTTGCGCTGTACGGGTCCGTTCCCGGCGCACGCCAGCAGGGGAAGCGGCTGCGCAGCGACCACGCCGAACCCGGGACAGAGCCGGAAGTCGTGTGCGAGTTCTCCGCCCGCGGCAGACGGTTCGAAGTGACCCGCAACCCGCAGTGGGAACGGCCCTCGTCCCGGGCCAGGTCCGGATCGGTGACGGAGCAGGCGCGCACGCTGCTGCGCGAGAAGATCAACGGGGCCTGGGTCCAGAAAAGCGGCCGCAACGACGAGGCCGCGGCCGAGCTGCTGGCCGTCCTGGGCATGAGCCTGGAACAGTTCACCAAGGTAGTCCTGTTGCCCCAAGGCGACTTCGCGGCGTTCCTGCGCGCCGACGCCAGGGAACGCCGGCCGTTGCTGCAGCGCCTGTTCGCGACCGACCGCTACGAGGCGGTGGAGCAGGTCCTGGCGGACGAAGCGGCCAAGGCCCGCTCGGACTACCTGGCCGCGGTGGCAGGATCCGACCACCTGCTCGCGCGGGCAACAGAGGAAGCAGCCCGGCATCTGGCCGCCGAGGACATGCCGGACCAGTCAATGCCTGCCGCGGACCTGCTCGCCGCACTTGAGTCCTCGATGGCGTCCGCGGCCGGCTCCGTCCGCGACGTGGCCGAGCGCGGACAAGATGAGCTGGGCCGGCTGCGGGAGGCGATCGCCCGGCACGAGCGGGCGCTGGCCGACCACGCGGAATTGGCGGCGCTGGAGAAACTGGCAGCCGAGCACCGCAACGGCGCCGACGGCCACGCAGCGCTGACCGAAACCCTGGCATCGCACCGGGCCGCGGAACTGCTGGCGTCGCCCATCCGGCACCGGGATCAGGCGGCACTCGCTGTGGAACGGGCCGGGAAAGAGTTTTTGGACCGGATCGACGAGGCCGAAGCCCATCCGCTCTTCCCAACATTCGTTTCCCGCCGCCCCGACCCCGATGCGGCGGGACAGGCGCTGCTCGAGGAGGCGGCGGCACAGCTCTCCGCCGAGCTCGGACGAATCCGCGCCCTGCTGCCGGAAGAGCAGCGGTTGCAGGCGGCGGCTGCCGACGTGCGGCGGTTGGAACAGCACGCGGGCCGATTGGCCAAGGACATCGGTGCCGCGGAAACAACCCGGGAACGGCTGGCTGAAACCGGCCGCGGGCTGCAGGAGGAATTGGCCACGCTGGCGGCAGCCTCCGACGACGTCGGCCTGCTCACCGAGCGGCTGGAACAAGCCCGACAGCTTCGGGACACCGTGGCCGACTACGGCGCCTGCCTGGCCAAGACCGACGAGGCCCGCCGGAACCGCGATGCGGCGCACGCCAGGCAACTTCGGCGCAAGGAAGCCTGGCTGTCGCTGTTGGAACAGCGACTCGATCAGGCCGCAGCGGAGCTCGCCGCCAACCTTGCAGAGGGAGACCCCTGTCCGGTGTGTGGCGGAACAGAACATCCGCAACCGGCCGCGGCCGCCGGCGGACACCTGGTCACCCGTGAACAGGAAACAGCAGCCCGGGAGGACCACGCGGCGGCGGAAGCCACGTACTCCAAGGCCCGCGAGGCGTGCGCGGCACTGGAACAGCAACTCTCGGCCTTGGCCTCCCGCGGTGGCGCGACCGACGCCGCCGCAGCGGCCGCCGCCGTCGTCGCCGCCCGTGCCCGTTTGGACGAGGCCGTCGCGGTGCGGGAACGGCGCACAAAACTGCAGGAACGGGCGGCCGCCACGACCGAGCAGCTCGACGAGAACGGCCGGCAGCTGTCGGCCCTGGCCGTGGCCAAGGCCTCCGCCGATTCCGACCTCAAGGCCGGGAGGGAACGCGTGCAGGAACTCGAGCAGAAGCTGCGCGAGGCCCGTCCGGACGGAGGCAGCCTGCACGAACACGCGGCCTCGCTATCCCGCCTGGACCAACTGCTGGCCGCTGCCCTGGACGTCCTGGGACAGCACCGCCACTGTGGCAACGCGTTGGAGCAGGCAGAGGCCGATCTGGCCTCGGCCATCGGGCAGTCCAGCTTCGCCTCCGAAGACGAAATCCGGGTGTCCCTGCTGGCACCGGCACAGCTGCAAGAACTGCAGCGGCGCCACACTGCCTACACCGAAGCAGGCCAGCGGCTGCAGGTGCTGGAGTCCTCCGAAGCCGTCGTCCGTGCCCGCACCGCGCTCGAGAAGGGCGAAACACTGCCGGGGACCGCGGAACTGGACGCGGCACGCGGAGAAGCCGCGGTTTTGGACGGGCTGGTGCAGGAGCACCACGTGCGGCACGGGGTGCTGACTGCGTCGCAGCAACAACTTGCCAGCTACCGCCGGCGTTTCGACGAGGAACAAGTCCGCTTGGCCCCGATCGCGGAACGGCACGAGCTCCTGCAATCGGTGGCGGACACGGTCAGGGGACTGGGCGAGAACGAACGCAAGATGACGCTCACCACCTACGTCCTGGCCGCGCGGCTGGAGCAGATTGCGGCGGCGGCTTCCGAACGCCTCATCGCCATGACCGACGGGCGGTACACCCTGGTCCACGACGACTCGAAGTCCGGCAACAAGAAGTCGGGCCTGGGATTGCACGTCAGCGACGAATGGACGGGGCAGCGGCGCGACACCTCCACCCTGTCCGGCGGCGAATCCTTCATGGCCTCGCTCGCGCTGGCACTCGGCCTGGCCGACGTAGTGCAGGCAGAGGCAGGCGGCGTGGACATCGAGACGCTGTTCGTCGATGAGGGATTCGGCAGCCTGGATGAGCAGGCGTTGGAGCAGGTCATGGATGCGTTGGAGGGACTGCGCGACGGGGGCCGGGTCATCGGCTTGGTCAGCCACGTAGCGGAGATGAAGCAGCGCATCGGCGCCCAGCTCCAAGTCACGAAGGGGCGCCACGGCTCCTCCGTCCGCACCGTGCTTACCGGGGCCGCCTGACCACCGGTATGATGGTTGTGTTATCCGGGTTGTGCGCATCGGGAGGCGGGACGATGCGCGGTTCGAACCAACGGAAAAACCGATGACTGCTTCTGATTCCGGCGCGCCCGCCCAGCAACAAGCCCCCGGCAACGACACCTCCGGCCGCCGACGTCGCAAGACCCGAAACCCCTTCGGCCGCTACGCGCGGCTGGCGCGGATGGCCGGAGCCTCTTTTCTGGCCATCGGATTCCTTGCCCGGCTGCCGCTGGCGATGCTCACGGTCGGCGCCCTGACACTGGTCACCGTCAGCACCGGATCCTACGCCTCAGGCGGTTTCGCCGCAGGTGCCGTAGGCATCGGCTCGGCCGCCGGTGCGCCGCTCTTCGGCTACCTTGCCGACCGGGTCGGTCAGCGGCCCGTGCTGCTGGTCGCGGCTGCCGCACACACCTGCGCCATCGCCGTGCTGCTGACCTGCGTCTACATCGGAGGCAGTGGAGCCGGCCCCGTGGCCGTGCTTGCGGCGTCCTTCGCCGTCGGCGCCACCTGTCCGCAGGTCGGCCCGCTGGCCAGGGTGCGCTGGATGGCGATGACCCGCAAGGACAAGCCGGTATTGGACACGGCGCTGTCCTACGAGAGCACCGCCGACGAACTGACGTTCGTGCTCGGACCGGCCCTGGTCGGGCTGCTCGCGGCGCTGATTGCCCCGTGGCTGCCCTTCGTGCTGGCCGCCGCCCTGACCGTGACGATGGTGACTGCCTTTGCCGTCCACCCCACCTACCGTGCGGTCGTCCCGGTGACGCCAGGACTGGTCAAGGCGCATCCCGGAGCCGCCGCGGCTGCCTCGCCGGTGCGGATCAACTGGCCGCTCGTCGCCATCCCCGTGCTGGGGATGGTGGCCATGGGCGTGTTCTTCGGCGCAACCCAGAACGCCCTGAGTGCCTTCGGCGGCAGCTTCGGCGCGGCCGACACCGCGGGCCTGCTGTATGCGCTGCTGGGCCTGACGTCGGCCTTCGGTGCCCTGTCCGTGGCCTACTGGCCCGCACGGTGGAAGCATTCCAGCCGCTGGGTCGTGTGCGCGGCGGCGATGACGGCGTTCTGCGTCCTGCTGCTGCTGCCCGCCGAAGTGCTGCCGATGATTTTCGTGCTGCTGGTGGTCGGCGTGCCCGTCGGACCCACCATGGTCACCATCTACGGCATCGGAAGCCTGGTCGCTCCGGACGAGCGGCTCGGCACGGTGATGACGCTGCTCGCCAGCGGCGTCGTCCTCGGCTCTGCCATTGGCTCGGCGGTAGCCGGGGCGCTGGCCGAGAACCTGGGACACTCCGGTGCGTTCCTGGTGTCGATTGCCGCCTCAGCCATGCTGCTGGTGCTGGGCCTGGTCGCTGCCGCCGTCGTCCGGCGCCGCGGGGACGCCTGACCGCCGCCCGCCTGCCGCCGTCGTCCGGCGCCGCGGGGACGCCTGACCGCCGTCCGCCGGCCGCGGCCGGGCTTAGTGTAGCTCCGCCTCGATGACTGCGGCTGAGCGCTTCAAGGCCTCGGCAATTTGTTCATCTGGAGTGTCGGTCCGGATGTAGACCACGGCCACGGCAGCCGGGAGCTGCCCCGGGACGGTGACCGGCACGGCGACCGACGAGACGCCGGGGATGACCTCGTCATGGCTGATGGCATACCCGGAGGCCTTGGCGAGCCGGGCCTCCGGACGGATCGGCTGGCCCGGAGCATGCTGCTCCCACTGGTCCCGGGTCAGGGCCGATTGGATGGCGATGCCCGGGGCTCCCGCGGCAAAGGAATGCCGGGTGCCCGGACGCTGCACCAGTGCCGTCGTATGCCGCGGCTCCACGGTCAGCAGCGTCACGCAGTCGTGCTGGTCCCAGACCGCGACAAAGGCCGTCATCATCAGGTCGTTGGCGAGTGCTGTCAGCTCCGGAAGCGCCGCCGACTGCAGGTCCCGCGAAACACCCCGGGCCAGCGCGGCCAGGCCGGGCCCCGCCTGCACCCTGCCAGCCGAATCGCGCATCAGCAGCGAATGGTCCTCGAGCGTGCGCAGGATCCGGTAGGCGACCGAGCGGTGCACCCCCAACGCCTCGGACAACTCGGCGATCGTCATCGGCGACGGCGCCTCCGCCAGGATCTCCAGGGCCCTGATGCCGCGCGACAGGGTCTGCGAGTGCGCCGGGGCGGGTTTGATGGGGGTCTGGCTCATCGGTACATCCTCTGGAAAGTCCTGCACGGGAAATGCGGCGGGAACCGGTCACAGTGCTTGTGCCGGCCCTCACAGGTCCCATTGTTCTATATCGGGACAAAGCGTCCAACTATAGAACGCAGCGCCGTGCTCGGCCGCTTCTTTGGGGTGTGGGCGCTCACGGGCTCCGGTCGTTCCCACAGGAGAGCGACGTCGTGGCGCACCACGGCAGCGTTTGGGCGTTATGGAAATGATATGGCGGCGCTATGTGTGGCCCGTCACTGTCCGGTAATATGGCTCCAGTCACATTACCGACCGTTCGGTAACCGTTCTGTGAATTCAACGGAGAAAATATGTCAACGTCAGAAGAGCTGGCAGGCAACCTCAGCCCAGCAGCCCGCCGTGAAGAGCGCAAGGTGCTCGCGGGCACCTTGGTCGGTACCACCATCGAGTGGTACGACTTCTTCATTTACGCGCAAGCCGCCGGCCTGGTGCTGGCTACGTTGTACTTCGCGCCGCTGTCCCAGGAGAGCGCCGGCCTGGCGCAGATCGTTTCCTGGGCCTCGCTGGGTATCAGCTTCCTGTTCCGCCCGCTCGGCGCCATCGTCGCCGGCCACTTGGGCGACCGTTTGGGCCGGAAGATGATGCTGGTCTTCACGCTGGTGCTCATGGGCGCCGCGACATTCCTGATCGGCGTGCTGCCGACCTATGGGGACATCGGGATCACGGCCCCGATCCTGTTGGTGTTCCTGCGCATCCTGCAGGGATTCTCGGCCGGCGGCGAATGGGGCGGCGCCGCGCTGATGTCCGTGGAGCACGCGCCGGTCAACAAGCGCGGCTTCTTCGGTGCCTACCCGCAAATCGGTGTTCCCATCGGCATGATCCTTGCCACCGGTGTGATGTGGCTGATGACCACTATCCTCAGCGAGGATGCCTTCCTTGCGTGGGGCTGGCGCGTACCGTTCCTGTTCTCGGTCGTGCTGATCCTGGTCGGCTACTTCATCCGCCGCTCCGTGTCCGAGTCCCCGGTCTTCAAGGAGATGCAGGAGCGCAAGAAGGAATCGGCCGCTCCGCTGGGCCAGCTGTTCAAGCACAACTGGAAAGAGGTCATCCTCACCGCGCTGATCTTCATTGCCAACAATGCCGCCGGATACCTGCTGATCGCGTTCTTCGCTTCCTACGCCACCAAGCCGGCGGACGCCGGAGGCCTGGGGATGGACCGCCCATCGGTCCTGCTGGCCACCACGCTTGCTGCTTTCGGCTGGTTGATCTTTACCATGTACGGCGGAATCCTCTCCGACAAGATCGGCCGCATCCGCACCTTCCAGATTGGCTACGTGTGGGTCCTGCTGTGGCAGATTCCCATGTTCATGCTCATCGACACCGCGAGCATCCTCCTGATGGGCATCGCGATGTTCGTGCTGACCATCGGCCTGGGCCTGTCCTACGGCCCGCAGTCGGCCCTCTATGCCGAAATGTTCCCGGCCAACGTCCGATACTCCGGCGTTTCCATTGGCTACGCCATTGGTGCCATCCTTGGCGGTGCCTTCGCTCCGTTGATCGCTGAGTTGTTGTTGGGCCGGACCGGAAGCACGATCTCCATCGGGATCTACATCATGGTGCTGTGCGTCATCTCGCTCGTGGCGGTCTCCGTGGTCAAGGAAACCAAGGGCAAGAACCTGCGCGTGGAGGAAGCACACCAGGAGTACCTGCAGCAGCACCCCGAAGCGCGCGAGAACCGCTAAGTCGCGCCAGTCACCAGAGGCCACCAGCTAAGGCCTCCGCGGGACTGCAGAGACGGACCGCCGCCGGCAGTGATGCCGGCGGCGGTCCGCTGTTCTTTAACCTGGCGGCGGCAGCCGCTACCGGGGCAGCGCTGCCATGACCTCGTCGTCGCTGACCTGGCCAAAGTATTGGTAGGCCTCGCCTACGGCTCTGAAATTGCGTGGCTGGCGCAGGCAGATCACGGCATCGGCCAGTTTCTGTAGCTCGGCACAGGCCTGCGGCGGGCCCACCGGCACCGCGACGACGATCTCGCGGGGGTCGCTCTGCCGTACGGCGTTGATCGCAGCCTTCATGGTGGCGCCGGTGGCCAACCCGTCATCGCAGAGGATCGTGGTCCGGCCGCGCACCTCTGCCGTCCGGCCCTGGAGATACGCTTCCTGCCGCCGCTTCAGTTCGGCCCGTTCCCTGTCCTGGACCTCCTGCAGCCGCTGTTCGCTGTAATTGCGGCGGCGCAGTTCTGCCACTATCGGTTCCACCATGACGACGGCGGTGTGCCCGCCATGGGCGGCCAAGGCACCGAAGGCGACCTCCGGCTGGCCCGGAATGCCTAGTTTGCGGACGATGAGCGCGTCGAAGTCGGCGGCCAGTTCTTTCGCCAACACCGCGGCCACTGGGACGCCGCCGCGCGCCAGGCCAAGCACGGTGACGTCGTCGCGGCCGCGGTATGCTGCCAGTTCGGCCGCCAGTTGCCGGGCGGCATCGGGTCGATCGGCGAAAGGGGCAGGTGCTCCGCTCAACAGTCCCACGGTTTCAGTATCCTCTTGCGTTTCCCGGGTCGCGAGGGGGAGCGAACGCCCTCCGCGGCGGCGGAATGTGACGTGGGGGGCGTTCGGCCGGCCCAACGTAGCGGCTATTGCTCGACCGCCTGATAGACCGCTTAACCTGCATGGGTAGTTCTCCCCATCGCGGGTCGGATGCCCGCGGGATATGCTCGTGACAACGGTGGGGCTCGGAACGGGGGCCCGCATCGCGTCGGCTGGACTTGGGTCCGGCCGTGGAAGAGCCGGACCCGCAGGATTCCCCCAACGCCTGCCGCTCCGGCTCTTTCGTTTAACGCGGCTGTCGCCGCAGGCGCGCGGTTTGGCAGCGGAGCCGTCCCGGCGTATGAATGGTAGGTGACCCAAGCCTCCGACCCCGCTCCCGAGAACCGATCAGCGCCCCGACCGGCCAGCCCCGACGGCGCCGAGGCCGGCTTCGTCCCCGACCCCGGCCGGTGGCGGATCCTGGCCGTGCTGCTGGTGGCCATCTTCATGTCGCTGGTGAGCGTGAGCATCGTCAACGTGGTGCTGCCGTCCATCCAAACCGGACTGGGCGCGTCGGACTCGGACCTCCAGTGGGTGCTCTCCGGCTATGCGCTGACTTTTGGTGTGGTGCTGGTGGCCGCCGGACGGGCGGGCGATATTCTGGGCCGCGGCCCGCTGTTCATCGCCGGCGTCGCGCTCTTCACGCTCTCCTCGGTGGCCGCCGGACTCGCTCCGGATCCGCTCAGCCTGAACATCACCCGCTTCGTGCAGGGCCTGGGGTCGGGGCTGCTGAATCCGCAGGCCGTGGGGATGATCCAGCAGTATTTCCGCGGTGCGGAACGCGGCCGTGCCTACGGGGCGCTCGGCAGCGTGATTGGCGTGTCGGTGGCCGTCGGGCCCCTGTTGGGCGGAACGATCATTGAGTTCGCCGGTGTCCAGGACGGGTGGCGCTGGACCTTCCTCGTGAATGTACCGGTCGGGATCCTGGCCATCGTGCTGGCGCTGATGTGGTTCAAGCCGCGGCACACTGCCGTTGACCCTCCAGGGGAAGCAGACCGCGAAGGCGCCCCCGGACAGCCCCCGGTAGCCAAGCCCGAACGCGACCTCGATCCCGTCGGGGCCGTGCTGCTGGGCCTGTCGGTGCTGGCGCTGCTGCTGCCCTTCGTCGAACGCGGGGCCGGTGCATGGATCTGGCTGCTGCTTCCCGGCGGCGCGGGACTGCTGGCGCTGTGGGCGTGGTGGGAACATACTTACCGCCACCGCGGGCGCAGCCCGATGGTCGACCTGCGGATCTTCCGCACCCACAGCTTCTCCGCCGGCTCGCTGATCGCCGGCCTGTACTTCATGGGCGTGACCAGCGTCTGGGTGCTGGTGGCGCTCTACATCCAGCAGGGGCTGGGCGGCAGCGCTCTGGAGGCGGGGTTGATCGGGCTGCCTGCCGCGCTGCTCGGCGCCTATTCGTCGCACTGGTCCGGCAAGCGGGTGCTGGAGCGGGGGCGGCAAATGATCGTCGCCGGGATCCTCTGCGCGTTGCTGGGGCTGGCGTCGACCATCGCCGTCATCCAACTGGAGGCAGCCGGGTTGCTCAGCATCTGGTGGATGCTGCTGACGCTGTCGTTCATCGGCATGGCGCAGGGCCTCATTATCACCCCCAACCAGACGCTGACTTTGGCCGACGTGTCGTTGGAGTACGCGGGGAGCGCCGGGGGAGTGCTGCAGACGGCCCAGCGCATCGGCACCGCCGTGGGCATCGCGGTCATCACCGCCGTCGCCTTTTCCGTCCAGGCCCGGTCGGGCTGGACCGAGGCGATCACCGCAGGACTGGCCGTCACCGCCGCGTCCGTTGTCGCCACGCTCGTCATCGCCGGAACCGACGCCCGCCGCGCCTCCCGCAGGTCCAGGCCGCGGCGGGGCTGAGCCGGTCAGCTCAGCCGGACCTCGACCTGCCCCTCGCGGACGCGTGTTTCGTAGGCTGGCTGCTCGGAGCTGGCGGGGCCCCTGACGATGCTGCCGTCCGCCAGGCGGAAGCGGCTGCCGTGCCAGGGGCAGGTGATGCACCCGTCGTCGACCTGTCCTTCTGCCAGCGGCCCGCCCATGTGGCTGCAGACGCTGTCCAGCGCCCGGACGGTGCCATCGCTGCGAAACAGGACCAGCGACACGTCGCCGGCGTGCGCCAGCTGCGGCCGGCCCTCGGGCAGTTCGCTTTCCGCCAGGACGGGGGTCCACTCGACGGGACCTTTCCGCCACGCCGTGTGGTTGACGTTGACGCCGCGGGCGTAGCTCAGGTGGCCGCCCAGGTAGCCGCCGGACATCACCAGCCCGAAGCCGCCCAGCGCGAGCACCTTGGCCAGCCCCCGGCGCTCGCCGCGGCGGGCCAGGAAGGAAGCGGCGAAGCACACCAACGCCGCCGAGTTGGATGCGGCGTGCACGATGCCGAGCCGGCGGTCCTCGCCCTGCGTATCCGACCAGTCGTTGAGCCCGGCCCACGCCGTGGGTACGGCCGTGAGGATTCCGGCGGCGACCAGGAGGTCGGCCGCGGGCTCGGCACGGCGGCCGCCCACCGTGTCCAGCAGCGTGGACATGGTCCAGGCACCGATGGGAAAGTCGGTCAACAGCGGATGCAGCGGGTGGCCCACGAAGCTGCCGCTGAGGACGTTCCTGATCGGCCGGGGTCTGACGATCCTGCCCACCAGCCCGGCCACCGGTTCGGCGACCTTGTCCAGAGCCTCGGTACGTTCTATCCGTGCAACGACGGTACGCAGAATACTCACGCCGTTTCCCCCATCCCCTAGAACGGTCGGCACCCCGGACCGCCCCGTCGGCCGGGCGCCGGCACCGCGTGTAGGTGCCAGTGTGGCATCCGGCGGCGGGGCGGGCAAGGCCACAGACGCCGCTGGGCGGCTTCCCTGCGGAAGCCGCCCAGCGGCGTCGTCATGCGGTCGAAGACCGGGACTAGACCTGGTTGCCGATCTTAAAACCCTTCGACGCCTGGCCGCGGAAGGTGCCGTCCTCGTCGTCCGCCCGGGTGAAGGAGAACCCGTCGGCGCCGATGGTCACCTCCATCTCCGAGTTGTCGGTGCGCTCGATGACCTCCTGCGGGTTGCCGTCGAGGTCGAGCACCAGGGACGCCTCGGTGTACCAGGACGGGACCACCGGGTTGCCCCACCAGTCGCGGCGCTGGTTGTCGTGGACATCCCAGGTGATGACGGGGTTGTCCGGGTCGCCGGTGTAGTAGTCCTGGGTGTAGATCTCCACGCGGTGGCCATCGGGATCCAGGATGTACAGGTAGAAGGCGTTGGACACGCCGTGGCGGCCGGGACCGCGTTCGATCCGGTCGGACATGCGCAGGGCGCCCATCTTGTCGCAGATCTGGATGATGTTGTGCTTCTCGTGGGTGGAGAAGGCAACGTGGTGCATCCGCGGACCGTTGCCGCCGGTGAGGGCGGTGTCGTGCACCGTGCCCTTGCGGTGCATCCAGGCCGCGTAGGTTACGCCGTCGGAGTCCTTGATGTCCTCGGTGACGCGGAAGCCCAGGTCCTCCAGGTACTTGCGGCCGCGCGGGACGTCCGGGGTGACCTGGTTGAAGTGGTCCAGGCGCACCAGCTCGCCGGCCGAGTAGAGGTCGTAGCGCATGTGCAGGCGCTCCACGTGGTCCACCTCGTGGAAGAACTCGTACGGGAAGCCCAGCGGGTCCTCCACGCGGACGGAGTCGCCGATGCCCTTGACGAAGCCTTCCTTGCGGCGCTCGGTGCGGCAGCCCAGCTCCTGGTAGTAGGCCTCGGCGCGGTCCACGTCCTCCGGGGACCGCACGCGGTAGGCGAAGGCCGCCACCGCGGCGATCGGGCCCTTGCGCAGCACCAGGTTGTGGTGGATGAACTCTTCGAACGAGCGCAGGTAGATTGCCTCGTCGTCTTCGTGGGTCACGTGCAGGCCCAGCAGGTCCACGTAGAAGGCGCGGGACTTGGCCAGGTCGGTGACCACAATCTCCATGTAGGCGCAGCGCAGGATGTCCGGGGCCGGAACCGAGGGCTTGGGGATTTCGTTGCTCATAATTCTCTCCTTCGAGCGGTAGGGGTAGGTGTCAGGCGTCCGGGATGGCGGCAGCGTCTTCGGCCTTGCCGAAGACCGGGTTGTGCACCTCGCCGAGGTTGATGTGCACGGCCTGCTGGTCGGTGTAGAAGTCGATGGAACGGTAGCCGCCCTCGTGGCCCAGGCCGGACGCCTTCACGCCGCCGAACGGGGTGCGCAGGTCGCGGACGTTGTTGGAGTTCAGCCACACCATCCCGGCCTCGACATTCTGGGCGAAGTTGTGGGACCGCTTCAGGTCGTTCGTCCAGATGTAGGCGGCCAGTCCGTACTTGGTGTTGTTGGCCAGTTCGAGGGCCTCCTCGTCCGTATCAAACGGGGTGATGGCCACGACCGGACCGAAGATCTCCTCCTGGAAGATCCGGGCGTCCGGTGCCACGTCGGCGAAGACGGTCGGCTGGATGAAGTTGCCCTCCGGGAACTCCGCGGGACGGCCGCCGCCGGCGGTCAGGCGGGCCTCCTGCTTGCCGATCTCCACGTAGGACATGACCTTCTCGAAGTGCTCCGGGTGGACCAGGGCGCCGACCTCCGTCGTCTCCTCGTGGGGGAGTCCGACCTTGACCCGCTTTGCCTGGGCGGAGTAGCGCTCGACGAATTCGTCGTAGATGCTCCGCTGGACCAGGATGCGCGAGCCCGCGGTGCAGCGTTCGCCGTTGAGCGAGAAGACGCCGAAGATCGTTGCGTCGATGGCCGCCTCCAGATCGGCATCCTCGAAGACGACGGCGGGGGACTTGCCGCCCAGCTCCATGGAGAGGCCCTTCAGGTACGGCGCCGCGTTCGCGAAGATGATCTGGCCCGTGCGGGATTCGCCCGTGAAGGAGATCAGCGGGACGTCCGGGTGCTTGACCAGGGAGTCCCCGGCGTAGCCTTCCTCGCCGTAGCCGTGGACGATGTTGAAGACGCCCTCGGGCAGGCCGGCCTCTTCGAAGATTCCCGGCCACAGGGACGCGGAGAGCGGGGTGAACTCGGCTGGCTTCAGGACCACGGTGTTGCCGGTGGCCAGCGCCGGACCCAGCTTCCAGGACTCCAGCATGAACGGGGTGTTCCACGGCGTGATCAGGCCCGCGACGCCGATCGGCTTGCGGTTGACGTAGTTGGCCTGGCGGCCGGGAACCTTGAAGGCGTCGTCGTGCTGGGCGACGATGAGGTCGGCGAAGAAACGGAAGTTCTCCGCCGCGCGCTGGGCCTGCCCCAGGGCCTGCTTGATGGGCAGCCCGGTGTCGAAGCACTCCATCTCGGCCAGTTCCTGGCCGCGGGACTCGACGATGTCGGCGACCTTGTGCAGCACGCGGGAGCGCTGGCGCGGCAGCATGGTGGGCCAGGGGCCGTTCTCGAAGGCGTCCTTGGCGGCGGCAACGGCCGCGGCAACGTCGGCTACCTTGCCGGAGGCAGCCTTGATGTACGGCTTGTTGGTGACCGGGTCCAGCACGTCGAAGGTGTCGCCGTCGATGGAGTCGACAAGCTTGCCGCCGATGTAGTGCTGCAGGTGGGTGGGCAGGTTGTCCGGGACAAAGTGCTCGGCCATGATGGTCCTTTCCATGGGGGTTGAATGGTCGGTAGTCGGTGAGGTCTGGGCTGTGTGTGGTGCTCGGCCGCTGACGACGGCGGGGTGTCGCCGTCGGCAGCGGTCGCGGCCTACAGGGGCGAGGGCGGCAAGCCGTCCGCGGCCAGGTAGGCGTTGAGCGTGTTGGTCCGGTGTGCCCGGGCCGCCTTCTCCACTTCGCCGGCGCTGGCACCGGCGTCGATCAGATCCAGCAGTTGCTCGTGTTCCTCGACGGAGGAGCGGGCACGGCCGGGGATGTGGCTGAAGCTGGAGGCCCGCATGGCGTTGAGCCGGTTCCAGCCGCGGTGCACCAGGTCCAGGATGTGCGGGTTGGGGCAGCGTTCGTACAACCCGGCGTGGAACCGGTCGTTGAGCTGGGTGAAGCGGCGCGGATCGAAGTCTTCCAGGCAGCGGCGCAGCTCGGCGTTGACCGCTCGCGCCTCGGCCAGGTCCGCGGCGGAGAGCAGCGGCGCGGCCAGGGCCGTCGCCGCGCCCTCGATCACGGCCAGCGTCTGCATGGTGTGCAGGTACAACTCGGCGTCGACGGCCGCGACCGTCGCCCCGATGTTGCGCTCGAACGTCACCAGGCCCTCGGCCTCCAGCCGGCGGATTGCCTCGCGCACCGGTACGGTGCTGCAGCCAAGCTCCGCGGCGATGGTCCCGAGGACCAGCCGGTAGCCGGGCACCAGCTCGCCCTTGGCGATCCGCTCGTGCAGCAGCTCGTAGGCCTGTTCCGACTTGCTGGGGGCCAGGGTGGTCACTTCGGCTGCTCCGCGACCCATGCCTCGTAGCGTGCGCGCCATTCGGCGTTCAGGGGGAACAGGCCCTCGATCTTGTGGCCTTCCTTGACCATCTCGAAGACGAAGCTGTCCTGGCGTTCCTGTTCGACGACCTCGTCCGCGATCTCGGCGGCCAGGGCCGGCGGGATCACCAGGATGCCGTTGTCGTCGGCCACGATGATGTCGCCGGGCTGGATGGTGGTGCCGCCGCAGGCGACCGTCACGTCGGTGTCCCAGGGCACGTGCTTGCGTCCCAGCACCGCCGGGTGGGCACCGTTGTAGAACGTCGGGATGTCCAGCGCCGCCACCTCGGAAAGGTCGCGGACGCCGCCGTCGGTAATGATGGCCTCCGCGCCGCGCACCTGGGAGCGCAGGGCGAGGATGTCGCCGAGGGTTCCGGAGCCCTTCTCGCCGCGGGCCTCCATGACCAGGATCTCGCCCGGACCGAGCGCGTCGATGATGCGCTTCTGCGCGTTGTAACCGCCGCCGTGCGACTTGAACAGGTCCTCGCGGTTGGGCACGTAGCGCAGGGTACGGGCGGTGCCGATGACCTTCTGGCCGGGCTTGGTGGCCAACAGGCCGTCGACGCTGACGTTGTTCAGCCCGCGCTTCCGCAGCGCGCCGGAGATGGTGGCGGTGGCGACCGACAGCAGCTTGCCCTTGACGTCCTCGGTCAGCGCGGACTTGCCGGTGATTGCCGGCGCCAGCCCGGCCGCTTCCTCGCTGCCGAAGGCATCGATCCGGTCGGCGTCGGTGATCCTGGGAGTGTTGCCGAAGGACGCGAATTCCGCCTCGCCCTGGGTGACGGTGGTCGACAGGCGGCCGGTGCTCAGCCCTGCGGCTTCGTCGGAGACCTCGACCTCGACGACGTCGCCCGGCACGATCACGGAGGAGCCGGCCGGGGTCCCCGTAAGGATGATGTCCCCCGGATGCAGCGTCATCAGCTGCGACAGGTCGGCGACGATCCGGGCGAAGGAGAAGATCAGGCCCGCGGTGGTGTCGTCCTGGACGACCTCGCCGTTGACCCAGGTGCGGATCCGGAGGGCGTCCGGGTTGACCGACGCCGCGGGCAGCAGGGCCGGGCCGATCGGGGTGAAGCCGTCGCCGGACTTGGAGCGGACGTTGGAGCCCTTATCGGCGTACTTGATGTCGTAGACGCCCAGGTCGTTGCTGGCGGTCACGTGGCTCACATGGTCCCAGGCCTCGTCGATGCTGATGCGGCGGGCAGGCTTGCCGATGATCAGGGCAATCTCGCCCTCGAAGGCCAGTAGCTCGGTGCCCGCGGGGCGCTCCACGGTGCCGCCCGAGAGGGCCAGCGAGGAGGAGGCCTTCATGAAGTAGGAGGGGTGCGCCGGAACCCGTCCGCGCTGTGCGGCCCGGGAGTTGTAGGACAGGTGTACGGCCAGCACCTTGCCGGCGTCCTCCAGGATCTGGGTATCCACCGTTTGCAGCGTGCCCGCGGACTGGGTGACGTTGGCTTCGGACAAGGCATCCTCCTGTGAAGTACGAAATCGTATATGATCCATCATGGCCTGTGGCGAGTGCCACGTCAAGAACATCGCGAACCTTTTCTTGAACGGTCGGTCGGCCGACCCGATGAGCTGCATGCCTGTCTGCGAAGGTCGCGGTGGGAGCAGATACCCGTCAGAAATGCCAACCCGCTTCCACCGTGGCGTAAGGCGAGTCAACGTTCGCATATCTTGCATCTCCCGGTAAACCGCCTAGAGTGAATGCATATGCATGGATTTGCGTGCGTACCGCTCAAGGAAGTGATTGTGTAATGAAGGCTTGGCAGTTTACAGAAATCGACGCACCTCTCTCGCTCAATGAAGTTGCCGCACCGGAACCTGCTGCGGATGAAGTTGTCCTGGACATCAAGGCCGCCGGGCTGTGCCACAGCGATGTTGGGTTCATTGACGGCACCTTGACGTCGCTGCTTCCGTTCCGGCCTATCACGCTCGGCCATGAGATCGCCGGTATCGTCTCAGCGGTCGGTGCGGATGTCACGACCTTCTCGGTGGGGGACCGAGCCGTTATTCCCGCCGCGATCGAAGGCCCCGGCACCTCGCTTAACGGGGGCTTCGCAGAAAAGGTGAAGGCCCCCGCACGGTTGGTGGCACCGTTGCCGGACGGCGTCCCGTTTGATCAGGCGGCGGCCGCGACGGATGCCGGTATGACTTCCTACCACGCCATGATGGTTCAGGGCAGACTCAAGCCGGGGATGAAGGTCGGGGTTATCGGCCTGGGTGGTCTGGGATCACTCGGAGCGCAGACGGCGATAGCCAACGGCGCAGAACTTTACGTGGCCGAAGTCAATGAGAAGGTGCACCCGATGGCACTCGAGATCGGTGCCACAGCAGTAGCCAAGGACATTCGGGATTTTGCCGACAAGGAACTGGACCTGGTAGTCGACTTTGCAGGCTTCGGCACTACAACCGCCGGTGCCGTCGACATCGTTCGTCGCGGTGGCCGCGTCGTCCAGGTGGGGCTCGGACGGAGCGAAGGCACCATCAACCTCCAGCAGCTCACGCTGAACGAAGTCGAGCTGGTCGGTTCCCAGGCAGGAACACTGCAGGACTGCGCCGACGTGCTTCAGCTGATGGCGGATGGAAAACTGTCGGCCCACATCAGCCAGATTTCCTTCGACGAAATCGGAGAAGGCATCGGCAAGTTGGCTCGCGGCGAGGTTATTGGCCGGCTGGTCGCTTTGATCGACTGATCCAGCGAAGTCCGCGGTTCCTGGACACACAACACAAGGCACCTCCAGCCCAAGTTGGAGGTGCCTTGTGTTGCGTTCAATGCCTCGTTTAACCCACGCTGGGAGCGCGGTTCGGCGGTGCGGGGATAGCCACGTTCCCCGTGATGTGCCCGCCGGTACGCTCTTCGATCGCCCCGGCCGAGTCCGAGCCGGTCGTACCGTTCAACAGCGCAGGTGACGCCAACGCAGGGGATGACAACACGGGTGCCGTCGCTACGATCTGCTCCGGCAGCGGCGCCTCCGCCAGGTTCCGCAAACTCAGGGCCACTTCGTGCGCGGTCGGACGAGCCTCCGGGTCGCGGCGGGTCATCCGGGTCAGCAGGTCCGCCCAAGCGGCGGGGAGGGCGTCCGGAATCTCGGGGTCGCGCAAGAGCCGGGCAAGGGCCGCTTCCATCGGTGTGCCGGAGAATGCCTTTTCGCAGGTAAGGCATTCGAGCAGGACCAACGCCAGCGAGTACACGTCACTGGCCGCGGTGACGGGGTTGCCCAAGGCCTGTTCGGGGCTGAGGTAGTTCGCGGATCCGATGGTCGCACCCTGGGCGGTGGCCATGGTGGCTTCCACCATCCGGGCGATGCCGAAGTCGGTGAGCTTGGGGTGGTGCCGCGTATCTTCTGTGTGGCCGTTGGCCAGCAGAATATTGGCCGGCTTCACGTCCCGGTGCACGACACCCTGACTATGGATGTAGTTCAGCGCGTCGGCCAAATCTGCCCCGATCTGCGCGGTCTCCACCTCGGAGAGAGGCCCGCCTTTCAGCCGCCGCCGCAGGTCGGACCCTTCAATCAGTTCCATCACCAGGTAACTGGTGGTCGCGCCATCGTCGGCTGTGTGCAGTCCGGCATCCAGCAAAGTCACCAAACCGGGGTGGTTCAGCGTGGCCAGCAGCAGGGTTTCGGTGTGCTGCCGCCGGTACTCGTCATCGTCCGGCGTCGTCGGTGCGAACATCTTGACCGCCACGTCGCGGCCCAAAGATTCGTCCACGGCCCGATACACGGACGCTGCCCCGCCGGTGCCTATGAGCTCCCGTGTCCTGTAGCGCCCGCCCAGGAATACCTCCATCAAGCCTCCACGCCCCAGGAATTTACGTTCATCGAGAATTGTACCGACCAAAAGCTCCGTTGGCGGCACCGAAAAATGCGCGAACGGTTAACCAGCGAGGAATTCGATGGCGGCGGTCTTGAAGGCCCGGGAGGTCACGGCATTGGCGTGCGTACGTGCGGGCAGCCACATCAGCTCCGCCGCGTCGGAGAGTGCAGCCAGCTCCGGTGCGGTGACCGCCAGATCGTCCTTGTCGCCGGCCACCAGGAGCACCGGCATCCTCGGCACGGCCTCGGTCGGGACGAAGGGTTCGGTTTTGATCGCCTCGATCATGGTCATCAGCGCGAAGATGTCGTTCGACGGCACCAGCTTGGCCATCCGCAAAAGCTCGGCGGTGTTGACGTCCTCGATGGGCGTCCCGTCCGCCAGGAAGCGCTGGGCAGCGCGCAGGTCGAAGTCCGCCAAGGGGTCGCTGCTGCCGGGTCCGCCGAGCACCATCCGCCGGACGAGTTCCGGCTGGGTGGCGCCGAACTCCCACGCCAGCCGCGCTCCCAGGGAGTAGCCGATCAGGTCAACCCCGGTGTCGGCGTCGTTCTCTTTCAGCGGACGGACCTTGGCGTCCTGGACCAACTGCAGCAGGTCGGCGCGGATCCGGCTGGGGGCGTAGGCGTCCATTTCTTCGGGAGCGGCGCTTTCGCCGTGGCCGGGAAGGTCCACCGTGACCACGCGCCGGCCGGCCTGGGTCAGCGCCGTAATCCAGCCGGCGTCCTCCCAGTTGAGTTTGCTGGAGGAAGCGAAACCGTGCAGCAGGATCACCGGGCGGCGCGGGCCCTCGGTCCTTTCGGCGGCCTCGTGCACCTGGACGTGCAGGCGCGGATCGAGGCCTTCAACGGTGTGCTGCGGGGTGTTTCCCATGCTCAGTCCTCGTCGTCGAGCGCCGCCGTCAGGCGGACGCGGCGCTTGGGCGCTTCTTCCTTCGGTACGGTGCCCACAATACCGGCGGTGTCATCGGGAACCTCGAAAACGATCAACGGTTCGCCCACCTTGATGATGTCGCCGGGTTCCCCATGGATTTTCACCACTTTGCCCGCCTGCGGGGAGGGCAGTTCAACGGCGGACTTGGTGGTCTCCACCTCGACCAGCGGGTGGTTGCGCTCGACCTGCTCGCCCTCGGAGACGAGCCATTCCAGCACGGTTGCCTCGATCAGGCCCTCACCAAGATCCGGCAGGGGGAACGTAATTTCAGCCACGGCGATACTCCAATACTCGCTGGATCCCGAACAGGATGCGGTCAATGTTGGGTACGTACTCGTCTTCCAGGTCTCCCGAAGGGTACGGTACGTCGAATCCGGTCACGCGCTCAACAGGTGCCCGCAGGGTGTTGAAGCAGCGCTCGGTAATCAGCGCGGCTACTTCCGCACCCAGGCCGGAGGTCAGCGGTGCCTCGTGCACGACGACGGCGCGGCGCGTCTTGGCCACGGAAGCGGCCAGTCCTTCGGCATCGATTGGCTTCAGCCAGCGCAGGTCCAGCACCTCGATCTCGATGCCGTCCTCGGCGGCGAGCTCGGCGACCTGCAGGCAGCGGGCCACCATGGCGCCCCAGGCCACCAGGGTCAGGTGCCTGCCTTCGCGGACGATCCGCGAGCCTTCGGGGGAGTAGCCGTCCGGCTCGGGGGAGGTGTCCACCGGCCCCTTCTGCCAGTAGCGGGACTTCGGCTCCATGAAGATCACCGGGTCGGGCCGCGTGGCCGCGTGCTTGAGCAGGTGGTACGCCTCGTTCGGGCTGGACGGGGAGACCACCTTCAGGCCGGGTACGTGGGCGAACAGCGATTCCAGCGACTCGCCGTGGTGTTCGGGAGCGCGGATGCCGCCGAAGCTGGGTACCCGCAGCGTGATGGGCATCGGCATGGTGCCGCGGCTGCGGTAGTTCATTCGGCCCACCTGGCAGACAATCTGGTTGATCGCCGGGTAGGCGAACCCGTCGAACTGCACCTCGGGGATCGGGTGGTAGCCGGCCATGGCCAGGCCCACCGACATGCCGAGAATGCCGGATTCGGCCAGCGGGGTGTCGAAAACCCGAGCTTCGCCGAACGTCTTTTGCAGGCCATCGGTGATGCGGAAGACGCCGCCGAGCTGTCCGACGTCTTCGCCCAAAACCAGTGCCTTGGGGTTGTCCTCCAGCACCTCTGCCAGCGCGCGGTTCAGTGCCTGCTGCATGGAGAGCTGTTCGACGGCGGTGACGTGGCCGGGTTCCACCACATCCGCGGATTCCTGCTGGGCGCTGGTTTCTGTGGTGTTGTCGAAGGCGGCTTCAAGGTCGCTCAGGGTCTTGTGCTCAGACATGCTCGGACTCCTCCCGCCAGGCGCGTGCCTGGGCCTTCAGCGCGTGTGTGGGTTCCTGGTAGACGAAATCGAACATCTCCGTGCCGGGACGGGAACCAAGTGCCGCCACGCCTTCCCGGATCTGTTCTTCTTCCGCCTTGGCGGCCGCGAGCACCTCGGCGAAGAAGTCCTCGCCGGCGATGCCCTCGGCTTCCAGCCGGGCCCGCATACGCAGCAGCGGATCCTCGCCGCCGTCGGCGCGTTCCTCGGCCAGGGTGCGGTAGCGGCCGGGGTCGTCGCTGGTGGAGTGCGGGCCCCGCCGGTACGTCATGGCTTCCACGACGGCCGGCCCGTTGCCCGCCCGGGCATGGGCGAGGGCGGCGGCCGTCGCCTGGTGGACAGCCACGGCGTCGTTGCCATCCACCTGGAGTGACGGCATGGCGTAGCCGGCCGCCCGGGCGGCAACCGAGCCCCCGGCCACCTGGCGCTCCGTCGGCACCGAGATTGCAAAGCCGTTGTTCTGGATGAAAAAGACCACGGGAGCCTTCATGACCGCGGCGAAGTTCATGGCTTCGTGGACGTCGCCCTGCGAGCTGGCGCCGTCGCCGAAGTAGGTGATGGCCACGCCGAGTTCTCCGGCCGGGGCGCCGGAAAGCGTCTGCCCGTGCGCCCAGCCGACGGCGTGCAGCACGGAGCCTGCCACGACGGCTTGGATCGGGGCGAAACGGGTGGCCTGGGGATCGTAGAGCCCGCCGTGCCAGGTCGCCTTGTGGGTGGACATGTACTCGACCATGTCCACGCCCACCGTCCGGGCCACGCCCATCTCGCGGTAGGTCGGGAAGACGAAGTCGCGGGACATGTCCAGCGCATACCCGCTGCCCACTTGGGCGGCTTCCTGTCCGAGTTCCGGTGCGTAGCCGGGAATCAGGCCCTGGCGCTGCCACCGAATGGCCGATTCGTCCAGGTGGCGGACCGACACCATCAGCCGGTAGAGCTCCTTGAGGTCCTCTGCGGACAGGTCGGGCCGGGCCGACGGGTCCAGGGAAAGAACGCTGCTCATGCCTGCTCCTCCACGTAGTTATGGTGCCGCCGCCTCCCCGCGGGGGAGGAGCGCGACGGCTTCACTTGCTTACGGTGACACTAATCACCCGACGTGGAGTGCGCAATCTGCCATGCGATCACCAAACAGTGTGCACAGTTAGCTGCCCCTGATGGCAAAAGCTATAAACAGGTTGCATACCGCTAACGGCGAGGTGAACTTTCGGCTGGTGTTCGGCGCGCGGCAATTTTTGCAGCTGCAGCTATCGCGGCGATCAGCACCAGGGTCGAGAGCAGCTGGATTCCCGTTGTCGGGGAGAAGAAGCCCAGCACCAGGATTGCGGCCAGCAGGGCAAGGCCCGCGTACGTCATCGCCGGGAAGCCGCGCATCCGGAACGGCAGTTCCGTGCCTTCGCGGTCGGCCCGGCGGCGCAGCACCAGTTGGGACAGCAGGACCATTCCCCAGACCACCAGGCACGTGGACCCGACGACGTTTAGCAAAACCGGCAAGACGCGCTCGGGGAACAACAGCTCGAGTACGGCCGCCACAAAACCAAACGCCACGGACGCCATGACCGCCCTGACGGGAACCCGCCGGGTGCTGAGCCTCCCGAGGGAAGCGGGCGCCTCGTTCCGTTCCGAGAGGGAAAAGATCATCCTGGATGCGCCGTACAGGTTGGCGTTGAGCGCCGAGAGCAGCGCTACCGCGGCGACCAGGGTGATGGCCACATCCGCACCGGGGATCTGGGCGATCGAGAGCACCGCGGCAAAGGGTGAGGCCAGTGCCTCCGAATCCCAGGGCACCGTCAGCGCGATCACCAGCACCGAGCCGAAGTAGAACACCAGAATGCGCCAGACGACGGTCCGGATGGCCTTCGCCACGCTAACTCCCGGGTTTTCCGTTTCCGCGGCGGCAACGGCGACGATCTCGGTCCCGCCAAAGGCGAAGATCACCACCAGCAGCCCGGCACCGATGCCGGCGATGCCGTTGGGGGCGAAGCCGTCCTCGCCGAAGATGACGCCCAACCCGGGCGACGGGACATTGGGCAGCCAGCCGAACAGCAAGGCGGCGCCGATGGCGAGGAACGCCAGGATGGCGATGACCTTAAAGATGGCGAACCAGAACTCGAATTCTCCGTAGTTGCGCACCCCGAACAGGTTGACCGCGGTGAAGACCACCATGAACACCAGCGCGAGCAGCCAGACGGGCAGCGCCGGCCAGACCGTGGCCAGCAAGCCCGCGGCGCCCACTGCCTCGGCCGCGATCACCACCACTAACTGCAGCCACCAGAGCCAGCCGATGGTGGCGCCGGCGGTGCGGCCCAGCGCCTTCTCGGCGTACGTCGAGAAGGCACCGCTGCTGGGGTTGGCGGCGGCCATCTCGCCCAGCGCCCACATCACGATGATCACCAACGTGCCCGCGAGCAGGTACGAGATCAACACGGCCGGACCGGCGGCTTGGATGCCCGCTCCGGAGCCCAGGAAGAGCCCGGCACCGATCGCGCTGCCCAGTCCCATCATGATCAGCTGGCGCTGCTTCATCCCGTGGCCGAGCCCGGCGGGCGGTCGGGCGCTCGGGTCACGGTGGTGAGTGGCGGTAAAACGCGGCATCGACTGTCCTGTCGTTTGGCGAAAGCAGCCCGTAAGCTGACAATTTGTCTAGCAGTGTCCCACAACTGGCGGCACCGAACCCGAAAGGACGCACAGCGTCATGCAGATCGACTCTCTCGATGCCGACATCGTCACGCTGTTCACGGAGGACCCGCGGATGTCCGTTCTGGAAGCGTCCCGGGTGCTGAAAGTAGCGCGTGCCACAGTACAGGCCCGGCTGGACAAGATGCAACGCGCAGGCGTGACGGCGGGCTGGGGGCCGCGGCTTTCGCCCGAGGCACTGGGGTACGTGGTGCGAGCCTACTGTTCGTTCGTGATCCGGCAGGAGTCCGGGCACGACGCCGTGGCCGCCGCGCTCGCCGACATTCCCGAGGTGCTGGAGCTGCACACCGTCTCCGGTGAAAGCGACCTGCTGGCTTGTGTCGTCGCCCGGTCGAACGCGGATTTGCAGCGCGTGCTCGACCAGGTCATGGCGACCAATACGGTGCTGCGTTCGTCGTCCGTGATCGTGCTTAACAGCCACTTCCGGGAGCGGACCCTTCCGTTGGTTCAGGCCGCCGCCGATCCCCGCTGACCCCGGAGGAAAGGGCGGCGCCGCCGTCGTCGACGTCGACGTCCCGGATGACCGCCACACGGCCGAGCCCCGCGGCGGTTCCGGCAATCACCGCGCAAATGGCAGGCAGCGGAGCCGTGCCCGGAGCCAGCAGGGCGACGGTTCCCCACGTGAGTGCGGCCAGCCCTGCTGCAAATACCAGCACATGCACCCACTGCCGGCGAACCGGGCGCAGCAGCAGGCCCAGCAGCAGCGCGAAGGGGGCGCCCAGCAGGGCGGCGAAGAAAAAGCTGATCGTCAGCACCAGGCCCCAGAAGCTGAGGGCAGCGGAGTGCGGCGACGACAGCTCGTCGATGATGCTCAGGACCAGCGAGATGACGAACCACGCCCCGACGGCGACCAGCCAGCCCTTGATGAAGGCGTAGCGGCCAAGGATGACGCGATGGTGCGGCGGGCGTTCCTTCCTGCCATACCTGCGCCTGAGGATTTCGTTGTTGTCCGGTGGTACGAACCGCCGCCGTCCCCGTGGGTGCATGGCTGAAGCCTAGCCCGGGGAGTCCGGCGCCACGCGGGCGGCCACGCCGGAATGCCGCTGTGCGTCCATTCCCTCGTGTCAGTCGGAGGTTGTCGGCTCCGGCTTGCGGCGAGAGGAGGGCGGGAGGCCTGCCCGGTCCGCCATGATCCCGGCGCCGTCACAAATCGCCGGCGTTGGGGTGTGATTGGGTCAACATGACCATAACCGGCTAGAATGAGTTCTAGTCACTATGACTTTTACTCGAAACCGGGGAGGAGGCGGCCATGCCGATTCACGCGGCCAATGTGTCGGAGCGGGCGCAGCAGCCCCCTGAACTGGCCATCTCCACGGTCATCTTCGCCCTCCGTCCGGACCAGGAGGCGGGTCGCCCCACCTTGTGGCTGCCGTTGGTCCGCCGTACCCGCCAGCCCTTCCGGGACCTGTGGGCGCTGCCCGGCGGTCCGTTGAGTGCGGCCGAATCCCTCCAGGACGCCGCGGCCCGGAACCTTGAGGAGACCACCGGCCTGCAGCCGAGCTACCTGGAGCAGTTGTATGCGTTCGGCGGCTTGGACCGCTCACCGGCGCAGCGGGTGGTCTCCATCGTCTATTGGGCGCTGGTGAAGCCGGACGAGGCGGCACTGGCCCGCGAAACCGAGAACGTGCGCTGGGTCCGCGCCGATGAACTTGGCCAACTGGCGTTTGACCACAACCAGATCGTGGACTACGCGCTGTGGCGGCTGCGGAACAAGGTGGAATACAGCTCCATCGCGTATGCCTTCCTGGGATCCACTTTCACACTGGCCCAGGTCCGCGAAGTGTACGAGGCCGTGCTGGGCAAGCAGTTGGATCCCGCCAACTTCCGCCGCCAGCTGCGGGCGACCCCGGACATCGAACCGACCGACGAGTACCTGCAGGGCGGCCGGCACCGGCCGCCCCGGCTCTACCGCTACACCGGCAGCGCCGCGCAGCTCAGGGGCAGCCCGCCCGCCTAGCCAGTTCCCCGGCGCACCCGTGGCAATAGTCCCGCGGCAACCGCCCCGCAGGCCGGCAAGGCCCCCGCACCCGCCACCCATACCCGCAGTCCGCCACGGATTTCCCTGGCCCCCTGCCCAACAACGGAGAACACCATGTCATCGGTCAACAGCACCATCCAGCTGATCACCCGCGAGGAAGCGCTTGCCGGCTCCCGCGCGCCCGCCGCCTCCACCTGCACGCCCGATCTGGCCAAGGGTCCGTGGGCCTTCGACACCGCCGCGGGCAGCGGTGCCTGGGCGCCCTCCTACGGGCCGGGCGCGTCGATGGCCGATCCGGCGCCGGCCGCCACCCCGCGGCAGGGCGAAATCCCGGCAGAATACCGGCTGGCCGGCGATGCGGAGCTCGAGGAGCGGATCTTGGCCGCCAAGGCCAAGCTGGGCGACAAGCTGGTCATCCTCGGCCACTTCTACCAGCGCGACGAAGTGGTCAAATACGCCGATTTCGTGGGCGACTCGTTCCAGCTGGCGCGGGCCGCCAAGGAAAAGCCGGAGGCCGAAGTCATCGTCTTCTGCGGCGTGCACTTCATGGCGGAAACCGCCGACATGCTCTCCGGCGAAGACCAGGCCGTGATCCTGCCGAACCTGGCCGCCGGCTGCTCCATGGCGGACATGGCGGACATCGACTCGGTGCAGGCCTGCTGGGACCAGCTCGCCGGCGTGCTCGGCAGCGGTCCGGACGCCGACGGCAAGGTCCCAGTCATCCCGGTCACCTACATGAACTCGTCGGCCGCGCTCAAGGGCTTCTGCGGAGAGAACGGCGGGATCGTCTGCACGTCCTCGAACGCCGAAACCGTGCTGGAGTGGGCCTTCGAGCGCGCCCACCGGGTGCTCTTCTTCCCCGACCAACACCTGGGCCGCAACACGGCCAAGGCCATGGGCGTGCCGCTGGAACGGATGCCCATGTGGAATCCGCGCCAGTCCCTGGGCGGCAACGACGAGGCGGCGCTGCGGGAATCCCGCGTGATCCTCTGGCACGGCTTCTGCTCCGTGCACAAGCGCTTCAACGTGGACCAGATCGAGAAGGCACGCGCCGACTACCCGGGCGTCCGGGTGATCGTGCACCCCGAATGCCCCATGCCGGTGGTGGACGCCGCGGATGAGTCCGGTTCCACCGACTACATCCGCAAGGCCGTGGCCGCCGCCGCCGAGCCGACCGTCTTCGCGATCGGCACCGAGATCAACATGGTCAACCGGCTGGCCGCCGAGTACCCGCAGCACACCATCTTCTGCCTCGACCCGGTGATCTGCCCGTGCTCCACGATGTACCGGATCCACCCGGGCTACCTGGCCTGGGTGCTGGAAGCCTACGCCGGAACCGGCCAGCTGCCCGGCGGCGAAGTCCTCAACCGGATCACCGTGCCCGATTCGGTGGCCGTCCCCGCCCGCGTGGCGCTGGAACGGATGCTGGCAGCCAGGCCGTGAACCGCGAACCGGCCCGGCGCGTGGCGGTGGTGGGGTCCGGCATCGCCGGGCTCTACGCCGCCGCGCTCGCCGCGGAACGTCCGGACACCGCCGTCACCCTGATCACCAAGGGCGGGCTGGCCGAGTCCAACACCTGGCACGCCCAGGGCGGGATCACCGCGGTCACAGCGCAGGGCACCGCGGCCGGCGATTCCGTGGCGGCGCACATCGCCGACACCCTCGCCGCCGGCGCCTTCATGAACGACGACGGCGCCGTCCGGCTATTGTGCGAAGGCGCGGCGCGGGAGATCGCCACCTTGGAAGACTGGGGCGTGGCCTTCGACCGGCACGGCGGCGCATTCTCGCTCGGGTTGGAAGGGGCCCACTCGGCCCCGCGGATCCTGCATGCCGGCGGCGACCGCACCGGGGCCGGCATCGCCGAAGGGCTGATCCGCGTGGTCCGCGGCCTGGCGGAGGCGGGCCGGCTGGAGATCCTCGAGCACACGATGGTGCGGCGGCTGCTCACGGCCGGCGCGCGCGTGGCTGGCCTGGAGCTGATGCCCATGGGAGCAGGCGCGGTGCCCGCGCGGCTGGACACCGACGTCGTGATCCTCGCGACCGGCGGTGCCGGGCAGCTGTACCCGGCCACCACCAACCCCGCCGCCGCCACCGGCGACGGCGTGGCGCTGGCCTGGGAAGCCGGTGCGGTCCTGGCTGACCTGGAGTTCATCCAGTTCCACCCCACCCTGCTGGACCCGGCGGCGACCGGCGGCAGGGCCTTCATGATTTCCGAGGCGGTACGCGGCGAAGGCGCCGTGCTGGTGGACGCTGCGGGGGAGCGGTTCATGCCGGCGCTGCATCCGGACGCCGAGCTGGCGCCCCGTGACGTGACCTCGCGCTGCATCCACACTCAGCTCCGGCTGCAGGAAGACAACGGGCTGCTGCCGCAGGTCTTCCTGGACGCCACCGGACTCGAGCGGGAGAAGGGCGCCGGTTTCCTGGCGGCCAGGTTCCCGATGATCGACGCCACGGTCCGTTCGCTGGGCTTCGACTGGACGCGGCAACCGCTGCCGGTGCGTCCGGCCTCGCACTACTGGATGGGCGGCGTGCGGACCGACCACGACGGCAGGACCTCGGTGCCCGGGCTGCTGGCCGTGGGCGAGGTCGCCTGCACCGGAGTGCACGGGGCCAACCGGCTGGCCTCGAACTCGCTGCTGGAAGGCCTGGTTTTCGCCCGCCGTGCCGTGCGGGCGCTGGACCTGCCGGAGGCCGTGCCGGTGTTCGGTGCCGTCCCGCTGGACGTCGGCGCCCCGCCGGGCCGCCCGCTGCGTGCAGGGGCCCGCGCCGACCGACAGGACGCACCGGCCGGAACCACTGCGTGCACCCGGCAACAGATCCAGGCCGTGATGGCGGCCGCCGCCGGCGTGGTCCGCGACGAGCCGACGCTGCGGGGGGCCGCCCGCCAGCTGGCGCGGTGGCATGTGTCCGTCACCGACGCCGCCTCGGCCGAGGATGCCGCACTGCTGACCGTGGCCCGGCTGGTGGTGGCAGCCGCCGCCGCGCGGCGCGACAGTATCGGCGCCCACTACCGCAGCGATCACACCCGGGCCCCGGCGCACCGCCGGCACCTGGCCTATGTGAACGACGCCGCGGTCCCCGCCCCCGCCACCTTTTCCCCAATGTCTTCCCCCACGTCCCAGCCAGTCCTGCAGGAGCAGCCATGAACCATATCCAGCCGATCGACCGGACCGCCATGGAGCGAATCGTCGCCGGGGCGCTCGCCGAGGACGCGCCGTGGGGCGACGTCACCTCGGCTACGCTGATTCCGGCCGACGCCACCGCCACGGCGGAGCTGGCGGCCCGCGAGCCCGGCGTGTTCTCCGGCGGTCCGGTGCTGGCCGAGGTCTTCCGCCAGGTGGATCCCGACGTGCGGGTGGAGCTGAAAACCGGCGACGGCGCCGCCTTCGGGGCCGGCGAGGTGCTGGCCGTCCTGACCGGAAACGCCCGCTCCATCCTGCTGGGTGAACGGGTGGCTTTGAACCTGCTGCAGCGGATGAGCGGCATCGCCACGCAGACCGCGGCCTTCGTCCGGGAAGTGGCCGGTACGGCGGCCCGGGTGGTGGATACCCGCAAGACCACCCCCGGCCTGCGGGCGCTGGAGCGCTATGCCGTGCGCTGCGGCGGCGGACACAACCACCGCTATTCGCTCTCCGACGCAGTGATGGCCAAGGACAACCACCTGGCCGTGCTCACCGCCGACGGCAGCCGGGACCTGACCGAGGCGCTGCTGGAGGCGAAGGCCAGGCTCCCGCACACCGTCCACTTCGAGGTGGAGGTGGACAGGGCCGAGCAGATCGAGCCGGTGCTGGCCGCGGGCGTGGACACCATCATGCTGGACAACTTCAGCGTGGACGAACTCCGCGCCGGCGTTGCCCGGGTGGCCGGACGTGCGATCGTCGAGGCCAGCGGCAACGTGCGGTTGGAGACCGTCGGCCAAATTGCCCGGACCGGGGTTGACGTCATCTCGTCCGGCGCGCTCACCCACAGCGTGCGGTCGCTGGACCTGGGCCTGGACATCCGCATTGCCGCGGGGCAGGCGGCCGGAGGTGCATCGTCGTCGTGATCTATCTGGACGCTGCGGCGACCGCCCCGGTGCGCCGTGAGGTGCTGGAGGCCATGTGGCCTGCCCTGACGCAGGACTTCGGCAACCCCTCGAGCCATCACACCGTGGGAGAGGCGGCGCTGCGGGCACTCGACTATGCCCGGGGCACGGCCGCCGGGGTGCTGGGCTGCCGCCCCGGCGAAATCATCTTCACGTCCGGCGGCACCGAGTCCAACAACCTGGCGGTCAAGGGCATTGCGCTCGCCTCCCCGCGGGGCAGGCACGTCGTCACCAGCGCCGTGGAACACCCCTCGGTGCTGGAGGCGGTCGACTACCTGGCCCGGTTCCATGACTTCGAGGTCACCCGGGTGCCGGTCGATGCCACGGGCATGGTCCGCGTGGACGAACTGGAGGCCGCGCTGCGCGACGACACCACGCTGTGCACGGTGATGTACGCGAACAACGAGGTGGGCACCATCCAGCCGGTCGGGCGCATCGGCAGGCTCTGCCGGGCGGCCGGTATCCCGTTCCACACCGACGCCGTGCAGGCGGCCGGCTGGCTGGACCTGGACGTCGCAGAGCTCGGGGTGGACGCGCTCAGCGTGTCCGGCCACAAGCTGGGCGCGCCCAAGGGCTGCGGGCTGCTGTATGTCTCCGGCCGGGTCCCGCTGGAGCCGGTGCTGCACGGCGGCGGGCAGGAGCGCGGCAGGCGGTCCGGCACCGAGAACGTCGCCGGCGCGGTCGCCGTCGCCACCGCGCTGTCGCTGGCCGGGGGCGAGCGGGCGGCCGACGCCGACCGGCTCACGCGCTACCGCGACTACCTGATCGACACCGTCCTGCGGGAACTGCCCGGCACCATGTTGACCGGTCATCGCACCGAACGGCTGCCCGCCAGCGCCTCCTTCTGCTTCCCGGGAACCTCCGGCGAGGCGGTGCTGCTGGAACTGGAACGCCGCGGGGTGGTCTGCTCCAGCGGGTCGGCCTGCGCCGCCGGCTCCGACGAGCCGTCCGCGGTGCTGCTGGCCATGGGAATCGAACCGGCCGTGGCGCAGACCGCGGTGCGGCTGACCTTCACGGCCGGCGTGAAGGAAGCCGAGATCGCCCTGGCGGCCCGCTCCGTCGTCGCCGCCGTCCAAGAGGTCCAGGCGCTGCGGCGCTAAGGTTCCCGACGACGCCCCGGGACACGGCGCGGTCCTATACCGGACCGGTCCTCCCGCTGGGTACGGTGGAGTCCTCACGGACCGGAGGGGAGCGCAGCATGATCAGGCGAAGGATGCCGGGCCGGGGTGCCGCCGCGGCGCTGTGCGTGGCGCTCGTGTCCGGCTGCGGCCTGCTGCCCGACGACGGCGGCGCGTCGGCCGGAGCGAGTGCGTCGCCGTCGGGTGCGGCCGGCGGGGACGCAGCCGGACAACCCGCGGCGCCGCCCGGCAAGGAGCCCGTGCGGAAAGCGACGATCGACGGCTGGAAGGTCTACACCGATCCGGACCGAGTGATCAGTTTCGAGGTTCCGGGCGAGTGGGTGGTGCAGCGGCAGGTCAAGCCCACCCAGCCCTCGGACGACGGGCTGCACCTGGACATCCGGGACTCTTCCGGCAAGCTGGCCGCCGAACTGCACACCCGGCTCAAGCTGCCCAAGGCCGCCTGCGAGGGCGCCGTCACCGAACTGCGCGTGGTGGTCAGCGAGCCGGCGAAGGTGCCCGCCGTGCCGTCCGACGACACGGTCGAGCCGCTGTTCGTCTACCGGACGCTGCTGGGCCACCGGTACTTCGGGTCGATGGGGCTGACCGACAAAACGGCCGGCGACGGCTTCCAGGCCTGCCTGGTGGAAAACACCGTCAACGGTCCGGACCCGGTCGGCACCTACTCCTTCGGCACGGCCGTCCGCCACGGCACTCCGGCGCCCGGCGACGAGACCGGGCTGCTGGATGCCTACGGCCTCATCGCGGAGGCGGAGAGCTACGTCTCCGGCAAGCACTTCAAGACGCTGCGGCAGGTCATCATGACCCTGCAGGTCGCTGAAGATCCGCCCGCCTGAGCCGCCGGCACCCCGCCGGATAACTTCAATCGTTCGCCAGGCCGGCCCGAAGCTTGTTGGTCAGCTCCTGGAGCTGTCCGAATTCCTCCTCGGACAGCAGCGGGGCGAGCATCGAATGCAGGTGCTTGACGTGCTGCCGGCCGATCTCCTTCTGCAACGCGCGGCCCTCGTCTGTCAGCGAGATCTCGATGCCCCGCTGGTCGTTGCGGGCCGTGCGCCGGAGGACCAGGCCCTTCTTCTCCAAGCGGTCGACCATCCGGCTGAGGCTCGGCTGGCTGATCAACAGTGCCTCGTTCAGCTCGTTCAGCCGGCTCCAGCCGCCCGGGCACCGGCTCAGGTTGAACAGGACGTCGTACTCGCGCATGGCGAGTTTCCTGAACTCGGGCAGCTGCTGCATCCGGCGCATTACCGCCACCTGGGTGCGGAACAGCGATTCCCAAGCAGCCGCCGTCGTCCTGATCTCAGGACCGGATGAATCAGCCATGGGACACCGACTCGGCGGGCGCTTCCTTGGCGTCGCGGGCGGCCTTGCGGCTGGCGTGGGTCGGGGCTTCCGGAACATGCGCCGGCTTGCGGGCGGCGAACTCCTTCTTCAGCACCGGGAGCACCTCTTCGCCGAACAGGTCCAGCTGTTCCAGCACGGTCTTTAGGGGCAGTCCTGCGTGGTCGATCAAGAACAACTGGCGCTGGTAGTCGCCGAAGTAGTCGGCGAAGGCCAGGGTCTTCTCGATCACCTGCTCCGGGCTGCCGACGGTGAGCGGGGTCTGCGCGGTGAAGTCCTCCAGCGACGGTCCGTGGCCGTAGACGGGTGCGTTGTCGAAGTAGGGGCGGAATTCGTTGACCGCGTCCTGCGAGTTCTTGCGCATGAAGAACTGTCCGCCCAGGCCCACGATGGCCTGGTCGGCGGTGCCGTGGCCGTAGTGCTCGTAGCGCTCGCGGTACAGGCCGATGAGCTGCATGTAGTGCTCCTTCGGCCAGAAGATGTTGTTGGCGAAGAAGCCGTCGCCGTAGTAGGCCGCCAGCTCCGCGATCTGGGGCGTGCGGATCGAGCCGTGCCAGACGAAGGGTGCAACGCCGTCCAGGGGTTGGGGCGTGGAGGTGTAGTTGTGCAGCGGGGTGCGGTGCTTGCCCTGCCAGTTGACGACCTCTTCGTCCCAGAGCTTGCGCAGCAGGGCGTAGTTCTCCACCGTCAGCTCCAGCGAGTCCTGGATGTTCTTGCCGAACCAGGGATAGACCGGGGCGGTGTTGCCGCGGCCCAGCACCAGATCCACGCGGCCGTCGGCCAGCTGCTGGAGCATGGCGAAGTCCTCGGCGATCTTCACGGGATCGTTGGTGGTGATCAGCGTGGTGGCGGTGGACAGTGTGATCCGCTCGGTCTGCGCGGCGATGTAGGCCAGCAGCGTGGTGGGGGAGCTGGAGAAGAACGGCGGGTTGTGGTGCTCGCCGATGGCGTAGACATCCATGCCGATGTCTTCGACCTTCTTGGCAATGGCGACCGACGCCTTGATCCGCTCGCGCTCGGTGGGCATGCGGTTGGTGGTCGGGTCCAGGGTGACGTCGCTGACGCTGAATACGCCGAGTTCCATGATGTACCTTTCGTGGTGCTTGCTACGCATCAGTTTACATGCATTTGCATTCACTGTGGTTAACGGCAGGCACGCGGAAAAATTCCGGGACAGGTTGTCGGACCGGTCACCGTGCCGCGGGTGGTCCCGGAAAGGCTTTCCCGGCATGCGCACCGCCGGCTTGATGCGGCAAGGAGCGGGGCCCGGGTTAGGCCGACGAGCGACCGAGCAGGGGGCCGATCGAGTTGTCGACCAAACCCAGCGCCGACGCTATGGCCATGTGCATGTCCAGGTACTTGTAGGTGCCGAGGCGGCCCCCGAAGAACACGTTCGGTTCCTGCCCAGCGAGGCGACGGTACGTCCTGAGCTTGTCCCGGTCCTGGCTGGTGTTGATCGGGTAGTACGGTTCGTCGTTCGCGCCCGCCGTCCGGGAGTATTCGCGGACGATCACGGTGCGGTCATCGGGGTACTGCCGTTCGGGATGGAAATGGCGGAATTCGTGGATGCGGGTCCACGGGACGTCTTCGTCGGCGTAATTCATCACGGGCGTGCCCTGAAAATCCGCGATCGGCAGGACTTCCTGCTCGAAGTCCAGGGTGCGCCAGGACAAGGCCCCGGTCGAGTATCCGAAGTAGCGGTCCAGCGGCCCCGTGTACACGACGGGCACGTCGGGCGGGAGGTGCGGACGGACGTGGAAAAAATCGGTGTTCAGTTGCAGGTCGATCAAGGGCGACCGGAGAAAGCCGCCAAGGAAGGTGCCGTAGCCCTCCGTCGGCAGGCCCTCGTAGGTGTCGGTGAAGTAGCGGTTGTCGAAGGTGTAGCGCACGGGCAGCCGCGTGATGATGTCGGGGCTCAGTTCCCGCGGGTCGGTCTGCCATTGCTTGGCCGTGTAGCCGCGCACCAGGGCCTCGTACAGCGGTCGGCCGATCAACGAGACGGCCTTCTCTTCCAGGTTGCCGGCCGCCGAGGCCGGTACTTCCTGCGCCTGGTGGCGGATCAACTCCCTGGCCTGGTCCGGCGAGAGGTGGCGGCCGAAATAGGCGCAGATCGTGCCCAGGTTGATGGGCATCGGATATACATTGCCCTTAAAGACCGTAAACACGCGGTGCTGGTAGCCGGTGAACGAAGTGAACCGGTTGACGTAGTTCCAGACCCGTTCATTCGACGTGTGGAACAGGTGCGCCCCGTACCGGTGGACTTCGATCCCGGTCTCCGGTTCCTCCTCGGACCAGGCGTTGCCGCCCGGGTGGGAACGGCGTTCAAGTATCAGCACGCGGGCCCCGTACTCACGTGCGGCGGTTTCGGCAACGGTCAGTCCGAAGAGGCCTGCGCCGACGACAATGAGGTCGGGACCGTGGTCTCCGGCCGCTACCATTTCAGCGCCTCGGCGGTCAGGCACGGGGCCGGGGTGCCGCAGGTTGCGCATTCTCCCTGTTCGTCGCCGGCCGGCGGATGAAGCATGAGGCCGGCGGAAATCCTCGCCAGCAACGGTGCCCGAAGGTACGGCGTGGCCGAACTAACGGCTGCCTCGGCGAGCGCCGGAACGGCAGGGCCGGTCAGGCGTCTCCTGCCCAGCGCGGCGTCCTGCAGGCCGGCTATTGCCGCGCCGACTCCGCGTTCGTGGGCGCGTTCCAAATCCTCCACGTCGGAGCGTTGGCGCTCGGCCCCCGAGCTCATGCCGTTTCTTCTTCCGCCAGTTCTCCTGCCGCGGCTCCCTGAGAGATCAAACGGTGCATTTGTCCGGCAATCGCATCCCAGCCGAGGAGTCTCTGCAAGGGCCGCATTCGCCGGTCCCGTTCGGCCGGGGAATCACCCGGCGCGGTCTGGATGGCATCGGCGAAGCCTGCGGCGTCCTCCTGGATGTGGACGAGCCCCCGGTACCCGGCGACCACATCCGGAACGGGCGTCGACACCACGGGAAGGCCGGCGGCCAGATACTCGAGGGTCTTCGTCGGGCTGATCGACCGTGTCGCCTCGTTCATGGCGAAGGGCATCAAGGCAACGTCGAATTCGGCCATGACAGCGGGCAACTCGGCGTATTCCGCCATTCCGGTGTACTCGATGTTTGGAGCCTGCGGCAGCGTGGCCGGATCGATCTTGGCGACCGGTCCCACGATCCGAAACAACCAGTCGGGAAGCATCGCGGCGAGCTCCTCCAGCAGGCCAAGATCGAGCCGCTCGTCGATGACGCCCACGTAGCCCGCCACCTTCCGGAGGCCGGGCGCCCGCTCCTCGCGGAGCAGCCGGGAGGTTTCATAGTGCGCGGCGTCCACACCGCTGGGAAAGAGATGGCAGGAATCGCCCACGTAGCGGCTGACGCTGCGGTGCAAGGAGGCGCCTCCCGCAAAGACCACATCGGATTCCGCCAGCGCCTGGCGTTGCCGGGTCTGCATGGCTTTGGGGGCATGGCGAAACGACGCCAAATCATCCATGACGTCATAACAGAGGGCCCCGGGCTCGAGCGCGCGCGCTATCTCCAGCGCCATCGGCGTATAGATCAAGACGTCGGGCGAGGCCGGCCGTGCGTGGGTCGCCAGCAAGTGGCGGAACAATGCGCCGTATTCTTCCGCGCCGGGTGCGTCGAATCCCGGGGCGGCCAATTGCCCGTCAACCGAGGGAATTTCAAGCCATACCCTGGTGATGCCGTCCACGTCCTGGTGCCGCAGGACCGGTTGTTCGACCTTGGCCGGCAGTGGTTCCTCCAGAAACCATGTGCGGGCCCCGGTCCGGGTGCGGGCGGCGGCAAACCGGGAGACAAGATGTTGCGGGCGCTGCCAGACCCAGGTCCACCTCAGGTGGGACAGCACGACCAAGTCAGGGTCTTCCAAGGGGTTCATCCTGTGTTCCTCTTCGTCGGCGTTGCGGGCGGGCGGGACGATCTCCTCTTCGGGAGGATCGCGCCAGGGCCAGTGGCTCATCTGGGGCAGCAGCCCCCGGAGCTGGCTGTCGCACGGCGGTTGAAATCGGTACGCGGGCAGGTCGCGGCTGGGGGTTCCGGATGCCGCAGCCATCCAGGCGTCCGTGAAGCAGGTGGTGGCCGTCCGGCTTCCCCACGCGGCGGCGCCCACGACGCCGACCGGGTCCGGGCGGCGGGCGGCGCGGGCGAGCATGGAGTCCCAGTCGCAGGAGTCCACGAAGGGAAACCAGCAGTACCCCTCGAGCCGGATCCCGCGGGAGAGAGCCAGTTCGTACTGTTCAAGGGTGTATCGCAACCAGGACGCGCGGTCGGAGGCCGTTCCCCGGATGTTGGTCTCGCTCAGGAGCATCGGCAGCCCGTAGCGGGAGCCGTAGTGCTCGGCCACGGCCGCAAAACCCAGCGGGTGGGGCGATGGCGCATGGGCGCGGGACTCCTCATACCACCATTCGGAGTGGCAATAATAGTCGAGGCCGAGAACGTCCACCCGAACGGGGTCCAGGTGAAGCAAGTCTTCGCCGCCGTGCTTGACGATCTCCCTCAGGAAGGGGCGGCCCTCGGTCAGATCGTGTCCGAGCACCAGATCCAGCAGCACGTGGCGCCGGTCGTTGGCGAGAGCCGCGTACTCCGCCGGGCCACGCGCAGTTCCGTCATGGTGTTCGCAGGTATCCACCCAGACGTGGCGGGCTTCGGGCAGCAGCTCCGACCAGCACCTGGCCGCCTCCGCGATGGCCGGCAGGACGTTGCGAACGAGGCGCACAAAACCGTTGATTCCCCTGTCGTAGGGCGGCCACAAGGCCTCATGGCCGCAGAGGAAAAGGGTGGCGAAGGGCTCATTGAACAGCGTGTAGGACGTCAGCCAGGGATAGCGCCGGGCCACGGCCTCTGCATAGCGCAGGAAAGCGGGCGCAAACCTCCGGTCCCTGAAACCGTCGTCGAGCCACTGCGGGTAGCTCGTGTGGTGCACCAGGTCGACGATTGGCTCCATGCCGCGGACCCGCAGGAACTGGAGCTGCCGGTCAGTCTCGGACCAATCGAACACGCCTGGCTCTGTTTCCACGCGGTGCCAGCGAATCGGAAACCGCACCCTGCCTACGCCTGCTGCGCGCATGTGGTCCAGGTGGCGGCCCCAGTGGGCGTAGCTTCCGGTCAGCTCCGCCACGTCCCGGCGGTGTACCGGTAGGTAAGTACTCTCAAATGCGCCGACAAAGGGAACAGCGGCAACGCTGCCAGGCACGGAAGGGAGGCTCTCGCCCAGATCCGACACATCATTCTCCCGGTCCGGAGGATCTTAGTGCCAGCTGCTCGACACGAGTAGGTACATAAAACTCGAATTTCCCGGCAAGAGGAACCCCTTGCAGCCGGTTCAACGTTTCATCGAATGGGATTGGCCGGCCGGGCAGGCCGATACCCTCGGGGTAGAGAGAGGGGAAGTACCCGCGCCGCTGGGGGCGTCTCGGCGGGCCGGCACCCTCCGGCTTGAGAGGGGAGGTACCCGCGCCGCTACGGGGCCTGGCCGCCGGAGCGGTCCTTCACGTGCCGGCCAAGCGCGGCCAGTATGCGTTCCAGGCTGACCGCCACGGATCCTGCCGCCGTGGCGGGGGACTCCGCGGACACCGAGCCCGCGACGACTCCGGTGAGGCGGTGCTGTGCGTCGCGCGCGGCGGCCAGCTTGTCCGGCAGGTCCTCGGCGGTCATGCTCCTGATGGCCTCGGCCGTGGCGTCCAGGGCGTTGGCCATCGGTGCCAGCACGGGGTCGGGAAGATGCAGTGTTTCGTCCCAAATCACGGCGGCGAGCACCTCGGTCATGTCCTGGGTATGGAAGGCGGCACGCTCCAGCGTGCGTAGATTCCGCCAATCGGTGTCCAGGTCCCGGTCGTGGAACTTGCGCCGCGGATTGGCCTTGCGGCTGCGGTCGGCGGCCTGCACGGCCTGCCGCACCTGGTTGCCCAAGCGGGTGATGCTCTCGCCGTTCGTCGCCCAATCCTTGTGTTCCGGCGGCCAGTTCTCCCGGAGCGCCTCGGCCATGTCCTCCAGCTGCCGGGCGAGGTCGGACTGCAGCTGCTGCAGGCTGCGTCCCACCGCGTTGAAATTCAACGGCGGGAACAGCAGGAAGTTCACAGCGATGCCGACGGCCACCCCCACCGCCATCTGCACCGCATAGCCGAGCGAGTAGTCGCCGGCATTGGACCCGCCCACCAGCAGGACGAACAGCGCGGCCATGGGAACCCATTCCCGGCCCGCCCCGAGCCGCGGCAGCCCCGCAACCAGCACGCCCAGGAACACCAGCAGGCCCACGGTGACGAAATGCGGGCCGACCGTCAGGAGCAGGAGCATGGCCAGGCCGATGCCCAGCAGCAGCCCGGCCAGCGTCTCCGCGGAGGTCTTGACGGAGTCGGCGACGGTGGAATACATGCTGATCAGCGCGCCCAGCGGCGCGTAATAGGGGTACTGGTCCACCTCGCCGGGCAGCCGCAGGGCGATGAACCAGGCGATGGCGCACGCCAACGCGGTCTTGAACGCCAGCTGGACCCGGCGCCACCCGCCCATCTGCTGGCCGTACTTGCGCAGCGGGGCGGGGAGCCGGTCGGTAAGCCGGTCCAGGCGGCCCGGCCCGGCGGGCATGGTTTCCGGTTCTGGCATGTTCAGCACCTCCACGGTTCCGGGTTAGCCGGATCAGCGTCCGGCCGGAACCAGCTCTGCCTCGAGTGTATTGCGCTGGTATGCCCGACGCTCGCGCCGGCCTTCGATCAGCCGGTACAGCACCGGCACCAGCACCAGCGTCAGCGCGGTGGAGGACACCAGGCCGCCGATCACCACCACTGCCAGCGGCTGCGAAATGAAACCGCCCTCACCGGTCAGTCCCAGCGCCATCGGCGTGAGCGCAAAGACCGTGGCGAGCGCCGTCATCAAGATGGGCCGCAGCCGGCGCCGTGCGCCGTGCGTGATCGCGTCCGCCACGTTCATGCCGGGCCGGCCGTCGTGGGGGCGCCGGTACTGGTTGATGAGGTCGATCAGCACGATCGCATTCGTCACCACGATGCCCACCAGCATCAGCATGCCGATCAGCGACGGCAGCCCCAACGGGATCCGCGTGATGACCAGCAGCCCGATGGCCCCCGTGGCCGCAAACGGAATGGAGACGAGCAGGATCAGCGGCTGCACCAAGGACTTGAACGCGGCCACCATGATCACGTAGACAATGGCGACGGCGGCCAGCAGCGCCCAGCCCAGCTGTTCAAAGGACTCGGCCTGCTGGGTGGCCGCGCCGCCCAATTCCGCTGTGACCCCGGCCGGCAGGTCGGTGCCGTCCAGTGCGGCCGCCACCTCGCTGCTGAGGGCACCCAGGTTCTCTCCCTCCGGGGTCACGGAGACGACGGCCGTGCGTTCGCCGCCGCTGGCGCTGATCGACGTCGGCACGTCGGTTTCCTCGACAGTGGCCAGGTCCGTCAGCGGCACCGGCCCGGCCGCCGTGGGCACTTCGACGCCGCGCAGTTCCTCGACGCTGGAGAAGTCGCTGCCTTCCCCGATCAGCACCGGGAAGTCGGTGGTGCCGATCCGCACGGTGCCGCCGGGCAGCGGGCTGATTGAAGACGCCAGCAGGCCCGCGACCTGCTCCTCGTCCAGCCCGGCGGCCACGGCCTTGGCCCGGTCCACGGACACCTGGACCACCGGCTCGGCCGCCGAGAGGTTGCTGGACACCTCTGCGGCCCCCGGCACCTCCCGCAGCAGCTCCACCAGCCGGTCGGAGGCGTCCCTCAGCTCCTCCGGGCCGTTCGCGGAGATCTCCACGTCCACGGTGCTGGAGGTGCCGAAGCCCCCGCCCTGAGTGCCCAGCGTGAACGTCGCCTCGCCGGGCAGCTTTTCGACGGCGGAGCGGACCCGGTCGCGCAGCGCCGCCTGGTCAATGCCTTCCTCGGTGATGACGGTGTACTGGGCCACCGAGGCACCCGCGGAGAGGAACGTCCCCAGGCCGCCGCCGGCGTTGCCCATGGTGACCTGGACCGCCTCGATCCCGTCCATCCCGGCCAGCAGCTCCTCGACCGGGGCAGCCGCCTCGTCGGTGGTCTCCAGGCTGGTCCCGGCCGGCATCTGCTGGCGCAGGCTGAAGCTGTTCTGTCCGCTGTCGCCGAGCAGGTTGGTCTGCAGCAGCGGCACCATGGCGGCGGTGCCGGCCAGCACCAGCAGGGCGGCCACGGTGGTGATCACCGGGTGCCGCTGGGTGCCGGCGAGCACCGGCAGGTAGCCGCGCTGCAGCAGCGAGCGGCGTTCCTTCTCGGAGGCCGCCGCACGCACTGCGGACGTGTCATAGTGCTGCTCCGCCGCGGGGGATTTGACGAACCAGTAGGCCAGCACCGGCACGATGGTCAGCGACACCGCCAGGGACGCGAGCAGGGCCAGCGCGGTAGTGATGGCGAACGGCCGGAACAGTTCGCCGGCCAGATTCCCGACGAACGCGATCGGCAGGAACACCGCAACGGTCGTCAGGGTGGACGCGGTGATGGCCCCGGCGACCTCCCGGACCGCCGCCAGGATGGCGTCGCCCTTGGGTTCGCCGTAGTTCAGGTGCCGTTTGATGTTCTCGACCACCACGATCGAGTCGTCCACAACGCGCCCGATGGCGATGGTCAGCGCGCCGAGGGTGAGGATGTTCAGCGAGTAGCCCAGCGCATTGAGGCCGATGAACGTGGCCAGCAGCGACAGCGGGATGGAGATCGCCGTGATCAGCGTGGAGCGTACGGAGAGCAGGAAGACCAGGATGATCAGCACCGCGAAGCCCAACCCCAGCAGGCCCTCGGTGGTCAGGTCTTTGATGGACGTCTCGATGAACGGGGCCTGGTCGAACACCGTGGTGATCTGCGCGCCGTCGCCCAGTTCGGCCTCCAGTTCGGGCAGCAACTCGCCGATGGCGTGGGAGATGGCCACCGTGTCGCCCTCCGGCGTCTTGGTGACGGCCAGGGCAAGCGTCAGCTCGCCGTTGGTCCGGGTGATCGAGGTCTGCTCGTCGTCGGCGATGTCGACGTCGGCCACCTCGCCGATGGTGGCAGGGTCGGCCGGCACAGGGTCCGGCGCCTGGCCGGGCTGGTCCGGTGCGGGCACGGTGTCGGGCACGGGTACCTGGCCCTGCCCTGTCCCGCTGCCCGGCGGGGCGGGCTGGCCTTGGCCGGGGAACTGCCCGGGTGCCCGCCCCGCCTCCGGTGCGGAGGGCGCCGAGGGCTGCTCCGCCGTCGTCGTTTCAGCGGGGGAGAGCGGCAGGTTTTCGATGGCCGCCAAGCTGTCCAGCGGGCTGCCGATCTGCACGGAGAGGCTCTGGCCGTCCTGTTGCACGGCGCCGGCGGGGACCAGGCCGCCGCTGTTGGCCAGGCTGTCCACAATGGCGGAAACGCCGACGCCGGCCTCCGCCATGGCATCGTCGTCAGGCACGATGGCGATGTGCCGGCCGGGGCCGCCGGAGACCTCGGCCCCGCGCACTCCGGGGATGTTCTGCAGCCGGGGCACCGTGAGGCGGTTCAGCTCGGTGCTCAGCTCGCTCAGGGTCAGGTCGGAGGACACCGCCATGAAGACGATGGGGAAGTCATCGATGCTGCCGGCGAGCGACAGCGGCGAGACGTCGTCGGGCAGTTGCTGGCGGACGTTGGAGATGGCACGGTCCACCTGGCTGCGTGCCCGGTCCAGGTTGGTGCCGTAGACGAACGTCAGGTTGACGGTGGAGAACCCGTTGCGCGACACCGCCGAGGAAGACTCGAGGCCCTCGACGGCGGTGAGCGCGCGTTCGAGCGGTTCGCTGACCTGCTTGTCCACTACCTCCGGCGACGCGCCGGGCATGGAACTGACAACGGTAATCCGCGGGAACTCGAGCGAGGGGATGAGTTCCTGCTTCAGCGAACCCATGGTGATCACGCCGAAGACGGCCACGAAGACCGTAATCAGCGCGATCAACGCACGATTCGCCAGGGATAGCGTTGCCAGCTTGTGCATGGCTTGAAGCTTAGTTCAGCGGTCGTACGGGGCGGACGGGGATCATGCCAGTTCGAGTACCCGGTCGGTGTCGGCGGTGATTTCGGCCAACAGCGAGGGGTTCTCGTTCAGGTTCACGCCGTAGCCGGGGAGCATGTCCTTCAGCTTGGGTTCCCAGCTCTTGAACTCCAGCGGGAAGCAGCGTTCCAGCAGGCTGATCATGATCGGCGCTGCGGTGGATGCCCCGGGGGAGGCGCCGAGCAGGGCGGAGATGCTGCCGTCGGCGGACGCGATGACCTCGGTGCCGAACTGCAGGGCGCCGCCCCGCTTCGGGTCCTTCTTGATCACCTGGACACGCTGGCCGGCGGTGATCAGCTCCCACTGGTCGCCGGCGACCTCCGGGTGGAAGGCGCGCAGGGCCTCGTTCTTTCCTTCGCGGGTCTTGAGCACCTCGGTGACCAGGTACTTGACCAGGCCGAAGTTGTCCTTGGCCACGGCCAGCATGGGCACCAGGTTGCTCGGGCGCACGGACGTGGGCAGGTCCAGCAGCGAGCCGGTCTTGAGGAACTTCGGCGAAAAGCCGCCGTACGGGCCGAAGAGCAGGGAGCGCTTGCCGTTGACGAAGCGGGTGTCCAGGTGGGGCACCGACATGGGCGGGGCGCCCACGGAGGCCTGGCCGTAGACCTTGGCGTGGTGGGCGTTGATGACGGCCTCGTCGGTGCAGCGGAGGAACTGTCCGGACACCGGGAAACCGCCGTAGCCCTTGGACTCGGGGATGCCGGAGCGCTGCAGCAGGTGCAGGGCGCCGCCGCCGGCTCCGATGAACACGAAGCGCGCGTTGACCTTGGTTTTTTCGCCGGTGGCGTTGTTCCTGATTTCCAGGGTCCAGCGGCCGTCGGTATTGCGGGAGACGTCCAGCACCCGGTGGCCGTAGTTCAGTTCCACGCCATGGGCGGTCAGGTAGCCCGCGAGCTTCCGGGACAGGGAGCCGAAGTCCACGTCGGTGCCGCCGGCGACGCGGGATGCGGCCACGCGCTGCTGCGGATCGCGGCCCCGCATGATCAGCGGCGCCCACTCGTTGATGACGGCGTGGTCTTCGGAGAATTCGATCTGCTCGAACAGCGGTTCCTGCTTCAGCGCCTCGTGGCGGCGCTTGAGGTAGTCCGCGTGGTCATCGCCCCAGACAAAGCTCATGTGCGGCAGCGGGTTGACGAATTCCCGGGGCGACGAGATGTGGCCCTCGCGGATCATGTGCGACCAGAACTGGCGCGAGACGTTGAACTTCTCGTTGATGCCCACGGCCTTGGCGGTGGGAACCGAACCGTCCGCCGAGGCGGGCGTGTAGTTCAGCTCGCAGAGCGCGGCGTGTCCGGTGCCGGCGTTGTTCCACGGGTCCGAGGCTTCAAGGCCGACCTCGTCCAGGTTCTCGAACAGGCTGATGCTCCAGTCCGGCTGCAGCTGCTTGATGAAGGAGCCGAGGGTGGTGCTCATGATGCCGCCGCCAATCAGCGCGACGTCGACGTTCTGGGATGATCCCGAGGGAATGTTTGCAGTCAACTTCAATCTCCAATAGCAGCTGTGCCAGCAATTAGAAGCCTAGCGCCCTGCGCCAGCGAGACTAAAATCTGCCGTCTTCGATGTGACCCAGTAGACAGACGCGGCGGGATCTCCAACGTTACAATTTTCCGCCCGACGCGGCACGTCACCCATGCGCCGGGCGCCGCCGCCGGCGTCAATCCTGCCCCAGCTCGATCTTGTTGTAGACCTCGTCGAGCATCGGGCTGGCCGGGTAGCTCACGACCCGGGGCCCCATGGCCAGGGCGGAGATGGGGAACGCGAGCGGCACCGCGGGGACCGCCCGCGCCAGCTGCTCGTTGATGCTGTGGTAGGCCTGCACGCGGTCTTCGCCCTCGGGGAGGGTCTTGGCACGGGCTATCTTGCTGCGGATCTGCGCGCTGTCGTAGCCGAACTCCATCGACTTGCTGCCGAAGAGCGGGCCCACGAAGTTGTCCGGGTCGCGGTAGCTGCCGCTCATGCCGGACAGGTGGAGGGCATGGCCGGTGGAGCCCTGGATCGTGTCGAGGTAGCCCTCGTCCCAGGGAATGGGCATCGGCTTGATATTGATTCCGACGGCGGTGAGCTGGCGGCTCAGCTCCGCGTACACCTTTTCGGGGGTCGGCAGGTAGGCCCGCGTGACGCCCAGGGGATAGTAGAAGGTGAGTTCGGCGCCATCGTACCGGGCGTCGGCCAACAGTTCGCGCGAACGCTCCGGATTGTATGCGTAGTAGGGGATGGTCTCATTGGTCACGCCCAGGCTGCGCGGGATGAACTGCATGGCCTCCTTGGTGCCCTGCAGGAAGAAGCTGTCGATCAGCGCCTGCCGGTCGATCGCGTGGGCGATGGCCTGGCGCATGGTGATGTCGTCCAGCCCGTCGGCCGCCTGGTTCATGCCGAGGTAGACCACGGAGAACGGGTCACGCTGCAACACCTGCATGCCGGCCCGCGCCAGATCCGCGTACGTGGCCGGAGTGACCAGGTCGTAGCCGTCGATGTCCCCGGCTTCCAAGGCGCGCAACCGCGTCATCGGATGCGGGAGCGCCTTGAACACCACGGTGCGCACGTCGCCGGCGGCACCCCAGTAGCCCGGGTAGGCGGAGAGCACCACGCGGTCCCGTTCCCAGTTGGCGAACGTGAACGGGCCGGTCCCCACCGGGGCCAAGCCGTAGCGGGATACCTTGTGGCCGCCGCGGTCCTCCGTCAGCCGGTCGGCCGCCCCGGCCTTCAGCGCCGCCGGAGAGGAGATGGCAAAGGCCGGCATGGCCAGCGAGGCGACCAGGCCGGTGAACCGGCGGGTCAGGTTCAGCTGCACTTCCAGCGGGCCCAGCACCTCGCAGCTGTGGTAGAGCGATTCGTCCTCGTCCTCGGCGAACGCGCCGAAGACCGACCGGAAGGCCAGCCCGCCTTCCACCGGCCGGGCGTCGCCGGGGAGCCGGTACCAGCGTTCGAAATTGGCGCGGACCGCTTCGGCATCGAACGCCGTTCCGTCATGGAAGGTGACACCCGGGCGCAGCCGGAAGCGGTAGGAACGGCCGTCGTCCGCTTCGGTCCATTCGGAGGCCAGCCGCGGCGCCGGAACGCCGGTCGCCGGGTCCACCCCGACGAGTGTTTCGAGGATCTGCCGGGTCACCCGGTAGGACTCGGTGTCCAGTGCCAGCGCCGGATCAAGGGTCACCGGGGCGGCGGCAATGCCCATGGTGAAGGTGGTGTCCGCGGGCGAGGCCGTCGGCGGCTCGCTGGCCGGGGCGGTTGACGGGGCGGGCCTGCCCGGTTCGGGGGTGCAGCCGGTGAGCAACACAGCCGCTGCCGCTGCGCCTGCCTTCAGCACGGTGCGGCGCGCGGTGGGTGGTGTCACGCTTCAGGCTCCTCGGGGCAGGCGGGGATGATCCTCAAGTCTAATCGACTCCCGTCCTCGACCCCGCGCGGCGAATTCCCGATGAGAGATAGGCCACATCCGCGCGTCTTTGGGGCAGGATGGGACCATGACCGAACATGCCGACGACGCGGCCCTGCTCGAGGTACGGGACCTGGCCGTTGCTTTCCGCACCACCTACGGGCAAGTCTCTGCGGTGGAGGGCGCCTCGCTGCGCCTGGAACCGGGCAAGACCCTGGCGATCGTGGGTGAATCCGGATCCGGGAAGTCCACCACGGCGATGGCCGTGATCGGGCTGCTGCCGGATAACGGACGGGTGACCGCCGGGAGCATCCGCTTCGACGGCCAGGAGCTCGTGGGGATGCCGGAGCATCGGATGCGCACCATCCGGGGCCGCCAGATCGGCCTGGTCCCGCAGGACCCGATGTCCAACCTGAATCCGGTCACCAGGATCGGCTCGCAGGTGGCGGAGACCCTGCTGGTTCACGGCATGGCGACCAGGCGGGACGTGGACCGGAAGGTTGTGGAGGTCCTGGAGGCTGCCGGACTGCCCAACGCCAGGGAACGCGCCAAGCAGTACCCGCATGAGTTTTCCGGCGGGATGCGCCAGCGCGCCCTGATCGCCATCGGCCTGGCCTGCCAGCCGCGGCTGTTGATCGCCGACGAGCCGACGTCGGCGCTGGATGTGACGGTGCAGCGCACCATCCTGGACCAGATCGAGTCGATGACCCATGAATTGGGGACGGCGGTGCTGCTCATTACCCACGACCTGGGGCTGGCGGCCGAACGGGCGTCGGAACTGGTGGTGATGCACCGCGGCAAGGTGGTGGAGACCGGGCCGGCACGGCAGCTGCTGGAGGATCCGCAGCATCCCTACACCCGGGCGCTGGTGAAGGCGGCGCCCAGCGTCGCCGCCGTGCGCCTGATGCCGGGGGCGTTTACCGGCAACGCGGCGGTGCGGGCCGAACGGGCGGAGCAGGTCTTCCAGGAACACGTCACCGAGGCTCCCGCGGCCGCCGAGGCGCAGAAGACGGACAACATCGTGGAACTGCGCGACCTGACCAAGGTGTACAAGATCCGCGGCCAGGCCGAGGACTTTTACGCGGCGAAGAACGTGACGCTGGACATCCCGCGCGGACACACGGTCGCCATCGTCGGTGAATCGGGCTCCGGCAAGACCACTACCGCCCGGATGCTGCTGAAGCTGATCGAACCAACCAGCGGCACCATGACCTTCGACGGAATGGATGTGGCCAACCTGACCAAGGCGCAGCTGCGGGACTTCCGCCAGCGGGTGCAGCCGGTGTTCCAGGATCCGTATTCGTCCCTGAACCCGATGTTCACCATTGAGCGGATTGTCGAGGAGCCGCTGTCCACCTACAACCGCGGCAGCGCGAGGGAGCGCTCGGTCCGCGTGCGCGAGCTGATGGACGAGGTGGCGCTGCCGCAGAACATGCTGCGGCGCTACCCGTCCGAACTCTCCGGCGGCCAGCGCCAACGCGTGGCGATTGCCCGCGCCCTGGCCCTGAAGCCCGAACTGATCATCTGCGACGAGCCCGTCTCCGCGCTGGATGTGCTGGTGCAGGCGCAGATCCTGAAGCTGCTGGGCGACCTGCAGGCGGAGCTGGGCCTGAGCTACCTCTTCATCTCCCATGACCTGGCCGTGGTGCGGCTGATCTCGGACTACGTCTGTGTGATGAAGGACGGCGAACTGGTGGAGGCCGCCAGCTCGGAGGAAGTGTTCACCAACCCGCGGCACCCCTACACCCGGCGCCTGCTGGCGTCCATACCTGGCAACGAACTGGACATCCAGGCGGAGGATCCGGAGATTGCGTCCTGAGGATACCGGGCCCGGAGCCGTCCCGGAGCCCGACGACCACCGGCCGGAAGGCTTCGGCTTCCGGACCGGGGTGCGCAGCGCCGCGGTGGCCATCGGCTTCGCGGTCTTCGTGCTGGTGATCGGCACGGTGCTGCTGGCGGTCGGGGCCGTCATCTTCATCGGCGAGGGCAGGTGGGGCGCCCTCTGGTGGCTGGCGGCGCTGGAAGTGCTGTTCATCGCTGGCTTCGCCGCCATGATGCACATGGCCCGCCAGCGACGGCGCCAGGACGGCGGAGCCCCGCCGGCCACCCTGGCCAACTGACCCGCAGCTGCCGCTACTTGGCCCGCGTCTTGGGATCCAGCGCTTCCCGCAGGGACTCGCCCAGCAGCGTGAAGCCCAACGCGGTGACGGCGATGCACAGGCCGGGCAGGAACGCCAGCTGCGGCGCGATGCCCAGTTCTGCCTGCGCGTAGGTGAGCATGCGGCCCCACTCGGCGGTCTGCGGGCGCCCGCCGCCCAGGCCGAGGAAGGAGAGCGCCGCGGCGTCGATGACGGCGGTGGCCAGCGTCAGCGTGGCCTGCACGATGACCGGACCCACGCTGTTGGGCAGCTGGTGGCTCATGATGATGGTGCCCCGGCTCAGCCCCAGCGTCTGCGCCGCCAGCATGTAGTCCGCGCTGCGTTGCGAGATCATCGACGACCGCAGCAGCCGCGCGAAGATCGGCAGCTGGGCCACGCCGATGGCGATCATCACCGCGTACGCCCCCTGCCCCAGGATGGCCGCGATGGATACCGCCAGCAGCAGGTTCGGCACGGAGAGCAGGATGTCGACGCCGCGCATGATCACGCTGTCGATCCAGCCGCCGAAGCCGCCGGCGAGGATGCCCAGCAGCATGCCCCCGGCCAGCCCCATCGCGGTCGAGACGACGCCGATCAGCAGCGAGGCCTGCGCGCCCCAGATGAGTTTGCTGAACAGGTCCCCGCCGAAACGGTCCAGCCCCAGCGGAAATCCTTCCACCTCGCCGAAGCCGGGAATGTGCGTGGGCGTGATGTACGTGCGGCCGGGCAGATCCTGGCCGCCATAAGGTGCCAGCACCGGCGCCAGCACGGCGGTCAGCACGAACAGGCCCACGATGACGGCGCCGGTGATGGCCTGCGGATTCCGGCGGAGCCGCCGGAACGCGTCCTTCCACAGGCTGGTGCCGCCGGGCCCGGCGCCGGCGGGGGCGCCGGGTGCCCCCGGTGGCTCCGGGGTGGTGCGGATGTCGCCGCCTGACTGCGGCGGAAGCGTTGTGCTCATTTAAACACGCACCCTCGGGTCGATGATGCTGTAGGAAACGTCCACGACCAGGTTGATCAGCGAATACAGCACGGCGATGAAGATGATGAACCCCTGCAGGACGGGGTAGTCCAAGTTGAAAATGGCGTCGCGCAGGAACCGCCCGATGCCGTTGAAGGCGAAGACCGTCTCGGTCAGCACGGCCCCGGAAATCAGCAGCCCCAGCTGCAGGCCGATGGTGGTGGTGACCGGCAGCATCGCGTTGCGCAGGATGAACCGGTTGCGGATGGTCTTCTGCAGCAGGCCCTTGGCGCGGGCGGTGCGCACGTAGTCAGCATTCTGCACCTCGAGGACAGACGCCCGGGTGATGCGCACGATGATGGCCAGCGGGATGGTGCCCAGCGCGATCCCGGGCAGCGCCAGGTGCAGCAGCGCATCCCAGGCGGCATCCCATTCGCGGGTGAGCAAACCGTCGAGCACATAGAAGTCGGTGACGTGCGTGGCGTTGATCCTGGGGTTCTGCCGGCCGTCGGTAGGGAACCAGGGCAACTGGATGGCGAACAACCACTTGAGGATGAAGGCCAGGAAGAAGACCGGGACGGTGATCCCCACCAGCGACAGCACGACGGAGGAGTGGTCGGGCCACTTGCCGTAGTACCTCGCGGCCTGGTAGCCCAGCGGAATGCCGATGCCGACGGCGATGATGAGGGCGACGATCGTCAGCTCCACCGTCGCCGGGAAACGGGTTGCGAACTCCGTCAGCACGGGCCGGCCGGTGAGGATCGACGTGCCGAAATCGCCCTGGAGCAGCTTGCCCATGTAGACGAAGTACTGCTCGATCAGCGGCCGGTCGAAGCCGTAGAGTTCGTTGATCCGTGCCACCGCCTCGGGCGTGGCACGGTCGCCGAGCAGCGCCGTGGCGGGCCCGCCGGGCAGGCTGCGGACCCACAGGAACAGCAGCAGGGAAAGCCCGAAGAGCGTCGGGATGAGCAGCGCGATGCGCTTGATAATGACTCTGAGCACAGCGTCCTTCCGGATCCCGGTCCCGGCGTTGCGCCGGATGCGGTGGAAATTGCCTCTTCGGCGGCAGGCCCGGCGCCGCCCGCGGTTTGTTCGGGCCGGGGGCCTGCCTGCCGGGATCCGCGGTATGCGGATCCCGGCAGGAGGGGCTACTCGCTGAGCTCGATGGCGTTGAACACCTCGTCGTTCACCGGGCTGGCCGGGTAGGAGGTCACCCGCGGGGCGAACGCGAGCGACGGCGCCGGGTGTGCCAGCGGGATCGCCGGGAGGTACTGCGCGATGTCCTCGTTGATCTCCTCGTACAGCGGCGTCGCCTCTTCGATGCTGCTGGTCTCACGTGCCTTGGACAGCTTGCCGAACAGCTCCTTGTTGTTGAAGCCGAACTCCGGCTTCTCCTGGCCGAAGAAAACCCCGACGAAGTTGTCGGTGTCGTTGTAGTCGCCGGTCCAGCCGAGCAGGTGGATGTCGTGGTCGGCGCTGGCCTGGATGCGGTCCAGGTAGTCCGGGGACCACTTGTCCGGCTGGGCCTCGATGGTGATGCCGACCTCCTCGAGCTGGGCGCTCAGGTTGGTGAACACCTGTTCCGGCGTCGGCATGTACGGCCGGGACACCCCGGTCGGGTAGTTGAACATTAGCTCCAGGCCATCGCCGTAGCCGGCCTCTTTGAGCAGCGCCCGCGCCTTCTCCGGGTCGTACTCGTAGGTGGTGACGTCGTCGTTGTAGCCGTTGACCGTGTCCGGAACGAACTGCGTGGCGACCTTGGTGCCCTCGGGCAGCGTCTGGCGGACCAGCGCGTCCTTGTCGATCGCGTGGGCGATCGCCTGCCGGACCTTGAGGTCCTTCAGCGCCTCCTGCTCCTGGTTCATGCCCAGGTACAGAATGGTGAACGGATCGCGCGCAATGACGTTGAATCCGGCGTCGGCCAGCGACTGCGTGTCGGCCGGCGCCACCAGGTCGTAGCCGTCGATGTCCCCGGCCTCCAGCGCCTGCCGGCGGGCATTGGGGTCTTCGATAATGCGGAAGATGATCTCCTGGACCTGGCCCTGTTCGCCCCAGTAGCCGTCGAAGGCGGACAGCTGCAGGGACTCGCCGACCGACCAGCTGTCGAACTTGAACGGGCCGGTCCCCACCGGGTGGCCCATGGCGTATTCGCTCAGCTCCGGAGCCTCCTCCGAACCTCCGACGTCGTCGGCTTTGAACTTCTCCAGGGCGGTGGGGCTCTGCATCGCGAAAGCCGGCAGCGACAGCGCCGGAATGAAACCGGCGAAGGGCTGGGCCAGGTTCACCGTCACCTCGGTGTCACTGACCGCCTCGCAGGAGTCGTAGACTGCGGTCTCGGGGGAATCCGAGTAGCCGCGGAACAGCGAGCCGTAGTAGTAACTCACCGACTGGGACTGCTGGATCCCCTCGAAGTTGTACCAGCGGTCGAAGTTGAAGCAGACGGCATCGGCATTGAAGTCGGTGTCGTCGTGGAACTTCACGCCCTCCTTGAGCTGGAAGGTGTAGGAGAGCCCGTCGTCGGACATCTCCCAGGATTCAGCCAACAAGGGTTCAGGGTCCGGCGTTCCTTCCTTGACGCCGACCAAACCCTCGAAGATCTGGCGGCTGACGCGGAAGGACTCGCCGTCGCTGGCGAAGGCCGGATCCAGCGACTTGGGATCCGACGACGCGGCGAACACGAAGGTCGGATTGACTCCCTCCGTCTCGCCCTGCGCTCCGCCGCCGCGCTCGCTCTCGGCACAGCCGGACAGGACGAGTGCGCCGGCGGCCAAGCCGGCAATGACCGCTCCGGCGCGCCGGCCGCTTCGCTGGCCTCCGGAAAAGATGTCAGTAAATGACATGGACTGCTCCTCGGGGACGAGAGGTGTGACGCCGACTTTGTGTACGGCAGCCGGCGGAGGCGCGGTGGCGCGTCCGCTTGATGAGAGCTTAGTCACATGTCTGATTGAAAGCATCGGTTTCAGGTTCGGCGGTTGGGCCAAAACCATCACAATTTGGTGACGAGTCCCGCGCCTGATGGCGCGACGACGGCGGTGGAGGCCTCCGGGCCCCAGGGCCCGGAGCGGGCCGTGGAACGCCAGGAGCCCCGCAACTGACGCTGCGGGGCTCCTGGTGATGGTGCGCAAGGCGGGACTTGAACCCGCACGTCCGAGGACACTGGAACCTAAATCCAGCGCGTCTACCAATTCCGCCACTCGCGCATTCGTTCCGGGCATGCCGGAACAGGAATCAGTCTACCGGCACGGCGGCACTCGTCTGGCGGGGACTGATGCCTCGTGCAGACGCCTAATTGTCCAGGCCGAGGTCGCGGCGCAGCTTGGCCACGTGGCCGGTGGCCCGGACGTTGTACTGGGCCAGCGCCACCTTGCCCTCGGGATCCACCACGACCGTGGAACGGATCAGGCCCTCGTAGACCTTGCCGTAGTTCTTCTTTTCGCCCCAGGCCGCGTACGCCTCGGCTACGGCATGGTCTTCGTCTGAGAGCAACGGGAAGTTCAGTTGTTCCGTCTCCGCGAACTTCAGCAGCTTCGGCAGCGGATCGGGGGAGACTCCCAGCACCGCGTATCCGGCGCCCTTCAACGAGTCGAGGCTGTCGCGGAAGTCGCAGGCCTGCTTGGTGCAGCCCGGTGTCGAAGCTGCGGGATAGAAGTAAACCACAACGTTTTGGCCACGATAATCGGCCAGCGAGACGGTGTTGCCCGCCGAGTCCTGCAGCGTGAAATCCGGCGCGGTGTCGCCGGTCGACAGTCGTTCGGCCATGGGGCAGCTCCTTAGGGATCCGGGGTTTCACACCAGCATAGCCAAGACAGTCCTCCGGCCGTTCCGGCTACGTACGTATACTTGAGTGCATGCCGGATTTGAAGAATTGGCCGATGCCACGGTTGCTCTCCACCGCCGCCCGGCTCGTCGAGCACGAATGGAACGACAAACTGGCCGGCCTTGGCCTGACCCACGCCGGCGTCATTGCCCTTGAGGTGCTGGCCGCCGAAGGGGAAATGACGCAGGCGCAGTTGGCGACCCGCGTCCGGGTGCAGGCACAGACCATGGGCAAGACCCTGGGCAGGCTGGAGGTCCACGGGCACATCATCCGTGCCCGCAGCGATGTGGACCGCCGGCGGCAGATCGTGCAGATAACCGACGAGGGCAAGCGGGCCCTCAAGCATGCCGCTGAACTGGAGCGGCTGCTCAGCAGCGGCAGCGGCGACCAGATGGATGAGCTCAAGGAGCGGCTGACGGTGATCATCCGCAGGCTGGGCAACAGCCGCTTCGGTATCGGCGCGGTGGAAACCATCGACATCGCCGAGATCGACGGCTACGAGGACGGCGACTGACCCGCCGGCGTCCCGGCGATGCCGGAACCCGGCATCCTCAAGGCGCAGCCGGCGCTGCACTAGGCGCTCCCATGCTGCCCACCGGACGCGGCAGCGTAGGGCCATGGAAAACACTGCCCCCTTCGGCAGAGGAGAGTCGCAGCGGGTTTAGGGAACGGTGCGGGGTGAAGTGAGAGCGGTCTTGAGGATATGAATGTCTTGTTCAGTCGTTCCTCCCGAGATCCCGACACCGACTCTTTCGCCTCGTTGGAGCTGTACAGGTGCTCCACCGCCGAAGGCGATGAGTTTGCTGCCCGAGTTCACGGCCAGGCCGTAAAGGGGCTGCCCTGGCTGTACTTGCGACGTGAGTTCTTCTGTTTCCACGTTGAACGAGGCGGCTGTGTAGGCCTTGCGGAAGGCCATGTCCAAAGAGTGGAGGGGTGCGCCGTCCATGCGATGGAGAAGCACCGGGTTGCCGTGGATGTCAACGACACTGACGACGATGCGGATTGCCAGTTGTTCGGCTGCTTCTTCCGCGATGGCGGCGATCTTGATGACTTCCTGCAGCATCATGGGGGCCTTCCTGGATTTGCTGATCCTTAGTTGTCCTCATGGGGAGGTTCCGGGTGTGGGGGAGGCGGAGCTAATGAGTTGCAGGTGCTTCAGTTCCTGCCACACCTCGACGGGGATCCGCTGACTCAGCCATTGGTAGTTCTGCTCTTGTTGAGTGATGGTGCGGGCGCCGAGGCAGACGTTGGTGACGGCAGGGTGGGCGGCGCCAAATTGCAATGCCACCGCGCCCAGAGGCACTCCGTGGCGGTCGGCTACCTCTTGGTAAGGACGGATCTCGCTGAGGGTTTCACGCGTTGCCGGCGCGTAGTCCATGCGGGCTCCGGGTTTAGGGCCGGTGGCTAAGATGCCCGATCCAAAGATTCTGCCGTTGATGACGGCGATCCCGCGTCGCAGGCAGAGTGGGAGAAGCTCGTCCTGCGCCTCGGTGTTCAGTAGGTTGTAAGTACCGGCGATCAGAATGCAGTCAATGTCGGCTGCTTCTGCCGCTGCCATGCAGACATCGACCTCGTTGACGCCTATGCCCACGGCCCGCACTACCTTTTGGTCCCGCAGGGATAACAAGGCTTTGAACGCGCCGTTTAGGGCTTCCTGAAATCGGCGGGGTTGGTCGGCGCCGTGAGTCCAACGGTCCGTGTCGTGAACCAGGAGTACGTCGAAGTAATCCGTCCCCATCCGCTGCATGCTGTCTTCGACCTGGCGCATCACACCGTCGTAGGAGTAGTCGTATTCGATGCGGAACGGCGGGGTGTTGCACCAGGGGGCGGTACTGAAGGTCCCCGGGCTTGCGGGTTTTAGGGTTCGCCCGACTTTTGTGGCCAAGACGAACGTTTCTCTGTCCTCATCGGCGAGGACATCGGCCAGCCGGTATTCGGCAAGGCCATGGCCGTACATGGGTGCAGTATCGAAGAACCGGACGCCCGCGTCCCAGGCATGACGTACCAGTGCCCGGGCATCCTCTGTAGGTATGGGGGTGCGCATGTTTCCAAGAGCCACTGACCCGAATCCGGCAAGTGTGCAAGACCAGTCGAGCCGCCCGAACCTGCGCCGTTGCGTGGGAGCGTACGGTGCCATGGGTGTCTTCCTCAAGGTGGATCAACGTGCTGGGTGCCCGGGGAGGTGGTGCCGCGTTGTTGGTCGTGGGGAACCTTTACCGGTTCCTTCGGCGGCGCATTCATAACGGCCCCACCTCCCCTGTACCGCGGTTTAGCGGGCTGAGGCGTCTGCACTCACTGAGGCTTCCTGTCCCGCCGCCCGCGATGAGCGTTCCACGAGGGCCGCGAACTCATCGCTGGACATCACGTCCGCGTACTGAGCTTGGATGTTGCGCAGGGATTCCCAGTACTGCCCGTATCCTTCGGGTGTTTCGTGGTCGAACTCGGGGTTGCGGCCGTGGGTGTTGAGGGGAATGGCCGTGCCGGAATCGGCCACGACGATCACCTTGTATCCCCGGTCGAAACCGTCGCGCGCCGTGGTCGGTACGCAGTTGGCGGTCGAGGAGCCGACGATCACGAGGTACTCGGCGCCGTCCTGCTGGAGGTACTCGTTGAAGGCCGTTCCGTAGAAGCTGCTGTTGCGGTGCTTCTGGAAGACGGGTTCGCCCTTTTGCGGTTCGAAACCTTCGCAGAGTGCGCCGTTCCACGTCCCGTGGTTGAAGGGCGAATCGGACTCTCTCCAGGACGGGTACTTCAGCCCCCAGATGCCGATGTCGTAGCCTTCGGGGTGCATGCCCCACATGGACCAGACGACCTTGATTCCCTTTTCGCGCGCGAGTTCGATCATTCTCTTGGCCGGCCCGAGGGACTCCTGCCCGGAGGGCGCTCCACCGACGCTCTGAATGTAGTCTGCCCCCTCCGGATCGAGGCAGAGATTCTGGATGTCGAGCGCATGGACCACGGTCTTGCTCAGATCTATGGTCTCGGGGATGAAGGTGTAGGAACGGTCGACGTATTTGTTGAGCTTGTCTTCGTAGGCGGTCATTGTCTTTCCTTTACTTACTGGATTCCTCGGTACGGTCCGATGATGCTGAAGCCGCCTCGGCGGCTTGGCTACCGGCAGGGTCTTCGCCACCGTCAGTCACGTCTTGTTCCGGGCCGTGCTTGAAGCCCGGGACCAGTTCCTCCCAGTCGTACTCCTGGATGAAGTACTCGGCCGTGCTGTAGGTGCCGTCCATGGTGTCGCGCAGGTTTTTTGGCCCGTCGAAACCGACCATTTTCCAACCCATCTGGTCCTTGTTTCCGCCGTAAACCGGGTCGGCATAGAAACCTTGGCGGACATGCAGGCACAGGGTGTCGAAGAAACTTTTGTCTTCATCGGTGTTTCCCTGAAGCCGCGAGTAGTACACCTCCATCGAGGTCAGCGAGACCGGCACCGGTTTGGGAGCGCCGCTGACCTGTTCCAGCACCTGGTCTTGGATTTCTTCGGTCGCGTCCTTGAAGGACTCCGCCCGCAACTCGCGCGACCGGCGGTCGAGTTCACGGACCCCTTCGCGGTAGAGCCGCTGCAGGTCGGCGATGCGTGCCCGGGCGGATCGTGCTTCCGGACCGGCCAGGGCCAGGAAGCCGGTACCGTCAGCCGCCGCATAGAGGTAGTCGATGCCTGAGAGGTAGCGGTCGATGAAGACGATCACCCTCGCCTCGCGCGCCCCTGGGTCATGGTCGGTGGGCATGACGCGTGCGCCGGCGGCTTCTATCGTTTCCCACTCGTGGTCGGTGAAGAACAGTTTTTCGTCCGAGTCGGGGTCGATGTGGATCGGGACAATTTCCCAGTCGGCTTTCGAAACCATCGTGTCTTCCTTTCTGCGATTCTCTGACGCGCGGCAGTTACAGCCGCTAGCTGCGGCCCTTGAGGTAGGTGCCGGCGATGTAGTCTGCGCAGCGCCAGGAGTGGGCCATGATCGTGAGCGTGGGGTTGACGCCCATGGCGGTGGGGAAGCCGGCGCCGTCAAGCACGAAGACGTTGTCCACCGAGTGTGCCTGGCCCCATCCGTTCAGCACCGACTTGCCGGGGTCGGTTCCCATTCGGACCGTGCCCTGCTGGTGGCAGGCGTTGCCGGTGAATTCATCTCCCAGGTAAACGGGGGTAGTTTTCGTTGCCCCGGCCGCCTGGAGGATTTCCACGTTTTTGTCGATCTGCCATTTGCTCATGGCAATGTCGTTGGCGTGGGGCTTGTTCGTGATCCGCGCTACGGGCAGGCCCCAAGCATCCTTGATGTTGGGGTCGAGGTCGACCCGGTTGGTCTCCTGGGGCATGTCCTGGAGGATGAACCCAATCTTCATGGAGTAGTCGAAGTAATTTCGGTCGGCGTCCTTCATGGCCTGGCCCCAGGTCGGGCGGCCGGGCATGATCGCGTTGATGGCCTGTCCAATCTGCGTGGTGGCGATGATGCCGCCGCCGATGTGGCCCCTGCTTTCGTCCGTCTCGTAAAAATGCGTGGAGCCGCCGCTTTGGTAGTTTCCCGTCCAGCCGCGCAGCGGTTCCTCGATGTCCTTGTCGAACAGTCCGACCGCGAAAATGTATTCGTGGAAGGTAGCGTTCTTGCCGACAAGGCCGGAATCGTTCGCGAGACCTTCGGGGAACCGGTTCGATGTGGACAGCAGCATGAGCCGCGCCGACTCGATGGCGCCGAGCGCCAAGACAACTACGGCGGCGTCCTGTTCCACCTCACGGCCCTCGGGGTCGATGTAGACGACGCCGGTGGCCCGGCCGTCCTTGCCCAGTTTGACTTCCCTGACGTAACTGTCGGCCCGTACTTCCAGGTTGCCGGTGGCGAGGGCTTCGGGGATGTACGTCGTCGCCACGCTGGACCGGGTTTGGGTGGGGTCACCGTACTGGTTCCAGAAACTGGTCCGGTTCACCGCCGCCCTGCCCAGGGCGTTGCCTTCGGTCAGGTGGGACATCGGCAGCGGGAAGGAATTGATGCCCAGCTTGTTGGAGCCCTCATAGAATTTCTTGCCAAACCGGGTCGGAGGCAACGGCCCGCTGGGGTACGGCTTGCTGCGGAAGCCTTCCCCCCGGTCGGCACCGGTAAGGCCCGAGATACCGTAGCTCCATTCAACCTTGGTGAGGTATGGTTCCAGGTCCTCGTAGCGGTAGGGCCAGTCGGCCAGGCTCGCGCCTTCCAGATCCCCGTGGAGGGAGTGGAAAATGAAGTCCGATTCCCTCGGCCGGGGCATCCAGCCGGCCATGTGGCTCGTTCCGCCGCCGACGTTCGAGGGCACGGGGGAGAAATTGAAGATCCGGGCTTCGGAGTTTTCGTCCCGGCGCACCGTCCTGGGCATCAGCTTCACGTCTGGCCACAGGTAGCTGCGGTTCTGGAACTTCAGTTCGTCGCCGGAGTAGTGTTCCTCCGGGCGCAGCCACGGGCCCTTGTCGAATCCGACAACTGTGTAGCCGGCTTCGCTGAGAACCTTGACGGCGGGCCCACCCCCCGCTCCCAATCCGACGACGACGACGTCCACCGGGTCCATTTTTCGATTGCTGCTCACAGTAGAACCTCTCAGTTAGGTCGTTGTTCGGGAAGGCCTAGTAGCTTCCCTCGCCCTGCTGGCTTTCCTGCAGGACGGCTTGGTGCCACTCGACGTTCGTCTTGTCGACGACATCGGTCGGGATGCGGACGAACTGGTTGACTTCCATGCCCAGAAGCTCATGCGCGAAAAGGGTTTCGATCATGCTGTGGCCCATTTCGACGCTGTTCACATCGACGGTGGCGGTGAGTTTGCCGGCCTTGATGGAGTCCATCCCCGAAATCAGGCCGTCAGCACCGATGGTGATGATGCCTTCCTGCCCGTCCCAATGCTTGAGGCCGCGTGCGTCGATGGCCTGGGACGCGCCGAGCGCCATGTCTTCGTTTTCACCGTAGATCGCGTTGACATCGGGGTTTTTGGTCAGCAGGTCCTGTGCGGCCCGGAGACCCTTGTCCCGCACGTAGCCGCCGTCTGCCTGTCCGACGATCTCGATGCCGGGGTACTCCGAGATGGCTTTCTTAAAGCCCTGCTGGCGCAGCTTGGTCCAGTCCGATCCGGAGGGCCCCATGATCTGGATGACCTTGCCTTTGCCCTTGAGTTGGTCGCCGATGTATTGCCCGGCGATGTAGCCGGACTGCCAGCGGTCGTCATAACCGATGTTCGAGACGGTGTTAAGACCTCCGGTGGGGTCCTCGGCTTGGGAAGGATTGGCCAGTTCTTCAGTGGAGTTGAACTGGTAGAAGTCGACGCCCTCTTCCTGTCCGCGGCCGTACAGTTCCTGCATGGTCGCGGCGTTGGCGGCAGAGCAGACGAAGACCGCATCGAAGTCCCGGGCGATATACCCCTGGACAATGCCAAGGGTTTCCGTGCCTGAATGGGCGTCGTTGAGGGCGCCCTGCCGCTCCCAGGTCCATTTCACACCGAACCGGTCCTCGTATTCCTTCATCTTGTTGAAGGCCGCTTTTTCGACCTGGGTGTAGAACTCGGAGAGGATCGGGGGAGCAAAGCCGACTTTGATTTCACGGCCGTCCACTATTTCGCGGATGGCGGCATCGGCGGCCGAGTCCGGGTTGACCGCGGCACCGGCGCCTCCGCCCCCGCCTCCACCGGTGCCGGTCGGCGTCTCGACCGTGGTGCAGCCGGTCAGGATGAGGGCTGCCGCGACTGCTCCGGAGGCGAGGGCGCTGCGGGTCCGGGCGTACCGACGGCGGCCTGCGGGCCCGGTGGTGTCAGTTGTGGACATTGTCTTGCCTTTCATTTTTGATGGTCCCCGCAGCAACGGGGAGACCGGGGAAGCTGGTTTCGGCTACACGGGGGCGACGTCGAGCACAACGGCCCGCCGTTGCCGGACCCGGGCGTTGATGATGGCGCTGATCCGGTTCGCGAGGACGGCGATGATCAGAATCGAGCCAATGACGATCTTTTGATAGCTGGACGGAACGCCCGCGAGGTTGATGATGTTGATGGTTGCGGCCAGCGTGATGGCGCCGAGCACGGCTCCCAGGATGCGGCCCCTGCCGCCACTGAGCGCCGCACCGCCGATGACGGCGGCAGCGATGGCCTGGATCTCGTAACCGACACCGAGGTCGGCCGGGACGTTGGTATTACGGCCCGCCAGGATGACGCCGGCGATCGCGGCGCATAGCCCGCTGATGACGTAGGCGATGATACGGACCCGGTCCACCCGCACGCCGGACTGTACGGCGCCGGTCCGGCTGCTGCCGACCGCGAAGAGGTGTGTCCCCAGGCGGGAGGATCCCAAAATCCCGCCAAGGAGCAGCGCCACGATCAGGGATATCACCATGGGCAGGGTGAGGGCTCCGGCCAGCGGGCTCAGGCCGCCGATGACATAGAACTCGGGGACCATGTAGCCGATGATGGGAACGCCCTGGGTCCAGATGTAGAGGATGCCGCCGGCGAAGCCGAGCATTGCGAGCGTGGCAATGAAGTCGGGCAGCCCGACCCGGGTGACGAGCAGGCCGTTGCCGATCCCGATCAAGGCCCCGGCAAGCAGCGCTGCGAGGATCGCGGCGAACAGCGGCATTCCGGATTTCATCGTCTCGGCTGCCACCCCCGCGCAGAGTGCCATGGCCGCGCCGATCGAGAGGTCGATGCCTCCCGCGATCAGGACGACGGTCATGCCCATGGCCAGGATCATGACCGTGATGCTGCTGTTGAGGATGTTGAACAGGTTTGACGGAGCCAGGAACACCGGCAACGTGAACGCCGCGATCAAGCAGGCCAGTACCAGCATGGCCAGGACGCCGAGGGTGGGGTCCAGCAGGATCCGGTCGACGATGCGGCCGACCAGGCCGGTGTTGCGTCCAGGGGTTGAAGTGCTCATGGTCAGTCCTGCTGTTCGGTCGCGAACGGACGGGAACCCGCGGCCGGCTTCTGTGCCTGCTGCTGGGCCGGGGCCGGGGGAGTGTCGTGCGGAGTGTCGTGCTTGGGGGGCGCGTCAAGACGGGAGCGTTTGCCCATATTGAGTGCGTATTGCTGGACGCGGCGGTCGAAGACCACCCCGGCGACGATGCAAAGGCCGGTAACGATGCTGAAGTAGACGGGGTCGACGCCGTTGAGGCGCAGGCCCTGCTGCAGGGTTGCCAGCAAAAGTCCTCCGACGACGGCGGCCCAGACCGAACCGCGGCCGCCGGCAAGGCTCACGCCTCCCAGAACGGCGCCGGCGATGGCAATGAATTCGTAGCCGCCGCCCAGGAAGGCCTGTACGGCGCCGAGGCGGGAGGCAATGAGGACGCCGGCTGCTCCGGCGAGCATGCCGGAGACGATGAAGGTGCCCATCCTGACGCGGAGGACGTTGACGCCGGCGACGTTCGCCGCGTCGGCGCCGATGCCGATGGCATAAATGCGCCGGCCGAACACCGTCTTGGCCAGGAAAAGCTGCATGATGACCAGCAGGATTGCGGCGATCCAAAAGGCGCTCGGGATGCCCAGGAAACTGCCGTAGACGATGTCTGAAAAGCCCGGCGTCGTCACGCCTTGGAGAGGTACCTGTTCTGTCAGGACGATGAGCAGCCCGCTGGCGATGTTCAGCGTGGCCAGCGTGACGATGAAGTCGTTGATACCGAACTTCGTAATGAGCCATCCGTTGAACAGGCCGAAGGCCGTGCCGGTGGCGACGCCCACGAGGACGCCCACCAGTGTCGGCGCCCCGCTGAGCAAAGCCCACATGGTCGTTCCGGCACTCAGCCCGGCTACCGTGCCGACGGACAGGTCGATGCCGCCGGCCACGATGACGATTGCCACCCCGACGGTAATCAGCAAGACGGGGATGGCGTTGTTAATGTAATCGGTGAGGCTCTCCGGCTGCAGGAAGACCGGCGACATCAGTTGGAACACGATGACCAGGACGATCAGGGCGACCGCGATTGGAACGCCGCTGGTCGAAAGTGTGCGGGATACGGCCCGTTGAAAGTTCATCATTCGCTCCTGCCGGCGGATAGCGCCAGAATTCTGTTCTTCACGCCCTCAAAGTTTCCGGCGGCCAGTTCCTGTTGCAGCGAGGTCACCGAACCCACCAGCCGGCCTTTTTTCAGGATCAGGACACGGTGGCTGAGTTCCAGCAGTTCGGCGATTTCCGAGGCAATTACGATGGCGGCCCCGCCGGCGGCGACGAAATCGCGGATGAGGTTGTGAACCTCCACCTTGGCCGAGACGTCGATACCCTGGGTCGGTTCGTCGAAGATCAGCAGCGAGGGCTTGGTGTTCAGGCAGCGGGCCACGATGGCCTTCTGCTGATTTCCGCCGCTCAGGTTTCGAATCTTCTCCCTGACGCTTGGGGCACGGATTGCCAAGCGCTGCCGGTAGCTCTCGGCCTGGTCCATTTCCTCGCGGTTTTTGACCAAAAAACCAAGCTGCGTGACGCCGCCCAAGCTGGAGATGGAGATGTTTTCGGCAACGGAAAACTCCGGCAGAATGCCCAGCTGCTTGCGGTCTTCCGGCAGCATGGCCAAGCCGTGACGGTATGCCGAGCTCGAATCGCGGAGGCGCAGGGGTTGCCCGTTGAGGTGCATTGTGCCGCTGCTCATCTTGTCCAAGCCCATGATGACCCTGGCCAACTCCGTGCGCCCGGCACCGGCCAGGCCCGCTATGCCCAGGATTTCGCCCTTGCGAACCGACAGCGAAATGTCCTTCAAGACGTGGCTGCGGTGCACATTCTCCAGCCGCAGCACTTCCTCGCCGGTGTCGGCCGCGGCGTGCGGCGGCGTGCCGCTGGCCGCACCGAATTCGCCGGCGGCGATTCCAAACATCATGCCAAGCAGTTCATCGACGTCCGTCTCTGCGATGGCGGCAGTCCCGGCGTTGGCCCCGTCGCGGAAGACGGTGGCGGTGTCCGCCAGACCGAACAGTTCCTCCAGGTGGTGGGTTACCCACAGCAGTGGCACGCCCCGCGCCCTGAGCTTGCGCATGTGTTCGAATAGGTGCCGCTTTTCTTCTTCTTCGAGCCCGGACGTCGGCTCGTCCAAAATCAGGACGCGGGGGTCGAAGGCCAGTGCCTTGACGATCTCCACCACACGCTTTTTCAAAGCACCGAACTCCCCAACGGGAAGCTTCAAGTCCTCAGGGGTGAGCCCGAAGTCGGCGGCGAGTTGCAAAACGCGCTCTTCCATCCCCTTGCGGTCAAGCCGGACCTTCAGGCCGAGGAATCGGGCATTGACCTCGCGGCCCAGGAAGATGTTGTCGAGTGCCGTGAGCGCCGGAACGAGCGACAGCTCCTGATGGATGGTCGTGATGCCTGCGTTGAGGGCGTCGCTGGGATGGCGGAACTGCACTTCTTCCCCGGCCAGGGTAACTGTGCCCGCGTCCGGCGAGACCACGCCGGACAGCACATTGATCAGCGTGGATTTGCCGGCCCCGTTGCCTCCCAGCAGGGCATGGATCTCGTCGGGGCGGATGTCCAGGCTCACCCCGCGCAGGGCGGTCACGCCTTGGTACTGCTTCACCACGCCCTCAACTTTGAGCAGCGGCGAATGGCCGGCAGGTTCGGTGGGATGCGCCATGGGATCGCTCCTGTTCTTGGAGGTTTGGCGGCAGGTGACGCTCGGTGTGTGAGCAACATCATGTGAAAACTCAATATAGTAATCAGTCACAACAAATGCAATAGCCTTTTTCGCTTGAGGGCGGGGCACGGCTTCAGTCCGCAGGCCAGCGCAGGCACCGCCGCGGGTGTGGGGCCGCAAGGTGTCAGCGACTCGGCAGGGTGTGTGCGGCCTTGGTGGGCGCTGGCCGTTGACTTGGGCCGCCGCGGCTAATATGTTGTTGCTCACTACTATTGCTTCCTGATGGGAGAAGGCAATGAGGCAACCGAGCCGCGAAGACAAGTTTTCCTTCGGCCTATGGACGGTGGGGTACACGGGGGCCGACCCCTTCGGCGGCCCTACCCGGTCGCACGTGGATGTCGTAGAAGTGGTGGAACGGCTGACGGGTCTCGGCGCCTACGGATTGACGTTCCACGATGATGACCTCTTCGCCTTCGGCAGCAGCGAGGGGGAGCGGCAGAAGCAGATCGACCGCCTGAAAGGTGCACTCGAGGACACGGGCCTTCAGGTTCCGATGGTCACGACGAACCTTTTCGGCCCCCCGGTTTTCAAGGACGGTGGGTTTACCTCCAACGACAGGGCCGTCCGGCGGTTCGCCCTTCGAAAGGTCCTGCGGAACATTGAGTTGGCCGCAGAGCTCGGGGCCCGGACTTTCGTCATGTGGGGAGGCCGCGAGGGCGCTGAGTACGACGCTGCCAAGGACGTCCGGACAGCCCTTGAACGGTACCGCGAGGCACTGGACGTTTTGGCGGCCTACGTGACCGATCAGGGGTACGACCTGCAGTTCGCCATTGAGCCCAAGCCGAACGAGCCCCGCGGCGACATCTTGCTGCCGACGGTGGGCCACGCGCTGGCGTTCATCGAAACCCTGGAGCGGTCCGAACTTTTCGGTGTCAACCCCGAGGTCGGACATGAACAGATGGCGGGCCTGAATTTCACCGCCGGCGTTGCCCAGGCGCTGTACCACGGCAAGCTGTTCCATGTTGACCTCAACGGCCAGCGGGGGGTTAAGTACGACCAGGATCTGGTCTTCGGCCATGGCGACCTGCAAAACGCTTTCTCTCTGGTGGACCTGTTGGAAAACGGCGGCCCGAACGGTGGCCGGGCTTACGACGGTCCGCGCCACTTCGACTACAAGCCGTCGCGGACCGAGGACGCCGGGGGAGTGTGGGATTCGGCTGCGGCGAATATGCGGATGTACCTGTTGCTGAAAGAACGGGCCGCCGCCTTCCGCTCGGACCCGGAGGTACAGGAAGCGATGCGCGCCTCCCGCGTCACCGAACTGGAGCAGCCGACCCTTGCCGATGGAGAGTCCTACGCCGAACTGCTCCAAGACCGTTCCTCGTACGAGGATTTTGCCCCGGAGGGGTACTTTGACGGCTCCGGGTTCGGGTTCGTCAGGCTTCAGCAGTTGGCTATGGAACATCTGCTTAACGCGCGCTGATCTGCGGAACCGGTGAGGCTCGGAACCGTTGCGGTCCTGATCTGCGGAACCGTTGAGGTCCAGGCTCGGCCGACGTATCTGGAGGCATCATGACACTTGTCGCGGGTGTTGATTCTTCGACCCAAAGCTGCAAAGTGGTCTTCCGGGATGCCCGCTCCGGTCGGGTGGTGTCTGCTGGACGGGCCGCCCATCCGGCGGGCACCGAAGTTGATCCGGAGGCCTGGTGGAGTGCGCTGCAGGCGGCGCTCGCAGAGGCGGGAGGCCTTGGCTCGGTCGGCTGCCTTTCCGTAGCGGCACAGCAGCACGGCATGGTGGCCCTCGATCAGGAGGGCCGGGTGATCCGGCCGGCTTTGCTCTGGAACGACACCCGCAGCGCGGGTGCTGCGGCTGCACTGGTGGGCGAAGTGGGCGCCGATGAATACGTGCAAAGGACGGGATTGATTCCGGTGGCGTCTTTCACCGCGAGCAAACTGCGGTGGTTGCGTGACGCCGAGCCCGCCAATGCAGCAAAGGTAGCCGCGGTCGCTCTTCCCCACGACTGGCTGACCTGGCGGCTGCGCGGGTACGGACCGGCCGCTTCCAGCCCGCTTGGGCCGGTCCTTGAAGAACTCACGACAGACCGGTCGGATGCCAGCGGTACCGGCTATTGGGATCCGGAGGCGAACAGGTACGACATGGATCTGTTCACCGTGGCCCTCGGACATGCTGCCATCGTGCCCCGTGTCCTTCGCCCCCATGAGCCGGCGGGAAAGACGCCCGGGGGAGTCCTTCTGGGCGCGGGAGCCGGAGACAATGCCGCTGCGGCGCTGGGCCTCAATGCTTCCGGCCAGGAGGCCATCGTTTCGATCGGGACCAGCGGAACCGTGTTCGCCTCGTCCGCCGAACTGCACCGGGACAGGACGGGTTCCGTGGCCGGCTTCGCGGATGCTGCCGGCGCCTTCCTCCCGATTGCGACCACGCTCAATGCAGCCCGCATCCTGACGTCGGTCGCCGAGGTGCTGGGCGTCGACAATGACGAGCTCTCGCGTCTCGCCCTGGAGGCTCCCGCCGGGGCCGGGGGAGCCGTCTTGATCCCGTGGTTCGAAGGGGAACGCACCCCAAACCTGCCCGCTGCGACGGGCAGTCTTCACGGGCTGTCGCTGGCCGCAATGACAAGGCCCAACCTTGCGCGCGCTGCCGTTGAAGGGATGCTGTGCAGTCTCGCCGGCGGGCTTGATGCGCTGCGGAAGGCCGGTGCCCTTCCCCAGCGGGTCCTTCTGATCGGCGGGGGCGCGCAGAACCGGGCCGTGCGGTCGATTGCCGCGCAGGTCTTCGATATGCCGGTCTCGGTTCCGGTACCCGGCGAGTACGTGGCCGAGGGGGCCGCGGTGCAGGCCGCCTGGGTCCTGGGCGGAGTACGCCCTGACTGGCCGCCGCACTTCGGTGCGGAGCTGCGACCCGATCCGCGGCCTCTTATCCGGGATCAGTATCGCAGCCATGCCGAAGCGCAGGAGTCGTGGTTCCGCCGTCACAACGAAGGCGCGGCGTGAAGAAGCAGGCAGGCGCCGGCAGACAGGAGACGGGACTGGTCCTCGCCAATGCGCGCAGCACGCGCCTGACGCTCGACCCCTACGGTGCCAGGATTGTTGAACTGCTCCTGCCGGACAGGGGCGGCAAGCTCGAAAACGTGGTGCTTGGGTTCGACTCTGTGGATGACTATCGCCGCCACGCGGACTGCTACATAGGCGCCACGATCGGCCGAACAGCGGGCCGCATCCCGGGCGGCCGGTTTTCCTCGGCAGGGGTCACCTTTCCCGTTGCCGCGAACGAGGGACGGAACCACCTTCATGGAGGTCCCAGCCGAAGTTTCGACCGCGTCCTGTGGTCCCGTTCGGATACGTCCCCGGAACCGGCGCAGGACGACTTTGTCAGTCTGGACTACCGCAGCCCCGAAGGCGAAGAAGGCTATCCGGGAAACCTCTCCGCGCGGGTCCGCTACTCACTCTCCGAAGCCAATGAGCTGTCGATTCTTTTCACGGCCAGGGCCGATGCGGACACCCCGGTCAATATGACCAATCACGCTTACTGGAATATGGACGGGGACGGGGCGAGGCCTGTCACCGATCAGCAGCTGATGGTTGACGCGGATTACATCCTGGCGACGGACTGGGAACGCATTCCGACAGGCAGCCACCTGCCTGTCGCCGGGTCGCCCTTCGACTTCCGCAAGCTAAGGCGGATCGGAGCCTTCCTGCCGAAGTCGGGCACCGAGCCGTGGCCGGGCATCGACAACACGTTCCTGTTCAATCCGGGCAGGGACAACACCAAGCCCGCGGCAGTACTTTATTCTCCGGAAACCGGACGTCTCATGGAGCTCTACACCACGGAGTTCTGTCTTCAGGTCTATACAGCGAACCGGCTGCCTCCGCTGGTCGGCCGCGGGGGAACCTTGTACGGGCCCGGCAGCGGCATATGCCTCGAACCCCAAAAGATCACCGATACCAGCCGTTTCCCCGACTTTCCGTCCGTGGTCCTTCCGGCCGGAACGGAGTACCGGCATCTCAGCCGATACCGTTTCTCGACAGCGTGAGCCGATCAAGCAGAAGCGGCCCCTCGTCGGGATACGCGACGCCCCTGTCAGGCGACGAAGGAGTAGGCAGCGGGGTCGGCCAGGAGGTCTGCAAATACCAGTTCAGCCGCGCCGACCATGAGAAGATTGGCGCCCAGCTGCGGTCGGGAAATGTGAACACTCTGGCGTGAAACCGGCAGCGATTCCCGGGAGACGAGGTGCTCCAGCCGCTCCGGATCGGCTGCATGCAAGGAGCCCAGGAAGCCGCCCAGAATGATCAACTCCGGATTCAGGATGTTGATTGCATTGCCCAGGGCAATGGCGAGGTATTCCTGCTGCCGGTCCACAACAGCCCGAACCTCGGCAGAAGTGGATGAAAGCAGCGCCTCCTCCAGTTCGTCCACGTCCGCGGATGCCAATCCGAGGGCGGCAAGCAGGGCATCGCGGGTAACTTCGGATTCCAAGGTGCCTCGGGCGTGCGCGGTGTCAAGCCCTCCGCCGCTTCTGATCCGGGTGTGGCCCAGCTCCCCGGCATGACCGGCGACGCCTGTCACGGCGTGGCCTCCGCTGATGATGCCGCCGCCGATGCCGCTGGCCCCGCCGTTGAGGTAAATCATGTCGCTGACCCGTCGGGCGGACCCAAACGTCCTTTCGGCGAGAGCACCAAGGCTCGCATCGTTGGCGGCTTTCACGGGATACCCGGTGGCAGCGGCCAGCATTTCGGCAATCGGTTCATCGGTCCACTCCAGGTGCGGGGCCAGCCGCACGAGCCCGTCCTGTGTCCTCACCAAACCCGGGACCGCGACGCCGATCCCTGCGATCCGGGTCCCGTCCGTCTTCATTCCTTCGATGATCGCCGCACTGATGTTGACCGCTTCCCGGACGCTGGGGGCCCTGTCCGTTTCATAGCGGACCCGTTTCTGGACAACGCCGCCCAGGCAGACGGCACCGACGGTCACCGCGTCGATCTCGGGATTGACCGCGATCGCCACTGTCGCCGGGTTGGGGCGCACCACGGCACTCGGCCTCCCGACACCGTTACTTGAGTCGGGGCTCGTTTCCAAGACCAGTCCGAGCTCGGCAAGCTCGCCGACCAAGGCACCGATTGTCGACCTGTTCAGCCCTGTTTTCCGGGTCAGCTCGGAGCGGGGGACGGGGCCGGCGTGATGCACGAACTGAAGAATGGTGGAGAGGTTATGCCGTCGAATGCTGTCGAGGTTGTTCCCCGCCCGCGGGGCCGGCAGCGGCCGCCCGTGGCTGGTGCCAACTGGCGCGTCTGATGAATTCAACCAAGCCTCCCTGGATTGTGGACAAGAAACAACTGCGTAACTTATCGTTCAACCGCAGGCTACTCCATCCCCGTTGCTCTCAATTGTTAATTCCTTGAACAAATTATGGCACAAGAGTAATCTTCCGGTATGTTGAACGCCCAAGGCCCTCCGCGGCCTGTCCGCACCGGGTTGGTGGGCTACGGGCTGGCCGGCAAAGTCTTTCATGGGCCCTTCCTCGGCGCCCTTCCGGAGTTCTCCCTGGACGTCATCGCGACGGCCCACCCGGAACGGAGGCTGCAGGCCGCCAAGGACCATCCCGCTGCAGAGATTGTTGCAGACGCCAACGAAATGCTGGGGGGGAGTGTGGATCTGGAATTGGTGGTGCTAGCCGGCCCTCCCCACACCCATGTGGATCAAGCACTGGCAGCACTGGACGCGGGCTTGGCGGTGATCGTGGACAAGCCCTTCGTGCCAACGGTCGGCGACGGCGAGCAACTGATCGAACGGGCAGAACGCGTCGGGAAACCCCTGATCGTGTTCCAGAACCGGAGGTGGGACGGGGACTTCCGAACGGTGCGGAAGATGCTGGCCGAGGGGCACCTGGGACGGGTCTATCAGTTTGAATCGAGCTTTGAGCACTGGGCGCCCAAGGTCGTTGACCGCTGGCAGGATACGACGCCTCCGCACCTGGCCGGCGGGATCACGTTTGATCTGGGCAGCCACCTCATAGACCAGGCCCTGGTGCTGTTCGGTCCGGTTGAAGAGGTCCGTGCCGACGTGCGCACCGTTCGTGATGGCGGCGGCAACGACGACGTCAGCCTCATTGAGCTATTCCACTCGAACGGCGTGCATTCGCGGCTCTGGATGAGCCGGGTGGCGGCGCAAGCCGGACCCCGCTTCCGCGTTCTGGGGACCGAAAGCGCCTATGTCAGCTATGGTCTGGACGGCCAGGAACCGGCCTTGGCGGCGGGGGCAGTCCCAACTGATTCAGGGTTCGGCGCCGAGCCCGAAAGCACGTGGGGCACGCTCGGCATCCGGGCGCCGGGCCATCCCGCCCCCATTGCGGTGCCGACCGAACGAGGCGACTACCTTGGGTTTTACCGGGCTGCGGCTCTGGCGGTCCGGGGAAGCGGGCCCATCCCGGTTGATCCCCGGGAGGCTTTGGAGGTCGTCCGGGTGATCGAACGAATCCATCAGTTGGCGAAGCCCGGCTAGGGATGCTGCAGGCGCCTGTGTCTTCTCCGGAGACCTTGTCCCGTCGCCGGAACAACAAAAAACCCCGCCTGTCCGGGCTTGCGCCGGTCAGACGGGGTTTTGCTTGTGCACCCCCCGGGACTCGAACCCGGAACCCATTGATTAAGAGTCAATTGCTCTGCCAGTTGAGCTAGAGGTGCAGCTGTCGGTGAGGGGCCGGCGCCGGTTTCCTGGGCGCTTTCTCCCTCGCAACGACATGTAACTCTAGCAGGACTTTTCCGCGAATGTGAAATTGAGGCGGCCTTTGTCGCCTACTTCACAGAAACCGCCAGCATCCGGTCCTCGTCGGTGCCGTTGGTGAGTACCCAGAGCCGGCCGTCCGGGGCAGCGGCCACGTCGCGCAGCCGGCCGTATTCTCCTTCGTAAAAGGCCTCGGGCTCTCCGGCCTCGGTGCCGTCGAGCTCCACCCGCCAGAGCCGCTGGCCGCGCAGCGCGGCGATCCACGCCGTCCCGTCCACCAGGGCCATGCCGCTGGGGGAGGCCTCGGCCGTGGACGGCCAGACCACCTTGGCGTCGATGAACCGCTCGTCGCCGGGGGCTCCGGTAACGTCCGGCCAGCCGTAGTTGCCGCCGGGCTCGATCAGGTTCAGCTCGTCGTCCCGGTCGGGGCCAAACTCCGTAATCCAGAGCCTGCCGTCGGCGTCCCACGCCAGCCCCTGCACATTGCGGTGGCCGAAGCTGTAGACCGGGCTGTCGCCGAAGGGGTTGCCGGGGGCAGGGTCGCCGTCGGGCGTGACCCGTAGGATCTTGCCGCCCAGGGAGGAGAGATCCTGGGAGCGGGAGGAATCGGCGGCGTCGCCGGTGGCGATGTACAAGTAGCCGTCCGGGCCGAACTTGAGCCGCCCGCCGTTGTGGATCCCGGCTTTGGGAATGCCCGTGACGATTTCCTGCCCGTCGCTGAGCCGGCCGTCGTCCCAGCGGTAGCTGAGAACCCTGTTGTCCTCCGGCGAGGTGAGGTAGACGTAGAGCCGGGCGTCGGCGTCGAAATCGGGGCTGGGCTCCAGCCCCAGCAGGCCGGCCTCGCCTGTGGTTTCCAGCGCGGAGTCCACGGGCACGGCGGCAACCGTTTCGCCGTCGACCACGTGTTTGATCAGGCCGGTGTCGTTCTCGGAAATGAGGGCACTGCCGTCGGGCAGTACGGCTATGGACCACGGTTCGGCCAGGCCCGAGGCTGCCGCTTCCACGTCCGGGCTGGTAGCGGCGCCGCCGCTACTGTCCGGCCGGCCGCTGCCGCCGACGCTGCAACCGGCCAGGACGGCCGCCAGCGCCACGGCCAGGGCCAAGGGGGCAAACCGAAGCGGCAGGATGCGCCGATCCGCTTGGTCGTCCATCCGTCAGCCTCGTTTCCGGTCCGCTCCGTTCCCATCCTCGGCCTCCACGGACGGTTCGATGACCGCCTCGCCCACGTAACCGAGCCATTCGGTCTCATCGTAGAGCGGTTTCTCCGTGACCGCCGCCTGCTCCGCTGCCGCGTCCTCGACATCGGCCGGCACCGGCTCGTCCGCGCCGAAGCCGCCGGCAGCCGACGTGCCGGTGTCGCCCGGGGACTCCGGCATGGTCTCCTCCACCATCAGGTCCTCGTCGAATGCCCGCGGCGTGCGGCCGGTCGTTGGGTTCCCGCTGGCAGTGCCGGAGGGGGCGTGCATCAGGTTCGACGGCGTGGGGGCGGCCTCGGAGGGGGCGTGCATCAGGTTCGACGGCGTGGGGGCGGTCTCGGAGGGCGCGTGCGCCAGGTTCGACGGCGTGGGGGCGGGTCCGGAGGGGGCGTGCGCCGGATTCGCCGGCGCGGGGGCGGGTCCGGAGGGGGCGTGCGCCGGATTCGCCGGCGCGGAGGCGGCCAGGGATCCGGCCTTCGTGGAGCGGGACTTGCGGCTGAACAACCGGCACAGCAGGGCGGTCGCGAGGGTGGCTGCGACGGCGGTCCTGATTCCCCATCTCCGGTCCATGGCCTTCACCTTCGGTTGATGGTTGTGCTGCATCCGGTCCCGACGTTACGTGCGGGACACGGCAGTGTCCATAGCCTCCCGTGGCCGGTTCCGTCTCCGCAAACGTGAGGTGGACCGGCAGGTTGAGGCGATGCTTTGCAGGCCCGGGGCGGGCCGCTAGGCCCGGAAGATCAGCTCCGCCATGAAGCTGTGGAAGTCGGGCTGGTCTTCGGACTGGTCGATCGTGTGGCCCTCGGCGGGCAGCCTGCCTTCGGCCTGGACGCCGAACCGGAACGTCCTGCCGGTGCTGGTGCCCACTTCGTATTCCCCGCCGCCGAGCTGGACTGCGTGGGACATGTTGGTCATGTTGATCGCGACGGGGGTGCCGCCGGCCGTCAGCGCGGAGCCGTCGAACGGCGCGATGACCAGTTCCTGCGGCCGCCAGCGGTAACCGATCACGTAAAAGTCTTCGGTCCCGCCCTGCGTCCGGTGCGCATCGTCCTGGCGGCCGCTGGCGAAGACGAGGTTGTAGTCGCCGTAGTTGGGAATCTGGGAGTCAAAGATGGCGCTAAGCGCGTCCTTGAGTTCGTCGCTGGTGGGCATGTGGCCTTCGGAAGGTGCGTAATCGGGCGGGAGTGCTGGGCGCCTGCGGCGCCGGAAGCGCGGGGCGCTGCCGTCAGCCTAAGGAACCGGACCCACAAAAAAGCGCCTGGCCCATGTGGTGCCCGGCGCTTGATTGTAAAGGTGGAAGTCAGACGGCCTCGACCGCTTTCACCGGCATGGCCGAATGGTCGGTCTCCCACGTGTGGCTGCGGGGAACCGGGCCATGGTCGCGGCGGACAACGACGGCGAGGCGCGCCAAGACGGCGGCCATCCCTACTGCGGTCAGGGCTACTGAGACTGTCATGCCGCTATTGTCAACCGGGGCAACCGTCAAGTTCAAGCTAACGTTACTTACCTCACTATGTAGTATCTCTTTATGGACATGAGGCGGCTGCAGATTTTGCGGGAACTGGGCGACCGCGGGTCAGTCGTCGCCACCGCCGCTGCGATGAAGATCACAGCCTCGGCCGTCTCCCAGCAGCTGAAGGCGCTGCAGCGGGAGGTGGGCGTCACGCTGGTGGAGAAAGCCGGCAGGGGAGTGCGGCTGACCAAGGCCGGGCTGGCCATGGCAGCAGCCGCCGCGGACGTCTCCGCGGCGATGGAGCGGGCGCAGGCCACCGTGGACGGCTACCGCAGCGGCTGGCAAAACCAAATCCGTGCCGCGTTCTTTCCCAGTGCGGCGGAAATGTTCCTGCCGGGCCTGATGTACCGGCTGCAGGACATCGAGGGGCTGCACTTCGACCCCTGCCTGGAAGACCCGTCCGTCGAGGGGTTCCTGCCGCTGGCGGCCGACTACGACCTGGTGCTGGCCCACAGCCAGCAGGGCGTTGAGGCCTTCGCCCGCAACGGCATCACCGTGCTGCCGTTGCTGGACGAACCACTGGACGTGGCCATGCCCGCCGGCCATCCGCTGGCGGCACTGGACGTCCTCCGGCCCGAGGACGTGGTGGACCACCCGTGGATCGGCGTCCCGCAGGGCTTTCCCTTCGAGCAGGTGCTGCGCCAGATCGAAGCGCGCACCGGCAGGCTCGCCAAGCGCACCACACGCTACGCCGACCTGCGCGTGATGGAGGCCATGGTGGCCGCCGGGCACGGGCTCGCCGTGGTCCCGCGCTTTACCTCCCGGAAGGCGCAGTCCACCCGCGGCTTCGTGATGCGCCCGCTGGAGGGGATCCGCGCCCGCCGGACCATCGTGGTGCTGGCCCGCAGCGACGTGGCCGAGCGCAGCAGCGTGCACCGCGTGATCGGAATGCTGCAGCAGGAGGCGGCGGCGATCGCCAGCCAGCAGGGCTGAGGGCGGCCGGATCCGGGCAGCCCCGGCGCGCGGCAGGGCGGCCGCATCCGGGCAGCCCGGCGCGGTGCAGGGCGGCCGGATCCGGGCGGCCCGGGCCGGGGGGCGCCGGGCCAGCCGAGGCACCGCCGTCGTAATATGGCCCTGCCATGGCGGCGCGGGTCATAGAATCGATGCCATGAGTGCGGACGCAACCCCAGACATCAAACCCCGTAGCCGGGTAGTAACCGATGGCATCCACGCCGCTCCGGCGCGCGGCATGCTCCGAGCCGTAGGGATGGGCGACGAGGACTTCGCCAAGCCGCAGATCGGCATCGCGAGCTCCTGGAACGAAATCACCCCCTGCAACCTGTCGCTGAACCGGCTGGCCCAGGGCGCCAAGGAAGGCGTCCATGCCGGCGGCGGTTTCCCGATGCAGTTCGGCACCATCTCCGTCTCCGACGGCATTTCCATGGGGCACGAGGGCATGCACTTCTCGCTGGTCTCCCGCGAAGTCATCGCCGACTCGGTGGAAACGGTCATGATGGCCGAGCGCCTCGACGGTTCCGTGCTGCTGGCCGGCTGCGACAAGTCGCTGCCGGGCATGCTGATGGCCGCCGCCCGCCTGAACCTCTCCTCGGTGTTCCTCTACGCCGGCACGATCATGCCCGGCTTCGCGAAGATGGAGGACGGCTCGGAGAAGGAAGTCACCCTGATCGACGCCTTCGAGGCCGTGGGTGCCTGCGCCGCCGGCAAGATGAGCCGCAAGGACCTGGACTCGATCGAACGCGCCATCTGCCCGGGCGAAGGCGCCTGCGGCGGCATGTACACGGCCAACACCATGGCCTCCATCGGCGAGGCGATGGGCATGTCGCTGCCGGGTTCGGCCGCGCCGCCGTCCGCGGACCGCCGCCGCGACAACTTCGCGCACAAGTCCGGCGAGGCCGTGGTGAACCTGCTGCGCCAGGGCATCCGCGCCCGCGACATCATGACCAAGAAGGCCTTCGAGAACGCCATCGCGGTGACCATGGCCTTCGGCGGCTCCACCAACGCCGTGCTGCACCTGCTGGCGATCGCCCGCGAGGCGGAGGTGGACCTGACGCTGGACGACTTCAACCGGATCGGCGACAAGGTCCCGCACCTGGCCGACATGAAGCCCTTCGGCCGCCACGTGATGTTCGACCTGGACAAGATCGGCGGCGTCCCGGTGGTCATGAAGGCGCTGCTGGATGCGGGCCTGCTGCACGGCGACTGCCTGACCGTGACCGGCAAGACCGTGGCCGAGAACCTGGCGGCCATCAACCCGCCGGACCCGGACGGCAAGATCCTGCGCGCCCTGGACAACCCCATCCACAAGACCGGCGGCGTGACCATCCTGCACGGTTCGCTGGCTCCCGAGGGCGCCGTGGTTAAGTCCGCGGGCTTCGACGCCGACGTCTTCGAGGGCACCGCCCGCGTGTTCGAACGCGAGCAGGGCGCCCTGGACGCGCTGGACAACGGGCAGATCAAGGCCGGCGACGTGGTGGTCATCCGCTACGAGGGCCCCAAGGGCGGCCCGGGCATGCGCGAGATGCTGGCCATCACGGGCGCCATCAAGGGCGCCGGGCTCGGCAAGGACGTGCTGCTGCTCACCGACGGCCGGTTCTCCGGCGGCACCACCGGCCTGTGCATCGGACACGTGGCGCCGGAAGCGGTAGACGGCGGCCCGATCGCGTTCGTGCGCGACGGCGACCTGATCCGCGTGGACATAGCCGCCCGCAGCTTCGACCTGCTGGTCGACGAGGCCGAGCTGGAAGCGCGCCGGGTGGGCTGGGAACCGCTGGCGCCGAAGTTCACCACCGGCGTGCTGGCCAAGTACGTCAAGCTGGTGAACTCCGCCTCCACCGGCGCGTACTGCAGCTGAACCACGACGGCGGGCGCCTCCCTCCGCGAGGCGGGCGCCCGCCGTCGTGCCCCTCCCCGGGTGAAGGGTCCATCTTGTGGACTCGGGTGCCCAAATAGTGAGACGGCGATGTCTCAGGTTGACACTGATATCCGCGTGGCACGAGACTGAAGCCATGCAAAGCGTATCCGTGGTCGTCCTTACCAAGCGCGTGGCGTAACCGCCCGTCTGGCACGACCACGTCACGCGCGAACCCCATCGGAGCCAACCGGCTCGACGGGGTTTTTTATTTGCAGAAGAGAACAGGGCCGTTCCCCGCTCGCGGAGGACGGCAAGCACATCAGAGAACATCAAGATCCGCAAAGGAAATCCGATGACTAAGGGATCGCCAATCAGCCCCTCGCTGATGGCCAATAAGGCGCCGGCCTCGCCCGACGCTGTCAAAACCAAAGATGTAGCTGCCTCTGTCTCTTCCGTCGTGGACGGCCTCAGCCCGGTAGTCGGGCCGAACAACATCGTGCCGCCCACGGAAATGACCGGCTCACAAGCCGTTGTCCGTTCGCTGGAAGAACTGGGCGTCGATGACGTCTTCGGGTTGCCGGGCGGGGCCATCCTCCCCACCTACGACCCGCTCATGGATTCGGCCAAGATCAACCACGTCTTGGTCCGTCATGAACAGGGTGCAGGCCACGCCGCACAGGGTTATGCCATGGTCACCGGCCGCCCCGGTGTCTGCATTGTCACCTCCGGCCCGGGGGCCACCAACCTGGTCACCGCCATTGCCGACGCGCACATGGACTCGGTGCCGATGGTGGCGATCACCGGGCAGGTCTCCTCGGCCGTGATCGGCTCGGACGCGTTCCAGGAAGCGGACATCGTCGGCATCACCATGCCGATCACCAAGCACTCCTACCTGGTCACCAAGGCGCAGGACATTCCCCGCGCCCTGGCCGAGGCGTTCCATATCGCCACCACCGGCCGCCCCGGCCCGGTGCTGGTGGACATCACCAAGGACGCCCAGCAGTCCACGATGAACTTCTCCTGGCCGCCGAAGATCGACATCCCCGGCTACCGCACCGTGGTCCGCGGGCACTCCAAGCAGGTCCGCGAGGCCGCCAAGCTGATCGCCGCGGCGGAGCGCCCGGCGTTCTACGTGGGCGGCGGCGTGATCAAGGCCCACGCGTCGCAGGAGCTGCGCGAGCTGGCCGAACTGGTGGGCGCCCCGGTGGCCACCACGCTGATGGCCCGCGGCGTATTCCCGGACTCGCACCCGCAGCACGTGGGGATGCCGGGCATGCACGGCTCCGTCTCGGCGGTGACCGCGCTGCAGCAGGCCGACCTGCTGATCACGCTCGGCGCCCGCTTCGACGACCGCGTCACCGGCGTGCTGAGCAGCTTCGCCCCGGGCGCCAAGGTGATCCACGCCGACATCGACCCGGCGGAGATCTCCAAGAACCGCACCGCCGACGTGCCGATCGTCGGTTCGGTCAAGGAGATCATTCCGGAACTGGCCGAGGCCTGCCGCGAGCGGTTCGCCGCCGAGGGAACCCCGGACCTCTCCGCCTGGTGGGCCACGCTGGAGCGGCTGCGCGAGACCTACCCCCTGGGCTTCGCCGAGCCCGACGACGGCCTTATGGCCCCGCAGCAGGTGATCCAGCGGATCGGCGAGCTGACCGGTCCGGAGGGCGTCTACGTCGCCGGCGTGGGCCAGCACCAGATGTGGAGCGCGCAGTTCATCAAGTACGAGCGCCCGCACGCCTGGTTGAACTCCGGCGGCCTGGGCACCATGGGCTACTCGGTGCCGGCCGCGATGGGCGCCAAGGTGGGCAACCCGGACCGCGTGGTCTGGGCCATCGACGGCGACGGCTGCTTCCAGATGACCAACCAGGAACTGGCCACCTGCCGGCTGAACAACATCCCCATCAAGGTCGCGGTGATCAACAACTCCTCGCTGGGCATGGTCCGCCAGTGGCAGACCCTGTTCTACGACGGCCGGTACTCCAACACCGACCTGAACACCGGCCACGACACCGTGCGCGTGCCGGACTTCGTGAAGATGGCCGACGCCTACGACTGCGTGGGCCTGCGCTGCGAACGTCCGGAGGACATCGACGCCACCATCCAGCAGGCGCTGGCGATCAACGACCGCCCCGTGGTGATCGACTTCGTGGTCAGCCCCAACGCCATGGTGTGGCCGATGGTCCCCTCCGGCGTGAGCAACGACCTGATCCAGATTGCCCGCGACATGACCCCCGAGTGGGAAGAGGAGGACTAGGAATGTCCCGCCATACCCTTTCAGTGCTGGTGGAGGACGTCCCGGGCGTGCTGACCCGCGTCGCCAGCCTCTTCGCCCGCCGGGCGTTCAACATCCATTCTCTGGCCGTCGGCCCCACGGAAGCAGACGGGTTCTCCCGCATTACCGTGGTGGTCGAGGCCGAGGGCGACCTGCTGGAGCAGGTCACCAAACAACTGAACAAGCTCATCAACGTCATCAAGATTGTCGAGCTGGTTCCCGAAACTTCCGTGCAACGCGACCATATCCTGGTCAAGGTCCGCGCGGATGCCGCAACACGGCTGCAGGTAACCCAGGCAGCAGACTTGTTCCGCGCCTCCGTGGTCGACGTGTCCACCGACTCGTTGGTCCTGGAGGCCACCGGCACCGCCGATAAGCTCGAGGCCCTGCTTGCAGTGCTGGAGCCGTTTGGCATCCGCGAAATAGTCCAATCCGGAACGCTGGCCATTGGCCGCGGCTCCCGCTCCATGAGCGACCGCGCGCTGCGTTCCGCCTGATTCCTTTCCACGCAATCCCAACAGGAGAAACCTAAGTGACTGAGCTGTATTACGACGACGACGCCGACCTTTCGATCATCCAGGGCCGCAAGGTCGCTGTCATTGGCTACGGCAGCCAGGGCCATGCCCATGCCCTGAGCCTGCGCGACTCCGGCGTCGACGTCCGCGTCGGCCTGGCCGAGGGATCCAAGTCCCGCGCCAAGGCCGAGGCCGAGGGCCTGAAGGTCCTCTCCGTCGCCGACGCTGCCGCCGAGGCCGACGTCATCATGATCCTGACCCCGGACCAGGTCCAGGCGAAGGTCTACGCCGAGTCCATCGCCGACAAGCTCGAAGAGGGCAACGCGCTGTTCTTCGGCCACGGCTTCAACATCCGCTACGGCTTCATCCAGCCGCCGGCCAACGTCGACGTCGCCCTGGTCGCCCCGAAGGGCCCGGGCCACATCGTGCGCCGCGAGTTCGAGGCCGGCCGCGGTGTCCCGGACCTGATCGCCATCGAGCAGGACTTCACCGGCAGCGCCAAGGCCCTGGCGCTCTCCTACGCCAAGGGCATCGGCGGCACCCGCGCCGGCGTCATCGAGACCACCTTCACCGAAGAGACCGAGACCGACCTGTTCGGCGAGCAGGCAGTGCTCTGCGGCGGCGCCTCGCAGCTGGTGCAGTACGGCTTCGAGACCCTGACCGAGGCCGGCTACAAGCCGGAGATCGCCTACTTCGAGGTGCTGCACGAGCTCAAGCTGATCGTCGACCTGATGGTCGAAGGCGGCATCGCCAAGCAGCGCTGGTCTGTCTCCGACACCGCCGAGTTCGGCGACTACGTCTCCGGCCCCCGCGTGATCACCCCGGAGGTGAAGGAGAACATGAAGGCAGTCCTGGCCGACATCCAGAACGGCTCCTTCGCCAAGCGCTTCATGGACGACCAGGCCAACGGCGCCAAGGAGTTCCTGGAGCTGCGCCAGAAGGGCGAAGACCACCCGATCGAGGCCACCGGCCGCGAACTGCGCAAGCTGTTCTCCTGGATCAAGTCCGACGACGACTACACCGAGGGCGTAGCAGCCCGCTAGGTCAGTCCGACGGCCGGCGCCCACTGCGGGCGCCGGCCGTCGCGTTTCCGGAAGGCCCCGCCGTCGTCGTCACGGCTCCCGAGGCGCGCCGTCGTCGTCGTCATGTTTCCGTGGCGCCCGCCGTCGTCGTCACGATTCCCATGGCCCGCCGTTTCGCCGGGCCGGTGCCGGCCGGCCGGTACCGGTAACAACTGGGGGACAGGGCCGCAGCCGTTCTAGACTGGAGTCACCCCCATCTATACGCACGGCCATCACCATGCTTGCAGCGAAGGAACACCCCTGTGGAAAAACCAGTAGTCCTGCTGGCGGAGGAACTCTCCCCGGCGACCATCGAAGCCCTTGGGCCCGACTTCGAGATCCGGCAGACCGATGGAGCCGACAGGTCCCAGCTGCTGGCCGCGATTGCCGACGTCGACGCCATCCTGGTCCGCTCCGCCACCAAGGTGGACGCCGAGGCCATTGCCGCGGCCAAGAACCTGAAGGTCATCGCCCGCGCCGGCGTGGGCCTGGACAACGTGGACATCAAGGCCGCCACCCAGGCCGGCGTCATGGTCGTGAACGCTCCGACCTCCAACATCGTCTCCGCCGCTGAACTGACCGTCGGCCACATCCTGGCCCTGGCCCGCCACATCCCCGCCGCGAACGCCTCGCTCAAGGGCGGCGAGTGGAAGCGCTCCAAGTACACCGGCACCGAGATCTACGAGAAGAAGATCGGCATCATCGGCCTGGGCCGCATCGGCGCCCTGATCGCCGCGCGCATGCAGGCGTTCGAGACCCAGATCCTCGCCTACGACCCGTACGTGACCAGCGCCCGCGCCGCCCAGCTGGGCGTGCAGCTGGTCAGCCTGGACGAGCTGCTGGAGCAGTCCGACTTCATCACCATCCACATGCCGAAGACCCCGGAGACGGTGGGCATGATCGGTGCCGCCGCCTTCGAGAAGATGAAGCCCACCGCCTGCGTGGTCAACGTGGCCCGCGGCGGCCTGATCGACGAAGCCGCGCTCTACGACGCGCTGAAGGAAGGCAAGATCGCCGGCGCCGCCATCGACGTCTTCGTCACCGAGCCGAGCACCGACCTGCCGTTCTTCGAACTGGAGAACGTGGTGGTCACCCCGCACCTGGGCGCCTCCACCGAGGAAGCGCAGGAGAAGGCCGGCATCTCCGTGGCCAAGTCCGTGCGCCTGGCGCTGGCCGGGGAACTGGTGCCCGACGCCGTGAACGTGGCCGGCGGCGTGATCGCCCCGGACGTCCGCCCGGGCATCCCGCTGATCGAAAAGCTCGGCCGGATCTTCACCGCGCTGACCCACGACTCGGTGACCCAGATCGACGTCGAAGTGGCCGGCGAAATCGCCGAGCTGGACGTGAAGGCGCTGGAACTGGCCGCGCTCAAGGGCGTCTTCCGGGACGTCGTCTCCGAGCAGGTCTCCTACGTCAACGCCCCCGTGCTGGCCGAGCAGCGCGGCATCAACACCCGCCTGATCACCACCACGGAGTCCGAAGAGTACCGCAACGTGCTCACCATCCGCGGCGCCCTGTCGGACGGTTCGCAGATCTCCGTCTCCGGCACGCTGACCGGCCCCAAGCAGATCCAGAAGATCGTGGCCATCAATGGCTACGAGGTGGAAATGCCGATCAGCGAACACGTGATCGTCTTCCTCTACGAGGACCGTCCGGGCGTCATCGGCACCCTGGGCCGGCTGCTGGGCGAGCAGGACATCAACATCGCCGGCATGCAGGTGGCCCGGAACGACGCCAGCAAGCAGGCGCTGGCCGTGCTGACCGTGGACAGCGCCCTGCCGCAGGACCTGCTGGAAAGGCTCAGTGCGGAGATCGGCGCCGTCGTGGCCCGCGAAGTCGACCTGCAGGACTGACCCTCGCCGCGCGGTAAAGCGCGCCCGGTCCCTGCTGTTCCCCCGGGGCCGGGCGGGCTTTACGCAGACCCGCGGGTCGATTCCTCGCCTGCGCTCACCTCGTGAGAACCTTAACGTCGGGTCAATTCGACCTCTGGCCTTTTTGCTGCCGTATGGAGTGATTCTGTGGAAATCCGGTTCAACGCTGCGTCACGCTTCATGCGCAGCCGTTCGCTCGTGGTGACGGTCGCCGTCCTGATCGCGGCAATGGTCCTTTCCATTTTCGTCCAGGGCCGGGCACAGGCATCGCTGACCCGGATCGTCGACGCCAACACCCGCGGCGTGTACGACATCCTGGTCCTGCCCGAGGGCACCGCGGGCGACGAACTGCGCCAGCCGGACTTCCTCAGCGGCAACGGCGGCATCGCCGCGTCGGATCTGGAGCAGGTCCGGGGGATCGACGGCGTCTCCGTCGCCGCCCCGATTTCGCTCGTGTCCAAGGTGGTCCAGGACATCGAGTTCCCGCAGCTGAAGGCCACCGATTACGTCGGCTACAACCCGAACATCGAGCAGTACCTCAAGGGCCAGGGCATCAAGGACGCCGTGCCGAAGGAAGAGTGGCCGGCGCCGGATTCCGTCTTCAACGAAGAACCGACGAACTACCGCATCACCGCCAAGGCCGTCAGCTCCGACGGCCTGACGGACACCGTCCTCTTTGAAACAGCCGCCGAGGGTTCCCTGGGCCAGGCGAAGCTGGAGGAGCTGAAAGTTCCCGGCGGCACCAGCCTGCGCACCGTGGCCCCCAAGGGCGAAACCGGCATCAAGTTCCCGGACCCGGCCGGCGGCAGCATGCACGGCGATTTCGACACCACCATCGCGCTGCCCATGCTCCCGCAGATCACCGAGACGGTGGTTGCCGTGGACCCGGCGGCCGAATCCGCGCTGCTCGGCGAGGCCGGCGACTTCCTGGCCCCGCTCAAGCAGGCACCGGAACCGACCGACCGCAACGCCCAGGAACTGGGCCAGCACTTCTCCTCGCAGTTCGGCATGGGCATGTTCTCCGAGGGCGGCGAAGGCGCCGCCATCGACGGGCACCCGTTCGAGTTCTGGAGCCCGTTCTTCGTCCAGTACCAGAACGCGGTGGAAGCCGGCACGCTGGACGAGGAATCCCAGGTCATCCCCATGGTGGTCCGCTCCGGCACCGATCTCGACCTGACCTACTCGGTCACCATCGAAGAACTGGACGACGCCGGCAACACCGTTTCGGAGGTCGGCACCGTCAGCAAGGAGCTGGGGGAGGGCTACCTGCCCTTCGCCTCCAGCAAGCCCTTCCAGCTGCGCTGGCCCGGCGGCGAGGACTACAACTACCTGCTGGGCTCCGGCGGCGTCCAGATGGTCGCCGGCCTGCACCAGCCGCCGGTGTGGACCACGGACTTCATGTCCAACCCGGAGTTCACCGCCGGGGACGCCGCCAGCGACGGGAGCGCGGAGCAGACCGCCACGCCGCAGGGTTGGATCCAGGTCAACAAGCTGCCGGAGAAGACCCTCCAGTGGCAGCTGGAACCGGACCAGAGCCAGCGGGAACCGGTGGAAGAGCAGTCCTACCGCAGCACCGTGGATTCCGGCGGCGAATCCGCCACTCCGCTGCCCTTCGTCTACGGCACCTTCGACGCGTCCGCCGTGCGCGAGGCCGCCGGCGACGTGAACTACCTGCCGTTGGGCGGGTACGACCCGACGCCGGTGACCATCACCAAAGACGCCGAGGGCAACAACGTCGACGACACCGTGATGAAGCCGGGCCTCAGCGGCGCCGGCCTGTCCGTGCAGTCCGCGGGCGCGATCACCGACTTCGCCGGACTGGCCGCCGTCCGCGGCACGAGCGCCGAGGAGCCGGTCATCGACGCGGTCCGAGTCCGCGTCGACGCCGCCGGCTCGTGGGCCGACGCGGAAGACCAGATCAACGCCGTGGCCGCCGCGATCGAGGACCTCGGCCTGCAGACCCAGGTGGTGGCCGGCTCGGCCCGCGAAGACGTGTCCATCTACGTGCCGGACTACTACAAGGACGCCTCCGGCACGGTCAGCGACCTCGGCACCGTGCAGCAGTCCTGGGTCCGCCAGGGCGCGGCCGGCGAGGTGCAGGGCGCCCTGAGTGCCTCCAGCGCGGCGCTGCTGGCCCTGACCGTCGGCGGCGCGGCCCTGTTGACCGCCGCCAGCGCCGTCGCCTTCACCCGCTCCCGCCGGACCGAAGCCGTGACGCTGCGGGCGATGGGCTGGAACCGGCGGCGCATCCGCTCCTGGTTCCTGAACGAGCTGCTGGTCGGCGGCGTCGCCGTGCTGGTGGTGGCCGTCGTGGCCAGCGCCATCAGCCGCAGCGCCGTGACGCTGTGGGTGTCGCTGATCGCGCTGGTCGTCTACGGTGCCTCCGCCTTCATCTCCGCCGCCATGCTCAAGCCGCATCCGGCGAAGGACGTCGAACCGTCCGGGGCGGCCGGCGTGCCGTCGGTGAAGACCCCGCTGCAGTTCGCCGCCCGCCAGCTGAGCACCAACCGGTTCAACACCGTGGCCATCGCGTTGGGCGTCGCGGTGCTCGGCGCCGCGGCCGGAGCCCTGATGGCGGTGCTGGCCGACATTCCGCGGGCAGCCGGCAGCACGGCGCTCGGTTCGCTGGCCGCCGCACAGCTGAGCGGCCTGAACATCGCGCTGGCGCTGCTCGGCGTGGTCACGGCGCTGCTGCTGGCGCTGATGACCACCCGGTTCGAGGCGCGCCGCAAGCGCGAACAGTTTGCCATCCTCGGCGCCATGGGCTGGACGCCCACGCTGCTGCTGCAGGCCCGCCGCGGCGAGGCCGGCATAACCGCCGCCGTCGCCCTGCCGCTGGCCGTCATCGGCGCCGTCGTGACCGCCCTGTTTATTGCACCGCATACCGCGGTGTGGGCCGCTGCCGCTGGCATCGCGGCCGTGCTCCTCTGGTTTGTTTTGATGACAAGGACCCGGAAATGATCGAAGAACCCCTGACCCGCGCCGCCACCAAGGAGCGCACCGCCGACCATGCCATGCCGGTGGAGCTGCGAGGCATCACCATCCGATACGACGGCGGTGCCGAGCCGCTCGTGATTGCCGACGACTTCGACCTCGGCCTGGAAGCCGGCACCATGCACTGCCTGGCCGGCCGCAGCGGCTCCGGCAAGACCAGCATCCTCACCGTGGCCGCCGGGCTGCAGCAGCCCACGGCTGGCGAGGTGTTCTGGCAGGGCGATGCCCTCAGCGCCATGGACGACGACGAGATCTCCGACCGCCGCCGGGCCCTGATCGGCTACGTGGACCAGGGCGGCGCGCTGATCGACGGCATGAGCGCGCTGGAGAACGTCCTGCTGCCGGCCGTGCCCGACGGCAAGGTGGAAGAGCGCACCGAGATGGCCAAGGACCTGCTGGACCTGGTCGGGCTGGGCCGCCGCATGCGCCACCGTCCGGGCCAGCTCTCCGGCGGTGAACGCCAGCGGGTGGCCATCGCCCGGGCGCTGATCCTGGGCACCAAGGTCCTGGTCGTGGACGAGCCCACCGCCAACCTGGACCGCGAACAGGCCAACAAGATCATCCACATCCTGAAGGACACGACCAAGGACGGCATTGCCGTGCTCGTGGCGTCCCACGACCAGGAACTGATCAAGGCCGCGGACAGCAGCACCCGGATGAACTAGGCGCTCACGGCCCCTGATCTGGAGACGAGGTCAGGGGTCAGCGTCCAGATCACCGGTTATAGCCCCTGATCTGGAAACGAGGTCAGGGGTCAGCGTCCAGATCACCGGTTATAGCCCCTGATCTGGCAGTCAAAGGGGGATCTGGTGGATGGCGTCCGCTCACGCCGTCTGGCCTGAGGCCTTGCGAAACGCCTCGTTGTACTTCCGGACCAAACGCTGCCTGAGCGCATCATCGTCGTCGAGATGGCTCCATCGGACACGGACGATCGTCCAGCCGTCTTCCATCAAACGAGTCTCCCGCTTCCGCTCGTCCAGAATCACTTGGTCCGTGGGGTGATAGGCGCGGTACTTGCTGTCGCCGTCGAACTCGAAGATGAGCTTCAGTCCCGGCCAAGCGAAGTCAGCGCGGTAAGTGCCCTCCGCCGTCCTGATCTCGTGTTGAAGTACCGGCGGCGGGAAGTTCCAACTGCGCAGTTTCAGCCGCAATCTGGTCTCACCCGGCGATTCGGACCGCCCATCGACGGTGTCGAGCACTTGCCGGACGCGTGTCAGGAAGCGTGATCTGGGGGCAGCGTCTGCCAATTCATGCATCCGTTCGAGGCTCGTACCGAGCTGGAGGGCCGAATCGGCGATGACCACGGCCGGTTCGAACGGCAGCGCCCGCGCGCAGTCCAGTACCGTCCGCTCACGGGATGTTACGCGGATGCCCCCGTCCAGAATCCGCACGTCTCGGTCCGGCACCTGATGGGTGTGCCGCACCACCCCGGTGCCAGCGGACTTCTCGCCACGGCGGCCGCGCTGGATCACATGGATTTCAGGCGGCGCGTTCCAGATGTGCAGGCCCCACAGCCGTGCGGCCGAAGCATGGCTGTAAACAAGGTTGCCGTCGGAAGCCGCGTGGTGGGCTTTAATCATCAGCACCTGCTGGTCCCACGGTTTCTGCGCCCGCCAGTATTCCTCCGAGACGTAGATGCCGCGCCGCAGGCGGCGCAGGATCCTGCGGCGCACGGCGGCAGTGATCTGGCGTTCCTCGATCCCGAGTTCGCGCAGTTCCCGGTAGGTGACGATTCGGTCAATGCGGCATGTCTGCCCGAGACTGCCGATGAGTTCGTCCATCGAACCAACGTGTCCCACGTCCCGCCCGCCGTCGATCCCGGCGGCCTTATCTGTGGACAAAGCACGACGGCGGCGCTCCTTCCCGGGGCGGCTCTTCCGGTGTCGGCGGCAACGCCGGCGGTGATCACGACGTACCGGTGTCCTAACCACCCTGCCCGCGCTGCATACCGCCATCCTTCCCGGCACATTTCGACACCGCCGAACGCAGAGGGTAATTTCATAGGGTGACCGCATCCGAGCCCAAGCCACCGTTCTACATCACCACGGCCATCACGTATCCCAACGGCGTGCCGCATATCGGCCATGCCTACGAGTACATTGCGACCGACGCGATGGCCCGCTTCAAGCGCCTGGACGGCTACGACGTCATGTTCCTGACGGGCACGGACGAGCACGGCATGAAGATTGCCCAGACCGCCGCCAAGGAGGGCATGACCCCGAAGGAATTGGTGGACCGGAACACCGCGGCCTACAAGTCGGCCCACCAGGTCCTGGAGATCTCCTACGACCGGTTCATCCGCACCACCGACGCCGACCACTACGCCGCTTCCCAGGCCATCTGGAAGAAGATGGAAGAGGCCGGGGACATCTACCTGGGCAAGTACGAGGGCTGGTACTCGGTCCGCGACGAGGCCTACTACGCCGAGGACGAGACCGAGCTCCGCGACGACGGCAAGCGCTACTCCGTCCAGACCGACACCGAACTGACCTGGACCGAGGAGGAGAGCTACTTCTTCCGGCTCTCCAACTACCAGGACAAACTGCTCAAGCTCTACGAAGACCACCCCGATTTCGGTGCCCCGCGCAGCCGCTTCAACGAGGTCATCAGCTTCGTCAAGGGCGGCCTGGAGGACCTGTCGATTTCCCGGACCACCTTCGACTGGGGCGTGCCGGTGCCGGGCAACGACAAGCACGTCATGTACGTCTGGGTCGACGCCCTGACCAACTACCTCACCGGCGTCGGCTACCCGGACACGGAGTCGGAGTCGTTCAAGAAGTTCTGGCCGGCCGACGTCCACGTGATCGGCAAGGACATCTCCCGCTTCCACGCCGTCTACTGGCCCGCCTTCCTGATGTCGGCCGGCCTGGAACTGCCCAAGCGCGTCATGATCCACGGCTTCCTGAACAACAACGGCGTGAAGATGTCCAAGTCGCTGGGCAACGTGGTCGCTCCCGCCGAATGGGTGGCGCAGTACGGCCTGGACCAGGTGCGCTTCTTCCTGCTGCGCGAGGTTCCTTTCGGCGCCGACGGCTCCTACAACCACGATGCCGTGGTCGGCCGGATGAACGCGGACCTGGCCAACAACCTGGGCAACCTCGCCCAGCGGTCGCTGTCCATGGTGGCGAAGAACTGCGAGGGCAAGGTCCCGCAGCCCGCGACGCTCGCCGCCGAGGACCATGAACTGCTGGCCCGCGCCGAGCGCCTCCTCGAGAAGTCCCGGGCGGCCTATGAGGTCCAGGATTTCCACGGGTCGCTCGAAGCCATCTGGACCGTGCTCGGCGACACCAACGCGTACTTCGCGGAGCAGGCTCCGTGGGTGCTGCGCAAGACGGATGTGGAGCGGATGAACACCGTGCTCTACGTGACGCTCGAGGTGCTGCGCATCGTCTCCATCCTGGTCCAGCCGGTCATGCCCGCCGCGGCCGGCAAGCTGCTGGACGTGCTGGGACAGGACGACGGCGGCGCCCGCGACTTCGCTGCCATCGGCACGGCTTTGGTGCCGGGCACCCCGCTGCCGGCGCCCACGCCGATCTTCCCGAAGTACGAAGAACCGGCCGGCTAGCTGATCGTCGTGCCGCAGGAAGCGCCTGGCGGGTAGCCCTAGCCGCTAGGCAGGAAGCGCCTGCCGGGTGGCCTGCTGGGTAGCCCTTCCCGCGCGGCTGGAAGCGGCTGCCGGGTAGCCTAGCCGCCCGGCTGTCCGGCCCCCGGCCGGTTGGCCCTACCCGCCCGGCTGGAAGCGCCGGGCCGCGGTCGCGGCCATGATCCGCTCCACCCGTCTCTGCTGGTCCGCAGCCTGGGCCTCGAGTTCCTGGAAGCGGGTGGCGTCCAGCCGGTGGTCCCTGGGCGCCAGAACGGTCAGGACCTGCCACATGCACTGCTTGCCGCGCAGGGCGGACATCAGTGATTCGAGTTCCAGTTGGGCGCCCACCCCGCCCGAAGCGCGCGTGGGGTTGAGCGGGTTCACCTTGCTGGCAATGGCGCCGGCCATCGAGCCGAGCTGCTTGAGCTTGTTGCGCCGGTAACCGAAGCTGCGGTGCAGGGCCTTCAATTCCTTGCGCTCCGCGGACACCTCGTCGCGCAGCTTCCGGAACTCGGCCTCCTCCGGTGTTCCCGCCCACGACTGGCGGACGGCGTCGAACAGCTGCACGCCCGCAGCCGAACCCAGCAGGTGGTAGTCCAGATAGGCGGCGAGGTTCTCCTGGTCCAGTGTCCCGGTCCGGTGTTTTTTGGCGGCCATGGTCTTCCTTCCTGCTGGCACTCTTCACGCCCGCGGCCGTTCAAAGAAGGCTGCCGGCGTCGTCGTCACGCGGACGGCCTCCGCCGTCGTTGTTTCACTGTCCTTACCCACCCATGCCCCGGGTCAATCGCCCGGGCTCCGTCAATCGGCGGCTTCGGACGATCGCCGGTGCGATGAGTCACCCGGTTCGCTCCGTACGCCCGGTCCCGTCAACCGCCCAGTTCCTCCGGGCTGCGGAACCTCGTCTTCCTGCCGTACGCGCCGCGGTTCCAGAGCCAGGTGAGCAGCCACAGCACTAGGCCGAGGCCGATCAGCAGGCCGGCAATCTGGTATTCGATCGGATCCTGCGCCCACGGGCCCACCAGGAAGAGGCAGGTGGCCATCCCGAGGTAGGGCAGCACGGTGGGGGTCCGGAAATGTTTGCGGTCGACCGGTTTGCGGCGCAGGACCAGCACCGCCAGGTTCACGATCGTGAAGACGCCCAGCAGCAGCAGGGCAGTGGTGCCGCCCAGCGCGGCGACGGTGTCGGTGCCCATCAGGTTGGTGACCACGAAGATCAAGACGAACGCAATGAGCGTGGTGAAGATGATGGAGGCCCAGGGCGAGCGGCGGTTGGGGTGGACCTTGCCCAGGAACCGCGGCAGCACGTCCTGGCGGGCCATGCCGTAGAGCAGGCGGCTGGCCATCAGCATGTTGATCAGCGCGGTGTTCGCCACGGCGAACATGGACAGGAACGGATAGATGACGTCCACCGGGAACCCCGGCGCGCCGACCGACACGACTTCCAGCAGCGGCGTCGGGCTTTCCGACAGCTGCCCGATCGGCACGATGGCCACCGCGGTGATGGACACCAACACGTACACGATCACGGTGATGCCCAGGCCCGTGAGCATGACCTTGGGGAAGGTGGTGACCGGGTCCTTGGTCTCTTCGGCCATGTTCACCGAGTCCTCGAAGCCCACGAAGGAGAAGAACGCCAGGGAGGTGGCGGCGGTGATGGCCAGGAAGACGCCCTTGTCCTCCGAGGTCTCGAACACCATGACCCGGCTGAAGTCGACATTGCCCTGGCTCATGGCCCAGAAGCCGATGAAGATCACGATCAGCAGGCCGGTGAACTCCACTACCGTCAGGACCACGTTGAACTTCACCGACTCGCTGACGCCGCGGAAGTTGATTCCCGCCAGGACCGCCATGAAGACGATCGCCACCCAGGTCACGCCGGTCTGGTTCCAGTCCAGGTTGAACCCGGCGATGAAGTTCTCACCCAGGAACTTGGCGGCGGTGGAGGCGGAGGTGATGCCGGAACTGAGCACGGCGAACGTCACCAGGAAGGTGAGGAAATGGACGCCGAAGGCCTTGTGCGTGTACAGTGCGGCCCCGGCTGCCTGCGGGTACTTGGTGACGAGCTCCAGGTAGGAGAACGCGGTGATGGTGGCCACGACGAACGCGAGCAGCAGCGGGGCCCACGCCGCGCCGCCCACCTCGCCGGCCACCTGTCCGGTCAGCGCGTAGACGCCCGTGCCCAGGATGTCACCCACGATGAACAGGAGCAGGAGTTTGGGTCCTATGGCCCGTTTCAGCTCCGGTTGTTTTTCGGTTGTGGTGGAACCGCTCATGCCTTTCCTCCGTCCACACGGCGCTCTGCACTGCTCTGTCCCGCCAACGTAGCATCAGGCCCTGCCGATGTCTCCGCCGTGGCGGCCGCCGGGGAAGCGAACGGCTGGATCGCCGTTCCCCTGGGACCGCCGGCGGGCAGTCGGTAGAGTGTCGGCTACCCGCTGACCGGAAGGCCGCTCCGATGACCTACAAAGCCCTGTCCCTTGCCAGCCTGCGTCCCGCCTCGGGAGCCGCCGTCTTCCGTGGCAGCGAACACGGCGCCCACGCATCCTTCTTCGTGAACTCGCGCGGTGCCGAACGCCACCGCCATCCCTATGAGGAAATCTTCGTACTGCTCGACGGCGAGATCGACTTCACGATCGACGGCCAGTCCGGCCATGCGGGCGCGGAAACGGTGATCGTCATCCCGGCGTACGCCTGGCACGAGTTCACGGCCACCACCGGGGACGGCGTCAGGATGGTGAACATCCACCCCGTCGCGGAAATGCAGACCGAATGGGCCAGGTAGTGCCCGCCGGCGCATGCCGGAGAAGGGGGCGCCCGGGCTGGTCCCGCCACGGGCCGGGGCCCGATGGCAGCGGGCAGGTACCCTCCCACGGGCGAGCCGCGGCGGTGGGAAGGGCACCCGCTGACGCCCCCCTTGAGGAGAACATCGGTCCGACGGGAAGGGCTGTCTCGGCCGGCGCACAGACGTCCCGCGGTGAAACCTTTGCACAGCGGCCGGGTAAGCGGGAACATAAAGCCATGAAACTTGCCCGCCTCGCAGCGCTCCCGCTCGTATCCCTTCTCCTGCTGACCGGCTGCGCGCCGAAGGCCGAGCAGCCCCGTCCGCTGCATTCGGCAACTCCCAGCCCCAGCATGGTGGAGACCGGCGAGATGCCCGAACCCCTGGCGGAGCTGGCGACGGCCATCTACGAGGGCGGCGACGTGGCTGCCAACAAGCTGGCTGCCGGTGCGCTCGCCGGCCGGACTCCGGTCGAAGCCAAAACCACCGTCAAGGCCGCGACCGGTGAATGGAACGGGCAGGACATGGCCGTCCTGACCTCCGGCGACGACGTGACCCTTGCCGTAGACAAGGACGGAACGTGGACGGCGGTGGGCGGCTGGTGGCCCTCGCTCGACGTGAACAAGACGGTTCTGGGCGGCAAGCGCCACGTCCTGCTCATAGGCTCCGACGCCCAGAAGAGCAAGGGCGAGAAGGTTCGCGAAGCCCGCGCCGACGCCCTCCAGGTAATCGGCGTGGACGGCAAGGGCGGAGGCGGCATCCTGGGCATCCCGCGGGATCTCTGGGTGGACATGCCAGGCGGCGGCCAGGCGAAGATCAACGCGGCCATGATGCGGGGCGGACCCAAGGCGCAGCAGAAGGTCGTGGCGGACGTGACCGGCCTGAAGGTGGAGGGCTACATCCTCACCGGTTTCAGGCAGTTCGAGGACCTGGTGGATGAAATCGGCGGCGTCACCATTGACGCCCCGATCCCGGTGCTGGACGTCAAGGCGGGAAAGAGCAAGCTCGACGGTGAGACGGCGCTGGACTACGCCCGGGAGCGGAAAACCCTGCGCAACGGCGACTTCGGCCGCTCCGCGCACCAGGGGGTGCTGTTGCTCGGATTCGCCGCCATGGCCAAGATGAGCGGACCGGCCGGGCTGGTCGACCTGCTCACCGCCGCCGATCCGCTGGTAGAGACCAACCTGAGCGCGGAGCAGGCGCTGACGCTCGGTGCCTGGGTCTACAAGACCAAGCCGGCCAAGGTCGGGCACCAAGTCCCCGAGCCCGGCTTCGGCTACAGCGCGGACGGTCAGTACATGCTGCCCATGGATGCCAAGACGCGCAAAATCTTCGATTCCTTCGCTGACGGCGATCTTTAGGCGGCCCTGGCCACCCGCCATGCCGGGGCGAGCGAAAGGCCGGGGCGGGAATGCTCCCTGCCCCGGCCTTTCGCGTCGGCCAGCCCCCGCTAGCGGCGGGTGTCGGTGTCTGTGCCGTCGGTCTCGATGCGTTCCTTACGCACTTCTTCGTCGACCCTGACCTCGTCGGTGACGGTGTCCTTCTCAAGCCGGACCCGTTCGACCGGGACGGTCTCCTTCTCCACGACGGGCCGTTCCTCGTGGAGCGTGACCTCGTGTTCCTCGTCGCTCAGGTCCGGGCCGGACATGGCGTCGCCGCGGTTGGCATCGGTGATCGGTTCGCGTTCGATGCGGACTTCCTCGCGCTGGACCGGCACGGTCTGGGTGACATTCTCGGTGGTGACGTACTTGCGCAGCCTGGCCCGGCCCGTCGCCTGCTTCTCGGTACCGACATGCAGGCGCTCCTCGGAGCGGGTCATGGCGTCGTCGGTAGTGGGACCGGAGGTGTCCCGGCCCACCGTGCCCGGGGCGTCCCCGGTGTACGTGCCGCGGGTATCGTCGGTGCCGTACTGCCCGGTAGTGCCGGTGCCCGTGCCGGCAGCGGTGTAGTCGGTATCCCGGCCGGTCGTGGCGTCGGTGTAAGTCCGTCCGCCGCCGCCCAGCTGATAGTGCGCGTAGAGCCGGTCCTCCTCTGCGGGCTCCAGGTAGCCGTCCACGTCGACCCGCGGGGCGTCCTTGATCTGGTCCTTGGTGTAGGGGACCACAATGTCGTCACCCTCCACGCGGGCCGCTTCGAGCGGGACGAAGGTTTCGGAGGAGCCGAACAGGCCGGTCTTGGCCGTCACCCACGTGGGGCGGCCGCTGTCATCATCGGCGTAGACCTGGCCGATGGAGCCGATTTTGTCTCCGTCAGTCGAAACGACGTTTCCGCCGCGGCTGAGCAGGTTGTTGAGTTGTTCTTGGGCGAGCATGGTATCTCCTTCTCGATCGATGTCTTTTGGAGGGTACGGACGCCCGTGTTGAGCGTGATCCGTGCGGCCCTTAACGATTTAACCTAAGCATGCTTATTAATCTTTGGCAAGGCCCGGAGAGGGCGCAGCAGCATGTGCCGGTGGTGCTTGTCCTGGCATGGCAGTTGATGGGAAAGGCGCCCTCCGGTCGGCCGCGGCCGAGGGCGGAGCCGAAAGGTTGCCATCGCGCAGTTCCACCTTTGAGTCGCCACCCTTGCTGCATAAAACCCTCAGGTGTTCACATTTTGGGACGGTTTGCCCAGAATGTGGAATGGTTTCCTAAACTTGAAGCCATGAGCGCAGCAGCAAAGGCATTCTCCCTGGCAGTCATTCCCGGCGATGGCATCGGACCGGAGGTCGTGGCGGAGGCGGTAAAGGTCCTCACGGCGGCCACTGCCGACGGCGGCGCCACCTTCGACCTGACCGAGTACCCGCTGGGCGCCGAGCACTGGCTGGCCACCGGCGAGACCCTGCCCGAGGAGACGCTGGAGCGGCTCCGCAAGCATGACGCGATCCTCTTCGGCGCCGTCGGCGCCGCCCCCGGCGACACCCGGATTCCGTCCGGCGTCATCGAGCGGGAGATGCTGCTCAAGCTGCGCTTCTCCCTCGACCACTACGTGAACCTGCGCCCGGCGAAGCTGCTGCCCGGCGTCCCCAGCCCGCTGGCAAACCCGGGCGAGGTGGACTTCGTCGTCGTCCGCGAAGGAACCGAAGGGCCCTACGTGGGCAACGGCGGCGCGCTGCGCGTGGGCACCCCGCATGAAATCGCCACCGAGGTCTCGGTCAACACCGCCCACGGCGTGGAGCGCGTGGTCCGCGATGCCTTCCGCCGCGCGTCCGGCCGCCGCAAGAAGCTCACCCTGGTGCACAAGCACAACGTGCTGGTCCACGCCGGGCACCTGTGGCGGCGCACCGTGGAGACGGTCGGCGCCGAGTTCCCGGACGTTGCCGCCGACTACCTGCACATCGACGCGGCCACCATCTTCATGGTCACGGACCCGGCCCGCTTCGACGTGATCGTCACAGACAACCTGTTCGGCGACATCATCACCGACCTGGCCGCCGCCATCACCGGCGGCATCGGCCTGGCGGCGTCCGGGAATATCAACATGGACCGCACCGCTCCGTCCATGTTCGAGCCGGTTCACGGCTCCGCGCCGGACATCGCCGGCCAGCAGAAGGCCGACCCCACGGCGGCCATCCTGTCCGTGGCCCTGCTGCTGGAGCACCTGGGCCTCGCCGACGCGGCCGCCCGCGTGCAGCAGGCGGTGGAGCACGACGTCGCAACCCGGGGGAGTGCCTCCCGCACCACTGCGGAAATCGGCGATGCGATCACCGCCGCTTTGGCAGTAGGGTAGTTAACGGTTACTAACCAGAATCATTATTTGACGCACAAGGGCGTGCCCTCACCGCGGAGGAACCATGACTGAACCCCTCGAATTCACCCAGCAGCTCTCGGAGCGTCCGAAGAGCGCCGAGGAGCGCGCCGCCATCTTGGCGAACCCGGGCTTCGGCAAGCACTTCACGGACCACACGGCCGTCGTCGACTACAAGGTCGACGCCGACGGCACGGGCAGCTGGTCGAATGCGCGGATCGAGCCGTACGGACCCATCATGATGGATCCTGCCGCCGCGGTGCTGCACTACGGCCAGGAGATCTTCGAGGGTCTGAAGGCCTACCAGCACGACGACGGGTCCGTCTGGACCTTCCGGGCCGAGGCCAACGCCGCCCGCCTGAACACCTCGGCGCGCCGGCTGGCCCTTCCTGAGCTGCCGGAGGAAACCTTCATCGAGTCCCTGCGCCAGCTGGTCACCACCGACAAGGCGTGGGTGCCCTCCGGCGACGGCGAAGCGCTGTACCTGCGTCCGTTCATGATCGCCACCGAGGCGTTCCTGGGCGTGCGCCCCGCCCACGAAGTGTCCTACCGCGTGATCGCCTCGCCGGCCGGGAACTACTTCGGCGGCGAGCTCAAGCCGGTGTCCATCTGGCTCTCCGAGCGCTACTCCCGCGCCGGCGAGGGCGGCACCGGGGAGGCCAAGTGCGGCGGCAACTACGCCGCGTCCCTGGCCGCGCAGCTGGAAGCCGAAGCCAACGGCTGCCAGCAGGTGCTGTTCCTGGACAAATTCAACGACAATGCCATCGAAGAACTCGGCGGGATGAACGTGTTCTTCGTGTTCAAGGACGGCAGCCTGGTCACTCCGGAGCTGAACGGCCACATCCTGCACGGCGTCACCCGTTCCTCGGTGATCGAGCTGGCCAAGGACCGCGGCCTGGACGTGCAGGAGCGCAAGATCACCATCGACGAATGGCGCGACGGCGTGGCGGCGGGGGACATCACCGAAGCCTTCGCCTGCGGCACCGCCGCGGTGATCACCCCGATCGGCGAATTGAAGGCCGACGGCTGGAGCATCGCCTCGCCGAGCGCCGGGTCCGGCGACGTGTCCATGTCCATCCGCCAGGAGTTGCTGGGCATCCAGACAGGCGCCGTGGAGGACTCGCGGGGCTGGCTCACCCGCCTGGCCTGACCTGACCGCCGGCCTGGCCTGACCGCCGCTTCCGTTCGGGCCCCGGCCGGGCCACACTGGGTCCATGACGGTGGCGGCGTACGTCCTGGCGGCGCTCTTCGGAGTGATGCTGATTGCCGTTGGCGCGGCGGAGGCCTACTTCTACCGCGACCAGCGCTTCCACCGGTTGTTCCTCATCCGACCGGAGGACGTGGGCGCCGTGCGGCTGTGGACCATTAACGTGGGCTTCTACAACATGGTCTGGGGGCTGGGCGCCCTCGCGGGCGTGATCATCGCCGCCGGCGGCCGCCCGGCCACCGGCGAGACCATCATCGTCTTCACCTGCATCGCCCACGTGATCCTCGGGGCCGTGCTCTGGTTTTCGGAACGCCGCCTGTGGCAGAGTGCGCTGGCCCAGTCGGTCCTGCCGCTGGTGGTCCTGATCCTGTTGTTCCTCTGACGCAGGACCACGACGGCGGGGCACGCCTTCCGGCGCCCGCCCCCCTTCCTTCCGGGCCCGCCCACCTTCCGGCGTACCCCCGGGGAGCGCCGGAAGGTGCTGCGGCTAACCCTTCCGGGCGGCTGCCTTGCGCTCTGCGGCCTTCCGAGCCTTCTTGGAGACGGGCTTGAGCGCTTTGCGCTCGGCCTCTTCGGCGGCGATCCGGTTCTTGCGGGCATCCACCAGGTCGTTCCACAGGGCGGTGGCGAAGCTGCCGCCGTCCCGCGCGTAGACCTCGTACGGGAACGAAGCGAAAATGCCGGCCGGCGCCGCCGTCCCCGGGAGTTTCTTCCCGCTCTTCAGCGCGTAGGCGTCGCCGAGGGCCCAGGTCTCAGACAGGAAGCGGGCCAGGTTCTCGCGGATAAACACATTGGCGTCCGGGGCCTCGGCAGCCTGTTCCAGCAGGGCCTGCAGCCGGGAGGACGCCAGGGCGGCTGCGGCTTCGGCGGCATCCGCGCCGCCCGCGGCGGCGGCCTCGAGCTCGGCGGAGAACTCCTGGACGGCGGTTTCCCAGTCGGTCGTTTCGCGGTTTTTCTGCCAGGTGGGGAACCACACAATGTCCCCGTTGGCGTGGTTATGGATGTGCTGCATCCCGCTGTTGCGCTCGGCCACCGCATGGTCGTGCTCGGCCACGTCATATTCGGCCAGCAAATCGGCCAGGGACGTGGTGTTCTGGGTATCCGCCATGAAGTTTTCCTATCCTGCAGCTGCAAATGGTTCCATCAAGGGCAACCCGGCCGCAGCCCGGACTTATTCCGTCTCCACCCCGGCAAGGCGTCCGGCGTGCGTCGCCAGCCACTGACGCGCCTCGGCCTCGTCGTCGAAATATCCCGTCGGGAAGTCATCCTTCGCGAAAATCCGTACGAAGAAGCTGGCGAGCACCCGATCGACCGCCCCGTTGCCGAGCACCGCGAGGGCAACGCACGGCGTGAAGGTATCGGCGATCAGCCGCGCCTCCGGAGTCACCCAGCGCACGCCGGCCATTTTCAGCAGCACCGCTACCTGCCGGTCCCCGGCGACGTCGAAGAGGTGGTCGACGACGTGCTGCGCGAGCTCGGCACCGACGGTGAGGCCGCGCCGGACAGTCAGCACCAGGAGCCCATCCCGGCCGAGCTGCACGTCGTACTCTGAGTGGACTTCCGCGAGCACTGATCCCCCATCCGGCCGGGAAGATGCGCGCATCGCCCAGCCTTCGTCCGGCCGCCGTTGGCGGGACTGCAGGTGCCTAGCGTAGCGAACATGGTCAAGCCACCGGTACGGGCCCGGCACGTGTGACGGACGGTGTGGGCGAGTGTGACGGATGCCGTCCGGCCCGGCGGGAATGACGACGGCGGCGGCGGACTCCGGCGGATGCCTCTTGGGGCGCCGGCCTGCGGCGCGCGGCGGGGAGTGCGAGGATGAATCCTGTGACCGCTGAACAGAATCTCTCCCTTGTCCGCAGCAGTGAACTGACCCGGTACCGGCTGGCCCCCAACCCGGGGCCGATGAGCCTGGACGGCACCCAGTCCTACCTGATCGCCGCCCCGGGGAACGGGGGAGTGGCAGTAGTCGATCCCGGGCCGCTGGACGAGGAGCACTTGGCTGAGCTGGCGGCGGCGGGGGAGGTGGAACTGGTGCTGATCACCCACCACCACATCGACCACACCGAGGCGAGCGAACGCTTCCATGAACTGACCGGCGCCCCCGTGCGTGCCCTGGACGAAGCGCTCTGTTATGCCGCGGAACCGCTGCGGGACGGCGAGGTGATTCGGGCGGCCGGCGTCGAGATCCGGGTGCTGGCCACGCCGGGCCACACGGCGGATTCGGTGAGCTTCCATCTTCCCGACGACGGCCCCCACGGCTCGGTGCTCACCGGCGACACGATCCTGGGCCGCGGCACCACCATCATCGCCTACCCCGACGGCAGGCTCGGCCCGTACCTGGATTCGCTGGCCCGGCTGGAACTCCTCGGTCCGGCGAAGGTCTTGCCCGCGCACGGCGGCACGCTCCCGGACCTGTCGGCCATCTGCCGCGAGTACGCGGGCCACCGCCGGCTCCGCCTGGACCAGATCCGCGCCGCCCTGGAGCACCTCGGCGCCGACGCGACCATCGGCGCGGTGACCGACTATGTCTACGCCGACGTCGACCCCGCCGTCCGCTTCGCCGCCGAATCCTCCGTCGCCGCCCAGCTCGAGTACCTGCGCGGCTGAGCGGTGCGGGTTCGGGCTCGTCCCGTTTGAAATCCGCGGGCCGGAAACCAGTAGGCTAAACCCATGCGCATAGCCCGGTTTGTCCTTGAATCCGACCCCCAGTACGGCATCGTCGAAGGCGAGGAGGGGAGTGAACAGATCACCGTCATCGCCGGCGACCCGTTCTTCAACGGCATCCAGCCCACCGGCGCCCAACACAAGCTCGAGGACGTGCGGCTGCTCGCCCCGATTATTCCGCGCAGCAAGGTGATCGGCATCGGCCGCAACTACGCCGACCACATCCAGGAAATGGGCAACGAAACGCCGGCCGCCCCGCTGATGTTCCTCAAGCCCAACACCTCCGTCATCGGCCCGAACGAGCCGCTGGTCCTGCCCGAATTCTCCGACGAAGTCTCCTACGAGGCCGAACTCTGCGTGATCATCGGCCGGATCTGCAAGGACGTCCCGGTAGAGCGCGTGGACGAGGTCGTCTTCGGCTACACCTGCGGCAACGACCTGACCGCCCGGGACGCGCAGCGCACCGACAACCAGTGGGCCCGCGCCAAGGGATTCGACGGCTCCGCCCCGCTCGGCCCGTGGATCGAGACCGAACTGGACACCGAAGACCTGGCCATCCGCGGCCGGCTCGACGGCGAGCTGAAGCAGGACGGCAATACCTCCCAGATGATCTGGGGCGTCAAGGAACTGGTGTCCTACGCCTCCCAGGCCTTCACCCTGCTCCCCGGCGACGTCATCATGACCGGCACGCCCTCCGGCGTCGGCACCATCGAATCCGGCCAGCGCTACGAGGTCGAGATCGAGGGCATCGGCACCCTGTCCAACACCGCCCGCCGCTGATCCCATGCCGGCACGCCGCCGCTCCTTCGGAGTCTTTGCGCTCGGATCGCTGGCCACGTTTTCCGTGGCGGCCCGGGCCACCCACTACTGGGGCGGCCCGGACTGGCTGGCGGGGACGTTCCTGGCGGTCGGCATCCTGCTGGCGCTCTATTACCTCTACCGATACACCGCCGGTTCGCGCCGGAAGACGCCGCGCAAGAAGTAGCCGGGCCTCCGGCCCGGCCAGCGGCAGTCGCTTGGCAGACTAAACTGGAGCACATCATGACTACTGCTGCTGCCATCCCCACTGTTGACGACGAAACTCCCGTCCGTGTGCGCTTCTGCCCGTCTCCCACGGGCACGCCGCACGTCGGACTGATCCGCACCGCCCTGTTCAACTGGGCCTACGCCCGGCACACGGGCGGCACCATGGTGTTCCGGATCGAGGACACGGACGCCGCCCGCGACAGCGAGGAAAGCTATCAGCAGCTGCTGGAAGCGCTGAAGTGGCTGGGCATCACGTGGGACGAGGGCGTGGAGGTCGGCGGGCCGCATGAGCCGTACCGCCAGTCCCAGCGCGGCGACATCTACCAGGGCGTCATCGCGAAGCTGAAGGAGGCCGGCCACCTCTACGAGTCCTACTCCACCCCGGAAGAAGTCGAGGCCCGGCACAAGGCCGCCGGCCGCGACGTCAAGCTGGGCTACGACAACTTCGACCGGGACCTGACGCAGGACCAGATCGCCGCGTTCAAGGCCGAGGGACGCGAACTGGTGCTGCGCGTGCGGATGCCGGACGAGGACATCACCTTCACGGACCTGGTGCGCGGGGAGATCACCTTCAAGGCCGGCAGCGTGCCGGACTTCGCCGTCGTCCGCGCCAACGGCAAGCCGCTCTACACCCTGGTCAACCCCGTGGACGACGCACTGATGGGCATCACCCACGTTCTGCGCGGCGAGGACCTGCTGTCCTCGACTCCTCGCCAGATCGCGCTCTACCGGGCCCTGGTGGACATCGGCGTGGCCCGCTACATGCCGTTGTTCGGCCATCTCCCGTACGTGATGGGCCAGGGCAACAAGAAGCTTTCCAAGCGCGATCCCGAGTCCAACCTGTTCCTGCACCGGGAGCGCGGTTTCATCCGGGAGGGCCTGCTCAACTACCTCTCGCTGCTGGGCTGGTCGCTGTCCGCCGACGAGGACATCTTCACCATCGACCAGATGGTGGAGGCCTTCGACATCCACGATGTGCTGGCGAACCCGGCGCGCTTCGACCTGAAGAAGGCCGAGGCGATCAACGGGACCCATGTGCGACTGCTTGAACCCGGCGACTTCAAGCTCCGGCTGATCCCCTACCTGCAGCATGCCGGCCTGGTCGGGGAGTCGTTGACGGAACGCGAGCAGATGATCCTGGCCGACGCCGCACCGCTGATCCAGGAGCGCATCACCCTGCTGGGCGAGGCGCCGGAGATGGTGGCATTCCTCTTCAAGAACGACGACGAGATCGAGGTCGCCGACGACGCGCGCAAGGGCCTGCCCGAGAACCTGACGGAAGCCCTGGACGCCGCGCTGGCGGCGCTGGAGCCGCTCGAGGAGTGGACGGCAGAGAACATCCAGGCGGCCCTGCGGTCGGCCCTGGTCGAGGGCCTGGGGCTGAAGCCCCGGCTGGCCTTCGGGCCGGTGCGCACCGCGGTCTCCGGGCGTCGGATTTCGCCGCCGCTTTTCGAGTCCATGGTGATCCTGGGCAAGGACTCCTCCCTGGCGCGGATCAAAGCCTTCCGCGGCTGAGCGTGCCCCGGGCGACGCGCGGCCCGGCTGCCGCGCGTTGCTCGTTTTGCACTTTCGAGCAGGCATCCGGTAAAGTAATTACTCGTGCTGAGGCGCCAGGGAATGGGTAAAAGCCCGTTTCCACCGGCTCCGAAAGTGCCAGTGGGATATGGTGTAATTGGCAACACAACGGTTTCTGGTACCGTCATTCTAGGTTCGAGTCCTGGTATCCCAGCGCTACAGTCTCCGCTCCGGCGGGGACTGGATTGTGTGGAGCGAAAACTCCGCGCAAACCTACGGCCCCATCGTATAGCGGCCTAGTACGCCGCCCTCTCACGGCGGTAACGCGGGTTCGAATCCCGCTGGGGTCACGGTCCGCAAGGACAAGGCAGTGCAGGCCTTCAACTGTGCAAGCTATGCGGCCCCATCGTATAGCGGCCTAGTACGCCGCCCTCTCACGGCGGTAACGCGGGTTCGAATCCCGCTGGGGTCACCAACAGCCGGTCCCGGACATCCCGTCCCGGACCGGCTTTTTGTATGCCCCGAAGAACCAGGCCTACGGCCCGCCGTGGCAGGGTTGGCGGCTCCTGCTGGCATGATAGGAACCGTGACAAGCAGGTTGCCCGAGGGCCAGGACAGGGGAGCGGCGGACGCCGTCGTGCTCCTGGAACAAAGCCGGGGCGCGCTTGAAGCGGTCCAGTTGCCGCTAAACGTTCCCGGTGCCGCCGCAGCCCGCGGAGCCGTCGCCGCCGCCATTGCCCAGTTGAACGACTACATCCTGCCCCGCTACCGCACGCTGGAAGCCCCGCTGCTGGCCGTCGTGGGGGGATCCACCGGCGCCGGGAAATCGACGCTCGTCAACGCGGTGGCGGGCTTTCCGGCCACCCGTGCCGGGGCGATCCGGCCCACCACACGCCAACCCGTCCTGCTGCATCATCCGGGCGACGCGGCATGGTTTTCGGATCGGCGGATCCTGCCCGGCCTCAGCCGAATCACCGGAACGCCGGCGCCGGACACCGCCGACAGGCAGGCCCCCAATCCGGAACCGGCCGGCGAACCTGCCGGAACCTCGCTGGTGTTGCTCGCCCACAACAGCATTCCCGCGGGCATAGCGCTGCTCGATGCACCGGATATCGATTCGATTGCCGACGAGAACCGGCGGCTGGCGGGACAACTGCTGGCCGCCGCCGACCTGTGGATTTTCGTTACCACCGCCAACCGGTACGCCGACGCCGTGCCGTGGGCGCTGCTCCTGGACGCCGCACAGCGGGACATCGAAGTGGCGATCGTCCTGGACCGGGTGCCGGAAGAAGTTGAGCGTGAAGTCCGCGCCGACCTGGCCGGTCTGCTGCAGCGGCAGGGTCTCGCCGCGGCCCGCCTGTTTGTCATCCTCGAGTCCCGGCTGGACGAACGGGGCATGCTCCCGGCCGGCGCCGTCGATCCCCTCCGGGAGTGGCTCCAGGAACTCGCCGCCGACGCCTCCGGCCGCGCAGACATCGCCCGGCGCACCCTCGGCGGGGCAGTGCGCTCACTGGCCGCGACGGTCGGCTCGGTCGCCGATGCCGCGAACGACCAGCATGCCGCCGGCCAGCGGCTGCGAAAGGTCGTGGAAGACGCCTACGAGGCGGCGACCACGCGGGCTCTCTCGGCCACGGAGGACGGAACGCTCCTCCGGGGCGAGGTGTTGGCGCGCTGGCAGGACTTTGTCGGCACCGGAGAATTCTTCCGGGGTATCGAGAGCGGCATAGGCCTGCTGCGGGACCGGATCGGCGCGTTCTTTTCCGGCAAACCCGCTCCCTCCGTCGAAGTCGAGGAAGCCATCGAGTCCGGGCTGCAGGCCGTCGTCGTCGAGGCGGCGGCCGCCGGCGCGGAGGAGGCCGACGCGCGCTGGCGGACAGACCCGGCCGGGCAGGGCCTGCTCGGACACGAAGACCTGTCGACTCCCAGCGCGGGCTTTGCGGACGAGGTAGCCCGCGAAATCCGGGCGTGGCAGGCAGACCTGCTGGACCTGATCCGCAGCGAGGGTGAGAGCAAGCGCTTCACCGCGCGCATGCTCTCCTTCGGAGTCAACGGCCTCGGGGTAGCGCTGATGGTGGTGATATTCGCGGCCACCGGAGGGCTGACCGGCTTGGAAATCGGCGTGGCGGGCGGAACGGCCGTGGTGGGCCAGAAGCTGCTGGAAGCGGTCTTCGGCGAGGACGCCGTACGCAGGCTGGCGCGCAAGGCCCGCGCCGAGCTGCAGGAGCGAACGCGCAGGCTCATGCGCGCCGAAGCGGAGCGCTTCCTGGCGCGGATCCCCGAGGTGGAGGATGCAGGGACCATGCGCGCACTGGAAGGGCGGCTGCACGCGCTGGGGGCAAAGACGGACACGGGAGCCCCGGATTGAGCCGCCACCGGGGCCAGCCCGAGACCTCCCTGCTGCAGACACGGCTGGATGCCTTGAACACGGCCGCCGAGCTCGCCGCCGGGGTGCTGCCGGAAGCGGAACTCGCACCCGTCACCGAAGTCCTGGAACGGGCCAGCACCCGCCGCTCCCTGTCCGCCGAGCACACCGTGGTTGGCTTTTTCGGTGCGACCGGCAGCGGAAAGTCCTCCCTCTTCAACGCCGTATCCGGCACCCGCCACGCCACCGTGGCGGCACGCCGCCCCACCACGTCCGAAGCAATGGCGGGAATTTGGGGAACGGCCGGCAGCGAACCGCTGCTGGACTGGCTGCAGGTAGCCAATCGGCACGTGGTGGACGACGGATCGTTCGCCGGGCACGGCGGCCTGATCCTGCTGGACCTGCCGGACTTTGATTCCACCGCGGTCGAGCATCGCGCCATCGTGCAACGGTTCGCCGGCCAGGTCGACGTACTGGTCTGGGTGCTCGATCCGCAGAAGTACGCCGATGCCGCCGTGCACCAGGGATTTTTGCGCCCGTTGGCCTCCCACGATGCGGTGACGCTGGTGGTGCTGAACCAGGTGGACCGGCTGGCCGAGGGACAGCTGCAACCGGTCCTGGGGTCGCTGAGGGAGATTTTGCTGCGGGACGGGCTCGCCCGGGTGGATGTCTACCCCGTCTCCGCGACGACTGGGACCGGCCTTGCCGAGCTGACGGCAGCCATCACGGCCTTTGCCGACAAGCGGCAGGCCGCGGCCGAGCGGCTGCTCGCCGACGTCAGGAAGGCGGCCCAGGCGCTGGCCGTTGAACCCGGGGCGGAGCCGGCAGGCGTCAGCAAGGCGGCCAGGAACACGTTGGCCGAGCAGTTGGCGCAGGCGGCAGGTGTGGAAGCGATCAGCGACGCCGTGGGGGCCTCCTACCGGCGGCGGGCGCATGCCCGGACCGGATGGCCGGCGGTCCGCTGGCTCGGAAAGCTGCGCCGCGACCCGCTCAAGCGGCTCAACCTCGACCGCAAGGACGTGAATCCGCTGCTGAACCGCTCGTCCATGCCGGCCCCGGGCCCCGCCCAGCGGGCGCAGGCCGACAAGGCCATCCGTCAGTTCGCCGACCGCGCCGGTGAAGGCGCCGCCGCCCCCTGGCGCGCGGCCATCCGCCGGGCGGCACGATCCGCGGAGGAAACGCTTCCGGACGACTTGGACCAGGCCCTGGTGGGCACGGACCTGCGCTCCGACCGTGCGTCGTGGTGGTGGCCGGTTTTCGGCCTGCTCCAGTGGCTCGCCCTCGCAGCCGCCTTGGCCGGAGCGCTCTGGCTCCTTGGCATCGCCGCGCTGGGCTACCTGCAGTTTGCGGTCCCTGAGACACCAACGGTCGAAGGCTTCCCGGTGCCGACCTTGTTGCTGGCCGCCGGGATCCTCGCCGGGGTGGTGCTGGCGCTGGCATCGGGCGTGATCGCGCGGTTCGTGGCCCGTGCCCGGGCCGCAAATGCGCGGCGGCGGCTCCGGGACGCTGTTGCGCGGGTCGCGGAAGAGCGGGTGGTACGGCCGGTCGAAGAGGCGGTGGCCCGGCACCGGGCATTCAGGCAGGCAGTGCTGAGGGCGTCCGGCGAATGACGTCCCGGGAGCCGCGGGGCCATGGACCCGGCAGACGAGATACAAGGAGAACGCAAAAGATTGGCCGCTGAACTGACTGTCAACGATCTGGACGAAGGCTCGCTTCTGGAAAGGATTTTCCCGCGTCTCGGCCCCGCCCGCGTCCCGGTCGGGCCGGGCGATGACGCTGCCGTGATCGAGGCACCCGATGCCCGCACCGTCATCTCCATCGATACGTTGGTCCAGGATCAGGACTTCCGGCTTGTGTGGCCCTCCGGGTACCGGACGACGGGTTACGACGTCGGATGGAAGTCCGTGGCGCAGAACCTCTCGGACATCAATGCCATGGGAGCCGTGCCGACGTCACTGGTCATCAGCCTGACCCTGCCCGGTGCGACGCCGGTGGCATGGGTCGAGAGCCTGGCCGACGGCGTGGCCGATGCCCTGCGGAAACTGGGGGCGGGCCGGTGCTCCGTCGTGGGCGGTGATCTTGGCCGCGGCGAGTCGATCGTGGTCACGGCTGCCGTTACCGGGGACCTCGAAGGCCGCAGTCCGGTCCTGCGCAGCGGCGCGCGTCCCGGCGACACCGTCGCGGTGGCCGGCACGCTGGGGCGCGCGGCGGCCGGACTGGCGCTGCTCGAAAGCCCGGTTTTCGACGGGGCCCCGGCTCCGCTGCAGGAGCTCGCCGGAATCCAGTCCCGGCCGCTGCCTCCGCTGAGCGCCGGCCCGGCTGCGGCCGAATCCGGCGCGACCGCCATGATGGACATCTCGGATGGCCTGCTCCGCGATGCGGCGCGGTTGGCCCGCGCCAGCAGTGTCGCGGTGGACCTGGCGTCGGCGCAGTTGCGGCACTTTGCCGCACCCTTGGACGAGGCAGCGGCCCTGGTGGGGGCGGAGCCCAGCGACTGGGTCCTCGGTGGCGGCGAAGACCATGGCCTGCTGTGTACCTTCCCCGCAGCACAAACCCTGCCGGCGGGGTTCGCCGCCATCGGAGTGGTCGGCGGCGGGAAGGATACGGTGACCCTCGACGGCGTCCCCGTCCAGGTTCGGGGATGGGACCATTTCAGGGGCTGAAGCGCTGCTAGTCGTTGGTCTTTCGCAGGGCTTCGGTCAGTTGGGCGGCCGCGTTGCAGACCACCTCGGCATGCAGCCGGCCGGGTTGCCGCGTGAGCCGCTCGATCGGCCCGGAAATGGAAACCGCGGCGATGACCCGCCCGGACGGACCGCGGACCGGGGCGGAAACCGACGCCACGCCAGGTTCGCGTTCGCCCAGGCTCTGGCCCCAGCCGCGGCGACGCACGCCGGCGAGGACCGTCGGGGTGAAACGCGCCCCATGGAGTCCTTCGAGCAGCCGCTCGTGGTCTTCCCAGGCCAACAGCACCTGCGCGGCGGAGCCGGCCTTCATCGAAAGCTGTGTCCCCACCGGAATGGTGTCCCGCAATCCGATCGGCCGCTCGGCCGAGGCGACGCATACCCGCGAATCGCCCTGCCGGCGGAAGACCTGGGCGCTCTCACCCGTGGCATCGCGGAGGTTCATGAGCACCGGGCCGGCGGCGGCTATGAGCCGGTCTTCGCCGGCGGCCGCGGCCAGTTCGACCAGCCTGCTGCCCAGGACAAACCTGCCCTGCATGTCCCGGCTGACCAGCCGGTGGTGGACCAGCGCCAAAGCGAGCCGGTGGACGGTGGGCCGGGCCAGGCCGGTGGCGGCCACCAGTTGGGCCAGGGACGTGGGTCCGGCCTCCAAGGTGTCCAGCACCATGGCCGCCTTGTCGATGACGCCGACCCCGCTAGGATTGTCCATAAGCTGATACTCTCATCTCAATATATGAGATGCAAGTCGATTGACTGGCGGGCGGGCAGCCGCGCTGGAAGAGTTAAAGCACACACTTGGTGCGGGCCTCCCGGCGGGAGAAAAAGCCTGCGTTGGTATTGATGGAGGAGATCTGGCCATGGCCGGTAACACTGCGGGCAAGACGCTCGCCGAAAAAGTCTGGGATGCACACGTGGTGCGCCACGGCGACGGTGAAGGCGCGGCGCGCCAGCCCGACCTCCTCTACATCGACCTTCACCTGGTACACGAGGTCACGTCGCCGCAGGCCTTCGAGGGCCTGCGCCTGGCGGGGCGCGGGCTGCGCCGCCCGGACCTGACCATCGCGACCGAGGACCACAACACTCCCACGCTGGATATCGACAAGCCGATCGCCGACCCGACCAGCCGCACCCAGATCGAGACGCTGCGCACCAACTGCCGTGAATTCGGGGTCAGGCTGCACTCGCTCGGGGACGCCGAGCAGGGGATCGTGCACGTGGTGGGTCCCCAGTTGGGACTCACCCAGCCCGGCATGACGGTGGTGTGCGGCGACTCGCATACCTCCACCCACGGTGCCTTCGGTGCCCTGGCATTCGGCATCGGGACCTCCGAAGTTGAGCACGTCATGGCGACCCAGACGCTGTCGCTGAAGCCGTTCAAGACCATGGCCATCAACGTCGAGGGAACGCTGCGCCCGGGGGTGACCGCCAAGGACATCATCCTGGCGGTCATCGCCAAGATCGGAACCGGCGGCGGCCAGGGCTACGTGCTGGAGTACCGTGGCTCCGCCATCCGGGCCCTGAGCATGGAAGCCCGGATGACCATCTGCAACATGTCCATCGAGGCGGGCGCCCGCGCCGGCATGGTCGCGCCGGACCAGACCACCTTCGACTACCTCAAGGGCCGGCCGCACGCCCCGGAGGGCGCCGACTGGGACGCCGCCGTCGAAAATTGGCAGACCCTGCGTACCGACGACGACGCGGTGTTCGACGCCGAGGTCTTCCTGGACGCCGATACGCTGGAGCCGTTCGTCACGTGGGGGACCAACCCCGGACAGGGCGTTTCCCTGTCGGAAGCCGTGCCGTCGCCCGACGACTTCGCCGACGAGAACGCCAAGGCAGCCGCGGAACGTGCGCTGGCCTACATGGGTCTCGAAGCCGGCACCCGCATGAAGGACATCCCGGTCGACACCGTCTTCCTGGGCTCCTGCACCAACAGCCGGATCGAGGACCTGCGCATCGCGGCGGACATCATCCGCGGCCGGGCCAAGGCGCCGAACGTGCGCATGATGGTGGTGCCCGGGTCTGCCCGTGTCCGCCTGGAAGCAGAGGCCGAAGGCCTGGACAAGGTGTTCAAGGAGTTCGGCGCCGAGTGGCGGTTCGCCGGCTGCTCCATGTGCCTGGGCATGAACCCGGACCAGCTGGCCCCGGGCGAGCGCTGCGCGTCCACGTCCAACCGGAACTTCGAGGGCCGGCAGGGCAAGGGCGGGCGGACGCACCTGGTATCGCCGGTAGTGGCGGCCGCCACCGCAGTCAGGGGCACGCTGAGTTCGCCCTCGGACCTGGACCCGGTCAACAACGACGCCGTCTCGCGGCCTGCCGCCTAAGGAGCCTGAAGAATCATGGAGAAGTTCACCACCCATACCGGCATCGGGGTCCCGCTGCGGCAGTCCAACGTGGACACCGACCAGATCATCCCGGCGGTATACCTCAAGCGGATCACCCGGACAGGCTTCGAAGATGCCCTGTTCGCGGCCTGGCGCAAGCACGAGGACTTTATCCTCAACCAGGAGCCGTTCAGCCGCGGGTCCGTTCTCGTGGCCGGCCCGGATTTCGGGACCGGTTCCTCGCGCGAACACGCTGTCTGGGCGTTGAAGGACTACGGGTTCCGCGTCGTCCTCTCCTCCCGGTTCGCCGACATCTTCCGCGGGAACTCCGGCAAGCAGGGGCTGTTGGCCGCCGAGGTCGGCCAGGATGACATCGAGCTGATTTGGAAGGAACTGGAGAACCACCCGGGCACCGAAATCACGGTGGACCTGGAGTCGAAGACCGTCACCTGCGGAACCATCACCGCGCCGTTCGAGATCGACGACTACACCCGCTGGCGGCTGCTCGAAGGCCTGGACGATATCGGGCTGACCCTGAAGCATGAGGCGGAAATCACCACCTACGAGGCCACCCGCCCGTCCTGGAAGCCGAAGACCCTGCCGGCAAAAGTCTGAGGACACGCGCCCTGGCGCGAATCGGCGCCGTCGAGGGAGCCGTTCCGGCTCCGTCGGCGGCGCCGATTTGCACCTGCGACTGCCTCATGCAAGGCACCGGCCGGCGGGACGGAAAGCGCCGGACTCGCTGCCCGTTTATTTCAGAGTGGTCTCGGATTGCCAATATGCTTAGCTGAGGCCCTGGCGCAGTTCGGCGCTAAACTAGCTTGAGGAAACAGGTATTCATGGCAAGTGTTTTGACCATTCGTGGTGGCGTTCCGTTGGCGGGGAAGGTATCCGTCCGCGGCGCCAAGAACCTGGTTCCCAAAGCGATGGTCGCGTCCTTGCTCGGCAGCAATGCCTCGGTCCTGCGGAATGTGCCCGAAATCAGGGACGTGGAGATCGTCACGAGCCTGCTCCGCCTGCACGGCGTCGAGGTGTCCAAGGACGCGGTGACCGGTGACCTGACGCTTGACCCCACCAAGGTCAAGACCGCCCACATGAAGGACATCGACGCCCACGCCGGCGATTCCCGCATTCCGATCCTTTTCTGCGGGCCCCTGATCCACGCGATCGGCGAGGCCTTCATCCCCGACCTGGGCGGCTGCCGGATCGGCGACCGGCCCATCGACTACCACCTCGACGTGCTGCGGCAGTTCGGCGCGATCGTGGACAAGCGGCCCGGTGGCATAGCCATCTCCGCACCCAGGGGACTGAAGGGCGCGAAACTCACGCTGCCGTATCCCAGCGTGGGCGCCACCGAGCAGGTTCTCCTGACGGCAACCCGCGCCGAGGGCATCACGGAATTGAGCGGCGCCGCCATCGAGCCGGAGATCATGGACCTGATCGCCGTGCTGCAGAAGATGGGTGCCATCATCACGGTCCAGACCGACCGTGTGATCCGTATCGAGGGCGTCACCGAACTGTCCGGCTTCAACCATCGCGCGCTGCCCGACCGCAACGAGGCCGCGTCCTGGGCATCCGCGGCGCTCGTGACGCAGGGAGACATTTACGTCGAAGGTGCCCATCAGGGCGACCTCACCGCCTTCCTGAACACCTACCGCAAGATCGGCGGGGCGTTCGACATCGACGACGACGGCATCCGCTTCTACCACCCGGGCGGCAGCCTGTCGCCGCTGGTGCTCGAGACCGACGTGCACCCGGGCTTCATGACGGATTGGCAGCAGCCCCTCGTCGTCGCCCTGACGCAGGCCGAAGGCGTCTCGATCGTGCACGAGACCGTGTACGAGAACCGGTTCGGCTTCACCGAGGCGCTGATTCGCATGGGTGCGAACATCCAGGTGCACCGCGAATGCCTCGGCAGCATTCCGTGCCGCTTCGGGCAGCGGAATTTCCTGCATTCCGCCGTGATTTCCGGACCCACACAGCTCTCCGGGGCGGAGATAGACATCCCCGACCTCCGCGGCGGCTTCAGCCACCTGATCGCCGCGTTGGCGGCGGCCGGAACCTCCCGCGTGACCGGCATCGAACTCATCAACCGTGGCTACGAACGCTTCCAGTCAAAGCTGGAGGGCCTCGGCGCGGACTTCGACGTCGAGTAGGCGGACATGGGAGCAGACTCCAAAGAGCGGGTGGTCATTGGTGTCCTCGCCGGCGTTGTCCGGCCAGTCCTGAACCTGGTCCTCCGGCGCAACTGGACGGGAACGGAGAATTTTCCCAAGGACCGGGGATTCATCGTCTGTCCGAACCACAACACGGAAATCGATCCGCTCGTGGTCGGCCATTACGTCTACAACCAGGGTGCCCTTCCGCACTTCCTGGCGAAGGCCTCGCTGTTCAAGATCCCGGTGGTCGGGCAACTGTTGACGGCGGCCCGGCAGATACCGGTGGAGCGGAGCAGTTCGGGCGCAAACCGTTCCCTTGACGTCTCACGCGAGGTGCTCGATGAAGGCGGTGCCGTGATCATCTACCCGGAGGGGACGCTGACCCGGGACCCGGCCCTGTGGCCGATGCGCGGGCGCACCGGGGCGGCAAGGCTCGCGCTGCAGACCGGCGCACCGGTCATTCCGGTGGCGCACTGGGGTGCCAACGAGCTGTTGCCCCGTTATGCGAAAAGGCCCAGCCTTTTTCCGCGCAAGACGGCACACGTCACGGCCGGACCGCCGGTGGACCTGAGCGAATTCAGCGGCTTGCCGATCACCAGGACCGTTCTGGAGGCCGCAACGAATAGGATTATGGACAGCATCACGGCGCTGCTGGCCGAAGTACGCGGCGAGGCAGCGCCCGCCGTCCGCTGGGATCCTTCTGCTCACGGTCAAAGCGCCATGGGCCGGGACTTTGGTTCCGGCGAACCGGTGCATACAGAAGAGCTACCGCCCGAGGAGAAGTTGTGACAGCACGCCCCGACCTGCCTGCCAACATCGCCGTTCTGGGAGCAGGAAGCTGGGGCACTACCTTTGCCAAGGTCGTCGCGGACGCCCACCCCGAGGTCGAGGTCAGGCTCTGGGCCCGGCGCGCCGAAGTGGCGGAGGAAATCAATTCCCGGCACCGGAATGCGAAGTACCTCCGGGACATCGCGCTGCCGGAGAACATCGTCGCTTCGGAGGACGTCGCCGAAGTCCTCCGCGGCGCGCCGCTGGTGGTGCTCGCTGTTCCCGCCCAGACCCTCCGGCCGCAGCTGGCGTCCTGGAAGCCGCTGCTCGATCCGGAGGCGGTGGTCGTCTCGCTCATGAAGGGGCTGGAGCGCGGGACCGATGCGCGCATGAGCGAAGTCATCAAGGAAGAGCTCGGCCTGTCAGACTCCCACGTGGCCGTCATTTCCGGTCCCAACCTGGCGCTCGAGATTGCGCGCAAGGAACCGACCGCCTCGGTGGTGGCCTGCACGGACGACGACACCGCGCAGTGGATTGCGCGGTTGTGCACCGCCAGCTATTTCCGTCCGTACACAAACTCGGACGTCACGGGGGTGGAGATCGGCGGCATCGTGAAGAACATCATTGCCCTGTGCGTGGGAATCTGCGACGGCAAGGGCATGGGAGACAACACCAAGGCGACGGTCATCACCCGCGGACTGGCCGAGACCACCAGGCTCACCCTTGCCCTCGGGGGAGAGGTCCAGACGATGGCCGGGCTGGCCGGGCTCGGCGACCTGGTCGCCACCTGCGCGTCGCCGCTGTCGCGCAACCACACAGCCGGACGGCTCTTGGGCGAAGGCCTGACCCTGGACCAGGTGACGGAACGAATGACCCAAACGGCCGAAGGCATCAAGTCCGGCCGCGCCGTGCTGGATCTGGCCACCAAGGTGGGCGTCGACATGCCGATTACCGAGGCAGTGGTTGCCGTCCTGGAGGGACAGGTATCCGTAGAGGCGCTGGCGCCACGCCTGTTGACCCGTGAACTCAAATCCGAAGGTGAACTCCAGTGAACGACGAGACCATTCCCGCCGCGAACGCCCCGTCGTCGGGCCGCAAACCCCGCGTTGCCGTCCTTTTCGGCGGGCGGTCCAGCGAACATTCCGTCAGCTGCGTCACCGCGGCCGGGGTGCTCGGGGCCATCGACAAGGACAAGTACGACGTCGTGCCCATCGGAATTGCGCGCAACGGCCAGTGGGTCCAGGTCGCCGATGATCCGGCCCAGTGGTCGCTCGCCTCGGGGAAAATGCCGGAGATCAGTACGTCCGCCGAACCCGTCGTGCTGGCCAGCAGGCGGGACACGCCGGAACTCATGGTCGCGCCGGCCGCGCAGGTTCCGCAGAGCCTGGGCAACGTGGACGTGGTGCTGCCGCTCCTGCACGGGCCGTTCGGCGAGGACGGAACGCTTCAGGGGCTGCTGGAAATGGCCGACGTCCGCTACGTCGGCGCCGGCGTACTCGCCTCTGCCGTCGGCATGGACAAGCACTATATGAAGGTGGTCTTCGAATCGGCCGGCCTCCACGTCGGCCCCTACCAGGTCATCACCGACCGTCAGTGGCAGCAGGACCCGGACGCGGTGCTCGAACGGCTGGGCACGCTCCAGTTCCCGGTCTTCGTCAAGCCGGCCCGTGCGGGCTCCTCCATGGGAATCACCCGGGTGGCCGAGCCCGGCGGCCTCCGCGCCGCCGTGGAGGCCGCCCGCGAACACGATCCCAAGGTTGTTGTCGAAGCCGGCATCATCGGCCGCGAGATCGAAGTAGCGGTGCTGCAGGGCAGGGGAACAGAACCGACGCGCACCAGCCTGCCCGGGGAAATCGCCGTCCAGCCCGGCGAGCATCAGTTTTACGATTTCGAAGCGAAATACCTGGACGGTACGGCCGCCGCCCTCAGCTGCCCGGCGGATTTGCCCGCCGACGCCACGGAAAGAGTGCGCGAACTCGCCGCACAGGCGTTCGACGCGCTCGGGGGAGAGGGACTCTCCCGGGTCGACTTCTTCTACACGCCGGACGGCGAGCTCATTATCAATGAGATCAACACCATGCCCGGGTTTACGCCCATCAGCATGTATCCGCAGATGTGGGCGAAATCCGGACTGCCTTACACCGAGTTGATCGACGAGCTGCTGTACCTGGCCCTCAACCGCAAGACCGGCCTCCGCTGACCATGCCGGCCGGCGCGGTGTCGCCGGCCGTGCCGCCTACAGGACGTCGGAAATGCTCAGGCATTCGCGTTCCTGCGGGATCTCCGACGCCGCCGCCGAGATGTCCATCAACACGGAGCTCTCTGCCACGTCATCGGGCTTGAACAGCAGTTCCGTGGCCGGGGTGCGCCCGTAGGTCGTGGCCGTCCAGTAGCCGTTCTCGCCTTCGCGCAGTACCCAGTCGACGCCGTCGACCGAGACGCATTGGTCCGTCGTCGGGCCGGGAACCGGCACACCGCACCGCAGGATGACCTGGGAAGGGTCCCCCCAGGCGGCGGTCGCCTGGCTGCTCGTTTCACGGCGCGGGAAATCGGCGACGTACTGGGGGAGGATGACCATCATCGGGGCGCATCCGGGGTTTGCCGCGTCCGGAGCGGCGTCAACGTCGACAACAGGCGAACACGCCGTGAGGCTGCCCAGGGCTCCTAGCGACAAAAGGACGGCAAAACGGCGGCGTCGGGGGAAGGCGCGGGTCATACAGCCAGCGTATCCCGACCATCGCGGCCCGCCGGAGCGACAGTGACCGCAGCCACGCCAGACCGGCCCTGCGGTAAGGAGTCGGCCGCGGGGTTTATCCTTTTAGGTAGCCTCACCCCTAGGAAGTGACCCCATTGACTGCTGACCACGACAACGAATACCGCCCGCGGCGGCAGCGCCGCCAGCGGAAGAAAGATCCCATTCGCACCATCTTCTTCACCCTCGTGGGCATCGTTGTCGTCGCTGCAATCGTCGGAGGTGGCTACTTGTTCAACTTGGCCAACTCCTTCAACAGCAAGTCCCAAACGATCGAATCGGCCTTCCCGGACAATCGGGCCGAGAAGGACCCGAACGACAAGACGGTCAACATTCTTCTGATGGGCTCCGACAGCCGCGCCACGGGTACGCAGAATCTGACCGAGGTCTCGGACGGCAGCCGCTCCGACACCATGATGCTGATGCACATTCCGGAGAATCGGGAGAACGTCTACGTCATGTCGATCATGCGCGACACCTGGGTGGACATACCGGGCCAGGGCGAGCACAAGATCAACGCCGCCATGGCGTTCGGCGGGGTACCGCTTGTCGTCGAAACCATCGAAGGGCTGTTTGAGACCCGCGTCGACCACGTCGCCATCATCGACTTCTCGGGGTTCAAGGAACTGACCGACGCCTTGGGCGGGGTGGAGATCAACAATCCGGCGGCCTTCTCGGCAACCGGGTCGACCGGCGAGTTCTTCCCTGCGGGCACCCAGACTCTGGACGGCGAGTCTGCCCTGTCCTTCGTGCGCGAGCGCAAGGCCTTCAGCGACGGCGACTATCAGCGCGTGCGCAACCAACAGCTCTTCGTCAAGGCTCTGATGTCCGAGTTCCTGACGGCCGAGACACTGACAAACCCCGTGCGCATTAACGAGGTAGTCGACGAATTTTCCCCGTTCGTGAGCGTTGACAGCGAATTCGACGCCATGACCGCAGGCTCCCTGGGCGTCTCGCTTCGGGATGTACGGTCAAGCGACGTTCAGATGTTCACCCTTCCGACCCTGGGCACCGGCACTTCCGCGGACGGCCAGTCGATCGTCGTGCCGGACGAGGCGGCCATCGCCGAGATAGCCGACGCGCTGCAGAACGACAGCCTCGACGAATATCTGAGTACTGCGGACCTCGAGTGAGCCGCGACGCGGCCGTATGCCGGTGAGCGGAGCCGGCTGCGGTAGGCTCAGGTAACGCCGGAGGACTGAGATCGATCGTTGGCGGGCATCGCCGGCGCATGCAGATGGGACCCCTTTGCAGACGAAAATTGCTGCCAATGCCGAAGCGCTGCGCCGCTGGCTGTCCAGGGCCGAGGTCGTCCTCGGCAACCACAGCGACCGCCTGAACGCCATCAACATCTTTCCGGTGGCCGACGGCGACACGGGGACCAACCTCTATCTGACCGTCAGGGCGGCGGCGAAGTCGGCCGCCGAAAACCGGACGGCGGACATCGGCGAACTCCTGGCCGGAGCAGGCCAGGCGGCGATGGAAGAAGCGCGCGGGAACTCGGGCACCCTGCTGTCCGTTTTCCTGGCCGCCCTGGCCGAACCCTTGCGGGGCACGACCCGGTTGACGGGGCCGCTGCTGGCCGCGGCCCTCCAGCGTGCCGAAATCCGGTGCTGGTCCGCGTTGAGCGAGCCCGTGGAGGGCACCATGCTCTCCGTCATCGCGTCGGTCTCGCGGGCGGCATCGGCGGTACATGCGGCGAAGAACGGCGACGACAGCAACCACGGCCTGGCGGCAACGCTGGAATCGGTCGTGGAAGAGGCGGTGGCCGCGGTCGTCAGGACCGAGACACAGCTCGGGGCACTCGAATCGGCGCACATCGTCGACGCCGGCGCCGTCGGGTTCCTGCTCATCATGGACACCCTGCGGGCCAGCGCCCTGGGCGTGGAACTGCAGCCGGAACTGCTGGACGGCCTGCACGGCTACAACGTGCAGGATCCGCACCTGCACCTGGACCACGTGCACGAAGGTGTCGAGGTCATGTGCACCGTCAACCTCAGCCCCCTCGACGCCGCGACGCTGCGCCTGAAACTGGACGAGCTGGGCGACTCGGTCATCATGAGCGCCGTGACTGAAATAGAGGGCGGGTACCGTTGGCGCGTCCACGCGCACGTGCCGGACGGCGAAGCGGCCCTGAAGGTTATCCGGGAGCTGGGTGAACCGATGAACGTCAGCATGACGGAACTGGCCGGCCCGCCGGAGCAGAACCATGGCGGTTGACCCTGCTGACGAGCTGAGCGTCCCGCTGGAGCGGCGGCTGGGCAAGCGCTCGGCCTCGGCACTCGAAAAGCACCTGGGCATGACGGTGACCGGGGAACTGCTCAACTACTTCCCGCGGCGATACATGAAGCGCGGAGAACTGACCATGATCGCCGAGCTGCCGATCGACCAGGACGCAACCCTGGTGGCCCGGGTGCTGAGCTCCAGTTCACGCAAGATGCGGGCCCGCCGCGGTTCGCTGACCGAGGTCGTCGTGACCGACAATTCCTCGGACATCAGCCTCACCTTCTTCAACGGCTATCAGGCTGAACGGGAACTGCGGCCGGGGACCATCGCCATGTTCTCCGGCAAGGTGACGTCCTACCGCGGAAACCTCACCTTGACCAACCCCGACTACCAGTTGCTCGAAGACGCCTTCGACTTCGACGCCGAGGAGGCCCTGCGCCCGGTGCCCATGTATTCGGCGACGGCAAAACTGGGCAGCTGGCGCATCAAGGCGGCCGTTGACCTGTTGCTCGACGCCGTGGACTTCGGGCGCCTGGGGGACCCCATCCCAACCGACATCGCCGTACGGGACGGAATGCTCTCACTGGCTGAGGCCTACGAACAGATCCACCGGCCCTCGACGATGGAAGCCGCCAGCGCGGCCCGCGACCGCTTCCGCTATCAGGAAGCGCTGGTCCTGCAGGCGGCCCTCGGGCGGAAGCGGGCCATCGCCGCGGCCGAACAGGCGACCGCACGCCCGGGCCGGAAGGGCGGTATTGCCGACAAGTTCGACGCCCGCCTGCCCTTCGACCTGACCTCGGGACAGCGCGAGGTCGGCGCGACGATCGCGGCGGAGCTGGCCGGAGATTCACCCATGAACCGGTTGCTGCAGGGGGAAGTCGGGTCGGGGAAGACCCTGGTCGCCCTTCGGGCCATGCTGCAAGTGGTCGACTCGGGCGGCCAGGCCGTCCTGCTCGCGCCGACCGAGGTCCTGGCGGGCCAGCATTTCGCATCGATCACCCGGACGCTTGGCCCGTTGGCGCAGGGCGGCATGTTGGGCGGCGACCCCGACGGCACTAAAGTCGTGCTGCTGACCGGCTCGATGACCGGAACGGCCAAGCGCAGGGCCTTGCTCGATGTGGCGGCAGGCGAGGCGGGCATCGTCGTCGGCACGCATGCCCTGCTGTCCGACACGGTGCAGTTTTTTGACCTCGGCCTCGTGGTGGTGGATGAACAGCACCGCTTCGGCGTGGAACAGCGCGACCGCCTCCGGAGCCGCTCGGCCACGCCACCGCACCTGCTGGTCATGACTGCCACGCCCATTCCCCGGACGGTGGCGATGACCGTCTTCGGGGACCTGGAAACGTCCGTGCTGACGGAGCTGCCCGCGGGCCGCGCTCCGATCACCACCCATCTGGTGGCCCTCCAGGAACATCCTGCCTGGGAGGACCGGATCTGGGAACGTGCCCGCGAGGAGGTCGCCGCCGGCCGGCAGGTCTACGTCGTGTGCCCCAAGATCGGGGATGACGAGCTCGAAGAGGCCGATCCGCCGGACGAGTTGTCAGGGCAGCCGGAGCAACAGCGGCCCATGGCATCGGTGGCCGCCCTAATCGAGCACCTGGGCGGGCTGCCGGTCCTGGACGGCGTCCGGATCGGCATGCTGCACGGCCGGATGGAGCCGGACCAAAAGGCCGCTGCCATGGCGGCGTTCAACGACGCCACGCTGGACATCCTGGTGTCCACTACGGTCATCGAGGTCGGCGTCGACGTGCACAACGCCACCATGATGGTGATCCTGGACGCCGACCGCTTCGGCATTTCGCAGCTCCACCAGCTCCGCGGACGGGTGGGCCGCGGCGGCCTCCCCGGCACCTGCCTGCTGGTCACGCAGCTGGAGCCCGGGCACCCCAGCCGGGAGCGGCTGCAGGCGGTCGCCGCGACCACCGACGGGTTTGAACTCTCGCAGGCAGACCTCCAGCTGCGTCGCGAAGGCGACATCCTCGGGGCGTCCCAGTCCGGCGGCAAATCCACCCTGAAGCTGCTGCGCGTGATCAAGGACGAGGCCGTTATCGCCCGTGCCCGGGAAGACGCCACGGCCATCCTGCAGCGGGACTCTACCCTGGCCCGGTATCCCGAGCTGGCAGCCGCCATCGAGCTGTACCTGAACCCCGAGCGGGAGGCCTTCCTTGAGCGCGGGTAGCCGGTGAGCCGCATCGTGGCCGGCGTGGCCGGCGGACTGACCCTGGCCAGCGTGCCGGGGGAGAACACCCGGCCGACGACGGACCGGGTCAAGGAGGCGCTGTTTTCCCGGCTGGAGTCCTACGATGTCGTCGCCGGCGCCCGGGTACTCGACCTTTTCGCCGGCTCCGGGGCCCTGGGAGTCGAGACCGCCAGCCGCGGCGCCGCCACGGTGGACCTGGTCGAAGCGGCCGACAAAGCCGCGGGGGTCTGCCGCCGCAACGCCGAGCTGGTCAACGGCAAGCTGGGCCGGAAGACGGCCACGGTGCACCGCATGAAGGCGGAACGGTTCCTCAAGGACCTTCCGCCGGGACACCATTGGGACCTGGTGCTGATGGACCCGCCGTACCCGCTGGCCGAGGACGCGCTCGCCGGCATCCTCGCCTCCTTGTCCGGATTCCTCGCCGACGGCGCCCTCGTCGTCGTCGAACGCTCTTCGCGGTCACCCGAACCGGAATGGCCCGAAGGCCTCGTCCGGTTCGCCGTCCGGAAGTACGGCGAGACCCGTCTCTGGTTCGCCGAACCCGCCGTGGACCCGTCAGCTGCGGGCGAATGAATCGAGCTCCGGGCCGCTGAGGACCGCCGCCGGGTGCGGGCCCGCCGCCAGCAGGGCGGCCGACCATTCCGGCGGCCACGAACCGCCGCGGGCGGCCAGGACGATGTTGCCCGCCCTCCGGCTGCCGAACATGCCGGCCTCGCCCAACGCCGCCACCGAACCGGCGACGGACGCGAGCTCGGCGATCTGCCGCTTGGCGAACGCCAGCGGCGGGTCGTCTCCGACGTTGACCAGCAGCACCCCGTCCGGTTCCAGGGCCTCCAGCATCTCCGCGTAGAAGTCCGCCGTGGTCAGGTGCTCCGGGGCGTCGTCGCCGGCGAAAACATCCAGCACGATCACATCGAAGGTGCCCTCGATGTCCCCGAAGGCCAGTTCATGCCGGGCATCGCCGAAGTGGACCGTCAGGTCCGTGCCGTCGGGCATGGGAAGGTGCTCGAGGACGAAGTCCAGCAGCTCCCGCTCCAGCTCGACGGCGACCTGCCGGGAACCGGGCCGGGTGGCCTGCACGTACCGGGCCAGCGTCAGGGCGCCGGCACCCAGGTGGAGGCAACGCAGCGGGACCCCTGCCGGGCCCGCCAGGTCGACGACGTTGGCGATCCGGCGCAGGTATTCGTAGAACACGTCGCCGGGATGACGCAGGTTGACGTGCGATTGCTCCGCGCCGCCAATGCTCAGGACGTAGGATCCCGGTACCCGGTCGTCCTTGTCGATGCCGGCGTGGAGGCCGGTGCCGCGCAGGTAGCGTTCGGCCACGGCTCAGATCCTGTCCGGCAGGGAGGCGAGGCGTTGCGCGGCGTCCTGCAGGACCTCGGTCCGCTTGCAGAACGCGAAGCGCAGCAGCGAGCGGGTCCGCTCGGCGCCGTCGGGGTGGCAGAAGACCGGCACCGGGATGGCGGCCACGCCGATCAGCCCGGGCATCCGGCGAGCCAGGTCGAGTGCGTCGGTGATACCCAGCGGTGCCGTGTCCACGTTGACGAAGTAGGTGCCCTGCGGCGTGAAGACATCGAAGCCGGCCTGCCGCAATCCGTCGCTGAGCAGGTCCCGCTTGGCCTTCAGGCCGGCTGCGATCCCGCCGTAGAACGAGTCCGGCAGCCCCAGCCCCGCCGCCACCGCATCCTGGAACGGTGCGCCCGAGCTGTACGTGAGGAATTGCTTGACCGTGCGGACGGCTGCGACGAGGTCCGCCGGGCCGGAGAGCCAGCCGACCTTCCAACCGGTGAACGAAAACGTCTTGCCGGCCGACGAAATGGTGAGCGTCCGCCCGGCGGCTCCCGGCAGGGTGGCGATGGGGATGTGCGGTGCATCGAAGGTCAGGTGCTCGTAGACTTCGTCGGTGACGATCAGCGCGTCGTAGCGCTCAGCCAGTTCGACGATGCGCAACAGGGCCTCGCGGGAGAAAACGCTGCCCATCGGATTGTGCGGGTTGTTGACCAGGACGATGCGGGTGCGCTCCGAGAAGGCCGCTTCGAGTGAGTCGAGGTCCGGCTGGAAATCGGGGGCGAGGAGCGGGGCCGTGGTGTGCCGGGCTCCGGCCAGGCCGATGATCGCCCCGTACGCGTCATAGAAGGGCTCGAACGTCAGCACGTCGTCGCCCGGTCCGCTCAGGGCCAACAACGTCGCTGCCAGCGCCTCGGTGGCGCCGGTCGTCACGATGATCTCGGTTTCCGGGTCCGGTGACAGGCCGTAGAACCGCTGCTGGTGGGCTGCCACGGCGCTGCGCAGCGTGAGTGTTCCCTTGCCCGGCGCATACTGGTTGGCTCCGCCGCGGATGGCGTCAATGGCGGCGGCGGCGATTTCCGCCGGGCCGTCCTCGTCGGGAAACCCCTGCCCCAGATTGATGGCGCCGGTCCGCGCGGCGAGGGTCGTCATCTCCTCGAAAATGGTGAGGCCGAGGCCGCCGTCGTCGCCGAGGAGGTTCGATCCGGCCGCGGTCCGCTGCCACGGAGCCGGAACGCCGGCCCGCCGGCCGTGAACGAGTTGCCGCATAGCTGTGCTCATGACTCCCAGTATTACCACCGAAGCGTGGTGCACCGCCCGCCCGGATCGACTAGATTCGACTCTATGCGCCGTGCCGTCTGCCCAGGATCCTATGACCCGCTCCACAAAGGCCACGTGGAAATCATTGCCCGTGCCGCCAGCATGTACGACGAGGTCATCGTCGCCGTCTCGACAAACTATGCCAAGAAATACCGCTTCAGCCTGGACGAGCGGCTGACCATGGCCCGCGAGACGCTCTCCTACCTCCGCGGCGTGAGCGTTGAAGCGATGGGTGAAGGCCTGCTGGCCGAATACTGCCGCAGCCACGGCGCCGGCGTCATCGTCAAGGGCCTGCGCTCGTCGCAGGACTACCACTACGAGCTGCCGATGGCACACATGAACCGGCATCTGGCCGGCATCGAGACGGTTTTCCTCGCCGCGGAGAGCAGCTACACGCACCTGTCGTCGACCTTGATCAAGGAGATTGCCTCGCTGGGCGGGGATATCTCGGAGTTCGTGCCGAAGGCCGTGCTCGCCGGTTTCCGCGCCGCAGAGCAGCCCCGGTAGCCCGGCCCGGATCGCTTCCGGCGGTTGCGGCGGAGCCCGCGTTTGCTAACGTTTGACCATGCCTCAAGCTCAATCCGTACGAAAAGCCGTTCTGCCCGCCGCCGGGCTGGGGACCAGGTTCCTGCCGGCCACCAAGGCCATGCCGAAGGAAATGCTGCCCGTCGTCGACAAGCCGGCCATCCAATATGTCGTCGAAGAAGCGACGCGCGCCGGCCTGGACGACGTGCTGATGATCACCGGGCGCAACAAGCGTTCCCTGGAGGACCACTTCGACCGGGTCCCGTTTATCGAGCAAACCCTGGAGGACAAGGGCGACGCCGACAAGCTGGCCGCGGTCCGGGAATCTTCCCAGCTGGCCGACATTCACTACCTGCGCCAGGGCGACCCCAAGGGGCTCGGCCACGCCGTTCTCTGCGCCAGGCAGCATGTGGGCAACGAGCCCTTCGCCGTCTTGCTGGGCGATGACCTGATCGACGAGCGCGACGAACTGCTCACGGAGATGATCGCGGTCCAGCAGGCGACCGGCGGCTCCGTCATTGCCCTGATGGAGGTCGATCCGGAAGCGATCAGCGCCTACGGGTGCGCGGACATAAGCCGCATCGACGGCGCGGCGCACGTGAAGGTGAACGGCCTGGTGGAGAAGCCCGACGCCGCCGAGGCGCCGTCGAACCTGGCCGTGATCGGACGTTATGTCCTGCACCCCGCGGTCTTCGACGTCCTGGAGGAGACCCCGCCGGGCCGCGGCGGAGAAATACAGCTGACGGACGCGCTGCAGGTGCTGGCCGGCTCCGGGGAGGCCGGCGGCGGTGTTTATGCCGTGGTCTTCAAAGGGCGCCGCTACGACACCGGCGACAAGCTCAGCTATCTCAAGGCCGTCGTCTCCCTGGCCACGGAGCGCGAGGACCTGGGACCCGAGCTGCGTTCCTGGATCGTCGACCTGGCATCACAGATCCAGGCCGAGAGGCCGTTGGAGCCCGCCGGACGGGACTGACACCCCCGCAGCGCCGCCGGTTTGGGCCCGCGGGAGATCCGGGCTAAGATGATACGTCGGTCGTATGTTCTTTAGGAGTTCTCAGTACTGTGGTCTTGAACCATGATCAAAGTTCGGCCTTGACCCTTGCGGTCAAGGACCTCGGGCGCAGCCCGGGCACCATGCGGACTCTTGAAGAACGTATCGCTGCGCCGAAGGATTTCGGTGCAGCACTCATTGGCGTTCAGGAAGGCTCCGACATGGAGCTGGACCTGAAGCTTGAGGCCGTGCACGAGGGAATCCTGGTTTCCGGCACCGTTTCCGTGGCTGTCACGGGCGAGTGCGGGCGTTGCCTGGATCCCATCGCGTACGACCTCGACGTCAATGTGCAGGAACTCTTCTACTACGAGGAAGCTGAACTCCTCGAGGAAGAAGAACAGGACGAACAGCGGCGGGTTGAGCGCGATCTGATCGATCTCGAACCGGCGCTGCGGGACGCAGTGGTGACCGCCCTGCCGTTCCAGCCGGTGTGCCGGGAAGACTGCCAAGGCTTGTGCCCGGAATGCGGGATGCGCCTTGAAGAGGATCCGGGTCACCACCATGAGGTCGTGGATCCTCGCTGGGCAGCCCTTGCCGGGTTGGCCGGTACGGCCGCCGATGAGGCGCCCGAAAGTAAAGAGTCAGACGAGAGAGAAGAGAGTTAGCCGTGGCTGTTCCCAAGCGGAAGATGTCCCGCTCGAATACGCGCGCACGCCGGTCCCAGTGGAAGGCCACTGCGCCCAACCTGGTCAAGACCGTTGAGAACGGCCGTGTCACCTACAGCCTGCCGCACCAGGCCAAGGTTGTCACCGACTCGGCAGGCACCGCGCTGTTCCTTGAGTACAAGGGCCGCAAGGTAGCCGACGCGTAACAACGTCCGGCATGCCTTCAACTGAAGAGCTTTTGGAGCGTCTCGGCGTTGATATCGACGCCGAGACGCTCCGTCTTGCTTTAACCCACCGTTCCTACGCCTACGAGCACGGCGGACTGCCGACCAACGAGCGCCTGGAATTCCTCGGCGACTCGATCCTGGGCTTTTCCGTGACCGACGCGCTGTACCGGGACAACCCGGACCTGCCCGAGGGCGAACTGGCCAAGCGGCGCTCCGCCGTCGTCTCCACCCGGGCGCTGGCCGGCATCGCGCGCAGCCTGGACGTCGGCCGGCATGTGCTGCTCGGGCAGGGCGAAAAGCTCACCAACGGGGCCGACAAGTCCTCCATCCTGGCCGACACGATGGAGGCCCTCTTCGGCGCCGCCTACCTGTGCCAGGGCATCGAAACGGCGCGCCAGCTGGTGATGCGCCTCGTCGGGCCGCTCCTGGCGGACGCCGACGCCCTGGGCGCGGGCACGGACTGGAAGACCAGCATCCAGGAGCTGGCCGCCGCCCGGAAGATGGGCACCGTGACCTACCGGGTGGACGGATCGGGCCCGGACCACGCCCGGACCTTCGTGGCCACGCTGCTGATCGGCACCACCGAATACGGCCGCGGCACCGGACATTCCAAGAAGGAAGCCGAGCAGGAAGCGGCCGCCACCACGTGGCGGGCGCTGCGTGCCTCGCTGCCCGTATCGGTGACGGAGACCGCCGACTCCGATGCCTGAACTGCCTGAGGTGGAGGTTGTCCGCCGCGGGCTCGCCCAGTGGGTCCGCGGGCGGACGATCACCGGAGTGGACGTCCTGGACGAGCGTTCCATCCGGCGCCACGCCCTCGGAGCCGACGACCTGCGCGGCAACCTCATCGGCGCCCACGTGGCCGACGTCGCCCGGCGCGGGAAATTCCTCTGGATGCCGCTGCTGGAGACCACGCCGGACCCTTCGCCGCACCCCGGCGACGTTAACGCCGTGCCCGACGAGCCCAAACTCGCCCTGATGGCGCACCTCGGCATGAGCGGCCAACTGCTGGTCGAAGACAGCGGGCAGCCCGACGAGAAGCACCTGAAGGTCCGGTTGACGCTCAGTCCGGCCGGCGAACCCGACGGCCCGCCGATGCCGGCCGAGCTGCGGTTCGTGGACCAGCGGATATTCGGCGGCATGTTCCTGGCCGACCTGATGCCCACTCCCGACGGCCATGCCGGCGGGATGTCCGAGACCGGCCTGCCGCTGATCCCGGTCGAGGCCGCCCACATCGCCCGCGACCCGCTCGACCCCGCCTTCTCCTTCGAGGCGTTCTACCAGCGCCTGCGTGCCCGCAAGACCGGCATCAAGCGCGCCATCCTGGACCAGGCCTTGGTCTCCGGCATCGGCAACATCTACGCCGACGAAGCCCTCTGGGCCGCGAAACTGCACTACGCCCGCCCGACCGACACCCTGCGCCGCAAGGAAGCGGAGCGGCTGCTCAGCGCGTGCCGGGACGTCATGAGCAGAGCGCTCGAGGCCGGCGGCACCAGCTTCGATTCCCTCTACGTGAACGTCAACGGCGCCTCCGGATACTTCGAACGGTCGCTGAACGCCTACGGCCGGGAGGGCGGGCCCTGCCACCGCTGCAGCGCCCTGGGCCTGTCCACGAAGATCCGCCGGGACACCTTCATGAACCGGTCGTCCTACACCTGCCCGGCCTGCCAGCCGAGGCCCCGGAACGGCCGCTGGTAACGGGCTACCTTCCCAGCTCCGCCAGCACCGCGTCCGTGTAATCGGGCCACGCGTCTGCGGCCCAGGGCCCGAAGTCGCGGTCGGTGAGCGCGATGCAGGCGGCGCCGGCCTCCGGATCCACCCAGAGGAAGGTGCCGGACTGGCCGAAGTGGCCGAACGTTTTCGGCGAGCTCTTGCTGCCGGTCCAGTGCGGCTCCTTGTGGCCGCGGATCTCGAAACCCAGGCCCCAGTCGTTGTTCTGCTGGCGGCCGAACCCCGGCAGCACACCCGCCAGCCCCGGGTAGGCCACCTGCGTCGCCTCCTGGACCGTGGCGGCGGCCAGCAGCGACGGCCGCTGCAGTTCCGCTGCGAAACGGGACAGGTCGGCGGACGTGGAGGTCGCCCCGGCCGCGGGGGAGCCGTCCAGGCTGGTGTCCTTCATGCCGAGGGGAACGAGCACGCCCTCGCGCAGGTAGTCCGCGAAGGCCATGCCCGCCGCGGCCTCAAGCGTCTCGCCCAGCACCTCAAAGCCGGCGTTGGAGTAGAGCCGCCGGTCGCCGGGGGAGAACCTGACGGTGCGCTCGCCGAAGTCGTAGCCGGCGCTGTGCGCCAGCAGGTGGCGGACGGTGGCGCCCTCGGGGCCCGCCGCCTGGTCCAGTTCCAGCGCGCCTTCCTCGACGGCCAGCAGCACCGCATAGGCGCTGAGCAGCTTGGTCACGGACGCCAGCGGGAAGCGCCGCTGCTGGTCGCCATGGGAGGCAACGACGGCGCCGTCGGCCGCGACGACGGCGGTGGCCGCGTTGTCCACCGGCCAGGAATCGATCAGCTTCACGCTTTCCAATGCTTGCTCCTACCTCGTCGTTCCGCCGTAGTGGGCTGCCAACCGTCGCAGCCCTTCTTCGATGCTGACCTCGGGCACCCAGTCCAGCACCTCGCGGGTGCGGCGCTGGTCGAACCAGTGCGCGGTCGACAGCTGCTCGGCGAGGAAGCGCGTCATGGGCGGTTCGTCGCGGACCAGCCCGCGCGCTCCGGCGGCCGTCCAGGCCCGTTCGATAACCGAGCCGGCGCCGCGGGCCAGCCAGCCGGGAACCGACCAAGCGGGCGCCATCACGCCGGCGGCCCGGCAGATGCCGGCGATCAGTTCGCCGACCGGCCGGGGCTGGCCGTTGGTGACCACCAGGGCCTGGCCGTGCGCCTGGTCCATCCGTTCGAGCGCACGGACAATGGCTGCCGCGGCGTTGTCGATATAGGTGGTGTCGATCAGCGCGGCGCCGTCGTCCAGCAGCGGCAGCCGGCCGGCCCTGGCCCGCGCAATGACGCGTTCCACCAGCTGGGTGTCGCCGGGGCCCCAGACGATGTGGGGGCGCACGGCCGCGACCCGGAAGCCGGGGGAGTCCGCGGCCAGCGCGAGCAGCTCGGCGGCGGCCTTGGACCGGGCGTAGTTGCCGCGGGCACGGTCCGGGTCCGCCGTCCCCGCGCCGGCGCCGGCGATGGCCTCGCCGACATGGGCGACCGAGGGGGAGGACACGAACACCACGTCGCGCACGCCCGCCGACCTCGCCGCGTCCAACAGGGTGCGCGTGCCGTCGATGTTGGTGGCCACGAACTCGCTCCACTGGCCGGTGAACGAAACTTTCGCCGCCAGGTGGATCACGGCGTCGACCCCCTCGACGGCCCGGGCGACGGCGCCGGCGTCCGTCAGCGAACCTAGGACGGTCCCGACGGCGGAGCCCACGCCGGCGGCGGGGCGGCGCTGGAAGGTGCGGACGCCGTGGCCCTCGGCCAGCAGCAGCCGGGCCACGGCGGCGCCGAGCATCCCGCTGGCACCCGTGACGAGGACGGTCCGGGTTTCGGCTGCGCTCACGGTGCGGTGATCCGTCCGCCGGCCAGCGCCTTGCCGGCCCACACGGCCAGCCCGGCGCGGTCGATCTTGGAGTTGTGCCGGATGTCGGTGGGCAGCTCGGGCAGCACCAGGACGGCGGCCAGCTCCAGACCCGTGGCGCGGGCGACGGCGGTGCGCACCTCGGCGCCGAGGGCGTACGGCGCGGTGTCCGGCTTCGAGGACGGCGGCGCGGTCTCCAGCACCGCGACCGGGACCTGGGCGCCCGCGGGACCGACGCCGACGACGGCGGCAAGCCGGACGCCGTCGTGCGTTTCCGCGGCCTGCTCGGCGGCCACCGGGGTGGCGACGCCGTTCGCCGTCGTGATGATGTGCGCCAGCCGGCCCTCGACCCACAGGCGCCCGTGGGCGTCGAGATGGCCCACATCGCCGGTGCGGTGCCAGCCGGGCACGGACGCGCTGTGCCGTTGCGTGATCCAGAGCCGGTCGTACCGGTCCTTGACGTGCGGGGCGCTCACGAGGATCTCCCCGGTGACGTTGGGGTCGGTCGTCGGCAGTTCCGCCACGCTGCCGTCCGGGGCCACCGCAGCGATGGCCACCGTGGCCCCCGCCACCGGGGTGCCGACGCAGACGCCGTTCCCGAAACCGACCGCGCGGATTTCCGCCAGGCTGATGTCCGTCACCGGCAGCGCTTCGGTCATGCCGTAGGGGGTGTGCAGCTGGGCGGACGGCATCAGCGACTGCACCTTGGCCAGCAGCGGCTCGGGGATCGGCGCGCCGGCCGAGAGCAGCAGCTTCACGTCGGCCAGGGCCACCCGGTGTTCGTCCCTGAGGCCGTCGGCGGTGGCGAGCACGTTCGCGAGGGCGGCCGGCGAGGCGAAGACGGCGGTGGCGCTGACCGCCGCGGCAGCATCGGCCAGGGCCGCGGCGGTGAGCGTCTTGGGCGCGGTGACGTCCATGTCCGGGGTCACCGAGGTGGCCCCCAGCGCCGGGCCCAGCAGGGCGAACGGCGCAAAGCCGGCCACCAGCGAGGTGCCGGCTTCCAGCCCGTAGGTCTCCTTAAGGGTGTCCCGCATGGCGGCCAGCCGGCGGTGCGTATAGACGACGCCCTTGGCCGGCCCGGTGGAGCCGGAGGTGAAGAGGATGGCGGCGTCGTCGTCGGGCTCGGGGGCGGTGCGCCCGGCGCGGCCGCCGGCCGGGCCAGCCGCAGCAGCGGCGGCGGATTCGAGCAGTTCGGGCACGGTGTAAGCGACCCCGTAGAGCCGGCGCTTGGCCCCGCCCATTTCGGTCACGCTGATCCGCTCGCCCGGCCAGTCGAACAGCCGCGCGGCCGCGAAGGCACGTTCGATGCCGATGATGAACCGGGGGCCGGCCCCCTTGATGGCACGGCTCAGGCCGGCGGGTCCCAGCCCGGCGTCCGCCACCACGATAACGGCGCCGAGCTTCAGGCAGGCGTAGATCAGGCTGGTCAGTTCGATGCCGGGCGGCACCAGCAGGTTGACGCGGTCGCCTGCTTTCACGCCGATCCCGGCCAGGCCGTCGGCGAGCAGGTCCACCTGGCCGGCGAGCTCGGCCCAGGACAGCGTCCGCTTTCCTGCCGCCGCCGCGCCCAGCGGGGCCATGTCGACGACGGCGGGGGAGTCGTCGGTCCGGCGTTCGTCCAGTTCGGCGAGCATGGAGCGGAAGGGGGCCGCAACCCGCGGCCCTTGGGCGGCGGCCGCGTGCCCGCCGCCGGCCACGGCGGCGTCGAGCCAGGTGAACACGGGGCCGGCGATGTCGCGGTCTTCGGGGAGCAGGTGCCCGGCGCCTTCGAAGCGGTGCACATCGGCCTGCGGCAGCCGGTCCAGCAGGTCGCGCAGGTAGCGGTCGGAGAACACCGGGTCCCTGGGGCCCCACAGGATCAGCGCCGGAACGTCCAGGCTGCGGATGCCCTCGGCCACCCCGTTCAACGCGTCCCAGCTGGGCGCGGCCTCGTCGGCCGGTATGTCGGCCACGAAGTTGCCCACCCCGGTGCGGCGGGCCGGGTACCGGTACGGGGCCATGAACGCGGCCCTGACGTCCTTCGCCAACGGAGGATGCGCCAAGGCGTGCGTGACGCGCAGGAAGGCGGCCGACGTCGTCGTTCCCCAGCGATGCACGGCGGGGTGCAGCGCCAGTTTGAGCGGGGCGGGCAGCCCGAACCCGGCGGGGTGGACGGCGGTGTTGGTCAGGACGACGCCGGCGAGCTGGTCGCGGTGCCGGGTGGCCCAGCCCAGCGAGATCACGCCGCCCCAGTCGTGTCCGACGGTGACGACGGGGCCGGTGATGCCCAGTTCTGCGGTCAGGTCGCCCAGGTCGGTGATCCGGCCCTCGAGCCTGCGGAAGCTTCCGGTGCGTTCGGAGAAGCCCATGTCCAGCTGGTCGACGGCGACCACGCGCCACGGGGCCGCGGCGTCACCGGCGGCGGCCAGCAGGCTGCGCCACAGGTAGGACCAGGTGGGGTTGCCGTGCACGCACAGCAGGGTGCCGGCTGGTTCGATGCCGCGTTCGGCCAACTGCGGGCCGTTGTCCAGGAGGTGCCAGGTGTGGGCGCTGCCGGCCTGGTCTACGGCGGCGGTGGAGCGAACGCGGACGCGGCGGGACCAGGCCGGGTCGACGCCGGGCCAGAGGGGGGTGTCTACCACGCAATCTCCATCATGGTGGTGTTCAGGCCGGAGCCCACGCCCATGCAGAGCACGCGGTCGCCGGTGCCCAGCGTCTGGGCCTCCTGGGCGAGGGTCATCGGCAGCGAGGCAGGCCCCACGTTGCCCCACTTCGGGAAGGTGATCGGCACACGCTCGCGGACCAGGTTGACGGCCTTGATGATCGCGTTGGTATACGAGGTGGAGACCTGGTGCGTGACGTACCGGTCCATGGCCGTCCAGTTCCAGCCGTCGCGGTGGGCCTCGTGCCAGGCGTTGACCACCAGTTCCAGCCCGTTCTCCAGCAGGCCCTTGGTGTCCGTGAACATGCCGGCGGGCCCGCCGACGCACAGTTCGTGGTGTTCGGTGCCCGCGCGGGAGACGCCGCCGAGGATCCGGTGCGAGCCGGGGTGGGCGTCGGCGGGGCCGATCACGGCCGCGGCGGCCCCGGACCCCAGGGTCAGCGTGGCGAATTCGCGCAGGTAGTCGGCGCGGGTGGAATCCGGGTGGTTCAGCCGCTCGAAGGTGGTTTCCTGGGTCGGCTGCGCGTCCTCGCCGGCGACGATCAGCGCGTACTTGATCTGCCCGGCATCGATCATGTTGGCGGCCAGCGTTATTCCGTTGACGAAGCCCAGGCAGGCGTTGGCCAGGTCGAAGTTCATGGCCGACGACGGCAGCCCCAGCCCGTGGTGGATCTTCACCGCGACGGACGGCTCAAGGTTCTTGCGGGTGACGGAGGTGTTGATCAGCAGGCCGATCTGGCCCGGCTCCACGCCGGCCTCGGCGAGGGCCTTGGCGCCGGCTTCGATGGCGGCGTCGTCGAATGATGAACCGGGCGACCACCAGCGGCGTTCGGTCACGCCGGCAACACGTTCCAGCAGCTTCCGGGAGAGCTTCAGGCGCTTCAGGCTGGGTGCCAGCCGGTCGTCGAAGTCGGCGGAAGTGACGGCTACCGGGGCCTCCACGCTCGAGACGGCCAGCAGCGCCGTGTTGTCATGTCGAAACGTCGCGTTACCGATCAATATCCAGCCTTTATTCGTCTTCGGGGACGTTCACCTGTACACGGAGAATCCCCCATTGGTACCCGAACTCTTAACTATGCACCCCGAACCAGCGTTCCGCACATGCAGAGAATGGCATGCGTGTGTGGTCATTGTCTCTCCGGCTGCCTTTGCCCGTGCCTCGGATCGCCTTGCAGACGTTACTCGGGGGCCCCGGAGCGTGATTCGAGGGGGCGTTCGGATCCACCTGGATGCGGGCTGGAATCTTTTGGAATTCCCTTGTTGTTTAAGCGGCGGTCCGCCAGAAAGAGCACCCCTGCAAGTGTGCAGGCGACGGCTGGCCAATAGCTGTAGCGGTAGTCGGCTGCCGGCACAATGGGGAAGTATCCCGCCAGGTAGAGGAGCGCCGACCAGCCCAGGGCCGCGACCTGCGGCCGCAGGTGCCGTGCCTTGGGGAGGGCCACGATCAGCGCTATCGAGGCGGCGAGCCAAAACCAGGCTTTAAAAAACCAGGGAAAAGTCTTCAGGCCGAACTCAACCACGTAGTCGTAGAGGATGTTGTCCGCCTTCGACGGCTCCACGCGGTACTCAGCGGGGACAACCTCTGCGCCGGTACCGACGAATTCCAGCTTGCTGGTGAAGAGGAACCGGGCGTACGTCTCGGCGCGGTAGTACAGGTAGCGGGCCGGATGCGTCACCACTTCATCAATCCACAGGTCCCGGACCTCCGACTGATAAGCGATCGGTTCAAAGGATTTGCCGGTTGCCCCACGGCCGTAGCACTTCCAATAGGCATCCCAAATAGCTTCTTCGGCCCGGCATTTTTCGCCCGCGGCAAGCAGTTTGTCTTCCAGTTCCTGGGGGATATCCGCGTCCCTTATCTCTTCGGCGGGCACGGTGAAGATGATGTCGTCGAGGAAGACTTGGGATAGCTGGCCGGTGGGTTTGGGCTGGAATGCGGCGTTGAACGCCGCGCCCGTGCCCAGTATCAACACCAGGAACGTCGCGGCGGCCACGACATATCCGCCCCGCACGCGTCGCCGGTTGGCTGTCAGCCGCCTGCGCCGCTTGGGGGATGCGTTCCGCCAGGCCCGGTAGAGGAGGAAGACGAGGGGAAGGATCGCAAAGAACGCGTTTTTCCGGACCATCGCTCCGTACAGCAGGAACAACAGCGACAGGGCGAGCAACGGATACCGGAGCCTCGGGAAGCGCTCGGCGAGCAGGATGAGGACGGTGCCGCTGAAGAACGCGATCATCATGTGCACGTCCTTCCACAACACGCCCAGGAACGTGATGGTGAACGGCAGCAACGGAATCGCGAGGGCGAGCGAGGACATGAGCCGGCTGCGGGTGAGATCGTGAAGATAGATGGCCAAGAGCAGCGCGGCACTGAACGTCACCGCGACCTGCACCAGCACCAGCGAGCCGACGTCGCCGGTCAGCCTGTACAAACCTGTCCAGCCGACGGTCATGACGGCGGGGTGCCAGTCGTCCAGCGGAATCAGGCCGAGAACCTGCTTGAGCTGATGGGCGGAATCATTCGTCATCCGCCCGGGGTGGTTCGCCACCCACAGAAAAGCCGTGGCCAGGAAAGCGGAGGCGCCCAAGACTGTAAGCCACCCGTAGTCCGCCGCAGTCCAAGCGGTGCGCACACCCCTCGGGCCGCCGGCCCGGGCACGGGGGGAACGTGCCGATGCATCGCTCACGTGTTCGTCCCGTCCAGACGCGCGTGGGCCGGGTCCGCCCACGCCCCGCCTGCATCCTGCCGGTGCTGCGGCGGCTCCAGGCGCAGGTATGCCAGGCGCGCTGCTTCATGCCGTCCCCGCTTTAGGCCGTCGAGGATGATGCCGATACAACCCACCAGTACCGCCAGGCCCATCACGGCAGCAGCCAGGATCGCCGTCGGGAAGCGGGGCACCAGGCCGGTCTCGAAAAACTCGACGATCACGGGCACCCCCAACCCCAGCGAAGCCAGTGCCAGCACCGCGGCGATGATGCCGTGGAAGAGGGCCGGCCGTTCATGCCGGACGAGCTCGAAGATGAGGGACAGGATTTTGAAGCCGTCCGAATAGGTATTGAGCTTGCTTTCGCTCCCCTCGGGCCGTTGGCGGAATCCGACCTCGACCTCGGCCTGCGGCAGCCGCAGTGACGTGACGTGCACCGTGAATTCGGTCTCGATTTCGAATTCCTTGGACACGGCGGGGAATGACTTAACGAAGCGGCGCGAAAAGACGCGATATCCCGACATCATGTCCGAAACCTGGGATCGGAAGAGGACGCTGACGACCCGGTTGAACATCCGGTTCCCCATGGCGTGCCCCGGGCGGTACGACCCGGTTTCCGACGTGTCGGCACGAACGCCGAGCACATGATCGTAGGGTCCGTCCAACAGGGCGTCGATCAGGCGTGGCAGGTCCGCTGCCTCGTACGTGTCGTCGCCGTCGATCGTGACGTAGATATCGGCGTCAATATCGGCAAACGCCCGCCGGATGACGTTGCCCTTGCCCTTGCGCGTTTCCGTCCGGACGATGGCGCCGGCGGCCCGCGCCAGCTCGGCGGTCCGGTCGGAACTGTTGTTGTCGTAGACATAGACCGTTATCCCCGGGACGGCGAGCTCCAGATCCCGGATGACGGTGGCGACTGTCTGTTCTTCGTTGTGGCAGGGGACAATGGCGGCAATGCGCTGCCCTGGATGACGGGCTGGATCTGACACTGGCGAAAGCACTCCTCACCGGACGTGGACTGGCCTTCAGGGTAGTTCTCCGTGGCCCTTACACAAGGTTGCCACCCCGCCCGCCGGGATGCGCGCACCTGCACACGCCGGCCGCTCCACACGTTTGTCCACCGCGACAAGCCCGTCGTGCCCGTGTATTCGCGGCGGGCACGGTAGATTGAGGCAAGGAAAACGTCCGCCGCGGGAGACACAACGTGCATCTTAAATCTCTGACTGTGCGGGGCTTTAAGTCTTTTGCGTCGGCGACGACCTTCGACTTCGAGCCCGGCGTCACCGCCGTGGTCGGTCCGAACGGGTCGGGAAAGTCCAACGTGGTGGACGCCCTCGCCTGGGTGATGGGGGAGCAGGGCGCCAAGACGCTGCGCGGCGGCAAGATGGAGGACGTCATCTTTGCCGGCACGGCGGGCCGCCCGCCGCTGGGCCGGGCGCACGTGTCGCTGACCATCGACAATGCCGACGGCGCCCTGCCGATCGAATACTCCGAAGTCACCATCTCCCGCACCCTGTTCCGCACGGGCGGCTCCGAATACGCCATCAACGGCAGCAGCTGCCGGCTGCTGGACATCCAGGAACTGCTCTCGGACTCCGGGCTGGGCCGGGAGATGCACGTGATCGTCGGCCAGGGCCAGCTGGACAAGGTGCTGCACGCGACGCCGGAGGACCGCCGGGGCTTCGTGGAGGAAGCCGCCGGCATTCTCAAGCACCGGCGCCGCAAGGAAAAAACGGTGCGGAAGCTGGAGTCCATGCAGGCCAACCTGCAGCGGCTGACCGATCTCACCGGCGAGATCCGCCGGCAGCTGACGCCGCTGGGCAAGCAGGCCGAGGTGGCCCGCCGGGCCCAGCAGGTCCAGTTCGAGGTCCGCGATGCCCGGGCCCGGCTGCTCGCCGACGAGCTGGTGGAGCTGAGCACCTCCCTGGCCCAGGAAGTGGCGGACGAGGCCGCGCTGAAGACCCGGCAGGCCGAGGTGGAGAAGACCCTGGAGTCCGGGCGCCGGCGCCTGGCCGAGCTGGAGCGGCTGGCGGCCGAAGCCACCCCGGAGCTCAATGCCGCGCGCGAGCGCTGGTACCAGCTCTCGTCCACCCGCGAACGCTTCCGCGCCCTCGCCGGCCTGGCCAATGAACGACGGCGGCTGCTCGGTTCCGCGGACCGGGAACCGGAGGGCGGGCGGGACCCGGAGGTCCTGGAACAGCAGGCGGCCGAGGTCCGCGAGGAGCAGGCCGAGCTGGAGTTCGAGCTCGAGGACCGCCGGGCCGCACTCGACGACGCGATCGAAGGCCGCGCCGCCGCCGAACGGGCTGCCGAGGACGAGGAAAAGCGGCTGACCGGCATCCTGCGCGCCGCCGCGGACCGGCGCGAGGGACTGGCCAGGCTGGCCGGCCAGGTGGGGGCAGCCAGGTCCCGGGTGGAGTCCGCCGAGGCCGAGCTGGGCCGGCTCCGCGCCTCGATCGGCGAGGGCGAGGAACGCCGGCGCCAGGCGCAGGCCGAATTCGCCGCGCTGGAGTCGCAGGTGGCCGGGGTGGAACAGGGCGAAGAGGGCCTGGACGCCGCGTACGAGGACGCCAGCGACGAGCTCGCCGTCATTGAGGCGGAGCTGGAGCAGCTGCGGGCCGACGAACGCGAGGCCGAACGCGAACGCGACGCCCTCGCCGCGCGCAAGGAGGCGCTGGAAGTCGGGCTGAACCGGCGGGACGGCAGCGAGCTGCTGCTGGCCTCCGGAACCGAGGGCGTGCTGGCCCCGCTGGCGGACCTGATCACGGTGGAGCCCGGCTATGAGGCGGCGATTGCGGCAGCCTTGGGGCCGCTGGCCGAAGCCGTCGCCGTCGCGGACCCCGACGCCGCCGTCCGGGCGCTGGAACTGATGAAGGCCGACGACGCCGGCCAGGTGGACCTCCTCATCGCCGGCGCCCCGGTGCCGGCGGGCGGAAGCGCCGGCGGCAGGGCGGAACTCCCGGACGGGGCGATCCCCGCGGCCGGCCTGGTCCAGGCCAAGCGGGGCGTCGAAGGAACGGTGCGCACGCTGCTGGGCTCCGCCGTCGTCGTGGCGGACCTCCCGATGGCGGCAGGGGTCATCGCGGCCGACCCGGCGCTGACCGCCGTCACCCGGGACGGGGATATTTTTACCGCCTGCTCGGCGCGCGGCGGGTCCGCCGGCGGCCCCAGCCTGCTGGAGGTCCAGGCAGCGGTGGACGAGACCATGCACAGGCTCGAAGCCGCCACGGCCCGGGCCGAGCGGGCCAAGTTCGCGATCGCCGGCGCCACCTCGCGCCGCGACGAGGCCAGGCTGCGGGCAGAGGCCGCCCTTGAGCAGCTGCACGAGTCCGACGCCCGGCTGGCCGCGGTCGCCGAACGCCTGGGGCAGCTGGGCTCGGCGCTGCGCTCCGCCACCGGGGAGAGCGAACGGCTGGCCAAACTGGTGCAGGCCGCCGAGGCCAACATCGTCACCGAACAGCAGAAGCTGGCCGACATCACCGCGCGGCTGGCCGCGGCACAGGCCGCCGAGGATGCCCCGGCCGACGCCGAACCGTCCACCGAACAGCGGGACGCGCTCGCCGCGGCGGCCGCCCGGGCACGCCAGGTCGAAATGGAGGCGCGGCTGGCGCTGCGCTCGGGCGAGGAACAGCTGACGGCCATCGGCAACCGGGCGGCCTCGCTGGAACGGGCCGCCGCCACCGAACGGCACGCCCGGGCGCAGGCCGCCGAGCGCGCCCGCAAGCGCCGGCTCCAGGCCGCCAAGGCCGCCGCCGTCGCACAGGGCGCCCGGGAGGCACTGGCCTGGCTGGACGTCTCGGTGGACCTCGCCGAGCGGGAACGGGACGAGGCCGAAGAGGTGCGCGCGGCGTGGGAGGCGGAGCTGTCCACGGTCCGCTCGTCGACCGACGCGCTCGCCGCCGAACTGCGCGAGCTGACGGACACGGTGCACCGCGACGAGCTGGCACGGGCCCAGCAGCGGCTGAAGATCGAGGCCCTGCAGACCCGGTCCATCGAGGAGCTGGGCCTGACCCCCGACCACCTGATCGCCGAATACGGGCCGGACCAGCCGGTGCCGGTCGCCACCGCGGCGTCGAACGACAAGTGGGCCGCCCTGCGGGCGCCGGTGGACGAGGACGGCAACGCCGTCGCCGAGGGTGTCCCGTTCGTGCGCGAGGAGCAACAGAAGCGGCTCAAGAAAGCGGAGCGCGACCTGGCCGCGCTGGGCAAGGTCAACCCGCTGGCGCTCGAGGAGTTCGCGGCGCTGGAGGAACGCCACCAGTTCCTGAGCACCCAGCTGGAGGACCTCAAGGCCACGCGCAAGGACCTGCTGGAGATCATCAAGGAAGTCGACGAGCGGGTGGAACAGGTCTTCACCGAGGCCTACCGCGACACCGCCGTGCAGTTCGAGCGCGTGTTCGGCCGGCTTTTCCCGGGCGGCGAGGGCCGGCTGGTGCTGACCGACCCGGAGGACATGCTCACCACGGGCATCGACGTGGAAGCCCGGCCCGCCGGCAAGAAAATCAAGCGCCTGTCCCTGCTCTCCGGCGGCGAGCGCTCGCTGACCGCGGTGGCCCTGCTGGTGGCGATCTTCAAGGCCCGGCCGTCCCCGTTCTATGTGATGGACGAGGTGGAAGCGGCGCTGGACGACACCAACCTGGGCCGGCTGATCACCATTTTCGAGGAGCTGCGCGAATCCAGCCAGCTGATCGTCATCACCCACCAGAAGCGCACCATGGAAGTGGCCGACGCGCTGTACGGTGTAACGATGCGCGGCGACGGCGTGACCACCGTCATCTCGCAGCGGCTGGAACACGCAAAGGCCCTGGTCGACTGAGCAGAAAGGCAGGCGAATTGGCGGGAATACCGGGCGAGACAGCCCAGTTGCTGACCATCGACGGATGCGAGGTCCGTATCCGGACCGTCGGCTCCGGGCCCACGGACTTCGTGCTGGTACACGGCATCGGCGTCTCCGGACGTTACTTCGAACCCCTCGCGGCTGAACTGACCCGGCACGGAACGGTACATCTGGTCGATCTGCCCGGCCACGGCGGAACCGCCAAACCCGACCGGGCACTTTCGCTGGTGGACTTCGCCGGGCTGGTCGACGCGGCCATGGGCTGGCTGGACATCGGCCCCGCCGTGCTGGTGGGCCACTCGATGGGCTGCCAGATCGTCGTCGAGATGGCGCTGCACCACCCGCACACCGCCGCCGCGCTGGTGCTGCTGGCGCCGACGGCGAACCGCCGCGAGCGCACGGCCTGGCAGCACGGCCTCCGGCTGCTCCAGGACGGGTTCCGGGAACCGCTGACCGTGGACATGATCGAGGCCACCGACTACCTGCGCTGCGGGCCGCGCTGGTTCCTGAAGACACTGCCGGCCATGCTCGACCAAAAGCTGGAGCAGCGGATCGCCGGGGTGCAGGTGCCGGTGCGCATCGTCCGCGGCGACCGGGACCCGATCGTGCCGCTGGACTGGTGCCGCGAACTGGCCGCTGCCTGCCCGGGCACGATCGTGGACAGCATCCCGGGCGAGGCGCACGTCTTGATGTTCCGTTCACCCGGCCCGGTGGCCCGCCTGTGCCTGGCCACGGCCGGCTTCGACGATGCTGCCGTCATAGACCGGCAATGAACCGTCTGCTCCCGGCACTGCGGCTGGGCCGGGCCTGGCTGCTGGACTACGCCTACATCGGCCGCCGGCAGGTCCGCGGACTCTTCGACCGGACCGGCCCGGCGCGGTACCGGGAGGCCGGAACCCGCGCGGCGGACCCCGTCGTCGTACTTCCGGGCATCTACGAGTCCTGGAAGTTCATGCGCCCGCTGATCGAGCACGTCCACGGGCGCGGGCATCCGGTGCACGTGATCGAGCCGCTGGGCTTCAACGTGGGCAGCGTCGAACGGATGGCCGGGCTGGTCGCCGACTACCTGCGCGGGCAGGACCTGGACAACGTGACCATCATCGCGCACAGCAAGGGCGGACTGATCGGCAAATACGTGATGACGGGCGCGGAGTCCGGGGCGCGGGTGAAGCGCATGGTGGCGATCGGAACGCCGTTTTCCGGCTCCCGCTACGCGTCCTTCGCGGTGACGCCGATGGTCCGGGCGTTCGCGCCGAACAACCGCGTCCTGCGGCGGCTGCTGGCCAACCTGGCTGTCAACCACCGGATCGTGTCCGTCTACAGCGCCTTCGACCCGCACATTCCCGGCGGCTGCCGGATCGAGGGCGCAACCAACATCCGGCTCGAGACCAGCGGGCACTTCACGATCATTGCCGAGGACCGCGTCCGGGACATCATCGACCGGGTGTTGGACGGCGCGACGCCGGAATAACCGGCCCGATGCAAGCTGCGGCGCCTAGTCGCCAGCGGAGGGCGGAGCGGTGACGACGGAAGCCTTGATATACGGCTTCCGATCCCATGGGGCAAGAACCGCGTCGTCCGGGCCGGTGCCGGTTTCGTCGTCCAGATACGGAAGATTGAGGACCGTATGGAGGATCCCGGTGATTCGAATTGGCTCTCCCGGCGACAGGTCGTCGAGGTCGGTGTCGTAAATGATCAGCAGCGGTTCAACGGCGGGGTCCGCCGGGTCTGCGATGGTGAAGGCTTCGGGCGCGACCACTTCTTCCACCGCCCCGGTCACAGTGACCGACTTTCCCTCGAGCGAGTCCAGCGTGTTGACGAAGCCGCGGTCGTAAGGCCCCTCATAGTCCGGCGCGCTGCAGCCGGCCAGTCCCAGGCCCAGCAGTGTGAGCAACGCGACGGCGGCAACGCGGGCTTTGCATGCTGCGGGAGTGGAGGCAGGCACTTCTTCTCTTCCTTTCAGCCCGTCGGCTCCCCGGGCCATCTGTCCGTGCACACCGGTGCTCCGGTGTGCCGGGACTTATCCGGTGCCGGAAGATTGCCGCGGGGACCGGCTCCGAGCCACCCTAACGGGAACCACGGGCGGACCGCTACCGCCCGAGCGCCCATTGTCCGTGCCCCGGTTGGGCGTTAGTGTCGAAACCAGAATCGACCCCTCCCGGGCTGCAGGCAAACGGCCGGGCGAAGCGCAGGTGCGCACGCCCTGGGTCAGGAGGCTGGGAGTGTGGTCGGCTACCGATGCGAGCGGGCAGCCGCCCAGCCGTGACGGCTGCCCCGGGGCAACAAAAAAGGAGGCAACATGGCTGGATCGTTCGAGGGAGGCACGCGATGGGCTCCGTAGTTATTTTCGCTCCCTCGCCCGTGCTCACCGTGACGGTGGAGGACGTCGAGGGCACCGCCGATATCCACCTGCACGCCGGTGGCCAGGGCGTCTGGCAGGCGCGGATGCTGACCGCACTCGGCGCGTCCGTCACGATGTGCGCCGCGTTCTCGGGCGAAGCCGGCGGCGTGATCCGGCATCTGATCGCCGACGAGGGGGTCAAGGTCCTCCCGGTAAAGGGCGAGGGCAGCAGCGCGGCGTACGTCCATGACCGGCGCGGCGGCGACCGGGAGGTCATCGCCGAGAGCCCCGGGGAAAAACTGACGCGGCATGAGCTCGACGAACTTTACGGCCTGACCCTGCAGGCCGGGATCGAGGCGGGCACGGCGATCCTCAGCGGCGCGGTCCGCGAAGACGCCGTGCCGCACGACGTCTACCGGAGGCTTGCCGCCGACCTGCGCACCGCCGGCTGCCGGGTGATCACCGACCTCACCGGCGACCGGCTCACCGCCGCGCTCGCCGGAGGCGTAAGCGTGGCCAAAATCGCCGACGACGAACTGACCGAGAGCGGGCGGGCCGCCTCGGACGAACCCGAGGCGATCATCGAGGCGATGCGCGGCATGCACGACGAGGGGGCCGGCACGGTGATTGTCACCCGCGCACACCTTCCATCCCTGATGCTGCACGACGGCGCCCTGAGCGAGATCCGGGTCCCCGAGATGCAGAGCGTGGACACCCATGGGGCGGGAGACTCGCTGACCGCCGGGGTCGCCGCGACCCTGGCCGACGGCGGCACCATCCACGAGGCGGTGGTGCTGGGCACGGCCGCCGGCGCGCTGAACGTGACCCGCCACGGCCTGGGCACCGGCGAAGAGGGCGCCATTCGGAACCTGACCAAGCTGGTGACGGTCTCGCCCTACGACGGCGGCGGGAAGGCAGCAGGACGGCAAATCAGCCCCGACGAGTTGGCGCGGAAGGTTCAAGAACAATGAGCAAGCCGAAGATGGTCCTGATCACCAACGACGACGGCATCGACTCCCCGGGCCTGCACGCCCTGGCAGCGGGAGTCCTGGAGGCCGGCCTGAACGTGACGATCGCGGCGCCGGTTGCGGAAGCCAGCGGCAGCAGCGCGTCCATTACGGCCCGGGAGGACGAGGGCCGCATCCGGATCGAGCGGCGCACGTTGAAGGGCCTGGAGTCCGTGGCGGCGTTTGCCGTGCACGGCACGCCGGGCTTCATTGCCATGATCGCGCCGCACGGTGCCTTCGGGGACGGCCCGGACGTGGTGCTCTCCGGCGTGAACCGCGGCGCGAACGTGGGCCGGGTGATCCTGCACTCCGGCACGGTCGGCGCCGCGCTGACCGCGGGCGTGAACGGCGGCCGCGGGATGGCCGTGTCGCTGGACACCGGGCTGGAGCCGGAACAGCTGAACTGGGACACCGCGGCGCGGCTGGCGACCGGGCTGCTGCCGTACCTGATGGACCAGCAGACCGGAACCGTGCTGAACCTCAACGTGCCCAACGTGGACGGCACCCGGCTGCCCGAATACCGGTCCGCGACGCTGGCCGAATTCGGCATCGTGCAGACCACGCTGGCCGAACGCGGCGACGAGGACCTGCGCCTGGCCATCGCGGACAGCCAGGAGGAAGCCCCGCCGGAGAGCGATTTCGCGCTGCTGGCCGCCGGCTTCGCCACGGTCACCGGAATCCAGCCGGTCACCGAGAGCAAGATCCCGGAGCTGTCGGCCACCATGGCCAGGGTTCAGTGGTAGTCGCGAAAACCCCATGAGGGAGGCCAGGGTCCGGATGGATCCTGGCCTCCCTTTTCTTAGTGCGCCGCCGGCTGCATGTCCGGCCCCCTGGTCAGACGAGCTGCCGGGGGATGCTGCGCTGCCAGTTCTGCGAGTAAACGCGGGGGTTGCCGCTTACCTCGTCCAGCTCGTACGCATCCAGCTGCGCGTTCACCACGAAGTCGGTCGGCGTCGACGTCAGCACCGTCCTGGTCTGCACCTCGACCCGCCAATCGCCGCGTTCGTAGCGGCGCACCGTCTGGGTTTCGCCGCGGACGGAGTTCACGTCGTTCCCGCGGGAGGTGTACCACTCATTGGTGACGCGCCGGATGTCGGTGCCCGTTTCGTCGATCCGGAACCGGCCCTGGTCGTTGATGATCTCCACCGTTGATGTGCCGGCCTCCAGGTCGCGGATCGTGCGCCAGTGGTGGTTGCCGGGGTTCAGCAGCGTGGTCTCCAGCTCCGGGGCGGTCTCCGGCTCCGCGAAGGGACGCAGTTCGCCGTCGTCCGCCCGCGGCTTGCGCACCGGAAGGTCGAGGGTGCCGCCGGCGAAGACGGTGACCGTCACCGGTTCCGGCGACGGCCAGACCAGCGGCCAGTACGACGTCGACACCGAGAGCCGCAGACGGTGCCCGGCCGGGAACGACTGGGCCAGGCCGTTGAGCGGTATCTCGACCCGGTAGCGCTCGCCGGGTTCCAGCGGCTCCGGATGCTCGCTGCCGTCGCGGTGCGTCAGGTTGAGCAGGCCGTAGGTGACCCGCGTTGCCTCGCCGTTCGGTGCGACGTCGGAGAGCCGGACCACCAGCTGGGCGACCGGCTTGTCCGCGGCAACCTCGAAGGCGGCGACGGGGCGGCCGAAGACCTCCACGTCGCCCTCCAGCGGGTCGGTCTCGTAGACGAGCGCGCCGCCGTCCTCCTCGCGCTGGTCGGACGGCAGGTCCGGCAGCGCCGCGTAGGACGCCCACTTGCCGGCGAACATGCCGACGCTCAGCGGCGAAAGCAGGTCGACGCTGCCGCCGGGCTCCACCGGCGAGCCCTCCGGGAACAGCCCGTAGCGGCCCAGCTGCCACCGCTGGTTCTCGATGTTCGGCGACGGCCAGGACGGTTCGGCGACCCAGTGGCCGGGCCTGTCCTCATAGGACGGTTCGGGGGAGACCGCGTCCTGCATCCAGGCCCGGACCATCGGTTCCTCCATCAGGCCGGTGTCCTTGCCCTTCAGCCAGTGGTCCCACCAGCGCACCGTTTCCTGCAGGAACCCGATGGCCGGGCCGGGCACGCCCAGATGCGGGTACTTGTGCCCCCACGGTCCGATCAGTCCCTTGCGCGGTACCTCCAGGTTCTCCATCAGCCGGAAGATGGCGTTGGTGTAGCCGTCGGCCCAGCCGCCGACCGCCATGACCGGGATCTTGATCTGCGAATAGTCTTCGCAGACCGACGCCGGCTTCCAATAGTCGCCGCGGGTCTGGTGCTCCAGCCAGGTCTCCAGCCAGAGTCCGCTGCCGGAGAGCCGCTCGTGCCACATCTCGCGCCACTTCTCGCCGACGATTTCCGGGTCCGGCGGCAGGCTGTTAAACGCGAACATGACGGTGGCCTCGGAGAGGTTGTCCGCCAGCAGGCAGCCGCCCATGTAGTGCATGTTGTCCACGTACAGGTCGTCGGTGGCCGAGGCGCTGATGATCGCCTTCAGCGCCGGCGGCTGCCGGGCTGCCATCTGCAGGCTGTTGAATCCGCCCCAGGAGAGGCCCATCATGCCCACGTTGCCGTCGCACCAGGGCTGGTCCGCCAGCCAGGCGATGACGTCTTCGGCGTCTTCGTGTTCCTGCGGCCGGTATTCGTCCACCAGCACGCCGTCGGAGTCGCCGCTGCCCCGCATGTCCACCCGGACGCTGACGTAGCCGTGGCCGGCCGTGTAGGGGTGGTTCAGCTGGTCGCGGCCCCGCGAGTTGTCCCGCTTGCGGTAGGGGATGTACTCGAGGATGGCCGGCACCGGCCGATCCTCGGCATCGGTCGGCATCCAGATCCGCGCGGCCAGCCGGGCGCCGTCGCGCATGGGAATGAAGACATTTTCGATCGAACGGACGTCGTGCGGAAAGCTTTCAACAATGTTCATGCAGTGCTCATTGCTCCTTTCTGCCGCCGCCGCGGCGGCGGTTGGTGATCGCCTGCAGGGCGGCCGCGGGGGCAAGCCGCACGGGCTCCCACGACCCGGGGACCCGGGGAGACTCGCAGACCGCGGCGGCTCCAGGCGGCGTGACGGCGGCCGGAGGCGGGCGGGATGACGGGAGTCTGCCCGGGTCGGCACAGGCTTATCGGGAGGCGGCGGCGACGGGTTCGAACTCGAAGGGCAGCGCTTCCAAGGCGGCGTCGTAGCGCTGCACCAGCTGCTCCCGGTCGTCGGCGCCGAGGTACAGGATGCCGATGACGTAGCGGTAGCTGTCCTGGTTGGGCAGTTCGGAGAGCCGGTCGCCCACATTCACCTGCGGCGTGAAGTTGGCGTGCGGGATCTGCTTTGCCAGCCGCGCCGTGTCCTGCTCGTCCGGCACGCGGGTCACGATGGCGTCCTCGTCGTGGAAGACCATGCACTGGGAAGCGACGGCAAATTCGCCCTTGCGGTGCGGCATCGACGGCTCGACACCCAACGCGATGTCGATGGCGACCTCGTGGTTGGAGACGCCGTCCACCTTCGCAAACAAGTCGCTGTGGGACTGGGAGATGCGGGTGTTGACCTCGATCAGCCAGAGCTGGTCCTCCGCCTCGTCCCACATGAACTCGGCGTTGAAGCAGCCATTGTCGAAGCCCACATGGCGCAGGTACCGCTCGGACAGGTCGATCATGCGCTGCTGGACGGACTCCGGCACGCTGTTGGCGGGGTAGTCCAGCCGCTCGAAGCTGGTGCCGGCGGCGTCCTTGTGCATGTCGAACACACCGTGGGCGTTGTATTTTCCGCGGAACATGGTTCCCTCGGGGGCGGCCTGGGTGCCGGTGACGAACTGTTCGGCCAGGCAGGTGTTGCCGCCGGCGTCCTGCAGTTCGGGCGGCAGGTCCACCATCTGCAGGACCTCGTTGAAGGCGTCGCCGACCTGCGCAATTTCCGCGCGGATCGCGCGGATGGCCTCGTCGAAGTCCTCCTCGTTCCGGATCTGGAACCCGAGGTTGGACGAGTGCGCCTTCACCGGCTTGACCCAGAAGGGGAACGGAATGTCGATCTGCTGCAGCGCATCGTCGTCGAACGGGTCGAAGGAGGCGAACTGCGGGACACACTCGGGGATGGATTCCCGCTGTTGCAGCCGGCTCCAGTACTTGTGCTCGCACTTGAGCACGCTCTCCAGGGAGGGAGCGGCGATTCCGTATTCCTTGGCCAGGATCGGCCCGATCACGCTGGTGGGGAAGTCCCAGTGGGAGACGATGGCGTCCACACTGCCGTCAAACTCGCGCAGTTGCTGCCGCGCCGCGTCCAGCAAGGCGGTGAAGTCGATGTCCTTCTCGCGGACCAGCCGGTCGTAGTCGAGCAGGCTGTGGAAGGTGTAGTTCTCGGCGCCGCGGACGGTCTGCAACTCGCCGGCTTGGAAATCGGTCAGTCCGAGGATAAATACGTTCTTCAAATTAGTGCCTCCCGTTCTTGGTGATGAACCTCATCGGCCGGTGCGAGGGGCGAAAGGTCATGGGGACGCGCTGGTTGATTGGTTGGGGGGACAACTTCGACACAACCATGCACCGGATAGGCCGTCAAGGCGGCATCCGGACCAACAGGGCGTCCGGCGGCGGCATCGGCGTCCAGTACGGCATGATGTGGGCATGGCGCAGAAACAGGCAACAACCGGGCAGCTGATGGACGACTTCGTGCGGGGCTTCGACTATCCGATGTACATCGTCACGGCAGCGGGGGCCGGAGGCGAGCGGTCCGGCTGCCTGGTCGGTTTCGCCACGCAATGCAGCCTGAAGCCGGCCCTGTTCCTGGTGTGCATCTCGCAGCAGAACCGCACCCATCCCGTGGCGCTGGAGGCAGGCGTGCTGGCGGTCCACGTGCTCGGGCGCGGCCAGCGGGCGCTCGCAGAACTGTTCGGCACCGCGACGGGCGACGACGTGGACAAGTTCGCGCATTGTGACTGGCTGCCCGGACCGGAGGATGTTCCGCTGCTGGCGGACGCCGCCCGCGTCATGGTCGGGCGCGTCGTGAAGAAAGTCGATCTCGGCGACCACACCGGTTTCCTGCTGTCCCCGCTTGAGACCCGTGGCGGCGACATCACCAACCTTTTGTCGTTCAGCGACGTCCAGGATCTCGACGCCGGCCACCCCGCCTAGGGATTTCCGGCGCCAACCACCCGCCCAGGATCCTTCGGGGGCGGCCATCCCGCTAGGATTCGACGGTGACTACACCGTGCGCCAGCCCCGACCGTGATGCCGCCCTGCAGATGTGGAGCGAGTACGCAGCCGCGCGGCCGGAAGCCATCAGCCCCGGTGAGGAAGCCGTCGTCGACCATTTCGGCGACAGTGCCGCGCTCGCGGACGCGCTGCTGGGGCTGGTCATCGCCGGCCCGAAGCGCGCCACGGCCGCGCTGGTGGCCGAATTCCACCGGCAGGGGGAACGGCTTCCGCGGATCGGGGACCACTGGGTGGCCTGCGACGGCTCGGGCAAGCCCCGGGTCATTTTGCGCTCCACCGAGCTTCGGCTGGGGCCGCCGGACAGCGTGGACGACGCGTTCGCCTGGGATGAGGCCGAAGACGACCGGCAGCGCTCGACCTGGCTGGAGCAGCACTTGATCTACTGGAAGCGGGTCTGTGCCGCGCAGGGGATCGAGTGGCGCGGAGACAACGAAGTCGTGTTCGAGCGCTTCCGGATCGTCTGGCCGCCGGAGTTGGCGGACTGACCTTTCACCGCTTTGGTTACTGCCCCGCCAGCCGCCCCCGGACCATCTCGCTGACGGCCTTGCCGTCGAAGCGGCCAGCCACCTTCTCGGTGACCGGCTTCATCACCGCTCCCATCTGCCGCATGGACAGCTCCACGCCGGCGGCCTTAAGTCCAGCGATCGTTTCATCGATGATCTCGGCGATTTGGGCCTCGGTGAGCGGCTGGGGCAGGTACGCCTCGATGACCTCGGCTTCCGCGGTTTCCGCGGCGGCCCGCTCCGGCTCTCCGGCTTCCGCGTAGATGCGGGCAGTGTCGCGGCGCTTGGCGGCTTCCTTCTGCAGCAGCGCGGTGGTCTGGGCATCGTCCAGCTCCACCGGCGTCTTGCCGGACTTTTCCTTGGTTGCTATCTCGCCCAAAACGTTGCGCACCGTGGTCAGGGCCGTCTTGTTCCCTGCCTTCATGTGGGCGACGACGTCGGCCTGCAGTTGCTCTTTCAAACTCATTCGGTTCCTCGTTCCGGTGGGGTTCGGTGGGTGCTGTGTCGGTCGGTGGCGTAGCGGGTGACGAAGTTGCGAAGTATCCGCTGCGGGATCGTCACGGTGCGTCCGCGCACCCGTTCCATGACGGCATCCGCCTGGTCCGGCGGGAAATAGCCGGCGTCGCGGTAGATCCAGATCCGGGTCAGCAGGCCGTCGACGTCCAACTCGGCGTGGAACTGGGTGGCGTAGAGGTTGTCCTGCAGCCGGAACATCTGGTTGGGGCAGTGCTCGGACCCGGCCAGGCGCACTGCGCCCGCGGGCAACACCGAGCATGCCTCCTTGTGGCCGACGAAAGCGCCGAACTCGCGGGGCAGGCCGGCCAGCAGGGGATCGGCGGCGCCGTCGTCGGTCAGCACGATCTGCGCCTCGCCGATCGGCTCGCCGTACTGCCGGTCCACCACGCCGCCGCCGTACCGGCCCAGGGTGCCGACGCCGTAGCAGGCGCCCAGAAACGGGAAATCGTGGGCGACGACGGTGTCCAGCAGCTGCTCCAGCTCGGCCTCGACGCGCAGCTGGGCGGCGGACTTGAACGCGTCGTCGTCGCTGGAGGTGTACGGGCTGCCGCCGAGGATGATCCCGCTGTAATCGTCCAGATCGATGGCCGGCATTGGTCCGGCCTCCAGCCGCACGCGCTGCAACTGGCCCGGTTCCAGGCCGCCAAAACGGGCGAAGGCCGCGTACTCCTCATCGGCTGCGGTGTCTTCGGCACGCGTGGCCAGGAGCAGGAACGGCTTCATGCGTTGATCGTACAGTCGCTGCGCCGGGCCTTGGAACGTGGATGTCCGGCCGCGCCGCCCGACCCGTGACGCGGAACGGTCAGCGGCTAGGCTAGGAACCGTGGACGCAACCATGATCATCATTTACGTAGTTATCGCCATTGTCGTCATCGGTTTGGTGGCAACGCTGCTGCTGCGGGGCCGCAGGACCCCGCCCGGCACATACACCACCACCCGGGACGCGAACGACCCGGCCATGCCGCCGACCGGGGGCGGTACCGGCACCCTGGAAGCGCCCCGCGGACAGACGGCCCCCGCACCGCCCCTCGGCGCACCGACCGAGGAGGAACTGCCGCCGGCCGACGTCGAAATTCCGGAGGACGCCGCCGCGCTGGAGACCATCCCGGTGGAGACGCCGGCGCCGGTGCAGGGCCGCCTGTCCCGGCTGCGCGCCCGGTTGGTCAAGTCCAACAACGCCCTGGGCAAGGGGCTCCTGGCGCTGCTCGCCAGCGACAAGATCGACGACGACGTCTGGGACGAAATCGAAGAGACGCTCCTGCTGGCCGACCTGGGCACCGAGCCGACGATGGAACTCGTGGACGCGCTCAAGGACCGCGTGAAGGTGGAGGGCAGCCGCAGCCCGGAGCAGGTCAAGGCCATGCTGCGCGAGGAACTGATCAAGCTTGTGGACCCGTCCATGGACCGATCGCTGGCCGTGATGCGCCATGCCGACCGCCCCGCGGTGATGATGGTGGTGGGCGTCAACGGCGTCGGCAAGACCACCACGGTGGGCAAGCTGGCCCGCGTGCTGGTGGCCGAGGACAAGGACGTGATCCTCGGCGCCGCGGACACCTTCCGTGCGGCCGCGGCCGAGCAGCTGGCCACCTGGGGATCGCGCGTGGGCGTGCCCACCGTGAAGTCCGACGTCGATGGCGCGGATCCCGCGTCCGTCGCCTTCGAGGCGGTGAAGGCCGGTATCGAGCAGGAAGTCGATGTGGTCATGGTGGATACCGCCGGGCGCCTGCAGAACAAGGTGGGCCTGATGGACGAACTGGGCAAGGTCAAGCGCGTGATCGAGAAGCAGGCCACGGTGGACGAGGTGCTGCTGGTGCTGGACGCGACCACCGGCCAGAACGGCCTGAACCAGGCCAAGGTGTTCGCCGACGTCGTCAACATCACCGGCATCGTGCTGACCAAGCTGGACGGCACCGCCAAGGGCGGCATCGTCGTGGCCATCCAGCGCAGCCTCGGCGTGCCGGTGAAACTGGTGGGCCTGGGCGAAGGCGCCGACGACCTGGCGCCGTTCGAGACCGAGGACTTCGTGGACGCTCTGCTGAACTAGCGCCAGCTGGCCTGGTCCGCCAAACGGGCGTTGCTGCCGGACGGGCGCCGGTCGCTGTCCGGCCGGTGCCCGTCGCTGCCAGTCATGCGTCACTCTCGGTCGTGTGCCCGTCGCTGACCGCCCCGGCCGCCGTGACGGGTTTTTCACCGGCGGCCGACTCCGGGCCCGCGACACGCAGCGCGATGAGCAGCCCCCAGACAAGTGCCGCGACGGCCAGCACTGTGACGTCGACGCTGCCTCCTGTTTCCGGCCCCAATAGCCAGCTGGTGCCCAGCGAGACGGCACTGAAGGCCAGCACGGTGCGCAGCAATGCGCGCGCGGGCGGCCAGAGCGCGTGCAGCAGGCCGGCGGCGGCCAGCGTGATGCCCAGGGCGCCTTGGACCGGCCAGTGGTCTATGCCCATGGTCCAGTACTCGGGTTTCGAGCCCGCGGCACGCGAGACCCCGACGGCGTACCAGGCGTAGGCGGCCCAGAACGGCAGGGCCAGCACGGCCAGCACCATCAGCGGCCAGTCCGCCGCCATCCGCGGCGCCGAAAAGCGCGTCCCGGCGCGCCGGGACGACCACCACAGGCCCCAGGACATGATGCCGAGTGCCGCGGCCATCACCACGGGTCCGGGGCTCGCGCCGAGCAGGGCACCCAAGAGGAGCGCCGCCGTCGTCAGCCACAGCAGGGCGAGCACCGGCGCGATGTCCCTTGGCCGGAACGCCGCCCAGCCGAAAGCCAGTGCGACGGCGAAGGTGGTGAGCACGCCCCAGCTGGTTTCCAGCGCCGCAACCTCGGCGAAATAGGAATCTTCGACGAACATGGTCGACAAGTCGGTCAGTCCGAACCCGGGCAGTACGGCCCAAAACACGACGGCCACCGCCGCCACAACGCGTCCCCCAACGGTCATGGATCAGAGACTAGCGGCGAACGCGGCGCCTGGCTACCGCTGGAATCCAGGTGGGGCTAACAGCTGTTTCCAGGGTTGTTCGCTGCCGGGATCAGCCCGCCGCAGGTTCCTCCTGGGGCTTCACCAGCGTCTCGCGGCCGAAGAGCAGCCACAGGAGCGCCGCCGCCAGCATGATCGCGCCGGTGACCCCGAAGGCCCAGGCGTAGTTGAGCCGGTCGGCGAGCGCTCCGGCCAAGACCGGGCCGATGATCGCGCCCGCGTCGGTGCCCATCTGGAAGACGGCCAGCACCTTGCCGCCGCTGCGGTCGTTGCCGATGATGTCCGCGACGGCGGCCTGCTGCGCCGGTCCGAGCAGTCCGGACCCGAAACCGGCGATGACCGAAGCTGCGACGAACACCGGAACTGACTCGGTGAACCCGATGGCTGCGATCGCGAGCCCGGCCACGGTCAGCCCGGCGACCACCAGGGGGCGGCGTCCGGCGGTGTCCGAGAGGCGGCCGGAGAAGGTCAGCGCCAGCGCGTTGCCGACCGCGAAGACGGCCAACGCCAGCCCGGCGGTCTCCGGGCCAGCGCCCAGCACAGCCGCGGCGAAGAGCGGAATCAGCGCCATGCGGACCCCGAACGTGGCCCAGCCGTTGGCGAAGGCGGACACGACGGCGGCCCGGTACCCCGGGTCCGAGAGCGCCTCGCGCAGATCCATCGCCTCGGGAGCCGGAGCGTCGTTGGCCGTGCGGGCGGCGGGTTTCTTGAGCATGACGGCGACGACGGCGGCCGCCACGAGCAGCGCGAGGGCATAGACCACGAACGGCATCCGCAGCCCGAATCCTGCCAGCAGGCCGCCGGCCACCGGGCCGAGGATGCCGCCCATCAGGAACGTGCCGGCATACAGGCTGGAAACCCGGCCGCGGCCGTCCGGCGGGGCCAGCCGCAGGATCAGCGCCATGGCCGACACCGTGAACATGGTGGAGCCGAGGCCGCCCAGGCCCCGGAAGATGAGCAGCTGCCAGTAGTCCTGCGCCAGCGCGCAGGCGCCGGTCGAAGCGGCGACTATCAGCAGCCCGGTCAGGTAGACCCGGCGTTCACCCCAGCGGCCCACCAGGGCGCCGCCCGCCGGCGCGAAGACCAGCCGGGCGAGGGCGAACACGCTGACGATGATGCTGGCAGCCGCGACACCGACGTCGAAACTCGCGGCGAACTGAGGCAGGACCGGAGCCACCAGTCCGTATCCCAGCGCGATGACGAAGGCAGCGGCAACGAGGACCTTGATGTCGCGCGGAATCGGAGTGGGTGCCGGCTTGCCCGGTCGCTGGTGGCCGGACAGGCGAAACTGACGCGCCGTGCGGCGGAAAACTGGCATGCCAACCAGCGTAGCCCGACCCGCGCGCCGGCTCGGTGTCAACGCCGGGCCGCGCACCGCCGTCGTCCTCTATGCCACTCTGTGCCGCCGCTCTGTGCCGCTCTCGGTGCCGCGCGAAACACTGCCGAAACACGCCGGTTGCACCGGTTTTACCTGCGCGGGCTTCTTGTAACGCGGCCGCAATGAAGCATCTTGCTGGCCGAAACACGCCGTCGTCAGTCTTGGTTCATCGGTGGGAAATTACCCGCCAACGAACGAGGGGACGTGAAACATGGATCTGTCGGCAGGTCACGTCTGGGTAATGATTTCGGCGGCCTTGGTGCTGCTCATGACGCCGGGACTGGCATTCTTCTACGGCGGGATGACGCGGGCCAAATCGGCCCTGAACATGATGATGATGAGCTTTTCCGCCGTCGCGCTGGTGGCGGTGGTCTGGGTGCTGTGGGGTTACTCGATGAGCGGGGGCGAGGGCGTGGCCCAGCTCTTCGGCAATCCGTTCGCCGCGTTCGGCCTGGAAGGGCTGCTTGGCACCCCTGACCTGATCAGCGCCGGGTACGGTGCCACGTTCGCGATCATCACGGTGGCACTCATCTCCGGCGCCATCGCCGACCGGGCAAAATTCAGCGCCTGGGCGGTCTTCGTGCCGGTCTGGGTCACGCTGGTTTACTGCCCGCTGGCCTTCATGGTCTGGGGCGGCGGCTTGCTGGGGGCGGAGGGAGCCATCGGCGCCTGGGCCGGGGAGGCGATCGATTTCGCCGGCGGCACGGTGGTGCACATCAATGCCGGTGTAGCGGGCCTGGTCCTGGCCCTGATTCTGGGCAAGCGCAGAGGCTTCGGCAAGGACCCTGCACAGCGCCCGCACAACATCCCGCTGGTGATGATCGGCGCAGCGATGCTGTGGTTCGGCTGGTTTGGATTCAACGGGGGAGCGGCGGGCACGGCGGAGGAAGCCGGGCTGATCTGGGTCAACACCATGGCCGCCCCGGCAGCCGCCATCGTGGGCTGGCTGGTGACCGAGCGCCTTCGCGACGGCCGTCCCACGTCCCTCGGGGCGGCCTCGGGTGTGGTCGCGGGTCTGGTGGCCATCACCCCGGCCTGCGCCAACGTATCCCCCCTGGGGGCGGTGGGTCTGGGCCTGGTGGCGGGCGTGCTGGCCGCGCTGGCGGTGGGGTTGAAGTACAGGCTGGGCTACGACGACTCGCTGGATGTGGTGGGCGTCCACCTGGTTGCCGGCCTGGTCGGAACGCTGGCCCTGGGCTTCATCGCCCTTCCGGTCGAGGGTGCAGGCGGTGGTCTCTTCTACGGCGGCGGCGTCGCCCAACTGGGGGCGCAGGCCGTGGCGGCGCTGGTCTCCATGGTGTTCTCTGGCGTGCTGACCCTGATCATCGGCTTGGCGATCCACAAGACCCTTGGCTTCCGGGTGACTGCAGAGGATGAGGTCACCGGCGTGGACCTCGCCCAGCACGCCGAATCCGCCTACGAATTCGGCGGCCTGGGCACCGGCGGAACATTCATCCCGCACCCGGCAACCGACCCCAGCGCCCGCAGCACGATCAAGGAAGAGGTCAACGCATGAAACTGGTTACCGCAATCATCCGGCCGGAAAAGCTGGAGGCAGTCCGCAACAGCTTGGAAAGCTACGGGGTCCAAGGGCTGACCGTCAGTGAGGCCAGCGGGTACGGGCGGCAGCGCGGCCACACGGAGGTCTACCGCGGCGCCGAGTACACGGTGGACCTGCTGCCCAAGGTCCGCGTCGAGGTGCTGGTGGCGGACGATTTGGCCGACGACATCGTCGACGTCCTCGTGGCCACCGCCAACACCGGCCGCGCGGGCGACGGCAAGGTCTGGCTGGTGGATGTGCAGGAAGCGGTCCGCGTCCGAACGGGCGAACGCGGCGAGGCTGCCATCTAGGACTGGAACCTTCGGTTCCCTGGCCCGGTTGTTCCGGCCGCCCCTGCGGCGTCCGGAGCAACCGGGTCTTCCTGTGCGCGGGTGCACTCGCGGTGTCTGCGGCGGCCCGGAAACCGCGGCGGTGCCGCGGTTTCGTCGCATGACGGTGGGCTGGTTTCCCCTCGAGACGCACCCGTCGGCTTCGCGTTTAGCCGTTAGCCTGCTGAGTTGTCCTACACAGGGAAGGACGGTTCCCCGTTCAGCCATTGGCTGGCTGAGTTGTCCTACACAGGGAATGACGGTTTCCCGTTCAGCCATTCGCCGGCTGAGTTGTCCTACACAGGCAGGTGTCGGGGGCAGGTTATGCACTTTCCTCGAAGACCCGTTCTACCCGGGGCGTGGGCTGCGTAGCGTTGAAGTATGGCAGCGGAACCGTTGGACGAGGCACAGGAGCCGGAGGAATCCTCCGGCTCCCCTGCCGCGTCCGACGACGGTGCCGGGCCCGACGACGGTGCCGCGCCCGACAATGGTGCCGCCGAACCGGTACCGGTCCCGCGGGGGTGGGCGGACGACTGGCAGGAGCTGGGACCGGCGGAACTGGCAGGCCTGCTCGCCGGCACCGACCCCGCGGCCCTGGACGACTGGTCGACCCTCGACTACCTCCAGGCGGTGCGCAAACACGAGGCCTGGACCCAGTCCCGCAGGCTGCGGGCCCTGCACCGCCTGGCCGTGCTCCGCCCGGCAACCGGGCCCGACGCCGGGGCACCGGACGGGATCTGCCGGCACGCCGCCGCCGAGCTGGCACCCATCCTGGCCGTGCCCCGCCAACGCGCGGCAGCGGAACTGGCCGACGCACACCAGATCGCCACCTGCCTGCCCGCCACCCTCGCGGCCCTGGACAACGGCGACCTCGACCTGCCCCGCGCCACCGCCATCGCCCGCAAAGGCGCCGGCCTGCCGCCCGAGGCCCTGGCCGGCTACGAAGCCCGCGTTGTTCCCGGCGCCGGGACCATCACCCTGGAATCCGTGCAGGCCCGGGCCCGCACAGTCCGCGACCGGCTGCACCCCGAACCCCTCGAGACCCGGCACCGGGCCGCGATGGAACGCCGCACCGTCCACTACCAGCCCCAGGACGACGGGATGGCCGAACTCTACATCCGCACCAGCGCCGACAAAGCCCTGCTCGCCTACAACCTGATGCAGGCCCACGCCCGCAAACTCCAAACCGTCGACGAAACCCGCACCCTGGGCCAACTCCGCGCCGACGTGTTCACCGACATGCTCCTGCGCTACCCCGGCCACGCCTACCAGCCCGCCACAACCAGAGGAACCGCCGCCGACGAAACAGCCGCCGGAACCGCCGCCGGCGACACAGCCGCCACCCAGACGGCCACCGACAACTGCGGAACAGCGGCCACCCAAGCATCAGCCGGACCGAGAGCAGCAAGCCGTTCCGGAACTGCTGCCGGATCCGGGACCGTGCTCGGCTCTGTAACGAACGCAACGGCAATGACAACGGCAGCCGCTCCACCTGGCGCCCCCGAGAAAACCGGCCCAGAAATCCCGGACGCGGACGTTGCGGCGTGCACCGCCCGAAACACGGCAGCCGGAGGGACGGCAGGGCAGGGTCCCTGCACCTGCGGGGGCGGGAACGTGACCGCCTCCGTCGCCGTCACCGCGCCCCTGCACACCCTGCTCCGGCTCGCCGAAGACCCCGGCGACCTCACCGGCTACGGGCCGATCCCGCCGGGCATGACCCGCGACCTTGCCGCGCTCGCCAAATCCTGGTTGATCGTGCTCACCGATGACTATGGCAAGGCAGCCGCCGTCGCCAAAGACCTGCGCACCCCGCCCGAATGGCTCAAACGCCTCGTCCGGCTACGCGACCGCCACTGCCGCGACTACGGCTGCACCGTCCCCGCCGACCACTGCGACATCGACCACACCATCGCCTGGGAAGACGGCGGCACAACAGTCATGGAAAATCTCAGCGCCAGATGCAAACCCGGGCACAAAACCAAACACCACGGCGGCGGAACCGTCACCCAAGACCCCGACGGGACCCTCCACTTCACCACCCGCTCCGGCCACACCCACACCACCAACCCCGACCTAGGCTGGACACTCACGCTCCCCGCAACACCCGGCGCAGAAGAAGCCACGGAAAACGGAGTTAACGGGGCCAAAAGTCCCCGGGACTGTACCCGCGGCGAGGGCGACACCGGCGGCGACGAAGCCAGGGACGGCCCATGGGACAACACCTCGCCACCGTTCTAGACGCCCCGCCACCGTTCCAGGTAATTGGCGGCCTTATTTACGCTAGGGGAGCGGCCTGTCGCTCCGGGAAGTTGACCAACCGGCCGGACCGTTGCTGCCCGCTTCGTACTCTTCCAGCGGCACTTCGTCTTTTTCCCAGGCCTTCAGCACGGGCTCGACTATCCGCCAGCACTCCTCGGCGGTATCCCCGCGGACGGACAGGAGCGGGTCGCCGCGCAGCACGCCTTCCAACACTTCGCCGTAGGGCAACAGATCGGCCGAGTGCAGGTCGGCGCTCATGACCGCCCGGTCCAGAGTGAAGATGTCCCCGGGACCGTTCACATCGATCTCAAGTTGAAGGGTTTCGGGTCCGAGCCCGATCCGCAGCCGCGTCGGGGCGTCGATGCCCTTAAAGCCCGTCGGCAGGTGGTTGACCGGCCTAAAGGTGATGATTACTTCCTTCTGCGGCTTGCCCAAAGCCTTGCCCGAGCGGAGGATGAACGGCACGCCGGACCACCGGGAGTTGTTGATCGAGACTTCAACCTCGGCCAGGGTTTCGGTCTTCTTGGCCGGGTCCACGCCCTGTTCGTCGGCGTAGTCCGGGATGTCGCGGTCGCCGATCCTGCCGGCGGTGTAGCGGGCACGTCGAGTGCTCTTGCCGAAATCCGGGTTGACGCTGCTTGCGCGCAGGACGCTGCCGATATGGTCGCGCAGGTCCCGCTCATGGATGGTGGCCGGGGCGTTGAGGGCGGTCAGCGCCATCACCTGCAACAAGTGGCTTTGGATCATGTCACGCAGCGCGCCGGCCCCGTCGTAGTAACGGGCACGACCCTCCAAGGCCAGCCCCTCATCGTAGAAGATCTCGACTTTCGCCACATGTTCATTGCTGAGCAGCGGCTCCAGCAGGCGGTTGGCGAAGCGCAGGCCGAGGATGTTGAAGACCGTTGCCTTGCCCAGGAAGTGGTCCACCCGATGGATATGGTCCTCCGGCACCAGCTTCAACAGCGTCTTGTTCAGCGATGCGGCCGATTCACGGCTGGAGCCGAACGGCTTTTCCAACACCAGCCGTGTTCCCTCCGGCACGTCCTCGGGCCGGAGAAGCTCGCAGGCTTTCTGGCTGACCGCGGGCGGCAGGGCAAAGAACACGGCCACCGGGCCATCCAGCGCGGCCAGCAATTCCGCCAGTGCGCCCTCCGCCGTCACGTCCACCGAGTGGTACCGCGTGTTTTCCTGGACGTCGCGCAGTTGCCGCCGTCCGTCGTCGTTCGCGTCCACCGCGCAGGAATCAAAGGCGCCGCGGACGCGTTCCTGCCACCTGCCCTCGTCCCAGTCATCCGAGCCGGCGCCCACTACTTTCAGTCCGCTGGTCCTGCCTTGCGCGATCAATTTGCCCAGCCCGGGCAGCAGCAGCCGGCCGGTCAGATCGCCGGAAGCTCCCAAAATCAGCAACGTCCGGATCTGCAGCGGCCCCTCGGCTGCGGGGGCGGACACGTCCTCGGGCTGGGTCTTTTCCTGTGTCTGGGTCTGTTCAACGCTCACGTTCCCACCTTGCCACGGCTGTACGGCAGGGGGAACGGTCCATGGGCCGGCGAGCTTCGGACCCCACCGGCGTTCCTCCTTGCCGCGGTGCCTCAGCGGGATATGAGCCGACGGCTGCATCGTCGCGATTTCCGGCGCGACTGCTGCCACCGCCAGTTGATACCCTTAAGTGCTGAACTCCGGCGCGGCCCGGGGACTGTGAACCAGATCGACGAAAGTAGACACGGCGCGTGTTCAATTCACTCTCTGACCGGTTGGCCTCGACCTTCAAGAATCTGCGCGGCAAGGGACGGCTGTCTGAGGCCGACGTCGACGCCACCGTTCGCGAAATCCGGCGAGCCCTGCTCGACGCCGACGTCGCGGTGCCCGTGGTGCGCGAGTTCGCGGCCCACGTGAAGGAACGCGCGCTCAGCGAAGAGGTCTCCGCGGCCCTGAACCCGGCGCAGCAGGTCGTCAAGATCGTCAACGACGAGCTGGTCAAGATCCTCGGCGGGGAGACCCGGCGCATCAAGCTGGCCAAGACCCCGCCGACGGTGATCATGCTTGCCGGCCTGCAGGGTGCCGGCAAGACCACCCTGGCGGGCAAGCTGTCCAAGTGGCTCAAGGGCCAGGGCCACAGCCCGCTGCTGGTGGCGGCCGACCTGCAGCGGCCCAATGCCGTGACCCAGCTCCAGGTTAACGGCCAGCGCGCCGGCGTGCCGGTCTACGCCCCGCACCCGGGCGTGCAGTCCGAGTTCGACGCCGTTACCGGCGATCCGGTGGCCGTGGCCCGCGACGGCGTGGCCGAGGCGCGGCAAAAGCTGTACGACGTCGTCATCGTGGACACCGCCGGCCGACTCGGCGTCGATGCCGAGATGATGCAGCAGGCAGCTGACATCCGCGCCGCCGTCAACCCGGACGAAGTCCTCTTCGTGATCGACGCGATGATCGGCCAGGACGCGGTCAAAACCGCGCAGGCGTTCAACGAAGGCGTCAATTTCACCGGCGTTGTCCTCTCCAAGCTCGACGGCGATGCGCGCGGCGGCGCGGCGCTCTCCGTCGCGTCGGTGACCGGCAAACCGGTGATGTTCGCTTCCACCGGCGAAAACCTGGACGACTTCGAGATCTTCCACCCGGACCGGATGGCCAACCGCATCCTCGACATGGGCGACATGCTCACCCTGATCGAGCAGGCGGAGAAGTCCTGGGACAAGGGCGAAGCCGAGCGGATGGCGCAGAAGTTCGCCGACCAGGAAGACTTCACCCTGGACGACTTCCTCGCCCAGATGCAGCAGATCCGAAAAATGGGCTCGATGAAGAAGATGCTCATGATGATGCCCGGCGCCGCCAACATGCGCCAGCAGCTGGAGAACTTCGATGAACGGGAAATCGACCGCGTGGAGGCCATCGTCCGGTCGATGACCCCGCACGAGCGCGTTGCCCCGAAGATCATCAACGGCTCCCGCCGAGCCCGCATCGCCAAGGGCTCCGGCGTGCACGTGTCCGAGGTCAACGGCCTGCTGGAGCGTTTCGGCCAGGCCCAGAAGATGATGAAGAAGATGGCCCAGGGCGGCGGCATCCCGGGTATGCCGGGCGTGGCCGGGCCGGGTGGCTTCGGTGGCGCCCGGAAGAAGCAGCAAACCGCGAAGGGCAAGAAGAAGGCCCGCTCCGGCAACCCGGCCAAGGCGGCACAGGAGCTGCGCGAGGCCGAGGAACGCCGGAAGAACAAGGCCTCCGTTCCCGCCGGAAGCGCCTTCGGCGTCCCGCAGGACGGGCAGGACTTCGACCCGTCGGCGCTGAACCTGCCCAAGGGATTCGAAAAGTTCCTCGGCAAGTAGCCCCGAAGCTGTAGCCGCCAAGGCCTACCGCGAAGGCCTACCGCGAAGGCCTACCGCGAAGGCTGTACCGCTGCAGATAAATGCCCCGTCGATTCTCGGCGGGGCATTTGCCATTCCGCCGGCGGGGGCGCTTATCCACGCCGCGCCGCGCTTTCCATCCTCCGGAAGGTAAGCTGGTTGTCGAATCGTTTCAACGGGGGGACACGGACCGGCGGATTACGCGGCTTCTCTGCACGGGCGGCCCATTCGCTCGGCGACAACCGGCCACCGGCGGCAGCGCAGCGAAGGAGTTTTGTGGCAGAGCAGGCACGCGGCGACGACGACGGCCAGCCCGGAAAGCGGCGGGACACCGTCGCGGTGATCGTGCGCAGTGTCGGCGGCTCCGTGGTGCTGGTGGACAATCCCGGCGGGCCCCGGCTACCGGCGGCGCCGGTCCGGCCCGGCGAAGACCCGCGCGCGGCAGCGGCCCGGGTGCTCGCCGAGTCCTCCCTGCTCGTACCGCCCGGGCGCATCCTCGCACTGGATTACCAGCCGCTGGACGGCGAAGCCGCGGAAGCCATTACCTTCGTGTACGACGGCGGAACGTACGACGGCGGTGAGCTCGCCGCCGGTGCCGGGGGACAGGCGGTCTTCCTGCCCGTCGAGCAGGCCGAAGCTGTCCTGGACCCGGCGCACTCCGCCCAGCTGACCGCTGGGCTCCGGGCCCACGAACTGCTCACCGTGGTTGAACTGCGCCACGGGCAGCCGCTGCGGACAGGGCAGTTGCGCGTCCCGGAACGAGAACTGGTGCCCCACGTCTGGGCGGCGGAGGCCGCCGGCGACTCCAAGGGAACCGTGGGTTCCGGCGTTTAGTATTTCTCCCATGGCAGTCAGTGGCAGCGGGGAGCGGGTGGTCTTTGTCCACGGCACCGACAGCTTCGGGGCCGCCGCCTGGCCGCGCCAGCACCGCCTGGCCGGACGCTACGACTGCCTGTTCCTGCGCCGCCACGGGTTTGATCCGCAGGCTGAGCCCCGGCCGACCGACTTTGACGAGGACGCCCGGATCGTCGGCCGGCACCTCGGCCCGGGTGCCCACGTCGTCGCTCACGCCCAGGGTGCCGTCGCGGCGATGATGGCCGCGGTCGAACACCCCGGCAGGGTGCACTCGCTCACGCTGTTCGAACCCGCCTGCCTGTCCTTGACCGCGGACCTGCCGGCCACCCGTGCCTACCGCGAGCGGCTGGAGCCGTTGTTCGACGCGCGGCGGGAGCTGACCGACGAGGAATACCAGCGCGCCTTCGTCCGGCTGGTAGTCGGCGCAGAAGCGCTGCCGCTGGCCACCGTGGCGGACCGGGCACAGGCGATGCGGGTCCGCCTGCAGGCGCCGCCCTGGCAGGCGCCGCTGCACATCGTCCCGGGCCTGCCCACCCTGGTGGTCACCGGCGGCTGGGAACCGCTGTACGAGGAAGTGGCCGAATACCTGGCCGCCACCGGCGCCGTCCACCGCCACGCCGGCGGGCACCACCGCCCGCAGGACACGGACCGGGGCCATGCCCTGCTGGCGGCCTTCCTGGCCGGGGCAACACTGCCGGACTCATCAGAGGTTGCTAGCGTGGAGCTATGAATGAATCAGCCTGGGAACCGGCGTCAGGACAGCTGTGGTGGCCGTGGCCGCTGGACGAAGCGGGCGTGGCCGCCCTGCAGCAGCAGCTCACCGACCGTTCGCTGCTCGGTGCCTTCGCGGGCGGCGCCCCCCAGGCCGGCGACAGCGTTGTCTCCGTGCTCCTGGCCGTGAACGGGGAACAGCGCGCCGCCGTCCTGGATCCGGCCGGCCGGGCAGTGCCCGGGCCCGACGTCGCGGCCCTGGTCCGCGGGCTCTCTGCCGACCTGGGGGCGGCCGTGGAGATTGACGGCATCGAATACGAGGCACCGGCACCGGACGCGGCTTTGGAAGTGGAGGAGATGCCGGAACCGGACGAGGCCGAGGAGCTCGAAGCGCCGGACGCCGCCGAGCTGCGCACCGTGCTGGTGGGCCGGTTCCGGCGCGAGGACCTGATGATGTTCGGCGCCCTCAACGGCGTGGAACTCCACGTCCTGGAGCCCGATGCGGGCACGCCGGGCACGCAGGGCACGCCGGACCGGGCCGCACCCGGCCAGCGGATCGTCTTGGTCTACGGGGAGGCCGCGCCCGGGCTCTACAACTGGCCGGCCTCGGCCAAACCGATCGTGGCGCTGATGGACCTGGACGGCTTCCGCGCCGTCGAGGCATGGCTGCCGGGCACGCGGAGCGACCCGGACACCAGCTTCTGGCACGCCTGGGAGGCGCCGGCCAAGCCGTTCCCTTCCGCGTCCCGGGCCGACGCCGAGGCGCTGCGGCTGCTCGGCCGGATCGTGCATCCGGAAGGCCCCGACACGCAACGGCTCAGCGATGTGCTGGGCCTGGAACCGGGCGCCGTCGAGGGGCTGCAGGACCTGCTGTCCTCCCCGGACGAGCCCGGAATCCTGGCCCGCGCCGGCCAGTTGCTGCAACTGCCGCCGATCGCCGCCCGGCTCGCCGAAGGGTCGCTGCAGCCCGACCGGGTCCCCGGGATGGAATCGATTCCCGTCCAGTCCATCGGCAAGGCGCTGCTGGAACTGGCCAGCACTCCGGCCGAGGGCAGGGGCCCGTTGGCGGCGTGGCAGCGCGCCGTCGTCGCGCGCCCGGCCCTGCTGGCCGGCAGCGCCGCAGCGGCCGCCACCGGCGCCGCCCTGCTGTTGCGCGCCGCCGGACGCCGGCCCGCAAGCTCCCGGTTCCTGCGCGCGGGCGCGCTGGGGCTGGTGCTGCAGGCGGCCGGAGACGTGGCCCTGGGCAGCTACCTGGCGTACCGGCGCCGCCGCTGACCACTGATACACCGGCAGGCGTTCGGACTGGAATAAACGTGAAGCTTCAAGTATTGTTAATTGCATGAACATTCAAGTAAACCCCCAGGACCTGCTCTCGGCCGACCTCAGCATGGGCACCGTGATGCTCAAGGTCGGCGACATGAAGAACATGACCAACTACTACCAGCGGGCGCTGGGACTGGACCCGGTCTCCGAGGGACTCGGCGGGGTTTACCTGGGCCGCGGCACCACGCCGCTGCTCCACCTGGCCCCGGCCAACGGGCTGCAGCTGCCGTCGCGCGGCGAAGCCGGCCTCTTCCACACCGCCTTCCTGTTCGAGAACCAGTCGGACCTGGCCGCCACCGTGGCCACCGCGGCGCAGACCGACCCCTCCCGGTTCGCCGGCAGCGCCGACCACCTGGTCAGCGAGGCGTTCTACTTCACCGACCCGGAGGGCAACGGCATCGAGCTCTACTGGGACCGCCCCCGCGACCAGTGGTCCTGGAACGAGACCGCCGACGGCAAGGAGGTCCACATGGACAGCCTGGCCCTGAACCCCCAGACCTACCTGCAGAGCCACCTGACCGAGGAGTCGCTGTCCACCCAGCGCGAGGCCGGCGCCGGGATCGGCCACGTGCACCTGCAGGTCGGCGACACCAACGTCGCCGAGGAATTCTACGTGAAGACCCTCGGCTTCGAACGCACCGCCGGCTGGCACGGCCAGGCACTGTTCGTCGCCGCCGGCGGCTACCACCACCACATGGCCATGAACGTCTGGAACAGCCGCGGCGCCGGGCCGCGCAAGGACACCCTGGGTCTGGGCGAGGTGCTGATCCACGTGCCGACCGAGGACGAGGTCGGCGCCCTGACCGAACGCCTCACCAGCGCCGGCATCGCCCACCACCACACCGGGGCCGAGCTGCGCTTCGAGGACCCGTGGCGCAACCAGTTGCGCGTCGCCGTCGGCTGAGGCGGAATCCCGCCCGGTGCGGCTAGGCTGAAGAGGTACCACTCGGTCTAGCCGCGGAAGGACCTGCAGATGTCCGGAACCACCGAAATCTTCGTCGCCACCCACGATGTCGCCGTCCGGCGCGCCGCCGAGCTTGAGGCCAGCGTCGACTCCCGCGGGGAAACCGACGGGCCGATGGCCGAGGTCGAGGATGCGCCCAGCCTTCGCCTCAACGGGGTCACCGACCTTGAGGTCGAGATCCTCGGCGGCCTGGCCGCGAAGGCCGTCGGCGCCGCCGGCGGCGAGGCCCTGGACATGGCCGACGTCTCCAGCGACTACCTGATGGTCGCCCCGGATGCCATGGTCCAGTCGCTGGCCGAACTGCTGACCTACACCGACGACGACGGTGCCTCCCTGATCCCGGAGGTTGCCTCGCGGTGGGCCGCGGAAGAGGACATGCCGTTCAGCGGGGCCATCGCCGAAGACAACGTGCGCCGGATTGCACAGCTGGCGTCGCTGGCGGAGCAGGCCGAACGCCAGCAGCTCTACGTCTGGTCCACGACCGCCGAAGCCTGACGTTTCCCGGGTCGAGCGGCCTGAAGTGCCTGCCGCCGAACCGGTGGCAACGCGCCGCCGTCGCCAAGTCGCGCGGATTGGTTCCCATCTGGCACAATAGACAGGTACTCGATCTGCGCGGCCCCTCTCTCCGCGTGTGTATCTTGTCCTTTGAACCCCAACCATGGCCCGCCCCACGGGAGCAGACATACGGGTTCGCCCATTTTCAGAACCAGGAGTGACCACAACAGTGGCCGTAAAGATTCGCCTTAAGCGCTTCGGTAAGAAGTTCTCTGCCCACTACCGCGTCGTTGTCATGGATGCCCGCGCCAAGCGCGACGGCCGTGCCATCGAGGAGATCGGGCAGTACCACCCGACCGAAGAGCCCTCGTTCATCGAGATCAACTCCGAGCGTGCCCAGTACTGGCTCGGCGTCGGCGCCCAGCCGACCGAGCAGGCCGAAGTTCTGCTCAAGATCACGGGCGACTGGCAAAAGTTCAAGGGCATTGAGGGCCAGGAAGGCACCCTCAAGACCAAGGCTGCCAAGGAAGCCTTCGTGGCTCCCGAAAAGGACTCCGTGATCGTCCCCGAGGCCATCACCCCGAAGGCCAAGAAGGAAGAAGCTGCCGAGGCTCCGGCCGAGGAAGCAGCCGCAGACGAAGCCGAAAAGGCTGAGTAATGCTGGCCGAAGCGCTCGATCATCTGGTCCGCGGGATCGTTGACAGTCCTGACGACGTCAAGGTAACGCAGAAGAGCAACCGCCGCGGTGACATCATCGAGGTGCGTGTTCATCCGGAGGATCTGGGCCGCGTCATCGGCCGCCAGGGCCGCACCGCCCGCGCACTGCGCACCGTGGTGAACGCCTTGGCCGATGACCAGGTCCGCGTGGATGTGGTCGATACCGACCGCCGCCGCTGATCCGGATCGGCGCCTGCCCGGCATCGAGCCGGGCACCCATTCCATAACCTCCGGCCCCTGTACCAGATAATGGTCCAGGGGCCGGACGTTTTTCTTCCAAAGGAGTCTGCATGCAGGTACAAGTTGCCCGGATCGGCAAGCCGCACGGCATCCGGGGCGAGGTCACGGTGCAGGTGCTGACCGACGCTCCGGCCGATCGCTTCGTCCCCGACGTCGAGCTGACCGTGGAGCCGGCCGGTTTGGGGCCGCTGACGGTGCGCAGTGCCCGCTGGAACAAGGACATCCTGCTGCTGGGTTTCCATGAAGTCGCCGACCGCAACGGCGCCGAAGAACTCCGCGGCGCCAGGCTCTTCGTCGACACCGAGGACGTCGAGGACGACGACGACGCGTGGTACGAGCACGAGCTCGTCGGCCTCGAGGTGCGCATAGGGGAAGACGCGGTCGGCAAGGTCTCCGGCCTGAACACCATGCCCGCCCAGGACCTGCTGGTCGTGGAGGACCTGGACGGCGGGGAAGTCCTCGTGCCGTTCGTCGAGGAGATCGTGCCGGAGGTAAACGTGGAGGCGGGCTTTGTCCGGCTCACCCCGCCGGCCGGGCTGTTCGAGCTGAACTCGCCGGATGCGCAGGAGGCCCCCGACGACGGCGAGGGGGAGCGCTAGGTGCGCATCGACGTCGTCAGCATCTTTCCGGAGTACCTGGCCGCGCTGGACCTGTCGCTGATCGGCAAGGCGCGCCAGGACGGGCTGCTGCAGCTGCAGGTCCACGACCTGCGCGACTTCACTACCGACCGCCACCGCACCGTCGACGACACCCCGTACGGCGGCGGCGCGGGCATGGTCATGAAGCCCGAACCCTGGGCGCAGGCGCTCGAATCGGTCGTTGCCGCGAGCCCCCGCGGGGACGTGCCGGCCCGCCCGGAGCCCGCCGCGGACACGGTCCCCGAACCGGCCGCCGCCCGGCCGGTCCTGATCGTCCCGTCCCCGGCCGGCGAGGTCTTCAACCAGGCCCTCGCCTACGAGCTCGCCGCCGAGGACCATCTGGTGTTCGCCTGCGGCCGCTACGAAGGCATCGACGAGCGCGTCCTCGACTGGGCGGGCGGGCATTTCCGGGTCCGCCCGGTCAGCCTCGGCGACTACGTGCTGAACGGGGGAGAGGTGGCCGTGCTGGCGATGGTCGAGGCCGTGGGCCGGCTGGTTCCCGGCGTCGTCGGCAACCCCGACTCGCTGGTGGAGGAGTCCCACTCGGACGGGCTGCTGGAGTATCCGGTCTACACCAAACCCTCCGAGTGGCGCGGCCGCGGTATCCCGGACGTGCTGCTCAGCGGAAACCACGCCAAGATTGCCCGGCACCGCCGCGACGAACAGCTGCGCCGCACCGCCGCGCGCCGCCCGGACCTGGTCCTGGCCCTGGATCCGGAAACCCTGGACAAGCAGGACCGCGCTACCCTGGCCGGACTCGGCTACACCGTCACGCCCGAGCGGGTCGTGCCGGATTCGGCGCACCCGGAGCTTCAGCCACGCCGCATGTAGGGCTGGGGCGGCATGTAGGGCTTGGGCGGCGGAATTAGAGCTTGGGCCCTGCCGTGTGGCAAAATAGAGGATTGTGTCCGCTGGGCACGTTCCTGCCACAGGGGGAGCGTCGCCAACAGCCGGACTCTCCGGCCGCCGATTCCCGGATGGCCGGTTTCCTGAATTTCGGCAGCAACCGTTGCAGGCACCGCCTGACCGTCCTGCCGTGACCAAAGTGAATGACCTGTGGCGTTCACCAGGAGTGAGAAATGCATATCCTCGACTCTGTTGACGCAGCATCGCTGCGCAGCGACGTTCCCGAGTTCCGCGCCGGCGACACCGTTAAGGTGCACGTGAACATCATCGAAGGCAAGACCGCCCGTATCCAGGTTTTCCAGGGTTTCGTCATGGGCCGCCAGGGCCATGGTGTCCGCGAGACCTTCACCGTCCGCAAGGTTTCCTTCGGCGTGGGCGTGGAGCGTACCTTCCCGGTACACTCCCCGATCATCGACCACATCGAGGTCGTCACCAAGGGCGACGTGCGCCGCGCCAAGCTGTACTACATGCGCAAGCGCCACGGCAAGGCAGCCCGCATCAAGGAGAAGCGCGACTTCGGCACCGCCAAGTAAAGTTGCCCACCGGCAACTTCTTGACCTAACCAGTGCAGCACCTCCCTGGTTCCCCCGAAGCCTCGGGGGAACAACCAAGACGCCGGCCCGGACTTCCGGGCTGGCGTTTTGTGTTGGCCGTCGTCGCCTGCGCCGTGGTGCTCAGCGCCGTCGTGCGCGCCACGCTGCTGGACGTGTACTACATCCCGTCCGGCTCGATGGAGCCGCTGCTGGAGACCGGCGACCGTGTCCTGGTTTCCCGCACCGACTACCACTTCGGCGGGATCCGGCGGGGCGACCTGGTGGTCTTCGACGGGCGGGGCTCGTTCGCGCCCTTTAATAGCGGCAAGTCCCCGTTCGTGGACGCCGCGCAGCAGGCCGGCCAGTGGCTGGGCATTGCCGGCAGCGACACCATCTACGTGAAGCGCGTGATCGGCCTGCCGGGGGACTCGGTCGAGTGCTGCGGCCCGGACGGGCGGCTGCTGGTCAATGGCGAGCCCGTCGAGGAGGATTACCTCTTTCCCGGCGACGCGCCCAGCGAGGTGGAGTTCTCGGTCCAGGTGCCCAAGGATAGATTGTGGTTAATGGGGGACCACCGGTCGGCCTCGGCCGATTCGCGGGCCCTCCTCGGCGCGCCCGGCGGGGGCATGGTCCCCGTCGAGCGCGTCATTGGCCGCCCGCTGAGCATCATCTGGCCGCTCGACCGGGTGTCCGGGCTGGAGCGGATACAGTTGGATGCCCAGCCAGCGGAGAATCGAGGATAGTGAGTATGGACCAGGACCCGAAGGACACTGGCGGGTACCAGCCGGATGCCTCCGGGCCGCGGAAGCGCGAACGCCAGCGCGAACACAAGAACGCCGGACGGAACTCCCTGTTGTCGTGGCTGAAGGAGATCGCCACGATTGTCGCGGTCGCCGTCGTCCTTTCTTTCCTGATCAAGACCTTCCTCTTCCGCGCCTTCTTCATCCCGTCCACCTCGATGGAGGACACGCTCGAGGTCGACGACCGGATCTTCGTGAACCTGCTGGTCCCGCAGCCGTTTGAGCTCAGCCGCGGCGACGTGGTGGTTTTCCAGGACAAGCTCAACTGGCTGCCGCCGAACGGGGCGGATGAAGGCAACTGGTTCCAGCAAATCCTCACCTTCGTCGGGCTGATGCCGGACGCATCCCAGCAGCACCTGGTCAAGCGCGTCATTGGCCTGGGCGGCGACCAGGTGGTCTGTTGCGACGCCGATGGCCGCATCTCGGTCAATGGGGAGCCGCTGGACGAGGATCCCTACCTGGCGCCGGGCTCGGACAACGCCCGGATTCCCTTCGACGTGACGGTGCCCGAGGGTAAAATCTGGGTCATGGGCGATAACCGGAACCATTCCGCGGACTCGCGCGAACACCAGGACGAGGCGTCGAGGGGCTTCGTGGACCTCGAGTCCGTCGAGGGCAAGGCCAGCGTCATCGCCTGGCCGCTGGACCGGCTGGGCTTCCTGGGCAATTACCCCGAGGTCTTCGACGGCGTCCCGGAACCGTCCGAAGCGTCCGGCGGCGGGAAGCCGGCCCTGGCCCGGCAGGACGAGGCACCGTGACCGGCAGGAACCCCACGCTGCGCTTCGAGCGGTCCTTCGCGGAGGCGGGCCACCGGCTGGTCGCCGGTGCGGACGAAGTGGGCCGCGGGGCCCTGGCCGGACCGGTCAGCGTAGGGATGGTGGCCATCGACGCGACCTCGGCCAAGCAGATCCGCGGCGTCCGCGACAGCAAACTGCTCAGCCCGGCGGACCGGGTGGCCCTGGTGCCCAAGATCCACAAGTGGGCGACGGCCTACGGCGTGGGGCATGCCAGCGCGGCCGAAATCGATGCGCTGGGCCTGATGGCGGCCCTGCGGCTGGCCGGCGCGCGGGCCTGGGGCCAGGTGCTGGCCACCGCGCGCCCGGACATCGTGATCCTCGACGGCAACCACGACTGGCTGTCGGCGGGGGAGCCGTCGCTCTTCGACGACGTCGCGCAGCCCGGCTGCGACGCGCCGGTCCGGACCAGGATCAAGGCGGACCTGCAGTGCCTCAGCGTGGCCGCGGCCAGCGTGCTGGCGAAGGTGGAGCGCGACGCGATGATGACCGGCTACGCCGCGGACTATCCGGACTACGCCTGGGACATCAACAAGGGCTACGCCACCGCCGCGCACCGCGCCGCCTTGCTGGGCATCGGTCCCTCGGAGCTGCACCGCCGAAGTTGGCGGCTGACCCCCGAGGAACCGCTGATGCCCGCCGTCGAACTCGCGGAGTAAACGCCGCGGGGCAATCTGGGGCAGGATGGATACATGAGCGCCGAAGACCTTGAGAACTACGAGACCGACATGGAGCTGCAGCTCTACCGGGAGTACCGCGATGTCGCCGGCCTGTTCAGCTACGTCGTGGAAACCGAGCGCCGCTTCTATCTGGCCAACCACGTGGACCTGCAGGCGCGCTCTGCCGACGGCGAGATCTACTTCGACCTGACCCTGCAGGACGCGTGGGTCTGGGACGTCTACCGTTCCGCCCGGTTCGTGAAATCCGTGCGCGTGATCACGTTCAAGGACGTCAACGTCGAGGAACTGGCAAAGAACGACGACCTGACCCTGCCCAAGGGCGGGCTCGGCGGCTGAGCGGCTACCGGCCGCCGACCCCGTCCAGGGTGATGTACGTCTTGCGGACGGTGTCGTGGACTTCCCACGTGCCCTTCCAGCCGGCGGGCATGACGACGGTGTCGCCCGCGCCGGCTTCCACCGGCTTCTGCCCCTCGGCGGTGATGGTGACCCGCCCGGCCAGGATCTGGCAGACCTCGTGGTAGCCGTCCCGCACCGCGGTGAACAAACCGGGGGAGCACTCCCAGATGCCCACGTTGAGGCTGTCCGCGCTCCAGATTTCGCGCGATGCCTCCTGCTGCCCCTCTGTGACCGCCGTGGGCTTGGGCCCGGGCGCTCCGAGCGCGGCGTGGGGCGCCGCCGGGAGGTGAATGGTGTCAATGGACATGGTTGATCCTTTCCAAGGGGTGGGCCGCGCTGGTCGGGCAGGGCATGCTCGCGCCGCCCGACCAGCGCGAAGTACTTCAGGCGCGGCCGGAGATGAGGTCTGCGGCCTTGGCAATCGGGGAGGTTGAGGTGCGGCCGGAGTTCTCCGACTTGTCCGCGGCGTAGTACGCCGCGTACATGGCCTGGACGGCAATCCAGCGCAGGGGTTCCACTTCCCAGGTGCGCACCCGGCGGTTCACCCACGGCATGGTGGTCAGTTCGCTCTCCGTATCCAGCACCAGGTCCCGCAGTGTGCGGCCGGCCAGGTTCGTCGCGGTCACGCCGGTGCCGACATACCCGCCGGCCCAGCCGATGCCGGTCTCCCGATCCAGGCCGACGGTGGCCTTCCAGTCGCGCGGGACGCCCAGCACACCGGCCCAGGCATGGTCGATCCGTGCGCCGCGGGTGGCCGGGAACATGTCGTGCAGGATCGCGGCCAGGTTCTGGATGGTCTCGGGCTGGGTGGCCCCGTCCGTGTCCGTTTTGGAGCCAAACCGGTAGGGCACGCCGCGCCCGCCGAGCGCAATCCGGTTATCGGCCGTGCGCTGGGCGTACATGTAGGCGTGCGCCATGTCGCCCACGGTGTCGAACTCATTCCACCCGATCGCCGCCCAGGCGTCGTCTCCGAGGGGCTCGGTGGCGATCATCGACGAATTCATCGGGAGCCATTCGCGGTGCGAGCCCTTCAGGTTCGCGGTGAAGCCCTCCGTCGCCCGCAGAATGTACTCGGCCCGGACATCACCCCTCTCCGTCCACGCCAGCCGGGGGCTGATTTCGGTGACGGTGGTGTCTTCGTAGATGCGCACGCCCAAAGCTTCCACCCTTTCCGCCAGGCCGCGCACCAGCTTGGCCGGATGGATCCGGGCACAGTGCGGCTGGTGGACGGCGCCGAGCGTGCCGGCAATCCGGACCCGCTCGCTGCTTTCGGCCGCGCTCAGCAGGCGGACGCCGGCCTCGGGCCACTCGGCCTCGGCTGCGGCCAGGGCCTTGAGCCGTTCCAGCTGGGCCGGATTGCGGGCCACATTCAGCTCGCCGCCCTTGCGGACACCGGCGTCGATGCCCTCCGCACCGGCGACCGCGATAACCTCGTCCACCGTCTCGTTCAGCAGCGTCTGGAAGCGGCCCACCAGCGCACGGCCGTGCGCCTTGACGTACTGGCCGCGGCCGCCGGTGATGCTGTTGGTCAGCCAGCCGCCGTTGCGGCCCGAGGCGCCGAAGCCGGCGAAGCGGCTCTCCAGCACGACGATATCCAGCTCCGGCCGGGCCTTCTTGAGGTAGTACGCCGTCCACAGCCCGGTGTAGCCGGCGCCGACGATGGCGACATCGGCCGTCGTGTCGCCGGCCAGGGCCGGCCGGGGCGCGGGCAGCCCGTCCTCGGCAAACCAGAAGGAGACGTTGCCGTTAACCGTCGAGGCCGTCTCGGTGATCAGTTTTTTGCTCATGGTGGGGTTTCCTAGGTCGTGGAGACGAGGTCGGAGTCTTCGAGCAGCACGCCGTCCCGGGCGGACCAGTAGACGACCGCATCGTCTCCGGGCCGCAGGCCGTTGCTTTCGGACAGCGGGGTGCGGACGATGCCGGTGGAGCCGTCGGGCAGCTGCAGTTCATACTTGTGGCCGGAGCCCAGATAGATGTTCTGGACCACCTTGACCGGGACGGTGACGGCGCCGCCAGGGACTTCCTCCGCCTTCGGGGCGACGCGCAGCTGCTCGGGCCGCAGGACCAGGGCACCCTTGCCCGAGACGCTCCGGCCGGCGGGGCCGCGGAGTTTGGCCCCGTGGAAGTCCATGGACCACTCCGGGCCGGCCGCATCGACGTCGGCACGGAAAATGGTGGACTCGCCCATGAACTTGGCCACGAACAGGCTGGAGGGGCGCTCGTAAAGCTCGGCACTCGTACCGACCTGCTCGATCCTGCCGTTGTTGAAGATGGCGATGCGGTCGCTGAGGATCAGGGCTTCTTCCTGGTCATGGGTGACGAAGACGAAGGTGCGGCCGACTTCCTGGTGGATCCGCTTGATCTCCAGCTGCAGCTTCTCGCGCAGGTTCTTGTCCAGCGCGCCCAGCGGCTCGTCCATGAGCAGCGCCCGGGGGTTGAAGACCATGGCGCGGGCGAAGGCGACGCGCTGCTGCTGGCCGCCGGAGAGTTCGCGCGGGTAGCGGTCCTCATAGCCGGACAGTCCGACGGTCTTGAGTGCCTCGGCAATCAGCGTTTGCTGTTCGGACTTAGGGGTCTTGCGCTGCTGCAGCGGAAACGCAATGTTCTCGGCGACGCTCATGTGCGGGAACAGGGCGTAGTGCTGGAAAACGACGCCGAGCCCGCGCTTGTGCGCCGGCACGTTGTCCACGCGCTGGCCGTCGATCTCGATCGAGCCGCTGGTCAGGTCCGTGAAGCCGGCAACGAGGTTCAGCGTGGTCGTCTTGCCGCTGCCGGACGGGCCCAGCAGGGTGATGAATTCACCCGGCTCGATGGTCAGCGAGACGTCGTCCACGGCGGTGGATTTGGCATAGCGCTTGGTGACATTCTGGATGTCGATCCGAGTGCCGGCCCCGGTGAGCTTACTGGACACGTTTCCTCCTACGCATACTGAGCAGCCCGACGGCAATGATGATTGTCGTCAAGAGCATGATCAAGGTTGCTGCGGCCGCGATGGTTGGGTCCGTGTCCCTGGTGACGGACGAATACATCTTGACGGGCAGCGTTTCCAAGTACGGACTTTTAATGAAGATCGACAGCACGACCTCGTCGAACGAGGTCACGAAGGCGAAGAGTGCGCCCGAAACGACTCCGGGCAGAATGGATGGCAGGATGACCTGAAGGAACGTGGACCACCGGTTCGCGCCCAGGCTCGCCGCCGCCGTCGCCAGCCGCTGATCGAAACCGCTGAGGGCCGCCGTGACGGAGACCACCACAAACGGCACGGCCAGGACCGTGTGGGCGAGCACGAAGCCGGTCAGGGTGCCCAGCATCTGCAGCCGCAGGAAGATCGCATAGATGCCGATGGCGAGGATGATCGCCGGCACCACGATCGGGGCCAGCAGCAGCGCCTGCAGCGTCTTGGCAGCCCGGCGCCGGACGAACTTTTGCAGGCCCATCGACGCCGCGGTGCCTATGACGGTCGCCGCGACGGCAACGATGACGGCGATCAGTATCGAATTGCCGAGGGCGGACATCCACGCCCGGTCGGTGAAGAAATTCTCATACCAGCGCAGCGACCAGCCCGACGGCGGGAAACTCAGCGAGGCCTTGTCCGTAAAACTGAGCGGAATGACGATCGAGGTCGGCGCGATCAAGATGGCGGCCACCAGGCCCGCATAGACCAGCAGCAGGGACCGGGTCAGCACGGAATGTTTCACAGCAGTCCTCCTTCATCGCCGGCGGCACGTTTGCTCTTGCGCAGCAGCAGCGCCAACAGGCCCAGCAGCAGCAGCGTGGCAAGGAGCAGGATGACGCCCAGTACGCTGCCGCGACCCCACTGGAGTTGGCCGTTGACCTGCACGTAGATGTATTGCGAGATCAGCATCTCGGATGGCGAGCCGAGCAGCGCCGGGGTGATGTAGAAGCCCAGCGCCTGGATGAAGACCAGCAGGGAGCCGGACACCACGCCGGGCATGGCCAGCGGCATGAAGATCCGGGTGAAGGAGACGAAGGGAGCGGCGCCCAGGCTGCTGGAAGCCTGCAGCAGCCGCAGGTCCACGTTCCGCATCGACGCGTACAGCGGCAGCACCATGAACGGCAGCAGCACCTGGACCATGCCGATCAGGACGCCCGTGGTGTTGCGGATCAGCTCGAACGGCCCCAGCCCCAGGAACCCGAGCATGCCGTTGATCAGGCCGTTGTCCTGCAGCAGGATGATCCACGCGAAGCTGCGGATCATCAGCGACGTCCAGAACGGTATGAGGACTATGACCACCAACGCCGCACGCATCTTGGGGCCCGAAATCACCATGAAGTACGCGTACGGATAAGCCAGCACCAGGCAGATGGCTGCGGACAGCAGCGCGACCCACAGGGTCCGCCCGAGCACGGCCCAGTTGCCGGCGTTGGCGGCAAACCACTCGTAGTTCTGCGTGCCGGGCACCGGGTCCGCCACGCTGCGCCACATCGCCTCGGCCAGCGGGTAGGCGAACACGCCGGCCATCAGCGCCAGCGCCGGGAGCAACAACAGCAGCGGACTCAGCCGCGGGCGCCTTCCGGCCGACGGCGCTGCGCCGCCCTCGCCATTCCCCGTCCGGCCGGCCGGGGCTGCCGGCCGCACGGGGTCTTTGACTGCATTGCTCATTAGGAGACCCAGGCCGTCCAGCGTTCCAGGGTCGAGGCGTAGTTCTCGCCCCACCATTCGAAGTCGGAGACCAGGACCTTGTCGGCGATCTCCGGTTCGGTGATCAGGAACTTCTTGCCGTTCTCATTCACCGCCGGCTTGGCGTCCAGGTGGACCGGGGAATACGACGTTTCCTCGGTGAGCTTCTCCTGCTGTTCCTTGCCGAGTGCGTAGTTGATCAGGGCCATCGAGGCCTTCGGGTTCTTGGCGTTCGTGGGAACGGCCAGGACGTCCATGACCACGACGCCGGTCTCCCAGACCGGCTCGAACGGGGCTCCGTTTTCCACGGCTCCGTAGGCGCGGCCGGACCAGACGATGGCCATGTCCACTTCCTCCGCCTCAAGCATCTGCTGCGACTGGGCTCCCGTGGTCCAATACACGAGGCTGTCCTTGATGGTGTCCACCTTCTTCAGCGCCCGCTCGACATCGAGCGGGTAGAGGTCTTCCTCTGCCACCCCGTCGGCGATCAGGGCGCCCTCGAGGAGGCCGCCTCCGACGTCGGCGCCCTGGACGGCCCGCTTGCCGGGGAACTTCTTGGTATCGAAGAAATCGGCCCAGCCCTGGGGCGCCTCGCTGTACTTCTCGGTGTTGTACACGACGACCGCCGCGTACTGCATGGCCGGCACGTAGCACTCGCTGGCCAGGCCCTCGGGGATTTTGGACTTATCGATGATCGAGTAGTCCAGCTTCTGCAGGAGCTTTCCGCATTGGCCGGCCGCCCAGTTCGAATCGGTGTCGACGACGTCCCACGTCACGTTGTTCGACTCCACCTGCGCCTGGATCTTCGCATACTCCATCGGCCCATCGGACAAGACGTTCGCCCCGGACTCCTCGGCGAACGGCGTCACTGCCGCCGCCATCTGTCCGTCCTGGTAGATGCCGCCGTAGGAGGCAAAGGTCATGTTCAGGCCCTCCAAGGCGCCGGCTTTGACCGTTCCGGCCTCCGCGGGACCGGTGCCCAGGTCGATGTCGGCCGAGGCGGCACTGCCCCCACCGCCACAGGCCGACACGAGCAGCGCGACTGCTGCCGCTATTCCAACCGGCAGGGCCCGCCGGCGGCGGGATGTGCTAAGTGCTGACATTGTTTCTCCTCTTTCGTGTGGAACGCTGAGTGCGGAAGCGCCGGCTGTCGAACCGTCCGGCCCGCTGCTTTAGATGGTTGGAGGGCTGATGATCCACATGACCTCGGACGTGCCGTGGGCCAGGTTCCGAAGGCCGTGCGGCGCGGACGAGAGGTATTCGACGCTGTCCCCGCCTTCCAGGACATGGGACTCGCCGGAGAAGCGGACCTCCACCCGCCCCTTCAGGCAGACGAGGACCTCCTGCGCATTCCCGTGGGCGTACAGTTCCTCGCCGGTCCCGCCGTGCATGTCGAGTTCGCCGGCGTAGACCTCCAGGTTCCGCTGCGGGGAGCCGGTGAGCAGGTACTTGTTGAGGCCGTCGCCGGCATGGAAAACCGGCCGGTCGGCCTTGCGCAGTACCCGGCCCTCGGGCCTGGTGCCGTCGATCAGCTCCGCCGTCGTCGTTCCGAGGGCTTCCGCGATCTTCTTGAGCGTGGCGACGCTGGCGTTCGAGTGCGCGTTTTCCAGCTGGCTCAGGAAACCCGAGCTGACGCCGGTCAGCTGGGCCAGGCTGCGCAGCGAGATGCTCCGCAGTTCCCGTGCCGCACGAATGCGCTGGCCGATCGGCTGCTCGTTGTCCGCCGTACCGCTCATCGAACACCTCCTTTAGTCTTCCTAACGCGGTGATTTATGTCACTTATCACCGCGTTTAGTAGACCCTAGCCCGGGTGTTCAGCCGAAAACAAGCGTTTCACCGATTTTTTTGTGAGCCGCGTCTCGGGGCTCGGGCCAAAAAACCGTCCGCTTCCCTAGGGCCTCACTCGCCGAGGTCGGCGCCGAGCTGAAGGCGCGCCGCCGCCAGCAGCAGCGACTTGGTGTAGTCCGGCGTGATTTTCGGGTCCTTCGTGGCCACGGCCATGATCAGGCCGTCGATGAGTGCGACCAGGGTGTCCACGATCTGTTCCACCGGGATCGCGGGGGTGAAGCGGCCGGCATCCGTGCCTTCGGCAATTGCTGCGGCCAGCGCCTTCCGCCACAGGGTGTTGGTGTGCAGCACAACGGGTTGCACCTCCCCGTGCCTGCTGGCCGCCGCGCAGGATTCCAGCCAGACGGTGCAGTGCTCCGGATCCGTGACCGCGCCGGCGAGGAGCGCCCGGATTTTCGCGGCCGGGTCCTCCTGCCGCTGCGCGGGCAGCTGCCATTCCGTCGCCCTGCGCTCACACGCGGTGACCAGCATTTCGCGGACCACGGCGTCCCGGCTGGGGAAGTAGTGCTGGATCATTCCAATGGAGATTCCCGCTTCCGTGGAGATGTCCCGCAGGCGGATTCCGTCGAATCCGCGGGCCGCCAGCAGGCGTTCCGCCGCCTCGAGGATGAGGCGGCGCCGCGGCTGATCCTCGACCGTCAGCGCGCGGCCCGGGGCGGCAACGGGGCTCATGTTTTCCCTTCGATGTGCTGTGATACCGTTCACAATAATTCATTATTAACGGGAACGACAGCGGCCCGAGTGCCCCATCCGCGGCGGGCCCGTGGACCGCACGGCGGGCCCCTGACCTGCTGCCGACAGAAGCGAGGAAAACCATGGACCGGCTCGTAGACCGCACCATCAGCGCGGCAGCCTTCACCGATGAGGCCCGCGGGCCGCTGCCCGCCCGCGCGCGCACCGTCGTCGTCGGCGGGGGAATCATCGGGGCCAGCATTGCCTATCACCTGGCGGCCTCGGGGGAGACGGACGTCGTCCTGCTCGAAGCCAACGTCCTGGGCAGCGGCACCACGTGGCACGCGGCAGGCCTGGTGACCGGCGGGAGGACGACGACGGCGATGACCAAGCTGGCAAGGTACGGCCTCGAGACCTACGGCACGCTCGAAGAACGCTCCGGGCTCGACGTCTCGTTCCAGCAATCCGGCTCGGTGATGGTGGCGCGGACCGCCGGCCGGGTGGATGAAATGCACTACGCCTGCGACGTGGCCCGCCAGAACGGCACGGAGGCGGAGATCCTGGATGCGGCCGGCCTGGGCCGGCTGTGGCCGCTGGCCCGGACCGACGGAGTACTCGGCGCGCTCTACCTGCCCGACGACGGGCACATCAACCCCGGGTATGCGGCGCTGTCCTTCGCCAAACTTGCCCACGGGCTCGGCGTCGCCCTGCGCGAAAACGTGTCCGTCACCGGCATCCGCCACGGCCGGGGCGGGGTGACGGGCGTCGTCACGGATCAGGGGACCATAGAGGCCGAACGGGCGATCCTCGCCTGCGGGCTGTGGACGCGCGACCTGGCCGCGACCGCCGGGGCGCATGTGCCGCTGTATGCCGCCGAGCACGTGCACGTGCGGAGCGGGGAGATCGACGGCGCCGTGCCCGAGCTGCCGGTCTTCCGGGATCTGGACAACAGCTACTACATCCGACACGAGTCGGGGCGGCTGCTGGTCGGCGCCTTCGAGCCCGACGGGTTGCCGCGGCCGGTGAGCGGGATCGGCAGAAGCGGTTTCGCGGAGTTCGAGGCCGACTGGGAACACTTCGCGACGATCCGCGGCAAGGCGGAGGCGGCGGTGCCGGCACTGGCGCAGAGCCGTTACGACCGCTTCCTCAATGCCCCGGAAAGCTTCACCCCGGATTCCAACTTCGTCCTCGGGGAAACGTCCGAGGTGCGCAACCTCTTTGTCGCGGCCGGCTTCAACTCCCAGGGCATCATTTTCGCCCCCGGCGCCGGTCGGGAACTGGCCGAGTGGGTGATCTCCGGATCGCCGGGCTTCGACGCGGCCGCGGTGGACGTCCAGCGGTTCTCGCGGCACCAGAACAACCGGCGCTACCTCCATGCCCGGACCCGGGAGGGGCTCGGACGCCTCTACGCCATGCACTGGCCGCAGCTGCAGCCGACCACGGCACGGAACGTGCGGCGCTCGCCGCTGCACGCCCGGCTCGCCGAACTCGGCGCCTGCTTCGGGGAGCTCAACGGCTGGGAACGGGCCAACTGGTACGGCGACCCCGGGACCGCGCCGCAGTATGAGTACAGCTACGGCCGGCAGAACTGGTTCGACCGAGTCGGCGAGGAGCACCGTGGCGCACGGGAAGGGGTGGTGCTGTTCGACCTGAGCTCCTTCGCGAAGATCGAAGTGGCAGGTCCGGACGCGCTGGCGGTCTGTCAGCAGGCCTGCACGGCAGACGTCGACGTCCGCGTCGGCAAGGCCGTCTACACCCTGATGCTCAACGAGGCCGGGGGGATCGAGCTGGACGGCACCGTCACCAGGCTCGGGGAAGACCGGTTCCTTGTGGTGACGCCCGCCTTCAGCCAGGACAAGACGCTGGGGTACCTGCGGCGGCTGGCGCAAGGCAAGGCGGCCGCGGTCTTCGATGCGACGGCCGGTCTGGCGACGATCGGGGTCATGGGACCGAAGAGCCGGGAACTGCTCGGCCGGGTCTCGCCCGAGGACTGGTCGGACGCCGCCCAGGCCTACACCGAGGGACGGACCGTGGAGGTTGCCGACGGCTTCGCCTATGCCCTGCGGGTGAGCTTCGTCGGCGAACTCGGCTACGAGCTGTACCCGGGCACGGACACGGCCCTCAACGTGTTCGACGCGTTGTGGGAGGCCGGCCAGGACCTCGGCGTGCGGCTGGCCGGCTACCACGCCCTCGACTCGCTGCGCAGCGAGAAGGGTTTCCGCCATCTCGGGCACGACATCGGGCCCGCCGACGACCCGTACTCCGCAGGACTCGGCTTCACCGTGGCGCTGGACAAGCCGGGCGGCTTCGTGGGCCGGGACGCGGTGGCCAAGCTGGACCCGGCGGCGCCCGCCCACCGGACCGTCTACCTGGCGCTGGAGGACCCGGAGGCATTGTTCGTGCACGACGAGACCGTGTTCTGCGACGGCGTGCCGGTGGGCCGCATGACCAGCGGCAGCTACGGCTACACGCTGGGACGCGCCGTCGGGCTCGCCTCGGTCGCCGCGGATACGGACCTCTCCGGAACGTTCACGGTCGAATGCCGGGGCCGGCTCGTCGCGGCCACAGTCTCACGGCGCCCGTTCTACGATCCGAAAGGGGAACGGCTGCGCGGTTAGCAGCCGGCCTGCCGGTCGAGGCCTGACCTGCACCTCGGTGCGGCGGGGTGTTCCGCGGCCGATCAGCGGCCCAGCGCGGTCGGAACACCCCAGTCGGCGCTATCCGCGGCCTCGAAGCGACCCAGCCGGTAGGGGCTGATGTCAGCCTCAGGCTGCTTGTCCTCGGCCAGGTCGGCGACAATGATGCCCATCAGCGCCGAATACTTGAAGCCCTCGCCGGCATCCCCGCAGGCGACAACGACGCCGGGGACCGGCGAATCGACGACGAACCTGCCGTCGGGGGTGTCGGTCCACACGCAGACCTGCGCGTCGAGCACATCAGGTTGCAGCGACAGCAAGTCGCGGCGCACCCGTTCGCGGATGATGCCGGTGCGCACCTCATCCGGGGACCTGTCGGCGTCCCCCTCGATGTAGTGCCGCAGCGGACTGTCCAGGCCGACCTTGTAGCCTATGCCGGGGCTGCTCATGGCGTAGATGCCCGGTGCTTCGTCAGTTGGGCCGTCGAAAAAGCAAGAATAGTCGTCGGTGGCGCCCCGCGCGCCGCCGAAGTGGACCACCTGCTCCAGGTACGGCCGAAGCGGCGCAGGCAAGCCAAGCTGTGCGAGCAAGGTGCCGCTCCCCGGACCGGCCGCAATCACCAACACGTCCGCATCGACGCGCCGGCTATCGGAAAGGGAAGCGCTGACGGTTCCCGAAGCCGCCGAAACCTCCGACACCGTGGCCCCGTGCAGGAAGGTGCCGCCGGCCGCGGAAAACAGCCGGAACTGGGCCTGCAGGCTCGCATCGGCCAGCACCACGCCGGCGTCCCGCTGCCAAATGGCATCCCGGCCGTCCGGCCTCAGGCCGGGCAGGAACGCTGCAACGTTGTCCGCGTCGACCTCCTCGAAGGGCACATCTTCGGCCAGGAGGGTCGACCGCAGGCGCGGCAGCGACAACGTGTCGCGCCACAGCAGGCCCTTTTGGTGGTAAACGGGTTGCCCGGCCCTGCTCGAGAGCCGCTTCATGGCCTCCAGCCCCAACCTGGACAGCCGGACCCGGCCGGGGTCCGGGTCGGCAATGCGCCACATGCGCGTCGGTCCATAAGAGGACGACAGGGGGTTCGATACGCCGAAGCGGTCAATCAGGGTGACGTGATGACCCCGGCCGGCCAGCTCGGCCGCTGCCGGCAAACCCCATGCACCGGCTCCGACGACAGTTATCCTCACTGCAATGTCCTTCCTGCGCCCCGGACCGTTCCTGTCCGTGCAGCAGGCCGGCGCCCGCTTGCGCGCGACGAGAGGCTGAACCGGTGGCTGACATGGAGCGCAGGCCGGGGTGTGCTGCGCATCACTTCTCAGCGTAACGGAGGCTGCCGCCCTGCCCTGCACAGGCCGCCGCACGGGGCGGGATTTCCACATCCCGGGGGTCATGTGAAGCTGCCCTCCGCCGCCCCCGCCACGCTGGAGGGCATGAGAGCGAAAGACGACCTGGGCCGACGCGGTGAGGAGATGGCCGCGTCCTATCTTTCCGGCGCCGGCCAGCGTGTCATCGACCGAAACTGGCGCAGCCCCGACGGCGAACTGGACATCGTCTCCGTGGACGGGGCGACCATCGTGGTCTCCGAGGTCAAGACCCGGCGCAGCACCGACTACGGCCACCCCTTCGAAGCCATCACCGACGCCAAGGTCCGCCGTCTCCACTTTCTCGGGCACCAGTGGCTGCGCGACCACGGCATGGCCGGCACGGCAATGAGGGTGGATGCCGTCGCGGTGCTCTACGGGCAGGGGCGCTGGCCCGTGATCGAGTACCTGAAGGGCGTCGGCTGATGAGGCTCGGACGCACATTCTCGGTGGCGCTGGTGGGCCTGAACGGGCACATCGTCGAGGTAGAAGCGGACATCGGACAAACCCTCCCGGCCTTCATTCTCCTGGGGCTGCCGGACGCGGCCCTGACCGAGGCCAAGGAACGGATCAAGGCCGCGGCGAAGAACGCCGGGGTCCCGCTCAGCAGGCGGAAGATCACCGTCAACCTTGTCCCCGCTTCGCTGCCCAAGAAGGGCTCCGGCTTTGACCTGGCCATCCTGATGGCCTCGCTCCAGGCGGCGGGAGACGTCCGGCCCAGCGGCCGCAACATCTTCCTGGCCGAGCTGGGACTCGACGGAAGGCTCCGGCCGGTCAGGGGTGTACTCCCGGCGGTGATGGCGGCCGTCGAAGCCGGGTATCCGCATGTTGTCGTTGCCGACGCCAACGCCGCCGAGGCCGCGCTGGTGCCGGGCGCCCGGGTGCGCAGCTTCAGCAATCTGGTTGAGGTCTTGATGGCCTTCGGCGCCGACGCGAACCGGCTGAATCCCGCCCCGCCGGAGCGGCTGGGCCCGTCCGTCCCGGCCGCAGCACCTCCTGCGCCCGCCCCCGACCTGGCGGACGTGGCGGGGCAGCATGAAGCCCGGGAGGCGCTGGAAGTAGCCGCTGCGGGCGGCCACCATTTGCTGCTCGTCGGTCCGCCCGGTGCCGGCAAGACGATGCTCGCCGAACGGTTGCCGGGCATCCTGCCCGATCTTTCCGACCACCATGCCATGGAGGTCACCGCCATCCACTCCCTGAGCGCCACGGCCGCCCCGCTGACCGAGCTGGTGCGGCGGCCGCCGTACGAGAGCCCGCACCACACGGCAACGGCGGTCTCCATCATCGGGGGCGGCTCCGGCATGCCCCGCCCGGGAGCGGCCTCGCGGGCACACCGCGGGGTGCTGTTCATGGACGAGGCACCCGAATACGACCGGCAGGTGCTCGACGCGTTGCGCCAGCCGCTGGAGAGCGGGCGGCTGGTGGTACACCGGGCGGCGGGCAGCGCCGCCTACCCGGCCCGTTTCCAGCTCGTCATGGCGGCGAACCCCTGCCCGTGCGGGCTCTCCGGCGGCAAGGGTTTGGAATGCACCTGCACGCCCGACCAGAGGCGCCGCTACTTTGGCAAGCTCTCCAACCCCCTGACCGACCGCATCGATCTGCAGTTGACTCTGCCACGGCTGACGGTGGGGATGATGGCCATGGGTGCGCAGCGGGAAGACAGCGCGGCCGTCGCCGCCCGGGTAGCGGTGGCACGGACGGCACAGCGGGCGAGGCTGCAGCCGTGGGGCATCGGGTTGAACGCGGAGATCAGCGGCGAACTGTTGACCGGGAAGCTGCGGCTTCCGGCCGCTATCACCAGGGACCTGGACCGGGCCATGGAATGCGGAGTGCTGACCGGCCGTGGCTACTCGCGGGTCCTGCGCGTTGCCTGGACGCTCGCCGACCTGTCCGGCCTGGACCGACCGGACCGGGACTGCGTCGGCACGGCGCTGGCCTTCCGCCAACAGGTCAAGGCGGCGTGACCATGCCGTCCCCATCTGCGGCCGCAGGCCAGGAGGAGATGACCAGAATGACGCAACTGCCGTCCACCGACGAACGCCTTGACAGGGCGGCGCTGTCCCGGCTCATGGAGCCGTCTGACTGGATCGGCCAGGCTCTGGTCGCTGCTGCCGGCGCCCACGACGCCCTCAGGGTCGCCACCGGCCAGATCAAGGCCGGGCACGGTCTGCAGGCGGAATTGCTGCGCGCCCTCGACCGCGTACCCTCTGCCGGCAACGCCCAGCCGCTCAGCGACGCCCTCGAGCGGTGGGCACCGCGCATCAAGGACCTTGCGCCCGAACGCGACCTGGCCGTGATCGGCAGGCTAGGCGGCACCGTGCTCATACCCGGAGACGCCGTGTGGCCGGCCGCGTTGAAAGACCTCGGGCTGGGCGAACCGCTCTGCCTCTGGGCGCGGGGAAGGTTCACGGACGGCATCCCGGACGTCCGGACAACGGTCGCCGTTGTCGGTTCCCGGGACAGCACGAATTACGGCAACCAGGTGACCGGCGACATCAGCAGCGGACTCGCGCAGCGGGGCTATTGCGTGATTTCCGGCGGGGCCTACGGGATCGACGCGCAGGCCCATCGTTCGGCCCTGGCGGCGGAGACCGAACATGTCGCCACCATGGCGGCCATGGCCGGCGGCCTGGACCGGTACTACCCGGCCGGAAACGAAGAACTGCTCCGCGCCATCGCCAACCGGGGGATCCTGCTGGCCGAAGTGCCGCCCGGCGCCGCACCAACACGTTGGAGATTCCTGCAACGAAACCGGCTCATCGCGGCGTTGGCCGCCGCAACCATTGTGGTGGAGGCCCGCTGGCGCTCCGGGGCACTGAATACTGCCCATCACGCCGCGGGGCTGGGCCGCGGCGTGGGCGCCGTCCCCGGATCCGTCTACAGCGCGAACTCGGCCGGTACCCATCGGCTGCTGCGCGACGGGAGCGCAACTGCCGTCACGGATGCCGCAGAGGCAGCCGAGCTCGCGGGACCGCTGGGAACAGTGCCCGCCGGGGGCCAAGAGGTGCTCGCCGACCACGACGGACTCGGCGTGGACGACCTGCTGCTGCTCGACGCCCTGCCGGTTCGCCGGGGAAGCACCGTGGACAAGCTCGCCACGGTTGCGGGCATCCCGGTCCGCACCGTCCTCGCGGGGCTCGGCCGGTTGGAAGCGGCAGGACTGGCCGTCCAGGACGCCACCGGCTGGCGCCGGGGGCGGCGGGACTGAGTAGGACACAGGGAAGGAGCGCGGCGGCAATTCAGCCGTGCCCCCGTGCGCCTCCTTGAGTTCGGCTGGCCGGACCAGCAAAGTGAGGGGATGAGCTCTGCAGACCAACCCGAACCGCAGGGCACCGAGCCGCTCCCGCAGGCCTTCGACGCGGCCCTCGATGGCTTCGCCCGCTATCTGAAGGCGGAACGGGCGCGCTCGGAACATACCATCCGCGCCTATGTGACCGACGTCCGGCACCTGCTCGGCTACGCAGCGGAAACCGGTGCCCGGGAGCTGCCGGACATCACCCTCGGGACCCTGCGGTCCTGGCTGGGCGCGATGAACGGAGCCGGCATGGCCCGATCCACGCTGGCGCGGCGCACGGCCACCGCCCGCACGTTTATGGGCTGGGCGTTGCGGGAAGAGCTCATACACACCGATCCGTCGCTCCGGCTGAAGGCGCCCAAACGCACCGGCTCGCTGCCCACCGTGCTGCGCCCGGCCCAGGTCGACGAGCTGTTCCGAACGCTCGCCGAGGAAGCCGCCGAGGGGGAGCCGATGCCCCTGCGGGACCGGGCGATGATCGAACTGCTCTATGCCACCGGAATCCGCGTCAGCGAACTCGCGGGCCTGGACATCGACGAAGTGGATAACGAACGCCGGACCATCCGAGTGCTCGGCAAGGGCAACAAGGAACGCACCGTTCCGTTTGGACTGCCGGCCGCCGTCGCCATGGACGACTGGCTGCGCCGCGGCAGGCCCAGGCTCGCCACCGCGGAAAGCGGTCCGGCCCTGTTCCTCGGCCAACGCGGCAGGCGCGTGGACCCGCGCCAGGTGCGCTCCGTCGCGGCGAGGCTCTTCGGCCTGCTCGGCGACACCTCGGCCACCGGGCCGCACGCCCTCCGGCACAGCGCCGCCACGCACCTGTTGGATGGGGGAGCGGACCTGCGGGCCGTCCAGGAGATCCTCGGCCACAGCACTTTGGCGACCACCCAGCTCTACACCCACGTCTCCGTGGACCGGCTGCGCCGCAGCTACCAGCAGGCGCACCCGCGGGCCTGATCGCGGACAGCAGCGGCGGGCGGGACCGGCCGCCCGCCCGGAACGCGGCCGCCCCGGGGAGCCCCCGGACCGGCTGCACTGGCGGAACCGGCGACACGCCATAACACATTGGTAGTTACACTGGCGCAATTCGATGCCGTACGGCACAATGAGGAACGAAGCGTCGGAAACAGCAGTACTGACAAGTTCCATCCGTTGACAGGCTGAAGGTCGTTGGGGAAGACGTACCTACAGCAAATGGAGGATGGGATGTCTGTTGTGATGACGCGTGGAGTGCTGTTTGTGCATTCAGCACCTTCGGCACTGTGCCCGCATATCGAGTGGGCCGTCGGATCCGTCGTGGACAAGCGAACGGATCTCGAGTGGACCCCGCAGCCTGCCGCGCCCGGAATGTACCGGGCCGAGCTGTCGTGGGTCGGCGCGCAGGGGACCGGCGCCATGCTGGCCTCTGCCCTGCGCGGCTGGGCCCATTTGCGCTATGAAGTCGCCGAAGAGCCGAGCGCCGGGGTGGACGGCGGCCGCTGGTCGCACACGCCCGAACTCGGCATTTTCCACGCCATGACCGACGTCCACGGAAACATCATGGTGAGCGAGGACCGCATCCGCTACGCCTACGAAGCCGGTGCCGGCGATCCCGCAGCCGTCTACCACGAACTGTCCCTCGCCCTGGGCGAGGCATGGGACGAAGAACTCGAGCCTTTCCGCCACGCCGCCGAAGGCGCCCCCGTCCGCTGGCTGCACCAGGTCGGCTGACGCCGGCTCTTCCCTCCCTCCTCCATCCACGCAAAAAGGGAGGGCGGCCGGTGAAAACCGGCCGCCCTCCCTTTCGTGCTGCCCGCAGGCAAGCACCGGAGTGAACCGTCAGACGTTGCGGAACACGACGACGGCGTTGTGGCCGCCGAACCCGAAGGAGTTGTTCAACGCGACGATGTCGCCCTGCGGCAGGTCGCGGGACGAGGTGACCACGTCCAGCGGAATCTCCGGGTCCTGGTTCTCCAGGTTGATCGTGGCCGGAGCGCGGCGTTCGTAGACGGCCAATACGGTCATCACGGACTCCACGGCACCCGACGCGCCGAGCAGGTGGCCGGTCTGCGACTTGGTCGCGGAGACCGCAACGTTGTCGACATGGTCTCCGAGCGCGGCCTTCAGAGCAGTGTATTCCGGCTTGTCGCCGACAGGGGTGGACGTGGCGTGGGCGTTGACGTGCACCACGTCGGTCGCCTGTGCCCGGGCGTCGAACATCGCGGCCTTCAGCGCGCGGGTGGCGCCCAGTCCCTCGGGATCGGGGGCGGTGATGTGGTAGGCATCGGCGGTGACGCCGGAGCCGGCAAGCTCGGCATAGATGCGGGCACCGCGGGCCAGGGCATGTTCCTCGGCCTCGAGCACCAGCGCGCCGGCGCCTTCGCCCATCACGAAGCCGTCCCGGTCCAGGTCGTACGGGCGCGAGGCACGTTCGGGGTCGTCATTGCGCCTGGACAGGGCCTGCATCGCGCTGAACGCCGCGATCGGCATGGGGTGGATCGCGGCCTCGGCGCCGCCGGTCATGACCACGTCGGCCTTGCCGGCGCGGATCAGGTCGATGCCCAAGGCCATGGCTTCGGTGCCGGAAGCGCAGGCGGAGACCGGGGTGTGGGCGCCCGCGCGGGCACCCAGGTCCATGCTCACGGCCGCGGCCGGGCCGTTCGGCATCAGCATCGGCACCGTCATCGGCAGCACCCGCCGCGGCCCGCGGTCGCGCAGCGTGTCCCACGCGTCCAGCAGCGTCCACACGCCGCCGATACCGGTGGCGAAAGCCACGGCCAGGCGGTCGTGGTCAACCTCTTCGATGCCGGAGTCTTTCCAGGCCTCACGCGCCGCCACCACGGCGAACTGGGTGGAGGGGTCCATCCGCTTGGCTTCGACCCGGGTCAGTACTTCGTCCGGGCGGTTGCTGGCCTGGGCGGCGAACGTCACCGGCAGTTCGTACTGGGCTACCCAATCATCTTCGAGGGTACGGGCCCCGGAAACGCCCTTGAGCGCATTCCGCCACATCGTGGGGACGTCGCCGCCGATCGGGGTGGTGGCGCCGAGGCCGGTGATGACTACTTTGCGTGCCATTGATTCATTCTCTCAATAGTGATTGGGCAATAAATCCGGTGCGGCGGCCGGACCGGGGGTCACCCGCCGGCCGCCGAGTCCCGGGAAGCCCCCGGGTGGCGCGGAACTAAGCCTGGGCGTTGACGATGAAGTTGACGGCGTCGCCGACGGTCTTGAGGTTCTTGACCTCTTCGTCCGGGATGCGCACGCCGAACTTTTCCTCGGCGTTGACCACGATGGTCATCATCGAGATGGAATCAATGTCCAGGTCATCGGTGAAGGACTTGTCCAGCTCGACAGCCTCCGGGGCCAGGCCGGTCTCTTCGTTGACGATCTCGGCCAGTCCGGCCAGGATTTCTTCGTTGCTAGCCATGTTGGCTCCTTTTCTTGTGCTGCCGGACGGTGTCCGGACGGGGTGTCAAACCGCGGTCTGCGGCCTGGTTCTGGTGGGATTGTAGGGGAGGCCCGACTACCGCAAGGCAGTCTACGGCAGGACGATGACCTGCGCGCCGAAGACCAGCCCGGCGCCGAAGCCGATCTGCAGGGCGAACCCGCCGGAGAGCGCGGGGTTCTCCTGCAACAGGCGGTGCGTGGCCAAGGGGATGGACGCCGCCGAGGTGTTGCCGGCATCGGCGATGTCGCGCGCCACGACCACGCTCTCGGGCAGCTTCAGCTGCTTGACCATCTCGTCGATGATGCGCATGTTCGCCTGGTGCGGCACGAAGGCGGCGAGGTCCTCGGGCTGCAGGCCGGCCGCCTCGAGCGCCTGCTTGGCTACCTTCGCCATTTCCCAGACCGCCCAGCGGAACACGGACGGCCCGTCCTGGCGCAGCGTGGGCCAGAGCTTGCTGTCCGTCTCGTCGAAGGTGTCCGAGACGGCCGAGAGCGAGCCGGCGGCCTCTGCGGCCAGCGAGAGCTCGCGGACGTGGCTGAGCGAGTGGGTCATGCTGATGGTGTCCCACTTGCTGCCGTCGGAGCCCCAGACCGGCTTGCTGATGCCCGGGGTGTCGGACGGGCCCACGATGACGGCGCCGGCGCCGTCGCCCAGCAGGAAGGAGATCGTCCGCTCGGTGTTGTCGATGACGTCGGAGAGCTTTTCCGCGCCGACCACCAGCACGTAGTCGGCGGTGCCGGAACGCACCAGGGCGTCGGCCTGCGCGATGCCGTAGCAGTATCCGGCGCAGGCGGCGGAGATGTCGAAGGCGGGAGCCGGGGTGGCGCCGATCCGGTCGGCCAGGGCCGCGGCGGCCGACGGCGTGGCGTAGGGATGGGAGACGGTAGAGACGAGGACGGCCCCGAGCTGGTCGCCGGTGATGCCGGCCTGAGCCATCGCTTCCTTGGCGGCGCCTTCGGCCATGTCCAGCACGGACGTGTTGGCGTCCGCCCGGTGACGGGTGACGATCCCGGTCCGCTGGCGAATCCATTCGTCGGAGGAGTCGATCCACTGGCAGACGTCGTCGTTGGTGACGATGACGTCCGGACGGTACGCTCCGATGCCCAGGATGCGCGTGAAGTCGCGTAGCGGGGTCTGCTGGATGACGGGTGTGCTCACTGCTCGGATTCTCCAGACGTGCTGTTCAGGACGGGGGTCTGTTCGGTGTGCTCGGCGATGAAGGCGCGGGCCGCTTCCAGGTCTTCCGGCGACTTCAGGGCCATGGTTGCCACGCCCTTCATGCCGCGCTTCGCCAGCCCGGCCAGCGTACCGGCCGGCGGCAGTTCCAGCAGTCCGGTGACGCCGACGGACATGAGCTTCTCCATGCACTTGTCCCAGCGGACCGGGCGCGACACCTGGGCGATCAGGCTGTCCAGGTTCTCGTCGCCGCCGAAGACCGGTTCGCCGTCGTAATTGGAGAGCAGGGTCAGCGACGGCAGGGCCGGCTTCAGCTGGGGACGCAGGGTTTCCAGGGCGCTGACCGCCGGGGCCATGTGTTCGGTGTGGAAGGCGCCGGCGACCTTCAGCGGGATCACCCGCGCCTTGGCCGGCGGATTCGCGGCGAACGCCTGCAGTTGTTCGAGCGTGCCGGCGGCGACCGTCTGGCCGCCGCCATTGGCGTTGGCGGGGGTGAGTCCGGCCGCTTCGATCGCGGCGAGCACTTCGTCCGGATCGCCGCCGAGCACCGCGCTCATGCCGGTCGGGGTCTGGGCGGCGGCGCGCGCCATGGCGTTGGCCCGCTCACGCACGAAGTTCATGGCATCGTTCTCGGTCAGCGCGCCGGCGATGGCGGACGCCGTAATCTCACCCACCGAGTGGCCGGCGACGACGGTGGACAGGTCGAGGGGCTCCTCGGCGGTCAGGGCGCGGGCGGCCAGCAGGCCCGCGGCCACGATCAGCGGCTGGGCGACGGCGGTGTCCTTGATGGTCTCCTCATCCGACACGGTGCCGTGCGTGAGAAGGTCCAGCTGGGCGATGTCGCTGAGCAGCCCGAGGTGTTCGGGCACACCGGGGACCTCGAGCCAGGGATTGAGGAATCCGGGCGTTTGGGAACCCTGGCCCGGGCAGACTATTGCAAGCACGTATTCAAGCTTTCCAAAGAGGAGGCGGTTTCCACGGTGTTTCGGCACACGAAGCTCGCCGAACCGCTTTGTAGGAAGTCTACAAGGTGGTGCAACTACTGCCGAGCCGCCGCGCGGTCCTTCGGGCTCCGCGCGGGAGCCACCAGGCGTCCCACGCCGAGGGCGGTCTGCAGCACGAAGGCCTCCCGCGGCAGCAGCGGATCCCAGCCGGTCACATCGCACACCCGGCGCAGCCGGTAGCGCACCGTGTTGGCGTGGACGAACAGTTCCCGCGCCGTGGCCTCCAGCGAATGCCCCAGCGACAGGTAGCTGGAGAGCGTTTCGACCAACCCGTTGCCCGCGTTGAGCAGCGGCACGTAGATGTACTTGTAGAGGTCGCGTCGTGCGGCGTCGTCGCCGGACATCACCCGCTCGGGCCACAGGTCGTTGGCGGCGACGGGACGCGGCGCGGCCGGCCAGGCCTTGGCCGCGTTGAGCCCGGCGAAGGCGGCCTGGGCCGAGGTGCTGGCGTCCACCAGCGAGCGGGCCTCCGGGCCGTAGACCACCGGCCCGGGCCCGAAGAGTTCGGCCAGCCGCACGAAGGCGGTGTCCTGGTCCGACAGGCCGCCCAGCACCAGGATCAGCCGCTCACCCTGGATGCCCACCAGGGTGTCGGCGGCGTAGCGGGAGCTGGCGCGGCGCAGTTCGGTCACGAAGCTGGGGCCCGGTTCACCGGGGGAGCCGCCCACCATCACCGTGATGGGGCCGGTGGTCTTCCAGCCGACCGCGGCGATCCGGGAGCGCAGCGCGTCGGAGCTTTCGCCGCGCAGGATCGCGTCCACGACCAGCGCCTCGAGCCGGGTGTCCCAGGAGCCGCGCGTTTCGGCGGCGCGTGCGTACACGTCGGCGGCGGCGAAGGCGACCTCGCGGGAGTAGCGCAGCACTGCTTCGCGTAGTTGGGCCTCGTCGCTTTCGCCGGCAAGGTCCGGCACTTCGTCTTCCACGGCTTCGACCACCACGCGGATCAGCTGCAGGGCGCGTTGCAGGCTGATGGAGCGGGTCAGCTCGGTGGGGGCGGTGCCGAAGACGTCGTTCATCACCCAGGCCGGGGACGTGGGGCGTTCGTACCATGTCACGAAGGACGCGATGCCCTTCTGTGCGACCAGGCCGAGAGCGGAGCGTTCGTCCGGCCGCAACCCGCGGTACCAGGGCAGGTCCGAATCCAGCCGCTTCAGGGTCACGGTCGCCAGCGCGCCGACCTTGGTCCGCAGCCGCTCCAACGTCGCCGGATTGCCGGTCGCGGCCCGGTCGCCCTTCCGCCCGGCGCCGGCGCGTCGCCCGCCCGCGCCGGATGTCGACGGCGGCGCCTGCGGTGCCGCGGTTTTCTTGGCGGCCGTCGTGCCCGGTGGGGCAGCCGTCTTGGCAGGTTCGGTCCGGGCGTGGGGCATGCAACGAGCATACGCACTTGGCCGGGCAAGCTCCATTCCGGCTTTTGTGTGGTTCCTACTAAAACAGGCGGCGGACCCGGCCGCAAAGGGCCGGGTCCGCCGCCCGTCGGGTGGCGCGTTGCCGCGGTTTAGGAGTCGCCCCCGGCGTTGCCCGAGGTGCCGGCATTGACGTCCATCAGGCGGTACTTGTCGAACGCGTCCCGTGGCACATTCTGGTCGACTTCGCCGCGGCGGGCCAGCATCTGCAGTGCCCGGACCACGATCGAGTGGCTGTCGATCTTGAAGAAGCGCCGGGCCGCGGCCCGCGTGTCGGAGAACCCGAAGCCGTCGGCACCCAAGGTCGCGAACTCGTTGGGCAGGTACTGCCGGATCTGGTCCGGCACGGCCGCCATGTAGTCGCTGACCGCCACGATCGGGCCGGTCGCCCCTTCGAGCTGCTGGGCCACAAAGGGCTTGCGCGGCTCGGCGCCGGGGTTCAGGAACGCCTCCTCCTCGGCGGCCAGGCCGTCGCGGCGGAGTTCGTTCCAGCTGGTCACCGACCAGACATCGGCGGAGACGCCCCAGTCATCGGCCAGCAGCTGCTGGGCCTCCAGCGCCCACGGCACGGCCACGCCGGAGGCCAACAGCTGGGTGCGGGGCCCGTCGACCTTGGCCGGAGCCAGCAGGTAGATGCCCTTGACCAGGCCCTCGACGTCCAGTTCCTCCGGTTCGGCGGGCTGGAGGATCGGCTCGTTGTACACGGTCAGGTAGTACATCACGTTGGGATCCGGATGGTTCCCGCCGTACATGCGCTCCAGGCCGGCGCGCATGATGTGTCCGATCTCGTACCCGTAGGCCGGGTCATAGGTGACGACCGCCGGGTTGGTGGAGGCGAGGACCGGGGAATGCCCGTCCGCGTGCTGCAGGCCCTCGCCGGTCAGGGTGGTTCGTCCCGCGGTGGCGCCGATCACGAAGCCGCGGGCCATCTGGTCGGCGGCGGCCCAGAAGAAGTCACCGGTGCGCTGGAAGCCGAACATCGAGTAGAAGATGTAGATCGGCACCAACGGCTCGCCGTGGGTGGCGTAGGAGGTACCGACGGCGGTGAACGCGGCGGTGGAGCCGGATTCGTTGATGCCGGTGTGCAGGATCTGGCCCTGCGGGGATTCCTTGTACGCCAGGACCAGGTCGCGGTCCACGGACAGGTAGTTCTGGCCCTTGGGGTTATAGATCTTGGCGGTCGGGAAGAACGAGTCCATGCCGAAGGTCCGCGCCTCGTCCGGAATGATCGGGACCACGCGGGCACCGAATTCCTTGTCCCGCATCAGGTCCTTCAGCAGGCGCACGAATGCCATGGTGGTGGCCGCCTGCTGTTTCCCGGAGCCGCGCTTGGCAACCTCGTAGGCCTTGTCCTCGGGCAGGTGCAGCTGCTGGTGCGCGGTCCGGCGTTCCGGCACGGCGCCGCCGAGCGCGGCACGGCGCTCCATCATGTACTTGATCTCCGGGGTGTCCGGTCCCGGCCGGTAGTACGGCGGCCGGTACGGATCGGCCTCGAGCTGCTCGTCGGAGATCGGGATGCGCAGGTGGTCGCGGAAGTCCTTCAGGTCCTGCAGGGTCAGCTTCTTCATCTGGTGGGTTGCGTTGCGGCCCTCGAAGTGCGTGCCCAGGCCGTAACCCTTGACCGTCTGGGCGAGGACCACCGTGGGCTTGCCCTTGAATTCGGTGGCGGCGCGGTAGGCGGCGTAGACCTTGTGGTAGTCGTGGCCGCCGCGCTTGAGGTTCCAGATCTGCTCGTCGGTCATGTCCGCGACCATTTCCTTGGTCTGCGGGGTCTTGCCAAAGAAGTGCTCGCGGACGAACCCGCCGGATTCGGCCTTGTAGGTCTGGTAGTCGCCGTCGAGGGTGGAGTTCATGATGTCCACCAGCGCGCCGTCATGGTCCTTGGCGAGCAGTTCGTCCCACTCCCGGCCCCAGGTCACCTTGATGACATGCCAGCCGGCGCCGCGGAAGAAGGCCTCGAGCTCCTGCATGATCTTGCCGTTGCCGCGCACCGGCCCGTCGAGGCGCTGCAGGTTGCAGTTGATCACGAAGGTGAGGTTGTCCAGCTTTTCGTTGGCTGCCAGCTGCAGGAAGCCGCGCGACTCCGGTTCGTCCATCTCGCCGTCGCCCAGGAAGGCCCAGACGTGCTGGTCGGAGGTGTCCTTGATCCCGCGGTTCTGCAGGTAGCGGTTCAGCTGCGCCTGGTAGATGGCGTTGGCCGGGCCGATGCCCATGGAAACGGTGGGGAATTCCCAGAACTCGGGCATGGAGCGCGGGTGCGGGTAGGAGGGCAGGGCGTGGCCTTCGCGGGACTTTTCCTGCCGGAAACCGTCCAGGTCCTCCTCGGACAGCCGGCCTTCGAGGAAGGCACGCGCGTACATGCCGGGGGAGGCGTGGCCCTGGAAGAAGACCTGGTCGCCGCCGCCGGGGTGGTCCTTGCCGCGGAAGAAATGGTTGAAGCCCACTTCATAGAGGGTGGCCGCGCCGGCGTAGGTGGAGATGTGTCCGCCCACGCCGATGTCCGGTCGCTGGGCCCGGTGCACCAGCATGGCCGCGTTCCAGCGCATCCAGGCGCGGTAGCGGCGCTCAATCTCTTCGTCGCCCGGGAACTCCGGTTCCTGGTCGACCGGAATGGTATTGACATAGTCCGTGGTGGTCACCATCGGCACGCCGACGCTCTGCGCACCCGCACGCTGCAGGATGGAGCGGACAATAAACTGGGCCCGTTCGGTGCCCTGGCTCTCCACCAGACCGTCGAAGGACTCAATCCATTCGGCGGTTTCTTCGGGATCGCGATCCGGCAGCTGGCTTGTCAGCCCGCTCAGGATGTGCGAGGTATCTTCTCCTGCGCTCACGTCCAACCTCTCATATGTGCAGATTGTGTCTGCGCCTTACGTGGCATAGCGACCCGGCGCATGGTTCGGCCGGGAGATATTCTTCAGTGCCACTCTAACTGTTCACGGCATTACAACGCAGCCGGAGCCGGCCGTGCCAGTTGTTACGACGACGTCGGAGGCCGCCGCGCCGTCGCCGTCGTCGGACCCACCGGCGCCGGTCCCCGCGGGCGCCCGCCGTCGTCCCTTAAGAAAGAGGCGTAAAGCGGCGCCGCGGCGCGGCAAAAAACGGCAGCGTCCTGCGGGTGGCTTGAAGCGACGGCGATTAGGGTGTTGGCTTGTAACTAGCAACACGCCCATCGCCGTCGGCGGGGTGAATCAATACGTTCCATACAGGAGGAGCACAGTGGGCGAGGCCGAAGCCGCCGCGGTAGAGAATGTGGCAGGCAATTTGGGTTTCAAAGACGGGGACCTGATCCAGGAATTCGGCTATGACGAGGACGTGGACTTCGATCTGCGTGACGACATCGAGGACCTCACCGGCTCCGAACTGCTCACCGAGGACGACCACGACGTGGTGGACGCGGTGATCCTGTGGTGGCGCGACGGCGACGGCGACCTGGTGGACGCGCTGGTCGACACGCAGACAACCCTCGGGCCGGGCGGAGTGGTCTGGGTGCTGACGCCGAAGTCCGGCCGGGACGGTTACGTGCCGCCGGCCGACGTCCAGGAAGCGGCGCCTACCGCCGGCCTGCACGTGACCACTTCCGCCGGCGTCTCCGGCGATTGGGCCGCCACCCGGCTGGTCAGCAAGCGGACCAACAAGTGACCGCGGACGCACCCCGGACCGGGCTGCCCGCACCCGATTTCGAGCTGGCGAACCAGTTCGGCGAACCCGTTAGGCTCTCCGCCCTGCGCGGTGAGAACGTCGTGCTGGTCTTCTACCCGTTCGCCTTTTCCGGCATCTGCACCGGCGAGCTGTGCGAGCTGCGCGACGACCTGGGCCTCTTCCGCAGCGAGAATGCCCGCGTGCTGGCCGTGTCCGTTGACCATAAGTTCGCCCTGCGCGCGTTCGCGGAGCAGGAGGGCTACGAGTTCGACCTGCTGGCCGACTTCTGGCCGCACGGCGACGTGGCCAAGGCCTACGGCGTGTTCGACGACGACTCCGGCATGGCGCTGCGCGGCACCTTCATCATCGACGCCGAAGGCATCCTGCGGCACGTGATCCGCAATCCCCGCAGCCAGGCCCGCGACATCCAGGAATACCACCGCGTGCTGAAAGAGCTCTAGCCGCCATGGAGTTGCTGCGGCCGGCGCTCGAGATCCTGGCTGGACACCGTCTGGCCGTGTTGACCGGCGCGGGCCTCAGCACCGATTCCGGCATCCCGGACTACCGCGGCCCCACCTCCGTCCCGCGCGCACCGATGACCTACCAGCAGTTCGTCGGCGACGAGGACCTGCGCCGCCGCTACTGGGCCCGCAACCACATCGGCTGGCGGCACATGCACCACGCCGCGCCCAACCTTGGCCACTACGCGCTGGCAGCGATGGAGCAGAACGGCCTGCTCAGCGGCCTGATCACGCAGAACGTGGACCGGCTGCATGAGGACGCCGGCAGCGTGAACGTGATCGACCTGCACGGGCGTTTCGACCGGGTGATCTGCCTGGACTGCGGTGACGTGACCAGCCGCTCCTCGCTGGCGGTGCGGCTGGAGGAACTCAACCCCGCTTACGCCGCCGCCGGCGATGCCGGCGACGTTGCTCCGGATGCCGACGCCGACGTCGCCGACACCTCCCGTTTCGTCGTGGCCGACTGCCTGGTCTGCGGCGGCATGCTCAAGCCGGACTTCGTCTACTTCGGCGAGAATGTCCCCAAGGACCGGGTGGCGGCTGCCTACGCCATGGTGGACGACGGCGAGGCGCTGCTGGTTGCCGGGTCCTCGCTCACCGTGATGAGCGGCCTGCGGTTCGTCCGGCACGCCGCCAAACAGTGCAAACCCGTGGTGATCATCAACCGCGGCCCTACCCGTGGCGACGACTTGGCCGACCTGAAGCTGGAAACGGGCGTCTCCGAGGCTCTTGGCCACCTGGCGGCGGAGTTGCCGGGCCGGCTCCAGAAGCCGGCCTGAGACGCGGCCAGGAGGACCGTGCCGCCCCTTCGATGCGTCGGCTGTTGCCCCTGAGGGAGGTCTCAGGTTACAGGTTGCATCGTGTTGATCCGCACGTAAATTTGGTTGGCGTTCACGCCGGTTTATCCGGTAGAGTAAATCCTCGTGATGTTGCGGCGGATAACGCTCCGCGGTCCCGCTTTCGACATTACAACGGGTCTTTAGCTCAGCTGGTAGAGCGCCACGTTTACACCGTGGATGTCATCGGTTCGATCCCGGTAGGACCCACGGACAAACCCCGCACTGTCAGGCAAGACGCTGGGAATGCGGGGTTTTTTCGTGCCCAGCTCCACTGGCCGGGCTGAGCCGCAGTCTCCGGTTTCTGGGTTCAGGCTTCGATTCCTAAGTGAATCTTGAGGTCCAGCAGGCGCCTGCCGGTGTAACGTGGGGCTCCCGGTGGCCGCTGCAGGGGGCAGTGGAACCGGATGGATGAGGTAACGGCCCCGCCCGCTGTTGGGGGATGGGCGGGGCTGTCCCTCAGCGTTGCAGATGCCGGATAAGGTGATCGTCCGCGCGCAGCATTCGACCGCGTCGAAGCCCCTTTCCCGCGAATCCGACACCCGGCCCGGCGGCCCTATCTTCCGCACTGCCCGGCAAGGACACGCCGTCCTGCCGTGCCGCCGCATGGTCTCGTGCGGGACATCTACCGGGCACGTGAAAAACTTGTCAGCCATACTCGTCGCTCGCGAGAAATCTCGTCTCGGGGATCACAGCCGGCACACAGGTCCAAAGGGAAAGGCACTGTCCCGTGAGGGACAGTGCCTTTCGGGGCAGCCGTTAGATGGGGGATCAACGGAACTGCCAGGGGATAAGCGGTGCAGCAACCGGGGAGATGGGGGCTCCCGGGCGTTCAATGCCACCGCCAAGCCACAGTCTGCCATGACCCGTGGGCATTTCTCAACCACCATGATTGATCAGTTAAGCGTGTCGCTCGTTATAGGCAAATACGGGTCAAAACACGGCACACGCCCTTACCATCCGCGAGCCGCCGAAGGTGCTGCCGAGTACTTATTGTGCCGATCTTATGCCAAGACAGAGCGGCTGCTGCGTCGTGCAATAACGGTTAAGCAACGGCGCCCTTAAGCTCTCTACAACCGGCCTCCGGTCTGCAACGCTTGACCGATCATGCTGGTTTTCACGAGGGGCACCAATGGAGAAGTTCTGCCGGACTGCCGGCCACACGTTCGTCCCTGCATGCACCGTCTCGGCACGGCGTTGTGCCTGTTCTGGAACGCACCGCCGGCCGTGCTCCGAACAGGACGTCGGCCTGATACCGGCGCAGGACCCGCTGGATGAAATCGGGCTGCCCGCGGCCTCGCCTCGAGCGTTGACTCCCCGCCCGGACCCCGGCACGGACGCCATCGCCGGCAGGGGCTTTCCCGGCGAGGACGACGCGGACGATGACGCAATCGACGCCTGGCTGCGCTTCCGACCCTCGGCTGCCCCTGGCGAATGAGTCATAGCTAACGTCAGCCCGCTTAGCCGGTGCCGCCGGTCGGGATTAGGCTTGAGGAGGAACCACGGCCCGCTCGGGCTGTACGCTGACGTCCCTGACCGCGGGGACCGCACACATGGAGACTCAATGAGCGCACACATCGGTGTGACAGGTCTGGCCGTCATGGGCGCCAACCTGGCACGGAACTTCGCCCGCAACGGCTACACGGTCGCCCTGCACAACCGCTCGGTGGAAAAGACGGACGCCCTGCTGTCCGCCCACGGCGACGAGGGCGACTTCATCCGCACCGAGTCGCTGCAGGAGCTGGTGGAGAACCTGCAGAAGCCCCGCCGCGTGCTCATCATGGTCAAGGCCGGCAAGCCGGTCGACTCCGTCATCGAGCAGTTGGTGCCGTTGCTGGAAGAGGGCGACATCGTCATTGACGCCGGCAACTCGCACTACGAGGACACCCGGCGCCGCGAGGCCGCCTTGGCCGAGAAGGGGCTGCACTTCGTCGGCATCGGGGTCTCGGGCGGCGAGGAAGGGGCGCTCCTCGGCCCATCCATCATGCCCGGCGGCTCCCGGCAGTCCTACGACTCGCTCGGCCCCATGCTGGAAAAGATCTCCGCCAAGTACGACGGCGAACCCTGCTGCAGCTGGGTGGGCACGGATGGCGCGGGCCATTTCGTAAAGATGGTGCACAACGGCATCGAGTACGCGGACATGCAGGTCATCGGCGAGGCCTACGACCTGCTCCGCACCGGTGCAGGCCTGGAACCGCAGCAGCAGGCCGAGATCTTCACCGCGTGGAACAAGACCGAGCTCTCGTCCTTCCTGATTGAGATCACCGCCGAGGTGCTTGCCCACACGGACGTCAAGACCGGCAAGCCGTTCGTCGACGTGGTGGTGGACTCGGCCGGGCAGAAGGGCACCGGGCGCTGGACCGTCGTCTCCGCGCTCGAACTCGGGTCGCCGGTCTCCGGCATTGCCGAGTCGGTTTTCGCGCGCGGCCTTTCCTCGCAGCGCGGCCAGCGCGCCATAGCCCAGGACGTGCTGGCAGGACACGAAGAAGACGTCAAGGTCCCGCAGAGCTTCGTCGAGGACGTCCGCCAGGCGCTGTTCGCCTCCAAGCTGGTCAGCTACGCCCAGGGCATCGACATGCTCGGTTCCGCAGCGGGCGAGTACGGCTGGGATCTGAAGCTGGATGAGATCGCCTCGCTCTGGCGCGCCGGCTGCATCATCCGAGCCGAGCTGCTGGACGACATCATGAAGGCCTACGCCGGCGACTCAAAGCCGGAAAACCTGCTCTTCGCCCCGGCCTTCGCCGAGGCGATCGGCGCGGCAGTCCCGGCCTGGCGCCGCGTCGTGGCCACCGCCGTCCAGCTCGGCATCCCGGTACCGGTATTTGCCTCCTCGCTGGCCTACTACGACGGGCTGCGCCGCAAGCGCCTGCCGGCCGCCCTGACCCAGGGCCTGCGCGACCTCTTCGGCGCGCACACCTACGGCCGGACGGACGCGGAAGGCACCTTCCACACCCTGTGGAGCGGCGACAAGTCGGAGGTCTCCGCCGTCGACACGCACTGACTCGGACGGCGGACAGCCGCCTGAGGAGCTTCCGGAGCCCCCAACCGACTCTTGCGGTTGGGGGCTTCGTCGGCTGCCACCGCTTTCGTCGGAAACTACGCCGCCGACTTCTGTACCTTCGAGTAGAAGAACTGGAGAAGGTCGGATCCGAATTCCGCGGTGAGCAGGGCGGCCGCCCAGCGGGTTGGCTTCGGAACCAGCAACAGCCCGAAGATGAAGCCGCTGGCCACCCATTGGCCCAGGCAGAACGGGCACGTCAGCAGTTCGCCGATGGCTTTCCGCGGTCCGGTGCCGCGCACGTCTTCGGCCAGTTCGGCTGCTCCGCTTTGTCCTTCGAAGGAAGTGAACGGAGCCCGCAGCGGGCTGGTGACCGGGGCCTTGGTCAGCAGTCGGGAGAGCTTGTGTGTCGCGACGGCGATCAGCGCCAGGTCGCTCCACCGGGGCGCGTCCGGCACGGTGCGGCCGGAGCGGCGAACGGCGGCTGTCCCCAGTGCCAGTCCTGTGCCGTGGACGCCCATCAAGATCAGGAAAGAGCCCAGCGGCAGGTGCTCTCCGTGGCTGTATTCGTCCTTCTCGCGCCGTAACCGGGCCCGTAATCTCTGAGCTGTTTCCTGATACATGTGGTGCTTGCCCTCCCGGTCTGGTGCCCTGGGGGCGAGTTTATCGGCGCCATGGGCGACGCAACAGGGCAGGACACCCGTGGAACCGCACGACCGACGGGCCAAAACCCCACCGTTAAGCGGAAATCGGCCCCTCCTCGGAGAGTTGAGGAGGGGCCGATTGTCTCAGGTTTGAGTCCGGCTATCGCTTCGAAGCGCGGTAGCCGGCAGCCCGAGCTGCACTTTCGGTGGCAAAGCACTCTTCGGGGCTGGTGCGCGAGTAGAAGCCACCGCCTGGGACGTGATAAATCCACTCGCCCGAGGAGCTTTGATTGCCTTTGATGGGGTATCCGGCCGGGCAATAGTGTCCGTTGGGGGCACTTCGGGTGGGCTTCTTTCCGGCCGTGATCGTGAGAGCCTGCGTCTTCGTCGCGGTGCGCGTGTAGGTCGAGGACGGCAACCGGTACTTCACCGTCGTGGTGACCTTGTACCTGCCGGCCCGCAGGGAAACCGACTTCTTGTTCTTGGTTACGGTCTTACTGCCGGCTTTCACCGTCAGCGTCTTGGACACGACTTTCACGCCCTTGGCAGACGAAACATTCGGCTTGATGGTTGCCGTGCCGTTGTAAGGAGCCTTCTTTCCCGCAATGGTCTTCAGCGCAACTGCAGTGCGGACCACGAGCTTCTGCGTCTTCGACGTCGTCTTGAGGTTCGAGTAGACGCGCTGGCCGTCCACTTCTGCGTACGTCTTGTACTTCACGGTTGTGGCAACCGAGTAGGTCCCGGCCTTGAGCTTCGCGCTCTTCTTGTTCCTGAGCACGGTCTTGCTGCCTTGCTTAACCGTGATGGTCTTGGCTGTCACGGTGACCCAGCCGGTGGCGGCAACCGTGGGCTTCACCGTTGCAGTGCCGTTGACGGGGGCAACCGGGCTGCCGATATTTTTGATCGCCACGCTCGTTTCGGGCGCAGGCGTCGGGACCGTCGCCCCGACGGCGGGACCAGTCACCGCGGTGGCGGCCTGGACGGGAGCCGCGGTTGCGGCAGTGACGGAGCCTAGAAGGAGCGAGGCAGCGGCTGCGAACGCAGCGGCGCCACGCACGTAAGGTGCGAGTTTCAATTTCCCCAACTTTCCCGGGCGCAGCCCGGAACCAAAATGATTTACTGGTTAATCGTACGAGCAATAATGCTCAGGCACCTAGAATCCTTGGACGTACTCAACGGAGTCGTCGTACCAATCGGTGATGCGCCAGACTCCGCCCTTGACTGCAGCGGCCGGGACATCGGCAAAAACCACTCCGTAACCAATGGAGGAATCAACGTCCACCGTCGGCGGAAGCAGCGGCCCCATGTCGAGATAGGAATCTATTACCGTATACCCGGAGTCGTCGTAGGTGTTCCCGTCTGCACCGATGTATTCCACGACGATCCAGTCGGCCGGATCCATGGTGGAATCGCTGCTGTTACCCAAGAGCAATTCCACGTAAAGATCCGCTTTTCCTGACTCTGTGTTGCTTGGGTATTGACGTGGTTCGAAGAACAGCACGTTCCAGTCAGGCAAAGTGAATATTTTGTCGATAGCGAAGGGGTCTTGCCTCGACGATCGTACAAACAGCACCATTTCTGCTGAGGTCGCTTTTCCGGCCTTGTTCGTTACTACGACCCGGTAGGTATCCAGTTCGTTCTTCGACCGTGCGGTAAACGTGTAGTTCGCGCTTGTTGCTCCCGAAATCCTCTTCCACGAGACCTTTCCGTCGGTTCCTTCGACCCCACGTTCCCACGCGTAGGACAGGGATCCGCCCGTGGCTTGGCTCTTGATAGTGATGGATTGGCCAGTGGTGGTCTCAATCGAACGCGGGATCTTAACCGTCGGTTTGACGACGGTCGTGACCTTCACGCTGTTGGAAGTTGCCTTTCCCGCCTTGTTGCCCGCTACGGCCCGGTACTCGGTTACTGACTGTCCGAAGAAAGTTGTGAAGGTGTGGGTTGACCTGGTGGCCGAGGAAATGTTCGCCCATTTGGATCCTGCCTTACGCTGCCACTGGTATGACATGGCTCCGCCACTCGCTTTGACTGAAAGCGTTACCTTCGATCGTGCCGGAGTGGTCACGTTCTTGGGCTCGGTTGTGATCCTGGGTGAGGTGACAACGGTGAGCGTGGCGCTCCTCGACGTGATCTTTGAGCGGGAGTTGGAGACGATCACGCGGTACTGCGCTCCATTAAGGCTGGCCGTGGCCTTGACCTTGAGAGTGTGGGTTTTGGCAGAAGCTCCGGTGGCTTTGACCCAGTTGTAGGACTTAGGTTTTTTGACCTGCCATTGATACCTGAGTTTGCTGCCGACTGCCTTGACGTTGAAGCTATGGGTCTTGCCGCTGGCCACAGTTGAGGACTTCGGGGCACCCGTGATCGTTGCCTTCACGACTGCCGTGGAGACCGCTGTCGTTGAAGCGACGGTAACGCCGACTGGGTTCGCCTGAGCCTGAGCGAGTGTTATTGGTGCAGTAAATAAAAGAGTGGCCATTGAAACTGTAACGGCGCGCTGAAGTAGTCTTTTCAAGAATTTCCCCCAACAGGAATGACAACAGAGCAGACGGAAGAGAAAGCTCCTCGTCAGGTTGAGGAGTTATCCGAATAATACTCAATCATTCGGCATAAGCAGTCAACGGCGTCATCGGAGCCCGAGAAACCCTGACAGACAGCGAGAGGCCCCTCTGCTCCGCGCAGAGGGGCCTCTTAGGATCGATGGTCGAGCCTACCGGTAGACCGCGACGAGTTGCTACAGCAACTCAGCGCGCAGTTCCGCCGCAGATTTGGGGGAGAGCAGGCCGGGCGGTACGTCGAAGACGGTGACGGCGCCGAACCGGCCCTGCTGGTGCAGGCGGTGCACGGCCCGGGCGTAGGCCACCAAGACGCTGGCGGTGAACTCCGGGTTGCTCTCCAGCGAGAGTCCGTACTCGATGACTTGGGCGTGTTCGTCACTGGTGTTGCCGCTGCGGATGGTCATCCCGCCGTGCGGCATGGCGCTGTGGTCGCGGGCCAGCTCTTCGGCGGTGATGAAGTGGACCTCGGTGTCGTACTGGTCGAAGTAATGCGGCATGGTCACGATGGCTTCCTTGACCGCTGCGGGGTCGGCGCCGTCGGCGAGCACCACGAAGCATTCACGGGTGTGTTTCTGCCGCGTTTCCAGCTGCGGGCGGCTGCCGTCGCGCACCTGCGCGATGGCGGCTTCCGACGGCAGTGTGTACTGCACCCCGGCTGCGACACCGGGTACCCGGCGGACGGCGTCGGAATGTCCTTGGCTCAGCCCGCGGCCCCAGAAGGTGTAGGTGTCGCCGTCGGGCAGGAGGGCCTCGCCGTACACCCGGTTGATGGAAAACATGCCCGGGTCCCAGCCGGCGGAAATCAGCGCTGTCTTCCCGGCGGCCCGCGCCGGCGCGTCGACGGCGTCGAAGTATTCGGGAATGCGGGCGTGCGTGTCGAAGCTGTCCACCGTGTTAAAGCGGGCCGCCATGACCGGACCCTGCTGCGGGAGGTCCTCCTTGGAACCGCCGCACAGGATCAGCACGTCGATGCTGTCTTCGTGGGCGGCCAGGTCGTCCATGGCATATACGGCAGTCTCCTCGCGCAGCGTGGCAAGGTCCCCGGGGGACCGGCGGCTGAAGACCCCGGCCAGTTCCATGTCTGGGTTCTTGGCTACCGCGGCCTCCACGCCGCGGCCCAGGTTTCCGTAGCCGGCTATGCCGATGCGGATCGATTCGCCCACGGCTTGTCCTCTCGTCAGGTTCAACGTTTATCGGGCAGCAGTGGACGTTAGATCCACATCGCCGGGTCGATGTATTCGGCCGGGTCGACGGCCGGCTTGGTTTCGCGCTGCGGATCGCGGTGCCGGAAGGTGGCCGGAATGCCGGTGATGATCGATTCCGGCGGAGCGTCCTTGACCACCACGGCGTTCGCTCCGACGGCGCTGTCGGCCCCGATGACCACGGGGCCCAGCACTTTGGCCCCGGCACCGATGACCACCCGGTCGCCGATGGTGGGGTGACGCTTGACCTTGTCCAGCGAACGGCCGCCGAGCGTGACGCCGTGGTAGAGCATCACGTCGTCGCCGATTTCGGCCGTCTCGCCGATCACCACGCCCATGCCGTGGTCAATGAAGAACCGGCGGCCGATGGTCGCGCCGGGATGGATTTCGATGCCGGTCAGGAAGCGTCCCGCCTGCGAAATCAGCCGGGCCGGCAGCCGCAGCGACGGTTTGGCCCACAGCCTGTGGGTCAGCCGGTGGATCCAGATGGCGTGCAGGCCAGAGTAGGCCAGGAAATTCTCCACGTGGCCCCGGGCCGCCGGGTCGTGCGACCGGGCGGCCTCGAGGTCTTCACGCAGTCGCGCTAGGAAACCCATGTGCTCTTTCTGCTTGAACAGCGCCGCTCGGCGGCAGGGGAAGCTGGTTAGCCGCGGATGTCGTCGTACAGGATCGTGGAAATGTAGCGCTCACCGAAGTCGGGCACCACGGCCACGATCAGCTTACCGGCGTTCTCCGGGCGCTTCGCGACTTCCAGCGCCGCCCACACGGCCGCACCCGAGGAGATGCCGCCGAGGATGCCTTCCTTGATGCCCAGATCGCGGGCGACGGCGACCGAGGCGGACGTCGGCGCGTCCAGCACCTCGTCGTAGACGCTGGTGTTCAGCACCTCCGGCACGAAGTTGGCGCCGAGGCCCTGGATCTTGTGCGGGCCGGGGCTGCCGCCGGTGAGAATGGGGGAGTCTTCCGGCTCGACGGCGATGATCTGGACGCCGGGCTTGCGCTCCTTCAGAAGGCCACCGGCGCCGGTGATGGTGCCGCCGGTGCCGATGCCGGCCACCAGGATGTCCACCTGGCCATCGGTGTCGGCCCAGATTTCCTCGCCGGTGGTGGTGCGGTGGATCAGCGGGTTGGCCTCATTGGCGAACTGCTGCGCCCAGATGGAGTTTTCCGTGTTGGCCACGATCTCCTTGGCCTTCTCCACAGCGCCGCGCATGCCCTCGGAACCGGGGGTCAGCACGATTTCGGCACCGAAGGCGCGCAGCATGACCCGGCGCTCGGTGGACATGGTCTCCGGCATGGTCAGGATCACCTTGTAGCCGCGGGCTGCCCCTACCATGGCCAGCGCGATGCCGGTGTTGCCGGAGGTGCCCTCCACGATGGTGCCGCCGGGCTTCAGCGCACCTGCCTTCTCGGCGGCGTCGACGATGGCCACGCCAATCCGGTCCTTGACCGAGTTGGCGGGGTTGTAGAACTCCAGCTTCACGGCGATCTGGGCCGGCAGGCCCTCGGTGAGCCGGTTCAGGCGCACCAGCGGGGTGCGCCCCACAACCTGGGTGACGTCGTCGTAAATCGGGGCCATGTTTTCCTGCCTTCTGGCCGTTCGGGCCGTTACAGATGGGGGTAACAAAACTTCTTCCACACTAGTCAGCGCGGCGAGCCGTGAGCTAAGCGGTGAGCCATTCGGCGTAATATTTTCGGGCCTTGGCCAGCTTCGGATTGATGATCACCTGGCAGTAGCCGGCATCGGGATGCTTGGCGTAGAAGTTCTGGTGGTATTCCTCCGCCGGATAGAAATCGGGCAGCCGCTCGACCTCGGTCACGATGGGGTCCTGCCAGTCGGACTGTGCGCGCTCGATGGCAGCCTCGAAGGTCCGCTTCTGTTCGTCGTCGACGTAGAACATCGACGAGCGATACTGCGTCCCGACGTCGTAGCCCTGACGGTTCAGGGTGGTGGGGTTGTGCGAGGCGAAGAACATCCCCAAAATGACGTCCTCGGGCACCACCGTTTCGTCGAACGTCACGGCCACCACCTCTGCGTGCCCCGTCGTTCCGGAGCAGACCGCCTCGTAGGAGGGACTCTTCACGTGGCCGCCGGTGTAGCCGGAAACCACCTCCGTGACACCGCGCGTCCTATTGTAGACCGCGTCGAGGCACCAAAAGCAGCCACCGCCAAGCACAAAAGTCTTCATGGCTTAACAATGTCACGGACCCCTCGAATGTTCCCGGGCCGCGAACGCGGGCGGCGGCTGGTGGGCTGACCACCGCGGATGGGGTAGAAAAGGATTCATGGTCGACGACGAACAGCTCCGCACAGGGGACGCCGAAGCCCCCGCAGGCCCCGCAGGCCCCGAAGGCCCCGTGGGAACCCAGGCTGCCGAGGCAAACGCAACGCCCGACGGCGCCAACGCCCCCGAGGGAAGCGCAACCCCCGAAGGAAACGTAGTCCCCGCAGGGACCGAAGCCGCCGAGGGAACCGAAGCCTCGGTGCGGGACGAAGCGCGGCCGACTACGCCGGTGCTGGGCGATGTGCTCCTGGCCATCGAAGAGCTCTGGCCCGAATCGCTCGCTGAGCAATGGGATGCAGTGGGCCCCGTCGTCGGCCGGCCCTCCTCCGCCGTGCAGAAGATCATGTTCGCCGTGGATCCGACAACCGAAGTGATCACCGAGGCCATCGAGTGGGGCGCCGACCTGCTGCTCACGCATCACCCGCTGCTGCTGAAGCCGGTCAACTCGGTCGCAACCACCAGCTTCAAGGGAGACGCCGTGCACCGGCTGATCGAAAGCGGCTGCGCCTTGGTCACGGTTCACACCAACGCTGACAGTGCCGTCGGAGGCGTATCCGACGTGCTCGCCGACGCGCTCGGGCTGCGGGACGTGCGGCCGCTCTCGCCGGCCGACAACGGCTTGCCGGAAGAAGGCATCGGGCGGGTGGGGGAGCTGGCCGAGGCCAAGACGCTGGGCGAGTTCGCCGAGCAGGTATTCAGCATCCTGCCGGCCGTCGCCGGGGGAGTGAGGGTGGCCGGCGACCGCAACGGGATTATCCGCAGTGTGGCCGTGTGCGGCGGTGCCGGCGACTCGCTGCTCGATCAGGTCCGCGCATCGCGGGCGGACGTTTATGTCACGGCCGACCTGCGCCACCACCCGGCGTCCGAAGCGCGAGAGGGGGCCGTGGACGGCCGGCCGTATCTCATCGACGTCTCTCATTTCGGCAGTGAATGGTTGTGGCTGACGCCGGCGTCCGTGGCGCTGGACAATGTCCTGGCCGACCAGGGCTACTCGGTGGAAGTCAAGGTCAGCGTCACCAACACCGATCCGTGGGATTTCGTCCTGACTCCGGGGTAGCAGCGCTTCGTCCGGACTGTAGGCTTGGACGAGGCTGAACCGCAGTGGTTCCGCAGCGTTTTGAAAGGACGTACATGGCGAAGGCACCGGCTTCCGAGCAACTGAGGTTGCTCGACCTGCAGGCACTGGACGGCAAGCTCACCCAACTGAGCCGCCGCGCTGCAGCCACCGCCAAGAATGCCGACATCGACGCGCTGGTGGAAAAGCTGGCCGCCGCCGACTCGTCGCTGGTCGCCCTGAACACGGAGATTGCGGACACCGAACGCGAGCTGAAGCGCGCCGAAGGCGACGTCGAAACCGTCCAGTCGCGGATGGAACGCGACCAAAAGCGCTTGGACAGTGGAGCGGGTTCGCCCAAGGACCTGACCGCGCTGCAGCACGAACTGGTGTCGCTGAACAAGCGCCGCAGCGATTTGGAAGACGTGGAGCTGGAAATGATGGAGCGCCTCGAGGGGCTCCGCACCCGCCAGGCCCAGCACCAGCAGGCCAACGACCAGTTGCGCGAAGAACTGTCCGGCTTGGAGCGCGCCCGCGACGAAGAGCTCGCCGGGATTGAAAGCGAACGTGCCGCCGCAGCCGCTGAGCGCCAGGAAGTGGCCGGCAGCTTCGAGGCCTCCCTGCTGGCCGTGTACGAAAAGACCCTTGCCCACCGAGGCATCGGCGCCGCCCGGTTGTTCCACGGCAAGTCGGAGGGCTCGGGCATGCAGCTCAGCCCCGGCGACCTGGCCGACATCCGCAAGGCAGCACCTGACGACATCGTATTCTGCCCCGACTCCGGCTGCATCCTGATCCGCTCGGAGGAGTGGGGCAGCTAACCACTGGCAACGCCCACTCGTTCCAGAGGCCAGCTCCCAAACAGCATAAGAGCGGTTCCGGCGGGAAAAACCTCAGGGTAGAACGATGTGCAGGCCGGCATGTCGGGCTCGTCAGCGCACGATCAGGCGGGACAGCCTCCGCTTGATTTTCCGCCTGAGTGCCAGCGGCGCGAGGCGGACAATTCCGCTCCGGAATGACGCCGGTCCGGGTACGGTGTCGTGCATCGTGGCGGTCGTGCCGGTGGCGTCGGCGGTCCGGATCTGTACGGTTTTGCCGGTCGGGATGGTGTAAAGCCCGCCGGCGCTGCTGAGGCTGACGTCGACTTCGTACGTTCCCGGCGGCAGTGCCGAGATGTCGACGCCGGTGCCCTTGGGGGTGCCGAAGTGGGCGCCGGAGTAGTCGCTGAGCGCGTCGCCGAAGACGTCCGTGGTCCCTCGGAAGCCCCCGGCGGCGAGGGGGAAGGCGTGGGTGCCGGCGGGCCCGTGCAGCACGAGGTAGTAGCGAGCGGCTTCATTGTGAGGGATTTCCACACCGCGCACGGCGTAGTCCCCGTCCAGATGCACCCGCGGCCCGCGTGCCCAGCTGGTGCGCAGCCGGAAGTAGGCCTGCGCCGGAGCGGTGCCGAGCACGGACCGCACATCCAGCACGGCGCCGTCGGGCCGCGTCCGGAAGCGGTACAGCCGCCCGTCCAGCTGCGATTCGGCCGCCAACGGTGTGCCGGAGGCCAGCGGCAGCTCCACCTCCCGGCCTGGAACCGCGAGCCGCAGCCGCACCTCGTACGTCCCCGTCGGCAGCCCTCCCAGATCAATGCCCCGGTGCTTGCGTGAGGAAAACCTACCCAGTCGGTAATCGCAATAGGCCTGTTGGAAGTAGCTGAAGGAGACGCCCGCGTCCTCGTTCCCACCCAGGGCAAACTCGTGTCGGGAGCCTTTCCCCGCGAGCACCAGCGTGCTGGTCAGGTCCGTCCACTGACCGGTGGCATGACCGCGCAGGAACCCCACGCCCTCCGGAAAAAACACCGACCCGGCCAGACGGGCGCCGCTGAAGTTGGCGACGCCGTCGCCCGCCTCCCGCTGCCGCGACAGCAGGTCCGCGCGCAGCTGCGGTTCCAGCCGGTTGCCGTTGCGCACCGTGCCGTAGCGCGGTGGCGCGTTCTCTGCGAGTGCATAGAGCGTGGCCAGGATCAGCGGTACGTTATAGCGCGTCACATCCGTGTGCTCGTTCACCAGGTCCGAGTCGGTCTCGATGTAGTTGAAGTTTGAGTACTTGGCGAACAGCGGCAGCGCGGGCACAATCTGCGCCAGATGGAACTGGTCCTGCGGAGAGCTGAGCACATAGATGTTCCTCTCCGTCTGTACGTCGGCAGCGACCGCGTCGGGCAGCAGCCGGTCCAGGTTCTGCATCTCGGCCTGCCCGCCGCCCCCCGTCAGGTGCGCGAAGATCTTTGGCCGGTTGGCGCGCGTATGGGTGCCGACGTACACCTGGGGGGCGCTCGCGAGGATATTGCCGAAGTCGTATTTGATGCCCAGGTACAGCGCAGCGAACCCGCCCTTGGAAAAACCCGCCAGCGTGCATTCATTCCGGCTCAGCCCCAACCGATCCAGCTCTGCATCGATTAAGGCGACCACTGCCTGCTCAATGGAAAAGTCCATATTCCGGCACAAGTAGTACGCGTGCTGCCCATCGAACTTGTCCTTGATCCACAGCCAGTGTGCCTGACTGTCCTGTGAAGCTCGGCCGTCAAACTCGTAGCTGTCGAGCGCCCCCACCCCGGCGAACATGACGATCAGGTGGCGCCGGTCGAGCTTCGCCGCTCGCCGTTTGTACTGGACCAGCACACCGCCGTGGACAAAATCTAATTCCCGTTCGGACATGCGACTCCAACGCCTCCATTAATGCTTCACGTTCTCGGACTGACCGAAGCTACGTGGCCTGAGTGAACGTCGGGCAAACTATCGCACACACCGGAGTCGAAACCCGGCGGTGGGGCCCGTCCTTCAGGGCGGACCGGTCCGCATCCCTAGGCGGCCAAAACGATATTCAGCGCGTGCGCCTTCCGGGCCGTGCCTTCGACAAGTTCCGCCTGCCAGACTTCCTGCGCCGCCTTCAACAGCGCGGCCGGCGTCTCGGGCGCCTTGCCGCGCCTCGTGACCAAGTGCCGGGCGAGTTCGCCACGGGTGTGCTTGGCGAAGTGCGAGACCACGGTGCGCTTGCCGTTGCGCTCCTGGAAAACGTTGACCACGACCGTCCGGGCGGGGTCGGGAGTCCACGCGGCGGCGTAGGTGCTCGAGCGGCAGTCCACCAGCAGGTGGCCCTCCGCGTGGGCGTCCAGCGCCTGGGGGAGCAGCTTCTTCCAATAGGAGGCGAGCTTCCCTGTTTCCGGCAGGCCCACGGACATGGACAGCCGGTAGGCCGGAATGCTGTCGGCAAAACCTATCGCGCCCCACAGCGCCGAGATAACGACGACGGCGGCGTCCGCCTTGCGTTTCTGAGCCGCGGTCATGGATCGGTAGCCGAGGGCGTCGTAGAGCACACCGGAGTAGACGGTGTGCGCCGGGGCGGAGGGTTCGTCGCGCAGCCGCGTGTTGCGTTCCACCTCCGCAGCCAGCGAGGCGCCGACGCCCAGGTGGGTGAGCGCCTCAGGGCTCCGGCTGACGTGGGCCAGGGCCGCCAGCACTTCCTCGCGGGCCGGGTTCAGCTGCGGAAACCGCAGGTCCTGCAGCTCGAACGGGTGTCCCTTCGCGGCGGCGGTTTTCCCTTCGGAAGGCGGAAGAAGAATCAGCACCGTAAGAGCCTACCGTCGGATGGCGCTGCCGAACGAAAGGCGGTCCGCCGCCGTCGTTCCCGATGGAAAGCGGCAGAAGCGGGAGGATTACGGGTCACGGGCGGGCAGGCCGTATCCTGAAGGCGGGACGGGTTGGCTGGGCGATCGCGTCGGGCTGTCCGCGAGGACGAGTCCGCCGAGGAAAGTCCGGGCTCCACAGGGCAGGGTGGTGGGTAACGCCCACTCGGGGAAACCCGCAGGCAAGTGCCACAGAAAACAGACCGCCAGGACTGCTTGGCAGGGCCTGGTAAGGGTGAAACGGCGGTGTAAGAGACCACCAGCGACCCGGGCGACCGGGACGGCTAGGTAAACCCCACCCGGAGCAAGGCCAGACAGGGCACGTTCGAGGGCTGCTCGCCCGAGTGTCCGGGTAGGCCGCTTGAGGGTACCGGCAACGGTGCTCCTAGATGGATGATCGCCACCCGGCGGCGGGCAACTGCCGCAGGTGACAGAACCCGGCTTACAGACCAACCCGTCCCACCTTTCGCCCTGCTATTCGTCGCGGGCTCGAGGACTTGGGGGGGAGACTCCGTGTGGTGAATCCGTCCGGTTGGAGGGCCGCCAGGAGTGGCGGTATGCGCTTATTCAAAGTTGGCGTATGGCGTTGGCAGGCGCTTTATGGCGCGCAAACTAATCTCAGCCCAGAGCGCAGAGTTGCTTCCTGCCCTTGGAAAGCGCCTACTGTCCCCTCAGTGGATACTGAGGACGCCCTGGAATGCCAGGATTTGGGCCAATTGCGGAGCCCAGTGTTGGATCAGCTTTCGTCCCGTATCTGCGTCATGCATTCAATGTCTATTGATTGTCTCGATGCTGAACTAGACTGCCTGTAATCGGATAAACGTTTTTGCAGGGGGAAAGCTATGGGTGACGGCGTATGCCCGGATTGTGGGCACGAAGCCTCGGAGCCGTCAGGCACATTCCTGTACCGCGTCTTCCGGCTGCCCGCACCCAGCCGCTGTTATCAGAGCGACGGTGGCGAGAACCCGTCCGGATGGCCAGAGTTTTGTGGCTGTCGTGCCGAGTTCCACCTCCTACTCGCCTAGGACCTCGGAACGCCGCTCGGGCAGGTGTCACAGACCGGCCGCCAGGCTTCCCAACGCCCCTCCCGCCGATTCGACACCGGACAGCATGCCGAACAATGGCGGAAGCGCTGTGCCGCTGAAGCACGGTCGGCGAAATGGCTCCGAAACCCCAGCCGGCGCCAACGAATGTGGTTTCTTCACCTTCGACTCCGGCGGACCCATCAACACCACCAGCGCGCCGGGCGACCGGGACGGCCACACAGGCCCACCCGTCCCTTTATCATCTTGCATCATCTGCGGAATCACTCGGCCGCAAGTGCCTCAGTCAACATCCACGGATCATCAGTAAAGACGCCGTCCGCCCCTGCCTCCAGCAGCGAAGCCGCTTGTTTCGGATCGTTCACAATCCAGGGCCACACTGTTAATCCGGCTTCCTTCATGGCAGCGATGCTCGTACTGTCGACATCCTTATGCGGGCCGATGTAGGAGATTCCGTCTTTAGTCACTATTTCAGGGTCGATCTCCTCGTTGGCGCCAACGAGGAATAGAACGTTCAGGCCTTCGTTCGCCAAACGCGCCGCTAGGTCGTAGTCAAAAGACTGAACGATAACATTCTCTTCTATGCCGCGACGGGTTATCGATTCGACAAAGCTGTCCACATCAATGCCCGAATCCTTGATTTCCGGAACCAGAACGTGGTTCTCGCCGTACTCGTCCGCAATTTGCTCCCAAGTAGTGGGCGTGCCGGGTGCACCCCCTGCCGGATGCCGGATGGCGGCTTGGCGCCACTCAGCGAGTCTGATGCTCCCCGGTTCTCCCGCAATGCCGCTCATGGTCCTATCCACCGTTTTATCGTGCAGGGGGACAAGAGTCCCATCACCGAGAGCCCTCAAGTCCATTTCGATAGGAAAGTCGGACTCCGCCACGGCTTTGAACGCTTCGGAGGAGGATTCCGGGTAAACCATAGCCCCGCCGCGATGGGCCACCATCGTGGGTCTTTCAGGAGCAGCGCAGGCCGTCAGCACTAGCAAGATAGTTGCCAGACATAGAATTGCTCGTTTCACCCACTGAGTCTAAGGTCCGCTCGACTAAACCCAATGAAACAGCCTCGCCGCCGCGGGAGTGGGCGAGACCAGAGAGACCCCCTAACATTCCAAGCGCCGAGGACGACAGTGGTCGGTACAGTCTCAGCTGGTTCCATCGCCAGCCTGCATCTATCGCCGGGGGAACTATGAACCGCCCTTCGCTGTCGCCTGCTTCGCTGCGCTCCATGCTGCGCGTTGGCCTGACAACAGCAGTCCTCACGACGCTGCTTGCCTCGACGCTGCCAGCCTTCGCTTCCGGGGAGGCGGCACCGGCCGTCCAGTCTTCCCAAGCGCCCGCTCCCGTTGATCCAACAGCGGACACCTTGCCGAACGACGGCGAAAGCCCCGTTCCGACCGAGGGCCCAGTCGGGGAAACGAGTTCGGAACCGCAGCCGACACCAACCAACGTTGTTTCTTCGCCTTCGACTCCGGCGGATCCATCCAGCGGCGCGTCGGAGGAGCAAGCCGTTCCCGCGACCCCGACGCCGTCGGTGCCGCCCGCAGAACCGGGGAAAACACCGGGGGAGCCTTCTAAGGCGCTCGGGCAACAGAGCACCCCGCAGGAAACTCCCGCAACAGAAGAGCCGACACATATTGCAGCAGGGCAGAAGGCTATCGCCGCGAAGGCCACGGCCTTGAAGCTCAGCCCGGTCAACGACTTCCGTTGCACGCTCAGGGACAACGGCTGCGTCCGTACCTACACGGATAGCGGCGGGACGGCGCGGATCGGTATCTACTGGTCTACGGCGACGGGCGCTTACGCCGTGGACCTTAAGCACCCCATCTACAAGGCATTCCAAGCGGCCAAGTACGAAAACGGCAAGTACGGCTATCCCATCGCAGACATGAAGACTGCCCCCGACAAGAGCGCCTCGCAGCAATTCCAGGGCGGCACCATCAGCTACACGCCCCCGCACATCGTCGCCGGCAAGAAGGCCATCGAGGCGAAGGCTAAGCTGCACAACCTGGTGGCCGTCAACGACTTCAACTGCCGCCTGGTGGACAACGGGTGCGTCCGTACCTACAAGCCGTCCTCCAAGAGCACCAAGCGCATCGGCATCTACTGGACGGCGAAAACCGGTGCACGTAGCACCGACCTCCAGCACCCGATCTACAAGAAGTTCGCGGCCGCAGGATATGAACACGGGACCATGGGCTACCCGACGGCGGACCTGAAGTGCGGCCTCAAGTCCCGGGGATGTGTCCAGTTCTTCCAGAAGGGGACGGTCGCGTACTCGCCCTCTACTGGCGCCAGGATCCTGACTGCACAGATGAATTACAGCTGGACGGCCCGCGGCAGCCAGAACGGCACGTTGGGCTACCCCTTGCAGGACGCCGTGAAGCGCAGCGGCAAGACCACGCAGGTTTTCCAGGGTGGCTCCCTGGTGGCGGCCCGGGTGGGCGCCGTGATGTACCCGAAGAATGAGTGCTGGGCCATCGGCGCGCACAAGACCCGCTACGCTCACAACTGGGCCAACCGGATCTCCTTCACCATCGCGGAGACGTACGGAACCTCCAAGGCCAGCTTTATCAACTGCGTGCGGGTTGGCTCCGTCTACAAGCAGGAATGGAAAACGGGCAAGGCGACCGTGGGACTCCAGGGGTTCAAGCGCCCTGGAGTGGCATCCGGGCACACCCAGTACCGGTGGTCCCCGCAGGGCAGTTTCACAGTCCATGAGGCATTCGGTGAGGGTAACCCCGGCACGGACCTCAAGTACAAGAAGCTGAACAAGCGGTCCAGATGGTCCGGTACGCTCGGCTCCTCCTACAACAAGTACTACGAAGCCGGTTCCGTGGGCTACGAACGGTGGCCGGACGAGAACATGTGGTTTTACATGCGCCTGCCCACCGGTGACTACCGCCAGGGCGCGGTGATCGACTACAACCGCGGGCCGGGGCAAACCATCAAGCAGGGCGCGGGGTTCGCCATCTTCCTGCACGCCAATCCCGTACCGACGGCGGGTTGCATCGCACTGGACCTCCAGAACGTGGTCCGTTACCTCAAGACCGCGGATCCTGGCGACAGAATCATCATGGGCGTCCGGCAGGACATCTTCAAAGCCTGATCCGTTGAACCGCCGACGGCGGTGCTTCCCTGAGCGGGGGAGCACCGCCGTCGGCGCCAGGCAGCAGACCGGCCTGCCGCCAATCCCCATCCCTGTGAGGCAGTTCACCTGTAACGGTGCGTCCCTGCTCCGCGTAGTCTCTAGAATGGATAACGGATTGGCGTAAGCCGCCGCCGATCGAGGGTCGGCGACAGGAACGGGCCGATCCGCAAGCTTCCCGCCGGCACTTGGCGGTGGCGTGCCGTGTGGCCGGACAGACTGTCTAGCCAACCGGCGTCGTCGTGAAAATCCACGGCGGTGACAACCGGGCTCGAGGGAGAACCCGGCTGATGTAGGAAGGTAATTCTGTGAACCAGATGTCAGAGTCGGCCCTGGATACGTGGACCAACCGCGAGGCACTTGCCGAAGCGATGATCCCCATGATCGGGCGCTTGTACCGCGAAAACAACGTAGTCACCTCCATCCACGGGCGCAGCCTGATCAACCAGTCCGTGGTGGGCATCCTGAAGGCGCACCGCTTCGCCCGCCAGATTGACGACGCCGAGCTGCCGCTGGAAGAGACCTTCCCCGTGCTGCAGGCCATGAGCGAGCTGGACCTCGGCGCGGGTTCCGTGGATTTGGCCCGCCTGCTGGTGAAGTTCAAGAACGAGGGTGACGGCGCCGAGCTGAAGGACTTCGTGCGCACTGAGCTCGCGGACATCGTCGGCAAGCGCGGCGCCGATGAGCGCACCAGCACGGACGTGGTGCTCTACGGCTTCGGCCGCATCGGCCGGCTGCTGGCCCGGATCCTGGTGGGCCACGCCGGCGGGGGCCACGGCCTGCGCCTGCGCGCCGTCGTCGTCCGCAAGGGCAGCGACGACGACCTGGTCAAGCGCGCCAGCCTGCTCCGCCGCGACTCGGTGCACGGCCCCTTCGAGGGCACGATCTCCGTGGATGAAGAAAACAACACCATCCAGGCCAACGGCACCCTGATCCAGTTCATCTACTCCAACGACCCGGCGTCCGTCGACTACACCCAGTACGGCATCAAGGACGCCATCGTGGTGGACAACACGGGCAAGTGGCGCGACGAGGCCGGGCTGTCCCAGCACCTGCAGTGCCCCGGCGTCTCCCGCGTGCTCCTCACCGCTCCCGGCAAGGGCGGTCTGAAGAACATCGTGCACGGCGTGAACCATGCAGACATCACCGACGAGGACAAGATCGTCTCCGCTGCCTCCTGCACTACCAACGCCATCACCCCGGTCCTCAAGGCGCTGAACGACAAGTTCGGCATTGCCCACGGCCACGTGGAAACGGTGCACTCCTACACCAATGACCAGAACCTGATCGACAACTTCCACAAGGGTTCCCGCCGCGGCCGCTCCGCCGCGCTGAACATGGTGTTGACCGAGACCGGCGCGGCCAAGGCCGTGGCCAAGGCCCTGCCGGAGCTGGAAGGCAAGCTCACCGGCAACGCCATCCGCGTCCCCACCCCGGATGTTTCCATGGCCATCCTGAACCTGAACCTGGAACAGGAGGCCACCAAGGAAAGCCTGAACGAGTACCTGCGCGGCATGTCGCTGAACTCGGACCTGCGGAAGCAGATCGACTACATCGACTCTCCCGAGGTCGTCTCCACCGACTTCGTCGGCTCCCGCCGTGCGGGGATCGTGGACGGCCTGGCCACGATTGCCAGCGGCAAGAACGCCGTGCTCTACGTCTGGTACGACAACGAGTTCGGCTACAGCTGCCAGGTGGTCCGCGTGCTTGAGGAGATTGCCGGCGTCAACCCGAAGATCTTCCCGGCCGTTCTGGAACCGGTGGCCGAGACGGTCTGATCGCCCTCAGACGGCAATAACGACGGCGGGGCCGGCGGCATGCGAATGCCGCCGGCTTCCGTCGTTAACCGGCCGGTGGGTTCGGGAACGCTTCTAAGTTAGCGATCGGAATGGCCATGCCGGCTGCGGGCGCCCGCACTGCCGCCGCCGCTATGGCTTTGCGGGGACGCCGTTCCTACAATGGCCGCATGGTAGAGATGACGCGTTGGGAACGGGCGCAGGTCAATTACAAGGAGGCCCAGCGGCTGCTGGACGCGGCGCACGACGCCTACGCCCGCGGCAATGTGACGTCGAAGCGAGTCGACGAACTCAAACGGCTTCGGGACATCGCGCTGGAAGACCTGCACCGCTGCGAAAAGGATCACCGGTCCAGTCTCACGGACAGCTGACCCGAATCGTGCCGCTGGGGACTTGAGACCTCGAAGGAAAAAGATCTCGCTTCCCCACAACGCGGACGCTAGTGGCCGAACGGGTCCGGATCGACTCCCGGCAACCACGTATTGCCGGGGACACCCCAGCATTCCTTCCTGATGTTCTTGCGGGCGCGCTTGCCCCACCGGTCGTTGAGCCGGTCGATGTACAGCTTGCCGTCCAAATGGTCGTACTCGTGCTGCATCACCCGGGCGAACCAGCCGGTCGCCTCGAAATCCACCGGGCTGCCGTCTGCGTTGAACCCCCGGACGCGGGCCCACTCGGCCCGCTTCAGGGGATAGCTGTGCCCGGGCACGGACAGGCAGCCCTCGTTTTCCTCGTCGGGGTCGGGTTCCGCACCCGAGACCTTGCCGAGAACCAGTGTGGGATTGACCAGGACGCCGCGCGGCGGGACGTCGTCGTCGTTCGCGAATTCATAGGTGAAGATCCGCAGTCCCACCCCGATCTGCGGAGCCGCCAGTCCTACGCCGTGGGCCTCGTCCATCGTCTCGAACATGTCTGCGATGATCGCGTGGAGCTCGTCGTCGAAATTTTCGACCTCGGCTGCACGGCGGTGCAGCACGGGCTCGCCGGTGATAGTGACGGGGCGGACGGTCATTTCTCTCCTTCGCTCAGGATGTCGGCGCGAGGCGCCGCCGTCGCGGCCGGACATGCGAAGAGCCGCCCCGGCGTCGGGACGGCTCTGCCTGCCGGCTGCTGCCGGACCTTCGGGGTGAGTAACGGGGATTGAACCCGCGACCTCCTGGACCACAACCAGGCGCTCTGCCAGCTGAGCTATACCCACCACGTGCCCTCTTGTTCCTCCCGACGGGCCCCGCTCCAGCGGTTCCTGCCGGTCTCCAACCAGTAAGGCAACGCAGACTAGTTTACATGCTTTTCATCTGGCTTTTGCCACTTTAGGCGATTCCCGCAGCGAAAGTGGCGCAGCTAACATCCTAGTCCCCGGACGTGGCGCCGATGCTTGCGGCGATCTTCTTCGCGGTGGCCGAATCCGGGCCGGGGGAGGGGACGAAGACGGCCTGCCGGTAGTAACGGAGCTCATTGATGGAGTCCTTGATGTCGCCCAATGCCCGGTGTCCGCCGCTCTTGGCCGGCGCTTGGAAGTAGGCCCGGGTGAACCAGCGGCGCGAGAGTTCCTTGATCGTGGAAACGTCGATGATCCGGTAGTGCAGGTGATCAATGACGCGGGGCATGTCGCGGGCCAGGAAGGTCCGGTCCGTGCCAACGGAGTTGCCCGCCAACTGCGCCTTGCGGGGTTCGGGAACCCACTCGGTGATGTATTCCATCACTTTGTCTTCGGCCTCGGCCATCGTCATGCCGTGCGGGAGTTCGTCCAGCAGTTTGGAGGTGGTGTGCATGGTGCGGACGAAGTCGTTCATCTGGGCGAGGGCCTCAGCTGTGGGCTTGATGACGACGTCGACTCCCTCCCCAAGGATGTTGAGTTCCGAGTCGGTGACCAGGACGGCGACCTCGATGAGCGCGTCGGCTTCGAGATCCAGTCCGGTCATTTCGCAGTCGATCCAGACAATATGTTCATTAGAGATTGGCACCCGATAAATGTATCGCGTCGGCGTGCTGGCGCGCGGGACAGGCGGCAGGGAATGCCGCCGGCCCGGTGCTAACATGCAGAGAGCACCTCAAGCAGGCGTGCCTCCCACGCTGCCTTCGACTGACCGTTCCGAGGCGTGCAGACCACCCCCGCGGCACGCGCCGCACCGGACCAGGTGTACTGACCCCGGAGTGATTGGACCGCCGAGAAGATGACTGCCCAAAGACCCGCGACTGAACCTTCCAGCTCACGCAGCGGAGGCGTAGTCAAGGAACGGTCTACCCGGAGCATCCTCGAGGGCGCCATCGGCTCGATCATGATGTTCCTCGGGTCGCTGGGCGTGGGGTGGCTGGCCTCGGTGTCCGAACTGCGGCGCTGGCCGCTGCTGATCTTCCTGCGGGTGGAACTGGTCGGTGTGATCCTCTCGGTAATCCTGCTCGCCCTCGGAGGCATGATCCTGGTCAGGGCCTGGCTGCGGCTCGGCCAGCAGTTCACCGTCTGGGGCGAGTCCGCGCGGCGGGCAACGCTCACCGCCATCGTTGCCTGGGGCACCCCGCTGGCACTGTGTATCCCGCTGTTCAGCCGTGACGTCTACGCCTATATTGCCCAAGGCAAAGTCATGGTCAACAACCTCAATCCGTACGTGGACGGGTACGACCAGCTGCAGAACTATCTGCAGACCGGAGCCGACGACCTCTGGGCACGCAGCCCCACGCCTTACGGGCCGATCTTTCTCTGGATGGAAGAATTTATCGTCTGGCTCACCGGCGGCCACCCGGAATACTCCATCATCATGTTCCGGATCCTCGCCATCGCCGGTGCCGCAATGTGCGTCTACTACGGACCGAAACTCGCCGAACTGCACGGCATCAATCCCAACCGGGCGTTGTGGCTGGCCTGCGCGAATCCGTTGTTCCTGACCACCTTCATCGCCAGCATCCACAACGACGCCCTGATGCTGGGGCTGGCACTTGCAGGTCTCTACTACGCGGCGAACCGACGGGTCCTGCTGGGCATCCTGCTGGTGACCCTCTCCATTGGCATCAAACCGATCACCCTGATCTTCCTGCCGTTTGTCGGCCTGTTGTGGGCGGGCAAGGCGGCCAGTTGGCCGCGCAAATTCGGCTACTGGGCCCTGACCGCCGGGATTTCCTTCGGGCTGCTGGCGATACTCGGGATGATCAACGGACTGGGATTCGGCTGGGTCGGGGCCCTCAGCCAGCAGGGAGCCGGCCTGATGATCTGGTACGCCCCGGTCGGGCTGCTGGGGATTTTCCTGGGACTGATCTCCGGCGGCTTGGGATTCGACGGCGCGATGGTGCAGTCCGCCGTCTACACGGGCGGCCGGATCGTGGCCGTGCTGATTGTCCTCTACACCATGTTCCGCGGCAGTTACGACCGGATTGTTCGTCGGCTCGCGCTGGCGCTGGCCGCCGTGGTGTTGCTTGGTCCGATGATCCAGCCTTGGTACATCGTGTGGCTGCTGCCGCTGTTTGCGGCCACCGGGATCCGGAACGACTGGCAGGTACAGACCGTCTACGCCGTGACGTCCTTCCTCATGATCTACGCGATCACCGATCAGCTGGACATCTTCCCCTACATCGAATTCGACCTCGACATGGCGCGGCTCCTCGCCTGCATCGTTGCCGTCGCCTTTGCGCTGTATCTGGTGTTTCTGGATCCGAAAACCCGCAAGCTCTTCCGCAAGAAATACGCCGACTCCCATGACCAGCGACTCTTCTGACGCGCTCGGCAACCGATCTAGGAGAAACAGGGCATCATGACCGACGCCGAACACATCATCGCCGCCGACTTCGACGTCACCGATTGGGTGCCGGAACCCTATGAAGTCGAGGGAACAAGCTCGGACCTGAGCCGGGTCCGCGTGACCAAAGTATTTGACGGGTTGATCACAGGCACCAGCCGCGCAGAACTGCTGATGGCCGGCAACAGCACCGGAGCCGGATACGTTGCCTCCGAAGTTTTCACCGGCTCCGTCGATGGCCGCGAAGGCACGATGGTGATCCAGCACTGGGGCCTCGCGGAGGGCGAGGCTGCCGCGAGCGACGGGCACATCATTCCGGGCTCGGGCACGGGAGCGCTGGAGGGAATTGGGGGGAAAGCCATCTACGTCCAGGACGCCGCGGGCCAGCACAGCCTTGAACTGCGCGTGTTCTTCCGGGAGGGCGAATCCGCGGTTCGGGGCTGAATCATCTAAACTCGGTAGGTGCACCGCCGGTCCCTCAGGGGTGGCGACGCCACCGTTCACCTGCAAGTAAGGGAAACTACCTGGCATGAGCCTTGCCGAATATGCGAGCGAGAACCGCCTCCACCGAGTCGGTGCCCGCCCTTCGCTTTTCCGCTATCTCGCGGAAGCATGGACCCGTCGTGACTTCGCCATCGCCATGGCGAGGTACAAGATCGAGGCGTCAAACCAGCGCAACCGACTGGGCATGCTCTGGGTGTTCATCAAACCCACACTGAACGCTCTCCTGTACGGCGCGATCTTCGGTATCTTGCAGGGGGCCAGCCGGCCGGAGAACTTCCCGATGTATGTGGTGATCGGCGTGTTCCTCTTCGAGTTCTTTTCCACCTCCATGAACAACGGCGCCAAATCGATCACAGGAAACGGCGCCCTGGTGCAGTCCCTGGCCTTCCCACGGATAACGCTGCCCGTCTCCACCGTGATCCAGCAGCTGATGACACTCGTGCCAATGCTCGCCGTGATGTTCGTGTACATCCTGATCTTGGGTGCGCCGATCAGTGTGGAATGGCTGCTGATCATTCCGCTGGTTGCTATCTTCACGGTGTTCAACCTGGGCGTAGCTTTGATCGGCGCCAGACTCACGGTCCACGTCAGGGACCTGACCCAGTTACTCCCGCTCGTCACCCGGATCCTCTTTTACACCTCGGGCGTTCTGTTTTCCATCGACCGCATCCTGGCATCGCATCCTTGGGCCATCGCGCTGTTCGACTTCCACCCGCTGCATGAAATCCTTTCCATCGCCCGGGGGATTCTCATGCCGGCTATGGACTACGATCCGATCTACTGGCTCTACTTTTCCGTCTGGTCCGTAGCGGTCTTCGTTGCCGGAGTCTTGTTCTTTTGGGTAGCTGAGGAGCGGTATGGCCGAGTCGACTAAGACTGGAGAAGCGTTGATGGGCACAGATGCGGCCGGCGCCGCCCGTAAACCCGTGGTCGTCGTCGATGATCTGCATGTGAAGTACTACGTCCATGCCGGCGGAAAGCCGGTCAAGGGCACCGGGCGATCGCTGCTGCAGCGGGGAGCCGGCAGGCTCCGTACAGTCCACGCCCTGAAGGGAATCTCCTTCACCGCCTACGAAAATGAATCCATCGGGGTCATTGGCTCGAACGGATCCGGCAAATCCACGCTGATGCGCACGCTCGTCGGGCTGACGCCTCCAGCACAGGGTGCCGTCTACGCCTCCTCCCGTCCGAACATGCTGGGCGTGGGGGCGGCCTTGATCCCGGACCTCTCGGGGGAGAAGAACATCCAATTGGGCGGACTCGCGCTGGGGTTCTCCAAGCAGGAGATCAACGGGCTCCGGGACGACATCGTCGAGTTTGCCGAGTTGGAAGAGTTCATCGACCTTCCCATGCGGACCTATTCATCCGGCATGCAGGCGCGGCTGAAATTCGCCATCGCCGCCTCCAAGCAGCACGAGATCCTCATCGTGGATGAAGCACTTGCGGTCGGTGACCAACGATTCCGGCAGAGAAGCGAGGCCCGCATCCGTGAGATACGCGAGAACGCCGGTACCGTTTTCCTTGTCTCGCACTCGATGAAATCGATACTGGATACCTGCAGCAGGGTCATCTGGATCAATAAAGGCGTGCTGGAAATGGACGGCGACCCGAGAGAAGTCGTGGACGCCTACAAGGAGTCCAGGAAATAGTGACTTCGGCATCCGTCTTGCCTCCGCTGGAGGAGTACCCTGGCGTGTCCTACATCATGCCCGTCCTCAATGAGGCGGCGCATATCGAGGACGCGGTCCGCAGCATCCTAAACCAGGAATACCCCGGGCCAAAGGAAGTGGTTCTGGCCCTGGGGCCTTCAACGGATGAGACTAACGGGATCGTGGCGGACCTGCAGGCGCGGGAACCGCGCTTACGCAGCGTCAACAGCCCCACCGGCCGTACCCCGGCCGGACTGAATCTTGCCCTTCAAGCCTCTAGTCATCCGGTCGTTGTCAGGGTGGACGCACACACGGAACTAGAGCCTCACTACACGAAGCGCGGGGTGGCAACGCTGCGACGGACCGGTGCGGCTGATGTCGGGGGGCTTATGGACGCCCGAGGCAAGACTCCCTTTCAACGGGCAGTCGCTGCCGCCTATGTATCGCCCTTGGGGCTCGGCGGTGCGGCGTATCACAGTGGCGCACCGGAGGGCCCGGCGGAATCCGCTTATCTCGGCGTCTTCCGACGCGAGGTCTTCGACGAGGTCGGATTTTTCGAGGAGACGCTGTGGCGGGGCCAGGACTGGGACATGTGCCTGCGCCTGCGCCAAGCCGGCTACACGGTCTGGTTCGACCCGGAGCTGAAGGTCGTCTATTGGCCGCGCGCACAGTGGGGAAAACTGGTGCGGCAGTTCTACGCCGCGGGCATCTGGCGGGCAGAGCTGGCTAACCGGCACAAGGAAGGAAAGTCCGTCAGGCACTTCCTGCCGCCAGTACTGGTGGCCGCTTTGGGCGTCGGCGTTGCCTCCGCCGGCGTGCTCGCCACCGGCACGGCCAAGACGTGGCCGGCAAGCCTGCGGCTTCTGGCGGGTGCAGTGGCTGCCGTCCCCGCGTTTTACGGTGCGGGGGTCATGTACGCCTCGGCGAGCATGCCAGGCGACCTTGGCCGACCCGAACGACTGCGGCTGCTGGCGGTGCTGCCAGGAATCCACATCAGCTGGGGGCTGGGGTATCTCCGCGGACGACTGTTCGGAGCGGCAGGCACCGTAGATACCAGCCGGAGGAAGTCGTGACAGCCGTTCAGCGGCCGGCGCGCCCCACTCTGGAGCAGCTCCGCTCCGTGGCCCAGCCGCCAGAGGTTCGAAGTAGAAAAAACGCTGAGCACTGGACCGCCGAGCTTTATCTCCGGCACATCTCCATCTACCTCACCAGCGTCCTGGTCCGCACCCCGATCTCCGCGAACGGCGTCACAGGCCTCATGATTCTGTCGGGGTGGGCAATTTCCGCGTCGCTGCTGGTTCCGGGAATCTGGGGACCGTTGCTCGCGGTCTTCTTCTCGCAACTGCAGTTGTACTTCGACTGCAGCGATGGGGAAGTCGCGCGGTGGCGCGGCACTCAAAGCCCCAAAGGCATCTTCCTGGACAAGATCGGCCACTACACCACCGAGGGGCTGATTCCCATCGCACTCGGGCTGCGGTGCCTGGGAGAGTTGGGCCTGCTGAGCCGCGATCCGGAGCAGGCCTACCTCTATCTGTTCCTCGGTGCGCTGTTGGCGTTCCTGATCGTCCTCAACAAGGCCCAAAACGAGATGGTGCACGCCTCCCGGGCGTTGGCAGGGATGGACAAGCTCCCAGATACGGCAGAGGCGAAAGCCGTTCCCGCCACGTCCTTCGTCGGCAGGCTCCGTCGGCTTGCCCGGTTCCTGCCCTTCCACCGGGTGTTGCATTCCGTGGAGATGAGTCTGCTGGTCCTGGCTGCCTCCATAGTGTCGGTGGTAGCCGGCCAGCAGGTAACGGGGGAGCGTTGGCTGCTCTTCGTCCTGGTGCCCGCCGTCCTGTTCGTAAATATCGGCCATTTCGTCGCCATCATGGCCTCGCCTAGGCTGCGGAAGTGAGCGACATGCAACATGACATGAGCGCCCAGGAACCGACCTTCGGGGTGGTCATTCTTACCCAAGGCACACGCCCTGTCGAACTGCAACGAGGATATGAAACGTTGCAACGCCAGCAAGGGGTGAAGCTGGATGTCGTAGTCGTCGGCAATGGCTGGGATCCGGAAGACGTCCCGGCCGGTTTCAAAACGCTGCATATCGAGGAGAACATAGGCATCCCCGCTGGGCGGAACGCTGGCGTTCCCCACGTCAAGGGAGAGTACCTCTTCTTCCTCGACGACGACGCCTGGCTCCTTGATGACGATTTCCTTGCCCAATGCGCAAAGCTGTTCAAGGAGCAACCGGACATCGGTATGGTCCAACCGCGGATCGAGGATCCCGACAATCCTGATGCGCCGCTGCGCTGGATTCCCAGGCTGCGCAAAGGGAGCCCTTACCACTCAAGCAACGTCTTCTCGGTGGTGGAGATGGCGATTGCCATGCGTCGAGACGTGTTCGATAAGACTCCCGGGTGGCCGTCGACCTTCTGGTACGCCCACGAAGGCATCGAGTTTGCCTGGCGCGTATGGGACACAGGATTCCGCACTTGGTATGCGGGAAACCTCCGCGCAGGTCATCCGGTCATCGATCCCCGCCGTCACGAAGAGTTCTACCGGCTCAACGCCCGCAACCGCGTTTGGCTCGCTCGGCGTAACTTGCCGATGCCGATTTCACTACTCTATATATCCTCTTGGACTGGGGTGCAAATTGCGCGGTCCATCCGCCAACCAAAGGCACTTTCCACGTGGTTCCAAGGATGGAGTGCGGGCTGGGTGAAGTCTCCTTGGGCTCACGGAGAAGTGTCTAAGAAACTCAAGTGGATAACGCTGCTGAGAATGACCGCCGGAGGGCGCCCGCCCGTAATATGATAATTATGGAGCGTAAGGTAAAAGCCGCGGCCTATTCAAACGTATTTACTAGAAAAAGTTGCGGCATCAGTATCACTCGTGAGCCGGAAGAGGCGAAATGGAAGAAAAAGTTTTCCATAAGCATGGTGTGGAGGTCCGCTATAAGACCCGCCCCTCAAAGAAGGACCGCAGGCACTTGGTTGTCATGTTTTCGGGCATCAGGCCTAATAGAGAGTATGAGTTTGATGGCGCGGCATCAAGCGAAAGCCAAGCCTCGTGGTTGTGGATTCGAGATGACTTTCATGGCGAGCATGCATACTATCTGTGTGAAAACTTTGACTTTAGCATCGAAAATGCTGTAATCGATCTTATCGAGGAGCAAGTTCATAGACTTGGACTCTCAAAGGATCAATGTACGCTAGTCGGCTTCTCCAAAGGGGGATCAGCGGCCCTCTATTTCGGAATCAAATACGGATTCAAGAACATAGTAGCCGGCGTCCCGCAGATCGCTATCGGTTCGTACATTCGCGATACACGCCCTGCGATATTCGAGCATATGACGAAATCGAAATCGGAGGCGGAAGTCGCCTACTTGGACGCACTGATCCCGTCACTCATTGTCAACGACGCTAACCTGCAGCGCAATATCTATATTTGGTCGTCGCCTCAGGACAAGGAATACGCCAGCCAAATTCAGCCTTTTGTTTCTTTGTTTGACAAGTACTCGAATATGAACCTCGTCTTAACTGAGTCTCCTATCGTCGACGCTCATAACGAAGTAATCAAATATAATCTTCCTTCGATTCTCGGAGTCATCTTCCTGCTCACGGATATGATTGTTCCGAAGTACGGGAAAGCTATCAATGGCGGACCGGCAATAGAGCGCCAGTATGGCTTAACGGCCCTGGAGCCCTCCACAGCACCGCGAACGGATCATGCAAGTTTGAGCGCTTTTAGGCTCTCGGGGGCCTTGGCATTTCCGGCAGGGGTGGCTTTTCGTCCAGGGTACGAGCTTTCGTCGTTCGAGTCTGTGTCCCGGAGTATTGTCTTTCGAAGCGAAAGTATCAAGGTACGTCACAAGCTTGGAGCTGTCCTCAGCAAATGGGCGACTTCCAAATTCTATGACACTGTCTATTGTGATTATCGGTATGCAGGATTCGCGTCGCGCAAACATCGGGGCGTCGATCTCAGGGAAATTCCCGCGGGTACTTATGAAGTACTAATTTCGCAGACCGTCGCGGGTGAAACAAAGCAGACGCGATTGCGCGCGTCTAGTACTTTGGACGAAGCCTCGGCTGAGGGCGAATATCTATATCGTGTCCGCGCATCTTCGGCCGGCGCTTACTTCGAGAAGCGTTCAATCATCGGTGCCTCGCCCACGGACTCAGTTTTCTCGGTTAGAAGAGCCTGGATTGAAAATACCTCAATGCATCTCGAGGGCGTCTTCGCCGTCAAAGGTCACGAAATCCATCACCCCAGGGCTGCTTACTACTTTCTTGTATTTGAAACCGAACAAGGGACGTACTCTTATCAGCTAGGGACTGCTCGGCGAAGCGATCAAAGAGGGCTTTTTGCGGACGGAATCGCAGATTATACCCGAGCCTACTACGCCACTCCAGGCTTTTCGGGGGTTGACCTCAGTGCCTTGCCGTCGGGATCGTACCGTGTACGAGTAACCCTAGTTCATGGAAGTTCCGTCTACTCGGTTGAAGTCTCATCGACCTTCATGAAGAAAGACGCCGATATATGGCTAGCAGCAACGGACGGGCTGCTTGGTGAAAGGGTCGCAGACCACGAAGCTTTTACTATGCCAGAGCCGACACTGTCGTCTTCCGCTGTCAAAGTTTCTACGGGCAGTCGAACTGATTTTCATACTAGTGGGCCCATCGGTGGAACGAGCTAGGCCGCAATGACCGACATTCAGCAGATGATCTATTCACACGCCGGTTATGACATCAAATATAAGTTTCGACCTGCAAAGCAGGATCGCAAACACCTCATCGTGGTTTTTTCTGGGTTTCGTCCTGCACATTCGCCTTACGATTTCGACGGCAGTGCCTCTGCGAATCTCCGAAGCAACATGCTCTGGATAGCGGATGATATCGCTGGAGGAATTACCTACTACATTAGGGACCGCGAGGGATACGGCATCAGCCATTCCGTTAATTCCCTAATTGAGATGGTTAGGTTGGAGCTCGGCCTTGAAAAATCTGACTGCACTTTCGTCGGCTTCTCTAAAGGAGGCACAGCTGCTCTCTACCATGGGCTAGCCTTCGGCTACCCGAACATCTTAGCATCAGCGCCTCGAATGAATATCGGGAGCGGGAATCGAGAGGGACGTCCCGAAGTCATAGCAAATATGACTGTTTGCGGTTCTGACCGCGAATTGCAGGAGCTGGACGAGGCGGTTCCCAGTCTATTGTCATCGACCGGTAGTCGGGATAAAAACATATATCTGTTTTCGTCGAAATCGGATCATTTCCATGCAACCGAGACCGCGCCTTATCTGCAACACTACCGTCAATATACCAACTTCAACTACTTTGAAACTGACAGCCACCTCGTTAGAAAACATAAGGATGTCACCCTTTATAATATGCCTCTGATCATTTCAATTTTGGCCGCGTTGGGAGAGGGGGCAGTCCCGCGCTTTGGAGAGGTAATTAACGGCAACAGGAAATACCCACCGGTCGCCTCCGAGATGCTTGGTTCGCCGGCTCGGGACGAAACAGTGCTCGAGATGGACAGGGTGCATTTGGACAATGGGTATCTTCATATGGAAGGGTCGGCCTTCCTTCGCGGCCGCTCCGCGAGAACCGCACGAGACGTTGCGACTAAGCTGGTACTCACATCCGATGAGACCACTCACGAAATCCTGCTTCATCAGACATCGGATTCAAAGCTTTCGTCAAAGTACTATAGTGGCGACTTCATCGACTATTCGTTTGGCGCTTTCACAACAAGTGGCCGCCCAGTAAGCCTGGAAAGTTTGCCCTTCGGCAGGTACAAGTGTGAGCTGAAGATCAAGCACGCTCGTGTATCTCCTCCGCTAGCGCGAATAGTATGGACCGGCGCGGAATCGTCAACCATACACGGCAACGCGCTTTTGCAGGTACGGAAGGGACGACTGGGGTTGATGCTGGTCAAAAGGCCGATCATCGGTTTCACCCCTGATAGTTCCTATTTTTCACTTCGTGGTGCTTGGATCAAGGATGACCTCATTCACTTGGAGGGGTACTTCTTTGTGCGCGGAGTGGAAGTCTCCTCATACGATCACGTTAAGTATTACGTCGTTTTTGATGCACTGGATGGCGAGACTTTGTCCAAGGGGATTGCGCTGGCTAGCAGTAGAAAGCGTAATCTGGCCTTTAAACTTGGGGATCAATGGAGCGATTACAGTCACGCATACTTCGCCAGCAAGCGATATCTTGGACAAAGGCTTCCGCATCTTGCGCCCGGGGAATATCGTGTATGGCTAACCGCTGAGTTTTCTGCCGGAGCCGTCTATTCCCATGACAGCGGTAAGGTGTTGCGCGTGTCCTCAAACGGTTCCGTAGAATTGACGGAAGAGCTCTCATAGGCTGCCCGTTTCGTCCTAGCTAGCGTATCTCCTGCCTTTCCTAACGGTCTTGGCAGCGCGATATGGACGCCAGGACCTGAGCGTGGTTACACGCTGAAGGGGTGCTACCCCTCCCGTTGGTGAATTATCACAAGTGCAACGGATCCTAGAGACCTTCTGGTGCGCAACTGCGGCCCGCTCGCCCGTGGGTGAATCATATCTGAGCGGATCCTATCCGGCCGTTCAGGGGCACACCTGGCCAGAGAAGTGAGCTTCTCCCGCACGTGTGGCTAATCTACGAGCTGAGCAAACGAAGGCCCGTCGAATACGTCTCGCACTGCGGGATGCTTCTGCGCGCCTTCCCTCGGATGGCTCGCCCGGCAGGCACCCGCAGGCTTCGAGAGCTGGGCGCCGGCGGGAGGGGGCACGGGACCGGCCGCGGAGACCGGGACGAACGCGGCGAACCCTGCTTGCTGCTGCACGTTGACGGATAAAAGCTCGGCAGCATGCCTGCCGCGCCGGCTGGCGCGCACGCGCCTGCGCGGTATGAGCTTCTACTTCCCAAGAAGCCGGTGGCATTCTTTTCCGGCTGCCTAGCGAACAAATAAAGTCCACCAGACCCACTTTTTTCCTGGACGCGACCTTCTTGGCGGCGCAGGGAGCGCCATTGAAAGGGCTCTCGGGCCACGCGCGCCAGCTTAACGGCGCTCCAACGAGAAACGAGTCGACGCCTTGGCCGCAGGGCTAGAGTTCTGCAACAACCACAGCGCCAGCAGTCCCCGGGTAACCCGAGCACGTATCGTCCGATGTCAACAAGCTGGAGTCCGAGTACAGTCAGAGCGCAAGCAGGTGGAACGCGGGAACAGTTGGCAAACCTATGGCGGACCAATCGAACGAGTTGAGAGGCAACGGAGCTCTGCGCTAGCTATGAGAAGAAAGGTTAGGAATTCCTATGCGATGATCTCGGACCTGCCGTGCCAGAATCAATGACGCCATCGCGCCCACGTCGCGCTACTGGCCCAACTCATATTCGCTCGGAAAGGGGAAGTAGCGAATTAGAAAGTTTGTCACTGTTTCATCAGGCACAGGGGTTGCGCCAGGTACGGGAGCATCGTTGATGCAGAAGACGTCGCGATCACGGTAACGCAGAGTCGCCGCTAAAACGCTTGTGTAATTGTCATCCAAGATGTTTATGTAATTGTAACGCAGGTTGCCCGGTACTGCTCGACCAGTGATCTGCGCGTAGTAATGGAACAATTGATCGGCGACGATGTCATCATGATGACGAAAATGACTTGCCCATGTGCGCTTGAAATGGTTCGGAAAGCGTTCTTCCATCTCCATGTGCACGCTGCGGATTTGGGGGTGTGGAGTGTGCTTGATAGCGCGCGATATTGTGATATTAAACTCATCTCTGAGCAGGGCGCGCATATTGCGAGTTAGATTGATGTGTGGCTCGTCCAGTACGCTGGGCTCGCCGAAAGGGCGCCGATTATTGGCCGGAGAGACCTTAGCAATTCCATTTGGCCAAAAGAATTGATCTGCGGAGACAGAGCGGCCGAAGAAAACATCGTCATTGATGTAAACGTAGTGCTCGCTTAGTCCAGGAATATGGTGAAGACGAGAGATAATGGAATTGCTGTTGAACGTAGGTAGGCAATTCTTATCTTCATATATTTGGTCGTGCGTTACCAGTTCAATCTTAGGGTGGTTCACATCTAACCATGATGGAACCTGCCCATTGGTCACAATGAAGATCTTGCGAAACCAAGGTGCATACATTTCTAACGACCGGAGCGAATACCTTAATTCATCTCGGGACCGGAAGCGCGCGACGTGGTTTGCTTCTGCATGGTACTCGACGCCACGCTGCTCGGCTTCTAGGCGCCTCTTGGATTCAATCCACTGCGGATCATCTCCGTCTACCCATGTGTAAACAGCGTCGATGGGAAAGGTGACATCGTCAAGCATGCGCTCGTTGAAAAGCGCAAATGTAGGGTAGTCGTCGTCTCCAATTTGCACCTTGTCCAGCTGCAACTCTGATTCTGTGATGAGCTGCGCTGCGACGTTACGGCGCGGCGTCAGAATATTGGAAGGAACTAAGGGGTCTCGCTTCCAAAACTCGACATCACACGCGAACCCGGTACCTGTGCGGAAACCTGTGTGTTGGTCCTCAAAGAAAGACGCGAACCGCAAGATTTCTGCAGTGGAGGAGAACTCGAGTTCCTCTAGCGAACTGGCGAGATGGAGACGCTTGTCCAGAGCGCGGCTGCTGACGTCCTGAACGTAAAGCGGAACGTCCAGCATTGCCCGAGCTATTTGTTGCAAAAGTTCCGCTCTGTCGGTCTCCCGTACTGCTACGGTATGGCGCGTTTTGGACTCATTGCGAACCAGGGCCCACTCGATGCCGGCTTTGGTCATGACGTTGGAAAGCAGGTCGAGATGATACTTTCGTATCTGCTCAGGCATTCGGCCTTCTATTGGAAGCTTTAGCACACCTCTTGAGCGCACCGGTCGAGGGTCAGTCTGCAAGATTCGATTTTCCGCGAGCCGGCGCTTCCGTGTAACGCGTGTGAAAGTGAGAGAGGAGACCAGGCTTCGCACAGTTCGTCTGAAATGACGATAAGCGTCGGGGCCCATGGCTGCCCTTAACCCGTAAGGCAGGCCCGACTTTCGGATTAGGACCTGTATCGCTTTTTTGTTAGTTGCCGTCATATCTGTTTGTGCCCCGTGGTGGTTGTCTAACGTCCAACTCCTCTAAATACCCTTGTCCCTTCCCAAGAGTACCGAAAGTGGAAAAACGGCTTGACGTATTACCGTCGTACGCTTTGCACCTACTGCCGCGCGCCCAGCCGCTAGTTCAACTAACAACCGTATCAGGCGCAGGTGTATTGGAGACTATTTAACGCGCTCCTAGATTGGTCCGCCGCACTATCGTGCTTTGGGCTTACCCAAGCATGAGGCTCAGGGCGTGGGATGCCCGAACCCCTCTTGCCTGCTGCAAACATCATTAGGGACGGTGGAGTGCAGCGTCCAGTCCCTTTGCTTTTTTATACAGCCCAAGCTGAACTGTGTCCCGTCCGCTACGTCCGAGTGGACCGTTACCCGATAGGATGGGTGACAAACTTGAGTGCACCGTGAGGATCTCTTTTGAGCAAAACAGTACTGACGTACGGTACCTTCGACCTCTTCCATATTGGCCACCTGAACATCCTTAAGCGTCTCAGCGCCCTCGGGGACCGCTTGATTGTCGGGGTCTCCACCGACGAGTTCAATGCCGTCAAGGGGAAAAAGCCGGTAGTGCCGTTCGAGCAGCGGATCGAGATCGTGCGCTCCATCCGGTACGTCTCCGAAGCCATCCCGGAAGAAAACTGGGAGCAGAAGCGGTCAGACATAGAGAAGTACGGGGCGGACGTCTTTGGAATCGGTGAGGACTGGAGAGGCAAGTTCGATGACCTGGAGGACAAAGTAGAGGTGGTCTACCTACCCCGGACCTCAGGCATCTCCACGACCGAGATGAAGCGTGTTTTGAGCGCCTTCGACGAGCGCCACGTCGAGGAGCTCAAGCGCACGTTGGACAGCATCAGCCAAATCGTCAAGGAACTGTCCTAGCGTCGGTTCAACCCCTTCGCCCGACTGGCAAAACTTCGCCGCCAACGAGCGTGTCCTGCGTCGCGTCCAGTGTGCCGGGTCCTACAGTGGTGCCACCAGAATCTTTGAGGACTTCTCATGAACATACCTCCCGAAGCGCACTTCCTCGATCGGCTTGCGGCTGCTTTGAGCAGCATGCCTGGAGCGGATCGCATCCGTATCAGGCGACATGCGGATAATCTCCTTGCCTTGGATGTTTCCCTGCAGGGGGATCGCGTCGCCTTCGACCTGTTTGTGCAACCGGCTGAAGTGCGGCTTCTGCTATTTGGCCGCACGCATACCGCCAGAACGTACGTGCGCTCCTTGCTGCGCAACATGGCATGGTCTCCCGAACGGGATGGGGACAAACACCTTTTGGAGACGTGGCGGGGGCATGCGAGCGCGGAGCAGATCGCACAGGAAACGCACAAAATCATCGCCTCGCTTGTCCGCGGGGCAGCATGGGGGCGAATAGACGCCAGGACTCCAAAGCTGAAGCGAGACGAGATTCCGGCATTTTGGTGGAATGGAAGAGTCAATTTCGGCGACCTCATCGGGCCGTGGCTTGTCTCGTCGCTTACCGGCAAGCGGCCGGTAAATGTCCGCGGGACGTTGGCTCATCCTGGCGCCATCATGTCCGTCGGGTCGGTCATCAACATGTTGGAACGTCCCGGGTACAACATTTGGGGATCCGGGTTGCTCGCTCCTCTTCATAGCGGCACGGTGCGGCGTCTCCGGGCCCGCAAGCCCAAGCGCGTAGCTGCAGTACGGGGCCGGTTAACCAGGCAAGAACTCGTACGGGGGATGGGCTGGGACGTGCCCGAAGTATACGGAGACCCCGCTCTCTTGTTGCCCCGGATCTTTCAGCCGCAGGCCTCCGCGCAAAGGGCAGAACCGGTGTTTATTCCCCACTACAAGCACAAGGCACTGCTCCCGCCGGGACTCGACCGGGACATCACGGTCTTGGACGTGGAAAGGGACGCGCAAAGCGTGGTGAGGGAAATTGCCATGGCCTCGCACGTGGTGGCGACATCCCTCCACGGCCTCATTGTTGCTCAAGCCTATGGAGTTCCGTGGACCTGGCTGCAGATCGAGGGCCAGGAGCTCGCGGGAGACTACTTCAAGTTTGAGGACTTCTTCTCGACGCTTGACACGAATTCCGTTAGCCGCTTCTCTTTGGGCCCCGAGATGTTATCCGGTGCTGCACTTGCCGCGGCTGTCCAACGCGCCACAGTGCCCGCCTTGAACGTAGATCTCGATCAACTCTGCGACGCTTACCCGCACGAAGCACTATATGGGGGACCCTTAAGGCGCCAGCAGCAGCGGAGGCGGTTGATCAACGGCGCCCGCAGGCTTGGTGGCCGGCTTGCTTCGGCCGGACGGTAGCGTCAATCAATATTCCTTACTGGTGCGGGACGTCCGAACGGGCCGCGGCGGCCTCCGGTTTCGCGGTGCGCCTTCGGTTCGCGCGGAGCCTGGATCCGAAGGCTTGCGGCTCGACTAGGGGCTGAGCGACGGCTTTCACCGGCTTGGTCACCGTGAAGACGCAGAAAAGCGCGGCCACAACGATGAAGAGGACCGCCCGCCCCGTGGGCGGTACTTCCTCGGCAAGAGAAGCTGCTCCTACCAGCGTGAGTACCGGCAGGTGGAGAAGATAGGGGTACATCGTCGAGCGCCCTGCACCCGCCACCCATCTCCCTGGCGCACTTGGAGCACCGGGAGTCCCCGGAAGAACCAGCATGAAGGCCGCCGCTAAAAGCGTGCCGACGAGCAAAGCCCCCAGACGCCACGCCATGCCTTCGGCGGGGCCGAGATCCATTGCCTCGTACCCCGCGTTGCCGAGGAACGGACGCCGCCAGAAGCCCTCCTTAAGGACGGCGGTGACTGTTGCAGCCAGGGCCAGCGCCGTTGCGCCGGCGATACGCCAAGAGCGTTGTTGGCGCCACACCGATATCTTGTCGACCAGCCACGGGCCCAAGAGAAATACCGGCAGGAAGTAGAGGATGCGGGACAGCGACAGGAAGCCATCAATGTTCTCGCTCAGGCCAGCCAGCAGCGCAATGACCGTGGCGAGCAGCACCGGTCGGGGAAGTCCGCTGAACCACGGTCCGATCAGCCGCCAGCCGGCAAGGGCCACAAGGAACCAAAGACCGAAGGTCTGGGACGTGAAGGACCAACTCGGGGTACTTCCCTCGATCACGTAGTTCACCCCGAAAGCGATCAACTGGAACACGACGTAGGGAGCGAGGAGCTGCCAGAAGATTTTCTGTAAATTCTCGCCGTTGGCGTTTGCACGGCGGGCGCCCCACCCCGCCAAGAGCACGAAGACCGGGATGTGGAACATGTACACAAAGTTGGACACCATAAGCGCCAGTCCGCTTTCGCCGCGGAGCTGGCCCATGAAATGACCCACAACCACCAGCACGATGGCGGCCCAACGGGCCTGGTCTATCCATGTCTGCCTTGGCGGTGAGGGATCGAGGTCAGTTTTTGCTGCAGGCACGGTACTCCACTATTGGGTGACGGATCGGTAAAAGGTTACCTGCTCCCGCGAGTTTCCGGCTTCCCGGCGGCCCGATAGGCTTGAGCTTCATGACCGGATGAAGGGACGGTGGCAGATGTCTTTGCGCAACAGGCTTTCGGGCGTTGCCCGCAAACTGACGACCCGGGCGAGAGACTCGGAAGAATCGAATCGGGATACTGGCCCCTCGGGGAGCGCTTCGAGCGCACGGGTCGGCGTGATCATTCCGGTCTACAACGCCATGCCGTATTTGACTGAACTGCTCAACTCCCTCGAAGCCCAGGATCTGGCTCCCGAGCTCTTCGAAATCATTACCGTCGACGACGGCTCCACGGATTCCAGCGGCGCGATCCTTGATGCCTATGCCCAGCGGATGGGCAACATGCGCGTTATCCACCAGCAGAACAGCGGATGGCCCGGTAAGCCCCGCAACGTCGGCATGGCCAGCACAGACGCCGACTACGTGTTCTTTTGCGACGCCGACGACAAGCTTGGACCGCAGGCCCTGCGCAGGATGGTGGAGTTCGCCGACCGGAACGGCACGGATGTGCTGGTGCCCAAGATGGTGGGCATTGGCGGCCGCCGTGTGCAGAGCGCGCTGTTCCGGGAAACGGTCGTAGACGCAGACCTGCGCACCATACTCCGGTCACTGTCGCCGCAAAAGATGATCAGGCGGGACCTCTTGGTGGAGAACGGCATCCGCTTTCACGAGGACAAGGTCCGGCTGGAAGACGGAATGGTCATTTCCCAGTGCTACCTGAAAGCAAAGAGGATCTCGGTCCTAGCGGACTATGACTACTACTTCATCCGTACACGCACTGACGGGGCCAATATCAGCAGCGCTGCCACGATCCCGGAAGGTTATACGTGGTCGGTGGGGGAGATCGCCAAGATCCTCCTGTCCGGAGCCCCTGACCCGGAACTGGCCCGACTCTTGGTGCTCGACCTCTACCGGCGCAAGTGCCTGCGCATCTACGAACCGCACCGGTACCTGAAGATGTCGGACGACACCCAGCGGCGCTGGGTGATGGCACATGCCGACTTCGTCGATACCTATGTCCCCGAGGAATTGGTCTCCTCGCTGCCCGTGACGATGCAGCGCAAAACGTCCATCATCCGCGGACGCGACGTCACGGCCATGATTGAGAATTGCCGCCAGGAAGAGGAACTTGAGGTGGATCCCCGGGTCTCCGGGAGCGCGTGGAGCGACAGTCGACTGACGATGACGCTGGAGGTGGACTCGCCGGCCGACCGGGTCTCCATCATCCTGCGCACCCGCGATGGCAGCAAAGAAGTGTCCATCCCGGATGTCCAGGCCGCAGGCCGCGGCCGGTTTGACTTCGACATCAGCGAAAGTGTGCTGGCGGGCTTTCGCGGGACCATCGTCGACGCCTTCGGCGAGTTGTCCCGCGAAGGCCGCACTGGGAGCCAGAGGCGAATTGGCGTGGCCCCCGACGCAGCCTTGCCGCAGGGGGCAAAGGGGGAGCGGCCCTATGCCACCGTGCACGGCAATTTGAGCCTGGACCTCCGCGGCTGACTAGTTGCGCAAAGCCTTAAGGATGGGGCGTTCCAGATACGGGGCCAGGGTCTGCGCGTACGTGGCGGTGATGTGCGAGGCATCAAAGTACGTGACGACCGATCCCACAACGGCAGGGCAGGAACCGTCCACGCAGAAGTAGCCATCCATGTCAACGGCGCGAATCTTCGGATGGTTTAGTTCGAGGGCCGCAGTGGTGACCGGATCCATCCAATGCCACTCTTCCGGCGTACTCGCACATTCCTGGGGGGCTCCCGGATTCTCGGCGAGGCAGTCCGGAATCGAATCGATGGTGTTGCCGGGGAACGGCGGGTCCTTGATCACCACGACGTTGGCACCGCTGTCGGCCCAACGGGACAAATAGTCCCGGTAGCCCTCGACGGCGGGAGCTTCGGTGGTGTCCCACGATTCCCCCTGGACAGGCACGGACTGGCGTTCCGAGGTGATGACCAGGTCGAAGGCATCGCCGGAAGTTTCATCCAGTACCCACTCGCCGTAGGCGAGGCAGTTGGCGGTCTTTTCCTCGGTATCGAACTGGAGGGGCACCGAGGTCGGGTTGCACCTTGACACCAGGTACGTGGAGACAGTCCAGTCGTTCCGTTCAGCCAGCACCTGCAGGGCCGGGAGCCAATGCCCGGCGTGCGAGTTTCCGACCAGCGCGACTTTCGTTGGCCCGTCCCCATACGTGCATACAGGGCGGTCAGTAAACGGCTGGTTCGACCAGCAGCCGTCGGCGTAGGCGTCGGATTTGTCGTCTTTGGCCAGCGATGGCTCGGGTACTACCGGCGCATGGGGGTCCGGGACGCATTCGTCAAACCCCTTGGCGATGGCGGCGGCACCAAAACAGGGATCACCATTCTTGACCGTGGCAGCGAGCTGTTGTTCAGCCTGTGACGTGCGGTGGCTGACTTCCACCAATTGCAGGCTGCCCACTGCCGTGAGAAGCACCATGCCCACCGCCGCGAACCGGTAGGTGGGCGCCAGGCCTTTCTTGCCGGATGGGAACCGGAAACGGTCCTCAACGAAGGTCTTGCTGAGTCCTGCCAGCACCAGCGTCGCAACCAGAATCAGCGACTTGTCGAGCCAGCCCAGTTCACCGCCGCTGACGTATGGCAGAAGAACGATCAGGGGCCAGTGCCACAGGTAAACCGAGTAGGAAACTTCACCGAGCCACTGAACCGGGCGGTTTCGCACCAGGGCAGTGGGGGAGAACCTGCCCTCAGCGTGAGCGAGGATCACGAAGGCCGTCCCCAAGACCGGCAGCAACGCGGTATATCCGGGGAAGGGCGTGGACCCGGTATAGAGGACGCCCGCCCCGACGATTGCCGCGAGGCCGAGCCACGCCAAGACGGTCCGGAAAACCTGCGGCACGTATGGCACCAAGGTCGGCGCAGCCAAGGCCACCAGGCCGCCAAGACCCAGTTCCCACATACGGGTGGGGGTGATGAAATACGCGCTGCCCGGTTCAGAAGCAGTTGCGGCGATGGAGAACGCCAGAGAAAGGACCACGACGGCGGTCACCGCGCCGAAGAGCAGGCGGCGTGCGTTCAGTCCTCGTTTTGCCGCTACCCAAAACACCCCGAAGACCAGGACCGGCCAAAACAGGTAGAACTGCTCCTCTACCGACAAGGACCAGAAATGCTGGGTCGGAGTAGGGGCGTTTTCTGCCGCCAGATAGTCGACGGAGCTACCGGCTAAAGCCCAGTTCTGCACATACAGCGCCGAGGCAATGATTTCCTTGGCAATCGACCCCCACTGCGTCGGCGGGGCCACCAGCCTCGACGCCACGGCGGTCGCGGCGAGGACAACAAAAGCGGCCGGCAGGAGGCGGCGGATGCGCCGTCCCCAGAAGGCTGCCAGCCCCTGCCAGTCCAGCGGTGGCCGCTTGGCCAGATGGGAGGTGATCAAGAAGCCAGAGATGACGAAAAAGACGTCGACTCCGACGAAACCGCCGGTCAACCGTTCAGGCCACAGATGGTAAATGACCACCAGGGCCACGGCTATGGCCCGAAGCCCTTGGATATCAAGCCGAAGGTCCTTGCCGGTTTTCTTCGGCGAGGCGGCGGTGCGAGGCGGTGCTGCTACAGCGATGGTCTTGCTCCTGAAAGTTGCGCCGGAACGACAGCCGCTAGTCTATCGAACGCCATCGTTCCCCGTGCCGGGCAGCGGCAGCGCCGTTCAGCTAATCCTCAGCCAGCTTGCTAAGCTATTCCAGTTGTGCCGCCGCACCGCGGCGCCACCAGTGGCCGTGGAGCAGCGAAAAATGCTGCGTGAAAGGAGCCCATGCGCGTCGGACTCAAGGGCCGTGCAGCGGCAGTTGTTCCGCAGAGTGTTATCCGTGCTGCCTTCCGGGCACTTAGCCGCGGCACCACCCCGCGGAATACGTTGCAGGCGCTGACCGCTCCCCGCCCCACCGCGCCACGGCCGCGTCTGGCCGCATTTCCGGCCGCTGGTTTTCCAAGCGTCGACCGCTTTTCAGCACGCGAGGTGGCGGCGGACACCTGCGCCCTCGTTAGACGTGCGCTGGAGCAGGCGCAGGTGGATCACAGGGTGCTGCGCACCCAAGCGGGGATCCCCGCCATGATAGATCTCCCCGCCAGCCAGTGGTTTTCCGCCGCGGAAGCGATCGCCGACGCCGCCGGCACCCGCCCCTTCTATGTCCGGGCCGACGGAGAAACCCGCCCGATCGCCGACGGATGGCCGCCCTCGCCTTCTGTGGTTTTCGAAGCGGTGGGACACGGCAGCAGACTCCTGAGCGGCCCGCACCTGGGTGTGACGCTGGTGCCGCGCGAGGCCGGGCTGCCCGAGCTGGACCTGCTTACCTCGGTTGGTTTCCCCGTGGACGTGGTCTACACCTGGGTGGACGGCGACGACCCGCAGTGGCTGCGCAGCAAGGCCAAGGCGCAGGCCGGCGACGACTCAGGCCTGCGCAACAAGACGGCAGCCAATGAGGCGCGCTACGCCTCCCGCGACGAGCTGCGCTATTCGCTCCGGTCGCTCGATTACTTCGCCCCCTGGGTGAATCACGTTTATCTGGTGACGGCGGGACAGACGCCGCCGTGGCTGGATACCTCCAGCAGCCGGATCACGGTGGTCGATCACCGGGACATCTTCTCCGACCCCACAGCACTGCCCACGTTCAACTCGCACGCCATCGAGTCCCAGCTGCACCACATAGACGGCCTGAGCGAACACTTCCTCTACCTGAACGACGACGTGTTCTTCGGGCGGCCGGTGGATCCGGAGCTGTTCTTCCACGGGAGCGGACTTGCCAAGTTCTTCCTGTCCGAGCAGGCCGTCGATTACCAGCCGCGCTCGGCGGAGGACCTGCCCGTGGACAGCGCGGCCAAGAACAACCGTGCACTGCTGGAAGCGGCTTTCGGACGCACAGTTGAACGAAAGTTCCAACATGCCGCCCATCCGCAGCGGGTCAGCACCTTGTCGCGGCTGGAACAGGAACATGCGCAGGAGATGCGGCGGACGCAGCACAGCAGATTCAGGGATCCAGCTGACCTCTCCGTGGCGTCCTCGCTGGCGCACTACTACGGTTTCGCCATCGGTGCGGCCGTTCCGGGGAAGCTCTCCTACCGCTACTGTGACATCAACGAGCCGTCGGCCCAGGCAAAGCTGCTGCGATTGCTGCGGCGCCAGGACGCAGACGTGTTCTGCCTCAACGAGATAGACAGCACCGGAATAAACACCCGAAAGGTGGACGCACTGACCCGCGGTTTCCTGAACGCATACTTCCCCGTCGCTAGTTCCTTCGAAAGCAAAAAGTCATGACACCAGCTTCCGGCGCCCTGCGGGGCGCAGTATCCGTTGCCCGCAGGGGCGCCCGCAAAGGCGGCGGGACGGCGAGGGTGGACTTTCATTCGCTGCGCCTGGACCAGCGGGGCCCGGTTCTGCATGCCCGGTTCAGTGTTTCCACCAAACTCCGACCTGCCTCCCTGTGGAGCAAGAATGCGGCCGGCAACTGGACCAAGGTGGCGGACGTAACCGAGGTCCCCGCCACAGCAGGAAGGGAAAGCCGCAGCTACGACGTCCAGCTTGATTTGACGGACCTTGCGTACGCGGCAATACCACTCCCGGAGGGCGAGGACGGCCAAATCCTGGGTCTCTTCGTCCAGTTCCGGGCGGCGGCCAAGGACCTGCCGAAGTTCAGCACCAACATCCTCGACGGTGATCCGGCCGCCACGGTCCTGACGGAGGCTAACGGAAAACGGTACGCCGACATTCAATCCGCGTTGGCGGACGGGTCGTTGGCGCGCGACGACATCATGACGGCGTGGGCGTCATTCGGACGGTTCGCGGAAACCGAAGTTGGCTCACTCCGCCGGGTCTTGGTTCAAGGGAGCACCTTTGAGCCGTACATCAACCGGCACGGGCTGCTGTCCTTGGCGGTGAACCGGCCGTTGAAGCCCTATAACGCCGTCTACGTCCACCGGTTGACTGTCCACAGGGGAAGGGTGGACCTGCGGGCAACGCTGGTCACCCGCCACGGTGAGGCTGAAGCAGTGGAGTTGATGCTGCTAGGGCGTGAGAGTGGAGCCCGCTACACGTCAACCGCCGTTTTCGTGGTGGATTCCGAGGCGACCCGGCGCAAATACGGGCTTCGGCGGTACAAGGTGCATGCCCGCTTGGACTTGCGCGCCGTCCCCAATGAAGAATTGGCGCGCGACGAGATTTTGGACGCCTGGCTCCAAATCCGTGCGGTAGGCGCAACCGAGCCACAGCGTACGCGCGTGGGACGTACCCGATACGTGACGCGTAAACTCACCCGTCCCGGATGGCAAAAGCGGGGAGACAAAACCCTGGCCATCACGCCCTACTACACGTTCAAAGCGAAAAACACGTCTTTCCACGTTGAACTCCTGGATACCGACGCCTTCGAATTCTTGCGGGAGCAGACCCGGAAGCGCCGGCTGCCGGAGGCCCGGACGGAGCGCAAGCCGGTCTGGCTGGTGGGGGAGCGGCCTTACAAGGCCCAAGACACCGGACTGCATTTCTTCCGCTACATGCGGCGGGAGCACCCTGAGATCGACACCTACTACGTGATCGACCCTGCGTCGCCGGACCTTCGCAACCTGGACGGGCTGGACCACGTGGTGAATTACCGCTCCAAGGAACATTTCGAGCTGGCCTTGCGGGCCGAACGGTTCATCGGCTCGCACCATCCCGATTTCCTGTACCCCACGTGGCTCCCGCAGTTCCGCAAGGCGGTGGGCGGCGTCAAGGTGTTCCTGCAGCACGGGGTGATGGGCACCAAGTGGATGGTCCCGAATTACGGCAAAAAAGCTCCCGGATTCGACACCGACCTGTTCATGGTGAGCTCCGAGCGGGAAAAAGAATACATCGTCAGCGACTTTGGTTATCCGCCCAAGGACGTGCTGGTGACCGGCCTGTCACGGTTTGACGCGCTCTTCGCCGGCGATGTGTCGGTGCGGCCAAACCAGATCCTGATCATTCCCACGTGGCGGGACTGGCTCCAGAATCCGGACGAGTTCGAAGAGTCCGAGTACTTCCAGGAGTGGAACACGCTGCTCCACGACGAACGACTGCGTGCCCTGGCGGAGAAGCACCACGCCGAGGTGATCTTCTGCCTGCATCCGAACATGCAGCAGTTCCGGCACCACTTCTCCGGGGCGCCGGCGCGTGTCATCTCGCAGGGCGAGGTGGATGTGCAGTTCCTGCTCAAGGAAAGCGCTGTCCTGCTGACCGACTACTCGAGCGTGGGCTTCGACTTCAGTTTTCTTGAGAAACCGGTGCACTACTTCCAGTTCGACCGCGAGCGCTTCCTGGGACCGCAGGGATCCCACCTGGACCTGGATGAGGAATTGCCGGGCGAGATTGCTTTTGCCCGGTCCGCCGTGCTGGACCAGTTGGAGGCCACGCTGGGGCGCGGCTGCACCCCCAAGCCCGAGAACGTCGCCCGCTCCCGCCGCTTCCTGACCTTCCAAGACACCAACAACTGCCAGCGAATCTTCGAGGCGGTAGCGGAAGCCCGCCCCGCTGACCCGCGGTGGAAAAAAGCCATAGACCCGGAGTTGTTCGAACGGCTGTTCGGCAGGTTCCGACGCAGCCGCTTCTACTTCCCGGCCATGCAGCGGATGTTCGCCTTGGTCTCGAAGACGCCCATGGACACGGACCTGATGGTGTTCGAGTCCGGGCTTGGGAAACAGTACGCCGACAGTCCGCGCTATATCTACGAAGAGCTGCTGCGGCGGGGGGACACCCGCCGCAAGGTTTGGGTCTACCAAGGCAAGCTCCCGGCGCCCGATCCCTACACCAAGGTGGTCAAGCGGCTCTCGCCGAGCTACTACTGGTATTTGGCCAAGGCCAAGTACTGGATCAACAATCAGAATTTCCCGCATTACTTCCGGCGCCGGAAGGACGGGGTCTTCATCCAGACCTGGCACGGAACGCCGCTCAAGCGGATGGTCCACGACCTGGACACCGTGCACGGCCGGGATCCGGGCTACATTGCACGCGTGGACGAGGCGGTGAAGCAATGGACCACGCTGCTTTCACCCAGCCCCTATGCTACGGAAGCGTTCAGGAGTGCCTTCCGCTACGGCGGCGAGGTTGTGGAGTTGGGGTACCCCCGCAACGATATCCTTGTGCGACCCGACGCCGGGCAGCGCTCCGCGGCCGTCCGGCGGAAGCTGGGCATCCCCGAGGGCAAACGTGTGGTCCTCTACGCTCCGACCTTCCGGGACGACCAGCCGACCGGCACGGGACGCTTCCGTTTCGATCTGCCGTTCGACGTGGAAGCCTTCAAAGACCGCTTCGGCGACGACACCGTGCTGCTGCTACGCATGCATGTGTTGGTCAGCGACGCGGTGAAGATCCCGGAAGAAGCGGGCGATTGCGTCTACGACGTCTCCAAGTTCCCCGAAATCCAGGAACTCTATCTGGCCAGCGACGTCCTCATCACCGACTATTCGTCCGTTTTCTTCGACTACGCCATCCTGCAGCGGCCCATCATCTTCTATGCCTACGACCTGGAAAACTACCGCGACACGCTGCGCGGTTTCTACCTGGACTACAACACCGAACTGCCCGGGCCTGTGACGCAAACCGAGGATGAACTGTTCGACGCGATAGACGAGAGCCGTTCGAGCGACCCTGCGCGCGAGCTAAGGCTCAAGAATTTTGTGGCCAAGTACGCACCGCGCGACGACGGCAACGCCGCCGGACGCGTGGTGGACCGCTTGCTGTCTTAGGGCGCCGGCTGTTCCGAGAGGATCCTACCCACGGCGTTGACGAACCGCGCCGTGCTCGCGCCCGGCGTGGTATCGCCGAAGTGGTGGGCGATCAGCTGCAGCTGGTCGGGGCTGATTCCGGCTGCTGCGGCCTCGGCCAGCAGCGCCGGCGTTCGTGCCGCCTCGGACTGGTCAATGAGCCTGGTCTTGGCGGCCACGCCCTGTGCGTCAATGTGGGCGCCTGGGTCCGACGGCCTCGTCATGAGCAGGGGCTTCCGGCTGGGAAGCCAATCCAAGGCCATGGCAGAGATATCGCAGATGCACAGGTCCGCTTCCGCCATGGCGGCTGAAAAGTCGGCCGACGTGTCCACCCGGTGGCCCGCTGGCTCCTCCTTTTCCGCAGAGACGATCATCTTTTTGATCTCGTGCAGAGCCGCACGGTGTGCGCCGAGCCTGCTGCCGGTCCGCGGGTGCGGCCGGAAGACCAGCCGGTAGCGGGCATCAGCCAGGATGGAGCCGACAATCTCCCGTCCATGGCTGGCCAGCGAGCCGTACGCCATGGCCGGGCGGTCCCCTTCCCAGGTGGGGGCGTACAGCACGGTGAGGCGTCCGCCGTCGTTCTTGGTTTGCGGGGCAGGAGCGGCGAAGTCCAGTTGCGGCCGTCCCACCTCCACCAGATGGGACTCATCAAACCGCCGCAGGGCGGCGAGGATGCGTTCCCGGGAAGCAGGGCCCGCGATGAAGGCGAAGTCGTAGGCCTTCAGCTGGTTGGAGACCATCGACACTTTGTCGCTCTCCCCGTGGCTCAGGTGCACGTGCACCTGACCCGGCAGGCGGAGGACCGTGAAGTTATCCCGGTTGTTATTGACGTAGAACACCATCCGGGCGCCCGCGCGTTCAATGAATGCCTCCACCTCCGCGATGCCCTTGGTAAGGAACACCGGCAGCGGGGAATCAGGAAGCAGCTCCGCGGCCGTGGCCGGCCGGTGGACCAGAACCGCTACCCGGTGGCGCTCCGCCAGCTTCGCCATGGGAGCGAGCCACTGCCTTACCTGATAGGCACTGTCCGGGCCGTCAGCGAAGTACAGGACGCAGTCGAACCGGTTGCCGGCGTCCCTGTTGGCGTCGGCCAGCCGGATTCGCACGCGGCGTTCCGTCAGCACGCTGTTGGCCTCGGTGAGGATCCGGGCGGCGAGAGGCTGAAGGCGGGACGCGATGGGCAACGGTGAATCCTGACGTCGGAGGGGTGGACCTACCTGAACAGCTTAGAGCTTCCCCACGTTGCGCCGTTTGGCATAGCCCTCGTTGGTCATCGCGTTCCCCCGGTAGAGCCACATGGCGCCGGCACCGGTTGTGGCCAGCAGGTCCACCTTGTTGTCCGAGGTCGTGTCACCGGGTCCGAGGATCTGCTTGTACTGTTGCCATCCGCCGCTGCCGATCTGCCGCTCGGCGTTGAACCACGCTCCCGAAGCAGTCCTGGCGGTGCGTCCCTGCCGCAGCCAGAGAGTGCCGTCGGACTTGCTGGCCACCAGGTCGACGGTGCCGTTGCGGTCATAGTCGCCGACGCCGACAATCTGCGAGTAATGCCAGCCGGTGTCGATACGTGTGCGCGAGCCATGCTGGCCGTTGCCCGGGCCGGCGTAAAGCCAGGCGGTTCCGTCGGCGCCGACGCCGAGCAGGTCGTTCTTGCCGTCACGGTTGACGTCGCCCGTGCCCACCAGCGTCGCGAACTGGTTCCACCCGCCGGTGCCGATCTTCACCCGGCGCTTATAGCCTTCGCTGGAACTGCTGACCGTGCCCGTGCCGGCATAGAACCAAAGGGTTCCGTTGGTCTGACGGGCCACGAGGTCGTTCTTGCCGTCCTCGTTGTAGTCTCCGATCCCGACGATGGAGCTGTAGATGTGCCAGCCGTTCCCGATCCGCTCCGGTGTGCCGAAGGTTCCCTTGCCGGTTCCGCGCATCAGCCAGAGGGTTCCGTCCGGCTTGCGGCCGATCAGGTCGCTTCGGCCGTCGCCGGTGAAGTCACCCGGAGTGGCCACGGTGTCGAACTGTTTCCAGGTGCTGCTGACCAGCGTCCTGGCGTTGTAGCCTTCGGAATCGACCATCTGAGTGCCCTTGTAGAAGCCCAGCGAGCCACCGGCGCTGATGGTGAGGAGATCGTTTTTCTTGTCCCGGTCGTTGTCCCACACTCCAAGGATGTCCGCGAAGGACCCCCAGCCCCAACCAATCTTGCGGGCTGCAGAGAAGGTGCCGCTGCCGGTCCTTCCCGTTCCCGTGTGCAGCCACAGGGTGCCGTCATCCTTGGATGCCACGACGTCCATGTGCCGGTCGCCGTTAAAGTCCCTGGTCGCAACCAACTTGTCATAGTTGCCCCAGCCGCTGCCGATCTGGCTTCGTGGCCCGGGCTTGCCGTCGCCGGGAGCCGCGTACAGCCATACCGTGCCGTCGGACCGCCGGGCGAGGAGGTCATTGGTGCCGTCGGCGTTCAGGTCGCCGGGGCCGATAATGTGGGTGAACCCGTTCCAGCCGCTGCTGCCGATGCGCGCCCGCTGCTGGAACGTCCCGTTGCCCTTGCCCTTGTACAGCCAGAGCGAGCCGTCGGTCTGCCGCGCCAACAGGTCGCCGAGCCCGTCTGCGTTATAGTCTCCGGTGCCGATGAGCAGGTTGTAGATCTGCCAGCCGCCGCCGATCCGGGAAGGCGTTTTGTAACCGCCGGCGCCGTTGCCGGGGTAGAACCAGAGCGAGCCGTCCGTCCGGCGGGAAAGCAGGTCGCCGTTGCCGTCCCGGTTCAAGTCGCCCGGTGCGGCGTAGCGCTGGGTGAGATCCCACGTGGCGGTCCGGTTGTAGGCGAAGTTTTGCAGGTCGGTGTACGAACCCCGCCACACGTTCGAGTCGCCCGAGTAGGGGCCCGTGGAGCTGTACTGCCAAATCGCGTAGGAAGTCCAGCCAGCCGGCAGCCAGGGGGTGCCGGTGGTGTAGTGCGCGACGTGCAGCGGGTGGTTCTTGAAGGCGGTGCTGTTGCCGGTGCACGTGTTCCACCAGTCCGCGGTGGTGTAGATGGCGGGGAGGCGGCCGGTGCGGGCCTTGATGGTGTTCGAGAAGTCCTTGATCCAGTTGACCATCGCCGTCGGCGACATGCTGTAGCAGGTGTTGCCCAGTTCCGGATAGGGGTTGTATTCGATGTCCAGCAGGGGCGGCAGGGTCTTTCCGTCGGCGGACCAGCCGCCGCCGTTGTTCACCATGTAGTCCGCCTGCGCCTTGCCCGACGAGACGTTGGGGATGGCGAAGTGATAGGCGCCGCGGATCATGCCGACGTTATAGGAACCGGCGTACTGCGAGGGAAACAACGGATTCTTGTACGACAGGGCCTCGGTGGACTTTACATAGGCGAACCGGGCCCCGTAGTTCCACTCGGTTGTCCAGTTGAGGTTCGGCTGGTGGCTGCTGACGTCCATGCCCTGGACCCCGCTGGGCTTCCACTTGGTGCGGCTGAAGGAGGGGAGCGCCGCAGGTGCCGCAACACTGGTGCGTTCAATGTCGAGGACTTCCAGTTGGGCGTCGAGTTCCGCCAGCACTTCCGGCTGTTCCAGCTCCCGCTCGCGTTCCCGGCGCTGCTGGAGACCTTGGCCCATGTCGGCGCCGTGTTCGCCCTGCAGGGTCTTCAGGAGCTCAAGGAGTTGTTCCTGGCTGAGCTCCTCAACCGGCACCTCGATGGATTCCGGTTCGTCTTCCGTCAGGGTCGTGTCGCCGGTTTCGGGAGAGGGCTGGGCCGTTGGTTCGTCCGGGGTGATGGCGGGGGAGGAAGGCGATTGGCCCTCGGCCGGTTGTTCGAGGTCCGGCGTAGGTCGGGTTTCTTCCTCGGTCCGGGGTTCATTGCCGGACGAGTCGCCGGACGCCGGATCGGAGGGCGAAGGCTGTGCCGTTCCCAGCCCGGTGGCCGCGGGGGCCTGCAGCGCGGCGCCATCGGGTGTCGGCGCCTGCGATTCCGGTGCTGGCTGCTGCAGGGCCTGTGCGGATGCACCGGGGGCCATCAGGAGGCCCAGCGCCATCACGACGGCGGTTGCGCTGGCGACGCGGGCAGTGGCTCGCTGGTTTCGTTTGGGAGAGGCTGCGGGGCTGCGGAAGCTGGGCATGAAATGCTCCGGACAATAGGGCACGAACGGGCCGGGTCAAGAGAGCCACAACCTCCGGTCAGCAAAGGCGAAGCGTCGGCTCAAGGTGGGTTAAACGTTATCAGCCGTAGGGGCGGAAACACTGAGCGAGGGCGCGCGTTTCCACGAAAGTCACCAACTGTTAGCCGGCCGTTAATGTGCGCTGCTGCCTTCCGCACGGCGTGGCCGCCAGCCGGGCGGGAGCCGGTGCGCCGGGATGTGGCGGCGGGCGGCGGGTCAGTCTTGGGGGTTGTGCTTCATCGACAGCGAACCATGCTTCGTGGCGTAGAGCCGGTACGACGGCCTGGCCTCCACCTCGAGGGTGCTGAAGGCGAGCCGCAGTTCTTGGTCGTTCCCGGCCAGGCGGGCGTGGAAGTCAAAGATGTCGCCCGGTGCAGACTCCGGCACCTGCAGCTGCCAGGTTCCGTCGTGAAGGTGGGCGGCTGTCGTCGCCTTGTCGCGCCTACGGCGTACGAAAACCTCCGCCGCCTCGACTCTCCCCGGCCGGGGAGCAAGGCGGAGGATGTCACCTTCCCACCACGCACGCTCGAACAGGCGTTCCACTGTCTTCCCGGTGACGCGGGCCGCGCGCGGAGGCGCCGACAGAACCTGCTGCCATGACTCGACGAAGGTTTCGGCGTTGAACCGGCCCAGGGTCCGGATTGCGTTTTCCCCCATCTTCCGGCGAAGCTCCTCGTCCTCCATGAGGGCGAGGACGCGGTCGGCCAGCAGTCCGGTGTCACCGAAGGGGACCAAACACCCGTTTTCTCCGTCCACGATGACGTCCCGGGGGCCGTAGTTGGCATCGTAGGCCGCCACCGGGACGCCGTAGGACATGCTCTCCAGCAGGATCAGCGGGAATCCCTCCGATTGTGAGGTCAGGAGGGTCAGGCATGCCCCTGCGTAGATGTCATCCGGGCTGTTGGCGAACGGCATGAAACGGACGTGCGGGCGGATGCCCAGTTCGTCGATCAGCGTCTGAATCCGGGTTTCCTCGTCGTCGCTGTAGCCGAAGCCGAACACCTCCAGGCGCGCGCTGGGACGGGAAGCGAGAATCTTGGCAAAGACGCGCATGGCTTCGTCTACGCGCTTTTTCGGGTGGGTGCGGGCCACCAGTACGATCCGGTCGGCGTCGACCGCCTTGTCTTCTTCCCTTGCCGCCGGCGCCACCTGGGGGATCACAGCCAGTTGGTCGCCGTGGCCGAACTCGGAGCGGATGTCTTCCCGCTGGGCTTCGGTGAGAAGAACCACCGAGTCCCATCCGCCAAGGGTCCCCAGGAGCCGGCGCCAGCTCGGGCTGACACCGGAACCAAGCGTGTAGGGATGCTCCAAATGGTTGCTGTGGACCGCGGCGACCTTTCCCAGATTGGGGTGGCGGAGCGAATGGACGACGTCGTCGAGGTTTTCGGCCGGCAGGTTGGGAAGGTTTTCCCGGAATTCCGAGGTGATGACCGGCGCCCGTTCGCCGGCGAGCAGGCGTTCGAAGGCGAATTTGTACAGCTGGCCCATCGACGCGAAGGGCTGTGGCTCAGGGCCGAAGAGGTATGCCTTGCGCCACTGCTTCTCGCCGGGGTTTTGCAGGATGGTGAGAAAGCACTGGCCGTCGCGGCCGATGTAGCGCTGGGCGGTCGGGGTGGCGGAGCCGGGCTGGTAGTCCAGGATCCTAGCGACGCGGCCGTGCTCGTCCAGTTCCCAGCGGCGGGTGCGCAGCCGGTCCGGGCCGAGGTCCTCGACGGCGGCCGGGATCCCGCTGGCGTGGAACCGGACGTAGTGCTCTTGGACTCCGTTGCGGAAGTAGGCGAAGGCCCGGCCGGAAGTTCCGACTGGGAACCGGACGAAGTCGGCGTCGCCGGGCGCCTGGACGCTGGGTCTTGTCTCGAGATCCGGGCTCGGGTCCAATGAGGCCAGCACGCTGCGGACCTTGACGTCGGGGTGCAGGTGGCCGTCGGCCTTCAACTCGGCTACGTCGGCTTCCAGTCGAGGCTGGAAGCCGAGGACCTCGATCCAAACATCAGCGAAACGGTTCTGCTCGGCCAAGGCGCTGGCGCGGGACCGCACGGCCTTGACCAGACCGCCGCGCTTCAGCGCGAGGGTGTTGACCGGGAAGTGCGCGGTCGGCTTCGGCTCAGGTGTCTGCATTGCGGTGGCTGTTGTCCCCATCGTTATCAAGCGGCTCGCCTAGGAGGGCTGAGCCGGCAAGTGTGAGCCCCGGACAGGAATTGAACCTGCGACCAAGCGATCAGGGGCTGCTGGTTTTGGTCCTTTCTCAACATAGCTCATATGCCGCTGGCTTCCGGGTGCAAGGCCCCTGTCGCTCCGTGCCCTGCGGCCGGGCCTACTTCAGCCTCATCTTGGCGACAACCATGTTGTGGTCCGAGCCCGGGGTGGAGCGCAACCGGCCGGCGGCGTCGATGTCGAGCACGTTCTCATAGGAGACGGTGCCGGCAATGTTCTTCGTGAACACGTAGTCGATGCGTCCGAAGGTGGAGTTCTGCTGCTTCTTGTAGCCGTTGGTCGTGGGGTAGCGGAAATCTGTCTTCCTGGCCGAGGAGGCGCTGTCGGTCCAGCCGCCCTTGATGAAGGCCTCGTGCGGCGCGTTCGAGGGCAGTTGGTAAAAGCTGCTGTTCATGTCGCCGCCGGCGACGACCGGGAGGCTGCGGGTGTTGATCGCGTTCATCTTCCGGTTGACGGTCTCCATGGTTGAGGTCTTCGACACGCTGCCGCGGAGCGGCAGCTTGGGGGAGACGTGGAAGGACACGGCGTAGAACTGCTTGCCGGTCTTCTTGGACTTCAGCAGCACCCAGGCCGCGCCGCGCGGGTCCTCGCCCTTGGCGACGGGCAGGGCGAAGGTGCCGCGCTTGAGCAGTGTGTACTTGGAGGTCTTGTACGCGATGCGGTTCACGTATTGCTTCGTGCCGGCTCTTTCCGGGGCTCGGTCGAGGGCGTAGCCGAGCGATTTCAGGCGGGGCTGGAAGTCGGTCATGGCTTTCGTGTTCGCGGTGCCCGGGATATTGACGTTCAGGGCCTCCTGGAGCAGGAGCACGTCCGGGTTTTTCGCCTTGATGGTCCGCAGGTGGGTCATCTTGCGGGTGTTCCAGTGCGGGGCTCCGGTGAGTTTGCAGCTGGCGCAGAGCAGGTTTTGGCTGGCCACGGTCAGTGGCTCGGCGCCGGACACGGCCGGCGCCGCCGGGTAGGCGGTCAGCCGGGTGGAGGTGCGGGTCTTGTAGGTCTTGTTGTGGGCGTAGACGCGGATGAAGCTGGGCATCGAGGAGCGGGAGCCGTGCGTGAGCCTGGTGATCTTCAGGCTGGTGCCCGTCACATTGGAGAAGGTGCGCGGCCGCAGGGTCATGGCCATGTTGTCCGCGATCTTTACGGTGTAGTGGGTGGTGTGCGCGGTCCGGTTCCAGGAAACGGTGATGCTGTCGGTGCCGCCGGCCGTCTCCAGGGTGGTGAACGCGCCGGGGTAGTTGGCCTGGGTGGTCGCCTTCAGCGTCTGCGACCAGGCCGAGCGGAGGTATTCTCCGTAATCACTGCCCGGTTCCCGGTACAGCGCCCGGTACTGGATGTAGTAGGTCGTGGCGTCATCCAAGTCGCCCAGGTAGCGGCTGTTGACCTTTTCGATGACCGGGGCGCCGGCCATGTCCGAGCGCGTGGAGTAGCGGACCTCGTAGCGGTTTGCTCCGGACACCGGATCCCAGGCCAGTGCGAAGCCGGTATGGCCGGCGGAGACCAGTTCGGGTCTGTCCAGGGTGGCAGCCACCTGAATCTCTGCGCTGACTGGTGCCGCCGTAGCGGGGCCGGAGACGAATCCGCCGAGCAGGGACGCGGTGAGCAGTGCGGCCGCGGTGCGGCGCAGGGGAGTGGTCTTCATGACGCTCCTGGGGGAGTGAACGGTCTCTTACAGGAGACACGCGCCGAAACCCCGAAGCCTTCCCCCGCTCAAAGTATGAGCTATTTACCCGGTTTTGCGAAACGATTCATCCGTGCGTTGTCATCCGGCGCGCCGGCCCACCGCTATCACCTACCAATAGCGGGTTAGAGGTACTCGGAAATGGCCGGCCACCGCTGGAGAATTTCTTGGAAGGAAGCCTGCTTTTGCCCGCCAGAGTGGCATTCGTCGCGGCACACGTAATCGTCGGGAACGAAGTGACGTGGCACTCCGGCTGAACAATTGTCGTTCCGCGCTGCCTAGGCGTCGGTCAGGATCTCACGCCGCAACTGCCGCAGGCTTCGCTCGTTGTGGCGGACGACAAAACCTGCAAGCCGTCCTCCCAAGTCCGAGAACGCAGTGATAGGCGTGACACGGAACTGCCCATCCGCCTTTTCCCACACGAGTTGGGCCTGCAAGGTTATGTTCCGGACGGCACTCCGGGGTACGGTGCGGTCCCTAAAGAATCCGAGCACTCTGACTTCGGAGGCTCTCCTGTTCCTCAAAGTCTCTTTAGCGGCAATTCGACGACGAGCAATGACCGTTGAATGTGCTCCGCGAAGTTTTGGGATAGATCCGCCGATCGATAAGCAGGGGGGGGGCGTCCTACCTGCGTGGTCGCATTCTACGGAGCCGTCGGAGAAACCAGTGTAGAACGAATCCGGAGGGTAAGCGGTGAATCCGCTTACCCCTCAGTAGAGCCAAAAGAGCGGCCCGGTTCAGGCATAACGCCTGGGCAGAGCCGCTTTTTGTTGCGCCCCGGACAGGAATCGAACCTGCGACCAAGAGATTAGAAGGCTCCTGCTCTATCCGCTGAGCTACCGAGGCTGATGGCCGGCTACTGTTCACTCACTTGTCCACTCCAATTCCGGAGTCTCCAAATGTGTCCAGTGTGTGCCCACTCTCGTGGACGCCACTGCGGCCGGTGCTTAGTCTAGCAATTCGTTCAAGGCCGGGCGCGATGGCGGCCGCGGTCGTGCTGTCCGTCGTCGCCCAGGGCTGCGACGCACTGCCACAGGGAAGAAGGGTGTACCGATCGATCAGACCCCGTTCCGTCCTGCCGCCCGTCGCCCAGGCTGCGCCGTCGGGGCGGCACAGACTTCCGCGGCTGGGCGTCCGGCGGGCGCCCAGCCGCGGAAGGTACTTGCTACTGGCCGGTTCCGGTGTCGGCGCCACCATCGACCGTGCCGCCCTGCCCATCCAAGCCCTGTTCCGGGATGTCTTCCGGTGCCGGTGTCTGGCTCGGCTCCGGTGCCTGACTCGGTTGCGGGGCAGGCTCGGCAGTCTGGCTTGTTTCCGGGGCAGGAGTTGGGCCCTGTTCGGTGCCGTTAGATCCGCCGCTTCCCGGCTCTTCAGTCTCGGTTGAGCTGTTGCCGCCGACCGAGGGATCGTCCGTGGTCACGGCGTCGTCGGCGTCGCCATCTCCAGTCTTCGCGGGCTCCTCGTCCTGCTTGGCCGGCTTGTCCGTTTGATCCGTGGCCTCCTGGTCTCCGCCCAGGGTGCCAAGGGTCGTCTTGTGGGCGCTTGAGGCATGGTCGATACCCGTAGTCGAGGAGACCAGGCTGGAAATCGGCTGGCTGGTGCCGAGCTCCACCGCGGTGATGCTGACCATCGCGATGGCGAAAGCCGCGGCGCTGGCCAGTCCAACCTTGACCCACGTCATCGGGGCGATGGGCTTTCGGGCGGGTTTAGGCTGCGGTTCGATCGGTTCGGACGGGGCGCTGGCGGCCACCTTTTCGACGTTCCGCAGGGCGCTCATTCGAGCCTTAGGGATTTTCTTCATGGCCACAGTGGCGGCCGAGCTCAGCGTCCGGGCATAGAGCGCGGCGCCAACGGTCGCGACGACGGAGCCAACTGCGGCGCCGATCAGTGTTCCGGCGACGCCGAGAAAGGACCCCACCAATGCGGAGGTTACCGCGGCCAGCGCCGAGGCGATAGTTTGGGCGCCACTCAGTCCGAGAGAGGGCTTGGGCTTGTCGTCGGCAGCGGAGTCGTCAGCCATTTGATACCTAATCCGGTCGGAGATTATTACGGATAGGTAACGATACCTGCCCGCGGACGGTTCCCGGCACGGCCGTTGTTTGAGTGAGACGCTGCCCACACCCGCCCTCCACAAGGACACCGCCCGGCGCCGCGGTCCACATGCCGCGTGGCCCGCTTCACCGCAGGCGCTGGAGCCGCGAGGCTCGATGGTGTCGGCAGGGCGCCGGCGCTACAGCGGACGGGAGAAGAGCATGAGCGACTACATTACGGTGCGCGGGACGGTTGGTACCGAGGTGCAGCAGCGGCGCACGCACGGCGGAGATGCCGTGGCGGAGTTCCGGCTGGCTTGCTCGGGGGACTGGCTGAACCGGGAGACCGGCGAGTGGGTCAAAGGGCAGACCAACTGGTACACCGTTCAAGCGTTCCGGGGCCTGGCGGAGAACCTGTGGCGCAGCCTGGCCAAGGGCGATCCGGTGGTGGTCAGCGGCAAGCTCAAGCTGCGGCAGTGGTCGACCGAGGACGGGAGACGCGGAACCGCTCCCGAGATCGACGCCGACACAGTCGGCCACGACCTGCGCCGCGGCTCTGCCTCGTTCACCAAGATCGCTGTGCCGGCTGCATCGCGCGAGGCCGCTGACGCCGGGCAGGGCGGCGCCGACTACCGCGCGATGGCCCTGGCCGGTGCCCGCGCCGGGGACGGAAATCCAACCGACGGAGAGTTCGGCCTCGAGCCAGGCTTGGGCGGCAGCGGCGGCAACGCCGACGAGGACCGGCAGGAGGAGGCACAGCTACCCCGGGCGAGTTGATCGGCTGGTGGAGTCAATGGGCCGCCGGGACAGGGGGATGCGGTGCGGCAGAATATGTGATCGTGGCGCGCAGCGACTAGCCTTGAGGGCATGGCGGAATTCATTTATACGATGTCCAAGGCCCGCAAGGCCGTTGGCGACAAAGTCATTCTGGACGACGTAAGCATGTCGTTCTTCCCCGGCGCCAAGATCGGTGTCGTCGGCCCCAACGGTGCGGGCAAGTCTACAATCCTGAAAATCATGGCCGGCCTGGACACCCCCTCCAACGGCGAAGCCAGGCTCAGCCCCGGTTACACCGTCGGCATCCTGCTGCAGGAGCCGCCGCTGAACGAGGAGAAGACCGTCCTGGGCAACGTCCAGGAAGGCGTCGGCGAAATCTACGGCAAGATCCAGCGCTTCAACGAAATCTCGGAAGAGATGGCCAGCCCGGATGCCGACTACGACGCGCTGCTCGAGGAAATGGGCAAGCTGCAGGAGGCCATCGACGCGGCCGACGCGTGGGATATCGACTCCCAGCTGGAGCAGGCCATGGACGCGCTGCGCTGCCCGCCGGGCGATGCCGACGTGACCGTGCTCTCCGGTGGCGAACGGCGGCGCGTGGCACTGTGCAAGCTGCTGCTGCAGAAGCCCGACCTGCTGCTGCTCGACGAGCCCACCAACCACCTCGACGCGGAAAGCGTGCTGTGGCTGGAGCAGCACCTGAAGTCCTACCCGGGCGCCGTCCTCGCCGTGACCCACGACCGGTACTTCCTCGACCATGTGGCCGAATGGATCGCCGAAGTGGACCGCGGCCACCTCTACCCGTACGAGGGCAACTACTCCACCTACCTGGAGAAGAAACGCGCCCGGCTCGAAATCCAGGGCAAGAAGGACGCCAAGCAGGCCAAGCGCCTGACCGAGGAACTGGACTGGGTCCGCTCCAACGCCAAGGGCCGCCAGACCAAGTCCAAGGCCCGTCTGGCCCGCTACGAGGAAATGGCTGCCGAGGCCGAGCGCACCCGGAAGCTGGACTTCGAAGAAATCCAGATCCCGCCGGGACCCCGGCTCGGCCAACTGGTCATCGAGGCCAAGGACCTGTTCAAGGGCTTCGGCGACCGCGAGCTGATCAAGGACCTGTCCTTCTCGCTGCCGCGCAACGGCATCGTCGGCGTGATCGGCCCTAACGGCGTCGGCAAGACGACCCTGTTCAAGACGATCGTCGGACTCGAACCGCTGGACGGCGGGGAGCTGAAGATCGGCGATTCCGTGAAGATCTCGTACGTGGACCAGTCCCGCGGCGGCATCGACCCGAATAAGACCCTGTGGGAGGTCGTCTCCGACGGGCTCGACCACATCCAGGTCGGCCAGGTCGAAATGCCGTCCCGCGCCTACGTCTCCGCGTTCGGCTTCAAGGGCCCGGACCAGCAGAAGAAGGCCGGCGTGCTTTCCGGCGGTGAGCGCAACCGGCTGAACCTGGCGCTGACCCTGAAACAGGGCGGCAACCTGCTGCTGCTCGATGAGCCGACCAACGACCTGGACGTGGAAACGCTCTCCAGCCTGGAAAACGCGCTGCTGGAATTCCCCGGCTGCGCCGTGGTGGTCTCGCACGACCGCTGGTTTCTGGACCGGGTGGCCACGCACATCCTGGCCTACGAGGGCACCGAGGAAGAGCCCGCGAACTGGTACTGGTTCGAGGGCAACTTCGACTCCTACGAGCAGAACAAGGTCGAGCGGCTCGGCCCGGACGCGGCCAAGCCGCACCGCGTCACGCACCGCCGCCTGACCCGCGACTAACACGGACAAAGAGAACGGCCGGGCCCCGCTACGGAGCCCGGCCGTTCTCTTTGTCCGGTTCGCTGTCGCCCGTCGGGCGGGGCGACTCCGGCTTACGGAATCCGGATCATGCCTTCCTGGGCGACGGTGGCGACGAGTTCGCCGGCCCGGTTGAAAATCTTGCCGACCGCGAGGCCGCGCGCGCCGGAGGCACTGGGGGAGGACTGGACGTAGAGCAGCCAGTCGTCCACCCGTACCGGCCGGTGCCACCACATGGCGTGGTCCAGGCTGGCGACGCTCATGCCCGGCGTGACCCAGCTGACGCCGTGCTGGCGCAGGATGGGCTCCAGCAGGGTGTAGTCGCTGCCGAAGGCCAGCGCGGCCCGGTGCAGGCCCTGGTCGTCGGGCAGCGGCCCTTTGGTCTTCATCCAGACGGCGTTGACCGCCTGGCGTTCGCCTTTGGCCTGGACATAGAGGGCGTCCTGGACATGGCGGACGTCGAACGGGCGGTGGTAGGCCATGTGCCGGGCCACCGGGTGGTCCACCTTGCCGAGCAGATCTGCGGTGCTCGGCAGGGTTTCCGGGTCCGGGATTCCGTCCGGGAAGTCTTCCTGGTGTTCGAGCCCCTCGGCCGGGGTCTGGAACGAGGCGATCATGGACAGGATCGGCACGCCGTTCTGGTAGGCATGGGTGCGGCGGGCGGAGAACGAACGGCCGTCGCGCAGCCGTTCGACGCCGAAGGTAATCGGCAGGTCGGCGTCGCCGGCACGCAGGAAGTACCCGTGCATGGAGTGGATGGGCCGGTCCGGTTCCACGGTCCGTACGGCCGCGATGACGGACTGTGCCAGCACTTGGCCGCCGAAGACCCGGCCGCGCGGCTGCTTTTCGGAAACGCCGACGAAAATTTCCTCGTCCGTGTTCGCGCCGTCGGCATCGGAGAGGTCCAACAGCTCCAGCAGCACCGCCGTCGGATCGACGTGTTCCTCGATGGCGGTCATGTAGTCTCCTTGCCGATTACCCGCGGGTACGAACACCTCCGACAGTAGTTGGCACCGCTCAACCGCTCAACTCCGGGGCGCCCCCGGATGCCGGAGGACGCCGGTGAGCCAGCGGCGGGTTAGTTGCGGCTCCCGCGCTTTGAGAGGATGGCATCATGCCTACCGTTCCGCACCATGCCCCGAGGTTTCCGATCCAGCTGAGGTTCAGCGACATTGATTCCTACGGCCACGTGAACAATGTGACCTACCTGGGCTATCTGGAAACGGCCCGGGTGCTGCTGCACCAGCTGCGGCCGGAGCTGCCGGCTACCGCCGGCCACGAGCCGGGTGCGACCCTGCGTGAACTGGGCGGCGCCGGGAACCAGACGCTGGTGGGACGGCAGGAAATCGAGTACCGCGTACCGCTGGACTACCGGACCGAACCGGTGCACGTGGGCGTCTGGGTGACGAGGATCGGTTCTTCGAGCTTCGACCTGGGCTACGCCGTCGTGGATGCCGACACAGGGGAATGCGGCACCGTGCATGCCTTGGGAGCCTCGACCATGGTGCTGGTTGCTGCGGCGACGGGAAGGCCGGTGCCGCTGCCGGACGCGTACCGCGCCGCCTTGCAGCTGTGGGCCGGGCCGCCGGTTCCGTTCCGCAACAGTGCGGGCGCGGCCGGTACGACCGAAGAGGCCGCAAAATGATGTCCTCCGGAACACCCGTCCTGCAGCTGTCCGATGTTCAGGTCGCGGCCGACTTGAAGACCTTCGTCAGCCGGTCCCGTGCCGCCGGTGACGGCGCCATCCACCTGCAGGCCTTCGGCAGTGTGCTGGCGGCCTATGTGTGCCTGATGCGGCCGCGGATTCTGGGCGAGGCGACGCCGACGATCCTGGGGCTGCGGGTCATGCCGCTGGCGGCGCCGGCCGCCGTCGAGGAGACCGTCACGCTGGCCTCGGTCGGAGACCGGCTGGCCAGGATGGGGAACGAGGAGACCGGCCTGGCCCTTCCGCCCACGACCGTGACGGAATCCTGGACGGGTGTGCTGCCGCCGCGGTCCGGGTGGGAACACGTCGGCCGCCTCCAAGCCGAGGTGTTGGAGGAGGCTGCCCGGGCGGGCATCCGGGAGATTTCCGAGGCCCTGCCGGACAACCCGGGACAGCTCATCGTCAACAACGCGCGCAGCACGGTCTGGAGCAGGCCGCTGCCCGCCGGCGGCGGACTGCCCGAGTCGGCGGAACTCCCGGCCGGGGCGGCGTTTGCCGCCCTCACGCTGGGCTTCCTCGACGGGAACCCGGCGGCGGTGTACCGGAACGGCCGCTGGCTGCGGCTCAGCACCGGCCGCGGCCACGTGCTGGTGCGCAGCGGCGCCTCGCTGTAGCGGGAGCCGGCCGTGTCGCAGGAGCAGGTCAGGCGCTGTTGACCATGGAGTGGGCGGCGCGCTCGAAGTAGTCCCAGAGCGTCTGTTCGTGCAGCGGCGGCAGTTCCAGGGCATCCACGGCGCGGCGCATGTGCTTGAGCCAACGGTCGCGGGCGTCGAAGTCCACCTTGAACGGCTGGTGCCGCATCCGCAGCCGCGGGTGGCCGCGCTGTTCGCTGTAGGTGCCGGGGCCGCCCCAGTACTGCTCCAGGAACATCCGCATCCGGACCTTGGCCGGCCCGAGGTCTTCCTCGGGGTACATCTGGCGCAGCACGTCGTCCTCTGCGATCCCGTCGTAGAAGACGTCCACGAGCTTCACGAACGTCTCGTGCCCGCCGACGGCGTCGTAGAAGTTGTCCGTGTACGAGGGCTGGCTGAACGCGTTCGCGGCGGCCGGCGCCGGGGTCAGCGTGGCCAGCGGCTGGCCGAAACGGGACGGAAGGGCCGCGCTGTCGGCCGGCTGTGCCGAACCGGGACGCGCGGCGGGCAGTTCGGGGGTCTGGGGTGTTTCGCTCATCGATGGTCTCTGTTCGCTGATGCTGTCATGACCATTGTCTCAGCCCGAGACGACCCGGGGTTCGTGGTGGACGGGGAAGTTCACGCTGCGCGCAATGAAGCAGACCTTGTTGGCATCCGTGTGGAGCCGCTGGGCGAGTTCGGCCTGGCCCGGATCGCCGATGGCCACGCGGGGCCGCAGCGTCACAGACGTGAATTCGCCGCTGCCGTCGCGGTTCAGGCGCAAGGTGCCCTCGGCGTCGTCGTCGTAGGCCGTCACCACCAGCCCGTTCTTCACCGCGACGTGCAGGTAGGAGAGCATGTGGCACTGGGACAGGGCCGTGAGCAGCAGCTGTTCCGGGTTCCAGCGGTCCTTTTTGCCGTGGAAGGTGGGGTCGGCGGTGCCGGCCAGCTCCGGCAGCCCTGCCGCGCGCACCACGTGGTCCCGCCCGTAGCCGCGGTAGCTGGCGGTGCCTTCGCCGCGGTTGCCGGTCCAGTGGAGGGAAACTGCGTAGCGGTGCTCGGAAAGGTTCATGCCGCCATTAAACCCCGTGCTCCCGCAGACCGGCTGTACCGGCCGTGCCGCAGCTGCTTGGAGACCGCCTCTGCCGGGCACAGACGTCTCAGCGGCAGGCGGTGATTTCGTAGAGCGCAGCCGTGCCGCGGGAGGCGATCAGGCGGAAGCCCCGGGAGAAGTCAATGTCCTGAAACCCAGGCCAACGGTGTTTTTCGCTGTGCTGGTAGCCGCGGATCGGCTGGTCGTCGTACAGGTGGGTGGCACCGGTGCTGTGCAGCGCGCGGCAGACCCGCGGATCGGACCCGATGTCGCGGAAATGGTGCCGCAGGTAGTCCTTGTCCGCGCTGCCGGCGCTGCTGACGTTCTGGAAGTAGACGGTTTGGTGGCCGGTGAGGGAGTAGATGTAGGGCAGGCCGTTGAAGGGATCGCCGATGACGATCGCGTCGTCGGGCAGCAGCGGTTCCAAGGAGCGGATGAACTCCTGCTCGCCGCCCATCAGCGCGCGCCCGTCGCCGTGCTCGGTGATGCCGTAGCGGATCGAGCCCGCCTCCACCCGGACCTCATGCCGGAAGCCGCCGGAGGTCACGAAGACGGCGGCCAGGACGGCAAACGCCAGCACCGCGGCCACCGATTGGCGCGTAGCGGCCGGATTGCCTTTCCGGAAAAGCCCGGCCAGCAGCGTGCACAGCCGCTCCAGGGCCAGGGCAGCGAAGACGACGCCGAAAGTGTGGACCAGCGGGGCGATCCGGGGCGGGTCGGTGTACCAGAAGCCGCTGAGCCAGCGGAAGGGGCGCTCTTCCGGGCCGGCCGCGAGGATGAAGAGCACGATGGCCGCCGCCATGCCCGCTACGGCCGGCCGGGCGCGGGGGATGAAGCAGGCCCAAACGGTTCCGGCCGCCATGAGGATCCCGACGACGACGGCGTAGCTCTCCGGGGTGGCGTCGTCGCTGTCCGGCTGGCGCGGCAGGTCGAAGAACAGCCACGCCAGGGCGTCGGCCCAGCCCGCGGTGGACCCCCGTGGATACGACAGGACGGCGGCCAGGAGGGTGGAGGTGGCCAGGACGAATCCGGCGGCACCAGCGGCGGCCGCCAGCAGCCCCGCCGCAGCGTAGAAAAGCGCGCGGCGGCTCCTCCAGAGCCGGGCCAGGCGGAGCACGACGAAGCGCGCCAGGTAAAACCCGCCGAGCACCAGCAGGCTGCCGGCGGCGGAGGGGTGTATCCACGTCACGCCCAACGCGACCACCGCCAGCGCGGTGAGGTCCGCCGTCGTCCTTCGGTGCCCGCTGCGGGACGGGGGACTTTCGCCGGCTCCTGCCGCGGCCGGAGCGGCAGTACGGACAGCGGTTTCGGCGCCAGGGTCGGCCGCGCCCGGAGAAACGGGACGGACAGCAATGGCGCTCCGGGTGCCCGCGGCATCCGCATGCGCCTTTGCCTCCACGGGCACCCGGTACTGCAGTTCGACGCCGAGCGCGAGGATGGCCGGCAGCAGCGCGGCCGCGAAGCCGTTGGGCCACTGCCCGGCACGGAACATCTGGACAACAGGGAAGGCCAGCATGGAGGAAGCTATCACCGGCGCGAGGACCCACACGAGCGGCCGGGCGGGGAACAGCGCGCGGGCCAGCAGGGCCAGGGCGGCCGGCCACATCAGGCCGCCGATGATCAGGCAGGCCAGGTTCCCCGCCGTCACCACGTCGCCCGGGACCAGCGACACCATCGCATGCCAGCCGGCGGGATAGAACGACGGCGGCGCCCCGCCGAAGATCGGCCAGATGCTCCACGGGCTGGCCTGGCCGTTGTCCTTAATCCATTGCAGGACGTTCACGTGGTAGGTCGGGTCCCAGCCCTGCGAGACGCGGTGGATCGAGCCCATCGCCTCAAGCATGACCCGGCCGAGGACGAGCGCCGCGAGGGCGAGCGACGCCGCCAGCAACCACTTCACCGAGCGCGGGACGGCGAGGCGCGCCGCGGGTGGAGGAGCGATGGCCCGCCCGAGGAGCCAGCACCCGCCGATGCCGAGCGCCGCCAGCACGATGGCCGAGAGCAGGTTCCAGCGCACGCCGGCCGCCAGGCAGACCATGGTGCCGACAGCCGCCAGCGCCGTCCCGGCGGCCGGGGCCAACACGAGGGAGCGGATGGCGGGCTGGCGCAGCGCCCGGAGGGCCAGGAAGCCGGGCAGGTAGAAGACGGCGAGCATGACAGCCAGCTGTCCGGCAACTGCCATGAGGACTCCCTTGCGCCACCAACCGTTGTGGAATTGTAGATCCGGGGGCGGGCCGTGCAGTACTCCCGCCGCGTGCTCATGGAACCGTAGGGGCGGCAGATGTCGCGCCGGTGAACGGCGGGAGAACGCACTCCTGGTTCCGGGCCTTGCCGAGACGGCGCTGCCCGCCGAAACGCGCGTTTCGGCGGGCAGCAGTTGGTTTGGACGATGCTCGGCTGGCTACCGGTCGGCGGCCTGCGCCTTCAGGGCCCGGACGACGCCGTCCTTGTTTTCCAGCACCAGCCGGCGCAGGGCGGGGGAGCGGTCCGCCAGGGACTCCAACCAGGCGTCCGTGGCGTCAACGGTGGCCTGCGTGGACAGCTGCGACGGATACAGTCCGACGACGATCTGCTGCGAGAGTTCGTGCGTGCGGGTGTTCCAGATGTCTTCGATGGCGTCGAAGTACTTCGCGGCATAGGGCTCCAGCAGCGTGGTGTCATGGACGCGGGTGAAGCCGGCGATGACCGACTGCTGGGTGGCGTTGGGCAGTTCGCCCTTGACGACGACGGACTCCCAGGCCGCCGCCTTCGCCTCGGCGGTGGGGATGGCGGCCTGCGCAAGGGCGGCGGCGCGCTGGCCGGTGGCGGTCTGGTCCCGCTCGAGTTCGGCGTCGATTTCGGCCTGGCCGAAGCGGCCGCCGGCCACGAGCGAGGTGAGCAGTTCCCAGCGCAGGTCGGCGTCCACGGTCAGGCCCTCCAGCGTGCGCTCGCCGGAGAGCAGCGCGGCCACGGTGTCCAACTGCCCGCCGGTCTGGGCGTGCACGGCGAAGGCCTTGGCGAACTGCAGCTGCGAATCGGACCCCTCGGCCGCCTCTCCGGCCAGTTCCCAGAGCCGGTCGGCGGCCGCGATGGTCAATCGCTTGCGGTCGTCCGGGTTCACGTAGAAGGTCAGCGTGGTGGCCAGCTGCCGCAGCAGCACCAGCACCACCGAGGAGTCCGTCTCGTAGGCGATGTTGTTCAGCACCAGCTCCACGTATTCTCGGGCCGGGGTCTCGCCGTCGCGGGTGGCGTCCCAAGCCGAGCCGAGCACCAGGGTGCGCGGCAGCGACGCGGTGAAGTCCTTCAGGTGGCTCTTCGAGGTGGCCAGGGACACCTCGTCCAGCCGAATCTTGGCGTAGGCCAGGTCGTCGTCGTTGAGCAGCACCAGCGCGGGACGGGCCAGGCCGGCCAGCTGCGGCACCTCGGTGCGCTCGCCGTCAACATCGAGTTCCTCGCGGTGGGTGCGCACGAGCTTGCCGGCGTCGTCCAGGTTGTAGAAGCCGACGGCGAGCCGGTGCGGGCGGATGGTCGGGTAGCCGTCCGGCGCCGTCTGCAGGATCGCGAACGAGGTGATGACGCCGTCGTCGTCGGTGGAGATCTCCGCGCGCAGGGTGTTCACGCCGGCGGTCTCCAGCCACTTGGCGGACCAGTCCTTCAGGTCCCGGCCGCTGGAGGTTTCCAGTTCGCCCAGCAGGTCGGCCAGCTCGGTGTTGGCCCAGGCATGCTTGCCGAAGTACTCGCGGACGCCGGCCATGAACTCCTCCTGGCCCACCCAGGCCACCAGCTGGCGGAGCACGGAGGCGCCCTTGGCGTAGGTGATGCCGTCGAAGTTGACCTGCACGTCCTCCAGGTCCTTGATCTCGGCGGTGATCGGGTGGGTGGAGGGCAGCTGGTCCTGCCGGTAGGCCCAGGACTTCTCCATCGACGCGAAGGTGGTCCACGCATTCTCGTACTCGGTGGCCTCGGCGGCGGCCAGGGTGGACATGAATTCGGCGAAGGACTCGTTCAGCCACAGGTCGTTCCACCAGCGCATGGTCACCAGGTCGCCGAACCACATGTGCGCCAGTTCGTGCAGCACGGTGATGGCCCGGCGCTCCACCATGGCATTCGTGGGGCGGGAGCGGAACACGTAGTTTTCCAGGAAGGTGACCGCGCCGGCGTTTTCCATGGCGCCGGCGTTGAACTCCGGCACAAACAGCTGGTCGTACTTCTCGAAGGGGTACGGGGTGCCGAACTGCTTCTCGTAGAACTCGAAGCCCTGCCGGGTGAGGGTGAAGATGTTCTCCGCGTCCATGTACTGCATCAGCGATTTGCGCGCGAACACGCCCAGCGGGATGGTGCGGCCGTCGGAGCTTGTCAGCTCGCTGCGCACGGACTGGTACGGGCCGGCGATCAGCGCGGTGATGTAGGAGGAGATCCGCGGGGTGGGCTCGAACGCCCAGGTGGCGGCCGCACCGCCGTCGTCCGTGGATCCGATGTGCCGGGGCGCCGGGGTGGGGGAGTTGGAGATGACATCCCAGTGCGACGGCGCGGTGACGGTGAAGCGGAAGGCCGCCTTCAGGTCCGGCTGCTCGAAGACGGCGAACATGCGCCGCGAATCCGGCACCTCGAACTGGCTGTACAGGTAGACTTCGTTGTCCACCGGGTCCACGAACCGGTGCAGGCCCTCGCCGGTGTTCATGTACAGCGCGTCGGCGTCGATCTCCAGCACGTTGTGCTCCGCCAAATCCGGCAGCTGGATGCGCACGCCGTCGGAGACCTCGGCCGGATCCAGCGACTTGCCGTTGAGCGTGACCGAGCGGACGGTGTCCGTGACGGCGTCGATGAAGGTGGAACCGCCGGGGGTGGCGGTGAAGGTGACCACGGTGCGCGAGCCGAACACCTTGTCGCCGCGGGTGAGGTCCAGCGTGACGTCGTACGACTCCACGCGGAGCAGTTCGGCGCGGGCGCGCGCTTCGTCACGGGTGAGATTCAAACCTGGCAAGTTCGCCTCCAGAAGTACTTAGTGCCCCGGCTGCGCGGGACCGGACGGTGTGCGTGGCGGGACGCGATATGAAACAACCCTTGCACAATGTGGTCATTGTCTCACCGCGGCGGGGTGCCTAGCCACCCGCGAGGACCTTGGTCCACGCCGAGACATAGCCGGGTTCGTCGAAGCGTTGCAGGGTTTCGCGGCTGGAGCGGGCGAACCGCGAGCGCAGTTCCGGATCGCGCATCAGCGCCAGGATGCCGTCCGCCAGCGCCTGCCGCTCGCCGAAGGGCACCAGGAAGCCGTTCTCGCCGTGCCGGATGACGTCGCGGGGGCCGTAGTTGGCGTCGTAGGCCGCGACCGGCACGCCGTAGGACATGCTCTCCAGCAGGATCAACGGGAAGCCCTCCGACGCCGACGTCAGCACCGTGGCGCACGCGGTGGCGTAGATGTCCGACGGGCTGTTGGTAAACGACGGGAAGCTGACCGCGGCGCCGACGCCCAGTTCATCGATGAGCGCTTTGACCGCTCCCTCCTCCTCGTCGCCGTAGCCGAAGCCGAAGACCTCCAGCCGCGCCCGCGGGTTGCCCTCGCGCACCAGGGCGAAGACCCGGATCGCCTCGTCCACCCGCTTCTTCGGGTGCAGCCGGGCCACCATCACCAGCCGGTCCGGATCGGTGGCGGGGCACGGGTCCGGCTGCTCCGGCGGCGCCAGCTGGCCGATGGTGTGGAGCCGGTCGGCGTGGCCGAACTCGGCGGCGATGTCTTCGCGCTGCGCATCGGTGTGCAGGACCACGCCGTCCCAGCTGTCCAGGTTGTCCAGGAAGCGGCGCCAGTTGCGGCTGACGCCGGACCCTGCCACGTACGGGGGCTCCATGTGGTTGCTGTGCACCGCGGCGATGCGCCGCAGGTTCGGATGCCTGACGCTGCCGACCACATCGTCCAGGTTTCGGCCGGGCAGGTTATTCAGGTTCTCGCGGAATTCCGAGGTCAGCACCGGTGCGTCCTCGCCGGCCAGCAGTTGCTCGAAGGCGTGCCGGTAGAGCTCACCGGGGTCCGCGAAGGTGAGGGCATCGCCGTCGTCGCGGGCCACGCCGTCGAACAGGTAGCTGCGCCCCCACTTGGGTGAGCCGGGGTGGTGCGTGATCGTGAGGAAGCAGCCGCCGTCGCGGCCGATCAGCCGCTGGGCGGTGGGCGTCTTGGACGATTCCTGGAAATGCTGGACCAGCACCAGGCGGCCCTGTTCGTCCATCTCGTCCCGGCGCAGCCGCGCGCGGTTGGGAGCCAGCCGTTCGACGGCGCCTACCGTGCCTTCGGGGTGGAACCGCACGTAGGACTCTTGGATCCCGTCGCGGAAGTACCCGAAGGCCAGCCCGGAGTTGCCGACCGGCACGATGTCGTAGTCGTCCTCGGGCGGGGGCTGCACCGGTTGGCGGGTATCGGTCCCGGGGCTCGGATCCAGCGCGTACACGACGCTGCGGACCCTGACCTCCGGATGCAGGTGGCCGTCCGCCTTGAGACCGGCCACATCGCGGGCGAGCCGCTGCTGCAGGCCCAGCACCTCGATCCAGATCCGTTCCACCGCGCCGTTCCCGGCCAGAGTGTTGGCCCGGGTGCGCACCGCCTTGACCAGGCCGCCGCGCTTGAGCGCCAAAGTGTTGACGGGGAAGTGGACGGTGAGCGGCACGATGGCATCCTGTCGTCAGGGATGCCGCCATTGTTCCGGCCCGCCGGGCGCTAGTAAAGGGGCGGACGACGGCGGATGGCCGGCCGCCACGGTGAGGTCGTGTTGCTCGGCCGCGATGTCCAGCAGTCGTTCGGCCAAGCTCAGCGCCGTGTCCGGGGCGTCCCGGCGCAGGCGCGCATAGCCCTCCGGCGTGAGGATCTCCACGAGGACCTTCCCCTCGGCTCGCAGGTGGATCCGGGACCGAGTGCCGCCGAGGCCCCCGAAGCTGGTTCCGGCGGAGAAATACCGGGCGGTGTGATCGTCCTTGGAGGCGCTGGCGTTCCCGGAGGCGTTGGCGGCCGTGCGTGCCTGCCCCTCCATGACCAAGACCAGGCCCGGGCGTGGTCCGCCCGCGGAAACGATGGCCGCGCCGTCGTCGTACGTTCGCCGCTCCAGGTAGCCCGCGAGCGTCTCGCGCTCGCCGGCGGGCAGGGTCGCCGCCACAGGGTGGTCCTGCAACTGCAGCCGTTCGCCGGTTGCCAGCTGTCCTCCGTGCCGGCCGAGGAGGCGGTTTTCGCACCACCGGGCGGCAGCGTCCAGGGACGGGAACGCCGTCGGCCGGCCGCCCGTGCCGTCCTCTTCCGCGGACAGCAACCCGGCCGGGTCCACGAAGATCAGCAGGCAGGGATCCGAGGTTGCCTGCAGCCGGAGGAACATGGTCTTGGTGCGGCTGCCGAGCTCGTCCAGCCGGCTGATGTCGATCACCAAAACCTCGTGCGCGGGGGCCAGTTCGGCGGCCATCCGGATGACTGTTTCCGCCTCGGGAAAGAGCATGTCGCCGTGGACCTCGAGGAAGCGCACCGTGTGGCCGTGTTCGGCCAGCACGGCCAGCTCCGGCGTCGGGCGAACCCGCGGTGAGCGTCTCCCGGCCAGTGTGTAGTCGGCGCGGATCGTGGACCGGGCGCTGCGGGCCGCGTGGATGAAGTGCAGTCCCAGCTCGGCCGACAGCTTGCGGCAGGCCTCGGTGCCGCGGACGCTGTTGCCGTGCCGGTCGAGCCGCGGCGAAAACACGGCGAGCCCCAGCTGGCCGGGCAGCACCGCCAGGATGCCGCCGCTGACCCCGCTCTTGGCCGGCAGCCCGATGCCCGCCACCCAGTCGCCGGCGTCGTTGTACATGCCGCAGGTCGTCATCACGCTGAGCACGTGCTCGGCGATCCGGGGCGTCAGGACCTCCTTGCGGGTGATCGGGTTGACTCCGCGGTTGGCCAGGGTGGCTGCCATGATCCCCAGGTCGCGGCAGGAGACGCTGAGGGAGTTTTGCCGGAAGTACAGGTCCAGGGCGGCCTCGGTGTCGTGCTCGATCACGCCCTGGCTCTTCAGCAGGTAGGCGAGGGCCCGGTTGCGGTCGCCCGTACGGAGCGCGGACTCGTACACCGTCTGGTTCATAACCAGGTCGCGTCCGGCGCAGGCCGAATAATTCAGTCGGAGCCGCTCGAAGGCGTCGTCACCGTAGCGGTCGACCACCAGGGACGAGGCGGCGATGGCCCCGGCGTTGATCAGCGCGTTGCGCGGCCGGCCGGTATCCGCTTCCAGGCTGATCTCGTTGTACGCGTCCCCGGAGGGCTCCACATCGATCTTCTCGCGCACGTCCTCGAAGCCGTGTCCGGCCAGCGCCATGGCATAGGTGAAGGGTTTGGAGATCGACTGAATGGAGAACTCGGACCGCGTGTCGCCGGCCTCATAGGTGCATCCGTCGGCCATCGTCATGCTCAGCGCGAACAGATCCGGATCCTCGAGCCCGAGTTCTTCCGGATCACCGGCCAGCGACCCCTCGGTGTTGCCGGCGAGGCCGGCAAGGACGGACTCGAGGTAGTCGCTGATTACTGGCTCCATAGGGGCACACTATCGACGGCGGCCGAAGCCCGACAGGGGGAGCCGCACCGGAATCCGTTCCGCCGGCTCCGCTCCAGTAGGCTGGAAGCCGTTATTTGCCTCCCGCACGCCACAGAAGGACCGTCCATGCGCGTTCACATTGCCACCGACCACGCCGGCCTGGAACTGAGCCACCACCTGATCAAGCATCTGGCCGGCCAGGGCCACGACGTCACCGACCACGGTCCCACCGCGTACGACCCGGAGGACGACTACCCTTCGTTCTGCATCCGCGCCGCGCTCGCCGTCGTCGAAGACCAGTCCGCCGGCGTGGAGTCGCTGGGCATCGTGCTCGGCGGCTCGGGCAACGGCGAGCAGATCGCCGCCAACAAGGTCAAGGGCATCCGGGCCGCGCTGGCCTGGAACCTGGACACCGCGAAGCTGGCCCGCGAGCACAACGACGCCAACGTCGTCGCCGTCGGCGGCCGCCAGCACAGCGTCGAGGAAGCCACCGCCATCATCGAGGCGTTCCTGGCCGAGCCGTTCTCCAACGCCGAGCGCCACGTCCGCAGGATCGGCAAGATCGCCTCCTACGAGACCACCGGCGACATCCCGGCCTAGCGGCCGCCGGTCATGCCAGAAGGCCATTCCGTCCACCGCCTGGCCCGCCAGTTCCAGGACGTTTTCGCCGGCCAGCGCCTCGCCGTGTCCAGCCCGCAGGGCCGCTTCGCCGCCGGCGCCGCCCGGCTCGACGGGGCGTGGCTGCTGGCCGCCCGGGCACACGGCAAGCAGTTGTTCCTGGAGTTCGACAACGGCCTCGTCCTGCGCGTGCACCTGGGTCTCTACGGGGCGTGGAGCTTCGGCGGGGACGAGAGCTTCCGCGGCGCCTCCAGTATCGGGGCGCCGCGCCGGGTGGGGGAGCAGGAAACGTACGACGACGATGCGCCGGCCGCATACTCCGGCCCGCCGGACCCGGTGGGCCAGGTGCGCGTCCGGCTGGTGTCGGCCCACGGCTGGGCCGACCTGCGCGGCCCCACCGCCTGCGAGGTGCTCACGCCCGCGGAGGCGTCCGCCGTCGTCCGCAAACTGGGGCCGGACCCGCTGCAGGACGCGGCGAACCGCGGCGCCGAGTTCGTCCGCCGGCTGACCGCGAAGCGCACCGCGGTGGGGCAGTTGCTGATGGACCAGAACGTGGTGGCCGGGGTCGGGAACGTCTACCGCGCGGAGACCCTGTTCCGCCGCGGGCTGAACCCGTGGCTGCCCGGCCAACGGGTCCCGCCCGCGGAAGCGGCGCTGTTGTGGGCGGACATCGAGGCCGTCATGCGCGACGGAGTCCGCGACGGCAAGATCATCACCACTCGCCCCGAACACCGCGACGCCGAGGCCGCCGGCCGGTCGCTGCCGGTCTGGCCCGACAACGCGCACTACGTGTACAAGCGGCAGGGGATGCCGTGCCGGCTGTGCGGCACGCCGGTCGCCGTCACGGACATGGCCGCCCGCAAGCTGTACTGGTGCCCAACCTGCCAGCGGGCCTGAAGCGTTCGGGCCGCAGCGTGCCCTGCGCCGCCGGCGCGCCCGCCTTGCCCACCCGAATTTTCGGCCATTGCAGGGTTTATCGGCCAACGCAGGGTCCATAGCCCCTGCTCTCGACGATTTACCCTGCAACGGACGAGTCGGGGTAGGGGCGCATGGTTTCCCCCCGCGTCGCGGCGCACGGTTTTCCGCCGCGTCGCGTCGCCCGCTTCCGCCGGGTCCGCGGAGCCCGACGATTTGTCGAACGGGCCCGCCCTCGTGCTAAAGTTTCAACGTCCTCGGGGATGTAGCTCAATGGTAGAGCCTCAGTCTTCCAAACTGATTACGCGGGTTCGATTCCCGTCATCCCCTCGCGTCAGGGAGGCGGTCCGGCACGGGCCGCCTTTTCTGTTCGCAGCCGATTCAGTCATGCGACGTGTGCTGGCGGCGTCCGGTTGCACGGTGATTGTGCCGCAGGCCGGGAATGCCCGTAGACTTGCGTGTGCACTACGGGGCGTAGCGTAGTGGCTAGCGCGCCTGCTTTGGGAGCAGGAGATCGCAGGTTCGAGTCCTGTCGCCCCGACTCTGTATTCTTGGTGCAGATTTAACCCCAATAGCAATCAGGAGTTCTAACGCTGTGAAGAGCGCTGTCGAAAACCTCACCCCTACCCGGGTCAAGCTCAATGTTGAGGTCCCCTTTGAGGAACTGAAGCCCAGCATCGACGCGGCGTACAAGACCATCGCGAGCCAGATCCAGGTTCCGGGCTTCCGCAAGGGCAAGGTTCCGGCGAAGCTGATCGACCAGCGCGTCGGCCGCGGCTACGTGATCGAGACGGCTATTAACGAGGGCCTCAACGGCTTCTACCAGGGCGCCGTCGAAGAGACCGGCATCCGCCCGCTGAGCCGCCCCGAGGTTGAAATCACCGAGGTTCCCGACCCGGCCGCCACCGAGGGCCAGCTCGCCTTCCACGTTGAGGTCGATGTCCGCCCCGAGATCGAGCTGCCCGAGTACGCAGGCCTCGAGGTCACCGTCGAAGCTACCGAGGCTTCCGAGGAAGACATCCAGAAGGCGCTGGACGACCTGCGCGGCCGCTTCGGCACCCTGAAGAGCGTTGACCGTCCGGCCGTTGCCGACGACTTCATCACCATGGACCTGTCCGCCAAGGTGGACGGCGAAGAAGTGGACTCCGCCGCGGACCTGTCCTACCAGGTGGGCGCCGGCACTATGCTGGAGGGCCTGGACGAGGCCGTTACCGCGCTGAGCGCCGGCGAGGACGCCACCTTCGAGACCAAGCTTGCCGGCGGCGAGCACGCCGGCAAGGACGCTACGGTCACCGTGAAGGTCAAGGCCGTCAAGGAGCGCGAGCTTCCCGAGGCCGACGACGACTTCGCCCAGCTGGCCAGCGAGTTCGACACCATTGCCGAGCTGAAGGAAGACCTGGCCAAGCAGGCCGCCGACGCCAAGATCATGGAGCAGGGCGTCGAGGCCCGCGACAAGGTGCTGGACAAGCTGATGGAACTGGTCGAGGTTCCGGTTCCGGACTCCGTCGTCGAAGAGCAGATGGAACAGCACTTCCGCCCGGAGAACAGCCACGGTGAAGACCACGACACCGAGGAGCACCGCGCCGAGGTCCGCGAGAACACCGAGAAGGCCTTCCGCAACGAAATCGTGCTCGACGCCGTGGCCGACAAGGAAGAGCTGGGCGTCAGCCAGGCCGAGCTGATCGACTACATCGTGTCCTCCGCCGGCCAGTACGGCATGGACCCGAACCAGTTCGCGCAGCTGCTGGACCAGTCCGGCCAGGTCGGCATGATGGTGGGCGAGGTCCGCCGCCGCAAGGCCCTGGCCAAGGTGCTGGAGCTGGCCAAGGTCACCGACTCCAACGGCAACGAGGTGGACCTGAGCGACTTCGTCCGCCCCGCCGGCGAAGAAGAGCCCAACGTCGAAGACATGATCCAGGCCGCCGAGGCCGAGGCCGCCAACGCCGAGGCCGGAGAAGCCGAAGCGGACGCTGCCGACACCGAGTCGATCGAAGACACCGACGCCGCCGAAGAGGCCGCCGAGGACGCACCGAAGAAGTAGTAGCGGCGCTGCCGCTGGACGGACCGCCGGATCCCTTCCTGGGGAACCGGCGGTCCGCCGCTTTAACTCCCGCGGACGACGACGGCGCCCGGCTCCGGTGCGCGGGCTTCCCTCCCTGACCGGCGGCCGAGCCGGCGGAACCGGGCGGCTTTCCCTCCATCACCGGCGGCGGCCGTGCCGGAGGAACCGGGGCGCTTTCCCTCCATCACCGGCGGCGGCCGTGCCGGTGGAACCGGGCCCCCGCCCGGGCCGAGTGTGCCCCCAAAGGTCGCTCGGCCGTCGTCATTTTCTGCTGCGGGCAGAGCGTTTTCCCGCGCCGTCACGGGCCTGATGCGCCGTCAGCGAACAGCGCGCCGTGCGGGAGGAATCGGGCAGCGGAACACGTTACTGTCCAAGTAGGTAAACGACCTTAGGGCCACCGGTGACGGTACCGCCCGGGGAAGAAGCGAGAGGTATTTCAGCATGTCGAATGAATCCGCCACTCCGAGAATGGCTTCGGTCGATGCGGCCAGCCGCGAAGACTACATCTACAATCGCCTGCTCAAAGAGCGCATCATCTGGCTGGGCTCCGAGGTGCGCGACGAGAACGCCAACGCCATCTGCTCGCAGCTGCTGCTGCTCTCGGCCGAGGACCCGGAGAAGGACATCTACCTCTACATCAACTCGCCCGGCGGGTCGGTGACCGCCGGCATGGCCATCTACGACACCATGAAGTTCATCCCGAACGACGTGGTGACCGTGGCCACCGGCCTGGCGGCCTCCATGGGCCAGTTCCTGCTCTCCTCGGGCACCAAGGGCAAGCGCTACGCCACCCCGCACGCGCGCATCCTGATGCACCAGCCCTCCGGCGGCATCGGCGGCACGGCCTCCGACATCAAGATCCAGGCCGAGCTGATCCTGCATATGAAGCAGGTCATGGCCGAACTGACCGCCGAGCAGACCGGCCAGTCGGTGGAGCAGATCCTGATCGACAACGACCGCGACAAGTGGTTTACGGCCGAGGAAGGCCTGGCCTACGGCTTCTTCGACAAGATTTCGGCCCACGCCGGCGGCGTTTCCGGCGGCGGCGGGACCCAGGGCGGCTCCGCCTCCCAGGATTCCTGAGCCCACGCGCCACCGACCCGAATACAAGCAGGAGAATCTCATGGACTACAACTTCGGTGCCGCTGCCGGCGGTTTCGCCGCCAACATGCCGCAGAACCGCTATGTGCTGCCCCAGTTCGAGGAGCGCACGCCCTACGGCTTCAAGCGCCAGGACCCCTACACCAAGCTGTTCGAGGACCGGATCATCTTCCTGGGCGTCCAGGTCGACGATGCCTCGGCCGACGACGTCATGGCCCAGCTGCTGGTCCTCGAGTCGACGGACCCGGACCGCGACATCACCATCTACATCAACTCGCCGGGCGGGTCGTTCACCGCGATGACCGCGATCTACGACACCATGCAGTACATCCGCCCGGAAATCCAGACCGTCTGCCTGGGCCAGGCGGCCAGTGCCGCGGCCGTGCTGCTGGCAGCGGGCACCCCTGGCAAGCGGCTGGCCCTGCCGAACGCCCGCGTGCTGATCCACCAGCCGGCGCTGGGCGGCGGCGAACACGGCCAGGCCTCCGATCTGCAGATCCAGGCCGACGAGGTCATGCGGATGCGCAAGTGGCTGGAAGACGCGCTGGCCATGCATTCGGGCAAGGACGCCGCGCAGGTAAACAAGGACATCGAACGGGACAAGATCCTCACGGCCGCGGGTGCCCTGGAATACGGGCTGATCGACCAGGTGCTCGACTCCCGCAAGATCCACAAACCGGCGATCACCAAGTAAGTACCGTAAAATAGTCTCAATGCCTGCACTGCCCGTGGCGCGTCATATCGCACCGCGGGCAGTGTTGTTACTGAAACTGTCGGCGCAGTGAATTAGAGTTGTTGTCAGCTGGCCTCGGCGGCGCAGCGTCTGTCCGGCAATAGTTCGGGCGGCGCAGCTGCCGCGACACAGCTGCCGACGTAGACCAAGTAAGGGGACGGATATGGCTCGCATAGGTGAGAGCGCTGACCTGCTCAAGTGCTCTTTCTGCGGCAAGAGCCAGAAACAGGTCCGCAAGCTGATCGCCGGCCCCGGCGTGTACATCTGCGACGAATGCATCGAGCTCTGCAACGAGATCATCGAAGAGGAGCTGGCCGAGGTGTCGGACCTGGGCAGCTTCGAACTGCCCAAGCCGCGGGAGATCTTCGACTTCCTGCAGGAGTACGTGATCGGCCAGGAGCCGGCCAAGCGGGCGCTGGCCGTGGCGGTCTACAACCACTACAAGCGAATCCAGTCCGGGCATGCGCCCAAGGGGACCGCCAACCTCTCCGATGCCAGCCCGCTGGAGGACGTGGAAGTTTCCAAGTCCAACATCCTGCTGATCGGGCCCACCGGCTGCGGCAAGACCTACCTGGCCCAGACGCTGGCCCGCCGACTGAACGTCCCGTTCGCCGTCGCGGACGCCACGGCGCTGACCGAAGCCGGCTACGTGGGCGAAGACGTGGAGAACATCCTGCTCAAGCTCATACAGGCCGCCGATTACGACGTGAAAAAGGCCGAGCAGGGCATCATCTACATTGACGAGATCGACAAGATTTCGCGCAAGAGCGAGAACCCGTCCATCACCCGGGACGTCTCCGGGGAGGGCGTCCAGCAGGCGCTGCTGAAGATCCTCGAGGGTACGGTCGCGTCCGTGCCGCCGCAGGGCGGCCGGAAGCATCCGCACCAGGAATTCATCCAGATCGACACCACCAACGTGCTGTTCATCGTCGCCGGCGCCTTCGCCGGGCTGGAGGAGATTATCGGTTCGCGCGCCGGCCGCAAGGGGATCGGCTTCGGCGCCCCGCTCAAGGACGCGGCGGGGGAGAAGGACAGCTACGGCGAGGTCATGCCCGAAGACCTGTTGAAGTTCGGCCTGATCCCGGAGTTCATCGGCCGCCTGCCGGTGATCACCACGGTCTCCAACCTGGACCGCCCGGCCTTGATCAAGATCCTGACCGAACCGAAGAATGCCCTGCTGCGCCAGTACCAGAAGATGTTCCAGCTGGACGGCGTGGAACTGAGCTTCGAGCAGGAAGCGCTGGAGGCCGTGGCGGACCTCGCGCTGGAGCGTGGCACCGGCGCCCGCGGGCTGCGCGCGATCATCGAAGAGACCCTGCAGCCGGTCATGTTCGACCTGCCCAGCCGCGAGGACATCGCCTCCGTCGTGATCACCGCGGACGTGGTGCTGAACAAGGCGGAACCGGCGCTGATCTCCCACGACGTGGTCGCCAAGCGCCGGAACAAGTCGGCCTGACACTGCACTGCTCCGGACCACCGGACGATCGATCGAGGACCAGACAAGGGGACACACTATGGCCCGGACCGGCGGAAGCGCAGAGCTGCTCACGTGCTCGTTTTGCGGCAAGAGCCAGAAGCAGGTGAAGAAGCTGATCGCCGGCGGCGGCGTGTACATTTGCGACGAATGCGTCGGGCTGTGCAACGAACTGCTGGAGGAAGAATTCGGCGCCGGTGCCGCCTCCGAACTGCTGGAGCTGCCCAAGCCCCGGGAAATCTATGGCTTCCTGCAGGAGTATGTGATCGGCCAGGAACCGGCCAAGCGTGCCTTGGCCGTGGCCGTGTACAACCACTACAAGCGCATCCGCTCCGGCCACGCCGCCCCGGGCAGCGCCGGCCTGGCCGCCGCCGGCGGACTCCAGGACGTGGAAATCGCCAAGTCGAATGTCCTGCTGATCGGCCCCACCGGCTGCGGCAAGACCTACCTGGCCCAGACGCTGGCCCGCCAGTTGAACGTGCCGTTCGCGGTGGCGGACGCGACGTCGCTGACCGAAGCCGGCTATGTGGGCGAGGATGTGGAGAACATCCTGCTCAAGCTGATCCAGGCCGCCGGCAACGACATCAAAAAGGCCGAGCAGGGCATCATCTACATCGACGAGATCGACAAGGTGACCCGCAAGAGCGAGGGCCCCTCGATCACCCGCGACGTCTCCGGTGAAGGCGTGCAGCAGGCCCTGCTGAAAATCCTGGAAGGAACTGTGGCTTCGGTGCCGCCGCAGGGCGGGCGGAAGAACCCGCAGCAGGAGTTCCTCCAGATCGACACCACCAACATCCTCTTCATCGTCGCCGGGGCCTTCGCCGGCCTGGAAGAAATCATCGGCTCGCGGGCCGGACGCAAGGGCATCGGCTTCGGTGCCCCGCTCAAGGACGCCGTCGCCCAGCAGGACAACTACGGCGAAGTCATGCCCGAAGACCTGCTCAAGTTCGGGCTGATCCCGGAGTTCATCGGCCGCCTGCCGGTGATCACCACCGTGGCCGAACTCGACAAGCCTGCGCTGATCCGGATCCTCACCGAGCCGAAGAACGCGCTGATCCGCCAGTACCAGAAGATGTTCCAATTGGACGGCGTGGAGCTGTCCTTCGAGCAGGACGCCCTGGAAGCGGTTGCCGACCTGGCGCTGGAACGCGGAACCGGCGCGCGGGGCCTTCGGGCCATCATGGAAGAAACTCTGCAGCCGATCATGTTCGACCTGCCCGGCCGCGACGACATCGCCACCGCCGTGATTACCGCGGAGACGGTCCTGACCGGGGCGGACCCCACCCTCATCCCGCACGACGTCGAAGCCATCCGCCGCCGCGATTCCGCCTGACCGCCCGTATCGGGGGCGCCGGTGCACGGGCACCTGCCGGGTCGGCGGAACAAAACCACCGGCGCGGCAGTTACCCACAACAGTACGTATAACCAGTCCTCAAGAAGGAGCTCTTGCCGTATGTCTGAAAGCGCTGCGCCGTCCACCGTTGACTTCTGGTTCGATCCGGCCTGTCCGTTCGCCTGGATCACGTCCCGCTGGATGCTGGAGGTGGAGAAGGTCCGCGACGTCAAGATCGACTGGCACGTGATGAGCCTGGCCGTGCTCAACGACGGCCGCGACGAGCTGCCGGAGGAGTACAAGGAATTCCTGAAGAAGGCGTGGGGCCCGGTCCGCGTGATCATCGCCGCCCGTGAACTGCACGGCGAGGCCTACGTGGGGAAGCTCTACGACGCCATGGGCACCCGCATCCACAACGAGGGCAACAAGGACTATGAGGCCGTGACTGCCGCCGCGCTGGAAGAGGTCGGCCTGCCCGCCGACCTGGCCCGTTTCGCCACCTCCGACGAATATGACGAGCAGCTGCGCGCCAGCCACGAAGAAGGCATCTCCAAGGTGGGCGACGAAGTCGGCACCCCCGTCGTGGCCTTCAACGGCACCGCCTTCTTCGGGCCGGTGCTGACCCGCATCCCGCGCGGCGAAACCGCCGGAAAGATTTTCGACGGCGCCGTGGCCCTGGCCGAGTTCCCGTACTTCTACGAGATCAAGCGCTCCCGGACCACCAGCCCCGAGTTCGACTAACCGTTCGGGCCTGGAGCGAACGCCTCAAGCGGGCGTCGTCCGCGGGACCCAGACGCCGCCGGCCGGCGCGCCCTGGTTTCGGAAAACAATCCGCGAAACTATGGCGTGTCGGCTTGCGCAGGAGTATAAATATCTATACGCATCCCCCAAAAGATGCGGGACCGAACACCAAAGATTCAGTGACAAGTAGTGGACCAGTTCCACAAACTGCCAGCCTGTGACGAGGCTCGGAAGACCTGAAGATCGGCGGAGTTCGCGAGACCCAAAGCGTCACCTTTGGATCAAAGAGTCGAAGCCCCACCAACGGCGAAACGCTGATGGGGCTTCCCCTCGTTAACGGGCCGGAACCGGCTGCCGAACGGCCTGGAGCCAGCCAGTGGGCAGGCCCTGACCCAGCTACCCGCCCGGCCAAGCCTCTGCTACCAGGCCGGCCAAGCCTCTGCTGCTCGACCGGCCGTGGCCCTGCTACTCGGCCGGTGCCTCGGCGGCCGCCAGCTCGACCTTCGCGACGGTCAGCTCGCCCTCCGCCTCGCTCAGCAGGACTTCGCGCGCATTGCCGGCGGCCTTCAGGTCGCCGAGCCCTGCCTCAAGTTGGGCCACCTGTGCGGCCGATCCGGTGATGGTCGCGGTGAGGACCTCGGTGCGCTGCTTGACCTTGGCTTCGGACTTCGCCTTGCGGATGCCGCCCAGCGCCTGACCGACCGTCCCGAGCAGCCCCGTGTCGGCGGCGGACGCAATTGAGGCGAGCCCCGCCATCGTCGGCCATTCGGCGCGGTGCACAGAGCCGGCGCGCCACCAGCTCCAGACCTCTTCGGTGGCGAAGGGCAGGAACGGTGCGAAGAGACGCAGCAGGGCGTCGAGCGTGGTGGCCAGCGTGGCCAGGACCGAGGCCTGCTCCGCCTCGCCGGCGGCACCGTAGGCGCGGTCCTTGATCAGCTCGACGTAGTCGTCGGTGAAGGACCAGAAGAAGCTCTCAGTGACCTGCAGGGCGCGCGCATGGTCGTACTTCTCGAACGCGGCCGTCGCGGTCTCCACCACCTCGGCCAGCTGACCCAGCAGCGACTTGTCCAACGGGTTGGTAACCACGGCGTCGTCCTCGGCAAGAACCGAAGCCTCGGTGGCACCCAGGTTCAGCACGAACTTGGAGGCGTTCAGCAGCTTGATGGCCAGGCGGCGGCCGATCTTCATCTGCGCGACCTCGTAGGCGGTGTCCGCACCCAGCTTGGCGGAAGCCGCCCAGTAGCGCACCGCGTCCGCGCCGAACTGGTCCAGCACGTCCGTGGGGACCACCACGTTGCCCTTGGACTTCGACATCTTCTTGCGGTCCGGGTCCAGGATCCAGCCGGAGAGCGCCGCGTGCTTCCACGGCGCGCAGCTGTTCAGCGAGTCGCCGCGCACCACGGTGGAGAACAACCAGGTGCGGATGATGTCGTGGCCCTGCGGGCGCAGGTCGAACGGGAAGACGTTGTTGAAGAACGACTCGTCCCGGCTCCACTTACCCACGATCTGCGGCGACAGCGAGGACGTGGCCCAGGTGTCGAACACATCGGCGTCGCCGATGAAGCCGCCGGGCTGGTTGCGCTGCGACTCCTCGTAGCCCGGAGCGGGGTCAGCGGCCGGGTCCACCGGCAGCATCTCGTCGGAGGGCACCACCGGGTTGTCGTAGTCGGGGTTGCCGGAGGCGTCCAGCGGGTACCAGACCGGGATCGGCACGCCGAAGAAGCGCTGGCGGGAAATGAGCCAGTCGCCGTTAAGTCCTTCGATCCAGTTCTCGTAGCGCGAGCGCATGAACGCCGGATGGAATTCGATCTCCCGCCCCCGGCTGATCAGCCGTTCCCGCCGGTCCGCGTCGCGACCGCCGTTGCGGATGTACCACTGCCGTGAGGTGACGACCTCCAGCGGCTTGTCGCCCTTTTCGTAGAAGTTGACCGGGTGGGTCATCTTCTGGGGCTCGCCATCCAGTTCGCCGGCCTCGGACAGCAGCTCCACGATCTTCTCCTTGGCGGAGAAAACGGTCTTGCCGGCCAGCTCGGCGTAGTTCGCCTTGCCTTCCTCGGTGGTGAGTCGAAGCCCCACCAACGGCGAAACGCTGATGGGGCTTCCCCTCGTTAACGGGCCGGAACCGGCTGCCGAACGGCCTGGAGCCAGCCAGTGGGCAGGCCCTGACCCAGCTACCCGCCCGGCCAAGCCTCTGCTACCAGGCCGGCCAAGCCTCTGCTGCTCGACCGGCCGTGGCCCTGCTACTCGGCCGGTGCCTCGGCGGCCGCCAGCTCGACCTTCGCGACGGTCAGCTCGCCCTCCGCCTCGCTCAGCAGGACTTCGCGCGCATTGCCGGCGGCCTTCAGGTCGCCGAGCCCTGCCTCAAGTTGGGCCACCTGTGCGGCCGATCCGGTGATGGTCGCGGTGAGGACCTCGGTGCGCTGCTTGACCTTGGCTTCGGACTTCGCCTTGCGGATGCCGCCCAGCGCCTGACCGACCGTCCCGAGCAGCCCCGTGTCGGCGGCGGACGCAATTGAGGCGAGCCCCGCCATCGTCGGCCATTCGGCGCGGTGCACAGAGCCGGCGCGCCACCAGCTCCAGACCTCTTCGGTGGCGAAGGGCAGGAACGGTGCGAAGAGACGCAGCAGGGCGTCGAGCGTGGTGGCCAGCGTGGCCAGGACCGAGGCCTGCTCCGCCTCGCCGGCGGCACCGTAGGCGCGGTCCTTGATCAGCTCGACGTAGTCGTCGGTGAAGGACCAGAAGAAGCTCTCAGTGACCTGCAGGGCGCGCGCATGGTCGTACTTCTCGAACGCGGCCGTCGCGGTCTCCACCACCTCGGCCAGCTGACCCAGCAGCGACTTGTCCAACGGGTTGGTAACCACGGCGTCGTCCTCGGCAAGAACCGAAGCCTCGGTGGCACCCAGGTTCAGCACGAACTTGGAGGCGTTCAGCAGCTTGATGGCCAGGCGGCGGCCGATCTTCATCTGCGCGACCTCGTAGGCGGTGTCCGCACCCAGCTTGGCGGAAGCCGCCCAGTAGCGCACCGCGTCCGCGCCGAACTGGTCCAGCACGTCCGTGGGGACCACCACGTTGCCCTTGGACTTCGACATCTTCTTGCGGTCCGGGTCCAGGATCCAGCCGGAGAGCGCCGCGTGCTTCCACGGCGCGCAGCTGTTCAGCGAGTCGCCGCGCCCCCCGGTGGAGAACAACCAGGTGCGGATGATGTCGTGGCCCTGCGGGCGCAGGTCGAACGGGAAGACGTTGTTGAAGAACGACTCGTCCCGGCTCCACTTACCCACGATCTGCGGCGACAGCGAGGACGTGGCCCAGGTGTCGAACACATCGGCGTCGCCGATGAAGCCGCCGGGCTGGTTGCGCTGCGACTCCTCGTAGCCCGGAGCGGGGTCAGCGGCCGGGTCCACCGGCAGCATCTCGTCGGAGGGCACCACCGGGTTGTCGTAGTCGGGGTTGCCGGAGGCGTCCAGCGGGTACCAGACCGGGATCGGCACGCCGAAGAAGCGCTGGCGGGAAATGAGCCAGTCGCCGTTAAGTCCTTCGATCCAGTTCTCGTAGCGCGAGCGCATGAACGCCGGATGGAATTCGATCTCCCGCCCCCGGCTGATCAGCCGTTCCCGCCGGTCCGCGTCGCGACCGCCGTTGCGGATGTACCACTGCCGTGAGGTGACGACCTCCAGCGGCTTGTCGCCCTTTTCGTAGAAGTTGACCGGGTGGGTCATCTTCTGGGGCTCGCCATCCAGTTCGCCGGCCTCGGACAGCAGCTCCACGATCTTCTCCTTGGCGGAGAAAACGGTCTTGCCGGCCAGCTCGGCGTAGTTCGCCTTGCCTTCCTCGGTGGTGATCCACTCCGGGGTGTCGGCCATGATGCGCCCGTCGCGGCCCACGATGGAGCGGGTGGGCAGCTGCAGTTCCCGCCACCACGTCACGTCGGTCAGGTCGCCGAAGGTGCAGACCATGGCGATGCCGGCGCCCTTGTCGGGCTTGGCCAGCGGGTGGGCCTTGACCTCCACCTCCACGCCGAACAGCGGGGACTTTACGGTGGTGCCGAAGAGTTTCTGGTAGCGCTCGTCGTCGGGGTTGGCAACCAGTGCCACGCAGGCGGGCAGCAGTTCGGGGCGGGTGGTCTCGATGTGGACCTTTTCGCCGTCGGCGGTTTCGAACGCGTAGCGGTAGTAGGCGCCGGGCATCTCCCGGTCCTCGAGCTCGGCCTGCGCCACGGCGGTGCGGAACGTGACGTCCCAGAGCGTGGGGGCCTCGGCCACGTAGGCGTCGCCGGAGTTCAGGTTGGCCAGGAAGGCACGCTGGGAAACGGAGCGGGACACGTCATCGATGGTCCGGTAGGTCAGATCCCAGTCCACCGACAGGCCAAGGGTGCTGAAGAGGTTCTCGAAGACCTTCTCGTCCTCCACGGCCAGGGTTTCGCAGAGCTCGATGAAGTTCCGGCGCGAGACGACGTCGAAATCGCGCTGGTTCTTCGCCGGCGTGGCAGGCGGCTGGTAGTCCGGGTCGTACGCCACCGACGGGTCGCAGCGGACGCCGTAGTAGTTCTGCACCCGGCGCTCGGTGGGCAGGCCGTTGTCGTCCCAGCCCATCGGGTAGAACACGTTCTTGCCGCGCATCCGCTGATAGCGGGCCAGCACGTCGGTCTGGGTGTAGGAGAACATGTGTCCCACATGCAGCGAGCCCGAAGCCGTCGGCGGGGGAGTGTCGATCGAGTAGACCTGCTCCCGCGTGGTCTCGGGATTGAACTTGTAGGTCCCCTCCTCGCGCCAGCGCCGGGTCAGGGCATCCTCAAGGCCTTCGAGGGCGGGCTTGTCGGGAACGTTAACGGTAACGGGCGTGTCTGTGCCCGGGGTATGTTCTGCCATGCTGGCCATTCTTTCATGCCGGGCAGGGAATGAAGATTCTGCACGACGGCGGCGCAGCACCTGATTGCCCCGGCTCGCCGCTAGGGCCGGGGACGGCGTGCAGACCTACCCGCCGCAGCGGGTGAATGCGTAGGATGCGCCCATGGCGAACGTTCACATCAAGCGCGTCTACGAACCCGCCGACGACGGCGACGGCTACCGGGTGCTGGTGGACCGGATCTGGCCGCGGGGCATCAAGAAGGAGGGCGCCGGGGTGGACCTGTGGCTGAAGGAGGCGGGAACCTCGGCCGAGCTGCGCAAGGAGTTCAGCCACCGGCCGGAGAAATTCGACGCCTTTGCCGTGGCGTACCGGCAGGAACTGGACGGTTCGGAGGCGCTGGAGCGGCTGGTGGAGCTGGCGCGCGAGCAGCCCAAGCTCTGCCTGCTGTACGGGGCCAAGGACAAGGAGCACAATCAGGCAGTGGTGCTGCGCGGGATGATTTTGGAGCACCTCGGTGTGGAATCCGGCTGACGTACCGCGGAACACCCGGGGCGCAAGGAACAGCCGGGGCACAAGTGGCGAAGGCAGGGGCGACGGCGGGGCGCCTCCGGCCACGAGGCACCGTGCCGGGGGCCTCGCCGCCTTCGCGCTGCCGGCTGCTGCGGCCTTGGCCGCTTCGGTGCCGGGGTGCGGTGCTTACGCGGGGCCTGGCGCGGCCCCTCCGTGTCTCCCGCCGGAATATTCAGTCAGTCCGACGGATGCCCGGCCAGGACAGACCGTCACCGTGGCGGCTGCCGACGCCGACTGCAATCCCCGCTACGGCAGCAATGCGCAGATCGAGGTGACAGTGGTGGACGCGTCGGGAGCGGAAATCGTCAACGCCACCGCCCCTATGAACGACGGCGGCGGCTTCAGCTACGCGTTCGTCATCCCCGAACAAGCGGCCGCGGGCGAGGCGGCTGTGACGGCCATGCCCCGTCACATCGACTGGTGCGATGACACCGGCCGGAACAACAGAGCCGCCACGGTTGCCGGCGGCCAACTGGAAAGGGCGGCCTGCGCGGTCCCCCTTAGACCGCTCACCGTCGAGCGGTGAAGTCGCCCGAAGTCGCGCGGTGAATGCCACGCCTGAACCACTTTCTTCGTCTGCCGCTACGCTGTGGTTCATGACCAGGCGCGCAATAGTCACCGGAGCAAGTTCGGGTATCGGGGCAGCTACCGTTCGGGCGCTGCAGGGAAGCGGCTGGGACGTGGTGGCAGTTGCCCGCCGCGCCGAGCGGCTGGCCGCCCTCGCCCGGGAGACCGGCGCCTTCGCCATGCCCGCGAACGTGACCGACCAAGCTTCAGTGGACCGGCTCGCAGCTACCGTCTTGTCCGACGGAGGGATCGACGCGCTGGTGAACATCGCCGGGGGAGCATTCGGCGTGGACACCATCGGGGAGGGAAAGCCGGCCGATTGGCAGAAGATGTACGAGGTCAACGTCCTCGGCTCCCTGCGCATGATCCAGGCATTTCTTCCGGCTTTGCGCGCTAACGGCGAGGGATCGGTGGTGCTGCTGACGTCAACGGCCGGGCTGGTGGCCTACGAAGGCGGTGGAGGCTACGTAGCAGCCAAGTTCGCCCAGCACTCGATGGCCAATACCCTGCGCCTGGAAGAAGCGGAACACAACGTGCGCGTGATCGACATCCTGCCCGGCCTGGTGCAGACGGAGGAGTTCTCACTGAACCGGCTCGGCGGTGACCGGCAAGCGGCCGAGAACGTCTACGCCGGTGTGGAGAAACCGCTGCTGGCCGAGGACGTAGCCGGCGTCGTGGCGTACTCGCTCAACCTGCCGCATCACGTCAACCTTGACCAGATCGTCATGCGTCCCGTGGCCCAGGCCGCCGCGCACAAGCTGATTCGGAAGTAGCACTTCCGGTCGGTAGCCTTACCGTTTCGGGCACAACAGGAAGTTTCTGCCTGAGACGTGTTCCGAACGGAATAAAGTGGTGCCATTGCAGCGCGAGCGAGCGCGTTCCTGACTGTCCAACGCTGGGGAGTGGACGGAGGCAACTACAAGCGGAGTCTAAAAGAGCGCACAATAGTTTCAATGTGCCGCCTCACCTTCTTAAAGGTGGCAGACCGATTTGTCGCTCCGGAGTTCAATCGTTCCTTTGTGGAGGTCGCGGAGATGAGCGCCGGATTGCACACTCCTTGAAATAAATGAGCAGCAATAAAGCAACCTCAGACTCTATGCAGTAGGGTCCTTCTCAAAAGGTTCCTGAGAAGCGAACAACCAGGACCAAATCTATTATTTGAGGTGACAGCGATTGGACGGGCCGGGGTGGTGGGATTGGTTGGGTCTGGTGGGAACTGCTATTGGTTTCCTCGTAGCCTTCATTCAGCTATCCCGAACGCGAAAAGCAGCGGCTGCGGCTACCGAGGCCTTGGGTGCGGCCCAAGTGAAGCTCAGCGGGGACGCTTTGTCCGCGGCCATGCCGGTGCTTCGGGATCTGCAGGCTGATTTGGACCTCGCAATAAGTGCCAACGAAGCCGAAGCAGCTCAGCGCGCCCTGGTCAGATTTGGGCATGCAGCCCATGAAATTGCATCTCTTCTCGAAAACATCGAGGAGGGAGCGGCGAAGCTCATTGAAAGAGTGAAAGTCGCAGGTGGTCGAGCGCTCGACGTTAAGCAATCGCTTGCTGGCAAGCAAAATCCAGACGTCGCCCGCACAGCTAAGGCTATTTCGGCAGAAATAGGAAAGCTGTCCAGTGAATTGGCGGGTGTCGTTGCCCAGATACGCTACAAGTTGCAGGAGGACCCTGATGTTCGAAGAAGATGAGTGGATGCAGCTCGTGACGGAGCTCATGGCAGCAACTCGCTCCAATGTCCTGAATTGGTCGGAGCAGGATGATAGTGCGATAGCCGTCGTCGGAGACAGCTCATACGAGATCGGATCTGTGGACGAGGACGGCCGAATCCCTTACTTCTTGGGTGTCAGGATCCGTGAGAATGATGTCACCACAGAAATCGCGAGACTCGAATCAGAGCCTGTAAGTGAAGATCGGGACTGGACTGCCGGCGAGAGACTCGTTGAACTGCGGAATCTCGCATTCCGTTCAGCGAAAGGCGCCCCGCAGATATTTGGGAAGCTCCTGGCGGAACTGAAGAAGGCTGGCGGCAATGAAGCGCCATTCTAACAATCCCGCCCATCAAGATCTGAACGCATGCGTCGGCGCTAAGAAGTAGGCTCCCTGGGCATGAAGATGTTTGCCACGCAGGGAGTGGACGGTCTCATCTCCAGCACGTATTTCGCCCGCGTTTCGACAGCCGCGCCGCCAGGGCCGTAAACTTGAGTCATCAGCGCTGACCCGGCCATCACCGGTGAGCTTCCGGAAGAACAGCCCAGGCCAACATCCTGGGCCCAGTAGAACCGGACGGGTATGCCCGTCACAGCAGCGAATGAGTGGCTGTCCCTTTGCGCCGGTTTCGGCGCGTCAGGCCGGCAAGTGAGGTGGTACCGCGGGTTCCGCCCCGGCAGCACGGTGAGGCTTTTTCAGCCGCACCGGAGGCACCGGAGCAGGGCACGTCCTCGCAGAAGTACCCACACTTGCCGAGCTGTCTTTCCAGGATGACGAACATGCCACAGATCTATCCCAAGGCTTCCACCGCCGGCGCTGCCGCTGCCGAGAGCTCGCCTAAGTTCCCCGAGATCGAGGAGTTGGTGCTCAAATACTGGCAGCAGGACGGCACCTTCCAGGCCTCCGTCGATGCCCGCGACGCCGGCAGCGACGGCAGCAACGAGTTCGTCTTCTACGACGGCCCGCCCTTCGCCAACGGCCTGCCGCACTACGGCCACCTGCTCACCGGGTACGTCAAGGACCTGGTGGCCCGTTACCAGACCCAGCGCGGCCACAAGGTGGAGCGCCGCTTCGGTTGGGACACGCACGGGCTGCCGGCCGAGCTGGAGGCCATGAAGCAGCTGGGCATGACGGACAAGCAGCAGATCCTGTCCATGGGCATCGACAAGTTCAACGACGCCTGCCGCACCTCCGTGATGAAGTACGCCGACGAATGGCAGAACTACGTCACCCGCCAGGCCCGCTGGGTGGATTTCGAGAACGACTACAAGACGCTCAACGTCGAGTACATGGAGTCGGTCCTCTGGGCCTTCAAGCAGCTGCACGAAAAGGGCCTGACCTACCAGGGCTTCCGCGTGCTGCCGTACTGCTGGCGGGACGAGACGCCGCTGTCCAACCACGAGCTGCGGATGGACGACGACGTCTACAAGATGCGCCAGGACCAGACGGTCACGGTCACCTTCCCGATCCGCGCCGACGGGTCGGACAACGCGCTGGCGGCGGAGCTTGCCGGCGTCAACGCGCTCGCCTGGACCACCACGCCGTGGACGCTGCCCACCAACGCAGCCCTCGCCGTCGGGCCGGAGATCAGCTACGCGGTGCTGCCGGCCGGCCCCAACGGGACGCAGGCCGCGGGGGAGAAGTTCCTGGTGGCGGAGGACCTGCTGGGCTCCTACGCCAAGGACCTGGGGTACGACGACGCCGCTGCCGCCACCGAGGCGGTGGCGGCCACGTACCTGGGCTCCCAGCTGGCCGGGCTGCGCTACGAGCCGCTCTGGGACCACTACGCGGACGCCGGAAAGTGGGGCATGCAGAACGCCTGGCAGATCGTCGTGGCCGACTACGTGACCACCACCGACGGCACGGGCCTGGTTCACCAGGCGCCGGCGTTCGGCGAAGACGACCAGAAGGTCTGCGAAGACAACGGCATCCCCGTGATCGTCTCCGTGGACGAGGGCGCCAAGTTCCTGCCTTACTTCGCCGAGGGCCCGCTGGCCGAGATCGCCGGCGTGCAGGTGTTCGAGGCGAACAAGCCGATCACCCGGGTGCTGAAGGCCGACGGCCGGCTGGTCCGCCAGGCCAGCTACGAGCACAGCTACCCGCATTGCTGGCGCTGCCGCACGCCGCTGATCTACCGCGCCATCTCCTCCTGGTACGTGGAGGTCACCAAGTTCAAGGACCGCATGGTCGAGCTGAACCAGCAGATCAACTGGATCCCGGAAAACGTCAAGGACGGCCAGTTCGGCAAGTGGCTGGAGAACGCCCGCGACTGGTCCATCAGCCGCAACCGCTTCTGGGGTTCGCCCATCCCGGTGTGGGAATCGGACAACCCGGACTACCCGCGCCGCGAGGTGTACGGCTCGCTAACCGAGCTGGAGGAAGCGTTCGGCACCCTGCCGCGCAACCACGACGGCGAGGTCGACCTGCACCGCCCGTACATCGATGAGCTGGTCCGGCCCAACCCGGACGACCCGACCGGCCAGTCCATGATGCGCCGCGTGGAGGACGTGCTCGACGTCTGGTTCGACTCCGGTTCGATGCCCTACGCCCAGGTGCACTACCCGATGGAGAACAAGGACTGGTTCGACAGCCACAACCCGGCCGACTTCATCGTGGAGTACATCGGCCAGACGCGTGGCTGGTTCTACACCATGCACGTGCTCGCGACCGCGCTGTTCGACCGCCCGGCCTTCCGCAACGTGATCAGCCACGGCATCGTGCTCGGCTCCGACGGGCAGAAGATGTCCAAGAGCCTGCGCAACTACCCGGACGTGTCCGAGGTCCTGGACCGCGACGGCTCCGACGCCATGCGCTGGTTCCTGATGGCCTCCCCGATCCTGCGCGGCGGCAACCTGATCGTCACCGAGCAGGGCATCCGCGACGGCGTCCGCCAGGTGATGCTGCCGCTGTGGAACGTGTGGCACTTCTTCAAGCTCTACACCAACTCCGCGAACAACGGGGCAGGGCATGAGGCCGTCTCCGTCCTCGGCGATACCGAACGGATCAAGGGCATGGAGTCCCTGGACCAGTTCATCCTGGCCAACACCGGGGACCTGGTCCGCGACATGACGGCCGCGCTCGATGCCTACGACGTCTCCGGCGCCTGCGACGCGCTGCGCGAGTACCTGGACACCCTGACCAACTGGTACGTCCGCCGCTCCCGCCAGCGGTTCTTCGACGAGGACCGCGACGCGTTCGACGTGCTCTACACCGCGCTGGAGGCAGTCTGCCGCGTGGCGGCCCCGCTGCTGCCGCTGGTCACCGAGGAGATCTGGCGCGGGCTGACCGGCGGGCGTTCCGTCCACCTGACTGACCTGCCCGACGCCGGCGAGTTCCCGCAGCTGGCCGAACTCGTGGAACTGATGGACGCCACCCGGCAGATCTGCTCCTCCGGCTCGAGCCTGCGCAAGGCCGCGAACCTGCGCGTGCGGCTGCCGCTGGCCTCGCTGACCGTGGTGGTGCCGGGCGCCGAGCGGCTCTCCGGCCAGTACGCCGTGATGATCCAGGACGAGCTGAACATCAAGTCGGTCCGGTTGATCGACGCCGCCGACGCCGCCCCGGAAGAGTTCGGCATCTCGCAGAAGCTGGTGGTCAACGCCCGTGCGGCCGGCCCGCGGCTGGGCAAGAATGTGCAGCAGGCCATCAAGGCCGCCAAGTCCGGTGACTGGTCGGTGGACGACGCCGGCGCCGTCACCGCCGGGGGACTGCTGCTCGAGCCGTCGGAGTACTCCCTGGAAACCGTCGTGTCCGGGGACGCCGCGGCCGGCGCGGCGGTGACCATGCTGCCCGGCGGCGGGTTCCTGGTGCTGGATACCACCGTGACCGCCGAACTGGAGGCCGAAGGCGTGGCCCGCGACTACGTGCGCACCATCCAGCAGGCACGCAAGGATGCCGGATTGGTGGTCAGCGACCGCATCCGCACCACGGTGACGGCGGACCAGTCCGTCCTGGACGCGCTGACCCTGCACCAGGGGCTCGTCTCGCAGGAAACCCTCACCGTGGACCTGGTCCTGGTCGCCGGGGACGGCGACGCCGTGTCCGTGGAAAAAGCCGGATCCTGAAGGGACACCAAACCATGAGTGATGAATTCGGCGTCGAGAGCGTCTACGCGGAACTGCTGGGCCGCGCCCCGGAAAACAAGATGGAACCGCGCATGGAACCGCTGTTCCGGGCGATGGACATCCTCGGCGAACCGAACAAGGCCTTCGCCAGCATCCACCTGACCGGCACGAACGGCAAGACGTCCACGGCCCGGATCATCGAGGCCGGGCTGCGGGCGCACGGACTGCGGACCGGCCGCTACACCAGCCCGCACCTGTCCAAGGTGACCGAACGGATCAGCATCGACGGCGAGCCCGTTGCCGACGAGACGTTCGTGCGGGTCTGGGACGAAATCCGGCCGTACCTGGAAATCGTCGACCAGGAACTGGACGCCGAGGGCGCGCCCCGGTTGACCTATTTCGAGTGCGTGACCATCCTGGCCATCGCCATCTTCGCCGACGAGCCGGTGGAGGTGGCGGTGATCGAGGTTGGCCTGGGCGGCATCACCGACGCCACGAACGTGGTGGACGGCCAGGTCTCGGTGATCACCCCGATCTCGCTGGACCATACCGACCTGCTCGGCGACACCACCGAGGACATTGCCCGGGAGAAGGCCGGGATCATCAAGCGCGGCGGCTACCTGGTCAGCGCGGCCCAGCCACTGGACGCAGCCCAGGTGCTGCTGGAACAGGCGCGGGACCTTCAGGTGCCCTTCCGCTTCGAAGGCGTGGAGTTCGGCGTCGAGTCCCGCAAGGTCGCCGTCGGCGGCCAGCAGTTGACCATCAACGGGCTGGCAGGCCGCTACCAGGACCTGCTGCTGCCCCTGCACGGCGCGCACCAGGCCCAGAACGCGGCGGTCGCCGTGGCCGCGCTGGAAGCGTTCCTCGGCGGCGGCGAAAAGGAACTCAACGTGGAAGTCCTGCGCGAGGCGTTCCTGGAGGTGACCTCGCCGGGCCGGCTGGAAGTAGTGCGCACAGCGCCGACGATCATCGTGGATGCCGCCCACAACCCCGACGGGATGAAGGCCAGCGCGCAGGCCATCCTGGAGGCGTTCAACTTCACGAAGCTCATCCCGGTGGTCGGCGTCCTGCAGGAAAAGGACGCCGTCGGCCTGCTGGCACAGCTGCGCGAGCAGCTCAGCGACCTCACCGACGAAATCTGCGTCACCGAGTCCAACTCACCGCGGGCCATTCCCGCCGAGCAACTGGCCGAGGATGCCATGGCCGCCGGTTTCCCCGAGGACGCCGTGCACATCGCGCCCCGGCTCGACGACGCGATCGAATGGGCCGTCGGGCGGGCCGAAGCCGACAACGACCTCGCCGGCGGCGTGCTGATCACCGGGTCCATTACCCTGGTCGCCGACGCCCGCATCCTGCTAGGAAAGTAACAAGATCCATGGCCAAACTGACCAAAGCCCAGCGCGAGTGGCGTCCGGACATGCCGAAAAAACGGCGCTCGATCAAGACGATGTTCGCCTCCACCGTGCTGCTGCTGGAAGCCTTCGTCGCCTTCTTCGCCACGCTGGTGGTGTTCGGGCTCTACCGGGACGACGTGCCGCCGGCGCTGATCCTCGGGCTCGGGATCGGCCTGAGCGTCCTGCTCGTGCTCTGCTGTGCCCTGCTCCGCCGCCCGTCCGGCTACGCCATCGGCTGGGCGATGCAGGTGCTCCTGATCGCCACCGGCATCGTCGAACCGGTGATGTTCGTCGTCGGCGTGCTGTTCGCGCTGTCCTGGTGGTACGCCGTGCGCACGGGCGGCCGGCTGGACCGTGAGAACGCGCAGCGCGACGCGGAACAGGCGGAATGGGAACGCCGGCATGGCACGGGGGCCGGCACCGGGGACGCCACCGCGGCCGGCGCCGCGGAGAGAACCGCCGGTGGCCCGGAGGCCGGCGCTGCGGACGACGCCGGGCGCTGACCTGCGCTGCCAGCGCGTCCCGTTAGGATTGAACGGGGTTTTCGGAGCTAATCGTGAAGCGAATGAGGAGAAATTGTGAGCGTTGAACGCACACTGGTACTGGTCAAGCCTGACGGCGTGTCCCGCGGTCTCACCGGCAGCATCCTGGCCCGCATCGAGGCCAAGGGCTACACGCTGGTCGAACTGAAGCTGGTCAACGCCACCCGCGAACTGCTGGAACAGCATTACGAAGAGCACGTCGGCAAGCCGTTCTACGAGCCGCTGGTCGAGTTCATGCTCTCCGGCCCGGTCGCCGCCGCCGTGTTCGAGGGGCACCGGGTAATCGAGGGCTTCCGGTCGCTGGCCGGGACCACCGACCCCACCACCGCCGCCCCCGGGACGATCCGCGGCGACTTCGGCCGCGACTGGGGCGTGAAGGTGCAGCAAAACCTCGTGCACGGCTCCGACTCGCCCGAGTCCGCCGCGCGCGAGATCGGGATCTGGTTCTCCTAGACCCCTGAAGCAGCAGAGGCCGCGTCCCCCGACGGGGACGCGGCCTCTGGTTTATCCGGGTTCAGCCCTGGAAGGCAATCGCGGGGAGTCCAAGCTGTCCCGGTCAGCCCGGGAAGACGATTCCGGTCAGCCCAGGAAGGCGTCGATGAAGGCCAGGAAGATCGTCCCGGCGGTCACGATCCACAGCAGGGCGGTCAGGGTCCAGGCCCAGCTGCCGGCAAAACGGACCACCGCCGCGGGCGCCTTGATCACGCCGTGCGCCAGGTTCCGCGCCGTGGTGTGCACCAGCATCGGGATCATGGCGGCCCACACGCCCATGCAGTACAGGCACAGGATGTGGATGTCGTAGAGCGCCTGGCTCCACAACCAGACGACGAAGACGAAGCCCAGCGTGACGCCGGCCTGCAGTCCCATCCAGTACCACCGGCGGAACCGCGCCCCCGCAAGGATCGCCACCGCCGTCGTGATGGGAACCGCGAAGGCGACGATCCCGATCAGCGGGTTGGGGAAGCCGAAAAACCCGGCCTGCCAGTGCAGGAACACCTTGCCGCAGGAGACCCACGGGTTGATATCGCAACTGGTCACATGGCCCGGATTTTCGTAGGTCGCCAGCCGCTCCAGAACCAGGATGCCGGACATGATCCAGCCGACAACACCCGTGGCCAGCAGCAGCCACGCGAAGGGTTTCTCCCGGGCAACGCCGGGAACCCCGCTGTCCGGGAGTTGGCCGGGCGCCGTCGCGGCCGGGGATGTGGAGGTCTGCGCGTGGGTCTGCACCGTGTTCCTCGGGCTAGGGGGCATGTGGCTCGATTCTACGCCGGAGAGAACGCCCATTACTCACTAAATCGCACCCGGTGTGAGAGAATGATCGTGGCTAACAGCAGCCCCACATGCTGCTGTTGGTCCAGCGACAGGCTTCCAGGTCCGTCGGCGACGCTTCCCGAACAAGGAGCCCATCAATCCGGATGGGCGCTGGGAATCCGCCGGGCGGCCCTGCCGGTGAAGAGAAGGTTACGGCAGACGGAAAAGCGCCGCTGGTCCCCGGGTGTGCCGCGCCCCACGTGATGGCGCGAGCTCGGGTGATACCAAGACGACTTTCGGTGTCGGGCAGCCCAAGGCACCCGGATACCCGGCTACATGCCCCCAAGGGCACCGGGATGTGGCCGGTGCCGCAAGGGTTGGAGCACAACTTTAAATGGACAATGAACAGGTAATTCCCGCTACCTCCTCTCCGGTCGACGCGCCGGAGGTACCAGCCAAGAAACCGCCGCGGCCCCGCCGCAAGCCCACTGTGTCCGCACCGTCGCAGGACCAGTTGGACGTTGAACTGCCTGCAGCGGCGCACACCGGCCCCAACAACGACGGCGATGCCTCCGCCGCTTCCCCCGCGGCCACGGTGTCCGACGCCGCGATAGCCGCCGGGGAACAGCCGGCAGGGGAGCAGCCCGCAGGCCAGGGCCCCGCAGGCGGCCAGCCCGCCGAGGCCGCTCCGGCGACCACCCGGGCCCGCCGGCCGCGCAAGACCGCCGCCCAAAAGGCCGCCGAAGCGGCGGCCGCCCAGGACGCTCCGACGGAAGATGCCGCCGCGGCGGAGCCGGGCACCGTCCCGGCAGCCGCCGGTGAATCCGGCGCCGACCAGCCGGGCGAAGAAGCGCCGCCCGCCAAGACCCGCACGCGCCGGCCGCGCAAGACCGCCGCCGACAGGGCCGCCGAAGCCGCCGCACAGGAAAGCGTTCCGCAGGACGGCGCCGAGGCTCAGCCCGCCGCCGAACCCGCCGAAGCCGAAGGCGTCCTGGCCGCCGAACCCGCCGAAGCCGAAGGCGTCCTGGCCGCCGGAGAAGCGGCCGAGCCCGCCGAACAGCCGGCCGGCCGACGTCGCACCGCCGCCACCCGCACCCGCCGCAGCAGCAAGGCGCAGGCCACGGCAGCGGCAGCCGCCGAACTCACCGTCGCCGAGGGTGAAGCGCCGGCTACGGCCCCCGCCACCACCGCACCCGCCGCCACGCAGGCCACCTCGGTGGCGGCCGACGGAGACGCCGCCCAAGCCGTCGCCGGACACACCGCCGGGACGGAAACCGAAGCCGGAAGCACGGCAGGGGAGCAGCCCGCAAAGGCGCCCGCCCGCCGTCGTCGTTCCACCGCGGCCGCCGCCCCTGCTGTTGGGGAAGCCCCCGCCGCCACGGAGACGGCCCCGGCCGCCGGCGAGCCGGAGCAGGCCGCGCCCGAAGCGGGGCAGTCAGCCGCCGGGGGAGACCCGGCCGAAGAAACCTCCGCAGACGCGGGACTCGGGGCCGATCCCTTCACCATCCCCTCCTCGCCGGTATCCCTGCTCTTCCACGCCCCGGACCTGTCCGCCGTCGCCGCCAAGCCCGAACCGGCCGCCGCCGCCGGCGAGTCGGACGAGGACGACGAGGACGGCGGGCGTCGCCGCAGCCGGCGCAACCGCCGCGGCCGCACCCGCAACCGCTCCGAGGCCGAAACCGGCAGCGACGAGGCCGGCAGCACCGAAGAAAGCGACGAGGCCGCCGAAGCCGCCGACGAGGGTGCCGCGGGGGAGAAGGACGGCGTGACCTCGCGCCGCCGCCGCCGTCGCCGCCGCGGGGATGCCGATCTTGAACTCACCGGCGGTGCCGACGACGACCCGCCCAACACGGTCACCCGGGTCCGGGCACCGCGGCCGATCACCGAGACCGCACCCAGCAACAAGGTGGCCTCGGTCAAGGGGTCCACCCGGCTGGAGGCCAAGAAGCAGCGCCGGCGCGAATCGCGCGAGACGGGCCGCCGCCGCCAGGTCATCACCGAGGCCGAGTTCCTGGCCCGCCGCGAATCCGTCGACCGCCAGATGGTGGTCCGCCAGCGCGATGACAGGATCCAGATCGGCGTGCTCGAAGACGGTGTGCTGGCCGAGCACTTCGTGTCCAAGACCCAGCAGGACTCGTTGATCGGCAACGTCTACGTGGGCAAGGTGCAGAACGTGCTGCCCAGCATGGAGGCGGCCTTCATCGACATCGGCCGCGGCCGCAACGCCGTGCTCTACGCCGGCGAGGTCAACTGGGACGCGGCACACCTCGACGGGCAGCCGCGCCGGATCGAACTCGCGCTCAAGTCCGGCGACTCGGTCCTGGTGCAGGTCACCAAGGACCCGGTGGGCCACAAGGGCGCCCGCCTGACCAGCCAGATTTCGCTGCCGGGCCGCTTCCTGGTCTACGTGCCCGGCGGCTCCATGACCGGCATTTCCCGGAAACTGCCCGACGTGGAACGCAACCGGCTGAAGAAGATCCTGAAGGAACATGTTCCCGACGGCGCCGGCGTGATCGTCCGCACCGCGGCCGAAGGCGCCAGCGAAGAAGAGCTGATGAACGACATCAACCGGCTGCGGGCGCAGTGGGAGGGCATCGAATCGCGTGCCGGGTCCACCAAGACGCTGGCACCGGAGCTGCTCTACGCCGAGCCGGACCTGACCATCAAGGTGGTCCGCGACGTGTTCAACGAGGACTTCTCCAAGCTGGTGGTCTCCGGCGAAGAAGCCTGGGACACGATCGAGGCCTACGTGACCTATGTGGCCCCCGACCTGGTGGACCGGTTGGAGAAGTGGACGTCGGAGACGGACATTTTCGCCGCCCAGCGGATCGACGAGCAGATCCACAAGGCGCTGGACCGGAAGGTCTTCCTGCCCTCCGGCGGTTCCCTCGTGATCGACCGCACCGAGGCCATGACCGTGGTGGACGTCAACACCGGCAAGTTCACCGGCTCCGGCGGCAACCTGGAAGAAACCGTCACCAAGAACAACCTGGAAGCGGCCGAAGAGGTGGTCCGCCAGCTGCGGCTGCGCGACATCGGCGGCATCATCGTCATCGACTTCATCGACATGGTGCTGGAGTCCAACCGCGACCTGGTGCTGCGCCGGCTGGTGGAATGCCTGGGCCGCGACCGGACCAAGCACCAGGTGGCCGAGGTGACCTCGCTGGGCCTGGTCCAGATGACCCGCAAGCGCATGGGCACCGGGCTGCTGGAAGTCTTCGGCGAGCAGTGCGAGCATTGCGCCGGCCGCGGCGTGATCACCCACGACGAGCCGGTGGAACACCGCCGCCCCGCCGCGGCCACCGAGCACCACCAGGTCCGCATCGAAAAGCGCTCCGAACGGCAGTCGCGCAGCGAGAAGCGCCGCAACCGCGGCCAGGGCGGGCAGGAGACTGCCGCCGAGGCCCCGGCCGCCGTGGGCCATGACGACGACGCCGAGCGCCGGGCCAAGGCCGAGGCCGCCCGCGCGGCACTGGCCACGATCGCCGCCGCCGCGCACGCCGCCCACGAGGCGGAAGAGCACCCGGAGACGGCCAAGGCCAAGCAGCAGGGCGGCGAACAACCCGCCGGCGCCGGCAAGCCCGAAGCGGCGGCGGCCGGTACGCCCGCCGGAGCGTCGGGCCAGCCGTCCGGACGCAAGCGCAGGTCGCGCCGTGCCGACGATCCCGGCGTGGCACCCGCCGTGCCCGCTGCATCGGCCGGTGACGGACCCGAAGCCGCCGTGCTGGAGATTAACGGAGAGACGGTGGCCATCCCGCGCGCCGTGCGCAGCCCGGCGGCCGCCCCGGAAGAGCCGTCGCTGACCTTGGAGAGCCTCACCGAGGCCTTCAACAAGGTAGCGCCGGTGGAGAAACCGGAGCCCAAGGTTGCTCCGGTGGAGAAACCGGAGCCGGCCGCGGCGGAGACATCCGGCGCTGCTGCCGAACCACAGGCCGCGCACGGTGACGCCCGGTCCGCGGCGACCGGCGAACCGCAGGCGCCTGCGCCGGCCGCCGTCCGCAAGCCGCGTCGCCGTCGTGCCGCCAGCAGCCCCCAGGGTGCCGCGGACGCTCCCGTCCAGACGGTGGACGCCGCCATCCCGGCGGAGAACGACGGCGGCCACCGCCACGCCGCCACGGCCCCGGCCGCGTCCGCACTGGCCGAAGCGGCAGCGGACAAGAACGAAGCCGCCGCTCCGGTGGTGCTGGGTGTAGGAGTACCGGCCTCGGAACTGTAGGCAGGGTCGCATACCGGGCAGGCCGCGGACCGCATCGGTTCCGCGGCCTGCCTGCGTCTGGCGCGGCTGTGCCTGGTTCCGGCTGGGCTGCCCGGTGCCCGCCCCGGCTGGCCGCCACCGCTGGCCGGCCGGCAGGTGCGGACACCGTCTTCAGCCCACTTCCCGCAGCGGAATCCAGGCACGCCGTGTCGCGGCGGCGAAATGCACGTGCCTGGCCGGCTCCGCCGGTAGTATTGTCAGGTGCGCCCGAGCGGATTGCAGTCCGCCCGTGCCAGGAGAAGATGACGCCAGAGCCCGTCCGGCACCCCCGGAGCCCGCTGGTTTGCGGCTGATAGCCGTAATAGCGTAATCTAGATCTTCGGTGCGTACGCCTTCGAAGGGTTTCCACCCGCAGGCGCGGATGCACAGTGCTTTCCAGGCCGTCATGTCGTGCCTGCGTATTCGAGCAAAAACTGTAATAAACGTCTAGAGAAGTGAGTTCCCAAGTGGTGTACGCGATTGTCCGCGCCGGCGGCCGCCAAGAAAAGGTTTCCGTTGGAGACCTCGTGACCCTTGACCGCGTCCCCGGCGAGGCCGGTAGCACCATCGAGCTGCCTGCTCTGCTCCTGGTCGACGGCGACAAGGTCACCTCTGCTGCCGATGCTTTGGCCAACGTCAAGGTCACCGCCGAGATTGTCGAAAATCTCCGCGGCCCGAAGATCGTTATCCAGAAGTACAAGAACAAGACCGGCTACAAGAAGCGCCAGGGCTACCGTTCTGCACTGACCAAGGTCAAGGTCACCGACATCGCGTAAGCGGTCGGCTGACTTTTAGTAAACGTTCCTTCAGAAACAAAGGTAGGCAAATCAGATGGCACATAAGAAGGGTGCGAGCTCCACTCGCAATGGTCGCGATTCCAACGCACAGCGCCTTGGTGTGAAGCGCTTCGGTGGCCAGGTAGTTTCCGCCGGCGAGATCATCGTCCGCCAGCGCGGCACGCACTTCCACCCCGGCGCCAACGTCGGCCGTGGCGGCGACGACACGCTGTTCGCCCTTGAGGCCGGTGCCGTTGAGTTCGGTACCCGCCGCGGACGCCGCGTCGTGAACATCGTCGCTGCCGCTGCGGAGTAATCCAAGCAGCTAACAGCTTTCCAGTGAGGCGGGCCGTCGGTCCGCCTCACTGGTGTTTTAACCAGACTAGAATCACTGGTGGGCCGTTTCGGTTCGCGCCCACCGGCACAGAGGAGATCGATCACGTGGCAACATTCGTTGACCGGGTAGTCCTGCACGTATCCGGCGGATCCGGTGGCCACGGTTGCGTCTCCGTCAAGCGCGAAAAGTTCAAGCCGCTGGGCGGGCCCGACGGCGGCAACGGCGGCAACGGCGGCGACGTGATCCTTCGCGTGGACCCCCAGACCACCACGCTGCTGGACTACCACCACGCCCCGCACCGGCACGCCACCAACGGCGGCCCGGGGATGGGGGACTGGCGCGGCGGCAAGAACGGCGCCACGCTGGTGCTGCCCGTCCCCGACGGCACCGTGGTCAAGACCAAGAACGGTGACGTTCTCGCCGACCTCGTGGGCGAGGGTGCCGAGTTCGTCGCCGCCGCCGGCGGCCAGGGCGGGCTGGGCAACGCCGCGCTGGCATCGGCCAAGCGCAAGGCACCCGGATTCGCCTTGCTGGGCATTCCGGGCGACGAGCGGGACATCGTCCTGGAGCTGAAGTCCATCGCCGATGTGGCGCTGGTCGGCTTCCCGTCCGCGGGCAAATCGAGCCTGATCGCGGCCATGTCCGCCGCCCGCCCCAAGATCGCCGAGTACCCGTTCACCACGCTGGTGCCGAACCTGGGCGTGGTCCAGGCGGGCGATATCCGTTTCACCATTGCCGACGTGCCGGGCCTGATCGAGGGCGCCAGCGAAGGCAAGGGACTTGGCCACAACTTCCTGCGCCATGTGGAGCGCTGCGCCGCACTGGTGCATGTGCTGGACTGCGCGGCGCTGGAAGCCGACCGCAACCCCCTCTCCGACCTCGAGATCATCGAGCGGGAACTGGAACAGTACACCGTGGACATGAGCTACGCCGGCGCCGACGGGGACGTGGTCCCGCTGAACCAGCGGCCCAAGCTGGTGGTGCTGAACAAGGTGGACGTGCCCGACGGCCGCGACATGGCCGAATTCGTGCGCCCCGAGCTGGAAAAGCGCGGCTACCAGGTGTTCGAAGTCTCCGCGGCCACCCACGAGGGGCTGCGCCAGCTCGGCTTTGCCATGGCCGGGATCGTCGCCGCCGCCCGCGCCGAAGCGAAGGCCGCCCCGCCGAAGGTGGCCCCCGCCGTCCTGCGCCCGCGCTCGGTGAACGAGCGGGGCTTCATCATCCGGCGCGAGGAAAAGAACCTGGAACCGCTGTTCCGGGTGCTCGGAGACAAGCCGGAGCGCTGGGTCAAGCAAACCGACTTCAACAACGACGAAGCCGTGGGTTACCTCTCCGACCGGCTGGCCAAGCTGGGCGTCGAGGACCAGCTGTTCAAGTCCGGCGCCCGCCCGGGCGACACGGTGGTGATCGGCGAAGACGACGCCGTGGTCTTCGACTGGGAGCCCACCATGGCCGCCGGCGCCGAACTGCTTTCCTCCCCCCGCGGCACGGACCTGCGCCTGATGGAGTACATCCGGCCCACCCGCGAAGAGAAGCGCGAGCAGTACCAGGAGCGGAAGGAGGCCAGGGCCGCCACCCGCGCCGAGCTCGAGGCCGAACGCAAGTCCGGCATCTGGACCGCAGAGGAAGACAGTGACGACGACGATGCGCGCTGAGCCGGCCACGGCGGCCGACCGGACCCTACTGGCCACGGCCGGACGCCTGGTGGTCAAGGTCGGCTCGTCGTCGCTGACCTCGGTGGCGGGAGGCATCTCCGAAGAGGCGCTACTGTCCCTGGTGCAGGTGCTGGCCGCCCGCCGGAACGCCGGCAGCGAAGTCATCCTGGTGTCCTCGGGTGCCATCTCCGCCGGACTGGCCCCGCTGGGCCTGGCCCGCCGGCCGCGGGACCTGGCGACCCAGCAGGCCGCCGCCAGCGTGGGCCAAGGCCTGCTGATGGCCCGCTACACCCAGGCCTTCGGCGCCCGCGGCATCACCGTCAGCCAGGTGCTCCTGACCGCCGAGGACCTGATGCGGCGCCAGCACTACGCCAACGCCTACCGCGCGCTGCACCGGTTGCTGCACCTCGGCGTCGTCCCCGTGGTAAACGAGAACGACACCGTGGCCACCCACGAAATCCGCTTCGGCGACAACGACCGGCTGGCCGCCCTGGTGGCGCACCTGGTCAAGGCCGACGCGCTGGTGCTGCTCTCGGACGTGGACGCGCTCTACGACGGCCCGCCCAAGGACGGCGCGCGGCGGATCCCGCTGGTGGCCCGGCCCCAGGACCTGGACGGCGTGAACATCGGCCGCACCGGCGCCGCGGGCGTGGGCACCGGCGGCATGGTTACCAAGGTGGAGGCCGCCGGCATCGCCGCCGGCTCGGGCATCCCGGCCCTGGTCACCTCCACGCCGAACGCGGCGCGGGCCCTGGCCGGCGAGGACGTGGGCACGTGGTTCGCGGCCAGCGGCACCCGCCGGCCCCCGCGGCTGCTCTGGCTGGCACATCTGGCCTCTGTGCAGGGCAGGCTGGTGCTGGACGACGGCGCCGTGCAGGCCGTGCGCGAGAAGCACCGGTCGCTGCTGCCGGCCGGCGTCGTTTCGGTCAAGGGCGACTTCGAACCGGGGGATCCGGTGGAGTTGGCCGACGGGGACGGCCGCGTGGTCGCCCGCGGCCTCGTCAACTTCTCCTCCTACGAACTCCCGCGCATGCTGGGCCGCTCCACCCGGGAGCTGGCCGCGTCGCTCGGCCGGCAGTACGAGCGCGAAGTCATCCACGTCGACGACCTCGTCCTGCTCTGAACCACCGCGCCGGCCCGCGGCGGCAGCGTAACGTGACCTCCGTCGTCGTGCTGTGCCGCACCCACGGGCTAAAATCGAGGGTATGACCCAGACAGCCTCTTCCCAGTCCCCGGCCGACGAGCTCGAAGGCGGCCGGAAACCGGACGCCTCGGCCGCCGTCGCGGCGATCGCCGGACGGTCCCGGACCGCGGCGCGCCGCATGGCTCGCGCCAACCGGGCCTGGAAGGACAAGGCGCTGCAGGAGATCGCCGACTCGCTGATCGCCCGGCGCGACCTGGTGCTGCAGGCCAACCGCCAGGACCTGGACGAGGGCAAGTCGAACGGCACCAGTGCCGCACTGCTGGACCGGCTGACCCTGGACACCAAGCGCATCGACGGCCTGGCCGCTGCCCTGCAGAACCTGGCCGCGCTGCCGGACCCGGTGGGCACCGTCATGCGCGGGCAGACCCTGCCGAACGGGCTGCGGCTGCGCCAGGTCCACGTCCCCATGGGCGTGGTCGCCGCCATTTACGAGGCGCGCCCGAACGTCACCGTCGACATTGCCGGCCTGGCCCTCAAGAGCGGCAACGCAGTGATCCTGCGCGGCGGCAGCGCGGCGCGTCACACCAACGTGGCGCTGCTGGGCATCATCCGCGACGCGCTGGACCGGGTGGGCCTGCCCTCCGACGCGGTGCAGAGCGTGGACGACTACGGCCGCGACGGCGCCACCGCGCTGATGCAGGCGCGCGGGCTCGTGGACGTGCTGATTCCGCGCGGCGGCCGCGAGCTGATCCAGTCCGTGGTGAACAACGCGAAGGTGCCGGTGATCGAGACCGGTGAGGGCAACGTCCACATCTACCTGGACGAATCGGCCGGCACGGAGATGGCCGTGGACATCCTGCTCAACGCCAAGACCCAGCGGCCGTCGGTCTGCAACACCGTCGAGACCCTGCTGGTGCACCGCGACGCGGCCGCCTCGGCCGACGTGCTCGCGGCGCTGGCCGGCGCCGGCGTGCGGCTGCATGTGGACCAGCGGGTGGCCGGCATCCTGCCGTCCGGCGTCGAGGCCCAGACCGCGACCGACGAGGACTGGGGCCGCGAGTACATGGACCTGGACCTGGCGGTGGCGATGGTGGACTCCGTGGACGACGCGGTCAAGCACATCCGCACCTGGACGACCGGCCACACCGAGGCCATCATCACCAACGACCTGCGCAACGCCGAGAAGTTCATCGCCGAGATCGACTCCGCGGCAGTGATCGTCAACGCTTCCACCCGGTTCACCGACGGCGGGGAGCTGGGCCTGGGCGCGGAGGTGGGCATCTCCACGCAGAAGATGCACGCCCGCGGGCCGATGGGGCTGCGCGAACTCACCACCACGAAGTGGATCGTCCAGGGCGACGGACAGGTCCGCGACTAGGCATGTGCCGGACGGCCCGCTCCGGCCGAATCACGGTTCCGCGCCCGGAACGCGTACCATGAGTAGGAAGCCATATCCCGTCCGCCTGCGCGCGGCCGGGCTGAAGAACCGCAAGGGAGAATCATGCTGTCTCAGGTCCTCGACGCCGCACTCGTGGCCAGCGAAGCCGCCCACGTCGAACTACCGGTCCCCGCCTGGGCGATCGGCGCCGGTTTCATGGCCGCCTTCCTGATCATGATGTTCGCTACCATCGCGTTCACCAGCGTCGGACAGCGCCACTCGGCGGTCGAGGAGCACGTTGACCCGCACCGCCAGCATCCGAACAAGCACGATCACGGCCAGGCCGCGCGCCGCTAGCCGTTCGTGTCCGCGCTGCCCGTCAAAGCCCCGCACGCCGGAGACCTGCACCTCACTTACCCGGGGCGCAAGCTCCGGCTGGGCGTCATGGGCGGAACGTTTGACCCGATCCACCACGGGCACCTCGTGGCGGCCAGCGAAGTGGCGTCGGTCTTCGGCCTGGACGAGGTGGTCTTCGTGCCCACCGGCCAGCCCTGGCAGAAGAGCGGACGCGAGGTCAGTCCGGCCGAGCACCGCTACCTGATGACGGTGATCGCCACCGCATCGAATCCGCAGTTCACGGTGAGCCGGGTGGACATTGAACGCCCGGGTCTGACCTACACCATCGACACGCTGCGGGACTTGCGCGCGAGGCGTCCCGACGCGGAACTGTTCTTCATCACCGGCGCGGACGCGCTGGCGCAGATCATGTCCTGGAAGGACATTGACGAGCTGTGGTCGTTGGCGCACTTCGTCGGAGTGACCCGGCCGGGCCACGAGCTGCACGATTTGGGCCGCAAGGATGTGAGCCTGCTGGAGGTTCCGGCGATGGCCATTTCCTCCACGGACTGCCGGGAGCGCGTGGCCGAGAACCAGCCTGTCTGGTACTTGGTGCCGGACGGCGTAGTACAGTACATAGCCAAGTATGGTCTCTACCGGCGCGCGCCGGACGGCGCCGTCGCCCTGAGCCAACTGCAACCAAGCCAATGAAATCAGTCGTTTACTTCTGGGTGATCAGCAAAGCATGAGCAATCAATCCCAGCCGCCGCCCAGCCGCCGGGACATCCGGCGGCAGCGCGACGGCGCCGGTACGGGTCCGGAGAACGCCTCCGGGGATGTCTCCCAGACACCGGATGACCAGGCAGGTGCCACGGTCGATGGCGGGGGAGAAGTTGCCCAGGCGCCGTCCGGCGACAGCCGGACGGAGTCTCGCGAACGCCAGGGCGAGCGGTCTTCGCAGACCCGCGCCCGCGAGCGTGAGGCCCGCCGTGCGCTCAAGACCCTGACCGAGGCGCTGCCCAAGATCCCGGCGCCCGAGCAGGAACAGATTCCCACCCGGCGCCAGCTGCGCCAACAGCAGTTGGAGCGCGAGAACCGCCTCCCCACGTCCGGCGCCCCGACCGGGGACCGGCCCGGGAACCCCAACGGCCCCGCCGCCACGGCGGGCAGCCGCGCGCGCACGTCGGGCGCTCCCGCCGGCGCGCGGGCCCGGACATCCGGTGCCCCGGCCGCCCCGGCAGACGCGCGCGCCCGGACCTCGGACGCGCCGGCGGATGTCCCGTATGAGCCGCAGCGACCGCCGATCGAGGGCGGGCGACGGGCCCGGCGCAGCGGGGACACCGGCCGGCATCCGGTCCAGTCTCCGGCCGCCGCGCCGGACAAGCCGCTCTCGGAGGCCGCGCGCGAGGCCGTCGACGCCGGCGAGATGACCGTTGAGCAGGCGCTGGCCGCCCGCGATCTGCTGATGGGCCAGGCCAAGAACATGGTGGCCATGATGGAATCCCGGCAGGAGCAGGACCCGCATGACGTGGACCTGGAACTGCTGGCCCAGCAAAAGGCCCTCGCCGAGCGTGCCGCCGTCCTGAACCGCAGGGCCGCAGACAAGAAGCGGCTCAGCGACGAAAACGAACAGCGCCGGCACACGGCCATGGAGCGGCCGGCGGCGGACATTGCCTCCGCACCGATGGAATTCGTGGCCGTCCCGGGGACCGACCGGCACGTGCTCCGGCCGTCGTCGACATCCTACGTTCCGGTGGTGACGACGCCGGCTCCGGACCAAGCACCGTCTGCTCCGGCGCAGGCCCCGCCCGGCCGGCAGCAGGTTCCGGCCCGCCGGAAGCCGGCAGACGAAACGGTCAAGCCGCAACCGCCGGCGGCGACGCAAGCTGTGCCGGCAGGATCAGGGAAGCCGGCCGGGCAGGACCGCAAACCCGTTCCGACGCCGGTGGACACGGCCGCATCGGCACCGCCGCGATCGAAGATCCTGGCCCAGGCCGAAGCGCTGGCCGAAGGGCGCGGTGCCACCATCCATCCGCTCAAGGCCACCAGCGCCTACGGGCTGGACCCCCTCGACGCCCGGACGGCAGGGCTCGACCGGGTCCGCCGGGTGAGGCTCGCAGTCGGTGGTGCGCTGGTGCTCGGCGCCGCTGCGTTCGCTGCGGGCATCGCCATGATGCTCGGTATTTTTGGCGGCTAAGGCCGCCGCTCAATCGCTGGTTCACATTCCAAGGAGACACATGACCGCACCCGAGAGCTCAATCGCCATCGCGCGCACTGCCGCGAAGGCAGCCAGCGATAAAATCGCCGAAGACATCGTCGCCATCGACGTCAGCGAACGGCTGGCGATCACCGACGTGTTCCTCATCGCCTCGGCACCCACCGAGCGGCAGGTCAACGCCATCGTCGACGGCATCGAAGAGGAGCTGCACAAGCAGGACCTGCGACCGGTCCGCCGCGAAGGCCGGTCCGAGGGGCGCTGGGTGCTGCTCGACTACGCAGGCGTGGTCATCCACGTCCAGCATCAGGAAGACCGCGTCTTCTATGCCCTGGAGCGGCTGTGGAAGGATTGCCCGTTCATCGACTTGCAGCTGGACGCGAAGGCCGCATCGACGGACACGGAGTAGCCGGGGCGGATGGGTACTGCCGGCCGGAACCGATCCTCCGCCGGCCGCCCGGAACCATCCGCTGATTTGGAATCCGTGCGAGTCTCTGCATAGAATATTCAAGTTGCTTCGAAGGAAGCGGCGCGGAATCCGCGAGGATAACGGGGCTGTGGCGCAGCTGGTAGCGCACCTGCATGGCATGCAGGGGGTCAGGGGTTCGAGTCCCCTCAGCTCCACTCCGTGAAGCACCATCGGTGATATTCACGCAGCGGAATATATTGCCGTTTAGGCGAATCATTCCATTCCAGGGGCTGTGGCGCAGCTGGTAGCGCACCTGCATGGCATGCAGGGGGTCAGGGGTTCGAGTCCCCTCAGCTCCACCCATCAGCGAAGGTCCGGTGCAAACAAACTGTTTGCACCGGACCTTTTCGTATCCGCCAAGCGCCACAACTCCTACAAACCCCCGGTACTTCAAGGCGAAGGCGCTGTGCTCCTGCCTTTTCGCTGCGGATTCTGCGCACAGATTCAGCTGTGGGCGAACGCACCGTTGGTCCGGTTGGGAAAGAAAGAACCTGTGGCGGGAACCGGCGGCGCCTGCCCTGGCGAAGCCCTCAGGTGCGCCTGGTCGTGATGCTCATGTCGCGCAGGATCACCGACAGCTGGTCCATGAAGAGGCCGAGCTGGGCGTTCTGCCGGTCGTTGATCAGCAGCGCAAAGATGTTCCGTGCCAGCCGGATTTCCGGGACGTCCAGCACCACGATGCCGTCGGGCCCGTTGTGCATGGCGAGCTCCGGAACCAGCGCAGCGCCCAGACCCGCGGCGGCCATGGCGAGGCTGGCGTTGAAGTCGTCGCAGTAGGCGACCACCCGCGGGTGGAGGTTGCAGCTGGCGAAGAGGCGCTCGATCACGGTGGCGTCCGCCGTGCCGGGATGGTGCATGATCCAGGGCATCTCCGCCAACTGGGAGGCCGTCACCGAAGCCCCGGGCCGAATGCCCCATGATTCGGGCAGTACCACCCTGAAATTGTCGTCGCCGATCCATTGCCGGCTCACCGTGTTGGGCCAGGCCAGCCCGCCCTGGCCGACCTGGAACACCAGGGCGACGTCGAGTCCGCCGCCGGCCCGCAACCCCTGGATCGTCTGGCCCGGCTCGGCGACGGATACCTTGAGGTTGATCCCCAGGCCCGGCCATCCGGGGGCCTGCAGCAACCGGGGGAGTACGTAGGTGGCCAGGCTGGGAAAGATCCCGAGCCTGACCTCCTGCGTGCTGGTGTCCTGGCTGCGGGCGGTGGCAGCCAGCAGCGCATCGATGTCCGTGAGGACCTTGGCCGCGTGCCGGGACATCACCATCGCCGTTTCGGTCGGCTGCACGCTGCGCGCCGAGCGCTCGAACAGCTTGGCGCCCGTCTCGCGCTCCAGCGCGGACATCTGCTGCGAAACGGCCGAGGCCGTATAGCCTAGGTTGGCCGCGGCCGCGGCAAACGACCCGCGACGTGTCACTTCGAGCAAGGTGCGCAGGTGCACCGTGTTGACCATCAGCCCTCCTGTGGCTCATTCACCCTTGCGCTAAGCCTACCTTGGGCTCTGCGAGAGCCGCGGGCCGCACTTGGAGGAATGCCGCGGGCCGCCACAGCGTTGTGTTAAGGGTGCCGCATTCACGCGAGGGGGAGTGGTTCGAAGCCCGGACGTGCTGCACTGGCAGTCAGGGGGTGAAAGCCGCCCGACCACGGAGCATGGAGCCGCCCGAATGGTCCGGCCGTATCGTCCGGCCGATTGTCCGAGGCGGCCGCTAAGGTTCCGAGTACGGGAGCGGCAGCAGAGAAAACGACGGACGCCGGGGACCACAACATCTAGTGGTGCCGGAACTAGGGGCGACACGCCGACGAAACGGCGACACGAGACTTTCCGAAGTTGTGGGCAGCCCATCCACAGGCTGTGGATGGCGCCCTGGAAAGGCCGGAATATCAACTGTTTAACCCCCGAAAATATCCCCATGGGCTGTGGACGAAGGTGGGCACGGAATGACATACTTGTAATACATCATCTTGGGGTTCCAAACGGCCGAGTCCACTAGATGTAGTATTGGAACCGCTGGCGGGCAGCGAGCGCGGGTTCTTCTCAGGGACAGCCGCACAGCCAGAAAACAGCAGAACGCCGTACCGAGAATTAGGGGAGAAGGACCATGACTGTAACGGTTTACACCAAGCCAGCATGCGTGCAGTGCAATGCCACGTACCGGGCTCTGGACAAGAAGGGCATCGCCTACCAGAGCGTTGACCTGTCCCAGGATCCGGAAGCGCTGGAGCGTGTCCGTTCCCTTGGTTACATGCAGGCGCCCGTCGTCGTCACCGAGCAGGACCACTGGTCCGGGTTCCGCCCGGACAAGATCGAGGAGCTGGCCCAGGCCGCTGCCTCGGTAGCCTGAGCGGATTCGTTCGGAACCAGAACCAATGAGCGGATTCGTTCGGAACCAGAACCAAACGCCATGACCGAGCTGCTGATGAGTGAGGCCGCCAGGCGTGAGGCGGGTCCGGCAACCGGCGGGACCGCCGAGACGGACCTGATCTATTTCTCCTCCGCCTCCGGCTACACCGACCGCTTCATGCAGAAGCTGGGGCTGCCGGCGGCACGGATCCCGCTGCGCACCCAGCAGGAGACGCTGCACGCGCTCCGGCCGTTCGTCCTGGTACTGCCGACGTACGGCGGCGAATCCGGCCGGAACTCGATTCCGCCACAGGTCATCAAATTCCTCAACCTCGAGGAGAACCGGCGCCTGCTCCGTGGAGTGATCGGCTCCGGCAACACGAACTTCGGCACAACGTACTGCCTGGCGGCGGAGAAGATCGCCGCAAAGTGCCAGGTGCCGCTTCTCTATCGATTCGAACTCATGGGCACGTCCGAGGACGTCGACCGGGTCAAGCAAGGATTGGAACACTTTTGGAAACGACAGTTGCACCCGCAGCCGTAGCCGATGCCAAGGCAGAACTGCCGGCGGCATTTAAGGGACTGGGCTACCACGAACTCAATGCCATGCTCAACCTTTACGGTCCGGACGGGAAGATTCAGTTCGAGGCCGACCGCGAAGCTGCCCGCCAGTACTTCCTGCAGCACGTTAACAACAACACCGTGTTCTTCCATGACCTGGAAGAAAAACTCGACTACCTGATCAAGAACGACTACTACGAGCGCGAGACGCTCGACCAGTACACGATGAACTTTGTCCGGTCGCTCTACGACCGGGCCTACAAGAAAAAGTTCCGCTTCGAGACTTTCCTGGGCGCGTTCAAGTTCTACACGTCCTACACGCTCAAGACGTTCGACGGCAAGCGTTTCCTGGAGCGCTACGAAGACCGTGTCTGCATGGTGGCCCTTCACCTGGCCAGGGGCGACGAGGAACTGGCGAACCGCCTGGTGGACGAGATCATCGACGGCCGCTTCCAGCCGGCCACTCCCACGTTCCTGAACGCGGGCAAGAAGCAGCGCGGCGAGCTGGTCTCCTGCTTCCTGCTGCGCATCGAAGACAACATGGAGTCGATCGCCCGCGGCATCAACTCCGCCCTGCAGCTGTCCAAGCGCGGCGGCGGCGTCGCGCTGTCGCTGACCAACATCCGCGAGCACGGCGCGCCGATCAAGCAGATCGAGAACCAGTCCTCCGGCGTCATCCCCGTCATGAAGCTGCTCGAAGACAGCTTCTCCTACGCCAACCAGCTCGGCGCCCGCCAGGGTGCCGGCGCGGTGTACCTGCATGCCCACCACCCGGACATCTACCGCTTCCTGGACACGAAGCGCGAGAACGCCGACGAGAAGATCCGGATCAAGACGCTCTCGCTGGGCGTTGTCGTCCCGGACATCACGTTCGAGCTGGCGAAGAAGAACGAGGACATGTACCTGTTCTCCCCGTACGACGTCGAACGCGTCTACGGGGTGCCGTTCTCCGACATCTCCGTCTCGGAGAAGTACTACGAGATGGTCGACGACAGCCGGATCAAGAAGACCAAGATCAGCGCCCGCGAGTTCTTCCAGACGCTGGCCGAGATCCAGTTCGAATCGGGCTACCCGTACATCATGTTCGAGGACACGGTAAACCGCGCCAACCCGATCCACGGCAAGATCATCATGTCCAACCTCTGCTCGGAGATCCTGCAGGTTTCCTCGCCGTCGCTGTACAACGAGGACCTCACCTACGCCGAAATCGGCAAGGACATTTCCTGCAACCTCGGCTCGATGAACATCGCGAAGACCATGGACTCGCCCGACTTCGGCACCTCCATCGAGACCGCCATCCGCGCGCTCACCGCGGTGTCGGACATGTCCTACATCAACTCGGTGCCCTCGATCGCCGAAGGCAACCTCCAGTCGCACGCCATCGGCCTGGGCCAGATGAACCTGCACGGCTACCTGGCCCGCGAGCGGGTCCATTACGGTTCCGAGGAAGGCCTGGACTTCACCAACATCTACTTCTACACGGTGCTGTTCCACGCGCTGCGTGCCTCGAACAAGCTCGCGATCGAACACCGCCAGACCTTCGGCGGTTTCGAGAAGTCCAAGTACGCCTCGGGCGAGTTCTTCGACAAGTACACCGAGCAGGAATGGGTGCCGCAGACCGACCGGGTCAAGGAGCTCTTCGCCCACGTGGAAATCCCCACCCAGGCCGACTGGCGGGAGCTAAAGGCCTCCGTCATGGAGCACGGGATCTACAACCAGAACCTGCAGGCCGTCCCGCCCACCGGTTCGATCTCCTACATCAACAACTCCACGTCCTCGATCCACCCGGTGGCCTCCAAGATCGAGATCCGCAAGGAAGGCAAGCTGGGCCGCGTGTACTACCCGGCCCCGTACCTGACCAACGACAACCTGGAGTACTACCAGGACGCGTACGAAATCGGCTACGAGAAGATCATCGACACCTACGCCGCGGCCACCCAGCACGTGGACCAGGGCCTGTCGCTGACGCTGTTCTTCAAGGACACCGCCACCACCCGCGACATCAACAAGGCGCAGATCTACGCCTGGCGCAAGGGCATCAAGACCATCTACTACATCCGTCTTCGCCAGCTCGCGCTGGAGGGGACCGAGGTAGAGGGCTGCGTCAGCTGCATGCTGTAGCAGACCCGGACAACTGAAAAGTACGACGGCGGGTGCCCGCCCGCCGTCGTACGGGCACCGACGGGATGCCGGACATCCGGCCACCACCCGCTGGCCCAGCCGGCCGCACCCCGGCCGGCATTCGGGCACCATGGAACAAGACAGACTTTGGGAAGAAGGGGACGCGATGTCAGCCGAGAAGGTCAAGCTTCTGCACCACGTGGAAGCGATCAACTGGAACCGGATCGAGGACGAGAAGGACGTTGAGGTCTGGAACCGGCTCTGCAACAACTTCTGGCTGCCCGAAAAGGTCCCGCTGTCCAACGATGTGCAGTCGTGGGGCACGTTGACTGAAGACGAAAAGCTGCTCACCATGCGCGTCTTCACCGGCCTGACCCTGCTGGACACGCTTCAGGGGACCGTCGGCGCCGTCAGCCTGATCCCGGATGCGCTGACCCCGCACGAGGAAGCCGTCTACACGAACATCGCGTTCATGGAGTCGGTGCACGCCAAGAGCTATTCGTCGATCTTCTCCACCTTGTGCTCCACCAAGGAGATCGACGAGGCGTTCCGGTGGTCCACCGAGAACGAGAATCTGCAGAAGAAGGCCCGGATCATCGAGGGCTACTACTACGGCGATGACCCGCTCAAGCGCAAGGTCGCCTCCACGCTGCTGGAGTCCTTCCTGTTCTACTCCGGCTTCTACCTGCCGATGTACTGGTCCTCACGGGCCAAGCTAACCAACACCGCGGACCTGATCCGGCTGATCATCCGCGACGAGGCGGTGCACGGTTACTACATCGGCTACAAGTTCCAGAAGGGCGTCGAGGGGGAGTCCGAGGCGCGCAAGCAGGAGCTGAAGGACTACACCTTCGAGCTGCTCTACGAGCTGTACGAGAACGAAGTGCAGTACACCCACGACCTCTACGACGCCGTGGGCCTGTCCGAGGACGTCAAGAAGTTCCTGAACTACAACGCCAACAAGGCGCTGATGAACCTGGGCTACGAGGCCATGTTCCCGTCCACCGTGACCGACGTGAACCCGGCCATCCTCTCCGCCCTGAGCCCCAACGCGGACGAGAACCATGACTTCTTCTCCGGCTCCGGCTCCTCCTACGTGATCGGCAAGGCCGTCAACACCGAAGACGAAGACTGGGACTTCTAGGTCCTCCTCCCTCCCTCTTTCTTCCATTGGGGGATCGCGGCCGCCCCAGCAAGATGGTCGCCTCCGGGTAATATGAACGGCCTATCTGAGCAACGCTCAGGTAGGCCGTTCCTTTAGCGGGCGCTGCCTTCGGGAACGGCCGGAAGTGACTGGGACAGGCGCGCTTGTAACCGGAACAACCATTGATTCCAACTGTGAGGGGCGGAGAATATCTTGGATCTCTTGGGCGGGATGAGCCGCGACGAACTCCGCGTCTTTTCCTGGTGTGCGGCCGCCGTCTTTGCGCTAGTGGCCGGCGCGTGGCGTCCGCGCAGGCTTCATTGGACTGTTCTTGGTTCCGTCCTCCTCTTCGGGGCCCTTAATGCGGGTGCCGGGATCTACGTCCTGAACCATTTCCGTGATTCACGCTGGTCCACAGGGGGAGAACCGCCGCTGAGCGCTCCGTCGTTTTCCGGGACGCCTGTCGTGGGGCAGTTTCTAGGCCCACTGGACACCGCTCTTGATGGAGTCGTCGGTGGCGTGAACGAGTTCCTGGCCTTCAGGCATGCGCTTCCCGTAGCGCTCGAGTTCCTTGCCGCGTCCGGCTGGGCCCTGATGGTGGCGTTCCCGCTGGGCATCCTTGCGGCCGGCATCAGTTACTCCGTGGCCAGGCGCCGGACGGCGCAGTTCGACCAGTATCGCGTCACCGTTGACCTGCTCAAAGATGAGCTCGAGCAGATCAAGCGGCAGATCTCGGCAGGGGCATCGGCCGACACGGTACGCCCTGCCGGGGACGGGGTCACTGACGTGCGGCCTGGCTAACCCGCTGCCTTGTGCTTGAGTCCGCAACGGCCCGTCAGGCACCCCTTCCGGACTCGAGACGAGTGCTCTTCGGCTAATGGCGGTGGCCCGGCTGGCGGTCCGCAGGGGCCGGCGACAGACGGGTTGGACTAGTTGGCGGCCGGGATCAGGGATTCGATTAATCCCTCGATGCGGGTCTTGATCTCGTCGCGGATGGGGCGGACAGCGTCCACACCCTGCCCGGCCGGGTCATCCAGGACCCAGTCCTCATAGCGCTTGCCGGGGAAATAGGGGCATTCGTCGCCGCAGCCCATGGTGATCACGACGTCCGACTCCTTGACGGCCTCGGTGGTGAGGGCCTTCGGGATCTCGGCGGACATGTCGATGCCGAGTTCGGCCATGGCCTCCACTGCGGCCGGGTTGACCTTGTCAGCGGGCTGGGAGCCGGCCGAGCGGACTTCGATGGCGCCTTCGGAGAAGGTGGTCAGGAATGCCGCCGCCATCTGCGAACGCCCTGCGTTGTGGACGCAGACGAAGAGGACGGAAGGCTTTTTGATGGTACCGGTGCTCACGGGTTTCTCCAGTGGTTCGAACGGTGGTGGTTTTGCTTGGGTGTACAGCCGCTCCATCGCTGCACCGACTCCGCATTGATGCCTGTCGATGTGAGCAGCATCCGGCCCCCATATTGATGATTGTCGATATTTGCAATGCGCTTGTTCTGCCCGGCTGGTCAGGCGGCGCGCAGGCGTGGCGCGAGATCGCTGATGCGGTTGGAGATGTCGAGGAAGGCGTGTTCGAAAGCGTCGTTGGTGTTCGATCGGACGGGGTCCGGAACGGACCAGTGAATTCCTTCCAGGCTCGGCAGTTCCTCGTGCGCGTTGTCGCACACGGTGACGATAAAGTCGTCGCTGGTTGCAACGTCAGTCAGTTGGCGCGGACTTGCGTTCCCGAGATTGACGCCGTGACGTTGCGCGATATCGATGGCCCCCTGGGCGACGCGGTCTGCCGGCTGAGTGCCCGCCGACGTCGCCGGAATTTTACTCACGCGCCGCCATAGGGCAGTCGCCAGCTGAGACCGTGCGCTGTTGCGCGTGCAGACGAAGAGGACGCGGCGCACGCCGTGTTCACGCCGGGGCGACAGCCCCTCCAGCGCCCCGGAGGTGAGTCTGATGTAGCTGCGCCGCTTATCCGCCTCCGAGCGGCGGCGGGTCGCGAGGCCGGCAGCTTCCAAGGTGCGCAGGTGGTGGGACAGCAGGTTGGAGGGGAGGCCGAGCTCCGCCTGAAGCTCCGTCGGTGAGTAGTCTCCGAGCGTCAGCAGATCGACAATCCGCAGGCGGGCAGGGTCTGCGAGGGCGGCATGTTTTGCAACTCGCGCCTGAAAGTCCCCGTTTAGCTCAATAGTCATTGATTCAATTTTGACTGAGTTAATTTATTCGGTCAAGCTGGATCTCATGACTTCACACCTGCCGCCCTTGTGGCGCCGCGCTGTCGCCGAGCTGCTCGGTACGGCACTGCTTGTTTGCATCGTCGTCGGCTCGGGCATTGCCGCGCAGCAACTTTCCCCGAACGATGTGGGACTGCAGCTGCTGCAGAACAGCACCGCCACGGTGCTGGGCCTCACGGTTCTGATCCTCATGTTTGGACCGGTCAGCGGCGCCCACTTCAATCCCATGGTGTCGCTCGCGGACTGGCTTCTGGGCAGGCGCAGCCGCACCGCCTTGACCCTTGCGGAATTGGGCACGTATCTGGTGGCGCAGATGGTCGGCGGGATCGGCGGCAGCGTACTCGCCAACGCCATGTTTGAAGTGGGTACGACCGTCTCGACCAACGATCGAGCAACTGCGGGAACGCTGCTGGGCGAGGTGGTTGCGACGGCCGGGCTCATTCTGCTGATCTTCTCCCTGGCTGCCACTCGAAGGGGTATCCTCGCGGCTCCCGCTGTAGGTGCGTACATTGGCGCGGCGTACTGGTTCACGTCCTCGACGTCTTTCGCCAACCCTGCGGTGACGGTCGGCCGCATCTTCAGTGACACGTTTGCCGGCATCGCTCCGAGCTCCGTCCCCGGTTTCGTGCTGGCGCAGATCATCGGTGCGGCAGTGGGCGTCGGCCTCCTCATGCTCCTCTTCCCTGCGGCCTCGCGTATGGCGGACGACGTCGTTGTCCCGCACCCCTCGCGAAAGGGCGGATCCTGACCGCAAGGGCATGGGTTTCGTTCCCCGCCGGAATCTGGCAGGCGGGGCCCAGGTGTTGATGGCCCCCCCGCCAGCGGGGACGTTCCTGGGTGCCGACGTGGCGAAGGAAACGGCCACCATTTTCAAGGCCCTGTCTGACCTGAGCCGACTGCGCCTGCTCTCTGTCACTCACGGTCTTCTTGGCCGCCGTCGTCGTGGAGTTCTTCGAGGACCTCGAACGGTGACTCGACATCTCCCGTCCAGGCCTCGATGCCTTCGCGGACGGCAAGGGCGGCAACCACCAGAGCCGCGATCGAATCTGCCCAGGCCCACCCGAACAAGGTGTTCAGAATTAGACCAATCAGTACAGTCCCGGACAAGTAGATGCAGAGCAACAATTGTTTGGCATCTGCCTGAACGCTCTTCGAGTTCAACTCACGCCCGGTCCGGAACTCGAACCACGCGAGCACGGGCATCACGATGAGACTCAGTGAAGCGATACCGATGCCGAGGGGGCTGTGCTCGACCTTTTCAATGCCCGAGAGAGCCAGTACCGCGTCTATGGTGACGTAGGCCGCTAAGGCGAAAAAGGCAATGCCGATTGCGCGGACAGTCACTTTCTCCCAACGTTCGGGGTCTTTGCGTGTGAACTGCCAGGCGACGGCTGCCGCGGAGAGAACCTCAATGATGGAATCGAGGCCGAAGCCGATGAGCGCCGCAGACGAAGCCATGGAGCCGGCCCAGATCGCGACAATCGCTTCGATCACGTTGTACGTGATGGTGGAAGCGACAATGAGTCGCACACGGCGGTGCAGTACAAAACGCCGCTCGGCAGAGAGCGCAGTCGGTGCTGTCATCGGGACCCCTCGCAGCACCCGGGCAATGGGCATGCCGGGTCGGCGCAGGGGTTGTTTTCGTCCACCATCAGTGTCACTTCGACGAGGGCCTGTAGAGCGTTCGCCAGATGGGGGTCGGCGATCTCGTACCGGGTTTGCCGACCTTCAGGTTCGGCAATGACGATGCCGCAATCACGAAGGCACGTCAGGTGATTGGAAACATTCGACCGCGTCAAGTTCAGGCTGCGCGCGAGGACGGCTGGGTAGCTTGGCTCCTTGAGCAGGGTCATGAGGATGGATGCTCGGCTTGGATCGGCCATGGCCCGCCCTAGGCGATTCATGACATCCAGCCTCGAAGTTATAGTCAGCATGGACTGACTATACAGTTGTTGCTGAACTATCCCACAACCAAAAGGGGTGCCCCTGCTCGGATGGGCAATAACTGGAAGAGAATCTGGTGCGGGAAATAACCTTAATTCGGGCATCGACATCGCTTCCGCCCCTAATACTCACCTTTGGATGTGACGTTATCGCCTGCCTCCTGATATCCCATTCGCAACTGGGAGAAACGGTGCATTTCTTTTTGCTCGGTTTTATACACCCTTAATGAGAGAGGGTAGTGGAACTGCGTCAGAACTCGTTGACAGTCGCAGAAACGCAGGCGTAGGTTGACCGCACTGTGCGCCTGGCTGGGGGAGGAACGCAGGGACCGTGGTTCTCTCAACGGACCTGTCGCCACTACGGCATCCAACGCATCTCCCTGCAGGATGAGCGAGAAGCCTCCTGCCCGCCCAGGAGCCCCATCATGATCACCAAGAAGACACTGCGCCTGCCCATTTTCATTGCTTTTGCCCTCGCCGCGGGGACCGCGCCGGCCATTGCAACGCCCCAAGAGGAAACCCCCACCCAGTGGCCGCCCGAGGACACCGGGGGGCATTATCTACCGGTCCCCGACGATTACTACGCTCCAATAGAGATCGAGGCATGCGGCACGACCGTCACCCTGGAATCCGGAGACGTTCGGGAAGTCCACTACAAAGCCCGGGTTAGGCAGAACGGGTCAACACTGGTGAAGTTCCGGGGCGATGCCACCGTGGACCTGACGCGCGCTTCGGACGGTGCCTTCATCGACGAACTAGACATCTCCGGACCGGGCTTCCAATACTTCTCGGCCGATCAGTTAACCATCGTCGACTCGCTCAAGGGTGCCTCGATCATCTACCCCGTAAGCCCCGCTGATGCCGCGGCGCTGGAAGAAGAAGGCCTACCCGAGTTCTTGTACTTCGAGCGGGGGTGGCTGGCCTTCCATAATCAACTCTCTGAGGATCCGGAGGTGATGGAGCCAATTTCAGTGGATATCGTGATGAACACCATTCGGCACGTTCACGATGTGTGCGAAATGCTCGACGAGGCGGCCGAGAAGTAACACGTCCTCCTCCCCGGGCCGGGGAGGAGGAATCGAGGATGAGGCGCCCCAGGTGCCGTCAGCCGAGCCAATTGCGGCGACGCGAGATGGCGCTCTTAGTCCTGTCGCTTGGCGTAGTCACTGTATCCGTGCCAGTCAAGGACCACGCATGGCTCATCGCCTACGACCCATGCATCGTGACCGGGCGGAACCGACATCAGGTCGCCGACGGCGAACTCGTTTTCCTCGCCGTCGTCCATGACGATCTTGATTCGTCCGGACAACACATAGCCGGTATGGGCCACCTGACAGCTGTCCGTCCCGGCGATGGGTTTGACGTGCTTGGACCACTGCCAACCGGGTTCGAAAACCGCCCGCCCGACGGCGCCTGACTCGAGATTGATCAGATCCAGTTTCCCCTTACCGTCCTCGAAAGGCCGGGTTTCTTCGGGCTCGTTCAGACTCTTGCGGATCATGGGTGACATGAGGGTCTCCTTTGAACCAACCTGCCCTGCACACACAAGTGTGGCAGCACGCCGGGAACAGGGTCAACGTGTGCCGGCCTGACGGGGACCGTCACCAACCGCCGCGCGTCGGCGTATGTCCCTTTCGGGCGTCGTCGGGCATCGCCATCTCGGCCCGCAGGCCCAAGAGACGGATGGGACGGCCCGCTTCGATTCCGGCTGCTAGGTCCAGGGTCCGCGCCAGGATTTCGTGCCGGTCGAACGTCTCGGGAATCTTCCGCGCATGGGTCTTGGTGAAGAACGGAGCATATCGAACCTTGAGGGTCAGCCCGATGACGGGCCGTCCCTCGGCCACAACGTCCTCAAGGACACGCGCTGTCAGCTCCCTGACGGCGTCGTCGACCTGGGCGGGCTCGGTCAGGTCCCGCTGGAAGGTGGTCTCGCGGCTATGCCCGCGGGCAACCCACGGGGTGTCGTCCACAACGCTGGCGCCGTCCCCGCGTCCAAGTTCCGCGTACCAGGGCCCCATCCTGGGGCCGAACTCAGGGACCAGGTCCTGGGGGTCGGACGCGGCGAGCTCGGCAACGGTGTTGATGCCGAGCTTGGCCAGCCGGCCCGACACCTTGGTGCCGACGCCCCACAGGTCTTTGGTGGGCCGGCCGCCCATGACATCAAGCCAGTTCCCGGCGGTGAGGCGAAAGACGCCGGCCGGCTTGCCGAAACCGGTGGCGACCTTGGCGCGGACCAGAGTGTCGCCGATGCCCACGCTGCAATGCAGCTTCGTTCGCTCCAGTACGGCGGCCTGCACCTGCCGGGCGTAGGCTTCGGGATTCTCTGTCTCGACGCCGACGAAGGCTTCATCCCAGCCCAGCACCTGCACCGTGGCGCCCGGCTGCGCTCGCAGCGTATTCATCACCGTTTCTGACGCCGCGAGGTACGCCTCGTGATCGACGGGGAGGATGACGGCGTCGGGCACTTTCCGTGCCGCCGTGCGCAAAGGCATTCCCGAACCGACACCGAAGGCCCGGGCTTCGTAGGATGCGGTCGACACCACAGCCCGTTCCGTGGGGTCGCCCCGGCCGCCGACAATGATCGGCTTGCCCGCAAGCTCCGGCCGCCGGAGCACTTCGACCGCAGCGATGAACTGGTCGAGATCGACGTGCAGCACCCACGGGATTCCGCTCACGCCACCAGTGTGCCCTAAACATCCCCGGCAAGCATCGGGGCGCCGCCGGCTTGGCCGCAATTGGCCTTCAGTGAATTCCAGCGGTGCCGACGGGAGTCCCGCACCAGCGTAGAGCGTGTGGCGCAGCCGTGCGTTGATCTGGCCTTTCTTCAGGACTTGGCGGTGGCACGGCGGTCCACAACCGAGGCGCCCACGACGGCCGTAACGATGGACACTGCAAGGAACAGTGGCAACTGGGTGGCTTGCGAAACAACGGCACCGGCAACAGCAGTTCCTGCCGAACCGGCAGTGATCTTCAGGGCTCCGACCCACACGAACACCTGGCCGCGTGCTTCCGGCGGCGCATATTCGCTGCGGGCGGCCAGGGTTGCGGCGAAGAAGTACGAGTTCGCGATCCCGGCCAAGGAGTAGGCCGCCACCGCGACAGGGAAGCTGCCGGCGAATGCAGCCCCGGCCAGGGCTAGGCCTACCCCGGCCGCAAGCCATGTCATCAGTCGGTCGGCGTCGGCCTGCATCGGCCGGATCATCACCCCCGCCGAACCGGCCAGCCCACCCAGCCCGTAGGCCGCGGCCAGGACGCCCGCTGCAGCAGGTGCGACGGCGAGCTCCGCGGTGGAGGCTACGGCCGTGATGGGCAGGACCGCAACCGACAGGGCGACAACGACCGTCAGATAGAGCGTTCGGCGCAAAGGACCCGACGAGAGCATCATCACGAGCGTCCGTCCCGGCTGAGGCACCTCCGCGGGCGCGGCGGCAGGCGGGCGATAAGGCAGGAGCCTGATCACCGCCGCGGCGGCGAACGTGGCGGCGGCCAGGATCAGCGCTGCCACAGCGGGACCCGACCACGCCGAGACGGCGGCGACAAGGGAGGGTCCGATGGTGCCGCCGATGCCGTAGGTGGCCACGTCCCAGCCTTGGGCGCGGCGCTGGCTGGATTTTTCCGGTCCCGCTATGGCCGGCAGCCGGCTGCTGATGCCCCCGGTCAGCAGGGGACCAACGAGTCCGGAAGCGACCAGCAGTGCTCCCGTGATCACGGGCCAGGTCACCGGATACAGCAGTACAGCGGCCGCGAGCGTTGCCCCGTGGGCCATGCAGGCCAGGGCAATCACGGAACGACCGTCGGGGGCAGTATCAAGGCGCCGGGCGACGAAGGGGCCAAAGAGGTGGGGAGCGGTAATGCAGGCGCCCAGAAGGCCGGCCAGCCATCCCGGCGACCCGCTCGTTGCCACCAGAAGAATGATGGCAACGACCGCACCCCCGTCCGCGCTGCGGGCCAGGGTGGCCGCCACGATATAGCGGGCGAGTGCCCCGCGCACATCGGTGCCTCGGCCGGGCGCGTGGCCGGTAGTCACCCCTTGGGTCACGCCCGAAGACCGCACTGGCGAATAGCGTCCGCAACTTTCAGGCTGCCTTCACTGTCCAGACCGTGAAGCGGCAACGGCAGGCTGGGTGACGGAATCAGCCCCAACTGCTCTGCAATTGCTGCGGTAACGCGCAGGCTGCCGTACGTCCGGAAGAGCGACCACAGGGGCTCGAGATTCGCCGACGCTTCCAGGGCCCGGTCGCTGCGCCCGGCCAACGCATGATCCGCCATCACCTTGGCCGTTTCGGGAAGGACGCCGGCGATCACCGAGTACCACACATCACAGCCGGCGAGCAGCGCTTCCGCAGCGGCCCAGTCGCCGCTGATACCTACCCATATGCGTTCCGGCAGCAGCGAGCGCAATTCCCTCGGGCGTGCAGAAGCCTGCCCCGGCGGGGGAGGCGGGATCTTGATGGAGACAATCGCCGGCATGTCGGCGATGCGCGAATACAGGGCATCGGAAAATGTGAACCCGGTCGTGCCGGGGTTGTCGTAGACGACGATGGGTACCGAAGATGCCGCCGAGACGTCCTGGTACAGGCCGAACACCTCCGCCTCCGTCAGGCGTTGGTATGACACCGGGGCCAGCAGCAAACCCGAAGCCCCTGCCGCCTGGGCATCTTCAACATGCGCCAAGACATCGCGCGTACGCACCGCACCCACGCCGGCGATAACCGGGACCCCGTCGGAGGCATCGACAGCTGCCTCAAGTACTGCACGGCGTTCCTCCCGAGACAAGTACGCGTAGTTTCCGGTGGAGCCGAGTACCCCAAGGGAATCCACGCCGGCTCTCGCGGCCCGGGACACCAAGAGTGCAACGGACTTCACGTCGATGCGCTCATCGACAATCGGTGTGAGGGGGAAAGCGCAGAGTCCGTGAAACATGAGTCCTTCTCTCATCCGCCTCCGGGCCGGGAAAAAGCGGAGCAGCGGCGTGGGCGTCTGGTTGCGGTTTCCATGGTGGCAAGCGCCTTGGTCCTACACTAGGTCCAAGAAAGATCAAATCAGGAGGTCCATGTGGGAGAGGCCGAGCTTCCGCTCACACTCGACAGGAATGCGCCGGCTCCACTCGCCGCCCAACTGGCCGATCAACTCCGCCGGGCCATCCTTGGTGGGCTGCTGGGGCCGGAGCACACGCTCCCGGCAACACGCAGGATGGCCTCCGAGCTCGGCATCTCACGCGGGGTCGTGGTCCGGGCGTTCGAGCAGCTGGCCGGTGAGGGATTCCTGGAAAGCCACGGCGCCGGTGGAACCCGGGTCGTGCTCCGCCCGGACGTTCAACACCCTGCCCGCGAGGAACGCCCAGTCCCGCACCTCCAGGACAGCAGGCCGATCATCGACCTCACGCCGGGACGTCCCTCGTCCGCACCTTTCCGCGACCGCGAGTGGCACACGGCCTGGCGCAGGGCGGTATCCGAACAGGGACCCACGCACCTGCCCCCACCGCTGGGGACCGCCACCCTGCGGAAGGAAGTCGCAGGGCACCTGGCCGCAGCCAGGGGACTGGCCGTCGAACCCGATGACGTCATCATTACCGCCGGAACCAGCGACGCCCTCCTTCTGGCCGTGGCAGCCCTGCGCAACAGCAGAGAGCATCCCCGCATACTCGTCGAGGATCCCGGGTATCCAACGGCCCGACGGGTCATGGCCGCCGCAGGTGCCGTGGTGGAGACAGTGCCCGTCGACGACGACGGACTCAAAGCCGCCCAGCTGGCGTCCCTGGGTCGGCCGCCGGACGCCGTGCTGATCACCCCGAGCCACCAGTACCCGCTAGGCGGCCGGATGCCGGTGCAGGAACGGCTGAATCTTTTGAACTGGGCAGCCGAACACGGCGTGCTCGTCCTCGAAGACGACTACGACAGCGAATTCCGTCACCGCAGGATGCCCTTGCCTGCCGTTGCTTCGCTTCCCTCCACAGCCGACGTCGCGTTGCTGGGGACGTTTTCAAAGTCCCTCAGTCCCTGGCTGCGGTGCGGCTACCTCGTGGTCCGCGGGGAATCAGGCCGCGCGCTGAAGGCGATCCGCGAAGACCTGGACACGCCGGTGGCCGGAATCATGCAAACGGCCCTTGCCTACTACATCCAGGCCGGGGGCCTGGCACGGCACATCTCGCGTGCGCGCCGCGAATACGCGCATCGCAGGGCCCTGCTGCTGGAACGCCTTGGAACCCGTTCGGACCTTCAGCTCGCCGCCCTCGACGGCGGACTTCACGCAGTCCTGCGGTTCCATGGAAAGGACGCCCCTTTACTGGCCAACGACGCCCTTCGCCGCGGAGTCCGCCTGGCCACCCTGGCCGCCTACTACGCCGACCGGGCACCCGAGAACGGCCTCGTTATCGGTTATGGCGCCCCCAGCGATCTGCAGCTCACCCAAGCCCTCGACGTCATCGTCGAACTGCTGAGCGCGCCCTGACCGCTGCAACTGGACACCGGCAGCAACTCCTCGCCTCAGTTGATCTGATCAGGGTGGGAACCGATCCGGCCCTCCCGGCGGTCAAGGCCGGCCAGGCACTCCATGGCGGCGTTGTCCAGCAGGAAGTCCCAGACGCGGAAGTTCTCCTGAATGCGGGGACCTGTTGCCTTGGGGATGGCGATATTGCCCAACTGGAGATGCCAGCGCAGGACCCCCTGTGCAGGGGTTTCGCCCAGGCCGCGGGCCAGGTCCACCACGATAGGATCCTTTAGCGCTGCCCCCCGGGCCAGGGGGCTCCAGGACACGGTGCGGATGCCGTGGGCGGCGTTGAATTCCCGCAGTTCCGCTTGTTGGAACCAGGGGTGCAACTCGATCTGGTTGACCGCCGGCACGACGTCGGTGTGTTGGAGCAGCTGTTCGAGATGTTTCGGGAGGAAGTTCGAAACGCCCACCGCCCGTACACGCCCCTCATGGTAGAGGCGCTCGAGCGCCTTGTAGGTTTCCACAAACAGACCACGTTTGGGCTGGGGCCAGTGAATTAGATACAGGTCGATGTAGTCGAGTCCCAGTTGCCGGGCCGAATCTTCGAAGGCTCGGAGCGCCAGGTCATGGCCGTGGTTATGGTTGTAAACCTTGGTGGTGACAAAGATTTCCTCGCGGGAGGCCAGCCTGCTGGCCGTGTATTTGCGGACGGCCTCACCCCCCCCCTGCTCGTTGCCATACAGCGCAGCGGTGTCGATGTGGCGGAAACCGGCCTGCAAAGCGCGATAGCAAAGCCCGGCGGTCTCCGGCGGGGGGATTCTGGCCGTGCCGAAGCCGAGACGGTCTATCCACACACCGTTGTTGAGCGCTGTCTTCTGCTCGGCCGCCATGGACGAGACTCTAGTCTGCGGGGCCCGCAGAAACGATCGTTCAGAGACGAAAGTGCCCACCCTGCATCACTGAATCTTCGAGCGAGCGGCCCTTGGCATCCGACGGCGACCGGAGGACGATTAAGGGACCGATAAAGAGGAGGTTCGAGATGTGCTACGCCTCGAATAGGGATTCCCGCTGGGGCTTCCGCAAGGAAGCCGTGGACACGCCGGAAACCCGCCGCGAAGACAAGGACACCGGGCGCGAAACCTGGACGAAGACTGATGACTCCGAAGTGATTGCCTTCCTGGACAAGTCAACAGTGGAAGAGCCAGCCAGCGACCGGACCACGTAGCCGAAACCGTTACCGAAACAGTGAAGCCCCGCAGTGAATCTGCGGGGCTTCGTTTGCGCCTACTGGCTCGGCGATTCATCCGGGTCGAAATCCTCCAGTGGGGCTCCCAGCCGGTCGTCCGCCATCCCGCCTTCGAGCGGGTCTGACAGAGTCTCGTCCACGGGACGCTCGGAGTCCGTATCGATCCCGGCGTCCACCAGTTCCGGCGGCACCGCGTCGACGCCCTCATCCGGGATGAGCGGGTCTTCACCCTGGATGTTCAGCTCCGGATCCGGCAAGGCCTGTTCGTCCTCCGGGCGGTTCTGCTCGCTCATTGCAGCCTCCTTCGATCGTGATCCACCCTGCGCTGAGATTGCCACCGTAACCCGGACGAGCCGTGAGGGAAACAGGCAGGGCTGCCGGAAGACCGGCCAGTGCGTGCTTCATCGGCCGATGCCGGTCCGCCGGCGTTGGGGAAACGGGATCAGGTCCAGGTCTCGGGCCGCAACCACCTCGGCCCCTCCCGCCCGCGCCCTGGCCTGTTCCTCGAGCGGGGCCAGGTCGGGGTAGCGCGAGGAGAAATGGGTTAGCACCAGCGTGCCCACGCCGCCGCCGGCGGCGAGTCCGCCGGCCTGACCGGCGGTGAGGTGGCGGTGCCGGACGGCAAGCGCCCCGTCGTCGTCGCTGAAGGTGGACTCGGCCACGAGCAGGTCGGCGCCGTCGGCCAGTTCCTCCGCCCCGGCGCAGACCGCGGTGTCCATTACGAAGGCGAAGCGCTGTCCCGGGCGGGCCACGCTGACATCCTCCAGCCGCACCCCCTTCCAGGTTCCTTCCCGCTGCAGGCGGCCCACGTCGGGGCCGGAAATCCCGGCGGCAGCCAGCCGGTCGGGCAGCAGGGTGCGGCCGTCGGGTTCGACCAGCCGGTAGCCGTAGGCCTCGATCCGGTGGTCCAGGGGTCGCACCTCGAGGCCGTCCGCGATGGCCCCGGCGCCGCCGTGCGGATGCAGGCGCAGGTCAAGTCCCGGGGAGGCGAGTGAGACCAGGGCCCGGACCACATCAGCACCGGAGGCCGGATAGTGCAGATGAACCGGATGCTCAACGCCGTCCAGGACCATGCGCGAGAGCACGCCGGGCAATCCGTAGCAGTGGTCGCCGTGCACATGCGTCAGACAGATGCGCGTGATCCGGCTGGCCGAAACCCCGGCGAGGATCATTTGCCGCTGCGTTCCCTCACCCGGGTCGAACAGCACTCCCTCGCCGTCCCAGCGCAGCAGGTAGCCGTTGTGGTTGCGGCTCCGGGTAGGAACCTGCGAGGCGGTGCCCAGGACGACAAATTCGCGCATGCGGCCGAGTCTGCCATCGCGGATGCGCCGGCGGCCACCGCCTGAAGCGCGCCGGCGCGGCCGGCCGGGGAATCTGCGATCGGCGCATGAACGACGGCGACGCATTGCTGGCTCGCAACGGGGCTGGGAAAATGTCAGGAAAAGCCCGGTGGCCGAGCATCGGGCCCAAGTCGTACCGGAGGCGGTGTCTGACGAGTGAACAGCAGGGCAGCGGGTGACAACGGCCGGCGGCTGGAACGCGCCGCGGAGCTGCGGGCGTCACGCGAACGCGGGCCGGCCGACGCGGAGGAAGAGGAGCGGGCGGAGGCCGAAGAGGAGAAGCACCGGAAAATCCGGGAGCTGGACACCTCCCGGCGCGCGGACTACCTGATCCGGGATGCCATGGCCCGCGGGGATTTCGATGACCTGAAATACGCCGGAAAACCGATACCCAACCTGGGCAACGGGTATGACCCCGACTGGTGGCTTAAGGGGCTGATCGAGCGGGAGAACCTCACGGGGCTGGGCCCCGAAGCCCTGCTGCTGCGGACCGAGGACGCCGAGCTGGACGGACGCCTGGACCAGCAGATCTCGGACCGGCGGGTGCGCGAAATCCTGGAGGACTTCAACGCCCGGGTGGTCAACGCGCGGCGACAGTTACAGGGCGGCCCGCCGGTGATCACCAAGACCCGGGACGTGGAGTATGAACTGGAACGCTGGCGGGAACGCCGGGCGGCCAGGGCGGCCGCGGCGGCACGCGAGGAACCGGAGCCCGAGCCCAAGCGGCCATGGTGGCGCCGGATGTGGGACGTGACCGAATAGCCGGGCGCTACTTCCGCTGGGCGGCCGGTGTCCGGCGCAGGGCGGCCAGCTCCCTCTTCACCTGCCGCTTGGCGACAGGGCGAAATCCCGCCGCCACATAACGGTCGCGCACGGCGCGCTCGGAACGGAAGATTGCCCAGCCCCGCTTGAGCAGGAACGGCAGTGGCTTGCGGTGCTCCCGCAGGTCGCGCACCAGGCGGCGCACCGCCGTCGTGATGGGGGAGACCTTTATGAAGACGGGGTCAACCTCCGCCCCGAGGCCGCGCAGCCGACCGAGCACGGCGTCGGCGAAGATCCCCTCGGCAATCACCGGTCCCTCCGCGAGTTCCACGGTGCGGTGCCCGCTGTAGCTGGAGGTGGCGATGGAGTAGTTGGGGATCCGGGTGCTGCCGGTCTCCAGCAGGTCCATTATGGCGCCGGCCGCGGCGCCGCTGTTCCAGGTGTCGGCATGGTCCCAGTCGATTTCCCCGTACGGGGTGAGCGGCATGGGGGACGCGCCGGTGTGCTCGCTGATCTCCCGGTAAAACGCGTCGAGCTCCACATGCGGACGGCCGAACCGCGCTGCCAGGTAGGACTTACCGGAGCCGGAGACGCCGCCGAGCAGCACGAGCGGTGTTTGGGGAGAAGTCACATGGCTATTATTCCGTGTCCGGCACGGTGGCAAGGTCCTCGAATGCCCGGCCCCGGCGCGGACTGCACTTTATGGCCCCGGGCCGTAAAATGGCAGGGGCATCCGCCGCGACCGGCGGCGCGGATCAGCAGGTTCAGGAAGCAGGCATCACTTTGGAGCAGTCGGCGCAGGGCCCTGGCGGGCTCGACTGGGTCCGCCAGCCGGAGTCTTTCGGCGCGGAGGCGGACCTGCAGTTTGGACTGGCATTGCTGGCCGCGGCCAAGCAGGGACGGCTCGGCCCTACCATGCGCGTGTACCGTCCGGCACCGACGGTGGCGTTCGGGCAGCGGGACGCGCATCTGCCCGGCTTTCCGGAGGCGGCCCGCCGCTGCCGCGAACGTGGATTCGAACCGCTGGTGCGCAAGGCGGGCGGCCGCGCGGCCGCGTACCACGAAGGCTGCCTGGTGCTGGACCATGTGGAGCCGCTGGCCGATGCCATTGCCGGCGCGAAAAAGCGTTTCGGCCGGTTCGGGGAGCTCATCGCCGGCGGCCTGCGGGCCACCGGGCTGGAGGCCGGCGTGGGCGAAATCCCGGGGGAGTACTGCCCGGGTGAGTTCAGCATCCACGGCGCGTACCCGGTTGATCCCCTGCGCAGGATCAAGCTGGTGGGCACCGCGCAGCGGGTCGTGGCCGGTGCCTGGCTGTTTTCCTCCGTCGTGGTGGTGGAGGATGCGGCACCGCTGCGCGAGGTCCTCACTGCCAGTTACGACGCACTCGGCCTGGACTGGGATCCGGCAACGGCCGGCGCGGCCGAGGACCTGCTGCCCGGCCTCGGCGTGGACTCGGTGGAGCAGGCGCTGCGGGCGGCGTACGCCGGCTACGCCGACGTGGCGGACGGGGCGTTTGCCGACCTGCTGGCCCGCGTGCAGGTCCCGGAACCGGCCCCGTTGTAGTCGACGCCCGGCCAGCCTAGTCTGGAGGGGACTTCGAGTCCCGGCAGCGGAGGCACACCATGGACGGGCCAGCGCAGCACGGTCCGCACACCCTCGACGACGCACTGGGCCGGCCCCTGCGGGATCTGCGGATCTCCGTCACCGACCGGTGCAACTTCCGCTGCGTCTACTGCATGCCCAGGGAAGTATTCGGCCGCGACTTCGTGTTCCTGCCCAAGGACCAGCTGCTGACCTTCGACGAAATCGTCCGGGTGGCCCGGATCGCCGCCGCCGAAGGGGTGGAAAAGCTGCGGCTGACCGGCGGCGAACCGCTGCTGCGGCGGGGAATCGAGGACCTGGTCACCGGGCTGGCCGGGCTCCGCACGCCCGAAGGCCGTCCGCTGGACCTGGCGATGACGACCAACGGCTCGGCGCTGACCCGCAAGGCCGAGGCGCTCAAGGCGGCCGGGCTGTCCCGGGTAACCGTCTCGCTGGATTCGGTTGACGACGCCACCTTCCGCGCGATAAACGACGTCGACTATCCCGTCGCCGCGGTGCTGGAGGCCATCGAGGCCGCGGCCGCGGTCGGGCTGGGCCCGGTCAAGGTCAACATGGTGGTCAAGCGCGGCCAGAACGACGGCGGCGTCCCGGCCATGGCGCGCCACTTCCACGGCACACCCCACATCGTCCGGTTCATCGAATACATGGATGTGGGCACGACCAACGGCTGGAACCTGGCGCAGGTCGTCCCGTCGGCCGAGATCGTGCGGCGGATCGATGCCGACCTGCCCCTGGAACCGCTGGCACCCCGGTACCCCGGCGAGACGGCCACGCGCTTCAGATACCGCGACGGCGGCGGCGAAATCGGGACCATCTCCAGCGTCACGCAGGCGTTCTGCCACGGCTGCACCCGCGCCCGGCTGAGCACCGACGGGAAGCTTTTCACCTGCCTGTTCGGCACCGGCGGGACGGATCTGCGCGCCCTGCTGCGCGGCGGCGCGGACGACGGCGAACTGACGCGCGTGCTCTCCGGCGTCTGGCGGGGCCGCTCGGACCGCTACTCGGAACTGCGTAGCGCCGAGACCGCGGGCGTGGCCGCCGGAAACGGGACCGGTCGGGCGCCGCGCGAGGCGCCCCCGGCCACCGGCTGGCCAGGGCAAAGGGTCGAGATGCACTACATCGGCGGCTGATCGGACGGCCGCACCGCAGCCGCGCTGGAACCGATGGCGCCACCGCCGGCAAGCCGGATCCGGCCCCGGACAGCACACCGCCCGCACCCGAACCGGAATACGGTCGGGCGCGGGCGGTGCGGGACTGGGCCCGGACTTACTCAGTGGCCGCGGGCAATCCACTCGTCGAGCTGCGGCGCTTCGGCGCCGATGCTGGTGGAATCGCCGTGACCGGTCTTCACCGTGGTCTCGGCCGGCAGCGTCAGCAGCCTGCCCTTGATCGACTCGATGATCGTTTCGAAGCTGGAATAGCTGCGGCCGGTGGCTCCCGGACCGCCGTTGAACAACGTGTCCCCGCTGAACAGGACGTTCTGCGAGGCCAGGTGGAAGCAGACCGATCCGGGGGAGTGGCCCGGAGTGTGGATGGCCTGCAGCCGCGCCCCCGCGATCTCGAAGGTGTCGCCGTCCTCGATCGCGTGGTCGGGCGCGCTGTCCGGGAAGACGGCGTCCCAGAGCATCCGGTCGGCGTCGTGCAGGTAAACCGGTGCCTTCACCAGGTCCCGGAATTCACCGACGGCGCGGATGTGGTCGTCGTGACCGTGCGTGAGCAGGATGGCCTTCACGCTCCGGGAGCCGACGGCGTTGGCAATGGCCTGCGGATCATGTGCCGGATCGATGACGATGACCTCGGTGGCGTCGCCGACGATCCACACATTGTTGTCCACGTCCCAGGTGCCGCCGTCCAGCGAGAACGTGCCCGAGGTGACCAGGTTTTCGATTGCCGCGCTCATGCGACCTCCACCACCGAACGCAGCACCTTGCCCTCGTGCATCTTGTCGAACGCGGCCTCAACCTCGTCGAGCTTGATCCGCTCGGTGACGAAGGCGTCCAGGTCCAGGTTGCCCTGCTTGTAGTGGCTGACCAGCATCGGGAAGTCGCGGGACGGCAGGCAATCGCCGTACCAGGAGGACTTCAGCGAGCCGCCGCGGCCGAACACGTCCAGCAGCGGCAGTTCGATCTTCATGTCCGGCGTGGGGACACCCACCAGGACCACGCGCCCGGCCAGGTCGCGGGCGTAGAACGCCTGCTTGTAGGTTTCCGGACGTCCGACCGCTTCGATCACGACGTCGGCGCCGTTGCCGCCGGTGAGCGCCCGGATGGCCTCCACCGGGTCCTGTTCCTTCGAGTTGATCCCGTGCGTGGCACCCAGCGACTTGGCCAGCTCCACCTTGTTGTCGTCGATGTCGACGGCGATGATCGTGGTGGCGCCGGCCAGCTTGGCACCGGCGATGGCGGCGATGCCTACGCCGCCGCAGCCGATCACGGCCACGGATTCGCCGCGCTTGACCTCGCCGGTGTTGATCGCCGCGCCGATGCCGGCCATGACGCCGCAGCCGAGCAGTCCGACCGCCGCCGGGTCGACGTCGTCGTCCACCTTGGTGCACTGGCCGGCGGCCACCAGGGTCTTCTCGGCAAAGGCACCGATGCCCAGGGCGGGGGAGAGCTCGGTGCCGTCCTCGAGGGCCATCTTCTGGGTGGCGTTGTGCGTGTTGAAGCAGTACTGGGCTTCACCGCGCCGGCAGGCCCGGCACTCGCCGCACACTGCGCGCCAGTTCAGGATGACGCGGTCGCCGGGCTCAAGATCGGTCACGTCGGGGCCGACGGCGCTGACCACGCCGGTGGCTTCGTGGCCGAGCAGGAACGGGAAGTCGTCGTTGATCCCGCCCTGCTTGTAGTGCAGATCGGTATGGCAGACGCCGCAGGTGAGGATGTCCACCAGCGCCTCGCCCGGGCCCGGATCGGGAACCAGGATGGTTTCGATGGAGACCGGAGCATTCTTTTCCAGGGCCACTACTGCCCGAACCTTGTGAACCATGCGGGAGTGATTCCTTCCTAGCGAAGTCTGGCGAGGCCGTCGTCGGCCTTCCTGCCCCATCCTAGGAACAAAAGAGGGGCGCCACAATTTCCAAAACGATTGTTATGGAAACTGCGGCGCCCCGTGGCCCGCGGTCCGGATTCCGCCGGTGGAGCCTGCCGCTGCTAGACGCCCAGGCGTTCCTTGACCAGGGAGAGCGGCGGGTTCGTGGCGCTGCTGCCATCCGGGAAGAGCAGGGTGGGAACCGTCTGGTTTCCGTCGTTGAGCTTCTCGACGAGCTCCGCGGTGCCGGGGACCTCTTCGATATTGATCTCGGTGTAGCCGATGCCCTGCGCATCGAACTGGGTCTTCAGGCGTCGGCAGTACCCGCACCAGGTGGTGGAGAACATGGTGACGGTTCCGGCAGCAGGTGTGTAATCCAAGATGGCTCCTTCTGGTCTGAAAGCTTGTGTACATGTCAACGTCGCACCGGGCGCGGTCATTCCCGGCGCCGGCGGCGGCGGCTGCCGGGCGGGGAGTCCGGCCGGGGTGCGCGGCTGTTTCGGGCCGCTTGCCGGGCTTCCGCCGCGCGGCTGGACCATAATGGAGGCATGTGCGGCAGATACGTCATGGCCCGGAGCACCGGCGACCTGGTGGCTTCCTTCGACGTCGATGAGTCCTACGTCGAAGAGATCCAGCCTTCCTACAACGTGGCTCCGACCGACGAGGTCCCCTTGATCATCGACCGCAAGCAGGCCGACGGCGAGGGAGTGTCCAGGAAACTCATCCTGGCGCGGTGGGGCCTCGTGCCGCCGTGGGCCAAGGACCCCCGCTCCGGCGCCCGCCTGATCAACGCGCGGATGGAGACCGTGACGGAGAAACCCTCGTTCCGCAAGGCGGCGGCCAGGAAGCGCGGATTGCTTGTTGCCGACGGGTATTTCGAATGGCAGAAGACCGAGGACGGCAAGATCCCGACCTACCTGCACGGCGCAGGCGACGAGGCGCTGGCTTTCGCGGCTTTGTTCGAGAACTGGCCCGACCCGGCCCTGCCCGAAGACCACCCGGAGAAGTGGCTGCGCACCTGCACCATCATCACCACCCAGGCGGCCGATGCGCTCGGGCATATCCATGACCGGACACCGCTGATCGTTCCGCCCGGCCTCTATGCGGACTGGCTGGATCCGGAAACAACATCCGAGGCCGACGTGCGGCAGCTGCTGGAGGCCATGCCCGAACCGCATCTTGTCCCGCGGCGGGTCAGTTCGAAGGTCAACAACGTGCGCAACAACGGGCCCGACCTCATCGACGAGGCAGCATGAGCGCCGTCGGGCGGCCCGGAAGCGGGGATCGTTCCCTGAGCGGTGTCCCCGCAGCCATTGTGCGCCGGCCCCGGCTGCCGGAAGCTGGGATGGAGTAGCCGCACCCGCGGCGCCACGGCGGGAACCAGGGGAGGAAGCCAATGTCCGGACGGTACGTGGCCAGTTCGACGGCGACCATTGCGGCGCCGCCGGACCGTGTCTGGTCCGTGATCACGGACCCCGAGGCCATCAGGGGATTCATGTTCGGCACCGACGTGCAGACCGATTGGAGCGTTGGCGGGCCCATCCGTTGGCGGGGCGAGTGGGAGGGCGAGGCGTACGAGGACAAGGGCCAGGTGCTGGAGTTCGAACCCGGACGGCGGCTGGTCGTCACGCATTTCAGCCCGCTGTCCGGCCGGGAGGACGTGCCCGAGAACTACCACCGTCTCGTCTGGACGCTGGAGGAAGTTCCGGGCGGCACGGAGTTCACGCTGTCGCAGGACAACAACGAGACCGCCGAGGCGGCGGAACACTCCAAGCTGATGTGGGACAAGCTGGTCGGCGACGTGAAGTACCTCGCCGAGCACGACGGCTAGGCTCCTTGGCCGCCGCACGGCACGCACCTGGCCGTCCTACCTGCACGGTAGGCCGTGCTGCTGCACTTAGCCGCAGTGCGGCCGCGCGCTGAGCCGACGTCGGCGGGAGGCCCGATTTTGTCAGTGCCCGAACCTAGGCTTGATCTTGGATTCGAATACATATTCGAATAGAATAAGAGGGTCAAGTTCTTCGGCGGGCGTGTTGGCAGGGGCGCTCGCCGGGGATTATGACCCGTTGTCCAGATGAAAGGCGACTGGGACATGGGTGTTTTCAGCGAAGCAGTTGACGTTGTGTGTTCCCCTGCCGGACAGCCGCTCCGGCTGCGCTGGCAGGGCAGGAGCTACCGCATCGTCGCGGAACCGGTGCGTTGGTACGAACGCCGCAAATGGTGGGCGGAGGAACTGCGTGCGGAACGGGGCCGGGGCGCGGGACTGGTGGACCATGAGATCTGGCGGGTGCAGGCGCGGCTGAACGGCCGGTCGCAGATCCGCACCCTGGACCTTTCCCATCAGGTGGATACCGGACGCTGGCGCCTGATCCGCGTCCATGATGCCGTCCGGGAGCTGAGCGCCTGACCGCACCACGGTACCCGCCGGCCTTTCTGTCAGCCCCCGGTTCGCCCCGGCAGTCCGCCGGATGCCGATCCCGAGACCCGACCGTTGTTTGGAATGTCCATGAGCTTTACCCACCTGCACGTATCCACGGCGTACAGTGCCCACTACGGTGTCTCCTGGCCGGAGGAACTGGCCGCAGCGGCCGCTTCCTTCGGTGCCGACGCCTTGGCCTGCACCGACCGGGACGGTCTCTACGGCACGGTCAAGCACCTGAAGGCATGCCTGGCGACGGGGATGGATCCGATAGTCGGCGTGGACCTGGCCGTCCAAGACGGCGGCGGTCGGGACACCGGCCGCGTTGTGGTGCTGGCCCATGGCGGGAACCAGGGCAGCGGTTACCATGCGCTCTGCCGCCTGGTCTCGGAAGCCCACGCCGGCACGGCTGCCCGCGGGCGTTCCGCCAGCCGCCGGACGCCCGGCGTGACGGTGGATCAACTCGCCCGGCATGCGGGCATTCCGGACGGCGGACCGGCCCTGACGGTGCTGGTGGGTCCTTTTTCCGACGTCGGACAGGCGCTGCGCCGCCGTAGCTACGCCGAAGCCCGCCGGCTGGCCGGACGCTGGCGCAGCGGACTGCCGGCCGGGGCGCTCGCAGTGGAAATTGTCTCCCACCTGAGTGCCCCGGGGGAGAATCTCAGTACCGCCCACGCGGTGCGGATGCTTAACCTGGCCGGGGAGTTGAATCTTCCCGCAGTGCTTACCAACGCCGTGCGCTACTGCGAAGAGGACGGCGCCGCCACTGCAGATGTGCTGGACTCGGCGAGGGCGCTGACAGCCTTGTCCAAGCTGCCGGATCTGCAGCCGAGCGCCCAGGGCTGGTTGAAATCCCCCGACCGGATGCAGGCCCTGGCGCGGGAAATCGTGCAGGCAGCCGGCGGCGGAAGCAAGGACGTCATCCGCCTGCTGGCCACGACGGAAGCGGTGGCCGACCGGTGCCGCATGGATCCTTACCGGGACATGGGGTTCAAGCGCCCGGTGGTCCCCGAAGCCTCCGTCATCGGGATCGACGGGGATCCCGTGGCCGAGCTGGTCCAGCGCTGCGAAACCGGCATCGCCGAACGGTTTGGCGGAATGTCCGGACGGGCGGAGAAGGAACTGCGGGACCGGCTGGCCCATGAGCTGGGCATCATCTCGCGGCTGGGCTTCGCCTCCTACTTCCTGACGGTGGCCGAAGTGTCGCGCATGATCACCGGGATGGGCGTGCGCGCCGCGGCCCGGGGATCGGGTGCCTCGAGCCTGGTGAACTATCTGCTCTACATCAGCCACGTGAACCCCCTGGACCACGGGCTGATCTTCGAGCGCTTCCTCTCCCAGGACCGTTCCACCCTGCCGGACATCGACATCGATGTGGAAAGTGCAGAGCGGCACAACGTCTACCAAAAAATCTTCGACCGTTTCGGCAGCCAGCGGGTCACCCTGATGAGCATGCAGAACGGTTACCGTGCCCGCGGGGCGGTCCGCGACGCCGGCTTGGCGCTGGGCCTGCCGGAGGAGGAGATTTCGGGCATCGCCAAACAGCTCTGGCGGTTCTCCGCGCGCCAGTTCCGTGAGGCGATGGCGGAGAAGCCGGAGCTGCGCGCGTTTTCCGCCCAGGTGGAGCAGGACCAGCAACTGGACCTGCTGGTGGATTTGACCGAACGGCTGGACCGGCTGCCCCGGCATATCTCCATGCACCCCTGCGGCGTGATCCTGGGCGACAGCTCGCTGTTGGACCGCACCCCTACCCAGCCAAGCGGGCTGGGTCTGCCGATGAGCCAGTTCGACAAACACGACATGGACCCGATGGGCATGCTCAAGCTGGACGTGCTGGGCGTGCGGATGCAGAGTTCCATCGCCTACGCGCTCAAGGAAATAGCCCGCATACATCCGGGCAAGGACGCCGTGACGGCAGCCGGCCGGCATCCGGTGGGCGAGGACGGAACCGGGCCCGACTACATTGCCGCGGACGGGACCATCAACCTGGAACAGGTCCCGCTGGACGACGAGCCGACCTATGAGCTGATCCGCAGCACCCACACCCTGGGATGCTTCCAGATTGAATCGCCGGGCCAGCGCGAGCTGGTGGGCAAGATGGCCCCGCGGGACTTCAACGACCTGATTATCGACATTTCGCTGTTCCGTCCGGGGCCGATGCAATCGGATATGGTCCGGCCGTTCCTGGAACACCGCCATGGCTGGGCGCCGGAGCGCTTCCCGCACCCGGATTTGATTCCGGTCCTCAAGGAAACCCACGGCGTCACGATCTTCCACGAACAGGTCCTGCGGACCTTCGACGTATTCACCGGTTGCGGACTGGCCAAGGCGGACGAATTCCGCCGGCTGCTGGGCAACGAGGAAGCCGAACCCGCGGTGGAGGAATACTTCCGCAACGCCTCGCTGGACCGGGGGTATCCGCCGGAGGTGGTCGACACGGTGTGGGGCACGCTGAAGTCCTTCGGCAGCTTTGGCTTCTGCAAAGCCCACGGGGCCGCCTTCGCGGTGCCCACCTACCAGACGGCCTGGCTGAAGGCCCACCACCCCGAGGCGTTCCTGGCCGGGCTGTGGCAGCACGATCCGGGAATGTACCCGCTGCGCCTGCTGGTGGCCGAAGCGCGGCGGCTGGGCATCCCGATCCTGCCGCTGGACATCAACCGCAGCACCGACCGCTACCAGGTGGAACGCGTTCCCTCCGGCAGCGGCGAAAAGCTGGGGATCCGGCTGAGCCTGACCGGCATCTACGGGCTCTCGGCGGCCGAGCTCAAACGCATCGTCGTCGGCCAGCCGTACGAATCGCTGGCCGACCTGCGCGCGCGGGCCAAGGTCGGCAAACCCGCGCTCAAACGCCTGGCCCAGCTGGGCGCCTTCGACGAGCTGAACCGCCGGACCGGCCAGCGCGGCGGCCGGGCGGCCAGCCGGACGGATTTGGTCTACCATCTGGACCAGCCGGACAGCCGCCCGGTTCCCCAGCGCTACCAGCCCACCGAGGGCCAGCTGTCCCTGCCGCTGGGGGACTTGGAGCTGCGCCATCTGGTCCCGGTCTTCCCGGAACCGACCACGGTGGACAAGGTGCGCACCGAACTGGACCTGCTCTCGATCGACGCCAGCTCCCACCTGATGGAGAGCTACGCTCCGCTGCTGGCCCAACTCGGAGTCACCCAGGCCAAGGACCTGCTGCAGATGCGCAACGGGAGCGAAGTAATGGTGGCCGGCATCCGTGTGGCCACCCAGACACCGCCCATGCGCGGCGGCCGTCGGGTGGTTTTCATCAGCGTGGACGACGGCACCGGCTGCGTGGACGCCACCTTCTTCCAGGAAGCCCAGGAACGCTCCGGCCCGTTGCTGTTCGGCACCGAGATGCTGCTCATCCGCGGCCTCACCCGGCGGACCGGCCCCAGGGGAATCGGGCTGCAGGCGCTGGAGGCGTGGGACCTTTCGGACACCGCCAGCCTGCCGCTGCCGGGGCACCCTGTTCCTTCCGGGGCCGCTGCAGGACGGGGGCCGGCAACACCGGCGGCAGGACGAGGGCCGGCAACACCGGCGGCCGGCAGGGACGCCGCCCGCCAGGAAAAGCTTGGAACTGGCGAACTTGCCCGCCGCATGGCCGCCGAAGGACTGGATCACCGCGTTCCGGCCGGGTCCTGGCTGGCCGGTAGCCACGGGAACCGGGCAGGATGATGCGCGGCCAGAGGCGGCTCGCCGGCCCCAGCGGGCGCGTAGCCCCGCCGCGGCGGTGTTGGTCGGGCTTCGCGTCAGCGGATACGATCGTAGAGGCTTGCAGCGCCCAAGTATGTCGCTGCAGTAACGGCTTACATCCACCATAAGGAGACCTCTGTGTCAGCGCCCCAGAACATCACCCTCATCGTCGACGGCGAAGAGAACCAGGTGACCGAGGGCACGACGGGAGCCGACCTTTACGGCGCCCGGCGGGAGGTCGTCGTCGTCCGCGTCGACGGCGAACTGAAGGACCTGGACCAGCCGATCCCGGCCGGGGCCAAGGTCGAAGCCGTGACCATCGACTCTCCCGACGGGCTCAACGTGCTGCGCCACTCCACCGCGCACGTCATGGCCCAGGCGGTCCAGCAGCTGCGGAAGGACTCCAAGCTCGGGATCGGCCCGTACATCACCGACGGTTTCTACTTCGACTTCGACGTCGATGAGCCCTTCACCCCGGAGGACCTGAAGCAGCTGGAGAAGATGATGCTCAAGATCGTCAACTCCAACCAGCGCTTCGTCCGCCGCACCGTCTCCGAGACCGAAGCGCTCGCCGAGATGGCGGGGGAGCCGTACAAGGAAGAGCTGATCGGGCTCAAGGGCCACTCCGACGAGGCCGGCGAGGGCGCCAGCATCGAAGTGGGCGCCGGCGAACTGACCATCTACGACAACGTGGACGCCAAGAGCGGCGAAGTGGTCTGGAAGGACCTCTGCCGCGGGCCGCACCTGCCCAACACCAAGCTGATTTCCAACGCCTATGCGCTGACCCGCTCGGCCGCCGCCTACTGGCGGGGCAACGAAAAGAACAAGCAGCTGCAGCGCATCTACGGCACCGCCTGGCCCACCAAGGAAGACCTGAAGGCCTACCAGGAGCGGCTGGCCGAGGCAGAGCGCCGCGACCACCGCCGGGTGGGCGCCGAACTGGACCTGTTCTCCTTCCCGGATGAACTCGGCTCCGGCTTGCCCGTCTTCCACCCGAAGGGCGGCATCGTCCGCAAGGCGATGGAGGACTACTCGCGGCAGCGGCACACCGAGGCGGGCTACGAGTTCGTCTACACCCCGCACATCACCAAGAGCAACCTGTACGAGGTCTCCGGCCACCTGGACTGGTACCGGGACGGGATGTTCCCTCCCATGCATGTGGACGAGACCCGCGACCCCGAAACCAACGAGGTCGTCAAGCCCGGCCAGGACTACTACCTGAAGCCGATGAACTGCCCGATGCACAACCTGATTTTCCGCTCGCGCGGCCGGTCCTACCGCGAGCTGCCGCTCCGGATGTTCGAATTCGGCTCCGTCTACCGCTACGAAAAGTCCGGCGTAGTCCACGGCCTGACCCGAGTGCGCGGCATGACCCAGGACGACGCCCATATCTACTGCACCCGCGAGCAGATGAAGGACGAGCTGACCACCACGCTCAACTTCGTGCTGGACCTGCTCAAGGACTACGGGCTCGACGACTTCTTCCTGGAGCTCTCCACCAAGGACCCGGAGAAGTACGTGGGCGCCGATGAGGTCTGGGACGAGGCCACCCGCACCCTGGCCGAGGTCGCCGAGGCATCCGGCCTGGAACTGGTGCCGGACCCGGGCGGAGCGGCCTTCTACGGCCCCAAGATTTCGGTACAGGCCCGCGACGCGATCGGCCGCAGCTGGCAGATGTCCACCATCCAGCTGGACTTCAACCTGCCCGAACGGTTCGAACTCGAATACCAGGCAGCCGACGGCAGCCGCCAGCGCCCGGTCATGATCCACCGCGCCCTGTTCGGGTCGGTAGAGCGCTTCATGGGCCTGCTGATCGAACATTACGCCGGCGCCTTCCCGGCGTGGCTCGCCCCGGTCCAGGTGGTCGGCATCCCGGTGGCGGAGGCGTTCAACGACTACATGCTGGAGATCGTGGCCAAGCTGCGCGCTCAGGGCATCCGCGCCGAGGCCGACCTGGGTTCGGACCGCTTCCCGAAGAAGATCCGGACCGCCAGCAAGGACAAGGTTCCGTTCGTGCTGATCGCAGGCGGCGAGGACGCCGAGGCCGGAGCCGTCTCCTTCCGCTTCCGCGACGGCAGCCAGGACAACGGCATCCCGGTGGACGAGGCCGTGTCCCGGATCGTGCAGGCCGCCGCCAGGCGCGGCAACTGACGATGGCCGAGACGACCGAAGCCATGACCGACCGGACCGGCGACGAGGTGACGGACGGCTTTGAGCTGCCCGGCGTGCCGGATGCCTTCCAGCGGCTCTGGACGCCGCATCGCATGGCCTACGTCAAGGGCGGCCAGGGCCAGTTCAAGAACAAGGACGAGTGCCCGTTCTGTGTGGCTCCGGCCCGCCCCGACGAGGAATCGCTGATCGTCCACCGCGGCGAGTTCGCCTACGTGGTGCTCAACCTGTTTCCTTACAACCCCGGGCACCTGCTGGTCTGCCCGTACCGCCACGTGCCCGACTACACCGACATCACCGCGGAGGAGACCGCCGAGTTCGCCGAGCTGACCCAGACGGCGATGCGGGTCCTGCGGAAGGTGGCCAACCCCAGCGGCTTCAACCTGGGCATGAACCAGGGCGAAGCCGGGGGCGCCGGGGTGGCGGCGCACCTGCACCAGCACGTGGTGCCCCGGTGGGGCGGCGACGGGAACTTCTTCCCGATCATCGCCCAGACCAAGGCGATCACCGAGACCCTGGACGAGGTCCGCAAGCAGGTATCCCAAGCCTGGCCGGCACGGTAGCGCGGCGATGCTCAACAAGTACGCGCGCGGGTTCTTCGGAAAGCTGTTCTCGCCGCTGGCCCGTGCCCTGATCCGGATGGGCGTCTCGCCCGACGCCGTCACCATCGTGGGCACCCTCGGGGTCTCCGTGGGGGCGCTCGTGTTCTACCCGCTGGGGGAGCTGTTCTGGGGAACGGTTTTCATCACGGCGTTCGTCTTCTCCGACATGGTGGACGGCCTGATGGCGCGCATGCTGGAGCGCAACAGCCGTTGGGGCAACTTCCTGGATTCCACCCTCGACCGGCTGGCCGACGGCGCGGTGTTCGCCGGCGTGGCCATCTGGTTCTTCACCGGCGGGGAGAACACCGCCATCGCCGTCTCCGCGCTCGTATGCCTGCTGCTCGGCTCGTTGGTCTCCTATGCCCGGGCCAAGGCCGAGTCGCTGGGCTGCACCGCCGCGGTGGGCCTGGCCGAACGCTCCGAGCGCCTGGTATCCGTCCTGGTTTTCACCGGCCTGACCGGACTGGGCCTGCCGGAGGTGGTCCTGCTGGTGGTCCTGGTGCTGCTGGCCGCCGCCAGCCTGCTGACCGTGGCCCAGCGGATCATGGCCGTCTACCGTCAGACACAGCAAACCGCCTGATCCGCCCCGGACCGCCCAGGCCCCCGGTTGGGGCCCCGAGGAAGGTTACGTCATCGGTGACCCAGCGCACCGGGCCGGACGTATGATTAGGTGTACGTTTCCTACCGACTCCTAGGGGCTTTTAGTGTCCAGCAGTGAAGAAACTTCAACTCACGCGCCCGTGACCGGCAGCAGCCGCGTCAAGCGGGGCATGGCCGAAATGTTGAAGGGCGGCGTCATCATGGACGTCGTGACTCCCGAACAGGCCCGCATCGCCGAAGACGCCGGTGCGGTGGCCGTGATGGCCCTTGAACGCGTTCCGGCGGATATCCGCGCCCAGGGCGGCGTGTCCCGGATGAGCGACCCGGACATGGTGGACGGCATCATCGACGCCGTCTCCATCCCGGTGATGGCCAAGGCCCGCATCGGCCACTTCGTCGAGGCGCAGGTGCTGCAGTCCCTCGGCGTGGATTACATCGACGAGTCCGAGGTGCTGACCCCGGCCGACTACACCAACCACATCGACAAGTGGAACTTCACCGTTCCCTTCGTCTGCGGCGCCACCAACCTGGGCGAGGCCCTGCGCCGCATCAACGAGGGCGCGGCCATGATCCGTTCCAAGGGCGAAGCCGGCACCGGCGACGTCTCCAACGCCACCGGCCACATGCGCCAGATCCGCTCCGAGATCAAGCGCCTGTCGGCAATGCCCGAAGACGAACTGTACGTGGCCGCGAAGGAACTGCAGGCCCCGTACGAGCTGGTCAAGGAAATCGCCGCCACCGGCAAACTGCCCGTGGTGCTGTTTACCGCCGGCGGCATCGCCACCCCGGCCGACGCCGCGATGATGATGCAACTGGGCGCCGACGGCGTGTTCGTCGGCTCCGGCATCTTCAAGTCCGGCAACCCGGCCGAGCGCGCCGCCGCGATCGTCAAGGCCACCACCTTCCACGACGACCCGGACGTCATCGCCAAGGTCTCGCGCGGGCTGGGCGAGGCCATGGTCGGCATCAACGTGGACGAGATCCCGCAGCCGCACCGCCTCGCCGAGCGCGGCTGGTAAGTACCGACGACGGCGAACGCCCGGTCCCGCACGACAACGACAGTGCGGGACCGGGCGTTTGCCGTTTCCGGGGGGGGTGCCCTTCCGGGGCCGCCGTTACGGGACGTCCCCGCGGCCGGCCGGGGCGCTGCTGGCCCGGTCGAGGCCGCGCCTGGCCAGCAGCGGCGCGAGGTCGGCGTCCCGTCCGCGGAAGCTCCGGTAGGCCTGCAGCGGGTCCATGCTGTTGCCCCGTGAGAGTAGTTCGCGGCGGAAACGGTCTCCGTTGCCGCGCCGGAGTCCGCCGTTTTCGCCGAACCAGGCGACCGTGTCTGCGTCGAGGATTTCGCTCCAGATGTAGGAGTAATAGCCCGCCGCGTAGCCGCCGGCGAAGATGTGCTTGAAGTAGCCGGTGCGGTAGCGGGGCGGGACCAGGGGCAGGTCGATTCCGGCGTCGGCCAGCGCCCGCCGTTCGAAGGCCGGCGGATCCTCGACCCGCTGCCCGGCGGACAGGCTGTGCCACGCCAGGTCGAGCACGCACGCGGCCAGGTACTCGGTGGTGGCAAAGCCTTCGCCCCACAGCTGCGCAGCCTTGATGCGGTCCACCACCTCCCGCGGCAACGGCTCGCCGGTCAGGTGGTGCCTGGCGTAGCTGCCGGCGACCTCCGGCTCCAGCATCCACATCTCGTTGACCTGCGACGGGTACTCCACGAAGTCCCGGGGCACGTTGGTGCCCGAGAGGCCGGGGTACTCCACCCGGGACAGCAGGCCGTGCAGCGCATGGCCGAACTCGTGGAAAAGCGTCACCACGTTGTCGTAGCTGAGCAGGGCCGGCTCGCCGGGAGCGGGCTTCGGGATGTTCAGGTTGTTCATCACGACGGCGCGCTGTCCCAGCAGGTGGGACTGCTCGACCAGCGAATCCATCCAGGCACCGCCGTTCTTCGTGTCCCGGGTATGGAAGTCGCCGATGAACAGGCCCAGCCGGGCACCGTCGTCGTCCATCACTTCCCAGATCCGGGCCTGCGGATGATAGGCGGCGAGGTCCGGCCTGGCCTCGAACCGCAGCCCGTACAACCGGTTGGCGGCGAAGAAGACGCCGTCGGCGAGCACGCGTTCGAGCTCGAAGTACTGCCGCAGTCCGGCCAGGTCCACGCTGTAGTCGCGGCGGCGCACAACCTCCGCATAGTAGGCCCAGTCCCACGGCTCGAGGGGGTGGCCGGCCGCCTCGGCGAGGATCTCCGCCTCGGCGCGGGCGTTGGCGACGGCCGGCGGGACGAGCCGCGCCAGCATGTCCTGCACGGCCGCGAGCGAGGGCGCCGTCTGCCCGTCCAGCACATACTCGGCATGATTGGCGAAGCCGAGCAGCGCGGCCCGCTCGGCCCGCAGCTCCGCCGTGCGGGCCGCCAGCTCCAGCGTCCGGTGGCCCGCTTCGCCGCGGCCCACCGATGCCTCATGCAGGCGGCGGCGGGTGCCGCGGTCGGTGAGGGTTTCCAGCGCCGGCTGGGCGGTTGGCAGGGTCAGGACCAGTAGCCATCCGTCGTCGTAACCGGCGTCCCGCGCCGCGAGTTCGGCGGCGGTCAGGTCGTCGTCGGCGAGCCCGGCCAGTTGTGCGCGGTCGGTGACATGTACCGCGGCGGCATTGCCGGCGTTTAGCAGTTCCCGAGAGTACTCCGCGTCCAGCTCCGACAGCTCCACGTTCATGGCGCGCAGCCGCTCCTGGTCTGCCGGGGGGAGCTGGGCGCCGGCCCGGCGAAACTTCTTGCGCAGCTCGGCGAGCAGGCGCAGGTCTTCGCCCTCGAGGCCTTCGGCGGCTTCGTCGACAGCCAAGACCCGCCGGCAGAGCGCCGCATGCAGGTAGATGTTGTCACGGTGGGCGGCCCGCTGCGGGGCCATCCGCTGCTGCAACTCCAGCACGTCGTCGGTGGCGTCGGCGGCGGCGAAGTTGTCCAGCACGGCGCTCACCCGGTACAGCGTGCGGCCGGAGCGTTCGAAGGCAACGGCGGTGTTCTCGAACGTCGCCGGTGCCGGATTGGCCGCGATCGCGTCGATTTCCGCCAGCTGCTCGCGGAACCCGGCCTCGAACGCTTCCGGATAGTGTTCGGGACGGATCGCGGCGAAATCGGGCAGCTCATAGGGGAGGACACTGGGTTCCAGGAAGGGGTTGGCCATGCCACCACTTTGCCATGGGTACCCGGCGTCCCCGCCGTCCCTGCCGGGGGCACGCCGCCGCGCCGCCGTGGTGCAGGGCACAGCCGGACTTACACTGGCGGCATGAACAGGCAGCCGCCCGACGGGCCGGCCGGTTCCCCGGTGCGGGAAGCGGGCCGATGCATACACCGGGCAGCGGTGGCGCGGACTCCCGCACCGGCGGCGGCGTTGGCCATCGCGGCCCTGCTGCTGGCCGGCTGCGGCCCGGGGCCGGAGGCCGCCGGACCGCCCGGCACCGCGCCGGCCGCGACTAAGCCGGCGGCTGCGCCCTCCGGATCCGGCCCACCGGGGAGCGGCGGCGCGGGGGAGGCGCCGCCGTCGACCTCCGCACCGGAGCCCGCCCCGGAGACGGCGGCGACGGCCGGCGCGGGCCCGGCGTGCCCGGGAATCCGCTGCGCCACCCTGGCCCTCACCGGCGACCTGCTGCTGCACGAGCCGCTCTGGGAGCAGGCGGCCGCCGACGCCCGGCGGACCGGGAAAGGAACCTTGGACTTCGAGCCGATGTTGGCGGCCCAGGAGCAATACCTGGACACCGCCGACCTCGCCGTCTGCCAGCTGGAAACCCCGTTGGCCGGTGACGACGGACCGTACTCCGGCTACCCGGCGTTTAACGCGCCGCCGCAGATCCTCGACGCCGCCGCCGCCCTGGGCTACGACGCCTGCACCACCGCCAGCAACCACGCGTTCGACCACGGCACCGCCGGCCTGGAACGGACCCTGCAGGCGCTGGACGCGCGCGGCCTGGCACACACCGGCACCTACGCCAGCGCGGCCGAGGCCGAGGAGGTACTGGTCCTGGACACCCCGGCCGCGCGGATCGCGGTTATCACCGGCACCTTCTCGCTGAACGGGCTGGAGCCGGACCGGCCCTGGCAGGTGGACGTGCTGGATCCCCCGGCGATGATCGCCAAGGCCAGGAAGGCCCGGGCGCAGGGCGCGGACATCGTCTTGGGAGCGGTGCATGCCGGGGACGAATACACCGCCTACGCCAGCCCGCAACAGCAGGAGGTTGCCCACGCGTTGGCCGACAGCGGCGAGTTCTCCTTGGTGTACGGGCACCACAGCCACTCCGTCCAGCCGATTGAGCGCTACGACGGCACCTGGATCGTCTACGGGCTGGGCAACACCCTCGCCGCGCATGCAACCCCGAACATCCTCAACACCGAGGGGTTGATGGTTCGGGCCAGGTTCAGCCAGGCCGGCGACGACGGCGCCTGGGAGGTGGCGGGGCTGGACTGGCTGCCGGCCACGTTCGACGGACCCGGGCACCGCTGGTGCCCGGTGGCAGCGGATGCGCTGGCGGCAGCCGCGAAGTCCGGGGACTGGTGCGTGTCCGAACAGGCGGACGCGGCCAGCCGGCTACGGACCAAGGCGACCGTCGAGTCCATGGGAGCCCCGACGGACGTCGCCCGCGAGTGGCTGCTCAGCGGCGATTGACGCCGCGGGCCGTCGCCCGGACTGGCTTAGCGACGGCCTGGCGTCAGTGGCTGCCAAGCGTCAGCGTCCGCCGGCGTCAGCGCGGACGGGCGGCCGCGTCGGCGCGGGCTTCGGCCTCATGCGGAATGTCCAGCGGCACGTCGTTGAAGCTGCCGTAGCGCCGCTCGACGGCGTGGCGGATCAGGTAGTCGGCCACGGCCGGGTTCTTGGGCAGCAGGGAACCGTGCAGGTAGGTGGCAATGACGTTCCGGTAGCGGGCTCCCTCAGTGCCGTCGGTGCCGTTGTTGCCCTGGCCCTTGGTGACCCGTCCCAACGGCCGGACATCGCTGCCGAGGGTGGTCAGTCCGCTGTGGTTCTCGTACCCGATAACCGTGCCGAACTCGCCGCTTTCGAGCACGGTGTTGCCGATCAACCGGGTGGGCCCGCCCACGGTTTCGGCATCGAGCAGCCCGATGCCGGTGATGACCTCGCCGGTGTGGGTGGTGAACCGGTGGCCGAACAGCTGGTAGAGGCCGCAGACCGCCAGCATCGGCAGGCCGTCCTCGGCCAGCTCCCGCAGCCGGCCGCCCTGGGCCAGCAGGTCGGCCTGGATCTTGTTCTGGCCGGAGTCCTGGCCGCCGCCGCCCACGATCAGGTCCACCTGCTCGGGGAACGCGTCGCCGGGGTTGTACTCGTGCAGCCGGACGTCGTATCCGCGCAGCTCCAGGCGCTTGCGCAGCACCAGGACATTCCCCCAGTCGCCGTAGATGTTCATGTCCCGCGGGTAGAGCTGGAGCAGGTCGATAACAGGAGCGTCCATCAGGAGACCACTTCCACTTCGGTCAGTTTGCCGAGCTCGCGGCGCAGCGCCAGCATGGCGGTGTAGGTGCAGTAGATGCGCTTCGGCGTCTCCGGACCGCCCGCAATGAACCGCTGCAGCGAGGCATTGAGGTCGGTGTCCACCCGGTCCACCGGAACGTCCTCGTAGAAGAGGCGCAGCCCCATGTCGCGTGCCCGGACCCCGGAGACCTCGGCCACGCCGGTGTCCCGCAGCGAATCGAAGTCGACGTCCCACAGCCAGGACATGTCCCGCCCGTCCGCGTAGTTGTCGTTAATGGCGATCATGGTCCGGTAGCCGGCGGCGGGGAAGGACTTCAATGCCAGCCGGAAGCCGGCTGGGTTCTTCACCAGCACCAGGTCCAGCGGCTGGCCGTTGACGGTCAGCGATTCGCCGCGGCCGAAGGCCGGCGTCACGTTCTCCAGCGACGCCAGCAGCTCCGGCTCGTCCACCGCGGGGCCCAACACGGTCCGCGCCAGCACCAACGCCGCGGCGGCGTTGAACACGTTGTAGACGCCGGTCAGCTTCAGCTCGACCTCGAGCTCGCGGCCGTCCAGCTGGAAGGTTGCGGCGGCCCCTTCGCAGGCCGAAAGCACGACGTCGGCGCTCGGCCGGCCGGCGTCGGCGGCGGTGGCGCCGGATGGGTCGGCTGAGGCGGCGGACCGCATCTCGTCGTCGTGCGGGAACATGTGGCGCAGCTGCGGCGCCAGGCCGAAGTATTCGACCCGGGGCGCGGCCACGGCGCCCGCCAGCGCCGCGATGCGCGGGTCTTCCCGGTTCAGTACCACTGCCTCGGTCGTCGCCGCGGCGATCTGCCGGAGGAAACCCGCGGTCGTTTCGATTTCGCCAAAGCGGTCCAGCTGGTCGCGCATGACGTTGAGCAGCAGGCTGTAGCGCGGGGCCACCAGTTTGACGAAGTGAACCGCGTGGGCCTCGTCCAGCTCCAACACGGCAATGTCCGCGTCAAGCCGGCCCCGGGCGTCGGAGTCGCCCAGCACGGCAGCGACCACGCCGCGGGTGAAGTTGCTGCCCGTCCGGTTCGTGAACACCTTCAGGCCCTGCCCCTGCAGCAGCTCCACCACCATCTTGGTGGTAGTGGTTTTGCCGTTCGTCCCGCTGATCACCACGACGCCGCGCGGCAGCTCGCCGAGCGTGCGCGGCAGGAACTGCGGATCGATTTTTTCGGCCACCAGGCCGGGCAGTGCGGAACCGCCGCCGCGGAGCCTGGCTACCGCCTTTACGGCCTTTCCGGCAACGGTCGCAAGGAGGTGTCGCATGAGTAGAGACTATACAAGCCGCCGTGCCCCGGCGCCGTCGGCCCGGGCCGAACAGTGTCGGTCACCACAGGGGAGGGGGGGGCACCGTTTAACACCGCCGGACCGGTTGGCACTACTGTTTTTCCGTACGGCCGCCACTGAGGCGGCCCCGATGCGAACTCCGAGGAACCGTCACCGTGGTCACGATTGGTGTGCTTGCCCTGCAGGGCGATGTCCGCGAACATCTATCCGTCCTGGAGCACAGCGGCGCCACGGCGGTGCCGGTGCGGCGGCCGGCGGAACTGGCGGCCGTGGACGGCCTGGTGATCCCCGGCGGTGAATCCACGACGATCGACAAGCTCACCCGCATCTTTGAGCTGGCCGACCCGCTGAAGGGGCGGATCGAGGCGGGCATGCCGGTCTACGGTTCTTGCGCGGGCATGATCATGCTGGCCCGGGAGATTGCAGACCCGGCCACCGACCTGAAGGGCGAACCGCAGCAGACGCTGGGCGGCCTGGATATAACGGTGCGGCGGAACGCCTTCGGCCGGCAGCGCGAATCGTTCGAGTCCGACCTGGACTTCCGGGGCCTGGAGTTCAGCGCGGCGTCTCCCGGCCAGGACCCGGCGCCGGTCCACGCCGTGTTCATCCGTGCGCCCTGGGTGGAACGCGTGGGCAAGGGCGTGGAGGTCCTGGCTGCCGTTCAGCCGGAGGAGGCCTCCCACACCGACACTTTGCACGGGACAGCTAGAATAGTGGCAGTGCGTTCGCGGCATCTGCTGGCGACATCCTTCCACCCGGAGATTACGGGGGAGCGCCGCATCCACGAACTTTTCATCCGCATCGTCAGAGGAGAGGCGTAAGCATGGCCGGACACTCCAAGTGGGCAACCACCAAGCACAAGAAGGCCGTGATCGACGCCAGGCGTGCCAAGTCGTTCGCGAAGCTGATCAAGAACATTGAGGTAGCGGCGCGCAACGGGGGAGCGGACATGTCCGGCAACCCCGCGCTGGAACTGGCCGTCCAAAAGGCCAAGAAGACCTCGGTTCCTAACGACAACATCGACCGCGCGGTCAAGCGCGGTGCCGGCCTGACCGGCGAAACGGTGGACTACAGCGAAATCATCTACGAGGCCCGCGGGCCGCAGGGCTCCGCTGTGCTGATCGAGTGCCTCACCGACAACAAGAACCGGGCCGCCTCGGAGGTTCGCCTGGCCATCACCCGCAACGGCGGCACCATTGCCGACCCGGGGTCGGTGTCCTACATGTTCTCCCGCAAGGGCGTGGTGTCCCTGCCCAGGAACGAACTCACGGAAGACGACCTTCTGATGGCGGTGCTCGAAGCCGGCGCGGAGGAAGTCAAGGAGCAGGGCGACAACTTCGAGGTCCACGCCGATCCCACGGACCTGCGCGCCGTCGTGGCCGCACTGGAAGAAGCCGGCATCGAATACGAAACCGACGAGATCGAGTTCGTGTCCTCGATGGCCGTGGAGCTCGACGCGGACGCGGCCCGGAAGTTCATGAAGCTGGTGGATGCCCTCGAGGACCTGGACGACGTCCAGAACGTCTACTCCAACGCCGACATCAGCGCGGACGTCCTCGCCGAAATCGAGAACGACTGACACCGGTCCGGCCGTCGGCGCCCGTCATGCGCGTGCTGGGAGTGGACCCGGGCCTGACCCGCTGCGGCCTGGGCGTGGTCGATGTTGAACCGAACCGGCGCTCCTCCCTTGTGGACGTCGGTGTGGTGGGGACCACCCCGGACATGGCGCTGGAGCTGCGCCTGCTGAAGATTGCCGACGCGATCGACGAATGGCTCGACGCGCACACCCCGGACGTGCTCGCCGTCGAACGCGTCTTCAGCCAGACCAATGTCAGTACCGTGATGGGCACCGCGCAGGCATCCGGGGTGGTCATCGCGGCGGCAGCACGCCGCGGGATCGCCGTCGCGCTGCACACGCCCACCGAGGTGAAAGCGGCGGTCACCGGCAACGGGCAGGCGGACAAAGCCGCCGTGACCAAGATGGTGACCCGGATCCTTCGGCTGGACACCCCGCCGCGGCCGGCCGATGCCGCGGACGCCCTGGCGCTGGCCATCACCCATGCCTGGCGCGGCGGAGCTGCGAGACCGGCTGCCGGCGGCGGGATGACGACGGCGCAGCGGCTCTGGGCGGAGGCCGAAGCGAAGGCCAAGCGCACCCGCCGCTGACGTGGGGCCGGCGGCGGCCGCCGGAACCGGTGCCACGGTGTGGCGGTGGCCGGCAATGTCCGTGCTGCCCCGTAAGCTATTCGTAGATATGTTCGGACAATCCGCCGCCGTGCTGCCGGCGGGGCGGACTCCGGGCCGCAGTGCCGGAATTGGGAGTTGAGTTCATGATTAGCTCGTTGCGCGGCGTCGTCGCCCACGTGGGATTGCAATCGGCCGTGATCGACGTCAACGGATTCGGCATGCTCGTCCAGGCGACGCCGCAGACCTTGGGCACGCTGTTCGTGGGGCGGGAGGCCGAACTGGCCACCACCATGATTGTGCGCGAAGACTCCATGACGCTGTTCGGCTTCGAGGACGCAGCGCAACGGGAAGTTTTTGAAACCCTCATCTCGGTCAGCGGGGTCGGCCCGAGGCTGGGCCTGGCGGCGCTGTCGGTGCACTCGCCCGAGGCGCTGAGGGTTGCCGCCGCGGAGGGGGACAGCAAGGCGTTCACCAAGGTTCCGGGTATCGGGCCGAAGCTCGCCGGCCGGATCGTGCTCGAGCTGGCCGGGAAGCTGATCCCCACCGGCGAGCAGGCCCCCCAGCAGAAGGGCGGCTGGAAGGGACAGGTGCAGGAGGCCCTGGCCGGCCTGGGCTGGTCCGAGAAGGACGCCGCCGCGGCGGTGGACACCACCGCCGAGGAAAATCCGGAGGCGGCAGCGGCAGGTAACGTGGGCGACTTGCTGCGGCTAACCCTGCGCAGGCTCGGCCAGGACGGCGCCCGGACCGGCGCGTCCCGGCGGACCGCGGGAGTGAACTAGCGTGGCGGAGGATTCCGAGAACAACCGGCTGGTCGCCAACACGTCGGAAACCGAAGAACGGGCGATCGAATCGGCGCTGCGCCCCAAGAACCTGGACGATTTCGTGGGCCAGGCCCGGGTCCGCCAGCAGCTGTCGCTGGTGCTGGAGGCGTCCCGGATCCGCGAACGGACAGCCGACCATGTCCTGCTGTCCGGCCCGCCCGGACTGGGCAAGACCACGCTGGCCATGATCATCGCCGCGGAAATGAACGCGCCGCTGCGCATCAGCTCCGGACCGGCGATCCAGCACGCGGGCGACCTGGCGGCGATCCTGTCGTCGCTGACCGAAGGGGAGATCTTCTTCCTGGATGAGATCCACCGGATGTCGCGGCCGGCGGAGGAAATGCTCTACATGGCGATGGAGGACTTCCGGGTGGACATCGTGGTGGGCAAGGGCGCCGGCGCCACCGCCATCCCGCTCGACCTGCCGCCGTTCACCCTCGTCGGGGCCACGACGAGGGCCGGGCTGCTGCCGGGGCCGCTGCGCGACCGGTTCGGCTTCACCGGGCACTTGGAGTTCTACGCCGTCGCGGAGCTTGAGCTGGTGCTCCGCCGCTCGGCCATGCTGCTGGACCTCAAGGTCAGTTCGGCCGGTTTCGCCGAGATCGCCGGGCGCTCCCGCGGCACGCCCCGCATCGCCAACCGTCTGCTGCGCCGGGTGCGGGACTGGGCCCTTGTGCACAAGATCGAGGAGATCGATGCGCGTGCGGCAGCGGCGGCGCTCGATATGTACGAAGTCGACGAACGGGGACTGGACCGGCTGGACCGTGCGGTGCTGACCGCCCTGATCACCAAGTTCGGCGGTGGGCCCGTCGGTTTATCCACCCTGGCCATAGCCGTCGGCGAGGAAACCGAGACGGTGGAGACGGTGGCCGAGCCCTACTTGGTCCGCGAAGGGCTGCTCGGCCGGACGCCGCGCGGACGGATCGCCACCGCCGCGGCCTGGCAACACCTGGGGCTGGCGGTGCCGGATCACCTGGCCGCGGGACAGACCGAAGACCTGCTCTCGGAACTGCTGGAGCCGGACACGGATTTCGCCGAAAACTGAAGCTTGACCGTGTCAGGGCGGTCACCGCGTAGAATGGTAGGAACGTGCGGAGTGCGCCGTCCCCCACGGGACGCGGCAGGCTGCGTACACGGTCCGGATTTTCCTACCGGTCCGCTCCAGACTTCTAGGACGGAACTTCCCTGTGTTCGTAAATCTCTTCACCGGCACCACTCCCCAGCAGCAGTCGGGCGGCATCGACGTGATGACCATCGCCCTGTTCGCCGTTTTCGCGCTGTTGATCTTCTTCATGTTCCGCAAGCAAAAGAAGGTCCAGGCGCAGATGCGCGAAAAGGCCGAGCGCATCAAGGAGCAGATGGTGCCGGGTACCGAGGTGATGACTCAGTTCGGCCTCTTCGGCACCGTCGTTTCCCTCGACCCTGACAACAACAAGGTGGTCCTTGAACTGTCGCCGGGCAACACCGCCACCGTGCACACCCAGGCTGTGAACGAAGTCGTCACGCCGGAGGCCCCCGAGGTTCCTGACGACGCCTCGTCCCTCACCGCGGAAAGCGCTACCCGCCCGGAGGAATCCGCCGAGGACACCCTTAAGCGGCTCAACGAAGAGCAGAACAAAGACACCAAGTAGGCCAGCGACGGCTTAGCCGTATAGGCGTGCAGTGGCGGGGCATGCCCCGCCACTTCGCCATGTACCGGCCGGTTCCTCCGGCCGACTGAGCCGATGAGAGAAAGATCTTCCATGGCACGATCCGGTTCCACCAGCATTGCGCGGCGGACACTTATCTGGCTCGGTGTGCTCCTGGCCGCCGGCACCGTCATCCTGGGCAGCGGTGTATTCACCGGCCAGGCAAGCTGGGCGCCCAAGCTGGCGCTCGACCTTGAGGGCGGCACCCAGATGATCCTGGCTCCGCAGGTCCAGGGCGGCGGAGGCGAGATCACCGCCGAGCAGCTCAACCAGGCCGTGGAGATCATCCGCCAGCGCGTCGACGGCTCCGGCGTGGCGGAGGCCGAGATCACCACGCAGTCCGGCCGCAACGTGGTGGTCAGCCTGCCCGGTGTCCCGGACCAGCGGACCCGCGAACTGATCCAGGCGTCAGCCGCCATGGAATTCCGCCCGGTGCTCACCGTTGCACCGGGTTCCGCCGTTCCGGAGGAGGAGCGGACGCCCGAAGCGGACCTTCCGAAACCGGCGGCCGAACCGAAGAACGCCAGCGACCTGAACTGGATCACCCCGGAGCTCTACCAGGAGTTCGAGGCGCTGGAGTGCCTTGACCCGGCCGCGGCCGCAGAGGAGACCGAGCCGGCCGACCCGGCCAAGCCGACGGTCGCCTGCGAACCGGATACCGGCATGAAGTACATCCTGGGCCCGGTGGAGGTGCCCGGCACCGACATCGCCGACTCCAGCTTTGGCCAGGTGCGCGGCACCCAGGGACAGACGCTGAACCAGTGGGCGGTGAACATCGAGTTCAACAGCGAGGGAACCGCAACCTTCAAGGAAGTGACCGAACGGCTGTTCGGGCTCTCCGGCGCCCAGAACCAGTTCGCCATCGTGCTGGACGGCGAGGTGATTTCCGCTCCCACGACCAACGCGGTCATCCCCGACGGCAAGCCGCAGATCACCGGCAACTTCACGGAAGAATCGGCCCGTGTCCTCTCCGAGCAGCTGAAGTACGGCGCGCTGCCGATCAGCTTCGAGATCCAGAGCGAGCAGCAGATTTCCGCCACGCTGGGCGCCGACCAGTTGCGAATGGGCCTGATCGCCGGACTCATCGGCCTGGTGCTGGTCGCCGCCTACTCGATCTTCCAGTACCGCATGCTCGGCCTCGTGACCATCGCGTCGCTGGTGGTGGCCGGCCTCATGACCTATCTGGCGATTGCCATCCTGGGCTGGACCGAAAACTACCGGCTGTCGTTGGCCGGGGTCGCCGGCCTGATCGTGGCGATCGGCCAGACCGCCGACTCGTTCATCGTCTACTTCGAACGCATCCGCGACGAACTGCGCGAGGGCCGGGGCCTGGTCTCGGCCGTGGACAACGGCTGGAAGCGCGCACGGCAAACCGTGCTGGCTTCCAAGGCGGTCAACCTGCTGGCCGCCGTCGTGCTCTACTTCGTGGCGGTGGGCAACGTGCGCGGTTTTGCCTTCACGCTGGGCCTGACCGCGGTGGCCGACCTCCTGGTGGTCTTCATGTTCACGCACCCGACCATGCAGCTGCTGGCACGCACCAAGTTCTTCGGCGAGGGCCACCGCTTCTCCGGCCTGGATCCGCGCCTGCTGGACGCGGTGCCGCTGTACCGCGGGGCGGGCAGGATCCGCCAGCCCGGCGAACGCAAGGTGCCGGTGCGGGCCAAGAACGCCGCGGCGGCTGCCGAAGCCGACCGCCGCCAGACCATCGCCGAACGCCGGGCGGCCGAGAAGCAGCGCGCCACCAGCGGCGCGGGCCGCGGGTCCGACAAGGAGAGCAACTAAATGGCCAACTTTGCTAAGTGGGGCAACGATCTCTACACCGGCAAGCGCTCCTACGACTTTGTCTCCAAGTACAGGCTCTGGTTCGGCATTGCCGCCGCCGCGATCCTCCTGTCCATCGTGGTGCCGTTCGTCAAGGGCGGGTTCAACCTGGGCATCGACTTCCGCGGCGGCTCCGAGTTCACCGTGTCCAACGTGGAAAACACCGACGTCGGCCCCGGCGAGGCGGCCGTGGCCCAAGTCGCGGCGGATGCCGATCCCCGGGTGACGAACATCGCCCCGGGGACCATGCGGATCCAGACCGAGCGCCTGGACGACGACCAGACCCTGGAACTGCGCGACGCCCTCGTCGAAGCCTACGACGTCGAGTCAGACGAGGTGACGTCCTCGTATGTCGGTCCCACCTGGGGTGCCGACGTGACCCGGCAGGCGATCTGGGGCCTGGTGGTGTTCGTTGTGCTGGCGGCGATCATGATGGCGCTGTACTTCCGGACCTGGAAGATGTCCGTCGCCGCGCTCAGCGGCCTGGTGGTGGTGCTCATCGTGACCGCCGGCATCTATTCGCTGAGCGACTTCGAGGTGACGCCCTCGGCGATCATCGGCTTCCTGACCATTTTGGGGTACTCGCTGTACGACACGGTGGTGGTCTTCGACAAAATCCGCGAGAACACGGAAGACCTGGACAAGTCCACCAGGAGGACCTTCGCGGAGGAGGTCAATCTCGCCGTGAACCAGACTCTGGTCCGGTCCATCAACACCTCGGTGGTCGCCGTCCTGCCGGTCGCCGCCATCTTGTTCATCGGCGCGTTCCTGCTCGGCGCCGGCACGTTGAAGGACGTGTCCCTGGCACTGTTCATCGGCATCATCATCGGCACCGCCACCACAATCTTCATTGCGGCGCCGATGTATGCGCGGCTCCGGGCCAAGGAACCGGCGCTGCTCAAGCAGGCCAAGAAGGTGGAAGAACGGCGCCGCACCGAGGCCGCCCCCGTCGGGTGATGCCGTACCGGAACGACCGGGCCGCCGGACGAGCATAGAATGGTTTGCGGAACAGTGCTGGGCTGTGCGCCGCTGCCTTGCGGGCTGTAGCGTCGGTTCCAGGACTCATCGGGAAGGCGGGAAGGATTGGCCGAACACCTCAGGTCGACAGACCAGGCCAGTGACGCCGGTGTGACACCGGATCCTGGTCCTTCTGTGGTGCCCGCAGCCGCCGAAGTCCCGGGCAACGCACCGGTCCGCCATGCCTTCCCGGGGCGCCGGGAACGGACGATGTCCCGGCTTGCCCGGCTGGCCGGCCGGGGCGGGACCAGCTACTCGCCCATCCTGGAGCCGCTGCTGCGCACCGTCCGGGCCAACAACCCGCGCGAGGACTTCGACCTGATCCACCGCGCCTTCGTGGTGGCCGAGCGCAGCCACCGCGGGCAGAAACGCAAGAGCGGCGACCCGTACATCACCCACCCGGTGGCTGTGGCCACGATCCTCGCGGAACTGGGCATGACGGGCACGACGCTGGCCGCCGCCCTGCTGCACGACACGGTCGAAGACACCGAGTACACGCTCGCCGACCTGAAGGCGGAGTTCGGTCCGGAAATCGCGATGCTGGTGGACGGCGTCACCAAGCTGGACAAGGTGCAGTTCGGCGACGCGGCCCAGTCCGAGACCGTGCGCAAGATGGTCGTGGCGATGGCCAAGGACATCCGCGTCCTGGTGATCAAGCTGGCCGACCGGTTGCACAACGCCCGGACCTGGCGCTTTGTCTCGCCGGAGTCGTCGGCGAAGAAGGCGCGCGAAACCCTGGAGATCTTCGCCCCGTTGGCGCACCGGCTGGGCATGAACACCATCAAGTGGGAGCTTGAAGATCTCTCCTTCGCGGCCCTGCACCCGAAGGTCTACGAAGAGATCGTGCGGATGGTGGGGGAGCGCACCCCCGAACGGGAGAAGTACCTGACGACGCTGCGCACCAAGATCGGCGACGACCTGCGCGCCGTGAAGATCAAGGCCACGATTACCGGCCGGCCCAAGCACTACTACTCCATCTACCAGAAGATGATCGTGCGGGGTAAGGACTTCGACGACATCCACGACCTGATGGGCATCCGGGTACTGGTGGATACGGTCCGCGACTGCTACGCGGCACTCGGTGCCCTGCATGCGCGCTGGAACCCGCTGCCCGGCCGGTTCAAAGACTACATCGCCATGCCCAAGTTCAACATGTACCAGTCGCTGCACACCACGGTAATCGGCCCGGGCGGCAAGCCGGTGGAAATCCAGATCCGCACCCACGAGATGCACCGCCGCGCCGAGTACGGCGTCGCGGCCCACTGGAAGTACAAGGACATTGCCCGCGGCGGGACGGCCGACGGCGGTGACATGGGCTGGCTGCGCAGCCTGGTCGACTGGCAGCAGGAGACCAGCGACCCCGCCGAATTCCTGGACTCCCTCCGGTTCGAAATCAACGCCAAGGAAGTCTTCGTCTTCACGCCCAAGGGCGAAGTCATGGCGCTGCCGGCAGGATCAACGCCGGTGGACTTTGCCTATGCCGTGCATACCGAGGTCGGCCACCGCACCATCGGTGCCCGGGTCAACGGCAAGCTGGTCCCGCTGAACAGCGAACTCAGCCACGGCGACTGGGTGGAGATCTTCACCTCCAAGGCGGAGGGCGCCGGTCCCAGCCAGGACTGGCAGGGCTTCGTCAAGAGCCCGCGGGCACGGAACAAGATCCGCCAATGGTTCACCAAGGAGCGCCGCGAAGAGGCGATCGAAAAGGGCAAGGACCAGCTCACCCGCGCCATGCGGAAGCAGAACTTGCCGCTGCAGAAGATGATGACGCACGACGCGTTGATGTCAGTGGCGCAGGAACTTCACCACGCCGACGTGTCGGCGCTGTACGCCGCCGTGGGCGACGGCCATACGTCCGCCCAGAACGTGATCGAGCACTTGGTCGGCCTGCTCGGCGGACGCGAGGCGGTCGAGGAGGCCGAGCCGTCGCTCCCGACGACAGTCAGGCGGCCGAAGCATCCGGACTCCGGCGTCACCGTCGTGGGGGTCGGCGACGTCTGGGTCAAGCTGGCCCGGTGCTGTACCCCGGTCCCGCCGGATCCCATCATCGGATTCGTCACCCGGGGCTCGGGGGTGTCGGTGCACCGATCCGACTGCCGCAACGTGGCGGAGCTGCGCGAAAGCCCCGACCGGATCGTCGATGTCGCCTGGGCGCCCACCCAGTCCAGCGTGTTCCTGGTGGAGATCCAGGTCGAGGCGCTGGACCGCAAGAGCCTGCTCTCCGATGTCACCCGGGTGCTCGCCGAGAACCATGTCAATATCCTCTCCGCCACGGTGCATACCTCGAGCGACCGGCTCGCGATCTCGCGGTTCTCCTTTGAGATGGGCGACCCGAAGTACCTCAGTCATGTGCTCAGCGCGGTCCGGCGCATCGACGGCGTCTACGACGTGTACCGCACCTCGGGGTCCCAGCGCCGCTGATCCGCCCGCCCGCGGGGAAACGCCACTCCGCGGCCGCCCCGCAGGAACGTTCCCGCCGTCAGGCCGTACCCGTCGCCGAGTCCAGGCGCTGCAGGGCCCGGGCCTTGCCCGGCAGCCTCGGCCTCGCCTCGACCGCCTGCCGGACGGCGTCCAGCGGGCAGTCGAGCCCGCTGGCCCCGGCCAGCGCCCGCAACACGGGGATGGCCTCTTGGTCCGGAACGTGCAGGGCCACGTCCAGTGCGGTCCTCAGCGGCGTGCTGACCGGGACCCCGCCGATGGTCACGGTATCCAGGGGGCCCAGTGTCACTTCGTGGATCAGGGCAAGGCGGTACCGGCCCTGCGACGTGGTCCTGTGCCGGTGGTCCAGCAGCACCGAGAGTTTCTGCGGGGCCGGCGCGCAGCCGTAGACCCATGCCGCCGTCATCCTCCCCAGCACCACTTTCCGGCGGACATGCCCAGGCAGGCTGAAGTACGCGGCTGCCGCCCGGTGTCGGGGCGTGATCGGCTCCCATGGCAAGGCAAACCCCGGACCGTAGACGTTGACTAACAGGCCCTCCAAGCGCATGCACTCAAGTTCGCTGCGGCTGAACGGATGCCCCGGCCGCAGTACCGCCGGCGCGGGCTGGGCGGTACGTTCAGCCGCCGTGGCGGCGGGATGTAGACGGGCCATGCAGACAGCATGCCAAACGGGCCGGGACAGCCGAAGGGCCCCGAACGCCTTGTGGAAAGCCGTTCGGGGGCCCTCGGGTTGTGTAGGGCTTAGTCCTCTAGGAGAAGTCCTCCGCTGAGCGCTGCAGCGTGTCGAGCCACTGGCGGCGGGCCTCCAAGGCCTCCCGGGCCTTGGCGATCCGCCGCTGGTCGCCGGCCTTTTCGGCCTGAACCAGGTCATCCTCGAGCCCGGCGATGGCCGACTCGAGCTGGGACAGGGCACTGTTGGTGCGGGCCTTGGTCTCCGGATTCGTCCGGCGCCAGTGATCGTCCTCCGCGGCCTTGACCGCATCCTCGACCTTGCGCAGGCCGGCATCGATCCGCTGCATGTCGCCGCGCGGAACCTTGCCGGCTTCCTCCCAACGATCACGGATGGACTGCAGGGCCTTCTTGGCTGCGGACAGGTCGGTCACTGGCAGCAGCGCCTGCGCCTCGGCGACCAGCGCTTCCTTGACCACCAGGTTGGCGGCGAACTCCTGGTCGATTGCCTCGTTGGCGGCCTGGCGTGCCGCGAAGAACTTGTCCTGCGCCGCCCGGAACCTGGCCCAGAGCGCGTCGTCGTCCTTGCGGCTGGCGCGCTTGGATGCCTTCCAATCGTCCATCAGCTTCCGGTACTCGGCCGCGGTGTGGCCCCAGTCCGTGGAGGTGGAAAGCTCTTCGGCCCGGGCGATCAGGGCTTCCTTGGCGGCCTTTGCCGCGGCGTTGTCGCTGTCCAGTTGGCTGAAGAACGCGCGGCGGTGCCGATCAAAGACCGTCCGTGCCGAGCGGAACCGTTTCCACAGTGCGTCCTCGGTGCTGCGGCCCAGCCGGATGCCGTTCTTCTGGGCGGCCTTCCACGCGTCGAAGAGTTCGTTCATGCGGGCGCTGCTGGTTTTCCACTGCACCGACGACGGGTCCTTGCCGGCGATCTCCTCGGCTTCGGCGACGATGGCTTCGCGGGCCGCCAGTTCTGCGGCTCGCTGGGCTTCCTGGTTTGCCTTCTCGGCCTTCTGCAGTTCGCTGATGGCTGAGCCAAGTTTCGCCAGCCGGGACTCGAGCGCGGGCACGTCGCCCACCATGTGCCGCTCGGCCACCTGGGCCTTCAGATGCTCAAGGGTCTTGTGCATGTCGTTGGAGGGAGCCTTGGCTTCGACCCGCTGTTCCAGCAGGGCAGCCTGGGCCGCCACATCGTCATACTTGCGCACGAAGTAGGCCAGCGCCTCGTCCTTGCTGGCGTCCGGGTACTGTCCGACCGGATGCTCCTGCCCGTCGACCAGCAGGAAGACGTGGCCGTCGTCGGTGACGCGGGCCCATTTGGACGCCTCGGACAGCGGTGTGGAGGCGACCGCCGGAACAGGGATGACGTGCTGTGCGGGGGCAGCGGCAGCAATCTTTCCCGGCATGGCCGCAGGCGTGGGCTTGCGGCCCGGGGCGGGCTTCGGGGCCGGTTTGCCTGCCGGCATCGGGGCACTGGGGGAGGGCGCGGCCTGGGCCTCGTCCTCGGTTGCCAGCTCAGCGGGTGCCGCCTCTGCGGCAGGCGGCTGGCCGGCTGCCGAGCCGTTTGCCGTTTGGTCGGTCGGAACCTGTTCCGCTGCCAAACCGTTTGCGGCTTGTTCGGTCTCGGCGGTCTGGGCTGCTTCGTCGGATTGCTGACTGGGTGTCACCGCTAGAACTCTTTCGCTTGTGCCTGGGGCCGCGTATTCAGCGGCACCATCGTGGTGGGGTGCTCACTGGAGGGTGAACGACTCTATTGTTACCGGTATCTTAGGCGGGCCGTCCTGGCTGTCGGCATCCTCGACGCCTCCGGCCGCGATCTGCTCGATGACGTCCAGCCCTTCGGTTACCTTACCCATAATCGTGTAGCCGCCGGTATCTTGCGGGATGGTGGAATCTTTCCACGCAATGAAGAACTGCGTCCCGTTGCTGTAGGTATCGGCACCGCGGGCGACGGCGATTGTGCCGGCCGGATACACGCCGTCTTCGGGGGTGTTCTCCACCGGGCCCCACTGGTATGCGGGATCGCCGCCGCCGGCCCCGTCCACGGAACCGCACTGCAGCACGCCCATGCTGGCGGCGGTGGTGAGCCGGTGGCAGTTCTTGCCCTCGAAGAAACCGTCCCGGGCCAAGGTGCTGAAGACCGCTGCCGCCTGCGGCGCCACGTTGCCGTCCAGTTCCACACCGATATCGCCCTCGTTCGTGGCGATGGTGCCGTTGAAGACCTTTCCCTCGGCGATCTCCGGCGACGGGATGCCGGCCGCGTTGGCGGAGGGCGGCGGCGAGGCGACGCCTTGCGGGTCTTCGAGGCCTCGGCGGACCTGTTCCACCTCGGACGGAGTGGGGTTCGAGGCGAACACGGTCATCTGGACGATCACGCCGCCGGCTACCAGTGCCGCCAAGGCTGCGACGGCGATGATGTTGTCGCGCTTGCGCCGCGCCGCCTGCTGCCGGCGCAGGTCGCGTTTGGCCTCCATCCGGGCGATGCGGCGCCGGGTTTCGCGGTCATGACGGCTCCGGGCCAAAGCTCCTCCTGGTCGTTGCGCTGAACGGCTCCGCCCGGCGCCGGGGCGGCGCCCGGCAGCGCGTTTGGTTCCGCTGCCGTGGCAGGCCTTAAACTGGTCCAGCAGCAAGTCTAGCGATCCGGTGCCGCAGCACCGCCGTCGGCTTCAATGCACCCGCCTCATCCTTACCCCTCATCTACTAGGAGATACGTCCGTATGGCACGCAAGGCCTCCCTGTCAGGCTTCCCGGAATGGCTTCCGCAGGAGAGGCTTGTGGAGCTGCATGTTCTGGATTCCCTGCGCCGGACGTTTGAGCTGCACGGTTTCTCCTCCATCGAGACCCGCGCCGTCGAAACCGTGGCCCAGCTGCTGCGCAAGGGCGAGATCGACAAAGAGGTTTACGGCCTGCACCGCCTGCAGGCCGACGAATCCGAGGGCAAGTCCGAGGACAAGCTGGCCCTGCACTTCGACCTTACGGTCCCGTTCGCCCGCTACGTCGTGGAGAACGCCGGCCACCTGGCCTTCCCCTTCCGCCGGTACCAGATCCAAAAGGTCTGGCGGGGCGAGCGTCCGCAGGAGGGCCGGGCCCGCGAGTTCACCCAGGCGGACATCGACGTGGTGGGCGACGGCGAGCTGCCCTTCCGCTACGACGTGGAGCTGGCGCTCGTCATCGTCGAGGCCCTCAGCGCGCTGCCCATCCCCGAGTTCAAGCTGCGCGTAAACAACCGGAAGCTGGCCGAAGGCTTCTACCGCGGGATCGGGCTGACCGACACCGCCGGGGTACTGCGCAGCATCGACAAGCTGGAGAAGATCGGTCCCGAGAAGGTTGCCGCGCTGCTGCAGGAAGAACTGGGCGCCACCGACGAACAGGCGCAGGCCGCGCTGAAGCTGGCATCCATCCGGACCGAGGACACCTCCTTCGTGGACCAGGTGCGGGCGCTCGGAGTCCGGCACGAGCTGCTGGAGACCGGCCTGGCCGAGCTGGAGGAAGTCGTCGGCGAGGCGCACCGGCGCGCCCCGGGCAAGGTGCTGGCCGACCTGAGCATCGCCCGCGGCCTGGACTATTACACCGGCACGGTCTACGAAACCGTCCTTGTGGGCCATGAGCAGCTGGGATCCATCTGCTCCGGAGGCCGTTACGACGCGCTGGCGGCCAAGGGCAACCGGACCTTCCCCGGCGTCGGCCTCTCCATCGGCGTGACACGGCTGGTCATGCGGATCCTGGGACAAGAGTTCGCCGTGGCGTCCCGGCAGGTGCCGACGACCGTGCTGGTCGCCCTGGCCAACGAGGACAGCTGGTCGCAGGCCCAGGACGTGGCGGGGGAGCTGCGTTCACGCGGCATCAGCGTGGAGGTGGCCGCGAAGGCAGACAAGTTCGGCAAGCAGATCAAGTACGCGGACCGCCGCGGCATCCCCTACGTCTGGTTCACCTCCGTGGCCGACGACGGCAGCCTCAGCCATGAGGTCAAGGACATTCGCTCCGGCGACCAGGCCGCGGCGGATCCGGCGGTCTGGACCCCTCCGGCGGAGGATCTGGCCCCGCAGATCACCGCGGCCGCCCACTAAGGGCGGCCGCGGTCGGGCGGCCCTGCTCAGCAGCCGCGGTTGGCGGCGACCCCGCTCAGGTTCCCGGACGGCGGCGGACCGGCGCCAGCGCCGCGCGGCCGACCACGCCCGCGCCGAGCACGGCCAGCATCATCACCACGGACGTGACCGGCAGGGTGAAGGCCAGCAGCAGGCAGCCGAGGAGCCCTGCGACATTCAGCAGTTTCGGCGCGTGCCAGGGCCGCTCGTCGAGGGTGAGGGCGGCCGCATTCGTGACGCTGTAGTAAATCAGCACGCCGAAGCTGGAGAGCCCGACCACGGCGAGCACATCCTGGGTGAGCAGCAGGAAAATGACGACGGCGGCCACCACCAGGTCCGCCGCCCACGGAACCTTGAACCGGGTGCCCACCGTGGCGAAGACGCGCGGCAGGTCGCCTTCCCGGGCCATGGCGAACGTGGTCCGGCCGACACCGGCGATCAGCGCCAGCAGGGCGCCCAGGCTGGCGAGGGCGACTGCGATGCCCATGGCCGTGGTGCCCACGCCGCCGCCGACCTCCTCCATGACGGCGCGCAGCGGGGCATCGCTCTCCGCCAGCAGCTCGGGTCCCAGGTAGCGCAGCAGTCCCAGGCCGATCAGCACGTAGAGCACGAAGGTAATCAGCAGCGCGGAGAAAATAGCGAGCGGAATCAGCTTCTTCGGTTCCCGGATCTCTTCGCCCATGGTGGCGATCCTGGCGTAGCCGGCGAAGGCGAAGAAGAACAGCCCCGCGGCCTGCAGCACACCGTACGGGGACGCGGCAATCTGCCCGCCCGGGACCCCGACCGGATCGGCGTCGAAGGCCACAACGACCGCGAACACCAGCACGGCGGCCACGAACGACACGATCCACCGGGTCACCCAAGCGGTCCGGGTGATGCCCAGCAGGTTGATTGAGGTCAGCACGACGACGGCGGCCACGGCAGCGGCCGTGGCATATTCCGGGAAAACGTAGAGGCCGAAGGTCAGGGCCATGGCCGCGCAGGAGGCAATCTTGCCGGTCACGAAGCTCCAGCCGGCCAGGAAGCCGGGCCATTCGCCCAGCCGCTTCCGTCCGTAAATGTACGTGCCGCCGCTGGTGGGGTAGAGGGCGGCCAGCTGCGCAGTCGCCGCCGCGTTGCAATAGGCCACGAACGCCGCGATGCCCAGCGCCAGCGGCAGCCACGAACCGGCCGCGGCGGCCGCGGGACCAAACACCACGAAGACGCCGGCACCGATCATGGATCCGACGCCCACGGTGGTCGCGTCGACCCCGCCGAGGCGGCGTTCCAGCGACGATTCACTACTCACAGTTGCTCCAGCTCCTTGCCCGCTGCGCCCCGCGCCGGCCGGCCGGTCCGGGCCATTTCCCCTCGCGCGGCGGCAGCCGAGGTCCGGGGCGCAGCTTGATCAACGGTAAACTCGTCTACATCTCCACTCACCATAGCCGTACCCCGCCGCCGCACCAGGTAAACAGCGGGCGGCGAACAGATGAGCGAATCGTTCTACCGGAAGGACTGTTGTGCTGCGCACACACGACCTCGGCACCCTCAGGGCCGAGCACATCGGACAAACCGTTACCCTCGCCGGCTGGGTGGCCCGCCGCCGCGACCACGGTGGTGTGGCGTTCCTGGACCTGCGCGACGCCTCCGGTGTGGCGCAGGTAGTAGTCCGCGAGGAGGACGTGTTCCATTCGCTCCGCAATGAATACGTGCTGCAGATCAAGGGCACCGTGGAGAAGCGCCCGGAGGGCAATGAGAACCCGGCCCTCGCCACCGGTGAGGTGGAGGTCATGGCGGAGGACGTCGTCGTCCTCAACACCGCCGACCCGCTGCCGTTCCAGGTGGACGAGCACGTGGAGGTGGGCGAGGAGGCCCGCCTCAAGCACCGCTACCTGGACCTGCGCCGGCCGGGCCCCTCGAAGGCGCTGCGGCTGCGCTCGGAAGCCAACCGGGTGGCGCGCGAGCTCCTGCACGGCGACGGATTCGTGGAGATCGAGACCCCGACGCTGACCCGCTCGACGCCCGAAGGCGCCCGCGACTTCCTGGTCCCGGCGCGCCTGGCCCCGGGGGCCTGGTACGCGCTGCCGCAGTCCCCGCAGCTGTTCAAGCAGTTGCTGCAGGTGGGCGGCTTCGAGAAGTACTACCAGATTGCCCGCTGCTACCGCGACGAGGACTTCCGCGCCGACCGCCAGCCGGAGTTCACCCAGCTGGACATCGAGGCCAGCTTCGTGGACCAGGACGACATCATCGCCCTGGGCGAGCGGATCGTGCAGGCCCTGTGGCGGCTGATCGGCGTCGAAATCAGCACCCCGATCCCGCGGATGACCTACGCCGAGGCGATGGACAAGTACGGTTCGGACAAGCCGGACCTGCGGTTTGGCCAGGAACTGACCGAGCTGACCGAATTCTTCAAGGACACCACGTTCCGTGTCTTCCAGGCGCCCTACGTGGGTGCCGTGGTCATGCCCGGCGGGGCCTCGCAGGCCCGCCGCACCCTGGACGCCTGGCAGGAGTGGGCCAAGCAGCGCGGCGCCAAGGGCCTTGCCTACGTGCTGGTTCAGGAGGACGGGGAGCTGACCGGCCCGGTAGCCAAGAACCTCACCGACTTCGAGCGCGAGAACCTCGCGGGCACCGTGGGCGCCAACCCCGGCGACTGCATTTTCTTCGCGGCCGGCGACCGTGCCGCCTCGCGAGCGCTGCTGGGTGCGGCGCGCGTGGAAATCGGCCACCGCACCGGCCTGATCAACGAGGGCGACTGGGCGTTCGTCTGGGTGGTCGACGCGCCCATGTTCGAGCCTGCCGAGGCGGCCGTCGCCTCCGGCGACGTGGCCGTGGGCGGCGGTAAATGGACGGCCGTGCATCACGCCTTCACCTCGCCGAAGCCGGAGTTCATGGACACCTTCGACACCGACCCGGAGTCTGCGCTGTCCTACGCCTACGACATCGTTTGCAACGGCAACGAAATCGGCGGCGGCTCCATCCGTATCCACCAGCGGGACATGCAGGAACGCGTGTTCAAGGTGATGGGGCTGGACAAGGAGTCCGTGCAGACCAAGTTCGGCTTCCTGCTGGAGGGCTTCAAGTACGGCGCCCCGCCGCACGGCGGCATCGCCTTCGGCTGGGACCGCGTGGTCGCCCTGATGGCCGGCGAGGAGTCCATCCGCGAGGTCATCGCCTTCCCGAAGACCGGCGGCGGCTACGACCCGCTCACCGCAGCGCCGGCACCGATCACGCCGCAGCAGCGCAAGGAAGCCGGCGTCGACGCCAAGCCGCAGCCCAAGGACGCGGCCAAGGAGGCCGGGGCCAAGGCGGAGTAGTCGGGCACTGATCCGTCCCTGACGTACGACGGCGGGCGCGCACCCCTTGCGGTGCGTGCCCGCCGTGCTGTCTGCTGGGAGCATGCAGACAGCTACCGGCGCCGGCGTCGCCGTCGTCCCGGCAAACCAAGCCTCCTGGGAGGACCTGCAGGCAGTCTTCGGCACCCGCGGCGAAGCGGCGCGTTGCCAATGCCAGTGGTTCCAGACCCCGGCGGCCCGGTGGCGGGAGTGGCTGATCGAGGAACGGGCTTTCCGGCTCCGGGCCGAAACCCGGTGCGGTGATTCAGAGGCCGGTTCCACCAGCGGCCTGGTGGCCTACCTGGACGGCGAACCGGCCGGCTGGTGCGCCGTGGAACCCCGGACGGCCTACCGGCGCCTGCGCACCAGCAGGGTGGTGTGGGCCGGACGCGACGAAGACCCCGACGACGGGACGGTGTGGGCGGCGGTGTGCTTCACCACCAGGACCGGCTTCCGGCGCCGCGGGATCAGCCGGGCACTGGCTTCCGCGGCCGCCGCCTGGGCGAAGGAGAACGGCGCCCGCGCCATCGAGGGCTACCCGCTCATTCCCAAGCCCGGGCAGCGGCTGACGTGGGGCGAACTGTACGTGGGCAGCCACAGCATCTTCAGCGCGGCGGGGTTCCGCGAGGTCACCCGCCCCACGCCCCGCCGCGCCGTGATGCGCATCGACTTTTAGGGAATAACGCGGCCGGTGCCCGGGCGTCAGGGGGCAACGATAGCCTTGACGTGTGAGTGACTTGTTCAGTGCCGCCGCGGGCGACGATGAAGACTACGACGGCGACGGCCGGGGACCGGATTCCGACGGCGAGGCCGACGCCGGATCCGGGCGTCCGCGCAGCCCGTTGGCGGTCCGGATGCGGCCGCGCACGCTGGACGACGTGGTCGGCCAGCAGCACCTGCTCCAGTCGGGATCGCCGCTGCGGCTGCTGGCCACCGGCGGAGCGGCCACCGGACCGGCGGGACCGTCCTCGGTGATCCTGTGGGGCCCGCCGGGCACTGGCAAGACCACCCTGGCGCACGTGATCGCCCGCGGTCCCGGCCGCAAGTTCGTGGAGCTCTCCGCCATCACCGCCGGCGTCAAGGACGTGCGCCGGGTGATGGACGAGGCCCTGACCGCCCGCGACCTGCACCGGATCACCACCGTGCTGTTCCTGGACGAGATCCACCGCTTCAACAAGGCGCAGCAGGACGCGCTGCTGCCCGGCGTCGAGAACCGCTGGGTGGTGCTGGTCGCCGCGACCACCGAGAACCCGTCGTTCTCCGTGGTCTCGCCGCTGCTGTCCCGCTCGCTGCTGCTGACGCTGCAGCCGCTGACCGCCGCCGACATCGAGGCCCTGCTGGTGCGCGCCGTCGCGGACGAGCGCGGGCTGGCCGGGCGGGTTGCCCTGAGCGACGAGGCACTGGAACACCTCGTGCGGCTGGCAGCCGGCGACGCGCGCCGCGGCCTCACCGCGCTGGAAGCCGCCGCCGGAGTGGCCTGGGGCGATTCCGGCGGAACCGGCGAGGACGGCGCCCCGGTCCTCGTCGAGCTCGCCCATGCCGAGCGTGCCATGGACCGTGCCGCGCTGCGCTACGACCGGGCCGGCGACCAGCACTACGACATCACCAGCGCCTTCATCAAGTCGATGCGCGGCTCCGACGTGGACGCGGCGCTGCACTACATGGCCCGGATGCTGGAGGCGGGGGAGGACCCGCGGTTCGTGGCCCGCCGGATCGTAATCCATGCGTCCGAAGACGTCGGCATGGCCGACCCCACCGCGCTGCAGACGGCCGTCGCCGCCGCCCAGGCCGTGCAGCTGATCGGCATGCCCGAGGCCCGGCTGGTGTTGGCCCAGGCCGTGGTCCACATCGCCACCGCACCGAAGTCACCGGCCTGCTACCTGGCGATCAACGCGGCAGTGGCGGACGTACGCGCCGGACGCGGCCAGGGAGTTCCCGTGCACCTGCGCGACTCCCACTACGCCGGCGCCAAGGGGATGGGCCACGGGAAGGGCTACGTGTACTCGCACGATGCCCCGCACGGGATCGCCACCCAGCAGTACGCACCAGACGACCTGGTGGGCCGGAACTACTACGAACCGACCACCAACGGCGCCGAGCGGGAGATCTCCTCCCGGGTGGACCGGCTGCGGAAGATCATCCGCGGCCAATAACGACGGCGGTGCCCGGCCTCCAACGACGGCGCTGCCCGGCGCGGCACACCCTAATCGCGGCGCGGCTTGCCGAAGTCCTCCGTGTCCAGGCTGATGGTAAACGGGCCCGAATTCACCAGCTCCAGCTCCATCATGGCGCCGAACACGCCGGTTTCGACTTGCGCGCCGAGCACCCGCAGCGCCGCCACGAAGTCCTCCACCAAGGGTTCGCCGACCGCCGCCGGGGCGGCCGCCGACCAGGACGGCCGCCGGCCGCGGCGGGTATCGGCGTACAGGGTGAACTGGCTGACCACCAGCAGCGGGGCGCCGGCCGTGGCACACGACTGCTCGCCGTCGAGGATCCGCAGCTGCCAGGTCTTCTGCGCCAGCGCCACGGCGTCGTCAGGGGTGTCGGTGTGGGTAGCGCCGACCAGCACCACCAGTCCGGGACCGGGCAGGGCGCCCACCACGGCGCCGTCGACACTGACGCTGGCGCGGCTGGCGCGCTGCAAAATGGCTCGCATGGACCCAGCCTAGGCAAAGCCGCCGCTGCACACGAATGGCGGCGGCCGGAAGCCGGCACCCGGACGCGTGCGGCAGCAACCCGAGCTGCTGCTAGAATGGTTGGCTGACTGGCAAGCCGTTCTTCACGCGCCGTCAAACCCCGGATCACATCAGAGGTGGGGCCAGACGCGTGCCGCGAACGGACTGTAGCTGAAGGTAGCGGTTGACCAACGCTCTCCGATACATGGAGGCCAGCAAACCATTGCACCGCACATAACTGGAAGGACATCGTGGCTAACAACACACGAGCCCGCCGCAAGGTCCGCATTTCGCGTGCCCTTGGCATTGCCCTGACGCCCAAGGCTGAGAAGTACATGGAGCGTCGCCCGTACGGCCCCGGCCAGCACGGACGCGCCCGCCGCAAGCAGGACAGTGACTACGCCGTACGTCTGCGCGAGAAGCAGCGTCTGCGTGCCCAGTACGGCATCCGCGAAGCACAGATGACCCGTGTCTTCGAGGAAGCCCGCAACACCGCCGGCCTGACCGGTGAAAACCTGATCGAGCTGCTGGAAATGCGTCTTGACGCCCTGGTGCTGCGTGCCGGCTTTGCCCGCACGATTGCCCAGGCCCGCCAGCTGGTGGTGCACCGCCACATCATGGTTGACGGCAAGCGCGTGGACCGCCCGTCCTTCCGCGTTTCCGAAGGCCAGCTGATCCACGTCCACGAGCGCTCCGAGAAGATGCCCCCGTTCCAGGTGGCAGCTGCCGGCGCTCACCGCGACGTGCTCCCCAACGTTCCGGCGTACCTGGATGTCGCTTTGGAGAAGCTGCAGGCCCGCCTGGTCCGCCGCCCCAAGCGCTCCGAGGTCCCCGTGACCTGCGAAGAGCAGCTGGTGGTCGAATACTACGCTCGCTAGGCCCGTTGTCCCGGGCGTGAAACCCCGGGACAGCACCTGCGAGATGCCGTCCCCGTGCGCGGGGCCGGCGCTGAACAGCCCGCGGCATCGCCGCGGGCTGTTCAGTAGGTAAGGTGTTGTCAGTGGCGGTACGGTGCCTGCGTCCAGGTGCGCCCCGCCGTCGTTAGCCGGAACCCGCAGCCGATGGCCCGCCCATGCCGCGCGCGGAACCGGAGTACGCCAAGAACCAACAAATAGGAGCGTTTGAGCCCATGTCAGGTGGAGATATCGCCGGTCTGATCGCCGCGGGCGTGTTCGCGGTGCTGGTGGCCCTGCTGGCCATACCGGTCTGGAAGCTCGGCAAGGTGTTTGACGAACTGCGCCAGGCAATCCGGGACATCAGCGACGGCACCACGCCGCTGATCGGCGAAGTCACCACCACTGTGAGCACCACCAACGAACAGCTCAGGAAGGTCGACGGGATCTCCAACCACGTCTCGGACGCCTCCGCCAACCTGTCGGCCCTGACCTCGCTGGTCTCCGCGACCCTGGGCTCGCCCCTGATCAAGGTGGCCGCCTTCTCCTACGGCGTGCGCAGCGCCTTCAATTCCGCCGGCAAGGGCGCGCCCGAGGGCAAGCGCCGCCGCGGCCGCTGACCGGAAAGAGGAACCGACATGAAGCGAATGATCTGGATGGCCGCCGGCGTGGCGATCGGCGTGCTCGCGGTACGCAAGGTGTCCCAAACGCGTGACGCGTTGGGCCCGGCGGGACTGAACCGCGCCCTGGCGCAGGTGGCCGATTCCGTGGCCAACTTCGCCGACGCGGTCCGCGACGGCATGCAGGAACGTGAAACCGACCTGCGCCTGGCCCTGGGCATCGATTCCGCCGACGACGTCCGCAAGCGATAAGTTTTTTTACGGTCACCGAAGCCGCAGCCCGGCGCCCACAACCGTATTGCACCCCGGAAGGTAAGACACAGGCACCATGAAATCCCATGAGATTGTCCGCCGCTGGCTCGACTTCTTCGAGAAGAAGGGCCATTCCGTGGTCCCCTCCGCGTCCCTCGTGTCGCCGGATCCCTCGCTGCTGTTCACCGTGGCCGGCATGGTGCCGTTCATCCCGTACCTGACCGCCCGCGAGACGCCGCCGTACCCGCGCGCCACCAGCGTGCAGAAGTGCATCCGCACCGCGGACATCGAAGAGGTCGGCAAGACCGTCCGGCACGGCACGTTCTTCCAGATGTGCGGCAACTTCTCCTTCGGCGACTACTTCAAGGAACAGGCCATCGCGATGGCCTGGGAACTGCTGACCAGCCCGGTGGAGCAGGGCGGCTACGGCCTGCCGCCGGAGAAGCTCTGGATCACCGTGTACGAAGAGGACGAGGAAGCACTGGCCATCTGGCGCGACCAGGTGGGCGTTCCGGCCGAGCGGATCCAGAAGTCCGGCAAGAAGGACAACTACTGGTCCACCGGCCAGCCCGGCCCGGCCGGCCCCTGCTCGGAAATCTTCTACGACCGCGGCCCGGAGTACGGGATCGAGGGCGGCCCGATCGCCGACGAGACCCGCTACATCGAAATCTGGAACCTGGTCTTCATGCAGTACCAGCGCGGCGCCGGCATCGGCAAGGAAGACTTCGAGATCCTAGGCGAATTGCCGCAGAAGAACATCGACACCGGCCTGGGCATGGAACGCCTCGCGATGATCCTGCAGGGCGTGGAGAACATGTACGAGACGGACCAGGTCCGCCCCGTGCTGGACAAGGCCGCGGAGATCTCCGGCAAGGAGTACACCAGCGCCGAGTCCGACGACGACCCGCACCACGGCGATGACGTGCGAATGCGCGTGGTGGCCGACCACATCCGCTCCGCCCTGATGCTGATCTCCGACGGCGTGACCCCCTCCAACGAGGGCCGCGGCTACGTGCTGCGCCGGCTGATCCGCCGCGCGGTGCGCGCCATGCGCCTGCTCGGCGTGGAACGCGCCTGCCTGCCGGACCTGCTGCCGGTCTCCCGGGATGCGATGAAGGGCACCTACCCGGAAGTGGCCGAGGACTTCGAGCGCATCAGCCGGATTGCCTACGCCGAGGAGAAGGCGTTCCTGCGCACCATCGCCTCCGGCACCGCGCGGCTCGAAGAGGCCGTGAAGGAATCCAAGGCCGCCGCCAAGCCGATCTCCGGCGAGGACGCCTTCACCCTGCACGACACCTACGGCTTCCCGATCGACCTGACCCTCGAGATGGCCGAGGAAGCCGGCCTGCAGGTGGACGAGGCCGGATTCCGCACGCTGATGGCCGAACAGCGCGAGCGCGCCCAGGCCGACGCCCGCGGCAAGAAGCTGGGCCACGCCGACGTGACCGTCTTCCGCGAGATGCTCGCCGACGGCGAGACCGTCTTCACCGGCTACGACGAACTCACCACCGAATCCACGGTGCGAGGCATCGTCCGCGGCGGCGAAGTGCGCGGCTTCGCCGGCCAGGGCGAGGAAATCGAACTGGTGCTCGACGCCACCCCGTTCTACGCCGAGGCCGGCGGGCAGGCCGCGGACGTCGGGCTGATCACCGGCGACGGGTTCGTGGTCGAGGTGCTCGACGTGCAGAAGCCCGTCAAGGGTCTGAGCGTGCACAAGGCCGTGGTGCGCGAGGGCGAACTGCCCTCCGGCGCCATGGTGCAGGCCGCCGTCGACGCCCAGCGCCGCCAGGCCGGCGAGCAGGCGCACACCGGCACGCACATCATCCATGCGGCCCTGCACCAGATCCTGGGCCCGGAGGCGCTGCAGCGCGGTTCCTTCAACAAGGCCGGCTACCTTCGCTTCGACTTCTCCTGGGGCGAGGGCCTCTCCGACGCCGCCAAGTCGGAGGTCGAAGAGGTCTCGAACCTGGCCATCCGCAACAACTTCGAGGTCCAGACCCGCGTCATGCCGCTGGCCCAGGCCCGCGAGCTGGGCGCCATGGCGCTGTTCGGCGAGGCCTACGGGGACACCGTGCGCGTGGTGGAGATCGACGGCGCGTGGTCCCGCGAACTCTGCGGCGGCACCCATGTGGAGGCCACCTCGCAGATCGGTTCGCTGACCCTGCTGGGCGAGGCATCGGTGGGTTCGGGCAACCGGCGCGTGGAGGCGTTCGTGGGCATGGAGGCCTTCCGCCACATGGCCGCCGAGCGCGCGCTGGTGAACGAACTCTCCGAAATGCTGAAGGTGCCGGGGGCACAGCTGCCCGAGCGGATTTCCGCCACCCTGGCCAAGCTCAAGTCCGTGGAGAAGGAGCTGGACAAGCTCCGCAAGGAACAGCTCGCCGCCTCGGCCGCCTCGCTGGTGGCCCAGGCCCAGGACGTGGCGGGGGTCCGGCTGCTGGCGCACCATGCCGGCGAACTCAGCGGCGCGGACGACCTGCGCAGTCTGGCCCTGGACCTGCGGACGCGGCTGGGCTCCGACCCCGTCACCGTGGCGATGACGGGCGTGGCCAACGGCCGGCCCCTGATCCTTGTGGCCACCAACGAGGCCGCCCGTGCCGCCGGTGTCAAGGCCGGCGCCTTGGTCAAGACCGCCGCCGGAGTACTGGGCGGCGGAGGCGGCGGCAAGGACGACGTCGCGCAGGGCGGCGGGTCCGATGCCACCAAGATCGACGAGGCACTGGCCGCCGTGACGGCCGCGGTCGCCAACCGCTAGGGCATCCGGTGTCTGTTCCCGATTATCCGCACGGCACCAAGCTTGGTGTCGACGTCGGCGCGGTGCGCGTGGGCGTGGCCAGCTGCGATCCGGACGGGATCCTGGCCACCCCGGTGCGCACCCTGAAGCGCGACGCCAAGAAAGACAGCGACGTCAGGGTCCTGGTGCGGGAGGCCGCCGAGCGGGACGCCGTGCAGGTGTTCGTTGGGCTGCCGCGCACCCTCTCCGGCGGCGACTCGGCCTCCACCGAAATGGCCCGCGATTACGCCCGGAAGCTGGCCGCAGCGCTGGCCGGGGCGGGGTCGGGCGCCCGGGTCAACCTGATCGACGAGCGCCTGACGACGGTGGCGGCGCACCGCGGGCTGCGGGAGGCTGGTATGGATACGCGTCAACATCGTAAAGTAGTTGATCAGGTAGCCGCAGTGGGTATACTGCAGCAGGCTATTGACATGCAACGGGCCCAAGGGCAGGACGTGGGGACACCTGTCGCACCGCCCGCCGGCAGCCATGTGCCGGCTGCCAGCCATGAGGAGCCGACGATTTCGCACGGACATGACCGAAGCGGGGACCCCGGGACATGAGCAAGCACCCCGACGACTGGAACAACCTGCCGTCCCGGCGCGCCGCACGCGGCCGCCAGGCCGCTGACCCGCGCTTCGACGACACCGTCCCGCCGTACTGGGACGACGACGCCGTACCCGAATGGGAGGAAGCGCCCGTAGACGAGGCGTGGCCTTCTCCGCCCGCGGCCCCCGCCGCGCCCGCGGCCCCCGTCGCCGAGGCTCGGTACGAGCCGGAACCCGGCGTCGGGGACGCACCGGTTGCGGTCGGCTGGACCGAGCCGGAACCCATTATCGAGGACGAACGGGCCGCCTGGGATGAACCGGAGCCGGCCACCGTCGTCCAGCAGCAGGTTCCCGCCGAGGACGGCGAAGCGGAGCAAAACTGGGACGTCGCCGACGACGGCGTCGTGTACCAGGACGACGGACAGGTCTACCACGACGGCCGGCTGGACTTTTTCGAGGACGGACCGGCGCCCGGCCGGAAGGGCCCGCCCCGCAGCAAGCAGCGCGCCCGCCGCCGGCGCAACACGATCATGCTGGTGGTGTTCGCGGTCTTCGCCGCCGGACTGGTCGGCGTCGTGCTGTTCCTGCAGAACCTGCTCGGCATGGGCGGCGGCCCCGAAGACTACGCCGGCCCCGGGGAGGGGCAGGTGACTTTCACCGTGGAACAAGGCGCCGGCCCGCTGGCCATCGCCAGTTCCCTCGTGGAGCAGGACATCGTTTCCAACAGCGAAATATTCCTGGGCGAGCTGGCCAGCCAGGCCAACGGCCGCGAGGTTCAGCCCGGCGACTATGAGATGCAGTACAAGCTGCCCGCCGCCGACGCGGCCGCCATCCTGCTCGCGGACGTGGGGGAGAAGGTTTCCTACGTTGCCATCAACCGCACCTGGCGGCAGAACGAGGTGTTCGACGCCCTGAGTAAGGGCACGAAGATCCCGGCCTCCGAGTTCGCGGAGCTGGCCAAGAATCCGCAGCAGTTCGATTTGCCCAAGGACGCACGGAACCTGGAAGGGTACCTGTTCCCCGGAGAATACCGCTGGCCGCTGGACGCCACCGCGGAGGACATCATCTCCGAACTGGTCGCCAACACCAAGGAGCGGCTGACCGCGGACGGCATCACCGATCCGCAGGAACAGTTCCGGGTGCTGACCATCGCGAGCATCATCGAAGCCGAGGCCGGCGAGGCCGACTACGCCAAGGTCGCCGGGGCCATTCAGAACCGGCTCAAGCCGGACAACACCGAGACGAACGGCCTGATCCAGTCCGACGCCACGGTCACCTATGGGCTGGGCCGGAAGGGCTACGACATCACGCCCGAGGAGAAGGCCGACAAGTCCAATCCGTACAACACGTACGCGCACACCGGGCTGCCGGCTGGGCCGATCAACTCACCCGGCGGGCCTGCCATCGACGCGGCCGCCAACCCGGCCGACGTCCCCTACTACTACTGGGTGACGGTCAACTTGGACACCGGCGAGACCAAGTTCGCCGAGACCCTGGCGGAGCACAACGCGTACACCAAGGAATACCTGCAGTGGTGCAGCGAGCAGGAAGAGGGCCGGTGCAGTTGACCGCCCGTCCCGCGGACGGCGTGCCGGCCGGCACGCGGCCCGCTTCCCGGCAGTACCAGGCGGCGGTGCTCGGCCATCCGATCGACCACTCCCGGTCGCCGGCCCTGCACCGCGCGGCCTATGAGTTGATCGGCTTCGACTGCAGCTACCGGGCCATCGATCTCACGGCGGACCGGGTGCCGCAGTTCGTCCGGGACCTGCGCGCGGAGCGGGACTGGGCAGGGCTGTCGGTGACCATGCCGCTGAAGGCCGCCATGGTCGGCCAGATGGACCGGGTCAGCGAACTGGTGGACGTGCTGGGAGTGCTCAACACTGTGGTTCCCGAGTACGACGGCGGGGGCCGGGTGACGCTCTCCGGCCACAACACCGACGTGGCCGGCATCGTCGGCGCGCTGCGCCACGGCGGCGTCGCAGAGGGCGGGCCGGCGGTCATCCTCGGTGGCGGCGGCACCGCCGCCGCGGCCGCGGCCGCGCTGGCGGACCTGAAACCGTCCGAGGTGACCCTGTGCCTGCGGAATCCGGCCGGCGCCGGCAGCGTGCAAGGCATCGCCCGGCACGTCGGCCTGCCGCTGCGGGTGGCCGGATGGGACCAGGCGGCCGACGCGCTGCGGCAGGCCGGGACGGTAATCTGCACACTGCCGCCGCGCGCCGCCGATTCACTGGCCGCGGAGCTGGCGGCGGAGGCCGGAACGGACCGGAGCGGACGCGTGCTGCTCGACGTCGCCTACGATCCCTGGCCCAGCGACCTGGCAGCCGTCTGGCAGCGCCACGGCGGGTCGGTAGTCCATGGTTTGGAAATGCTCATCTACCAGGCCGTGGAACAGGTGCGCTTGTTCGCCGGCGATCGCTTCACCGACGCCGCCGAAGTCACAAATGTGATGTGTGACGCGGTAGGTGCACCGCGGCGCTAAACAGCCCGCCGATGCATGGCAGTATTGAAACCATGTTGCGTTGGTTAACCGCCGGTGAATCCCATGGTCCGGCCCTGGTAGGCATTATTGAAGGCGTCCCTGCCGGCGTCGAACTGACCGCGGCCGAGGTCCAGGATGCCCTGGCCCGGCGGCGTCTCGGCTACGGCCGCGGCGCCCGGATGAAGTTCGAAAAGGACCAGGTCACCCTGGTGGGCGGCGTCCGCCACGGCCTGACCCAGGGCGGCCCGGTGGCCATCGAGGTTGCCAACACCGAATGGCCCAAGTGGGAAACCGTCATGTCCGCCGACCCGGTGGATCCGGCGGCCCTGGCGGACCTGGCGCGCAACGCCCCGCTCACCCGGCCCCGGCCGGGCCACGCCGACTTCACCGGCATGCAGAAGTACGGCTTCGACGAAGCCCGCCCCGTGCTGGAACGGGCCAGCGCCCGCGAGACCGCGGCCCGCGTGGCCCTGGGTACCGTGGCCGCGAAATTCCTCGCCGCGCTGGGCATCCGGCTGGTCAGCCACACCACCGCGGTCGGCCGGGTCTCCGTACCCGAAGGCTGTCCGCTTCCGGGGCCGGGCGATGTCCTGGCACTGGACGAAGATCCGCTGCGCTGCTTCGACGCCGAGACGTCCGAGGCCATGGTGCTGGAAGTGGACCAGGCGCACAAGGACGGCGAAACCCTCGGCGGCGTGGTCGAGGTTCTGGCCTACGGCCTGCCGCCGGGACTGGGCAGCTACGTGCACTGGGACCGACGGCTGGACGCCCGCCTGGCCGCCGCCTTGATGGGAATTCAGGCCATCAAGGGCGTGGAGGTCGGCGACGGCTTCCTCACCGCCGCCCGCCGCGGATCGGAAGCCCATGACGAGATCGTCCGCGACGAAGACGGCACCATCGTGCGGGCCAGCAACCGGGCCGGCGGCATCGAGGGCGGCATGAGCATCGGGGAGACCCTGCGCGTCCGGGCGGCCATGAAACCGATCGCCACGGTGCCCCGCGCGCTGTCCACCATCGACGTCACCACCGGAGAGCCCGCCAAGGCCCACCACCAGCGTTCGGACGTCTGCGCGGTGCCGGCATCCGGCGTCGTCGCAGAAGCGATGGTGGCCCTGGTACTCGCCGAGGCCGTGACCGAGAAGTTCGGCGGCGACTCCGTGAGCGAGACGGCACGCAACCTCCGGTCCTACCTGGCGGCGATCCCGGAGTCGCTGGATTCGATCGGCCGCTAATGGCAGCCGGGCAGCCGCTCAAGCTGCGGCGCCACCTGGTCCTGATCGGCCCGATGGCGTCCGGCAAGTCGACACTGGGCAGCCAGTTCGCCAGCCGGCACGGCCTCGCCTTCGCCGACAGCGACAAGCGGCTCGTCGAACGCCACGGTCCGATCACCGCGATCTTCGCATCCATGGGCGAGCACGCCTTCCGCGAGCTCGAGGCCCGCGAAGTGGCCGCACTGCTCGCCGCCGGCCGGCCGCCCGCCGTGGTCTCGCTGGGCGGCGGCGCCATCCTGGACACCGGCACCCAGCAACTGCTGGCCGACTGCACCGTGGTTTTCCTGGACATCGACGTGGATACCGTGCGGCCGCGCATCATCAAGGACACCGGCCGGCCGCTGCTGGCCGGCGACCCCGTGGGCCGCTGGATCGAGACCTTTGGACAACGCCGGCCGGTCTACGAGCGGCTGGCGGACCTGGTGCTGGACACCCGCGGCAAATCACAGCAGCAACTGCTGGCCGAACTGAGACAACTGCTTGATGAAAGGCACGAACAGTGAGCAACACCGCCGAGGCAACCACCATCCCGGTCACCGGGAACACGCCCCAGGAGGCGTACGACGTCGTCGTCGGCCACGCGCTGCTGGGCCGCCTGCCGCAGGTGCTGGGGGAGCGGGTCCGCAAGGTCCTGGTGATCCACCCGCGCGCGCTGCGTGCCACCGGCGACGCCGTGCGCGAGGACCTGGCCGCCAACGGGCTGGAGGCGCTGACCGCCGAAATTCCGGACGCCGAGGAGGGCAAGCACATCCAGGTGGCCTCGTTCTGCTGGCAGGTGCTGGGACAGAACGACTTCACCCGCTCGGACGCCATCGTGGCCGTGGGCGGCGGCGCGGTCACCGACGTGGCCGGCTTCGTGGCCGCCACCTGGCTGCGCGGCGTCAAGGTGGTGCACATCCCCACCAGCCTGCTGGGCATGGTGGACGCCGCGGTGGGCGGCAAGACCGGCATCAACACCGCCGAGGGCAAGAACCTGGTCGGTGCGTTCCACCCGCCGGCCGCGGTGCTGGCCGACCTGGACGCGCTGCAGACACTGCCGCCCAACGAACTGGTCACCGGCCTGGCCGAAGCGGTCAAGTGCGGCTTCATCGCCGACCCGGCCATCCTGGAGGTGGTCGAGGCGGACCCCAAGGCCGCCAGCACCGCCGGCACGCCGCAGCTGCGCGAGATCATCGAGCGGTCCATCCGGGTCAAGGCCGGGATCGTCTCCTCCGACCTGCGCGAGTCGGGCCGCCGGGAGTTCCTGAATTACGGGCACACCCTCGGCCACGCGATCGAGCTGGCGGAGCGCTACCAGATGCGCCACGGCGCGGCCGTCTCGATCGGCCTGGCCTTTGCCGCCGAGCTGTCCCGGATGGTCGGCCGGCTGGACGACGCCACCGCCGACCGGCACCAGGCGATCCTGACGTCGCTCGGACTGCCCGTGACCTACCGCCGCGACCGCTGGGCCGCGCTGCTGGACGGGATGAAGCGGGACAAGAAGGCCCGCGGCGACCTGCTGCGGTTCGTGGTGCTCGACGGCCTCGCCAAGCCCGGGATCCTGGAGGTGCCGGACACCTCGCTGCTGTTCGCCGCCTACCAGGAGATCGCCGAGTAGTTCCGACGCCGGCGCCGGAGGTGGTGCCGGGGTCCGGCGCGCCTTGGGTTCGCTCCCACGTTTGGCAGGCGGGCCCGGACATCGCCGCACGTCAGGGCCCTTCACGCTGCCAAGACGTGGGCAGTTAGGGCCAAACGTGGGACTCAACCGCCCACCCTGTCAGCGGCAGCGGCTGGCGTTGCCGGCCGCCAAGGCCGCTCCGGGCCAAGGCGCGGCCAGCCCGTCCGCAGGCCCCGTCTTCGGGCGGCAACCCGCCAGCAGGTAGAATGTCTGCTGGACTTCGCTCCGGGCCGGGCGGACTTTCCGCCCGCGGCCCGCCATCATCGACGAAAGTGAAACTGTGGCCACGACCAACGACATCAAGAACGGCACCGTGCTGAAGCTGGACGGCCAGCTGTGGAACGTCATTGAGTTCCAGCACGTGAAGCCGGGCAAGGGCGGCGCGTTCGTGCGCACCAAGATCAAGAATGTCGTCAGCGGCAAGATCCAGGACAAGACGTTCAACGCCGGCCTGAAGATCGAGACCGCCACGGTTGACCGCCGCGATTACACCTACCTGTACAAGGACGGCGACGACTTCGTCTTCATGGACGTGCAGGACTACGACCAGGTCACCGTCCCCGGCCCGGTGGTCGGCGACGACGAGAACTTCCTGCTGGAAAACATCAAGGTCAACATCGCCATGCACGACGGCATCCCGCTCTACATCGAGCTGCCCGCCTCCGTGGTCATGGAGATCACCTACACCGAGCCCGGCCTGCAGGGCGACCGTTCCACCGGCGGCACCAAGCCCGCCACCGTGGAGACCGGCTACCAGATCCAGGTTCCGCTGTTCCTGGAGACCGGCACCAAGGTCAAGGTCGACACCCGCACCGGCGACTACCTGGGACGAGTCAACGACTAGTGAGTGCTCCCACTTCTGCCCGCGGCAAAGCCCGCCGCAGGGCCGTCGACGTCCTCTTTGAAGCCGAACAGCGCGGCGTGTCCCCGGCCGATGCGCTGGCCGGTCGCGGCAACACCGACCAGGTGATCAACCCCTACACCGCCCAGATCGTGGAGGGGGTCGCCGCCCTGCAGCCCACCATCGACGAGTTCCTGGCCACCTACGCCCAGGGCTGGACGCTGGAACGGATGCCCGCGGTGGACCGGATCATCCTGCGGGTCGGCTCCTGGGAACTGCTCTACAACGACGACGTCCCCGACGGCGTCGCCGTCAGCGAGGCCGTCGAGCTGGCCAAGACGCTCTCGACCGACGAGTCGCCGTCCTTTGTCAACGGATTGCTGGGCCGGCTGCAGCAGCTCAAGCCCACGCTCCTGGCCTGACCCGGCCCGCAGCCACCATCCCCACGCGCGACGGCGGGTGCCCGCATTCCCGGGCACCCGCCGTCGCCGCGTTCGGCACCTCCGCACCGCGCAGGTGAGCTTGCGCACATCGTCCGCGCATCGCCGTCGCACAGCCGTCACGAACGGCAGGAGCGGAGGCGGGCATGGTAATTTTGAGGGCGCAAGCAACCTTTAAATTCCGTCCAGTGAGGCGGGGAAGGAGGCGGCAACAGATGAACACGGACCACCCGGCGCAGCCGGCATCGTCGCGCGTTGTACTTGCCGAAGCGGACATCAACCGCGCATTGACCCGTATCGCCCACGAGATCCTCGAGGCGAACAAAGGCTCCCAGGACCTGGTCCTGCTGGGCATCCCGCGCCGCGGTTACCCGCTGGCCCGGCGGCTGGCCGCCAAGATCGCCGCCGCCGACCCCTCCGTCGCCGCCGACAAAATCATCGGCCAGCTCGACGTGACCATGTTCCGCGACGACCTGCGCCGGCATCCTACGCGTTCGCCGCTGCCCACCCAGCTGCCGGCCGAGGGGATCGACGACAAGGTCGTGGTGCTGGTCGACGACGTGCTCTATTCCGGGCGCACCATCCGCGCCGCCCTGGACGCCCTGGTGGATCTGGGCCGGCCACGGATCGTGCGGCTGGCCGTGCTGGTGGACCGCGGGCACCGCGAGCTGCCGATCCGCGCCGACCACGTCGGCAAGAACCTTCCCACCTCCTCCAAGGAGAAGGTCCGGGTCCGGCTGGCCGAGACCGACACCAACAACGGCGCACCGGCGGCCGACGAAGTAGTGATCGAGGACGTCAGCGCATGAAACACCTGCTCTCCACCGCGGACCTGGCCAAGCAGGACGCGGTGCAGATCCTCGACACTGCCGAGGAGATGTCCGCGGTCTCCCAGCGCGAGGTCAAGAAACTGCCCGTGCTGCGCGGCCGCACCGTGGTCAACCTCTTCTTCGAAGACTCCACCCGCACCCGCATTTCCTTCGAGGCCGCCGCCAAGCGGCTCTCGGCCGACGTCATCAACTTCGCGGCCAAGGGATCCTCGGTCTCCAAGGGCGAATCGCTCAAGGACACCGCCCAGACACTGGAGGCAATGGGCGCGGACGCCGTCGTGATCCGGCACTGGGCCTCCGGGGCACCGGCGCGGCTGGCCGGCTCGGGCTGGATCGACGCCGCCGTGGTGAACGCCGGCGACGGCACCCACGAACACCCCACCCAGGCGCTGCTGGACGCGTTCACGCTGCGGCGCACCTGGGCCAGGCTCACGGGCACCGCCTCGGCCGGGAGCGACCTCGCCGGCATGAAGGTGGCCATCGTCGGGGACATCCTGCACTCCCGGGTGGCCCGCTCCAACCTGTGGCTGCTGCGCACCCTCGGCGCCGAGGTCACCATGGTCGCCCCGCCGACGCTGCTGCCGGTGGGCAGCCGCCAGTGGCCGTGCACGATCAGCTACGACCTGGACGCCACGCTGGCCGAGGGCACCGACGCCGTCATGATGCTGCGCGTGCAGGGGGAGCGGATGAACGCCGCCTACTTCCCGTCCACCCAGGAGTATTCGCGCCGCTGGGGATTCGACGACCGCCGCCTGGCGGCGCTGGACGCCTCCGGCCGCGCCGGCACCATCATCATGCACCCCGGCCCGATGAACCGCGGTCTGGAAATTTCCTCGGCGGCCGCCGACTCGCCGCGGTCCACCGTGCTGGACCAGGTACGCAACGGTGTTGCCGTGCGGATGGCCGCGCTCTACCTGTTGCTCTCCGGCGGCACCGAATCCGCCGCCCCCGCTCCCACCGCCACCCAGGAGGCCAAGTGACCGAGTCCAGCGAAACCACCTACCTGATCCGCGGGGCTTCGCTGACCGGCGGCGAGCGTGCCGACCTGCTGCTCCGCGGCGGGAGAATCGCGGAGGCGGGCACCGGCCTGAGCGCGGCCGGCGCCGTCGACATCGATGCCGACGGGCTGATCGCGCTGCCGGGCATGGTGGACCTGCACACACACCTGCGCGAGCCGGGCCGCGAGGACGCGGAGACGGTGGAGACCGGCACCCGGGCCGCGGCCCTCGGCGGCTTCACGGCCGTGCACGCGATGGCCAATTCGACGCCGGTCGCCGACACCGCCGGCGTGGTCGAGCAGGTATACACGCTGGGCCGGACCGCCGGCTGGGCCGATGTCCGCCCGGTGGGCGCCGTGACCGTGGGCCTGGCCGGCGAACGGCTCGCCGAGCTCGGCGCAATGGCCGACTCCCGGGCCCGGGTCCGGGTCTTTTCCGACGACGGGATCTGCGTGTCCGACCCGGTGCTGATGCGCCGCGCGCTGGAGTACGTCAAGGCGTTCGACGGCGTGATCGCGCAGCACGCCCAGGAGCCGCGGCTGACCGACGGGGCGCAGATGAACGAGGGAACCGTCTCGGCGGTGCTGGGCATGACCGGTTGGCCGGCCGTCGCGGAAGAGAGCATCATCGCCCGCGACGTGCTGCTGGCCCAGCACGTGGACTCCCGCCTGCACGTCTGCCACGTCTCCACGGCCGGATCGGTGGAGCTCATCCGCTGGGCCAAGGCCCGCGGGATCAAGGTCACCGCCGAGGTCACGCCGCACCACCTGTGGCTTACCGACGAACTGGTCCGCAGCTACGACCCGGTCTACAAGGTCAACCCGCCGCTGCGCACCGACGAGGACGTGCAGGCGCTGCGCGCCGGCCTGGCCGACGGCACCATCGACGTCATCGGCACCGACCACGCGCCGCACCCCTCGGAGGCGAAGGAGTGCGAGTGGGCGCAGGCGGCCATGGGCATGACCGGGCTGGAAACCGCGCTGTCCGTCGTGCAGCACACCATGGTCGAATCCGGCCTGATCGGCTGGGCCGACTTCGCCCGGATTACCTCCGCCATGCCGGCCCGGATCGGCCGGCTGTCCGGCCAGGGCCAGCCGCTGGCCGCCGGATCGGCCGCCAACATCACCCTGGTGGACCCGGCGGCCCGCTGGACGGTGGACCCCGCCGCCATGGCCACCAAGGGCAGGAACTCGCCGTTCGCCGGCCGGGAGCTGCCCGGCCGCGTGGTCGCCACCTTCCTCAACGGACACCCGACGGTGCTGGACCGCGCCCTGAACACGCCGGCACGCCCGGCAGGGGAGGCCTGAGATGAACCAGATGCAAGCGGGCCTGGTGATGCTCGCCGTCGCCGTCGTGCTCATGGTGCTGCTGGCCGTCGGCTGGCGGAACCGGCTCAAACGGCAGCGGGACATCGCACCGCTCCCGCAGGTCCCGGCGGACACCGCCAACCCGACCGGCTACTACGAGGGCATGTACGTGGTCACGACGACGGCGGGGGACTGGCTGGACCGGGTCGCCGTCCACGGCCTCGGCATCCGGACCAAGGCGGCGCTGCGGACCTATCCGCACGGCGTGCTGATCGAGCGGCCCGGCTCCACGGACCTCTACATTCCGGCCGAAAGCATCTCCGACGTCCGCACCGAGAGCGGCATGGTGGGCAAGTTCGTGGAGTCCGAGGGCCTGGCCGTGATCACGTGGAAGCTGGGGGAGCGCGAGGTCGACACGGCCTTCCGCACCCGGCAGGCCGCCGACAAACACCCGCTGCTGGCGCAGCTGCAGACATACCTACCCGCCGTACAGGAAGACTAGGACCTATCGTGAGCGCAGAAACAACTTACCTCTCCGCACCGGCGCTGCTGGTGCTCGAAGACGGCCGGACCTTCCGCGGCCGCAGCTACGGCGCGCAGGGCACCGCGCTGGGCGAGGCGGTCTTTTCCACCGGCATGACCGGCTACCAGGAGACCATCACCGATCCGTCCTACGCCCGCCAGCTGGTGGTGCAGACCGCACCGCACATCGGCAACACCGGCGTGAACGACGACGACGCGGAGTCCCGCAAGATCTGGGTGGCCGGGTACGTGGTCCGCGACCCCGCTCGCCGTCCCTCCAACTGGCGCTCCGAGCGCAGCCTGGACGACGAACTGGTCAACCAGGGCATCGTGGGCATCCAGGGAGTGGACACCCGCGCCCTGACCCGCCACCTGCGCGAACGCGGCGCCATGAAGGCCGGCATTTTCTCCGGTGACGCGGCCGCCCGCCCCGCCGCGGAGCTGCTGGCCGAGGTCACCGCGCAGCCGGCGATGGAAGGCGCCCGGCTCGCCGAAGAGGTCAGCGTCACCGAGGCCTACACCGTAGACCCGGCCGACCACGGCTGGGACGGGGAGCCGCGGTTCACCGTCGCCGCCCTCGACCTGGGCATCAAGGCCATGACCCCCGTCCGTTTCGCCGAGCGCGGGATCCGGGTGCACGTGCTGCCCGCCACCGCCAGTTTCGACGACATCCAGGCCGTCGCGCCCGACGGCATGTTCATGTCCAACGGGCCCGGCGACCCCGCCACGGCCGACCGCCAGGTGCTGCTGCTGCGCAAGGTGCTCGACGCCGGCCTGCCGTTCTTCGGCATTTGCTTCGGCAACCAGATCCTGGGCCGCGCCCTGGGCTTCGGCACCTACAAGCTGCGCTACGGCCACCGCGGCATCAACGTGCCGGTCATGGACCGGAGCACCGGAAAGGTCGAAATCACCTCGCAGAACCACGGCTTCGCCGTCGACGCCCCGCTGGACGGGCCCACTCTGGCCCCGGAGGAGCGCTTCGGCCGGGTCGAAGTCAGCCACGTCTGCCTCAACGACGACGTCGTCGAGGGCCTGAACTGCCTGGACATCCCCGCCTTCTCCGTCCAGTACCACCCGGAGGCGGCCGCCGGACCGCACGATGCGGCGCCCCTGTTCGACCGCTTCACCGACCTGATGAACTCCCGCCGTAACCAGACCGGGACCGCTTCCGAGACCATGAAGGAAAGCAAGTAATGCCCAAGAGAGAAGATCTGAAGTCCGTCCTGGTCATCGGTTCCGGTCCCATCGTGATCGGACAGGCGGCCGAGTTCGACTATTCCGGCACGCAGGCGCTGCGGGTGCTGAAGGAGGAGGGCCTGCGGGTCATCCTGGTCAACTCCAATCCCGCCACGATCATGACGGACCCCGAGTTCGCCGACGCCACCTACGTGGAGCCGATCACACCGGAGGTGGTCGAAAAGATCATCGCCAAGGAGCGCCCGGACGCCGTGCTGCCCACGCTGGGCGGCCAGACCGCCCTGAACACCGCGATCGCGCTGGACAAGAACGGCGTGCTGGACAAGTACAACGTGGAGCTGATCGGCGCCAACATCGCCGCCATCGAACTCGGCGAAGACCGGGAGAAGTTCAAGGGCGTGGTGGAGCGCTGCGGCGCCGAGTCCGCCAAGTCCGTGATCGTGCACTCGATGGACGAGGCCTTCGCCGCGGCCGAGGAACTGGGCTACCCGATGGTGGTGCGCCCGTCCTTCACCATGGGCGGCCTCGGCTCCGGGATGGCCTACAACGCGGACGACCTGCGCCGGATCGCCGGGGCCGGCATCCAATACAGCCCCACCAGCGAGGTGCTGCTCGAAGAGAGCATCCTGGGCTGGAAGGAATACGAGCTCGAGATGATGCGCGACAAGAACGACAACGTCGTCGTGGTGTGCTCGATCGAGAACTTCGATCCGGTGGGCGTGCACACCGGCGACTCCATCACGGTCGCCCCCGCCATGACGCTGACCGACCGCGAGTTCCAGAAGCTGCGCGACATCTCCATCGCGGTGATCCGCGAAGTCGGCGTCGACACCGGCGGCTGCAACATCCAGTTCGCCATCGAACCGGACACCGGCCGCGTCGTCGTGATCGAGATGAACCCGCGCGTCTCCCGGTCCTCCGCGCTGGCCTCCAAGGCCACCGGTTTCGCGATCGCCAAGATCGCCACCAAGCTGTCGCTCGGATACACGCTGGACGAGATCCCCAACGACATCACCCAGCAGACCCCGGCCGCCTTCGAACCGACGCTGGACTACGTCGTCGTCAAGGTTCCGCGTTTCGCGTTCGAGAAGTTCCCGGCCGCCGACCCGACGCTGACCACCACCATGAAGTCTGTCGGCGAGGCGATGGCCATCGGCCGCAACTTCACCGAGGCGCTGCAGAAGGCGCTGCGGTCGCTGGAGCAGAAGGGGTCGCAGCTCGAGTTCGACCCGGTCAACGACTACGACGTGCCCGAACTGCTGGCCAGGTCCAGGGTCGGGTCCACCGAGCGGCTCTCGATGGTGCAGCGGGCGCTGCTCGGCGGTGCCACCGTCGAGCAGGTCTTCGAAGCCACGTCGATCGACCCGTGGTTCCTGGACCAGCTGCAGCTGATCAACGAAGTGGCCACCGAAATCCGCCGGGCGCCGGCACTGACCGAGGACATCCTGCGGCTGGCCAAGCGGCACGGCTTCTCGGATGAACAAATCGGCAAGCTCAGCCACACCAGCGAGGCAGTGGTCCGCGGGGTCCGTCACGCGCTGGGCATCCGTCCGGTGTTCAAGACGGTGGACACCTGCGCCGCCGAATTCGCCGCCTACACTCCGTACCACTACTCGTCCTACGACGAGGAGGACGAGGTCGAGCTGCACGCGAAGCCGTCGGTGATCATCCTCGGTTCCGGCCCCAACCGGATCGGCCAGGGCATCGAGTTCGACTACTCCTGCGTCCATGCCACCATGGCGCTGCGCAAGGCCGGGCACGAGACGGTCATGATCAACTGCAACCCGGAGACCGTCTCCACCGACTACGACATCTCCAACCGCCTGTACTTCGAGCCGCTCACGCTCGAGGACGTGCTGGAGGTCATCGCGGCGGAGGAGCGCACCGGCGGCGTGCTCGGCGTGTTCGTGCAGCTGGGCGGCCAGACCCCGCTGAAGCTGGCGCAGGCACTGGCGGACGCCGGCATCCCGATCCTGGGCACCTCGCCGGAGGCCATCGACCTGGCCGAGCACCGCGGCGCCTTCCAGCGGGTGCTGGATTCGGCCGGGCTGGTAGCCCCGAAGAACGGCACGGCGGTTTCCTTCGAGGAAGCGAAGAAGATCGCCGACGAGATCGGCTACCCCGTGCTGGTCCGCCCGTCGTACGTGCTGGGCGGGCGCGGCATGGAGATCGTCTACGACGAGGCCAACCTGTCGCGCTACATCGCCAACGCCACCGAGATCACGCCGGACCATCCGGTGCTGGTGGACCGCTTCCTGGAAGACGCCATCGAGATCGACGTCGACGCCCTCTACGACGGCAAGGACCTCTACGTCGGCGGCATCATGGAACACATCGAGGAGGCCGGGATCCACTCCGGCGACTCCGCCTGCGTGCTGCCGCCGATCACCCTGGGCGCCGACGTGCTGGACCGGGTGCGCAAGGCCACCGCCGCCATCGCCGAGGGCGTGGGGGTGCGCGGCCTGATCAACATCCAGTTCGCCCTGGCCGCCGACGTGCTCTACGTGATCGAGGCCAACCCGCGCGCTTCCCGCACCGTCCCGTTCGTGTCCAAGGCCACCGGCGTGCAGCTGGCCAAGGCCGCGGCGCTGATCGGTACCGGCGTGGACATCGACATGCTGCGCAGCGTCTACAAGGTGCTGCCCGAGACCGGCGACGGTTCCCGGCTGCCGCTGGAGGCACCGGTGGCGGTGAAGGAAGCGGTGCTCCCGTTCAGCCGCTTCCGCACGCCGGAGGGCACCGTGGTCGACTCGCTGCTCGGCCCGGAAATGCGCTCCACCGGCGAGGTCATGGGCATCGACAAGTACTTCGACACCGCGTTCGCCAAGAGCCAGGCCGCGGCCGGCAGCGCCCTGCCCACGTCCGGCAAGGTATTCGTCTCGGTGGCCAACCGCGACAAGCGCTCCATCATCATGCCGGTCAAGCTACTGGTGGACCTGGGCTTCGAGATCCTCTCCACCGGCGGCACGGCCGAGGTGCTGCGCCGCAACGGCATCCAGTCCACCACGGTGCGGAAGGTCGCCGAGGGACGGTCCGACGACGGCGAGGGCACCATCGTCGACCTGATCACCGAAGGCCAGATCGGGCTCGTGCTCAACACCCCCTCCGGCGGCCAGGCCCGCGGCGACGGCTACGAGATCCGCGCGGCGGCGACGTCGGTGGGCACGCCGATCATCACCACGGTGTCCGAGTTCGGCGCCGCCATCCAGGCCATCGAAGCGATGCGCCAGTACGAGTGGGACGTCACCAGCCTGCAGGAGCACGCGGAGAACCTGAAGGCCGCCTTCCATGCCTGAGCCGCACGCCCGGCCGCAGCGCGCCGCCTTCGGGCAGCGGCTGCGGGCGGCGATGGAGGCCCGCGGGCCGCTGTGCGTGGGGATCGACCCGCACCCGTCGCTGCTCTCCGCCTGGGGACTGAACGACGACGCCGGAGGGCTGGAACGCTTTTCCCTCACCGTGTTGGACGCGGTGGGGGAGCAGGCTGCCGCCCTCAAGCCCCAGGTGGCCCTGTACGAACGGCACGGTTCGGCCGGCATGGCGGTGCTGGAGAAGCTGCTGGCGGCCGCGGCCCAGGCCGGTGCCCTGACCATCGCCGACGCCAAGCGCGGCGACATCGGCTCCACCATGGCCGCCTACGCGGACGCGTGGCTGCGCGACGGCTCTGCGCTGGCGGCCGACGCCGTGACGCTCAGCCCCTACCTTGGGTACGAATCGCTGCGGCCGGCGCTGGACCTGGCGTCGGCAACCGGCCGCGGGGTGTTCGTGCTCGCGCTGACCTCCAACCCGGAGGGCGCCAGCGTGCAGCACGTCGGCGGCACCGAATCCGTGGCCGCCCGGATCGCGGAAGCGGCCGCGGCGGACAACGCCGAGGCCGGCCGCTCCGGTGAGCTGGGCTCCGTGGGCCTGGTGGTCGGCGCCACGGTCCGGGCCGAGGTGATGGAACGGCTCGGGCTGGACCTCGCCGCGGTCAACGGGCCCTTGCTGGCCCCAGGGCTGGGCGCCCAGGGTGCCACCGGGGCGGACATCGCGGCGGCCTTCGGCTCCGCCGTCGGGAACGTCCTGGCCACCTCCAGCCGGGACATCCTCCAGGCCGGCCCGGACACCGCCGGCTTGCGCGCCGCCGCGGACCGCACCCTGGCCGGTTTGGCGGGCCTCTCGGCTTGAGCAGCAAGCCGACCAGGCGGGGCCTCGTGCGGCCGGCAATCGGCTGCCCGGTCCACACCTCCTGCGCCGGGCAGCGGCCCTCAGCCGCGGTGGTGCCGTTCTGGTAAGTTCAATTCATGCCCAATATGCCCGCCCGGCATCTTGTCCGACGGGCCGGATTGTCTGGAGGAGCTGTGGGTCTTCGACCGCTGACGGAGAGCGAACGCACCACCGCCCGGCTGAAAGCGACGGCCGCCCGGGTCGAGCGCGCGGAAATCAAGGCCAAAGTGAAATCCGGCGCCATGACCGTCGCCGAGGTAATCGAGGCGGCCGGGTCGATGGAATCGGTCGGCCGGCTGCGCGTGGCCGACCTGCTCGAATCGTTGCCGGGCATCGGACCGGTCCGCGCCGCCGCCATTATGGAGGCGGTCCGCATCGCGCCCAGCCGCCGGCTGCGCGGGCTCGGCATCCACCAGCGGCGAGCCCTGATAGACCACTTGGAATCCCAGTAACAGATGGAAGATATGTCCGACAAACCCCGCCTGACCGTTCTCGCCGGCCCCACCGCCGTCGGCAAGGGCACCGTTTCCACCTATATCCGCGACAACTACCCCGACGTCTGGCTTTCCGTATCCGCCACCACCCGGGAACCGCGGCCCGGCGAGCAGGACGGCGTCCACTACTTTTTCGTCGGCCCCGAAGAGTTCGACCGCCTGGTGGCGGCCGGCGACATGCTGGAATGGGCCCTGGTGCACGGCCGGAACCGCTACGGCACGCTGCGGCGCACCGTGGAAGAGGCCATGGCAGACGGAAAGTCCGTGCTCTTGGAGATCGACCTGCAGGGCGCCCGGCAGGTCAAGCAGTCCATGCCCGATGCCACGTTCGTGTTTCTGGCCCCGCCCAGCTGGGAGGAAATGGTCCGCCGGCTGGTAGGGCGCGGCACGGAAACACCCGAGGAACAGCAGCGCCGGCTGGAAACCGCTAAACTGGAACTTGCTGCCGAGCCCGAGTTCGATTTCACCGTCGTGAATGACGATGTCAAGCGGGCGGCAGACGAGCTCGTTTCATTGATGGGACTTGTTCCGCACCCGCGCTGAGCGGGCCCCGAAGAACACATCCCGGAACCCATTGGAGATTTTGTGTCGACCAACCTCGAAGGCATCATCAACCCGCCGATCGACTCCCTGCTGGAAGCAACGGATTCGAAGTACGCGCTGGTGATTTACGGTGCCAAGCGTGCCCGCCAGATCAACGCCTACTACTCGCAGCTGCACGAAGGCCTGTTCGAGTATGTCGGCCCGCTGGTGGACACCAAGCTGAACGAGAAGCCGCTGTCCATCGCACTGCGCGAAATCAACGAGGGCCTGCTGGTCAGCAAGCCCGTCGAAAAGGTTGCAGAGTAACCAGCGTCTAACACCGGGGCAGGCATGCGGATCATTTTGGGCGTAGGCGGCGGGATCGCCGCCTACAAGTCGGCATCCCTGCTTCGGTTGTTTAAGGAAGCCGGCCACGAGGTGACGGTCATCCCGACCGACGCCGCCGAGAAGTTCGTTGGCCGCGCCACCTGGGAGGCCCTCTCCGGCAACCCGGTGAGCAACAGCGTGTTCGATGCCGTCGAGTCGGTCAACCACGTCCGCCTCGGCCAGGAAGCCGACCTCGTGGTGGTATGCCCGGCCACAGCGGACCTGTTGGCGCGCGCCGCGGCCGGCCTGGCCGGCGACCTGCTCACCAACACCCTGCTGGTGGCCACCGCGCCGGTGGTCTTTGTGCCGGCCATGCACACCGAAATGTGGCAGCACCCGGCTACCGCGGCGAACGTGGCCACGCTGCGCGGCCGCGGCACCACGGTGATGGACCCGGCCATCGGGCGGCTCACCGGCAAGGACACCGGCCCCGGCCGGCTGCCCGAACCGGCGGACATCTACGACTTCATCACCGCAGCCCTCGCAGACGGGACTCTGCAACCGCGGACGACGGCGGAGGCCGGCTGGCCGGCGGATGCGCCCGCCACCGCCCTCGCGGCTCCGGAACCCGGTCCGCTGGCCGGCAAGCGGGTCCTGGTCACCGCCGGCGGCACCCGCGAACCGCTGGACCCCGTGCGCTTCCTGGGCAACCGGTCCTCCGGCAAGCAGGGCGTGGCGCTGGCCCGCGCCGCTGCGGCCGCGGGAGCAGAGGTTGAACTGATCGCCGCCCACCTTGAGGTGGATATCCCGGACGGGATCAAGTCCAGCTCCGTGGAAACCGCCCTGGACCTGCGCGAGGCGACGCTCGAAGCGGCGGCGCGCTCCGACGTCGTCATCATGGCAGCCGCCGTGGCCGATTTTCGTCCGGCTGAAGTGACCGACACCAAGATCAAGAAGCGCGACGACGCCGACGACCCCGTGATCACGCTGGTGCGGAATCCGGACATCCTGGTGGAGGTCGTGCAGCAGCGCGGCCCCGGCGATGTGCCGCTGATCGTCGGTTTCGCCGCGGAGACCGGCGACGACCGCGGCGACGTGCTCGACTACGCGCGCAGCAAGCTCGAGCGAAAGGGCTGCGACCTGCTGGTGCTCAACCGCGTGGGCCGCGACCTGGTGTTCGGGCAGGATGACACCGAGATCACGGTGCTGGCGCGCAGCGGCGTCGAACTGCAGACCCACCGCGGCAGCAAAGACAGCGCGGCGGCCGTGGTCGTCGAGCGCATCACCGCCGAACTCTCCCGCTGAAACTGCGCGCTGACACTGCGCGCGGGCGCTTCCGGCCGGCCGCGGGAACCGGCCCGCCCGTGACCCCCTGTGTACTACCGTTTCGCTCCATGACCCGGCCTTTCGAGGCCGCCTCAACCGTTCCGTGGCGGTCCTCGCCAGCAAGTAAGGTATGTCTGTGACTTCTTCTGACAGCAATCTGCGGCTCTTCACGTCCGAGTCCGTGACCGAAGGCCATCCGGACAAGATCTGTGACCAGATTTCCGACGCCATTCTCGACGCGCTGCTGCGCGAGGATCCCGAGTCGCGGGTAGCCGTAGAGACGCTGACGACGACCGGCCTGGTACACGTGGCCGGTGAGGTCACCACGAAGGGCTATGTGGAGATCCCGCAGATTGTCCGCGACACCATCCTGGAGATCGGGTACAACTCCTCGGATAAGGGGTTTGACGGCGAGCGTTGCGGCGTGTCGGTTTCGATCGGGCAGCAGTCGCCGGAGATTGCCTCCGGGGTCTTTAACTCGTTCGAAACCCGCGAGGGGACCGGCATCGATGCGCGCGATGCCCAGGGTGCCGGTGACCAGGGCATCATGTTCGGCTATGCCAGCGACGAGACCGACGTCTTGATGCCCGCACCGATCTGGCTCGCGCACCGGCTGTCCGAGCGTCTGACCGAGGTGCGGAAGGACGGGACGCTTCCGTATCTGCGGCCCGACGGCAAGACGCAGGTGACCATCGGTTATGACGGCGACAAGCCGGTGTCGGTTAACTCGGTCGTGATTTCCAGCCAGCATGAAGGCGGCGTGGACCTCGAACACCTGCGTGCTGACCTCGCCTCGCGCGTGATCGAGCCGGTGCTTGCGGCCAGCTCCCTGGATGCCACCAACGTGCGCTACATCCTCAATCCGGGCGGCGACTTCGTGATCGGCGGGCCGGTGGGCGACGCCGGGTTGACCGGACGCAAAATCATCGTGGATACCTACGGCGGCATGGCCCGTCACGGCGGCGGCGCATTTTCCGGCAAGGATCCGTCCAAGGTTGACCGTTCCGCTGCCTATGCCATGCGCTGGGTGGCCAAGAACGTGGTCGCCGCGGGACTGGCCCGGCGCGCCGAGATCCAGATCGCGTACGCCATCGGGATGGCGCGGCCGGTCGGCATCTACGTCGAAACCTTCGGAACCGAGACCGTTGACCCGGCGCGCATCGCCCAGGCGATCGAGGAAGTCTTCGACCTGCGTCCGCTGGGCATCATCGACGACCTGCAGCTCAAGCGGCCCATCTACAAGCAGACCGCGGCGCACGGCCATTTCGGCCGCGAACATCCCGACTTCACGTGGGAGCGAACCGACCGGGCCGACGCGCTGCGCAGCTACTTCAACGCCTGAGCCTGATGGGCTCTGATCCGCACCAGCTGAGCCTGCTGCAGGGCTTCGGTGCCCCCAAGCAGGCGCCGGGTACCTCGCCGGCGGCGGCGAACGACCCGGTGGCGCAGGTGCTGATCGAAACGTCGCTGCCACATCTGGACCGGATCTTCGACTATCTCGTGCCGGAGAATTTGGACGACGACGCTGTTCCCGGCGCGCGGGTCAAGGCTCGTTTCGGCGGCCAGGAAATGAGCGGGTACATCACCCGCCGCACGTCGGAGGTGCCGGAAGGGGTCAAGCTGGCGCCCTTGGCCAAGGTGGTTTCCGCGCAGCCGGTGCTGACCGAGGAGCTGCTCCGGCTGGCCACGTCCGTGGCCGAGCGCTACGCAGGGAATGTCAGCGACGTACTGCGCGCCGCCATCCCGCCGCGCGTCGCCAAGGTGGATAAGGAATTCGCCGCCCGGGAGGCGGGCCAGTCGGCTGACCCGGCACCTCCGGCTAGCACCGGGCCTTCGGCCGGCCCGGCACTTTCGGCTGACCCGGCACCTCCTACTACCGCCGCGCCTCCGGCTACCGTGCCGGTCGCGGATGGCGCAGAGCGAGCCTTCGCCGGTTATGACGGCGCCGGCGAGTTTCTGGCCCGGCTGGCGTCGGGTGCGGCCCCGCGTGCCGTGTTGGCCAGCCACAAGTCCTACGGCCCTGCTTCGTGGACGGCCCAGGTAGCCCACGCCGTGGCGAGCGTACGGCAGAGCGGCCGCGGCGCCGTCGTCGTCGTCCCGGACGCCAAGGACCTGGCACGGCTGGAAGCCGAACTGGAGCGCGTCCTCGGCGCGGACCAGTATGTCCGCCTGACTGCCGAGGATGGGCCGACGCCCCGCTACCGGAACTACCTGCGGTTGCTGCATGGTGAGGTCTCGGTGGCCGTGGGGACGCGCTCGGCCGCCTTCGCTCCGGTGCAGGATCTGGGACTGGTAGCCATGTGGGACGACGGCGACGACCTGTTGCTGGAGCAGCGTTCCCCGTACCAGCATGCGCGCGAGGTGTTGTTGCTGCGCACGGCACAGGCCGGTTGCGCGGCCCTTTTCGCCGGTGTCTCGCGCAGCGGCGAAACACAGCGCCTGGTTGAGAGCGGCTGGGCGTCGGCGCTCACACCTGCCCGGCCGTTCGTGCGCCAGGCGACCCCGCGGATCCTCAACACGGCGGATTCGTTCCAACAGGAACGCGATCCCATGCTGCGCCATGCCCGCCTGCCGCATGCCGCGTGGCTCGCCGCCAAGGAAGGCCTGGAGCGCGGCCCGGTGCTGGTCCAGGTGGCGCGGACCGGCTTTTCACCTGCCCTTGCCTGCCAGGACTGCCGCACGCCTGCCAGATGCACCGACTGTAATGGGCCGCTGGCGCAGCCGGGCCGGTCCGCGGCGCCGGCGTGCCGGTGGTGCGGCCGGTTGGCCACGAACTACTCCTGCCCGGAATGCGGGTCGCACAGGCTCCGCGCCTCTGCGGTCGGCGCCCTGCGCACGGCGGAAGAACTGGGACGTGCGTTCCCAGGGGCGACGGTCGTGTCTTCCTCGGGGGAACACATCAAGTCCGTGGTCGAGTCACGTAAAGCCCTAGTGGTCGCAACACCGGGAGCCGAGCCGGTGGCGCCCGATGGGTACGCCGCGGCGTTGCTGCTGGATGGCAACGCCATGCTCAGCCGCGAGTCTCTGCGCACCCCCGAAGACGTGCTGCGCCGGTGGTTCCGCGCCGCGTCGCTGGTGCAGCCGTCGTCCGAAGGGGGGCTGGTGGTAGTCACCGCCGACCAAGACGCGGTTGTGGCGCCCTTGGTACGGTGGGACCCCTCCGGCGCCGCAGCCCGGGAAATTCAGTTGCGGCGTGAGCTTCAGCTTCCCCCAGCCGTCAGGATCGCCGCCCTGACCGGGAAGCCCTCAGGCATTGAAGCCTTCATGGCGGACTTTGAGCTCAGCGGCAGCCTTCGATGCGTCGGGCCCGTTGAGCTTTCGGCCCGATCCGGGGAGAGCAGCGAGCACCGCCTGCTGCTGTTCTTCAGCTATCAGGACGGACCCCGCGTGACTGCCGCGCTTCGTCACCGCAAGGCGGCGCTGTCCGCCAAGCGCGTCCCCGACCCGGTGCAGGTGCGCTGCGATGGGACCGACCTGCTGTAACCTTCCGCACGCGCGGTCCGGCGGCGGGCGCGGGACGCAGGGGCTGCTTTTGCTTCCGTCAGCGGCGTGCCTGGTAGTGGTGGCGGGGTGGAGGTGTAGGTGTGTCCGGTGGGGGTGGTGGTTTCCACCGTGTGGTGGGGTCCGTCGAGGGTGCGGCTGGACCAGCCTTCGGCTTCCTTTGACTGGTTGCATTGTTCGCACAGTCCCTGGCCGTTGGCCATGGTCGTTTCACCGCCTTGTGACCAGGGCACGATGTGGTCGATGTGCCGGATCGGGGCGTCGCACCAGGGCCTTGCGCAGACCGCGTCGCGGGCGTGGATCATCCGGCGCATCCCGTCCGGGAATCTCCGTGCGGCCGAGTCCATCCCCAACAGCTGCCCGGTCCCCGGCGCGGTGTAGAGGCGGCGGACCCAGACGTCCTCCACGCTGGCCTGTAGCAATACCTTGGTGCGTTGGGCCTGCTCGCGGGCGGTCTTCCACCCCGGTTCGGTCCCGGCCGGCGGCGCCTGCTGCCCGGCCCCGCCCGGCGGGCTGCCGCCGGTTGCTGCCAGTGCTGGCGCCGGTGCCGGCTTTTGCGGCGGGCGGGTGAGGTTGCGGGCGTAACGGGCCGGGACGATGCCGTGCCCGGTCAGCCAGGCCGGTTCGGCCTCACCCCGCAGCAGGGCGCGGTCGGTCATCACCAACTGGATTTCCAGCCGGGCCGGGTCGGCGGTGCTGCGGCCGGTGACGCGTTCGAACACGGTATCGGCCATCATCTGGCCCCGCGACCGGGGGTCGCCCGTGCTGCGCAGCCGGTCCGCTTCCTTGTGCAGGGCGGCCATCACCGCCACCCCCTGGACCACCGGCAGCAGGGTCCGGACCGAGACCATCGTGTCCGGTTCGGGCCGGGAGGACACATGCCGGTCCGCTTCGGCCTTCGCCGCCCGGTCCACCACCGAGCGGGGATCGAGCCGGTAGGCCAGGCGTTTGGCTTCGGCCCGCAGCGCCCGGTTCCCGAGCCCGTGCAGCCGGTCCCGGTTCCCGACCAGTTCCCGGTCAACCCGGGCCCGGTGCTCCGGGGACAGGCAGCCGGTTTCCTGGGCCAGGATCTCGGCCCGGTATTCGTTCAGGTCCCCCGCGGCGAGGGCGGCCAGGGTGTGCGGCATCTGTGTGACCAGGGTCCGGGACAGGTTCAGCAGGACCGAGGCACGGTGCGGGGACTCGCGCCTGGCCAACCCGATCTGGGCGGCCACCCCGGCGCCCTGCCGGTCTTTCGGAATCCCGGCGCAGGCACGGCGGGCACGCATTGATTCCTCCAACGCGACCTGCACCCTGGCCTGCGCGGCCGCGGCGGCAGCCTTCAAACCCTCCAACGCCGTCAGCTCCTCCACCAACTCCCGCTCCGACGCACCCACGTCGATGCCCGCGAGGGCAACGGCAGCAGCGCGAACAGCGGCAGAATCCAGCGGAGCCGAGGCCGGTCCGGGCTCCCGCAACAAACCGCTGCCAGCAGGTGATTCCAGGGCGGCCGGGTCTGTGACCCACGGGGCTCCGGCAGGCGGTCCTGCTGCAGGTGAAGGCGATGCTGCAGTGTCCGCGGCTGCGGCAGGCGGTGCTGCGGCCCCCGCCCCTGCGGCTGGGAATCCCGCAGCGGGAGGTTCGGGTACGGCCGGATCAAACATCTCAGCGTCTCAATCTTCAGCATGCGCACTGCATGGCCTCGACTACGAGCGGTCACGAACCCTGGGCGGATCCGCGGACGCCGCCGGCAAACCCACAACCCGGCGGCCAACGATGGTGCGAACTGCTACTGAAAACAGGCTATCCGCCGCCACTGACAGTTTCGGAGGACGCGGCCTCCGCCTCCGCTGACGGTGCCGCTGCCGCTGCCAGTGACGGTGCCGGTGACGGTGACGATGACGGCGACGGTGCAGGTGACGGCAGCACGGCAGACTGTGGAGTGTCCCTGACCGAAGGCGCCACATTGGGACGGACATCCGCCGTCAGCAGCTCCACCCGCTCGCGCGGTGTGGGAAGAAGAAATGAGTCGACGTGTCGATCGGGCGCTTCAGGAACGACATCCAACGGCTCCTCCCCGCCTGCCGGCCACCAAACTAACGGGACCGGCCCCGCCGTCGTTCCAGCACTTCCTCGGCGGCGGCGACCAGCTGCTTGGCCGACTCGTTCCAGTCGTAGGCCGCCGCTCGGCGGATGCTGGCCTCCGACGCCGCGCGGAAGGCACCGGGCTGGTCGAGCGCCGCCACCGCCGCTGCGAAGTCGGCGGGCTCATCCGGGTCCACGAGCGTGACGGCGCCGCCACCGACCTCGCGAAAGATAGGGATGTCGCTGGCGATCACCGGTGTCCCGGCTGCCATGGCCTCGATCAGCGGCAGGCCGAAGCCTTCGTCGCGGGAGAGGGTGACCAGCGCCGTGGCCCGTTGCAGCAGCTGCTGATACCCGTCGTCGGAAATCCCGTTGTGGAAGACCAGCCGGCGAGGGTCGACGGCCCGCGCCTCCAATTCGGCCTGCCGATCAGGACGCACCGGGCTGAGCAGATGGAGCCGGTAGTCCGGCAGCAGCGCCATGGCGTCAACGATGGTTTCAACGTTCTTGTACGGCATGAACGAGCCCATGTAGAGCAGCGTCTTGTCGCGGCCGCCGGCGGGATCACGCGGCGCTCCCTGCGGCTGGGCGGCGTTGGAAACAATCCGGATCGGCCTGCGGGTGAGCCGGTGACGTTCCATCAGCGCCTGCGTGGTGTGGCTGATGGTGGCCACCGTGTCCGCACGGTTCAACAGCAGGCGCTGCGGCCAGTAGGCCTTGTGGTAGAGCCGCCACAGCCACTGCACCGGCTTCGGCAGGAAGCCCGGCGGTTTGGGGTGGGAGTAGTAGATCAGGTCGTGCAGCGTCAGGATCAGCCCGTATCTGCGGCCGAAACTGCCCATGGTCTGCATCGGGCAGACGACGACGTCGGCGCCCAGCTTGTTCACGCGGCGCGCCACGAAGAGTTCGGCGGGGGAGAGGGGGCTATTGATCTTGACCCAGGGCACGTCGGGCAGGAACTGCAGCTGCCGCTCGTCGTTGATCAGCATGCTCACGTCCGCCAGCCTGGACGCGGCTTCGATGAGGCTGGCGCCGTAGCGGCTAATGCCGTCCAGCTGGTCGGTGCGGGTGAACCGGGCGTCAATCAGGAGTTTCATGCACTCATTCCGTCGATGAAGTCCCGGATGAAGGCGGCGGCCGCTGCCGGGGTTTCGTAATGGATCAGATGCCCGACGGCGGGGATCACTTCCAGCCGGGAGTCCGGGATCATCGCCGCGAGCCTGCGCTGGCTCGCCACGGAACCGATGTCATCCCGTTCGCCGGCGATCAGGAGGACCGGAAGCTCCAGCAGGCCGGCGACCTGCGCCACATCGGCGGAGATGGACGCCCGGAAGGCCTCCAGCACCACCCTCCGGTTCGCGAAGGCGCTGAAGTAGGCGTCGTGCTGCCCGTGGATGTAGGAACGCAGCTGCGGGTCGCGGGTCTTCGCCATCATGATGCTCATGCCCCGGACGATCAGCCGGTGGCGCAGCAGCCAGAGACCCAGCCGCTCGGGCAGCTTGGCCCCGGCGAAGTAGTAGAACCCGGCGAGCCGGGAGGGGATCGCCTTGGGTCCCTGCAGCGCGGGTTCGCTGATCGGGTTGACTAGGACGGCGGCCCGGAAGCTGCCCGGATGCGCCGCCAGGTAGTGACTCACCACGATGGACCCGAAGGAGTGTCCCAGGATGTAGGTGTCCGGGCCCAGCTTGAGTTCGCCGGCCAGGGCGTGCAGGAACCGGGTGTAACCCTCGATCCCGTGGCTGCCGGCAGTAAGCGGCTCCGATTCGCCGAAGCCGGGAAGGTCGGGGGCGATCACCCGGTAACCGGGCAGCCGGCCCACCACCAGTTCCAACCCGTGGTGATCACCGCGGAAGCCGTGGATGACCAGGAGGGTGGGCGCGCCGTCGTCGTCCGCGGGATATTCCCAGTAGCGCACCCGGGCGCCGTCGAGCAGAAGTTCGCGGCGCACCGCACGGTCGGCAACGGCGGTCACGCCGGGGTCCTTCCTGATTTCATGCCTTCGACTCTACCGACCTGCGGGCGCGTTGCCGCGCAGCGCGGCCGATGTTGCCCAGGGCCGACGACGGCGACCGCCGCGGGAGCGGCACAGGTGAGGGCACAGCCGGGGCTGGCATCGGACAGGCGCGGGGCGCAGATACGGAGGCAGGCGCCGGCTGGCACACGCCGCAAGCGGGCCGCACGGCGGACGACGGCGAGGGCGAGCTCGATTGACGCTGCCGTGCGCCGCCGGTTAGGTTCGACAGCAGCCGGGCACCGAGGCCCGGATCGGAGCGTGGAGGACACAGATGGCGGAGTTCGTGCTGGCGATCGACCAGGGGACCACCTCCACGCGCGCGATTATTTTCGACCACTCCGGGACGCCGGTCTCCACCGGCCAGCGCGAGCACCGGCAGATCTTCCCGCAGCCGGGCTGGGTGGAACACGACCCGCTGGAAATCTGGGACAACACCCGCGAGGTGGTGGGCACGGCGCTGTCCCGGGCCAGCCTGACCCGGCACGACATCGCCGCCGTCGGCATCACCAACCAGCGCGAAACCACGGTGGTGTGGGAGAGGAGCACCGGCCGGCCGGTCTACAACGCGATCGTCTGGCAGGACGTGCGCACGCAGCAGATCTGTGACGAACTGGCCGCCGACGGCGGGGTGGACCGCTTCCGCGAGCAGACCGGTCTCCCGCTGGCGCCCTACTTCGCCGGGACCAAGCTGGCCTGGATCCTGCGCAACGTGGACGGGGCGCGGGAACGGGCCGAGGCCGGCGAGCTGCTGTTCGGCACCACCGACAGCTGGGTGCTGTGGAACCTGACCGGCGGGCCGGACGGCGGCACGCACGCCACCGACGTGACCAACGCCTCCCGCACCCTGTTCATGGACCTGCGCACGCTGCAGTGGGATGGGGAGATTCTGGACGCCTTCGGCGTGCCGGCCGCGATGCTGCCGGAGATCCGCTCCTCGTCCGAGCCCTATGCGACCGTGCACGGCTCGCAGCTGCTGCGGCACGTCCCGGTCGCGGGCATCCTCGGCGACCAGCAGGCGGCCACGTTCGGGCAGGCGGCCTTCAACCCCGGCGAGGCCAAGAACACTTACGGCACCGGGTGCTTCGTGCTGGTCAACACGGGCGAGGAGATCGTCAGGTCGTCGCACGGCCTGCTGACGTCCGTGGGCTACCAGTTGGGCAAGGCGGCGCCGCACTATGTGCTGGAGGGGTCCATCGCCGTCGCCGGGTCGCTGATCCAGTGGCTGCGCGACAACCTGGGCCTGATCTCGTCCGCGCAGGAGGCGGAGCAACTGGCGGGCACGGTCGAGGACACCGGCGGCTGCTACTTCGTGCCGGCGTTCTCCGGCCTGTTCGCCCCGTACTGGCGGCAGCACGCGCGCGGCGCCCTGGTCGGCCTGACCCGCTTTGTGACCAAGGCGCACATTGCCCGGGCCGCGCTGGAGGCCACGGCCTTCCAGACCCGGGAGGTCCTGGACGCGGTGAACGCGGACGCCGCGGTGCCGCTGACCGGTCTTAAAGTCGACGGCGGGATGGTCGCCAACGACGCGCTGATGCAGTTCCAGGCGGACATCCTGGGCGTGCCCGTGAGGCGGCCGCGGGTCACCGAGACCACGGCGCTGGGAGCCGCCTACGCCGCGGGCCTCGCCGTCGGATTCTGGGAGGACACGGAACAGCTGGCTAGGAACTGGGTGCAGGACAAGGTGTGGGAGCCGCAGATGCCGGCGGAAGAGCGGGAACGCAGGCTGCGTTTGTGGAAGAAAGCGGTCACCCGGACCTTCGACTGGGTCGACGACGATGTCCTGTGAACGTGCGGTAAAGTGGTCCCATGTTCGCACTGCTCCTTAGCTAGCCGCTGCCGCGGGGCCCAAGCCCTGCTTCAGCGGCCCGCCCCTCCGATGCCGAGGGGCTTTTGTGTGTCTAGGGGAGTCAGGCCAGTGCGCAGTACAGACAAGAGGACGAGGCAAGCACAGTGAGTACGCAGCCGGGAACGGAACAGCACGAGTACAGTTTCTCCGCCATGGAGGCCAAGTGGCCGGCCGTGTGGGAGGAACTTGATGTCTTCGCTCCCGCCGACGACGGTTCCCGCGAACGCCGCTACGTGCTGGACATGTTTCCCTACCCCTCCGGCGACCTGCACATGGGCCACGCCGAAGCCTTTGCCATGGGCGACGTGGTGGCCCGCTACTGGCGGCTGAAGGGCTACGACGTCCTGCATCCGATCGGCTGGGACTCCTTCGGCCTGCCGGCCGAGAACGCCGCGATCAAGCGCAACGCCCACCCCAGCGAGTGGACCTACGCCAACATCGATACCCAGGCGGCGTCCTTCAAGCGCTACGCGATCAGCGCCGACTGGTCGCGCCGGCTGCACACCTCCGACCCGGAGTACTACCGCTGGACCCAGTGGCTGTTCCTGCGGTTCTACGAGCGCGGCCTGGCCTACCGCAAGAACTCCCCGGTCAACTGGTGCCCGAAGGACCTGACCGTCCTGGCCAACGAACAGGTGGTCAACGGGGCATGCGAACGCTGCGGCACGCCCGTGACCAAGAAGAGCCTGAACCAGTGGTACTTCAAGATCACCGATTACGCCGACCGGCTGCTGGACGACATGGACGAGCTCAAGGGCCACTGGCCGGAGCGCGTGCTGGCGATGCAGCGGAACTGGATCGGCCGCTCCGAGGGCGCGCACGTCCGTTTCACGGTGGAGGAGGCGGGCGGACGCCCGGCCCGGGACGTCACGGTCTTCACCACCCGCCCCGACACCCTGAACGGCGCCACCTTCTTCGTGGTCGCGGCCGACGCGCACCTGGCGCTGGACCTGGTGGCCCCGGAGCACCACGATGCGCTGATGGCCTACCGGGAGCAGATTAAGGCACTCTCCGACATCGAGCGCCAGTCCACCGAACGCGAGAAGACCGGCGTGTTCCTGGGCCGCTACGCGATCAACCCGCTCAACGGCGAAAAGCTGCCGGTCTGGGCCGCCGACTACGTGCTGGCAGACTACGGGACCGGCGCCATCATGGCCGTCCCGGCGCACGACCAGCGCGACCTCGACTTCGCGAAGGCCTTCGACCTGCCGGTCCGCGCCGTCGTCGACACCGGGGAAGGGGATCCGGCCGAGACCGGGATCGCCACCAGCGGCGAAGGCACCCTGATCAATTCCGGCGAGCTGGACGGCCTGTCCAAGACCGAAGCCATCGCCCGCGCCATCGATCTGGTGGAGGCGGCCGGCACCGGCGAGAAGACCGTGAACTTCCGGCTGCGCGACTGGCTGCTGTCCCGGCAGCGGTTCTGGGGCGCGCCGATCCCGATCGTCCACTGCGACGAGTGCGGCGAGGTCCCGGTTCCCGATGACCAGCTGCCCGTGCGGCTGCCCGACGACCTGCGCGGCGAAGCCCTGTCGCCCAAGGGCACCTCGCCGTTGGCCTCGGCCGCGGACTGGGTCAACACCGACTGCCCGAACTGCGGCAAGGCCGCCCGCCGGGACACCGACACCATGGACACGTTCGTGGATTCGTCCTGGTACTACCTGCGCTTCGCCTCGCCGGACTACGCCGAGGGCCCGTTCGAGAAGGACGCCGCGGCCCGCTGGCTGCCGGTGGACCAGTACGTCGGCGGCGTCGAGCACGCCATCCTGCATCTGCTCTACAGCCGGTTCTTCACCAAGGTGCTCAAGGACATGGGCCTGATCGATTTCGACGAGCCGTTCCGTGCGCTGCTGAACCAGGGCCAGGTGCTCAACGGCGGCAAGGCGATGAGCAAGTCGCTGGGCAACGGCGTGGACCTGGGCGAGCAGCTGGACAAGTTCGGCGTGGACGCCGTGCGCCTGACCATGATCTTCGCCTCCCCGCCCGAAGACGACGTGGACTGGGCGGACGTTTCCCCCTCCGGCTCGGCCAAGTTCCTGGCCCGCGCCTGGCGGCTGGGACAGGACGTCGCCTCCGCTCCGGGCACGGAGTACGACGACGGCGACCGCGCCCTGCGCTCGGTCACCCACCGGACCGTTGCCGATGCCGCAGAACTGCTCGACGCCGGCAAGTTCAACGTGGTCATCGCCCGGCTCATGGAGCTGGTCAACGCCACCCGCAAGGCCATCGACGCCGGACCCGGTGCCGCCGACCCGGCCGTCCGTGAGGCCACCGAGGCAGTGGCCATCATCCTGAGCCTGTTTGCCCCCTACACCGCGGAGGACCTCTGGGCCCGGCTGGGCCACGAACCGTCCGTGGTCAAGGCGTCCTGGCCGGCCGTGGACCAGTCCCTGCTGGTGCAGGACACCGTGACGGCCGTGGTGCAGGTGGCCGGGAAGGTGCGCGACCGGTTGGAGGTGGCAGCCGACGTCGACGCGGACGAGCTGGAGAAGCTCGCCCTGGCCTCGCCGCAGATCATCCGGACCCTTGACGGCCGCGGAGTGCGCAAGGTGATTGTGCGCGCGCCGAAGCTGGTCAACATCGTGCCGGCCTGACCGGCGGCCCGGCCCCGATGAATTGGCTCGAGCACCTCGTACAGCGGTCCAAGCAGTTGCTGCACCAGCAGCAGCAGGCGACTGCCCGGCCCGGGCAGCCGCCGCGGCACCGGGTCGCCGTCGTCACGGATTCGGCGGCTTCGCTGCCCGCGGACTGGGTCACCCAGCCGGACACCGCGGACTGGCTGCGGGTGGTGCCGATGCCGGTGATGATCTCAGGGCAGATTTACGGGGAAGGCGTCGACGACGTCGCGTCCGCCCTGGCGGTCGGGCTCGCCGAGGGGCGCGACATCAAGACGTCTCGCCCGTCGCCGGGGCTGTTGGAGCGGACCTACCGGGAGCTCGAAGACCTGGGCTTCGACGCGATCGTCTCCATCCACCTCTCGGCCGAACTCTCCGGCACGATCGAAGCGGCAGGCCTGGCCGCCGACGGCGTGGGCATCCCGGTGGAAGTGGTGGACACGCGCAGCGCCGCTCTGGGTGAAGGATTCGCCGTCATTGACGCCGTCGTCGCGGCGCAGAGCGGTCTCGACCGGCAGGCCGTGACGGATCGCGCCAAGGCAGCCGCCGTGTGTTCCGACGTCTTTTTCTACGTGCCCAGCCTGGATCAGCTGCGCCGCGGCGGCCGGATTTCCGCCGCCTCCGGCCTGCTCGGCTCCCTGTTGGCGATCAAGCCGCTGCTGGCCATCCGCGACGGTGCCATCCTGCCGCTGGAGAAGGTTCGGACCGCCGCCCGCGCCCAGGCCCGGCTGCAGCAGCTGGTGGTGCGCCGGATCGAGGAACTCGACTACGAACCCCGGGTTGCGGTGCATTACTTCGGCAACGAAACCGAGAGCCGGGCTATCGCGGATACCCTGCAGCAGTACCTGAGCGACGAGGTGCTGCTGACCCCGGTGCCCTCTGTCCTGGCCGCCCACACCGGCCTGGGCGTGGTCGCGGTGGTCGTCGGGCCGCCGACGCCGCCCCTGGACTAGTCGTTCCGGGGAACAACCTTTTGCTTACCTGCGGCACAACTCTCATATCGATACTCGTGTGCCAGTAATTCCAAAGGTGAAGGAACGACAATGAAACATGGCCGCGCCCGAAGTATGGACACGCGCTCCGAAAAGCAAACTGGAGCGCATCTCTGATCACGCCATGTGGTGGCTGCCCATGGTGGCTTTGCTGCCTGCAAATATGCTGCTGCCGAATGCGGACCTGGGCGCCCGGATCCTCGCCAGCCTCGGGGTAGTCATCCTCGTCGAAGCCCTGCTGCTCGCCGGTGTGAGACGCGACAAACGCAAGCGTCTGATCGTGGATATCGAAGAACGCGGGATCATTGATTGCCTCCTCCGGTACCCCAACGCTGTGCCCGGGTCACTGCGCGACCGCTGGGCACCCGGGTCGGCTCAGCTCAAACCAGGCACCATCGTGTTCAGAGAGCGCAACGTCATCGAACCCTTTGGCCTGGACCAGGCTATCGGAGCCCCCCGAATCCTCCATGTCCAGCCACTCCCCGAGCAACGGGTGCCGCCTCCGCATACGCGAAAGGAGCTCCGAAGGGACCAGCGCGTGGTCAGTATCCGAACGAGCGACGGTGAAGTGGAAGTGGCAGCTGATGAGATGAGCCTCAACTCCTTGCACCGGCTCGTCTACGGAACAAACGATGGCGATTGAACGCTCACAACCGTGGTCGAGGCACGCCGGGCGAAGCCGGCGGTGATGCCAGGCCTAAGCGAGCTGCTCCGGTTTGTAGGTAGCCATGACGGGGCCATCATCTCTAACAGGTACCGGGAAATTTGTTGCTCAACGCGACACCAGCTTCAGGAGTACCTAGGCCCGGGCTTTACTGCGACCGAGCGCCGGCCGGCCCACGCTGCCATCAACAGCCCTGCCAGCACCGCCGCGCCGGCGAAGCCCCGCGGCGAAGCCCATCCGAGCTCCGGCAGCGTCAGCGCCACTGCAACGACCGCGCAGGAGAGCAGGAACTCGACGGCGGCTCGCAGGAGCCGCTGCCTGTAAGCAGGCGACGCGATGAAGTGTGCCAGCGGTACTACCGGCACGATGGCGAGTAGGGCGGTACCGAGAAACGGGTAGAGCCCGTAAAAGACGAAGAACAGCGACGACGCCGCCAGGAGCACCACGAAAAGTGCCAGCTTTGCCGCCCGGTGCGTCCCGCCGTAATCGTCCCAGCGCCGGCAGACGATGGCCCAGGCCGGCAGGCCCAGCAACCAAAGCCCGCCCCAGTAGCCGGTGCCCAGCACCCACAGCGCCACCATCAACAAACCGGGCAGAACGAATGCCAAGACGCGGCCCCAAGTGACATCTCTGCGACCAGGACCGTAAATGAACAGCCCAATCACTGCGTACACGATCAAATACCCAGGCAACAGCTCAGCATCGGGCCGGGTCGCCAGCTCAAGGAGGAGGAACAGCATGCCAATGGCTGCGACAGCCACAGCGGCCACTACCCAGGGGCGGCCTGGAGCCGCCACATCGTCAAGCCACGCCCGCCGATGCATCAGGGTTTCCATGCCTGCAGTATTGCAGAGCGGGCGGTAGATACCCCGCCCGCTCTGCCGCCCATCCTGCACGCCGCACATCAGGACGCGGCAGCATGCGGGTGTTCGCAGGATTGATCAGAAGTCTCGAACGTGGAAGACAGACTTGAGGTTCAACTGGCGCCGGGGCTGGCTTTCTTTGAGGTTGTCGATTAGAACCGATGCTCCAACCCACGTCGCGCCGATTTCGTGGGTGAGTCGTTGGAGCGCCAAGAGTTGACCGCCTGTATCGACCAAATCGTCCACGGCAAGGACGCGGTCTCCGGATCTGATGAGGCCTTTGGGGAGCCCAAGTTGAAGGTGGCGGTCTTTATAGTCGGGCTGGCTCGTGACTGTGACCCAGGGATCGCTGTCGAAGGTTGGGGCTGCGTCTTTTGGCACTGGACAGAACCCGACGCCCAGAGTCGACGCAGTCAGTGCCCCTGTCAGGTACCCGCTGGCCGACGGGCCAATGACAACGGTGGGAGCGGCTGCGCGGAAAGGTTCGGCGAGCAGTTCGCCTATGCCGGCCAAAACCTCTGGCTCCCGCCACCAACTAAAAAGATTGAAGTAGTTTTGGTTGATTGAGCGGGTCGTTTTCCACTCGAATAGCTCCGCCATACGCTGTCGGAGTGCTCTAGGTTTCGCGGCCATGGGCTGAATCCTAATATCCAAGACCGTTTCGCAGGCATCCCCATGCCTAGCTGGAACCATGCCACCAGTGGGAGTGCGAAAGCGCTGAGAATGCCCCGTTGCTTGGCCTGCCGCCGCGGTCCCTTGGGGACTTCGGAACGAATCCGGGGGCTTGTTATCTTGGGTAACCTCCTGCTTCACGCCCGAAGTCGACGGGCTACGGCCAGTATGTCCGCTATTTTCGGTCCGTGCGGGGCGCGAATAAGCGTCGAAAACCTTTGAGCGGCGTAGGCCGGGAAGCTCGCTCTTCATAGTGCCCCCGAAGATCCTGCAGAAGGTTTTCGTATTCGGTCCGTTCAAAGGTGAAGGACTGGCCCGGGAAGATCCAAGGCTCGTCGTCAGCGGCCTGCCAGCCAAATCTCTGCCATGTGATTGTCTGGGGCGTCTGCGACAGTTCCATGCTTACCGTGCCGCACCATAGATCGCCGCAGACCGGACAGAGCAGGAGCGCAATACGCCCGTCGTCGAAGTCACCCGGCATATGTCCCAGCAGTCGGTCTAAGTACTCCAATGCAGCCTTCGGTGACCAATCATCACGTAGTGCGGTGGTTTCATGTTCCGGCCGCGCCGCGTCTTCTGTAATTCGCAGTAGGTCCTTTAGGGGCCGACCGTCAACCAGGAATCCGAGGAAGTCCACCGGGTGCTCTCGTCCTGTGGAAAATTCCGTGTAGTACGAGGTAGCAGTTTCGACACTTAGTCGGTGGCGATCGTTTCCCATGCACTCAGTATTGCTGGCGATTTGATTGTCCATGCAGATTTCTGATTTCTGCCGAACAGACAATACGCGTCAAGAGGTACATGCGTGTCACGTCGGTCAAAAAGCAGGGAAGCAGAGACTAGGGGGCGTCGTTGTCAGGAGAGGCGTCGTCGCGGAGGTCTTCGGACTGCAAAGGCCATCCCAAGGCTGCGTATTCCTTTCCTCCACAGACGGCGCCGCCGGAGCCGTTGTCCACGGGTGCTTGCCAGCCGGCCGGGCCGCAGCACCGCCGACCTAGTGTTGCCGCATGAGCCGACACCGCTGGCTTCCGGCAACCGCCCGCGGCGGCATCGCGTCGCGGGCGCAGCGGACTCCGCGCTTCCGCATAGCCCTCGGGGCAGCGTTCGTGGTGGCCGGGCTGTGCCTGGGCTACGGACTTGTTTCGCTGGCCACGGCTGACGTGAGCCGCTCGGCTGCTCCCATCCTGGAGAGCATTCCGCTGACGTCCGACCGGGCTGCCGGCCCGGCTGCCGACGAAGAAACGAAAGGCAAGCCGTCAGCAGCGCACTCTGCTGCCGGCGAGGACGGTACGGAGACCGCGGATGAACCGTCAGGCGACGGCCCCGGCCTCATCGTCCATGTGGCCGGGGCCGTCGCCTCGCCGGGGATCGTCCGGCTGGCCGACGGCTCCAGGGTGTTCGAGGCCATTGACGCTGCCGGGGGTGCGACGAAGAAGGCTCGGCTTGAGGAGTTGAACCTGGCGGCGCCGCTGACCGATGGACAGCAGGTCTATGTGCCCACGCGGGATGCGCCCGGGCCGTCGCAACCGGCGGCCGGTTCGGGAGGCGGCGGCGGTGCCGGCGGGGGCTCCGGCGGCGGCGCCCAGGAGTCAGGCGGAGGCGGCGCCGCGAGCGGTCCGGCTGCCAAGATCAACATCAATACGGCGACGGCCGAGGAGCTCCTCGAACTGCCCCGGGTCGGACCGGTGCTTGCCGCCCGGATTGTCGAGTTTCGCGAACAGCACGGCCCGTACGGGCAGCCGTCGGATCTCGATGCAGTGCCAGGCATCGGGCCCGTCATGCTGGAGGCGCTGGTGGAGTTGGTGTCGGTATGAGCCGGTCGCCGCGCTGGCAGCGGTACGCGGATGCGGCCCGACGTCCGACTGTCGTGGCGCCGGACCAGAATGAGTTGGGTCAGCTGCCCAGACGGCGCAGCGACCTGGGCCGGTGGTTGCTGCGGCACCTCAAGCCGGATCCCGCGGCCGCTGAGGCCGCCGCGGCAGAGGCCCGAGGCCGGCGCCTGGATCTTCGCCTGGGGCTCGCGGCGGCGGCATGTTGGGCAGCTGCCTTGGCCCTGCCGCACGCGCCGCCGGGGGTGGCCCTGCTGTTTGCGGGTGTGCTCTTGGGAACTGCCTGTGCAACGACCGCCCGTTTGCTGTTACCGCTGCGGTCGGCCCGGCTCCTGCCTGGACCGGGCAGCATGCCAGCACGCCACCATCGAACCCGGGAAGACCCGCCCCAGCCACGGCCCCCACGGCAGGGAAACCGGCACCACCCGCAGGCCCGGCAGCAGGGGAACGGAGCTAACCCACGCAACCGGCCTCGGCGCGGCCGCCGCGGCGCGGGGGGCATCGCCGTCGTCATTGTGCTGTGCAGTTGCACCGGGCTGCTTGCCCTGACGGTGGGGCTGCAGCAGGCGGAGCGGCTGGCGGGCCCGATCGGGACGGCCATCACCGGCGAGCAGACCATCACCGCCCGCCTGGTGGCCACTGGGGACGCTGCCGAAGTGAAGGCGCCGCGGCAGTTTGGGAGCGGCCCGCGTTTCCACCTGACCGCGACTATCGTCGAGGCCACGGCCGGCCGGGTGCGGTTCGAGGCCGACACGCCGGTGCTGGTCCTCGGTGGGCCGGAGTGGTCCCACGTGCGGTTCGGCGAGCGGCTGCGGACCTCCGGCAAGCTCGTCCGGGCGGACCCCGGCCAGGCCGTCGACGCCCTGCTGATAACGTCCACCGCCCCGTCGGAGCGGTCGGCACCACCCCTGGACGCGTGGGTCTCGGGCCTGCGCGCCCAGTTCGTGGCGGCGCTGGCCGGATTGCCGCCCGACGCCCGGGGGCTCCTTCCCGGGATGGTGCTGGGGGACAAGGAACACCAGGGTGCGGACCTCGAGGAGGCCATGCGGCGTACCGGGCTGACGCACCTTCTCACCGTCAGCGGCGCCAATGTCTCCTACGTGCTGGCCTTCATCTACCTCCTCGGATCGGCAATCAGGCTGCCCCGGTGGGCGAAGGCGGCTGCCGGCCTTGTTGGTCTCGCCGGATTCGTGCTGTTGGTCCGGCCGGAGCCCAGTGTGCTGCGGGCGGCGGTGATGGGCTCGCTGGGAGTAATTGCGGTACTGAGCGGGCGGCGCAGGGCAGCGCTGTCCTTCCTGGCCGTTGCGGTGCTGGTGTTGCTGATCGTGGATCCGTGGTTGGCCGCCAGTTACAGCTTCGTGCTCTCGGTGTTGGCCACCCTCTCCCTCGTTCTGCTGGGGACCGCGTGTTCCCGCCGGCTGCAGCGCTTCCTGCCGGTCCCGCTGGCGCACGCGGTCGCCATGCCGCTGGCCGCGCAGGTCTTCTGTGCCCCGGTCATTGTCCAACTCCAGCCCGAACTGGCCTTGTATGCTGTCCCCGCCAATGTGGCTGCGGGACCGCTGGTTCCTTTCATCACGGTTGCCGGGATGATCGGGACGGGGCTGCTGCCGCTGTTTCCCGGACCGGGCGCCGCCGTGCTCTATGCCGCGGGCTGGATGACCTTGTGGATCGCCGGGGTCGCCCGCTGGTTCTCCGAATTGCCCATGGCCGCGCTGCCGTGGGCAGGTGGCCCGCTCGGTGCCGCGGGAGCGGCAGGTGCCGGCTTGGCGCTCCTGTGGGGATTGCGGGCCGCGGACAGGCGGCGGGATTCGCAGGAGAAGCATCTTGGGTCCGACGACGAGGGCGGGTCGGAGTTGCAGGGGCGCGGCGTCGCTTCCGGCATGCGCGCTGCGTTGTTCAAGCTGGTCTGCTGGACGGCCCTGCCCGGGCTCGCGGCTGGGGCGCTGGCGGCTGCGCTGGCGCGGCCGGCACCGGCGGGGGAGTGGGACGTGGCGGCCTGCGACGTCGGACAGGGTGATGGGTTGGTGGTGCGGACGGGCGAGGGCAGCGCGATCGTGGTGGATACCGGACCCGACCCGGAGGCGATGGACCGGTGCCTTGACCGACTCGGCGTGGAAAGGATCGACCTGCTGGTGCTGACTCACATGCACCTGGACCACTACGGCGGACTCGCGGGAGCCGTGGCGGGACGGCAAACAGCGCGGGTTCTGTACTCGAGCGCCGAGGCAGCGCCACCGGCTTCCGTGCTGGCCTCGCTTGAAGAGCGGCGGCTTCAGGCAGAGCGTGCCTTCGCGGGCCTTTCCGGATCGTCCGGAGCAGTTGAATGGGCGGTGCACTGGCCGGTGGAGGGCAGCGCCGGCCTGTCCGAAAACGACGCGAGCCTCGTTATCGATATCACCCTGCCCTCTCCTGCCGGCGGATCGACGCGGATGCTGCTGACCGGTGACCTGGAGGAGGAGCAATTGCCTGCCCTGATGCGCCGGTTGGGCCCGGACTTCCCCGTCGACGTGCTCAAGGTCAGCCATCACGGCGCCCGGAACGGGGGAACGGCGCTCATCACAGCGCTGCGGCCCGCGGCGGCCCTGATCTCCGTGGGCGCCGGCAACGAGTACGGCCATCCGGCGGATGAAATCCTGGCGGCGCTTCAGGCGGCCGGCACGCACGTCCTCAGGACCGACGAGCTGGGAACCGTCTTCGTGGACGTCGGCCACCGGGAATTGTCCGTCCGCGCCAACCGCTAGCCGGGCAGCGGAGACCCGAGCCGACGCGTATGGGTGACCTGAGCCCGCTTAGTAGCGGAGACCGAGCGAGGCGGCAGCGGGGACTGCTTTGGGCAAAAGGCCCGGATCGTGAAACTCTGGACCTGAACAAGGAGGAACCTGCCGTGAACCCGCCACCCGGATCCCGCTCTTCGGCCGCCAAGAAGAGCGCCGTCACCGTCTCCTGGCGTGACGTCGAGCCGGCCCCCGTCGTGCTCGTCAGCGGTCCGGAAGAGTACCTGGCCCACCGGGCCAAGGAACGCGTCCGGGGCCTCCTGCGTGGCCGGAACCCGGGCCTCGAGCTGGTTCAGCTCGATGCCTCCGCCTACACCACCGGCCAACTCACCATGCTGGCCAGCCCCAGCCTCTTCGGAGAAGCGAAACTCATCGAGGCGTCGTCGTTGGCGCAGATGAACGACGAGTTCCTCACGGACCTGCTGGCGTATGTGGCGGCACCGGCTGAGGACGTCTGGCTCGTCCTGCACCACGGGGGCGGGACCCGCGGAAAGAAACTGCTGGACGCCGTCAAGGCTTCGGGCGCCCCCGTGGTCGACTGCCAGGCCATGAAAAAGGACTCCGAAAAACTGGACTTCGTCAGGCAGGAGTTCAAGTCGGCCCGCCGGGCCATCGAACCCGCCGCGGCTCAGGCCCTGGTGGCCGCCGTCGGCTCGTCGCTCCCGGACCTGGCTGCCGCCTGCTCCCAATTGATCTCCGACGCCGACAGTGCGGTCACCGAAGAAACGGTCGAGAAGTACTACGGCGGGCGGGTCGAAGCCACCGGCTTCAAGGTCGCGGATGCGGCCGTTTCCGGCCGCGGCGCGGCGGCCCTGTCGTCCCTCCGGCACGCACTGGCCACCGGGGTGGATCCCGTGCCGATCGTCGCCGTGCTGGCCATGAAGCTGCGCCAGATTGCCAAGGTCAAAAGCGCGTCGGCCAACGCACGCGACCTGGGCATGGCGCCGTGGCAGTTCGACCAGGCCCGCCGGGACGCGCGGCTGTGGGAATCAGATGCCTTGGCCCGCTGCATCCAGGTTTTGGCCGAGACCGACGCCCAGGTCAAAGGCGAGGGCCGCGACCCGGAATATGCCGTGGAACGGGCCGTCACCTTGATCGCCACCAGCGCGCGCCGCTGAACCTCAGGCGCCGCTTGCGCTTCCGCCGTGTCCCCGGACCCGGCTGCCCATGTAGCCGCCGAGGAAACCCCCGGCGATCGCAACGGCAGAGCCTGCCCGCGCCAAGCCGATCCCCAGCCCCTGACGTCCCCTCCGGCGGGCCAGCCACGAGCCGGCGAATACCAGGGTGGCTGCCGTGGTTGCCGCTGAATGCAAAACGCCGATGCGCCGCGTGGCCGGGTCCGCGGTGGTCCACTCGGCCAGACCGGCCACTGCGGTGGGTAGGGCGGCCAGCACACCCAGACCGACCAGACGGCGGGCAGCCCGGCGTTCTCCTCCATCGTCGTCAAACAAGTCGAGGAACACGGCCATGAACCAGGCACCGAACGGCGCGTCGGTCAGGACCGCGTGCGGAGGGATGGCCGTGTCCACCCCACTGAAGAACCGCCTGAAGGCCGGCTTCCCGACCAAGGGAGCGCCCAGCCCGCCCAGCACCCTGACCGCCCCGTCCAGGGCGGGTGAACGCCCCATCCGGTCGACTAAACGCAAGTAAGCATTCGCGCCGTTCATTTCGCCCGCCCCATCCCGCCCCAGCTACCGGCCCGCGCTGGCCCCCAGCGCCCCGCGGGAGAAAACCCGCCCAACGGGACACAACCAAAGGTACCCTCCGGGCAGGCCGCCGTCTGCAGCCGGATGCACAAAAGCCGGAGGCCGCCTCCCCGAACGGGTGGCGGCCTCCGGCCTTGGCTTGGGTCGGCCTCTCGGCCGGAACGCGCTGCTTAGAGCGCGTTGACCTTCTTGGCCAGCGAAGACTTGTGGTTCGCGGCGTTGTTCTTGTGGATGACACCCTTGCTGACGGCCTTGTCGAGCTTCCGGCTCGCGGCGACCAGGGCGGTGGCGGCGGCGTCCTGGTCGGCAGACTGGACGGCACCGGTCACGGCGCGGATGGCGGTCTTCAGCTCGGACCGAACCGAGATGTTGCGCTGGCGTGCCTTCTCGTTGGTGAGGATGCGCTTCTTCTGGGACTTGATATTGGCCACGAAATAACTCTCTTTGTTGAGGAACTTGGTCTTTTGAGGGCAGTCGGTCCGGTCATTGACTGAGCGGCGTGGGGTACCGTAATGGCAACCGGCCCGAGGTGCCCGTCGACCTGCGCGGACACACAGCTATAAATGTTAGCAGATCCGTGCTCAGGGCGGCGGACCTGCGGGGAGCCGACACGCTGCGCCCCGGAGGCGGACCAGTCGGGGGCCGACAGGCCGCGCCCCGACCGATGCCCAGCCCGGGACTGCCAGCCGCGCCTCCGATCAGCTCCAGCCGCGCCGGCGCATGGCCCGGGCAACCTCGTCGAACGAGGCCCGCGGCAGCACCGCTCCTTCGCGCCGGACCCGAGCCGGCTCCAGTTGCAGCACGCGGTCGAGCTTGACTTCACTCGGGCGGCCCCGCACGTCCCAGGGGCCAGAGCCCAGGTCCAGGTAGTCGCCGTCGCGCCGGCCGTCGTTGTTCCGGTCCCGCGTGGTCAACATGAGCGCCAGCAAAAGGCCGCGGTGGTAGCCGATGACCAGGACGGGCCGGTCCTTGCCCCGCGTGTAGTCCTCCTCGTACGGCACCCACGTCCAGACAATCTCGCCCGGATCCGGCGCGCCGTCGGCCTCGGGGGAGTAGCTGATGGTCCCCGTGCCCCGGTAGTCGCCCGGATACGCCGAGCCCGGACCGGATTCCGCACCCCGGCGCCCGGCCACGCCCCCGGGAGGCTGGCCCTGCCTGCCGGCCACCGGACCGCGTCCTTGGGTGGAACCTCCGGAGTGTCCGGCACCGGACAGACCGCGCAGGGCCCGCACGGCGGAACGAAGCAGACGGTTGAGGCCGCGCTGGGAAAAAGCCATGGCCCTAGGCTACCGACGGCGGCACGGCCGCGATATCGGCGGGGCTGCCGAATCAGCACCACAGGCGAGATCGGCGGGTCCAGCGATCCGGCACCCGCGCGGTCCCGGCAGGCACGCCCCCGGGTGCGCGGATCGCGGGCAGGCGTGGGACACTTATAGTTGAGCAAATTCAGCGTGCTGGTCGACCCGGCCGCATTGCCGTAGCCCGCTTGTCTGAGAGTAAGGAACCATCTGTGTCACCGATGGCCCGCACCGCACCGGTGCCTGCCGCCACCGATCCGGCGATCATCAGGAACTTTTGCATCATCGCCCATATCGACCACGGCAAGTCCACTCTTGCCGACCGGATGCTCCAGCTCACCGGCGTGGTCCAGCCGCGCGATATGAAGGCCCAGTACCTGGACCGGATGGACATCGAGCGGGAACGCGGCATCACCATCAAGTCCCAGGCCGTGCGCATGCCGTGGGAGCTTGACGACGTCAGTTACGCCCTGAACATGATCGACACCCCGGGCCACGTGGACTTCACCTATGAAGTTTCCCGTTCCCTGGCAGCCTGCGAAGGCGCGGTCCTGCTGGTGGACGCGGCCCAGGGCATCGAGGCCCAGACGCTGGCCAACCTCTACCTGGCGATGGAGAACGACCTCACCATTATCCCGGTCCTGAACAAGATCGACCTGCCGGCCGCGCAGCCGGAAAAGTACGCGGCCGAGCTGGCCAACCTGATCGGCGGCGATCCGGAAGACGTGCTGAAGGTCTCCGGCAAGACCGGCGTGGGCGTCGAAGCGCTGCTGGACAAGATCGTGCGCGACCTGCCGGCCCCCACGGGCGACGCGGACGCACCGGCCCGCGCGATGATCTTCGACTCGGTCTACGACACCTACCGCGGCGTGGTCACGTATGTCCGCGTGGTTGACGGAAAGCTCTCGCCGCGCGAACGCATCCAGATGATGTCTACCCGGGCCAGCCACGAACTGCTCGAAATCGGAGTCAGCTCGCCCGAACCCACCCCCTCCAACGGCCTGGGCGTCGGGGAGGTCGGTTACCTGATCACCGGCGTGAAGGACGTCCGCCAGTCCAAGGTTGGCGACACCGTCACCAACCTGCTCAAGCCGGCAGCGGAGTCCCTGGGCGGCTACGCAGACCCCAAGCCCATGGTCTTTTCCGGGCTCTACCCGATCGACGGCACGGACTACCCGGTACTGCGCGACGCGCTGGACAAGCTCAAGCTCAACGACGCGGCACTGATCTACGAGCCTGAGACCTCCGCGGCCCTCGGCTTCGGCTTCCGAGTCGGCTTCCTCGGGCTGCTGCACTTGGAAATCACCCGGGAACGGCTTGAGGCCGAGTTCAACCTGGACCTGATCTCCACCGCCCCCAACGTGGTCTATGAGGTCACGCTGGAGGACAAGAAGGTCCTCACGGTCACCAACCCGAGCGAGTATCCCGACGGGAAGGTTTCCGAGGTCCGCGAGCCGATGGTCTCCGCGACCATCCTCGCGCCCAACGAGTTTGTCGGCACCATCATGGAGCTCTGCCAGGGCCGCCGCGGCGAGATGAAGGGGATGGATTACCTCTCCGAGGACCGCGTGGAGCTGCGCTACCGGCTGCCGCTGGCGGAAATCGTCTTCGACTTCTTCGACAACCTCAAGTCGCGCACCCGCGGCTACGCCTCGCTGGACTGGAAAGCCGACGGCGAACAGGTGGCCGATCTGGTCAAGGTGGACATCCTGCTGCAGGGAGAACAGGTCGACGCGTTCAGCGCCATCACGCACCGCGAGAAGGCCTACAGCTACGGCGTCATGATGACCTCCAAGCTGCGCGAACTCATCCCGCGCCAGCAGTTCGAGGTGCCCATCCAGGCCGCCATCGGTTCCCGTATCATCGCGCGCGAAAACATCCGCGCCATCCGCAAGGACGTGCTGGCCAAGTGCTACGGCGGCGACATCTCCCGTAAGCGGAAGCTGCTGGAGAAGCAGAAGGAAGGCAAGAAGCGGATGAAGATGGTCGGCCGCGTGGAGGTCCCGCAGGAGGCCTTCATCGCCGCGCTGTCATCGGATGACTCCAAGGACAAGGCAAAGAAGTAGCTCTGCAGTGCTTGTGACCACAACGACGACGGCGGAGGCGCGCCTCAGTGCCTAGCGTCCTTCCCGTGGGGGACCCGGCGCCGGCCGACGGCCTGCTGCCCGCTCAGGCAGCGGCAGGCGCGGAGGACCGCGCGTTCTGCCTGTACGTGCACATCCCGTTCTGCCGGGTGCGCTGCGGCTACTGCGATTTCAACACCTATACCGCCAAGGAACTGGGTTCCGGCGCGTCGCAGGATGAGTACTCGGGCACCCTGAACACGGAGCTGGAGCTGGCGGCGCGGGTGCTGCGTGACTCCGGCCTGCCCGACCGTCCGCTGGCCACCGTGTTTTTTGGCGGCGGCACACCGACCCTGCTGCCGGCGGCGGACCTGGCGTCGATGCTTCGCCAGGCCGCGGACCTGTGGGGTTTGGAGCCGGGCGCCGAGGTCACCACGGAAGCCAACCCGGACTCGGTCACGCCGGAATCACTGAAGATCCTGGCCGACGCCGGTTTCACCCGCGTGTCCTTCGGCATGCAGTCGGCCGTGCCGCATGTGCTGAAGGTCCTCGACCGTACCCATAACCCGGAACGGGTGCCGCAGGCGGTGCAGTGGGCCCGCGACGCCGGGCTGAACGTCAGCCTGGACCTGATCTACGGCACGCCGGGGGAGTCCATTGCGGACTGGGAGGCCAGCCTCGACTCCGCGATCGCCTGCGCGCCGGACCATATCTCCGCCTATGCCCTGATCGTCGAGGACGGGACCAAGCTCGCGGCGCAGATCCGCCGCGGCGAGGTGCCCGGAATCGACGACGACGACCACGCCGCCAAGTATGAGATCGCAGACGCGCGGCTCGGCGCGGCCGGGTTCGGCTGGTACGAGGTCAGCAATTGGGCCCGCACTCCCGAGGACCGCTGCCGGCACAACCTGGCTTACTGGCGCGGGGACGACTGGTGGGGAGCCGGCCCGGGCGCACACTCGCACGTGGGCGGCGTCCGGTGGTGGAACGTGAAGCACCCCGCGGCCTACGCCCAGCGGCTGGCCACGGGGGTATCTCCGGCAGCCGGCCGCGAAACGCTGGACGCCGGCACCCGCCAGCTGGAACACGTGATGCTGCAGACCCGCATCATCGACGGGCTGCAGACCCGGGACCTGGGCCCGAACGGCCGGAAGGCCGTGGCCGGGCTGATCGCCGACGCCCTGGTCGACCCGGCCGCGGCCTTCGCCGGGACGATCCGGCTCACCCTCCAGGGCCGGCTGCTGGCCGACGCCGTGGTGCGGCGGTTGCTCGAGGACTGACCGCGCCGGCCTCCAGCGACAGGCCGATCCGGTGCAGGGCCGCCTCGTAGGCGGAGTCCCAGCTCCACCCGGCAGCCGGCGCGCCCGCCAGCTCCAGCGAGACGAGCCCGTGGACCTGGCCCCACACCACGCCCACCATGGACGCGACGTCGTCGTCCGATGCCCCGGGCAGGGCGGCGGCGACGGCGGCAAACAGCGGCGCGATCGCCGGTTCCGCGGCGCCGGGCGTCGGCTGGCACGGCACCTGGCTGGCCAATGAACCGCCGAACATGAGGCCGTACAGGACCGGATGCTCCAGGGCCCACGCCCGGTAAGCCATGCCCAGCGCCTCCAGTCCGTCGGGAGCGGCGCGTTGCTGGGAGGCCGCGAAGGAGGCGAAACCGTCGTCGAGGATGGCGGTGAGCAGCTCCGCCTTCCCGCCGAAGAGCGAGTACACCGCCGTCGTCGACGTCCCGGCCGCCGCCGCGATCGCGCGGAGCGACACGGCGGGGGCGCCGTTGCGGGCGATCAGGGCCGCGGCAGTATCGAGGAGTGTGCGGCGCAGCGAATCATCGTGGACTATGGGTCTTGCCATGACCCCAGTATTCCATAACAATGTTCTGTAACACTGTTACGAAAGGAATCGGCTCATGTCGGAACACGTACACACAGGACGGTACACAGCCGATCCGGGCGGCGAACGGGTCACGGTCTTCCTCATCGGGATGCGGGCCAACCGCTGGTGGAAGATCGGCAAGGTGGCCCGCACCGCGTCAGCGATGCCGGCGATGCTGGCGCACCTGGCGGCATCGCCGGAGGCCGGCCTGCTGGGCTTCCACCAATGGTTCGGGCGCACCACGATCATGCTCAGCTACTGGAAGAGCCCGGAACATCTGCAGCGGTTCGCGTCCGACCGCTCGGCGCCGCACCTGGAACCCTGGCGGCGGTTCATGCGCGAATCGGCAGGCAGCGGGGACGTCGGCGTATGGCACGAAACGTACGAGACGGTGCCGGGGGGCCGGGAGAGTGTTTACAGCGACATGCCGCGCTTCGGCCTGGCCGCGGCGACCGCCCATGTGCCGATTGCGGCGGGGATGAACACCGCCCGCCAGCGGTTTTCCCGGCAGTCAGGGTAGGAGGGCGGCAGGGCCGGCAGGGCTAGTGGAGCGGCTGTGCGGGCCGAGTGTCAGAGCTACCGAAACAGGCGCAGGTTGTAGGCGTACCGGTAGGGAACGCCGCGGTTGCACTTGACGCCGGCAATGACGGAATAGACCGTGAGGAAGACCCAGATGGCGGCCGCGATGACGGCAAAGAGCCCGCTGACCGCCGGGATGACGATCAGCAGGTTCGCAATGATGGCCACCGCCGTGGGCGGAACCGTGAAGTTCAGGGCCTCTTTGGACTCCTGGGCGGTAAAGGGACCCCGGTCCTTGAAGATCAGGTAGATCGCCAGCGACGGGAAGCATCCCAGGATGCCGCCGAAGTGCGCCATGGTGGCCCATTGCCGGTCCTCCGAAGGGGTCAGGGGCAAAGCGGACGCCGACGCGCTCTGGTACTGCTGGCGCGGAGCGGACTTGCGCTCCGGCTGCTGCTGACGAGCAGAGTTCTCGGACACTGGACCTACCTTCGGAAAATCTTCTGACGGCTCACTTCTGTTCCTAGCCTAGCTGTTCCAGCCCGTCTCCCGGTGCATTCCGCGGGCGGGGGCGCCGGCCGTAGCCGGCTCAAACCGTCAGGAAATCAATGACTTCTTCCACCCGGCCCAGGAGACTGGGCTCCAGGTCGGCATAGGTGTTAACACTGCCCAGCAGCCTCTTCCAGCCATCGGCGATGTCTATCTGGGTCCGGTGCGGCCAGCCGAGGCCAGCGAGGATGCCGGTCTTCCAATCGGTGCCGCGCGGAACCACCGGCCACGCGGACCGCCCGATGACCGCCGGTTTGATGGCCTGCCAGACATCGACGTAGGGGTGGCCAACAATCAGTACGTTGCCCGCCGCCGCGGGCACGGCCATGGCCGCCTCGGCTATCCGCCACTCCTTGGAGTTGGGGACCAGGTGGTCCACCAGGATGCCGAGCCTGCGCTGCGGTCCGGGGGAGAAGTCCGCCACGGCCGCTGCCAAATCGTCCACGCCGTGCAGGGGTTCGACCACGATCCCCTCCACCCGGAGGTCGTCTCCCCAGACCTTCTCCACGAGTTCGGCGTCATGCTTGCCTTCGACCCAGATCCGGCTGGCCCGCGCGACCCTGGCCCGCTGTCCCTCGACCTTGACCGAACCGGAGGCCGTCCGTTGCCGGACGGGAGCCTTCGCCGCCGGCGCCGCCGGCACCACTTTCACCGGCTCGCCCTCGAACAGGAAGCCGAAACCCAGCGGGAACGAGCGGACCTTGCCCCGGCGGTCTTCCAGCGACACCAGATGCACTCCGCCGGACTTCTCCACCCGGACGACGGCGCCGACCCACCCGCTCTGTGCGTCCTCGAGCACCAGTCCCGGTTCGGCGCCGATTTCGCGCAATGCCCGGGCCTTGGGGGCGGTGAGATCCTGGGGGCCCCAGCCGTAGCTGCTCATAAACTTTAAGTCCTCTGCTGGTTGTCGTCCTCACGGCACGGCCGCCCGACAATGCTAACAACGGCGGCGACGTATTAGACTTAGCACTTGGACGTGTTGAGTGCTAACGGTCTGTCCGCAGACGAGTTGGAGACAGGAGGAGTGCAGTGAGCGAGGTCCGGAGGCTGGAAGTGCTCCGCGCCATTGTCGAAGACTATGTGCACTCGCGCGAGCCGGTGGGCTCCAAGGCACTGGTCGACCGGCACAGTCTGGGCGTGTCGTCAGCCACGATCCGCAACGACATGGCGGCGCTGGAGGAAGAGGGGCTGATCGTCGCCCCGCACACCAGTGCCGGCCGGATTCCCACGGACAAGGGCTACCGCCTGTTCGTGGACCGGATTTCGGACGTCAAGCCGCTCTCTGCCCCCGAGCGCCGCGCCATCCAGAAACTGCTGGAAGGCGCCGACGACCTTGACGATGTCATGGAACGCACCGTGCGGTTGCTGTCCCAGTTGACCAACCAGGTGGCCGTCATCCAGTATCCCCAGCTGGGTGCTGCCAAGGTGCGGCACATCGAGTTCATCCTTCTGGCTCCCAAAAGGGCCCTGGTCGTGCTGATCGCGGACAACGGCAAGGTGGAGCAGCATGTCGCGGCGCTTCCGGCGGACGTCACCGAGGATGCCCTGGCCACGCTGCGCGCAGCATTCCTGTCGGTGCTGTCCGGGAAGCCGCTGGCGGCAGTGCCGGGGCTGCTGAAGAACTCCCCGGTGCCGCCGCAGGCGGGGCCGACGGGCACGGCCGAGGCCCTGGCGTCGCAGCTTTCGCAGCTTGCCGCGGCCACGAACGAGGAGCGGATCCTGATGGCCGGCACGGCCAACCTGGCCCGTTCCACGGTCGACTTCCAGCTGAGCATCGGTCCCATCCTCGAGGCTCTTGAAGAACAGGTGGTGCTGCTGCAGTTGCTCTCCGAACTGCATCAGGACGCGCGTGGCATGTCGGTGAGCATCGGCAGCGAAAACCCCTACGGTTCGCTGGCCGAAACCTCCGTAGTGGCCACCGGGTACGGCCCGGGCGCGACGGCCAAGGTCGGCATCCTCGGCCCCACCCGGATGGACTATCCCACCACCATGGCCGCGGTGCGCGCCGTCGCACGTTATTTGTCACGGATCCTCGCCGGCTAGCCACACGCCGCGCAGTGTCCGCACCGGCCGTCGGCGCCGGTGAACCGATCCCCAGGAAGTGAAGTACTACAAGGTGAGTAACCACTACGACGCCCTCGGTGTCAGCCAGGACGCCTCCACCGAGGAAATCAAGAAGGCCTACCGCAAGCTGGCCCGCAAGCTGCATCCGGACGTGAACCCCGGCCCGGAGGCAGCCGAACAGTTCAAGCAGGTCAGCCACGCGTACGAGGTGCTGTCCGACCCGCAGAAGCGGCGCGTCTACGACACCACCGGCAACGAGAACGGCAACGACACCGGCTTCGGCGGCGGCTTCTCCGGGTCCGGGTTCGCCTTCCAGGACATCTTCGAAAGCTTCTTCGGCGGCGCCGGAGCGGGCGGCGCCGGTCCGGCCTCCCGGACCCGCCGCGGCCAGGACGCCCTGATCAACGTGCGGATCGACCTCAAGGACGCGGTCTTCGGCGTCAACAAGAAAATCGAAGTGGACACCGCCGTCGTCTGCCCCACCTGCGACGGCAGTTGCTGCCGCCCCGGCACCAGCCCGCGCACCTGCGACATTTGCGGCGGATCCGGCCAGGTCCAGCGTGCGGTCCGGTCCATCCTGGGCCAGGTCATGACCACTGCCGCGTGCGGCAGCTGCCAGGGCTTCGGCACGGTCATTCCCGACCCCTGCAACGAGTGCAACGGTGAGGGCCGCGTCCGCAGCCGGCGTTCGCTGACCATCAAGCTCCCGGCGGGCGTCGGGACCGGAACGCGGATCCAGCTGGCCGGCCAGGGTGAAGCAGGCCCCGCCGGCGGCCCGCAGGGCGACCTGTATGTGGAAATCCGCGTGAACCCGGACAAGAATTTCATCCGCGAGGGCGACGACCTGCACGTCACGCTCTCGGTGCCGATGACCGCCGCCGCGCTGGGCACCGACCTGACGCTGGACACCTTCGACGGCGAACAGGAAGTCAGCATCAAGCCCGGCACGCAGGCGGGCGAGACCCTCACCCTGCGCGGCCTGGGCGTGACCCACCTGCGCGGCTACGGTCGCGGCGACCTGCAGGTGCACGTGCATGTGGAGACCCCGAGCAAGCTGGATGCGGAGCAGGAGGACCTGCTGCGCCGGCTGGCCAGGGCCCGCGGCGAGGAATACACCGAGGGCAAGCTGGCGTCCTCCGGCACGGGCGTCTTCGCCCGCCTGCGGGACCGGCTCGGTAACCTCTAGGCGTGACCAACCACCTGTTCTTCACCGCTCCGGGCGAGCTCGACGACGTCGCTCCGGGCGACAGCTTCACCCTGGCCGGCGACGAGGCGCGGCACGCCGTCACCGTCAAGCGGATCGAACCGGGTGAAGCCGTCGATCTGGCCGACGGGCGGGGCCGGCGGCTGGTAGGGGAGGCCGTTGCCGGCACCTCAGGCAAGCTCACCGTCCGCGCGCTCCGGATCCTGCAGGAGCCGCGGCCCGACCCGGAGTTGGTGCTGGTGCAGGCGCTTGCCAAGGGAAACCGCGACGAACTTGCCATCGAGGCGGCCACCGAACTGGGCGTCGATGCCGTGGTGCCGTGGCAGGCCGAACGCAGCATCGTGCGCTGGAGGGCGGACAAGGCGGCCAAGGGCGCGGCGAAATGGCAGCTGGCGGTCCGGGCGGCCGCCAAGCAGTCGCGGCGTGCCCGCGTTCCGGAGGTGGAGCCGCTGGTGGAACGGGCCGGGCTCTGTGCCTTGATCCGGGACAGCAGGCTCTCGCTGCTGCTGCACGAGGACGCCGCAGGCACTGTGGCCGACGCCGTGGAGGGGGCCGGGTTGCGTGCCGGCTCCTCCGTCGGGGAGCGCGGCGGAAACGGCGGCGGCGCTGCCCTGCCCGGAGCCCGTACCGGCGGCGCGGGGCGCGTGCTGATGATCGTGGGCCCCGAAGGCGGGATGAGCCAGGCCGAAGTGGAGGCGATGCTCGACGCCGGGGCGGTGGCCGTGCGGCTGGGGCCGCACGTCCTGCGGTCCTCCACGGCCGGACCCGCCGCCTTGACCTTGCTCAGCGAGTTGCTGGGCCGCTGGCACTGACCACGTCGGTCAGCAGCACCGGCCTAGGTGATGGTGAAGACCTTGCTGTCCGCATTCTGCCGTTCGTCGGTCCGCCCGTCCTGGTCCTTTTGGAACACGTACAGCCGGTAGGTGCCCGGGTCCAGCTTCTGGCTGAACCGGAACTCGCCGATCTGCCCGCTGTCGGCATCGACGAGGGCCGTGCCGTCCTTGACCAGGTCGCCTTCGGACGTGTCGTCGGAGCCGGCCAGGCGGAAAATCTGCCAGCTCAGTTCCGATTCGTACGCGACGCCGCGGCCGAACACCTCCACGCGTCCGGCGGCGGTGGCACCGTCGGCCGGATCAATGATCCATACCGGGGCCGCCAGACTGCTGTTCCGGCCCATCGGCTGGCCCAGCGGCACATGGCCAAAGGCTTCGTAACCGTGATGTCCGTCCACCAGGATGACCACTTCCAGCGGATCGTCCGACGTGCTCAGCCCGGCGTTCGCCGCCGCAGCCGTGGCGGTGAAGACCAGTTGCTGCACGGCCCGTTCGGCGATGCCGGCATCCACGCGGCGGCTGAACGCGTCCGAGGAAATGTCCAGCGTGATGACCGACCCGTTGGTGATGGAGGCGCCCACCTTGCTCGCCGGGCTGAGCGGATTGAAGTAGTCCGGATCGAGGGGCTGCAGCCGCGTCAGCGCGGCCACCGCCGTCGTAATGGGATCACCCAGGTTCTCCGCCTGGCGGTATTCGCGGTACAGGAACACGTTCCCGGCATTGGTGCCCAGCCAATAGACGGGGGAGAGCTCCGAGGAGCGCAGGGTCTCGACCGGCACGCTGGAGACCAGGGGGCTGCTGGCCGAAGCGGGGTCGGTGGGATTGGGCATGGAGGTCTGTCCGCCGCCGCCACCGCCGGCGGCCTGCGGCGAGCATCCGAGCAGCACCAGCGATGAGGCAGTGACCAGGGCCAACCACGCACCGAAGCGGCGTGTTGGGACCGAGCCTGCAGGCTGCCGGAGCTGGTTGCTGGTGATGCTTTCGATCCCTTCTGACGTTGGCAATGACCGGGTTTTTGTGGGCCGAAAAGGGCTGCTGCCGCCTTTCCTGCCTCACTAGCTTGGCATACGGGAGGGGGGCTGATGGCTGCTTTAACCGGCGCTCAACCGGACTGATGCAGGATTGATGCAGGATCGATACCAAGGCGTTTTTCGTCCCCGCAGAGGACTGCGCGGCGGCTCGTGCCGTAGCATGGACTTGTACCGTCGGGACCGGATCCATTTCCGGTTACCGCCAGCAAGCGCCCACCGAAGGAGCGATGAAAGGCCACATCGGCCGGACTATGTCCCAATCACGCCTGGATGTCGATCCGCTGGGATCAAGCAGCCGTTCCGTCCATTTCGATTCGTCGGAACACATGGTCAGGGCGCTCGGCGCCCACGACGAGGTGCTGCGGGTCATCGAGTCGGAGTTCAGCGATGTGGACCTGCATGTACGCGGCAACGAACTTTCCATCACCGGCCCCGCCGACGCGGTGCAGCTCACGCTCAACGTGGTGGAAGAGATCCGCGCCCTGGCAGCGAAGGATACGAGGATCACCGCGCAGGTGGTCGCCCAGCTGCTGCGCATGCTCGGCGAACAGTCGGCGCAGCGGCCGGCCGAAGTCCTGACGCTGAACATCCTCTCCTCGCGCGGCCGCAACATCCGGCCCAAGACCCTGAACCAGAAGAACTACGTCGAAGCCATCGACAACCACACCGTGGTGTTCGGCATCGGCCCCGCGGGCACCGGCAAGACCTACCTGGCGATGGCCAAGGCGGTCCAGGCCCTGCAGCACAAAGAGGTCAACCGCATCATCCTGACCCGACCCGCCGTCGAGGCGGGGGAGCGGCTGGGCTTCCTGCCCGGCACGCTCAGCGACAAGATCGACCCGTACCTGCGCCCGCTCTACGACGCCCTGCACGACATGATGGACCCGGAATCGATTCCGCGCCTGATGGCCGCGGGCACCATTGAAGTGGCGCCGCTGGCCTACATGCGCGGGCGCACGCTCAACGACGCGTTCATCATTTTGGACGAGGCGCAGAACACGACCCCGGAACAGATGAAGATGTTCCTCACCCGGCTGGGCTTCGGTTCCAAGATGGTCGTGACCGGGGACGTGACGCAGATCGACCTGCCCGGCGGCACCAGCTCGGGCCTGAAGATCGTCAGCGAAATACTCGACGGCGTGGAGGACGTCCGCTTCTCCCGGCTGGACGCCACCGACGTGGTCCGCCACCGGCTGGTCAGCGACATCGTGACGGCGTACAGCCGCTGGGACGAGTCCCGCCGCGGCGAGGGCGGCCGGGACGAGTCGCGCCGCTCAGACGGCGGCCGGGGACCGCGCCGCGCACCCGCGGCCAGGCGGAAGACGGACATGGAAGCCGGCCCGGAGGATCGAGCATGAGCATCGAGGTCAACAACGAATCGGCCGTCGCCGCCAACGAGGAAGAGCTGGTGCGGCTGGCACGGTTCGTGCTGGACTCGCTCTACGTCCATCCGGAGGCGGAACTGTCCATCATCATGGTCGACACCGAAGCGATGGAGCGGCTTCACATCGAGTGGATGGACGAGCCGGGCGCCACCGACGTGCTGTCCTTCCCGATGGACGAACTGCGTCCCGGCACCGCGATGAAGCCGGGCCCGCCCGGCGTGCTGGGCGACATCGTGATCTGCCCGCAGGTGGCGCAGGAGCAGGCAAAGAAGGCCGGCCACGGCCTGTTGGACGAAATGCTGCTGCTGACCACGCACGGCATCCTGCATCTGCTCGGTTTCGACCACGCCGAGCCGGCCGAGAAGGAAGAGATGTTCGGCCTGCAGCGCCAGTTGCTGTCCTCCTTCACCGGCAAGGCAGCCCCCACCGAAACCACCCTGTAGAGCCCGGCGATGCTCTGGATACTCGCCGCCATGACGCTGGCTTTCACGCTGTTCGCCGGGGTGCTGACCGCCGCCGAGGCCGCCTTCACCTACCTGCCGCGCCACGACGCCGAAAACCTGCTGCGTTCCGGGCGGAGCCGCAGCCTGCGCCTCATCCTGGCCTCGCCGGCGGCCCACATGCACGGGCTGCGTTTCTGGCGCGTCTGGTTCGAGATGGCCGCCGCCGTCGCCATCGCCCTGCTGTTCCACGACCTGCTGGACAACATCTGGCTGGCCGGACTGCTGGCCACCGTCACCATGGCCGCCGTCGGATTCGTGCTGGTCGGGGTCTCCCCGCGGCAGCTGGGCCGGATGCACGCCGGCGCCGTCGTGCTTTCCACCGCCTTGTTGGTCAGGCTGCTGTGCTCGATCCTCGGTCCCGTGCCCCAATGGCTGGTCCGTTTGGGCAGCGCGGTGGCCCCTAACGCGCCGCGCGCCGACGCGGCCTTCTTCACCGAAGAGGAGTTCCGCGAACTCGTGGACCGGGCCAACGAGTCCGACATGATCGAGGACACCGAGGCGGAACTGATCCACTCCGTCTTCGAGCTGGGCGATACCAAGGTCCGGGCGGTGATGGTGCCGCGCACGGACATGCTCAGCATCGATTCCGGCTCCACCCTTCAGGAGGCCATGACGCTGTTCCTGCAGTCGGGCTATTCACGGATCCCCGTGATCATGGACACCGCGGACCAGATCCGCGGCATCGTCTACCTGAAGGACGTGGCCGCCCGGATCCACGGCCGGGAGGACCACGGCGCCGGCATGCTGGTGGACCAGATCTGCCGCGAGGTCCGCTACGTGCCCGAGTCGAAGTCGGTCGGCGAGCTGCTGCAGGAGATGCAGCGCGAGTCCACGCACGTGGCCATCGTGATCGACGAATACGGCGGCACCGCCGGCCTGGTCACGCTGGAGGACCTCATCGAGGAGATCGTCGGCGAAATCGTCGACGAATACGACACCGAGCGCCCCGAAATCGAGGCGCTGCCGGACGGCCTGTACCGGGTCAGTGCGCGCACCGGCATCGACGACGTCGGCGAGCTGTTCAATCTGGAGCTGGACGACGAAGAGGTGGACACCGTCGGCGGGCTGCTGGCCAAAAGCCTCGGCCGGGTGCCGATCGTCGGCAGCGAAGTAGAGCTGGACGGCCTGCACCTGCGCGCCGAACGGCTGGAGGGCCGGCGCAACCGCGTCAGCCATGTCCTGGCCTGGTACGAAGCGCCCGCCCGGAACCAGTACGCCAACGACGACGGCGCTGCCGCCGCCGATGACCCCGCCCGGATGCCCGGGACGGAGAGGGAACGATGACCAACCCCGAAAACGCCACCGGCGCCAACAGCACCGACAAGGCCGTGGCCATGCCGTCCAGCGGCTGGCCCAAGGACTACCGCGCCGGTTTCGTGTCGCTGGTGGGCCGCCCGAACGCGGGCAAGTCCACGCTGACCAACGCGCTGGTGGGGCAGAAGGTGGCCATCACCTCCGCCAAACCGCAGACCACGCGGCACACCATCCGCGGCATCGTGCACCGGCCGGATGCCCAGCTGGTGCTGGTGGACACGCCCGGCCTGCATCGGCCCCGGACCCTGCTGGGGCAGCGGCTGAACGACCTCGTGGCGGACACGCTTGCCGAAGTGGACGCGATCGGCTTCTGCCTGCCGGCCAACGAGAAGATCGGCCCCGGCGACCGCTTCATTGCCAACCAGCTGGCCGCCCTGTCCCGCAAGCCCGTGGTGGCACTGGTGACCAAGACGGACCTGATGGACAAGCAGGCGCTGGCCGAGCAGCTGCTGGCGGTCGCGGCACTGGGCGCGGAGATCTTCGGCCCGGACGGCTTCGCCGACATCGTGCCGGTTTCCGCCGCCAAGGGGGACCAGGTCCAGACGGTCGCCGATGTGCTGGTCCGGCGGATGCCGCTGTCGCCGCCGCTCTATCCCGACGGCGAGCTCACGGACGAACCCGAAGCCGTGATGGTGGCCGAGCTGGTCCGGGAGGCGGCGCTGGAGGGCGTGCGCGATGAACTGCCCCACTCGCTGGCCGTGGTGGTCGAGGAGATCGTTCCGCGCGAAGGCCGCAGCGCCGACAACCCGCTGCTGGATGTCCGGGTGAACCTCTTCGTGGAGCGTCCGTCGCAGAAGGCCATCATCATCGGCAAGGGCGGGGAGAGGCTCCGTGACGTCGGCACCCGTGCGCGCAAGGGGATCGAGGGCCTGCTGGGCACCCGCGTCTACCTTGACCTGCACGTAAAAATAGCCAAGGACTGGCAGCGCGACCCCAAGCAGCTGGTGCGGCTCGGTTTCTGAGCCTCCGGCGCCGCCGGGAACTTTCCCCGGCCGCAACCCGTAGAATACTTAGCGGCCAGTGATGGGCTGGCCGCGTCTTTTTTATCTGGCTTACAACCGTGCAGAGGGGTATCCCGTGGATCATCGCGGCAGTTCCGGTGATGACCCGCAGACCCCGACGGGACAGCCGCCCGCGGGGCAGGATCCCGCCCCGCGGTCACCGGCCGGCGGCGCGCCGCGGCGCGCGCAGGCGCGGGCCGCCAATCCGAGGCACATGGGCCGCCGCGGGCCCAAACTGCTGTGGCTGAAGGTCGTGGCGGGCGCGCTGGCGCTGGCCCTGGCGGCCGGTGTGGGCGTCGTGGTGTTCAAAATCGTGGGCCTGCGCGACAGCATCAGCACCTCGCCGCTGAACCTGGGCACCGGCGCCCAAGGGTTGCCGGTGGACCTGAGCCGTGATCCCGTGCAGATCCTCATCCTGGGTACCGACACACGCGCCGGCAGCGACGGCCGGTACGGCTCGGACGGCTCGTCGGCCGGCTTCGGTAAATCGGACGTGATGATGCTGATGAACCTGTCCGCGGACCGGGAGAGGGTCACCGTGGTCAGCCTGCCGCGCGACCTGCTCACCACCATCCCCACCTGCACCGATCCGGAGACCGGCGAGGTGTACCCGGAGCAGCAGGATGCCCAGCTCAATGCCGCCCTGACCTATGGCGGCCCCGGCTGCACCGTGGCGGCCGTCAACGAAATGACAGGCCTGGAGATCGACCACTTCATGATGGCCGACTTCAACGCCGTCAAGGAGCTCTCCACGGTGATCGGCGGCGTGGAAGTCTGCGTCAACGAGCCCATCAATGACACCTACTCCAAGCTGCGGCTCCCCGCCGGAGTCAGCACCGTGCAGGGCGAGCAGGCGCTGGCGTTCCTGCGCACCCGGCACTCCTTCGGCGACGGCGGAGACCGCGGCCGGATCCGTGCGCAGCAGAGCTTCCTGGCGTCCATGGCCCGCAAGATCCAGTCCGAAGGCACGCTGACCAACGTGCCCCGCCTCTACTCCATCGCCGAGGCCGTGGTCAACAACCTCACGGTGGACGAAGGACTGGCCGAGGTTTCCCGGCTGCTGGCCCTGGCCGACCGGGTCAAGAGCGTTGACCTGGGGAAGGTCGCGTTCGTCGCGCTGCCCACTAAGAGCGCCCCCATGGACGAGAACCGCCTGGTCCTGGACGAGGAACCGGGACAGGCCCTGTTCCGGATCCTGCGCCAGGACGGCGACGTCACCGCACCGGAGGTCAACACCGCCGGGTCGCCCGACCCGACGACCACGGGGGAGGCCGGCGGAGAACCCGCGGCCGGCGCCTCGGGCGGCGGCACTCCGTCCCCGACGGCAACCGACGACGGCGGGCCGACGGCCGGGGCGACGACCGCGCCGGGCGGGGACCAGACGGCCGGCGTGCCGTCCTTCGACCCGGCCGTGCAGCCCGTCGAGGTAATCAACGCCTCCGGCGCGGCCGGCCGCGACGAGGAACTGGCCGAACAGCTGCAGGCGCTGGGGTACCTGCTGGCGGCCCCGGGCGACGGCGGATCCGAACGCACCACCACGCAGCTGTTCTACTCGGCCGGATTCGAACACGTGGCCCTCTCCCTCGCGGAAGAACTGAACGTCCCCCGGGCCAACGTCCTCGCCTCCGGCGACCACTACGGCGTCGCGCTTTCGGTCGGTCGGGACTTCGCCAGCGGTACGCAACTGGCCGAGACCGGCGGCGTGGCCGGCGGCTTCAAGGGCCAGACCGCCGACCAGGTCACCTGCCAGCAGCCCGGCGCCTTCTAGCAGCCGCTACCAGATCCTGACCCGCTCGGCCGGGTCGAGCCACAGCCCGTCGCCCGGAGCGGTGCCGAACGCTTCGTGGAACGCGTCCAGGTTGCGCACCACCTGGTTGCAGCGGAACTCGTTCGGGGCATGCGGGTCGATCGCCAGCCGGCGCGCCGCCTCCTCCGAACGGATCTTCTGCCGCCAGCACTCGGCCCAGGAGTAGAAGAACCGCTGGCTGCCGCTCAGCCCGTCAATCACCGGGGCTTCCCGGCCCGCCAGGCTCAGCCGGTACGCGCGGTACGCGATGGCCAGCCCGCCGAGGTCGCCGATGTTCTCGCCCAGGGTGAGTTCGCCATTGACCGTGTTGCCGGGAGCCTCCGCCGGACTGAGCGCCGCGTATTGGGCCACCAGCTGGCCGGTGAGCCGCTCGAAGGCGGCCCGGTCTTCGTCGGACCACCAGTTCCGCAGCGCGCCGGTGCCGTCGTACTGCGATCCCTTGTCGTCGAAGCCGTGGCCGATCTCGTGGCCGATGACCGCACCGATGGCGCCGTAGTTCGCCGCGGCGTCGGCGTCGGCGTCGAAGAAGGGCGGCTGCAGGATCGCCGCGGGGAAGACGATCTCGTTCATCGTCGGCATGTAGTAGGCGTTGACGGTCTGCGGCGTCATGTGCCACTCGGCCTCGTCGATGGGCTTACCCAGCTTCGCCAGGTTGCGCCGGACCTCGAACTCGTTGGAGGCGAGGACGTTGGACCAGACATCGTTCCCGGGCACGAAGGCGGAGTAGTCGATCCACTTCTCCGGGTAGCCGATCTTGGTGCGGAAGGCCGCCAGCTTCTCCAGCGCTTTCCCGATCGTTGCGCTGCTGAGCCACGGCAGGGCGGAGATGCTCTCCCGGTAGGCGGCCAGCAGGTTGGCGACCAGTTCTTCCATCCGTTCCTTATGCGCCGGCGGGAAATGCCGCGCCACGTATTCCTGCCCGATGGCCTCCCCGAGGGCGCCTTCCACCAGGGACACGCCGCGCTTCCACCGCTCCTTGAGTTCCGGGGTGCCGCTGAGGGTGCGGCCGTAGAAGCCGAAGTGCGTCTGGACCGCTTCGTCGTGAAGATAAGGCGCCGCCGTCGTCAGCACGTGGAGCCGCAGCCAGGCCTGCCAGGCCTCCAGCGGCTCGCTGTCCAACAGGGCGTCGAGCGTGCCGAGGAACCCGGGCTGGCAGACCACCAGCTCGGCCGCGCCGCCCGCTTCGGGGCCCAGTGCCGCCAGCCAGTCAGGCATCCAGTCCGCCATGGCGGCCACCTGCCCGGCGGTGCGCAGGTTGTAGGTCTGCTGCGGGTCGCGGCAGGAGACCTTGTCCAGGTGGCCGGCCGCCAGCTTGTGCTCCAGATCCAGTGCCGCGTCCGCCTGCACCGGGTCGAAGCCGGCCAGTTGCAGCATCTTCCGGGCGTAGTCCCGGTAGGCCTCGCGGATGGGGCCGAAGTCGTCCTCGCGGTAGTACGCCTCGTCCGGCAGGCCCAGTCCCGCCTGGTACAGGTAGATCAGGTAGCGGGTGGGGTCGCCGGCGTCGTTGTTGACGAAGAACGCGAGCGGATACGCGGCGCCGCTGCGGCTGAAGGCCCCGATGGCCTCGCGCAGCCCGTCCCGGTCGGAAATCTTCGCGATCGCGGCGAACTGCTCCGCCAGCGGCGAGAAGCCCTTGGCCTCGGCCGTGTCGGTGTCCATGAAACCGGCGTAGAGGACGCCGATCTTACCCGCCGGGCTGGTGGGATCCGGGTGCGCGGCGGCGTCTTCGATGATGGCCCGCACGGATTCTTCGGATGCGTCGCGCAGGGCCGTGAAGGAGCCTTCCAGCGCCCGGTCGTCGGGTATGGCGGTCTCCGCCAGCCACTTCCCGTTCACGTGCCGGAAGAGGTCGTCCTGCGGGCGGACGGCCGGGTCGACGTTGGACAACACGATGCCGGAGCGGCTCATGTGCGCCTCATTTCTTCGTTGCTTTCATCTATTCCCTCACATCCTACGCACCGTGCTAGTGTGAAATTGTGCGCGCAGGAATGCTCCTTCTTAGCTGCCGCGGCGAGGCCACGCGAACTACTGTTTGACAGGCCGAACCCTCGCTGCGGAGTTTGTGTTGCCCGGCCAAAATTTTTCGATTAGCTCACATGAGAAAAGGCCACACACCAAAATGCGAAACGCACAAAAGTCCTCCGGAATGCCCATCCATAAGTACATTCCCTTCCAGGACCAGATCGCCGTAGAACTGCCCGACCGCACCTGGCCGGACAAGGTGATGACGAAGGCCCCGCGCTGGTGCGCCGTGGACCTGCGCGACGGGAACCAGGCGCTGATCGATCCGATGAGCCCCGAACGCAAGCACAAGATGTTCGACCTGCTGGTGAAAATGGGCTACAAGGAGATCGAAGTCGGTTTCCCGTCCGCATCGCAGACCGACTTCGACTTTGTCCGGCAGCTGATCGAAGGCGACCGGATCCCCGATGATGTGACCATCCAGGTCCTCACGCAGTCCCGCGAGCACCTGATCGAGCGCACCTACGAGTCCATCGCCGGCGCCGGCCGCGCCATCGTGCACCTGTACAACTCCACCTCCGTGCTGCAGCGGCGGGTGGTGTTCCGGGAAGACCAGGACGGCATCGTGGACATCGCCTTGCAGGGCGCCCGGCTGTGCCGGAAGTATGAAGAGGGCCTGAAGGGCACCGAGATCACCTACGAATACTCGCCCGAGTCCTACACCGGCACGGAACTGGAATTCGCGGCCCGCATTTGCAACGCCGTCACCGACGTCTTCGAGATCTCCGCCGACCGGAACGTCATCCTGAACCTGCCGGCCACGGTGGAGATGGCCACCCCGAATGTCTACGCCGATTCCATCGAGTGGATGTCGCGGAACCTGAACAACCGCGAGAACGTGATCCTCTCCCTGCACCCGCACAACGACCGCGGCACCGGGGTGGCGGCGGCGGAACTGGGCTACCTGGCCGGCGCCGACCGGATCGAGGGCTGCCTGTTCGGCAACGGCGAGCGGACCGGCAACGTGGACCTGGTGACGCTGGGGCTGAACCTGTTCAGCCAGGGCATCGACCCGATGATCGATTTCTCCAACATCGACGAAGTGCGCCGCACCGTCGAATACTGCAACCAGCTGCCGGTGCCCGAACGCTTCCCGTACGGCGGCGACCTGGTGTTCACCGCATTCTCCGGCTCCCACCAGGACGCCATCAAGAAGGGCTTCGAGGCCATGGAGGCCGACGCGGACGCCCAGGGCAAGACGGTGGACGAACTCGTCTGGGCGGTGCCCTACCTGCCGGTCGATCCGAAGGACCTGGGCCGCAGCTATGAAGCCGTGATCCGGGTGAACTCGCAGTCCGGCAAGGGCGGCGTGGCCTACCTGCTCAAGCACGAGCACAACCTGGACCTGCCGCGCCGCGCCCAGATCGAGTTCTCGGGCGTCATCCAGCGGCGCACGGACACCGTGGGCGGCGAGGTCAGCCCCGCGCAGCTGTGGGAGACCTTCACCGACGAGTACCTGCCGACCCCGGACAACCGGTGGGGCCACTACACCCTGGGATCCGTCAAGACCGACAGCGCCGATGACGGTTCCTTCCAGCTGACCGCCACCATGGGCGTGGACGGCGTCCAGAGCCGCCGCACGGCCGAAGGCAACGGCCCGATCGCCGCGCTGCTGGAAATTTTCCGGCAGGACGGCGTGGATGTGCGGGTACTGGACTACACCGAGCACGCGCTCTCCGAGGGCGGCAACGCCCGGGCCGCCGCCTACGTGGAGTGTGCCGTGGGCGACCGGGTGCTGTGGGGCATCGGCATTGACACGAACACCACCATGGCCTCCCTGAAAGCCGTGGTGTCCGCGGTGAACCGCGCCATCCGCGACGAAGGCGCCAAGGCCGCCGGCTCGCTCTAGGGAACCGTCCAGCGGGCTTCCCTGCCGTGCCGCGGCGGGGGAGCCCGCTTTAGTGGGAGAATGGGACGGTGTCCAACAGATCCTTCGCCTCCCGCACGTACCGGGACCAGGGCGTCATCCTGCGGACCCACAAACTCGGCGAGGCCGACCGGATCATCACGCTGCTCACCAGGCAGCACGGCCAGATCCGGGCGGTTGCCAAAGGCGTGCGCCGCACCAGCAGCAAGTTCGGCGCGGTGCTGGAACCCTTCATGGTCGCGGACCTGCAGCTGGTCTCCGGCCGGAGCCTGGACATCGTCACGCAGGCCCAGATGGTCGGGCCGTACGGGCGGGACATCGCCGCCGACTACACCAAGTACACCTCCGCCGCCGCCATCTGCGAGACGGCGGAAAAACTCACCGACGTCGACGGCGAATCGGCAGGAGCGCAGTACGGGCTGGTCATCGGCGCGCTCTCGGCGCTCAGCCGCAGCGTGCACGCGCCCGAGCTGATCCTGGATTCCTACCTGCTGCGGGCGCTTGCGACGGCGGGCTGGGCCCCGAGCTTCGACCAGTGTGCCCGGTGCGGCGCCCAGGGGCCGCATACCGCCTTTGCCGCTCCGCTGGGCGGCGCGGTATGCCACGACTGCCGTCCGCCCGGGTCGGCCTCGCCCGCACCGGAAACGATGCAGCTGCTCGCCGCCCTGCTCTCCGGAGACTGGCCGGCAGCGGACGCCTCCGCCGCCGGCCCGCGCCGTGAGGCCGCCGGCCTAGTGGCCAGTTACCTGCAGTGGCACCTTGAACGAACCCTGAAATCCCTCAAGCATGTGGAGCGAGTGTGACCCCGATTTCCCGGCAACCGCAGCAGCCATGGCCGCATCCCTCCGGCGCCAAACCGCCCGCCCTGCCTCCGGCGCTGGTCCCGGAACACGTGGCCATCGTGATGGACGGCAACGGCCGCTGGGCGAACCAGCGCGGGCTGCCGCGGACCGAGGGGCACCGCGCCGGGGAAGCGGCCCTGCTGGACGTGATGGCCGGCGCAATCGAAATCGGGGTCAAACACGTCAGCGTGTATGCCTTTTCCACCGAGAACTGGAAGCGGTCCCCGGAAGAGGTCCGCTTCCTGATGGGCTTTAGCCGGGATGTGCTGCGCCGCCAGCGCGACCAGCTCGACGATTGGGGGGTGCGGATCCGCTGGTCCGGCCGCCGGCCCCGGTTGTGGAAGTCGGTGGTCAACGAACTGGAGGTCGCCGAGCGACAGACGGCCGGCAACTCCACCTGCACCCTGACCATGTGCGTGAACTACGGCGGGAGGGCGGAAATTGCGGATGCCGCCGCCGCCATCGCCGCCGACGTCGCGGCCGGACGGCTGCGGGCGTCGTCGGTCTCGGAAAAGACCGTGCAGCGCTACCTCGACGAGCCGGACCTGCCGGACGTCGACCTGTTCCTGCGCACGTCGGGGGAGCAGCGTTTCTCCAACTTCATGCTGTGGCAGTCCGCGTATGCGGAGATGGTGTTCATGGATACCCTCTGGCCCGATGTGGACCGCCGCACCCTTTGGGAAGCCATCGACATTTACGCCCGCCGCGACCGGCGGTACGGGGGAGCGGTGGACGCCGCCGCGGCCGGCGGGGCCTAGCCGGTTGCAACCGCGGCGGCCGTACTACCGCTGCTGGGTGTCCGTAAGGTCCTCGGTCCGGTCGTCCTGCAACACGTAGGCCTGCGCCCAGCGCTGCAGCCGGGCATAGGCGTCCCGCCGCACGTCGGTGCGGGAGAGGAACACGTCGTGCAGGGCGTCATGCACCTGCTCGATGGAGACGCTGTATCCCAGCCGGACCGCCCGCTCGGTCATGGTGCGGATGTCCAGCACCACGTCGGTGCTCCTCATGTCCTCGTGCCAGACCGAGCCGTTCATGCTGCGCGTCGAAGACATCACCAGCACCGGGATCTCGAGCTTCAGCCCCTTCGCGACCTTCGACTGTCCCTCCCAGATGGCGCTGAGCCAACCGGCGCGCACGGGGAAGGACTCTGGCGGCCGCAGCCTGGGGTCCAGATCCCATTCGCCCTCGGCGGTGCGGCTGATGCTGCGGTAGTAGAAGCCCCGGACCGGCAGTTTGATCTCGGTTTCCGGCTTGAGCCGGGACAAGGGTTCCAGCACCGCGCCGGCGGCTCGCCGGACCAGGGAGCTGCCGTGCATTTCCAGCCAGGGACTGTTCAGGACCAGGGCGCGCAGCTCGCCCGGGTGTTCCGCCGCCCACAGGGCCGCCACCAGCCCTCCGGTGGAGTGTCCCATCAGCGTGATCTTCGTCTCCGACTGGCCGCGTTCCTCACGGATCAGATCGAGCGCCAGCGAAATCTCGTCCTCGTACTGGCGCAGGTCCGTCACGAAGCCCGCCGGATCCCCCTCCCGCAGGCTGCGTCCGTGATGGTGCAGGTCCAGCGCAAAGAACGCCACGCCTTGGCGGTGCCAGAACTCCGCCAGTTCCGTGTTGAAGAAATAGTCGCTCCAACCGTGCACATACAGGACGGCGTGCCCGCCGGGGGAGCGCTGCGGGGAGTGCGGCAGGTAGCGGATCAGCGTCGCCCGCTGCTCCCGCCCGCCGGGGGCCGGCACTTGCAGGACCGTGGACTCGAACTCCGGGCCGAGGATGTCTTCTTGCCAGTCGGCTGCCGTCGCCACGTGGTCCTTCCTCTCTGTCCGGTTGCTGCCCCCATGTTATCGCCGGGTGGACACGGTTTGGTGCGGCGGCCTCCGCACGGAAAACTAGGACCATGCGCCTCTACCCCGCCTTCTTCCGCGCCGCGTTCTCCTGGATGGACGCCGAGCGTGCCCACCGAATCGGTTTCCAGCTCATCCGTGCCGCGCACCGGTGCGGGGCCGGGGCAGTGCTGCGCCGCGTCACGCGCCCGGATCCGTCCCTGGCCACCGAGGCGCTGGGCCTGACCTTCCCCTCGCCGTTCGGCCTGGCCGCGGGCTTCGACAAGGAAGGTTTCGGCATCGAGGCGCTGGCCGACCTGGGTTTCGGCGCGGTGGAGGTCGGCACCATCACCGGGAGCGCGCAGCCGGGCAACGCGCAGCCCCGGCTGTTCCGGCTGGTCGAGGACCGCGCCGTGATCAACCGGATGGGCTTCAATAACGACGGCGCGGCCGCCGTCGCGCCGCGGATCGCCGCCGCCCGGCGCGGGCTGGCTTCCCGATACGGCACGCTCCGGCCCGTCATCGGCGTGAACATCGGCAAGACGAAGGTGGTGGAACTGGCCGATGCCACCGAGGACTATCTGAAGAGCACCCGGCTGTTGGCCCGGTCCGCCGACTACCTCGTGGTCAATGTTTCGTCGCCGAACACGCCCGGATTGCGGCTGCTGCAGAACGTGGAGACGCTGCGGCCGCTGCTGCGGGCAGTGGGGGAGACCGCCGATTCCGCGGCCGGCCGCCATGTCCCGTTGCTGGTGAAGATCGCCCCGGACCTCAGCGACGAGGACATCGACGACGTCGCCCGGCTCGCGCTGGAACTGAACCTGGACGGCATCATCGCGACCAACACGACGGTTTCCCGCGAGGGCCTTGTCTCGGACGACACCAAGATCGCGGCCTGCGGGGAAGGCGGCCTCTCCGGGGCCCCGTTGAAGCAGCGCTCCCTCGACGTGCTGCGCCGGCTGCGCGCCGCCGTCGGGGACGACCTGGCGCTAATCTCCGTGGGCGGTGTCGAGACGGCCGGCGACGTGCAGCAGCGGCTGGACGCCGGTGCGACCCTGGTGCAGGGCTATACGGCGTTCCTGTACGAGGGACCCTTCTGGGCAAGCCGCATCAACCGCGGCCTGGCCAAGCGCCGGCGCTGAACCGACCCGCGCCATCCGGCGCCCCGGCATGCCCTCCGAAGGGCGACCGGGCCTCGGATGGGATGCAAAAGGACCGAAAACCGCGATGCTCCCGGCCGATGGCATGCGAAAGGGCCGGGAGCCGCGATGCTCCCGACCCTTCGACCGGCCCCTCCCCGCTGGATCAGGCGGGGTATTCGCCGCGCTTGACCTGCGGCTTCGGCAGGCGCATCCGGCGCAGCTGCAGCCCGCGCATCACGCCGTACCAGACTGCCCCGCGCTCCACGTCGCCAAACTTGGCGGCCAGGCGCTTCTTGAGCTGGCGGCCGAGGATGAAGGCATCGATGGCGACCAGCGCCAGCAGCACCCAGAAGCCAAACAGGATGAACGCCTGGACGTTGAGGTCGCGGATAAAGCTGAGGACCACGAAGATGAGGGCGAAGACGATCAGGAATTCGCCCAGCACCCAGCGGGCGTCCACGAAGTCGCGGACGAAGCGCTTCTGCGGCCCCTTGTCGCGCAACGGCAGAAAGCGCTCGTCGCCGGTGTTCATGGCCTCGCGCATCTTCAGCCGCTGATCCGCCATGGCGGCCCGGTTGGCCTCCTTGGCGGCCTTGCGGTCGTTCGGGACCAGGGGGCGCTTGCGCGCAGCTTCCTGGTCCTTGCGCCGGGGCGTGGGCGCGCCCTTGCCGTATCGAGGCTGCTGGGCGTCGTTGGCCTGGTCGATGGTTTCCTGGGGCGTGGGAGCCTCTTTTTTACGTCCGAACACCAGTCAAGAATACCGGACCGCGTACGGCCGTTGTCCCGCTTGGGACCCGCGCCGCCGGGGGAGTCACGGGGCCATCGTCGCGACGGAGCCCGGGCGATAGGGTGTCGACTATGACCAATGTGAACGTAGACGAACTTGCGGCCGCAGTCGACGCCGGCATGGGGCTCACCATCTCCTCGTTGGAACAGCTGGTTTCGATCCCGGGGATCGCCTGGCCGGCCTTCGACCCGGAGGACCTGGCGCGCAGCGCGGATGCCGTAGCCGGCATGGTCCGGGAGCTGGGCCTGGAGGACGTGCAGATCCTCAGCGTCGCGAACGGCGAGGCCGCCGGCGGCCCCGCCGTCGTGGCCCGCCGCCCGGCCGCGGCCGGCAAGCCGACCGTCCTGTTGTATGCCCACCACGACGTGCAGCCGCCGGGGGACCCGGCGCTCTGGCGGACGGAACCGTTCAAGGCCACGGAGATCGACGGCCGCCTCTATGGGCGCGGAACGGCCGACGACAAGGCCGGGATCATGGTCCACCTGTCCTCGCTGCGCACGCTGCTGGAGGTCCTCGGAGACGATTTCGGGCTCGGCATTACGTTGTTTATCGAGGGGGAGGAGGAGGCCGGCTCGCCAAGCTTCCGCCCGTTCCTCGAAGCTCACCGCGAACTGCTGCGGGCAGACGCCATCATCGTCGCCGACTCCAGCAACTGGAAGGTCGGCGTCCCGGCACTGACCACGAGCCTGCGTGGCCTGGTGGACGGCACCGTGGAGCTGCGGGTGTTGGAACACGCCGTCCATTCGGGCATGTTCGGCGGGCCGCTGCTGGACGCGCCCACGCTGCTGGCCCGGCTGATTGCCACCTTCCACGACGACGACGGGGCTGTCGCCATCGAGGGCCTCGTGTCCGCTCCCGCCGCCTCGGTGGACTATCCGGAAGAAGACTTCCGCCGCGATTCGTCGGTGCTCGAGTCCGTGCGGCTTGCGGGCACCGGCAGCATTGCCGACCGGCTCTGGAACAAGCCGGCCCTGTCGGTGATCGGCATTGACGCCCCCAGCGTCGAGCTCGCGTCCAACACCTTGATCCCCGCCGCCCGCGCCAAGATCAGCCTGCGGCTGGCACCGGGACAGGATCCGGACCGGGCGATGGAGGCGGTGGCCGCGCACGTTGCCGCCCACGCGCCCTTCGGCGCCGCCGCCACGTTCGTGCCGGGGGAACGCGGCCACGCGTTTGCCACCGACACCTCCGCGCCCGCGGCCCGGGCGGCGCTGTGGGCCCTGGAGCAGGCGTGGGGCACGCTGCCGGTGGAGGCCGGCATGGGCGGGTCCATCCCGTTCATCGCCGACCTCACGGAGGTCTATCCGGAGGCACAGATCCTGATTACCGGCGTCGAGGACCCCGACTCGCGGGCGCACTCGGCCAACGAGTCGCTGCATCTTGGGGACTTCCGCAACGCGGTCCTGGCCCAGGCCCTGCTCCTGGCACGGTTGAACGGCGAGGGACTCTAGGCCTGTTCGGGCCAGGCTGGAGGCGGGGGAGAGTTATCCCATTTCGGCCCACCAGACGTACGATGGATGGGAAGCCCGACGCACCACTGAGTAATAGCAGCAGGTCACCGGACGGCCCGAAATAGATAAGGAAGTGCAATGAGCGCAACGACCAACTCGTCCGCCCCCACCACGGCACCCGAAGCGGCAGAACTGCCCACGCATGAAGTCGCTTTGACCGACGTCGCCGCCGGAAAGGTCCGCAGCCTCCTGGAGCAGGAAGGCCGCACGGATCTGCGCCTGCGCGTTGCCGTACAGCCGGGCGGATGCTCCGGCCTGATCTACCAGCTGTACTTCGACGAGCGGATGCTCGACGGAGACGCTGTCCGTGATTTCGACGGGGTCGAGGTCGTCGTCGACAAGATGAGCGTTCCTTACCTCTCGGGCGCCTCGATCGACTTCGAGGACACGATTTCCAAGCAGGGCTTCACCATCGACAACCCGAACGCCGGTGGCTCCTGCGCCTGTGGAGACTCCTTCCACTAAGGGCCTGCAGGGCGCTCTCCGGCCGCCGGGACGGCCGACGCACGGGGGAGCCTGTCACATGGAAGTCATGTGGGCGGGTAAGCTCTACAGTGAGTAGTAAAACTGGATATGCGGCCAGGCTCAGCTCTGCCATGGCCGCATCACTTGCACGAAACAAAGAGGAAGGGCCGTCTGTGAGTTCGCAGGTTCGAACCGGCAGTCGACGCGCCAGAATCGCCAAGGCTACAGGTCTGGGTGCACTCGGTGCGTTGTTGTTGACGGGATGTTCAGAAGAAGTCCGTTTGGGTTGGTTGCCCACCGAGCGGGACGTTACCAACCACACGCCCGAAATCATTGATTTGTGGGTCAACGGATGGATCGCCGCGCTGGCCGTCGGTGTCGTGACCTGGGGCCTGATCCTCTGGTGCATCATCGCGTACCGCCGCCGCAAGGACGAAACGGGTTACCCGCGCCAGCTGAGCTACAACCTGCCGCTGGAGATCTTCTACACCGCGGTTCCCGTGGTCATGGTCATGGTCTTCTTTTACTTCACGGACAAGACCACGTCCAACATCACCGAGCGGGTGGACAACCCGGACGTCGTCGTCGACGTGCGCGGCAAGCAGTGGGCCTGGGACTTCAACTACGTCAAGCAGGACAAGTACTTTGCCGGCGTGCAGGCCCACCTGACCGGCGAGACCGGCGTCCCGGAGACCCTGCCCACGCTGTACCTGCCGGTCAACCAGAGCGTGGAGCTGCAGATCAACTCCCGCGACGTCATCCACTCGTTCTGGGTTCCCGCCTTCCTGCAGAAGGTGGACATGATCCCGGGCAAGACCAACTTCCTGAACTTCACCCCCACCCGTGAGGGCATCTACGACGGCAAGTGCGCCGAGCTTTGTGGCGAGTACCACTCCGAAATGCTCTTCCGTGTCGCGGTGGTCTCCGAGGCTGAATTCGACGCTCAGATGGCGAAGCTCAAGGACGGCCAGCTCGGCGAAGAGTACGACCGCAACCCCTACGCTGAAGCGTCTGAGTAAAGGAGCGAGGGCCACAAGTGTCAACGTACGAATACACAGCTGACGACCGGGCTACCACGGTAGCTCCGCGCGTCGTGCCGGTGTCCAAGGGGCGCATCGTCGTCAACTGGATCACCTCCACGGACCACAAGACCATCGGGTACATGTACCTGATCGCGTCGTTTATCTTCTTCTGCCTCGGCGGCGTGATGGCCCTGGTCATCCGCGCCGAACTGTTCGAGCCCGGCATGCAGATCCTGCAGACCAAGGAACAGTACAACCAGCTGTTCACCATGCACGGCACGGTGATGCTGCTGATGTTCGCCACGCCGCTGTTTGCCGGCTTCGCCAACGTCATCATGCCGCTGCAGATCGGTGCCCCCGACGTAGCGTTCCCGCGCCTGAACGCGCTGGCTTTCTGGTTCTTCCTGTTCGGCAGCATCATTGCGGTGGCCGGTTTCATCACCCCGCAGGGCGCCGCTTCCTTCGGCTGGTTTGCCTATGCACCGTTGTCCAACACCACCTTCTCACCGGGAGTCGGCGGGGACTTGTGGGTCTTCGGCCTGGCGCTGTCCGGCTTCGGCACCATCCTCGGTTCGGTCAACTTCATCACCACGATCATCACCATGCGCGCCCCGGGCCTGACCATGTGGCGGATGCCGATCTTCACCTGGAACACGCTGGTCACCGCCATCCTCGTCATGATGGCATTCCCGCCCCTGGCCTCGGCGCTGTTCGCCCTCGGCGCCGACCGGCGCTTGGGTGCGCACATCTTCAACCCGGAGAACGGCGGTGCCATCCTCTGGCAGCACCTGTTCTGGTTCTTCGGCCACCCTGAGGTTTACATCATCGCCCTGCCGTTCTTCGGCATCGTTTCCGAGATCTTCCCGGTGTTCAGCCGCAAGCCGATCTTCGGATACAAGGGCCTGGTCTACGCCACGATCGCCATCGCCGCGCTGTCCGTGACGGTGTGGGCCCACCACATGTACGTCACCGGCTCGGTGCTGCTGCCGTTCTTCGCCTTCATGACGATGCTCATCGCGGTGCCGACCGGGGTGAAGTTCTTCAACTGGATCGGCACGATGTGGCGCGGATCGATCACCTTCGAGACGCCCATGCTGTGGAGCCTGGGCTTCCTGGCGACCTTCCTGTTCGGCGGCCTGACCGGCATCATCCTGGCTTCGCCGCCACTGGACTTCCACGTCTCCGACACCTACTTCGTGGTGGCGCACTTCCACTACGTGGTCTTCGGCACCGTCGTGTTCGCAATGTTCGCGGGCTTCTACTTCTGGTGGCCCAAGTGGACCGGCAAGATGCTCAACGAGCGCCTCGGCAAGATCCACTTCTGGATGCTGTTCCTGGGCTTCCACGGCACCTTCCTCATCCAGCACTGGCTCGGCGTCGAGGGCATGCCCCGTCGCTACGCCGACTACATGCCGGAAGACGGGTTCACCGCGATGAACCAGTTCTCCACGGTTGCATCCTTCGTGTTGGGCGCCTCGATGATCCCGTTCTTCTGGAACGTCTACATCACCTGGCGCAACGGCAAGAAGGTCGAGGTCGACGACCCCTGGGGCTTCGGTGGTTCGCTTGAGTGGGCGACCTCCTGCCCGCCGCCGCGGCACAACTTCACCTCGCTGCCCCGCATCCGGTCGGAGCGCCCCGCCCTGGACCTGCACCACCCGGAGCTGGCACCGCGGCACACCCCGACGACTCCGGCACCGGTGGCCCAGATGGCCGGTCCCGCTGACCAGAAGGACGCATAACTGTGAAGATTGAAGCCTGGCTATTCATTGCGCTTGCGCCGTTCTTCGCCCTCGTTGCCACCGTCTACGGCTACATGGGGAACTGGGAAGAGCCCGTCGGCTGGCTGGCGCTGTACCTGACGGCCGGATTGTCCCTGATGATCGGCGGTTACCTCTGGTTTACGGCGCGGCGCATCGGTGCCCGTCCGGAGGACCGGGTCGACGCCGAAATCCATGAGGGTGCCGGCGAGCAGGGCATGTTCAGCCCGTGGAGCTGGTGGCCGATCGTGCTCGGTCTCGGTGCCGCCACTGGGTTCATGGGCCTGGCGGTCGGCTGGTGGATCGTCTACATCGCCGTTGGCCTGACCACGGTGGCCATCATCGGCTGGGTCTACGAATACAGCCGCGGGGACCACGCGCACTGATTCCCGCAGCTACACGACGAAAGGGTCCGGAACCGTCAGGGTTCCGGACCCTTTCGTCGTCCACGCCGGGCGGCCGGGCGCGGCGACGCTGGTCTAGACCGGATAGGATGAAAGGGAATCCAACCGGCTGAGCAGGAGGCCGCATGTCCGTGAACGCCGCAGCGATCGAGGGTGGGCTCGATGGCTCCTCCCGTACCGCCAAGCACGTCCAGCTCAGGGACATTTTGCGCAGGCATGCCCAGGAGCGCTGCGAACCCGGGGCCGCTTTTCCCTCGGAGAGGGAGCTGGCCGAACGCTTCGGCGTGGCGAGGATGACCGTGCGCCAGGCGATCGACTCTCTGGTCGCCGAACAGGTGCTCGAACGGATTGTCGGCCTGGGAACGTTTGTGCGGCAGCCGAAGCTGGACCTGCAGGTCAAGCTCACCTCCTACAGCGAAGAGATGCAACGCCGCGGCATGGTTCCCGATGCCCGCGTCCTCAGCTTCGAGCAGATCGGCGCCACCCCGCTGGTGGCCCGCGAGCTGCAGATCGAGGAGGGGCAGCCAGTGGTGCGCTTCCGCCGCCTGCTGCTGGCGGACGCCGAACCGATGAGCGTGGACGAAAACTTCATTCCAGCTCAGCGCGTGCCGGGGATCCTCGACGAGGGCCCGCCGTCGTCGCTGTACAACGTCTTGAGCGAACGATACGGACTCATCATGGAGTGGGGCGAGGACACGATTGAGGCGACCGCGGCCCAGCCCTCCATCGCGCGGCTCCTGAGCGTGGACATCGGATCGCCGCTGCTGAAGATCCAGCGGCATGCCTACGTCTCCAAAACCATGGTCGACTTCTCGATCTCGTATTACCGCGCGGACCGGTACAAGCTGTGGGTGCCGCTGCAACGGCCCGGGGGACGTGCGCCGCGTTCCTACAACGTCAAGCGCTTCTAACGGCTGTACGGCGCTGCTGAAGGCCGTCTCGGCCGCAAACGGCGCCGCCGGCCGGGCCCAGAGCTACTGCTGCGCCGGGGGAGCGCGTTAGCCGTGCGGCCGCGTGCCGCCCGTGGTCGCCGTGAGAGCCCGTCCCGCCCGGTATACGCAGGGTGCCCCACCGCGGTGAAGCAAAGGGGTGAGACATAGAGAAATGGCCCCGGACCAGGTCCGGGGCCATTTCTCTATGTGGATATTGCCTTAGCGGGCGGTGACTTCCGCCTTCTCGGCGGGTGCCTCGACCTCGGCGTGGTGGCTGTGTGCAGCCTCCAGCTCGGCCGGGGTAACCGGTGCCACACGGTCTTCGAAGAAGAACCGGGACAGGGCACCGCGCAGCTTCTCGGAGCGCTTGATGTGCCCGGCCCTGTTCGGCTGCGCCGGGATTACCTCGGGCGACTCGTAGCTGACCAGCCGGTACTGCTTGTACTCGTTCAGCGGCTCGTGGACCTCGATGAACTCGCCATGCGGCAGGCGGACAATGCGTCCGGTCTCCCGGCCATGGAGGGCGATCTCGCGGTCCTTGCGCTGCAGCGCCAGGCAAATGCGGCGCGTGACGATGAAGCCGAGGATCGGGCCCAGGAAGAACAGGGCGCGCAGCCAGTACGTCACGTCGTTGAGCGACACGTGGAAGTGCGTGGCGATCAAGTCGGAGCTGGCAGCTGCCCACATCACCGAGTAGAAGACGATGCCGGCGACGCCGGTGGCGGTGCGGAACGGGACGTTGCGCGGGCGGTCCAGGATGTGGTGCTCGCGGGTGTCCTTGGTCACCCAGCTTTCGATCCACGGCCAAGCGAACATCACGGTGAACAGCAGGGCCGCCGGGCCGAGGGCCGGGATGAGCACGTTCAGCGAAATGGTCCGGCCGAAGATCACGAACTCGCCCACACCGGGCATCAGACGCAGCGCGCCGTCCACCCAGCCGATGTACCAGTCAGGCTGGGTACCGGCCGAGACGGGGGAGGGGTCGTAGGGGCCGTAGTCCCAAATCGCCAGGATCTGGAAGTTCGCGGCAATGACGGCCAGGATGCCGAAGACAACGAAGAAGAAACCGCCTGCCTTGGCCGCGTAGACCGGGCCGATCGGGAAGCCGACGACGTTGGTCTCGGAACGGCCGGGGCCGGGGTACTGGGTGTGCTTGTGCACGACAACCATGAACAGGTGGACGGCGATCATCAGGAGGATCAAGGCCGGGACCAGCAGGATGTGGAGCACGTACAGGCGGCCCACGATGTCCGTACCCGGGAACTCGCCGCCGAACAGCAACAGCGATATGTAGGTACCAACCAAGGGGATTGCCTTGATCACGCCGTCGATGATGCGCAGGCCGTTACCGGAGAGCAGGTCGTCCGGCAGGGAGTAGCCGGTGAAGCCGGCTGCCAGGGCCAGGATCAACAGGACGCAGCCGACAACCCAGTTCAGCTCACGCGGGCGGCGGAACGCGCCGGTGAAGAACACGCGCAGCATGTGGAACGAGACCGAGGCAACGAACAGCAGCGCAGACCAGTGGTGCAGCTGACGCATGAACAGGCCGCCGCGGACCTCGAACGAGATCTCCAGGGTGGACTGGTAGGCGACGGACATTTCGACGCCCTTGAGCGGCACGTACGGTCCGTCGTAGTGCGTCTCGGCCATCGAAGGATCGAAGAAGAACGTCAGGAACGTTCCGGTGAGCAGCAGGATGACGAAGGAGTACAGCGCCACTTCGCCGAACATGAAGGACCAGTGGTCGGGGAAGATCTTCCGACCGAATTCCTTGACGATCCCCGAACCGCCGACGCGGGTATCGACGAAGTTGGTGATCCGCCCGACCCGCGTCTTGGGTACGTAGGTATCAGTTGAAGCGCTCATGCTTAGCCACGCTCCCAGTAGCTCGGTCCGACAGGTTCATGGAAATCGCTCGTGGCGATCAGGTAGCCCTCGTCGTCGACGCTGATCGGCAGCTGGGGAAGGGCGTGCGCGGCCGGGCCGAACACTACCTTGCATTCCTGGGCGGCATCGAAGGTCGACTGGTGACAAGGGCAGAGCAGGTGGTGCGTGTGCTGTTCGTACAGCGCCACCGGGCAGCCAACGTGGGTACAGATCTTTGAGTACGCAACGATGCCATTGTAGTTCCAGTCTTCGCGGCCTGGGGAGATCTGGAGGACGTCGGGATTCAGGCGCATCAGGAGGACGACGGCCTTGGCCTTCTCCTCGAGCTTGTGCTCGGCCTCGTTGAGCCCCTCGGGGATGACGTGGAACGCGGAACCAATGGTGACATCCGAGGCCTTGATCGGGGTGCCGCTGGGGTCGCGGGTCAACCGGACGCCTGCGTCCCACATGGTATGCCGCAGCACCTCAGGGTTCAGGTCCTTGGACAGGTCGCGGAAGATGCCGATGGCCGGCAGGATCGCCAGCACGCCGGCGCCGATCAGAGTGTTGCGGATCAGCGGGCGGCGGGAGATGCCGGACTCGTCCAGGACCTGGCCGATGATCTGCTCGGCGTCCTTGCGGTCTTCCTCGGTGCGGACCTCGTGGCGCTCTTCGACGATCTCGTGGTCCGGCATGAGGGTCTTGGCCCAGTGGACAATGCCCACGCCAATGCCCAGCATGGCAAAAGCGGTGCCCATGCCGAGGGTGAAGTTCTGCAGTCGCAGCGTTGCGGTGGTGTCATCCAAGCGGATGCCAAAGTACCCGACGAAGAAAAGTACGGTGCCGATGATGGAGATTACGAAGAGTATCGCAACCTGGCGTTCGGCTCGCTTTTCCGCCCGGGGATCTTTGTCGGCACGGCGCGGGCGGTGCGGGGGGAGTCCAGGATCCTGAAACTTCTCCACGTCGCTCTGACCAGCCGTAGCAACGGTGCCCGAGGTGTTCGGACTGCCGTGACTATGGTCGCCCATGATCCCTCTCATCCTTCTCTAAATAGTTCAAAACTCATTAATGACTGTTGGCGCTTCTCCGGCGGCCCGTTGGGCCGCCGGAAGCGAAGGTTAGGAAGACCGCTGGGTCAGCCAAATGGTGAACGCGATGACCACGCCCAATCCAAGCGTCCACATCAGCAGGCCCTCGGACACGGGGCCGAGCCCGCCAAGCGAGATCCCGCCGGGGGAGGGCTGCTCTTCGATGGTCTTCAGGAAGGCGATGACGTCGCGCTTCTCCTCCGGGGAGATGTTCGCGTCGCTGAACACCGGCATGTTCTGCGGACCGGTGGCCATGGCTTCGTAGATGTGCGCTTCGCTGACGCCGCTAAGCGCCGGCGCGAACTTGCCGCGCGTCAGGGCACCACCTGCTGCGGCAGCGTTGTGGCACATGGCGCAGTTGACCCGGAAGATCTCACCGCCGGCCGCAGGATCACCCTGGGAGACGTCGAGGAATTCATCCGCCGGAATTGCGGGACCGGCGCCGAGGGAGGCTACGTAGGCCGCCAGCTGCATGGTCTGCTCTTCGTTGAACTGGTTCGGCTTTTCCAGTGCCTGGGGGCCGGACATCTGCATGGGCATGCGGCCGGTTCCTACCTGGAAGTCCACGGCTGCGGCGCCGACGCCGATCAGCGACGGACCGGCCTGGTTGCCGTGCGCACCCTCCGGGGCCCCGACAGCACCGATTCCGTGACAAGTTGCGCAGTTGGCCACGAAGAGCTTCTCGCCCTCTTCGATGTCCTGCGCGGAAAAGGTGGTGGTTTGGGCCTTGGCCTCGTTGACGTTCCCGGCAACGGCGTACAGTCCGCCGGTGACGAGCAATCCCATGAGCAGCAGGGCAACGGCCGCCAGGGGATGTCGTCGTCTCTGGGAGAGTGCCTTCACTTGTTGGTTCCTAACTTTGCGGTGCGTGTGCGTAGATGTTCGGCTGGCTCGGTTCGCAGCGAGGCGCGGACCTTCCGGCCGTCTACTTAAGGAAGTAGATGATGATGAAGAGAGCGATCCACACGACGTCGACGAAGTGCCAGTAGTACGACGTGACGATGGCCGATGTGGCTTCGAAATGGCCGAACTTCTTGGCGACGTAGGCGCGGCCGATGATCAGCAGGAAAGCGATGAGGCCGCCTGTGACGTGGAGGCCGTGGAAGCCGGTGGTGATGTAGAACGCCGAACCGTAGGAGTTCGAGGACATCGAGACGCCTTCGGAGACGAGCATCGCGTATTCGTAGGCCTGGACGGAGACGAAGATGGCGCCGAGGATGAATGTCAGCAGGAACCATTCGACCATGCCCCACTTGGCGACATTGAAGAGCCCGCCGGAGCGGCGGGCCTGCAAGCGCTCTGCGGCGAAGACGCCGTACTGGCAGGTGAAGGAACTGGACACCAGAACGATGGTGTTGGCCAGCGCAAACGGAACATTCAACTTCTCGGTTTCCATCGCCCACATCTCGCCGGAGGTGGCGCGGAGGGTGAAGTACATAGCGAAAAGGCCGGCGAAGAACATCAGCTCGCTGGAGAGCCACACAACGGTTCCGACGGAAACCAGGTTGGGGCGATTCAGCGTTGGATGCGCCGGGGTACTGGGGGCTTGGGTTGCAGTTGTCACAAGGCCATTATGTCTATAAATCTGCCCACTTCACCAATGCATTTGAACGCGTGGCGCCGCGTTCCGGTTCCTGAAGCGCCGGATTCCGCGGAACGGCGCGGAAGTTAACAATCCGGAAGTTTCTACAAAACGTAGATAACCTAGTGAAGTGACGACCGAACCCAACGCTCAGAACACACCCACCTGGCCTGAACTGATCTCTGCCCTGATCTCCCGGCAGGACCTCACGGCGGCCCAAACCCAGTGGGCGATGAACACAATCATGTCCGGCGGGGCCTCCGACGCGCAGATGGCCGGCTTCCTGGTCGCGCTGCGGGCGAAGGGGGAGACGGTCGACGAGCTGACCGGCCTGGTGGAGGCCATGGTCGGCAACGCCCGGCCGATTGACATCCCGGGGGAGAAGCTGGACATCGTCGGTACCGGCGGGGACCGGCAGAACACCGTCAACATCTCGTCCATGGCCGCCCTGGTGTGCGCGGGGGCCGGGGCCCGGATCGTCAAGCACGGAAACCGCGCCGCGTCGTCGTCGTCCGGTTCGGCCGATGTGATCGAAGCCCTGGGCGTGCGCCTGGACCTCCCGGTGGACCGCGTGGCGCAGACCGCCGTCGAAGCGGGGATCACGTTTTGCTTCGCGCAGGTGTTCCACCCCTCCATGCGTTATGCGGGCGCGGTGCGCGCGGAACTCGGGGTGGCCACCGCCTTCAATTTCATGGGTCCGATGACCAACCCGGCGAATCCCACGGCGGCGGCCATCGGCGTTGCCGATGCCCGGCTGGCGCCGCTCATCGCCGGCGTGCTGGCCGCCCGGGGCATCCGCGCACTCGTCTTCCGCGGCGGGGACGGCCTGGACGAGCTGACCACCACGGGCCCCTCGTCGGTATGGGAGGTGCGCGGCGGCGCCGTGACGGAACACGACCTGGACCCGCTGGACCTCGGCATCCCCCGGGCCACGCTGGACGACCTGCGCGGCGGGGACGCCGCCGCGAATGCCGAAGTGGTGCGCCGCGTGCTCGCGGGGGACAAGGGGCCGGTGCGCGACGCCGTCGTCCTCAACGCAGCCGCCGCCCTGGTGGCCAACGATGCAACAGCCGACGCTCCGCTGCTGGAGCGGCTGGCCGCCGGTTTGGAACGGGCCGAGGAAGCCATCGACAGCGGTGCCGCGGCCGAGGCGCTGCAGCGCTGGATCGACGCTACCCGCTGACTTCCCGGCCCGCGCGTGGGCCGCAACAGCTTAACAATTAAGAACAATTAACAAGGAGCGCCCCGGACAAAATGTCCGGGGCACTCCGCCTGGGCCGTGGAGCCTAGTGCTCGAACCCGAGCGAGAAGGCTGCATCCAGGTCGTGCTTGGAATAAGCGCGGAAGGCGATGTGAGTGGTCGTTGCCTGAACGCCCTGGACCTTCGAGAGCCGGTCGGCGATGACATCGGCCAGCTCGTCGTGCTTGGCGACCCGTGCGACGGCGATCAAATCCCATTCCCCGGTGACCGAATAGACCTCGCTGATGCCCTCTATCTCGGAGATCTCCTGGGCGCACTCCGGAATCCGGGTCGCATCGGTGCGGATGAGAACGAATGCTGTAGCCACTGCACTGCCTTTCTGCTGGAACTGGGTGTTCTTCCCTATGTCCGAGGTTATTCCACCCGTCGGGCGAAACGTAGTTTGATGAACAGTGCGGCGGCCGCGCGCCACCCCAACAGCAGGGCGCCGAGCACCAGGAAGGCCACGATCTGGAAGGACGGCGCGAGCCCGCCGCCCGCGAGGCCGCGAAGGGCGAGCCCCAGGGCCACTGCGGCCAGCCAGACCGCGACTCCGGTCGGCCAGAGGGCGGCCGGCCGGCGCCAGGCGCGCGAGGCCAGCCAGCCTACGAGGGCCCCGGCCAGGAACGGGCTCGCGGTGATCAGGATTCCGGCCAGCGCCATTCCGTGTTCGTGCGTGTTTCGGCCCGCCGCCGCAAAAATGACGATGGCGGCCAGGTCCAGGGCGAGCGATGCTGCCACCAACGGGATGCCCGCGCGGAGCCGGGGCGATGTTTCAGTCACCCCTCCACACTATCGGGCAGGCACGGGCGTACGATTCGAGGACGAGCCGGTCGGGTCCCTGGCGACGGGTCAGGGGCCGAAGCCGGTCGGCTGGTCAGGGGCCGAAGCCCGCGGCGGATGGGGAGGAGCGGAAGCCATGAAGTTGGCACAGGTCGCGCTCGGTGTGCACGAGCTCGAGCGGGCCACCGCTTTCTACACCGACCTGCTCGGTTATCCGCCGGCCGGGGTCTTCGACCCTCCGGGCCTGGTGTTCTTCGATCTCGACGGCGTGCGGCTGCTGCTGGAGGTGGGCGCGCCGGCCGCCCTGTTGTATCTGCAGGTCGACTCGGTGCGGGACCGGGTCGAGGAACTGCGCGCCCGGGGAATACCGGTTGCCGAAGAACCACACATCATTTTCCGGCATGCCGATGGTGCCTTGGGACCTGCCGGCATGGATGAATGGATGGGCTTCATCCGCGACTCGGAAGGCAATCTCGTGGGGTTGGTCAGCCACGAGCAGGCGGATTAAGGTTGCACCCGTGCCCACAACCCTGCATACTTGTCGCTTGAGCAACAAGGAAGCGGATTTGTATGTATGTGTTGACGGTCGATCAGCGGCGCTCCCGGCGCCACGTGGACCTCGTCGAGGGCGCGCTCGGCGCCCTGAATGACGACCCGTCCCGTCCGCTGGTGCGCGGTTTCGAACGCACCGCCGGCGACGAGATGCAGGCGGTGGTCGCCGACCCGGCCGTCGCGGCTGATCTTGCCCTGGACCTGGCGGTCAGCAACCACTGGAGCGTGGGAATAGGCGTGGGCGGGGTCGTCACCCCGCTCCCGGAGTCTACCCGCGCGGGTTCCGGCGAGGCCTTCGAGCGCGCGCGCGAAGCGGTGACCGCGGCCAAGACATCGCCCGGCAACGTCGCCGTCTCCGGTGCCCGCGAGGAGGCCGGCCATGCCGAAGCGGTGCTGCAGTTGCTGGTATCAGTGGCACGGAAGCGCAGCAGGCAGGCGACGGAAGCCGGGTTGCTCAGTGATGAAGGACTGACCCAACAGCAAATTGCCGACCGGCTGGGGATCACCCAGCAGGCCGTCTCCAGCAGGCTGCACAGTGGGCTCTGGCCCGAGTGGCGACGCGCACGGTTGGCGGCCCAAGCGTTGCTGGAAGGGGCCGACCGATGAGCGTCATCGCACTGCTCACGCTCTGCGTGGCCGCGGCCGTGGCGGCGCCCATGTACTTCGAGCGGTTCCAGGGCCGGGGCAACCGCTGGCTGTACGCCGCCAGCGCCGTATCGCTGTTGCTCCTGGGCATTGCGGCATTGTTGGCGGTCCTGGGGTCGGGCGGTCTAGGCCCGGCAGCCTATGCGCTGGGCGTGGCGGCCGCCGCGATCGGCGGTGGCCCGGCCACCGTGACCATCCTGCGGTTGTCGTTCAATGCCTCGCACCCTGACAACCACACCGACCCCGAAGCATCCCCGGTGCTCCGCGGAGGGGCCTGGATCGGGGTGCTCGAGCGGACGGCCATCGCGGCCACCCTGCTGGCCGAGTGGCCGGAAGGATTGGCAGTCGTCCTCGCGGTGAAAGGCCTGGGTCGGTATTCCGAACTCGGTCAGTCCGGAGCGGCCGAGCGATTTATCCTGGGCACCTTCGCGAGCGTGCTGTGGGCCGCGGCCGCTACCGGCATCGCGGTTCTCCTGCGCTGAGCGCAGGCGGGCTCGGCATTCCCGGGCCAAGGCGGCGGCGCCAGGCCAGCGGCGCGCAGTCCGTAACAAAAACCACGGTCCCGCCCGGTGCTGCCGCCGCCCCTGCTGGGCCCGTGTTCCGTCCCCACGAAATATTGCCCGCGGTCTGTTGCCCACGCCACATTCGGCCTCTTATGATGATCACCGGTCAAGGAGCGGCCATGGGGAACTCTTGAGGGGACAAAGCATGGATCCCAAACTGCGAGTGGTCGTCCGGCTGGATATCGATCGGGAATCCGCCAATATCGAAGTGCGCGGGCACGTGACAACCCGAAACATCGTGGCGCTGTATTCGTTGGTTCGCCGCACCAGCGCCCTTGCGCCCGGTCGGGGCGTCACCATCAACCTTCAGCATGCCCGGATTGAAGCTGCCGCGCTGGAAGAGCTTCACCGCTGCAGTGAAAGCAAGCAGCTTCCCGGTTATGCGGCGCCCGAAGGGGAGGGGTGCCGCCTGCAGGTGATAGACCCGGGTGGCAGGGACGCCACGGCCCCGGTGCTGGCCGGTGCCCCCGGCTGAGCCGGAGGCATAATGTTTGGCTGCCGGTGGGTGCCCGGTTCACGTTGAACACCCGATTCATGGACGTTCGAGGGGCGGTTCTGGTACGCCTGACGCAGGGGAGGAGCCCATCATGCAGAAGATCACGCCATGCCTGTGGTTCGACAGCGAAGCCGAAGAGGCGGCACAGTTCTATGTCCAGCTGTTCAAGAACTCGAAGATCCTGGACGTAACGCATTACGGCGAGAGCGGTCCCGGGATGGAAGGCCAGGTGCTGACCGTAGAGTTCGAGTTGGACGGCCAGTCCTTCACGGCCCTGAACGGGGGAGCCCAGTTCACGTTTAATGAGGCCGTGTCCCTGCAGGTGGATTGCGAGGACCAGGCGGAGGTCGACCGGCTCTGGGACGCCCTGACCGCCGACGGCGGTGCCGAGAGCCAATGCGGATGGCTCAAGGACAAGTACGGATTGTCCTGGCAAATCATTCCCTCGGTGCTGCCGCTGCTGATCGGGGGACCGGATGCGCAGAAGGCCCAACGTGCCATGGAAGCCATGCTGCAGATGCGGAAGATCGACATCGCCGAACTGCAGCGCGCCTACGACGCCGGCTAGCGCCTTGTCCGCCGCGAGCCCTTTCTGTCCGCTGCCGCCGGCCGGGTGCTCACAGGATGCCGGCCGGCAGGTGCGTGTTCCTGACTGCGTCGAAGACGACGTCGGTGAGTCTGTGCTGGCGCGCGAGGACTCTCCGCTGCCTTGCCGCGCCGGTGCCGTCGCGAAGGATTCCGTCGACGACGACCTGTATGGGTTCCAGATCGTCCGTTTCCGCCAGCACGGGGCCGACGTGTTCGAGCAGGGCGCTGACCACGTTTCGGGCCGGGGTGCGGTCGCTCTTCAACGGGTGGAGCAGTTCGTCTTCCAGTCCTGACCTGCTGGCCCGCCAGGACGCAAGACGCAGCAGCTCTGCCGGTACCGGAGGCGGCGGGCTGCCGTCGCTCCATTGGCGGGCAGCCGTCTCTACCAGCGCCCGGCACAAGGCGGCCACGGCGGCAGCTTGTTCCGCTTGCAGGCAGACATCGGCCACGCGTATTTCGACCGTGGGATGCCGTTGACCGAGCCGCGCGTCGAAATAGATCATGCCCTTATCCAGCAGCACGTCGCACTCGAGCAGCATCCCCAACAGTTGGTGGTAGGCAGCGGGGGAGCCGAAGATGCCGGTCGGCCCGGCGGTGGGCCACCGTTTCCAGACCTGGTAGCGGAAGCTGGCGTAGCCACTGTCCACGCCCTGCCAAAAGGGGGAGTTGGTGCTCAGCGCTAGCAGGACCGGCAGCCAGACCCGGATCCGGTCAAGCACGGCAACGGCTTCCTCATCGGAGGCAACCGAAACGTGCACGTGGAAACCGCACGTCAGCTGTTCGTGCAGCGTCAGACCGAACCGGGCTTCCATGGCCTGGTATCGCGGGCGCGGCACGAGGCTGGTAGTGGCGGGCAGGGGATAGGTGCCCAATGCTGCAGCCCTGGCGCCAAAACGCCGCGCCTGTCGGTCAGCCTCGGCGCGCCCGGCCCTGATACCCGCTGCCAGCTCCTGCAAATCCTTGTACGGAGCGGACACCGCTTCGAGCTGTTCCTGCTTGACCTCCGACATCAGGCTGCCCTTGTAGCCTCTGCGGGACGCCGTATCCCGAGGTGTATCCAACGTCGCAGGCTCTCCCTGCCCCCGGAGCAGTTGTTCTGAGACGGAGGCCAGGGCGCCGGTCTTGGCGTCCACCAGGAGCAGCTCTTCCTCCACGCCAAAGGTTCGCATGCTGTTTAGTGTTCACCACAGGCGGGCTTGGCGAAAGACCGTCGCGGCCCGCCGGACATTCCTTGGGGGGCCGGACGCGGCACGTTCACGCCTGTTGATCAGGTTCGCCCGCGGTCATGACCACATTCAGGGGTCCCGCCGGGGCGCAAAACGGGATACCGTAGCCGTCACGGAGGCGCGCATGCACCTCCGGCAGGGCCCGCAACCGATCAGAATCCCACGGCCTGATCTTCGCAAGGCCGCTTTGCCGCCCCGGGGTCTGTGCCGTTGTGAGCCGGCGTATATCGGCCCTCACCCTAGGATCGTGCTGTGGAAATCGTCGAAACCATGCTCCCCGGCGTCGGCATGCGTTATGACCTCAAGACGAGGACCAACGTCAATTTTTCCCTCGTGATAGACCGGAATGGCGGGGCCGACATCCTTACCTTTGACGAGGCCGATCCGGACCGGGCAATCAGCAAGCTCCAATTGGAACCGGAAGAAGCGTTACAGCTGGCCGAGCTCTTGGGCGCGCCCCGGATCACGCAGCGCTTTGCGGACCTTTCCAGGGAGGTCCCGGGATTGGAAACCAGCCGCTTCACCGTTCGGCCCGACTCACCGTATGCGGGCCGGGCGCTGGGTGACAGCAAGGCCCGCAGCCGGACGGGGTGCTCAATCGTGGCGATCATACGTGGAGAGCGCGTGATCACGGGCCCGACCCCGCAAGAGCAACTCCTGGCCAACGATGACCTGATAGCCCTGGGGTCGGCCGACGGGCTCGCCGCACTTGAAGCCCTCATCAATGCGCCGACCGCCACCTGAACGTGACACACCTGTCGCTCCTCCTGATCGAACTGGGAGTGCTGTTCACCGTCCTATCCGGGCTCGGGCTTCTGGCCCACAGGCTTGGCCTATCACCGGTCCCGTTTTACCTCCTTTCCGGCTTGCCGTTCGGAGAGGACGGACTGCTGCCGGTGCATGCCGCGGGGCCCTTCGTGGAAACCGCGGGGGAGATCGGCATTGTCCTTTTGCTGCTCCTGCTGGGACTCGAGTTCTCCGCGGCCGAGCTGATGTACAGCCTCAAGCGGCATCGTGTCTCGGGTTTGATCGATTTCCTGCTGAACGCGGTACCTGGATTCCTGCTGGGACTGGTGCTGCAGCTGCCGTGGCAGGCGGCTTTGGCGCTTGGGGGAGTCACCTGGATATCCTCGTCCGGCATTATCGCCAGGTTGCTTGATGACCTGGGCCGCTTGGGAAATCGGGAGACGCCGGCGGTGCTGTCGATACTGGTCCTGGAAGACATGGCCATGGCACTGTTCCTGCCCATCCTGGTGGTGGTCCTTGCCGGCGGCGGAGCCTGGCAGGCAGCCGGGGGAGTCGCCCTGGCCGCAAGCGCTGTGACACTCGCCCTTGTCGCGGCACGCAAGGCCGGGTATCGGATGGGACGTCTGTTGTCTCATCCCCAGAATGAACAGGTCATGTTGCGCCTCCTCGGCATTACATTGGCCGTTGCCGGAGTGGCCGAGGGTATGGGCGCCAGCGCAGCAGTCGGCGCGTTCCTGGTGGGCATAGCGATTCCTCAGCACTTTGCCGACCGTGCCCGGCACGTTTTGAGCCCGCTGCGCGACCTCTTTGCTGCGATCTTCTTTGTGACCTTCGGCCTGGCCATCGATGCTGCGGATATGTGGCCCATCCTGCCGGCAGCCCTGCTGTTGTCCGTCGTGACCGCTGCTACGAAACTGGGTACAGGCTGGTGGGCAGCAGGAAAGGAAGGCGTGCGGCAGCGTGGACGGCTCCGGGCGGGGGCCGCCCTGGTCACCCGGGGTGAGTTTTCCGTCGTCATTGCCGGTCTGGCGGTTGCGGCAGGCTACACAGTGGTGGGGCCCATCGCCGCAGCATATGTGATGATCCTGGCGGTCGCAGGTCCTCTTCTGGCCCGCTTCAGCGACGCATGGGTGCCTCGAGCGGACGGTAAGGGCCTGCCGAAACCGGGCCCCGAACCGAGGTGAAGACTTTTTACGCCGAAGCCGGGGCACGCGGGCAAGACATCCTGGTGCACCCGGCCTTTCAGGGAACTGGCGTCGGGCGCGCCCTTTTCACCCACATAGAAGAGCGGTACCGGCACGTTCGGCAAACGGTGCTCATCACCGATGATGAACCTCGGCAACGCGCCTTCTACCAATCCATGGGACTGACCGAGGGATCGGATTTCGAATCAGGTCCCGTCCGCGTCTTCGCCCGGTTCCGCTGACGTGCGACCGTCCAAATACCGACGGCGCTGTGCTCTTCAAGACGCCGCCGCCCGCGCTTCAGCGCAATCTGGCCCTGGGCAGCACGTCTCTGAAGTCCCGGCCGTCAGGGGACAGGATGGATGCCCCAGCCGAGCCGTTACTTGACATAATGTGGATTATCGGCGTTACGGAAAGGCCTGAGCGGGGACCCAATCCGTGGCGGTTCGCCTCCTGCTGCGGCGCATGTATACGCGGTCGTTGGCTGCGCGTTTTGGCCAGCTTTCGATGTTCTGGCATGCGCGGCCGACCGGTGCATCTCGCTGCAGGCCGGCTGTGTTCGGCTCGTGGGTCCAATGATCCTTGTCGTCCACGGAGACACGAGCTCACGACCGAACGTTGGCCACAGGCAGCCAGGACTCAATGTCACGCTATCTGTGCTGCAAATTCGAGGCGAGACCCGATAGCGGGCCGGAACGGCTCTTATCGGCCGCCGCGTGCTCAAGCGGGCCCCTCGCAAGACTTCGGGACTCCCCTCAAACCATCATCAGGTTGACATAACTCTGCACCCGCCTGCTGCCGCCGGAGTTCGGCACTCCGGCGGCAACCTAGTCTTCAGGCGCCGACGTAAGCCGCCAGGTGCTTGCCGGTCAGCGTGGAACGATCGGCGACGAGATCAGCAGGCGTCCCCTCGAAGACAATGCGGCCGCCGGCATGCCCGGCCCCGGGCCCGATGTCGATAATCCAGTCGGCGTGGGCCATGACGGCCTGATGGTGCTCGATCACGATGACCGACTTGCCGGAGTCGACGAGGCGGTCCAGCAGGCCGAGCAGCTGCTCGACGTCGGCCAGGTGAAGTCCCGTCGTTGGCTCATCGAGCACGTAGACGTCGCCCTTTTCGGCCATTTGGGTCGCCAGCTTGAGCCGTTGCCGCTCGCCGCCGGACAGCGTGGTGAGCGGCTGGCCCAGCGTCATGTAGCCGAGTCCCACGTCGGCGAGCCGCTCCAGGATCTTGTGGGCGGCCGGCGTCCGCGCGTCGCCCGTGCCGAAGAACTCCTCCGCCTCGGTCACCGGCATGGCGAGCACCTCCGCGATGTTCCGGCCGCCGAGCCTGTATTCCAGCACCGCCGCCTGGAACCGCTTCCCCTCGCATTCCTCGCAGGTGGACTCGACGGTTTCCATGATGCCCAGTTCGGTGTAGATGACGCCGGCGCCGTTGCAGACGGGGCACGCGCCCTCGGAATTGGAGCTGAACAAAGCCGGCTTGACGCCGTTGGCATTGGCGAATGCCTTGCGGATCGGTTCGAGCAATCCGGTGTAGGTGGCCGGATTGCTGCGCCGGGACCCTTTGATCGCTCCCTGGTCAATCACCACGACGCCGGGGCGGCGGGCGACCGAGCCGTGGATCAGCGAACTCTTGCCCGAGCCGGCGACCCCGGTAATCACCGCGAGTACTCCGAGCGGGACGTCGACGTCCACGTCCTGCAGGTTGTGCGTCGAGGCGCCCCGGACCTCCAAGGCACCGGTGAACGGGCGGACCGACTCCTTCAGGGACGCCCGGTCGTCGAAGTGGCGGCCGGTGGTGGTGTCGCTCCCCCGCAGTTCCTCAACGCTGCCTTCGAAGCAGATCGTCCCGCCCGACGTGCCCGCGCCCGGCCCGAGATCCACGACGTGGTCGGCAATCGCTATGGTCTCGGGCTTGTGCTCCACCACCAGCACGGTGTTTCCCTTGTCCCGCAACTGGAGCAGCAACTGGTTCATCCGCTCGATGTCATGGGGGTGCAACCCGATGGTGGGTTCGTCAAACACGTAGGTGACGTCGGTGAGCGACGAGCCCAGGTGGCGGATCATCTTCGTTCGCTGTGCCTCTCCCCCGGACAGCGTCCCCGCCGGCCGGTCGAGTGACAGGTATCCCAACCCGATCTCCGCAAACGAATCGAGCAGGTGCTGCAGCCCGGTGAGCAGCGGCGCGACCGACGGCTCGTCCAGAGCGCGGATCCAGTCGGCCAGGTCGCTGATCTGCATCTGGCAAAGATCCGCGATGTTCTTGCCGCGGATTTTCGACGACAGCGCCTCCTGCGCGAGCCGGGTCCCGTTGCACTCGGGGCAGGTGGCGAAGGTGATTGCGCGGTCCACGAAGGCCCGGATGTGCGGCTGCATCGCCTCACGGTCCTTGGAGAGCATCGATTTCTGGATCTTGGGAATCAAGCCCTCATAGGTGAGGTTGATCCCCTCCACCTTGATCTTGGTCGGCTCCGAATAAAGCAGCTGGTGGAGCTCCTTCTTCGTGTACTTCGCAATCGGCTTGTCCATGGGCAGTCCTGCACCGCTGAAGATGCGGCCGTACCACCCGTCCATGCTGTAGCCGGGTACCGTCAGTGCGCCTTCGGAGAGCGACTTCGTGTCGTCGTAGAGCGCGGACAGGTCGAAATCGCTGACCGAGCCCATGCCTTCGCAACGCGGGCACATCCCGCCGAGGCGGTTGAAGGTGGCCTTCTCCGCCTTGGTCTTGCCGCCGCGCTCGACCGTGATGGCCCCGCTGGCCTTGACCGACGGGACGTTGAAGGAGAAGGCGTTGGGCGACCCGATATACGGGTCTCCCAGCCGGCTGAAGAGGATCCGCAGCATGGCGTTGGCGTCGGTGGCCGTGCCCACGGTGGAACGCGGGTTGGCGCCCATGCGTTCCTGGTCCACGATGATTGCGGTGGTCAGGCCGGCGAGGAAGTCGACCTCGGGACGCGACAATGTCGGCATGAAGCCCTGGACGAACGCGCTGTAGGTCTCGTTGATCAGGCGCTGCGACTCCGCGGCAATGGTGCCGAACACCAGCGAACTCTTGCCCGATCCCGAGACCCCGGTAAACACCGTGAGCCGCCGCTTGGGGATCTCGATATTGATGTCCCTGAGGTTGTTCACCCGCGCGCCCTGCACCCGGATCTGGTCGTGGCTGTCCGCCGAATGCAGCGACGGCTGCTGCAGGTCCCTCGTCGTGGCCGTGCTCATTGCTGTCTCCATCCCTTGGGTGCCTCGCCCGCACGGCCCGACCCTGCGCCGGCGAGACCGCTGTCCGCTCGGTTCGGGGTGCCTTGCCTGCGGGCGCCCCTCCGCCCGACGCGGCAACGGTTACGTCTCTTTACCTTAATGGACCAGCCCGGAACCCGCTCCGGATTTTTGGTCCGCCGCGCGGCCGGTCGTTACTCCGCGGCCTCGCCGACCGCTTCGAGTGCTTGGCGGATGCGGCGGGACGGTCCGCCCAGGTTCAGGTCCTTCGCGAGCTGCTCAAGCCGCTCTGCCTCTTCGGGGCGCAGCGGCCGGAGGGTGGCATCGAACGTCCCGAGCTCCAGGTCGCGGACGACGCCGACAACGGTCGGCGCGACGTCGAGGTAATCGGCGGCCTCCGTGATCCTGGCCCGCATCCGTGCCGCCATGACAGCCGTGGGATCCGCTGCCGCCGCAACGATCCCGCCGAGGCTGCCGTAGTCCTTCAGCAGCCCGGCCGCCGTCTTGTCGCCGATGCCCGCAACTCCGGGCAGGCCGTCGGACGTGTCCCCGCGCAACGTGGCGAAGTCCGCGTACTGACTGGGCAGCACGCTGTACTTGCGCACCACCGACACGTCGGTCATCACCTCGAGGTTGCTCATGCCCCGCGCCGTGTAGATCACCCGCACACCGCGGTCGTCGTCCACCAGCTGGAAGAGGTCCCGGTCCCCTGTGACGATATCCACCGGCACATCGGCCTGGGCCGCGAGACTGCCGATGACGTCGTCGGCCTCATGATGGTCCGCGCCAACGACGGCGACATTGAGCGCGTCGAGCACCTCGCGGATCAGGGGCAGTTGCTCGACCAAGCCCGCGGGTGTCTCCTCGATATCGAGACCGTCGGGCACGCGCCGGGCCACGCGGTGGCTCTTGTAGGTGGGGAGCAGCTCAACCCGCCAGGCGGGGCGCCAGTCGTTGTCCCAGCAGGCCACCAGCCGGGTGGGCCGGTAGTCGGTGATCAGCCGGGCCATGATGTCGAGCAGCCCGCGCACGGCGTTCACGGGGGTGCCGTCCTTGGCCTTGATCGTGTCCGGCAGGGCGTGGAAGGCCCGGAAGTACAGCGACGCGGTGTCGAGGAGCATCAATCGTTCGGCCACAGGTTGCCCTTTCGCTGCCGGTGAGGAGCACGTCCACGGGAGTTGGTACTACCTTAGTGGCATGGCTCCCGGTCCCCTGCGGTACCGCAGCGGCTTGGTGGTGCTGCCGATGACGGCGGCCCTGCTGGCCGCATGTTCGGGCGCTCCCGGGAGCCTCTCTCCTGCTTCCCCGAGTGCCCGGAACGTGATCACTGCTGCCGTGGACCAGAGCCGGGCGGACTACACGGACCGGGTGGTCAGCCTCATGATCACCAACACCTCCGCGCAGCCCCTGCTCGTCACCTCCGCGGCGCTGCATTCCCCGCTTTACGACGACGCCGCCGACTGGAAGCCAACGCGCACCGGCGGGACCAAGGTGGCCCCCGGTGCGACGGTGAGCCTGCCGGCCGACCTGCCGGCCGCCCGGTGCTCCGCCGGTCCGTCCCCGACTGCGGCGGAGTACCGGATAACCGTGACCCTTGACGGCGAGGGCCCCGCGCCGGGCACGGTGGAGGTCCCTGCCGGGGATCCGCACGGTGTCCTCGCGCGCAACCACACCGGGGACTGCCTGGCCCAGGCGGCGGCTTCGGTGGCCGGGCTTCGGGTCAACTCCGGGCTTCAGGTGCTGGCCGGGAGCCGCGCTGCCGTCGTCGAAGTCGAGGTCCGGCCGTCCGGCGGGAAGGGCTCGCTGGTGATCGAATCCTTCGGGACCACCACCTTGCTCAGCGAAGACGCCGAACACCCGTGGCCCAAAAACATCCGGGTGGCCGGGACGGATCCGGCGTCGCGGCTGGCCCTGCATGTCGTGCCGGCCCGCTGCGATCCCCATGCGCTGGCCGAAGACAAGCTGGGCACCAAGATTCCGGTAACGATCAGGACGGCGGGCGGAGCCGGCGTGCTGCGGTTGGACGGCGGACGGGATTTCACCCGCGAGGTATACCGGTTTATCGCCGACGCCTGCTCCTCGGCGGACCGGAGCGGCTAGCGGCGCAGGATCGACCGGAGCGGCTAGCGGGGCAGGATGGGACGGAGCGGCCAGCAGCGCAGCAAGGGCCGGCGCCCCTACACTGACAGCTGTGACTGACTACCCTGCGGAACGCCTGCGCGATCTCGTTCATTCGCTGGCCGCCTCCGGCGACCCGGCGCCCATCCTGCAGGTCGGCGAGCCCGTGCTGAGGCAGCCTGCCGCGACGTTCGACGGGCAATTGGACGACGCGGAACTGAACGCCCTGCTCGCACTCCTGCGCCGGACCATGCACGCGGCGCCCGGCGTCGGACTGGCGGCGCCGCAGATCGGCATCCCGCTGCGCATCGCGGTCCTCGAGGATGCCTTCCCACCGACGCCCGAGGTGGCCGCGACCCGGGAACGGATCCCGCTGCCCTACTTCGCCATCATCAATCCGTCCTACCGCGCCCGCGGCGACGAGACAGCCGCATTTTACGAGGGGTGCCTGTCCTTCGCGGGCTACCAGGCGGTGGTGGAACGCCCCCGCAGCGTCGACCTCGACTTCGAGCGGCCCGACGGCGTCCGCGTGCGCGAGACCTTCTCGGGTTGGCAGGCCCGAATTGTGCAGCACGAAACGGACCACCTCTCGGGCACGATCTACGTGGACAAGATGCAGCCCCGGTCTTTGAGCGGCAATGACGAGTACACCCGGCACTGGGCGCAGCCGACTATTGACCTGGCACGCGCCGGCCTGGTCTTTTAGGACCGCAACGGCCCGGCCGCCGTGCTACGCCCGGGCTGCGGGGTCCGGTTCGGCGGCTGCCGCCCGTCCGCCGTCGTTGTTCTGCGCCGTGGGAAGGTGGGCCGCCCACCAGCGCAGGATCTCGTCGAAGCGCTGCTTCCGGTGCCACGGCGTACCGGTCCGGGACAGCTCATGGTTCTCCCCGGGGAAGATCAGCAATTGCGTGGGCACGCCGCGCTGCTTGAGGCCCACGTAGTAGCGCTGGGCCTGGTCCAGCGGGCAGCGCAGGTCGTCTTCGGAGTGGATAACGAACACCGGCGTCCGGACGGAATCCAGCCGGGCGAACGGGTTCTGGCTACGCACCTGCTCCGGATCCGTGCCCGTGTATTCCTCGGAGAAGAACCAGCCGATGTCCGAGGAGCCGACGAACGACGGCGGATCCAGGTAGCCCCGCTCCACGATCGCGGCCGTGAACCGGTGGTCCCGGGACACCGTCGAGGCGGTCAGGTAGCCGCCGTATGATCCGCCCATGATGCCCTGCCGCGTACCGTCCAGCTGCGGGTATTTGGCGATGGAACCCTCCAGGAACGCCAGGACATCGGCCATGGCGAGGGTTCCCATCGCTCCCTTGACGGCGCGCCCGTGCGCCTGCCCGTAGCCCGCGGATCCGCGCGGGTTGCACATGACGACGGCGTAGCCGGCCCGGGCGTAGACCTGTGCCTCGTCGAAAACCTCCCAGCCGTACTGCGCGAACGGCCCGCCGTGGATATTCAGCAGCACGGGATGCGGCCCCCGGCCCTCGGGCAGCAGCACCCAGCCGTGCACCGGGTATCCGTCGGCCGAAGCAAAAGTCTCTTCCCGCGGCGCAATGAGGCCGGATTTCCGCAGCTCCGCGGAGAAGTCGGTCAGCCGGTTGAGTCCGCCGCCGGCCACGAGCCCCAGATCACCGGCGGTCGACGCGTCGGAGAAACTGACGACGGTGCGGCCCGCCGCCCGGTCCGCCGCCGCTGCGTTCAGCGGCCCGTCGACCAGGACCGCCATGCCGCCGGTTGCCGAGACCTCCACCAGCTGCACGGCGCCGCGCTGCCGGTTCAGGGCCAGCACCGCATCCGGGCCGGCCGCCACCAGCGTGCCTTCGCCCAGGTCCGTCCCCTCCGGATCGGTCAGGCGGCGCACCTCGTGGGGGGCGGAGACCGGAGCCGCGTACAGCGCGGCATTCTGCGCGACGAAGTCCCTCCCGCCGCCGATGAGGCTGCCGAGGTAGAACAGCCAGCGGCCGTCGGCGCTGGGCTGCGGTGACGCGGCGGCCAGGAGCGGGCCGGAAAGGTTGGACATCAGCCGCGGGCTGCCGCCGGCAGCGTCGGGCTCCAGCGCGTACACGTCCCGGCGCAGGTCCTCGTCGGCTCCCTGGTGGAGGGCGGCGGTGAAGTAGAGCGTGCGGCCGTCCGGGCTGAAAGCCGGGCAGTCATGGTCGGCGTCCGCGAACGTCAGCCGGCGTGCTTCGGGCACGGCGGTAAAAGCGGCTTCGCCGTCCCGGCTTGCCTGCCGGGCGGCGCGGCCCACCGGGGCGACCGGCGGTTCGGCCTGCAGATCCGGTGCGTCCACCGCGAACAGCTGGGCCCGCTTGTCGCCGGTGTAGCCGACCCCGTTCAGGCGGTACTTGTAGCCGGTGACCAGCCGGGCATCCTCGGCGCCGGGGCCAACGCCGTCCATCGTGCCGTAGCGCCCGTCCGCGGGGACCCGGGCCGCGAAGACCAGGCGGCGTGAGTCCGGGGACCAGACGAACGAGGAGACCCCCAGTTTCTCGTCCGTGACCGCGACCGGCTCCCCGCCCCGACTGTCCACCACCATCAGTTGCGCCCGTTCCCCCGGTCCGGCCGCGCGGAGGAACGCCAGGCAGAGCCCGTCGGGCGAGTAGACGGGTGCTGTGTCCCTAAAGCCGCGCGTGAGGCGGCGGGGCGCACCGCCGCCGTCGTCCAGCGGGACTTCCCACAATTGCCCCACGTAGCTGTCCGACGCGAAGTCGGGATGCGTGGCCGAAACCGCGGCCCGGCCGCCGTTCGGATGGAGCGTCGGGGCGGACACGGAATTTAATAAAGCAATGTCTTCAGATCGCACGACTGTGAGCCTAGTCTCACCAGCAGGCCGGAGCCAATCGGCAGATCGTGGTCCGGCTTTGCCTAGGATGGAGCATGCCCTCCGCCCCGCACTTCCAGGACCTGATCCCGCTGCTGCTCTGCCCGGTCTGCGGGGAAGGACTGCTGGCCGCCGGGCCCACCCCGGCCCAGGGTCTCCGCTGCGCGGAAGGCCACCAGTACGACGGCGCCCGGCAGGGTTACGTCAATATGCTCACCGGGCGCGGCACCCGGTTCACCCCGGACACGGCCGAAATGGTGTCCGCCCGGGAGGCGTTCCTGGGCGCCGGCCACTACGCACCCCTGGCGGACCAGCTGTCCCGGACGGTCCGCGCCCTCCAGCCCGGCTCCCCCGCTCCCGTGGTGCTGGATGCCGGCGCCGGTACCGGCTACTACTTCGCGGCCGTCCTCAAGGGGCTGGGCGACGGGCGGGCCGTGGCGCTGGACCTGTCCAAGTTCGCCCTCCGGCGCGCGGCCCGGATGCTGCCGGACGCCTTGTGCCTGGTCTGGGACCTCTGGAAGCCGCTGCCGCTGGCGGCCGGGACCGTGGACCTGATCCTCAACGTTTTTGCGCCCCGCAACCCGGCCGAATTCGCCCGGGTGCTGAAACCGAACGGGCACCTGGTGGTCGCCACCGCTGCGCCGGGGCACCTGGACGAGCTGCGTGACGTGGTCCCGCTGCTGGCCGTCGACACCGACAAGGCCGACCGGCTGGGGGCGGCCCTGGGCGGCGACTTCGAAGAACTGGCCGCCGATCCGCTGCAGGTGCCGCTTCAGTTGGGCGCCGAGGACATCGTGCGGCTGGTCATGATGGGGCCCAACGCCCACCACACCGACGCCGACGCGGTGCGTGCGGCCGTCGGGGATGCCGGACGGCCGCTGCAGGTCACCGCGCGTTTCACCGTGAGCACGTACCGGCGCCGCGGCCGCGGCGGGGAGCCCGTCCGCCCCGCCGGCTAGCCGCCGCCGGTGTCCGAGCGCCCCCTAGCCGCGGCCGGGCCTGGCGGGGGATTTCTTCCGCACGCCCGGATTCAGGTCGACGAACATCCACTTCAGGAACAGCTGGATCAAGGGTCCGATGGCCAGGACGAACACCAGGGTGCCGAGGCCCACGACGCCGCCGAGCAGCCACCCGGCGAGGGTTGCCGCTGCTTCGATGCCGGTGCGGACTATCCAGACCTGCCAACCGGTCGCGGCGTGCAGGCCGGTCATCAAGCCGTCCCTGGGTCCGGGTCCGAGGCCTGCCCCGATATACAGCGCGCTGGCCGCCGCCAGCAGGACCAGTCCGGCCGTGAACGAGAGGACCTGCGCGGCCAGGTGATCCCAAACCGGGATGAGCAGCAGCCCGAAGTCGGCGAAAAACCCCACGAGGATGGCGTTCGCGACCGTTCCCGCGCCCGGCTTTTGCCGCAGCGGGATCCACAACAGCAGCACGGCCGCGCTGATCGCCACCGTGGCCCAGCCGAAACTGATGCCCGTGGCCTTGGCGACGCCCTGGCTGAGCACATCCCAGGGGGCCGAGCCAAGATTGGCCCTGATCATCAGCGCGATGGCGATCCCGTAGGCGAAGAGGCCGGCCAGCAGCCGCAGCGTCCGCAGGGACAGCCGATTGCTGGTCAGCAGGGTTCGCATGGCCGGTTCCGGGGTGCGCGGCAGGGCGCGGTGTTCAGCACTGGATCATCCTATCCGGCAACGCACCCAGGCCCGCGGGACGGCCTATCTGGTCACAACTTGGCCACGAAACGTCTCGGAGCGTCCGGAAGTGACGGATTTCACTCCGCCGCGCGCCGTCGTCGGGCATGATGGAGGTACTAAGGGCACCGGCAGCCCGCGGTTTCATGCATGCGTGCAAGAGGCAGGCTCGGGAGACGGCGGCTGCTCCAACATCAGGGGGTACTGATGATCGAATGGCTCGTCGCCAACAGCTGGGTCCTCTGGCTGGCCGTGTTCCTGATCCTGGCCATCGTCGAAATGATGACGCTGGACCTGTTCTTCATCATGATGTCCTCCGGGGCGCTCGTGGCCCTGTTCGCGGCACTGGTCGGCCTGCCCTTCTGGATGCAGGTGGTCATCTTCTGCGTGGTCGCGTTGCTGATGGTCCTTTTCGTCCGACCGGTAGCGCTGCGGCATCTGCGCAGCGGACCGCGGGACCTGGCTACCAACGTTGACCGGCTGATCGGCGAATCGGCGATGACCCTCGAATCCGTCACCGATCATTCGGGCGTCGTGAAGATCGGCGGCGATACGTGGTCGGCCCGGTCGGCGGACGGCTCGCCCATCCCGGCCGGCCAGCGCGTTTCGGTCGCCCGGATCGAGGGGGCGACCGCCGTCGTGACTCCGCAGCGCGCGGACGGGCCGCTGCCGGCCCAGTAAGACCCGGGCGGGCATCGTGCCGGCACCGTGACCCACTGAAACCACTCTTAGAGGGGAACTATGGATAGCAATATCGGAATCTGGATCGTGCTGCTGGTCCTGATCGTCTTCGTCGTGATCGTGCTCGTCCGCGCCGTGCGGATCATCCCGCAGGCACGGGCGGGCGTCGTGGAACGGCTGGGCAAGTACCAGCGCACGCTGAACCCCGGGTTGACCATCCTGATCCCCTTCGTGGACCGGCTGCTGCCGCTGCTGGATCTGCGCGAACAGGTCGTGTCCTTTCCCCCGCAGCCGGTCATCACCGAAGACAACCTGGTGGTCTCCATCGACACCGTCGTCTACTTCCAGGTGACCGATGCCCGCGCCGCGACCTATGAGATCGCCAACTACATCCAGGCAGTGGAGCAATTGACCACCACCACGCTCCGCAACGTGGTGGGCGGCCTGAACCTGGAAGAGGCGCTCACCTCACGCGACCAGATCAACGGCCAGCTCCGCGGCGTCCTGGACGAGGCGACCGGGCGCTGGGGCATCCGCGTCTCCCGCGTGGAACTCAAGGCGATTGACCCGCCCCACTCCATCCAGGACTCCATGGAAAAGCAGATGCGGGCCGAGCGCGACCGCCGGGCGGCCATCCTGACGGCTGAAGGCACCAAACAGTCCCAGATCCTGACGGCCGAAGGCCAGCGCCAGGCGGCCATCCTCGCCGCCGAAGGCGACGCCAAGGCAGCGATCCTGCGTGCCGACGGCGAGGCCCAGGCAATCCAGAAGGTGTTCGACGCCATCCACAAGGGCAACCCCACGCAGAAGCTGCTGGCCTACCAGTACCTGCAGACGCTGCCCAAGATCGCCGAAGGCGAGTCGAACAAGCTCTGGATCATCCCCAGCGAGGTGGGCGAGGCGCTCAAGGGCATCGGCAGCCTGCTGGGAACGGCCACCCCGGACAGCGAGACGGCCCCGGCCGCCTCAACAATCGGCAGCGAGCTGCGCGGCTGACACAGCAGAAAACAGGCACGGGGCCGGGAGCCCGGAGCGTCAGCCGGTCGGATGCTCCGCGCCCCTGCTTCGGTTTACCCGGGACCGCCGCCCGGACTATAATGGGTGGTTTGCCGGGAAGTTGCCGCCTACAACCATCCTTGACGCAGGCGGGATTCGCGTTATCATCGCGGCCGGGAACAGACGGCCGCCCGCCGACGTTGAGAGTGTTAGCGAGCCATCGCGGACGCGGTCCAGCCGCCTGTCCGCCACAAGACAAGAGGGAGAGATCATGAGCGATCGTAGCCTGCGGGGTATGCGCCTCGGAGCGCAGAGCATGGAGACTGAATCCGGTGTTGAACCGGCTCCGCGCCAGCGCGTTGAGTACCGTTGCGAGGACGGCGAGCAGGTGTTCGTGACCTTTGCCGCAGAAGCCGAGATCCCCCCGGTATGGGTTTCCAAGTCGGGGAAGGAAGCACTCCTGGTCAACGGAGAAAAGCCCGTCGACCCGAATGCCAAGCCGGTGCGCACCCACTGGGACATGCTGCTGGAACGCCGCAGCGTTGAGGAGCTCGAACAGATCCTCGAGGACCGCCTGACCAAGCTGCGCGAACGCCGCGGGGAACGGCGCACGGCTTAAGGCCTGACCGCCCCGTCCTTAAAGAGAGGGAGCGCGCCCGCCGGGGGCGCGCTCCCTCTCTTTGTGCCGTGGGGTTTTGTGCGGTCGCGGTCAGCCTTTGCGGGCGCGGAGTCTCCGCCACTTGTCCGCGATCCCCCACTTGGTGACCAGCAGGATGGACTCCAGCACGATGCCGCCGCTCATTTTCGAGTCGCCGTATTCGCGTTCGACGAAGGTGATCGGCACTTCACGGACCGCCAGTCCTGCCTTCAGCGTCTGCCAGGTGAGGTCGATCTGGAAGCAGTAACCAACCGATTCCACGCTGTCGAGATCGATGGCGCGCAGGGTCCCGGCCTTGAAAGCGTTGAAGCCGCCGGTGATGTCCCGGATAGCCACGCCGAGCATGAGCCGGGAGTACAGGCTGCCGGCCAACGAGATGGCCTTGCGGTGGAGTGGCCAGTTGACGACCTTCCCGCCCGGAATCCACCGCGAGCCCTTGACCATGTCCGCGCCGCCATCGAGTGCGCCCAGTAACCTGGTCAGTTCCTCGGGCTGGTGTGAGCCGTCGGCGTCCATCTCCACCAGGACGTCGTACCCGGCGTCAAGCCCCCAGCGAAAGCCGGCGATGTAGGCGGCGCCCAGCCCCGCTTTCCCTTCGCGGTGGAGGACATGGATGGCGGAGTCATCGGCCGCCAGCCGATCGGCCAAGGTTCCGGTGCCATCCGGGGAATTGTCGTCGACCACCAGGATGTCCGAGCCGGGTACGGCGGTGCGGAGGCGGGCTACTGTCTTCGGGAGGGACTCGATCTCGTTATACGTCGGGATGATGGTGACGACCCGCACTCAGTGGCCTTTCGAACGTTGTGCTGCAAACCGCAGATTTCCTCGTGCCGGAGATACCCGGAGGCTTCCGCATCGACGGTCCAGTATAGGCCATGAGTTTGTACCGGAGGCCGGCGGGCACGCCCGGCCGCGCGGCCTGAAGGTGAAAGGAAGGGTAGGTCCACACGCCTTCGGGCCACGAAAGCAAACCTGTGGGGGAACGCAGACATGTTTTCTACTGACGTGCGGACCTACCCCGGAAGTGCCGGTTCGTCAAGGGACGTCGGGCGCAACCGCCCGCAGGCAGGTGCCGCCAGCAGCCTCTCTCCCCGGCACGGACCGGTATCCGCGAAGAAATACCGGCCCATTGAGAGTTCAGCCTACTGGTTGTGCGGGATGTGTCAATACCGCTCTGACCTGCGGTTTTGTCCATACCTGCACGTCAGAGCGGGGCTCCCGGCGGTCGAAAGTTCTCGAAATCAAACAAATCGTTCAGATTTTTCCGCGACCGCCGAAAACGGAACTGCCTCAGGAGCCGTCATAAATGGTTACTCCATTCATCACCGTGCGGACACACACCGGCAACCTGCCGCTGTCCAGAGAGGGCAGCATCGGCGTGCCCGCACGCGCATCGGTGCTCCAAGCGGACACCCGCGAGTCGGGAGTCTGGATGGAGAGTTCGTCCGCGTCCCAGACGGCGAACGTCGCGGGAGTACCCGGAGCCAGCTGGCCCTCCATGGGGTTCCGTTCGCCCGCGGCCCGCCAACCGGCCCTGGTGTGCGCCAGGAACGCCGCCCGGGCGGAGATCTGCTCGGACCGGTTATGGTGCTCCAGGCACGCCTTCACGGCGGCCCACGGGCTTTGTTCCGTGACCGGGGCGTCGGACCCGATCGCGACCGGAACGCCCGCAGTCTGCAACGTTCCCACCGCGTTCATGGCGAGTGCAGACTCGGCGCCCAGCCGCGTGGCATACATGCCTTCCGCCCCGCCCCAATAGGCGTCGAAGAGCGGCTGCATGCTGGCGGTCACCCCGTGCCGGAGCATCCGCTCCAGCGCCCCCTCGGGGACCATTTCCACATGTTCAAGGCGCGGGCGGGCCGACCGTACCGCCGCGTCCCCGACACGTTTGGCGGCCAGGTCCAGGGCGTCAAGCACCCGTAGCAACCCGGCATCGCCAATCACGTGGAAACCCGCCTGGATGCCCTGCTCCGCTGTCAGTTCCACATGCCGCGCAGCAGCCTCGGTGTCGAGATAGAGCGTCCCGTGCTCCCCCGGGAGGTCGGCGTAGCCCGCACTGACGGCCGCCGAATGCGATCCGACGGACCCGTCCATGGTCAGGTCCCCGCCCAGCCCCCGCAGGCGGCCGGAGAAGTAGTGCACCGTTTCCTTGACCTGTTCGGCGGAGGTCATCAGCTCCCCCCAATACGGCAGGATCCTCGGCCCGGGCTCGGCATCGCCGAGTTCGAGCAGCGCCAGCAGGTCCTCGGCGGGACCCAGCTGCGGGGCAGCCATTTCCGTGACGGCGACGTACCCGCGGGACGCAGCGTGCCGCAGGGCCAGACGCTGGAGCTCTTCGCGCCGGCCGGATGCAGGGATCTGGACCGCGGCCCGGGCCCGTGCAAGGGCCGGCCCGCTGGCCGTCCCGGTCTCCGACCAGCCGGGCAACTCCGAGAGCGACAGGCGGGTCGCCAGCGCGGCCGAGACGGCCGCGGAATGGACATCCACCCGCGTCAGGAAGACATCCGCCCCGCCCGACGCGCGATCCAGTTCGGCGGCGGAGGGGGCGCGGTTCTCGGGCCAGCGGGTTTCGTCCCAACCGTGGCCCAGGACGGGGCCGCCGTCCTGCCGGGAAGCGGCGGCGACGGCGTCGAGCAGTTCCACCAGCGACGCGCAGCCGGTCAGGTCGAGCGAGGACAGGGCGAGCCCCGTCTGCGTCACGTGGGCGTGCGCGTCCACGAAACCGGGCGCCACCAGGCGTCCATCGAGGTCGACCACCCGCATGCTGCCGTCGGCAATGGACGTCGCGGCGTGCTCCGACCCGATCCAGGCCACGGTGCCGCCGTCGACGAGCATCGCCGTGGCGTACGGGTCGGCGGCGCTGTAGACGCTGCCGTTGCGGTACAGCGTAAGGCCCGTGGCAGCGGGCAGGACAGATTCGCTCATGGAAATCCTTTCAGAAGGTGGTGTGCCCGCGGTAGCCGGGCTATTCGGCCACGGCGGCGTAGGCGACGACGCCCCGGCGGACCAAGCCAATGGCTTGCCTGCCGCGGGCCGCGAGCTGAGGATCGAGGGCGGGCACTTTGATCAGCTGGTCCAGCAGGTCGATCACCTGCTTGGCCCACCGGACAAAGTCGCCGGCGGCCAGGTCCGTGCCCTTGAGCGCGGTCTGCAGGGACCGGCCGCTGGCCCACTTGTACATCGGCCAGGCGAGTCCGAGCTCCGGCTCGCCGGTGAGCGGCAGCCGGTGCTGTTCCTCAAGATCGGTCAGCTGCGACCATTCACGGACGGCGATCATGACCGACGCTTCCATGGCGGCCGAGGGCATCTTGGGCCGGATGCCGGCCTCTTCCCGCTTGGCCTGGTACACGAGGCAGGACACGAAGGCCGCCAGTTCCGCGGCGGTGAGCCCGGCGAAGGCGTCCTGCTCCAGGCACAGCGCCACCAGCAGGTCACGGTCGCCGTAGATGCGCCGCAGCCGTTCCCCGGCGGGGCTGATGGCGACACCGTCGCCGCCGGTCTCCAGGTAGCCATAGCTGTCCAGCACCTGGCAGACCCGGTCGAAGGTCTTGGCGATGGTGTTGGTGCGGCCCTGGATCTGCGTCACCAGCTGGTCGGTTTCCTTGCGGAGGTTCCACCAGCGCTCCGCCCAGCGGGCATGGTCTTCCCGGTCGCTGCAGCCGTGGCAGGGGTGGGCCTTGAGTTTGCGGCGCAGGTCGTTGATCTGCCGCTCGGCCTGGGTCCCGCCCGGAACGATGAAGTCACGGTGCTCGCTCCCCCGCCGCGGCGGGCGCTTGTCGTGCAGCGCATTGCGCAGCGAGGACGCCAGGTCGCGGCGTTCCTTGGGGCTGCGCGCGTTGAAGGTCTTGGGGATCCGGATGGTGGAGAGTACCTCCACCGGGCCCTGGAAGTCGTCGACGGAAATGCGGCGGATGTGCTTCTCCTGGGTCAGCACCGTGGGGCGGGGCTCGCGGGCGGCTTCGTCCCGGTCCAGCACCACGGCGTAGCCGAGGTTCCGGCCCGCCGAAATGTCGATGATGTCGCCGCGGCGCAGGCGGTCCAGGGACGATGCCGCCGCCGAGCGCAAGTGCCGGGACTGGGTGCGGGAGGCGCGTTTCTCGACCTCGTTCAGGTCCCGGCGCAGGCGGGCGTATTCGTTGAAGTCGCCCAGGTGGCAGCTCATGGCCTTCTCGTAGCCTGCCAGCGACTCTTCCCGGCTGCGCACCTGCTTGGCAAGGCCCACCACGGAGCGGTCGGCCTGGAACTGCGCGAACGAGGTTTCCAGGATCTCCCGGGCCGGGCCGCGGCCAAACTGCGCGATCAGGTTGATGCTCATGTTGTAGGTGGGCCGGAAACTGGAGTTCAGCGGATACGTCCGCCGCGACGCCAAGCCGGCTACGGCTCCCGGATCCGTGCCGGGCTGCCAGAGCACCACGGCATGGCCTTCGACGTCGATGCCCCGCCTGCCGGCGCGGCCGGTGAGTTGCGTGTACTCCCCTGCCGTGATGTCGACGTGCGCCTCGCCGTTGAACTTGTCCAGTTTCTCCAGCACCACCGTCCGCGCCGGCATGTTGACGCCCAGCGCCAGCGTCTCCGTGGCGAAAACGGCGCGGACCAGGTTGCCGGCGAAGAGCTTCTCGACCACTTCCTTGAACGTCGGCAGCATGCCGGCGTGGTGGGCTGAAAAGCCGCGGGACAGGCCTTCGCGCCAGGTCCAAAAGCCCAGCACGTCCAGGTCCTCTTCGGCTATGTCCTGCACGGCCTCGTCCACGCGGCGGACGATGACGGCGCGTTCCTTTTCCGTGGTGAGCAGCAACCCGGATTCCAGGCACTGCTTCACGGCGGCGTCGCAGCCGTTGCGGGAGAAAATGAACGTGATGGCCGGCAGCAGTCCCTCGCTGTCGAGCTTGGCGATGACCTGCGGCCGGCTGGCGCGCCGAATCCGGGTCAGCGCCTGCCGCGGGGGTTCGGGCGCGCGCCGCCCGCGCCGGCCGCCGGAACGGCCCCAGTTGGCGCTGCGGTTGAGCCGGTGCTCGGCCGACGCCAGTTTCAACAACTCGGGGTTCACCTCGTAGGCGCGGCCACTGCCGGTGCCGGATTCCTGCGCGGTTTCGTCGAAGGCGACGTCGCCGGCGAAAAGATCGAACAGGTCCGAGCCGACCATGACGTGCTGCCACAGCGGCACCGGGCGGTGCTCGGACACCACCACGTCGGTGTCGCCGCGGACGGTGTCCAACCAGGCGCCGAATTCCTCCGCGTTGGAGACGGTCGCGGACAGTGAGACCAACTGCACGTCGTCGGGCAGATGGATGATGACCTCTTCCCACACGGCGCCGCGGAACCGGTCGGCCAGGTAGTGGACTTCGTCCATCACCACATAGGCCAGGTCCAGCAGGGTGTCGGAATTGGCGTACAGCATGTTCCGCAATACCTCGGTGGTCATCACCACCACGTCCGCGTGCGGATTGACCGAGGTGTCCCCGGTGAGCAGCCCCACCCGCTCCGCGCCGTAGGTCGCCACCAGTTCGTTGTACTTCTGGTTGCTCAGGGCCTTGATCGGCGTCGTATAGAACGCCTTGAGTCCCCGCTGCAGGGCCATGTAGACGGCGAACTCGCCGACGACGGTCTTGCCGGCGCCGGTGGGGGCCGCGACCAGGACGCCGCGGCCGCGCTCCAGGGCCTCGCACGCCTCGCGCTGGAAGGGGTCGAGTTCGAATCCGAGCGTCTGGCTGAACGAGTACAGCCGGGTCTTGGAGAAGGCCACCCGTTCGGCGGCCGCAAGGTAGCGTTCGGAGGGGGAACTCATAGCAAAAGCCTATCCGCTTAAATCCGCCGGCCCGATGGGTGCCGCCGGCCCCTGGCCGGGCCGCAGCCTATTTGGCTCCGTCCTGCTCCGGGTTGTCGGCCTTCAGCTGATCGAGCGGCGTGGCCTGGTCGACGCCGGCGGCTACTTCCGCTTCACGGACCTTGCGCCGCTTGTCCCGCCGCTTGTCGTTGAGCAGGCTGATGCCGGTTGCCACGAAGAACAACGCCAGCAAGGGGGCCGCCAGCAGGAACATGGACATGGCATCCGGGCCGGGGGCGGCCATCGCCGCCACCAGGCAGACCACGAACACCACGATCCGCCAGCTCTTGATCACGCGGCGGCCGGACAGCAGGCCGGCGAAATTCAGCCCCACCAACACCACGGGAAGCAGGAACGCGATGCCGAGGGAGAGGAACATCCGCATCACGAATGTGAGGTAGTCGGTGGCCAGGATCTGGTTCACGCCGCCTTCCGGCGTGAACATGGTCAGTACCTTGACGATCTCCGGGAGCACGATCCAGCCGAAGTAGATCCCGAGCAGGAACAGCGGCACGGCGGCGACCATGAAGCCGAGCGTGTAGCGGCGTTCCTTGGTCTTCAAGCCGGGCGTGATGAAGGCCCACACCTGGTAGATCCACACCGGGGAGCTGACCAGCAGCCCCAGGAAGATGGAGACCTGGATTTTCAGGTCGAACGGAGATCCGACACTGCCGTAGTTGATTTCCGCACGCCGGCCCTCTTCCGCCGAGATTTCCATCAGCGGTGCCTGGACGGCGACCATCACGGGGTCGTACAGGAACCAGCCGGCGACCGCGCCGAGCAGGACGGCAATGCCGGAAACGATGAGCCGGTTGCGGAGTTCTTTCAGATGGGCCTTGAGCGGCATCCGCCCCTCAGGGTTGGCCTTCCGGCCTTTCTTACCGGCCACGGCCCTTACTGCTGGTGCGGCGATGGGGATCCGCCGTTCGCATTCGGCTGCTGTCCGCGGTTGTCAGTGTTGTTCCGCGGCGGGTTGACCACGCGGCCCTCGACGGGTTCCGAGTCCGGGGCGGCGGTGGACGCGTCGTCGTCCTTCATCTGCTTCACCTCGGACTTGAAGATCCGCATGGACTGGCCCAGGCTCCGGGCAAGGCCCGGCAGCTTCGGTGCGCCAAAGAGCAGCAGCACAATGATCACCAGAATAATGATGGTCCAGGGGTTATCGAAGAGTCGTCCCATGCGTGGTTCCTTTCGTCTAGTCCATCCTATGCCATCGGCGGGTCAGGACAGCCGCAGATCGCGGAGGGACTGCCGCTGGCCGCGGGCGGCGCGCCGGGCGAACCTGCGCTGCCTCCGCTCCTCGCGCCTCCGCTCCTTGCCCTGGACGTATTCCTCCTTGAGTACCGCGGAGTCGGCGAAGAGTGCCAGCCGGGGGCGGTGCGGGTCGGCGGGCTGCCGTTCCGTCTGGAGTCCGCCGGCCAGCCGGTCGGCCGCCGCCTCGAATTCACGCAAAGTTCGCATGAACTGGCGGAAAATCCGCCAGCCGAGCAGGGCGATGAACACCAGGGCCAGCACGCAAAGGGCAACCCAGAGCAGGATCCAGAACCAAAGGGGCATGCTGTCCACTCTAGCTTCCGGCCGAAGCCGGGGCCGCGCGGTAGGCCTCCAGCGCCTGCCGCAGCCATTCCCGGGTCTGGCCGGCCGCCTCCGCCGGTTCCAGCACGGCAACTTCGCCGCCGTGGCGTGCCGCCAGGCCGGGCAGCATAGCCGTGCTGGACAGCCGGATTTCGGCCGCGAGCGAACCGTCCGCAAGGACCGCGCGGCGCCGGGCATTGTATTGGTCGGCCAGTTCGGCCAGACGCTCGGAGATCCGCAGGACCACCACCTGGTCCGTCTCCTGCGGGGTGAACAGGCTGTCGGGGAATTCGCTGCTCCGTTCGGCCAGCGGCTCAAAGTGCTCGGCGGTGGCGGCCAGGGAGCGCATGCGGTCTACCCGGAACTGCCGCACGGCCTGCTGGCGGTGGCACCAGGCCTCGGTGTACCAGTGGCCGTCCACGGCGAAGACCCGGAGCGGATCGATCCGGCGGTTCGTCATCTCATCCCGGGACGGCACGAGGTAGTCGATGTCCACGCTGCGCCGGGCGGCCGCGGCTTCCTGCAGCGCGAGCACCTCGGGCGTGCTGTCCTCGGCCGCCAGATCCGCGGCGATGGCCGTGTGGCGGGCGGCAACCCCGCCGGCCGCCGCCAACAGCTTGCTGAGCGCGCTGCGCAGGGCGGGCTGCTCCCCCACCCCGGGCACCGTCTCGAGGGCCTGCAGGCCGACCACCAGCGAGAGCGCCTCGTCCAGGCTCAGGCGCACCGGCTTGTCGATCTCGTCGGCGTTGTTGATGGAGATGGTGCCGTCTTCCCAGAAGGCTTCGATGAGCTGGTCCGGGCCGTAGCCGGGAGTCCCGCAGACGAACAGCAGGTTCAGGTCCTTGATCAGCTGGTTCTTGCTGATCTTGAACTTCTCGGCGGTGGCGTCCAGCGGCACCCCCGGATTCGCCGTGACGTAAGAGACCAGATCCAGCAGCCGCGGCAGATGGTCCAGGGACCCCGTCTTCCGTGCCGGCCGTGAGCTGTCCTCCAGCAGGGTGTACGACGGCGGTGCCTGGGTGGCGGCGGCCAGGGCGCCTTCCAGCCGGCGCACCACGGCGCCGCGCAGCTCGTCCGGACCCTGGACCAGAGCGTTGGCACCGTGCGAGGCAATTTCCTCCGCCAGCACCTCCGCGTCGCCGTAGCCAAGTGTGACGGCGTCCCAGCCCGCCGGCGGCCGGACGTCCTCGGCGGGTGCGGCGGCCGCACGCAGCGAGTTGGCCTTGTCCTGCCGGAGCAGGAGGACGGCGGTCCCGTTGTCCTCCGGCGCCTGCAGCCCGTCCAGCACCGTGCGCATGGCGAAGCCTTCCGGGATGCTGTAGGTCCCGTTCAGCTTCTTTATGGTGGAGGTGATCCTGGACAGCCGGAAGGTGCGCTGGGCGTCCCGGTCCAGGTCGCGGCCGGCCAGGTACCAGTGGCCGTAGCGGTTGCCCAGCCCCCAGGGCTCCACCCGCCGCGGCTGCGGCCGGCCGTCTTTGGGCGACCGGTAGTCGAAGGAGACCGGGGTGTGGTCCAACACCGCCTTGAGCAGCGGTTCGAAGGCCGGCTCCGCGGTGCGGATGCGCGGTTCCACCCCGATCAGTGGATCGCCGTCGGCCAGGGCTCCGTGCACGTCGAGCCGGCGGACGGCCCGGGCGGCTGCCGACCCCAGCGAGGCCTGCTGCCACAAGCGGGAGGCCAGCGAGAGCACCGCGCTCTCCCGGGCGGTGAAGTGGAGTTCCGGCAACCGGTACTTGTGCCGGTCGATCCGGTACCGCAGCCCGCTGTTGTCGTTTTCGTAGAGCGTGTCGTCCGGGAACGTCTCCACCGGGATGCCCATTTCCCGCAGGTCCTCTTTGTCCCGCTCGAACAGCCGGTTGAAGGCGTCGTCGCTGGTCGCCTCGCGATACGGCGGGATCAGCGCGCGCAGCTCTTCCTTGCTGTAGCCCCGGCGGCGTTCCAGCAGCGCGATCAGCAGGTTGAGGAGTCGTTCGGTCTTGGAGGCGGACATAGTTGAAACGTTACTGGCTGGAGGGTTTCGGGGCGAAGTCAACGCCGAAGGGGCGGAGTAACGATGAACTAACGTTCTCCGTCGCTCCGCCCCCGGCTGCCGGTCTGTGGGCTCAGCGGACGCCGAGCAGGTCCACCACGAAGATCAGCGATTCGCCCGGCGCGATCGCGGACCCGGCGCCGCGGTCGCCGTATGCGAGGTGCGCCGGGATCTCCAGCCGGCGGCGGCCGCCCACCTTCATGCCCAGCAGGCCCTGGTCCCAGCCCTGGATGACTTGGCCGACGCCAACGCGGAAGTCCAGCGGTGCGCCGCGGTTCCACGATGCGTCGAACTCTTCACCGGTGGACCAGGCGACGCCCACGTAGTGGGTGGACACGGTGTCGCCGGCCTTGGCCTCGGCGCCGTCTCCCACGATGATGTCTTCGATCACCAGGTCCTGCGGGGTTTCGGTCCCCGGGAAGTCGATCTCGGGTTTGGTGCGGTCGTATTCGCGCTTGCCAAAAGACATGCTGAACCTCTCTTGCTTGACGTGTATCTGGTGCTGCGTCGGCTACGTTACCGCACGGTGCGGCATCCCCTACCGGACGTCCGTAAGCTCCACATAGAAGATGAGATCCCCCACGGCATCTCCCTGGCCCTGCACATAGGCCATCTCGGTGGGAATGGACAGCATGACCTTGGCACCTTCCTTCAGGCCGGTCAAACCCTTGGTCCAACCTTCGATGACTCGGTTGAGCGGGAACTCGGTGGCTTCCCCGCGGGAATAGCTGGAATCGAATTCGGTGCCCTTGGCCCAGTTCCATCCGGCGTAATTGGCCTTAACCGTGCTGGAAGCGGTGGCTTCCTTGCCCTTGCCTTCTTCGATGACCTTGACGATGAGGTTCTCCGGCGCGTCGTTGCCTTCAGGGATCTTGACCGAGGGGACGCCCTTGCCGTCGAGGGTGATCTCGGGAAGTTTGCCGGCCTTCTCCAGCTCGGCGACCTCGGCGGGACTTGCCTTGACGGCCTTGTCCTTGACATCCTCCACGGTCAGGACGAACAGTTGCGGGTTTTGCGCCGGCGCGGACGCGCCGGCGGTTTCCAGAGGCTGCAGGTAGTAAGCGATCTGGCTGCCCGGGTTGGAGCCCAGCAGAGCCCCGTACAGCGTCGGATCGGCAGCTTCCAGATCCTTGCTCAGTTCCACCGTCTGGTCCGCCAGGCCGGAGTAGGTCTCGACCAACTGTTCCCCGGTGACAGCGTCCTTGGCCAGCAGCCGGTAGCGGATCCACTGGCCCGCGGCAGCACCGTCCCCCTCGCCTTCGGTGATGACTTCGGCCCGGGATTCGGGCAGTTCCAGCGGCGCGGCGAATTCGACGGCGGGGGCGGCGCCTTCGGCGCCGGAGGTCACGGAGATGTCATCCAGGCTGTCCGAACCCGAATCGCCGTTGCCGCCGCACGCGGTGAGCAGCAGGGCGGCCGGCAGGAGGATGGAGAGTATTTTGCGCACAATCGACTTTCTTATCGCGGAACTTGCGGGCACGGGACATTCTCGCAGAGAAATCTGGTGATCCGCTTGGAATACGGGGCGGAGGTCACAAGGTGGCGAGCAGCGCCTCGACCCTGGGGTCCTCGCTTTTGAACGGATCCTTGCAGAGGATGGTCTGCTGGGAGCGGTCGTTGAGCTTCAGGTGGACCCAGTCGACCGTGAAGTCGCGGCCGTTTTCCCGGGCCGCGCGGACGAAGTCGCCGCGCAGCTTGGCGCGGGTGGTCTGCGGCGGCCGGTCCACGGCGTCCTTGACGTCCTGTTCCTCCACCACCCGGGCCACCTCCCCGCGTGCCTGCAGCAGGTGGTAGAGGCCGCGCCGGCTGGAGATGTCGTGGTAGGTCAGATCCACCTGCGCGATCCGCGGGTGATCCAGGTCGATGGCCTGGCGGTCCATGATCCGGTTGATCAGCCGCTTCTTGATGGCCCAGTCGATCTCCCGCTCGATGCCGCGGTGGTCGCCCGATTCGACGGCCGCCAGGGTCCGTTCCCACAAATCGAGGATGCGTTCCACGTGCGGGCTGTGTGCCCCGTTGGCCTGGACGAACCCGCGCGCCTTGGCCAGGTATTCCTGCTGCATGGCCAGCGCAGACATCTCCCGCCCGCTGGCCAGCTTCAGCGGCCTGCGGCCGGTCAGGTCGTGCGAGATGTCCCGGATGCTGCGGATCGGGTTTTCCAGCCGGAGGTCGCGCATGATGACCCCTGCTTCGATCATCCGCAGGAGCAGGTCCACCGTCCCGACCTTGAGCATGGTGGTGGACTCGGACATGTTTGAGTCGCCGTTGATGACATGCAGCCGCCGGTAGTACTCGGCGTCTGCGTGCGGTTCGTCCCTCGTGTTGATGATGGGCCGTGACCTGGTGGTGGCGGACGAGACGCCCTCCCAAATGTGGTCGGCGCGCTGGGAGAAGGCGAAGATGGAGCCGTTCTGCGTCTTGAGCACCTTGCCGGCGCCGACCAGGATCTGCCGCGTCACCAGGAACGGGATCATGATGTCGGCCAGCCGGGAGAATTCCAGTTTGCGCGGGATCAGGTAGTTTTCGTGGCTGCCGTAGGAATTCCCGGCAGAATCGGTGTTGTTCTTGAACAGGTAGACGCTGCCGCCGAAGCCCTCCCGCGCCAGGCGCTCCTGGGCTTCGTTCATCAGGTCTTCGAGGATCAGTTCCCCCGCCCGGTCCTGCGCCACCAGTTGGGCGACGTCGTCGCATTCCGCGGTCGCGTACTCGGGATGGGACCCGACGTCCAGGTACAGCCGGGACCCGTTGGTCAGGAACACGTTCGACGACCTGCCCCACGTGACCACCTTGCGGAAGAGGTAGCGGGCCACCTCTTCGGGCGAGAGCGGGCGCGAATCCGGCGCCGAATAGGAAATGCCGAATTCGGTCTCGATCCCGAAGATGCGTCGGTCCATGGCTAGCCGTCCATTCCCTCGCCTAATATCCGGTGCAGTTCAGCGGTCGGCAACCGGCGGAAGGCGCGCCGGCTCCCCCGGGTGGACAGCGGGTCGCGGTCCAGGACGGCGACTTCCAGGCCCTCGGGACGCAGTTCCCTGCCCTGCCCCGCGTCCTGCTCGCCGGTCCCGCCGGACAGGGCGGCCACCGCCGCCCGGACCGCGCCGGGAAAGTCCCGGTCCGCGGCCGGGTTGCCGCGCAGCCTCTCGCCCACCGCCTCGGCCGAACCACCCATCACCACGAAGCCGCGCTCGTCGGCGATGGACCCGTCGAAGGTCAGTCGGAACAGCCGGTCGTCGCCCGGCGTATCGCCGACCTCGGCGACGGCAAGCTCCACTTCGAACGGCTTGCTGTCGGCGGTGAACACGGCGCCCAGGCTTTGCGCGTACACGCTGGCGAGGCCGCGGCCGGTGACGTCATCCCGGTCGTAGGAGTAGCCGCGCACGTCGGCGTAGCGGACCCCGGCCTGGCGCAGGCTTTCGAACTCGTTGTATTTGCCGACCGCGGCGAACGCGATCCGGTCGTAGATTTCCCCGATCTTGTGCAGCGCCGGCGAGGGGTTTTCGGCGACCAGCGCGATTCCGTCGGAGCAGCTGAGCACCACCACGGAACGGCCCCGGGCGATGCCTTTCCGGGCGAAGTCCGCCCGGTCCTTCATCAGCTGTTCGGGCGAGACGTAGAACTGTTGCGTCATGCTCAGGCCTCCCGTCCGGCCGCGGCCCGCGCTCCGATGACGGCCTCGGACGTGGCGGCGAGTTCCCGGTCCGGGATCCGGCGGGCGCCGGCGGCGTTGACGGTGTAGATCACGGGCCACACCTGCCGGACGGCATCCGGTCCCCCGGTCGCCGAGTCGTCGTCGGCGGCGTCGTACAGGGCTTCGACGGCCACCCGGACCGCTGCCGCCTCCTCCAGGTTCGGCTGCCAGAGCTTCTTCAGCGCCCCGCGGGCAAAGACCGACCCGGACCCCACGCTGTGATGCTCCTGCTCCTCATAGCGTCCGCCCGTGACATCGTAGGAGAACAGCCGGCCAACCCGCCGCTCGGCATCGAATCCGGCGAAGAGCGGAATGACTGCGAGGCCCTGCATCGCCATGGGGAGATTCGACCGGATCATCGCGCCCAACCGGTTGGCCTTGCCGTCGAGGCTGAGCAGCGTGCCTTCGATCTTCTCGTAGTGCTCGAGTTCCACCTGGAAGAGCCGCGTGATGTCCAGGGCGATGCCGGCGGTGCCGGCGATGCCCAGCAGCGAATGGGAATCGGCCGGAAAGACCTTTTCAATGTGCCGGCTGGCAATCAGGTTGCCCATGGTTGCCCGCCGGTCGCCGGCCATCAGCACGCCGCCGGCGAACGTCATCGACACGATGGTGGTGCCGTGGGGCACCATCGGTGCCGTCCCCGCCGGCAGCTGCTGGGCCCCCCGGGCGCCCGGCAGCAGATCCGGGGCGGTGCGCGCCAGATACTCGCTGAAGGAGGCGGTGGCTGAATGGGAAATGTGGGCGAAAACCGAGCCCGGACCGCCGGCCGGCATGTCCATCAATTACTGGCCGCCCTTCTGCACGAAACCGCGCACGAATTCTTCCGCGTTCTGTTCCAGCACGCCGTCGATCTCGTCCAGCAGATCATCCGTGCCTTCGGTCTCGGCCTGCGCGGCCGGTGCGGCGGCAGGCTCGGGCGTGGGCTCGTCGTCGTACTCTTCGTCGTCGCGGCGCGAGTCCACGTTCTTGCGGTCCTGGGTTGCCATGATGGCCTCCTTCTGGTGGGACGATCGACTCTGTCCTAGTGCTTATGTTGCCACGTGGGGCTCGTCCGCGGGGCCCAGCAACGCCGTGATGAACTCCTCTGCCGACGAAGCTTCCTCGAAGAGCCTGCCGGTCAGTGCGCGGTTGCCGCGCAACGGCTCGCGGGTGGGGATGCGCTGCAGCCGGCGCCGGTCGGGAAGATCGAAAATCACCGAGTCCCAGCTGGCCCCGACGACCTCGCGGGGGAAGTGTTGAATGCACTTCCCGCGGAAGTAGGCCCTGGTGTCCTCGGGCGGCTCGCCCACGGCGGCGTCGATCTGTGCGTCCGAGAGCAGCCGGCGGATCCGGCCGCGTGCGGCCAGGCGGTGGTAGAGGCCCTTCTCGGGCCGCACGTCGGCATATTGCAGGTCGATGAGGCCCAGGCGCGGGTCGCCCCACTCCATGCCGTCCCGGTCCCGGTAGGCCTGCAGCAGTTTGAGCTTGGCCACCCAATCCAGCTGGCCGGCGGCGTCCATCGGGTCCCGGCGGAGCGTGTCCAGCACCGCAGCCCAGCGCCGCAGCACGTCCGCGGTCTGGCCGCTGTCGGTCCCGTGCCGGCGGCAATGCTCCACCGCTGCCTGCAGGTAGATCTCCTGCAGGTCCAGGCCGGTGACCATGCTGCCGTCCTTGAGCGGTACCTTCTGCTGCAGGGAGGGGTCGTGGCTGATCGCCTGCAGCGCCTGCACGGGGTCGGCCAGCTGGACGTCCGGTACCTCGCCGTGTTCGATCATCGACAGCACGACGGAGGTGGTGCCCATCTTCAAAAAAATCGACACCTCGCTCAGATTCGCGTCGCCGATGATCACGTGCAGCCGCCGGTACTTGTCCGCGACCGCGTGCGGTTCGTCCCGGGTGTTGATGATGGGCCGCCGGATGGTGGTCTCCAACCCCACTTCGGCCTCGAAGAAGTCCGCGCGCTGGCTGACCTGGTAGCCAGGGGTGCGGCCGTTGCTGCCCAGCCCCACCCGCCCGGCACCGCACACGACCTGCCGGGACACGAAAAACGGAATCAAGCCGGTGACAATCCGGTTGAACGGCACGCTGCGCGGCATCAGGTAGTTCTCGTGCGCGCCGTAGGAGACCGACTTGTTGTCGGTGTTGTTCTTGTACAGGTTCACCGGCGAGAATCCCGGCGTGGCGGCGATCCTGCGCATCGCGGCGAGCACGACGGCGTCGCCCGCCTTGTCCCAGCGCACCGCATCCAGCGGGTTGGTCACCTCGGGCGAGGAATATTCCGGATGGGCGTGGTCCACGTACAGCCGGGCCCCGTTGCTGAGCACCATGTTCATGAGCACGCCGGAGGATTCGTCCGTGTAGAACTCGTTGCCGGCCGCGCGGCCGCCGGCCAGCGCTATCTGCTCGGCGTCGAGGATCGGCGGGACATCGGTGAGCTGGGATGGGTCCGCCTGGTCACGCGACAAGTCGAATCCGCGGGCATCGTGCAGCGGCTCCTCGTCGGTGTAATCCCACCGGGTGCCGGCCAGGTTCCCAAGGCCCTTCCGCATGGTCGCCGCGTACGCGTTGATCACCTGCGAGGAGAGCACCGTGGAGTTGGCCAGGGGTTCGCCGGGAGCATGGATGCCATACTCCGTCTCCGAACCCATCACGCGATAGACGCTCACAGGTACTGCCCGGTGTTGGACATCGTTTCGATGGCCTTGCCGGCCTCCTGCCCGGCCTTGCCCTGCACGATCGTGCGGATGTAGGTGATCCGTTCGCCCTTCTTGCCGGAAATCCGGGCCCAGTCGTCCGGATTGGTGGTGTTGGGGAGGTCCTCGTGCTCGCGGAATTCGTCCACCACGGCGCTGAGCAGATGCTCGATCCGCAGGCCCTTCTGCTGGTTGGTCAGCAGGTCCTTGATGGCGTTCTTCTTGGCCCGGTCCACCACGTTCTGGATGACGGCGCCGGAATTGAAGTCCTTGAAGTAGAGCATTTCCGTGTCGCCGCTGGCGTAGGTGACTTCCAGGTACTCGTTCGACTTGTCGGTGGAGTACATTTCCTCGACCGTGCGCTGGATCATCGCGTCGATGGTCGCCTTGCGGTCCTGCCCGTGCTCGGCGAGGTCCTCGGCATGGATGGGGAGGTTGGTGGTGAGGTACTTGGCGAAGATGTCCGCGGCCGCCTCGGCGTCGGGCCGGTGGATCTTGATCTTCACGTCCAGCCGGCCGGGGCGCAGGATGGCCGGGTCGATCATGTCCTCGCGGTTGGAGGCGCCGATGACGATGACGTTCTCCAGCTTCTCGACGCCGTCGATTTCGGACAGCAGCTGCGGCACGATGGTCGTTTCGACGTCGGACGACACGCCGGTGCCACGGGTGCGGAACAGCGAATCCATTTCGTCGAAGAAGACCACCACCGGGCTGCCGTCGGATGCCTTCTCGCGTGCCCGGGCGAAAATGAGCCGGATGTGCCGCTCCGTCTCGCCCACGTACTTGTCCAGCAGTTCCGGTCCCTTGATGTTCAGGAAGTAGCTGCGGGTGTCCGTGCCGCTGCGCTCGATGGCCTTGGCGGCCAGGGAGTTGGCCACGGCCTTGGCGATCAGCGTCTTGCCGCAGCCGGGAGGGCCGTAGAGCAGGATGCCCTTGGGGGCCTTCAGGCCGTGCTCGCGGTAGAGGTCGGGATGCAGGAAGGGAAGCTCGACGGCGTCGCGGATCTGGTCGATCTGCGGGCCCAGGCCGCCGATGTCCTCGTAGGAGATGTCCGGCACCTCCTCGAGGATGAGGTTCTCCACCTCGCTGCGGGGAATCTTCTCCAGCGCGTAACCGCTGCGGGCGTCGATGGACACGGCGTCGCCGACCCGGAGCCGTTCGGTCCGCAGGGCGCCGGACAGCTTGACGACCCGTTCCTCGTCGGCCCGTCCCACCACCAGGACGCGGTCGCCGTCGAGCATTTCCTTGATGGTGACCAGTTCGCCGGAGCGCTCGAAGCCGAGCGCGGCGATCACTGTGAGCGACTCGTTGAGCAGGACCTCCTGGCCGGGGGCGAGGTGGTCCATCTTCACCAAAGGGCTGACCGCGACGCGCAGCTTGCGCCCGGACTGCACGATGTCGACGCTCTCCTGCACCACGGCAGCGTTGCTCGTGCCGGGCCGCGGCCGCTGCGCCTTGTTGACCTGGGTGATGGTCGCGAAGCTGAAGGGGGTTTCGCCGTCGCGTTCGAGGGCGGACTTAAGCCGGACGATTTCGCTCTTCGCGGTCTCGAGCGTGGAGACGAGGCGGGAATTGTTTTGGGTGGCCGCGGCCAACTGCTTGTCCAGGTGGCGGAGTTTGTCGCGCAGGACGTTGATCTGGCGTTGGGCGACCGTCAACGCGTCACGCTGGTCGTCCTGCCGTTCAGCCGGTGCCGGTTGGTTGTTCTGGTTCTGGTCGTTCATCACCGCGACCTGCTTCCGTGATCGGTTCCTTCCCTAGACACTAACCGGCCCCCGCCCCGGCTGCACCTGTCTACGAAAGAAAACGCCAAACCGAGACATCTTGTTCCGACGCCCCCACGGAAGCGGCCCGCGTCCCGCCCTCAGTCGGTTTCGGGGTTGATGTCCTTGAACGCTCCGCGCTGCACGGTGGAGGCGGCATCCTTGGCAGCGCGGCGAAGCCGGCGGTCGGACACGGTCCGCTCCCCCAGTGCCTCGGCATTCCAATCGTCCTCGTTGCCGGTCCACGCCTGCACGTCCTCGGCGGCGAAGCCGGTCTTGGACGGACGGCGCTTGGGCGTCAGTCCCGTCTCGCCGCCGGCCAGCCGGCGGGCCGTGAGCAGGAAACCGGTGTGCGCCACCATGCGGTGGTCGGGCCGGACGGCCAGGCCCTCCAGGTGCCAGCCGCGGACCATCGACTCCCAGCCGTCGGGCTCGGTGAACCGGCCGTCGGCCCGGATCGCCTCGGCAGTACGTGACAATTGCGTAACGGTCGCGACGTAGCTGATCCAGACGCCGCCGGGCGCCAGCACCGTCGCCACGGCGTCCAGGCACTCCCACGGCGCCAGCATGTCCAGCACCACCCGGTCCACGCTGCCGGGCTCCTCGGCTTTGACGACTTCGTCCTGGAAATCTCCCAGCGAGATCTGCCAGGCGGGGTGCGGTCCGCCGAAGAACGTTTCCACGTTGCCGCGGGCAACGTCGGCAAATTCCTCGCGCCGCTCGAACGAGTGCAGCCGTCCGCCGTCGCCCACGGCGCGCAGCAGCGAGATGCTCAGGGCACCCGAACCGACCCCGGCCTCCACCACCCGGGCGCCCGGGAAGATGTCCGCCATGGTCACGATCTGGGCGGCGTCCTTGGGGTAGACCACGGCGGCACCGCGCGGCATGGAGAGCACGAAGTCCGAAAGCAGCGGGCGCAGGGCCTGGTACCGGTGGCCCACCGTATTGGCCACGACCGTTCCCTCTTGCCGTCCGATCACCTCGTCATGCGGCAGGAAGCCCTTGTGCGTATGGAACGCGCCACCGGGCGTCAGGGTGATGGTGTTCATCCGGCCCTTTTCGTCCGTGAGCTGGACCCGTTCCCCGGGCCGGAACGGCCCGCGTCGCTGGTCGGCGCCGTGCGCGCTGGTGGTGGAGCTCATGCGTGGATCACTTCCGGTCGTTGTGTGTGCGGCCCGGCGGTGTGTGTCGGGCCGGTTCGTCGATTGTATTCCGGCCGGCGGCCGTGTTCCCGGCGCCGACCGGCGGGATCAGAGCCTGCCGGCCTTGCCGGTGATGGCGCGGACCACCGTGCTTTGCTGGAGCACGCCGGTGACGCGGCCCTCGCCGTCGATCACGGCGTACTCGCTGCCGGCCAGCCGGGCCAGGTACTGCACCAGCTCCTGGCCGGCGGCCGCCTCCGGCACGTAGGCCCCCGGCGCCAGGGCCCGGGAGACGGCCGCGGCGGGAGTCCGGGGGGCTGCCGGCGGCGGCACCTGGTCCAGCGCCGTGCGGTCCACGACTGCTTCGGGTTGGCCGGTCGCGGCGGTGAGCACCACGGAGAGCCCGGGGTGCCCCTGGATCAGCTGCCGCACCTGGTCCACCGTGGCGGTGGCGGGCAGCGACGCGGCCGGAAGCTTGAGCTGCCCGGCGCTGACGGACGGCAGCCGCAAGCGCATCCGGGCGTGCGAGATGGCCGAGCTGGCGCCCATCCAGAGGAAACCGCACACCAGCACCATGAGCACGACCAGCTGGAGGTCCGGCGTGCCGCCCCGCAGCAACGGGACGCCGATCACGCCGATCACCAGCAGCACCACGATGGCGCGACCGGCCCAGCCCGCCGCCACGGTCCCCTTTTCCTGGCTGTCGGTCGCCTTCCAGACGGCGGTCTCCACCAGACGCCCGCCGTCCAACGGGAGCCCCGGAAGGATATTGAAGACGGCCACCAGGAAGTTGGCCCAGATGAAGATGTCGGTCAGCAGGAACGGAATCGGTTCGCCGCGGAACAGCGGCAGGACGAGCATGCCGGCGCCGGCCAGCGCGAAGTTGGCCACGGGACCGGACAAGGCCACCAGCAGGGACTTGCCCGGCGTGGCGTTGAAGTTGTCGAACTGGGTGTGGCCGCCCCAGAGATTGAGCACGATCTTGGCCGACGGCCACCGGAAGGTCCGGGCCGTCAGGGCGTGGGCGAGTTCGTGCACCAGCACCGAGAACAGCAGCAGCAGCGCGTAACCGAACGCCACGGCGTACGCTCCCACGCCGATCTCCGGCATCAGGCGCTGCACCTGGGGGCCGAAGATCAGCACGATGAAGGCGGCGATCACGAACCAGGACCAGGCCAGGACCACCGGGACGCCGAACATGCGGCCCAGGGGAATGCCTTCGCTGCGTTCCTTTTCCTCGGCCGGCCGGGGGGTTTGCGTGCTCATACTCCTGCTTCCTGGGCGGCGCCCACCAGGACGCCCTCCACGTCCGCCAGGCCCTTTCCGGCCAGGCTGTCCCAGTGCGGGCGCCCCGGTGCCGGCGGAACGGGCACGACGTGTGGGATGGCCACGGTCACGAGGCCGGCGGCTTCGGCGGAGGCAACCCCGGGAACCGAGTCTTCCAGCGCCACGACGTACTGCTTGTCGGCGCCGGGCAGGTGGCCGCTGAGCCAGTCGAAGGCCTGCTGGTACGGTTCCGGGTCCGGCTTGCCGCGCGTGACCATGTCACCGGTGACGACGTGGCGGAAGCTGCCCTCGGGCAGCGCCCTGACCACTTCGGCGGCGAGCTTGGTCTCGCTCATGGTCACCAGGACCGACGGAATGCCTGCCCCGGCCAGCTCCGCGAGCAACTCCCGTGCGCCGGGGCGCCACGGGATGCGCCCGCGGACGCGTTCGGTCACGGCGTCGATCAGCCGGTCGACAATCTCGCGGATGCCCAGTTCGACGCCGGCCTGCTGCAGCACGGCGGCGGATGTCTCCAGCGCATTGCCCACCAGCTTTTTGCCCAGTTCGTCGTCCCACACCCCGCCGAACGAAGCAACCAATTCGGTTTCGGCTTCGATCCAGTACGGCTCGGTGTCGACGAGCGTTCCGTCCATGTCCCAGAAAACGGCCTGCAGGCCGGACGACGGATGGCTGGACGCAGCGGGGGAAGGGGAAATTTCGGGCATGCATCCAGTCTACGGGCCCTTCCTGCCCGGCCCCGGCATCGGCCCCATCACGGGCTCCGGCACGGGGCTACGGCACCGGAATCGGGGGCTATGCTGGGCGCGAATCGAATGTCGGCTCACTGACAAGCCGTGCCGGGAGGATTAGGGTGAAACCGTGAGTACTCAGGACAGTGGCGACCTGCCCACGGAAGGCGACGGCGAGCAGCGCGGTTTGCACTTGCTGTTCCCGCAGACGAAGCCCGGCGAGACACCGCGGCGTTATACCGTGATGCTGGCTGCATTCGAAGGCTGGAACGATGCCGGCGAAGCCGCCACGGACGCCGTCAAGTACCTGAGCCGGCTCTGGGACAGCCACAAGGTGGCCACGGTGGACCCGGATCTTTATTACGACTTCCAGTTCACCCGGCCGGTGGTGCACCGCACCGCCTCCGGGGAACGCCGGATCAAATGGCCGACGACGAAACTGACGCGCAGCAGCATCCCGAGCAGCCGGCTGGACATTATCTTTGTCCACGGGGTGGAGCCGTCCTACCGCTGGCGGGCGTACACCGCGGAACTGTTGGCCCACGCCGAAGAGCTGGGCGTGGACTGCATCATCCTGGTAGGCGCCCTCTTGGCCGACGTGCCGCACACGCGTCCCATTCCCGTCACGGTCACCAGCGACGACGACGACGTCCGCCGCGCCCTGAATACCGAGTCCAGCCAGTACGAAGGCCCCACCGGAATCGTCGGAGTGTTGTCCGATGTCGCCTCGCTGGCCGGCATTCCCACGATGTCCGTCTGGGCCGCGGTGCCGCACTACGTGGGACAGTCGCCCTCCCCCAAGGCCGAGCTTGCTTTGCTGCACCGGCTGGAGGACATCCTGCAGGTCCCGCTGGAAGTGTCCGTCCTGAGCGAAGAAGCCGAAGCGTGGGAGCGCGGCGTGGACGAACTTGCCACCGAGGATCCGGAAGTCGCCGCCTACGTGCGGCAGCTGGAGGAGGCCAAGGACACGGCCGAGCTGCCGGAGGCAACCGGGGAATCCATCGCCCGCGAATTCGAGCGCTACCTCAAAAAGCGCGGTAAAGAGTAGGGGCCTCCACGGGAACCACACGCCGCTTAGCCGGTTGGGGCGGGCCCAGTCGTGTCGACTTCGTCGCCACGCCGGGTCCCTGCCCGCCCCGCCCTTCTCGCTCGGCGATGCGCGGCTTAGTGGTTCCCGCCTCCGGCCCTAACTCTTGGCTTAGAGCCGGATGCCCAGCAGCGCGTCGAGCAGCGCCGCGAACTGCCCGGCGCCGTCACCGGCCTGCCCTCCGGCCTGCTGCCGGGAGTGCTCGGCGAAGCCGTCGATTTCGGCCAGGGCCGCGGGTGCGTTGAGGTCGTTCGAGAGCGCCTGGCGGATTTGCTGTGCCAGCTCGGGTACCTGTTCGGCCTGCACATAGGGGGCCGCGCCGCGCCACGCAGAAAGCCGCGCCTGCGCCTGGCGGAGCAGATCCCCGGTCCAGAACCAGTCGCTGCGGTAGTGCTGGCCCAGCAGCACGGTGCGGATCGCAGCCGGCTCCACGCCTTCTTCGCGCAGGGCCGAGACCAGCACGAGGTTGCCCTTGGACTTGCTCATCTTTTCGCCGTCGAGGCCGACCATGCCAGCGTGCATGAAGTGCTTGGCCAGCGGCTTGCCGGTCATCGCATAGGCGTGCCCGGCGCTCATTTCGTGATGCGGGAAACTCAGGTCCGAGCCGCCGGCCTGGACGTCGAAGGTTTCCGGCAGGAATTTGCGCGCGATCACCGAACACTCGATGTGCCAGCCGGGGCGGCCGGGGCCGAGCGAGGCGCCCGGCCACTCGGGTTCGCCGTCACGGGCGACGCGCCACAACAGTGCGTCCAGCGGGTGTTTCTTGCCCGGGCGCTCCGGATCGCCGCCGCGCTCGGCAAAGAGCGGCAGCATTTGATCTTCGGTCAGCCTGGAGGTGGCGCCGTTGTGCCAGCCCGGTCCCGCTGCGGCAACGGAATCGAAGTACACGTCGCCGTGGGGCTCGCCGTCGGTGCCCGGTACGCGGTACGCGAGGCCGCGGGCCAGCAGGTCCTCCACCACCGGAACGATCCACTCAATCGATTCCACCGCTCCGATGTACTCGCCGGGCGGGATGACGTTGAGTTCTTCCATGTCCGTGCGGAACAGCTCGGTCTGGTCCTTCGCCAGCAGCTGCCAGTCCATGCCGGTGGCCGCGGCACGTTCCAGCAGCGGATCGTCAATGTCCGTGACATTCTGCACATAGTTGACGGTGCGCCCGGCGTCGCGCCAATAGCGGTTGAGCAGGTCGAAGGCCACGTAGGTGGCGGCATGGCCCATGTGCGTGGCGTCGTACGGGGTGATGCCGCAGACGTACAGGCTTCCCGTCGAGGACGGCTCAAGCCGTACCAGCGACCCCACGGAGGTGTCGTGGATGGTCAGTTCGTCTTTGCCGCCCGGAATTTCGGGTACAGCACGGGCATTCCAACCAAGCACTCTTGGGTTTCCTTCCGATGAGGTGAACGGACGCGGATGGCGGGCGGGGCCGCCGTCGTAAATGACGCTCCTAACATTCAAGAATGCAGGAGCCGGATAAATTCCCGCGGGTCAGGCGTTGATGACTCCGGCGCCCAGCAGCACGAACAACAGCGCGCCCAGGGCGATCCGGTACCAGACGAAGAGCCGGTAGCTGCGGGTGGACACATACTTCAAGAACCACCCGATGATCACGAAGCCGACGCCGAAGGCCACCACCGTGGCCAGCGCCGTCTCCCCCAGCCCGTACGGCCCGGGTTCACCGAAGCTCTTGGCCAGCTGGTACAGGCCCGAGGCGAAGACCGCCGGAATCGCCAGCAGGAATGAATACCGGGCGGCGGCCTCGCGGGTGTAGCCCATCAACAGGCCGGCCGTGATGGTGCCGCCGGAGCGGGAGACGCCCGGGACCAGAGCCAGCGCCTGGGCCAGCCCGTACAGGATGCCGTGCTTGTAGGTGAGCTTGTCCAGCGTGCGCACCTGGCGGCCGATGGAGTCGGCGATGGCCAGGAACACGCCGAAGACAATCAGCATGCTGGCCACAATCCACAGGCTGCGGAAGGTGGATTCGATCTGGTCCTGGAACAGCAGCCCGAGCACACCGATGGGGATCGAGCCGATGATGACCAGCCAGCCCATCCGGGCGTCCGGGTCGTTCCGCGGCACCTTGCCGGTGAGGGAGCCGAACCAGGCCTTGATGATGTTGACGATATCGCGCCAGAAATAGACGACGACGGCGGTTTCCGTGCCCAGCTGGGTGATGGCGGTGAAGGCGGCCCCGGGATCGGCGGCACCGGGCAGAACCTCTCCGATGATGCGCAGGTGCGCGCTGGATGAGATCGGGAGGAACTCGGTCAGGCCCTGCACGAGCCCCAGGATGATTGCTTCTAGCCAATTCACATCCTCGACCTTATGGCACCAAGGCCCACGGAACGGAAACGGACACAGCCGCGGCGCGAAGATCCGCCCACGGCACGACGCCGGGCACCCGGCGTGGGGCCGGGGCGGATGGGCTGCCCGTGCGGGAGGACGAGGCACGCGCCTGCGTCGGCGGGCCGCTGCCAAGGGCGCGGCAGCGCAGGCCATAAGCTGGCTTTATGGAGCACAATCGTTTGGGTCACAGCGGGCTGAAGGTCCCGCAGCTGTCGCTGGGAACGATGACGTGGGGAGAGGAAACGGACGAGGAGGCCGCGGGCACCATGCTGCGCGCCTACCTGGACGCCGGCGGCACGCTCCTGGACACCGCCGCGCCGTACGCCGAAGGCCGCAGCGAGGCCATGCTCGGGGCGTTCCTGGGCGAACTGGTTCCCCGGCAGGAGGTGCTGGTGGTCTCCAAGGCGGGCGTGACGCGCAGCGAGGGCCGGCGCGAGGTGGACACGTCCCGCGGCGCCATGTTGCGCAGCCTGGACGCCAGCCTGGCCCGGCTGGGCACGGACTACCTGGACCTGTGGCTGGTCCATCTCTGGGACGACGGCGGCGCGCCGCTGGAAGAGACCCTGTCCGCCCTCGAGCACGCGGTGTCGTCGGGCCGCGCCCGCTATGTGGGAGTCTCCAACTACTCCGGCTGGCAGCTGGCCCGGGCTGCCTCGATCAGCCCGGTTCCGCTGGTCGCGGTGCAGAACGAATATTCGCTGCTGCACCGCCGGGCCGAACACGAAGTCATTCCGGCGGCGCGGGCCCTCGGGCCGGGCCTGATGGCCTGGTCGCCGCTGGGACGCGGCGTCCTGACCGGCAAGTACCGCTCCGGCATTCCGGCCGATTCCCGGGCCGCCTCCGAGCAGCGCGCCGGGTACGTGGAACCGTACCTGAGCGGCCGGCCGGCCCGGATTGTGGATGCGCTGGCCACGGCGGCGCGCGGCCTGGACGTCCGGCCGCTGGACCTGGCGTTGAGCTGGGTGCTGCAGCGGCCCGCCGTCGGCACGGCCGTGGTGGGTCCCCGCACGCCCGCCCAGCTGGCAGAAATCTTGAAGGCGCCCTTGGACGCCCTGCCCGCCGCGATTGGCCAGGCGCTGGACGAGATTTCCACGCCGTAACGTTCCGTCCCGGGCGCGGCGGCGCCGGCCCGTCAACGCTTGATCGGGTCCGGGCGGCCTCGGGGGCGTGCTACTTTTCTTCGATCTCCAGATCGTCGTCGAAGGGGTCCACCACGTCGTCGGGTTCGTCCATGCCCTCGTCGTCCGACTCGTCGTAAATGACCAGCGGGGTCACTTCGCCGTAAGCATCGTAGAGCGCGTCCTCGTAGGTTTCGAACGATTCCATAATGGACGAGAAGGCCGCTTCCACGGCAGGATCGTCATCACCCCGGCGGCTGGATGCGGCGGCCAGGTGCTCTTGCAGGGCGGAAACCAGTGACTCGAGTGCGACGCGCGGATCAATGCTCATGCTGTAGACGTTAGCCGCATTGTGGAGAATAAGTGAAGAGAACAGGAGGGCAATGAGAGAACAATTTCTGGGTGCCGCCGTCACCCGCGAACGCGACTACGCCCGGCAGTACGAATACCTGGTCCTGACCGTGAACAAAGACGAATCCGTCGGCGAGGCCCGCCGCGCGCTGACCGAGCACGCCGAGTACGGCAAGTGGGATCTGGTCCGGACCCGGCTGTACCTGGGCGGCGGCCGCAAGTACTGGCTCCGCCGCAGGGTGCTGAAGGTCGAACGCACCGCCTGACCCCCGGCAGGCGGTGCGCGGCCCGCGTCAGTCTTCCAGCGGCCCCAGCCAGGCCGTTGCAACGGTGCTGTGCGCGGACTCGTCGTCCGAGGGGTGGTAGAGCCCGGCCAGCACGTCGCGGTACAGCCGCTCCAGTTCACCGCCGCGGAAGTACCCGCCGCCGCCGGAGACGCGTACGGCCTTCTCCACCACGTCCTTGGCGGTTTCGGTGGCCCTGATCTTGATGCCGGACAGTTTGGCGAACCAGAACTTGCCGTGGTCGGCCAGCGTATCCACGTCCCTGGCAATGGACGCCAGCTGCGGGTACAGCCCGTCCATGGCCAGGGCGGCGTCGGCCACCCGCCAGCGGATGTCCGGATCCTGCGCGTAGCTTTTGCCCGTTTTCAGCGAACGACGGCGGTGCACGGCTTCCACCGCGAGATCCAGGGCCCGGGTGCCGATCCCCGCATAGACGGACGAGAGCAGGATTTCGAAGCACGCGAAGATGCCGAAGATCAACGGATCCGGGTTGGGTCCCACCGGCAGTTTCCGGAAGATCCGCTCCGGCGCCGCGACCGCGCCTTCGAGCACCGTGGTGTTGGACTGGCTGGCGCGCATGCCCAGCGTGTTCCAGTCGTCCTTGATCCGGTAGCCGGGCTTGTCCCGGTCGATGAACCCCCACACCAGCTGCGGTTCGGTGCCGGAATCGTCGCGGCCGAAGACACCGAGCCGCGTCCAGGCGGGCGAGAGGCTGGTGAACACCTTCGTGCCGGTGAACCCGTACCCGCCGTCCCCGCGGGGTGCGGCGACGGTGCGCGAATCAAAGAGGACCTGGTCATTGCCCGCCTCGGAGACCCCGAACCCGAAGACTTCGCCGCGGCCGGCCTCGGCCAGGACGTAGTCCATGCTGTCGTCGCCGCGGGCCTTGAGGACCCGCGCGACGCCGGTCCACACCAGATGCATGTTGACGGCCAGCGCCGTGGCGGGCGCCGCGGTGGCCAGCCGCATCTGTGCCCGGGTTGCCTCCTCCAGCGTGTAGCCCAGGCCCCCGTCTTCCTCCGGGACGAACATTTTCAGGTAGCCCGCCTCGACGAGGTCGGCGAAGTCTTCGTGGAAGAAGCTGTTCGCTTCGTCGTAACCTGCGGCCCGGCCCCTGATGGTCTCAAGCAGGTCGTCCGGGAGCAGTTCTTCAACACTGGCGGGCATGCCGGTGGTCCTTTCGTCGTCGTTCCAAGTGGTCAGTAGGTGGTGAGCAGGCGCTGCAGGACGCGGGTGCCGAACTTCAGCGAGTCAACCGGCACCCGTTCGTCCACGCCGTGGAACATCCCGGTGAAGTCCAGGTCGTCGGGCAACCGCAGCGGAGCGAAGCCGTAGCCGGTGATGCCCAGCCGGGCCAGCGCCTTGTTGTCCGTGCCGCCGGAGAGCGTGTACGGGAGCACCACGGCGTCCGGATCCTCGTGCGCCAGCGAATCGATCATGGCGTCCACCAGGTTCCCGGCGAACGGCACCTCCAGCGACCTGTCCTGGTGCACGTAGCTGACCTGCACGTCGGGGCCCGCCAGTTCGCGGATGGTGGCCAGCACGAGCTCTTCCTGTCCGGGCAGTGTCCGGGCGTCGATCCGCGCCTCGGCCAGCCCGGGGATCACGTTTTCCTTGTAGCCGGCCTTCAACACCGTGGGGTTGGACGTGTTCTGCAGGGTGGCGCCGACGAAGCGGGCCAGGGTGCCCAGTTCCTTGAGCAGGATGTCCGGGTTGTCCGGGTCGAATTCGACGCCGGTCAGCTCGGTCACCCCGTCGAGGAACCGGCGGGTGGTGTCCGTCAGCTCGATCGGCCACTGGTGGGCCCCGATCCGGGCCACCGCCGCCGCCAGCGTGGTTACCGCGTTGTCCGTGTTGATCTGGGAACCGTGCCCGGCCCGGCCGGCGACTGCCAGCCGCAGCCACGCGATCCCCTTCTCCGCGGTCTGGAGCAGGTAGGCGCGGCGGCCGCCAATGGTGGCCGAGAAGCCGCCCACCTCCGAGATGGCCTCGGTGGCGCCGTCGAAAAGCTCGGGACGGTTCTCTACCGCCCAGCGCGCCCCGTAGGTGCCGCCGGCCTCTTCGTCGGCAAAGAACGCGAAGACGATGTCTCGGCGCGGCCGGGTGCCGCTGCGTGCCATGTGCCGCGCCACCGAGAGGATCATCGCGTCCATGTCCTTCATGTCCACGGCGCCCCGGCCCCAGATGAGGCCGTCCCGCTCCTCGCCGCTGAACGGATCCACCTGCCAGTCATCGGCTTGCGCCGGCACCACGTCCAAGTGGCCGTGCACGACCAGCGCCGGCGCCGAGGGGTCCGTGCCGGCCATCCTCGTGACCACCGACGTCCGGCCGGGCGCGGACTCGAACACGTCGGTGGCCAGTCCGGCTTCTTCCAGCAGTCCGGCGGCGTACTCGGCGGCCAGCCGCTCGCCCGGCCCCTCGTTGCCGCCGTAGTTGGAGGTGTCGATCCGGATCAGTTCCTGGCAGATCTCGGCCACTTCTTCGTGCGGGCTCGGTACAGTCATGAAGGCTCCTCGGAATCGATGTCTGTCCCCAGCCTAACGAGCGGGAGCAGTCGAGGGCAGCAGTTGGCCGCAGGGGCGCCGCAGGTGGCGCCGCAGTTGGTACAGCCGGAGTGGGCCCCGGTGCCGGCTCCGTCGCGCGCCCGGAGGGCCGATTCAACAGTTCGGGCAAAACATGTTAGAGTTTTTCTCGCTGCTTTCGACGGAATCGGTGCGCCTGAGGGCCTCTGGAGAACCGGCGAAAGTCCACCTGCGCGGGTGGCGGAATGGTAGACGCGCTAGCTTGAGGTGCTAGTCCTCTTATTGAGGGTGAGGGTTCGAGTCCCTTCCTGCGCACAGAGAAAGCCCCGGACTTCCGGGGCTTTTTTGTGCCCGCAGCGCGCGAAGAGCACAGGCGGCCCGGCGCAGCCACGGGTCCTCGTCTTCCGCCCACCGATCGAGGATTGCTTCCGCACGCATGCGGGACCGGCCGGTCAGCCCCTGGATCAAGGGACCGACGACGTCAATGGCGAGCGGGTCCGCCAAGGCCGCCAGGCGCGCGTCGCGCAGGAAGCCTTCCAGCCGGGTGAGGTCCGAGCTTCGCAACAGGCGTTGGTTCGACTGCAGCAGCACGACGGCGGCCAGGCGCCGCTCGAAGACCGGCCGGGCCCACAGTTCGGAGCTGAGGGCGGTCACCTCGTCGTGCGAGAGCAGCCGGAACTTCCGCCCGGCGTCCCGGACCGTACCCCGGACCGCACCGACCGACGCACCGTAGTAGCGCAATCCGTCGCCCGCCTCGTTCTGCGCTTTCGCCCGTGCCCAGGAGGCTTCCCGCCGCAACGTGCGGTCGATGAATTCTGCCGCCTCGCTCATCCAGCAATTCTTTCATTCACTCACCGTCCCGGCCGCTACCCTCCTGTCCGGATGCCCGGTCGTTGCCGGCTTCTTACTGTCCGGATGCCCGGTCGTTGCCGGCTTCTTCCTGTCCGGACGCCCGTTCGTGACCGGCTTCTTCCTGGCCGGTGTAGGTGCGCAGCAGGTCTTTCGCGCCCCCGGCCACCTGCCCTTCCTGATCCAGCGTCCGCTGCATGGTTTCCGCGTTCTCCCGGCCGGCCGGGAACGGCGGGAGCAGCGGAACGTCGGGGTCGGTGAGCACCTCGATAAGATACGGCCGGTCGGCGGCCAGCGCCTCGTCCCATACGGCCCCGAGCTGCTCGGGGTCCTCGACCCGCTTCCCGTGCAGTCCGAGCAACCGTGCGTAGCCCGCGTAGTCGACATCGGGCAGGGCCTGGCTGTCGGCAAACCGCGGCTCGGCCTCCATCTCCCGTTGTTCCCAGGTCACTTCGGCGAGTTCCCGGTTGTTCAGGACGCAGACCACAAAACGGGGGTCCATCCACCGCTGCCAGAGCCGGCCGACGGTAATCAGTTCGGCCAGGCCGCTCATCTGCATGGCCCCGTCTCCTGTGAGGGCAACAACCACCCGTTCCGGGGCGGCCAGCTTGGCGGCGATGCCGTACGGTATCGAACAACCCATGCTTGCCAAGGTGCTGGAAAGGTGCGCCTGGGCCCCTGCCGGCAGCCGCAGTTGCCGGGCATACCAGTAGACGGAACTGCCGACATCGACGGCGAGCAGGCCGTCCGGCGGGAATCTTTCGCTCAGCTCAAAGGCCACCCGTTCCGGGTTGACCGGTTGCGCCGGCGTCATGGCCCGCTGCCGCGACAGCTCGCGCGACTGCCGCACCCAGCCTTCCACCTGCTCGCGCCACCCGCCGCCTGCGCGGTCCTCAAGCAGCGGCAGCAGCGCCGCCAGGGTGGTGGCGGCGTCGCCGGTGAGCGCCGCCTCGACCGGATAGCGGTTGCCGATGGCACTGGCGTCATTGTCGATCTGCACCGCGCGCGCGGCACCGGGCGGCGGGTAGAACTCCGTCCAGGGGTCATTGGAGCCCACGATCAGCAAGGTGTCGCAGTGTCCCAGCAGTTGGCCGCTGGCGGCGGTACCCAGATGCCCCATGGTTCCGGCCGCGAAGGGCAGCGACTCGTCCACATAGGGTTTGCCCAGCAGGCTGGTGGCAATGCCGGCCCCGAGCTTCTCCGCCACCGCAACCACCTGCCCGCGGGCATCCCGCGCTCCCTGTCCTACCAGCAGGGCAACCCGCTGCCCGGCGTTGAGCACGGCCGCGGCCGCGCGCAGGTCGTCCGGGTCCGGGACCACGTGCGCGGCACGCCAGATCGGCGCGGTGGCCACCACGCCGTGGGTGTGCTCAAGTTCGGGGGCGGGAAGTTTTTGGATGTCGTGCGGAATGATCACCACGGCCGGGCCGCGGCCGCTCAGGGCCGCCTTGAAGGCGCGGTCCAGCACCAGCGGAACCTGCTCAGGGGTGCTCACCTGCTGCCGGAAGGTGGCCACGTCCTTCGTCAGGTTGGCCAGGTCCACTTCCTGCATGTACCCGGAGCCGAGCGCGGTGCGCGACTGCTGCCCGACAATGGCCACTACCGGGACGCTGTCGAGTTTGGCGTCGTACAGGCCGTTGAGCAGGTGCACGGCTCCGGGACCCTGGGTGGCCGTGACCACCCCCACCCCGCCCGTGTACTTGGCGTGCCCCACCGCCATGAAGGCGGCATTTTCCTCGTGCCGGGCCTGGACGAATTCGACCGTCCCCGCGCGCCGCAGCGCGCCCATGAACGTGTTGATGCCGTCCCCGCTGTAGCCAAAAATCCGCGACACCTGCCACGCGCGAAGCCGATCGACAATAAGGTCTGCAACGAGCCGCTGGGCCATATCCACTCCACTCGCAATTCTCAGGGTGCTTACTGTTTAACATCCTTATCATCCGCTGCCTCCGTTTTGAACCGTCCCTGAGCCGCCCCGCGGCCGGCATGCAAAGATGGCGGCATGGAACTGGACGGAGAACTGGCGGCCCATCCCGTCAGGCAGGGCGCGGCGGATCAGCGGGACATCGACCTGTACCGCACGCTCAGCGCCGACATTGCAGCGGGCGTCGCGGTGGTGTCGACGCGGTGGCGGAACCGGGACTACGCGGCGACCGTCAGCGGTTATCTCTCGGTGTCCTACGATCCGCCCACCATGCTGGTCAGCCTCTTCGAGGAGTCGAGGATTTGCGACGCCGTGGCCGACTCGGGGACCTGGGCCTTGAGCCTGCTGGCCTCGCAGCACCAGGGCACGGCGAACTGGCTGGCGAGCCCGGGCAATCCGGTGGAAGGCCTGCTCAACCAGGTGCCGTACCGGCGCGGCCCGGCCACCGGTGCCGCCGTGATCGGCGGAGCCCCCGCGTGGTTCGAGCTGAGGACGACGGCGGTGCATCCGGCGGCCACCCACCTGCTGATCGTCGGCGAGGTGCTGGCCATGGGCCGGGACGCTGCCGGTGCGGAAAGCGCCGACCCGCTCATCCACTTCGGCTCCTCCTACCGGCGCCTGGGCCGCTAAAAGCGCCGGGCCACGACCCGAGCCGGCGAGGCCGGAGTTGGTCAGGGCAGCGCCGGCGGCCCGGAGTAGGCGCCTTCCCAGACCGCCCGCGTTCCGGATTCACCGGTCAGCACCACTGCCACCGTGGCGCCGGCACACACGGCCAGCACGGCGACGGCGACCACCGCCGCAATGACGCGGTATCCGGCGCCAAGCCTGCGCCGGGAGGAGGCGTCCGCCGTCGTTCCGTAACGGAACCACAGCCACAGTCCCAGCGCCGCGGCGAAAAGACCGGCCACCCACGGCAGCAGCATGTCGCCCAACCGCATGTGTTCGACGGCCAGCGGCGTCTGGTCGATCCTGAGGAACAACCAGTGGCCGGCCTGTTGGGTGACCGGCACCAGCACCAGGGCCAGCAGGGCGATCAGCGGGGTGGCAATCCCCAGGCGCCGCCTCGCCGCCGGCCAGAGCAGGGTGAGCGCAACGCACAAAGCCGCCAGCGGAACGAACACCACGGTGGCGTGGACCAGGAGCACGTGCAGCGGCAGGGAATTGATTTCGTACTCCACCGGATCCGCTCCTTGTGTCCCAGACCTGGCCCGTCAACCGGTAAGACGCCCGGGTGTTACGTAGCGGTTCAGCCGGGAGCCGGGCAGCCGGTCCATTGTCTTACCCGGCTGCCTGCTCTATGAATGGACTATGACGGCCACGCTGAGAGCCCTGGAAACCGCTGTTCCGGATACCATCCTGATCCAGTCGGAGGCGCGGGACGTGTTCTCCACGCAACCGGGCCTGACGCGCCTGGGACAGCGCCTGGTGACCACATCGTTCGACCAGTCGGGCATCGACACCCGGTACACCGCCGTCGAGGAACTCACGACGGCCAAGCGGGCGGACAACCCGGTGTTCTTCGACGCCGAATCCCGGCAGTTGCTCTCTCCCAGCACGAAGGTGCGCAACGACATCTTCGCGGACAAGGCCACCCCGCTGTTCATCGAGGCGGCCGGCAAGGCGCTTGCCTCCTGTGAGGGAATCGGCCCGGCGGACATCACACACCTCATCACCGTCTCCTGCACCGGGTTCTTCAACCCGGGACCCGACTACAAGATCGTGCGTGCTCTGGGGCTCAATCCCGCCGTTCAGCGCTACCATCTGGGCTTCATGGGCTGCTACGCGGCGTTCCCGGCCCTGCGGGCGGCCAAGTCGTTCTGCGACGCCGATCCGCAGGCGGTGGTGATGGTGGTATCGGCCGAACTCTGCACGCTGCACGTGCGCACGTCCAACGACCCGGACACCATTGTCGGGTCCTCCCTGTTCGCAGACGGCGCGGCGGCAGCGGTCATCACCGCGCGCGGCCTGGACGAGACCGGTCCTGCCATCCGGCTGGACCACTTCGAAACCGTCCTCACCCCGGTCGGCGAGGAATCCATGGCCTGGAACATCGGTGACGAGGGCTTCGAGATGGTCCTGGGGACCTATGTTCCGCACATTATCGACGAACACATCGTTGGTGCGCTGGAGCCGTTGCTGGCCCGTGAACCGGACGTGGCGGCAAGACCATACCGCGATATTGAGCACTGGGCGATCCATCCGGGCGGCCGCAGCATCCTGGACAAGGTCGAGGCCAAGCTGGAGCTGACCGGGGAACAGCTCGTGCCGGCCCGGGAAACGCTGCGGCGGTACGGGAACATGTCCAGCGCCACCGTGATGTTTGTGCTCAAGCACATTCTGGAGCAGCCGGCAGGGTCCGGGGAGGAGCGGATCTGCTCGATGGCCTTCGGCCCGGGCCTGACCGTGGAAACCGGCCTGTTCACCAAGACCGTGCCCGCCGCCACCCTCCGGGCCCGCCAGGTTTCCGCGGCAGCGTCGGTGTAGGGCGGGAACCGACCGCCGTGGCCGCCCGCCCGCCGGATCGCAAGGCGTCGACGTTCCTGGCCCTCCGCGCCACAGACGCCGTGGAGGAAATGGACAAGCCGGACTGCGACCCCGCGATGCTTCGGCGCACCTACGCCCAGTTTCCGCTGATCAACCGGGCGGTGTCGGGTTGGCACGGCATCTACCGGCGCCTGCTCCGCCCGCGCCTGGCCGGCCTCGAGGCCCCCACCCTGCTCGATATCGGCTCCGGCGGCGGCGACGTTCCCCGGCTGCTCGCCCGCCTGGCCGCCCGGGACGGCCTCGACTTGCGGATCACGGCGATCGATCCCGATCCGCGCGCGCATGCCTTCGCCGTGTCCCGGCCGCGGTCGCCGGGCCTCGAGTTCCGGCAGGCGTTCAGTTCGGAGCTGGTGGCAGAAGGACGCAGCTTCGACGCCGTCGTGTCCAACCACTTGCTGCACCACCTGACCGCCCCCGAGCTGGCAGGCCTGCTGGCGGACTCGCAGCGGTTGTCGCGCGTCCTCGCAGTCCACAGCGACATCATCCGCAGCCGCACGGCGTATGTGCTGTTCGCCGCCGGGACGCTGCCGTTTTTCCACCGCTCCTTCATCCGCCGGGACGGGCTGACCTCCATCCGCCGCAGCTACACCCCGGAGGAATTGCGCGCCGCCCTCCCGCCGGAGTGGCGGGTGCTGCCCGATTCGCGTTTCCGCCAGCTGGTGATCCATGAGCCCGATGCCTGAGGCGGCGCTCCCCCGGGGCCGGCCTGTTGAATCGCCCGGCGGCCGCCTGCTCGATGTCGCCGTGGTCGGCGGCGGCCCGGTGGGTTTGCTGATGGCCATCCTGCTGGCCCGGCGCGGGGTGGACGTCGCGGTCCTGGAACGGCGCAGCGCCCGCAGCAGCCACTCCCGTGCGATCGGGATCCATCCGCCGGCGTTGGCCGTGCTCGACGACGCGGGCGTGGGTCCGGAGCTGTTGGCGGCCGGCGTCCGCATCCGCCGGGGCGTGGCCCGCAGCCGCGGCCGGGACGTCGCGTCGCTCTCGTTTGACGGCATTCCCGGCGCGCATCCCTACGTGCTGGCCGTGCCGCAGGTCATCACCGAACGGCTGCTGGAAGAACGGCTGGAGGCGCTGCGTCCCGGGGCGGTGCGCCGCGCGGTGGCGGTGCAGGGGGCGTACGACGACGGCGCGACCGTGACGTTGTCCTGTCGCCGGGGCGCGGGACCGGCACCGCCTGCCGGCGTGGCACCGGCTGCCGCTGCGGAGACGGTGCGGGCAAGGCTGGTGGTGGCGGCCGACGGCGCCTATTCCGCCCTGCGCCGCCAACTCGGCGTCCCGGTGCGAACGCGGGTGTATCCGGACGCCTACCTGATGGGAGACTTCGCCGACACCACCGGCGACGGCAGCACCGCCGTGCTCTATATGGAGGCCGGCGGCATCGTCGAATCCTTCCCGCTCCCCGGGGGTACCCGGCGCTGGGTGGCCAGGATGCCCGGCGTGGTCAGCCATCCGACGCCGGACGGCCTCGCCTCCCTGGTCGCGCGGCGCACCGGGACGGGCCCGGACCCTGGCAGTTGCTCCATGCTCAGCGCCTTCTCCGTCAGCTCCCGGACGCCGCGGCGGCTGGTAGCTGGACGCGTCGCGCTGGTCGGCGACGCAGCACACCAGGTGAGTCCGATCGGCGGGCAGGGCATGAATTTGGGCTGGCTGGATGCCGCAGCCCTGGCTCCGATCGTGGCCGCGGCCCTGGCGGGCGAGCCGACGGGCATGGCGTTGCGGAGATTCGAGGCGGACCGGCGGCGGGCGGCCAACACCGCCGTCTGGCAGGCGCACCTCAACATGGCCCTGGGCAGGCCGTTGCCGCCGCCGGTGCTCGCGGCCCGCAACCGCCTGTTCAGCACCCTCACCCGCTTCCCCGGAGTGCAGGACACGGTGGCCAGCCGCTTCACCATGCACTGATCCGTCATCAAGCGGCCGGGGCCTACCCGGGCGGCTAAAGTGGCTGCTAGACAAATTCGGCGGCACGTCGATTTTCCCGAGCCGGAGACGTCCCGGCTGACACGGTCTGGAGGTGGGCATGGTCGGCGCGGAGCGCATCGCCGTGCTGTCGCTGCACACCTCGCCGCTGGCCCTCCCCGGCGGGGGCGATGCCGGCGGGATGAACGTCTACGTGCGCGCCCTGGCGCGGGAACAGGCGGCGCTGGGCACCGCCGTCGACGTTTTCACCCGCTCCCTGCATGACGGGCAGGAACCCGTGGAACATCCCCGGGCCGGCGTCCGCGTGATCCATCTGGACGGAGCCCCCGCCGACGCGGTAACCAAGGAAGACCTGCCGCAGCGGTTGGCCGCGCTGGAGGCTTCGCTGCGGCAGTTCACGCAGCAGGACGGGGCACGGTACGACGTGCTGCACTCGCACTACTGGCTCTCGGGTGCCGTGGGGCTGCGGCTGCAGCACGACTGGCACATTCCGCTGGTGCACTCGATGCACACGATGGGGCTGGTCAAAAACCTGCACCTGCAGCCCGGCGAACTGCCCGAGCCGGCCTCCCGGATCGACGGGGAGCAAGCCATAGCGTCCGGAGCCGGCCGGCTGATCGCCAATACCCTGACCGAGGCGGCCGAGTTGGTCGATCTCTACGGCGCGGACGAGGGGACGGTGGACGTGATCCCGCCCGGGGTGGACCTGCACACCTTCCGCCCCGACGGCCGCCGCGCGGACCGGGAGGCGGCGGGCATCGGGCCGGATACCTTCCACCTGGTGTTTGCCGGCCGCATCCAGGTACTGAAAGGGCCGCAGGTCCTGCTGGCCGCCGCGGCCGAACTGCGCCGCCAACGGCCCGACATCCGGCTGCGCGTGTCCATCATCGGCGAGATCAGCGGGTCCGCCGGGCTTGACCTGCCGGCGCTGGCCGGGAAGCTGGGGCTGGCGGACACCGTGACGCTCTCGCCCCCCGTGGAGCCGCGCGCCTTGGCGGCCACCTTCCGCAGCGCCGATGTGGTGGCGGTCCCGTCCTTCAGCGAATCCTTCGGCTTGGTCGCCCTGGAAGCGCAGGCGTGCGGTACGCCCGTCGTTGCCACCAACGTGGGCGGGCTGCCGGTGGCGGTCAGCCACGGGCTCACCGGGCTGCTGGTGGACGGGCACGACCCGGTCCGGTGGGCGGGGGCCCTCCGCGAGCTCCACGACTACCCGGAGTTCCGCCGGCGGCTGGGCGCCAATGCCGCGGTGCACGCCTCGTCCTTTGGCTGGGAGCAGACCGCCGCGCTGACGGCGCACAGCTACCAGCTCGCGGTCGACCACTTCCGCCGCTGAGCCTTGCGGTGCCGGCATGATCTGGGATCCGGGCAGCCGCACGGCTAGGATTCATGGGTGCCAACCCCCGATTTCCGCATCCGCCGCGCCACCCGAGACGACATCCCCGCCACGCTCGACATGAAGCTCGCCGCCTGGCGGGAAACCTACTCGTCCCAGCGGCCGGAGAGCTTCTTCGCCGCCGAAGCGGCCCGGCGGGACCAGCAGATCGACTGGTGGTCGCGCGGGCTGGCGGCGGGGGCGGAGCTGTGGGTCGCCGAAGACCCCGCCGGACGGATCATCGGCTGCTCGGGCGGCGGCCCCGTGCAGGACGACGACGCCGACGCCGGCGTGCCGCACGAACTGCAGATGCTCTACGTGCTGGCGGAGGCCTACGGGACCGGGCTCGGGCGGCAACTGCTGGAGGCGGCGATCGGTGGCGGGCCCGCGCTGCTCTGGGTCCTCGAGGACAACCCGCGCGCCCAGGCGTTCTACCGCAAGCACGGATTCGGCCCGGACGGACGCCGCGAGCCCCTGACCGGCCTGTGGGAAGGCCTGCACGAGATCCGGATGGTCCGGCGGGGCGGCTGAACCCGTTCGAGCTCGGCTACATCCGTTCGAGCTCGGCGCGAATGGCGGCGATGCCGCGCCACACCTCCTGGAAGCTGGTGGACAGCGGCGAGAGCCCCAGCCGGAGGCCGTCGGGCTCGCGGAAGTCCGGTATCACTCCCTGCTCCCAGAGCCTGCCGGTGATTTGCTTGAAGTCCGGGTGGTCGATGGTGACGTGGCCGCCGCGTTCCGCCGGATCAAGCGGCGAGGCGATGGCGACGCCGAAACCGGCCAGCGCCTCCCGCACGGCCTCGACGGCAAACCCGGTCAGGGCGATCGACTTTTCCCGGACCGCCGCCAGCCCGGCCTCGTCGATGAGGGCGACCATGTCCTGGAGGGCGGTCATGCCGATGATCGGCGGAGTTCCGGACGTGAACCGGCGGATCCCGCCGGCCGGCTGGTACCCCTGACCCATCTCGAAGGGTTTGGCGCTGCCCAACCAGCCTTGGATCGGCTGGCTCAGGTGCTGGTGCTCGGTCCGCACGTAGGCCCAGGCCGGGGCGCCCGGACCGCCGTTAAGGTACTTGTAGCTGCAGCCTGCGGCCAGGTCGACGCCCCAGCCGTCCAGTTCCACGGGCAGCACCCCGGCGGAATGGCACAGGTCCCACAAAACCAGGGCACCGGCGTCGTGCGCGGCGGCGGTGATGGCCGGGATGTCCGCAACATAGCCGGAGCGGTAGGCCACGTGGCTGAGCAGCACGAGCGCTGTGTCGGGCCCCACGGCGCCCCGGACCGCTTCTGCCGTCACTCCCCCGGCGTGCGGGGGCTCGAGCCAGTCCAGCTCCAGGCCGCACTCGGCGGCGATGCCTTCCACGATAAAGCGGTCGGACGGAAAATTGTCCCGGTCCACCAGGATGCGCCGGCGCCCTGGCCGCGCATCGATCGCGGCGCGGGCCAGCTTGTACAGCAGCACCGTGGTGGAGTCGGCCACCACGCATTGGCCCGGCGCGGCTCCCAGCACGACCCGGCCCAGCTCGTCGCCGATCTGCTCCGGCAGCTGGAGCCAGACCTCGTCCCAGGCCCGGATCAGCCGGCCGCCCCACTGCTGCGCCATGACGTCCCGGACGCGCTCGATGCTGGCGGCCAGCGGCCGGCCCAGCGAATTGCCGTCGAGGTAGGCCACGACGGCGTCGTCGTCGTGGCCCGCGAACCGGGCCCGGTATCCGGCCAGCGGGTCTGCGGCGTCAAGCATCCGGGCGCGGTCACGCAACTGATCGTCGTTGGTCATACGGCAAGCATAGAGGCGGCTGCCGCGGGGCCGCCGAACCGCGGCGCGAAGATTCCGAAAATAATTCCCGGGCATGTCGATATCCACGGCCCCCGTTCGACGGCATAGTAGAAGGCGCATGCCTGCGTCTCGTTCCGAGAAGGAGAAAAGCCATGAAGTACATGTTCATCATGCGGTCCACGGATGAAGCCCTTGAGGCGTCCAAATCCATGCCGTTCGAAGAAATGATCAACAAGATGGGCGCCTACAACGAGGCGATGATCAACGCCGGCGTCATGCTGGCGGGAGAAGGCCTGGCGGATCTTTCCGACGGCAGCGGATTCGTCGTGGACTTCTCGGAGGAGCCGCCGATTGTGACCGACGGCCCGTACGGCGAAACGCACGAACTGTTCAACGGTTTTTGGATCGTCCAGGTGGCCTCCAAGGAGGAAGCCGCGGAGTGGGCCAGCCGCTGCCCGCTGGGACCGGGCTCAAAGCTGGAGGTCCGCCGCGTGACCGAGGCCGCCGATTTCGCGGACTTCGCCGACAACGAGTACATCCGGAAGGAAGAAGGATGGCGCGAGGAAGAGGCGAGGCTCCGCTCGGAGAACGCCTGACCCCCGGAGCCGAGGCCCGGGAGCCCGGGGCGGCGGGGGCCGAGGCCCAGGAGCCTGGGGCGGCGGGATCCGAGGCCCAGGAGCCCGGGGAGGCGGGGGCCGAGGCCCAAGCGGCAATCCGGCGCCGGATCGATGCGTTGTGGCGGATCGAGGGCGCCCGGACTGTCGCCGCCCTGGCCCGTGCCACCGGGGATGTCGGTTTCGCCGAGGACGTCGCGCAGGAAGCCGTGGCCGATGCGCTGGCCCGGTGGCCGCACGCCGGCGTCCCCCGCAACCCGGCGGCGTGGCTGACCACCGTGGCCAAGCGCCGGGCCATCGACTCCTGGCGGCGGGCCGAACGCCTGGAGGACCGTTACCAGGTGCTGGCCCGCGGGCTGCGGGACGAAGAAGACCTGCGTTGGGACCCCGTACCCGACGACGTGCTCCGGCTCGTCTTTACCGCCTGCCACCCGGTCCTCTCGCGGGAAGCGCAGGTATGCCTGACGCTGCGGGTCGTCGCCGGCCTGTCTGCCGAGGAGATCGGCCGGCTCTTCGTGATTCCGGTCGCCACGGTGCAACAGCGCATCGTCCGGGCCAAGAAAACCCTGGCCGCGGCGAAGGTCCCCTTCGAAGTCCCCGAACCGAACGACTGGGGCCCGCGGCTGGGCGCCGTCCTGCGCGTGGTCGACCTCCTGTTCACGGAAGGGTACGCGGCGACCTCCGGGAACCGTTGGATCCGGTCGGACCTGGCCGGCGAAGCCCTGCGGATCGGACGCCTCCTGGTGTCGCTGGTGCCCCGGGAGCCCGAAGCGCACGCACTGGTGGCCCTGATGGAGTTCCAGGCGTCGCGTTTCGGCGCCCGCACACAGCCGGACGGCAGCGCGGTCCTGCTCGCCGACCAGGACCTGACGCGTTGGGACCGCGCCCAGATTGAACGCGGCCGAGCCGCCCTGGCCAGGGCCGACGCGCTGGGCCGCGGCCGGGGCAGCTACGCCCTGCAGGCGGCCATCGCCGCATGCCATGCGGCCGCCCCCAGCGTCGCCGGCACCGACTGGGCGCAGATCGTGCTGCTCTACGAAGCGCTTGGCCGGGTGGCGCCGAGCCCGGTGGTGGAGCTCAACCGTGCTGTGGCAGTGTCCATGGCCACCGGCCCCGCCACCGCCCGGCGATCGTGGACCGGCTGGCCTCGGAAGGCGCCCTGAGCGGCTCCCACCTGCTCCCGAGCGTCCGCGGCGAGCTGCTGGCCCGGCTCGGCCGGGCGGACGAGGCCCGCTCCGAGTTCGCCGCCGCCGCCGCGCTGGCGAAGAATGATCGCGAACGGGAGGTCCTCGAACGCCGGGCCGTCACCGGCTGACCCGGTCCGGCCACGCCACTCAGCCGGCGAGCGTGTGGACGCTGCCCGTGAAGTGCAGCCGGTGGCTGCGCTCCCCCCAGCCGGTGAACTCGGAAGCTTCCCAGGACCCGTCGCGTTCCGTGTCATGGATCCTGACGGCCACGGTGGCGGGCAGGAAGACCGGAGCGGCAAAGTCGATGCGCCAGCTGAAGGGTTCGCTGGCCGTGGCTTCCACGCTGGTCAGGACTCGTGAGGCCAGGTACATCCCGTGGGCGATGGACCGCTTGAGCCCCAGCATCTTCGCGGACACCGCGCTCAGGTGGATCGGGTTGAAGTCGCCGGACACCCCGGCGTACTCGCGCCCGGCCTCCGGCCCGAGCCGCCAGCGGGCCGTCGGCTGCGGCGGCGTGAAATCGGCGCGCTCCGGGCGGGCTGCCTTGTCCAGGCCGGGCAAGTAGACCGCCTTGGCCAGGTAGTCCGAGACACCTTCCCACACGGCCTCGCCGTCGGCCTCGATCCGGGTGTGCAGTTCGACCTGCGTGCCCGCGTGGTGGCCGCGGAGGCCCTCGGCCCAGGCCGTGACGGCCAGGGGCTCGGTGAAGTGGACCGGCCGCAAGTGCCGCACCCGATTGGCCAGATGGACCATGCCGAGCAGCGGCAGCGGAAAGTCCGGCCGCGTCATCACGCTCATCGCCACGGGGAACGCGACCGAGTGCAGGAACACGGAGGGCAGGGTGTCCCGCACGGTGCCGTGGACCAACTGCTGGAACCCGCTGATCCGCTCGGGGGTGATCTGAACTCCGTGCAGGGTATGCCGCGCCGCCGGGACCTGCTCGGCGTGCTGTCCCACGCCCAGCTTGTGCCGCGCGGCAGTCGACGCCGCCGTCAGGTAGAGGCGCGAGAGCGTGGGCATCTCCCCCAGGATGACTTCGTTCATGCGCCGACCATGCTTTGCCCGCAGACCCGCAGGGTTTGGCCGTTGATGCCGCCCGCAGCATCGCTGGCCAGGAAGGAGACGGCCTCGGCGACATCGCGCGGCTGTCCGCCCTGTTGCAGCGAGGAGAGCCGGCGTGCCACTTCCCGGGTCAGGAACGGCATCCGGGCGGTCATGTCCGTCTCGATGAAGCCCGGTGCCACGGCGTTGATGCTGCCGCCGGCGTCGGCGAACCCGGCGGCCGAGGCCCGGACCATGCCGATGATTCCCGCCTTCGACGCGGCGTAATTGGTTTGCCCGCGGTTGCCCGCAATGCCGCTGGTTGAGGCCAGTGAAACCACGCGCGGCCGCCCGCGGAACGCGCCCGAGGCCAGCAGCTGCCCGTTCATCGTCAGCTGCGAGGTGAGGTTGACGGCGATCACGGAGTCCCATTTGGCCTGGTCCATGTTGGCCAACAGTTTGTCGCGGGTGATGCCGGCGTTGTGGATCACGATGTCCAGTCCGTGGTGCCGCTCCACGGCATGGGCGGCGATCTTCGCGCCGGCATCGGCCGCGGTGATGTCCAACTGCAGGGCGGTGCCGCCCACCCGGTTCGCGACCTGCGCCAGCTGTTCCCCCGCCGCGGGGACATCGACGACGACGAGTTGTGCGCCGTCGCGGTGCAGGGTCTCGGCGATGGCAGCGCCAATGCCGCGCGCGGCGCCGGTGACGACGGCGACCTTGCCGGCGAGCGGACGGTCCGGATCCGCGGGGAGCGAGCCGTCGTCGGAGCCGACCAGCAGGAACTGCCCGCTGACGTAGGCGCTCCGGGCCGAGAGCAGGAAGCGCAGGGGTCCCAGGACGGCCGATGCTCCGGCGTCCACGCCTTCGCCGAGCAGGATGCCGTTGGCGGTGGCACCCCCGCGCAGCTCGTGGGCCAGTGACCGCAGCGACCCGTCCACCGCTTGGCGCGCGGCGGCCTGCGCGGGCCGGGCGGCGCCGTCGGCGGGCCGGGATACGGTGATCACGCGGCCGCCGGGGGCCAGGTCCCTGAGGCTGGCGCCGGCGCTGAGCATGGGCTCCGACAGGTCCTCGGGCGATTCCAGCTCGTCGAGCACCAGCACGATGCCGCCGACGCGTTCCTTTGGTGCCGCATGCCGGCGAACGTCGAGGTCCCACCCGAGCATTTCCTTGGCCACCGTGTCGGCGCCGGCGCCCGCGCCGAGCACCAGGACAGGTCCGGGCAGCAGCGGTGCGCCCGGCCGGTAGCGCCGCAGCACGGCGGGCTGCGGCAGCCCCAGCTTCTTGGCCAGGCTCTTCACCGGTCCGGCGTTGACCAAATCCACGTACCGGTCGGTCATCAGTTCGCCTCCAGGATGGCGACGACGCCCATGCCGCCTGCGGCGCAGACGGAAATCAGGCCTCGGGTGGTGCGGGACTCGGCGTCGGCCTTCTCGCGCAGCATCTTGGCCAGGCTGGCCACCAGGCGGCCACCGGTGGCCGCGAAGGGATGGCCGGTGGCCAGCGAGGAGCCATTGATGTTGAGGCGGGTCCGGTCGATGGCGCCCAAGGGCTTCTCGAGGCCCAGCTTGTTGCGGCAGAACTCCTCGCTTTCCCACGCGGCCAAGTGGCACAGCACCGTCCCGGCGAAGGCCTCGTGGATCTCGAAGAAATCGAAGTCGGCGAACGTCAGGGCCTGCCGGGCCAGCAGCCGGGGCACGGCATAGGCCGGCGCCATCAGCAGTCCTTCCTTGCCGTGCACAAAATCAACGGCGGCGGCCTCGGAGTCCACTACCTCCGCCAGCACCGGCAGGTCGTTGCTCCGGGCGTACTCTTCCGAACTCAGCAGCACGGTGGAGGCCCCGTCGGTCAGCGGCGTGGAGTTGCCGGCCGTCATGGTTGCCTCGGCGCCGAGGTTCTTGCCGAACACCGGCTGCAGCTTGCCCAGCTTCTCCAAGGTGGTGTCGGCGCGCAGGTTGGAGTCCTTGGCCAGGCCCCGGTAGGGCGTCATGAGGTCATCGAAAAATCCGCGCTCGTAAGCTGCCGCGAGGTTGTGGTGGCTGGCCAGGGCAAGTTCGTCCTGCGCGTCGCGGCTGATGTTCCAGGCTGCGGTGGTCAGCGCCTGGTGCTCGCCCATCGACAGCCCGGTCCGCGGCTCGGCCGTGCCCGGCGCGTTGGGGGCCAGATCCTTGGGGCGCAACTTGGCGATGGCGGTCAGCTTCTGCTGCATGCTCTTGGCGCGGTTCAGTTCCAGGAGGACGGCCCGGAGGCCCTCGCTGACGGCGATCGGTGCGTCCGAGGCGGAGTCCACGCCGCCGGCGATGGCGGAGTCGATCTGCCCCAGTTTGATCTTGTTCGCCAGGCCCATCACGGTTTCCAACCCGGTGGCGCACGCCTGCTGCAGGTCGTACGCAGGTGTTTGCGGTGAAAGCGCCGAGCCGAGCACCGCCTCGCGGGTGAGGTTGAAGTCGCGCGAGTGTTTAAGGACAGCGCCGGCGGCCACCTCGCCGATGCGTTCGTCCTGCAGCCCGAACCGTGCCACCAGCCCGTCCAGGGCCGCGGTGAGCATGTCCTGGTTGCTGGCCTGGGTGTAGGCTCCGTTCGCGCGGGCGAAGGGGATGCGGTTGCCGCCGACGACTACTGCCCTGCGCAGTCCGTTGGCGGAGCGGGTGCCGGTGGCGTCAGGTGAAGTGGCCATGTGGGCTCTCCTCGATTGGGTGCGGAGCGGAACAAACGACAGTTACCGTAACCAAGCGTACCTGATACGCTGAGTTACGTGAACACCGCCACAGGCCGCCAGGCCGCCTCGAATCCGGCGACGCCCGCGGACGGCCGCTCGGCCCGTTGGGACCGTCACCGGACGGAACGCCGCCGGGAGCTGATCCGGGCGGCGCGGCACGCGGTGCACCGGCTTGGGCCCGATGCGTCCATGGAGGAGATCGCGGCGGCGGCCGGGACGTCCAAGCCCGTCTTCTACCGCTACTTCGGCGACAAGGCCGGCCTGCAGCGGGCCATGGGCGAGGTGGTGATCGGCCGGATGCAGGCCCGGCTCCAGGAGGCCGCCGCCACCGCGACCACGGCCCGGGAGGGCCTGCACGCCATGGTGTCGGTCTACCTGCAAATGGCCGAATCCTCGCCGCACGTGTACGCGTTCGTTACCCGCGCCGCGCCGTCCGAGCCGCCGGCCGCACCGCAACCCGGTCGGGACGATGCGCGGCCGGCTGCCGCACCGGAGGACGGCAGTTCCGCCGTCCTGCAGGACTTTTTCGCCAACGTCACCGCCATGATCGAGGCCCCGCTGCGCGGCCACCTGGCCGCGGCAGCGGGAAGTGCCGCGGAACTGGCCGCCGCTTCCTACTGGCCCCGGGCCGCCATCGGCATGGTGCGTGCCGCCGGTGAATGCTGGCTGGCGGCTTCCGATGATGGAACCAAGCCGAGCCGGGAAGTCATGACGGGCCTGCTCACCCAATGGCTGCTGGGTGGCGTCGCACCGGACAACGGAGCTCCCGCAGCGGGCTCCGGGCCACCCGGCCGTTCCCGCAACACCCCGGGCATGGATTGACCGCCCGCACCCGGCCGCCCCGCCCCGCCGCCTTCCCCGGCCCCACCGACACACACCTGACGACCGAAGGATCATCCGATGACGTATACGCCCGCCCTGGAAACCCCGGAACCGGTTGAAGACAACGGAGCCACCGTGGATGTGGCCGAACTCGGCCGGCTCCTGCTGGGCCGCTGGGCCGACATCCGCCAGGCGGCACGCGACCTGGCCGGCCGCCCGGAACTCCACCGCATTGACGGGCTGACGATGGAGGAGCACCGGCAGCGGGTCTTCGGGCAGCTGAAGTACCTGGTGGACACCGGCGCCGTGCACCGTGCCTTCCCCGCACGGCTCGGCGGCGAAGACAATCACGGCGGCAACGTGGCCGGTTTCGAGGAACTTGTCACCGCCGACCCCTCGCTGCAGATCAAGGCCGGTGTGCAGTGGGGCCTGTTCGGCGCGGCGGTGCTGCACCTGGGCACCCGGGAACACCATGACCAGTGGCTGCCGGACATCATGAGCCTCAAGACGCCGGGCGCCTTCGCCATGACCGAAACCGGCCACGGATCCGACGTGGCCAGCATCGCCACCACCGCCACCTACGAACCGGCCACGCAGGAATTCGTCATCCACACACCGTTCCGGGCCGCGTGGAAGGACTACCTGGGAAACGCCGCCAACGACGGCCTGGCCGCGGTGGTGTTCGCGCATCTCATCACCCGGGGCGTCGACCACGGCGTCCACGCCTTCTATGTGCCCATCCGGGACGAACAGCACAACTTCCTGCCCGGCATCGGCGGCGAAGACGACGGTTACAAGGGCGGACTCAACGGCATCGACAACGGCCGCCTGCACTTCGACCATGTCCGCATCCCGCGCACCAACCTGTTGAACAGGTACGGCGACGTGGCCGAGGATGGCACCTACACCTCCCCCATCGCCAGCCCGGGCCGCCGCTTCTTCACCATGCTGGGAACCTTGGTGCAGGGCCGCGTTTCGCTCGATGGCGCCGCGGTGGCCGCCAGCAAGGTAGCCCTGGCCATCGCGGTGCGCTACGGCACCGAGCGCCGGCAGTTCAATGCGTCCTCGGACACCTCCGAAGAGGTCTTGCTGGACTACCAGCGCCACCAGCGGCGTCTGCTGCCGCGGCTGGCCACCACCTACGCGGCGTCCTTGGCGCACGAACAACTGCTGGAGAAGTTCGACGACGTGTTCTCCGGCGCCCACGACACCGACGAGGACCGGCAGGACCTGGAAACCCTGGCCGCCGCCCTGAAGTCGCTCAGCACGTGGCACGCGCTGGACACCCTGCAGGAATGCCGGGAGGCCACCGGCGGGGCAGGGTTCCTGGCCGAAAACCGCTTCGCGGCGCTGCGCGCCGACCTGGACATCTACGCGACCTTCGAAGGCGACAACACGGTGCTGCTGCAGCTGGTCGCCAAGCGGCTGCTCGCGGACTACGCCAAGGAGTTCCGCCACGCAGACTTCGGCGTGATGGCCCGGTGGGTTGCCCACCAGGCGGCCGACGCCACCTTCCACCGCACCGGCCTGCGCCAGGTGGCCCAGACGTTCGCGGACAGCGGTTCGGAGCGCAAGAGCGCCAACTACCTGAAGGATCCGGAGTCGCAGCGCCAGCTGCTCACCGACCGGGTCTCCACCATGGTCGCCGGCATCGGCGGCGCGCTCCGCAATGCCACGAGGCTGCCGCAGGCGGAGGCCGCGGCGCTGTTCAACGAACACCAGCACGAGCTGATCGAGGCCGCCCGCGCACACGCGGAACTGCTGCAGTGGGAGGCCTTTACCGCCGCACTCGGGCAGATCGACGACGACGGTACCCGCCAGGTGCTGACGTGGTTGCGGGACCTGTTCGGCCTGTCGCTGGTGGAGAAAAACCTGGGCTGGTACCTCATGCACGGACGGCTCTCCGCCCAGCGCGCCCGCATCCTCGGGGGGTACATCAACCGTCTGCTGTCCAGGCTCCGCCCGCACGCACGCGACCTCGTGGACGCCTTTGGCTACGGGCCCGAGCATCTGCGCGCGAAGATTGCCACCGGCGACGAGCAGGAACGCCAGGACGAAGCCATGGCCTATTCCCGCTCGCGGCGGGCCAGCGGCGACGCCCCGATGGACGAGAAGGTGCTCGTCGCCCGCCGGAAGGCCGCCGAAAAGCTCGCCGCGCGACGCCAGAAGCTGCCGGCAAGCAGCTAGGCGAACGACGGCGGGGCCCAGGCCGGAGGCGATCCGTTTCGCCACGGCGGGCACACCGGCACACCGCCGTCGTCAGCGGGGTATCCCCGGGCGACACGGCCCACATGTGGCGGGCACACCGCCGTCGTCAGCAGGTATACCCCCGGGCGACACGGCCCACCCGTGGCGGCCGCCGCCGTCGTCAGCGCAGTAGGAGCGGCTAAGATCTTCTGGGCCCGCTTTTCCCTTCCGCGGGCGGAAAGCACAGCATGTCCTTCACCCAGAACGCCCTTGCCCGCTGGCAAGAGCTGCAGGCCTTGTCCGCGACGCCGGGCCTCAAGCTGGCCGCCGCCAGCCCGTGGGTGCCCGCGCTGTTCCGGACCGCTTTCACGCGCTCCCGGCCGCAGCTGCCGCTGGAGGAGTTCCACCGCAACACCGACGCGTTCCTGGCCGAGCTGCGGCGCGCCGGGGTGTCGCTGCGCGAGGATTGGTCCGCCCGCCAGTACGCCGACGACTGGGTGGGCCGCAGGTTCCTCTCCCGCCTGCGCGAGGGCGGCCGGTTCGTCTACGAGCCCACCGAAGCAACAGTGCGCTTCCTGGAGTACCTGGACGGCCTGACCGGGGCCTCCTCCTCCCTGAACAGCTCCCGCCTGGCCACGCTGCTCACCCGGGTCGAGGCCCTGGCCCATGAGACCGATCCCGACCCCGAGGCGCGCATTGCCGTGCTCCGGGCCGAAATCGCCGAACGGCAGGAAAAGATCCGCGCGCTGGAAGCAGGCGACGCGCCGGCGGCGGTGCCCGCAGCCGCGGCAGCGGAGGCGGCACGCGACATCCTGGCGCTGGCGGCCGGGCTGCCGGCCGACTTCAAGCGGATGCGCGACGGCTTGGAGCGCATGCTGCACACGCTGCGCGCCGAAATCGTCGAGTCGAATGCCACCAAGGGCATCACCATGGGCGAGGTGCTCGACGCCGACAAACGGCTGCGCGGCACCAGCGAAGGCCGGACGTACGAGAGCTTCACGGCGTTCCTGAACGACGAGGACCAGCAGCAGCGTTTCCGGCAGGCAATCGCCGACGTGCTCGAGCGGGACTTCGCCGACGGCCTGGAGCCGGAGGACCGGAGGGCCCTGCAGCAGCTCATGCCCCAGTTGCGGGCGCAGGCGGCCGAGATCCACCGCATCTACGGGCGGCTCTCGGAGAGCATGCACACCTTCGTGCAGTCGGACGACTACCGCGAATCGGTCCAGCTGCGCCAGGCGATCCGGGCTGCCGAGGCCGCGATCTTCAAGTCGCGGCACAGCCTGCCGGGCCGGCGTGCGGTGGTACCGGCGCCGCAGTTGTACGGCTCCGGCTTCGAATCGGTGAGCATGATCCGGCTCTACGACCCGCAGGATCACCAGGCGCCGGCGAAGTTGCCGCCGCCGCCCGAGTTCACCGAAGCGGACATCCGCCGCGCGGTACGCACGCCGCAGGCTGACGCCGAGGTGCTCTCCCGGGCGGTGCGCACGGCCGTCGAAGCACGCGGGCCGGCGCCGTTGTCGGCGGTCTACGACCAGCTGGAACCGGAACACCGGCACCTGAACAGCCTGCGCTGGCTGCTGCACCGGGCCTTGAATACCGGCGGCGTGCTTGATCCGGACGCGACCGACAGCGTGACCCTGATCCAAATCGACGGCAGCGAACGAACCGCGGTGCTGCCCGCCGTCACTTTCACGAAAGCTGCAGACTAATGAACGAGTTGACCGAGGACGAGTTGACCGGGGTTTCCGCCCATCCGTCCGCAGGGCCCGAGGACGGGGCCGCACCGGAGGAAGCGGATCCCGCCCAGGCTGACGGGCCGGAGGAGGCGGACTCCGCCGAGGCTGACGAGGCGCCCGCCCGCAACGAGATTGTGGACGGGCCCGAACTCTTCGACGGCGATACCGGCAAGCTGCCCCTGAAGCTGCGCCAGGCCCTGGTCCGGCTGCTGCGCGGCCCATACCTGCACGCCGGCTCCACGGACCGGGTCTACGACACCGTGGTGGAACACCGCCGCGTCCTCGCCTCCCGGCTCAGCGAGCTGTTCCTGCAACTGGTCATCGACGAAGACCGCAAGGTTGCCATGCTGCGGCCGGTCCCCATGGCCGAACCGCACACCAACGCCCTGCAGCGGCAGCGGGAGATGACGCGCGAGGAGACGCTGCTGCTCCTGCGCATGCGGCTCATCCAGGATCGCCACGCCGGCACCGGGACGGAGCCGCTGATCAGCCGGGCCGACGTGATCGACGTGCTGCAGGACTACGTGGACCCCGAACAGCACGACGCCAAACACGTCGAGGACCTGGCCGATGCCTCCATCCGCAAGCTGTCCAACGAGCGCCGGCTGCTGGAAGCCACCGAACTTTCGGACGTGTGGGTCATTTCCCCGGCCCTGCCGCTGGCCTTGCCCTTCGAGAACATCGGCGACATTCCGGCGGTGATCGGCTTAATGGCCGGTACTCTCCCGCCGGCCGGCGAGGCACCGGAGACCGACCAGTTGGCTGTCGACGGCGAGGAGGCCTGACATGAGCATCGAGACGATCCTGCCCCTGGACGGGCTGCTCAATCCCGGCCAACACCGCCTCAGCCGCGTGCAGCTGGTCAATTGGGGCACCTTCGACGGCTCCCACACCATCCGCGTGGACCGCGCCGGAACGTTGCTGACCGGCGGCTCCGGCGTGGGCAAGTCCACTATCTTCGACGGCATGCTCCAGGTGCTGGACGCGCGGCCAAAGATGAACGAGGCTGCCCAAACCAGCGCCGGCAGCGCCGCCGAGGAACGGCGCACCGCGTTCAGCTACATGCGCGGACGGCTGGGCGCCACGCCGGCGGACGGCGACGGGTCCCGGAACGCCACGTTCTACCAGCGTCCCGGTGCCACCTGGTCGGCGGTCTGCCTGACCTTCGACAACGCCCTGGGGCAGACCACCAGCCTGTCCGTGCTGCTGGACCTGCCGGCCAACGGGACCGAACACAATATGGGCCGTTTCTATGTGCTGCACAACAAGGCGCTGGACATTCCCGCCCTGGAGGCCCGCATGCTGGGGCGGTTCAGCAAGACCTCGCTGGAGGCCCTGTTGCCGGGCAGCCAGGTCTTTGATTCGCACAAGGCGTTTGCCGAGCGATTCCGGCAAGCGCTGGGCATCGACCAGGAAAAGGCCTTCGGCCTGCTGCGGACGCTGCAGACGGGCAGGGGCCTGGGCGGCACCGTGAACGACTTCTTCCGCAACCACGTGCTGGACACGCCCCGGACGCTGGCCGCCGCGGAGGAGGCCGTGGAAGACTTCAGCCACCTCAGCAGCATCAGGCGGCAGCTGGAACGCGCCCGGCAGCAGCGGGACCTGCTGGCCCCCGTGCCCCGCCTGCATCGGGAGCTGCAGCAGGCGCAGGCCGGGCTGGAGCGCAACCAGGTGTTGGCGGACGAGGCCCTGCCGCTCTACCGGCGACGTTTGGCGCTGGACTGCCATGGCCGGCAGATCGACCGGCTGGAAGCGGAAGCAACGGCGGCGACGGCCGCGCTGGCAACCGCCGAAGCGGCACGCGACGGGCTCCGGGAGAAGGCGGCGTCGCTCAGGGCGCGCTACGGCAGCGAAGGAGGCTCCGCCGTCGCCACCCTGGAACGGGAGCTGGCGGCGGCCCAGGCCGAGCTGCGGGCCCGTCAGTCCGTCGAAGATGCCCTCCGGGGCGAGATGGCGGCCGCCGGGATTGAAGCGGATTTCAGTCCCGCCGGCCTCGCCGCCGCGCGCAGCCGTGCCGCCGTGCTGGCCAAGGACCTGGCCAAGGAGGCCGAGTCGGCCCGCGAACGGAGCAACGATGCCCAGGGCGAGGCTTGGACCCTCAAGGGCCGGATCCGTGCGCTGGAGGAAGAAATCGAGTCCTTCCGCCGCCGTACCAGCAACATCCGTCTCGACAGCCTGGAGCGCCGCCGGCAGGTCTGTGCCGCCACGGGCATCGCGGAAGAGGAACTTCCGTTTGCCGGCGAGCTGATCGACATGGCCGCCGCCGAGGCCCGCTGGCGCCCGGCCGCCGAACGCGCACTGCGGTCGCTGGCCGCCGCAATGCTGGTACCGGGCGACCGGATGAAGGCCGTCACCCGCTACCTGAACGAGCACAATATCCGTGGCTTCCTGCGGATCATCGACGTCAGCGCCCCGCTGGACGGAAAGGCCGACGCCGGCGACGATGACCTGGTCACCAAACTGGTCACCAAGGACACCGCCATGGGGCACTGGGTCCGGCGCAAGATCACGGCGCACTACGACTACGTCTGCGTCGACGACCCGGACGAACTGGCACACGTCGCCCGCGGCGTCACCCTGGGCGGCGCGGTAAAGCGCAGCAGCAGCACCACGGAAAAGGACGACCGGCACACCGGGGCGTCCGATTATCTGCTCGGCTTCGACAATCAGGACAAGATTGCGGCCCTCGCCGCGCGGTTGTTGGAACTGCGCGAGACGTACGGCACGGCGGATGCCGAATCCGCCGAACGCGCCCGCGAGCAGCAGGATCTGGGCCGCCGGCTGGCCGCAGCCAAGGCCGTGGCGGCCGACACCCGCGACTGGGCGGAGGTTTCCGCCGAAACACACGCCGCCGCCGTGGAAGCGGCGGCGGAACGCCTGGAGCAGGCCCGGGATGCCAACGCGGACCTGGAGCAGCTGCGGTTCGAGCTGGAAACGGCGGAACTGGACCTCACGGCCGCCACGGAGAAGATCGGTGTGCTCAAGGGCGACGCCGCCCGGTTGACCGCCGAACTGGACGCCGCGCGCAGTCGCCGGGACGCCCTGGCCGCCACCGGTGAGACCGCCGGGCAGCTGACCGACGAACTGGCCGCCGAGCTGGACGACCTCTTTGCCCCGTACGGGGAGATCACCGACCTGGCCTTTTTGGGGGACGTCTGCACCCGGGTGGAGCGCGCGCTGCTGGACTCCCGCGGCCTGCTGGAGCGGACCCGGCTGGAGGCCGGCAACCAGCTGGTGAAGATCTTCGAGTCCTACGGCAGGCAGTGGGGATCAGACCACGGCACGTCGCTGGAGGCCGCCGCCGACTACGAGGCGCGCTACCACGACATCGTGGGCGAAGGGCTGCCGCAGCGGGAGACGGAGTTCCGCGAGTACTTCAACAACCGCACCTACGAACGCTTCAGCGACCTGCTCCAGTTGCTGGACGAAGAACGCCGCAGCATTGCGTCCCGCCTGCAGCCGCTGAACCAAATCCTGCGGCGCGTGAAGTACCACGAGGACAGCCACCTGCAGATTGAGATCGCCAACGCGGTGCCCGACGCCTCGCACAAGTTCCGCACTGACCTGAAGAACGCGCTGCCGGTCATGGGCAGGCGGCAGACCGCCGAGGACATGGACGCCCGCTACCTCGCCCTGGAGCGGATTGTGGAGAGGCTGGCCTCCGAGGACGAGCGCCGCTGGCGCGCCGAGGTCCTGGACGTGCGGTCGCACGTGGACATCACCTGCACCAATCTCCTGGCGGACGGCCGCGCCTACACCAACCTGCAGGCCAGCCTGATGTCCGGCGGCGAGGGCCAGCGCTTCACCGCGTTCATCATGGCGTCGGCGCTGGCCTACCAACTGGGCATCGCCGGGCAGGGCTTCAGCACCTTCGGCACGGTGATGATGGACGAGGCCTTCGTGAAATCATCGCTGGCGTTTGCCGAGGCCAGCATCAACGCGCTGCACGAATTCGGTTTCCAGCTGCTGTTGGCCGCCCCCGAGGACAAGGTGGACCTGGCCCGCTTCCTCGGTTCGGTCACCGAAGTCCTGCGCGACGAATCCGCCAACCGGTCGGGCATCCTGGAACGCGGCCACTCCCTGGCACGGCCGGTGGACATCGTGTTGCGCTGATTGCTCGTCCCTGGCCGACCTCGATGAACGCCTCCCGCCTGGCCTCCATCAACGCACTCCCCCGGGCGGACGGGCGTCGCGCCGCCGTATACTTTTGAGCATGCCGATCACGCACCTCAACCGTGGCCTCTACGTCCAGCAGTCAGCCATCGAGCAACGCGGAGGCGATCTGTGAGCGGCGGTCTCGTCGCCCTGCTCGACGACGTCGCGGCCCTGGCCCGCATCGCGGCCGCCTCGGTGGACGACGTCGCGGCGGGCGCCGCCAAGGCCGGGGCCAAGGCCGCCGGCGTGGTGATCGACGACGCCGCCGTCACCCCGCAGTACGTGTCCGGGGCGGACCCTTCCCGCGAACTGCCGATGATCAAGCGCATCTTCTGGGGCTCGCTCCGGAACAAGCTGCTGATCATCCTGCCGGCGCTGCTGCTGGTCAGCGCCTTCATCCCGGGGGCGATCCCGTTCATCCTCATGCTGGGCGGCACCTACCTCTGCTACGAGGGCGCCGAAAAGGTCTGGCACAAGGTTCGCGGCCACCACGAGGCCGACAAGGCGCCGGCGGTCGAGCGGGGTCCGGAGGCGGAGTCCAAGGTCGTCAAGGGCGCCATCACCACCGACTTCATCCTGTCCTGCGAGATCATGGTGATCTCGATGAACGAGGTGGGCGACGCCTCTCTGTGGGTCCGGGCGCTCATCCTGGTCGTCGTGGCGATTGCGATCACGGTGCTCGTGTACGGCGCCGTCGGGCTCATCGTCAAAATGGACGACATCGGCCTGCACCTGACCACCAAGGACTCCGCGGGCTCGCAGCGCTTCGGCGCGCTGCTCGTCAAGGGCATGCCCGCGGTGCTGGCCGCGATCACCTTCGTCGGCACGATCGCGATGCTTTGGGTCGGCGGCCACATCATGCTCCAGGGGGCATACGACCTCGGCTGGCACGCTCCCTATGACCTGGTCCACGTCCTCGAGGGCCCGTTCGCCGGGATCCCGGTGGCCGGCGGCTTCCTGGCCTGGCTCGTGAACACCCTGTGCTCGGCCGTCCTCGGACTCGCCTGGGGCCTGGTCGTCATGGCAATCCTGCACCCGTTGCTCAAAGTGCTGCCCTTCGGCAAGAACAAGGGCGGGCATGAAGAGGGCGACGTCCGGGCCGCCACAGCCGGCCATCACCCGCCGGGACGCGACGCCGATCCTGCCCCCTGATTCATAAGCTGCCGGGTAGCCTGTTTCCCCGCCGAATACCGGCCTTGGGCCCGCGCAAACGTCGGCACCCGTGGCTATGGCCTAGTGCGGTGGGACATGGCGCTGCGTTTGGGGGCGGCAGCGAGGGCCTTGGTGAACCGGGAAGGGCCGGAGGCGAAGTGGCCACTGTGGAGCAGGGCGATGACCTCCACGTTCAGCGGATTGCGTTGTCGCCCAGTGCGACGTCGAGAACGCAGGTTGCCACTAGGGAGCGAAATCTTCTGCCGCGTCGCTGGCGAATGCAGGCACGTGCTCATCATGAAACGGCAACATGAGCGGCAGTGCTCGGCGCGGGACGTGGCGTCGAAGGCCTGCCGTGCGTTGTCGAGCGGGTGAATTTCCGCCGGAATGACCACCAGGGGGCTTCCTGTTGAATCGACTACGTCTGCGTCTGCGCGCTACCGGCCTTGAGTGCTTTGGCTTTCGCGTCCTTTAGCCTACGCCTTCAGCGTGCTGGTGATCTTCGCCTTGGCCTTTGCCTGGGCTTTCGTTTCGGCTTAGTCCTTGACGAACTTCACGGAGGCATCCTTGGATGCCTTGGTGACAGCGATGTTGGCTGCCGTCTGGGCGCAACTCTGGCTGCAGAGGACCTTGCGCGTGGCGATTGCTTCTCCGTTCGCTTCAGACTGGTGACCTCGTAGGTCACGGTCTGGCTTATCGTGGGTCTTGGTCACGGTGAGCGGGCCCTTGGCCCGTCGATGGCTGTTTACGAGCCTCGGCGACACCTTAAACCATCTGGACCGCCGAGTTCCACGGAGTTCCCGGGCAGGCTCGCGCTCCTGTTATCCGTTGTGATCCCGTATGAACGGCTTTCCCAACGACAACCAGATAGGGCTCATAGCCGCTCGACGGTTGACTACAAGCCCTATCGGGGCAACACATCTACTAAAAATTAGAGACCCGTTTGGCTCACTCCATACTCTGCCTGCTCCGGCGTGAAGCCCTCGAAGATTAGCTGGTCGATCAGCCCCTGGCGGGAGAAAGCTTGGAAGTCGAGGTAGTTCTGGGCTGCCTTGGCTGCTTGCTCGTTCCAGTCGACCTCAACACGGTCAACCGCCCACGTCGCGTCCTCAGTGGAGTACTCTTCAAACTCCAGCTGCTGGATTAATCCAGTGCGCGAAAAAGCCTGGAAGTCGATGTAGTTCTGAGCGGACCGCAGGGCGTTCTTCTGGCTGACCGTACCCTCAGCCGCCTTGGCTTCTGCTTCAGCCTTGGCCGCAGCCTCGTCCTCAGCCTGTTTGGCAGCCTCTGCTTCCGCTTCTTCTTTTGCTCTTGCCTCGGCTTCCGCTTCGGCCTTCTCGGCAGCTTCAGCGCTGGCCTGGGCCTCGGCCTCAGCGTCCACACTGGGCTCGGCCGCCACCGGGGTTTCCTGAACCTGGCTGCTCTGGTCGGACGAGACTGGATCTTCGCCGCCGCAGCTGCCGATGCCGATGATCAGTGCCAGTACACCGGCCGGGATGATTACGCGCTTCTTCTTGTACCAGGGACGGGCAGTCTTAACTTGGGCTGTCCCCACGGGCTGCTCTCCTCCGGGACGCTGATCCGACGGCTTACCGTTAGGTAGTGGTGTGTTGCTTTTCATGAAAACCCCCTGATTGGATCGCTCCAAGTAGCGATTATTGATGTGACCTGCTGCTCTGGAGGCGATAGCCAGAGAATTCAAGGCAAGCCCCATTACTACATAAGACCAATAAACCTTATCGCCCCCAGCCCGAAGCTGTGGAAAAGGTGATCGAGATGTGACGTAACCGTGAAGGCAGGTCCGTCCGATGGGAGGTCACACCCGCTGCTTTAGACACCGGAAGCGGACGTTCTGAGTCCTCTTTCCGCTCTGTTGGCACCCAAAGTCAGAGCCTCTCGGGAGCCGCTTTCTTAAGGATGCACCGGATGAGTGCGAGATAGCCGTTATCTCCAGTCCCTTTACACTTTAAGGACGTAAGACAGGTGGAGGCAGCGTCATGACAACGCCATGGGATACGCGACCTCAGCGAAGCCGAGGAAACGACCAGAGTGCCTTTACAAATGAAGCCGGACCACGTCGTTCGCGGTGACGCCCTAGAAGCACCTCCACGGATCGCAATTAATCTGTGAAAACCAGTACGATTATTTTCAAACCTTCTCACGGTACTGAGACTGATCATTGCGCTCGTTATCAGAATCGACGTCGACTTTTGTCTGTCGAAAACGCAGGACGAGACATCTCCGGAGCAGTTTGCAACGCGGGACGTCGGGCGAAGGTGAGTGGCGAAGCGTACGTTCATCCGCAGACGTACTGCCGAGACGGCAAGGTGTAGCCCCTTTCATGCCGCATTCAGCGGGGATCGAGTAACCGACACGCCGGAACGCTATGCGCAGCCGGTCAGCGAGATTGAGGGCGGAACCCAGCAGCCTCTCATCGCTGCCACGCCTACAACGGATATGGCTTACTTGCATTCTTCTCACAGCTGCGCAAACGCTTAGGCATCCACACGGTGAGACGTGGCGCGCCGTCGGGGCTATCCTCTCTGGCATGGGATCACCGTGGGATCCCGGGCTGCCGGGGGTGCTGCGGCTGCCGTCCGGGAGGCTGCTGCGCGGCCGTGCGCTGCGTGTTCCGCTGCCGCCGGGTCCCGCGCCGGAATTCGCCCTGTACCTGAAGCACCGTGCTCCGGCCTCCACCCTGTGGGAGCAGCGGTGGGTGCGCTGGCGCGATCTACGGCTGCCGGAAGACCTGTCGGACGCCGAGGCGGCCTTCCGCGAAGCCTGGCTGCGCGCCGGGGACGAACGGGTGGAGGTCGCCTGCTACGGAGGCCGGGGGCGGACCGGCACGGCGCTGGCCTGCATTGCGATTCTCGACGGCGTTCCCGCCGCCGAGGCCACCCGCTACGTCCGTGAGCACTACCGCCCCGGCGCCGTCGAAACCCCGTGCCGGCGACGGTTTGTGCGCCGGTTCCCCCAACGCCAGTAGCGGGCTGCGCCTCCTACGCGAGCACGCTGCGGTAAAGACCCAGGGTCTTCTCGGCGATGGAGTCCCAGGAGAAGTGCTCCTCGGCGCGCCGGCGCCCCGCCTCGCCCTGGCGGCGGGCGGCGGCGGGATCATCCAGCGTCTTGTTGAGTGCGGCGGCGAAGTCGCGGACGAACTGTTCCTCGTCCAGCGGGGTGCCCGTCCCGTCGCTCGCCTGCTCCAAGGGCACCAGGGTGCCGGTGACGCCGTCGTCGACGACCTCCGGAATGCCGCCGGTGGCGCTGGCCACCACCGGGGCGCCGCAGGCCATGGCTTCAAGGTTCACGATGCCCAGCGGTTCGTAGATCGACGGGCACGCGAAGACGGTGGCCTGGCTGAGCACCTGGATCAGTTCCGGCCGCGGGAGCATCCGCTCGATCACCACGACGCCGTCGCGGGTCCCGCGCAGCCCGGCCACCAGGGCATTCACCGCGGCCGCCAGTTCCGGGGTGTCGGCGGCGCCGGCACACAGCACCAGCTGCACTTCCGGCGGCAGCAACGCCGCTGCGCGCAGCAGGTACGGCACGCCCTTCTGCCGGGTGATCCGCCCCACGAAGACCACGCTGGGCCTGTCAGGGTCGATTCCCAAGGCGCGCACCGCGTCGTCGTCGTAATCCGGTTTCCATTCCTGCACGTCCACGCCGTTGTGGACCACGTGCACCCTGTCCGGATCCACGTCGGGGTAGCTGCGCAGAATGTCCCTGCGCATCCCGGCCGACACGGCAACGACCGCAGCGGCCGCCTCGTAGGCGGTGCGCTCCGCCCAGGACGAGAGCCGATAGCCCCCACCCAACTGCTCCGCCTTCCACGGCCGCAACGGCTCCAGCGAATGCGCGCTCAGCACGTGCGGCACATCGTGCAGCAGCGACCCCAAATGCCCGGCCATATTGGCATACCAGGTGTGGGAATGAATCAAGTCCGCACCGGCGAAGCCGTCCAGCATCTCAAGGTCGACGCCGAGGGTCTGCACCGCGGCATTGGCTTTCCGCAGTCCGGCCGGGACCCCGTAGCTGCGCACCGTCGCGCCATGGAAGTCGGACGGCCGGTCGGCCCCGAAGGCATGCACGTGCAGATCCACTCTGCCGGCCAGCACCCGGCTGAGCTCGGCCACGTGTACGCCGGCTCCGCCGTAGATTTCCGGCGGGAATTCTTTTGTCACAATGTCTACACGCACGACACCTAACGTAGTGCACGCCCGGCCCTTCCTCTACTGTGTGTTGACAAGGGGGACGTGTGTCGGTCCGGCACTGGACCGCGAATGCGATGGGATGGACGATGCCACAGAAGAAGGTTTTGGCCGTTGTGCTAGCCGGCGGCGAGGGAAAGCGCCTGATGCCGCTCACAGCGGACCGGGCCAAACCGGCCGTGCCCTTTGCGGGCAGCTACCGGCTGATCGATTTCGCGTTGTCCAACCTGGTCAATTCCGGATACCGGGAGATCGTGGTGCTGACGCAGTACAAATCGCACAGCCTGGACCGGCACATTTCCGAAACCTGGCGCATGGCCGCGCAGCTGGGCAACTACGTTGCCTCGGTACCGGCGCAGCAACGGCGGGGCAAGAGCTGGTTTCTGGGCAGCGCCAATGCCATCTACCAGTCCCTGAACCTGATCCATGACGCCCGGCCGGACATCGTGGTGGTGGTCGGCGCGGACCACGTCTACCGGATGGACTTCTCCCAGATGGTGGAGGAGCACATAGCGTCCGGTGCGGCCGCCAGCGTGGCCGCGGTGCGCCAGCCGCTCGCGCTGGCCAATCAGTTTGGCGTGATCGAGTCCGAGCCCGATGCACCCACCAAGATCCGCGCCTTCGTGGAGAAGCCTGCAACCACTCCCGGCCTGGCGGATGACCCGGACAGTTTCCTGGCGTCCATGGGAAACTACGTCTTCAACACGGACGCTCTGCTGGAGGCCCTGGAGGCCGACGCCGAGCGGTTGGACACCAACCACGACATGGGCGGGGACATCATTCCCTACTTCGTGGAACGCGGCGAAGCGGCCGTTTACGATTTCACCGCGAACGATATTCCCGGTTCCACCGGGGCCGACCAACAGTACTGGCGCGACGTCGGCACGTTGGATTCCTACTACGAGGCCCACATGGACCTGATCAGCCCGCTGCCCGCCTTCAACCTCTACAACCTGCGGTGGCCGATCTATACGCGCCAGTCGGTGTCTCCCCCGGCCAAGCTGGTGCGCGGAGTCAGCGGCACCGCGGGCACCGCGCACGACTCCCTGCTGTCCCAGGGCGTGGTGGTTTCGGGGGCAGAAGTCACCGAGTCGGTGCTCTCCACCGACGTCTTCGTCGCCGAGGGCGCCCAAATCCACGGGAGCGTGCTGTTGGACAAGGTGACGGTGGGCGAGGGAGCCGTGGTCCGGAGGGCCATCGTGGACAAGAACGTCCGTATCCCGGCCGGCGCCACCATCGGCGTCGATCCCGAACTGGACCGCGCGCGGGGCTTCACGGTCACCGAGTCCGGGCTGACCGTCCTAAGCAAGGACCAGAAGGTCATCCTCGGCCCGACGGCGAGCGCCGAGCACAAGGCAGCTTCTTTGTAACAGCGGGCACAAGTTCATGACCTTGTCCCGCTGCTCACCCTTTCTGTTGAAGGGAGGGTGCCGATTGCGCCCGGACCGCGGACTGCAGGCGGTACGGTAGCGAAGTGCCTCAACCTCAGTCACCGGAGCCCCGCCCTGCTCGGCCTAATCCGCCGGCCGGGCCGCAGGATCCGGGGCCGCGCGCCAGGCCTTGGCTGCTCCGCGTCGGACCGGGGCTGCTCTTTGCGGCGGCCGCCGTAGTTGCCGCCCACGGACTGCACTGGCTCGCGCCGGCCGTCCCGGTGATGAGCATCGCCGTGGTCCTGGGTATCCTGGCGGCGAACCTGCCGCCTACTGCTTCGTGGACGCGTGGAGCGGCACTTCCCGGGCTGGCCTTCTGCGGACGGACGTTGATGCGTGCAGGGATTGTGCTGCTGGGCGCCCGGCTGGCGCTCTCGGACCTGGCCGAGCTGGGCTGGTTCGCCTTGGTGCTGGTGGTCCTGGTGCTGTTGCTGGCGTTCGGCGGAACCTTCCTGTTGGCGCGCTGGCATCGTTTGCCCGGCGACCAGCCCGTGCTGCTGGCCGCCGGATTCTCCATCTGCGGGGCCTCGGCCATCGGCGCCGTCGCCGCGGCCCGGGGCAGCCGGAGCCAGGACACGCTGATGCCCGTCGCCCTGGTGACGCTGTGCGGCACGCTGGCCATCGGCGTCCTGCCGGCCGTCATGGCGGTCACCGGCATGACCCCGGAAGTGTTCGGCTTCTGGGCCGGGGCCTCCGTGCACGACGTCGGACAGGTGGTCGCCACCGCCCAGAGTGCCGGCACGGCGGCCCTGACCATCGCCGTCGTCGTCAAGCTCGCCCGCGTGGTGATGCTGGCACCCGTCACGGCCGCCTCGGCCTTGCACAGCCGGCGGAGGGCCAAGGCCGGAGCCGCACACAGAGACGGGACCGCGGTGCCCGGCAAGCAGCCGCCGCTGGTGCCGCTCTTCGTGCTCGGGTTCCTCGCCCTGATGATGCTGCGCAGCGCGGGATGGTTGCCGCAGCCGGTCCTGGACGGCACGGCGTCCGTGCAGGAACTCCTGCTGGCCGCGGCACTGTTCGGGCTGGGCTCGGCAGTCCGCCTGCGGGAACTGCTCCGCTCCTCGCTGCCGGCCATCTCCACGGCCCTGCTCTCCTGGCTGCTGATAGCAGCACTGGGCATAGGCGCGGCCTGGCTGGCGATGGGCGCACGCTGAGGGGGCCCCGACCGGGTCCGCGCATGGTTAAATGGGCCGGATGACGAACCAGAACCTCAGCCGCGACGAAGCGGCCGCGCGGTCACGCATCCTGCAGGTGGAGAGCTATGAGGTCTCGCTGGACCTGCGCACTGCCGAGGACCCCGACGCGCCGGGTTTCGTCTCCAGCACCGTCATCACGTTCAGCTGCAGCGAACCGGGCGCGACCGTGTTTGCCGACTTCATCCACGGCGGTGTCCACTCCGTCACGCTCAACGGCCGGCCCCTGGACCTCGACGAGGTGGTGGACGGTTCCCGGATCACGCTGCCCGGCCTCGAGGCCGAGAACCAGGCCACGATCACGGGCACCGCGCTGTACAGCAGCAGCGGCGAAGGGCTCCACCGGTTCGTCGATCCGGTGGACGCCCGAACGTACCTCTACACCCAATACGAACCGGCCGACGCGCGCCGGGTCTTCGCCAATTTCGAGCAGCCGGACCTGAAGGCCAGCTTCAGCTTCCACGTCGCCGCCCCCGCCCACTGGCTGGTGGCCTCGAACGCCGCGGTGGCCGTGACCGAGCCGATGGGCTCCACGCCCGGCTACTCCGTGCGCCGCTTCGAGCCGACGCCACGCATCTCCACCTACATCACCACCGTCCTGGCCGGGCCCTACCACGCGGCCACGGACACCTGGCAGGGCACCCTGCCCGACGGCGGACAACTGAGTGTGCCGCTTGGCGCCTACTGCCGGGCCTCGCTGGCCGACTCCTTCGATCCGGAGCGGATCTTCGCCGTCACCAAGGCCGGCCTGGATTTTTTCCACGAACTTTTCGACTACCCCTACCCGTTCGGCAAGTACGAGCAGGCGTTCGTGCCCGAATACAACCTGGGCGCCATGGAGAACCCCGGCCTGGTCACCTTCACCGAGGCCTACGTGTTCTCCTCCCGGGCCACCGACGCCCAGTACCAGGCCCGCGCCAACACCATCCTGCACGAGATGGCGCACATGTGGTTCGGCGACCTGGTCACCATGAAGTGGTGGGACGACCTCTGGCTGAAGGAATCGTTCGCCGACTACATGGGGTCCCTGGCGTCCGCCGAGGCTACGCAATGGACCAACGCCTGGATCACCTTCGCCAACCGGCGCAAGGGGTGGGCGTACGTGCAGGACCAGCTGCCCACCACCCACCCCATCGTCGCCGACATCCCTGACCTGGAAGCGGCCAAGCAGAACTTCGACGGCATCACGTATGCCAAGGGCGCCTCGGTGCTCAAACAGCTGGTGGCCTATGCCGGTTTCGACTCCTTCGTCGGCGCCTCGCGCCGGTATTTCCGCGAACATGCCTACGGCAATACGTCGCTGGCCGATTTCCTCACCGCTCTCAGCGCGGCTTCCGGCCGGGACATGGAGCAGTGGGCGCGGCAGTGGCTGCAAACCGCCGGCATCTCCACGCTGGGCGTGGACCTCGAGTACGACGGCGGTGCGATCGCCTCCGCGGGCGTCGTCCAGGAGGCGGTGGATCCGGTGACGCAGGAGCCGTCCTTCCGGCCGCACCGGTTGCGACTGGGCCTGTACAACCCGGACGCCTCCGGCCGGTTGGTCCGCACGGACCAGCTGGAGCTGGACGTGGCGGGGCCGCGGACCGAGGTTCCGGAACTGGCGGGCCGCGAGGTTCCCGCCCTGCTGCTGCTCAACGATGAGGACTTGAGCTACGCCAAGGTCGTCTTCGATACCGGCTCCCTGGAGACGGTGCTTTCCTCCTTGGACAAGGTCACCGATCCGCTGGCCCGCGCCCTGTGCTGGTCAACCCTGTGGGACATGGCCCGCGACGGGCGCCTCCCGGCCGCCGACTACGTGGAGGCTGTGCAGCGCTTCGCGCCGGCAGAAACCGAGAACAGCGTGCTGCAGGTGGTCCTGGACTGCGCCAAGACGGCGATGGACCGCTACGCGCCGGCGGAACTCCGGACAGGCCTGCGGGAAGCCTTTCTGGCCGCCGCCCGCGGGGAGGCGGAAGCGGCGGAGCCGGGCAGCGACCGGCAGCTGACCTGGGCGCGGTCGCTGGCGGCGGTCGCGCGCGCCGATGACGGCCAGGCGCCTTTCCTGCGCGGCCTGCTGGACAAGACCACGGTGCTGGAGGGGCTGAAGCTGGACACCGATTTACGTTGGCGCTTCTGGCAGGCGCTGGCGGCCACCGGCCACGCCTCGGCGGCGGAGCTGGATGCGGCCTTGGAAGCCGACCGCAGCGCGGCGGCGCGTGCCGGCCACCTGGCAGCCATGACCGCGCGGCCCCTTCCGGAGGTGAAGGCCCAGGCCTGGCACACCGCGGTGCATACCGATTCGCTGTCCAACGAGCTGCTGGACGCCACCATCGATGGTTTCTGCCAGGGCCCGCCCGGGCTTCACGCAGGGTATGCCGAACCGTACTTTGAGGAACTCGATCGAATCTGGTCGGTTAAGAGCATCGAGATAGCGGGCAGGCTGGTTCGGGGGCTCTACCCCATCGCGCAGGACCTGGTCCCCGGACAGGCCCCTGCGGACCACCCCGTCGTCGTACGCACCGATGCCTGGCTCGACAGCCACGCGGAGGCGCCGGCCGCGCTTCGCCGCATCGTCATTGAACAGCGTGACCATCTGCTCCGGGCACTCCGCGCGCAGCAGGCCGGCACCCGGGGCTGAGCGCACACAGCGGCACAGCGGACGACGGCGGACGACGGCGGGCGAGCGGCTGCAGGCGCATCGGCGGCCATTGGCGGCCGGTAGCCGCCGCACGGTTCCCTGCGCAGCCTCCGTGGAATAGGCTGTCGTCTTCCAGGTACCCGGACCCCCGGACGCCGGGGTTCAGGAGCAGGAGGAATCGTGCCGAGACTGCGAGTGCACAATTTTTCCGTATCGCTCGACGGCTACGCAGCCGGCCCGAACCAGAGCGTTGAGGACCCGTTGGGAGTGGGCGGCGAACAGCTGCACGAGTGGGTGTTCCGGACCGCGGCCGGCAAGCGGATGGGCGGCGAGGCCGGGGGTTCCACCGGGCTGGACAACGACTTTGTCGAGGCCGGGCAGGAGAGGGCATCGGGGCCACCATCATGGGCCGGAACATGTTCGGGCCGGTGCGCGGCGAGTGGCCCTCCGTGGAGTGGCGGGGCTGGTGGGGTGAAGACCCGCCGTTCCATCATCCGGTCTTCGTGCTGACGAACTACCCGCGGCCGCCCATCACCATGGCCGGCGGGACCGTCTTCCACTTTGTCGACGACGGGATCGAGTCCGCCCTGCGCAAGGCCTTCGACGCCGCCGCCGGGCAGGACGTCCGGCTCGGCGGCGGCGCATCTGCAGTCCGTCAATACCTGCGAGCGCGGCTCGTGGACGAACTGCACCTGGCCATGGTGCCCGTTCTGCTCGGCTCCGGCGAGCGCGTGTTCGACGATCTGGACGCCGCGGCTCTCGGCTACGAATGCGTCGAATTCGCCGCCTCGCCTGCCGCGGCTCACGCCCGCTTGGTCAGGAGCAGGGACCGGTAGCCCGGCCGCTTGGCTTCCGCCGCTCACCTACGGTACGCGGTGCAGCCATTCTTCCGTGCCGAACTTGGTCTCCACGAGTTCCCGGGCCATGGCCAACTCTTCCTCGGAAAAACCGCTGTCCTCGGCGGCATAGCGGTCCTTGAAGGTTCGGATCATCACGTCGATGATTTCTTCGCGGGTCAGGCCGGTCTGCCGGCGCAGCGGATCCACCCGCTTCTTGGCGCTGGCGATGCCCTTGTCGGAGATTTTTTCCTTGCCGATCCGAAGGACGTCGGTCATCTTGTCCGCGTCGATGTCGTAGGACATGGTTACGTGGTGCAGCATCCCGCCATTGGCCAACCGCTTCTGCGCCGCGCCGCCGATCTTGCCCTCCGGCGTGGCGATGTCGTTGAGCGGCTGGTAGAACGCCTTGATGCCGACCTTCTCCAGCGACGCCATGACCCAGGCGTCGAGGTACGCGTAGGACGCTTCAAAGCTCTGCCCGTCCACCAGAGTCTGTGGGAGGTACAGCGAGTAGGTAATCGCGTTACCGCGTTCCATGAACATGGCGCCGCCGCCGCTGATCCGGCGCACCACGGTGATGCCGTGGCGTTCCACCCCGTCCGGGTCCACTTCGTTGCGGACCGATTGGAAGCTGCCGATCACCACCGACGGCGCCTCCCATTCCCAGAACCTCAGCGTCGGCGGGCGCTTCCCGGCCCCCACCTGGCGGGTCAGGACCTCGTCCATCGCGACATGCAGGTGCGTCGGCAGCGGGGTGGGTGGAATAACCTGCCATTGATGGTCAAGCCAACCGGTGGCCTTGTTGAGCGCGCGGCGCACGGCCACGGCAACCGCATCGGCCGAGAAACCAAACATTTGCGCGTCCGGCCGCAATGCAGCGTTTATCGCGCTGGCATAGTGGCCGTGGGCGCTTTCGATGCTCATCCCGTCAAGCGCTGCGTTGATGTCTGCCAGTGCTTCATCCGGTTCCAGAAAGAAGTCTCCGCTGACGGACGGCCGGGTGATCTGTCCGTCCGCCACCTCGAAGTCCACGACCACGAGCTTGCCGCCCTGGACCTTGTACTCTCCATGGCGGTGGTCGGTCATGTGCACTCCTTGGCTGTCTTGGGGCTATCTTGGCGGCGGACGGTGTTGGCCGTCAGGCGGCGCGGTCGTCGGTTTTCCCAGTCTAATCAAGGCCCGGGGGCGGCCCGTGCGGCGCGGGACTCAGGTTCCTCCCAGCTGCTGCCGGGGCTGTGCCCAGAACCCGCTCGTAGTGTCATAGACACCTCATCACGGTGCGAGTGAAAGAGGGGCCGGACGTGCCCGGTCCAAGCGCCGGCGGGTATGGAGTAACTCCCCCAACCTCTCCACTACCCGCCGGCGCTTTTTCATGACTTGTTCCCGTCGCCCGTATCGGCAAGCTTCAGCCCGATCACGCAACCGATGATCCCGGCAACGAACAGCAGTTTGAGCACGCTCGCAGGTTCTCCGCCGAACAGCATGGCGTAGCCGACGGTCAGCGCTGCCCCGGCTCCGGTCCACACCGCATATGCCGTGCCGATGGGGATGCCGCGCATGGCATAGCCCAGGCCCACCATGCTCAGGGTCAAGGCCACGAAGAACACCACGGCGGGCACCGTGCGGCTCAGTCCGTCCGACATCCCCAGCGCTGTTGCCCACACAGCTTCCAGGACGGCGCTGATTAACAAGACAGTCCAATGCATGCCAGCCCCCTTAGCCGATCGCCTTGAGGCCGACGACGCAGCCGATGATGCCCAGCAGCAGGAGGACGCGTATCAAGGTCGCCTTCTCGGCGCCGGTGACCATGGCAACCGCCGCGGTCAGCACCGCACCGATGCCGACCCAGACCGCATAGGCGGTCCCTACCGGTATGGCAGTCATGGCGTAGGCCAGGCCGGCCATGCTCAGGGCCATGGATACTACGAAAATGATGGTGGGCCAGAGCCGGCGGAAATTCTTTGATGCGCCCAGGGCCGTGGCCCAGACGGCTTCCAGGACGCCGGACAGAACAAGTATCAGCCATTCCATGTGTGATTCCTTTGGCCAGTCTTGTCGCACACCGGGTACTGAACCGTCGTCCGGAGACCCAAGGAACAGGTCTTGGACTTGAAAATAGCAAAGTACGACGCCGGTGCGCAGCTTTGGTGGCCAACCTCACCGGCCTGTGGCCTGGCCCCGGTCGTTGATGGCCCTCTAATCGTTTGTTGCTTTCCTGCGTTTCGCCAGGTGCCACGCAGCTCGAAGGGCCGATACAACTGCAATCACGAAGCCGAGCGCGCCTAGCCCGAGGAAAACCAGAACGAAACCGATCCTGAGAGGGGCAGGAGCCAGTCCTTGATCGGCCTCGCTGATTCCCCCGAAACCAATCCACGTAAACAAGGCCAACACGAGGCCAAGGAACACCATGGAGATGCCGGATGCGAAGGCTGCCGCAACGGGGATTTTTTTCATGAACTGCCGGCCCCTTTCGCTGCGTTTTAGGTGCATGCTGCGGACTCCTTGGGACATTGAACGGACGGCCACTCCTCGAACTATCGAATGATACGTCCTGTCGGGATACCCTGATCAGAAAAGTCTGGGCGCTGGAAGGCCGAAATTGGAAGAGGGCAATGCGTAGAACATTTAAGATCGCGGTTGCCTTAGTAATCGGCATGATCCTGGTCAGCGCCGGGTTGTTCTTCATTGGATATACGAAATGGGGAGGATATGCCATCGAGGGTTTGATGCTCATCGCCGTGGTGGTATTTGTAGCCAGGCTTGCGCTTGGAGGTAGAAAGAGCATCACTCAACCGATGGCGGAGCCCGGAGAGACGCTCAACGATTTATACCTGGGCGCCACCTACACAGGCCCACGACTCCTCGCCCCTCCCCGAGGAACGCATGCAGAGTTGGTCATCGATGATGATGAGCGGTTGCAGTTCATTGAGGCCCTCAAGAACGCAGACGCACGCTCACCCCGCGAAATCCCTGGGGAACCGCACCGCCCCTAGGCTTTCCCGCAGCGCCTTCCCGGGAATTCCAATAACCTGCGCTCAGCCAAGCGAAACCACTTTCCTACTCGCCCTGCCTGGTTTTATCGCTAGTTGGATTTCGGCCTGCTTGAGGGCCATTCCGTCTACATAACCGATGAGCTCCGGATCTTCGACGTGGGAAAGGAAGGCCTGCCGCACAAAGGCAGGCCTTTTGTATGGCAGGATAATTCCCAGGCAATCGCACTGAATCCGTGCGTGACTGATGCCGGACATATTGGGGGAATACTTGCGCAAGAATCCGGGCCGAATGCTGGCCTCCATCGTTACCGCCGGAGCCCTGCTGCTTGGCGGGTTCACGGCCGCAGCCCCGGCTGAGGCCCTCGGGCCGAAAGCCACGGGGCCGAGCGCCTCCTCGGTGCTGAACACCCTGCCGGTCAAGGGCAAGGCCGCCAAGACCGGCTATTCCCGGGACAAGTTCGGACCCTCATGGAAGGACACCGATCGCAACGGCTGTGATACCCGGAACGATATCCTCAAGCGCGACCTCACCAAGGACAGGTTTAAGCCCGGCACGAATAACTGCGTCATCGCTTCCGGGACCCTGAAGGATCCCTACACCGGCAAGACCATCAGCTACGTCCGCGGCGGCAACAAGGTCGACATCGACCACGTCGTGGCACTGAGCCAGGCCTGGGTGTCCGGTGCCCAGAAGCTCTCTACCGCCCAGCGCACCGCCCTGGCCAACGACCCGCTGAACCTGCTGGCCGTGGATTCCTCCGCGAATCGGGCGAAGGGCGACCGCGAGGCCAGTGCGTGGCTGCCCAAGAACAAGTCCTTCCGTTGTCCCCTCGTCGCCACCCAAATCGCGGTCAAGAAGAAGTACGCCCTGTCGGTCACTCCCGCCGAGAAGGCCGCTATGAAGCGGGTCCTCACCTCCTGCCCCGGGCAGAAGACGGTGAAGGTCACCGCCATCAAGCCGGCCAGCAAGGCAACGCCGACGAAGGCCGCCAAGCCCTCCACTGCATTGAAGGTCTCCCCCGGTGCTTTCTGCGCCTCGTCCATGAAGGGCAAGAAGGGCATCGGCAAAACAAATGGCAAGACCTACACCTGCAAGGCGTCCTCCACGGACAGCCGCCTCCGGTGGCGGGCCTGATTGGGGGGGGGTCAGGAGGGTAGGGGGCACCGGGTGCATGTCCGCGCGCCGGCTCGGCGCAAGCTCGTGGTGAGTGTGGCCAAGGCTGAGAATCACACACACGCAGTCCACAGGACGTTCCATCAGGGCCACCCATGACCGCAACTCATTGAGACTTCCCAATAACCAAACAAGCATTCCAGTAGCATGATCAGGAGAGCACGTGTTTTGGTGTCTCTGGGATCACAAAACCAGACTATTCTTAGCGTCGGTGAACAACGTCACCCACGACAAGGAGCGAGTGAAAGTCCGTGCAACCGACAGAGCAATCGGAAAAAAAGAAGGTCTTCGTCATATCCCCTATCGGTGGCGATCAGAGCGAAGTCCGTGAGAACGCCGACCTATTTTTGGAGCACATCGTTCGCACAGCGTTGCCAGACTCAGACTTCGAAGTAAGTAGGGCTGACGAAGACGACTCTCCCTACGCCATTACAGAATCAATGCTTGGAAAGATTTTGGATGCTGATATCTGTGTCGCAGATATCACTGGATTGAACCCGAATGTCATGTACGAACTCGCGCTGGCACATGCTGCCGATAAGAAAGTGATCGTCATGACAAGCGACGACAGGCCGACGCCTTTCGATATCAAGGATTTCCGTGTCATTAAATACGGTTTACGTGTGGATCAGTCCGCCGAAGCCGTGAAGCAGCTGCGAAAGAAAGTTGATCATACGCCACCCGATGGTGCCTTCAGAAACATGCTGAACCCAGTTGCCACTGCGTTCAAGGACTGGACCGATCGACAAAAAGTCGGCGAATCAGGGGGAACGGATGAGGTGTTGCTTAGGGCGTTGGATAAGCTCGCATTGAAGGTGGAACGACTTGACCAGCGCGAAACCCCACCGGCTCGGCATGAACCGTCAGTCAACCTGACCAAGACGAACATAAATCTAATAAACCATTTGTTGGAAGAGATAAGCGTTGTACTCGGCAGCGATACTCTTTCCGATGCAGAACAATCCGAAGGCATGGCTTTAGTCACAGGTGGGCTTCGTTTTCTCCATGGGGACGAGCCCAGCGACTTCCTAGCGAGCTGGGTACGACTCACCAGCCAGTTCCTCATTAAACATATGGGCCCCTCTGAGTCGTAGTGCTGTACCCCCTTGCCCGAGACACCGTACCTAACTCCCGCGGGACTGCAGTTTGGAGATGATCGAAGGGGATGCCGCCCTGGCGCCGAACGGCTCCACTACATGGCGGAACCCGAAGATCACTGGCGGGCGCATTCCGCAGGGGCTCCAGCGCCGCTGAGTAGGCAACACGGGCCGCCCCAAACCCTCAAAGGAGTGGGCAGGTAACACGGAGTTGTGCCCTGCCAGGCCGCGCCGCGGTCTGAAACCAACCGCACGGCCTCTCCAAGTGCGACGATGATCGAATGCAGAACAGGGCCGACTTGCTCCTCGAGGGACCGCGCGGGCGACGCCTATGCCTCGAGCTGGCGAAGGCGCTCAGCCCGGACGTCAGAACGGCCGCATCCAGGCTGGCATACGAACTCGATCCTGGAAGGGGCTCCTCAACAGTCCTGCTGACCGCCGGTCAAGGTGTTACTCTCCCTCCTGCATCACTGAAAGAGTTTGCAGCAGCGATTGCTTCCATCAATCCGGGCGCCCTGAAGGGTGTAGTCATTCAATCGGCGCTGCAACTAGCCGTTGCGTCGGCCAGGTACTGGCAGGAGCCGGAGGGTGAAGACGTGCTCGCCGGACATCCCGCCGTCGTCGCCGCCCTCTACCCCGTGGCCGAAGAGGTCATGGATTCATCGACGGGGCGGCAATGGGGTCTGCCTCGCCGGACCGAGCAGTGGGCAATTGACTGGCGATCGGCGGAGGATCCGTCGCCGCTGCCCAAAGACCCTCAGCGCAGCTTGGCTGAGTGGGGACGTGGAGAGCGAGCCGAAGAAGCTCGGGCTGCGAAAGACCGGCCCGATGACCCCGGGGCACCTTGGTCCGGCACGTGGTGGTCTATCCCGCAGGGGTTGCTCCAGACCGTCGGGCAGATTCCGTCAGGGTTGGACCTCGTCGAAGACAGCCTTGGCTGGGAAGATGCCACCACCATCCCGGTCCGTGGAGTGGGCCTAACCTATGAGATCCGCACGGGGGATGACTGGATCCGCCTGTGCCGCGCCTTCCCCCTGGAGGTTACCGCCTCCCGCCGGCACGACTGGTACCGCACTACCGGAGGGACCGGCCGATGGGTGATTCCGGACTGGGCACAAGTTGCGCAGGAATGGGATGCCGTCCACCTGACTGTTGTCGCATATCTCAACGGCGCCACGCGCCCGCTTTGGATTGATTCAGCCACGGCAAGTGTCATCGCCGGGTGGAACCCCGATACCACGATCTGGCTCACCGACGTGGCACGGGAATGGGAAGGTCCCCGACAGACGTGGCATCGTGGGCCGCAAGACGGCTGCTGGTCTGCGGGGTTACCGCCGACCGAGCCATGAACCAGCTGGCGCCCGCACGGAGTGAGCTACGCCCCTGCCGATCCTGCGGGTCCCAAGCGACTTTTCAGAAGCTCGATTTCTTCTTGACTGAGCCCTGCTTCGCGAAGATAGGAGCGGAGATCAAATCCTACCAGCCAGGTAATGAGTTCCGTCCGTCGCTCCGCAATACGGTCCTCTAACTCTTCGATGGAGTGCACCCTGACCTTGCTGTGCGTCCGGTTGCGGCGCGCGTGTTTGTCCACGCTGCGAACCGCACCCCCATAGTCGCTGGCAATCGCTTCAACCTGCACTCCGGCAAGTGCGAGGAGAACGGCGGCGATCATTCCGGTCCGATCGCGACCGCCTGCACAGTGAAACAGGACCGCTCCTTCGGCGTGGGCTATCGTCCGGAAGATTTGGGCAAACTTCTCGGGATAGAAGGCAAGATTGTCCCCGTAGGACGCAGTGTGATCCAGCAGAGGCAAGTTAGCGATCATCAGGTCTTCGAGCACCTTTTCGTCGATAACGGGATGATGCCGCTCTCTTTTGATTTCGCCGGGGTTTCGAAGGTCAATCACGGTGGTGAGGCCGGAGTCCAGCGCATCCTGCCACACCCCTGGAGAGACATGTACTCGCGCGCCCCGGACCGACATAACTGCCCCCGGCGTGTTAGACCACCTGCAGGCAGCGGCATGCCGCCGAGGTCGCTGAGGTTGTACGCTCCGTCCCACGGTGTCCTGTTCATGACAGGGCAGTCTACAGATGAGCGATGCCGCACCCCCATACTTCGCATATGCTGTTCCGAAACCCGCCCGTCAGGTGGCAGGTCACGGCCATTGGGAAGAAGCAGGGGCTTATGTCGGGGGTCAAAAGGAAACGATCCACTCAATTCCTCAGCGTTGCGGCGGTCAGCGCAATGTTCATCGCAGTGGCCGGGTGTGCGGAAGCGACCGCGCAAGCAACACAGGACCTCCCGCCAGCAGCATCTTCCCCCGCGTCCACCTCGCTTCCACCCTCCACGCCGGCGTCCACCCCACCGTCCGACCCGCTGCCGGAACCACCCGCGGGCGTCTCCGGGTTTGTCAGCATGGCCGAGATTCCCGCTTTGTACCGGAACGCGCTCGATGACTTTCCCCATCCCCTTCCCGCCGGGGTCGATTGGCCTGCCGGCATTCCCGGCGGTTACGACGACCCGACCGGGCTGTATGAGTCGGGTGGGCTCGGCGAATCCATTGCCTCGCATTACTGGCGTTGCGCCTGGGAGGGTGAATTCCTTGGCGCCTTCGAGAGCAATGAGCAGGGCCGGCAGGCCGCAGCCCTTGCCATGCTCGACACTTGGGTTTCGGATCCGTACTTCACCCAGATTTTCGAAGACCCCGAGCAGGTGTGGAAGGGTTATGTGCTCGACCCGGCCAAGAGCGGCGATGTCACACGGATGAAGTTTGAGCACAGCCACTGCCCGCCCCTCGACTAGCCGGTCCGGGCGCTGTTCCGCCGGTTGGGATCCGCGATCAACTCCCGCCCGGCAACTTACCCGTCCGCGGCGCAGAACAGCTGCAGTTCAGCGTCTCCGTCACGGATGTAGTGCAGCCCTGTGAACCCGTGTCCCCCGGCGAAGCGGGACTTCAGGGAGGCGCCGTCCTCCAGCTGGTACAGCATGGTCGCCAGCGCTTTGCCGGACTCGTCGGTAATGGCCAGCGAGACGGCGCGGCCGTCCGGGGCCTCCCCCGTGTAGCTTCCGGACAGCCGGAACGAGCCGGCGATCAACTGCTGCCGGTCCCCCGTCGTGCCGTCGACCCTGGGCAGGACCAACTGGCCGGCCTCCTCTCCGACGCTGCCGCCAAAGTCCGGACGGTACTGCGTGGTGCAGGTGATTTCGGCCGGCAGTTGCTGTTGCCCTGCTGCGCATGCCGTGAGCAGAAGGGCGGAAACGGCCAGCGTGACCGGGCCCCCGATCGCCCGCGGGCGGCGATGGTCCCGGTGCCGCCCAGTGCGGACCGCTTCACGGTGTGGAGTTGGTGCCATGCCAGCAGCCTAACGTCGCGGCCGGCAGGGGACGCCAGGAGCCGGTGCACGACGCGCCGGGCCCCGGGCCACAAACCCGAGCCAATAGGCCGCCGCATTAAACGGCAAAGCCCGCACCGGGCGGTGCGGGCTTCGCTGAAGACTTGCGGGGAGAAGTGTTACTTCTTGCCGCCGAAGCCCTTGAAGCGTGCGTTGAAGCGCTCCACGCGGCCGGCGCTGTCCATGATGCGCTGCTTGCCGGTGTAGAACGGGTGGGACTCCGAGGAGATTTCAACCTCGATCAGCGGGTAGCTGTTGCCGTCTTCCCACTCCACCGTCCGCTTGGACGTCGCGGTGGACTTGGTCAGGAAGGAAACGCCGGAGGCCAGGTCGCGGAACACGACCGGGGCGTATGCCGGATGGATATCAGACTTCATAGTTGTACCTTTTCTACGCGCCCCTGGATTTTGCCAGCGGCTAGAAGGATGGAAAGATGGCAGCCCCATCAGGGCCAGCACACAACTCTACCGCATTCGGCGGGCTCACGTCGAAGTGACACGGCAGGCCCAGAACGCGACCGCGCTGGCGGCCGCAACGTTCAGGGAGTCCACTCCCGCACGCATGGGGATCATCACGGTCAGATCCACCCGGTCGAGCGTTTGCTCCTTCACGCCGGCACCCTCGGTGCCCAGCACCAGCGCCAGCTTGTCGTAGCTGCGCCGTTCCAGCTCATCCAGGGCGATGGCGTCCTCGGTCAGCTCCAACGCCGCCGTAATGAACCCGGCGTCGCGGAGCGCGGCAACACCCTCCGGCCACTCCGGCAGCCGGGCCCACGGAATCTGGAAGACCGTGCCCATGGAGACCCGGATGCTGCGCCGGTACAACGGGTCGGCGCACTGTGGACTGAGCAGCACCGCGTCCATGCCCATGGCGGCGGCGGATCGGAAGATCGCGCCCACGTTGGTGTGGTCCACGATGTCCTCCAGCACTGCCACCCGGCGGGCACCGGCCAGCACGTCCTCGACGGGCAGCGGCGCGGGCCGGTGCATGGCGGCCATCGCGCCGCGGTGCAGGTGGAATCCGGTGATCGTCTCCAGCACCTCGGGCGTCCCGACGAACACGTGCACCTCGGGGAACCGGTCGATCACATCGCGCAGGTCGTCCAGCCACTTGTCGGTCAGGAAGAAAGACCGCGGGGTGTGGCCGGCGGCGATGGCGCGGCGCAGCACCTTGGAGCTTTCGGCGATGTACATCCCCTCGGCGGGCTCGCGGCGGCGGCGCAGCGCGGTGTCCGTCAGCTGCGCGTAGTCGGCCACCCGCGGATCGGCGGCGGAGTCCAGGCGCACCAGGTTCATGCGAAGAGGTTCCTGACCAGCACGAACAGCGCCACCAGGCCAAGGGTGACAATGATGCTGCGCAACACCACCGGCTTCAGCCGGCGTCCCACGGCGGAGCCAATCAGCGCACCGATCAGCGAACTGATGGCGATGACCAGCACCACCGGCCAGTCGATCCGGTCGAACGCGAAGAGCATGTAGGAGATGGCGGCGATGATGTTCACGCCCAGCACCAGCACGTTCTTCACCGCGTTGGCCTGCTGCAGGGTGCCGTGCAGGAAGACCCCGAGGATTCCCACCAGCAGCACGCCCTGCGCGGCCACGAAGTAGCCGCCGTAGACACCGGCGAAATAGACCAGCCCCAGCAGCAGCCACGGCCGCGGCCGGGTCCGGGCCTGCGCGGCCTGGCGGTCCCGCACCCAGGCCTGGAGCTTCGGTTGGAACACCACGAACAGCAGCGCCACCACGATCAGGAACGGGGCCGCCACGCCGAAGACTTCCTCCGGCAGGTGCAGCAGCAGCCAAGCGCCGGTGATCCCGCCCAGCAGTGAGGCCGGAAGCAGGATGGCCAGGGTGCGGCGCAGCCCGGCCAGTTCCCTTCGGTAGCCGTAGACGCCGCCCACATTGCCGGCGATCAGGCCCATCGCGTTCGAAATGGTCGCGGTCACCGGCGCATAGCCCAGCGCCACGAGAATGGGGAACGTGACCAGCGTGCCGGAGCCGACAATGCTGTTGATGGTGCCGGCCCACAGCCCGCCCAGCCCGATCAGGGCAGCGTTCAGCACATCCATGAGGCGGGAGCCGCCTAGGCGCGCTTGGCTACGGCAGTGTAGCGGCCGCCGTCGTGCTTCACGCTCAGCGGCATGTCGAAGGCGGTGCTCAGGTTCTCTTCGGTCAGCACCTCCGCGATGGGCCCCTGGGCCACCACCCCGCCCTCGCGCAGCAGCATGGCGTGGGTGAAGCCCGGCGGCACTTCCTCCAGGTGGTGGGTGACCAGCACCAGCGCCGGCGCGTCCTCGTCCCGGGCCAGTTCGCTCAGCCGCCGCACCAGATCCTCGCGGCCGGCCAGGTCCAGGCCGGCACCCGGCTCGTCCAGCAGCAGCAGTTCGGGATCGGACATCAGGGCCCGGGCAATTTGCACGCGCTTGCGTTCGCCCTCGCTCAGGGTGGCGAAGGTGCGGTTCATGAAGGTGGACATGCCCCAGGCGTCCAGCAGCCGGAAGGCCCGGCGCTCGTCCATCTTGTCGTACTGTTCGCGCCAGCGGCCGGTCACCCCGTAGGCGGCGGTGACCACCACATTGAGCACCTGCTCGTGCTCGGGGATCTGGCCCGCCAGCGCGGCGGAGGCCAGGCCGATCCGCGGCCGCAGCTCGAACACGTCGACCTTGCCCATGGTCTCGTCCAGGATCCCGGCGATCCCGCGGGTGGGGTGCAGGCGTGCGCCGGCGATCTGCAGCAGCGTGGTCTTGCCCGCCCCGTTGGGGCCGAGCACTACCCAGCGCTCCCCCTCCTTGACCTGCCAGTCAATGCCGTCGAGCAGGGTTTTCCGCCCGCGGACAACAGTGACCCCGGCAAATTCAAGTACATCGCTCATATCAGTAGACAGTAGGCTAAAACGCGTAGTATTCGCCAAACGCGGCGCCGGAGCCTGCCATGATGGACCCGGCCCTCCCCCAAGCTTTGCGTAGAACGGAATCACCATGCCCTCGCTCCTCCGTGTCGTCTCCTACGGCCGGGAACTCCCCGACGCCTACCTCGCTGCCGTGCAGGCAGCGGTCACCGGAGCCGGCGGGAGCATCAGGGAGCTGGAGAACGCGGCCAACGACCGTTTCCAGGTCACCGTCCTGACGGTGGAGTACGACGGCGGTGCCTCCGACGGCGTCGCAGCCTTGCGGGCGGCGCTGGCCCCCGTCCTCACCGACGAGCTGGGCACGGCCGTGATGGACGCGTCGCTGGCCGGGCCGCAGCGCAAGCTGCTGCTCATGGACGTGGACTCCACGCTCATCCAGCAGGAGGTCATCGAACTGCTGGCCGAGCATGCGGGCAAGCGCGAGGAGGTGGCCGCCGTGACCGAGGCGGCGATGCGCGGTGAACTGGACTTCGCCCAGAGCCTGCACGCCCGGGTGGCCACCCTGAAGGACCTACCGCTCGACGTGATCGACCGTGTCCGTGCCGCGGTGCGGCTGACGGACGGCGCCCGGGAACTCGTGGAGGCCTTCCTGGCCGCCGGCCACGCGGTGGCCGTGGTCTCCGGCGGCTTCAGCCAGATCCTGGATCCGCTGGCCGCCGAGCTCAAGCTGACCTACCACCGGGCCAACCTGCTGGGCATCGACGCGGAGCTGCTGACCGGCACGGTGGACGGTGACGTGGTGGACCGGGCGGTGAAAGAGGCAGTGCTGCGCGAATGGGCCGCCGCGGAGGCCATCGACCTGGCGCAGACCATTGCCATCGGCGACGGCGCCAATGACCTGGACATGCTCGCGGCCGCCGGTCTCGGCGTGGCGTTCAACGCCAAGCCGGCGGTCCGGGCGGCCGCCGACGCCGCCATCAACATCCCCTACCTGGATGTGGCCCGCTACTTCGCCGGCGTCTGACACCGCCCGCGGAGTCTGACCCCGCCCGCGACGGCCGGACCCGCCATCCCGTGCCGGCCGGTTTTCGCCGGACGCTGACCCTACCGCAGGGCCACGTGCCGGAGTAGGGTCGGTTGAACCTCCCCGGACCGCGCCCGTGCTGCCGGCCTCCGGGCAGGGGTTCCCGGAACCTGCCGTGAAGGAGAACCAGCGATGGTCACGCACTCCACACCAACCGCCACCCTGGATCCGGACGCGGCCGAGACGTGCCGGCGCTTGGCGGCGCAGCTGCGGGTCGACTCCATCCGGGCCACCACCCGCGCCGGCTCCGGCCACGCCACCTCGTCGCTCTCGGCGGCCGACCTCATGGCGGTGCTCCTGGCGAACCACCTGCAATATGACTGGCAGCGGCCGGAGCTCGCCGCGAACGACCACTTGGTGTTCTCCAAGGGGCATGCCTCGCCGCTGCTCTATGCCATGTTCCGGGCCGCCGGAGTGATCGACGAAACGGAGCTGCTCGATTCCTACCGGCAGTTCGGCGGCCGGCTGCAGGGACATCCCACGCCGGCCCTGCCCTGGGTGGATGTGGCAACCGGATCACTCGGCCAGGGGCTGCCCGTGGCCGTCGGCATCGCCCTGGCCGGCAAGTACCTGGACCGGCTCCCCTACCGGACATGGGTCCTCTGCGGGGACAGCGAGATGACCGAAGGATCCATGTGGGAGGCGCTGGACAAGGCCGCCTACTACCGGCTGGGAAACCTGACGGCGATCGTGGATGTGAACCGGCTGGGCCAGAACGGGCCGACCGCACTGGGCTGGGACCTGGACCGGTACTCCGCAAGGATCAGGGCTTTCGGCGCGCAGCCGCTGCCGATCGACGGCCATGACCTCGCCGCCATCGACGAAGCCTTCGCCACCGCGCGTGAGACCACCGACCGGCCCAGCGTCATCCTGGCCCGCACGGTCAAGGGCAAGGGCGTTCCCGCGGTGGAGGACAGGGACGGCTGGCACGGTAAGGCGCTGCCGGAGGACGTCGCCGCGACCGCCATCGAGGCACTGGGCGGCCCGACCAGGCTGCGGATCACCCCGCTGCCGCCGGAACCCGGCGACCCGGCCATCACACCCAACCCCGCGGCCGCCGTCGCGCTGCCCGCCTACACGGCGGGCGATTCCGTCGCCACCCGGACCGCCTTCGGCGAGGCTCTGGCTGCCCTCGCCGCCCGGCCCGAGGTGGTGGTCCTGGACGGCGAGGTGGGCAACTCCACCAAGGCCGGGGAGTTCAGCAAGGCGGCGCCCGAGCGCTTCTTCGAGATGTTCATCTCCGAACAGCAGATGGTGGCGGCGGCGGCCGGACTCTCCGTGCGCGGGTATGTGCCGTTTGCCGCCAGTTTTGCAGCGTTCCTCGTCTCCCGCGGCTACGACTTCATCCGGATGGCCGGGGTATCCGAGGTGGACATCCGCCTGGTCGGCACCCATGCCGGCGTCGAAATCGGCCAGGACGGGCCGTCGCAGATGGCGCTGGAGGACCTGGCCGCGATGCGGGCGATCCACACCTCGACCGTCCTCTACCCCGCCGACGCGCCCTCGACCGCCGGTTTGGTCCGCGCCATGGCGGACACTTCCGGCATCTGTTACCTCCGGGCCACGCGGGGCGATTACCCCGTGCTGTACGGGGAGGGCGAAGAATTCCCCATCGGCGGGGCGAAGGTGCACCGGGCTACGGACGACGACGACGTCACCCTCGTCGGAGCGGGCGTCACACTGCACGAATGCCTGGCCGCGGCCGCCCGGCTCGCCGACGACGGCATCGGCGCGCGGGTGGTCGATCTCTATTCGGTCAAGCCCATCGACCACCAGACGCTGCTGGCGGCGTGCCGGGCCACGGGCGGCCGGATCATCACGGTGGAGGACCACTATCCGGAAGGCGGGCTCGGTTCGGCCGTGGCCGATTCCCTGACCCAGGCGCGGGTACCGGACCTCAAACTGGTCCGGCTGGCCGTGGAAGGCTTGCCGACTTCCGGTGCGCCACAGGACCTGCTGGACGCGGCGGGCATCTCGGCGCGGCACATAGCCGCCGCCGCGCGCCGACTGGTCCGGGAGTAGTCGGGTTCTTGCGGGCCCTTAGTCCTGCGCCTGCACGAAGGACTCGGCCCCGCCCACGTATTCCGTGTGACCGGAGGGGACATCGGCGGTAACCATCTTGGCCACTTCCGCGCCGAATTCTTCCACCGAGTAGAGCTTGCCGGCCTCTGCCCGGCGGGCCTCGATCGCGCCGGGGCGGGCACGGTCCAGCAGCGTCGCGGTCACCGTGCCTTCGATCATGTCGCCGGACACGACCACCAGCGAGATGCCCTTGGCCTCCAGCTCCGGCAGCAGTTCGCGCAGCGCGTCTTCGCCGGCGCGCTTGCTCAGGGCCACCGGCTCATACTCCGGCATGGTCGGCACGGTACGGATGAAGTGAGCCTGATGGCTGGTGACGAACACAACCCGGGAGCCGGCCGGCATCGCCTCGGCCGCGGCCTTGAGCATGTTCACCTGCGCGTCGCGGTTCAGGCGCAGGGCATAGTCCTCGCCCATGCTGGACTCCATGCCGCCCGACGCGTTGAGCACCAGCACATCGACGCCGCCGAAGTTCTCCCGGGCGGCCTCGACCAGCGCCTCGGCCCCCTCTGCCGCGGTGAGGTCGGCGGCAACGGCGACGGCGCGGCCGCCGGCTTCCTCGATCTGCGCCACTACCTTGTTGGCGCGGGGTGCCTTCTGGCGGTAGTTGACTACCACCGACGCTCCCTCGGCGGCCAGGAGCTTGGCCACCTCCGCGCCGATGCCGCGCGATGATCCCGTTACGATTGCTGCTTTGCCGTCCAGTGCGCCCATGGCTGCTCCTCGAGGTTCTCAGTAGTGGTCCGGCCGGGCGCGTTGTAGGGAACGCCCAACCGGAAAAGGCTTCGGGTTCCATCTTGCCAGTCCCCGAAGCCTTATCCGTTGTCGAGAGCCGACAAAACGCAGGCCGAACACCTGCCCGAGCTGCCTAGTGGCCCATTCCCAGTCCGCCGTCCACCGGGATCACCGCGCCGGAGATGTAGGCGGCTTCGTCGCTGGCAATCCAGCGGACCACCTTCGCGACTTCTTCGGGTTCGGCGAAGCGGCCGGCCGGGATGGACGCCAGGTAGTTCTTCTGCGTGTCTTCCGGCAGCACGGCCGTCATTTCCGTGTTGACGAAGCCCGGGGCCACCACGTTGGCGGTGATGTTGCGCGATCCGAGCTCGCGGGTCAGCGAACGGGCGATGCCCACCAGGCCGGCCTTGGACGCGGCATAGTTGATCTGGCCGGGCGACCCGTAGAGGCCCACAACCGAGGAGATCAGCACCACGCGGCCCTTCCGCAGCCGGATCATGCCCTTGGAGGCCCGCTTGATCACCCTGAACGCACCGGACAGGTTGGTGTCCACCACGCTGGTAAAGTCTTCTTCGCTCATCCGCAGCAGCAGCATGTCGCGCGTGACGCCCGCATTTGCGACCAGGACCTCCACGGGACCGTGGGCAGCCTCGACCTCGGTGAAGGCAGTGTCCACGGACCCGGCATCGGTCACATCGGCCTTCACACCCAGGAGTCCGTCGGGAACCTCGCCGCTGCGGTAGGTGATCGCCACCTTGTCCCCGTTCGCTTCGAAGGCCCGGGCAATCGCCAGCCCGATTCCCCTGTTGCCGCCCGTGACCAGCACGCTGCGGCCGGGCTGCTGTTCGTTGCTCACTCTTACCTCCATCACGCTGCTGTTTTCCTATGGAATCCTAGCCCGGGATATCCGCCGCCCGGTCATCGTCGCGCGGCTTTAGACATTCCGGCCATCGTGGGAGAATTGATACAGCCCTGATGGAGTGTGATGAGCAAGCAGCCTGACGAGAAGCCGGAAGTCCTGAGCATTACGGACGTCCCCGAAAGCCATACCGATGAGATGCACCGGCGCATGGTCCAGTACACGCTCGCCATGGGTATCCGGCTGGCCTGTTTGCTGCTCTTCTTCTTCATCGACAGCTGGTTCCGCTGGTTCTTCGTGGGCGGCGCCGTTTTCCTGCCGTGGATCGCCGTGATCATCGCCAATGGCGGCAGCGACAAATCGAACCTGCAGCACAGCACCGCCCTGCTGGACCAGGCGCCGCAGCCGGAGTTGGAGGCCCCCTCCGCCCGGGCGGGAGACGCAGGGGCCGACCCGGACGAAGTCCTCACCGGCGAACTTATCGACGACGCCGGGCAGGGACCGGACGGCAGCCCCGGCCCGTCCTCCCCGCCCGTCCGCCCCGCCTCCGACCGGTCGGAGCCGCAGGGCCCGGCCCCGACGGCGGCCGACGCACCCGCCGCAGCCGACGCTCGAGCCCCAGGGGACGTTCCTGCCGACGGTCCCCAGGCCGACGACCAGCCGTCCGCGTTTCTCGGAAACCTGAGCCCCGTCACCAAGCGGCGCCGGCGGAAGGCGGCCGCGTGAATCTTCTGGACCAGCTCGGCGGCGGGCTGGCGGCCGACTCCCCCGTCTGCTCGCGCAAGGGCTGCCGTCAGGCCGCGCAGTGGCAGCTGCTGTGGAACAACCCGAAAATCCATACCCCCGAGCGCCGCAAAATCTGGCTGGCGTGCGGTGGACACCGGGAGTGGCTGCAGGACTATCTCATCCAGCGCAGCCTCTGGCGCGAAACGCTCCCCTTGGAAGGTGCCTGAATGTCCTACCGATTCCTGCTCAGCGGCAAGTGGCTGGGCTGGCTGCTGATCGTTGCCCTGCTGGCCGCGGTGTGCGTGCTGCTGGGCAACTGGCAGATGGACCGCCGGGACCAGGCGCGCGACGTCATCGCAGCGGTGGAGAACAATTACGACGCCGATCCGGTGCCGTTCAGCGAGGTGCCGGACATCTTCGCCAGCGCCGATGACGCGGTGGAATGGACGCCGGTGGTCCTCGCCGGCGAGTACGACGACGCCGGGCAGCGGATCGTGCGCAACCGCCCGCTGAACGGCCGGCCTGGCTACGAGGTACTTGTCCCGCTGCGCCTCGAGGACGGCAGCGCCGTGGTGATCAACCGGGGCTGGCTCCCGATCGGCAACCACCAGGCCGGCCATCCGGACACCATTCCCGCCGCCCCGGAAGGCGACGTCACCGTCGTCGCGCGGGTCAAGCCAGGCGAAGGCCCGGTCAGCCGCGGGGCCCCGGACGGCCAGCTCGCGTCCATTAACCTGGACGCCTATGCGGCCGAGCTGGGGTACCCGGTGCATACGGGCAGCTACGGCCTGATGGCGTCGGAATCCCCCGCCGCGGCCGTACAGCCCGTGCAGATCCCCAAACCGGCCATCGACGAGGGACCGCACCTGTCGTACTCCATGCAGTGGTACGCCTTCGGTGTGCTCCTGTTTGTCGGCTACGGCTATGCCGCCCGCCAGCAGGCGCACCACAGCCGGTACGCGGAAGAAGAGGAGGCGCTGAGCGGATACCACCAGGCCAATCCGGCGCCGCGCGCCGCTGCCCCGAAACGCCGGAGCAAGCGGCCGACGGCCGAAGAAGAGGAAGACGCCCTGCTGGACGCCCAGGGGTTCCGCACCGACGGCACCCTGCTCAGCCGCGACGACTGAACTGCAGCGCCGTCTATAACCGAAATTGCACGGCGCTTAGCGGTCGCAGCTACCCGGCCTTCGCAAGCTCAGACCGGGTCCCTCGCTGCTCCCTTGCGCTCGTTCCTCGCTCGGCGATGCGCGCCTAGGCAATTTCGATTGCGACGGCGCTGTGCCCGGCATCAGGCCAGCGTGACCAGGTCCAGGTAGTCCTCGTTCCAGAGGTCTTCGACGCCGTCCGGCAGCAGCACGACGCGCTCCGGGTTCAGGGCCGCCACGGCCCCTTCGTCGTGGCTCACCATGACGACGGCGCCGCTGTAGTTGCGCAGTGCGCCCAGGATTTCCGCCCGGCTGGCGGGGTCCAGGTTGTTGGTCGGCTCATCCAGCAGCAGCACATTGGCCGACGACGCCACGATGGTGGCCAGGGCGAGCCGGGTCTTTTCGCCGCCGGACAACACGCCCGCGGGCTTGTTCACGTCGTCCCCGGAGAACAGGAAGGAACCGAGGATGTTCCGCACCTCGGCATCCTGCAGGTCGGGGGCGGCCGAGCGCATGTTCTCCAGCACGGTCCGGTCCACGTCCAGGGTTTCGTGTTCCTGGGCGTAGTAGCCGATCTTCAGTCCGTGGCCGGGCAGCACATCGCCGGTGTCGGGGGTGTCCACCCCGGCCAGCATGCGCAGCAGCGTGGTCTTGCCGGCGCCGTTCAGGCCCAAAATCACCACGCGGGAGCCGCGGTCGATGGCCAGGTCCACATCCGTGAAGATCTCCAACGAGCCGTAGGACTTGCTCAGGCCTTCGGCGGTGAGCGGAGTCTTGCCGCAGGGTGCGGGATCGGGGAAGCGCAGCGCCGCCACCTTGTCCTGTGCGCGCACCTCGTCCAGGCCGCTGAGCAGGCGTTCGGCGCGCTTGGCCATGTTTTGGGCCGCCACCGCCTTGGTGGCCTTGGCGCGCATCTTGTTCGCCTGGTCCATGAGGACCTGGGCCTTTTTTTCGGCGTTGGCGCGCTCACGCTTGCGGGCCCGCTCGTCGGTCTCGCGCTGGGACAGGTAGCGCTTCCAGTTCATGTTGTAGATGTCGATGGTGGCGCGGTTGGCGTCCAGGTGGAACACCTTGTTGACGGTCGCTTCCAGCAGCCCGGTGTCGTGGCTGATCACGATCAGGCCGCCCTGGTGGTTTTTCAGGAACTCGCGCAGCCAGCTGATCGAGTCGGCGTCGAGGTGGTTGGTCGGCTCGTCGAGGAGCATGGTGTCGGCACCCGAATACAGGATCCGGGCCAGCTCGACGCGGCGGCGCTGGCCGCCGGACAGCGTCCGCAGGGGCTGGTTCAGGATCCGCTCCGGCAGGGCCAGGTTGGAGGAGATGGCGGCCGCCTCGGCCTCGGCGGCGTAACCGCCGCCGGAGATGAACTCGGCCTCCAGCCGGTCGTAGCGGCGCATCGCCTTGGCCTGGACGTCGGCGTCGGTGCTGGCCATGTCCGACTGCGTTTCCCGCAGCTTGCGGGTCACCACGTCGAGGCCCCGCACCGAGAGGATCCGGTCGCGGGCCAGCTGTTCCATGTCGGGGGTGCGCGGGTCCTGGGGCAGGTAACCGATTTCACCGGTGCGCACCACGGTCCCGGCGGCAGGCATGCCTTCTCCGGCGAGGACGCGGGTCAGTGTGGTCTTGCCGGCGCCGTTGCGGCCCACCAGCCCCACCTTGTCGCCCTTGTCCACACGGAAGGACACCGCCTCCATGAGCAGACGGGCCCCGGCACGCAGCTCAAGATCGTTGACGGTAATCACAGTGGAAGCCTTTCGAAGGGGTGCGGGAGGGATGCCCGGGCGCCGTCCAGACGGGACGGGCGGAAATCAACCTTTCCAGTCTACCGGCAACCCAAGCCGTCCCCACCCCTCCGCCCCGCTCTGATCGGACGGTTATCCTAGGCGAATGAGTTTCTCCCGCGGCTCCCAGTTGGATACGTCACAGGTTCAGGACCGCCGCGGCGGCCTGGGCGGCAAGATCGCCATCGGTGGCGGCGGCCTCCTGGTCCTCATTGCCAGCCTCCTGGGCGTTTCGCCCGAAGTGCTGGAAGGCTTCGGCCTGGGCGCCGGCCAGGAACAGCAGCAGCCGGGTGGTTCGGCCCTGCAGGAAGAATGCCGCACCGGCGCCGACGCCAACGAGCGCACCGACTGCCGCATCGTGGGGGCCGTCAACAGCCTCAACGATTTCTGGGCCGGCTATCTCCCCCGCTACAACATGCGGTACCCGGCCCCGCAGACCGTCCTGTTCGACGGCGGCGTCAGCACCGGCTGCGGCAGGGCCAGCAGCGCGGTGGGCCCGTTCTACTGTCCATCCGACCAGACCGCGTATTTCGACACCTCCTTCTTCACCGAACTGACCACCCGCTTCGGCGCCAGCGGCGGGCCGCTGGCCGAGGAATACGTGGTGGCGCACGAGTTCGGGCACCACATCCAGAACCTCACCGGTGCCATCGACTACGCCCGGCAGGATCCCCAGGGACCCGAATCCGGCGCAGTCCGGGTGGAACTGCAGGCGGACTGCTATGCCGGGGTGTGGGCCGGCAACGCCACCGAGCAGATCGACGAACGGACCGGGGAACCCTTCATGCAGCCGCTGACCCAGCGGGACCTGCAGGACGCCCTCTCCGCCGCGGCCGCCGTCGGCGACGACCGCATCCAGCAAGCCGCCGCGGGGCAGGTCAACCCCCACACCTGGACGCACGGCTCCAGCGAGCAGCGGCAGCGCTGGTTCCTGCACGGCTACCGGACCGGCGACGCCGGCCGGTGCGATACGTTCTCGGCCCCGGACCTCGACCGACCCGCCTGACGCAGGTGCGAAGGCTGCAGGTCCCGGACGCAGCCCGCGAAGGCTACAGGTCCCGTGGATCCACGGGGTCCGCCTCCCGGATGCCCGCGGCAAACGGCGGTGCACCCCCGGAGACCCCGGCCGGCGGGGTGCCCCCGGAGGCCCCGGCCATGCCCTCGTCGGGATCCCCGGGCCCGAATCCCGGAAGATATCCGTCGGGCTCGCGGCCCATCGTCGTGTCCAGCAGCAGGAACACCATGCCCGCCCCCAGCCAGACCAGGATCAGGCCGATGCCCGTCATCAGCAACTCCCCCGGCCCCGCCGTCCCGGGGCTGTACGGCAGCCAACCCGTCGCGGCACCCCTGATGCCCGTCCAGAGCAGCCAGAAACCGGGGAAGGCCAGCCCGACCGTCACGGCGCCGGCGCCGATGCGGGGCCGCGGACCAAAGATGAGCCAGCCGGTCACGACGACGACGGGCAGCACGTAATGCAGGAGCCGGTCCGCCATCACCCAGGCAGCGGTCAGCCCGGCGGCTTCGGGAAAGCCCCGGAACGGGGTGAACTGGGCCAGGAAGACCAGCAGCATGGCCGCCAGGGTGGCGGCCCGGGCTGCCCGCCAGAGCCGTCCCCCGGCCGTGGTCGAATCCATCAGCAGCGTCAGGCTCACCACAAAAACGAGCAGCGCGGCCTGCACCCCCGGGGCGCTGGCGTAGTTCCACCAGGCATGCGCGGCGTCGGCGCCATAGCCGGGCGCCGCCGGCACGGCTGTGATGCCGACGGCGAGGCCCACGACGGCCAGCAGGGCGGTCAGGCCGTGGTAGGCGGCGGCGACGTGAACCTCGTCATAGCGTCCCCGCCGCCGCTTCGTTGCCGCACTCGACGCACTCGACGCACTCATGACCCGATCCTAGCCCGCGGGACGGCGTCAAGACAGGAGCGGACCGGCCACCCGAAGGTGACCGGTCCGCCGTCGATTCGTCGAATCAGATATTGAAGCCGAGGGCGCGCATCTGGTCGCGGCCGTCGTCGGTGATCCGCTCCGGACCCCACGGCGGCATCCATACCCAGTTGAGGCGCCACTCGTCCACCACGCCGTCCAGCGCCTGGCCGGTCTGCTCCTCGAGGACATCGGTGAGCGGGCAGGCGGCGGTGGTCAGCGTCATGTCGATGAGCAGGGCACCGTCGTCGGCGTACTTCAGCCCGTACAGCAGGCCGAGGTCCACGATGTTGACGCCCAGCTCAGGGTCGATGACGTCCTTGAGCGCTTCCTCGACGTCCTCCAGGGACGTCTGCGGGGCTTTGGCTTCTGTCATGATCAGGCCTTCGCTGCTGTCAGGTAGCGGTCGTAGCCCTCTTCTTCGAGACGGTCGGCCAGTTCGGGGCCGCCCTCTTCGGCGATGTGGCCATCCACGAAGACGTGCACGAAGTCGGGCTTGATGTAGCGCAGGATGCGCGTGTAGTGGGTGATGAGCAGGGTGCCCATCGCGCCGCCGGCATGCACGCGGTTGTGGCCTTCGGAGACCACCTTGAGCGCATCCACGTCCAAACCGGAGTCGGTTTCGTCCATGATGGCGAACTTGGGCTTGAACAGTTCGAGCTGGAGGATTTCCACGCGCTTCTTCTCGCCGCCGGAGAAGCCCTCGTTCACGTTGCGCTGGGCGAAGTCGGCGTCGATGCGCAGCTGGCTCATCGCTTCCTTGACGTCCTTGGTCCAGGTACGCAGCTTCGGGGCCTCGCCGTCGAGGGCGGTCTTGGCGGTCCGCAGGAAGTTGGTCATGGTCACGCCGGGAACCTCGACCGGGTACTGCATGGCCAGGAAAAGGCCGGCGCGGGCGCGCTCGTCAACGCTCATGGCCAGCACGTCTTCGCCGTCCATGGTGATGGAGCCGGAGTCGACGTTGTAGCGCGGGTGTCCGGCGATGGTGGCCGCCAGGGTGGACTTGCCGGAACCGTTCGGGCCCATGATGGCGTGGATCTCGCCGGTGTTGATCGTCAGGGACACGCCCTTGAGGATCTGCTTGCTGCCCTGCTCGGTGTCGATGCTGACGTGCAGGTCCTTGATTTCAAGAGTAGACATCTGTCTGCTTTCTCCTTTGCGCCCGGTGCGGGCGGGCGCCGTTCACGTGATGGAAGTTTTTAGTTGAGGTCCGGGGCAGGCGCCCCGTTGAGGACGTTCGTGACGTCTACGTAGACACTGTCGCCATCGAGCGCCAGCGCGAACACCGGGACGGGTTCGAACGCCGGCAGGCTCAGCGGCTCGCCGGTGCGCAGATCGAACTGTGAACCGTGGCCCCAGCATTCGATCGCGCAGCCTTCGACGTCGCCTTCGGAGAGGGAGACGTCCGCGTGCGAACAGGTGTCCCCGATGGCGTGGAGTTCGCCCTCGGAGTCCCTGACGATGGCTACCGGGTAGTCATCGATCAGGATGCGCACTGCCTGGTTGACCTGTATGTCGGAGGCCTGGCACACCAGTTCGCCGCGCGGCGTCCCGCTCATCAGAGGTTGCCCGCCTCGAGTTCCCGCTCGAGCGCCGCATTGAGGCGCTCTTCGAGGGCGGGCACCCGGATCTGCTGAATGACTTCGTTGAGGAACCCGCGGACCACCAGGCGGCGGGCGACGTCCTGCGGGATGCCGCGCGCCATCAGGTAGAACAGGTGCTCGTCGTCGAAGCGTCCGGTGGTGCTGGCGTGGCCGGCGCCTTCGATCAGGCCGGTCTCGATTTCGAGGTTCGGCACCGAGTCGGCGCGCGCGCCGTCGGTCAGCACCAGGTTCCGGTTTGCCTCGTAGCTGTCGGTGCCCTCGGCTTCCTTGCGGATCAGCACGTCGCCCACCCAGACGGTGTGCGCGTTCTTGCCCTGCAGGGCGCCCTTGTACAGCACCCGCGACTTGCAGTTCGGCACCGCGTGGTCCACGAACAGGCGGTGCTCAAGGTGCTGTCCGGCGTCGGCGAAGTAGAGGCCGTACATTTCCACATCGCCGCCGGTGGCGGTGAACCGGGTGGACGGCGTGACGCGGACGAGGTCGCCGCCCAGGCTGACGGTCACGTGCTTGAACTTCGCGTCGCGGCCCACGCGGGCCTGCTGCGAGGAGGCGTGAACGGCGTCGTCGGCCCATTCCTGCACCGAGACGACGGTGAGGTCGGCGCCGTCCTGCACGTCGATCTCCACGTTCTGCGAGACCGTGGCGCTGCCCTTGTGGTCCAGCACGACGACGGCCTTGGAGAACTTTTCGGCCACGATGACCAGGTGCTGCGCGGACAGCTCGGTGCTGTTGCCTTCCACCACCACGGCGACGCCGGAGTCCAGCTGGGCCTCGGCCGGGATGGTCACCACTGTCGCTTCGCGGAAGGCCTCCCAGGCGGCGGCGGAGACGCGGTCCTCGGGGATGCCGGCGACGCCGATGCGGGCATCGGCGCGGCCGACGGTCTCGACCAGGACGCCGGCCGGCAGCTCGGCGCCTTCGGGGCCGGTGACGGTGACGGCCGGGGCGGTACCGGTCAGCGCGTCGCTCTGCAGGCCGCGCAGGCGCTTGAGCGGCGTGAACCGCCAGTCTTCTTCGCGTCCGGTGAGCGGGCCGAAGTCTTCCGCCTTGTACGAGGTCAGGCGGCCGGCGCGGGAGCTGTCCGGAACACCGACGCCGCCTCCGTGGCTGTGGCTCTTGGCGCTGTCGCCTGCCAGCGGGCCTGCGGCAGCGTTGGCCGGGGAAAGATTTTCGCCTTCCTCCGTGAATCCGTCGATGGCCGGAGCACCGATGCGTGCCTTCTCAGTGATCTCAGTCATTAACCTACGGATCCTTCCATCTGCAGTTCAATCAAGCGGTTCAGCTCGAGGGCGTATTCCATCGGCAGCTCGCGGGCGATCGGTTCGATGAAACCGCGCACGATCATGGCCATTGCTTCGTCTTCGGCCAGGCCGCGCGTCATCAGGTAGAACAGCTGCTCTTCGCTGACCCGGGACACGGTCGCCTCGTGGCCCATGGTGACGTCGTCCTCGCGGACGTCGATGTACGGGTACGTGTCCGAGCGCGAGATGGTATCCACCAGCAGGGCATCGCAGACCACGCTGTTCTTGGTGTTCTTCGCACCCTCGCGCACCTGGACCAGGCCGCGGTAGGCCGAGCGGCCGCCGCCGCGCGCCACGGACTTGGCCACGATCGCGCTGGACGTGTTCGGCGCAATGTGGACCATCTTCGAGCCGGTGTCCTGGTGCTGGCCCGCACCGGCGAAGGCAATGGACAGCGTTTCGCCCTTGGCGTGCTCACCGGTGAGGTAGACCGCCGGGTACTTCATGGTGACCTTGGAGCCGATGTTGCCGTCGACCCACTCCATGGTGGCGCCCTCGTGGGCGATGGCCCGCTTGGTCACCAGGTTGTACACGTTGTTCGACCAGTTCTGAATCGTCGTGTACCGGACGCGCGCGCCCTTCTTCACGATGATCTCGACGACGGCGGAGTGCAGCGAGTCCGAGCTGTAGATCGGCGCCGTGCAGCCCTCGATGTAATGCACGTAGGAGTCTTCGTCGGCGATGATCAGCGTGCGCTCGAACTGGCCCATGTTCTCGGTGTTGATCCGGAAGTAGGCCTGCAGCGGGATGTCGACGTGGACGCCCTTGGGGACGTAGACGAAGGAGCCGCCGGACCAGACGGCGGTGTTCAGCGAGGCGAACTTGTTGTCGCCCACCGGGATGACCGAGCCGAAGTACTCCTGGAAGATCTCCGGGTGTTCCTTCAGGCCGGTGTCGGTGTCCAGGAAGATGACGCCCTGGGCTTCCAGGTCTTCGCGCAGCTGGTGGTAGACGACCTCGGACTCGTACTGGGCCGCGACGCCGGAAACCAGGCGCTCACGCTCGGCCTCGGGGATGCCCAGCTTTTCGTAGGTGACCCGGATGTCCTCGGGCAGGTCCTCCCACGTCTTGGCCTGCTTCTCCGTGGACCGGACAAAGTACTTGATGTTGTCGAAGTCGATGCCGGACAGGTCGGCGCCCCAGGTGGGCATCGGCTTGCGGTCGAAGTACTTCAGGCCCTTCAAACGCAGGTCCAGCATCCACTGCGGCTCGCCCTTCTTGGCGGAGATGTCGCGGACCACTTCTTCATTCAGACCGCGGCGGGCGTTGGCGCCGGCGGTGTCGGCGTCGGCCCAGCCGTATTCGTAGGTCCCGATGCCATGCAGCTCGGGGTTCTTTTCCAGGATTTCGGAAATGGTGGTGTCGGCTACATCGGTCGTCCCGACCGCGTTCCTCATGCTCTGATCCACTTGGTCCGTCATCACGGCCTCTCTTGCAGATTGATGGATACTCGTCTCGTGCCTGTCGCCGGTTCGACGGGTCGAACCGCAGACCTTGTTCGACCCACCGGGATGTGGGTCGTACACACATGTCCCCCGCTGGCCAGCGTGGACAGTCGCCTGACATCCACCCCGAGCAGCCGGGAAAAAACTTCGGTTTCGCTGTCGCAGAAATCCGGGAAATCCGCTGCCAGCTGCTGCACAGGGCAGTGCCCCTGGCACAGCTGAACGGCCAGCATGGTGCTGTGCGGCGCCTGGGTTCCCACCACGTTGGTGGACCCGACGAAGCCGTCGGCGCTCAGCGCCTCCGCCAGCGCCTTGGCCCGCTCTTCAATTCCGGGCCCTGCCGCCTCCACCACCGGGCGGTAGCGTTCTTCCATGTCCCGGTATCGGTTCCGCGCGAACTCAGCGACCGCCTCGCGGCCGGCGGCCTCGCCCAGGGCCGCCAATGCGGTGCGCGCAATATCCAGGTAGTCGTTGCCGAGGCGCGTCTGGCCCTGCCGGCTCAGCACGTACTTGCGGGCCGGGCGACCGGCACCGGTGGCCGAATTCGCGGTGAGCTTGACCTCGATCAGGCCCTTGCGGGACAGCGCATCCAGATGGCGCCGCACGGCCGCGGGCGTGAAGCCCAGTATCTCGCCGAGCCCGGCGGCGCTGACGGGTCCGTGTTCCAAAACGGCATTCAACACCCGGTCCCGGGTCCGCTCCTCGGACTCCGGTGCCTGGGCACGCAAAGAAGCACTACTGGTCATGGAATACACAACACAATCATGACGTATTCTATTCCGCGCTACCAGTAAGGCAGGCCTTAGCGAAGCGTGCTCTGCGTCGACCGCTCTACGTCCCGTAGAATGTTCGGGTGCCTACCTCCGAACCCTGCCTGGACATCCAGGGACTCGTGAAAGATCTGGGACCGGTGGAGGCCCTGGACAACAAGATGATCCGCGTGATCGATGGGGTCCACCTGCGCGCCTATCCCGGGCAGGTCACGGCCTTGCTCGGGCCCAACGGCGCGGGCAAGACCACCACCTTAGCCTGCGCGCAGGGCCTGATGCGCCCCAACGGCGGGACGGTCCGCCTGCTCGGCCAGGATCCCTACCAGGCGGGAGCCGGGCTGCGCAGCCGGGTGGGCGTCATGCTGCAGGAAGGCGGCCTGCCGCAGGCCATCCGGCCGCTGGCCCTGCTCCAGCATGTTGCCGGGATGTACCGGGACCCCCGCAGCGTGGACGAACTGGCGGAGCGGCTGGGTATCAACGGCTTCGCCAACACACCCATCCGCAGGCTTTCCGGCGGCCAAAAGCAGCGGGTCGCGCTGGCCGCCGCGCTGGTCGGCGATCCGGAGGTCCTCTTCCTGGACGAACCGAGCGCGGGCCTGGATCCGCAGTCCCGGGCGGTGGTGTTCGACCTGATCCAGGAACTGCGGGCCGAGGGGCTGGGCATCATCCTCACCACGCATCTGATGGACGACGCGCAGCGGCTGGCCGACTACGTCTTCATCATCGATGCCGGCAGGACCGTGGTGCACGGCACGGTGGCCGAACTCACGGCGGCCACGGACGAGAGCGCCGGCGTCGAACGCCTGCTGACCTTCGATGCCGCCCCGGGCCTGTCCTTCACCCTGCCCGAGCCGTTCGCCGCCGTCGAAAACGTTCCCGGCCGCTACATGGTGGCCGGCCACATAACCCCCGCGCTGCTGGCCGCACTGGCGGCGGAGTGGGCGGCCCACAATGTCATGCCGGCGTCCATCCACATGGCACCGCGCTCACTGGAAGATGTCTTCCTCGATATTTCCGGGAAGGACCTGCGATGAGCGCGCCCGCCGCCTTGTTCCGCCGGATCGCCCTGCAGGGCCGCTACGAGACATTGGGCATGCTGCGCAACGGCGAGCAGTTGCTGATCGCCATCATCCTGCCGCTCCTGGCGCTCATCGGCCTGACCGTCACGCCGCTGCTGGACACCTTCACCGACGACAGGATCGCCATGGCCGCCCCGGGCGTCCTGGCCTTGTGCACGGTATCCACGGCCCTGACCGGCCAGGGAATCGCCACCGGCTTCGACCGCCGCTACGGGGTCCTCCGCTTCCTGTCCACCACGCCGTTGGGACAGAGCGGCCTGATCCTGGGAAAGATCCTCGCCGTGCTGGCCATCATGGTCATCCAGGTGGTGGTGGTGGGCGGGACAGCCCTCGTCTTCCTCGGATGGCAGCCCGCGCTCGGCGGCCTCCTGCCGGCGACCGCGCAACTGGTGCTCGGTGCCGCTGCTTTCACCTCGCTGGGCCTCCTGATCGCCGGTACCGTCCGGCCGGAAGCCACGCTGGCGATCACCAACCTGCTGTGGGTGCTGTTGGCGGCGGCCGGGGGTATCCTCTTTCCGGTGGCCAGTTGGCCCGACGTTTTCGAGCCGGCCGCCCACGTGCTGCCCTCGACGGCCTTGGGCGACGCCCTGCGCAGCGCCCTGATCGACGCGCAGTTCAATCTCACCGCCTCAATCGTGCTGCTGGCCTGGACCGTAGTGGCCAGCCTTGCCGCCATCCGCTGGTTCAAATGGAGCTAAGTCAATGACCACCGCCACCCCGAAGTCCCGCGACCTCAAGGATCGGCTGCCCGTCTCGGTCACTCGAACCGTGCACGGGCTGGCCATCGCCTCGCTGGTATCGCAGATGGGCATCATCATCACCGGCGGCGCCGTGCGGCTGACCAAGTCCGGCCTGGGCTGCTCCGAGTGGCCCAACTGCGTGCCCGGTTCGATGACGCCGACGCCGGAGATGGGCATCCACGGGCTGATCGAATTCGGCAACCGCACGCTGACGTTCATCCTGGTCATTATCGCCGTGGCCATGCTCGTGTCGCTGTGGCGGATGCGCCGTTCGCACCGCACCCTGTTCGGCCTGGCGGTGGCCCTGCTGTGCGTCATTCCGGTGCAGGCCCTGATCGGCGGCATCACCGTATGGACCGACCTTAACCCGTGGGTGGTGAGCCTGCACTTCCTGGCCTCGGCGGCACTGGTGGCCGTGGCCACGCTGCTGGTGAACCGCACCGGCATGTACCTGCGCGGCCGCTCCGCCGTGGCCGTCGCTCCGGTCCCGCGCATCCAGGCAACCCTGGGCTGGACCATCGCCGCTACCTCCGCTGCCTCCATCCTGCTGGGCACGATCGTGACCGGCACCGGCCCGCATGCCGGCGACGCCAGTGCCCCGCGGCACGACTTCAGCGCCGACCTGGTCACGCGGATCCACGTGGTGCCGGTCTACCTGCTGGTCGCGGCCATAGTGCTGGCGCTGGTGCTCGCCTACCGCCGCGCCACCTCCCCGCAACTGCGCACCGCTCTTTGGTGGCTGGCCGCCGTGGTCGTGCTGCAAGGCGGCATCGGTTACCTCCAGCACTTCACCGGCCTGCCCGTCGGCCTCGTGCTGCTGCACATGCTCGGGTCCGCCCTGCTGACCGTCGCGGCCACGAACGTCTGGGACCGTTCGACGGGCAAGTTCCCGCTCTAGTCCGCCGGTCGACGGGCAAGTTCCCGCTCTAGTCCGCCGGTCGACGGGCAAGTTCCCGCTCTAGTCCGGCCGGGCGGCGGGGCGGGCGCTACTGTCCTGCCGGCGCCCGGTTTGCCGGGCGGAACGCCTCGATATCCTCCAGGAGGCGCGCGAGTTCGCGGCGGCTGCTCCCGGGCAATGGGTGCAGCGGCAGCCGCGGATCGCCCGCATCGATCCCGGCGGCCCTCGCCAGCGAGTAGAGATTGCTGAGCGGGCGCAGCGACGCGAAATAGGCCATGAGCGGAGCCAACGCGGCCCGTGCCGCGGCGGCGGTTTCCTCATCGCCGGTTACCACGGCGTCGCGCAACACCCGGTAATGCGCCGGCAACACGGCGATCGGCCCGCCGTGCCACGCGTCGGCCGCGAAGTCGGCGTCGGCGATCAGCGCGTCGCCGCTCATGCCGTGGCTGAAGTCGCCGGCCCCGACCGGCAGCAGGCCGCGGAGTTCTTCATATCGGCCGCGGAATACTTCGGCGGAGGGTGCCGATTCTTTCACGGCCACGATGTTGGGTTCCGCGGCCAGCTCGGCCACGAGCTCCAGGCTGAAGCTGAACTGCGTGGTGCGGGGATTGCTGTACAGGCAAACGGGGAGGCCGGACCGGCGGGCAGCCGCAACACACTGGGCCGCTACTTCCTCGTCCGTCAGGGGATAGTAGGACACCGTGGAGACCAGGAGGCCGTCGGCACCGGCCGCGTTGGCGTCGTCGATGTTCTGCAGGAGTTCACGGGTGCCCACCGCGCTCACGCCGACGCACACCGGCAGCCCGGGCCGGACCGCCTTAACCGCCTCCACCGCCGCCGTGACGACATCCCGTCGTTCCGCGCGGTCCAGATACGCGAAGTTGCCCGAACTGCCCAGCACCGTGATCGCGTCGACGGGCGCCTCGCTCACGGCCGCGATATGGCGGATCAGCTCCGGGAGGTTGACGCCGCCGTCGTGATGGAAGGGGGTCACCGGATAGGCAATCAGGCCGCGGAAGGGATTCATGCCGCAATCTTAGGGCAGCAGGGCCGCCCCCGCAGGGCCCGGCACGGGGCAGCAGGGCCCCCGGCGCACCGCCGGGAGGCAGCAGGCCGGCGTCGGGCGGGTTGCGCCTAGCCGAAGACGGGACCGCCGATAAAGGGATCCAGGGCCAGGGCCAGGAACAGCACCGTGAGGTAGCTGATGGAACCATGGAACACGCGCATGGCGCTCTTGTTCGTGACGGCGGTGCTTTCGGTTCCGCGCTTGGTCAGCGCGTAGAGCCGGTGCGATTCGTAGACGAACCAGGAACCGCTGAGCAGGGCCACGATGGTGTAAACCCAGCCGGCGCCGCCGACCGGAGCCAGCAGCAGCGAGCAGACCAGGGTGGCCCAGGCATAGAGGACAACCTGCACGGAGACCTGCCGTGCGCTGGCGATCGCGCCGAGCATCGGCACGTTGGCCGCGTTGTAGTCGTCGCTGTATTTCATGGACAGCGGCCAGTAGTGCGGAGGCGTCCACAGGAAGATGACCATGAACAGGATCACCGCCGGCCACGCCACCGTGTTGGTCACCGCGGCCCAGGCGATGAGCACGGGGAAACACCCGGCGGCGCCGCCCCAGACGATGTTCTGCGAGGTGCGGCGCTTGAGGATCAGCGTGTAGATCACGACGTAGAAGAAGATCGCGCCGACGCCCAGCATGCCGGCCAGCGGATTAGCCCCGAACCAGAGGAGCGCCACGGCCACCACGGCGAGCACCCAGGAGAACACCAGCGCCTCGCGCGGAGTCAGTTCCCCGGTCACGAGCGGGCGGTTCTCGGTCCGGTGCATGAGCTTGTCCATGTCCCGGTCGATGTAGCAGTTAAAGGACCCGGCCGCGCCGGCGGCGAGGGCACCGCCGACCATCGTGGCAGCCATCAGCCAGAGGTCGGGGAAACCGCCCTGGGCGAAGATCATGGTGGGCAGGGTGGTCACCAGCAGAAGTTCCATCACGCGGGGCTTCGTGAGCGACAGGTAGGCCTTGGCCTTGCGCGAGAAGCCGGGCTTGGCCGGAACGGCCAACGCCTGGTCCGGAACGGTCTGGATATTCAAGGAAAAACCACTCAGTTCTGCTGGAGTTCGTCTGACACACGAAAGCGCCCAGCCGTTAAGGACGGGCCAAGGTGCACCTACATCATACTCCTTCTATGTCTCGTAGAAACCGGTTTCCTGCCCGTGGAAACGGGTGTCGCCCGCCCTCGCCGAAACCAGCGCGGGCCCGGGGCGGCCGCTGGCGTCAAACAGTGACCGCTGTGACTGCTGGCACTGCACCACGTCCTGCGCATTGCAGACGCAACGGATAGAGTGGGGAAGGAGCGCCAATCCGCGGTTATGGGCGCAACAAGCTTGAGGCAGCAACAACGGCGAATGGCCCAATCGGTCCGCGGCCACGGCTGTTTTCCGGACCGTCGGCTGCCGCCTAGACGTAGATCAGAAAGGGGCCCACCCGGTGCCACACATGGAAGATCAGGAATTGTCCTGGACATCGCTGGACCAGCGGGCGGTGGACACGGTGCGTGTCCTCGCTGCGGATGCAGTCGAGAAGGTCGGCAACGGCCACCCCGGCACCGCCATGAGCCTGGCCCCGGCCGCGTACCTGATCTTCCAGAAGTTCATGCGCCACGACCCCACCGATCCGCACTGGGTGGGGCGCGACCGGTTCGTCCTCTCCCCCGGCCACACCTCGCTGACGCTGTACATCCAGCTGTTCCTCTCCGGCTACGGCCTGGAACTGGAGGACCTGAAGGCGCTGCGGACCTGGGGATCGCTCACGCCGGGCCACCCGGAGTACAAGCACACCCCGGGTGTCGAGATCACCACCGGCCCGCTGGGCCAGGGGCTCGCCTCCGCCGTCGGCTTCGCCTATGCGCAGCGCCGCACCCGCGGCTTGTACGACGCCGATGCTGCCGCCGGCGAGAGCCCGTTCGACCACACGGTCTGGGTGATCGCGTCCGACGGCGACCTGCAGGAGGGCGTCACGTCGGAGGCCTCCTCCCTGGCCGGCCATCAGGAGCTGGGCAACCTGGTGGTGCTCTACGACGACAACAAGATCTCGATCGAAGACGACACCGACATCGCCTTCAGCGAAGACGTGCTCAAGCGGTACGAGGCGTACGGCTGGCACACCCAGCGGGTCGACTGGACCGAGACCGGCGAATACGTCGAAGACGTCCCGGCCCTGTTCGAGGCCTTGAAGGCTGCGAAGGCCGAGACGTCCCGGCCCTCGATCATCTCGCTGCGCACCATCATCGGCTGGCCCGCCCCCAAGAAGCAGAACACCGGCAAGATCCACGGCTCCGCCCTGGGTGCCGAGGAGGTCGCCGCCGTCAAGGAGGTGCTCGGCTTCGATCCGGAGCAGCATTTCGCGGTCGAGCCGGAGGTCCTGGATCACGCCCGGCAGGTGGCCGTCCGCGGCAAGCAGGCCCGCGCGGACTGGGAGTCCGGCTACCAGGCCTGGCGCGAGGCCAACCCGGAGAACGCCGCGCTGCTGGACCGTGTGCAGGCGTCCGAGTTGCCGGAAGGCTGGGAGGCGGCGCTGCCCGAGTTCCCGGCCGGCAAGGACGTCTCGACCCGGGCCGCCTCCGGCAAGGTGCTCAACGCCATCGGCCCGGTGCTGCCGGAGCTGTGGGGCGGTTCGGCGGACCTGGCCGAGTCCAACAACACCACGATCGAAGGCTCCCCGTCGTTCGTTCCCGAGTCGCGGCAGACCGATATGTGGTCCGGCGGGCCGTACGGCAGGGTGCTGCACTTCGGCATCCGCGAGCATGCGGCCGCTTCCATCGTGAACGGCATTGTGCTCAGCTCCAACACCCGCGCCTTCTCGGGCACGTTCCTGATCTTCAGCGACTACCAGCGGCCGGCCATCCGGCTGGGCGCCCTGATGGGCGTTCCCTCCATCTATGTGTGGACGCACGATTCCATCGGGCTGGGTGAAGACGGACCGACCCACCAGCCGGTGGAGCAGCTGGCAAGCCTGCGTGCCATTCCGGGCCTCGACGTCGTCCGCCCGGCCGATGCCAACGAGGTGGCGCAGGCCTGGAAGGCCGTGCTGGAGAACCACAGCAACCCGGCCGGCATCGTGCTCACCCGGCAAAACCTGCCCGTCTACGAGCGCGGCGAGAACGGCTTCGCCTCCGCCGAGAACGTGGCAAAGGGCGCCTACGTGTTGGCCGAGGCGCAGTCCGGCGGCACGGACACGACGCCGCAGGTGATCCTGCTCGCCACCGGTTCCGAGGTGCAGCTGGCCGTCCAGGCCCGCGAAACGCTGCAGGCCGACGGCATCGCCACCCGCGTGGTCTCCGTCCCCTGCCTCGAGTGGTTCAACCGGCAGGACCCCGCCTACCGCGAGTCCGTACTCCCGGCCGGCATCAAGGCCCGCGTGTCGGTTGAAGCCGGCATCGCGCAGTGCTGGGACGGCCTGGTCGGCGACGCCGGCCGCAGCGTGTCCCTGGAGCACTACGGCGCCTCCGCCGACTACAAGACCCTGTTCCGCGAATTCGGACTCACGGCCGAGGCTGTTGTCGAGGCCGCCCGCGACTCGCTCTCCCAGACCACCGATTCCTAAGGAGGACGCAATGTCCAACCCGAATACCCAGGCACTCTCCGACGCGGGCGTTTCCATCTGGCTCGACGACCTTTCGCGGGAGCGGATCAACTCCGGGACCCTGAAGGCCCTGATCGACGAACGGAACGTGGTGGGCGTCACCACCAACCCCTCCATCTTCGCCGCCGCCCTGCAGGACGGCCGCAGCTACGAAGCGCAGGTCCAGCAACTGGCCGCCGACGGCGCGGACGTGGATACGGCGGTCTTCGCCATCACCACGTCCGACGTGGCCGAGGCCTGCGACCTGTTCTCCCCGCTCGCCGCCGATACGGAGGGGGTCGACGGCCGCGTGTCGATTGAGGTGGATCCGCGGCTGGCCCGTGACGCGCACGGCACGGCCGCCGAGGCGCAGCATCTGCACAAGGCCGTGGGCCGCACCAATGCCTTCATCAAGATCCCGGCCACCAGCGAAGGCCTGGAGGCCATCGCCGAGACCCTCGCGCTCGGCATCAGCGTCAACGTGACGCTGATCTTCTCGCTGCAGCGCTACCGCGAAGTGATCAACGCCTTCATGCTGGGCCTGGAGCAGGCCAAGGAAAACGGCAAGGACCTGTCGACCATCCACTCGGTGGCTTCGTTCTTCGTCTCCCGCGTCGATACCGAGATCGACAAGCGCCTGGACGCCGCCGGGTCCGCGGAGGCGGCCGCGTTGAAGGGCAAGGCCGGCGTCGCCAACGCCCGCCTCGCGTACCAGATCTACGAGGAGCAGTTCGCGACCGAACGCTGGCAGGTGCTGGCCGCTGCCGGCGGCCGGCCGCAGCGGCCGCTGTGGGCCTCCACCGGCGTGAAGAACCCGGACTACCCGGACACCCTGTACGTCACCGAACTGGTGGCCCCGAACGTGGTCAACACCATGCCGGAGCCGACGCTGGAAGCCCTCGCCGACCACGGGAAGGTCGAGGGAGACCGGGTCACCGGCACCTACGCGGAAGCGAACAAGGTGCTGGACGACATCGCGCAGGCCGGAATTTCCTATAACGAGGTGGTGGAACTGCTCGAGGAGGAGGGCCTGGAGAAGTTCGTGGCCAGCTGGCAGCAGTTGCGGGAGACCGTCCAGAACGCCCTCGACTCGGTGCACGGAGCCCGGCAGTCATGAGTTCGCTGGCTTTCGAAGCGTCGGGAGCCGCACTGGCCGCCGTCCGCCGTCATATCGGCACCCTGGTGGAGGACCGCGTCGCGTCCCGCATCGCGACGCAGGACAACACCCTGTGGGGCCCGGAGGCAGAAGCCGAGGCGGCCGTCCGCCTCGGCTGGGTCGATGCGGCGGCGCTGTCCCGGCCGCTGGTTCCGGAGATCCTGGAGCTGCGCAAGGAGCTTGCGGCCGAGGGCGTGACGCGCTTTGTGCTGGCCGGGATGGGCGGCTCCTCGCTGGCGCCCGAAGTGATCGCCAATACCGCCGGCGTGGAGCTCACCGTGCTCGACAGCACGGATCCCCAGCAGGTGGGTGCCGCGCTGGCCGAACGGCTGGCCGACAGCGCCATCATAGTGTCCTCCAAGTCCGGTTCCACGCTGGAAACCGATTCCCAGCGCCGTGTCTTCGAGCAGGCTTTCGCCGACGCCGGGCTGGACGCCGCCTCACGCATCATCGTGGTCACCGATCCCGGCTCCCCGCTGGATGAGGCGGCGCGGGAAGCCGGGTACCGTGCGGTGTTCAACGCCGACCCCAACGTCGGCGGACGGTACTCCGCGCTGACAGCGTTCGGGCTGGTCCCTGCCGGACTGGCCGGCGTGGACATCGAGAGGCTGCTCGACGACGCCGAAGAGGCCGCCGAGGTGCTCTCCGAGGATTCCGCCGACAACATGGCCCTGGCCCTGGGCGCCGCGCTGGCCGGCACGGAGCCGCTGCGCAACAAGGTAGCCATCGCCGACGACGGTTCCGGAATCGTCGGCTTCGCGGACTGGGCCGAGCAGTTGATCGCCGAGTCCACCGGGAAACAGGGAACCGGACTGCTGCCGGTGGTGGTCAACGCCGGCGACCCGGAGACCGTCTCGGGAGCCAAGGATGTGCTGGTGGTCCGGCTGGTCTCCCCCGATCACGAGGTGACGGTCGGAGCCGACGAGGTTGCCGTGGGCGGGAGCCTGGGCAGCCAGCTGCTGCTGTGGGAATACGCCACGGCGGTGGCCGGCCGCCTGCTGGGCATCAACCCCTTCGACCAGCCGGACGTCGAGGCGGCGAAGGCCGCGGCACGCGGACTGCTGGACGAACGCCCGGCAGCGGCGCTGCCCGACTTCACCGACGGCTCCGTCCAGGTGCGCGGCAGCGGCCTGGCCATGGGTGCGTCGCTGGACGACGCGCTGCGTGGCCTGCTGGGCCACCTGGGGCCGGACGGCTACGTGAGCGTGCAGGCCTACCTTGACCGCTTCGGCCAGGCCGAGTTGGAACGCATCCGGCCCCTGCTGGCCGAGGCGACCGGACGGCCCGTCACCTTCGGCTGGGGCCCGCGGTTCCTGCACTCCACCGGGCAGTTCCACAAGGGCGGGCCGGGCATCGGGGTCTACCTGCAGCTGACCGGCGAGGCCGCGACGGACATCCCCATTCCGGGACGCGAGTTCAGCTTCGGCGAACTGATCGATGCCCAGGCCGCCGGCGACGCCAACGTGCTGCGGGAGGGCGGCCGCCCCGTCCTGCGCCTGCATCTGGCGGACCGGGCCGCCGGTGTGCGCCAGGTGATGGACGCGGTGTCCCGACTGGGTGGAAAGCAGTAATGGCCCCTTCCGAACGACGGCGGCGTCCAACCAACCCGCTCCGGGACCCGCGCGACCGCCGGCTCGACCGCATTGCCGGCCCCTGTTCCCTGGTGCTGTTCGGGGTCACCGGAGACCTTGCCCGCAAGAAGCTCATGCCGGCGGTGTACGACCTGGCGAACCGCGGGCTGCTGCCGCCGAGCTTCGCGCTGGTCGGTTTTGCCCGCAGGCCGTGGGACGACGACGAGTTCGCGGCTCAGGTGAAGGAATCCGTGCAGCGGCATGCCCGCACCCCGTTCCGCGAGGACATCTGGACGCACCTGGCGGCGGGCATCCGGTTCGTCCAGGGCGCCTTCGACGACGAGGATGCCTTTGAGCAGCTCCGCGGCACCCTGGAAGAGCTGGACGAGCAGCGCGGGACGCAGGGCAACCACGCCTTCTACCTCTCGATTCCGCCCAAGGCCTTCGAGCAGGTGTGCAAGATGCTCTCCTCGCACGGCCTGGCCCAGGCACCGGAGGAAGTCGACGGCATGCCCTGGCGGCGGGTTGTCATCGAGAAGCCCTTCGGGCATGACCTTCAGTCCGCACGCGAACTGAACAACATCGTCGAATCGGTCTTCCCGCCGGACGCGGTGTTCAGGATCGACCACTATCTGGGCAAGGAGACGGTCCAGAACATCCTGGCCCTGCGCTTCGCCAACCAGCTGTTCGAGCCGCTCTGGAACGCGAACTACGTGGACCACGTGCAGATCACCATGGCGGAAGACATCGGCATCGGCGGCCGCGCAGGCTATTACGACGGCGTCGGGGCGGCGCGCGACGTCATCCAGAACCACCTGCTGCAGTTGCTCGCCCTGACCGCCATGGAGGAACCCATTTCCTTCAACGCCGAGGACCTGCGGACGGAAAAGGAAAAGGTGCTGGCCGCCGTCAAGCTCCCCGAGGACCTGTCGGCCCATTCGGCCCGCGGCCAGTACACCGGCGGGTGGCAGGGCGGTGAGAGAGTGGCCGGGTACCTGGAAGAAGAAGGCTTCAACCCGGACTCGGTCACCGAGACCTATGCCGCGCTGCGGCTGGACATCCACACCCGGCGCTGGGCCGGCGTGCCGTTCTACCTGCGTGCCGGCAAGCGCCTGGGCCGCCGGGTCACGGAGATTGCGGTGGTGTTCAAGCGCGCGCCGAACCTGCTGTTCCCGAACCACCACGAGGACGACTTCGGCCAGAACGCGGTGGTGATCCGTGTCCAGCCGGACGAGGGCGTCACCATGCGCTTCGGGTCCAAGGTGCCCGGCACGCAAATGGAGGTCCGGGACGTCACCATGGACTTCGGCTACGGGCACGCGTTCACCGAGTCCAGTCCGGAGGCCTACGAACGGCTGATCCTGGACGTCCTGCTCGGCGAGCCGCCGCTGTTCCCCCGCCACCAGGAAGTCGAGCTGTCCTGGAAGATCCTGGACCCGTTCGAGGAGTACTGGGCCAACAGCCGTACCCGGCCGGAACCCTACTCCCCCGGCAGCTGGGGACCGGCGTCGGCCGATGAGCTGCTGGCCCGCGACGGACGCACTTGGAGAAGGCCGTGATCAAAGAGCTCAAGGACACCACCACATCGAAGGTCTCCAAGGAAATCGTGGCCATGCGGGAACAAGGCGGCGTTGTGGCCCTGGGGCGCGTGCTGACCCTGGTGGTCGTGACCTCGCTCGGGTACGAAGAAGAGGCCATCTTCGCCGCCAACGCCGCGAGCCGGGAACATCCCTGCCGGATCATCGCCCTGGTCGACGCCGGGTCGGAGGCGGAGACCAAGCTGGATGCCCAAATCCGGGTCGGCGGCGACGCCGGAGCGGCCGAGGTGGTGGTGCTGTACGGCTACGGCCAGCTGGCAGCCGAGAGCGAGTCCCTCGTGGCCGCGCTGCTGCTGCCCGACGCCCCGATCGTCGCCTGGTGGCCGCACGGCATGCCGAAGGATGCTTCGCGCACGTCCATCGGCCGGATTGCGCACCGCCGCATCACGGATTCAGACAAGGAGCCGGACCCGCAGCAGGCGCTGTTCAGCCTGCGCGAGACTTATACCGCCGGCGACACGGACCTGGCCTGGACGCGGCTGACCAGTTGGCGCGTGCAGCTGGCCGCCGTCTTTGACCAGCTGGAACCTGCCCCGGTCACCTCGGTTGCCGTGGAGGGCGCCTCGGACTCCCCCAGCACCGTCCTCTTGGCGGCGTGGCTGACGCTGGCACTGAACGCGCCGGTGACCATCGTGGAGGACACGGCGGGGACCGGCATCAGGGGCGTGCGCATTTCACGGACGACCGGCGACATCCGGATCCTGCGTCCCGGCCCGTCCGTGGCCGAACTGATCATGCCCGGCCTGCCGGTGCAGCGTATTACGCTGCCGCGCCGCCCGCTGGAGGAATGCCTGGCCGAGGAACTGCGCCGGCTGGACCCGGACGAAGTGTTCGGCGAGGTGCTGATACACGGATTGCCCCGAACCAATTTGAGGAGCGTGCGCCGCAGTGACCGCTGAACCACACGTCATCGTCCACCCCGACACCGCCGCCGTCGCCGGCTCGGTGGCCCGGAGGCTGGTGGAGCGCCTGGCGGCGGCCCAAGCCGCCCGCGGCGACGCCACGGTGGTGCTCACCGGCGGCAGCCTGGGCATCAACACCTTGAAGGCGGTAGCCGCCGTCGATACCCCCGCCGGCTTCGATTGGTCCAAGGTGAACATCTGGTGGGGCGACGAGCGGTTCGTCCCCAAGGACAGCCGCGACCGCAACGAACGGCAGGCACGCGAAGCGCTGCTGGACGCGCTCCCCCTGGACCCGGCCCGGGTGCACCCCTTCGGGGCCGCCGGAGAACACGCCGACCCCCACGCGGCCGCCGTGGCCTATTCCGCGGCGCTGCGCCAGGCCGCGGCCGAGGAGGGCACCAGCGGCCCGGTGCCGAGGTTCGACGTGCTGCTGCTGGGCGTCGGGCCGGATGCGCACATCGCCTCGTTGTTCCCCGAGATGGGCGGCATCCGCGAGGAAGAGCGGTCCGTGATCGGCGAGACCGATGCGCCGAAACCACCTCCGGAGCGCGTGTCCCTGACGCTCCCGACGATCAACTCCGCGGACGAAGTCTGGCTGGTGGTGGGCGGCCAGGACAAGGCCGGCGCCGTGGGACTCGCCCTCGCCGGCGCCAACCCGGTGCAGGTTCCCGCCGCCGGTGCCCGCGGGCGCAAACGCACCGTGTGGCTGCTGGACCGGGACGCCGCGTCCAAGCTGCCCGACGCACTGCTGTCCGCGGCCGAGAGAGGCGACGGCTGACAGCAGTTGCTCCGGGCGGCGGCCGGGCCGGCGGGTTCGACCGCTAGCGCGCCTCCCGGCGCCGGCGCCGCAACTTCTCGAGCGCCTGTTCAACCACGGCCTCCGCCTCGTCAGGGCTGCGCCGTTCCTTCGCATACTCCAGATGGCTCTTGTAGGGCTCGTCGCTGCTGCGGGCGTCGGTGACGTACGCGCCCGGTTCCCTGGCCGCCGTCTGGCCGCAGTGCGGGCAGTCCCAGGACGGCGGGATGTCGGCTTCGCTCAGATTGGCGAAGACCGGCGTGGTCTCGTGTCCCTTCGGACACCAATACGTGACGGGAACCTTGGTCACCGGAACTACCGTCCGCCCGGTCACAGCCTGCCAGCCTGCGAGCCCGGCACCCGATTCGGAGCCCACCCGGACCGCGCGGAAAGAATTCGACGGATCAACCATGTTTGCTCCCCCGCTGAGAAGAATCGATGCCCCCTGCATCGGGCACCAGTCTACGGGTCGAACAGCGAAGGGTTAAGGGGTTGGGCCAAGTCGTCGGCCCGCCGGTCCCGGACAGCGGAGCCGGGAGCGGAGCCGGGAGCGGAGCCGGGAGCGGCGCCGGGCCCCGGAAGCGTCGGTCAGGATTCCGCGCTGAAACGCATCATGAGGCCCAGGGCCACGATGACCGTGCCCCAGACCAGCCCGAGGACCACCGTGAACCGGTTGAGGTTGCGCTCCGCGACGCCGGACGATCCCAGGCTGGTGGTCATGCCGCCGCCGAACATGTCGGACATGCCGCCGCCGCGCCCCTTGTGGAGCAGGATGAGCAGGGTCAGCAGCAGGCTCGTGATGCCGAGCAGGATTTGCAGCGTGATCTTCAGAGCTTCCACAGTGGCCTTTCGTCAGCTGTCGGGATATCCCAGTGGCGGGCAGACATCACTTTGTCAGCAGGTGTTGTTCGAACCTGACAATATTAGCAAATTCGCCTGCGTCCAGGCTGGCGCCACCGACCAACACGCCGTCCACGTCGCGCTCGTTCAGGATCGCGGCCGCGTTCGCCGCCTTCACGGAGCCGCCGTAGAGCAACCGCACCCCGGCCGCCACGCTGTCATCGAAGAGGACGGCCATCTCCGCGCGGATGGCGGCGCACATCTCCTGGGCGTCCTCGGGACCGGCCACTTCCCCGGTGCCGATCGCCCACACCGGTTCGTAGGCGATGACCAGTCGGGCGGCCTGACCGGCGTCCAGGCCTGCCACATCGGCCCGCAACTGACCCAGCGTGTGCTCCACATGGTTCCCGGCCTGGCGCACCGCGAGGCCTTCGCCGACGCACAGCACCGGGGTCAGCTTGTGCCGGTAGGCCGCCTTCAGCTTCCCGTTGAGCAACGTGTCGTCCTCGCCGTGGATCTCGCGCCGCTCGGAATGCCCGACCAGCACGTACCGGCAGCCCAGCTTGGCCAGGAACTGCCCGGAGATGTCACCGGTGTAGGCGCCGGCGTCGTGCGGCGAGAGGTCCTGGGCGCCGTAAACCAGCTTCAGATCGTCGCCATTGACCAGCGTCTGCACGCCGCGCAGATCGGTGAACGGCGGGAACACGGCGACCTCGACCCGGGCATAGTCGTGCCGGGCATCGCTGAGCGTCCACGCCAGTTTCTGCAAGAGGGTGATGCCCTGGACATGGTCCATGTTCATCTTCCAGTTGCCGGCGATCAGCGGGGTGCGGTCAAACTTTCCGTTGGTCGAGCTGGTCACTGAGGTCTCCATCTGTCGGGGGCGCCGCGGTGGACGCCGTGCTGAGCGGTGTGGCGGGGCAATCCGGAGGCGCCGCGCGGCGGCGCGGGCCTGGGCGATGCCGGCATCTCCTGCCGCCCGGGGCGGCAGGAGATGCCGCTCGATCAGTTCTCCAGTGCCGCCAGGCCGGGCAGGGTCTTGCCCTCGAGGTATTCGAGGCTGGCGCCGCCGCCGGTGGAAATGTGTCCGAAGGCGCCGTCGTCAAAGCCGAGGGCACGCACGGCGGCGGCGGAATCGCCTCCGCCGACGACGGTGAAGCCGTCGCTGCCGGTGAGGGCCTTGGCGACCGTGCGGGTGCCGTTGGCGAAGGCGGCGAACTCGAACACGCCCATCGGTCCGTTCCAGAAAACGGTGTTCGCCGAGTGGATCTGGTGGGCGAAGGCCTCGGCCGACTCCGGGCCGATGTCCAGGCCGATGCCGGCGGAGCCAAAGGATGCCGACTCGATGCTGTTTGCCGGGACCACTTCCCAGGCCGCATCGGCGGCGAACTTCTCGGCGACCACGATGTCGGTCGGCAGGATGAACGTGCAACCCAGTTCCTTGGCGCGTGCGAGGTAGCCGCGCACGGTGTCCAGTTGGTCCTGCTCCAGCAGGCTGGAGCCGACCTTGTAGCCCTGGGCCGCCAGGAAGGTGAAGACCATGCCGCCGCCGACCAGCAGGTAGTCGGCCTTGCCCAACAGATTCTCGATCACGGCCAGCTTGTCCGAGACCTTGGAACCGCCCAGGACCACCACATACGGCCGCTGCGGCGCCTCGGTGAGCTTGTTCAGGACCTGGAGCTCCGTTCGCACGAGGTCGCCCTGGTAGGCCGGAAGCCGGCGGGCAATGTCGAAGACCGAAGCATGCTTGCGGTGGACGGCACCGAAGGCGTCGTCCACGTAGGCTCCGTCGGCGCCGGTCAGGGCGGCGAGTTCGGCGGCGAAGGCCTCCCGGTCGGCGTCGTCCTTGCTGGTTTCCCGGGGGTCGAACCTCACGTTCTCCACCACCAGCACTTCCCCGTCCTGCAGCCCCGCGGCCGCCTCCCGGGCGGCCGGGCCCACCGTGTCCGCGGCGAACTTGACCGTGACCGGTGCCAGTTCCTTCAGCCGGGCGACGGCGGGGCGCAGCGAGAACTTCTCTTCGGGTGCGCCCTTGGGGCGGCCTAGATGGGCCGTCACGACCACCCGCGCCCCGGCTTCCGCGAGCTTGACGATGACCGGCAGGGACGCCCGGATCCGCCCGTCGTCGGAGACCGCCAGGTCCGGGAGTTCGCCCTCCAGGGGGACATTCAGGTCCGAGCGGACCAACACGTGGCGTCCGCGGACCCCGGCGGCCAGCAGGGCATCAAGAGAATGTGCAGTCATTTCTTCCTTCGTGCGGAGGACGGGACGGGCGGGACCTAGGCCAGCTTTGACGCAATCAGAGCCGTCAGGTCCACCAGGCGGTTGGAGTAGCCCCACTCGTTGTCGTACCAGCCAACAACTTTCACCTGATTACCCATTACCTTAGTCAGTCCCGAGTCGAAGATCGAAGACGCCGGGTCTGTGACGATATCGGAGGATACGATGGGGTCCTCCGTGTACGTGATGATCCCGGCCCAGTGCGGGTCGCCGGCGGCCTCCTTGAACGCCGCGTTAACCTCTTCCACGTCGGTTTCGCGGGACACGGTGACGGTCAGGTCGGTCATCGAGCCCGTCGGCACCGGCACACGCACCGCGAAACCGTCCAACTTGCCCTGCAGTTCCGGCAGGACCTGCCCGATGGCCTTCGCCGCGCCGGTTGATGTCGGCACCAGGTTGATGGCCGCCGCCCGGGCGCGCCGCAAGTCCCGGTGCGGCCCGTCCTGCAGGTTCTGATCGGCGGTGTAGGCGTGGATGGTGGTCATGAGGCCGTGCTCGATGCCGAACTTCTCGTGCAGCACCTTCGCCATGGGCGCGAGGCAGTTCGTGGTGCAGGAGGCGTTCGAAATCAGGTGGTGGGAACCGGCGTCGTACTCGCCGTCATTGACGCCCATCACGATGGTGATGTCCTCGTCCTTGGCCGGAGCCGAGATCAGGACTTTCTTCGCCCCGGCGTCAAGGTGCTTCCGGGCGCCGCCGCCCTTGTTGAACCTGCCGGTGGATTCGATCACGATGTCGACGCCGAGGTCGCTCCACGGCAGCGCGGCGGGTTCCTTTTCGGACAGGACGCTGACCTTCCGGCCGCCGACGATCAGGTTGCCGGCATCCACCTCGACCGTTTCTGCCAGCACGCCGAGCACGCTGTCGTATTTGAGCAGGTGGGCCAGGGTATGCGCATCGGTCAGGTCGTTGACCGCCACGACCTCCAGATCCGTGTCTTGCGCCAGAACGGCGCGGAAGTAGCTGCGGCCGATCCGGCCGAATCCGTTGATTCCAACTCGAGTAGTCATGAGCCTCTACCTCGTGGATGGGCCGTGACCGGAAGGGCTCCCCCGATCCGTGCCATGTTGTTGGCCTGCCGGCCGGGTGGTTAGCGCGGAAGCGCCGGTGCGGGCGGCGGCGAAGCGGGCGGCGACGTCGGCCCGGTGGACGGTACCGGCGCGGGGTCCGCCGCGCCGGCCCCGTAGCTGGCATGCATGAAGTCGTTCAGTTCCATGATCCTCGCCCGGACGCGCGGTTCCAAGGCCGCGCAACCGTGGCCGGGGTGCAGTTCGTGCGTGCCCATGGTTCCCTCCAAACTGACGTGCCGTGCCTAGTCGTCCAGCATCTCCGGCGTCACGTTGGCTTCGGTCCCCGGGATGCGCAGCTCCAGCGCCCGCTTGTCCGCCATGGCCAGCAGGCGGCGGATCCGGCCGGCGATGGCGTCCTTGGTCATCGGCGGGTCCGCCAGGCGCCCGAGCTCGTCCAGGGAGGCCTGCTTGTGCGCCACCCGGAGTTCACCGGCGTAGCGCAGGTGCTCCGGCACCTCGTCGTCGAGGATCTCGAGGGCACGCTCCACGCGCGCGCCCGCCGCGACGGCGGCCTGGGCCGAGCGCCGCAGGTTGGCGTCGTCGAAATTGGCCAGCCGGTTCGCGGTAGCCCGTACTTCCTTGCGCATCCGGCGTTCTTCCCACACCATCAGCGCGTCATGGGCGCCCATCCGGGTCAAGAGCGCCGCGATGCTGTCGCCGTCGCGGATGACAACCCGGTCCACGCCGCGCACCTCCCGGGCCTTGGCCGCGATCCCGAGCCGGCGGGCCGCGCCCACCAGCGCCAGCGCCGCTTCCGGGCCGGGACAGGTGACCTCCAGGGCGGAAGAGCGGCCGGGTTCGGTCAGCGAACCGTGCGCCAGGAAGGCTCCGCGCCAGACCGCCTCGGCATCGGCCGCCGAACCGTTGACGACCACGGAGGGCAGGCCGCGGACCGGCCGGCCGCGGCCGTCCAGCAGGCCGGTCTGCCGGGCGAGGGACTCCCCGTCCTTCACCACGCGCACGACGTAGCGGTTCCCGCGGCGCAGCGCACCGCCGGAGACCACGATGATGTCGCCGCTGTGGCCGTACACTTCCGAGATGGCGGTGCGCAGCCGCCGGGCGGTCGCAGCCAGATCAACTTCGGCCTCGATGACGATGCGGCCGGAAATGATGTGGAGTCCGCCGGCGAAACGGAGCGTCGACGAGACCTCCGCCTTCCGGACCTGGGACTTCTTGATGTCAAGGCGAGCGAGCTCATCCTTGACTGCTGCGGTCAGCGCCATGCACCTTGTCCTTACCTAATCCTTGTGGCCTTCGAAAATGTCGTGGTAGGCACTCGCCAGTCTCAACGGATCGTGTACGGGGCGTCCGCCTGAACTTCCTACTCTACCGAAGACCACGCGTGCTCCCAGCGCGGCCGCGGCATCCTCGAAACGCCCCTTGTCGTCAATCACGGCCGGATCGGCCAAGACCACGTCGAAACGCATCCCGGGGGCGCAGCGCCTCACCGCGGCCAGGTGGTCCGAGGCCGTCATCCCGGACGTTTCCTTGGTGTCCACCGACAGGTTCATGGTCAGGCAGCGGCGCGCCGGGGTGTCGCAGAGCGCCTCGCGCATCTCCTTCAGCATCAGGTGCGGCAACACCGAGGTGTACCAGGAGCCGGGCCCGAGGATCACCCAGTCGGCATATTCGACGGCGTTCAGTGCCTCGACGCAGGCCGGGGCGTCGTCGGGCAGCAGGCGCACGTCGTGGACGTGGCTGTTGCGTCCGGCCGCCGCCAACCGCGACTGGCCGGAGATCAGCGCGGTGCGCAGCCGCCCGTCCTCGCCCTCCACCAGCACGTCGCCCTCGATGGTCAGCGGCACGGTGGCCATCGGCAGCACCTCCCCGCGGGCCCCCAGCAGGGCGCCGGCCCACTTCAGGCCGGCAACGGGGTCGCCGAGCAGCTCCCACAGGGTCACAATCAGCAGGTTTCCGAGGGCGTGGTTGTCCAGCGACGGCTCGGCGCCCGGGGATGACTTGAAGCGATGCTGCATCACATCGCGCCAGGTCCGCCCCCAGTCGGTGTCATCGCACAGCGCCGCGAGGGCCATCCGCAAATCTCCCGGCGGGAGGACGCCGAACTCCTTGCGCAGGCGGCCGGAGGATCCGCCGTCGTCAGCCACCGTGACGATGGCCGTCAGTTCCGTAGTGAGCAGCCGCAGCGCGCCCAGCGAGGCAGAGAGCCCGTGCCCGCCGCCCAAAGCCACCACGGAGGGAGGCGCACCGCTCTTCCCGGTCCGGCTGCGGGAGGTCCCCGGGGCGGGAACCAGCGGCATCGGTCCGGTCAGGATCGCCACTATTCGCGCCCCAGGTCCCGGTGCTGGACGGTGACTTTGACGCTCGGCAGCTGGGCCAGCCGCTTCCCGATTTCCTCGGCGACCGCCACGGAGCGGTGCTTGCCGCCGGTACACCCGATGGCGATGGTGCCGTAGTGCTTGTTCTCGCGGCGGTAGCCCTCCAGCACCGGCTCCAGCGCGTCCACATAGCGGTTGACGAATTCATCAGCCCCGGAGTCCACCAGCACGTAGTCGCGGACCTTCTCGTCCAGCCCGGTGTGCGGGCGCAGCGCGGGGACCCAGTGCGGGTTGGGAATGAAGCGGGCGTCGGCGACGAAGTTGGCGTCCACCGGCAGCCCGTATTTGAAGCCGAAGCTGACCACGTTGATGCGCAGCACGATCGGACCGGATTCGGTGAAGAGTTCCGTGATGGCAGTGGCCAGGGCGTGGACGTTCATCTCGGTGGTATCCACCACCAGGTCGGCCGAGTCCTTGAGGCTGCTCAACAGTTCCCGTTCGGCGGTGATGCCGTCGGATATGCGGCCGTCACCCTGCAGCGGGTGCGGCCGGCGGCCCTGTTCGAAGCGGCGGACCAGGACGTCCCCGGAGGCGTCCAGGAACAGCACCCGGTAGTGGATGCCGCTGGCCGCCAGGGCATGCAGCGCCTCACGGATGTCGCGGAAGAGGCTCTGGCTGCGCACGTCTACGACCACGGCAAGCTTGGGCAGCGACTGCGGCATCCGCGAAACCAGTTCGGCCAACGTGCCCAGCATCTGCGGCGGCAGGTTGTCCACCACGTACCAGCCGTGGTCTTCGAGGGCATGCGCCGCCGTGGTCCGGCCGGCCCCGGACATGCCGGTGACCACCAGGAGTTCGGATTCCACCGGCTTTTCCGGCGTCAAGTCCTCATCCACCGTCATCGTCATTCCATCCATCCCGACCCCCGCTCCTCGATTCAAGCTCTAGCCTAACTAAGATTCGATGATTTCGCCGGTCGCCATATTTACCGCCGGCGCGGGCTCCTCCGCGGCACCGGCAGCCAGCTGGCGCTTCAAGGAAGCCGCCAGCGCCGGGCCGATGCCCGGAACCTGCTGCAGCTCTTCGGCGCTGGCCGCCTTGAGTTTCTTGGCCGAGCCGAAATGTTTCAGCAGCGCCTTGCGTTTCGCCGGCCCGAGGCCCTGGATGCCGTCCAGCACCGAGACGGTCATGGCCTTGCCGCGCTTCTGCCGGTGGTAGGCAATCGCGAAACGGTGGGCCTCGTCGCGGATCCGCTGCAGCAGGAACAGGCCCTCGGACGAACGCGGCAGGATCACGGGGAAATCGTCGTCGGGCAGCCAAACTTCCTCCAGCCGCTTGGCCAGGCCGACCACGAACACGTCGGTAATACCCAGGTCCGACAGCGCGCGGGAAGCGGCGGCCACCTGGGGCGGCCCGCCGTCCACCACCACCAGGTTGGGCGGATAGGCGAACTTGGTTTTGGGCGCCGGCGTGAGCGTCTCTTCAAGCACGACGGCGGTGTCCGCGCCGTCCCCGGCAGGGGTTTCGCCTGCATCGGCGGCCGCCGGGATGCCCTGGTGGCCTTGTTCCGCCAGATAGTTCCGGAAGCGCCGGCTGATCACGTCATACATCGCCGAGGTGTCGTCCCGGGCGGCCTCGCCGGTGATCGCGAAGCGGCGGTAGTCGGACTTCTTGGGCAGCCCGTCTTCCACCACCACCATGGAGGCCACCACGTTGGTGCCCTGCACGTGGGAGATGTCGTAGCATTCGATCCGCAGCAGCGCCACGGGCAGATCCAGTGCCTCCTGCAACTGCTGGAGGCCGGCCGAGCGCGTGGTAATGTCGCCGGCGCGCCGGCTCTTGTGCAGGGCCAGGGCCTGCTCGGCGTTCTCCCTCACGGTGGCCAGCAGGGCAGCCTTGTCACCGCGTTTCGGCACGTGGATCTGCACCCTGCTGCCGCGGAGTGCGCTGAGCCAGGCCTGCAGTTCGGCGGCATTCTCCGGTTCCTGCGGCAGCATGACCTGGCGCGGGATCCGGTCCGGCCCGTCGGCGTCCCCGTAAACCTGCTGCAACAGGTGTTCGGCCAGGTCGGCGTCGCTCTGGTCCTCGACCTTTTCCACCACCCAGCCGCGCTGGCCGCGGATCCTGCCGCCGCGGACGTGGAACACCTGGACGGCCGCCTCCAGTTCGTCCTGGGCCAGGGCGAACACGTCGGCGTCGGTGTCTTCAGTGAGCACCACGGCATTGCGTTCGAAGACCCGGCGCAGCGCGGCGATGTCGTCCCGGTGACGCGCCGCCGTCTCGTAGTCGAGTTCGGCCACCGCCGCGGCCATCTTCTTTTCGAGGTCCCGGATAAACCGGTCGGCTTCCCCGCCCATGAACGCGCAAAACTCGGCGGCCAGGGCCTTGTGGTCCTCGGGCGAAATCCGTCCCACACAAGGCGCCGAGCACTTGTCGATGTAGCCCAGCAGGCACGGCCGGCCGGTGCGCTGGGCCCGGTTGAAGACGCCGGTGCTGCAGGTGCGGACCGGGAAAACCCGCAGCAGGGTGTCCACGGTCTCGCGGATCGCTTTGGCCGGGTAGTACGGACCGAAGTACTTCACGCCCTTGCGCCGCTCGCCGCGCATCACCTGCACGCGCGGGAACTTCTCCCCCATGGTCACGGCCAGGTAGGGATAGGACTTGTCGTCCCGGAACATGATGTTGAAGCGCGGTGTGAACTCTTTGATCCACGTGTACTCGAGCTGGATGGCCTCCAGTTCGCTGCCCACGATCGTCCACTCCACCGAAGCCGCCGTGTGCACCATCGCATGGGTCTTGGGCGGCAGGTTCTTGGGGCTGGCGAAGTAACTGTTGAGCCGGGACCGCAGGTTCTTCGCCTTGCCGACGTAGATCACCCGCCGGTGCTCGTCCCGGAAGCGGTAGACGCCGGGATTGGTCGGGATCTCCCCCGTCCGCGGACGGTAGGAAGCAGGATTAGCCATGGCCGGTCACTCCCTTCCTCGCCTGGGCCCTGGGTGCCGTCCGGCCGGTCAAGCCGACGGCGTCTTGTTGTAGCTGTTCGAGCGTTCCTGGCCGGTCAGGTCGGCGATCGCGTCCATGATCTGGTCGGTGGCCGACCGGCGCGCCGGCAACGAGTGCTCCGGCCCGGTCCGCTTGAAGTACAGCGGCTTGCCGATCCGGACCGTGAAATGGCTCGGCCGGATCATCATCCTCCCGGCGGGCTGCAGCTGTTCGGTGCCGATCAGCCCGACCGGCAGCACCGGCGCCCCGGTCGTGAGGGCCAGCCACCCCACGCCGGTGCGGCCCCGGTAGAGCTTGCCGTCACGGGACCGTGTTCCTTCAGGATAAATCCCGAAAGCCTCGTTGCGGTCCAGTACGTCCAGGGCGCTCTGCAGCGCGGCCACGCTGGCGGCCTGTTCGCCCCGCTCCACCGGTATCGAGCCGACGCTGTGAAAAAACCACCGCATCGCAGCACCCTTGGGACCGCGGGTGGTGAAGTATTCGGCTTTGGCGAAAAAGGCCACCTTCCGCGGCATCATCGCCTGGATGATGACGCTGTCGAGGAAGGACAGGTGGTTCGGTGCCACAATCACCGGGCCGGTCGCGGGAAAGTTCGCGATGCCTTCAATCGTCGGCCGGCAGCTGAGCCGCAACCCGGCCCGGAACGAGGCGCGGGTCGCTTCGAACGTCCTCATGCGGCCGGTCCGGGGCGTCCGGCCAGGGCGCCCTCGGGCTCGGCGGCGGTCAGCCGCCCAATAGCGGCCTCAAGTTCTTCGGCGGTATCCACGACGACGACGGCGCCGGCGGCTTCCAGCTCCCCGGGGGCTGCGAAGCCCCAGCCGACCCCGACGGCGGGGATGCCGAGCCGGAGCGCAGCGGCCGCGTCGTAGAGCCGGTCGCCCACCATGACCACCGGGCCGCACGCGTCGCTGAAAGCGTCCAGCGCGGCCTGCAGGATCGGCACCTTGCCCAGCCCGGGTTCCGCCGGGGCGGGATCGTCACCCTCGGCTCCGTAAATTCCCGCAAAGTACTGCTCCAGGCCCTGCAGCCGCAGCAGCTCCCGCGCCAACCCGGTCGGCTTCTGCGTGGCGACGGCGAGGATAGCGCCGGTGGAGAGGAGCCGCTCCAGCAGGCCGGTGATGCCCGGGTACACGCGGCTGGCCGCCATGCCGGACCGGCGGTAGCCCGCCCTGTACAAGGCGATCACCTCGCCGAGCCGGTGCTCCGGGACGCCGGCGCCGCGCAGAGATTCACCCAGCGGCGGCCCGACCAGGGATTCGAGTTCTTCCTGCGGCGGGACCGGCAGGCCGGCCGCCGCGAGGGCGCCGGCTATTCCGGTGGTGATGGCACCTGCGGGGTCAACCAGGGTTCCGTCGAGGTCGAAAAGTACCAGCGCAGGCAATTGAGTCACCCGGGCATTTTCCCACAGATCCGCGGATCCGCCGGAATCCATTCCTGCTCGGGAATACCTTCTTCCCTCCGGCAGGCTCACTGCTGGCCGAGCGCCTCCGCCAGGAAGCGCCCGGTGTGGCTGCCCTCGACTGCCGCCACCTGCTCGGGAGTGCCGCTGGCGATGATCTGGCCGCCGCCGGAACCGCCCTCGGGCCCCATGTCCACAACCCAGTCGGCGCTCTTGATCACGTCGAGGTTGTGCTCGATGGTGATCACCGTGTTGCCCTTGTCCACCAGCCCCTGCAGCACCTGCAGGAGCTTGCGGATGTCTTCAAAGTGCAGGCCGGTGGTCGGCTCATCCAGCACGTAGATGCTTCGCCCGTTCGAGCGGCGCTGCAGTTCGCTGGCGAGCTTGACGCGCTGGGCTTCCCCGCCCGACAGCGTGGTGGCGGGCTGTCCGAGCCGGACGTACCCCAGCCCGACGTCCACCAGGGTCCGCAAGTGGCGGGCGATCGGGGTGAACGCGGCAAAGAATTCCGCTGCTTCCTCGATCGGCATGTCCAGGACTTCGGCAATCGTCTTGCCCTTGTAGTGGACTTCCAGCGTCTCGCGGTTGTACCGCGCGCCGTGGCAGACCTCGCACGGAACGTAGACGTCCGGCAGGAAGTTCATCTCGATCTTCAGCGTGCCGTCGCCGGAGCAGGCCTCGCAGCGCCCGCCCTTGACGTTGAACGAGAACCGGCCGGGCAGGTAGCCCCGGAGCTTCGCCTCGTTGGTCTCGGCGAACAGTTTGCGGATGTTGTCGAAGACTCCGGTGTAGGTGGCGGGGTTGGAGCGTGGCGTGCGGCCGATCGGGCTCTGGTCGACGTGGATGACCTTGTCCAGCTGGTCCACGCCTTCCACCCTGGTGTGCCGGCCGGCGACATGCTTGGCTCCGTTGAGCTTGTTCGCCAGCACCTTGTAGAGAATGTCGTTGACCAGGGTCGATTTTCCGGAGCCGCTGACGCCGGTGACCGCGGTGAAGATTCCCAGCGGGAACGAGGCATCGATGCCGCGGAGATTGTTTTCCCGGGCACCCACCACCTTGATCTGGCGCTTCTTGTCCATCTTCCGGCGCTTGGCCGGCAGTTCGATGCGGCGCCGGCCGGACAGGTAGTCACCGGTGATGGAACGCGTGTTGTCCAGCAGTTCCTGCAGCGAGCCGGAGTGCACCACTTCGCCGCCGTGCTCGCCGGCGCCCGGTCCGATGTCCACTATCCAGTCGGCCTCGGCGATGGTGTCCTCGTCGTGTTCCACCACTATCAGGGTGTTGCCGAGGTCGCGCAGCCGTGTGAGGGTCTCGATCAAACGGCGGTTGTCCCGCTGGTGCAGGCCGATGGAGGGCTCGTCGAGCACGTAGAGCACGCCGACCAGGCCGGAGCCGATCTGCGTGGCCAGCCGGATGCGCTGGGCCTCCCCGCCGGACAACGTGCCGGCGGCGCGCTCCAGGTTCAGGTATTCCAGGCCCACGTCCAGGAGGAACCGCAGCCGCGCCTGGATCTCGATGAGTACCTGGTGGGCGATCTGGGTTTCGCGGGCCGAGAGCTCCAGGCCCGCGAGGAACGAACTCGCCTCGCGCAGCGGCAGGGCAGACACATCCGCGATGGACTTGCCGTTGATCAGCACGGACAGCGACGCGGGGTTCAGCCGCGCGCCGTTGCACTCCGGGCACGGGACCTCGCGCATGTACTCCTTGTAACGGTCCCTCGCCCACTCGGACTCGGTTTCCTCGTGCTTTCGGTGGATGTACTGGAACGCGCCCTCGAATCCGGTGCTGTATTTCCGTTCCCGGCCGAAGCGGTTGCGGTACTGCACCACGACCTTGAAGTCCTTGCCGTGCAGTACGGCCTCCCGGACCTTCTTCGGCAGGTTCTTCCATGGCTCGTCCATGGAGAACCCCAGCTCATGCGAGAGCCCTTCGAGCAACCGCGTCCAGTACTCCTGGGTGGCTTTGCCCAAGGACCACGGGGCAATGGCGCCCTCGGACAGGCTCCGGTCGGGATCCGGGACCACCAGGTCCACATCTACTTCGAGCTTGCTGCCGATACCGGTACAGGCCGGACAGGCGCCGAACGGATTGTTGAACGAGAACGAGCGCGGCTCGATCTCGTCGATGGCGAGCGGGTGTTCGTTCGGGCAGGCCAGGTGCTCGGAGAAGCTACGCGTACGGCCCGGGTCGTCCTCGTCAATGTCGACGAAATCGGCCAGCACGCGGCCCTCCGCGAGGGCCAGGGCGGTTTCCACCGAGTCGGTCAGGCGCTGGTGGATGCCTTCCTTGGCCACCAGCCGGTCCACCACCACCTCAATGGTGTGCTTGTACTGCTTCCCCAGCTTCGGCGGTTCGCTTAGCTGCACCTGCTTGCCGTCCACCTTTGCGCGGGAAAAGCCCTTGGTGCTCAGTTCCTTGAACAGGTCGACGAACTCGCCCTTGCGCCCGCGCACTACCGGGGCCAGGATCTGGAACCGGGTCCCTTCGGGAAGCTCTTGCAGCTGGTCCACGATTTGCTGCGGGGTCTGCTTTTCCACCGGTTCACCGCACTGCGGGCAAAAGGGGCGGCCGACGCGGGCCCACAGCAGGCGCAGGTAGTCGTAGATCTCGGTGATTGTTCCCACGGTGGAGCGCGGGTTGCGGCTGGTCGATTTCTGGTCGATCGAGACCGCCGGCGACAGGCCCTCGATGAAGTCCACATCCGGCTTGTCCACCTGCCCCAAGAACATCCGCGCATAGGAAGAGAGCGATTCCACGTACCGGCGCTGGCCCTCGGCGAAGATCGTATCGAAGGCCAACGACGACTTGCCCGAGCCGGACAGGCCCGTGAAGACGATCATGGCGTCGCGGGGCAGGTCCACGCTGACGTTCTGCAGATTATGCTCGCGGGCGCCCTTGACGACCAGCCGGGACATATCCGCGGAGCGGGAAACGGAGGTGGCAGACTCGGAATCGGTCGCCGGGACGGACGCTTCGCTTGCTTTTAGCACGGTATCTACTCTAATCGAAAATTCGTTCGAACTTGTATTACATCGGTCACGGCGGACGGCACCTGCGGACAGAGAGCGTCCGCAATCGTCGGCTCCCCGGCCGGCGCCAGACGACGCCTGATGCCGCCTACTTGATGCCGTGGCGCTCCAACGCGGCCTTGGCGGCGGCGAGTGCTTCCTTGCCGCCGATCCCTTGGCCGTGAACGGCGCGGGCGAATGCTTCGGCGGCATCGCCCAGTTGTTGCCGGGCCTTGCCGGCTCCGGCGCTGACCACGGTGCCGGCCCGGCCGTGGGTTTCCACCCGCCCGGCAGTTTCAAGCTCCCGGTAGGCGCGTGCCACGGTATTCGGGACCACACCCAGATGGTCGGCCAACCGCCTGACGGGCGGCAGCTTCGTGCCTACCGGGAGTTCGCCGGCATCGGCCGCTTCGATGATCCGCAGCCTCAACTGCTCGAAGAGCGGCACGGCGCTGTCGCGGTTCATCCGCCAGTCAAACTCGCTCGCTTCCATCGTCTGCGCCCGCTCCTCGTCGTGTCCCCAGCATCGCGCTGCCTGTCCGCTGCTACAACCAGAATGACATCCTGAGCCGTCCGGGTCGACTGTCGGTAGGCTGGGAAGCATGTTGCTTCACGAAGATCCTGCAGTCACCATCCGCGGTATTTCCGTTTCCGAGATGGACAACAACGTCTATCTGCTGACGGCCAAGGCTTCCGGCACCCAGGTGTTGATCGACGCCGCCGATGACTTTCCGGCCATCCAGCAACTGCTGCGCGAGGGCGCCGCGGATGCCGGGCGGCCGGCCGAGGTTGCCCTGATCGTGACCACGCACAGCCACTGGGACCATGTCCGGGCCCTGCCGGAGGCGGTGGCCGCTACCGGCGCCAAAACGGCGGCCGGGGTGGAGGATATTCCGCAGATCGAGGTGCGGACCGATGTTGCGCTCGAGCATCAGGACGTCGGCCGCTTCGACGGATTCTCGTTGGAAGCCATCAAGCTGCGCGGGCACACGCCGGGTTCCGTGGCGCTGCTCTACCGCGCACCCGAGGGTCCGCCGCACCTGTTCACCGGAGATTCCCTGTTTCCGGGCGGGCTGGGCAACACGCAGCAGGACCCGGAACGGTTTTCAACCCTCTTCAACGATGTGGCCGAACGGGTGTTCAACTACCTGCCCGACGACACGGTGGTCCATCCGGGCCATGGCGCCGGCACCACCCTCGGGGCAGAACGGCCTCATCTGGACGAGTGGAAATCGCGCGGCTGGTAGGGCGCATTCAACCCCGACAGACGTGGACGTTGGGGGGAATCCCGCCTGCCGGGGCTCTCTAATTCTAGCGCCGCGGGCTGCTTTCGCTCCCTTGCCACCCGAGGAAGGATGGCAGGCTGCCCCTGTCAGGCCAGGAAGGACGGCAGGCTGCGTTCCGCCGCGGAGTACGTGGCGGCGTCCGGGATCTGTCCCGCCATAAAGCGGTCCACGAGCCGCGGATCCACGTACGACTTGCGGGCGACGGCGGGCGTATTGCCCAGCCGCTCCGAGACGGCGTGCATGGCTGCGACCACGGCCTTGCGCCGTCCGGTGAGATTCGGCTTGCCGGTGTAGCCGGCCAGTGCCACGGCGGCCGTTACCGTTCCCTGCCACGTCCGGAAATCCTTGGCACTGAACTCCGGCCCGCAGAGTTCGTGGATAAACTCGTTCAACTCCGACGCGGCGAGCCCCGACCAGTCTCCGGTGCCGTTGCGGTAACCGATGGCCGGATCGTCGGCCTTCAGGGTCCGCACCGCCGCCAGCTGGACGGCGATATCCGGATCCTTCAGTTCCACGTCCCACTGCAGTCCGCTCTTCCCGGGAAAATGCAGCCGGACGGTATCTTCCCGCACCTGCACGTGGCGAACCAACAACGTCGTAACCCCGTAGGATCCGTTGTCTTCGGCGTAGACTTCCGAACCGATCCGCAACGACGCGCTGTCCAGCAGGCGGAAGGCAACGGCACAGGCCACCGGGCGGGTTCGTTCGCCGGACCTCAGCAGCCTCGTCACCTTGCGGCGCGCGGTGGTCAGGGTGGCTCCGAACGCCAGGGAGCGGTCAAACTTTTCGCGATCCCTCAGTTCCCGCCAACGGGCATGGTAGATGTATTGCCGCCGCCCGGCATCGTCGGTTCCCGCGGCCTGGATGTGCCCGTTGGGTGCCGGGCAGATCCACACATCCGACCACGCCGGCGGGACCGCCAACGCCTTGATCCTTCGGAGCTCGTCCCCGGCAGGCCTCGAACCGTCGGGGTTGCGGTAGGAGAACCCCGTCCCGTGGCGCCGGCGGGTGATGCCGGGTGCACGGACGTTGCTGCGCCTTAGCCTCAGACGGGCACCTCCATCTTAAATCCGCAGCTGCAGCGAAGGATTTCGACGTCGACCCGCACGGTAGGTAGCGGCCCGGTTTCCGGGGAGCCTGCATCCACGGGATCAACGATGGAGTGGTCGATGCGTTCCACCGGCTGCATGGGCTCCCCGCAGTGCATGTAGCCCTCGGCGCCGAAATCGATACCGACGCTCTCGGATTCCGTGGCCGGCACCTTGAAGGTTTCGTGCCCGTAGTAAGCGTCGCAGCGGCTGCACCAATAGCTGACGTCCCATCGCGGCAGTGCGGGCGCCCCGGCCTGCGGCGGCAGCAGCGTTACGGCATCGAAGACCAGGTACTCGTCGGTGCTGCAGGCAGAGCACGAGGGATCGGGCAACGCGCTTCCCGGTTCCCGGTCCTGGCCGGCATGGGCACTTGAACTGTCATTGGCAATCATGATCTTCTGCCCTTCCAATCTGCAATCCAACTAATGATAAGTATACTGTTTGTAACCCATCATACTGAGGTTGGAAAAGCAGCATAGGCGCCGCGGCGGCGCCCCCGAAAGGGTGTACGGCCGCCCGCGGCACGGGCCGCTTGGATCAGCCGCCACGAAAGCAGCCCCGGGCGGACCTAGCTGGTGCCGTCATACAGCGAGTCCGGCGGTTCGCCCCCTGGTTTGCCGTACAGGCCACGGACCCGCCGCTTGCTGGCCTGCAGCGCGTCCCTGCTGTCGCGCCGGTCCAGTTCAACGCGCAGTTCCTCCAAGCGAAACTCGGTCTCGGGGTCGGCCGCGCCGAACTGGATGCTTTCCCGCTCGAGCTGGCGCATGGCCCTGCCGTACAGTGCCAGCAGTTCGGGGTCCCCGAGGGGGGCCAGATCCATGGGAAATTCGTCGGCGGGTGACAGATGGCGGTGCCGCATCAGTCCCGCCCCAAACCGATGAAACCCCCTGCATACCGACCGGCATCGGACCTGTCCATGCGCAGCCTCCAGATAGCCCGGGAGCCGATTCGGCTCCAACTGCTGCGAGCTTACAAGCGCTTCCCCCCTCCGGCAACGAATGACTGTATTATCGCGCCGGCGCGGTTAATTTTACGCCTTGGTCTTGACAGGCGGCAGCCCGGGATGCCGTGGGCATCCCGGGCACCCGTCCGCCGGGGACGGCGGGATGATCATTCGTCGTAGCGTTCTTCCCGGATGGTTCCGAACGGGACCTCCTCGGCCGCCATGGCTTGCACTTCGTTGGGGAGGAAGCGGACCAGCACGCCGCGATCGCCTTCGGCGGCCGATTGCTTCAGCACCGGCAGGATCGCGTCGGCCTGGGTCGGCTCACATCCGGCCAGGTACCTGGCATACGCCTCCGGCAACTGCTCCGACATCATGGCCGCCGGGATCAGTAGGAGATGAACTCGACCAGTTCACCCACCCGGTCCTCCGGATAGTTGCGGGCGACGTCAGCCTGGCTGAGTATTCCGACCAGGTCGTGTCCATCGATGACCGGCAGCCGGCGCACCTGATGGTCCTGCATGGTTCTGATGGCCTCTTCGATGCTGTCGTCCGCGCCGATGGTCACCGGCTTGCCTTGGCCCAGTTCGCCCGCTTTCACCTCGCGCGGGTCCCGCCCGTCGGCCAGGCACTTGACCACAATGTCGCGGTCGGTGACCATGCCCTTGAGCCTGTTGTCCTCACCGCAAATGGGCAACGACCCCACGTCGAGGTCCCGCATTTTTTGCGCGGCCAGCTCCAGCGTCTCGTTCTCGCCAATGCATTCAACACCACCGGTCATGATTTCCCTTGCGGTTGTCACGGATATCAGTCCCTTCAGGTAGTTCGAGCCGCTTCGCGCACCGTCCGGCCAGCGGGGACGAGCACGCCAAGCTGATTTATAAGGTTACTTACAATTACCACAGGGCGCGGGGGAATTGAAGGGCGGCCCGCGCCTTAAGCCACGGAGCCCCCGTGAACCAGCGGCTCACGGGGGCTCAGTGACAAAGGAACCGGATCAGCGCCTGGCGCCGCCTTCGGTGTCGTCGGCAACACGGTCGGCGTCCTCGTTCAGGTGGGCCTTGGCGTCGGCGATCTTGTCCTTGGCCTCGCCCTCGACCTGCTGGCCCTTGCCCTTCAGCTGCTGGGACTTGTCATCCCTCGCCTCGCCGACGGCTTCGTTGACCTTGCCGGTCACCTTGTCCTTCGCAGCATCGAACTTGTCGCCCATACCCATATCAGCACCTCTTTCGGTTCAGGTTTTCCTACAGGTTTAGCCAGAGTATCGCGCCGCGGGCCAAGTAGAAAGCTTGCTGACCTTCGGGCCGGTTCGCCCGGGGCCGACCCTTCGCGCTTCCGGATCCTTACGGGAGGGCAGGCCGCTACCCGGCTGTACGACCCGATGCACGACAGCGTAGGGTGGCATCACGATCAGCATACTGACCATACCGGCCGCTCCCCGGCCACGCCTTCCACTCCAGTGGAGCACCAACGGTGCCGGCGGAGCCTTCGCAGCGGCCGTTAGAAGGGAGCCAGACATGACGGATCAGTACACCTTCCAGAATCCGGTAGACCGTTTTCCCAGCATCTCGCCGCCCAAACAGAGCCAGCCGGAGCCCGGGCTGGACAAAGAGCTGGAGCCCGAGACCGACCGCGGCGAAGAGTCGTACCGCGGCACCGGCCGGCTGACCGGCCGCAAGGCCCTGATCACGGGAGCTGACTCCGGCATCGGCGCCGCCGTCGCCATCGGGTTCGCCCGCGAGGGAGCCGACGTCGCCCTCTCCTACCTTCCGGCGGAGGAATCCGATGCCCGGCACGTCGCTTCGGTCATCGAGCAGGATGGCCGGAAGGCGGTGCTGCTTCCGGGCGATATTTCCGATGCCGAGGCGTCCCGCGAGCTGGTCGCCAAGGCGGTGGAACAGTTGGGCGGGCTGGACATCCTGGTCAACAACGCAGGGCGCCAAATCGCCGTCGAGAAAATCGAAGACATCAGCGACGAACAGTTCGAGGACACGTTCCGCACAAATGTTTTTGCCATGTTTTGGATCACCAAGGCCGCCGTGCCGCACATGCCGCCGGGCTCGACGATCATCAACACGACCTCGGTCCAGGCCTACAATCCCTCGCCGGTCCTGCTGGACTACGCCTCCACCAAGGCGGCCATCAACAACTTCACCAAGGGTCTTGCGCAGCAGCTGGCAAGCCGCGGGATCCGGGTCAACGCCGTGGCCCCCGGCCCCTTCTGGACCCCGTTGCAGGTCAGCGCGGGACAGCCGAAGGAAAAGCTGCCGGAGTTTGGCAAAAACGTTCCCCTCGGCCGTGCCGGGCAGCCCACCGAACTGGCGCCGGCCTACGTCTATCTGGCCTCGCCGGAGTCGAGCTACGTTTCCGGCGAGACGCTGAACGTCAACGGCGGAACGCCCACGCCGTAGAAGCGAAACGCCCGGCCTTCGAGGACCGCCCCTGCGCCGCACACCGGGTCGCGGGGCGGTCGTCCGGAGGAAAGCGGAGAACAGAAGACTCAGCCGAGCTTGCGCCCCACCGCGAAGATCCGGCGGAATCCGAACACGGTTCCGTGCTCGCCGGCCGGGTAGGCGTCGCGCAGCAGCGTGGCGTACTCTGATTCGAACTTGGCCGCTTCTGCCGCCGGCAGGGCGGCCAGGACGGGGCGCAAGCCGGTCCCCCTGACCCACTCCAGCACCGGATCCGGCCCCTGGAGCAACTGCTGGTAGGTCGTTTCCCAGACGTCGGCGTCACAGCCTTCGTCCCGTAGCAGCATGAGGTAGTCCTCGGGTTCGGAGACCGCGTCCTCGTGGCGAAGCACCCCGTCCAGCCGGCGATGCCACCGCGGCGAGCCGGCGAGCGCCCGCATGAGCGCGTGCGACGGCGCGGCGAAGTTGCCGGGTACCTGCACGGCGAGCCAACTGCCGGGCTTCATGGCGCGCAGCCAGGAACGCATGAGGTCCTGGTGCCCGGGCACCCACTGCAGCGCGGCGTTGGACACCAGCACGTCCAGCTCCGCCGGAGGGGTCCAGGTCCGGATATCCCCGGCCGCGAACGATAACCTGGCCGAGGTGTGCCGCTGCTGCGCCTGCCGGATCATCTCGGGCGAGGAATCCACTCCGGTGATGCTGGCGGCGGGCCAGCGGTCGGCGAGCGCCGCCGTCAGGCCGCCCGGGCCGCAGCCCAGATCCACCACCACTGCGGGGTCGTCGGCGGCGATCCTTCCGGTCAGGTCAAAAAACGGCCGGTCGCGGTGGCCGGCGAATTCCACATACTTCTGCGGGTCCCAGTGCATGGGCAGTACGTTACGCCACGCCCCCGCCGGGGCGGCGCACCGCCGGGTGCCCGCATGGCGCGGCGCGACCACCGCATAAGCTGGAAACAACATGAATCTTCTCCAGCTCCTGCCGGGTACCGGCACTGCCTCAGATCCCGACGACGTCTACACCTGGTTCACCGAGTGGGTCGAATCCCGTGGAATGTCGCTCTACCCTGCCCAGGACGAGGCCGTCATGGAGCTGGTCACCGGCAACAACGTCATCCTGGCTACCCCCACCGGGTCGGGGAAGTCGTTGGTCGCGATCGCGGCCCACTTCCACGCCATGTCCGCCGGGACCGTCAGCTATTACACGGCACCCATCAAGGCGCTCGTGTCGGAGAAGTTCTTCGCCCTGTGCGACATCTTCGGCCCGGAGAACGTCGGCATGGTCACCGGCGACTCGTCGGTCAACCAGGACGCCCCGATCATCTGCTGCACCGCCGAGATACTGGCCAACATCGCGTTGCGTGAGGGCTCCGCCGCGGACCTTGGCACGGTGGTCATGGACGAGTTCCACTACTACTCCGACCCGCAGCGCGGCTGGGCCTGGCAGGTGCCGCTGCTGGAACTGCCGCAGGCGCAGTTCCTGCTGATGTCCGCGACGCTGGGCGACGTGACCCGATTCGAGAAGGAACTCACCGACCTCACCGGCAGGGCGACGGTCACCGTCAGTTCGGCCGAACGCCCCATTCCGCTGCATTACTACTATGTGCAGACCAGCGTGCAGGAGTCGCTGGAGGAACTGCTCTCCACCAGGCAGGTACCCGTCTACGTGGTGCACTTCAGCCAGCTGGAAGCCATTGAGCGCGCACAGAACCTCATGAGCATCAACGTCTGCACCCGGGAGGAGAAGGACCGCATCGCGGAACTGATCTCCGGTTTCCGGTTCGCGGCCGGCTTCGGCAAGACCCTCAACCGCCTGGTCCGGCACGGCATTGGCGTCCATCACGCGGGCATGCTGCCCAAGTACCGCCGGCTCGTGGAGCAGTTGGCGCAGGCCGGGCTGCTGAAGGTCATCTGCGGCACCGACACCCTGGGGGTGGGCATCAACGTGCCCATCCGCACCGTGCTGCTGACCGCCTTGAGCAAGTACGACGGCGTGCGCACCCGCCTGCTCAACGCGCGCGAATTCCATCAGATCGCCGGGCGGGCGGGCCGGGCCGGCTATGACACGGCGGGCACCGTCGTCGTGCAGGCCCCGGAACACGTGGTGGAGAACACCAAGGCGATGGCCAAGGCGGTGGCCAAGTTCGGCGACGACCAGAAAAAACTTCGCCAGGTGGTGAAGAAGAAGCCGCCGACCGGCTTCGTGAGCTGGGGCGAACCGACCTTCCACAAGCTGGTGGAGAGCGACCCCGAACCGCTGACGTCCAGCTTTTCCATCAGCCACGCGATGCTGCTGAACATTCTCGAGCGCCCCGGGGACCCGTTCGCCGCCGCCAAACGGCTGCTGACACGCAACCACGAAACACGCGCGTCCCAGCTGAAGCTGATCAAGAAGGCACTGGGCATTTACCGGGAGCTGGTGGTTTCCGGCCTGGTGGAACGCCTCGACGCGCCGGACGAGCACGGGCACCTCGTCCGGCTGAAGGTGGAGCTGCAGCCGAATTTCGCGCTGAACCAACCGCTTTCCCCGTTCGCCGTGGCCAGCCTGGACCTGCTGGACCCCGAGGACGGCGGCTATGCACTGGACGTGGTCTCCATCATCGAGGCCACGCTGGAGAAGCCCCGCCAGATCCTGTCCGCGCAGGAGAAGAAGGCACGCGGCGAAGCCGTGGCTGCGATGAAGGCCGACGGCATCGAATACGACCAGCGGATGGCCCTGCTGGACGAGGTCACCTACCCGCAGCCGCTGGCCGAGCTGCTCGAGGCCGCCTTCGAGACCTACCGCCACGGTGCGCCCTGGCTGGGCGATTTTGAACTGGCGCCGAAGTCGGTGATCCGTGACATGTACGAACGGGCGATGAATTTCGGCGAGTTCGTGCAGTTCTACGGGCTGGCCCGCAGCGAGGGCATAGTGCTCCGCTACCTGACCGACGGCTACAAGGCACTGCGGCAGACCGTGCCGGCCGAGGCCCTGCGCGAGGACCTGGCCGACATCATCGCCTGGCTGGGCGAGCTGGTGCGGCAGGTCGACTCCAGCCTGCTGGACGAGTGGGAAGAACTCGCCGCGGGCAAGGGCGCCGCAGATCTGGCGGCCGAGCACGCCGCCGAGTCGGTGTTCACGCAGGAGCCGCCGAAGCTGACGGATAACATCCGGGCCTTCCGCGTGATGGTGCGCAACGAGTTGTTCCGCCGGGTGGAACTGTTCGCCGAGGAGCAGGAAGAGGAGCTCGGTGCCCTGGATGCCGATGCGGGCTGGGACGCCGACCGCTGGGCGGACGCGATGGACGCCTACTACGAGGAGTACGACGACCTCGGCATCGGGCCGGATGCGCGCGGACCGGCGCTGCTGATCATCGAGGAGCAGCCGGCCGTCTGGAAGGTGCGGCAGATCTTTGATGACCCGGCCGGCAACCGGGACTGGGGCATCAGCGCCGAGGTGGACCTTGCCGCCAGCAACGAGACGGGAGCGGCCGCGATCCGGATTCTCGACGTCGGACCGGCCGGCGGCTGAGGTCGGCGGGTCGGCCCGGGCCGGCCGGCGGCTTCCGCTTGCAGGCGGTTGGCGGCGACCCTAGGGTGGTAAGCACACTTACCTTCCGGGGGGCGCGGCCTGCGCTCCCCCGGGCGGCGCGACAGGGGGACAAGCGTGAAAGCACTGACCTGGCAAGGCAAACGGAAGCTGAGCGTCGAGCAGGTTCCGGACCCGGTGCTGCGGGAACCCACGGACGCCATCATCAGGGTGACCTCCACCGCCATCTGCGGATCCGATCTGCACCTCTACGAGCTGTTTGGCCCGTTCCTGTCGCCCGGCGACGTCCTGGGCCATGAACCCATGGGGATCGTCGAGGAGACCGGAAGCGCCGTGCCGGGGCTCAAGCCCGGCGACCGGGTGGTGGTTCCCTTCAACATCGCGTGCGGGCGCTGCCACATGTGCAGCCGGGGGTTGCAGTCGCAGTGCGAAACCACGCAGGTCAAGGACAAGGGTTCAGGTGCCGCACTGTTCGGCTACACCGAGCTCTACGGCTCGGTTCCGGGCGGGCAGGCCGAGTTCCTGCGCGTCCCGCACGCGGACTACGGCCCCATCAAGATCGAGGACAGCCAGGCGCCGGACGAGCAATACCTGTTCCTCTCCGACATCCTCCCGACCGCGTGGCAGGCGGTGGCCTACGCCCAGGTTCCCGACGGCGGCACGCTGGCGGTTTTCGGGCTCGGGCCGGTCGGCCAGTTCGCCGCCCGCATCGGCCGCCATCTGGGCCACCGCGTGATCGGGATCGACCTTGTTCCGGAGCGGCTGGAAATGGCCCGCAGGCACGGCATCGAGACCCTGATGTGGGGACCAAAGATCGCCGACGAACTGCGCGACGCGACCCGGGGCCGCGGTCCGGAGTCGGTGGTCGACGCCGTCGGCATGGAGGCGCACGGCGCGACCGCGGCGGCCACCGCGCAATTCGCCGTCGGACTCCTCCCCGACCCCGTGGCCAGGAAGCTGATGTCGACGGCAGGGCTGGACCGCCTCTCCGTCCTGCACGCCGCGATCGACGCCGTGGCCCGCGGCGGCACCATCTCGCTGTCCGGCGTCTACGCCGGCCAGGCCGACCCCATGCCGATGCTGACGCTCTTCGACAAGCAGGTCACGCTGCGGATGGGCCAGTGCAACGTCCGGCGCTGGATCGACGATGTGCTGCCGCTGGCGGCTGATCCGGCGGATCCGCTCGGCGTCGGCGACCTGGTCACGCACACGGCCCCGCTGGCTCAGGCCCCGGAAATGTACGAGAAATTCCAGAAGAAGGACGACGGCTGCATCAAGGTGGTGCTCAAGCCGTAGCGCCCGCTCCGGGACGCTAGGCTTTTGTCATGTCTGTGATCCGCCCGGCCGACGAAGCCGATGTCCCCGTTATCCTCGACCTGATCCGCGACCTGGCCGTGTACGAGAAGGAACCGGACGCGGTCAAAACCACGCCCGAACAGCTGCGGCACGCCCTGTTTTCGGCCCGGCCGTCGGTCTTCGCGCACGTGGCGGAAGACGACGGCGGTGTGCAGGGTTTCGCCCTCTGGTTCCGGAACTTTTCCACGTGGGAGGGTGTGCACGGCATCTATTTGGAGGACCTGTATGTACGGCCCGAGGCCCGCGGACGCGGCTACGGCAAGGCCCTGCTGCAGACGTTGGCCAGCCACGCGGTGGCGTCGGGGTACGCCCGGGTGGAGTGGGCGGTACTGAACTGGAACCGCCCGTCCATCGACTTCTACCGCAGCCTCGGCGCCCGGATGCAGGAGGAATGGTCGACGTTCCGGCTGGCCGGCGACGCCCTCGCCTCGTTCGGCTCGGGCGCCGGCCGGGTGCACCCGTGACCGGACACCGAGTGACCGGAACGCACCGCATCCGCGGCATGCGGACGGCCGGGTATTTCTTTGACGTGCCGCTCGACCATGCGGATCCGGACGGCGAAACCCTCGAGATCTTCGCCCGCGAGTATTCATCCCTGGAACACGACGACGGCGCCGCGGCGCGTCTGCCGTGGCTGCTGTTCCTGCAGGGCGGGCCCGGCGGCCGAGGCAACCGGGTGACGTCGTTGTCCGGCTGGATGAAGGAGGCGGCCAAGACCTTCCGCATCCTCATGCTGGACCAGCGCGGCACCGGCCTCTCCTCCCCCGTGAACCGGCAGACGCTGCCGTTGCGCGGCGACGCGGCGGCGCAGGCGGCCTTCCTGTGCCATTTCCGTGCGGACTCGATCGTGCGTGACGCCGAGCTGATCCGGCAGGAGCTCGGCAGCGGACCGTGGAGCATCTTCGGGCAGAGCTACGGCGGCTTCTGTGCGCTGACCTACCTCTCCCTCGCACCCGAGGGGCTGCGGGAAGTGCTGATCACCGGCGGCCTGGCCCCGCTGGCGGGAGGAGCCGAGCAGGTCTACCGGGCCACGTTTCCCCGGGTGGAAGCACGCAACCGGGAATACTTCGCCCGCTACCCGGAAGACCGGGCCCGGGTCACCGCCGTCGCACGACACCTGGAATCGGTGCCCGAGTACCTGCCGTCCGGCGAGCGACTGACCACCGGCCGGTTTCAGATGGCCGGGTCGTTTTTGGGCGGCAACACCCGGATCGACGCCCTGCACTACCTGCTGGAGGACGCCTTTGTCCCGACGCCGTCCGGCCGGCGGCTCTCGGATACCTTCCTTGAGCAGGTCTCCGCGCTGGCGGGCCGTGCTTCCAACCCCCTCTATGCCCTGATGCACGAATCCATCTATGCTCAGGGCGAAGCGACCGGGTGGGCGGCGTGGCGCGTGCTCCGGGAGTTCCCGCAGTTCGCCCCGGAGGCGGACGAGCCGCTGCTCACCGGCGAGATGGTCTATCCCTGGTACTTCGAGCAGGACCCGGCCCTGGTGCCGCTGCGGGAGGTGGCCGAGCTGCTGGCGGCGAAGTCGGACTGGCCGGCGCTCTACGACGCCGACCGGCTGGCCGGGAACGACGTCCCCGCCGCCGCGGCCGTCTATCGCGACGACATTTACGTGGAGCGCGGCCTGTCCCTGGAAACGGCCGCGCGGGTGAAGGGGCTGCAGGTCTGGGAAACCGGTGAGTTCCATCACGACGGCATTGCGGACGACGGCGAGGCCGTCTTCCGGCGCCTGCTCGGCATGGTCCGGGGCTGACTGCCGTCCCTCACGGCCCGGCAAACGTGCCCGAATGCGCTTTTACCCGATGGCTCACGATGGGCTCCTGTCGCCGACACCCACGCCTGCCGGGATGCCCCGGCTGCGGGCGGCGAAAGCCATCGCCAGCAAGACGCAGGCAACGACGGCGGCCGCCGCGTTCAGGCCGCCGAACCCCAGGGCGGCCAGCAGCGGGCCGGACAGGGCTGCCCCCATGGCCCCGGCGGCGCCCATCAGCGTGTCGGACAGGCCTTGGGCCGGCACGCGGCCGGACTCCGGCACCGACTCGGCCAACAGCGTGGAGCCGGCAATCACCGAGGCCGACCACCCCAGGCCCAGCAACACCAGACCGGCACCCACCAGCCACGTGTCCTGCTGTCCCAACCCGGCCAGCGCCGTCGCGGCCAGGAGGACCAGTTGCCCGGCCGCTATGGTGCGGGTTCGTCCCAGCCGGTCGGTCAGCCAGCCCATCAGCGGCGAGAGTGCGTACATGCCGGCCAGGTGCAGCGAGATCGTGAAGCCGATGATGGCGAACGTGTCTGTCTGGCTGTGCTGGTGCCCGCCGGCATGGTCCAGCGCCTGCAGGTGCACGGGCGTCATGGACATCACCGCTACCATCACCAGCTGGGCGCCCACCACGCACGCCAATCCGAGCGCGGCCATGGGATGGTGCCGGATCGCCGCCACGCCCGTCCGCAGGGTTCCGCGGCGGTTGACCGGTAGGGCTTCCCCGCCGCCGCGTGCGCGCGCATAGCCCAACGGGTCCGGCCGCAGGCCCACCAGCAGCAGCGCCGCGCCGATGGCCATGCCCGCCATCGAGAACAGGAATGGTCCGGAGGATTCGGGCAACCCGAGCGCAGCGCCCAATTCGGCGCCCGGGCGGATCAGGTTGGGGCCGGCCACGGCACCGACCGTGATGGACCAGACCACGAAGGCCAGGTCCCGGCCGCGATGCTGTGGCACGGCCAGGTCCACCGCCGCGAAACGGGCCTGCAGGTTGGCCGCGTTGCCGACCCCCAAGAGGGCGGAGCCGGCCAGCAGCACCGCAAAGGATCCGGTGACCGGTGCCAGCGCCATCAACGCCGAACCCAGCAGGGCCAGCAGCAGACCGGTGACCAGCGCCCGCCGGCGTCCGGAACGGGCGGCGACACCGGCCAACGGCAGCGCCGCCAGCGCGCCCGCCAGTGCTATCGCCATCGTGGACGTTCCCGCCAGGGCCTCGCTGCCGGTGAGCTCCACGGCCAGCAGCGAGCCGATGGCCAGCCCGGCGCCGTGGCCCAAGCCGCTGAACAGCTGGGCCAGGGACAGGGAAACAACGACGCGGCGCTGAACGGCCCTCGTGCGAGGGTCTGCGTTCAGCGCCGCGTCTGGTTGCTGGGTCACACGCCGATCCTAGTCGACCTGCAACCGATTAAACCGCCGTTACTCGGTGTCGGACTTGGCGCGCTCGGCCTCCGACTGGACGCGCTCAGCGTTGGACCGGGCCGGCTCGGCGTCGGCCCGGGCGGCCTCGCTGTCGGCCCTTGCGGCCTCGCTGTCGGCCCTTGCGCGCTCGGCGTCCTTCGCCAGCCGCGCATCGATGGCTGCCTGACGGCCGGCCGGGCTGAGCAGGCTGGCCACCGTGGCGACCACCAGGGTGCCGATGATCACTCCGAGCGACAGCTGGGTGCTGATCTCCGGGACCCACTCGACGTGCTGGCCGCCGTTGATGAACGGCAACTCGTTCTCGTGCAGCGCGTGGAAGATCAGCTTCACGCCGATGAAGGCCAGGATGACCGACAGCCCGTGCTTGAGGTAGACCAGGCGGTCCATCAGGCCGCCCAACAGGAAGTAAAGCTGGCGCAGACCCATCAGCGCGAAGATGTTCGCCGTGAAGACGATGAACGCGCTCTGGGTGAGGCCGAAGATCGCCGGGATGGAGTCTACAGCGAACAGCAGGTCGGTCATACCGATGGTAATGAAGACCATGACCATGGGGGTGAACAGGCGCTTGCCGTCGACCGTGGTGCGCAGCTTGTTGCCGTCGTAGTGCTCGCTGACCGGCAGCTTCTTGGTCAGCCGGGAGATCAGCCCGGACTCGGAGCCCTCTTCCTCGTCCTCGCCCGAGTCTGTTGCCTGCTTCCAGGCGGTCCAGAGCAGGAACGCCCCGAAGATGTAGAAGACCCAGCTGAACTGGGCGATCAGCGTCGCGCCCAGCAAGATGAAGATGCCCCGCAGGATCAGCGCGATGATGATGCCGAACATCAGCACTTCCTGCTGGTACTTCCTCGGCACGGAGAACCTGGCCATGATGATGATGAAGACAAACAGGTTGTCCACGCTGAGGCTGTACTCGGTGATCCAGCCCGCCACGAATTCCTGGCCGTAGTCGGGTCCGGCCTGCCAAAACAGCATGCCCGCGAAGATCAGCGCCAGGGTGACGTAGAAACCGACCCAGAGGCCGGCTTCCTTCATGGACGGCTCGTGCGGCCGCTTGACCACGTACAGCAGGTCGAACAGCAGGATGGCGCCCAGGACCACGAAGGACGTGATCTCAAAGGACAGCGATAATTGGTCCGACACGGAACCTTGCCTTTCACAGAAGATGCCGCGCGGGTGCGGTGCGCGGGTGCGAGTGTTCGCCGCAAGTCTCTCCGCCTGCCGCTCTGCGGCCAGGCCACTGCGCCCGGCGGGGCGTCGATGCCCCGCGTGTTGACGTCCACAGTGTTCGGGATACTCCCCTACGCTCGGTCAAGTGTAGCGCAGGTGCGCGTGACGACGGCGGGTGCGCACCGCCGTCGTCGTTTCACCGCCGGAAGTGCGGGCGGCAGGCTGTTGAGGGCCTAGGCGTGGCCCGCGGCGCGCATCTGCCGGAGGTCCTTCTTCAGGTCGGAGACCTCGTCGCGCAGCCGGGCAGCCAGCTCAAACTGCAGCTCCGCCGCGGCGGCGTGCATCTGCTCCGTCATCTGGGCGATCAGCTCGCCCAAATCCTCGGCCGGTGCCGCAGCCAGGCCGTCGCGGCGGATCTTGTCCTTGGGCACGGCGGCGGACAACCCCCGCTTGCCCTTGCCGTAGTCGAACTCCTTGAGAAGTTGCTCGGTGTCGGCGTCCTCGCGGGCCAGCTGGTCGGTGATGTCGGCGATCCGCTTCCGCAGGGGCTGCGGGTCCACCCCGTGTTTCTTGTTGTGCGCGACCTGGATCTCCCGGCGGCGGTTCGTCTCCTCGATCGCCTTGGCCATCGAGTCGGTGATCTTGTCCGCGTACATGTGCACCTGCCCCGACACGTTGCGGGCGGCACGGCCGATGGTCTGGATCAGCGAGGTGCTGCTGCGCAGGAAGCCTTCCTTGTCTGCGTCCAGGATGGCGACCAGCGAGACCTCCGGCAGGTCCAGGCCCTCGCGCAGCAGGTTGATGCCCACCAGCACGTCGAATGTGCCCATCCGCAGCTCGCGGAGCAGTTCGACCCGGCGAAGGGTGTCCACGTCGGAGTGCAGGTACTGGACCTTCACGCCGTGCTCGTTCAGGTAGTCGGTGAGGTCCTCGGCCATCCGCTTGGTCAACGTGGTGACCAGGACGCGTTCGTTACGCTCCACGCGCGCATTGATCTCGCCCAGCAGGTCGTCGATCTGGCCCTTGGTCGGCTTGACGATGACCTCGGGGTCCACCAGGCCCGTGGGCCGGATGATCTGCTGGACATAGCCGTCGGACTTGGACAGCTCGTACTTGCCCGGCGTGGCGGAGAGGTAGACGGTCTGGCCGATCCGTTCCAGGAACTCGTCCCACTTCAGCGGCCGGTTGTCCATCGCGGACGGCAGGCGGAAACCGTAGTCCACCAGATTGCGCTTGCGGGACATGTCGCCCTCGTACATCGCGCCGATCTGCGGCACAGTAACGTGCGATTCGTCGATCACCAGCAGGAAATCGTCCGGGAAGTAATCCAGCAGGCAGTGCGGCGCGGTGCCCGGACCGCGGCCGTCGATATGCCGCGAGTAGTTCTCGATGCCGTTGCAGAACCCCATCTGCTGCATCATTTCGAGGTCATAGGTGGTGCGCATCCGCAGCCGCTGCGCCTCCACCAGCTTGTTCTGCGACTCCAGGACCTGCAGCCGGTCGCGCAGTTCGTCCTCGATGTCCCTGATCGCCCGGCTCATCCGGTCCTCACCGGCCACATAATGCGATGCCGGGAAGACGTACATTTCAGTCTCTTCGCGGATGATCTCCCCGGTAACGGGATGCAGCGTCTGGATGTTCTCGATTTCGTCCCCGAAGAACTCGATCCGCACGGCCAGTTCCTCGTACATCGGAATGATCTCCACGGTGTCGCCCCGGACCCGGAACGTGCCCCGGTGGAAGTCGATGTCGTTGCGGGCATATTGCATGGCGACGAACCGGCGCAGCATGTCATCCCGGTTCATTTCCGCGCCCTTACGGAGCGTGACCATGCCGGCGATGTATTCTTCCGGCGTGCCCAGACCGTAGATGCAGGACACGGTGGCCACCACGATGACGTCGCGCCGGGTCAGCAGCGCGTTGGTGGCAGAGTGGCGCAAACGTTCGACTTCCTCATTGATGGAGGAGTCCTTCTCGATGAAAGTATCCGTCTGTGCCACGTAGGCTTCCGGCTGGTAGTAGTCGTAATAGGAGACGAAGTACTCCACGGCGTTGTTGGGCAGCAGCTCACGGAACTCGTTGGCCAGCTGCGCGGCCAGGGTCTTGTTTTGCACCAGCACCAGGGTGGGCCGCTGCACCTTTTCCACCAGCCAGGCGGTGGTCGCGGACTTGCCGGTGCCGGTGGCACCGAGCAGCACGATGTCCTTCTCGCCCGCCTGGATCCGTTCGGTCAGTTCTGCGATGGCGGCCGGCTGGTCGCCGGCGGGCTGGAATTCGCTGACGACTTCGAAGGGCGCCACAACGCGTTTGATGTCCTGCGCAAGACTCATGACGTTAACGGTAGACCCGATTGCGGTCAGGCTGGGTCCGGAATCGCTCTGGGCCTAACCCGGGCAGCGGATCCGCGCGTGCCTTGCCCGCTGACCATTGCCCGGTAGCCGCCGCGTGCGGTAAATCTGTGGGTGCAGCCGACGATGAACGGAAGGCACGCCATGGACCTCGTCCGGACCTATCCCGAGGGTGTGACGTCGTGGATCGACGTCGAACACCGTGACCTTGAGGCGGCCAAGGACTTCTACGGCGGGATCTTTGGCTGGACCTTCGCCGAGGCCACTCCGCCGGGGGTATCTCCGCGCTATGTGATCGCCAGGCTCGACGGCCGGGACGTTGCCGGCCTCGGCGAGGGCACAGCGGGCGCCACCCCCGCGTGGAACACGTACGTCGCCGTCTTGGATTCGGAAGCGGCGGCGGAGAGGATCCGCTCCGCGGGCGGTCAGGTGCTCTCCGGCCCGGCCGACGCAGGTGACGGCGGCCGGGCGACGCTGTGTGCGGATCCGGCCGGCGTCCCGTTCCGGCTCTGGCAGGCGCGGAACCGGCCGGGTGCCCAGGCGGTCAATATGCCGGGCGCCTGGAACTTCAGCGACCTGCACGCCGCCGATCCCGCCGCAGCGTCGGCCTTCTACGGAGAGGTCTTCGGCTGGCGCTTCGACGACGTCGGTTTCGGCAGCATGATTCGCGTCCCCGGCTATGGCGACCACCTGCAGGCGACCAGTGATCCCGGCATCCGCGAGCGCCAGTCGGGCATCAACGTCCCGCCGGGATTCGCCGATGCCATCGGGTGGCTCACGGGCCTGCAGCCCGGCGAGACGGCACACTGGCACGTGGCGTTCACGGTCGCCGACCGCGACGAGACCGCCGCCGAGGCTGAACGCCGGGGCGGGACGGTGCTTGGCCAAACCACGTCCGACTGGACCCGGGATGCCCTGATCCGGGACCCGCAGGGCGCCGTGTTCACCGCCAGCCAGTTCGCCCCGTCCGCGGGGTGAGGCCGGCGCCGCTAGCTGCCGACGGCGGGCGGTTTCCACCCGGTGTCCCGGGCCCATTCGTTCATCTGCGGATCGGCCGTCCGGCTGAACCAGTCGTCCTTCGCACGTGCGTAGGCGCCGGTGGAGGGGTCGGACGCATGCAGGCTGGCGAGCCGACGCTTCTCGGCCAGATAGGCCGCAGCCGCGCGGGGGTTGGCCCGCAGCCAGTCGCGGAACAGCAGGGCGTAGCGCCACCCCGGGGAACCTGCTGCCCGGATGTGGACGTTGACGGCGCGGCCCGGGTCGGCGTTGCCGTGCAGTCTTTTCTGCCAGTCCCCGGGCTCCGGGTGCTGTGGTCTCGGGGTGTCACGCCAGGTGCCGGGCCAGCGCGGGAAGCCGGCGGCCGCGAGTGCGTCCGCGGCGGAGTCGGCGTCGTCCAGGCTGCCCACGGTCACCTGCAGGTCCAGCACGTCCTTGGCCGGCAGCCCCGGAACGGCGGTCGAACCAACATGGTCGACGGCAAGGATGCGCGGGTCGGCGCGGCTGATCCGCGCCGCGAGCAGGGCTGCCTGCGTGGGCCAGTGTGGCTGGGGGTCGAGCAAGACCGGCGGGCCGGTGCGCGGAGCCAGCCGCCCGGCCAAGAGGTTGCGGTTGAAGGGCATCAGGCGTTCCGCCCAGAGCGCGTCCAGCGCCGCTGACAATTCCTCCCGGCTGCCGTTGTTTTCCAGCACGACGTCGGCGGCGGCCCGGCGTTCGGCCGCCGAGGCCTGGGCGGCGATGCGGGAGCGGGCGTCGGTTTCGCTCATGCCGCGGTCCTCCACCATGCGCCGCAGCCGCTCGGCTTCGGGCGCATCGATCACCAGCACCAGGTGGAAGGAGGGGCTCTGCCCGGTTTCCACCAGCAGCGGGATGTCCTGCACCAGGATGGCGCCCTCGCCCGCCGCCGCCGCCCGCGCGGCAGCGGTGGCGCGGACCAGCGGGTGCACGATCCCGTTCAGGCGCTCGCGGTGTTCGGGATCGTTGAAGACCAGGGCACCGAGCGCCGGACGGTCAAGCCGGCCGTCGGCCGTGAGGATCCCGGGGCCGAACGCGTCGACGACGGCGCGCAGGCCGTCGGTGCCGGGCTCTACCACTTCCCGGGCGATGGCATCGGCGTCGATGAGGGTGGCGCCGAGCTCGGCCAGCCGCCGGGCAGCCAGCGATTTTCCGGCGGCGATGCCTCCGGTGAGTCCGATTCTGAGCACGGCCTTAGTCTAGCCAGCACGCGGACAGGCAACGCGCCACCGCGGGCCCAACGTGCTGCGGGCGGTCCGGGCGCCGGCCCGCCCGCGTCCTTCCTCCGCACCGGGCCCGCCGTCGTCCTGCCGGGCACTGGCCCGCCGTCGTCCTGCCTCCGCAAGCCTCGGTGCCCTGCCTCCCCCGGGCTTTGGTGCCCGGGCCCGCTACTCCTCGTGCCCTTGGTCTGCGCTCATCTGGTCTTCGGCGGGCGGCGTTTCTCCGGGCGGAACGCCACCGCCGGGTTCCAGTCCGGTGATGTTCTGGCTCTCGGGATCGGGGTTGGCCGAGTCGCCTTGGTCGGCCGATACCCGGCCTTCGTTGACGCCCTCAGGTGCGGCCGGGCCGTGGCCCTTTCCGCCTGAAACACGGGGGTCGAATTCCGGTTGGTTTTTCGCCATGGTTCCGCCGTTCGTTGCGCTTTCCGGCCGCACCGCGGGCGCGGCCCTGTGCACCCACACTAGGCACGCGTGAGCCCCCCGGACAAGGGACCGGGCGGGCGCACTAGGCTGGATCCTATGGTTCCCCCGTCCCCCGGCAGCAGCTACACCACGGTAGCCGGCGAGCACCGGCACGAGATCGAAATCAAACGCTCGAGGTTCATCACGGTGCTGCGGCGGGTGGAAACGGAGCAAGAAGCCCGCGGCCTGGTCGCGGAGCTGCGCCGCGAATTCCACGACGCCCGGCACCACTGCAGTGCCTTCCTGCTGGGCCCGGACCGGGGCGTCCAGCGCTCCAACGACGACGGCGAGCCCGCCGGCACGGCCGGGGCGCCCATGCTGGAGGCCCTGCTCAAACGCGAGACGGCGCCCGGGGTGACGGACCTCAGCGACGTCGCGGCCGTCGTCGTCCGCTATTTCGGGGGCGTCCTGCTGGGAGCCGGAGGACTGGTGCGGGCCTATTCGGAGTCGGTGTCGCAGGCCGTGGCGGCCGCGCCGCTGGTCCGGCGGCGCCGGATGCGCCTGTTCGCGGTGCCGGCGGCGCATGCCCACGCCGGGCGTTTGGAAAATGACCTGCGCGCGGCGGGCACCGTGGTGCTTGGCAGCGAGTACGGAGCCGACGGGGTCCGGATCAGCCTGGCGATCGACGACGAGCCAGCGGTCATTTCCCGGTTCGAGGAGCAGCTTGCCGCGCTGACCTCGGGTGGTTCGGGCGCGGACCCGCTGGGCACGAAATGGGTGGACCTTGACTGAGCGGCCCGCGTTCGATTATCCCGAGCTCCGGCGCTGGCCGGATGTGGAGGCTGACAACCTCTTCGCCTACGACGCGGCGGACAGGTTGCTCCTGGACACCGCCGCGCCCCTGTTGGACGGCGTGGACGGCAGCCGGATCACGGTCGTCAACGACCACTACGGGGCGCTGACGCTGGCCCTCGCGGCAGCCGGCAAGCAGGGCATGCGCGTGATTCAGGACCCGCTCAGCTCCGAGCGGGCCCTGGCCAACAACGCCGCGCGGATGGGACTGGCAGGCTACCGGAATTTCCTGCTGGAACCGGCGGCGTTCGACGACGCACGGCTCGTGCTGCTGCAGTTGCCCCGCGCGCTGGATGCGCTGGAGGAGATCGCCGGCTGTATCGCGGCGGCCGCCTCGCCGGGCGTCACCGTACTGGCGGGCGGGCGCGTCAAGCACATGACCACCGCGATGAATTCCGTGCTCGGCGCCTCCTTCTCTTCCGTGACCGCGGGGCTGGCGCGGCAGAAGGCACGCGTGCTCACGGCCACGGGTCCGCTGCCGGCGACGGGCGGGCGCTTTCCCCTGGCGGAAGAGCATGACGTCGGGCTGCCGGTTCCGTTGCGACTGCTTGCCTTCGGCGGCACCTTCGGCGGGCCCAAGCTGGATCCCGGGACACGGTTCCTGCTGCCCTTGTTGGCGGGCGCCCGGCAGGCGGAGCGCGCCGTCGACCTCGGTTGCGGCAACGGATCCATCGCGGCCTATCTGGCCCTCTCACGCCCGGGCATGCGGGTACTGGCCACCGACCAGTCGGCCTCCGCCGTCGCGTCGGCACGTGCAACGGCGGAAGCAAACGCCGTGGCGGACCGCGTGCAGGTTTGCCGGGACGATGCGCTGTCCACACTACCGGCGGCCTCCGAGCAGCTGGTTGTGCTCAACCCGCCGTTCCACATTGGCAACGCCGTGCACGCGGGCATCGCGCTGAAGCTCTTCGCCGACGCCGGGCGGGTGCTGGGGCCGGCCGGGGAACTCTGGACTGTCTGGAACAGCCACCTGGCCTACAAGCCGGCGCTGAACCGGCTCGTGGGTCCCACCCGGCAGGTGGCGAGGAACTCCAAGTTCACGGTCACCGTCAGCACACGGCGCTGAGGAGCGGCTCCCGCGTGCCTGGGCGTCTGCTGCCGTTTCGCCGCCCGAGCTGCCCTAGGTCCCGTAGTACCTGCGTAACTCGGCCTCTTCCTCAGGGGTGAGGCTGTCGGACGCGTCCGGCGAGGGCGAGTCCTTGATGGTGTCATGGCTGTAGGCGACATACACGTCGCGTGACTCGATGCGGGCTCCGGCGACCGGCACGAACTTTTCGCGGGTGTCGGCCAGGCCCAGGCCAACCGTGAGCCAGGTGATGGTTCCGGTCTCCGGATCCTGGTGGACCTGCCCCACCACGCCCAGTTTCTGCTGCTCGCTGTCCCACACTGTGGATCGCTGCAAGGCGTGAATGTCGACTTTTTCTGCCATGTTCTCTCCATTCCGGCCAACGGCCTGCGTGGGTGTGCGTACGTTCCTCACCCTAAATCCCACGCCAGTACCGGGCAAGGACCGCAGCAACCCCGAGGCGAGCACCGGCCGCGCAGCGACGGTCTTCCGGCGCTTAGGAAAGGCGCAGCAGACGGCGGAACCCCCGCGCCCTGGGGGTGCGGGGGTTCCTCAGTCAGCGATGCCGGGTTGCCCCGGCGCCGAGGGCCGTTGTTACTGGCCGGTCAGCTTCTCACGCAGCGCAGCCAGGGCTTCGTCGGAAGCCAGGGTGCCGCCGCTGGAGGCCGGAGCCGCCGGGGCGTCGGAGGAGTAGCTGGTCGGTGCGGCCTCGGACTCGCTCGGAGCCTCGGCTTCCTCTGCCATGGAGGCAGCAACCTGCTTCTTGTGGGCTTCCCAGCGCGCCTGGGCGTCGGCGTACTGCTGCTCCCACGCGGCGCGCTGCGCCTCGTAGCCTTCGAGCCACTCGTTGGTCTCCGGGTCGAAGCCCTCCGGGTACTTGTAGTTGCCCTGCTCGTCGTACTCGGCAGCCATGCCGTACAGGGCCGGGTCGAACTCGGAGCCCTCCGGATCGACGCCCTCGTTGGCCTGCTTCAGGGACAGCGAGATGCGGCGGCGTTCCAGGTCGATGTCGATGACCTTGACGAAGACCTCGTCGTTGACGGAGACAACCTGCTCGGCCAGCTCCACGTGGCGCACGGCCAGCTCGGAGATGTGGACCAGGCCCTCGATGCCGTCTTCGACGCGGACGAACGCACCGAACGGAACCAGCTTGGTGACCTTGCCCGGGACGATCTGGCCCAGCGCATGGGTGCGGGCGAAGGTCTGCCACGGGTCTTCCTGGGTGGCCTTCAGGGACAGGGACACGCGCTCGCGGTCCAGGTCCACCTCGAGCACCTCGACGGTGACTTCCTGGCCAACCTCGACGACCTCGGACGGGTGGTCGATGTGCTTCCAGGACAGCTCGGAGACGTGCACGAGGCCGTCGACGCCGCCCAGGTCCACGAAGGCACCGAAGTTGACGATCGAGGAGACGACGCCCGGACGGACCTGGCCCTTCTCGAGCTTGTTGAGGAAGGTGGAGCGGACCTCGGACTGGGTCTGCTCAAGCCATGCACGGCGGGACAGCACAACGTTGTTGCGGTTCTTGTCCAGCTCGATGATCTTCGCTTCGATCTGCTGGCCGATGTACGGAGCCAGGTCGCGCACGCGGCGCATCTCGACGAGGGACGCGGGCAGGAAGCCGCGCAGGCCGATGTCGAGGATCAGGCCACCCTTAACAACCTCGATGACGGTGCCGGTAACAACGCCGTCCTCTTCCTTGACCTTCTCGATGTCGCCCCAGGCGCGCTCGTACTGAGCACGCTTCTTGGACAGGATCAGGCGGCCTTCCTTGTCTTCCTTGGTCAGCACCAGGGCTTCGACCTCGTCGCCGACGGAGACAACTTCGCCCGGGTCGACGTCGTGCTTGATGGAAAGCTCGCGGGAGGGGATGACACCTTCGGTCTTGTAACCGATGTCGAGCAGGACTTCGTCGCGGTCAACCTTGACGACAGTGCCTTCGACCAGATCGCCATCATTGAAGTACTTGATGGTCGCGTCGACGGCTGCGAGGAAGTCTTCAGCGGTACCGATGTCGTTGATGGCGACCTGCGGGGTACCGGGCTTCTCGGTGGAGGTGATGGTCATGTAGTAGGGGCTCCGATGTGGATAGTTTTCTGAGTTCCGCTGCTGCCCTGCTTCCCGGCGCGCAGCAGCATTGAACCGCTGCAGCACAAGGGATGCATTGCCGTTTACGGAAACGGACTGATGTGTTTTGGTGAAGCTCATGGAGCCTGCCCTTCACCGAAGGGCTCTCCATACGCATTACGCGCCCAATAAGTCTAACTGGTCGCGCCAATCCCGGCAAAGCGACTCGCCCCGTCAAGGCGCAGGTGCACGCCGAAACTGTGCCCGCGGCCCCTCTCCCGGAAGGGTCAAAAATGCGTGATGCAATACGGAGCGGTGTCCGTTGCGAACAGTCGGTCCATCCTGGACACTGCCTCCGCTGACGTACCGGAGAAGTGGCCGCCCGCCGCCAGGGTCCGCGCCCGGACTCCGCCCAGATAGAGCGAGCCCAGGGAATCCACGGGCACTGTGGCGTCGACGTCCGCGTCCTCCGGCAGCACGTCGACCACTCCCCGGCCGTCCTTGACGGTCAGCCGGTAGGCGCCGCAGCAGATGTCCAGCGGATCGGTGATCCGCAGGGTGCACGAGCCGTCGTGCAGGTACGGCCTGGCTTGGAGGGCCGCTACCGGGTCCAGCACGCGCAGCCACAACACATCTTCGACCGCCGCCACCTCGTAGCCGCGGCTGTCCGCCAGTCCCCACGCCAGCGGATCTTCCACCGGCCCGAGCGGGAACTTGATCCGTTCCACCAGGTCCAGCGACCCGAGGTAACGCCACAACTCCAGGTACGCATCCTGCCCGGCGGCAACCAGGTCAGCCACTTTCACGGTGTAGGGCTTGCTGTCCCAGCCGGCAAAGCGGTAGCTGACATAGCCGTCCGGCCGGCCGTCGCCGTCGTAATGGACGGCCGCCCGCAGCGACTTGTCTTCCGACGCCTTGTCCTCGCTCCAGCGGCCCGAGACGCGGAAGGCGTAACTGGCCTGGCGCCCGATCGAGCCAGAGGTCCGGGTATGGAACCCGTTGAATATTTCCGGCGCCAGGTCCTGGAGCGAAGCCGGGTCGGCCAACTCCATCGTCCCCGTCGCCGCGGCGCGCAGCCCGAACCGTTCGCGGGCATCGATTTCCACTTCGCGAATGAACGTCGCCGCGCCAAACCCGAAGCGTCCGTAGATGGTGGCCTCGGAAGCGGTGAGCGCCGCCATCGCGAGTCCCCGGCCGGCCGCCTGCTTCAGGTCGTCGGTGATCATCCGCCGCAGCAGGCCGCGGCGCCGATGCGTCGCCCGGACCGTCACCGCGGTGATCAGGTGGGTGTCCAGCAGCTGCCCGCCGCCCACGTTCAGGGTGTTGACCATGGTGGCGTAAGTAGCGACAGGTACTTGGGGGTCCCACACGCCAGGGCGCTGCGTGTCGTCGTAGGCACCCCACAGGATTCGCTGGTCCATCCCGTAGACCCGGGCGTAGGCGGCGATGTCGGAGGCATCGGGCTTGCCGTCGTGGAACCCGAACCTGACCGCTTCGAACCAGCCGAGGGTCCTGGCGTCGGGCCGGTCGCCGTCGAGCCCGGCGGCAAACCGGTCGATGCGGATGTCCTGGCGGGTTTCCTGAGTGCGCGTGGTCACGATCTACGAGCCTAGCGGCACCTCCCCCCGGTCCACCAGAGGGAGCCGCAGCCATCGCACAGAACCGTCACCGCCTCCGCGTGCCGGGACACTGGAGGCTGGACGTGTCTAGTGTCCGGCTTCCTGCCAGTTGGCGCCGACGCCGACGGACACGTCCAACGGCACGGTCAGTTCCGCGGCGCCGCCCATTTGGGCGCGCACCAACTTCTCCACCTGTTCCCGCTCCCCCGCCGCTACTTCGAGCACGAGTTCGTCGTGGACCTGCAGCAGCATCCGGGACTTCAGTCCCTGGCGGCGCAGCTCCTCCGAGACGCCGAGCATGGCCTTCTTGATGATGTCCGCCGCCGATCCCTGGATGGGCGCGTTCAGCGCGGCCCGCTCCGACATCTCGCGCAGCTGGCGGTTGTCGCTGGCCAGGTCCGGCAGGTAACGGCGGCGGCCTTCGATCGTCGAGGTGAACCCGTCCACCCTGGCCTTGTCCACCACTCCGCGCAGATAATCGCGGACGGCGCCGAACCGCGAGAAGTATTCCTTCATCAGCGTCCGCGCCTCGTCCACGGAGATGTTCAGCTGCTTGGACAGCCCGAACGAACTCAGCCCGTACACCAGGCCGTAGGACATGGCCTTGACCTTGGCGCGCATCTCGCTGGTGACGTCCTCGGGCGCGACCCCGAAGATGTGCGCGCCGACAAACCGGTGCAGGTCCTCGCCCGAGCGGAATGCCTCGATCAGGCCTTCGTCTCCGGACAGGTGGGCCATGATGCGCATTTCGATCTGCGAATAGTCGGCGGTCAGAAGCAGCTCGTAGCCCTCGCCGACGACGAACGCTTCCCGGATGCGCCGGCCGGCCTCCGACCGGACCGGGATGTTCTGCAGGTTCGGGTTGATGGAGGACAGCCTGCCGGTGGCGGCCACCGTCTGCGCGTAGGTGGTGTGGATCCGCCCATCATCCGCCACGGTCTTGCGGAGGCCTTCCACCGTCTGCCGCAGCTTTGAAGCATCGCGATAGGCCAGCAATTGGACCAGGAATTCGTTGCCCGTCTTGGCGAACAGGTCGTTGAGCGCATCGGCGTCGGTCGAATAACCAGTCTTGATCTTCTTGGTCTTCGGCAGCCCCAGCTCCTCGAACAACACCGTCTGCAACTGCTTGGGCGAGCCCAGGTTGATTTCCTTGCCGATGATGCCGAAGGCCGCCGAGCTGGCGGCGTCGATGGTCACGGTGAAGTCGTCCACCAGCCGGTCCAGCGCGCCGGCGTCCACGGCAATGCCGTCCAATTCCATCCGCGCCAATACCAGCGACAGGGGCAGGTCGAGCCCGCCCAGCAGCTGGTTGGCGCCGCGGTCCACCAGTTGTCCGGCGAAGTGTTCGCTCAGCTGCAGCGCGGCGAAGGCCTGCACGACGGCCGGTCCGGCCTTGTCATCCTCGGACAGGCCGAGTTCCAACTGCCCGTTCGCCGCGGCTTCGGGGGCCGCCACGGACATCTTCAGGTGGTACTGGGCCAGGTCCGCCAGTTCGTAGCTGCGCCGGTCCGGCTGGATGAGATAGGCCGAAATCGCGGTGTCGTCGACGACGCCCAACAGCTCGAACCCGCGCCGCGAGAGAACCTTGTAGGCGTACTTGAAGTCGTGGACGACCTTCGGCGCGTCAAGGTCGGACAGCCAGTGTGCCAGCAACTGCTCGGCGTCGGCGTCCAGCGAAGTCAGCGGCACGTAGGCGGCCTGGGCGTGGGCCACCAGGGCCAGCCCGACGGCGTCGTCCCCGCCTTCCGCGGTTTCGGCCACCAGCTGCAGGGCAACGTTGTGCTGGTTGGTCTCCTCCAGCCATTCCTTCAGGGCGGCGGCATCGGTGACCACCGCGTGGGCGGGGGCGTTGACCTCAGTCTCGCGGACGGCGTCCTCCTCGCCGAAGAGGTCGAAGAGCCGCTTGCGCAGGGTGTTGAACTGGAGCGCATCGAAGAGTTCCTCGATGGCAGTCCGGTCGGGGTGCTGCAGCACCATGTGCTCCAGCTTCACGGGCAGGTCCAGGTCCCGGAGCAGGTGGTTCAGCCGGCGGTTGCGCTTGACCGAATCGACATTGGCCCGGAGCGCCTCGCCGACCTTGCCGCCGATCGAATCCAGGTTCTCCAGGATGCCTTCGACGCCGCCGTAGAGATTGATCCACTTGGCCGCGGTCTTTGGGCCGACGCCGGGGACGCCGGGAAGGTTGTCGGCGGTCTCACCGACGAGCGCCGCGAGATCGGCGTACCGTTCAGGCCGGACGAAGTACTTGGCTTCGACCGCGTCGGCGTCCATCGGCGGGATGTCGCTGATGCCCTTCTTCGGGTACAGCACGGTGACTTTGTCCGTGATGAGCTGGAACGCGTCCCGGTCCCCGGACACCACCAGAACCTCCCAGCCGGACTTCTCCGCCCGCTCACTCAGGGTGGCGATGACGTCGTCGGCCTCGTATCCGTCCAAGGTGACGGTGGGGATCTGCATCGCCTCCATCACCTTGACGATCAGGTCCACCTGGCCGTGGAATTCCTCGGGCGTTTTGTTACGGCCGCCCTTGTACTCGGAATACTCCTCGGTGCGGAAGGTGGGAGTGTCCAGGTCAAACGCCACGGCGATGTGGGTCGGTTCGCGCTGCTCGATCATCTTGATCAGCATGGAGGTGAAACCGTAGACGGCATTCGTGTGCTGGCCGGTATCCGTGGAGAAGTTTTCCACCGGCAGGGCGTAGAACGCGCGGAACGCCATCGAGTGGCCATCGATCAGCAGCAGGCGCTTTGGCCCCGATGCTTCGCTCTCCGGGCCAGAAACGGGGGCTCCCTCCGCCTCTACTGTCGCGGTCGCTGCTGCCGGTTTGTTAGTTTCACTCACACCTGCCAGCCTAGTTCCCATGAGCGACAAATTCACACCCGGCGACAGTGCTGCGGGACACTCGCAGGGCGCGCTTCCGGCCACGGCCGCGGCCACGATCGCCGAACTGGTCGACGCCGGTGTCCCGGAACACTTGCACCGGTGGCTGATACACACCGGGGTGGGATCGCTCGTGGTGAAGATGGGCATCGTTTTCAGCGAGATGACCCCGCAGCGCATGGTGGCAACGATGCCGGTGGAAGGAAATACCCAAGTGGCGGGCATCCTGCATGGCGGCGCGCATGTGGTGCTGGCCGAAACGCTGGGGTCCTTCGCGGCGTCTTTGCACGCGGGCGCCGGCCGACACGCGGTCGGCATCGAAGTCGGCGCCAGCCATCACCGCTCCGTCTCCTCGGGACTGGTCACCGGCACTGCGACGGCCATCCAGCTGGGGCGTTCGCTGACCGTGCACGAAGTCGTGATGACCGATGAGGACGGGCGGCGCCTCTCCACCGCGCGGATCACCAATTTGATCCGCGACAACGGGTAGGCACTCTTCGAAACCCTGGCCCGCAAGCCCGGAGGCCAGATCGGCGCACTGCTGGGATCGGCGTCAGCGCCACTCCCCCTTGCGCTGGTCAGCGCCACTCCCTCTTGTGCTGGCAATTTAGGCGGCCGACGGGGCGAGCTTGTCCCTCGGAATTTTCACTACTGCCCAACCGCCCGCAGTGCAGGCGCTCCGCCGGGCACCGTCGTCGGCGTCGTCATCGCTGTTCGCCGCGGCAGCGGCCAACGCGCCGTGAATGATTTCTGCGCTCGATGCCAAGGATGGCTGGGCGGTCCCTGCGGCCGACATCACTGTGCCCGGCGGCACCGTCTCGGTTCTGGCCTTATCGGTCTCTGACGCTCCGGTTGGCGGGGTGCCTGGTAGTGGTGGCGGGGTGGAGGTGTAGGTGTGTCCGGTGGGGGTGATGGTTTCCACCGTGTGGTGGGGTCCGTCGAGGGTGCGGCTGGACCAGCCTTCGGCTTCCTTTGACTGGTTGCATTGTTCGCACAGTCCCTGGCCGTTGGCCATGGTCGTTTCACCGCCTTGCGTCCAGGGCACGATGTGGTCGATGTGCCGGATCGGGGCGTCGCACCAGGGCCTTGCGCAGACGGCGTCGCGGGCGTGGATCATCCGGCGCATCCCGTCGGGGAATTTTCGTGCGGCCGAGTCCATCCCCAGCAGTTGCCCGGTCCCCGGCGCGGTGTAGAGGCGGCGGACCCAGACGTCCTCCACGGTGGCCTGTTTCAATACCTTGGTGCGTTGGGCCTGCTCGCGGGCGGTCTTCCAGCCCGGCTCGGTCCCGGCCGGCGGCGCCTTCTGCCCGGCCCCGCCCCGCGGGCTGCCGCCGGTTGCTGCCAGTGCTGGCGCCGATGCCGGCGGTTGCGGCGGGCCGGTGAGGTTGCGGGCGTAACCGGCCGGGACGATGCCGTGCCCGGTCAGCCAAACCGGCTCGGCCTCACCCCGCAGCAGGGCACGGTCGGTCATCACCAACTGGATTTCCAGCCGGGCCGGGTCAGCGGTGCTGCGGCCGGTGACCCGTTCGAACACGGTATCGGCCATCATCTGGCCCCGCGACCGGGGGTCCCCCGTGCTGCGCAGCCGGTCCGCTTCCTTGTGCAGGGCAGCCATCACCGCCACCCCCTGGATGACCGGCAGCAGGGTCCGGACCGAGACCATCGTGTCCGGCTCAGGCCGGGAGGACACATGCCGGTCCGCTTCGGCCTTCGCCGCCCGGCCCACCACCGAGCGGGGATCGAGCCGGTAGGCCAGGCGCTTGGCTTCGGCCCGCAGCGCCCGGTTCCCCAACCCGTGCAGCCGGTCCCGGTTCCCGGCCAGTTCCCGGTCCACCCGGGCCCGGTGCTCCCGGGACAGGCAGCCGGTCTCCTGGGCCAGGATCTCGGCCCGGTATTCGTTCAGGTCCCCCGCGGCGAGGGCGGCCAGGGTGTGCGGCATCTGTGTGACCAGGGTCCGGGAGAGGTTCAGCAGGACCGCGGCACGGTGCGGGGACTCGCGCCGGGCCAACCCGATCTGGGCGGCCACCCCGGCGCCCTGCCGGTCTTTCGGTATCCCGGCGCAGGCACGGCGGGCACGCACCGAGTCCTCCAACGCGACCTGCACCCTGGCCTGCGCGGCCGCCGCGGCAGCCTTCAAACCCTCCAACGCCGTCAGCTCCTCCACCAACTCCCGCTCCGACGCACCCACGTCGATGCCCTCGAGGGCAACGGCCGCAGCCCGAACAGCGGCAGAATCCAGCGGTGCCGAGGCCGGTCCGGGCTCCCGCCTCGAACCGCTGCCGGCAGGTGATACCGGGGCGGCCGGGGTTGTGACAGACGGGGTTTCGGCAGGAGATGCTGCGGCGTCCCCGGTTGCGGCAGACGACGTTACGGCAGACCGGGCTGGGGCAGACGGGTCTCCGACAGGTCCTGCAGCAGGCGATGCTGCGGCGGGAGGATCGGGTACGGCCGGATCAAACATCTCAGCGTCTCAATCTTCAGCATGCATACTGCATGGCTTCGACTATGAACGGTCACGAACCCTGCACGGATCCGCAGACGCCGCCGGCAAACCCACTACCCGGCGGCCAACGATGGTGCTCAACTGCTACTGAAAACAGGCTATCCGCCGCCACTGACAGTTTCGGGCGATGCGGAAATTCCCCGCTGAGAGCCGCGGATGAGTGGTATCGGGCCGTGAGTCTGGATAGTCGAGCAGGGACACAGGCGGTGCAGGGACGCCGGAGGACGACATTGGGGGAAGGCGGAGGCCCGAGCGTCCTTGGTCAACATTGGAAGACTGAAGGCGGACTGCGGAGGCTGAAGGACAAAGCGGCGCAAGGCGCGCCGCTGAGCTGGAGGGCGGTAGTTGTGGTTGCAGCAGGACCGCGCGGGGGCCCCGCCCAGGCGCGAGGCTAGACCGCCACCGGGTTGAGGTCGTAGTGCATCTCTACCAAGTCGCCCAAGGTGCGGCTGCCGCGCAGCCGGGCGGGCGCCGTCGTGCTGGTAACCGGTAGCAGCGGTTGTCCTCCGCCCAGCATTACCGGCACCAACGTCAGGATGAGTTCGTCCAGCAGGCCGGCCGACGCATACTGCGCGGCAAGTTGACCGCCGCCGACCAGCCACACGTCTTTCTCGCCGGCGTCGGCGCAGATGTCGTCGTGGAAGATACCCACGTCGCCTCGCACAAACGTGATGTCCGCTCCGGGGATGCCTGGCAGTTCGTGATGCGTGAAGACCCAGGTGGGTGTTGAGCCGTAGGGCCACTCCTCCGGTGCCTGCTCCAGCACGAACTTGTACGTCTCGGAGCCCATCACGATGGACCCGATGCGCTGCATGAAGGTTTCGAAGCTGTCCTGGACGCCGGCGGCGTCGTTGAATTGCGTGAGCCAGTCGAGCTTGTTGCTGCGGTCGGCGATATACCCATCCACCGAGCTGCCGACGTAGTAGATAGTCCGGGCCATGGGCCCCATGCTAGCCAGCGGGTTCAACCAGCGGAAGCGTGGCATGCGGCCCGCGGGAAAGACGGGGTTATCGGTCCGCACGCGGCCCGTGGGGATGCCGGGGTTGTCGGCCCGCGGCCGCCGCAGTACAACGGTGGGATGGATGGGAAGACGGCGGCGTGGATCACCGCTTACCGGCAGGCGTGGGAAACCAATGACCCGGATCAGATCGGAGCCCTGTTTGCCGACGACGCCGAGTACCGGCCGGAGCCGTGGACGGACCCGTGGCGTGGCCGGGACAGCATCGTCCAGCAGTGGCTGGCCCGCAAGGATGAGCCCGGCGCGGCGACCTTCGAGTGGCACGAAGTCGCCGTGACCGACGACGTCTCCGTGGTGGAGGGAACGACTGCCTACCACCGGGACGGACGCACCTACAGCAATTTGTGGGTGATCCGGTTGAACGGCGAAGGCCGGGCAACCCACTTCACGGAGTGGTGGATGGACCAGTCGGTCCCTTCCTGAGACCGACGCCCGCACAGGATGCTCCGCTCATGCATCAACCGCGCCCGTGGCCGTAAGCTCGGGGAATGGCGAGATACTTCGACGTACACCCCCAGGATCCCCAGCCGCGGTCGATCGGCCAGATTGTTGGCCTTGTCCAGTCGGACGCGTTGATCGTGTACCCGACCGACTCTTGTTATGCCTTCGGCGCGCAGCTGGGCAACAAGGACGCCCTGGAACGGATCCGGACCATTCGCCGGCTCGACAACAAGCACCATTTCACCTTGGTCTGCAAGGACTTTGCCCAGCTGGGCCAGTTCGTGCACGTCGACAACAAGGTTTTCCGCAGCATCAAGGCGGTGACGCCGGGAAGCTACACCTTCATTCTGCCGGCCACCGCGGAGGTTCCCCGCCGGCTAATGCATCCGAAGAAGAAGACCGTGGGCGTCCGCATTCCGGCGAACAAAGTCGCGCAGGCGATCCTGGCGGAGCTGGGCGAGCCGCTGCTCTCCAGCACGCTGCTGCTGCCGGGCGAGGAGGAACCGCTGACCCAGGGCTGGGAGATCAAGGACCGGCTCGACCATGTGGTGGACGCCGTGGTGGATGGCGGCGACTGCGGGTCCGAGCCCTCCACGGTCGTCGACTTTTCCGGCGGCACTGCCGAAGTGGTCCGTTACGGGGCCGGCGACCCGTCCCGGTTCGAATAGGGGCCGGGGGCGGCGGTCGCCGAGGGCGGTATCCGTCAGGTTGGCGGGCCCGCTAGTCCTTCTTGCGCGCCCGGCTGGGCTGCACCCGCGGCGGCTCGCCCGGCATCTTCGGATAGTCGGGCGGGAAGGGCATCTCCCCCAGGCCCGCGGCGAGGTCGCGTTCCCACCACTGGAGCAGGACGTCGATCTTGCCCGGCTCATCATGCATGCGGGCCCATGGGTCGCCGGTTGTCTTCAGCCTGTCCGGAACCGTGGCGATCGTGAAGTTCTTCGGATCGGCCGTCTCGAGTTCGTCCCATGCGATGGGGCAGGACACCGCCGCGTTCGGCAGGGCCCGCGGGCTGTAGGCACCCGCCATGGTCCGGTCGCGGTTGGCCTGGTTGAAGTCCACGAAGATCCGCTCCCCGCGCTCCTCCTTCCACCACGACGTCGTCACTTGTTTCGGCATCCGCCGCTCGATCTCCCGCGCCGCGGCGATGACGGCGTGGCGCACGTCCAGGAATTCGTGCGTCGGCTCGATCGGCGCGAACATGTGCAGCCCGCGGTTTCCGGAGGTCTTGATGAACGCGTTGAGTCCGGCCTCCGCCAGCACCGACCGCAGTTCGATCGCCACCGGGATGGCGTCGTCGAACGAGGTCCCCGGCTGCGGGTCCAGGTCGATGCGAAGCTGGTCCGGGTTGTCGGAGTTCCCCGCGCGCGACGGCCACGGGTGGAACACCACGGTGTTCATCTGCACCGCCCACACCGCCGCGGCGGGCTCGTCGAGGACCAGTTGCGGGTGCGACCGGGCGCTCGGATACACCACCATCACCGACCGCACGAACTCGGGCGCACCCTTGGGCGGATTCTTCGAGAAGAACTGCTCGCCGTCGACCCCGTTCGAGAACCGTTGCAAGGACACCGGCCGGTCGCCGTTGGCGCGGACGAAGGCCTCGCCAACCTCCGCGATGTAGCGCGCCAGATCCAGTTTGGTGATCCCGAGTTCGGGCCACATCACCCGGCTCGGGCTCGAAATGCGCACCTCGCGCTCGCCGTGCGGTCCGTCGACCGTCAGCGTTGTCTGTTCGCTGGCCATGGGAACACCTAAACACACACACTCGCTTCTGGCGAGGGCATGATGGGAGCATGCCTATCACCGAGTCCACCGTGACCATCGACGTCGGCGACACCACTGTCTCCGGTATCTACGCCCGCCCCGAGTCCCCCTTCGCTTCGCTGGTGGTGGCCCACGGGGCCGGCGCGGGCATGGACCACCCGTTCCTGTCCGGTTTCACCCGCGCCTTGAACGACGACGGCGTAGCCACCTTGCGCTTCAACTTCCCCTACCGGGAGGCCGGCAGGAAGTTTCCGGACCGCCCGCCGGCTGCCATCGTGGCGTGGCGTTCGGCCATGCGGGAAGCGGCAGCGCGGTCCGAAGGTGAACCGCTGTGGGCGGCCGGCAAATCCTTCGGCGGCCGCATGGCGTCGATGGCCGTGGCGGAGGGAATGCCGGCCGCCGGCCTGGTGTACCTCGGCTATCCGTTGCACCCGCCGGGGAAACCGGACAGGCTGCGCGACGAGCACCTGTATGGCCTCACGCTGCCCATGCTGTTCCTGCAGGGCACCCGCGATACCTTCGCAACCCCGGAACTGCTCGAGTCCGTCGTCGCACGCATCGGCCCGAATGCCGTGCTCGCCTGGCAGGAAGGCGGCGACCATTCCTTCGACGTCAAGGGCGGGAGAAGAGGGGCGGCGGAGATTGGGGCATCGCTCGCCGGCCCTGCTGCCGAATTCCTCCGCTCGAGGGTCAGCGGCGCCTGACCGCCGGCCGGCTGCCGGCCAGTGCCCGACGATGGAGTCGAGGGCCCGCGGCGCCTGCCGCCGGCCGGCTGCCGGCTACTGCTCGACGATCGAATCGATGGTCCGCGGGGAGGTGATGGGATCGGCGTGACGGTGGATGATCTTCCAGTTGCTGTCCTCCAGCCGGAATATCGTCGTGACCCGCAGCGAGATCGGGGACGCCGAATCGGACACGCTGACCTTCACCCGGGTCCGCTCGATTTCGACGATGTAGGCCAGATCGGTCGCGACGTAGGTCGAAATCCGTTCAAACCGGATCGGCTCGCCCTCCCTGAAATGCGATACCGCCCGGTCCATGGCCGCCTCGACCTCCGCCCAGCCACGGGCAGGCGGCCCCAACGGATTGGCAAGCGTGACCTCCTCCTGCCGCGAAAACAGGTCCTTCGCCAAAGCGGGGTTTCCCTGGACGAACGCGTCCAGCGCTCGGTGATACCGCTCGGCAACAAGTTCGAGATCGGGCCCTGGCATGATTCCTCCAGCCGCTGCCTCCCGCCGGGGCCGTGCGGCCGGGGCGCGAATACAGCCATGCTCCCACCGGCATCCGGGGATGTCCATGACCGGTGTCGACCCCGGGCTCCTGCACGGGGCCGGCCGGCGGGACTACGATGGCCGGGCCGGCGACCGCACGCCGGGACTACGATGGTCGGACAAGGGGCCCCCACGCCTTCAACTGCGGGGTCGGTGCCGGAAGGGGCCGCGTCCGATGAACGAGCAACCCGGCGGTTTCGTGCTGGAGCTGAAGGTGGTCCTGGCCGCGCCGTGCGACAAGGTTTTCCGCATGCTGACGGAGGCGGGTGAATTGGCCACATGGTGGGGTCCCGAAGGTTTCACAACACCCGACGCCGTGCTCGACGCCAGGCCGGGCGGCACCTACCGGCTGACGATGAAACCGCCCGACGGCCCGCCCTTCCACCTCGCCGGTGAGTTTCTCGAATTCTTCCCTCCGCGCCGCCTCGCCTACACCTTCCGGTGGGAGGAGCCCGCGCCCGATGACCGCGAAACCGTCGTCACGCTCTCCCTCAAACCCTCGGAGGACGGCACCCGCCTCGCCCTCCGGCAGGGCGGGTTCGCCACCGAGGAACGTCTCGGCCTGCACCGGGCCGGCTGGACGGACGCCCTGGGAAAACTCGCCCGCGTCCTCCGCTCCGGCGGGTGACCGGACCCGTCCCGGCCGAAGACCTTACCGCTGCCCGACCCCCGTCGCCGCCGCCGAAGGCACCGGGTCGTGCCTCAGGTAGGCCCGCCGGAAACGCCCGGTGCCGCCGGTCAGCGCACGAAGATCGATGGCGTAGCGCAGCAATTCCTGGTCCGGGACTTCTGCACTGATTTCGGTGAGGTCCCCGCCGGCCGAATCAGATCCGGTCAGCCGTCCGCGCCGTGCGGACAAGTCGCTCATCACAGTTCCCACGTAGTCGTCGGGCACCGTGATCGTCACGGCGGAGACCGGCTCGAGCAACTGGATGCGCGCCGCCGCTGCGGCTTCCCGCAGGGCCAGGGCACCCGCGGATTGGAAGGCCGCGTCGGAGGAATCGACGCTGTGGGTCTTGCCGCCGACCAGTGTCACGCGGATGTCGACGACGGGGAAGCCGGCGGAGACGCCTTTTTCCATCTGCGCCCGGACACCCTTCTCGACGGACGCGATGTACGGCCCCGGGATGATGCCGCCCACGATCTTGTCCACGAATTCAAACCCGGCGCCCCGCGGAAGCGGTTCCACCTCGATCTCGCAGATGGCGAATTGGCCGTGCCCGCCGGACTGCTTGACGTAGCGTCCGCGTCCGGTGGCCCCTATCGCGAACGTTTCGCGCAGGGGCGTGACGACGTCGACGGTTTGCACATTCACGCCCTGCCCGCGCAGCCGGTCGAGCACCACCTCGGCGTGCGATTCGCCCATGCACCACAGGATGAGTTGGTGGGTCTCAGTGTGCCGCTCCACCCGCAGGGTCGGGTCGCCCGCGGCCACCTTGGCCAGGCTTTTCGCCAGGGCGGCCTCGTCGTTGCGCGTGGCCGCCTCCACCGCGACAGGCAACAGCGGTTCCGGCATCTCCCAGGGTTGGATGAGCATCGGCTGCTCCCGCGACGACACCGTGTCGCCGGTCTCGGCCGTGCCGATCTTCGTCAACGCGCAGATGTCGCCGGCGATGCACAGGGACACCGACCGCAGGGTCGAGGCGAGCGGGGCGTGCAGATGCGTGACCCGTTCGTCGCTGTCGTGGTCGGCGTGGCCCCGGTCGGCGAGCCCGTGCCCGGACACGTGGATGGCGGAGTCGTCCCGCAGGGTGCCCGAAAAGATCCGGACCAGGGAGACCCGGCCCAAAAACGGGTCCGTGGTCGTGCGGATCACTTCGCCGGCGAGCGGTCCGTCGGGGTCGCAGCGCAGCGGGGTGCTGCGCGAACCGTAGAGTCCCGTCGCCGCCGGCATCGGGCGCTCGAGCGGGGACGGGAATGCCCGCTGGAGCATGTCCAGCAGCTCCGGGATGCCCAGCCCGGTTTCCGAGGAGGTGGCCAGCACCGGGTAGAAGGATCCGCGCGCGACGGCGGTCTCCAGGTCGGAGAACAGCACATCGAGGCCGATTTCCTCGCCGCCGAGGTAGCGGTCCATCAGGGACTCGTCCTCGCTCTCGGCGATGATGCCTTCGATCAGGGCGCTGCGGGCCTCCTCGGCTCCCGCGAGCTCCCCGGCGCCCGCGGGACGGACATCGGGCTTTCGTTCCCCGGCACTGTAGTCCGATACGATGCCGGACAGCAGTGCGTGCAGCCCCGTCAGGTCCGCCCCGCTCCGCACCGGCAGGTACAGCGGCTGCACGGACTCGCCGAAGGCGCGGCGGCAGCCGGCCAGCGCCGCTTCGAAGTCGGCCCGCGGGTGGTCCAGCCGGCTGATGGCCACCGCCCTCGGCATCCCGACGCTCTCGCATTCGCCCCACAGCGCGGTGGTCGCGGCATCGATCCCGTCCACGGCGGACACGACGAACAGGGCGGCGTCGGCGGCACGAAGACCGGCCCGCAGCTCGCCGGTGAAGTCCGAATAGCCCGGAGTGTCCAAGAGGTTGATTTTGACGTCGTCGAACATCACGGGAAGGACGGAGAGCACGACGGAACGCTGCTGGCGGATCTCGGAGGGATCCGAGTCGCTGACGGTGGTGCCGTCGATGATCGAACCCATCCGGTTCGTGGCCCCCGCCGCCAGCAAGAGGGCCTCCGCGAGCATCGTCTTCCCGGCACCGGAGTGGCCCACCAACGCCACGTTGCGGATCTGCTCCGGCCGGGACACCGTTGCCGCGGCGGAGACCTCCGCCCGGCGCAGATCCGCGCTCCGTCCAGAACCCTTCGCCAACCCGTTGGCCGATTTCCCCGACATGAGCGCCTCCTGGCGTCGTAGGCAGCCTCGTCCCTGCACACTCGCGTGCTGTTAACAGATTCGACACCCAGAAGGGGTACACCGGCAAGGGTTGGACCGCTTCCCTGTGCAAACAAGACCAGGCCGGGCTGCCGCGCAGCTGGTCTGGTTGGGACATCCGATCGTTGCTAGCGTGGCGGAATGAACCCGTCGAAGGCCCCAGCCGAGATCCTTAACATTGCCGGCAGCGAGGTTCGCATCTCGAGTCCGGACAAGGTGGTGTTCCCACAACCCGGGCTGACGAAGCTCGACCTGGTTCGCTACTACCTTGCCGTCGCGGATGGTGCACTGCGCGGCGCCGGCGGCCGCCCAATGGTGCTCAAGCGCTTCCCGAAGGGCATCGATGCTGAGCCATTCTTTCAGAAGCGCGTGCCTGAAAACCACCCTGACTTCATCCACACGACAACGCTGCACTATGCGTCGGGGACATCAGCCGAAGAGGCCGTCCTTAGGGATGCTGCGGGCCTAGCGTGGGTCGTGAATCTTGGATGCCTGGACCTCAACCCGCACCCCGTGCGCGCCGAGGACCTCGAGCACCCCGACGAGCTGCGGGTCGACCTCGATCCGATGCCGGGAGTCGACTGGTCGCAGATCGTCGACGTCGCCTGCGTCGCACGGGAGGTGCTCAACGACGTGGGACTGGTGGGTTGGCCGAAGACGAGTGGGTCGCGGGGACTCCACATCCTTGTGCGCATCGCGCCTCAATGGTCGTACCGCCACGTGCGGCTCGCCGCAGAGACCCTCGCTCGCGAGGTCGAGAACCGCGCTCCCGGCCTCGCCACCGCACGGTGGTGGAAGGAGGAGCGCGGCGAGAGTGTGTTCGTCGACTTCAACCAGAACGCCAAAGACCGCACCGTGGCTTCCGCGTACTCGATCCGGCCCCTGCCCGACGCCCGGGTTTCGACGCCGCTCACATGGGACGAGGTCACCTCCGCCCGGCCGGAACAGTTCACTGTGCGCTCGGTGCTCGAGCGCTTCGCCGACGTGGGCGACCCTCACGCCGGCATCGATGACGCGGTCGGCACCCTCGACGGGCTCCTCGCCTTGGCGGCCGAGCTCGGCCCCGCCGAGAAACCGCCGGGCGGCGGCGACGGCTCCGGCCGCCGGAAGTCGATGATGCCGCTCATTGAAGTGGCCCGAACCAAGACCAAGCGCGAGGCGTACGCGGCGCTCGATGAGTGGAAGACTCGGCATGCGGACGTCGTCCCGGCCCTGCAACCGGCTGATGTGCTCGTCGACGGAATGCGCGGATCAAGCTCGCTCTGGTACAGGGTGCGAGTGAACTTGCAGCACGTCCCCGTAACGAAGCGGCCGCCGCAGGAGGAGCTCATCAGCGACTACGACCCATGGGCCGGCAAGGACTGGCCGGGGCGCCCGGGGTCCTAACCCACTGACCAAAAACCGGAAGCGCACAAAGCCAACGGAACAGCCGGTGTCTGCAAGGTGCAGCTTGTCCCCCAGCCAATGTCACGTCTTGCAGTTCCGACGCGGAACAGCTCCGCCATGACCAATCTGCAGCGCCACTGCGCCAAAACCAAGCGAGGAGCCGGCTGCCCCGGCAACGGCCGACAAATGAAAGACCCCCGAAGGGGCCCACAAGTCAACATTTGTCCACTACCAGAGGCCTACATGCCTCCGCACAGTAAAAACGTGCCCGAGGTGGGATTCGAACCCACACGAGTTTCCCCGCCGCATTTTGAGTGCGGTGCGTCTGCCATTCCGCCACTCGGGCCTGCATCGGTCGCGAAGCCGGTCTCCAACTGTGAAAACCGTCATGCTGCCCGGTGCGCGAATCTACTCTACATGCCGATAGGCTATTTCACGGAACCGACGCCATGCCAATGGCAACGCAACACTCTAGGAGCGCCAGTGTCTGAACAAACCGAGTCTGTCCCCGCTCGCCGCGTCGTCGTCGCGGAGGACGAGACACTGATCCGCCTGGATATCGTCGAAATTTTGAGGGGCGAGGGCTACGACGTCGTTGGCGAAGCCGACAACGGCGAAAAGGCCGTGGAACTCGCCCAGGAACTGAAGCCGGACCTGGTCCTCATGGATGTGAAGATGCCCGTGATGGACGGCATCTCGGCCGCGGAGCAGATCGTCAAGGCACGCATCGCCCCGGTGGTGCTGCTGACCGCGTTCAGCCAGAAAGAGCTCGTGGAGCGCGCCCGCGACGCCGGTGCCATGGCGTACGTGGTGAAGCCCTTCACGCCGGCGGACCTGATCCCGGCCATCGAGATCGCGCTCTCCCGCCACGAAGAGATCGCCGCCCTGGAGTCCGAGGTGTCCGACCTGCAGGAGCAGTTCGAGACCCGGAAGCTGGTGGAGCGGGCCAAGAGCCTGCTCATCACCAAGATGGGCCTGACCGAGCCGGAAGCGTTCCGCTGGATCCAGAAGACGTCGATGGACCGCCGGCTGAGCATGCGCGAAGTCGCCGAGACCATCATCAACCAGGTGAACTAAGGCAACGCGAACGGCCAACCCAGTTGGCGAAACTAGACTACGGGAACGGCCTCCGGAATGATCCGGAGGCCGTTCTGTTGTCCGCGGACTGCGCCGGCCCTTCGCCTACGACGTCGGCCAGGGGCCGACCCGCTCGGGCCGGGGGTGCGGCTGGCCGTCCAGCAGCTCGCCGGCATCCGCCAGGTCGCCTACCCGGTGCACCTTCAGGGAGTTGGTGGAACCGGCCTTGCCCGGGGGCGAACCGGCGGCGATGACGACCAGGTCATCAATCTCCACCAGCCCGCGCTCGTAGAGGATCCGGTCCACCTGGGCGGTCATATGATCCGTGTGCTCGACGAACTCCACGACCAGCGGCTGGATGCCCCAGGTCAGCGACAGCACGTTCAGGGTGGACTGGAGCGGGGTGAACGCGAAGACCGGCCGCCCCGGGCGCAGCCGGCTGAGCCGGCGGGCCGAGTCGCCCGACTGGGTGAACGTACAGATGTACTTGGCGTCGAGCTGGTCGGCGATTTGCACGGCCGCCCGCGTGATGGCGCCGCCGCGGGTCCTCGGCTGGCTGCCCAGCGGCTGGATGCGGTCCAGCCCGTGCTGCTCGGTGGACTCGATGATCCGGGCCATGGTCCGGACCGTCTCCAGCGGGTACTTGCCCACGCTGGTTTCGCCCGAGAGCATGACCGCGTCCGCACCGTCGAGCACGGCGTTGGCGCAGTCCGACGCCTCGGCCCGGGTGGGCCGGGGGTTGTCGATCATCGATTCGAGCACCTGGGTGGCCACGATCACCGGTTTCGCCCAGCGGCGGGCGAGTTCGACGGCGCGCTTCTGCACCAGCGGCACGTCCTCCAGCGGCAACTCCACGCCCAGGTCGCCGCGGGCGATCATGATGGCGTCGAACGCGTCGATGATCTCTTCGATGGCGTCCACGGCCTGCGGCTTCTCGATCTTGGCGATGACCGGGGCGCGGCGTCCCTCCTCGTCCATGATCTCGTGGACCCGCCGGACGTCGCCGGCGTTGCGCACGAAGGACAGCGCCACCATGTCGACGCCGGTCTTGAGCGCCCAGCGCAGGTCTTCCTCGTCCTTCTCGCTCAGGGCCGGGACGTTGACCGCGACGCCGGGCAGGTTGATGCCCTTGTTATTGGACACCGCACCCGCCACGGTGACTTCCGTGACCACCTTGACGTCGTCGACCTCGATGGCCTTCAGCGCCACCTTGCCGTCGTCGATCAGCAGGGAGTCGCCCACGTTGACGTCGCCCGGCAGGCCCTTGTGCGTGGTCGAGCATTGCTCGGCGGTTCCCTCCACGTCCTCGGTGGTGATCGTGAAGCGGTCCCCCACCGCGAGGTGGTGGGGGCCGTTCACGAAGCGCCCCAGGCGGATCTTGGGTCCCTGCAGGTCGGCGAAAATGCCCACCGGCTTGGACAGTTCCGCCGACGCCTTGCGGACGTTGTCATAGGTCTGCTGATGCACGCGGTAGTCGCCGTGGCTCATGTTCATCCGGGCCACGTCCACGCCCGCCTGGAGGACGGCCAAGGTGCTCTCGTAACTGGCGATGGCTGGGCCGAAGGTTGCAACGATTTTTGCGCGTCTCATATACCTACCCTAATCAGAATGCGGCCATCGCGCAGGCGGGCCGCCGCTAGGGCAGCACCGCGATCGCACGGTCTTCCGGGGCCACCGGTGCCGGCAGCCGCGTGGTACCGGTCAACCACCGGTCGACGGCGGCGGCGCAGGCGCGCCCCTCGGCGATCGCCCACACGATCAAGGACTGTCCTCGCCCGGCGTCGCCGGCCACGAAGATGCCCTCGGCGCCGGTCATGTAGCCGCCGTCGCGTGCGACGTTCCCGCGCTCGTCGAAGGACGCGTTGACCTGCGCATCGATCCCGGCATGCTCCGGACCGGTGAAGCCCAGGGACAGGAACACCAGGTCCGCCGGGATCTCCCGCTCCGTTCCCGCCTTGGGCACCCGCCTGCCGTCCACGAACTCGGTCTCGGCGACCTTCAGCGCGGTGAGCACGCCGTTCTCGCCCACGAACTCCACGGTGGAGGCGAGGTAGGTCCGCTCGCCGCCTTCCTCGTGGGCGCTGGCCACTTCGAACAGCGTGGGGAACGTCGGCCACGGCTGGTGCGAAGCACGCTGGGCCGGCGGCTGCTTGCCGATGGCCAGGGTGGTGACCGAGGCCGCCTGCTGCCGGTGCGCGGTGCCGAGGCAGTCCGCGCCGGTGTCGCCGCCGCCCAGGATCACCACGTGCTTGCCCCGGGCGTCGATCTGGTCCGGGACCGATTCGCCGGCGACCACCCGGTTGGCCTGCACCAGGTAGTCCATGGCGAAGTGCACGCCGGACAGCCCGCGACCGGGGATCGGCAGGTCCCGTGGCACGGTGGCACCGGTCGCGATCACCACGGCGTCGTAGCGGCGGCGCAGCTGGTCCCAGCTGATGTCCTTGCCCGCCTCGATGCCGGTGCGGAACCGCGTGCCCTCGGCCCGCATCTGCTCCAGCCGGCGGTCCAGGTAGTGCTTCTCCATCTTGAAGTCGGGAATGCCGTAACGCAGCAAACCGCCTACCTTGTCGTCGCGCTCGTACACCGCCACGGTGTGGCCGGCCCGTGTCAGTTGCTGCGCCGTGGCCAGCCCCGCGGGGCCGGATCCGACGACGGCGATCGTGTGACCGGTCAGCCGCTCCGGCGCGTGCGGAGTCACCCAGCCCTGGTCGAAGGCTTCCTCGATGACGGAGACTTCCACCTGCTTGATGGTCACCGCCGGTTGGTTGATGCCCAGCACGCAGGCCGCCTCGCACGGCGCCGGGCACAGCCGGCCGGTGAATTCGGGGAAGTTGTTGGTGGCGTGCAGCCGCTCGATCGCTTCCTGGTCCTTGCCGCGCCAGGTCAGGTCGTTCCACTCCGGGATCAGGTTTGCCAGCGGGCAGCCCTGGTGGCAGAACGGGATGCCGCAGTCCATGCAGCGGCCGGCTTGGCTGCGGAGCACGCCCTTTTCCTGCGCCTCGTAGACTTCCTTCCAGTCCATGATCCGCACGGGAACAGGACGGCGGGGCTGGGTCTGGCGTTCTCGAACTTTCATAAATCCGCGTGGGTCAGCCACCGGTTACCTCCAGGATTCGGGTCCAGACAACGTCGCCGTCGGGGTCGAGCCCTTCGGCTTCGGCGTTCGCCCGGGCTTGCAGCACCGCCGCGTAGTCGCGCGGCAGCACCTTGGTGATGCGGGCCAGGGTCCCGTCGAGGTCCTCGAGCAGGCGCCCGGCGAGCCGGGAACCGGTCTCCTCCGCATGTTTCTTCAACAGGGTGGCGATGGTCCCTTCGTCCGCCGGGTCCGGCCGCAGCAGCTGCAATTCGCCGGTGCCGGTGCTCTGCGTGTTCAGCATGCCGGGGTCCAGGTCCAGCACGTAGGCCACGCCGCCGGACATGCCGGCGCCGAAGTTGCGGCCGGTCCGGCCCAGGACCAGGGCCAGTCCCCCGGTCATGTACTCGCAGCCGTGGTCGCCGATTCCTTCGACGACGGCGGTGGCACCCGAGTTCCGGACCAGGAACCGCTCGCCCACCTGGCCGCGCAGGAACATCTCGCCGCTGGTGGCGCCGTAACCGATGACGTTGCCCGCAATCACGTTGCGTTCGGACGCGAACGTGTTGGCCCGGTCCGGCCGGACGATAATCCGTCCGCCGGAGAGCCCCTTGCCGACGTAGTCGTTCGAGTCGCCGAGCAGCCGCAGGGTGATGCCGGCGGGCAGGAAGGCGCCCAGCGACTGCCCGGCCTGTCCGGTCAGCGTCACGTCGATGGTATCGTCCGCCAGGGTTTCGATGCCGAAACGCCTGGTCACTTCGTGGCCGAGCATCGTGCCCACGGCCCGGTCGGTGTTGATCACGTCCAGGCTGATCCGCACCGGTTCGCGGTCGGTCAGCGCGTCGGAGCTCATGGCGATCAGCTGGTTGTCGAAGTGCTTGTCCAGTTCGTGGTTCTGCGTGGTCATGTTGCGCAGCGGGATGTCGGAATCGGTGCCGTAGCCGCGCAGGATCGGTGACAGGTCCAGGCCGTCGGCCTTCCAGTGGTCGAGTGCTTCGCGGGTGTCCAGCAGCTCCGCGTGGCCGATGGCCTCGGCCAGGCTGCGGAAGCCCAGTCCGGCCAGCAGTTCGCGCACTTCCTCCGCAATGAACTCGAAGAAGTTCACCACGAACTCGGGCTTGCCGGTGAACCGGCGGCGGAGTTCCGGGTTCTGCGTGGCAACCCCCACGGGGCAGGTGTCCAGGTGGCAGACGCGCATCATGATGCAGCCGGAGACCACCAGCGGCGCCGTCGCGAAGCCGAACTCCTCGCCGCCCAGCAGCGCCGCGATCACCACGTCGCGGCCGCTCTTCAGTTGCCCGTCCACCTGCACGACCACCCGGTCCCGCAGGCCGTTGAGCATCAGCGTCTGTTGCGTCTCGGCCAGCCCCAGTTCCCAGGGCGCTCCGGCATGTTTGAGCGAGTTCAGCGGGCTCGCCCCGGTGCCGCCGTCGTGCCCCGAGACGAGGACGACGTCGGCCTTCGCCTTGGTCACGCCGGCCGCCACGGTGCCGATCCCGACTTCGGACACCAGCTTCACATGCACGCGCGCCGAGGGGTTGGAGCGCTTCAGGTCGTAGATCAGCTGCGCCAGGTCCTCGATCGAGTAGATGTCGTGGTGCGGCGGCGGCGAGATCAGGCCCACGCCCGGTGTCGAATGCCTGGTCCGGGCCACCCACGGGTAGACCTTCTGGCTCATCAGTTGGCCGCCCTCGCCGGGCTTGGCTCCCTGGGCCATTTTGATCTGGAGGTCCTCCGCGTTGGTCAGGTACAGGCTGGTGACGCCGAACCGGCCGGAGGCCACCTGCTTGATCGCCGAACGGCGCTCCGGGTCCAGCAGCCGGTCCACGTCCTCGCCGCCCTCGCCGGTGTTCGATTTCCCGCCCAGCCGGTTCATGGCGATGGCGAGCGTTTCGTGCGCCTCCTGCGAGATGGAGCCGTAGCTCATGGCCCCCGTGGAGAAACGCTTGACGATGCTGGAGACCGGTTCGACCTCCTCCAGCGGCACGGGCGGGCGGGCGCCGGCCTTGAACTTCAACAGGCCGCGGAGCGTCATCAGGTCCTTCGCCTGGTCGTCCACGCCGCGGGTATACGCCTTGAACACGTCGTAGCGCCGTTCACGCGTGGCATGCTGCAGCCGGAACACCGTTTCCGGGTTGAACAGGTGCGGCGGTCCTTCACGGCGCCACTGATACTCGCCGCCGTTCTCAAGCGACCGGTGAGGGTCTTCGATCCCATCGGCGGGGTAGGCCTGGGCGTGCCGCGCCGCCGCCTCGGCGGCGATGACGTCCAGGCCGACGCCGCCGAGCTGCGACTGGGTGCCGGCAAAGTACTGGTCGACCAGGGATTGGGCGAGCCCGATCGCTTCGAACGTCTGGGCACCGCAGTAGGAGGGGACGGTGGAAATGCCCATCTTGGACATAATCTTCAGGACGCCCTTGCCCAGGCCCTTGATCAGGTTCTGCACGGCCTGGGACGCGGTGACGCCCTGGAGGTCGCCGTTGCGCACCAGTTCCTCGCAGCTTTCCATCGCCAGATAAGGATTGACGGCGGAAGCGCCGTACCCGATGAGGGCGGCCACGTGGTGGACCTCACGCACGTCGCCGGCTTCCACCAGCAGCGAGATCTTGGTCCGGTTGGCGCTCTTGAGCAGGTGGTGGTGCACGGCGCTCGTCAGCAGCAGCGACGGGATGGGCGCCCATTGGGCATTCGAGTCCCGGTCCGAGAGCACGATGAACTTCACGCCGCGGTTGACGGCGCCGGAGACCTTTTCGCAGATCTCCTGCAGCCGGGCGGCCAACTCGGCGGCGCCGCCGTCGGGCCGGTAAAGGCCACTCACCTTCAGCGCGAGGCGGCTGCCCTCCTCGTCTTCCATCGCGGCGATCTTGGCCAGTTCGTCGTTGTTGATCACGGGGAAGTTCAGCGCCACCTGGGTGGTGCGCACCTGGCCGGTCGCCAGCAGGTTGCCGTCGGGGCCGATCGACGAACGCAGCGAGGTCACGAGTTCTTCGCGGATGGCGTCCAGCGGAGGGTTGGTCACCTGGGCGAAGGACTGCACGAAGTAGTCGAACAGCAGCCGAGGGCGCTTGGACAACACCGCGATCGGGGTGTCGGTGCCCATGGCCCCCAGCGGTTCGGCGCCGGTGCGGGCCATCGGGCCCAGCAGGATCCGCAGTTCTTCCTGCGTGTAGCCGAAGGTCCGCTGGCGGAGGTTGACCGACGCGGCGGTGTGCACCACGTGCTCGCGTTCCGGCAGGTCCTCCAGCCGGATCATGTTGTCCTTGAGCCATTCGCCCCACGGGTTGGCGGCCGCGACGTCGGCCTTGATCTCCTCGTCCTCGACCAGCCGGCCGGCCTCGGTATCCACCAGGAACATCTTCCCCGGTGAGACCCGGCCCTTCCTGACCACCGTGGCGGGATCGATGTTGACGACGCCGACCTCCGAGGCCAGCACGACCAACCCGTCCTCGGTAACCCAGTAGCGGGCCGGGCGCAGGCCGTTGCGGTCGAGCACGGCCCCAACGAGCCGGCCGTCGGTGAAGGAAACGGCCGCGGGGCCGTCCCACGGCTCCATGAGCATCGAGTGGTATTGGTAGAAGGCGCGGCGCTCAGGGTCCATCGTGGCGTGGTTCTCCCACGCCTCCGGAATCATCATCATGATCGCTTGCGTAATCGGGCGGCCCGCGAGCATCAGCAATTCGGCGACTTCGTCAAAGGAGGCGGAGTCGGAGGCGCCGGGCGTGCAGATGGGGAACAGCTCTTCCGGCGTGTCGCCCAGCAGGGGGCCCTTCAGCTGCGACTGGCGGGCCCGCATCCAATTGCGGTTGCCCTTGACCGTATTGATCTCGCCGTTGTGCGCGATGGTGCGGAACGGCTGGGCCAGCGGCCACGAGGGGAACGTGTTGGTGGAGAAGCGGGAGTGGACGATACCCAGTTTCGTCTTGAAGCGAGGGTCGGAGAGGTCCGGGTAGAAGGGTTCCAGCTGCGCGGTGGTCAGCATTCCCTTGTAGACGATGGTCTTGGACGACAGCGACGGGAAATACACGCCGAACTTGTTTTGGGCGCGCTTGCGGACGCGGAAAACGCGGGCATCCACATCGCTGCTGCCGGCAGCGGCCGGGTCGAGGCCCAGGAACACCTGAGCAAAGTGGGGCATGCAGGACCGCGCCATGGCGCCGACCAGTTCGGCCACCACCGGGACGTCGCGCCAGCCGAGGACTGTGAGGCCTTCGGAGGCGGCGATGCCCTCCACGCCGTCCCGCGCTACCGCCGCCTCAGACTCGTCGCTGGGCAGGAACGCGGTTCCGGCGGCATACCGGCCGGCCGCCGGCAGTTCGAAGCCCACCACCGCGCGGAAGAATTCATCGGGGATCTGGGTGAGCAACCCGGCGCCGTCGCCGGTTCCTTCGTCGGCGCCGACCGCGCCGCGGTGTTCCAGATTGCGCAGCGCCGTCAGCGCCGCGTCGACGATGTGGTGGCCCGGCCCGCCCCGCAGGGTGGCAATCACCGCCAAGCCGCAGGCGTCCTTTTCGTGGGCGGGGTCGTACAGCCCGGTTTTTTCCGGGTAGGCGGCGAAACGACTGAACGGCGAGGGCACCGTGGTGTGCCGGCGTTCGTGTCCGCCGCCGAGGCTGCGCGGGGTACTCGACCCCTTGAACGGAGGAGTCATCTGAACTTCCTTCTCCTGGATGTAGGTGAGAAGGGGACGGCGCTGGCCCCGCCCGGGCCCGCTCGAGCAAGCAGGCCCGTGATCCATGGATTCTGTGGCCAGCTCACCCCGCACAGCGCATTCGGTGTCCAGGGGTCGGATGGGGGCCGCCAGGATGAACTGTGCGGTCGATCGGCCACGGCCGCCGGGACCGCACTGGGTGGTGCGCCTGTCCGGCGGAGAATCCACGTCAGTGTGGTCGGTACGCCGCATGCCTGCGCCCGGTTGGTGGTCCGGGAGGTGCGTACTGATGGTTCGGACCGACGGTGAGGGCGGACCGGCCGCGGAGCGAGTCTGTTCTGCGGTAGAGCGACGATAGCACGGCGGGGACCCCCAACACAGGCTTTTCCGGTTTTTTACCGACCGCTTTTCGGATTGCCGCGGCAGTCCGGAGCGCACGAAGCCGCCGGAACGTCGGATTGCTGCGTTCCGGCGGCTGCGCGGGGAAGAAACTAGTTCTGGCTGCGGTTGTTGTCCGCCCTGAGCGGGTCGTTCCCGGCCGCGGCATCGGCGGCTTTGGGGGCCTTGGCCGCATCGGCGGGCTTGGCAGCATCCGCGGGGTTGGCAGCATTCGCGGGCTTGGCGGCGGTCTCGGCTGCAGGCTTGGCCGCATCCGCGGGCTTGACGGCGGCCTCGGCTGAAGGAGCTTCGTCCGCGGCAGGCTCCCCGGCCTTCTCGTCGGGCCTCCCGGCAGCGGTTTCGGCCTTCTCCCCCGCGATCACGGAGGATCCTGCCCCGCCGGCGCGGGGTCCGCCGTCGTGCTTGGAGGCGTTCTCCTGCCGAGCCGCGGCCTGGCCGGATTCGGCCCCTTCCGCGACTGCCGAGGGCTCGCGGCCCGGCAGGTACAGGGAGTCGGTCTCCGCGGTCCTCGGACGGCGCGCCAGCACGATGAAGATCACGACGGCGGCGACCAGCAGCAGCAGCGACGTCCAGACGTTCAGCCGCTGGGTGATGCCGAAGATCGTGATCATTTCGGCATCGTCGATGCGCAGCATTTCGATCCAGACCCGGCCGAGGGTATAGAACGCGACGTACAGCCAGAACAGCATGCCGCGGCGGAACTTGAAGCGCCGGTCCAGGAGCAGCAGCAGCGCCACGCCCGCCAGGTTCCACAGGGACTCATAGAGGAAGGTGGGGTGGAACAGCGTGCCCGGTTCCGCGTCGGCCGGGAAGTTGGGGTTGTCGGCGTCGATCTCCAGGCCCCAGGGCAGCGTGGTGGGGGCGCCGAAGAGTTCCTGGTTAAACCAGTTGCCCCAGCGGCCGATCGCCTGTGCCAGCAGCACGCCGGGTGCGGCGGCGTCCATGAAGGCCGGCAGCTTGAAGCCGGCCCGGCGGCACCCGATCCAGGCACCGACCAGGCCCAGTGCCACCGCTCCCCAGATTCCGAGCCCGCCGCGCCAAATCTGCGGGATCAGGCCGAGGTCGCCGTTCGGCCCGAAGTAGGCGTCGGGCGAGGAGAACACGTGGTAGAGACGGCCGCCGACAATGCCGAACGGGATGGCCCAGATGGCCACGTCCCAGATGAATTCTTCCGGCCCGCCGCGGGCCTTCCAGCGGCGGTGGGTGAGCCAGATGGCCGCGACGATGCCCAGCAGGATGCACAGCGCGTACGCGTGGATGGTGAGCGGGCCGATGCTGAATCCGGACCAGCCGGGGCTGGGGATGGAGGCCGGTACGGCCGTTGCGATAGTCGTGCTGTACACCAGGTGAGTCCTCTTGGCCGAAAGTTGCGGGTCGGGCGCGGCCCGCGGCAAACCGCTGGCCACCGGTTATTCTGTCAGGCCCGGGCTGTGCCTTCGCTTAGCCGCGCCGCGAGCTTGCCCAGTGCCGGCACGCCGGCGTTGCCGAGTTCGGCCACCAGCGCGGTGCCCACGATGGCGCCTTCGGCATACGCGCCAATCTCGCGTACGTGCTCGGGACTGGAGACGCCCAGGCCAACGCAGACCCGTTCGGCTCCGGCCTCATGCGCCGACCGCACCACGCGCTCGGCGGCGCCGGAAACGCTCTCGCGGGCGCCGGTGACGCCCATGATCGACACCGCGTAGACAAACCCGCGGCTGGCCTTGACCGTCATCGCCATCCGCTCCGGGGAGGACGACGGGGCGACCAGGAACACGCGGTCCAGCCCGTACTTGTCCGAAGCCTCGAACCATTCGGCCGCCTCGTCCGGAATCAGGTCCGGGGTGATCAGCCCGGCGCCGCCGGCCTCGGCCAGCCGGCGGGAGAACTCGTCGACGCCCATCCGCAGGACCGGATTCCAGTACGTCATCACCAGCACGGCGGCGTCGCAGCGGGCGGTGATGCCGGCGACGATGTCGAACACCTGGCTGACCCGGAAGCCGTCCTTCAGCGCCTGCACGGTGGCGGCCTGGATGACGGCGCCGTCCATCACCGGGTCGGAGTACGGGATGCCGATCTCAATGACGTCGACGCCGTTCTCCGCCAGCGCGACGGCGGCGTCGATGGTGGTCTGGACGTCGGGGTAGCCGGCGGGCAGATAGCCGATCAGGGCGGTCCGGCCGTCGGCCAGGGCCCGGTCGATGGCCGCGGCGGATTTGCTGGCGGTGGCGGTATTGTTCACAGCTGCTCTCCTTCGGAGCCGATTTCGGCCTCGGGCGATTCGTCCGGCAGCAGGCCGAACCATTCCGCCGCGGTGGCGACGTCCTTGTCGCCCCGGCCGGAAAGATTCACGACGATGATGACGTCCTGCGGATGATCCTTGCCCTCGGTCAGGCGCTTGCCCACCCGCAGCGCCCCGGCCAGGGCGTGCGACGACTCGATGGCCGGGATGATGCCCTCGGTGCGGCAGAGCAGCCGGAAAGCGTCCATCGCCTCGCTGTCGGTGACCGGCTCGTAGCTGGCCCGGCCGATGTCCGACAGGTAGGAGTGCTCGGGCCCGACACCGGGATAGTCCAGCCCGGCCGAGATCGAATGCGACTCTATGGTCTGGCCGTCTTCATCCTGCATGAGGTAGGAGCGCGCGCCGTGCAGCACGCCGGGCCGGCCCAGCGTGATGGTTGCGGCATGGCGGCCGGTGTCGACGCCGTCGCCGCCGGCCTCAAAGCCGTACAGCGCGACGTTCCGGTCGTCGAGGAAGCCGTGGAAGATGCCGATGGCGTTCGAACCGCCCCCGATGCAGGCGCAGACGGCGTCCGGCAGCCGGCCGGTCTGGTCCAGGATCTGCGCGCGGGCTTCCTCGCCGATGACTTCGTGGAAATAGCGGACGAGCGCCGGGAAGGGGTGGGCGCCGGCGGCGGTGCCCAGCAGGTAGTGGGTGTTGTGCACATTGGCCACCCAATCGCGCAGGGCCTCGTTGATGGCGTCCTTGAGCGTCTGCGACCCGGCGGTGACGGGCACGACGGTGGCTCCGAGGAGCTCCATCCGGGCCACGTTCAGGGCCTGCCGGCGGGTGTCTTCGGCGCCCATGTAGACCACGCACTCCATGCCGAGCAGTGCGGCGGCGGTGGCACTGGCCACGCCGTGCTGGCCGGCACCGGTCTCCGCAATGATGCGCGTCTTGCCCATGCGCTGGGCCAGCAGGGCCTGGCCCAGCACGTTGTTGATCTTGTGCGAGCCGGTATGGTTCAGGTCCTCGCGCTTGAGGAAGATCCGGGCGCCGCCGGCATGCCGGGAGAAGCGCTTGGCTTCGGTCAGCAGCGAGGGCCGGCCCGAATAGTTCTTGTTCAGCTCGGCGACCTGGGCAATGAACTCCGGGTCTGCCTTGGCCTTGTCGAAGGTGTCTTCCAGTTCGTCCAGCGCAGCAATCAGGGATTCCGGCATCCAGCGCCCGCCGAAGGCACCGAAATAGGGGCCGGGGGCATGGCGGAGGCTGCCGCCGGCCAGGAAGGCATCGGCCGGTTCCTGGGTGTTTCCGGGCTCCGCCGGGGTATCGGGGCTCTGCGTCATGGCCGTCCTGTCTGTTACTGGAGGCAGGACGGCCAGCCGCAACCGGCCCTGCCTGCCCCTGGGGGATTCTTAAGTTGTGTGGCGCGTTGGTTCAGCCGCGCGCGGCAATGGCCTCGGCGCCCGCCGCGCCGAACTCGGCCACGGCGGCTCCCGGATCGCCCGTGATGACGAGCGCCTCGCCCACCAGGACGGCGTCGGCGCCCTGCCTGGCGTAGTCACGCACGTCGTCCACTCCGCGGACTCCGGATTCGGCCACCACCACGGCGCCGGCGGGGATCCGGCCCGCCAATCCGGCGAACACCGAGCGGTCCACGTCCAGGGTCTTCAGGTTGCGGACGTTCACGCCGATGATGCGTGCGTCCACGGCGACGGCGCGGTCGATTTCTTCGGCGGTATGCGTCTCCACCAGGGCCTCCATGCCCAGTTCGTGGGTCAGCGCCAACAAGGCCTTCAGCCGCTCGTCGTCCAATGCGGCGACGATCAGCAGCACCAGGTCAGCGCCGTGGGCGCGTGCCTCGAAGATCTGGTACTCGTCGACGTTGAAGTCCTTGCGCAGCAGCGGAACGTCCACCGCGGCGCGCACCGCATCGAAGTCGGCCAGCGAGCCGTTGAACCGGCGCTGCTCCGTCAACACGCTGATCACGGCGGCACCGCCGCGTTCGTAACCGGCGGCCAGTTGGGCCGGATCGGCGATGGAGGCCAGATCGCCCTTGGAGGGGCTCTTGCGCTTGACCTCGGCGATCACCTTGAGCGCCGTTCGCGGCGAATCGTTGCCGCCCAGGGCCGCGTAAGCATCACGCGGGGCCGGCGCGGCCGCGGCCAGCCGCTGGATCTGCGCCAGCGGAACCTGGGCGCGCCGGGACTCGAGGTCTTCGCGGACTCCAACGATAATGTCGTCGAGAACGGTCACGTTCAGTGTCCGCTGCCCTGGATCTTGCTGCCGTCCACGCCGTAGCCGACCTTCTTCATGATCCAGCCGACGATCAGGCCGATGAACATGATTGCCACGCCGGCCCAGAAAACCGGGGACGAGGCCATGGCGAAGCCGATGCCGCCCACGATGGAGCCCAAGATCATGATGAGCACGCAGGTCCAGGCGGCGGGGCTGTTGCCGTGGCCGATGACCTCGTCGTGGATGCTGCCTGCCGGGTCCGTCTTCATCGCGGTTTCGGTGGCGGTGGCCTGGTTGCCCATGGTGTATCTCCCTCTAAAAACGGTTCTGCTACTTCATTCTGCCATTGTTTGCGGGCGCGGCAGGCCAGTGTGACACGGCTGCCGGCGGCCCTGCTGCCCGGTGCCGGCGCGGCCGGCGGTTCAGTCGGTCGGGTCGTTGCCCCGGCTGAGCTGGTCCCAGCTGTCGATTTCGTCCACGCTGCCGGCCCGGTCGGACGGCATGCCGTCGGCCTGCCGCTCGGTTGCCGGCACGTACTTCTTCGACGCGGCCCAGGAACGCCCGGCCGCCAGCAGCCAGACGGCCGTCAGCAACAGCAGGACACCGGCGGCGGCGCCCAGGTAAGGGAAGACCGTGATGCCGACGGCGGCTTCTCCCCCGATCTGCCCGGTCGCCTCCCCGATGGCCGCCGAAGCGGCCCCGGCCGGGTTGGCGATCACCGTGAGGCTGGCGGCAGAGATGCCGATGCCGGCCGCGGCCAGCAGCACGGCGATCACGATGCGGGCGATCCGGCCGGCGATGGAAGCCGCCAGGGCGGCGGCCAGTGCCACCAGCGCCAGGGCCGTCACCGCGGTAGCGGCGTCGCTGCCGGGCACGCTCACGTCGGGGGTCTGCACCCGGGTGCCCGGGAACCGGGCCGTGAGCCAGGTTTGCGTCGTGGTGCCAAAGGCGGCCAGCGACATCACGACGGCGGCGAGCACCACCGTGCCCTTGCGCCGCCAACGCGCGGCGGCAGGCCGTGGCGCCGGTGCCGCGTCCCGGGCCGGGGAGGTGTTCTCTTCGCTCATTGCTGCCCCTTGACCGGTACGTGTGCCGGGTTGGCCGGGTGGAGCCGCGATGCCAGGGTCACTGCCCGCAGCGGCGCCGCCGCCTTGTTCACGGTCTCCAGCGCCTCGGCCTCCGGCTGGGAGTCGGCCACGATCCCGCCGCCGGACTGGACGTAGGCGACGCCGCCGCGCAGCAGCGCCGAGCGGATGGCGATGGCCATATCCATGTCCCCGGCAAAGTCCAGGTAGCCCACCACGCCGCCGTAGATGCCCCGGCGGTGCGGTTCGAGTTCGTCCAACAGCCTCAGGGCGCGGGGTTTGGGCGCACCGGAGAGCGTGCCCGCCGGGAACGTCGCGGCCAGCACGTCGTAGGCGGTCTTGTCCGGCGACAGCCGGCCGACCACGGTGGAGACCAGATGCATGATGTGGCTGAATTTCTCCACCTCCATGAACTGAGTGACGTCGACGCTGCCGGGCGTGCAGACCTTGGAGATGTCGTTGCGGGCCAGGTCCACGAGCATCAGGTGCTCCGCCCGTTCCTTCTGGTCGGCGAGCAATTCCTCGGCCAGTTCCTTGTCATGCTCCACGCTGTGTCCGCGGGGCCTGGATCCGGCGATCGGGTGGGTGATGACCTCGTCGCCGGTCAGGGTGACCAGTGCCTCCGGGGAGGAACCCACGATCGAGTAGCCCACGCCGTCGGCGTCTTCCAGGCTGAACAGGTACATGTAGGGGCTGGGATTCAGGTTCCGCAGCACGCGGTAGACGTCGAGGGCCTCGGCAGAACATTCGGCCTCGAACCGGCGCGAGATTACCACCTGGAACACTTCGCCGTCGACGATTGCTTCCTTGCCGCGGTCCACGGCCGCCAAATACTTCTCCCGGGCCCAGCGGTGGGTCACGCTGTTCATCAGGTCGGCGGTTTCCAGGGCGGCGTCTTCCAGCACCGACACCTGCTGCGCGAGCGGTTCAGCGAGCTGCGCCAGCAGGTGTTTGGCGCGTTTCACGGCGTCCAGCCATGCCTCGTCCACGCGCTCGTCGCGGTTGTCGAAGTTGATGGCGTTGGCGATCAGCGTGACCGTGCCTTCGGCGTTGTCGTGCACGGCGAGGTCGGTAACAAGGTTCATGGCCAGTTCCGGCAGGTTCAGGTCGTCTTCCGGCGGGGACGTCAGCTTTTCCCAGTGCCGCACGGCCTCCCAGCCGACGAATCCCACCAGCCCGGACGTCAGCGGCGGGAGCGAGTCGAACCGTTCGGTCCGCAGCGCCTCCACCGTGCCGCGCAGGGCCTCCACCGGGTTGCCGGTGCGCGGCACGCCCACCGGCGGCTCCCCCAGCCAGTGCGCCTGCCCGTCCCTGGTCGTGAGCGTGGCCCGCGAGTTGGCACCGATGAAGGAATAGCGGGACCAGACTCCGCCGACGGCGGCCGACTCCAACAGGAAGGTTCCCGGCCGGGAATCGGCCAGCCTGCGGTAGATGGAAATGGGAGTCTGGTCATCGGCGAGCACCTTGATGGAGACCGGGATGACCCTGCGGTCGCGGGCCAGCGCGCGGAATTCCTCCAGGCTGGGGCTGATGACGCCAAGGTCCTGCATGCGTTATCTGTCTTTCGCTTCAGTGGCTGATACTGCGGTGGTCAGGGGGCCGGTTCAGGTGCCGGATGCTCCTTGGCTTGCGTCCGGTTCGGCGCTGTGGCCGGCGACGGCGTCGAGGCCCCGGCCGTCAAAGCAGGTGCGGGTGCCGGTGTGGCAGGCGGCGCCGACCTGGTCTACCCGGACCAACAGGGCGTCGCCGTCGCAGTCCAGGGCCACCGACTTGACGAACTGCACGTGGCCGGAGGTGTCGCCCTTGCGCCAGTACTCCCGGCGCGAGCGCGAGTAGAAGGTCACGCGGCCGCTGGTCAAGGTGCGGTGCAGCGCCTCGTCATCCATCCAGCCCAGCATCAGCACCTCACCGGAGTCGAACTGCTGGACGATCGCGGCGACCAGGCCGGCGGAGTCGCGCTTGAGCCGGCCGGCGACGGCTGGGTCGAGGGCCGTTGCGCCGGCCCCGGACGGCACTGTTGTGGGGTAATCAGACTCGGAAGGCATCCCTACAAGTCTAGTGCCAAGTCCCGGAGGCCCCCGCCCGCGCCGGCGCGGGCGCACGTACACATTTATCGGCCCGCAAGCGCCTCCTTCGTGCTAGGTTCAGAGAGATGCATTACGTAAATCCGTCCCGTGAAGTCCTGGCCGAGACCTTGCTGGCTGCCGGGCCGGATTCACCCACCCTGTGCGAGGGGTGGAAGACCGCAGAACTGGCCGCCCATCTGTACATCCGTGAACATCGAGTGGGTGCCGCCCTCGGCCTGGCCTTCAAGCCGCTGGCCAGGGTTTCGGACGAGGCCACCCGCAAGGTGGCGGACACAGCCCGGGAACCGGCCGGCTACGCCAAGCTGGTGGAAGCCTTCCGCGCGGGCCCGCCGGCCTGGTCCCCGTTCAGGGTTCCGGCCGTAGACACGGTGGCCAACCTGGTGGAATTCTTCGTCCACACCGAAGACATCCGCCGGGCCACCGACCGCTGGGCGCCGCGGGCGCTGGACGAGGACTATTCGGCGGCACTGTGGGACGAACTGGTTAAGCGGGCGGCCTTGCTGTACCGGGGAGTGGACCTGGGCATCGTGCTCGTGCGTCCGGACGGCCCGCGGCACGTGGCCAAGCGGGCACCCGTCTCGGTGGCCATCGGCGGAGAACCGGGCGAACTGCTGATGCATGCGTCCGGCCGGACCAGGCATGCGCTGGTCACCTTCGAGGGCCAGGCCGATGCCGTGGCCCTGCTGGACAGCGCCGAAATCGGCCTCTGACCCTTCCGCTCCCCCGGCTCCGGGACTCACCGGACCGGGTAGCCCGCGTCCCGGATCGCCTGCTTGACCTGCGCGATGGCGTCGTCGGGCCCGAAATGGAAGACCGAGGCGGCCAGCACCGCGTCCGCCCCCGCGGCGACGGCCGGCGGGAAATGCGCGGGCTTGCCGGCGCCGCCGGAAGCTATCAGCGGGACCTTCACCGCCGCCCGTACCGCCCGGATCATCTCCAGGTCGAACCCGTCCTTCGTTCCGTCAGCATCGATGGAGTTGAGCAACAACTCCCCCACTCCCCGGTCGGCCGCCTCGCGGGCCCACTGCACCGCGTCGATCCCCGTGCCCTTGCGGCCGCCGTGCGTGGTGACTTCGAATCCGGAGGCCACCGAGGGGTCATCGGTCCGGCGGGCATCCAGCGAGAGCACCAGCACCTGGGAACCGAAATGGCGGGTGATTTCGTCGATCACATCGGGCCGGGCGACCGCGGCGGTGTTGATGGCGGCCTTGTCCGCCCCGAAGCGCAGCAGTTTGTCGACGTCGGCGACCTCGCGCACGCCGCCGCCCACGGTCAGCGGGATGAAGACTTCCTCCGCGGTGCGGGCCACGACGTCGAACGTCGTCTCGCGGTTGCCGGAGGAGGCGGTGACGTCCAGAAAGGTCAACTCGTCGGCTCCGGCACGGTCGTACCGGTGCGCCAGTTCCACCGGGTCACCGGCGTCGCGCAGGCCTTCGAAATTAATTCCCTTGACCACGCGTCCGGCGTCGACGTCCAGGCAGGGGATCACACGGATGGCAACAGTCATGGCGTACTCCGGGGCAGTCAGATGCGGCAGGCGTGGATGGTGCTGACCAGGATGGCCCGGGCACCGAGATCGTAGAGCTCGTCCATGATGCGGTTGGTCTGCGTGCGGCGGACCATCGAGCGCACGGCCACCCAGCCGGTATCGCGCAGCGGCGAGATGGTCGGTGACTCCAGCCCCGGGGTCAGCGCCGCGGCGGCGTCCACGAGGTCCTTGCGGATGTCGTAGTCCATCATGACGTACTCGCGGGCAACAATCACGCCGCGCAGCCGGCGCATCAGCACGTCCAGCCCATTGGCCGGGGTCTCCCCCGCGCGGCCGATCAGCACGGCCTCGGACTTCAGGATGGGGTCCCCGAAGATTTCCATCCCGGCGGCCCGGAGCGTGTTGCCGGTCTCCACAACGTCTGCAATCGCGTCGGCAACGCCGAGGCGCACGGAGGACTCCACCGCGCCGTCCAGCCGGACGACGGAGGCGTCGATCCCGTGCTCGGCCAGGTAGCTGCGCAGCAGCCCGTCATAGCTGGTGGCCAGGCGCTTGCCGTTCAGTTGCGCGGCACTGGTGAACTCGCCGAGCGGACCGGCGAACCGGAACGTGGACGCCGCGAAGCCGAGGTTCATCAGCTCGACGGCGTCCACCTGTGCGTCCAAAAACAGGTCACGTCCGGTGATCCCGACGTCAAGGGTGCCGGAGCCTACGTAGACGGCGATGTCGCGCGGGCGGAGGAAGAAAAACTCAATGTCGTTGTCGGCATCGGTCATGACCAGTTCGCGGCTGTCGCGGCGCTGGAGGTAGCCGGCCTCGCCCAGCATGGCGGAGGCGGCTTCGGACAGGGAACCTTTGTTGGGAACAGCTACACGCAGCATGTGGGGGTCTTTCTGGGATCGTCTCGGCCGCAGCAGGGCCTCGCAAGTGTGGAATAGGCCTGGGTCTGGGCGGGGCGCCGCGCAGGGGCGGCGTCCCGCTACAGATGCTTGTAGACGTCTTCCAGCCGCAGGCCCTTGGCGATCATCAGGACCTGCAGGTGGTAGAGGAGCTGGGAGATTTCCTCTGCGGCGGCTTCGTCGGATTCGTGTTCGGCTGCCATCCAGACTTCGGCGGCCTCTTCGACGACCTTCTTCCCGATTCCGTGGATGCCGGAATCCAGCTCGGCTACCGTACGGGAGCCCTCCGGGCGCTGCTGCGCCTTTTCGCTCAGTTCCGCAAACAGGGATTCGAAGGATTTCACGCCCTTTAGACTACGTCAGGAGCGCGTGGGGGCGGCAAACCGCCGTTCCCATTGTGACGAATGCCTCCGGCGCCGCGCGGCGGGCCGCTTCCAGATGCGGCGCCGCGCGACGGTCCACTTCGGACGCCGCGCCGCGCCGCGCCGCGCCGCGGCCCGCCTTAGACGCCGAGGCCTCGGAGCGTGGCCGCGGTCGCCAGGGCGGCGGTCACCGCTTCGTGGCCCTTGTCCTCGCTGGAGCCCGCCAAACCGGCGCGGTCCAGGCCTTGCTGCTCGGTGTCGCAGGTAAGCACCCCGAATCCCACCGGCGTGCCGGTCTGCACGCTGACGCTGGTCAGGCCCTCGGTGGCGGCCTGGCAGACGTACTCGAAGTGCGGCGTCCCGCCGCGTATCACAACGCCGAGCGCCACCACGGCGTCATAGTGGGGCGCCAGCCGGGCGGCGGCGACGGGCAGCTCGAAAGCCCCGGGCACCCGGACCAGGGCCGGTTCCCCGATGCCCGCCTCGGTTGCCGCCCGCAGCGCGCCGTCGACCAGCCCGTCCATGATCTCGGTGTGCCAACTGGCGGCGACTATGGCGAGCTTTAGCGCGCCGGTCTCCGCCTGCAGGCCGGTGATGTCGATGGTGGGTGCTCCGTGTCCGCTCATGTTCTTCCTTCGTGAAACTCTCGTCGGTGGTTGTTGGTGGGTGCTTGCGCGCAGGCGTCAGCTCTGCTGCACGGGCGTTGTCTGCAGGACGGCCAGCCGGTGGTCCATCCGGTCCCGCTTGGTCTCCAGGTAGCGGCGGTTCTGCTCCCGGAAGGGAACCTCCGCGGCCACCATCTCGACCACATCGATGCCCAGCGCCGCCAGCATGCTGCTCTTGGCAGGATTGTTGCTCAGCAGCCGGATGGCGCCGATGCCCATCGCCCGCAGGATGGCGGCGGCGGCGGAGTAGTCCCGCGCGTCCACGGGCAGGCCCAGCTGCTCGTTGGCCTCCACCGTATCGGCGCCGGCTTCCTGCAGCGCGTAGGCCCGCATCTTGTTGGCCAGCCCGATGCCGCGCCCCTCCTGCCCGCGCAGGTACAGGACCGTCCCGCCGTGCTCTCCGATCATGGCCAGCGCCTGCTCCAATTGCTCGCCGCAGTCGCAGCGGTAGGAGGCGAAGACGTCGCCGGTCAGGCATTCGGAGTGCAGCCGGACCAGAGGTTCGGCCGCCGGACTGACCTGCGAGGTGATGCTCAGGTGCTCCACGCCGGTGGCGGCATCGGTCCACGCCTGGGCGGTGAAGCTGCCGAAGGCCGTGGGCAGCTGGACCGCGGGCCCACCCTCGACCGTGGCGGCCGGAGTCTTTTCGCGGATGTCCTTACCGTCCATGGTTCGCCGCCTTCGGCAGGCCGGCGGTGTCCGCGTTCCCGGCCAGGTGGTTCGCGAGGTCTTCGATCGAAACCAGCGGGCAGCCGTGCTCGTCAGCAAAGGCGCGCAGCGCCGGCAGGCGCATCATGTCCCCTTCATCGTGCACCAGTTCCGCGATGACGCCCACCGGCGCACGCCCGCCCAGTCGGCACAGGTCCACGGCGGCTTCGGTGTGTCCGCGCCGCGCGAGCACGCCGCCGTCGACCGCCCGCAGCGGGAAGACATGCCCGGGCCGGGTCAGGTCGGCGGCAGTGCTGTCCGCCGCCGCCAGCACCACGGCGGTGCGCGCACGGTCGGCGGAACTGATGCCGGTGGTCACGCCGTCGGCCGCGTCGCAGGAAACCGTGTAGGCCGTTCCCTTGGCATCCTGGTTGACTTCGACCATGGGCGGCAGCCCCAGTTCGTCGGCCCGCGCCGCCGGCAGTGGCACGCAGATGACGCCCGAGGTATAGCGGATGGTCCAGCCCATCAGTTCGGGGGTCGCGGCGTCGGCGGCGAAGATGATGTCGCCTTCGTTTTCCCGGTCCTCGTCATCAACGACGACGACGGGGCGGCCGGCGGCGACCGCCGCCACAGCGGCTTCGATCGTGTCGAGCGCGATCCGCGGCTCCACCGCGGCGCTCATGCCCTGGCTCCGGTGGTGAAGGCCAGGAGCCGTTCGGCGTACTTGGCGAGGACGTCCACTTCCAGGTTGACGCTGTCGCCGGGTTGTTTCGCGCCCAGGCCGGTGTCGGCCAGCGTGGTGGGAATCAGGCCGACTTCGAAGAACTGCGTCGCGGCACCGGCATCGCTGACGTTCGTGACCGTCAGCGAGACGCCGTCGACGGCGATGGAGCCCTTCTCTGCGATGTAACGGGCCAGCTCCACGGGAACGGTGAAGCGCAGCCGCTCCCAGTCGCCCAGGTCCTCGCGTTCGGCCAGCGTGCCGACACCGTCCACGTGCCCCTGGACCACATGTCCGTCCAGCCGTCCGCCGGCCGGGACGCAGCGTTCCAGGTTGACCGGCTGCCCCGGACGGAGCGAACCGGTGGTGGTGCGTGTGAGGGTCTCCCCCATCACGTCCACGCTGACCCGGCTGCCGTCCAGCGCGACTGCGGTCAGGCACACGCCGTTGACGGCGATCGACCCGCCGAGCCCGAGCCCGGCAGCCGTTTCGGGTGCGGTGAAGGTCAGCACTGCGCTGTCAGTGGCCGGACTCAGGTCCAGCGATTCAACGCGCCCTTGTTCCGCGATGATTCCGGTAAACATTCATTTGCCTTTCTGAGTGCCGTGGGACGGCAGGGGTTCCAGGTGCAGGCGCAGGTCCGCGCCCAGGATTCGGGTGCTGCCGCCGGCCGTGTCCCAACGCCAGCGGCCGGCCTCGGACAGCGTCCCGATGCCGAGGTCGGCCACCGCACGGGTGCCGGCGCCGAGCATCAGGGGTGCCAGGTAGAGCACGAGTTCGTCGACCAGGTCGGCGCGAAGGAAAGCCGAGGCGACGGTCGCTCCGCCCTCGATCATCGCGTGGCCGATGCCGCGCCGTGCCAGTTCGGCCAGGACTTCGGCCGGGTCGTGGGTCGCCAGTTGCAGGAAGCGGCTATCGGTGCCGCGGACCGCGGCGTCTGCCGCGACCTTTCGGCGCCCCATCACCACGCGCAGCGGCTGGCCCGGAGTTTCGAGTCCGGCCCGGTCGCGGGCGGTGAGCCTCGGGTTGTCGGCCGCGATGGTTCCGTTGCCGGCGATGATGGCGTCCGCGCGGGCGCGGATGCCGTGGCTGTCCGCCCGCGCCTCTTCCCCGGTGATCCATTGGCTGGTGCCGTCTGCCGCGGCAATCAGGCCGTCCACGGTCTGCGCGACGTGCAGGGTGGTGAACGGCCGCGCTTCCCGCCGGGCCTCGAACCAGCGATGGTTCAGGTCCAGCGCCTGCTCCCGCAGCAGTCCCGTGCGCACGGCGACGCCGGCCTCGGCCAGCCGCTGCGCCCCGCCGGCGGCCGCCTCGGTGGGGTCGGCCGTGGCGTAGACCAGCGAGCCGATGCCCGCGTCCAGGATGGCGCCGGAACAGGGGCCGGTGCGGCCGCGGTGGTTGCACGGCTCCAGGGTCACCAGCATGGTGCAGTCCGCCAGGTCCGCGGCGCGCTCCGGGGACACGTTCGCCAGCGCATCGACTTCGGCGTGGGGTGTGCCGGCGCCCCGGTGGTAACCGATGCTGACCACCTCGCCCCGCGGGTCGATGATGGCGGCGCCCACGAGGGGGTTTGCTCCGCGCACGCCCTGCCGCGCGGCATCCAGCGCAAGCTCCATGGCGCGCTGCTCGGCCGGCGCGAAATCCCTGGCCGCGCCGACTGCCGCCTGGCCCATCACGCCTGCACCTGCTCGCCGGCCGGGCGCCCTATGCGCGGATCGGGATGCAGGGTTTCGACGCCGGGCTTGGCCTGCGCGTTGGCCCGCCACCAGACGAAGAATCCAACCAGCGTGAAGCCTCCGTAGAAGAGGTACATAAAGGCGCTGGCGTAGTAGCCGGCGCTAAACAGCAGCGGCACGCCCACAATGTCGACGGCCACCCAGATCAGCCAGAATTCGACCCAGCCGCGTGCCATGCCGTAGGTGGCCAGCAATGAACCGACGAAGGTCCAGGCATCGGCCCAGACCGGCTCGTAGGAGCCGAGGGCCGCGAAGATCGGGGTCAGGGCGACGGTGCCCAGGAGCAAGGCGGCGACCAGGCCCAGGCGCGCCTTGCCGCCGGCCCACTGCGGGGTAATGGCGTGGCCCTCGCCGCTGCGTGCGGAGCGCCAACGCCTCCAGCCGTAGACGGCCACGGCGATGAACATGACCTGCCGGCCGGCCTGGCCCAGGAGGTTGGCGGTATTGGCGGAGCCGAAGAGCGACCCGAGGAATACGGTCAGCAGCAGCACGTTGCCGATGATGCCGACGGGCCAGGCCCACACCTTCCGGCGCATTCCGCCGAGCGCGCTGAGCAGGCCGAAGACGTTGCCCAGAACTTCGCGCAGCAGCAGAGCGCTGCCGGCTACGGGAATCTGGGCTTCAAAGAGCCACCGCAGAAAATCCATGCCGTTCCTTTCGAGCCGCGGCGGCTCCGGGGAACGACAGAGCGGAAGGTCCGGGGTCTCCGGGCCGCGGTCATCGACCGTACCCGGTGGCCCCATGGCTGCCACCTGTACGTGCTTCTCCCATCCAGACTTTAACTGTCGGTACCGGAATTCCACCGGTTCAACCGCTGCGTGAAGTTCCGGGCGGAACTCTCGGCAGCGGGTCGCGGACTATAACCGCCGGTTCGGACTTACACCGACCCCGGAGCACGTTGTGTTTGCGTAACTATGCTCTCACAACTGCCGCATGGGCAGGTTCCTTTCCCGTCACAACCTGTAACACCGGTCACAGGAGCCTCAGGAATCGGACTGCCGGCCGGCCGCGGCCCGGAGCGAGGCGATGGCCTGCTCCGGATCGGCCTTGCCGTACACGGCGGATCCGGCGACGAAGACGGTGGCGCCGGCCTCGGCGGCCCGCACGATGGTCTCTTCGGTGACGCCCCCGTCCACCTGGATCGCCACGGGCAGCCCCGAACCCGCCACGGCGCGGGCGGCCTTGCGGATCTTGGGCAGCGTGACGTCCAGGAAAGACTGCCCGCCGAAGCCCGGCTCGACCGTCATGATCAGCAGGAGGTCCATCTCCGGGAGCAAATCCAGATAGGGCTCGACGGCGGTGGCTGGCTTCAGCGCCATGCCCGCCTTGGCCCCGCGGGACCTCAGCTCCCTGGCCAGCCGGACCGGGGCGGCCGCCGCTTCCACATGGAAGGTCACGGATTCGATCCCCGACTCGGCATATGCCGGCGCCCAGCGGTCCGGGTCGGCGATCATCAGGTGCGCGTCCAGGGGCAGGGTGCTGACTTCCCGGATTCGCTGCACCACCGGCAGCCCGATGGTCAGGTTCGGCACGAAATGGTTGTCCATCACGTCCACGTGCACGGCATCGGCGGTACTGATGCGCCGCAGTTCGGCTTCGAGGTTGACGAAATCGGCCGAGAGGATGCTGGGGTTGATGCAGCACTGTGCCATCGGATGCTTGCCTGCCTGTCTGTCTGTGTGTGTCGAGGGATGTGGGAACCGGTGTTGACCTAATTGGTTCGGCGGAGCAGCGCCATGAACATGGCATCGGTGCCGTGCCGGTGCGGCCACAGCTGCGCCGTCGTCCCGCCGGCCCGGCCCACGGCGTCGCCGCCGGGCTGCCCTGCTTCCAAGTGCCCGGGGAGGCTGACCCCGTCGAGGACGGAGGAGGTGTCCAGCAGTTCCACCCCGGGGTTCCGGCGCAGCAGGTCGGCGACCACCGCCGTCGTCTCCGCGGGGTGTGGGGAGCACGTCACGTAGGCGATCAGGCCGCCCGGCTTTGCGGCGGCCACGGCCGCGCCGAGCAGTTCGCGCTGCAGCGGCCCCAACTGCGCCACGTCGGAGGGCTTCCGGCGCCACCGCGACTCAGGGCGGCGGCGCAGGGCCCCCAACCCGGTGCAGGGAGCGTCCACCATGATCCGGTCGAACCGTCCGGCATACAGCTCGCCCACGTCGCGGCCGTCGCCGGTGCGGATCTCCCACACCCCGACCGGTACCGGCGCCAAGGCCTTCCGGACCAGTTCGGCACGGTGTTCGGCCACCTCGTTGGCCAGCAGCGTGGCGCCCCGCTCGGCGGCCAGCGCGCCCAGCAGGGCGGCTTTGCCGCCGGGGCCGGCGCACAGATCCAGCCAGCGCTCGCCCGGCGTCACCGGCGCGGCGGCGGCCAAGGCCAGCGCTACGAGTTGGGAGCCGGCGTCCTGGACACGGGTGGTTCCGGCCCGCACGCTGGCCAGCCGGCCGAGGTCTCCGCCCGCATACAGGGCGGATCCAGCGACCAGTTCCCCGGGCTCCGCGCCGGCGTCGATCGCCTCGTCCAGCGAGCCCAGCCCGGGCAGCGCCACCAAGTTTACGACCGGCGCTGCGTTGTCGGCCGCCAGCAGGTCTTCCAATTCGTCCACGCGGCGTCCGTGCCCCGCCAGGGACTGCCGCAGGGCCCGCACCACCCATTCCGGATGGCTGTGTTCCAGAGCCGCCGCCTTGACCGGGTCGGTCTCACCGGCGGTCAGCTCGGCGGTCCAGCCGCGCAGGTCGCGGGCGGTGACCTTGCGCAGGACGGCATTGATCAGCGAGCCGGGGCCAGCGCCGATCACCGCGCGGGCCAGGCCGACGGTCTGGTCCAGGGCGGCGTGGGCCGGCACCCGCATGGCCAGCAGCTGGTGTGCCCCGAGGCGGAGCGCATCGAGGATCGCGGGGTCCAGCTGGTCCAGCGGCCGGTCCACGCAGCGGGCCAGGATGGCATCGTACGTGCCCAAACCGCGGAGGGCGCCGTAGGCCAGCTCCGTGGCGAAGCCGGCGTCGCGCTTGTCCAGCCGGTGTTTGCGGATGCTCGCCGGCAGCACCAGGTTCGCGTACGCGTCGTCCCGTTCCACGGCGCGGAGCACCTCGAAGGCCGCCAGCCGGGCCGGGTCGGCCGCCCGCGTCCGCTGCGACGGAGCCGACCGGGAGTACTGCCTGGCGCCGCCGCGGTTGCGCTCCCGCCCCGCAGCATCACGGCGGCCGGCCCCCTGGCCGCCGCCGCCTTGGCGTCCGCTGTTCCGGCTGCCTTCATTCCGGCCGCTCATTCGAAGTGCACGTCCTCACGCTGTCCGAGCCCGCGGGCCCAATCTGCTGCATCCATCATTTTCTTGCCCGCCGGCTGGACCCTGTCCAGCTCCACGGCATGGGAGCCGGTGCCCACGAGCGCCGAGGCCGACGAGCCGCCGGACAGCCTCACCGCCCCGGGCGGCAGCCCGCGGTGCTCCGGCCGCAGGCGTACCGGGCCCAGCTTGAAGCGCTGGCCGTCGAGCATGGTCCAGGCACCGGGCTCGGGAGTAACGCCGTTAATGCGGCGGCGGATGGCCAGCGCCGGCTGCCGCCAATCAATGTGACCGTCCTCCAGGGACAGCTTGGGCGCGAGGCTGACATCGCCGGACTGCGCCACCGCCACCGCTGTGCCCGCGCCAACGGCCGCCAGGGTTTGCGACAGCAGCACGGCGCCGCTGCGGGAGAGCCGCTCCAGCACCTCGCCGCTGGTGTCCGCGGGGCGCAACGCCTCGGTCAGGGTGCCGTACACCGGGCCCGTGTCCAGCCCCTTCTGAAGTTGGAAGGTGGAGGCGCCGACGACGTCGTCGCCGTTGATGATGGCGTGCTGCACCGGCGCGGCGCCGCGCCACGCGGGCAGGAGTGAGAAGTGCAGGTTGATCCAGCCGTGTTCGGGGATGCCGAGCGCGGCTTCCGGGACGAGGCCGCCGTAGGCCACGATGGCCGCCACATCCGGGGCGGCTGCCCGGATGGCATCGGCCGCGGCCGGACCAATCCGGTTGGCCCGGATCACCGGCACGTCGAGTTCCGCGGCGCGGGCCGCCACCGGCGAGGCGGTCAGGACCCGTTTACGCCCTACCGGCGCATCCTCCCGGGTGAGCACGGCCACAATCTCGAAGTCGTCCTCGACGAGCCGGTCGAGGGAGGGCACGGCCACGCCGGGAGTGCCGGCGAAGAGGACCCGCAAGCGCCTGCCGCCGTCCGTCATGCCAGCGGCTGCCCGAAGGAACCGGTGCCCGCCGCGGCCGGCCCGCGGCTGAAGCCGGAGCCGACGTGGGCAGCGCGCTGGGCCTGGGTTTCGCCGGCCACACCGTTGTATCCGGCGTTGCGGATGGAGCGCAGCGCGTTCTTCCGGTTCTCGCCGGTGAGGTGGTCGATGTAGAGGATTCCGTCCAGGTGGTCGGCCTCATGCTGGAAACAGCGGGCCAGCATCCCTTCGCCCTCGTACTCCACCGGGTTGCCGAGCATGTCCTGGCCGGTTACCCGCGTCCAGCGGCGCCGGCGCACCGGGTAGCCCAGCGCGGGTATGGACAGGCACCCTTCTGCGACGTCGTCCTGGAAGTCGTCGCTGAGCTCGAGCACCGGGTTGACCACGTGGCCGCGCCGGCCGTCCACGCGGAAGGTGAAGACGCGCAGGCTCACGCCCACCTGCGGTGCGGCCAGCCCGGCGCCGTCGACGTCCTCCATGGTTTCATCCATGTCCGCCACCAGCTTGGCCAGCTCCGGCCCGAACACGGTGACCGTTTCCGCCTTGGTCCGCAGCACGGGGTCGCCGATAATCCGGATGCTCAGGATCGCCATGTAGTTCTTGTCCTCACTGTTGCCGCTTCAGTACGCTGCCGTTGGGTTCCGGTCCAGTTTAGTGGGCCTGCTGGACCGCCTGCAGGGCGGCCGCAGGGGGCGGCGCGATCGGCAGCAGCGCCCGGCCCGCCTCGGCTACCTGCAGATGCGTCTCCCACGCCCGGCGCAGCGAGCAGAAGCGGTACCAGTGCCATCGAAGCACCTCGGGGTTGGCGCGCATCGGCCGGACTTCCGTCTCACCGATCGCCACTCCCAGCAGCAGCGGATCGTCCCCGTGGGCCCACGGCTCCCAGCGCCCCGTCGCGGCGTCGACCAGCGACTCCTGTGCCTTCATGCCCGCCACCAACTGCATGACCACCTTGTCGTTGAGCGCCTTGACCTGGCCGTTGCGGTCCGTGCCCTTGGTCTTGAAGTCAATCAGGCAGGTGCGCCCCGCGATCCGGGCCACGAGATCCAGCGTGCCGGCGTATCCGACTTCCTGGTTCCAGACGGTGATCTCCGGGGCGATGGGCTCCACCCCGTAGAGCTGCCACCATTCGTCGAACCTGGCGGCGAAAGCCTCTTCGCCGTTGGCCTTGAGCGCCTCCCGGGCACCCGCCACGTCGTGCTCCCTGTCCAGCGCCCGCAGTGCCACCTGTTCGCAGTAACCGTGGACGCGGTCCCCGCGCAGCGCGGCGGCATCCCGGTAGCGGTCGGCGGCCAGGGTCGCTTCCTTCGCCAGCGACCGCAGCCGCCCCGGGTCTCCGGCGGCCTCGGCCAGCCTGGCATCGGAGGCCAGGGAGGTGGCTGCCATGTGGGCGAACCAACCGTCCAGCGTGGTGGGCTCCTGCGCGATCACGGTGGTGATGGAGGGAACCGACGGCGGCTCCGAGGTGGAGCGCGCGTACATGCGGCCGTGGGCGGTGGCATGCGCAAGAAGTGGTGCAGTCATAAGGAAATCTTCTCAGGTTCCACTGACCGTTCCGGTCCGCAAGGCACAGCGCCGGCGCGACGGCGGACGGCCTCCGCGCCCGTTAACGAAAACATCCCCGGCCAGGCGGTGCTGCCTGGCCGGGGATGTTTTCCGTGGTGGGCGATACTGGGTTCGAACCAGTGACCTCTTCGGTGTGAACGAAGCGCGCTACCACTGCGCCAATCGCCCCGGGTTTGCTGCGGATGCGCGGGCGCTTCCTGCAACGTCTAGAAATGCTAGCTCACCGAGGCGCTGAAACAAAAATCGCCCGGCTATGGCGCCTGGCCACTTGTTACGGGTGTGGTCTTTGGGGCCGGCGAGGAACGGGACCGCGGGTGGGCCACGGAACGGATCGCCGGGCCAGCCGCCGCGTCCAGAGCCTCCGGGCCGAGCGGCCCGCGTCGTTTCACCCGCCGCAGCGTCGATTGGACGAAGCGGGAATCGTCCTATAGAGTTTTTACTCGTTGGAAATCACAGCGACGCCGCGAGCCGTTCGATGAAGGATCGCGGAAAAAGTGATGGAAAACTTTTGCGGACGTAGCTCAGCTGGCTAGAGCACCACCTTGCCAAGGTGGATGTCGCGGGTTCGAATCCCGTCGTCCGCTCGCAAGTCACTGTAACGTGCCAGCGTCGCTGGCCGGTCCTAGCGCAACTGCGAATAGGCACGGTGGGGTGGCCGAGAGGCGAGGCAGCGGCCTGCAAAGCCGTATACGCGGGTTCGAATCCCGTCCCCACCTCGTTTGCGGCGACACAGCAAACATCTCGTGAGAGATCACGGGCGATTGGCGCAGCGGTAGCGCGCTTCCCTGACACGGAAGAGGTCACTGGTTCGATCCCAGTATCGCCCACTGGAACGCAGTCCGGAGTGATCCGGAAACCGTTTCGCGCGGACGTAGCTCAGCTGGCTAGAGCACCACCTTGCCAAGGTGGATGTCGCGGGTTCGAATCCCGTCGTCCGCTCTCTTTTTCAGCGTTTTCTCCAGCGGCCCGCCTCGGGCACACCGGGGCGATTGGCGCAGCGGTAGCGCGCTTCCCTGACACGGAAGAGGTCACTGGTTCGATCCCAGTATCGCCCACCACACCACGGCTCCCCCGGCGGGAGCCTTTTTTGTTTAAGCCCATGTTTAGCCGTTGAGCGGCTTCCCGGGCGGTGCCTACGATGGATGTGCAGGGGCGAAGGGCCCCCCGTCGGAAAGGAGGTGGCTGTGTCTGTATTTGACGAGCTCAAGGGCAGGGCCGGAGGACTCAAGGACAAGGCAGCCGGCCTGGTGGGAGAACACTCTGGAAAGATCAAGGGTGCCGTCGGCAGCGCCGGTGACTACATCGACGCCAAGACCGGCGGTAAGTATTCCAAGCAGGTAGGCGGCCTGCAGGCCAAGGCATCCGGTTTCGTCGACACGTTCGGTGACAGGGATGGCCAGGCACCGTCCGACGGGAACACTCCGTCCGCCTAGTCCTGGGCACGCCAAGGAGGGTGCCGGACCGCCGGGAGGCGAGCCGGCACCCTTTGTCGTGAGGCCGCTTATTCGCCCGGGCGCGCCTTGCGGTCCGGCGGACCCCTCAGCCCGTGCCATTCCTGCGCCGCTGCTCGGCAACTGATAGCTAATCGGGTGGGAGCCTGGAGGCCAAGGCGCGAGTGTAGCTCTCGGGATCGTCATGGGTCTGCGCCGAGACGACGAGATGCCTTGGGCTGATGCGCTTGGCGTAGTCCCCCTGATAAGGCATGACCAGGACGGTGTCCAAGCCTGTTTTCCAAGCGGCAATCAGAGCCGGCAGACAGCGGCGTTCGGGGTGTAGTTCAAGAGGGAGCATGTGGTTGGGCTGCAGCTGGATTTGCCAATGGTTGAAGCCGTCGATGTCCACGCCATCCCAGCCGTATTCGGTTGTCCAGCCCGGTGGGAAGGCCACGTGCCTCTCCTGATCGGAGCGGATTTCCGGCGTTGGATGCTGGTTCTTCTGGTCCCCCGTGTCGTACCAGGCCCAAGCTCGTTCCCAAGCCTGCTGCCAACGGGCGCCCCACTCAGTCCTGTCTGCAGTGGCAGGCGGTCTCGAGGCACCGGGCTTCGGTGCCGGGTTCAACTCGGGAATGGCGACATCCGGGGCAATGTTCCAAGCGCTACGGATGAAGAGCAGGAGCGAAAGGTGGTTCGGCGCGACTTTCACAGAGATGACCATGTCCTGCGGCCAGGGGTTATCTGGCAGGGGCTGATTGGATCTCATGAATTCCCTTTCGAGATTTTGATTCCTCGTCCGCTCCAGCTCGGTCAGGTAAGTGTCCCACCATAGGACCGGCACAGAACCGCACAGAGCCTCCTGCACCTACTTCTCACCAAGCCCCAGATGCTCCACATCCTCTGTCTCCAAGAAATCCACTGCCTCGGCCCAGGCTTTGGTCATCTGGCCGCATCAACAAGAAGTTATGCTTCGCAGCGCCCCCCCTTCCTCTCCATGCTGTTCCGCCGCTACCGTGACGCAGACCGTTGTACATCACAACAAGGGGCGGGCATGCATGCGATAGCCAAACTGACGACTGGGGTTGTCGTACTGCTGGCGTTGTCCGGCTGTGGAAGTTCAACATCCGGAGGAACCGCCGTCCAAGAACCAGCCGGCACGGCAGGGGTGAACGATCCAGACGCGCAGATGCATCCCGAACTGCTCAAAGTCTCGCCTTCTCCTACTAAACCGGGGCAGACCATCAAGGTCCGATTCCCCGAGGAAACTTCCCGGGGAATCCCCTGGGTTCTGGAAGAACAGGACGGCAACAGCTGGCTTGTCCGCTACTACCTCATTGCCACGACCGATGACGACGGCGGCTCTGGTTCCCCAACATGGTGGCCTGCGAACGACCCCAAGGGCCAAACCTGGAAGGATATTGGCGTCGAGGGACTTGGCCCAGACACCCTCATCATTCCGGACAGCATTCGCCCCGGAACGTACCGGCTGTGCACGGCCAACAGCATGCCGAACATCTGCACCATGCTTGGCATCACGGAGTAGGGGCGCCCGGTCTCGGCCATTCGGCGGGGTCGCGTAGTTGAACACCGCGTCGGTCGCGTCGGTTGCCCGGTCGTATCGTCATCAGGCGCAGGGCATTACTCCTGCACAGTGGCGGCATGTGCGCGCCCGGCTGCGGGAGCTAGGCCGCTGGTTCGCCGGCCTGGCCCTCGCGGGCCAGCGCGGTCAGGCGGGATACCGCCCGGAAATACTTCTTCATGTAGCCGCCGGACATCATTTCCGGGGTGAAAAGCTCATCGAACGGCACGCCGCTGGCGATGATCGGCACGTCCTTGTCGTAGAGCCGGTCGGCCAGCACCACGAACCGCAGGGCCACGGCCTGCTCGGTGATCGTGTGCACGTTATGCCAGGCCACCGCGTCCACGCCGTCGAGAAACTGCTTGTACCGGCTGGGATGCACCCCGGCCAGGTGGTTGACGAGATCGGAGAATTCGTCGGCGGCCACCACCTTGCCATCGAAGTCATGCAGCCGCCGCTTAAGTTCGTGGTCGCTGAGCGGCTCGGGGGCGGCCGGAAGCCCCCGGTGCCGGTAATCCTCGCCGTCCACCCGGATGACCTCGAACTGGTCGGACAGCACCTGGATTTCCCGTTGGAAATCGACGGCGGCAAAGCGTCCCTCCCCCAGCGAACCCGGCAGGGTGTTGGAGGTTGCCGCAAGCTTGACCCCGGCGTCGGCGAGCTCGCGCATCAGCCGCGACATCAGCACGGTGTCGCCGGGATCATCCAGTTCAAACTCGTCGATGCACACGAGGCGGTAGCTGCTGAGCGCTTCCACGGTTTTGCGGAACGACAACGCGCCGACCAGGTTGGTGTACTCCACAAAGGTGCCGAAGGCCTTCGGGCCGTCGACGGCGTGCCACAGCGAGGCGAGCAGGTGGGTCTTGCCCACGCCGAACCCGCCGTCGAGGTAAATGCCGGAGTGGCCCTCCGGCTTGCCGCCGCCAAACAGCTTCTTCAAGCCCTTGGGCTTGGGCCGGTCGACCACAACCGCAAAACGCTGCAGCGCAGTCACAGCCTCGCTCTGGGACGGCTGGGCCGGGTCCGGGCGGTAGCTGGCGAAGGATACTTCGCCGAAGCGCGGCGACGGGTGCAGGCCCGCCAGCAGTTCGTCCACGGACACCTTCGGCGTCCGGCGTGAAAGCTGTTCAATCTGGGGCACGTAGGCTAACCGCTGCCTTCCTGACATGGGCTCGGAGAATGCACAGCGGCCGGAATGCCGCCAGCAAAACGATACGCTACCCCGCCCGCCGGCGGCAGCCGGTGTAAGCCAGGCCACAGCGGGTCCGGCGGGCCCCGATGTGACGCGGGGTGAGGCCACGGAAGCTTTTGCCTGCTCCGGCCGGCGGGCCCAGGAGCTCCGCCGGGGAAGCCCAGGCGCTCCGGCCCGGCGGGCCCAGGGGCTCCGGCCGGCCGGCCCAGGCGCTCCGCCCGGCCACGATGTGACGCGGGGTGAGGCCCCGGAAGCTTTTGCCTGCTCCGGTGGTTAGGCTAAACAGAAGTCCCCCGGCCGTTTTGCACGGCCGTCTGCACGCTAAAAGCTGCACGTCAAGGAAAGGTTTGCCATGCCCATTGCCGCCGAGCACAACGAGAAGTTTGCCGCCTATGCCAACCCCGACCGCCTGGTCTCCACGCAGTGGCTGGCTGAGAACCTGCGCGCGGACGGGCTGGTGGTCGTGGAGTCCGACGAAGACATCCTGCTATACGAGACCGGCCACATTCCGGGCGCGGTGAAGATCGACTGGCACACCGACCTGAATGATCCGGACACCCGCGACTACGTGGACGGCGAGGGCTTCGCCGCGCTGCTCGGTTCCAAGGGCATCAGCCGGGACACCACCGTGGTGCTCTACGGGGACAAGAGCAACTGGTGGGCGGCCTACGCGCTCTGGGTCTTCACCCTGTTTGGCCATGAAGACGTGCGGTTGCTGGATGGCGGCCGTGACAAGTGGATCGCGGAGGGCAGGGAACTGACCACCGAGGTGCCGCGGCCCGAGGCGGTTGACTACCCCGTGGTCGAGCGCGACGACGCGCCCATCCGGGCCTTCCTCACCGACGTGCTGGACCACTTCGGCAAGCCGCTGGTGGACGTCCGCTCCCCGGAGGAATACACCGGCGTGCGCACCACCATGCCCGCCTACCCCGAGGAAGGGGCGCTGCGCGGGGGCCACATTCCGACGGCGGCGTCCGTGCCGTGGGCGCGGGCGGCGGCCGAGGACGGGACGTTCCGATCGCGCGAAGAGCTCGAGGCCATCTACCTGGACGACGCCGGGCTGAAGCCGGGCGACGACGTGGTGGCATACTGCCGCATCGGCGAACGGTCCAGCCACACCTGGTTCGTACTCAAGTACCTGCTGGGCTTCGACACGGTCCGCAACTACGACGGCTCGTGGACGGAATGGGGCAATGCCGTGCGCGTGCCGATCGTCAGGGGCGCCGAGCCCGGCGGGATCCCCGCCTCGGCCCGCTGAGGAATAGCCGGCGGGCACGCAACGTTGACGTAACGAGCCCGAAACTGCAAGAGAGAGCGCAAGTATGACCGTGACCGAGCAGACGATTCCCGAACCGCTGGCAGAAATCATCGACGACTTCCAGGCGGTCAGCGAGGCCGAGCGGCTGCAGCTGCTGCTGGACTTCTCCCGGGAGCTGCCCGAGCTGCCGGAACGCTTCGCCGGGCATCCGGAACTGCTGGAGCAGGTGGTGGAATGCCAGTCTCCTCTCTTCCTGACCCTGGAGCTGGGCGATGACCCGGACCAGGACGTGCAGATCTACTTTTCGGCTCCGCCGGAAGCCCCCACCACGCGCGGCTTCGCCTCCGTGCTGCACGAGGGGCTCAACGGGCTGCCGGCAGAGCAGATCCTGGCCGTTCCCGACGATATCGCCGAGCACCTGGGCCTGACCCGCGCCATCACCCCGCTGCGGATCCGCGGCATGTCCGCCATGCTCTACCGCATCAAGCGCCTGATCACCGAGGCACGGCAACTGCGCGCCGCCTCGGCCTGACGGTGGCCAGGCACAAACCATCCGCCGGAACCCCCGCCACCACGCTGCTGCAGCGGGCGGGGGTTCCGCACGTGCTGCACACCTATGCCCACGACCCCGCGGCGCCCAGCTTCGGCCTCGAGGCCGCGGAGGCGCTGCGGATGGATCCCGCCCGCGTGTTCAAGACCCTGATGGCCGTCGTGGACGGATCGCTGGCGGTCGCCGTCGTGCCCGTCAGTTCCAGCCTGGACCTGAAGAAACTGGCCGCGGCGTTGGGCGGGAAGCGCGCGGCCATGGCAGACCCGCAGGTAGCCCGGCGGCGCACCGGGTATGTGCTGGGCGGGATATCGCCGCTGGGGCAGAAACACGCCAGCCCCACGGTGCTGGATTCCACCGCCCGGGACTTCGGCGCCATCCTGGTCTCGGGCGGCCGCCGCGGCCTGGATATCGAGATCGCCCCGGCGGACCTGGCCGCGCTGACGGGCGCGTCCTTCGCCCCGCTGAAGGCGGGATAGGGCCCTGGCCGCGCTGACGGGCGCGTCCTTCGCCCCGCTGAAGGCGGGATAGGGCCCTAGCCCACCGGACGGAGCACCCGGGTCAACCAGGACGTGACGACGCGCTCCCAGCGTTCCGGGTCCACGTTCCATTCGCGGGTGTGACCGGCCCCGCTGAAGGGCTCGAACGTGACCAGCGGGTTCTTCTCGGCCAGCGCCGCGGACGGGCCGTGCGGCACGAAGTCGTCGTCCTCGCTGTGCACGATCAGCGTCGGCACCTGCAGCTCGTCGGCCCGGGCCACCCAGTTCATCATCTTCAGGTCCAGCGGGGCGGCGAGGCCGGTCAGCAGCCGTCCGGCCTTGTTAGAGATCAGCCACTGCGAGAACTGCCCCACGGCATCCGGGATCCGGTTCAGCTTCGCCTGGTGGGCCAGCACGTCGGTCCAGTCAATCACCGGGGCGTCCAGCACCAACGCACGGATCCGGCTCCGGTAGCGGGACTGGTCGGCTGCCTGCAGGCTGATTGCCCCGCCCATCGACCAGCCGAACAGCACCACATCCTCCGCCCCGTTCGCCAGGGCGAACCCGATCGCCGCCTCGACGTCGCGCCATTCGGTCATGCCCAGCCCGTAGCGGCGGTCCGGGGCTGAGGGGGCTTCGCCGTCGTTCCGGTAGGAGATCAGCAGCGACGCCATGCCCAGCCCGCGGACCGACCGGACGGCGCGGATGCCCTCGGCCCGGGACGCACCCCGGCCGTGCACCATGATGGCCCAGGTTTTCGCCTCCGCCTCGGCACGGACCAGCCAGGCCGGCGCAATGCCGCCTTCCACCTCGATGTCGACTTCCTCATTGGCCAGCCCGACGGCGGCCGGGTCCGGGTAGGCCGCACCACCCCACCAGCCGCGCGTGGCGGCGGCGAGGTCGCCGGCATACACCTGCTCGACCCTGCGCTGGACCGTGCCTTCCCGCGGCGAGTAGGACGTCACCTCGCCCACCCGCGCCACGGATCGTCCGCCGTCGTAATAGACGCTGTAGACGCCCGGCGCCGTGGTGTCCGGGGTGGCCGGCAGGATGATTTCCTGCTGCGGGCCGGTTCCGACGACGGCCAGGATTTCCAGGTCCTGGACGTGCTCGCGGACCGGGGTGAGCACCTGGCGGGCGAAATAGGAGGCCAGTCCCGACGTCGCTCCGGCCAGGACTGATCCGGCTCCGGCTCCCGCCAAGGCACCGAGCAGCAGCCAGCGGGCACGGGGCAGCTGGCCGTCGCCGGCGGAGGTGTTCCGGCCGGACCGGTCTGAGCGTTCGAACACAGCCATGGGTCCATTCTTGCCGGTGCCGGTGCCGACCGCTAACCGGCGCCGCCGTCGGCGCGCCGCGTTGTTGTCCCCCGCTTGTGCTGCTGATTAGGCTGGGCGCATGACCGAAACCATCGTCGTGCTGACCGAGGAACCGCTCAACGACGCCGACCTACAGAATTTCGGCTGGCTGGCCGGCGAGCAGACCGCCGCCGGGCAGACCACCTTCCGGGTGCTGATTCCCGAGGACACCAAGCGGAACCTGCTGCTCGATTTCGTCGAGCGGCTGAGCCTGCTGGAGGTCGGCACCGCGTTCCGCGAGCTGGCGCACGGCCAGCCGACTCCGGAAGAGGCCCGGCACGAGGCCGACGAAGCCAGGCGCATCTCCGCCAGGCTGCTGGCGGAAGCTGGCTTCAACGCCACCGTGGACATCGTCGAGGACGACGGCGTGTCCGCCCTGGTCAAGTACGTCGGGGAACATCCGGCAGACCGGGCCGTAGTCATCACCCGGCCGCATTCCATTTCCGATACCTTCCATACCGACTGGGCCAACCGGGCGCAGGACAAGCTGGGCATTCCGGTCCTGCACCTGTACTCGGGCTCGGGATACATTGGCGACTCGTGAACGTTGGAGAGACTATGAGCAACACAGAGGCCGGACAGTTCCCGGTGACCAAGACCGACGATGAATGGCGGCGGGAGCTGAGCCCGGAGGAATACCATGTGCTCCGCGAGGCCGGCACGGAGCGGCCCTACACCGGCGAATACTGGGACACCCATACCGAGGGGGTCTACAGCTGCCGCGCCTGCGGAGCCGAATTGTTCACCAGCAAGGAGAAGTTCGACTCCCACTGCGGCTGGCCGTCCTTCTGGGCGCCGCTGGCCGAGGGCACGGTGCGCTACCTGCGGGATTCGACTATGGGGATGGAGCGGATCGAAGTCCGCTGCGCCAGCTGCGACTCGCACCTCGGGCACGTGTTCGAGGGCGAGGGCTACGGGACCCCCACGGACCAGCGCTACTGCATCAACTCGGTGTCCCTGACGCTGAAGGAAACGCAGTAGCTTTTCGTACCGCGCCTCCTTGGCGCCTTCGGCGCTTCCACGTTTCATCTGATTCAAGCCCGGCCAGCACGAGCCGGGCTTAATCATTCCCGCCTGCCGAGGGGCTGAGCATTACACTTCCTAACTTCCGGCCGCTTTTGACATAAGTAGTGCTGTTGCCTTGCTACGCTCGCTGCATATTCGACGTGAGGCGCCGGGAGACCCGGCCCGACGGAAAGGCGAGGCGACGATGACCATCACCCCCACCCGCAGCAACTCCAGTGCCGCCGTGCACGGCAACCCGGCGCAGCACCCGGCATGGCTGCGCCTGAAAGAGGCGGCCACCGCACTGCGCGGACTCCAGGTCCACGACGGCTCGGTACCGGACGACGGCAACAAACGCGTTGCCGTCGGGCACACCGACGTGATCATCGACGCCATTGGCCAGCTGGCCCCGCTGTTCGAACACGACGCCGACTACCTGGAGAAACTGGTGGTGGATTTCCGCCGCTGGCGCGACGGCGGATTCGGCGTCCCGGACTTCCTGGACTCGCTCCTGGCGTTCCAGCCGCAGCAGCACCGGATCAACGGCCTGCGGCACTTGGTGGTTTTCCCGATGTACACGCAGAACGGCAGCAGCGACCGGTTGGTCGAAGCCGTGCTGATCGAAGTCATCTGGCCGGACTTCATCGGCGAACTGGAATCGGGCTCCTACTCCAACAAGCTGTTCGTGCCCATCCGCTTCCTGGACTTCACGGCCGGCTACGACACCAACTCGGCCGTACTCTTCCCGGAGACCGTGGCCGTGCGGGAAACCCCCGCCTTCACCTGGGGCGCCATCTTCGCCGACCGCGAGGCGGCCCGGTTCCGCAAAGTGGTCCGCGCCGCGGCCGACATCACCTCGCTGGACCTGCCGGAAGAAGCTGCGGCCCTGCTCGATGACCAGCAGTTGACGCAGGAAACTTTTGTCATGTGGGACCTGATCCACGACCGCACGCACATGCGCGGCGACCTGCCCTTCGACCCGTTCATGATCAAGCAGCGGATGCCGTACTTCCTGTACTCGCTGGAGGAACTGCGCTGTGACCTGACCGCCTTCCGCGAGTCGGTGCGCCTGGCCCACGACGCCACCGCGTCCGATGAGGTCCGCAGGCACGCCCGGCTGGTGCAGTACGCGGTGATCTTCGACCGGATCTTCCGCTTCGCCATCACCGGCAACCGGGTGCGCAACTACGACGGCCTGGGCGGCCAGCTCCTGTTCGCCTGGCTGCACCAGCACCGTGTGCTGCACTGGACGGACGGCAAGCTTTCCATCGACTGGGACAACGTCGCGGACGCCGTCGTCGCCCTGGGCGGGGAAATCGAGGAGCTGTACTGGCGCTCCATCGACCGGCCCAAGGTGGCCCACTGGCTGGCCGCCTACGAGATGCTGACCAAGACGCTGACCCCGCACCCGGCCTCGGTCTGGGCCAAGGGCCCCGATGCGCTGCCGCTGACGGGGCTGCCGCGCGAGGTCACCGACCAGGTCATGGACGACGAGTTCCCGCTGTCCATGTTCTACGAGGCCCTCGCGCGGAAGATGAAGCCGGTGATCGAATCCACCTCGGGGATCACCGGAGAGTCGGCCTGACATGGCCGCCGCCGAACACCAGCGCAACGGCGACGGGCCGCCCGATGCCGAACGGCTGCTGGCCGCCGCGCCCGGCCCCGGCCGCCTCGCCGGCCTCACAGTGGTCGTCGCCGGCGCATCCGGCGCCTCCGGCCAGGCCGTCACCGCTGCCCTGACCGGCGCGGGTGCCACCGTGCTGGCGGTCGGCAGTAGCAAGGACCGGCTCGACGCCGCCTATGCGGAGAACGATGCCGTGGCCTCCTACCAGTGCGACCTCGCCGACCGCCGGGCCGTGGAAGAGCTGGCCGGCGCCGTTGCCGCCGAGCACGGCGGGGCCGACGGACTGATCCACCTGGTGGGCGGCTGGCGCGGCGGCCAGGGCCTGACGGGGCAGTCGGACGAGGACTGGGACTTTTTGCACCGGCAGCTGATCAGCACGCTGCGGAACACCACCCGCGCGTTCTTTTCCCAGCTGGAGGCCTCGGCGTCCGGCCGGGTGGCCATCGTCTCGAGCACGGCAACGGATACCCCCACCGCGTCCGGCGCCAACTACGCTGCCGCCAAAGCCGCCGCCGAGAGCTGGATGTTCTCGGTGGCCGACGCCTTCCGCCGGGCCCAGTCCGGGCGCAAGGAGGATCCCGCCCCCCAGCGCTCTGCCGCCGTCGTCCTGGCCGTCAAGGCCCTGCTTGACGACGCCATGCGCCGGGCCGATCCGGAGAAGGCATTTGCCGGTTTTACCGATGTGGCAGACCTGGGCCGCGCCGCCGCCTCCCTGTTCACGCTGGACGCCGCCCGCCTCAACGGGGAACGCATCCGGCTGGCCTGACCCGGGTCCGGCTGTGACGGCACCCACTGATTAAGGAATACTGAAACACGTGACTGACTCCCCCCTGCTTTCCGGTTCCCTGCACGACACCGACCTGCGCGGCTTCGCCTCGGACAATTACTCCGGCGTCCATCCGGAGGTCCTGACCGCGCTGGCCCACGCCAATACCGGGCACCAGGTTGCCTACGGCGAGGACGCCTACACGGCGCGGCTGCAACAGGTGATCGCCGGACACTTCGGCGACGCCGCCCAGGCTTTCCCGGTGTTCAACGGGACCGGCGCCAACGTGCTGTCGCTGCAGTCGCTGTTGCCGCGGTGGGGCGCCGTCATCTGCACCTCCACCGCGCACATCAACGTGGATGAAAACGGTGCGCCCGAACGCGTGGGCGGGATCAAGCTCCTGGCGGTGCCGGCCGACGACGGCAAGCTCACTCCGGAGCTGATCGACCGGGAAGCCTGGGGCTGGGGGGACGAACACCGCGCGCAGCCGCTGGCCGTGTCCATCACGCAAAGCACGGAGCTGGGCACGCTGTACAGCATCGAGGAAGTCCGCGCCATCGCCGACCACGTGCACGAACGCGGCATGAAGCTGCACATGGACGGGGCCCGGCTGTCCAACGCGGCCGCCTCCCTGGGCACCGACCTGCGCAGCTTCACCACCGACGCCGGGGTGGACATCCTGTCGCTCGGCGGCACCAAGAACGGCCTGCTCTACGGCGAATGCGTGGTGGTGCTGAACCCGGATGCAGCCCACGGGCTGCAGTACCTGCGCAAGATGAACATGCAGCTGGCCTCGAAGATGCGGTTCATCTCCGCCCAGCTCATCGCCCTGTACGACGGCGACCTGTGGCTGCGCTCCGCTTCCCACGCCAACGCGATGGCCGCGCGGCTGCGCGCCGCCGTCGAGGGCGTCGAGGGGCTGTCCCTGACCCAGCCGACCCAGTCCAACGCCGTGTTCGCCGCGCTGCCGCCCGGGGTGGCGGACCGGCTGCGGCAAAAGTTCCGCTTCTACGACTGGGATTCGTCGCGCGGAGAGGTCCGCTGGATGTGCTCCTTCGACACCACCGAAGACGACATCGACGCCTTCGCCGCGGCCATCCGCAGCGAACTCTCCTAGTCCCGCGCCGGGATGCCCTCCGCTCCCCGGCGCGCCTGCCTGACGTCCTGCGGCATCAGGGCCTAATCTGGCTGTGTGAGTGCGATTGATCTCTCTGCAGTGCCGCCTGAGTTCATGCGCGCGCTGTCGGACCTGCGCCAAGCGCAGTGCCGGAATGAACTGCGGCTGGAGGAAATTCCCGCGCCCTCCCGGCTGGCCCCCTTCGCCGTGGCCCTCGGCGCGGAAGTCATCGCCGAACCGGGCCCCCGGCCGCTCCACGGCCCGGTGGTCACCGCCCTGCAGACCGCCGACGGCCCGGAACTGGCCACCGGCCGCTTCATCCTGTTGCACGACCCGGAAGGTTCGGCGGTCTGGGACGGAACCTTCCGGATCGTCACCTACATCCGCGCCGAGCTCGACGCCGACATGGGCAACGACACCATGCTCGGCTCCGTCGCGTGGGACTGGCTGGTGGAAGCCTTGGAGAACCACGGCGCCCCTTACCGCAACGCCGGGGGCACCGCGACCCGCATCCTGTCCGAAAGCTACGGCACGCTGAGCGGGCGGCAGGACTCGATCGACATCGAACTTCGCGCCTCCTGGACGCCTGCCTCCGCCGACATCCGCTCCCACCTGGAGGCGTGGAGCGACATGGTGTGCACCTATGCCGGGTTGCCGCCACTGCCGGAAGGTGTTGCCGCCCTGCCGCACCGCCGCCGCAACTGACCAGCCGACGCCCGCCTGCAGGGCAGCCCGTGTGCCGGCGCGTCCCGCCATTCGGCCGGGCACGAGCCACACGTTACGGACCGGCAGCGGGCCGTGGCGAGTTCCCGGGTCAGCGCGGCAACGTGCGCGGCGTAGGGGTAGACCTGCCCAGGCGGCGGTCTCGTAGGAGTACACGATGAGGTAGCTGACAGTGGCCTGCTCATTCTTTTTACCGGACGGAAGCCGTTATGGCGGCATGGGCTCGCTTCCCGGGGTCTTGCGCGTCTCGACGTCGAGCACATCGAAACCTGCTTCGCTGAGCAAGTGCCCCATCTGCTCGATGGAGCAGTAGTACGCCGTTGTAACAGCGTGTGGGAAAGGCTTGCCCGAAAAACCCTCGAAGAATCCGACGAGTAGTTGCCCGCCCTGGGCAAGGGCACGAGCGATCTCCTTGAGCACGAAGGACAACTCGTCTGGTGGCATGTGGATGAGGGAGTACCAGGCCAGCACACCATCCAGTGATCCATCTGGTACGTCTAGATTACGTAAGGAGGCAACGCGAAAAGGCACATCGGGAAAGCGTACGCGGGCACTTTCAATGAATTCGGGAACAAGGTCGATCCCTTGCACATTGGCACCGCATTGGTAGAGGAAGTCGGTCCAATGGCCGGGTCCACACCCGGCATCAATCACGCAGCCGTCAATACTTGTCGCCCAACGTCCGATGCGTTGCCGATCCAGCTCGTGCATGTCCTCAACGGAACCAAGAATGCGCGTGTACTCGGCGGCACGTGCCCTATATGCGGCTCGGATAGATTCACTCCCCATGCTGACGAGCGTAGCGGTCAGGGAACAGCACCGAACGATACATGGGCCTGCGCCTCTATGCCGCTCTTTAACCGGGCACTTCGCCAGCATGGCGGCTAGCGTCAAGGACGCCGTGCCGGGCCCCTTACTCTTTGCGTCCCGCCACATGACTCCCAGGTGCCTGCTGGCCGTTCGTTTATCGGGCGTCAGGCCTCATCACACGTCGAGATGAGACGCTCAACCTCATCCGCCAGTTCCGGAACCGGTCGACGACCATCCAGTTCGTGGGACGCCCCTTTCCGAAGCAACGGTTCGACGTCGAGAACGTATTGGCGGATCACGGACTGGTCTGCCTCTGAGCTGCCGTAGGGATTGTTCTTACGAACCGAGACTCGCTCGATGAGGACTTCTACGGGTGCGCTCAGGAGAACAACAGCGGCGAAACGGTCATAGAAGCGACCTTGATTCTCGACAGTCCCCGAGACAACCAGAGACGAATGAGATGCCAGAAGTGCCGTCATCCGCGGTTCATCCCACGTTCCGTCAGGAAGCACCCAGGCATCGTAGTCGGTGTCGATCGTTCGGTAGCCCCGCCGGGACAACTCGTGCAGCACCGTTGTCTTTCCATGCCTGGCATGCCGGTGATCAAAACTCGAGACATGACAGCCGGCGTAAACGGTGCGCGAGAGTGCCCGGTAACCGAGATGCACGCACCAAATCAGCGCCCGCAACAGTTATCGAGCAACTGTCGCCTGTTCAGGTGCCCAGTAGGCGGCGTTCGTGGGCGAAGGCGACCAACTGGAGGCGGGTGCGCAGTTCGAGCTTGTCCAGCACGCTGCGCAGGTGGGTTTTGATGGTGGCTTCAGAAACGAACAGACTCTCCGCCATTTCACCGTTGCTCAGGCCTTTTGCCGCGAGCAGGAAGACGTCCCGCTCCCGCACCGACAACACATTAAGTACGGACAAGTCCGGGCCGATAGCGGGAACGGTGCGGGCTGCATGCTCGAAGAGAGAGTGAATGGATCCCGGGGCGATGACGGAGTAGCCGGAATGAACGGTCCGGATCGCCGCCAGTAGAAATTCCGGTTCCGCGCTCTTGAGCAGATACCCGCTCGCCCCGGCCTGCACAACCTGAACCACTGCCTGATCCCTGTTGAACGTGGTCAACGCAATGATCTTCGGCTTATCGATGCCGGCCGCCGCGGCGTGCTGCACGATCCGCCGGGTGGCTTCGACGCCATCCATTACCGGCATACGCAGGTCCATCAGCATCACGTCCGGACGCCGTTCGATTGCAAGGGCCACCGATGCTTCCCCGTCACCGGCCTCTCCCAAGAATTCCAGATCCTCCTGGCTCTCTATCAGCATGCGGATACCCGCCCGGAACAAGGGCTGGTCGTCCACCAGGGCCACGGTGATACGTGTCCCCTCCTCAACCACGGTGGTCCGCTTCCCGTGCGGCCCCTGCCTGCCCGGGAAGGCCCGCTGCGGCGAGAGCCGGCTGGACTTCCGCACTCGAAACGTCACCGAAGGTGTCCCTGGCTTCGGCGCCGACTGCATCGTCCCCCGTCGTCGCTTCCATGGTTCCGTAGGGGATAAAGGCCGTCACCCGGAAGTGTTCGCCGTCCGGCCCGGCCGTCAGCCAGCCACCGGCCAGATGGGCGCGTTCGCGCATACCGGGAAGTCCCCTCCCCACCCGGGATGTGGCCGGATTCGCGGCATCTTCTTGGCCGGTTGCGGCGCCGGACGAGGCCACGTGCAGAGTCAGGCCCGGCCCGCTCCAGTCAAAGTGGAGCTGCACATCGGTGCCGCGCCCGCCATGTTTGAGGGCGTTGGTCAGGCACTCCTGAACGATTCGGAAGACGGCCATCTCCTGCCCGGCAGACAGTTCCACCGGTGTCCCGGACTCGGTCGGGTGAATCTTCAAACTTCCGCGCTGCATGCCTTCGATGAGTTCCGGGATGTCACTCAGCAGCGGCTGGGGCGCCACCATACCGTTATCGTGGACGCCCTCGATCACGCGTTGCGCATCCACCAAGGCGCTCCGGGCGGATCGGGCGATCGTGTCCAGGGCGCTTAGGACGGCTTGGGGCTGGTCCTTGCTCAGGTAGCGGGATCCATCGGCCTGCGCGGCGACGACTGCCAGCGAATGAGCGAGGACGTCGTGCAAATCCCTGGCGATGCGTGTCCGTTCCTGCTCCACGATCAGGTCGATCTCGGTCTCCTGCAGACTGTTTTGCGCCAGTTCGCGGGCCCGGAACAAACCTCCCCGTTCCTGATACAGCGCCGCCAGTCCGCCGACGGCGGCGCACGCCCCGGCTATCAACAGGAGGAGCGCGAACAACTGCCAGCCATAGTCCTGCAGCATCCACCGGTCGCCGGCCTGCGCCGGGGGGAACCAGCCGACACCGTCGCCGTATCGCCACGAAAGCATCAGGAACGCCATGACGGCAGCGGCGGCCACGTTCACGCCCACAGCCATGTACCGCTGCCGGGCCGGGGCAATCCACACGATAAAGCCCAGAGCGACAAACGAGCCAAGGTAAATGGCCCAGTGATTGGCTTCCATCGGCGGCAAAATATGACTTATCTGTCCGGTAAGAAGTGCAACCGTGAACCCAAGAGAGACCAAAGGCTTCCAAGCGGCAGTGGCAACCGCCAGTGTCATCAGCACCAGCGGCCAGTTCCCTGGCCATGACTGCCAGGATCCTCCCATCCTTCCTGCCTCCGCAATACACCACAGTGTAAAGAAAAGGACGGCCGCCACAGGGGCGCCCCAATTCCGCACAAATTTCAAAACCGGTTCCATGCCAGTCACCATATCCACGGCAATCACACAGATCCCGCCGAAATGCTGCAAATCAACCTATTAGCCGCATGAATCATTCTTTGAGCCAGATTTGGTCCGCACCGCACTTCTGGTCTGGTCAGACCCCCCCCGATCGACCCGCACAGCCCGATGATGATCCTTGGTCTGCACAGAAAGCATGCAAACGCTTCCCGGAGCGTAGAGCCAGCATAAGGGAACCCTTTATGTACAGAAGTCTGGTGGCCGTAGTGTTTCGAGGAACAGATGGACGGAGCCATTGGCGTGCTCGCACAAAGTGGGTTCAGTCTCAGGTAAAGAAGTAGGTTTCCAAACCGTGCAATCATCCGCAGCAGATATTTCAAGGGGCAACTCTCCCTGGTGGTCATCCATCTGGGCGAGAACGCTAATCGGCTTGGCCCTGCCTCCCGCGTATGTGCACATCCTGCATCATTTTGTCTACCTCTCCTCGGACGCTGTCCAGACCCCCTCCCAAGAAATTGGGGCCGAGGTGGGTGACGCTGTTCTATGGGGCGCGGTTGCATTGGCAGGTTTCGGATTGCTCGGGATCCTCGTCACGATCTACTTCCCCAACAAACGTCTCGTCGTCCCTGCCTGGTCACTCGGAATCTTGGTGCTGATTATGCTGGCTGACATTTGGCTCGTGACGCTCCTGGGCATAGGAGTTTTCAACGTGCCTCACATGTACGCCCCGGTGACACTTATCGTCACTTGCACTGCACTGGCACAACGGATGACAGCCGAACCTGAACACGGACGATGGCCGTGGATCGGGTTTACACTCGGCGCGGCCCCCTTCTTTGCGGCCACCCTGCTACTAGTAACCGAAATCATTTCCGGTTCCAGATGAGGCAACGACAGGCTCGGAGTGGTCCACCCTCCGGCCCGCGCCAGCGGAGCCGGTAGGGCTTAGCCGCTTGTCTTGCGCACTCTTTGGAAGCTTTTCCTAGCCAAACTTCCCCGCCATTACTTTGATGCAAGGCTAATGGCTGGGGAACCTTACTACTGGGGCACACCGCTCTTAGGCCAAGTGTCCGGCAACACCGTCCGCACCGGGTAGGCTGGGCGAAAATCGATTCGTCCCCGCTCGCACAAACCGGGGTTGATGCGAGGGGGAACAAATGGCTAAGAAACCGTCCATCCTGTTGACTACAGTCTTCTTTCTGACTGCCGGCCTAATCCTTGGCATCAGCACCCTTCCCAGCCAGAGCCCTGCAATTGACACGCCGGATGCCCACCAGCCCTTCGTCGAATGCTCAGCTGACTACGCGGACGGTGCAGGCGCAGAACTGGACCGGAAGAATATGATCGGCGCGGAGAACAGTGTCATCATTTCCCCCGAAGAAATGAAGGTTCTGGGTTTCTCCGAAGCCCAGATCCAAGCCCAGACAGCGAAATGGAACGAGCTTTCCCCGGAAGAACGTGAAGAGCAGTTGTGCCGTGCAGCGCAACAGAACCCGGCCAGCACTCAATAACGCAGAGCGGGCCCTTTCAACCGAAAGTATCCGTTCCTGCGCCGGGCTGAACATAGCCTGACCGAAAGTCCATCGGGCCGGCAAGGATGCAACAAGTACCAAGATCCCTGCGACGACGCCGCTGGAGGCGCTGGCCGAGAAATGTGCGAACACATCCTGCCCCGTCGTCCTGGCGCAACCCAGATGAGGGCTCATCCGCAGGAACCCATCCGCTAGCGAAGTCAATTGCAAGTTTGTAATCACCCGGGAGCTGCGGATGCATCAGAAATGGCTGTGGGCTGCCAGGATGTCGGCGTGCGGCGCTTCATCGCCTCCGATTACGGCATGGCGCGTCCCCCCATTCGGCCGGGCGCATGCTGCTGGCCTAAACTGAACGGATCATGAGCTCCTTGACTTCGGACACGTCCGGGCAGAACAGCCCTGACCAGAGCACTTCCAACGACGCCGCAGAACACCGGGAGCAGACCCCCCAGCTGATCCACCTCGACGCGCCTCGCGACGGCGTTCCGCTGGTCGTCGCCAGCGAGTCGGGGTTGCAGCGGGCCGCCGCTGCGCTGGCGGCCGGCACCGGTCCGGTCGCCATCGACGCCGAGCGGGCCTCGGGCTTCCGCTACGGGCAGCGCGCCTTCCTGGTCCAGTTGCGGCGCGAGGGTGCCGGCACCTGGCTGATCGACCCCGAGCCGTTTGAGGACCTGAAGCTGCTCAATGACTCCGTGCGCGGCGTCGAGTGGATCCTGCACGCCGCCAGCCAGGATTTGCCCTGCCTGTCCGAGCTGGGCATGTGGCCCGACAAATTGTTCGACACCGAACTCGCGGCCCGGCTGGCCGGCCTGCCCCGGGTGGGCCTGGCCGCCGTGATCGAATCCCTGCTCGGCTTCACGTTGGCCAAGGAGCACTCCGCGGCGGACTGGTCCACGCGTCCCCTGCCCGAGCCGTGGCTGCGCTACGCCGCACTGGACGTCGAGGTGCTCATCGAGCTCCGCGAGGCCCTGATCGACAGGCTGCGCGACGCGGGCAAGCTCGAGTACGCGCTGGAGGAATTCGAGGCGGTGCGCGCCGCCCCGCCTTCGCCGCCGCGCATCGACCCCTGGCGCCGCACCTCCGGACTGCACCAGATCCGCGACCGGCGGCAGCTGGCCGCCGTGCGCGAACTCTGGAACGAACGCGAAGCCCTGGCCGCCAAGCGCGATGTTGCACCGGGCCGGCTGATCCCGGACTCGGCCATCGTCGCCGCGGCCAAGGCAATGCCCGCCACCGTCCCGCAACTGCTGGAGACGCACGGGTTCCACGGCCGGGCCGCGCAGCGTGAAGCACCGCGCTGGCTGCGTTGTGTCGCCACGGCCCGGGGCGAGACGGACCTGCCTCCCCTGCACCTGCCCACCAACGCTCCCCCGCCGCCGCGCTCCTGGGCCGACAAGGACCCGGCCGCCGCGGCCCGGCTGCAGACCGCACGCCCCCGGCTGGCAACCCTCGCCGAGCAGTTGGACATGCCGGTGGAGAACCTGCTCACCCCCGACTACCTGCGCCGCACCGCATGGCGTCCGCCGGAACCCGCCACGGAACAGTCGGTAGACGCCGCCCTGGCCGAACTCGGCGCCCGCCCCTGGCAGCGGAAACTGACGGCCGGGCTGCTTGCCGAAGCGTACGCCAACCCGGAGCCGCTGGCACTCAAGGAGAACCCTGAGCCCGAGGCCGCCACCGGCGGCGGCGCCGTCGGCACCTCCGCGCGCCGGCGGACTTCCACGGCAACTGTTGCAGGGCCCGCCGATTCTTCAGCGGGGGCGGTGTCCGGCTCCATCCGGCGGCGCCGGCGTGAACGGCATTCCCCTGCCTGACCGCCCCTGCCGCGCCGGCGCGGGAGCCGGGCGGCGGCCGGGCACCGTCAGGACGGCGAGGCTCGCGATGACCAGGGCGACGCCAATCCAGCCCGCGGGCGGCAGCCGCTCGCCCACCACCAGCACGGCCAGCACGGCGGCCACGACAGGCTCCGCCAGCGAAAGCGTTGTGGCCGTGCTCGCGCGGACCCGCGCGAGGCCGAGGCCGAACAACACGTAGCCGGCGAACATCGGGACCAGTGCCATGTAGGCCCCCACGACCGCGTTGCCCCACGAGGCCAGCAGCGGAGCGCCCGTGGCCAGCAGCACCGGCATCAGCAACAGTCCGCCCAGGCCGAACATGGCGCCCATGGCGGCGCGGGCGGACACACCGCCGCCGATGATCCGATGCGCCGCCCAGGAGTAGAGGGCGTAGGTCAGTCCCGCCAGCAGGCCCAGGGCAATGCCCGCAATCGTGCCGCCCGCACCCCCGGCAGCGTCGCCGTCCGCGGCACCGTTGCCGCCGCCGCCCGCGGCCGCGAAACACAGCAGTGCGGTTCCGGAGAGCCCCAGCACGGCGGCGCCGGCCCAGCGGGCCCCCAGGATGTGCCGGTCGGCAGCCCGTTCGATGAGCGCGGAGGCCAAGGGAGCGGAGCCGATGCTCACCACCGTGCCGACGGCAACGCCGGCCAGGCGCATGGAACTGTAAAAGGCCAACGGGTACACGGCAACGGCCCCCGCCCCCAGAAGTACCAGCTTCCACTGCACCCGCAGTTGCGGCCGGGCACGATTCATCGGCCACAGCGCGGTCAGCGCCTGAAAAAGCCCGCCCACTCCCATGGCCACCGCGCCGATGGCAAGCGGTCCGACGCCGGGCGCGAAGGTGGCGGCCGTTCCGGTGGTTCCCCACAGCACCGACGCCGCCAGCACCAGGAAGGCGCCGGCAGGGGCCTCCGCCGGACGATACCGCTGTTCTTCCGCTTTCATGTCTCCTCGCCGCTTGCCTGCCGCCCAGCGTAGCCGCCGGACCGCACCCGCTGCATTGTTCCGGGGCACCACTACGGCGTGCTTGCTGCTTAAGTTACCGGCGGGTAACATCATGGTCAGCACTGTGTTCCGCATCTCATGGAGGTATCAGGTGAGCCCCACGTCCCCGCCCCGCACCCTGCGCGATGTCGTCTTCGTTGACGGCGTGCGCACCCCGTTCGGGAAGGCGGGTGAGAAGGGGATCCACGCCGGCACCCGGGCCGACGACCTGGTGGTCAAGTGCATCCGGGAACTCCTGCGCCGCAATCCGACGCTGCCGCCCGGCCGCATCGACGACGTGGCCATTGCCGCCACCACGCAAACCGGCGACCAGGGCCTGACCATCGGCCGCACCGCCGCGCTTCTTGCCGGCTTGCCCCGTTCCGTCCCCGGCTTCGCCATTGACCGGATGTGCGCAGGCGCCATGACCGCCGTGACGACGACGGCCGGGGGCATCGCCTTCGGCGCGTACGACGTGGTGGTGGCCGGCGGCGTGGAACACATGGGCAACCACCCGATGGGCCAGGGGGCGGATCCGAATCCGCGGTTCGCCAGCGAGCGGCTGGTGGACCCTGCGGCGCTGAACATGGGCAACACCGCCGAAAACCTGCACGACCGCTTCCCCGCAATCACCAGGGAACGCGCGGACGCCTATGCCGCGGCCAGCCAGGCCAAGTTAGCCGCGGCCTACCGGAACGGCAGCATCCAGCCCGACCTGGTGCCGGTGACCGGCCGCAAACCGAGCGAAGGCTGGTCGTTGCACAGTGCGGACGAACCCCCGCGGCCGGACACCACCGTGGAAGACCTGGCCGGGCTGCGGACCCCGTTCCGCCCGCACGGCCGGGTCACCGCCGGCAATGCCGCCGGCCTCAACGACGGCGCTACCGTCTCGCTGCTGGCCTCTGCGGAGGCAGCCGGCGAGCTTGGCCTGCCGGTGAAGATGCGCCTGGTCTCCTACGCCTTCGCCGGAGTCGAGCCCGAGGTCATGGGCATCGGGCCCGTCCCTGCCACCGAAAAGGCCCTGAAGATGGCGGGCCTGGACATCGCGGACATCGGCTTGTTCGAGATCAACGAGGCCTTCGCCGTGCAGGTGCTGTCCTTCCTGGACTACTACGGGATCGCCGATGACGATCCCCGCGTCAACCGCTACGGCGGGGCCATCGCCGTCGGCCATCCCCTGGCCGCCTCCGGCGTGCGCCTCATGACCCAACTGGCCCGCCAATTCGAAGACGACCCGTCGGTCCGCTACGGACTGACCACGATGTGCATCGGGCTGGGCATGGGAGGAACGGTGATCTGGGAGAATCCGCACCATGCAGATTATTCGGGCGGCACCGCCGATACGGCCGCCGCAATTGTCGGAACCGCCGCCCCCGCGGCAGCACAGGCACGAGAGGACCACGCATGAACGCCGAGTACACGGCCCTGGCCGCGAAGTTCCCGGACGAGACCGTCACCCATTCCTACGTGCAGGATGTGGAACTGCCCGGTGCCGGCACCTTGGCGCTGCTGACCCTGGACAACGACCTGGACCACCGTAAGCCGACCACCCTGGGCCCCAACAGCCTGGTGGAACTCGGCACGGCACTCGAAGGGCTCAAGGCGCGGGCCGCGGCGGGCAGGATCTCCGCCGTCGCCATCACCGGCAAGCCGTACTACCTGGTGGCCGGGGCCGACTTGAGCGCCGTGGGCAGGCTCACCGGCCCCGAAGACGGACGGACCATGGCCAGGCTGGGCCACGATGCCTATGCCACGCTCGCCTCCCTGGGCGTCCCGACGTTCGCCTTCATCAACGGAGCGGCGATGGGCGGCGGGCTGGAGATCGCGCTCGCCGCCGACTACCGCACCATCTCCACCGGCGCCGGCGCCATCTCGCTGCCGGAAGCCTTCTTGGGCCTGATCCCCGGCTGGGGCGGGGTCTACCGGCTCCCGCGCCTGATCGGCCCGGCGAATGCCGTCAAGGTCATGGTCGAGAACCCGTTGAGCAACAACAAGGCGCTCGACGGCGCGGCCGCCTACCGGCTGGGCGTCGCCGACGTCCTGTTCGAACCGGCCGATTTCCTGGAGCAGTCGCTGGTTTGGGCCGCGCGGATCCTCACCGACGACGAGGCCCGCCGGCTGGTCGCGGATCGCCGCGCCGGAACCTCCGCCGCCACCGAGGCGGACTGGGACAAGGCCCTCGCGGCCGGTCGGAAGTTCGTGGAAGCCAAGACGTCCAACGCCGCGCCCGCGCCCGCCAAGGTGCTGGACGTGATGGACGCCGGCCGGGGCAGGAGCCAGCCGGAATCTGCGGGGCTGGAAGTCGAAGCGCTGGCGGAATTGATGCAGACCCCGCACTTCCGCGACACGGTGTACGCCTTCCTGGAGCTGGTGCAGAAGCGTTCCAAGCGGCCGGCCGGCGCGCCGGACCCCAAGCTCGCCCGGCCCGTCACCAAGGTGGGCGTGGTCGGCGCCGGCCTGATGGCCAGCCAACTGGCGTTGCTGTTCGCCCGCCAGCTGAAGGTCCCGGTCGTCCTGACGGACATCGACCAGGCCCGGGTGGACAAGGGCGTGGGGTACGTCCACGCCGAAGTGGACAAGCTGCTGGCCAGGAAGCGTATCTCGGCCGACGCGGCCAACCGCACCAAGGCCCTGGTCACCGGCTCGGTCTCCAAGGAAGCGTTCTCGGACGCCGACTTTGTGATCGAGGCCGTGTTCGAAGAACTGGCGGTCAAGAAGCAGGTCTTCGCCGAGGTCGAGGCAGTGGTCTCCGAGGACTGCATCCTCGCCACCAACACCTCATCCCTGTCGGTCACGGAGATGGCAGCGGACCTGCTGCATCCCGAACGCGTGGTCGGCTTTCACTTCTTCAACCCGGTGGCCGTCATGCCCCTGCTGGAGATCGTCCGGGCGCCGAAGACCAGCGACGAAGTGCTCTCCACCGCGTTCGTGCTGGGCAAGGCACTCAAGAAGACCACCGTGCTGGTCCAGGACGCCGCCGCCTTCGTCGTGAACCGCGTGCTGCTGCGGCTGATGGGGGAAGTGTCCAACGCCTTCGACGAGGGCACGCCCGCCGACATCGCCGACAACGCGCTCAAACCCATGGGCCTGCCGATGACCCCGTTCACCCTGCTGGCCATGGTCGGCATCCCGGTAGCCCAACATGTCACCGAGTCGCTGAATGCGGCCTTCGGCGACCGCTTCCGGGTCTCCGCCAACCAGCAGCGTCTCATCGACAACGGCATCACCTCCCTCTGGATCACCGACGACGACGGCCGGCAGGTGATTCCCGAGTCGACCCTGGCGCTGCTGGAGTTCGGAGACTCCCCCAGCAGCTCCGAGCAGCTGCTGCGGCGCACCCAGGACGCACTGGCCGAGGAGATCGGACTCATGCTGGAAGAGGGCGTGGTGGCCGCGCCGGAAGACATCGACCTGTGCATGATCATGGGTGCGGGGTGGCCGCTGCATTTGGGCGGCATCACCCCGTACCTGGACCGGGTCGGCGCCTCCGAACGGGTCAACGGCCGAAAGTTCCACCCGGAGCGGTAACCGCAGCCGCCGAAGCCGCGCACCGCCGTCGTACCGCGCCTTCAGGACGACGGCGGTGCCGGCTCACCGGAGGAAAAGACGTCGTTACCCGGGAGCGCAGGCCCGGGGCATTCCAGTCACGCGACAGCACGTTCGTGGACGTCGTTTCCCATTAGAAACCCCAGTGCCTTGGCTCTCACACTGAACGCAACGGGCACAAGGGCGAGAGAGACCAGCAGTCCGAACAACATCGGTGGTCCGCCGACGTTTGCGACGCTTCCAGCGTGGACAAAAACGCCTGCAAAGATCAGCGACATGAAGCATAGCGAAGCCGCCATGACGGTGGCCCATCGCTTTGACCGACTGGTCGACACGTTGCCCGCCACCGCGGCCGAAAGCAGCTGCCAGGACGCCAGCAAGGCCACCTCGAAACCGCCGATGGCAATCACGATTGCCGTGACGTACGGGGGCGCCAGGTACGCAACCTCGGGGTAGGCGCCGGCGTGCTCTGCGGCGACCTGCGGAACAATCAGCAGCTGAGCCAGCAGTGCCCCAACAGCAAGGGCTCCGAGGATGATGCGGAAGGGTGTGGCTCGCTGGCTGATCATAGGGCAATCATCACCGACGTGGACTGAATGGCGGAAGCGCTAGGCGCAAGTGAACAGGCATAATGCCAGTAAATGAAAGGTGAGGCCATGGCGGCAGTCGTTACCCCAGAGCGGCTACCTACTGCCGGACCAATAGCGGCGACGGTTGTGCTTTTGGTTTCGCTGGTCCTCTTTTTCGTCACCGACAACGCGCTGGTGGTTGTCGCCGTAGCCGGTGCCGTGGTGTTCTCACTATTCGGACTACAGATGTCCAAGTGGTACTGGATCCCGTCTACCCTCGGCGCATTGCTGCTGCTCTTGCTGCTTGCGCTCATGATTCCCCTGTTGACTGGAGGCTAAATGGTCGAGGTTGGGAACCCCAAACAGGGTTTACAACCCTACGTCCCTGCCTCCGCGGACGCCGATAGCAGAACAATTGCCTAAATGCAGTTGTGCGCTCGTGAATGTTCCGGTTGAGAATTCTGTATCGATACACCTGCCTGGCATTTAGACGGTCATCGGCTTGGGAAGTTCTTCAGAAAACCCGGGGGATGCACCAGTGCTGCAGTGATCATGCGGCGCATGATGAAGTTGTGAAAAGGCCAAATCAAGTTGAAGTAGAGCCGCCCCGTCCAACGGCGGTAATGGACGACGGTAGTGATCTGGAAATTGTTCTTGGGTTCGGTTCCGGTCGGCTCGACCTCGACGATGAGGTGCGCGATTAGATGAGTGTCCTCGGCGGTGAGCACCAGGTAGGTGTCTTCCTTGCTTGCGGAAACCGTGAAGAAGGCGAGTCTGCCACCGGGGCGGAGGCTAATCTCTGCCGGGCGAGGTGCGCGGTTCGTACGGCCGGATGGGTGTTCGAGCCGAATGAGGCGGGCCAGCACACCACGAGCCACGAACAGCGCCTTTAGCCAGATCGGTTGCCACGACAGGATGTTGCTGATGCCCTCACGTAAAGACAGCGATGTTTTGGCGCTCACCCTGTCTAGGTGGTCTGCTGACCTCGAGTAGCGTTGAAGTTCCGGGTGCATGAGTTCGCCTTTCTTCGGGGCCGCCGCTGCGCGTACTGCCAGGCAAAGTACCAGATCTGCCTCGGGGAAGGCGGCAGGTAGAACGCCAACCGGATGTTATGACGTCGGATACTCATGACGAAGCTTCTGGATCTCGCGTCTGGCAAAGAAGCCGAAAAAGACAGCTGAAACGCCGGCCGCGATCCCGTTCTATCAGGGCTCATTACTGTCCCATTTGGGGAATCCCCTACGAGCCAACGTGCGGCTGACTTATTGTGCCGAATCTGCATATTGAGGTGGCCAAACCACCTTGAATCGTTCGAAGACGATCTCGTCGGTTTCTGCCCATTGACGCCCTTGGGCTGCTGATACGCGAGTCCAGTAGCGGCGGTGCTCACGCTGCCAACTGTCTAGGCTCAAATCGTCCTCGCCTTCGTCGCGGGCGAAAGCAGCATCAGCACTTTTGAAAGAACGAATGCGCAGTTCAATAGTGCGATGATGATGCTCGGAGTGCCGTTCCCATCACAGGCAATCCAGTGTGACCCCGATCCGGGGCACCTGGTCACCTCGCGCTATGAAGTCCGCAACGGGCTCCGCCGTCGCGCGTTTGTTTCCGCTGAGGACATGAGCGAGAAGTTCATCAGCTAACCGCTGCGTATCACCGAAGTGTTCAATTGTGTATTCCGGGGCCGCAGCTAGGATCTGGGTTCAGGCGAGTTTGGTTACCTGGTAAGTGTGGCCGGCCGCACGGAGTCGCTGCATGAGCACGTTGCCGAGTGCAGTGGCCGGTGTTAGCGACCCTTTCGCAGTCGGCAGCCGGTCACCGTCGAGGGCAAGAGCGAGTGCAGTCTCCCCTGCCATCACGGCCGTGGCGGCATAGCCGGGATCGCCGGGGCCAGCGGCAATCGCCTGGTATCGGTGCCCGTTCTCGGTGCGGGCGGTTACCTGGGAGTGGAACCAGCCCGCGCGCTGCGTGCGGGTGCTCGGACCCGAACCTGGTGCCGGAAGACAGCGGTCGAGCACTCCCCGGGTCGGCGGAAACGCCATCGCGCCCGTGAATGCCCGGAGCCCGAGTGCCATTGCCCTGGCGATGACCGCTCCTGCCGGTCCGCGGGCTACCCCCATCACCTCGCCGTACTGAAGGGAGCGGCCGTAGGCCCAACCCTGCAATGCGTTGCTGCGGCGCACTATCCGAGTGTTGACCGCGGCCATGATGAAAGGCGCGGTCCAGGTGCCGTCATCGGAACGGCGAACAGGACCGGCGTCAGGAGGCTGTTGTGTCGTCGGCTCCCCCGTGCGGTCGGGGCTCAGAGCGTAGGGGTCCGCGGCTAATGACCGCAGGGCGGTGCTCGATCGCATCGTGTCGAGCTGCCCGCGCATCGACTCGAGCGTGCCTCCGCTGATGCCACCCTTGGCCGTAGCGACGAGTTGAACCTCGACCAAACCGCCAGCGCCATCGGCTTCTGCTGCCTGATGAAGCAGCAATACAGCGAGGTCGGACGGCACGGAGTCGTAGCCGCAGGAGTGCACGATCCGGGCCCCGCTCGTCATGGCCAGAGCGTCGTAGCGATCGATCGCCTCCCGGACGAAGGACACCTCACCCGCGAGGTCGGCGTAGTGGGTACCGGCCCCTGCGCAGGCGTCGACGACAGGTAATCCGTGTTTCGTGTATGGACCGACGGTTGTGAGGAGCACGCGCGTGCCCGCGGCCAGGGCAGCGATCGAGTCCGCGTCCTCCGAGTCGGCTTCGATGAGGGCCCATCCGTGCGCCGCGACCGGCAACTGCGACCGAACCGCCTCGAGTTTGGACCTCGACCGGCCCGCGAGTCCGACTCGCATGCCGGCCGGTGCATGCTCCGCGACGTAGCCGGCGATCAGTCGGCCAACGAAACCCGTCGCTCCGTAGAGAACGAGGTCATGTTCCCGGGATGAGTTGTCCATAACTGCAGCCTTTCACAGCGGCAACTCCAAGCTGACACACGGCTCCTTGCTTTGGTCCTCGGGTATCGTGAGTGGTCCTGATTGGGAGACTGGCTCGCGTTCCGCGTGTTTGCCAGTTAGGGTACACCCAACCTGACGTCAGGTGAGTGCCGGTGGCGACGTCGATTTTACGCAACGGCGTGCGGCGGGGCCGGCCGGAGCCGTACGGTAGCCGGATGGAACGCTTTACAGGGTTCATCGCGGGTCTGGGCACCAGCGCGGGACGCCGGCTGGTGGTCGGGCACTGGATGGACTCGCCGCTCGGCGCCTTCACGGACGTCATGACCGAGGACCGCGACGGGCTGCGGACGCTGCTGGCCCCCAACCGGGCGGTCGCCGACTATGTGTCCGCGACCTACCGCTTCGATGAGGTGGTGGTGGCGCCGCTGGACGCCAGCCTGAGCCCCGCCGGGGAGCGGAGCGCGGAACCGGGGAACGAACCCGGGACCGCCGTACTGGTCCTCCGCGTTTCCGGCGGCCCGCTGGAACTGCGCGCCGACCTGGGCCCCGTGACAGCGCTGGGCTGGATGCTGCAACTGGTCCCCGTCCGAATCGCCGTCCACCCGGCGTGGCTGACAGCCGTGAACCGCGCCGCGGGGATCCTGCTCCCGGGGGTGGCCACCGCCGGCTCCGCCGGAGGCGGACGTCGGGAGTACTATGGCGTGCGCTCCATCCGTAGCGTTGAGCGCGCCGTGGCGAGCTGGAACGGGGCCGGCCTCGGGCCCCTCGCGCCGGTGGATCCGCCCGTGCGCTTCGGATTCAGTCCCTTCCCCCGCACCCCGCAGGCCGTGGCCGTCACGACGACGGTCCTCCCCACCCGCCGCTGAGGCGGGGCCGTTGGCTTAACGGGGTTAGTGGCGTTCGTTCCGGAGGCAACAAGACCTTCGCTTCTCAAGGTCGGGAGTTGCCCGCCCGCCAGTCGCATCAGCCGGTCACCCATTGCAACAAAAATGAGCTAGAGCTTATGCACGCGCGTGATGAGTCAGAAGCGATTATTTAGGCTCCACTCGGAGTAACGGGGGCCTCGTGGCTGAGTTCGGCTAGCGGTCTTTCCCCAGTGACTTCGTCCGCGCCCTCAGCATCAACCAAATTGCAGCACTCATGGCAAGAAAGAAAACGGCAAGCGGAACCACAACTACCGTCACGTAGAAACCGCCGAGCAGTGCGGAGATGACAGCTTGCAGGCTGAAAAGCGCGGCTCCTATTGCCGAAGCGATCATGATCCGTTTCCATTTTCCGGCATCGCGGTTGCTGAGCTGGGAAGCCTTGAAATCTTGGCTTGCCGCAGACTCGAATAACTGCGCTATTGACAGGCCCGGCACGCCGTCGTTTGAAGGTTTTCAGAGGCTTCCTGCATCTTGACTCCCTATGTCGCCGCCCAAAGTTGGCGGAGTCAAGATCGCAGTGCTTCATTCCAGCGACTTGGAGTTCACCGGTGGCTATAGTCTCTGTTTGGCCGGAAGGGGCTGCCTCGCGGAATCAGACCTCAAGGATCCGTGGCACCCCGGGGGTGAGCCATTCAAGGCGGTCAGTCAGGCCTGCTTCCGCAAATGAAGCCGCGATCTCATCTTCCGTTTCAGTAAAGTGTTCCCAAGAGGAGAAATGGATCGGCACTACGGCGTCGGCGGCGAGGACGGCAGTAAACTTGGCTGCGCTCGAACTGTCCATACTGACCATCTGGTCCCCAAGTATGGCGAACTTCGCCGCGCCAAGGTGCAGCACTGCTACTCCGATCGAGAATAGGTCGCCGATTTGGTCAAGGTCGCTTTCATAGGTGGTATCGCCGGAGATGTAAAGGACCTTTTCTTCCCCCGGAACCCGGAGGATGAATCCAATGACGTCACCAACGGGGCCATGATGGGCAGGCGTCGCTGTAATGATCACGGATTTCTCTCCCACGCCGACCGTGTGACTGGCCCAAGGCGCCACACCAACTGCTTGGCCACCCAGCCGTCCCGCCCCGCTCTGGGTGGTCAGGACGGGTTTCCCCTCCAGCAACCTCCTGCCGGCGTCATCTAGATTGTCCGGGTGTTCGTCGTGACTGAGCAGCACGGCATCAATTGGTGGAAGTTCGCTAGCGGACATGGCCGGTTTGTTAGTGCTCCGCAGGACCAGGGGCCCGAACTTGTACTCAGTAGGGGCGGGGTTGAACACCGGATCTGTGAGGAACGTGAGGCCGCCGAATTCGACAAGCATCGTTGCGGTGCCGATATGCGTCAGGGTTGTCTGCATGGGGTCGTCCTTCGAATCTTGAGTATCAACGGGCCGACTTTTGGCAGCCCCGCGCAGGTCTACCAATGGCGGAAATCCGGGGGGCTAGACGCGAGCCGGTAACAATACGAACGATCGTACACTATGATTTTCTTGGGAGAAGAGAGGTAAATATGGATGGCAGAGCGGCCAGAGGTCTGAAATCGCGACAAACTGTTTTAGAGGAAGCTGTGAACATGGCCTCGGTTGAGGGGCTTGCGGGCCTTTCGATCGGCGGCCTGGCATCTCGTTCGACTCTGAGCAAGAGTGGAGTAGCTGCCCTCTTCGGTTCTAAAGAGCAGCTGCAAATCGCGACGGTTGAGGCAGCGAGACAAGTTTTCATCGCGGCGGTCGTAGCTCCCGCCCTCAACGCCGCACCCGGGCTCGAAAGACTTCGCGCCCTTCTTGACGCTTGGCTTTCCTACAGCCGCAATAGGGTCTTTGTCGGCGGATGTTTCTTTGCGGCCGCCAGCACGGAGTTCGATTCCAAATCTGGTCCGGTGAGGGAAGCGGTGGCGGAGGCGGTTCGTGAATGGCGCTCCTTGCTGGCCTCGGAAATCCAGGCTGCGGCCGACATCGGGGAACTCCTTGAAGTAGACGTGAATCAACTGGTGTTCGAGACGACGGCATTTCTTGAGGCGGCCAATGCGCGTTCGCTCCTCACCGGTTCGGCTGAGCCGTACACCGCGGCAAAACGTGCGCTGATCCGGATCTATGGGGAATGGTAATCACCGCCGCGACCCGTCCGCCCCAGCCCGAGGATGGCCGGCGGCGTGCCCTTGGGCACGAAGACATTGAGAACCCCGGAAGCCATTTCGGAAGTCTGGCGAACTGCACTGGGCTACAAGATGCAGGAAGACGGAACCCTGACCGATCCCTATGGCAGGGGTCCGGCCATCTGGTTTCAGGAGTCCCAGAGCCCGAATGTGAATCGTTTTCACCTGGACATCACTGTCCCCTTCAGCGAAAGCGCCTCGAATCTGGATGCTCTGGTATCCGTTGGTGCAACACTCGATGATGAACATGCGCCCGTGTGGGTAGTGGCCACTGATGCCCAAGGGAACCGGCTGTGCATCAGTACCGAAGCCGGACGCGGCGACTAGCCGGGACAAAATTTCGCTCGACGCCACTCTGGTTGCGGCTCGGTCGGAGTGGCCGCACCGCTGAGTATAAAACAGGGTTGAGCGCGGGTTCCGGCGGCATCCTTCACGTTCACGGTTCGACAAATAGGGCTGCCCGATCAGGGGGCAAAGGGCCTCTGGTCATAAAACCTAAGAGGGGCGGACGGTCTCGAGACGGCACAGCCGTTTCAAGGGGGCGCCCCTGGTTCAAAGCGGTAGCCCATCCCTGCTTCGGTGAGGAGATAGCGCGGTCTGGACGCGTCAGGTTCAAGCTTGCGTCTGAGCTGAGCGATGTAGACGCGCAGATACTGGGTTTCCTTTAGATAAGCGGGCCCCCACACGTGGGTCAGGATCTGCTGCTGCGATACGAGCCGGCCGGGGTTTCTGGCCAAAATTTCCAGGATGTTCCACTCGTTCGGGGTCAGCCGGACCGCCTGTCCGTCCCGAACAACCCGCTTGTCGCTAAGGTTGATCTCAAAGTCAGCGGTGCCAATCGACGCGCCTTGGAGACTGCTGTCGTTCCGCCGGTCTGCGGCACGAAGCCGGGCTAAGAGTTCATTCAGGTCGAAGGGCTTGGTGACGTAGTCGTCAGCACCCGCATCCAGGGCCTCAACCTTGTCGTCTGAGGCATGCCGGGCGGACAGCACGATGATGGGTATATCCGTCCACCCGCGTAGGCCGCGGATCACGTCCACCCCATCCATGTCAGGCAACCCCAGATCCAGGATCACCAAGTCGATAGGCTCTTTGGCTGCTTCCGTCAGCGCTTCGCTTCCGGTAGCTGCAATGTAGGTACGGTAGCCTCTCGCCCGGAGGTTAATCTGCATCGCACGCAGGATCTGTGGCTCGTCGTCGACGATCAAGACGTTGGTCATGCCTGTCCCGTCTCCTCCTCGCACGCCACCGGAAGCCGACCGTCGCCCGTCGGTTGAGCTCTATTGTGTCTCCTGGGTCCGCGGACAGGCACCTCCTCACCACCAATTGCTGCCCTTCTTCATGCGCACCAGAGAACGGATCAGCAGCACCAGCACGGTGCCGCCGGCGGCCAGAACCGGCAGAATCTCCCACCAAAGGTCCGCGTCCATGCGTATTCCAACTTTCGGTGTAGAAGGCCCGGCTGGCCCTCCCAACGCCCAGCAAAACCCAAGACCGGACCCCGGGCGCCGTTCTTAACGGTTTCTTCACGCGGACGGCCCAAATCTTAACGCGTCTCCTACGCCGGACAGCGGCCTTCCGCGAATGTACTTCAGGCCCGCGCTGAGAGCGGCATCGTGATGACGATGGTCAGCCCTCCACCTGGGGTTTCCTCGGCGTCCAGATGCCCGTCCATAACTTCGGTAAAGCCCTTCGCGACAGCCAGTCCCAAGCCGACCCCGGTCCCCGCCGGCGTGTCGTCGAGGCGCTGGAATGGCTGGAACATATTGATCAGCTCAGTGGCCGGGATGCCGCGGCCATGGTCGATGATGCGCAGTTGGCCGGCAGGTTTCCCGTTCACCGAGGTTTTGCCCGTACCGGTGACCGCAGTGATGAAGATATCGGACCCGCCGGCGTACTTCACGGCGTTTTCAACGACATTGGCAATCACGCGTTCCAGCATGCCCGGATCAGCGTTAACCGGGGGCAGGCTGTCCGGCAAGTCCACCCGCACGGCTTCCTCGGGAATTCCGCGTAGGGCGTCTGCGACGGCGTCGGCCCAGTAGACGGGCCGGATCAAAGGCGTGACCGAGTCCGCCGTCAGTCTCGACATGTCCAATAAATTTCCTACCAGCAGGCCCAGGCGGTCGGCGTAGTCCTCGATGGTAGCCAGTAGCTCGGCCTCGTCCTCCGGGTCGAATTCCACGGCGTCTTGGCGCAAGCTGCTGACGGCCAGTTTGATCCCTGCCAGCGGCGTGCGCAGGTCGTGCGAGACCGCACGCAGGATCGAGGTGCGCATCTGGTTGCCTTCGGATAGCCGCAGGATGTCGCGGCGGCTGGCCCGGAGCTGGTCCCGTTGCAGGAGGGCCATGAGGTGGGCGCCGAAGGCAGTGAGCAGGTGGCGTTCCTGCTGGCTGAGGGGGCGGCCGGAGAGCGCCAGGGCATGCGATGGGTCAAGTTGCTCGACGTTCTCATTGCCATTCAGGTCTTCATCGACTCTGCCGGTGCTGGCCACCAGCTGCCATGCCCGGGTTTTGCCCTGGCGTTCATCCCGCGCATACAACGCGGCACCGCTGCTTTGGAAGTGTTCGCGGATTCGGTCCAAAAATTCGCCGATGGTGTAGTGGACGGCAAGGGTGCTGCGGCTCAGCTCCGCCAGAGCCGCAGCTTCGGCCCCGGCTGCGGCTGCCGCCCGGCTGCGTTTTGCCGAGAGCCCAACGACGAGCGAAACCGCGATCGCGACGGCCAGGAAGATCAGCAGGGCCAGAACATTCTCAGGATCGCTGATGCCCATGGTGCCGATGGGGTGCAGAGCGGAAAAATTCACGATCGCACTGCTGAGCACTGCCGCCGCCACGGCCGGCCAGAGCCCGCCGACCAGCGCTACGGCGATGGTCCCGGTCAGCTGCACGAGCATATCGGTGGCGAAGTGGCTGTGCGGCCAGAGACTAAGTCCCGCCTGGAGGATGAACGGCAGCAGCAACGCCATAGCGGCGCCGGCCATCATCCGGCCTCTGCCCAGCGATGACGGGCCCGTCCTGACGGAACTGGCCGCACCTTTGCGTCCGTGACCGACCAGATGAACGTCGACGTCCCCTGCAAGGCGCAGAAGGCGCTGGCCGACGCTGCGGCGCAACCGCAGCTTCCGTCCGGGGGCGCCGACGACGATCTGTGTTGCATCGGTCCTGCGCGCGAAAGCAACGAGCGCCTGGGCAGGATCATCGCCTCCGATCGAGTGGTACGTTCCCCCCAGCCCCAACACAAGAACACGCTGGGCGTCCAGTTCCCCCGGTGATTCCCGGGAGCTTACCGAGGAGCGCACATGCACGGCGTGCAACTCGGCGCCAAGCTTGCCGGCGAGCATTCGGAACGCCCGTCGCACGAGCAACTGCCCTCCCGGCCCGCCGGAAAGGCCGACGACGATCCGCTCCCGAGTGTTCCAGACCGCCTCGATCCCCTTGCGCGCCCGGTAATCACTCAGGCCCTCCTCCACGCGGTCCGCCAGCCACAGCAGGGCCAGCTCCCGCAATGCCGTCAGGTTCCCCAAGCGGAAATATCCCGCCAGGGCCGCATCCACGTTTTCCGCCGGAACCACCTTGCCTGCTGCCACCCGTTCAAGGAGCAGTCCGGGATCCACATCCACAAGTTCAATCTGTCCGGCACCACGGACAAGGGCGTCCGGCACCGTCTCGTCAGGCCGGACGCCGGTAATGGCTTCAACCACGTCACACAACGACTCCAGTCGCGCAATCTCAAGGGTCGCCATGACATTGATGCCTGCGTCGAGCAGGCCATCGACGTCCTCCCATACCAGCCTGCGCCCACCGTTCACTCCGTGGGCCTGAGCCAGGTCATCCACAAGCACCGTTTCCGGAGCACGGGACAAAACGGCCTGCAGGTCCAGCTCCTGAACGCCCTCCGGGCCGGCATCCGAAACTGCTTCCATGTCCGCGAACAGGGCAGCCGTTTCCGGCCGGCCCCGGTGCAGGGCCGCGCCGATGACCACATCGGCGCCATCTCCGGTCAGCCGCAGCCCTTCGGTCAGCATCGCGTAAGTGGTCCCGGCGCCCGGCGCCGCGCCAAGAAAAATCCGCAGTATTCCTCTGCCCATAAAGACCATTCTCACCGCCTCTGCAAGCCGAGGCCCTCCCCGCCCCGCTCACCTGCCCCGCCCAGCTACCCGGACATTTTGATGATTTCTTAACGCCGTCGGCTGCTGTTTTTCGCTCTCTGGCCGCCTCTGCCGGAGTAGTGTGATCAATCGCGTCAGGAACCGTATAAGAGAGAAGACGACTGTGGGTGCGTCTACCCAGTACTTCATTCCGGAGAGCGTGCCCCGCCCTACCGGCCGTCAAAAGCCGTCCCATGGCGTGGCCCGTTGGCTTACCGCCCACGTTGTTCAACCCGTCGGACCGGCAAGCCCGGGAACCAATGACATTCAGCAGCCCTGGTGGAAGGTTATGTGCCTGACGGGTGTGGACTACTTCTCCACCCTGTCATACCTGCCGGCCATCGCGGCGCTGGCCGCCGGCGCCTTCTCGCCGCTCGCGACTCTGCTGATTGTCATTCTGACCTTGGGCGGAATGCTGCCCATGTACCGCCGGGTGGCGCAGACCAGCCCGCATGGCCAGGGGTCGGTGGCCATGCTGGAGCATCTGCTGCCCTTCTGGCGTGGGAAAGTTTTTGTCCTCATCCTTTTGGGCTTCGTGGCAACCTCCTGGATCATCACGATCACGCTCTCCTCGGCGGACGCCACGGTACATCTGCTGGAGAACCCCCACACTCCCGCGTTCCTCCACGGCCACGCCGTACCGGTGACCATCGTGCTGCTGCTCATCCTCGGCGGAGTCTTCCTGCTCGGCTTCACCGAGGCGGTCGCAGTCGCGGTCCCGCTGGTGGCAATCTTCCTCGTCCTCAATGCAGTCGTCATCGGCACCAGTCTGCTCGACATCCTAAGCAGGCCAGGCATCGTCGCGGACTGGACAGATCTCCTCACCACCACGTCGGGGGGCTTAGGCGGGATGGTTCTTCCGGCACTGCTGGCCTTTCCGCTGCTTGTCTTAGGGCTCTCCGGTTTTGAAACCGGCGTCAGCATGATGCCTCTCGTCGCAGCGCAAGGCCGGACTCCCAAGGAGCGGCTCGCGTGCCGGATCCGCAATACCCGCAAGCTGCTCACCGCCGCGGCCGTGATCATGAGCGTGTATTTGCTGGGCAGCAGTTTCGTCACGACCTTGCTGATCCCTGCCGATGCCTTCGCCGAGGGCGGCGAGGCCAACGGTCGTGCGCTGGCCTACCTTGCGCACGAGCGCTTCGGCGAAGGATTCGGCACCGCCTACGACCTGGCCAGCATCCTCATCCTGTGGTTCGCCGGCGCCTCGGCCATGGCCGGGCTGATCAACATCGTGCCCCGCTACCTGCCCTCGTACGGTATGGCTCCGGAATGGAGCCGCGCTGTCCGCCCGGTGGTCCTGGTCTACACCGGCGTAAGTATCATGATCACCATCGCGTTCAGGGCCGATGTCAACGCCCAGGCCGGGGCCTATGCCACCGGCATCCTGGCCATGATGGTCTCTGCCTCGGTGGCCGTCGCAATTGCCACGTACCGGAATCGGCGCCGGTCCGCTGCCGCCGCGTTCACCGGGCTGACGCTGGTGCTGGTCTACGCCCTGACAGCCAACATCCTCGCAAAACCCGAAGGGTTGGCAATTTCGCTCTTGTTCATCGCCGGCATCGTGGTCATCTCCCTGGTTTCCCGGGTCTCCCGAACCACCGAGCTGCGCGCAGACCGCATAGTGTTCGACGACGAAGCCCGCCGCTTCATCCGCGAGTCCCTGGAATTCGATGGACGGCTGGACCTGATTGCGCACAAACCCCCGGCCACCGGTATCGCGGAATACTCCAGCAAGGAAGTCCTTCAACGCGGCATAAACCCAGTCCCCGGCAGCGCCGACGTCATCTTCCTCGAAGTAGAAATCAAAGACCCCTCCGGCTTCAGCGACACCCTCCACGTCCACGGAGTTGAGATCGGCGGGTACAGGATTCTGCGCGCTCAGAGCCCCGCCGCGCCCAACGCGCTGGCCGCCGTCCTGCTGGCACTACGCGATGCGACCGGTGTCATGCCGCAGGCCTACTTTGAATGGTCCGAGGGCAATCCGCTGACCCATCTGATGCGCTACCTGCTCCTCGGCCAAGGTGACACTGCCCCCGTGGTCCGGGAAATCATCCGCCAGAACGAACCCGACCCGCAGCGCCGTCCCCGGATTCACGTTGGCTGAACCGCGACGTCCCTTGCCCGAGAAGGCATCCTCCGCCCGTCGCATCGGCGCAGCCTTCCGCCGGACCAGCGACCTACGAAAGTTTCAGGCTCCCACGGGTGCCGTCCTCCTGCAACGAGTACGCCCGCGGCATCCGTCCCAGGTGATAGTCCTTGGCTTTATCGCAGCGATCTTGGCCGGCACGGCCATTCTGATGCTGCCGATGTCGAAGCAGGGCCCTGGCGGTGCCACCTTCCTGGAGGCGCTGTTCACGGCGACGTCCTCGGTGTGCGTGACCGGGCTGATCATCGTTGATACTTCCGTCTACTGGAGCCCATTCGGGCAAGCGGTGATCATGGTCCTCATCCAGCTCGGCGGGTTCGGCGTAATGTCCTTCGGAGCTCTGCTGGGTGTGCTGATGGCAGGACGGCTTGGACTTCGCTCCCGCATCTCCGCGGCCGCCGAAACCAAAAGCACCGGGTTTGGCGACGTGCGGCGCGTGCTGTTCGGCGTCCTGAGGATCAGCCTCATTACCGAAGCCGTGCTGGCGTTGGTCCTTACGGCACGCTTCATGACCGGATACGGACACTCTGCCGGGGAAGCCCTTTGGCTGGGAGTCTTCCACTCCGTTTCCTCCTTCAACAACGCCGGCTTCGCCTTGTTCTCAGACAACCTGATGGGCTTCGTCGCGGACCCATGGATCTGCCTGCCGATCGCCAGCGCGGTGATCATCGGCGGGCTTGGCTTCCCGGTGCTGTTCGAGCTCGGCCGGCACTACCGGCGTCCGATCCACTGGTCCATGAACACCAAACTCGTGCTGGCCGGCACGGCCGTGCTGCTGGGGGCAGGTACCGTCTTCATCACCGCGGTGGAGTGGACCAACCGGGCGACGCTCGGCTCGCTGGACCCCGCCGCACGGGTGCTGGCCGGGTTCTTCCAGTCCGTCATCACCCGCACCGCTGGATTCAACAGTATCGACATTGGCCAGATGAACCCGGTGTCTTGGCTAGGCATGGACATACTGATGTTCATCGGCGGCGGCCCTGCAGGCACCGCCGGTGGCCTGAAGATCACTACTTTCGCAGTGCTCTACTTCATCCTCTACACAGAAATTCGCGGCGGCGCCGCCGTAAACATCTTCGGCAAGCGACTGTCCCGTTCTGTACACCGCCAAGCCATGACCGTTGTGCTGCTGGCCATCGCCTTGGTAGTCACAGCCACCATGGCCCTGATGTTCCTCTCCGACGCGGGCATGGAAAAACTGCTCTTCGAAGCTATCTCCGCCTTCGCCACCGTCGGCCTTTCCACCGGCATCACTGCCTCGCTGCCACCTGCCGGACAGTCGATTTTGATCATCCTCATGTTCGTCGGCCGTCTGGGACCGGTCACGCTGGCCTCCGCGCTGGCGCTTCGCGCGCGACCGATCCTGTACGAGTTCCCGAAAGAAAGGCCGCTCATTGGCTAGAATCCCCTTCCCCTCACGCTCCTTCGACCGGATCGCCGAGGCGGGGTCCGTCGTTGTTATCGGCCTCGGCCGTTTTGGCGGAGCATTGGCGCTGGAGCTCGAGTCCCTGGGCACCCAGGTCCTGGGCATCGACGCCGACGAAGAGACCGTTCAGTCCTTCAACGGGCTGCTGACCCACGTAGTCCGTGCCGACTCCACCAAAGACGAGGTGCTGCGACAGCTCTCTGTACACGAGTTCGACCGCGCTGTGGTGGGCATCGGAACAGACGTGGAAGCTAGCATTCTCACCACCTCGCGGCTCCTCAAGTTCGCCAGGCCCGCGATTTGGGCCAAAGCCATCAGTGAGCCGCACGCCGAGATCCTCGAACAGTTGGGCGTGCACCACGTGATCCGGCCCGAGCACGACATGGGCCGCCGGGTGGCGCACTTGGTCCGCGGGGCAATGCTGGACTACGTCGAATTCGAAGATAACTTCGTCATGATCCGAACCATCCCGCCCGGGCTAGCCCAGGACCGTCCGCTGGGCCTGCTGCAGCTGCGCTCAAAGTTCGACATCACAGTAGTCGCTGTCAAGCGCAAGGGTGGGCAGTGGGAGCACACCACCCAACAAACTGTGCTCTACGACGACGATCAAATAATAGTCCAAGGGACAAAAGACAAGGCTGAGGCCTTCAGCACCTTGGTTTGATCAGCGCTCAGGGCAGTACAGAGCTTCATTCCAGAAGCGGGGATACGAGCGGTTCAGCATTAAAGGGGTGGCCGAGGCCGCCGGCGTTAACAAGACGACGATCTACCGGTGGTGGAAGTCCAAGGCAGAACTCCTGGGCGCCGCCTTCATTGATGCCCCCGATGCTGACCCTCGCCGTCCCTGAAACCGGGACCCTCCGAGTCGACCTGCAGGTTTTGGCCGACCGGATTGCGGCACTGCTGACCGTGCCTCCCGCCTCCAACGTCGTGGTCGCCGTCCTGTCCGCGGCCGTCGTGAACGAGGACCTGGCCGCCCGGATTTAGGGCTTCTTCACGGATCGGCTGGTTAACGAGGCACAGGTCTTCGACAAAGCAAAGGCCCGCGGAGAGCTCAATCCCGAGGCCGATCTCCATGCTGCTCATGGACATGATCGCGGGCGGCCTCTGGACCGGGGCCGTACTGCGCCAGTTTCGGCTGAATGCAGGGTTACGCACCAAGTAGTCAACGCCGCACTTCAGGGCGTGCACCCGGCCAATGAACCCCGTCAGGCATGCAGGGACGGAGCGCAAGCAATTCCCGCGAAGTGATCGAAAGAGGCGCTGAGTTCAATCAGCTGGACTACATTCAGCTGTCGGGCCTCCACCCGTTGAGCCGATAACAGCGCTTACGTCTGAGGTTTATCAGGGAAAGGCATCCATGTTCAACGTCCAGCGAAGTTCCAAAGGTCGTCAAAGACGGCTCGGAACAGTGCAACGACAAGCCCGGCAGCGCCGATCCAAGACTCCGGCGACCTGCAGTCGGTATGACTTGTTGCGGCGGTCTTGGTCCAAGGACATGAACGTCTCCTCTCGTTGGGGAAGACCAATCCAAGGCTTGCCAAGGCGAGGGGCGCCGCGGATGCTCCCGCACTTCGCCACCCCTCCACAGGGAGTCCACACCGACTGCCTGGTATAGATGCAACGGCACGCCTGAGAGTGAACAACTCGTCCACAGAAAGCGCCCCCGCGAGTCCTACCCTCCGGGAAGTCGTTCTGAAGTCGCTTTACCAATCCCCTGTCTGTAGCGTTAAGAACCATGTTTAGCTTAGGATTCCGCGGCAGCGGCGATCATGGTCAAGACAACGAGGCACGATGAGTGGTGTTGCTCGAAGCGCTGAGCCTTGGTCCTCGATCCCGAGCGGGTTTCACGACGTGCGTCTGGTGGTCTCCGATATGGATGGCACCCTGCTGGACGGGGACGGTAACGTTCCTGCCGGGTTCTGGCCGTTGCTGGAGCGGATGCGTGCCCGTGGCATCACATTTGTACCCGCCAGCGGCAGGCAATACGCCACTTTGGCCCGCATGTTCCCCAGTGCACCAGCAGGTGCCACCTTCATCGCCGAGAACGGCTCCCTTGTTGTCCGTGACGGCGCAGTACTCTCCGCCACCTACATGGACGAGCCCACTGTCACGCACGTCATTCACGCGGTTCGCCACGCAACGGAAACCGCGAACAGCCTCGGCCTGGTCGTATGCGGCCGCCGCAGTGCCTACATCGAGCGACGCGATGCTGGATTCATCCGGGAGGCGGAAACCTACTACGCCGAACTCACCACGGTCGAGGATCTCACCACTGTCACCGATGACATCCTCAAGCTCGCGATCTACGACTCCACCGACGTTGAGTCCAGCGCGAGAAGCATCGTCGCTCCACTGGCATCCAGCCACCAGATGGCCGTCTCCGGTAAGCAGTGGATCGACATCATGGCCCCGGGCACCAATAAAGGACGAGCCGTGCAGGAACTGCAACGGACCTTGGGCGTGAATGCCGCTCAAACCGTCGTGTTCGGCGACTTCCTGAACGACCTCGAAATGTTCGACCGCGCCGACCTGTCGTTCGCCATGGACAACGCCCACCCGATCCTGCGTTCCCGCGCCCGTTACACCGCGCCAACGAATGAGGAACATGGCGTCGTAACCGCCCTATCCCACTTGCTCAGCTAGGGGCCTTGCCGCGCGAAAATCAGTGGAAGCGGCGAAACCGGGTCATCACTGCCTAAGGGCGCGGACACCACCGCGTCCCCTGCGCCGACGTGCGGTTCCATGGAACCGCTCTGGATCACGCTGGTATGCCAGCCGAACAGCGCAGGCAGCAGGCCGATCAGCACCAGGCTCAGGGCGATGCCCAGATACAACCGCGAGAGCGTGGACGCGATGTACAGCAGCCAGCCGTCGCGGGAGAAGAGAGGACGCAAGGCGCTGCCGGGCAGCCGGCGGGTCACGGAACTGACGGAACCGGCTTACGGCTGCGTGGGCGATTCATCCGACTGCAGCTCCCAGACCAGGTCGACATGGACCCGGGCGCCCTGCAGGGCGTTGATCTCGACCTGCGACATGCCGGTGGTATCGAAGCGCCAGGTTCCGCGGTAGGTGCGGTTTTCGCCCGGCTCGCCAGCGGTCTGCCAGGGGGAACCGCCGGTGGGGAAGTCACGGTTGGTGGCCGCGAGCGAGGCCAGCGACCGTTCCGGAATATCGTTCGCGCTGGGCGTGAACCGGGCGCAGTTGTTGAACGAGCCGCCGGTGCCCATCTCCAGATCGAACAAACCTTGCGGACTAACTCGGAACCCCAGATAACGGCGCGGGTCGATGCGGGGGCACGGAGGGTCGTTAGCGGCGCCGGATCTCACGCGAGGGACAGCAGGAACGAGAGCACGAACCCGGCCGCGGTGCTCAGGGCGACCGCCGGTCCGCCGTGTTCGTATGCCTCCGGCATCAGGGTGTCGGCCAGTGCGGCGATCACCGCGCCGGCCGCGAAGGCCAATGGCAGCGAGATCGTCTCGGGGTCGGTACCGGACAGCGGCCCGGCACCGACCACGACGGCGATGACCAGCAGCACTGAGCACACACCCCACAGTCCGATGATGGCGGGCCTGGACATGCCCTGGCTGCGCATCGAGGCTGCCCCGACCAGGGCCTCGGGCAGGTTGGAGACGAAGATCGCGGCCAGGAGCGCCAGACCGCCGGTCCCCTCCCCCAGGGAGACGCCCAGCGCCAGGTTCTCCGGTATGCCGTCGAGCGTGGCGGCGGCCAGCAGGGCCAGACCGGCCGCACCCCGGGTGGATGCCGGCCCCGGCGCACGCCCGGTGGCGGCGGCGTCGGTATCGAGCTTGGGGCTGCCCCGGTACTCGTCCGCCGGAACCGGGTTCGACCCGGCCTGCGCCCAGCGGTCAAGCAGCGCGCTCAAGGTCGTGAACACCACCGCGCCGACAAACAGGCCGACCGCTGCGCGCCAGATGCCGCCGCGCTGGTAGGCGTCCTCGAAGAGTTCGAAAGTCAGGGCGGTGACCAGGGCGCCCGCTGCGAAGGACAGGATGATCGCCAGGACGCGTTTGGGCAGTTCGAAACGCACACCGACAAATCCACCCAGCATCAGGGCGCTGGAAGTCACGATGCCGAACAGCAGCGACATAGCCACACCGTCATTATGGGTGGTTGCAGGAGTGGGGGACAACCGCAGAATGAAGCCCTGAACCCCTCGCGGTCGTTCCGACGTCAAGGAATCCCAGCAGAACCCTTTGCAGGCTTCAGCGACGCCCGCTGAACGCGTTCGCTTTCCTGAACCGACAAGACTCCACCATCCCTCCACACGCTCATCCGATCCTCCTGTTCCGTCCTAGGACAGACGCCGGACACAGCCAGACCGGATTGCATCCGGCCAGGCTTTGGCAACGGTGGCCAGGTACTGCAGGTTCCTGCGCGAAAACCCTTTCATGAGCCGGCTGAACCAACCCATGGGCCCGGACGTCTACCCTTTGCGAAAGGCACCCATACTGCCCACGGGGAAGGTCAGCGCATGAATCCCGATGCCGGTCCCTCGCGACGCTCGGTCATGGCCGCCTCCGCAACGGCCTGCTCGGCGTGTGTACTGGCTGCCTGTGCGCCGGCGGGGAACGGCGGCGGCGAGGCCGGCGGAAAACCTGCCCCGGCCACCTCCGGAGGCGCTGCTGTACAGGTCCTGAAGCTCGCAGACGTGCCGGTTGGCGGCAGCGCCAATGGCGAAGCGGGCGGGCAGGAAATCCTCATCCACCGCGCCGACGAGACTACCGTCCTGGCCTACAGCGCAGTCTGCACGCACCAAGGGTGCACCGTGGCGCCGGCGGGCGCGGAGTTCCGTTGCCCGTGCCACGGCTCGGTCTTCAGCGCCGCAGACGGCACGGTTCTCGACGGGCCGGCGTTGGAACCGTTGCAGCGCTTTGCGGCGGCCATTGACGGCGAATGGATCACCGTGGTGGTGTGATCGCTGACACGCTGCGCGAGCGATCACCGCTCCGTTTGGAAATTCACCGGCACCGTCCGGGAGAATAGCGGACATGAGTTCGTCCCTGCCTTCGCGCCGCGCCATCCTGACCGCCACGACCGCCGTCGGTTCGATGGGCGCGCTCACCGCATGTTCCCCGCTGCAGGACTACACAGGAGCACAAGGTGCCTCCGCTTCCCCGATTGCCAGCGACGGCACGCCGGTCCGGGTCGGGAAGCTCAGCGACGTGCCGGTTGGCGGCAGCGCCAGCGGCGAGGCAGGCGGGGAGAAGATCCTCATCCACCGCCCCGACGAAACCACCGTCTTGGCCTACAGCGCCGTTTGTACGCACCAGGGATGCGGCGTGACCCCGACGAAGGCCGAATTCGTGTGCCCTTGCCATAACTCGACCTTCGCGCTCGCCGACGGCACAGTGACCGGCGGTCCGGCACCCGCTCCGCTTCCGCGTTTCGCGGCGGCTATCGACGGCGAGTGGATCACCGTCACCGTCTGAAATGAACCGTCTGGAAGCCCTCGGGGCGGGCGTCCTAGTCGGCCCCAGCCGGCCGGGCACCGTATCCGGTATCCAGGAAGTCAATCAGTGCCCGGTCGAGGCCGGCGATGGCAGTCCCGCGATCCGGAGCGAGGAAGGACTCGGCTCCTCGCCAGTCGCTCTTGACCACACGGCCGCCCGACGCCCAGTGAACGCCGACCAGCTCCGCCCCGGTATCCGGCCGATAGTCCGTCGGGGTGGGAAAGCCGCCGCCGGGCGCCGTCGTTCGAGCGTTTAGGACAACGTCGTAGCGGTCGCACGAGGGCCGGCTGCCGTCCGGCAGCACCACCGTCTCGGTGCCGGCCAGCGATACCCGCGCCCATGCCCCGTTGTCGGGTTCGGCCGGCGCGGCGTCGTCCAGCCGGAAGTACTCCACGGCCTGGGCGCCGGAGTCGAGCATTTCCGCCAACAGCAGGTACTCCCCGTAGCTGGGCAGGCTCGTGTCGGTCAGCCCGAAGTCTTCCCGGCGGGCGATTGCCTCGGGGCGGCCCGGCCCCTGCCGGTAAGAAGAGGACTCCCACCGCCGCGTCCCGGGCTCGAACCGGATGACGGATTCCGCGCGGTACCCGTCCGGCCCGCTCCGGAAGGCCATTCGCGTGGTGAGGACGTGATCCGCCCACCGGCGGTAGAGGCAGCCTTGCTTGGCGCCCTCAACGTAAAAGGCTTCCCAACGTTCCATCGGCTCCCGCCGCGGCCCCCTCGGAGGTCTCAGAACAGGGCCACTTTCGGCACCGCGGGGAAGATGCCTTCCAGCTCGGCCAGGTCCTCGGCAGTCGGGTGCCAGCCCGCTGACTGGGCGTTCTGCCGGATCTGTTCCGGCTTCGTGGCACCGGCGATGACCGACGCGACTGCGGGACGGGTGGCAAGCCAGGAAAAGGCCACCTCGATTTCCGTTAGTCCGCGGTCGGCGGCGAAGCGGGAGAAGGCGCCCAACTGCTCCCAGTCGGCGTCCTTGAGCAAGTTGGTGCGCGAGTGTGTCAGCCGGCTGCCTTCCGGCGCCTTGCCGTTCTTGTACTTGCCCGTGAGCAGGCCGTTGGCCAGCGGGAAGTACGGCAGCAGGCCCAGCCCGTAGGCCTCGGCAGCAGGGGCGACTTCCAGCTCCGCCCGGCGGTCCAGCAGGTTGTAGTGGTTCTGGCTGGAAATGAACGGGGTGTAGCCGCCCATCCGCGCCGTGAATTCCGCCTCGGCAATCTGCCAGCCGGCCCGGTTGGAGTGGCCGATGTAGCGGACCTTGCCGGCGCGGACCAGGTCGTCCAGCGCGGACAGGGTTTCCTCGACCGGAGTCAGCGGGTCGGGCGTGTGGAACTGGTAGAGGTCAATCCAATCGGTGCCCAGCCGCCGCAACGACGCCTCGGCCGCCCTGACAATGTACCGCCGCGAGCCGCGGGCGCCGAAGTCTTCGCCGTTGGCGCCCCGCATGTCCATGCCGAACTTCGTAGCCACCACCACGTCGTCGCGCCGCGATCCCAGCGCCCTGCCCAGGAACTCCTCGCTCAGCCCCGGAGTCTTCCCGTAGCTGTCGGCGACGTCGAAAAAGGTCACGCCGGCGTCGAGTGCGGCCTTGACCACCGCGTCCGTGCCTTCCTGCGTTTCCGTCGGGGTGTTGGACCGGCCAAGATTGTTGCAGCCGAGTCCCACCGTCGAGACGGTGAGGCCGGATTTGCCGAGACGCCGGTATTCCATCGCTACATCCTTGTCACTGGGGGTTTTGCCGTTCGCCTCGCATCCTATCCCGGCTCCGGCCCCCGTCCCGGACGCGCAAGTGAGTTCGGACACGTCACGCAGGCGGCCGCGGCGTTGCCGCTTCTGTCTTTGGGTGCCGCTGCACATATGATCGAAACCATGGCCAAAGTTCTGACTTCCCTTCCCGTCGGCGAACGCGTCGGCATCGCCTTCTCCGGTGGACTCGATACGTCCGTTGCCGTTGCATGGATGCGCGACGGCGGAGCCGTGCCCTGCACCTACACCGCCGACCTCGGCCAGTACGACGAGCCGGACATCGACGCGGTGCCCGGCCGCGCCACCGAGTACGGCGCGGATATCTCCCGCCTGGTGGACTGCAAGCCCGCGCTCGTGGAGGAAGGCCTGGCCGCGCTGGCCTGCGGCGCCTTCCATATCCGCAGCGGCGGCCGTTCCTACTACAACACAACCCCGTTGGGCCGCGCCGTGACCGGCACCTTGCTGGTGCGCGCCATGCGGGAAGACGGCGTGGACATCTGGGGCGACGGTTCCACCTACAAGGGCAACGACATCGAGCGGTTCTACCGCTACGGGCTGCTGGCCCACCCCCGGCTGCGCATCTACAAGCCGTGGCTCGACCCGCGCTTCGTCTCCGAGCTCGGCGGCCGCCAGGAGATGTCCGAATGGCTGACCGCGCACAACTTCCCCTACCGCGACTCCGCGGAGAAGGCGTACAGCACCGACGCCAACATCTGGGGCGCCACGCATGAGGCCAAGACGCTGGAGCATTTGGGCACCAGCCTGGAGGCCGTCGAGCCGATCATGGGCGTGGCCTTCTGGCGCGAGGACGTGGACATTCCCACCGAGGACGTGTCGGTGCGCTTCGAGGCGGGCCGCCCGGTGGCGATCAACGGCACGGAGTTTGCCGACGCCGTCGCTTTGGTGCAGGAGGCCAATGCCATTGGCGGCCGCCACGGGCTGGGCATGTCCGACCAGATCGAGAACCGCATCATCGAGGCCAAGTCGCGCGGGATCTACGAGGCCCCGGGCATGGCCCTGCTGCACATCGCCTACGAGCGGCTGCTCAACGCGATCCATAATGAAGACACCGTGGCCAGCTACCACGCCGAGGGCCGCCGCCTGGGCCGCCTGATGTACGAAGGCCGCTGGCTGGACCCGCAGGCGCTCATGCTGCGCGAATCGCTGCAGAAGTGGGTTGGCTCCGCTGTCACCGGCGAGGTCACCCTGCGGCTGCGCCGCGGCGAGGACTACACCATCCTGGACACCACCGGCCCGTCGCTCAGCTACCACCCGGACAAGTTGTCCATGGAGCGCGTGGGCGATGCTGCCTTCGGTCCGCTGGACCGCATCGGCCAGCTGACCATGCGCAACCTGGACATCGCCGACTCCCGCGCCCGCTTGGAGCAGTACGCGGCCCAGGGCCTGGTGGGCGGTCCCACCGCCGAGCTCGTGGGCGCGCTGGAAGCCGGCGGCGCGAGCGAAATCGCCGACACCGCCCAGCTCGACCCGGCCGACCGCGCGGCCGACGAGGCGCTGGACCGCGCGGCGTTCGACGCCGGCACCGACTGATTCGCCGGCCCGCCTTGGCGGGCCGCTGCACGGGCACGGCGCCCCTTCGGGGGCGCCGTGCCTTCTTCTGTCCGGAGCTGGGGCCGTGAGGCTGAGCATGCGGCCGGTTTCGCGGCCGGGACGGCACGCCGTGTGAAAGAGTGGTTTTGTGGCCTTTACCCGTGCTGAACTGCTCGCCTACCGGGACGCGCTGGTCCCCGATCTGCTGGGCCCGGGCCTGCGCCTCCTGTTCGTCGGCATCAATCCCGGCCTCTGGTCGGCTGCCACCGGCTCGCACTTCGCCCGGCCCGGCAACCGGTTCTATCCGGCCCTGGCGGCGGCCGGCATCACCGACCATCAGATCTACGCCGGGAACGGCATGGCGGCTGCCGACCGCAACCACCTGATCGACCGCGGCGTGGGCATCACCAACATTGTCCCGCGGGCTACCGCCAGGGCGGACGAGCTGGGTGCCGAGGAACTGCGGACCGGTGCCCGGCGCCTGGCGGCCCGGGTCGAGACCCTGGGGGCCCGGGTGGTGGCGGTCGCGGGAGTGACCGCCTACCGGGTGGGTTTTGAGCGGCCGAAGGCGCAGCTGGGCCGGCAACCGGAGACGCTCGGCGGCGCCGAGGTCTGGGTGGTGCCGAATCCCAGCGGCCTCAACGCCCACCACAGCGTTGCCACGCTGGCGGCCGCCTACCGGGAGGCGGCGCGCGCCGCGGGCCTGGACGTGCCCGAGGGCGGCTAGCGCCGTCCCCGACGGCCGCCGGGCCTACAGGCTGAACGCCGTCTTGGCCGGCAGCGGATGCTTTTGCTTGACCGCGGCGAGGTCCCCGTGCGGCGCGACGCCGATGCTCAGCTTGGTGAAGTCGAGTTTGGCTTCGCGGAGGCAGACCTTCAGGCCGGCCACCGCCCTGGCCGCATCCGGCGCCAGAACATAGATGTTGAGCTTGTGCGGGACGAATTCGGTCTTCTCCACGGTCCCGAGCCCGCGCCAGGCGAAGTACTCGGTGATGGTGCGTTTGGCTTTGTCCTCGAGGTAACGGTCCCGGTCGCTGCCGTCCGCCGTCTTCAGCGCATACTGGGCAATCACCCAGTGCTGCTCCCCCGGCGCGAGCTCCGCGTAGCCGTCTTCGGCGCACTGGGCAGCGAACGCGTCCATCAGCGACTCGGCGGCCTCGGCGTTGACGTCCCGGCTCTCCTGCGTGGTGCTCTGGTGGCCCACCGTTCCGTGGTTGACCACGAACTGGCCGTAGTCTTCGTCGAACCACGCCTCGCGGAACACCAGCCCGCCGTCGTCGTTCTTCTTGTACACCCGAAGGAAACTCATGTCCGTCCTTTGTTCAACCATGTCAGGGCCGTTCCGTCGAACGGCGCGGCCTCAGCCGCCACCTGCCCGTAGAGCGCCCGGCAGCTGGCCTGGATCCGTTCGGCCAGCGCCGGCGGATAGTCCATGGTGACCCGGTGTTCGGCGAATTCGTCCTCGTCGTCGATGTACACGCCGCCGCTGACGGAGCGGACCACGTCCAGGTCCATGTCCGTGAGCTGGACTTCCCAGCCGGCCGGAAGCAGCGGGTCCACCCGGATGCCGGTGGCCAGGTCGATGTAGATGCGAAAGTCGCCCGGGTAGGTGTCGTCGTAGAACGTCGCCACGTAGTCGCCTTCCCGTGGCAGTAACTGCACCGCGTCGGAGGCCGCGAAGAAGGCGATGCCGGGCCGGGCGACCAGCGAGCCGGCCGGCTGGAAGATCCAGTCGCCGAAACCGTCGGAGCCGAGGTAGGTGCCGGGCACCAGCCAGTGGGCAGCGCCGTCGTACTTCCAGTTGCGGAACACCACCATCTCGCCGGGCCGGGCCTCGGCGGGGATGCGGCCGGTCACTGGATCTTGGGAATCTGGCCGGTCGGCAGTTCCTGGCCGGGCAGCGGGCGCGCGAACGGGACCTTGGTGCCCAGCACCTGCGCGACGGTGTCCTGGGCCACCTGCTGCGCGGTGAGGCCCACGCGCTCCAGGACCTCGGCGCGGGTGCCGTGGACCAGGAACTCGACCGGGAGGCCGACCTCGTTCAGCGCCGTGTCCACACCGGCGGCACGCATCTCCTGGCGGATCCGGGATCCGACGCCGCCGGCGCGCACGCCGTCTTCGATCACGACGACGATCCGGTGCCGGGCCGCAAGGCCGATGATCGAGCGGGGCACCGGCAGCACCCAGCGCGGGTCGACAACGGTGGAGCTGATGCCCTGGGCGCCGAGCCGGTTCGAGACATCCAGCGCCAGTTCGCTCATGGCGCCGATGCTGACGATCAGCACGTCGTTTTCGGTGGAGCCGGACGGCCGGCGCGCCAGCACGTCGACGCCGTCCTTAAGCCGTTCCAGGGCCTCAACCTCTGGCCCCACCGAGCCCTTCGAGAAACGGACCACGGTGGGGGCATCGTCGACGGACACCGCCTCGCGCAGCTCTTCCCTCAACCGGGTGGCGTCGCGGGGGGCGGCCAGGTGTAGCCCCGGCACGATCTGCAGCAGCGACATGTCCCACATGCCGTGGTGGCTGGGCCCGTCCGGGCCGGTCACCCCCGCCCGGTCGAGTACAACGGTGACGCCGGCCTTGTGCAGCGCGACGTCCATCAGGAGCTGGTCGAACGCGCGGTTCAGGAACGTTGCGTAGAGGGCCACCACCGGGTGGAGTCCGCCGTAGGCCATGCCGGCGGCGCTGGCCAGCGCGTGCTGCTCCGCAATGCCGACGTCGAAGACACGGTCCGGATGCTTACTGGCGAATTTTTGCAGGCCCACCGGGATCAGCATGGCGCCGGTGATACCGACGATGTCCTGGCGCTCGTCGGCGATCTCGGCGATCTCGTCGGCGAACACGGAGGTCCAGGACTGCCGGCCGCCGGACTCTACGGGTTCGCCGGTCTCCGGGTCGATGACGCCCACGGCGTGGAACTGGTCCGCCTCGTGGGCGCGGGCGGGCGCGTAGCCGCGGCCCTTTTCGGTCATGGTGTGGACAATGACCGGGCCCCGGTAGTTCTTGGCCTGCGTCAGCGCGGCCTCGACGGCCTCCAGGTCGTGCCCGTCGATCGGGCCGATGTACTTCATGCCCAGGTCCTCGAACAGGCCCTGCGGCGCCCACCAGTCCTTGATGCCCTTCTTGGTCGCGTGCAGGCTCCGGTAGGCGAACTGGCCCAGCGACCCGCCCGACTGCAGCTTCCTTTTCCACCAGTCCAGGGTGCCTTCGTAGGCCTGGTGGGTGCGGACCTTGTCGATGGTGGTCCGGCGCAGCGCGGCCAGCTGGTCGGCCAGCCCGCCGATCGTCGGGGCGTAGGAGCGCCCGTTGTCGTTGACCACGATCACCACGCGCCGTGCTCGGTCCGCGGCGATGTTGTTCACGGCTTCCCATGCCATGCCGCCGGTGAGGGCGCCGTCGCCCACCACCGCGACGACGTAGCGGTCGCCTTCGCCGGTCAGCCGGCGGGCGCGGGAGATGCCGTCGGCCCAGGACAACGACGACGACGCGTGCGAGCTTTCGACGATGTCGTGCACCGATTCGGCGCGGTCCGGATAGCCGGCCAGCCCGCCCTGCTGCCGCAGCGTGCCGAAGTCCTGCCGCCCGGTGACCAGTTTGTGCACGTAGGACTGGTGGCCGGTGTCAAAGACGATGCTGTCGTGCGGGGAGTCGAACACGCGGTGGATGCCGAGGGTCAGCTCGACGACCCCAAGGTTCGGGCCGAGATGTCCGCCGGTCTGTGCGACGTTCGTGATCAGGAACTGGCGGATTTCCCGGGCCAGGTCCTGCAACTGGACCATGTCGATCCGGCGCAGGTCGCGCGGCTCGCGGATGGTCTCGAGCAATCCCACAGAGCAGGTCCTTTCCTTCACAAAGCGTCGGTTAATCCTACCGCCATCCCTCCGCCACTCTGCGTTCCCCTGGTGCGAGGGTGCACACAACGCGGCCGACGCGTGGCCGGGGACCGAGCCCTACAGCACGCTGGTGCCCTGGCCAGACGCCGCAGGGCGGACGTCCATCGGACGCCCGCCCTGCGTTGGGCCGCTGTGCGGTGTGTGCCGGACCGGGGGCTAGTTCGCCGAGATCTGGCGCAGCACGTACTGCAGGATGCCGCCGTTGCGGTAGTAGTCGGCTTCACCCGGGGTGTCGATCCGCACCACCGCGTCGAAGCTCTTGGTGCCGCCGTCCTCGCCGGTGGCGGTGACCTTCAGCGTCTTCGGGGTGGTGCCCTCGTTCAGCGCGGTCACGCCCTCGATGGAGAAGGTCTCCGTGCCGGACAGGCCCAGCGACGCAGCGGACTCGCCGGCCGGGAACTGCAGCGGCAGCACACCCATGCCGATCAGGTTCGAACGGTGGATCCGCTCGAAGCTTTCGGCGATGACGGCCTTGACACCCAGCAGCGCGGTGCCCTTGGCAGCCCAGTCGCGGGACGAGCCGGAGCCGTACTCCTTGCCGGCCAGCACCACCAGCGGGGTGCCGGCGGCCTGGTAGTTCATGGCGGCGTCGTAGATGTAGGCCTGCGGACCGCCGGGCTGGGTGAAGTCGCGGGTGAAGCCGCCCTCCACGTTGTCCAGCAGCTGGTTGCGCAGCCGGATGTTGGCGAAGGTGCCGCGGATCATCACCTCATGGTTGCCGCGGCGGGAACCGTAGGAGTTGAAGTCCTTGCGCTCCACGCCGTTTTCCAGCAGGTAACGGCCGGCGGGGCTGTCGGACTTGAACGAACCGGCCGGGGAGATGTGGTCGGTGGTGACCGAGTCGCCCAGCTTGGCGAGCACCCGCGCGCCGCTGATGTCCTGCACCGGCTCCGGCGTGGCGCTCATGCCTTCGAAGTACGGTGGCTTCCGCACGTACGTGGAGTTCGGATCCCAGGCGAAGGTATCGCCTGCCGGGGTCTCGAGCGCCTTCCAACGGTCGTCGCCCTCGAACACGCCCTCGTAGCCCTTGGCGAACATCTCCTTGTTGATCGAGGAGTCGATCACCTGCTGGACCTCGACCGGGTTCGGCCAGATGTCCTTCAGGAACACGTCGTTGCCCTCCGGGTCCTGGCCCAGCGGCTGCTTCTCGAAGTCGAAGTCCATGGTGCCGGCCAGGGCGTAGGCGACGACCAGCGGCGGGGACGCCAGGTAGTTCATCTTGACGTCCGGGTTGATGCGGCCTTCGAAGTTGCGGTTACCCGACAGCACCGACGTGATCGACAGGTCGTTGTCCTGGACCGCCTGCGAGATTTCGGGCTCCAGCGGGCCGGAGTTTCCGATGCAGGTGGCACAGCCATAACCGACCACGAAGAAGCCGAGCTTCTCCAGGTACGGGATCAGGCCGGACTCTTCGTAGTAATCGGTGACGACCTTGGAGCCCGGGGCGATGGAGGTCTTGACCCACGGCTTGGACGCCAGGCCCTTCTCCACCGCATTGCGGGCCAGCACGGCCGCGGCCAGCATGACCGACGGGTTCGACGTGTTGGTGCAGGAGGTGATCGAGGCGATGGACACCGCACCGTGGTCCAGTTCGAACTCGCGCCCGTCTTCCATGGTGACGTGGACGCGCTTGGAGGCGCGGCCGTCGCCGGGCAGGGCGACGTGGCGTCCCTGGGCGGCCGAACCGCCGGAGGGACGATCGTCGGCCTGCGCGGTGCCGGACTTCACGCCGCCGGCCTCCGCAGCGGCAGCGTGACGGACCGTGGAGGTCATGGCCGGGGCATCCGACGCCGGGAAGGACTCTTCCAGGGCCTCGTCCAGGGCGTCCTCGTTGCCGGTGCCGACGTAGCTCTGCAGGTCCTTGCGGAACTGGTTCTTGGCGGACGTCAGGGCGATGCGGTCCTGCGGCCGCTTGGGACCGGCGATGGACGGAACAACGGTGGACAGGTCCAGCTCAAGGTATTCGGAGAACTTCAGTTCGTGCGACGGATCGTGCCAGAGGCCCTGTTCCTTGGTGTACGCCTCGACCAGGGCGATGTTCTCCTCGGAGCGGCCGGTCAGGCGCAGGTAGTCCAGGGTGACGTCGTCGATCGGGAACATGGCGGCGGTCGAGCCGAACTCCGGGCTCATGTTGCCGATGGTGGCGCGGTTGGCCAGCGGCACCGCTGCCACGCCTTCGCCGTAGAACTCCACGAACTTGCCCACCACGCCGTGCTTGCGCAGCATCTCGGTGATCGTCAGCACGACGTCGGTGGCGGTGGCGCCGGCGGGGATGGAGCCGGTGAGCTTGAAGCCGACGACGCGCGGAATCAGCATCGAGACGGGCTGGCCGAGCATGGCGGCCTCGGCCTCGATGCCGCCGACGCCCCAGCCGAGCACGCCCAGGCCGTTGACCATGGTGGTGTGCGAGTCGGTGCCGACCAGGGTGTCCGGGTAGGCGCGCAGCTTGCCGTCGACCTCGCGGGTCATCACGGTGCGGGCCAGGTATTCGATGTTGACCTGGTGCACGATGCCGGTTCCCGGCGGGACCACCTTGAAGTCTTCGAAGGCGGTCTGTCCCCAGCGCAGGAACTGGTAGCGTTCGCCGTTGCGCTGGTACTCGATCTCCATGTTGCGCTCGAGCGCGCCGGCGTTGCCGAAGACATCGATCTGGACCGAGTGGTCGATCACCAGTTCGGCCGGGGCCAGCGGGTTCACGCGCTTCGGGTCGCCGCCGAGCTCCTTGACGGCCTCGCGCATGGTGGCCAGGTCGACGACACACGGAACACCGGTGAAGTCCTGCATGATGACGCGGGCGGGGGTGAACTGGATCTCGGTGTCCGGCTGCGCGTCGGGGTTCCAGCCGGCCAGGGCGCGGACGTGGTCCGCCGTGATGTTCGCACCATCTTCGGTGCGAAGCAGGTTCTCCAGCAGGACCTTGAGGCTGAACGGAAGGCTCTCGGCACCTTCAACGGCACTCAGCCGGAATATCTCATACTCGGTCCCGGCGACGTTCAAGACGCCTTTGGAACCGAAGCTGTCCACATTACTCATGACAGGACTCCTCTCGCCACACTTTATCTTTGTCCGGGCGGCAACCACCCGCTAGTTAGGCATCCCTAAGTGTGAAGGGACAGCTGCGGGCTCGGCCTCTGGCCTTTTTGACGCGCCGCAGCCCGCAGAATTTACAAGCCAGAGACAATATGCTTCGTCCGGAACCGCTGCCCCCATCCTATCGGGTAGCCGGTTGGCAGGAACCGGAGCGGCGCCCGTGGCCTGCCTCACAGCCGGGATTCGCGCACTCCCGCTCAGCGGCGCCCCGGTGTGAGCACGGCAAAGGACTCCATGTGGTGGGTATGCGGGTACAGGTCGAACACGTGCAGCGAGTCGAGGTTCCAGCCCAGCTGCAGGAAGTAGCCCAGGTCCCGGGCGAAGGACGCCGGGTCACAGGACACGTAGCCGACCGCCCGCGGGTTTCGGGCGGCCACCGCCTGCACCACGGCTTTTCCGGCGCCCGCGCGGGGCGGGTCAAGGACGACGGCGTCCATCTCTTCGGGCTGCGAGCGCAGCACCCGCTCGACCTTGCCCTGGAGGATCTCGACCTGCCCGAAACCGTGCAGGTTCTTGCGGGCGTCTTTGCTGGCGGCCGGCGAGCCCTCGACGGAGAGAACGTTGCCGGTCACCCCGACGGCATCCGCCAAGGGCGCCGTGAAAAGTCCGGCACCCGCATAGAGGTCGGCCACCCTCTCCCCCGCCCGGGGCGCAACACCGTCCAGGACGGCGGCAGTCAACGTGGCCGGCGCCAGCCGGTGAATCTGCCAGAAGCCGTCTCCCGTCACGCGGTACTGGTGCCGCCCGTTGGTTTCGGAAACCCAAATGCGTCCCCGCAACCGGGTGAGCCGCCCGGGCACGGGCTCCCACGCGGCAACCGACACGCCGGGTTCGATCCGGTCGGCGATCTTCGCCAACCGTTTGGGCGTTGTCCCCGCGCCGGGCACCAACAGCACCAGCGGCGTGCTCCCGTCGGCGGGCGCGGCCACCTCCACCCGCTCCAGCCCCGAAAAATCCAACTCCCACAACCGCAGGTCGTTGACCCCGTCCGCGGCCAGCGGCATCGCCTCGACGGGTATCAGCTCATCGGACCGGTGCGCGTGCATGGCGAGGCGCCCGTCGGACCCCACGCCGAACGCGGCGCGCGTGCGCCAGCCGAGCCCGTCGTCGTACTCCCCCGCGGGGGCTTCCACGGTGACCTGCCGTTCCAGCTTGGCCAGACGTTGCAGCTGTTCGGCGAAGATCAGGCCCTTCAGCCGGCGCTGGGCGTCCAGCCCGATGTGGCCGAACTCGGCGCCGCCCACGGCCGGCCGGCCGGCTTCGGCCGCGGCCAACGCGTCCGCCGGCGCCCAGGGATGCTCCACCCGGTCCGGAGACGCTTCCAGCACCTGGACGGTGTCCGCCCGCCAGAATCCCGCGTCCGGTCCGCCCTCGGTGACGCGTGCCAGGACCCGCTCCCCGGGCAGAGCGTGCCGGACGAACACCACCCGGCCGTCGTGCCGCGCGACGAAGTGGCCTCCGTGCGCCGGAGCGCCGACGGTCAGCTCGATCAGTTGCGGTGCGGGGTCGGTCATGAAAGCTCCTGGTAGCGGCGGACGGAATCGGAGGAGGCCAGTTGCCACGGCACGCTGGCCACCATGACGCCGGGCTCGAAGTGCAGGCGGGTCTTGATGCGCAGCGCGGTCTGGTTGTGCACCAGCTGCTCCCACCAGCGTCCCACCACGTATTCGGGGATGTAGACCACCACCAGTTCGCGGGGCGAGTCCCGGCGGATGCTCTTGATGTAGTCGATGATCGGCGTGGTGGTCTCGCGGTACGGGGAAGCGAGCACCGTGATCGGAACCGGGATGTTGAGCTTCTCCCAGTCGCGCAGGGTCTGCTCGGTCTGTTCCCGGTCCAGGTCCACCACCACGGCGTCGAGCCGGGACGGCCGCGAGGCCCGGGCGAAGGCAAGCGCCCGGAGCGTCGGTTTGCGTACGTGCGAGACCAGGATGACTGCGTGTACCCGGGACGGCAGCGCGGTGGTCGGTTGGTCCGGGTCGATCGCGAGCTCGCGGGCGACCTGGACGTAATGGCGGTTGATGCTGTGCATGACCAGCCCGAGCAGGATGATGCCGAGCACGGCCAGCCAGGCTCCGAAAACGAACTTGCTGACCAGTACCACCACCAGCACGGTCACGGTCAGGATGAAACCGACCATGTTAATGAACCGCGAGCGCAGCATCCGGCGCCGCACCGGGCGGTGCGGCGTGGCCCGTATTTCGCGGGACCAGTGCCGGATCATGCCCAGCTGGCTGCAGGTGAAGGAAACGATCACGCCGATGACGTAGAGCGGGATCAGCCGGGTGACGTCCGCGTTGAACATCAGCACCAGCACCACGGCCGCGGCCGCCAGTGCGAGCACACCGTTGCTGTAGCTGAGCCGGTCCCCGCGGGTTCGCAGCTGGCGGGGCAGGAAGCCGTCGGTGGCGAGGATCGATGCCAGCTGCGGGAAGGCGTTGAACGCCGAATGGCTGGCCAGCACCAGGATTGCTGCGGTGGCCGCGACCGTCAGGTAGAAGAGCGGGGCGCCGCCGCCGAAAACCGTCTCCGCCAGCTGGCTGAGCACCGGGGACTGGAAATAGCCCGCCGGCAGCGGCCCTCCGTCCAGCCGCAGCTGGTCGGCCGGGACCTGCACCACCCGCACCTCCGTGGCCCGGGCCAGGTACATCACCGCCATGGTGATCACGGTTGCGGAGATGCCCAGCATCAGCAGCGCAAAGCCGGCGTTCCTGGCGCGCGGCTTCTCGAAGGCCGGCACATTGCTGGCCGGTGTCTCCAAGCCGGTGAGTGCCGCGGCGCCCGTGGAGAAGGCCCGCAGTACCAGCAGTGCGCCGGCCAGCCCGGTCAGGCCCGCCTCCAGGCCGGGTTCCGGCACGACGTCGAACGCAGCGCTGGGTGCCTCGCCCAGGTTTCCGGTGAGGTCAAGGACAAATCCGGCCAGGCACATCAGCAGCACGGTGCCCACAAAGACATAGGTGGCGATCGCCACGGTCAGGCGCCCGCGTCCCAGCCCGCGCAGATGGAGCAGGGCGAGGATCGCGATGCCGGCGACGGCCGCTCCGGGCTGCCAGCCCTTGAGCGCCGGAACGGCGGACACGAGGTAGTGGGCCGCCGAAGACATGGACACCGCGACGGTGAGCACGTAGTCCAACATCAGCGCGGAGCCCACCGTGATGCCCGCCGGCTTGCCCAGGTTCCTGGTGGCGATCGCGTAGTCGCCGCCGGATGGATACGCGTGGATGCTTTGCCGGTAGGAAGCCACCAGGACCAGCAGCACCACCATGACCGCCAGTCCGACCCAGGGCGACAGGGCGATCGCCGCGACGCCCGCCAGTGCCAGCGTGAGCAGGATCTCGTCCGGGGCGTAGGCCACCGAGGAGAGCGCGTTCGCTGAGAAGACCGGAACCGCCAGGCGCCGCGGCAGCGCATCCTGCTTCAGCCGCTCGCTGCGGAACGGCTTGCCCACCAGGACCCGCTTGAGGGCATCGAGGAATGTCAGCACGTTTCCCTCGGTGGCACATGCAGCCAGTGGGTCCGGATCTTCACGGCTTAGAGTCTAGACTGCCGGCCGGAATTTACGGGGCCAGGGGGCCTCCGACCCGCACTTTCATAGCGGCGGCACGTCCGCCGGGGTTAGCATATGCGTATGAATGTGCGTTGTATCACATTCGGGGGTCCGGGGCCGTTTGACCCAGTGACTGCTCGCTAAGGAGTCTTAGATGGGCAATGCCGCCGCCGTGATGACCGGCCTGAGCAGCATCGAGATGCAGGAGCGCCCGATGCCCGAGCCGGGCCGGGGCCAGGCCGTGATCCGGGTGGAAGCCGTGGGGGTCTGCGGCTCCGACGTCGCCTATTACCGCTACGGGAAGATCGGCCCCTTCGTCGTTGACGGCCCGTTCATCCTGGGGCACGAGGTCTCCGGCGAGGTGGTCGCCGTCGGCGAAGGCGTCGGCAACGTGCGCGTCGGCGACCGGGTGGCCGTCGAGCCGGGCACGCCGGACCGCAGCTGCGAAGAGTGCCGGGCGGGGCGCTACCACCTCTGCCCGAACCTCGAATTTTTGGCCACCCCGCCCTACGACGGCGCACTGCTGCAGTACCTGGCCATGGACGCCCGCTGCTACTTCCCGATCCCGGATTCGATGAGCTACGAAGACGGCGCGCTGCTCGAGCCGCTGTCCGTGGGGTTGTGGGGCTGCCGGCGGGCGAACCTCCAGGCCGGCGACGACGTGCTGATCACCGGCGCCGGACCGGTGGGCCTGCTTGCCGCCGAGGCGGCGCGGGCCCTCGGCGCGGGAAGCGTCACGGTCACGGACATCTCCGAGTACCGGCTCGGCGTGGCCCGCGACCACGGCTTCGCGGTGGAGAAGAGCGACGCGCCCGCGGCGCAAACCTTTGACGTGCTGCTGGAATGCTCGGGCGCCGGCGGCGTCCTCGCCTCCGGGCTCGGCCGGTTGCGCGAGGCCGGGCGGGCAGCCGTCATCGGCCTGGCCAAGGCCGACGAGGTGCCGCTGCCCCTGTCCACGCTCAATTGGAAGGAGATCACCATCTCGATGGTGAACCGGTACAACAACACCTGGCCGCTGGGCATTGACCTGGTGTCCTCCGGCCGGATCAACCTGGAGGGACTGGTAACACACAGCTTTGCCCTGCCGCAGACCGCGGCCGCCCTGGAAAACACCTCCACCGAACCCGAATCGCTCAAGGCGATGATCTACCCCCAGCGGCTCTGACCGCGGACGCCGGAACGCACGAACGGCAACGCGGCACGCCCCCAGTAAGAGGAGTTCCGATGAACAAGAAGAACACACGGGGAATCATGGGCCTCACCACGGCCCTCGTTCTTGCAGCCGGCATGACTGCTTGCGGTGGTGGCGGCGGCGGTGAAGGCGGCGGTGCCGGAGGCGGCGGCGGCGGGACAGCAGGCGGTGGCGGCGGCCAGGCCGAGGGCAAGATCGCGTTCCTGATGCCGGACCGTGCTTCGACCCGCTACGAGCAGCAGGACAGCCCGCTGTTCAAGGCCAAGGTCGAAGAACTGTGCGGCGGCTGCGAGGTGCTGTACCAGAACGCCGACGGCGACGCGAACAAGCAGCAGCAGCAGGCCAACGCCATGATCACCCAGGGCGTCGAGGTCCTGGTCCTGGACCCGGTGGACAGCACCGCTGCCGCCTCGCTGGTCAACACCGCGAAGGGCCAGGGCATCAAGGTTGTCACCTACGACCGGCCGGTCCCGGACACGCCGGCGGACTTCTACGTCTCCTTCGACAACAAGAAGATCGGCAGCCTCATCGCCGAGGACCTGGTCAAGAAGCTGGACGCCGACGGCGAAGAGACCGGAGGGGTGCTGATGGTCAACGGCTCCCCCACGGACCGGGCCGCGCAGCTGATCAAGGAGGGCGCGACGGAAGCGGTCGAGGCCAGCGAGCATAAAATCCTGGCCTCGTATGACACCCCGGAGTGGCAGCCGTCGAAGGCCCAGGACTGGGTGGCCGGCCAGATCACCCAGTTCGGTGAAGACATCACCGGCATCGTGGCCGCCAACGACGGCACGGCCGGCGGCTCCATCGCCGCCCTGAAGGCCGCCGGTGTCTCGCCCTTCCCGCCGGTCACCGGCAACGACGCGGAGGTCGCCGCGATCCAGCGGATCATCAAGGGCGACCAGTACAACACGATCTCCAAGCCCATCAAGATAGTCGCCGAAAAGTCGGCAGAGGTGGCGGTCCAGCTGCTCAACGGCGAGACCCCCGAACCCGACGCGACGCTCTTTAACACCCCGTCAGCGCTGTTCGTGCCGACGGTGGTCACCAAGGAGAACGTCAAGGAAGTGATTTTCGACGGCGGCATCTACAAGCCTGAAGAAATCTGCACCGGCGAGTACAAGGCGGGCTGCGACGAACTCGGCATCAAGTAGCGCAGCCGCGAACGGCGGTGCCGCGCCCACCGCGGCACTGCCGTCGTAAGGGAAGGGGAAGCAGTGTCCACTGTGTCAGCGGAACGGCCGGAGGCTACCGCCCCGGTACTGTCCATGCGGGGCGTGAGCAAGCACTTCGGTGCCGTGGCCGCCTTGACCGGCATCGACCTGGACGTCCACGCCGGCGAAGTGGTCGCCCTCGTCGGCGACAACGGCGCCGGGAAGTCGACGCTGGTCAAGATCCTCGCGGGCGTGCATCCCCAGGACGCCGGTACCGTGAACTTCGACGGCCAGGACGTGACGATCCACACGCCGGTGGATTCCATTCAGCTGGGCATCGCCACGGTATTCCAGGACCTCGCCCTCTGCGACAACCTCAGCGTGGTAGACAACCTCTTCCTCGGCCGGGAGCTGGGCGCCTGGCGGCTGAACGAAGTGGAGATGGAGGTCCAGTCGTGGAAGCTGCTGCGCCAGCTCTCGGCGAAGATCCCCTCGGTCCGCATCGCGGTTGCCTCCCTCTCCGGCGGCCAGCGCCAGACCGTCGCCATCGCCCGGTCGCTGCTCGGCAGCCCCAAGCTCATCATCCTCGACGAGCCCACCGCAGCCCTCGGCGTGGCGCAGACGGCCGAGGTGCTGAACCTGGTGGAGCGGCTGCGCGAAAACGGCCTCGCGGTGATCATGATCAGCCACAGCATGCAGGACGTCAAAGCCGTCTCCGACCGTGTCGCGGTGCTGCGGCTGGGGAAGAACAACGGCACGTTCCGGATGAAGGACGTCTCGACCGACGACCTGATCGCCGCCATCACCGGAGCCACGGACAACGTCGTGACCCAGCGCGCCGCCCAGACCGGGGCAGCGGCGGCGGGCGGCGCGGCAGGAACGAACGGCGGGGCCGAGGGGGCCGGGCTGGGCGGACCGGGCGGAGGCTCGCTCCCGCCCGGCCAGGCCGCCGGAAGCGCGGGCCGACAGGGGTCGGGGGCAGGAGCACCGGAAGAAGGGACCGTACCATGACAACGAATCCAGCCGCCCCGGTCATCCCGGTGGCCACCGACCTGCAGGACGAACGGCTGATCCGGACCGAGGGCTTCAAGGGCGCCGTCAAGGTCGGGATCAACCGGGTCCGCGGCGGCGACCTGGGCGTGCTGCCCATCGTCGTCGGGCTGCTGGTCATCTGGTCCATCTTCCAGGTGCTCAACCCGTTCTTCCTCTCCAGCGCCAACCTGGTCAACCTGCTGCTGGAAAGCGCCGCCGTCGGGGTCATCGCGCTGGGCATCGTCTGCGTCCTGCTGGTCGGCGAAATCGATTTGTCCGTCGGCTCCGTCAGCGGCCTGTCGGCCGCGATCGTGGGAGTCACCTTCATCAAGCAGGACTGGCCCATCGGGCTGGCGATCCTGACCGCGATGGCGGCCGGCGCCGTGATCGGGCTGGTCTATTCGCTGGTCTACACCAGGTTCGGGGTCCCGTCCTTCGTGATCACGCTGGCCGGCCTGCTCGGTTTCCTCGGACTGCAACTGTTCGTGCTCGGGGTCGAGGGCACCATCAACCTGCCGTTCGATTCCTTCCTCGTCTGGTTCGGCCAGCAGGCCTTCGTGCCGGGCTGGCTGTCGTACGTGCTGGCGGTCGTCGGCGTGGCCGGCTTCTTCCTCAGCCAGCTCACGCTCTCCCGCCAGCGGGTCAAGGCGGGCCTGTCCGGGCGCCCGATGCGGCTGGTCGTGATGCAGACCATCCTGCTGGCCGTGATCCTGCTGTTCGCGGTCTGGTACCTGAACCAGGCCCGCGGCGTCGGCTGGATGTTCGTCTTCTTCGCCGCCCTGGTGCTGGTGATGCACTACGCCTTCACCCGGACCCAGTGGGGCCGCTCCGTCTACGCCGTCGGCGGCAACCGGGAAGCGGCGCGGCGGGCCGGCATCGCCGTCAACCGCGTCTACGTGTCCATCTTCGTCCTGTGCTCGACGTTCGCGGCCGTCGGCGGCATGCTGGCGGCCGGCCGGTTGGCCGCCTCGGCGCAGAGCAGCGGCACCGGGGACGTGAACCTGAACGCCATCGCCGCCGCGGTGATCGGCGGGACCAGCCTGTTCGGCGGCCGCGGCTCGGCCTTCTCGGCCCTCCTGGGCATCCTGGTCATCCAGTCCATCTCCAGCGGCCTCACCCTGCTGAACCTTGAGTCCTCTTTCCGGTACATGATCACCGGCCTGGTGCTGCTGCTGGCCGTGATCCTCGACGCCGTCTCCCGCAAGTCCCGCACCTCGCACGGCCGCGCCTAGTGGCCGGCCGCCGGAGCGACATGTTCCTGGGCATCGACATCGGCACGGGCAGCAGCAAGGCCGTGCTGGCGGACGCCGGGGGCGGGGTGCTGGACAGCGCCGCGGTCGCGCACGAGGTCAGCTACCCGCGGCCCGGCTGGGCCGAGTTCGACGCCGAGGGCGGGGCGTGGGCGGAAGTGGTCCGGCTGTGCCGGGAGCTCTTGTCGCGGAACGACGCCGGGGCCGTCGCCGGCGTGTGTGTCAGCGCGATGGGTCCGTCCCTGGTGGTCACGGACGAGAACCTGGTCCCGTTGCGGCCGGCGATCCTGTACGGAATCGACGCGCGCGCCGTCGTCGAAATCCGCGAATTGACGGAGGAGTTCGGTGCCGAGGAAATCTTTCGCGAGGCGGGCAAGGTCCTGTCCTCCCAGGCCGTGGGACCGAAGCTCCGCTGGCTCCGCAACCGGGAGCCGGAGGTCTTCGCCCGCGCCCGGAACTGGCACAGCCTGAACTCCTTCATCCTGGCCAAGCTGACCGGCGAGCTGGTGTTGGACCACCACACCGCCAGCCAATGCGATCCGCTCTACGACCTTCGCGGCAACCGGTGGCATCCGGACCGGTACGGCGCCGTCGCCGGCCACCTGCCGGAGCCCCGGCTGGCGTGGCCGTCGGACGTCGGCGGCCGGGTCCACCGCCGGGCGGCCGATGCCACGGGGCTGCCGGAGGGCGTGCCGGTCTGCGCGGGCACCGTCGACGCCTGGGCCGAGGCGTTCAGCGCGGGCGTGCGGCAGCCGGGCGACCTCATGCTGATGTACGGCTCCACGATGTTCTTCGTCCAGGTCCTCGGGGAGTTCCGGTCCGAACCCAAGCTCTGGACGACGGCCGGCGTGGAGCCGGGGTCGCTGACCTTGGCCGCGGGGATGTCCACGTCCGGGAGCCTGACCACGTGGTTGCAGCGGCTGTTCGGCGACGTCCCGTTCGAGCAGCTCGTCACTGAGGCCGCCGCGGTGCCGCCGGGATCCGACGGTCTGCTGCTGCTGCCCTACTTCGCCGGCGAACGGACCCCTGTCTTCGACCCGGACGCCCGCGGGCTGATCACCGGCCTGTCGCTGCGCCACGGGCGCGGCCATCTGTTTCGTGCCGCCTATGAGGGCATCGGCTTCGGCATCCGGCAGATCCTGGAGTACCTCGAGCACGCGGGCGAACCGATCCGGCGCGTCGTGGCCGTCGGCGGCGGCACCAAGGCCAGGCTCTGGACGGAAATCGTCAGCAACATCAGCGGGCGCGAACAGCTGGTCCCGGAACAGGCCATCGGCGCCAGCTACGGGGACGCGCTGCTCGCCGCCATCGGCACCGGGGCCGTGCCCGCCGGGACGAACTGGGCGCGCACGGCGGCGACCGTGAGTCCCGATTTAGCGACGGCTCCGCTGTATGAAAAGCTCTACGCCACCTACAGCCACCTGTACCCGTCGAACCGGGAGCACATGCACGTGCTCGCCGCCCTGCAGGAGCCCGCGGCCGGGTAGGCGGTCCCGACCGGCGCGCTGGCGCCGGCGCCGTTTCGAACCCCGGGCTCATGGCATCGATGGACCGGTTCAGCGTTATGGTTGCAGTACATTTGATTCCCGCGTTGCAGCGGGTGCCGGAAGGACGTGGATGGCGCACTTTGTGATCATGGGCTGCGGGCGCGTAGGCGTGACGCTGGCCCACACCCTGGAGGACTCGGGGCACAGCGTGGCCATTATCGACCAGGACGACCGGGCATTCCGCCGGCTGCGCTCGGGGTTCACCGGCCGCAAGGTCACCGGCGTCGGATTCGACCGCGACACCCTGCGGCACGCAGACATCGAGAACGCCTACGCCTTCGCTGCCGTTTCCAGCGGCGATAACTCCAACATCCTCGCCACCCGGGTGGCCCGCGAAACCTTCCACGTGCCGCATGTGGTGGCCCGCATCTACGATCCCGGCCGCGCCGAGATCTACCAGCGGCTCGGCATCCCCACGGTGGCCGCGGTGCGCTGGAGCGCCGATCAGGTGCTGCGGCGGATCCTGCCCGAACAGGGCATCAAGGGCGACTTCCGTGAGGCCTCCGGCCGCCTGATCCTGGGTGAGGTGCAACTGGACGACGGCTGGGTGGGCCGGGAACTGGCCGAGATTGAAGCCGCCTCCGGCGCCCGGGTGGCCTACCTGACCCGTTTCGGCGAGGGAATCCTGCCCGCCCGCGGCACCCGCTACCAAAAGGGCGACATCGTCCACGCCATGATGGCGGTGGATTCGACCTTCGAAATCGACAGGATCCTGTCCAAGCCCCCCGTGGAGGAGTCCGAATGAGGGTGGTCATTGCCGGCGCCGGCAGCGTCGGATCGTCGATTGCTCGGGAGTTGCTCTCGAACAACCACGACATCCTGCTGATCGATCCGAAGCCCGAGGTGATCGGCCGCAGCGGGCTGAAGGGCGCGCGCTGGCTGATCGGCGACGCCTGCGAGATCACCACCCTGCGTGAAGCCCGGCTGGAAGAAGCCGACGTGGTGGTCTCGGCCACCGGCGACGACAAGGTCAACCTGGTGGTCTCGCTGCTGGCCAAGAGCGAGTTCGGCGTCGGCCGCACGGTGGGACGCGTGAACAACCCCAAGAACGACTGGATGTTCGACGACTCCTGGGGCGTGGATGTTGCCGTGAACACCCCGCGCCTGATGACCGCCCTGGTGGAGGAAGCCGTGGAGATCGGGGACCTGGTCCGGCTGCTGACCTTGCAGAGCGGCGTCGCGTCCATGGTCGAGTTCACGGTTCCCGCGGACTCGGCGCTGATCGGTCAGCGGCTCGGCTCCATCGCCTGGCCGCAGGATGCCACGGTGGTGGCCATCCTGCGCGACGACGCGCCGATCACGCCGAGCCCTGACGACGTGGTGGAAGGCAGCGACGAGCTCTTCTTCATCACGACCATCGCCGCCGAGGACGAACTGCGTGCGGTCCTGACCGGCCGGCCCGCCGCCGCGGCGGCGGCCGACTAGGTCACGCGGCCCGGCCGGCAGCGGCGGCGGCGGGCCAGCTCACTCGGCCCGGCCGGCCGCGGCGGCGGCGGGCCGGCTCACTCGGCCCGGGCGGCCTCGACGGACGCCGGGCGAGAGACCAGCCACGCCAGCCACAGCCCCAGCGCGTACAGCGGCACGCCCATGAGCAAGCGGGTGGTGCCCAGCGCCACCAGGCCGTCCTCGCCCATCAGGTAGAGGGGAAGCTGCACCACAAGCCGCAGCAGGAGCACCGCCATCACGATCCAGGTGGCCATGGTGTACGCCTTCAGCCGTTGCGGCTGCTGCCGCCATGCCGTTCCCTCGCTGCGGATCAGCCCGAAGATCAGGCCCAGCACCGGCCACTTGACGGCCACCGAAACCAGCATGACCAGAATGTAGGCGGCATTCGTGATGAAGCCCCAGACATAGAAGTCCTCGGCCCGGCCCGTGCTGTTGGCGACGAAGGCGCAGATGGCGACCCCCACGAGGCCGGAGAAGGCCTGCGTCACGGTGCCCCGCTGCACCAGGCGCAGCACGGTGAAGACGGCGGCGGCCGCCAGCGCTCCGATCAGCGCCGGGCCGAGCTCCCGGCCGATGGTGAACACCACCAGGAAGATCACGCCCGGCAGGATGCTCTCGGCCAGCCCGCGGACGCCGCCCACGGTCTTCAGCACGTCGATCTGTCCGTCGTCGGTGCGGTGGACCGCGGCGCTCGCCGCGTAGGCGCCGGCAAGCGCCTCGGCCGCGTCCGGGCGCCTGTTGCCCGGTTCTCCCGCGGGTTCCGGACGCGCGCCGGAGGGCTGCCCGTCCCCGGCCGGCGGCACGCTGTGCGGACCGGAGTCCGGCTGCTGATCTGTCATGGGTTAATTCTCCAACGGGCTGAGGATCTCGTAGCGCGGATTGTAGATGGTGGCGGTTCCTTCCACCCTGAACAGCATTCCCTCGAAGGCCAACCGGATGCCCGCCGCGATGCCGGGCACGCGGCGCTGCCCCAGCCAGACCAGCCGGACCCGCGGGTGCCCGCCGTCACGGGACTTGCCCGGCTCCTGCTGGCCCGCGTCGGTGACGACGGCGGCAAACCGCGGCGGCTGCCCCGGCGGCGCGATGGTGATCGCCTCAACCAACCCGGTTCCGGCGACGTGGCCGCGCTCTGGCAGCCGGGCGATGGGGCTGTCCGCAGGGCCGCGATGGACGCGGGAGCGGTCAGCCAATCTCGGTGATCTCCGGGCCCCGCTCGGGCGCGGTCAGTCCGGGGTTGCGCGGCGCCTCGGGTTGCGGCGGGCCCGGGACGCCCTTGGGCATCTTGAGCTGCAGCAGGTCCTTGGGCGGCAGCGGCTGCGAGCCCCGGACCACCACGGTGGAACGGAAGAGTTCCTCGAGGTCCGCGGCCTTGGCCCGGTCCAGCGCGGCGGGTCCCCCGATCACGCCGCGCAGGAACCAGCGCGGCCCGTCGACGCCGAGGAAGCGGGCCACCCGGAAGCCCTGCTTCCCGTCGGCGGTCTGTGCCGGCAGCTTGGCCACCACCTCGGTGCCCATCGGTCCGTCGATCTCTTGGACCGTGCCGCCCTGTGACCCCACGGAACTCGCGATCTGGGTGCGGATTTCCTTCCACAGCCCCTCGGATTTCGGCGCGGCAAATGCCTGGAGCTGCAAGTTGGAACCGGCCAGGTCCAGGGTCACCGCAACGACCCGCTTGGACTTTTCCTCGACCTCCAGCCGCAGCTGCAGGCCCTCCCGGGGACGGACCTTCAGCGCGCCCAAATCCAGGTAGCCGTTACCGGTGTCCTGCTCGGAGTCGTCGTAGGGGCCGTTCCGGCGGGGACCGCTGTCCGGCGCCGGCCGCGTGGCATCCTCGCCAGGTGCGGCCGCGGCGGCTTCCGGCCCTTCGCCGTCGTTCTGGTTCCTCTTCTTGGAACGCCCAAATGCCATAACGTGAGATTCCTCTTCCTCCGGTCCTGCACCGGGTTGCTCAATGTCTGCGCCGAGGGGATGCCGCCTGCGGCGGGCAGGCGCGCAGGTGCGTGCCCGCCGCACCGCGCGTGCGGAACTAACCGGCGCCGAACCCTCCGGTGGATCCGAATCCGCCGGCCCCCCGCGTCGAATCCGGGAGCTCGGCGACGCGTTCGAACGCGGCCGTCTCCACCTTCTGGATGACCAGCTGCGCGATCCGGTCCCCCCGCTTGAATGTGAGCGTTTCACTGGCATCGGTATTCAGCAAGGTGACCGCTATCTCGCCCCGGTAACCGGCGTCCACGGTGCCGGGGGCGTTGACGATGGTCAGTCCGTGCTTGGCGGCCAGCCCGGAGCGTGGGTGGACCAGGGCAACATACCCGTGCGGCAGCGCCAGCGCCACGCCCGTCGGCACCAGGACACGCTCCCCCGGGGCGATCCGGAAATCGATTCGGCTCCGCAGGTCGGCCCCGGCGTCCCCCGGGTGGGCGTAGGCGGGCGGTTCCAGTCCGTCGTCGAGCATTTTCAGCTGGACCGTCAGCGTTTCAGTTGTCTGCTGCACTCGTGATCGTTTGTCCTTGCGATTGCGGATGTGGCGGCGGGAAGACTGCGGCCGCCAAGGGCCGGGCCCGCTGAGATATTCCGCACATCACTCTAGCGCGTTTTCAACCGTGGCGCCCGCGGGCGGGCGGGCATCCGGGGGCCCGCCGGGAGCAAGGTGAAATGCCTGTCAAAAGGTGAAAAGCTGAGTCCATGACACAACCCGCGACCCCTGCAGGCGGCTCCGGTCCCGCCGGCGGTCCTTCCTCCGTGACCCACTTCGATGAGCGGCTGTGGCCCAATTTCTGGGTTTGGCTCATCGCCGCCGGCACCGCCGCGGCGGTCATCGTCATGCTGGCACCGATCAGCATGACCGCGGGCATCATCGGCGCCGTCGTCGCCGCCATCCTGCTGGCCGTCCTGCTGATCGCTTCCACGCCGCGGATCCTGGTCACCGACACCATGCTGCAGGTGGGCCGCGCCCAGATCGAGCGCCGCTACGTGGGGCGGGTGGAAGCGTTCACCGGCGAGGCTGCCACCGAGCAGCGCGGCCCCAAGCTGAACGGCACCGCGTACATGTGCATGCGCGGCTGGATCGATCCGGTGGTCACCATCGAAATCACCGACGAGACGGACCTGACCCCTTACTGGATCGCCTCCACGCGCCGGCCGCAGCAGCTCGCCGCGGCCCTGAACCGCCCCGCCGCGGACGCGTCCTAGCGGCCCCGGGGGGCGGGCCCCCGGCGGGGCCGGTCCCGTGGTTGCCGGCGGCTACCCCTCGCAGTCCCGGCAGTAGAGCAGCCCGTCTTTCTCCTTGGCCACCTGCGACCGGTGGCGGACCAGGAAGCAGGAAGCACAGGTGAACTCGTCCTGCTGGGCCGGGAGTACGCGGACCAGCAGTTCCTCGCCGGAGAGGTCGGCGCCGGGCAACTCGAACCCCTCGGCCGCCTCGGCCTCGTCCTCGTCGACGACGGCCGACTGCGTGTCGGTCCGCCGGTGCGACTTCAGCTCTTCAATGGACTCCTCGTGGGTCTCTTCGTCAGGCTTCCGCGGGGCGTCGTAGTCAGTGGCCATTGTTGTTTTGCTCCCACTCCGGTGGTCCGGTCCAGTTTCACGTCAGGCCCCCGGTTCCGGGACACGTGCCCGTGCCTGACGATCTGTGCACAGGCTCAACGCGTTCGCCGTCGATTTTGTGCCCGTGACGCGAAGATTCTTGCCGATTTCGGTGCGCCTGCCAAACCCGGGGGCCGCAGGGCGTTCACGGCCGCCTTCGGACGCGGCGCCCGGCCGGGGCGACCTTGGCCACAAACTCCGCGCCACACCCGCGAAAACAATAGGAAAAGCCCGGTATGGGTGGCAGAGTTTCAGGCATAAAGTGTCGTCTGGTGGAGGGTTTTCATGCAGGATCTACGGCTGGTGGGTGTCCATGAGGATGGCGAACATCTGCTGTTGAGCGCAGGTGGGGACGACTACCGTCTGGCCATAGACGAAGCCCTGCGCACAGCGGTCTTCCGACCGACAACAACGCGCGCTCCCGGGGCCGGCGAACCGTCGGACGCCGGTATGTCCCCCCGCGAAATCCAGGCGCGCATCCGAGCGGGCGCCACGGCCGAGGAGGTCGCGGCCGAATCCGGCCTCGACCTGCAGCGGATCCGGCGCTATGAAAGCCCGGTCCTCGCCGAGCGCCACTACATCGTCGAGCAGGCCCGCAAGGTGGAAGTCGCCGGCCCGCTGCCCGGCCACGACGGCTACCGGTCCGCCTTCGGCGACGAGCCCGCCACCCTGGGAGAAATGGTGGACCACCGGATCCACGCCTTCGGCATCGACCCGGAGTCGATGAACTGGGATTCCTGGCGGCGCAGCGACGGCACGTGGGAAGTTGTGGCGTCCTTCACCGCGCCGGCGGCTCCCGCCACCGACTCCATCGGGGAAGAACCGCCCGCCCGCTGGGTCTTCCATGCGGCCCGCCGCACCATCCAGAACGCCAACCGGTGGGCGCAGCAGCTGAGCGAGCTCGAAACCGTGGACGGCCCGGTCCCCGGACGCCGGCTGAAGGCCGTCACCGACCATGTCTTCGACTTCGAAGCCGACACCGGCGCGGACCCGGACCTCGGGCCGGCAGGGCACGAGGACGGCGGGCAGGACGACGGGCAGTCCGCCGAGTCGGAAGAGCTGCTGGACGTGCTGCGCTCCCGGCGGGGGCAGCGGCTGGGCGTCGACGAGGATGCCGACGACGCGCTGGCCTTGATGCTCACCCACGGTCCGATTCCGGCGGCCCACCCGCGCGACTCGTTCGAGGACGCGGATGATTCCGGTGACGACCCCGGCGCGCGGCCGCGCGCCGGCTTCCCGCTGACGCTGGCCCCGGCCTACGACGACGGCGCGGTCTCTTCACTGGAATTGGGGCACGGGATCAGCACCCACACGCACGAAATCACGCTCTCCGGCGCGCCCGGTTTCCTGCGGGACGAGCCGGCCGCGGCAACCGGCAGCGGCGTGCGCGACCAGGACGGCGACCTCACCGGGGAAGAGGCCGACGCAGAGCCGGCGACCGGCGGCGGCGCGCAGGAAACGGGCGCCCCGTCGGACGACCCGATTGAGTTTGTCAGTCCTTCCACGGCACCGCTGAAAACCGTGGAAAACAGCAGCGGAGCGGCCGCGGAAAAGGCCCGGACGGCGCAGGCCGGCGCGGAGACCGCCGCCGATCCCGAACCCGGGGCCAAAGACACGGTGCGGGAGGATCCGGCCCCGGAACCGCCCAAGCGCTCCATCAAGCCGAAGCGCTCCAGCGTGCCCAGTTGGGACGAGATCGTCTTCGGCACCAAGCACGACTGACCTGCCGCCGGCTGCAGAGAAGACCCGGGCTGGGCGCCCGGCCTGCCAGGCTGCCTGGCCCGTCAACCTCTCGTTGCCTGCGGGCGCGGACTAGCGCCGTTTGCCCGGAGCCACCAGGGTCAGCAGGGGCACTTCCCGCTCCGCCTTCGTCAGCGAGCCGTGCTGGCCGACCACGGACATCGCGGTCTCCGGCACGCGCCGGGTGTCGTAGAACGCCACGGGTTCCCGGGCAGCCACCATCAGGTCTCCGATGCGCGGCAACACCCGCGGGTCCACCCGACCGAAGAACCCGCGGCTGACCGCCTCTTCCCGGGTGAACACCCAGGCCTGCTTCCCATACCGCTCCAGCCAGGCACGGGCCACCTGCTCGCGCTGCCCGGCCGTGGCGTCCGGTTCGAAATAGAGGTGGACCAGCCGCGGTTCGCCGCCGGTGTGCCGCACCCCGGCCACCAGGGCCGGGTCCGCCGAGTAGTCGAAACGGAACTCCTCGGCCACGTCGAGCATGCCGTGGTCCGCGGTCAGCAGCAGCAGCGTATCGGCCGGAAGCTGCCGGGCCAGGCGGCGCATGTCCGAGTCAAGTTCCTCCAGTGCATGCCCCCACTGGGCCGAGGCCGCGCCGAACCGGTGGCCCGCCTTGTCCAGTTCGTTGAAATAGAGGTACACCAACGCCCGGTCCGTAGCCGCCAAGGCTTCCGCGGTGGCCTGGGTCCGGGCATGGCCGGTGGCGCCGGGCACGAACCTGCTGCCGCGCAGCGCCGCCCGGGTCATGCCCGACTCCGCGAACCGGGGCAGGCTGACGGTGGTCACCGGCAGCTGCCCGGCTACACGTTCGAACACCGTGGCATGCGGCTGCCACACCTGCGGGTCCACCCCGGGGTCCCAGCCTCCGAGTTGGTTGACCACCTTGTCCTGCCCAGGGTCCAGGACGTCATAGCCGACCATGCCGTGCAGGCCGGGCGCCAGCCCGGTCCCCAGGCTGGCAAGGGACGCCGCCGTCGTCGAGGGGAGGGCGCTGCCGAGGGTCCGCGAGTTGTCCATGGCCTGGCGCAGGAAGGGGGCATGTCCGCCGCGCTGCTTCAGCAGCGCCTTGCCCAGTCCGTCCACCATGACCACGCACACACGCCGCGCCGGCGGCAGCTGCAGCTCATTGTCGAAGCCCTCGGCGCCCAGCGCGGCCGCCGCGCTGGTCATGACCTCCGCGAGGGAGTTGCGGCCGTAGCCGGGGGCAGCCGGAAGCGGGTCCTGTATCGGCGTCACGCAGCGTCGATCCCGCAGATCAGCGGCCGTGGTGGCCGCGGACCAGGCGGTTGCCGATGCGCGGGCGCTGCTGCACCGGACCCGGCGCGGCGGCGGGCTCCGGGTGGCTGGTGCTGACCTTGCGCAGGGCGCGGGCGAAGTCCTTGGCGTTCTGGACCGCCTGCAGCCCGTCGGCCTCGGCGCTGACCCGCAGCACGATGTCTTCCTGGACGATATTGCCCGTGTAGCCGTGGTCGGCGTCGCACTGCGGATCGCCGCAACCGGCCGGGCCCATGTCCAGCCGTTGGCCGCCGGACCAGGCGATGGCCAGAGTCAGTTCGCGGGCCTGGTCGGCGGAGGTGTAGTTCTGCGGCTGGGCGTAGACGTAGCTGAGCACCACGGAGCGGATCTGGCTGACCGGGACCGACTCGGTGGAAATCTGCGCCACCATCTGCTCGCCCTCGTCGTCCAGCTGCTGGTCGTCCACGTGCGTGATCACCAGCATGTCCTCGGTGAGCACCAGCACGGTGATGTGCCGGTGCACCTCGTTGCGGTCGAAGTGTGTCTCCAGGTGCACCAGGTGGGACAGCGGCTCGCGCTCGTCCAGGGCGTCGTGGACCACGTCGGAAACCAGCAGCGGGTAAAAGCCGGCCCGGTTGAGGGCGTCGTCGAGACTGCGGCGTTCGGCCGTCGATAGGGGGCTCATGGTTCCATAATCCCCTACGCTGCCGCCGGATGGCCAACCCGGCAGGTTCAGTCCCGCATGGCGCGCCGCGCGCTGTCCGTGCGGTGCGCATGGTTTCCGAGCCGGACTTCGGCGTTCAGCACGGCCAGGCCGCGGTCCGAGAGCTGGACCGGGTTGAGCTCCAGCAGGGCCACTTCGGGATGTTCGTCCTTGAGTTGCGCCACGCGGGCGATCAGGTCTTCGAGCGCCGGAACGTCCACGGCCGGCAGGCCCTGGTAGCCGAAGAGCTTCTCCGCCGCGCGGGGCCCGCGGACCAGGTCCGCCACATCCACGGTGCTCAGCGGGGGGATCCGGTGGGACCAGTCCCCCAGCAGGTTGACGGCGTCGCCGGCCAGCCCGAAGGAGACGACCGGGCCCAGGAGCGGATCCTCGATGGAGCGGATGGTGCAGGCCTGGCCGGCGGGCACCATCGACTGGACTTCCAACGGGATGTCGCCGAACGGGGCCAGGCTGGCCCGCATGTGGGCGATGTTGGCGCGCAGGGTCGCCTCGTCCGTGATGTTCAGCCGGACCCCGCCGAGGTCCAGCCGTTGCCGCAGCCGCGCGTCGGTGGTTTTGACGGCCACGGGCCAGCCGAGCCGTTCGGCGGCGGCCACGGCCTCGTCGTCGTGCGTGAAGCCGGCGGACTCCTGAACCGTGATGCCGTAGCAGCCCAGCAGCCGGGCGGTCTGCGCAGGGGTCGGCGTCAGCAGCTCGGTCCCGGTGACCCCGCCGAGCAGGGCGTCGATCTGCCGTTGCGCCTCGGCGGGATCCGTTCCCGCCGGCTCGGGGAACTCGCCCTGGTCGCGGGCCTTCCATTCGGCGTAGCGGACCGCGGCCGCCAGCGCGTTCACGGCGCTGGCGGGGCTGGCAAAAGCGGGCAGGCCGCGCTGCAGGCCGCCGCCGGAATCCGGGCCTCCGGCGGCCAGCAGGCCGTCGGTCCGTTCGGCCAGGTCGAGCACGCCGGTGAAGGAGGCGACCACCGGCTTGCCCGCCTCTTCGGCGCAGTCCCGCAGCACTTCCGCCAGCCGGGAGGTCGGGATGCCGGTGGCGGGAAGGAGGGTGACGACGGCGGCGTGTACCTCGGGTGCGGACAGTGCCTGCCGCACCTGCCGGCGAAGCATCGGGAGCGCGGTGGACTGCCCGGTATCCAGGTCCAGCGCCACCTCCCGCCGGACCACGTCCAGCTGGTGGGCCCTGGCGGCGTCGGCCACCACGTTGCCCAGCGCCAGGGAGTTGCTGAACACGGCCAGGTTGGCGCCGGCCGGAAGCGGCTGGCTGACCAGGACCTGCGCCACGTCCATCAGCTCTTCATTGGTCTCCACGCGGATCACCCCGGACTGGCGGAACATGGCGTCGAGGGCGCCCGGCGGCGCCTGGGTGGTGCGTACCGCATGGCCGGGCGGCAGCTGCAGCCCCATCACATCGGACTTGGCGACGATCACCGGCTTGCTGCGCGAGAGCCGGCGCGCGATGCGGGAAAATTTCCGGGGGTTGCCGATGGATTCCAGGTAGAGCCCTACCGCCAGGGTGGCCGGGTCGTCTTCCCAGTACTGCATGACATCGTTGCCGGAGACGTCGGCCCGGTTCCCCGCCGACACCGTGGAGGACAGGCCCAGCCCGCGCCGGCTGGCGGCGGTGTAGAGCAGCACGCCGATGGCCGCAGACTGGCTGAACAGCCCGAGCGCTCCGCGCGGGGGCATGGCGGGCGCCATGGAGGCGTTCAGCGACACCGCCGGGTCGGTGTTCAGGAGCCCGAGCGAGCCCGGGCCGATCACCCGCATCCCGTGGGCGCGGGCCTGGCGCACCAGCTCGCGCTGCCGCTGCAAGCCTTCGGTCCCGGCCTGGGAGAAACCGTCGCTGGCCACCAGGATGCCCTTGACGCCGGCGGCGGCGCATTCGCGGGCCACCTTGGGCACTTCCCCGTAAGGGACGGCGACGACGGCGAGTTCCACGGGGTCCGGGACGTCGGCGATGGCGGCATGGGAGATCATGCCGTTCAGTTCGAAGGCCTGCGGGTTGATGGCGTAGACGGGACCGATAAAGCCGGCTTCGATGATGTTCTCCAGCAGCGAGTAGCCCACGCTGCCCCAATCCCGGCTGGCGCCGATCACGGCCACGGATCCGGGGGCCAGCAGGGCGGCCACGCTCTTGGCCTCGGCCCGGTGTTCCCGGGAGGCCATGACGGCGCGGGAGCGCTCGGTCGGGTCGATGTCGAACTCGAGGGCGACCACCCCGTCGTCGAAATGGCGCCGCACCTCGTACCCCGCGTCGTTGAAGACGGTGATCATTTTCCGGTTCTCCGGCAGCACCTCGGCGGAGAACTTGCTGATGCCGTTTTCCCGGGCGGCCGCCGCCAGATGCTCCAGCAGGATGGAACCCAGCCCCCGGCCCTGATGGGCATCGGCGATATTAAAGGCGACCTCGGCTTCGGCGGGATCGTCCAGCCGGTCGTAGCGGCCGATCCCGATGATTTCATCGCCGATGGTGATGACGAAGGCAACCCGGCTGACGTAGTCGACCTTGGTGAAGCGGGCCAGTTCGCGCGGGCTGAGCTTGGACTTGAAGGTGAAGAAGCGAAGGTAGATGGAGCTCTCCGATTGCCCCACGTGGAAGGCCTGCAGGGCCTCGGCATCGGCCGGGACGATGGGGCGCAGGTGCGCCGTCCCGCCGTCGCGCAGCACGACATCCGCCTCCCAATAATCCGGATAATCCGGGGAATCAGCCTCTTGCGCCATAAACTCACTGTATCCGCAACTTTTAGCTAAGGACCGAAGCTCTACCCATGCCCCGCCGCCAGACTCCCGCCCCCGAAGAGGACTACACGGAGAACATCGTCGATATCGACGTGACCTCCGAGATGGAAGGCTCCTTCCTCGAATACGCCTATTCGGTCATCTACTCGCGCGCACTGCCCGATGCCCGCGACGGGTTGAAGCCGGTGCAGCGCCGCATCCTCTACATGATGTCCCAGATGGGGCTGCGGCCGGACAAGGGGCACGTGAAGTCCGCCCGCGTGGTCGGCGAGGTGATGGGCAAGCTGCACCCGCACGGCGACGCCGCCATCTACGACGCGATGGTGCGGATGGCGCAGTCCTTCTCGCTGCGCATGCCGCTGATTGACGGCCACGGTAACTTCGGATCGCTCGACGACGGTCCCGCGGCACCGCGCTACACCGAGGCCCGCCTCGCGCCGCCGGCCCTGGCGCTGACCGACCACCTGGACGAAGACGTTGTGGACTTCGTGCCCAACTACGACAACCAGCTGATGCAGCCGGCGGTACTCCCGGCCGCCTTCCCCAACCTGCTGGTCAACGGGTCTTCCGGCATCGCGGTGGGCATGGCCACGAACATGGCGCCGCACAACCTCGGCGAGGTGATCGCCGCGGCCCAGCACCTGATCGCCAACCCGGACGCCACGCTCGAGGACATCATGCGGTTCGTCCCCGGACCGGACCTGCCGTCCGGCGGCAAGATCGTGGGCTTGGACGGCATCCGCGACGCATACGCCACCGGCCGCGGCTCCTTCAAGACCCGCGCCAAGGTGGAGGTGGAGAAGCTCACCGCCCGCCGCACCGGCCTGGTGGTCACCGAGCTGCCCTACGGCGTGGGCCCGGAGAAGGTGATCGAGAAGATCAAGGACGCGGTGACGTCCAAAAAGCTGCAGGGCATCAGCGACATCGTGGACCTGACCGACCGGCAGCACGGCCTGCGCCTGGTCATCGAGCTGAAGAACGGCTTCAATCCCAACGCCGTGCTGGCGCAGCTGTACCGCTATTCCCCGATGGAGGATTCCTTCGGCATCAACAACGTGACGCTGGTCGACGGGCAGCCGCGCACGCTGGGCCTGATGGAACTGCTGCAGGTCTACATCAGCCACCGCATCGGCGTCGTCCGGCGGCGCACCGCGTTCCGGTTGGGCAAGAAGAAGGACCGGCTGCATCTGGTCGAAGGCCTGCTGATCGCCATCGTGGACATTGACGAGGTCATCCAGATCATCCGTTCCTCGGACGAGGCCGCGGCCGCCCGCGAGCGGCTGATGGCCATCTACGACCTGTCCGAAATCCAGGCCAATCACATCCTCGAACTGCGGCTGCGCCAGCTGACCAAATACTCGCGGATCGAGCTCGAGAAGGAACAGGACGAGCTGCGCCGCGAGATCGCCGCACTGGAGGAAATCCTGGCCAACGAGGCCATGCTGCGCCAGCTGGTGTCCGACGAGCTGGGCGAGGTTTCCGCGCTCTACGCCACGCCGCGGCGGACCGTGCTGCTCGAATCGGAGGCCGCCGCCCCGCTCCGCGGCACCGCCCTGCCGGCTCCCGCCGCCGGCAAGAACGCCAAGGCCGCCCTGCCGCTGCAGATCGCGGACGACCCGTGCTGGGTCCTGCTCTCGGCCTCCGGCCAGCTCGCCCGCACGGTGGACCAGGAGCCCCTGTCGGACGGCCAGCGGATCCGGCACGACGTCCTGGCGTCAGTCGTCAGGACCACGGCACGGGCCGAGATCGGAGCGGTGACCTCGCTGGGCCGGATGCTGCGGCTCCCGGTCCTGGACATGCCGGTGCTCGCCGCCGCTGCCGGGTCGCCCAACCTGGCCGGGGGCGTCCCGGTCAAGGAGTTCGTGACCCTGGCGAAGGGCGAATCGCTGGTGGCCTTGGCGCCGCTGGACAAGGTCCTCGCCCTCGGCACGGCGCAGGGCATCGTCAAGCGCGTGACCCCGGACTACCCGCTCAACCGGGAGGACTGGGAGATCATCGCGCTCAAGCCCAAGGACTACATCGTGGGCCTGAGCGTCCCGGCCGACGACGATGAACTGGTCTTCATCACCCGCCAGGCGCAACTGCTTCACTACCCGGCCTCGACGGTGCGCGCCCAGGGCCGCACGGCCGGCGGCGTCACGGGCATCAAACTGGGCGCGGAAGACACCGTGACGTTCTTCGGTGCGGTCGCCGCCGGGGATGCGGACGCCGTCGTCGTCACCGTCGCCTCCTCGCAGGAGGCCCTGCCGGGCACCTCCCCCGGCTCGGTCAAGGTCACCCCGTTCACGGAGTACCCGGCCAAGGGCCGGGCCACCGGCGGCGTGCGCGCGCACCGCTTCCTGAAGGGCGAGGACATGCTCTCGCTGGCGTGGGCCGGGCACGGCCCGGCGAAGGCCAGCTCGGCCAACGGCGCCTCCCGGGCGCTGCCTACCGAACACGGCCGCCGCGACGGTTCCGGCATACCGTTGTCCCAGCCCGTGGACGCCGTCGGCCCCGCCCTATCGCAGCAGGGGTCACAAGACTCCTAAGCTGGCTGCATGGCGATCATCCCCGATACCAAGGACTGGACGTGGGTCACCGGGCGGCCCTGCCCCGAATGCGGCTTCGACCCGGCCGGCGTCACGCCGGACCGGATCGGCCCGGAGGTGCTGGCCACGGTGCCCCGCTGGCAGGCGGCCCTGGCGGAGCCCGGCGCCCACGTCCGCCCCGACGACTCGACGTGGTCGGTGCTCGAGTACGCCGCCCACGTCCGGGACGTCTGCCGCGTGTTCGATGCCCGGCTGCAGCTGATGCTCGGCCAGGACAACCCGGAGTTTGCCGACTGGGACCAGAACGCCGCGGCCGTTGAGGGACGTTACGCCGGCCAGGACCCGCGCGCCGTCGCCGAGGAGCTGGCGGCAGCAGCCGCGGAGGTCGCCGCCGGCTTCAATGCGGTGACCCCGGCCGAGTGGGACCGGCGCGGCAGGCGCAGCAACGGTTCGGCTTTCACCGTCGTCACGCTCGGCAGCTACTTCCTGCACGACGTCACGCATCACCTGCACGACGTCGGGGCGTAGCCGCCGCCCGGCCGCGGTGCACGACGTCGTAGGTGCACGACGTCGGGGCTGCCTTGCCCGCTCAGGTCAGGGGCAGTTCATAGTCCAGGTAGCGCTGGGTCGGCACGTAGCCCATCCGGGTGTAGAGGGCCAGCGCCCCGCTGGGGTTCTCGGTGTCAACGCCCAGCCCGGCGTGTGCCATCCCGCCGGCCCGGAACCGGCGCATCGCTTCGGCCAGCAGCGACTGGGCAAGCCCGCGGCCGCGCCACGGCCTGCGGACGCCGAGGAGGTTCGTGAACCCTTCGTCATACCCTGACTGCAGCTTGTACTGAGGATCAAAGCTGGCCACCTGGTACGCCACCGTCTCGCCGGAGGCGGCCTCCACCACCGACATGCTCCACTCCGGCCTGGTCTCAGGGTGCTGCACCAGGTTCTTCCACCGGCGCTCGTCCCTCGGCTCGCTGCCCCAGTGGTCCGCGAACGCCTCGTTGTGGGCGAGCCGCACGGCGTCGCTGTCGCCCGGGTCCAGGTCCACAAAGACGAAGCCCTGCGGCAGCGGCGCGTCCGGAATCTCCACCAGCGGCCGGGTCATTTCGGTGAAGTAGCGGACCACCCTGGCGCCCACCGCTTCCATCAGCGCGTTGTGCGCCGGATCTTGTTCCTCGGTGCTGCTCCGCAGGACGCCGCCGCTGATGCCGGCCGCGCGGAACCGGCGCCGCTGGCGGTCGGCCTGCCACTCGTAGAGCGCCCTGCCGATGCCGCGGCGGCGCCAGTCCGGATCCACCCCGCCCCAGGTGTGGGCGACCGGTGAGCCGGCGTTCGCGTAGACCCGGCCCACGGCACGCACCGTCCCGCCGGCATCCAGCCCGAGGGCGGTGCACTCAGCGGGGTCGTTGGCAGGGTCGTCGAACGCCTCCGCCAGATCCGCCGTCGTCTCGGTCCAGACCGGTTTGTCCACCGCGGCCATCCGCTGGATCAACCGGTGCCAGCCCTCGATGTCCGAGGCGGACATGGGACGCCAGCGCAGGGCTCCGCCGGGAACGACCGGCAGGTCGGAATTGGTCATTGCCTCAGCTTAGGGCAGCGGCATACGTGCCGGTAGGCAGCTGCAGCCGAAGCCCGCACCATGCGGCTTGCCGTTCGTCGTGCGTCACCATGACCACCGCCTTGCCGGCGAGCCCGCGGCGCAGGTCGGCCAGCAACGCGTCCCCGGCGTCGCGGTCCAGGTGCGCGGCCGGTTCGTCGAGCAGCACCACATCGGAGTCGGCCAGCAGCGCCCGGGCCACGGCGAGCCGCTGCCGCTGGCCGCCGGAGAGGAAGTGCCCGCCCGGGCCGATCCGGGTGCCCAGCCCGTGCGGCAGTCCGGCCAGGAATCCGCCCAACCCCACGGCGGCGAGCGCCGAGCGCATCTCCTCTTCGGCCGGCGGGTCCGTGGCAGGCCGGGCCAGCAGCAGATTGGCGCGGAGCGTCGAGTTGAACAGGTACGCTTCCTGGGGCATCCACGCGATGGCCGACCGCGGAGCCCCGCCGGACCTCCCGTTGACCAGGTAGCGGCCGGAGGCCAGTGGCAGGAACCCCAGCAGTACGCCGAGCAGCGTGGACTTCCCGCTCCCCGACGGGCCGGTGACCGCCAGCCATTGACCGCGCTCCACCCGCAGGTCCACGCCGGTGAAGGCGTCGTGGTCCGCGCCCGGGTACCGGTAGGACGCGTTGCGCAGTTCCAGCGCCTCGACCGGAGCTTCCCGCCGTGCTTGGCGGGCCGGGGCCGCGCCGCCGCTGCCCAGCTCCGGAATGACGCGTGCCCCGGCGGCGCGCCAGGCGCCCCATTGCTGCACCGCGGTGTTCACCGCCATGAAAGGTTCGGCCAGCGCCAACTGCATCAGGACGACGACGGCCACCACCCCCGGCACCGTGCCTCCCGCCGAGCCGAGCATCACGACGGCTGAGAGGGAACAGGCCAGCACCGTCAGCGCGTGTCCCAGGCCCTGCGCCCAGGCGCTGCGCTGCACGGCGGCGGTCGCTTCCCGGTCAAGGCGGCGGGCACGCAGCAGCAGCGGCCCGGCAGCCGTGTTTGCGGCCAGGTCCGGTGCGGCCGCCAGCAGCCGCGTGAACGCGTTCAGCGACCTGCCCTTGAGCCGCACGGTGGTTGCCTGGGCGTGGCGGTCCGCCCAGCGCGTCACCGCGGGGGCTCCCACTATGCAGATCCCGGAGAGCAGCAGCTGCCAGCCAAGGGCCGCGGGCATCAGCAGCGAGGTGGCCACGCAGGACGCGGCGGCCGCCAGCAGGCCGACCAGCGGGGCGAAGACCGCCCGAGGGGCGATGTCCCGCAGTTCGTCCACGTCTCCGACCAGCCGCTCCAGGGCGCCGCCGCCGCGTGCCAGCCGCCGCCACGCTGCCGGCCGCTGCAGCAGCCCGTTCCACAACCTGATCCGCAGCCGGTCGGTGCTTTCGAAGACGGCGTCGTGCAGCTTCAGCCGTTCCTGGTAACGCAGGACCGAACGCCCGATCCCGAAGAACCGGACACCGACGATGGAGGTCATCAGGTACAGGATCGGCGGCTGTTCGCTGGCATAGACGATCAGCCAGCCTGACAGGCCCGCCAGCGCGACGGCGAAGAGCGCCGCGCCGAGGCCAAAGCACAGTGCGGCCAGGAACCTCCCGCTCCACGGCCGCAGCAGCGCCGCCTGCCGCCACAGGCCGGGTCCGGCGCCGGCGGCGTCCATCCCCGCCGCTTCGGTTCCGCCGTCCTCCCCCGCCGCTTCCGTGCCGGAGCCCGCCCTTGCTCCGGGCGCCTGCCCGCCGCGTTCGGTGCCCGGTGCCGGGGACCGCACACCGTCCGTATCCGACGGGGCGGCAGCAACGGGTTCCCCGGACGCCGGCACCACCGGCACCACGTGGTCGGCGAGCGCCGCGGTGTCCGGGTCGTGGGCCACCAGGACGGTGGTCACCCTGCCGCGGAGACCGTCCAGCGCGGCCTCGATGGCCCGGGCACTGCGCTCATCCACGTGCGCGGTAGGTTCATCGGCCAGCAGCACGTCCACCCCGGGGACATGGTCAACCCGGGCCAAAGCCCGTGCCACGGCCACGCGGCGCAGCTCTCCCGGGCTGAGGTCGCCGGTGTCCGCGTCCGCCAGGCCGGCGGCATTGACCTGCGCCAGCGCTTCCTCCGCCGCTGCACGCCCGGCCGGCCCGGCCAGCCCGGCATACAGCGCCACCTCCTCGGCCGCCGTGGCCTCGGAGGGAACCGGATGCTGCGGGATCCACGCGATCCGGCCGCGGTCGAGGCCGGACACCCGGCCGGCCAGCCGGATGCCGGCCCCGTCCCGGCGCAGGCCCGCCAGGATCTCCAGCACCGTGGTCTTGCCGCCGCCGCTCGGCCCGGACAAGGCGGTGATGCGGCCGGCCGGAGCCGTGAAGTTTAGCCCTTCCAGCACCTGCCCGCGGCCCGGGTAAGCGGCGGTCAGCCCGGCAACCCGCAGCTCCGGCGCTTCCCCGCGGCGCTCCCCGGGCCGGTGCCCGGCGTCCGGAGCGGCGACCAGCGGCCGGCCCGCCGGCGCGTCCAACACGGCCTTGCTGCGCTCGAGGGCTTCCAGTCCGTCTTCGCTCGCGTGGTGCGCCGAGCCGAGGTCGCGCAGCGGTTGGAAACACTCCGGAGCCAGGATCAGGGCCAGCAGCCCGGCTTCCAGTTCCATTCCGCCGTAAACCAGCCGGATGCCCACGAACACCGCCACCACGGCCACGGAAATGGTGGCGATCAGTTCCAGTGCCAGCGAGGACAGGAAGGCGACCCGCAGCGTGGCCAGGGTCCGTTCCCGGTAGGCGCGGGCGACATCGGCCAGGGCCCTGGTCTGCGCGGCGGCCCGCCCCAGGCCGACCAGGACCGGCAGTCCCCGGGCCAGTTCCAGCAGGTGGTCGGACAGGCGGTCCAAGGCCGCGGCCGCCTGTTTCGTCCGGTCTTCGGTGTGCTTGCCGATCAGGATCATGAAGACCGGCACCAGCGGCAGCGTGAGCACCACGATCAGCGCGCTCACCCAGTCCGCGGCCAGGATCCGCAGCCCCACCAGCAGGGGTACGGTGGCGCAGGTCACCAGGGCCGGCAGGTACTTGGCGTAGTAGTCATCCAGGTTGTCCAGTCCCCGGGTGGCCAGCACACTCAGGGCGCCCTCGCCCGGGGCGGAGCCGTTGCGCCCGGCCGGGGAGGCACCGCCGTCGTGCAGGATCCGGGCGGCGAGGCGGGCCCGCAGGTCCTCCTTGATGCCGGCCGCAGCCCGCTGTGCGGCCACGTCCTGGCCCCAGGCCGCGGCCGCGCGCAGGACGGCGCCGAGGGCGCCGGGCAGCAGGACCGCATCCCAGCTGAACGTCCCGGCCGCCACGCCCGCCACCCCGGCGGCCACCGCCGAAGCGAGCAGGACCAAGCCGCCCGCCTTGACGGCCGCGGCCAGTCCCAGCAGGTAGAGCGCCCGTTTGCCGGCGGCGCCCACCGGAAGCACCGGCTTCACTGTGCGGTGACGGCGTGTGCTGCGGGGATGGCGGAGGCGCTCACGCGCTTGCGGAACACCCAGTACGTGTAGCCCTGATAGACCAGCACGGCCGGGATGCCGAACAGCGCCACTACGCTCATCACGCCCAGCGTGTAGTCCGACGACGACGCCGAGTCCACCGTCAGGCTGAAGGACTCGTCGATGGTCGAGGGCAGTACCGTGGGGAACACCGCGGTGAAGATGGTTGCCGACCCGGCGACCACGAAGGTGCCGAGTCCGGCGAAGGAGAGTCCGTCCCGTCCGGCCTTGGCCAGCAGCCAGGCCGCCGCCGCGCCGAGGGCGGCCAGCAACAGCGTCGCCACCGTGACGGCCTTGCCGTGGCGCAGCACCAACACGGCGGCCCACGCGGCCATCGGCAGCAGCGCCACCGGCAGCCAGCGCAGGACCAGCGCCTTGGCCCGCAACCGGACTTCGCCGTCGGTCTTCAGCGCCAGGAACGCCGCCGCGTGGACCAGGCTGAAGCCGACCACCGCCAGCCCGCCGAGCACGGCATAGCCGTTGAACCAGGCGAACGGTCCGCCCACCCGGTCGCCGTTGGCGTTGAGCGGCAGGCCCGTGGTGGTCAGGCCGAGCATGGCCCCGACGCCGAAGGCCGCGACCAACGAGCCCAGCGCGATCGCCCAGTCCCAGCGCGCCCGCCACCGGTCCGTGTCCACCTTGCCGCGGTATTCGATGCCGACGGCGCGGAAGATCAGGGCCAGCAGCACGAGCACCAGCGGGAGGTACAGACCGGAGAACAGGGCGGCGTACCACTCGGGGAAGGCCGCGAAAGTGGCGGCCCCCGCGGTGACCAGCCAGACTTCGTTGCCGTCCCAGACCGGGCCGATGGTGTTGAGCAGCACGCGGCGTTCCGTGTTGTTCCGGGCGAAGCCGCGCATCATCATGCCGACGCCGAGGTCGAATCCTTCCAGAAACAGGTACCCGGTCCAGAAGAAGGCGATGACAATGAACCAGATGGTGGGCAGGGTTTCCATGAGTCGTCCTTATCGATCCGTAGGAGCCGGTTCAGTACGCGAACGCGAGCACGTCATCAGGGTCTTTTCCGTTCCCGTCCGTTCCGTCTCCGTCCTTGCCGTGGCCGCCGGTGCCGCCGTCGTCGTCCTTGCCATCCGCGGACGCCGCGGGCAGCAGCTCGGGCATTGCCGCCGGCACACCGCCGCGGCAGTAGGCGGCGAGCAGCTTCACTTCCACCACCAGCAGCGAGCCGTAGACCAAGGTGAAGGCGCTGAGCGAGAAAATCAGCTCCCCCAGCGAGACGCCCGGCGACACGGCCGCGGCCGTGAACATAAAGACGTTGTCGATGCCGTCGGGATCCGGGTTGGGTGCCACGACGAACGGCTGGCGGCCCATTTCAGTGAAGATCCAGCCCGCCGAGTTGGCACCGAACGGGGCCAGGATTCCGAACACGGCCAGCCGCATCAGCCACTTCGATTCGGGCACCGTGCCCTTGCGCACCACCCACAGGGCGACGGCGGCGGCCGCGGCGGCCAGCATGCCGAAGGTGATCATCATCCGGAAGCCCCAGTACGTGACTTCCATGACCGGCACGTAGTCGATTTCGCTGCCGGCGCGCTCGCCGTAGATCGGGTTGTCGGGCAGGTGCGTTCCGAAGCGCTCCTGGTACTCCGGCAGCAGGCTGTTGATGCCCCGGATCTCGGTGTCGAAATCGCCGTTGGCCATGAAGGAGAGCAGTCCGGGCAGCTCCACCACGGCGACCATGTCGTCGCAGTCGTTGGAGCCGAGGTCGCCGACCGTCAGGATGGAGAAGCCCGTGCCGTCGTGGCAGGCGGCCTCCGCGGCGGCCATCTTCATGGGCTGTTGCTGGAACATCAGTTTGGCCTGCAGGTCCCCGGTGAGGGACACCCCGGCGAAGGAGACGACCGCGACGACGGCGCCGATCCGCAGCGAGCGGAGCCAGACCTTGTGGTCGGCCGCATCCCTGCCGCGCGCCGGGTCGGATCCGACGACTACCGTGCCGTCCGGGCCCACGGTGTCGATGCCGTCGCGGCGGCGCTTCCACAGGTGGTACCAGCTGATGCCCAGCAGGAAACCGCCGGCCACCGAGGTGGCGCCGAAGATGGTGTGCGGGAAGGCCACCAGCAGCGTGTTGTTGGTCAGCACCGCCCAGACGTCCACCATGACCGGCCGACCGTCGATCATTTCGACGCCGACCGGGTGCTGCATCCAGGAGTTCGCGGCCAGGATGAAGTAGGCCGAAGCGACGGTGGCCAGCGAGGCACCCCAGATGCTGAGCAGGTGCACCGCTTTGGGCAGTCGGCCCCAGCCGAAAATCCACAGGCCCAGGAAGATGGACTCGACGAAGAACGCGAGCAGGGCCTCCATGGCCAGCGGCGCACCGAAGACGTCGCCGACGAAGCGGCTGTATTCGCTCCAGGCCATGCCGAACTGGAATTCCTGGACCAGGCCGGTGGCCACGCCCATGATGAAGTTGATCAGGAACAGCTTGCCCCAGAACTTGGTCATCCGCAGGTACTGGTCCTTGCCGGTGCGGTACCAGGCCGTGTGCATGATCGCGACGAGCAGTCCCAGGCCGATGGTCAGCGGCACCATGAGGAAGTGGTAGACGGTGGTGATACCGAACTGCCACCGCGCGATTTCAAGTGCTTCCATTGCCGCTGCCTCCCGGACTGACCTGGGTTCCGGACTACTCCGGAACTCATTTCTACACGCCGTAGAACTTAATCTTCTACGAACTGTAGAACATTTGCACGAAAGACGGTAAATTAGAGACCAAGAGCACGGTCGTAGAAAGGTTCTGCGCGCCGTTGATGCGACGTTAAGAGACGAAAAGGAACCAGATGGCTACTCTCGGAGATTTGGAACGGGCGGTCATGGACGTGCTGTGGTCCCAGAACGCCGCCGATCCGGCCGAGGCCGGACTGACCGCCAATGAGCTGCGCGACACGTTGGCGCAGGTCTCCGCGGACGGGGCGGACGGCAAGGAGCTGGCCGTCACAACGGTGCTGACCGTTCTGTCCCGGCTCGAGAAGAAGGGCCTGGTCCAGCGCGGCCGCGACATCCGCCCGCACCGCTACCGGGCGGTGACAAGCCGTGAAGAGCACACCGTGGAGCTGATGCACGAGGTCCTGGGCTCGGCCCCGGACCGCGAGGCCGTCCTGGCCCGCTTTATCGGGACGGTCAGCGACGAGGAAGCGGAAACCCTGCGCAAGATCCTCTCTTCCAACTGAGCTGAATGTTCCTGGCCTCCTACCTGCTGGCCGCCATGGCGGTCATTTTGGCGTGGCCTGCCCCCATCCTGCTCTCGCGGGCACGTTGGACGGCCCGCAGTCCCGGGACGGCGCTGGTGCTTTGGCAGGCCATCGCCCTGGCCGGCGGCCTGTCCATGATCGGCGCCATGCTGACGTGGGGCTTGGAACCGCTGGGAGACCACCTGCTGGCCGGCCTCCGGGGCCTGACCGGCCTTCTGCTGGACGACAGTGCGGATACCGGGCTGGACCTGGTGCACGTGTTCGCGCTCAGCGCCGCCCTGCTGCTGACCGTGCACCTGGTCTTCACGCTGCTGCTGACCTACTACAAGATCCGCAAACAGCGCGGCCGGCACCGCGACCTGCTGAATCTGCTGAGCTCCCCGTCCGAAGACTCCCCGCGCACCCTGGTGATCAACCACCCGGCGCCGGTGGCCTACTGCCTGCCCGGCGGCGGCGGCTCCGTCACGGTGCTCTCGAACGGCCTGCTCGAGTTGCTCTCGCCGGACGAACTGCACGCGGTCATGACGCACGAAAAGGCGCACCTGGAACAGCGCCACGACCTGCTGCTGTGGGCCTTCGCCGCCTGGCGGGCGGCCCTGCCCTGGCTCCCCACCTCGAAGCTGGCCCGGACGGCGGTGAACGAGCTGATCGAGATGCTCGCGGACGACCATTCCCTGAAGACGTCGGCCCGCGAGACGCTGGTGCGTGCGATCGCCGTCGTCGCTGCCGGTGAGCGGCCGGCGGCGGCAGGCCCGGCCGCAAGCCTGGGCGACCCGGCGAAGGGATTGCTCGGCGCCGCCGAGGCGGAGTCCTTTGTCACCGCACACCGGCTGCGGCGGCTGCTCTCCCCTGTTCCGGCCCTTGGCGGCGCGGCCCGGTCCGCGGTACTGCTGGCCGCGGCTTTGCTGCTGGCGGTGCCGACCGTCCTGTTGGTGGCACCCGGGCTGGCGGCCTAGGCGTCGATCCGTTCCCGGTCGAGCATCGAGGCGCCGGCCACGATGAACTCCTTGCGCGGCGCCACGTCGGAGCCCATCAGCAGGTCGAAGGAACGCTCGGCGGCTTCGGCATCCTCGATCCGCACCCGGCGCAGCGTTCGGTGGCGGGGCTCCATGGTGGTTTCGGCCAACTGGTCGGCGTCCATCTCGCCCAGGCCCTTGTAGCGCTGGATCGGCTCCTTGTACTTCCGGCCGTCCTTCTCCAGGGTGGCGAGCAGTTTGTGCAGCTCGTTCTCCGAGTAGGTGTACACCACCTCGTTGGCCTTGGCACCCGGGTTGATGATCTCCACCCGGTGCAGCGGGGGCACGGCGGCGTACACGCGACCGGCGTCGACCAGGGGGCGCATGTAGCGGAAGAAGAGCGTGAGCAGCAGCGTGCGGATGTGCGCGCCGTCGACGTCGGCGTCCGTCATCAGGACGACCTTGCCGTAGCGGGCCGCGTCCAGCTGGAAGCTGCGCCCGGACCCGGCCCCCACCACCTGGATGATGGCCGCGCATTCGGCGTTGGAGAGCATGTCGCCCACCGATGCCTTCTGCACGTTGAGGATCTTGCCGCGGATCGGCAGCAGCGCCTGGTGGTCGGACGAGCGGGCCAGCCGTGCCGTGCCCAAAGCGCTGTCGCCCTCGACGATGAACAGCTCGGAGCGTTCGACGTCGCTGGTGCGGCAGTCGATCAGCTTTGCCGGCATGGAGGACGTCTCCAACGCGTTCTTGCGCCGCTGCGTCTCCTTGTGGACGCGGGCCGAGATGCGGGACTTCATCTCGCTGACGACCTTTTCGAGCAGCAGCGCGGATTGGGCCTTATCCCCGCGGTTCGAGGACCCCAGCTTGGCGGCCAGCTCCTTCTCCACCACCCGGGACACGATGGCGCGGACGGCGGAGGTGCCCAGGATTTCCTTGGTCTGGCCTTCGAACTGCGGCTCGGCCAGGCGGACGGTGAGCACCGCGGTGAGTCCCGCGAAGACGTCGTCCTTTTCAATCTTGTCGCTGCCGGCCTTCAGCTTGCGGGCGTTCGCCTCGATCACCTTGCGGAAGGTTTTCAACAGCGCCTGTTCGAAGCCGGCCTGGTGCGTGCCGCCCTTGGGGGTGGCGATGATGTTCACATAGGAACGGACCGTGGTGTCGTAGCCAATGCCCCAGCGCAGGGCGACGTCAACGTGGCAGTCGCGGTCGACCTCGGCGATCTTGCTGTGCCCGTTTTCATCGAGTACCGGAACGGTTTCCTTGAACTTGCCGGAGCCGTGGAAGCGCCAGACATCCGTGACGGCGCTGTCGTTGGCCAGGTATTCGACGAACTCGGCGATGCCGCCGTCGTGGTGGAACACTTCCTCGATCGGGCCGTTCTCGCCGGCGGTGCCGGCCAACCTGCGCTCGTCGCGCAGCGTGATCTTCAGCCCCGGAACCAGGAACGAGGTCTGCCGCGCCCGGTTCTGCAGCTCTTCGTAGGAGAACTTGGCGTCCGGGGTGAAAATCTGCCGGTCGCCCCAGTATCTGATGCGCGTTCCGGTCACGCCGCGCTTAGCGGTTCCGACCACTTCCAGTTTGGAGCCCGTGACGAACGGCTCGAACGCGGACTCCGGGCCCGGCCCCCTGCCCGTGTCGATGAACTTGCCCGGCTCGCCGCGGCGGAAGGACATTTGGTACGTCTTGCCGCCGCGGTCCACCTGGACATCCAGGCGGGAGGACAGGGCGTTGACCACGCTGGCGCCGACGCCGTGCAGGCCGCCGGAGGCCGTGTAGGAGCCGCCGCCGAACTTTCCGCCGGCGTGCAGCTTGGTGAACACTACTTCGACGCCGCTCAAGCCGGTCTTTGGCTCGATGTCCACCGGGATGCCACGGCCGTCGTCGTGGATCTCCACCGAGCCGTCCGGGTGCAGCGTGATCTTGATGCTCTGCCCGTACCCGGCCAGCGCCTCGTCGACGGAGTTGTCGATGATTTCCCAGAGGCAGTGCATCAACCCGCGGGAATCAGTGGATCCGATGTACATGCCCGGCCTCTTGCGGACGGCTTCCAGCCCTTCCAGGACGGAAAGATGGCGTGCTGTGTACTCAGACTTCGTTGGCGCCACGTGTACGAGTGCTCCTTGGCAGACAGAACTGCGGTCCTTGGCCGCGGTCCGCCGCGAATAACGGACCGTTACTAGGCTAATCCCCTTTGCGGGCGGGCTTGTGCACCGCGCCGGAGCGCAGACCGGCATGTGACGCAGCTCCCGGCTGTTACCCACACGTGATACGCGGTGAGCGAAAGTGACCCCATCTTGCGAAGATTTCCGCGCTTCGGATGGTTCTATGGATAGACGCACTCGTAAGGAGGTCATCATGACGACAGCAGTAGCCCCCCGTGAACTGACCGCATTGGACCGATGCGACCGGTGTGGTGCCCAAGCCTATGTACGGGTTGTCCTGGCCTCCTCCGGCGGCGAACTCCTCTTCTGCGGGCACCATGCCCGGCAGCATGAGCCGCAGCTTCGCTCCAAGGCCTCGGAATGGCAGGACGAAACCAGCCGGTTGACCGAAAAGGCCGGCGCCGCCGCCGAATAGGTTCTTTGGGAACGGGCTGCAGCCGCAGCCCGTTCCCGGAGCGGTCCGACAGGTCCGCCCGGTACCCGGTCAAAGGGCGCCGTTCCCCGCAAGGGGAACGGCGCCCTTTGCGTCTCCGGAGGCCTTTCCGCCGGGGGCGCCCGGGGACCTGGCGCCGGAACGCGGCGCTCCCCTTCCCCCGCTGCCGCCGGCTAACGCAGCAGGGCCGGCGTTTTGCGGGTGCCGGTTAACGCAGCAGGGCCGGCCCCTTGCGGGTGCCGGCCCTGCTGCGCAGTCGGATTAGTCCAGGTAGTCGCGGAGTACCTGCGACCGCGACGGGTGCCGCAGCTTGGACATGGTCTTGGATTCGATCTGGCGGATGCGTTCCCGCGTGACGCCGTAGACCTTGCCGATTTCGTCTAAAGTCTTCGGCTGGCCGTCGGTGAGTCCGAAGCGCATGGCCACCACGCCGGCTTCGCGCTCGGACAGCGTGTCCAGCACCGAGTGGAGCTGTTCCTGCAGCAAGGTAAAGCTGACCGCGTCGGCGGGAACCACGGCCTCGGAGTCTTCGATCAGGTCGCCGAACTCCGAGTCGCCGTCTTCGCCCAGCGGCGTGTGCAGCGAGATCGGCTCCCGGCCGTACTTCTGGACCTCGACGACCTTTTCCGGTGTCATGTCCAGTTCCTTGGCCAGCTCTTCGGGAGTGGGCTCGCGGCCCAGGTCCTGGAGCATCTGGCGCTGCACGCGGGCCAGCTTGTTGATGACTTCCACCATGTGCACCGGAATGCGGATGGTGCGGGCCTGATCCGCCATGGCGCGGGTGATGGCCTGCCGGATCCACCAGGTGGCGTAGGTGGAGAACTTGAAGCCCTTGGTGTAGTCGAACTTCTCGACGGCGCGGATGAGGCCTAGGTTGCCTTCCTGGATCAGGTCCAGGAACAGCATGCCGCGGCCGGTGTAGCGCTTGGCCAGCGAGACGACCAGTCGGAGGTTGGCTTCCAGCAGGTGGTTCTTGGCGCGCTTGCCGTCGTGGACGATCTGCTCCAGGTCGCGCCGCAGGCGCGTCTCCATGGTGCCGTCGTCCTTGGCCAGTTTCTCTTCGGCGAAGAGACCGGCCTCGATCCGCAGCGCGAGGTCGACTTCCTGCTCGGCGTTCAGCAAGGCGACCTTGCCGATCTGCTTCAGGTAGTCCTTGACGGGGTCGGCGGTGGCGCCGGCGGAGACCACCTGCTGGGCGGGGGCGTCGTCGTCGTCGGCGTCGGAGTAAACAAACCCGGACCCGGTCTCGCCGTCCTTGCCCTTCTTGGCGCCGGCTTCCTCGGTGGCTTCTACGTCTTCCTCGGTGGGCTCCGGCTCGACCTCGGGATCCTCGTCGACTTCTTCCGTGGCCAGCTCGGCGGTGTTCGCCTCATCCTTCTTGGCAGCGGCACCGGGCTTGCGGCCGCGCCGTTTGGGAGCAGCTTCCGCCGCTGCCGCTGACTGGGCGCCCGCGCGCTTGGTCGTCGCGGACTTTTTCGGAGCGGAGGCAGCAGTCTCCTCATCGGGAGCTGCAGCAGTCTTCTTGTCCGGTGACACAGAGAACCTTTCGTACGGCGGTCTGTGACGCTACCTGCGGGTAACACCACTATGACCCTGTCAAGTCCGTGAATGAATTCAAACCAAGCCACGGACGCAGGGTCTGCATGGCATAACCTGATCCGCGGCGGCGGTATTCCCGCAGGATCTACCGCTGTTTGAAACACGAACCCAACCGGGTCTCGGTTCCCATTGTCTCACGATTCAGACCGCCGGATGAACTGATTTTCGACCGTCGCGACGCCGCGATCATGCCGTCAGGTGCCTCCGTCCGGGCCAGGCGGTCTCCCGCCGGCGCGCCCACACCGGCAGCATTCCGCTGTCTGCCAGTTCCTGCACCAGTTCCGCCAGCCGGTAGCCGGGCCATTCGCGAAGGCAGGCCTCGGCCCGTTGATGCGCATGCGTACCGCGTCCCCGGGCCCATTCGATCCAGGCATGCAGCGTGCCGGCGGCAGCGCGGGAGCGCCCCGCTCCGACGGCGTGCAGGCGGGAGAGCAGGTGTGCCGTGGCGTCCACGCGATCCCAGTCCGGAGCGTGGGGCGACTCACCGATCAAAATTTTGGACCAGCCCCGGGCTGCGGCAGGATCGCCGGACCCGGGCAATGGATCGACGGGCGGCGCGGCGCCCGCCGCCCGGTCCGCGTCATCGAGGAGGCCGGATGCCTCGGCCCAGAGGAACGCCGTCTCGGCGCTGCTGCAGGCGAAGATGGCAATACCGTCCCGTACCGCGTCGTCGCTCAGGCTCGCCAGCAGGAAGGCCTGCGCTTCCGCCGTGAGGGTTCCGGCCTTGTGCGCTGCCAGGGATTGCTCCCAGCGGCGGAGGGTGTGGAAGTAGAAGTCCGAATGGGTCCACCCTCCCGCGCGTCCCGCGGCCAGCCGGTCCGCCTCCTGCCGTATCCCGGCCGCGACATCGGGTGTCGCTGCCGGTGCCGGTGTTAGTGCCTCTGCTGCCCCGGCTCTCCGGACGGACGTGGCGGTCGCGTACGGCGCGCCGGAGGCTGCCGCCCGTGGGACGGCCACGGCCTCCGCTGCGGAGGCCGCGTAAGTGCTGCCGCTGTAGACAAGTTCGGCGCTCAGGGCACTGTCCCGGATCTGTGACACCGGACGTCCGGGCAGCGGACAGCATTCGGCGTCGGCGCAATAAAGCTCCCGCCAGTGCTGCGGGCCTACCGTCCAGCCCGCGCGGACCGGCAGCCCGGCGGCGGACAGGGAACGGCCGAGGGCGGCCACGAGCCGGGCATGGGGCGGCCGGCCCGGCGAACGCCAGGGGTGGTCCGTGTACAGGATGAGCAGCGCGGAGTCGGCGCCCTCGTCCGAGCGCAGATAGTCCGCCGCCGTTTCGGCAAACAGTTCGAGGTGGCAGCCGTCCCCGCTGGCGGGGAGGTCCAGGCGGAGGGTCGCGCCCAAACGGCCTTGGGAAAGGGCCAGCAGCACCACGCTGTCGGCGGGAAGGAATCCCAGCGCATGCGGCACGAAACCGAGAATGTCGACGGAGCGGCGGGCGGTGAACTTCTTCTTCTCCATGACAGGAGCCTTCCGCCGCTGCCTGCCCGGCGGCCAGCCGAGGGGGCTCCCCTGTGGACAACCGCCCTTCCGAAGCCCAGGTGGAGGAAGGGTGCTCAACGGTGGAGGGAGGGTGCTCAGCCGCCCCGGGTTCCGCCGTTCCCCCTGCTTTCCCGGATCCGTTCGCGCCGCCGGCGGCGCTCCCGTGCCAGCGCATCGCGCAGCGGCGGCACGGTGATCCCGCCGTGCGACATCCGGGTGCGCACGCGTTTGCGCACGTCCAGCATCGCCAGCGTGCCCGCGATCAGGAAGAGGAACTGGAGGCTGAAGGCCAGCTTGAACGAGTCCAGCGCGTACAGGTCGCCCTGCGAGAACCCGCTGGCCAGCAGGGCATCGAGCACCACGCCCATGCCGAGCATCACCAGCAGCGCCGAGATGAAGCCGCCGACGTTGACAATCCCGGTGGCCGTTCCGGCGCGGCTGAGCGGATTGAAGGTCCGGGCGAAGTCGAAGCCGATCATGGAACCCGGGCCGCCGACGGCCACGGCCATGACCAGCAGTAGGAGCAGCCAAAACGGGGCCGGGCCCGGGTAAACCAGGACGCACAGCCAGGCCGCCGACATGGCCCCCACGATCAGCAGGGCCATGGTGGAGCGCCGGAGGGGATGCCGGCCCACCCAGCGGCCCAGCAACGGGCCGGCGACGAAGGAGGTCATGACCGCTGCCGTCATCAGCGCCGAGGCTTCCGTCGGCGTCAGGCCTTGGGCCGACACCAGGAACGGGTAACCCCACATGAGCATGAACACGTTCGCGGGAAACTGGACCGTGAAATGAGTCCACAGTCCCAGTCGGGTACCCGGTTCCCGCCACGCTTCGGCCAGCGACGCGCCGGTCTGGCGGAGGGTCGGCTGCGGGGCCGTCCGCCGGGGTCCCGGCTCGTTGCGGACCACTGCGAGGGCAAGGACGAAGGCCACCGCGGAGAGCGCGGCAACAGAGAGGAAAGCCGGCGTCCAACCCGCCAGGTTAAGGATGGCCACGAACGGGATGACGCTGATCAGCTGGCCGATCTGGCCCAGCTGGCCGGTTAACTGGGTCAGCAACGGAATGTGCTTCCCGCTGAACCAACTGGGCAGCAGCCGCAGCACCGACACGAAGGTCATCGCGTCGCCGGCACCGACGAGGACGCGTCCGGCCAGCCCTTCGGGGACGGAGGACGCGAAGGCCAGGGCGGTTTGCCCGGCCAGCATCAGTACGGCCCCTCCGGCCACCATCATCCGGGGTCCGTATTTGTCCACCATGAGGCCGACGGGGATCTGCAGGCCCGCGTACACCACCAGTTGAACCACGGTGAACGTCGACAACGCGGCGGCGGTGGCGTCAAAGCGCTCGGTGGCCTGCAGCCCTGCTACGCCGAAGGAGGTCCGCTGGGTGATCGCCACCAAGTAGGCGAATATCCCGCTCCCCCACACCCACCAAGCACGCCGCGAATCCATTGCTCCATCTTGCCCACGGTCCGGGGCGCGGGACTAATCGGCGTCGCCGGACCCCGTGGAGGCTCCTTCGGCGCCGTCGTCGTCGGTGGCAGGCTGAGTGGCCAGGAAGGCCTCCACCGCCGCGCCGATCTCGTCGGCGTCGGGAAGCTCTTCGTTGTCCTTGACCAGCAGCGAGCGGCGCTCTTCATGCCCCGCGTACTCGTCGTACCGCTCTTCCAGCCGGCCGACGACGCGCTGGACGTCCGCGGAGTCCTGTACCTGCCGGTCGATCTGGCTCTCCACCTCGCGTCCGGTCTCGCGCAGCCGGTCTGTGGGCAACGTCAGCGAGGTGGCGGCACCGATGTACTCCAGCGCCGCGACGGCGGCAGGCGGGTACTGGGCGTCGGACAGGTAGTGGGGCACGTGGATGGAATAGCCGACGACGTCACGGCCGGCCTCTGCGAGGCGCACTTCCAGCAGCGGGCCGATGCCGGCCTGCAGCTCCGCCTGCGGTTTCCAGCTGGTGATCCCGTCGATCAGGTCCTGCCGCGAGCCGTGGACGGTGACGCCGATCGGGCGGGTGTGGGGCACCGGCATGGGCAGCGACTGGACCCACGCGACCAGCCGCGTCTGGAGCCGGTTCGCCACCCAGACGACCGCACGGGAGAACCGCTCCCACTGGTAGTCGGGTTCGGGGCCGGTCAACAGCAGGAACGGAGTGCCGAGCCCGTCGACCAGCCGGTAAAGCTCGATGGCGGGGGCTTCGTAGTCGGTGAAACGGTCGCCGGCGAAGGTGATGCGGGGCCGCCTGCTGCGGTAGTCCACCAGTTGGTCGGCGTCGAAGGAGGCGACCAGTTGTGCGTCGAGCCCGTCGAGCAGCTCGTCGCCGATCTGCTCCACCACGTGGCCGGCTTCCGCAGCACCGGTGAATCCCATGACGAGATCAAGCCCGCGCAGCTCAGGCGAGTCGAACAACTCCGCGTTGGTCGACATCAGCGACCGTGGATCCAGCAATGTGCCCTCCGTTCCGGCATCGTCTCTTTCCCTGCCGTGCATGCCTCTCGCAATGTTCAGCGCCCGGGCGGGCGGAAAAATTCCGGCCCGCGGGCCGGACAGCGCGTGCGCGGCACCGCATCCGGTGCGGAGAGACTACGATCGACAGGTGCAGGCCCTGTTCCGGCCAACCTTTTCAAAGGCTCATTCCTGCTGGAACTACTGTAGACACAACGGTAAGCAACCGGTGAGCGGCGGCGGGCACCACCCGTCCGGCCGGCCGGCTGTAGGAGAAGTTAGGACAGATCTGCGTGATCCCCACGACCGAGCTCAAGCTCAGCGCCATTGCCAAGGATGTCAAAAAGGCCAAGTCAGCCGCCCTCGTCATTGCGGTCGGGCAGGACGGAGACGGTCCGGTCCTGCTGGAGAATCCGCTGCCGGCCAAGGCCTCGAAGTCGCTGCAGGACTCCCTTCCGCTGCTCGGCGTCACCGGGGCGGCCGACCAGGTCCACCGCCTGCCGGGGCTGCCCGGGGCCGGGGCGGACGTGGTGGTGCTGGCCGGCGTCGGGAAGCTGCTGCCCGGGCAGGCGTTGACGGAAGAAACCCTGCGCCGCACCGCCGGCTCGGCGGTGCGCCAACTGGCCGGGGTCCGCTCGGTGGCACTCGGCCTGCCGGCCGGAACAGTGGCCGAAGCGGCGGCTGTCGCCGAAGGCGCCGCCCTGGGCGCCTATGACTTCAGCGATCACCGCACCCGGGCGGCCGGGGCCCGCGGCCCGGTGGCGGAAGCCACCGTCATCACGCCGGTTGCCGGCGACAAGGAACTGGCGAAGGCACTCAAGCGGGCCTCGGTGCTGGGACGGGCGGTCAATGCGACGCGCTCCCTGGTCAACCAGCCGCCGAGCCACCTGTACCCGGAGACGTTCGCCGAGGCGGCCACCCAGATGGCCCGGAACCTGCCGGTCAAGGTCACCGTCCTGGACGAGGGACGGCTGGCGAAAGACGGTTACGGGGGCCTGACCGGCGTCGGCAAGGGATCCAGCCGCCCGCCCCGCCTGGTCAAGGTCGAATACGCGCCGGTCCGGGCCAAGGCGAAGCTCGCCTTCGTGGGCAAGGGCATCACCTTCGACTCCGGCGGCCTCTCGCTCAAGCCCGCCACCGGCATGATGACCATGAAGTGCGACATGGCAGGCGCGGCCGTGGTGCTGAACGCCGTCCTGGCGATCGCCGAGCTGGGACTGCCGGTGAAGGCCACGGCGTGGCTTTGCCTGGCGGAGAACATGCCGTCCGGCACCGCGTCCCGGCCCTCCGACGTACTAACCATGTACGGCGGCAAGACGGTGGAAGTGCTGAACACCGACGCCGAAGGCCGGCTGGTCCTGGCCGACGGACTGGCCGCCGCCAGCGAGGAACATCCCGACGTCCTGCTGGACGTCGCCACCCTGACGGGTGCGCAGATGGTCGCGCTGGGAAGCCGGGTGGCCGCGGTCATGGGCGACGAACCCGTGCGCGATGCCGTCAAGGCCGCCGCCGACCGGGCGGGGGAACTGTTCTGGCCGATGCCGTTGCCGGAGGAACTTCGTCCCAGCCTGGACTCGCAGGTGGCAGACCTGTCCAACATGGGCGACAAGTACGGCGGCATGCTGACGGCCGCGATCTTCCTGCGCGAGTTCGTGGGCGAATCCGGCGGCGCGCGCATCCCGTGGGCCCACCTCGACATTGCCGGCCCGGCCTTCAACGAAGGATCCCCGCACGGCTACACCCCGAAGGAGGGCACCGGCGTCGCCGTCCGCACGCTGGTGGCCTACGCCGAGGATGTAGTGGCCCGCAGCTCCTAAAGGCCCGCGCCTCGGAGCGCGCCCGCGTGAATCCGCACACAATCCGGCCTGTTGGGGCCGTCACCAACTAGATGATGGTATGCGGGAGGGCTAAGGTGAGACCCAACCAACTTCGTTCGTCAACCCCAATCAACTCATCGACGTGTCACCACACGTTGCGAACACGCGAGGGAGCGTTCACGTGGCCGATTCGGCAACAGCGCAAGAATTCGACATCCTGATCCTCGGCGGCGGCAGCGGCGGTTATGCCGCTGCCCTCCGCGCCGTGCAGCTGGGCTTCAGCGTCGGTCTGGTGGAAAAGGGCAAGCTCGGCGGCACCTGCCTGCACAACGGCTGCATCCCCACCAAGGCGCTGCTGCATTCCGCCGAGCTGGCCGACCACGCCAAGGACGCCGCGAAGTACGGCGTGAACGTAAGCCTCGATTCCATCGACATGGCTGCCGTCAATGCCTACAAGGACGGTGTCATCGCCGGGAAGTTCAAGGGCCTGACCGGCCTGGTCAAGTCCAAGGGCATCACCGTCATCGAAGGCGAAGGCAAGCTCGTCGGCAAGGACACCATCGAGGTCGGCGGCACCGCCTACAAGGGCAAGAACATCGTCCTGGCCACCGGCTCCTACTCCAAGACCCTCCCGGGTCTGGAAATCGGCGGCAAGGTCATCACGTCCGACCATGCCCTGAAGATGGACACCCTGCCCAAGAGCGCCGTGGTGCTCGGCGGCGGCGTCATCGGCGTCGAGTTCGCCTCGGTATGGAACTCGTTCGGCGTTGACGTCACCATCGTCGAGGGCCTGCCCTCGCTGGTGCCCAACGAGGACCCGGCGATCATCAAGCAGCTCGAGCGCGCGTTCAAGAAGCGCGGCATCAAGTTCAACACCGGCGTGTTCTTCGAAAAGGTGGAACAGAACGACGACGGCGTGGTGGTCACCCTCGCCGACGGCAAGACGTTCCAGGCCGACCTGATGCTGGTTGCCGTCGGGCGCGGACCGAGCACCGCGGGCCTGGGCTTCGAGGAAGCCGGCCTCACGGTTGACCGCGGCTTCGTGATCACCAACGAGCGGCTGCACACCGGTGTCGGCAACATCTACGCCGTCGGCGACATTGTCCCCGGCGTCCAGTTGGCCCACCGCGGATTCCAGCAGGGCATCTTCGTGGCCGAGGAGATTGCCGGCAACAAGCCGGCCCTCATCGAAGACATCAACATCCCGAAGGTCACCTACTGCGATCCGGAGATTGCCTCCGTCGGCCTCAACCAGCCGCAGGCCGAGGAGAAGTTCGGCAAGGACAACGTGGAGACCGTCGAGTACAACCTGGCCGGCAACGGCAAGAGCTCGATCCTGGGCACCAGCGGCATGATCAAGATGGTCCGCGAAAAGGACGGCCCCATTGTGGGCATGCACATGATCGGCGGCCGCATCGGCGAGCAGATCGGCGAGGCGCAGCTGATCGTCAGCTGGGAAGCCTACCCGGAGGACGTCGCGGCGCTCATCCACGCGCACCCCACGCAGAACGAGGCCCTCGGCGAGGCCGCCATGGCGCTGGCCGGCCGCCCGCTGCACGGCTAACAGGCCCTCTCCTGGTGCACCCGTCCCCGCCGGGCGGGTGCACTAGGCTCAAGACAAGACTCGATGTACCGGCCAGGCCGGAAAATAGACTCAAAGGAGAACGGGCACCACATGTCTGAAACCGTGAACTTGCCCGCCCTCGGTGAAAGCGTCACCGAAGGCACTGTCACTCGCTGGCTGAAACAGGTCGGCGACCGGGTCGAAGTCGACGAACCCCTGCTCGAGGTTTCCACCGACAAGGTCGACACCGAGATCCCCTCTCCGGTAGCCGGCGTGATCGAAGAGATCCTGGTCGCCGAGGACGAAACCGCCGACGTCGGAGCCCCGCTGGTGCGGATTGGCGACGGTTCCGGCTCCGGCGAGGCCGCCGAAGAAGCGCCGGCGGCGCAGCAGGAGGCTGAAGCCCCCCAGCAGGAAGCCCCCGCCGAGGAAGCCCCAGCACAGGAGGCCCCGAAGCAGGAGGAGCCCCGGCAGGAAGCCCCCGCCGAGGAGGCGCCCGCCGCCGGTTCCGGCGAAGGCACCGAAGTCACCCTCCCGGCCCTGGGCGAGAGCGTGACCGAGGGCACGGTCACCCGCTGGCTGAAGCAGGTGGGCGACACGGTCGAGGTCGATGAGCCGCTGCTCGAGGTCTCCACCGACAAGGTAGACACGGAGATTCCGTCCCCGGTGGCCGGCACGGTCCAGGAGATCAAGGTCGCCGAGGATGAGACCGCAGAGGTCGGTTCGGTGCTTGCCATCATCGGCACCGGCGCCGGCCCCGCCAAGGCGGAGCCGAAGGAAGCCGAGCCGGTGGCCGCCGCGCCTGCCGAGGAACGCGAAGCCCCGGTGGTTGAACCGTCCGCCGAACAGCCGGCCGCCGAAGCCCCGAAGGCCGAGGCTCCCAAGGCCGAAGCCCCCAAGGCCGAGGCTCCGAAGGCCGAGGCTCCGGCCGCCGCCGAGCCCGCCGCGGGCCCGGACGCCGGCTACGTCACCCCGCTGGTCCGCAAGCTGGCCAACCAGCACGGCGTGGACCTGTCCAACGTCAAGGGCACCGGCGTGGGCGGACGCATCCGCAAGCAGGACGTGCTGGAGGCGGCCGAATCCGCCAAACCGGCCGCAGCACCGGCAGCCGCCGCGAAGGCTCCGGCGGACGCCGCGGCCTCGGCCAAGCGCGGCACCGTCGAGAAGGCACCGCGGATCCGCCAGGTGATCGCCCGCCGGATGCGCGAATCGCTGGACGCTTCCACCCAGCTCACCCAGGTCCACGAGGTCGACATGACCAAGGTGGCCAAGCTGCGCGAGCGTGCCAAGAAGTCCTTCCAGGAGCAAAACGGCGTCAAGCTGACGTACCTGCCCTTCATCGCCAAGGCCGTCGCGGAGGCGCTCAAGCAGCATCCGAAGCTGAACGCCGAGTACGACGAGGAAAAGCAGGAGATCACCTACCACAACGCAGAGCACCTGGCGATTGCGGTGGATACCGACAAGGGCCTGCTGGTCCCGGTGATCAATGACGCCGGCAGCCTGAACCTGGCCGGCCTGGCGGGCAAGATCGCCGATGTTGCCGCCCGTACCCGCAGCAACAAGATCGCTCCCGACGAGCTCTCCGGCGGTACCTTCTCGATCACCAACATCGGCAGCGTCGGCGCCCTGTTCGACACTCCGATCATCAACCAGCCGCAGGTGGGAATCCTCGGTACCGGCGCCATCGTCAAGCGGCCCATGGTTGTCCAGGATGAGAACGGCGACGATTCGATCGCCATCCGCTCGATGATGTATCTGTCCCTGACCTACGACCACCGTTTGGTCGACGGCGCGGATGCCGGCCGTTTCCTGCAGACGCTGCGGGCGCGTCTGGAAGCCGGACAGTTCGAGGCGGACCTGGGCCTCTAGCCCGGCCTGCCCCGCGCGACGCACGGATGAGCGGCGGGCTGCGTTCCCAGTGGACGCAGCCCGCCGCTGTGCTTTGTCCCCTCGGCCCGCCAGCCGCTACTACGTCAGGTAGAAATACCCGTCCCGCCGCGGCATGGCGCGGATCTGCGTGCTTCCCCGGCCGATAAGCTGGGCCCATGGACATCCTTTACAGCATTTTCGTCTTCCTGCACATCGTCGGTGCCGCCATGATCGTCGGCATCTGGATAGGCAACATGAAGAAGCCCACCGTCCACCCCCGCCAGTTCGACGGCGCAGCCCTCCAGCTGATTACCGGCGTCATCATGATGGGCCTAATTCCGGCCCTGAACATGGACGCCGACTACGTGAAGCTGACCATCAAGCTGGTCATCGGGCTCGTCGTGGGCGTCCTCGCGTTCATCGGCCGCCGCAAGTACAAGGCCGGCGAACCGATTTCCACCAACCTGGCCCACTCGGTGGGCGGTCTGGCGCTGCTGAACGTCGCCATCGCGACCTTGTGGAACTGACTTTCCAAAGCTCCTGACGCTGCGGTCGGTCCCGGGCTCCGGGGCCGGCCGCTGTGGCTTAACCCGGTGCCGCCCGGACAGTCCGCGGCAACTCCCCTAGTATGAAAAGGACGGCGCCGGCCGCCCGCGGCCGGGCCGGCATGGAACTCATCCGAGATCGACCAAGGAGGACATATGGCTACAACACGTTCTGCCAGCACCGAGTGGAACGGCGACCTGTTTAGCGGCGCCGGCCAGACTACGTTCGAAACGTCCGGGATCGGCACTTACGATGTCACTTGGAAGGCACGTGCGGACCAGTCCGAGGGAAAGACCAGCCCCGAAGAACTGCTGGCTGCCGCCCACGCCACCTGCTACTCCATGCAGTTCAGCAACATGCTCAAGGAAAACGGGACCACAGCCGAGAGCATTAAAACCTCGGCGGCCGTGGATTTCGTGCCGGGCACCGGCATCACCGAGATTCGCCTGACCGTAAACGCGACCGTGCCCGGGATCAGCGAGGACGACTTCCAGCGCCTGGCCTCCGGCGCCAAGGACACCTGTCCTGTCTCCGGCGCCCTGGCCTCCGTCCCGAGCATCACGATTGATGCCACCCTGGCCGGCTAATCCCGAACAGACCGAAGAACCCCGGCGCATCTTGGATGCGCCGGGGTTCTTCCGTTCACGCCCGGTGCGCCCAGGCGAAGGTCAACGCACATCCTGCGGACGCGGCGGCAGCGGTCCGGGGCGCAGCACGGGATAACCGGCCCGCGCCGGCGGCTGGTCGGTCGGCAGCTCGCCCAGCATCTCCTTGAGGATGCCGACGCTGTGCTCCAGCTGCGGGTCCTCCCCCGCCCCGTACGCGTGCGGCGGGAACGGCACCTCGATGTCCGGGTCCACCCCGTAGTTCTCCACGCCCCAGCCCACGCCCTGGGTGAACCAGAACGCGTACCGCGGCTGCGTGACGCCGGTTCCGTCGGCCAGCGAGAACTTCGCGTCGATGCCGACCACCCCGCCCCACGTCCGGGTCCCGACTACGGGACCAATCCCGCGCAGCTTGCTCACCTGGGTGATGATGTCGCCGTCGGACCCGGCGTATTCATCGGTGAGGACGACGACTGGGCCCCGGGGCGCGTGGGCCGGGTACGTGCCCGGCTGCTCGCCGCGGGCGAGGTTCCAGGCGGTGACCTTGCGGCCGATCAACTCGGCAACCAGCTGGGAGGTATGGCCGCCGCGGTTGCGCCGTACGTCGATGACGAGCGCGTCCTTGGCGGTCTCCACATCCAGGTCGCGGTGGAGTTGTGCCCAGCCGCGCGCCACCATGTCCGGGATATGGAGGTATCCGAAGCGTCCGTTCGATGCCTCGCGGACATTGCGGCGGTTCCCCGAGACCCAGTTCTGGTACCGGAGCCGCTCTTCGTCGCGGATGGGGATCACCGCGATTCGCCGCTGCAGGCCGGCTTCCGGGCTGCCCGCCCCGTTGACGATGGTCAGTTCGACCGTCTTGCCGGCCGCGCCGGCCAGCAGCGGCGCAGGGCCTGCCAGCGGGTCCACGGGGATGCCGTCCACCGCCGCGATCACGTCCCCCGGGTCGACGGCTGCGCCCGGAGCAGTCAGCGGAGACAGCGCCAGCGGATCCGACGATTCTCCGGCGAGGATCTTCTGCACGGTCCAGCCCGCCTCGGTCCGTGCCAGGTCGGCGCCGAGCCGTCCCTGTTTGCCGGAGCCGGGCTCCGCGACCGGCGGGGGCGAAACGTAGGCGTGCGAGGTGCCGAGTTCGCCGTGCAGCTCCCAGAGCAGGTCCACCAGGTCGTCGTGGGATCCAAGCCGCTCGACCAGGGGCCGGTAACGGTCGTAGACGCCTTGCCAGTCCAGCCCGGCCAGGTCCTCGGCCCAGTAGAAGTCGCGCTGCAGCCGCCAGGCCTCGTCGAACGCCTGGCCCCAGACCTTGAGCGGTTCGAGGGTGACCCGGATCCGGCCCAGGTCGACCTGCACGCTCTCGGGCGAGTCGTCGTCGACCTTCCCGGCGGCCGGCACGGCCTTGACCTGCGCCTTGTGCACGTACACGATCCGCTTGCGGTCCTGGGACACCTCGTAGGAGTCCAGCGCCGGCACCAGCACGGAAACCTCCCGGCGGGAGAGGTCGAACCGCTCCAGCCGCTGGGACTGCTCCGGCTCTTCCGCCGACGCGCGGCCTTCTCCGGTGACGCCGGCGGGGTCGCTGGCCAGCCACAGCAGGGCTCCGTCTACCGCGCTGAGGTCGGTGTAGCGGCCCTGCCGGACCGGGACCGGGATGATCCGCTCTCCCAGCCGTTCGGCGTCCACCACCATGTCGGCGACGGCGGGCGTGGCCTGGTCCTCCCCGTTCGGGGATCCGTCGTGATCCTTCCCGGCCGACGGCGGCGCGTCCGGCAGCGTGCCGTGCACCGACGGACCGAACGGCGAAGACGTGGCGGCGGCCAGGGCCACCAGGAACGGCTTGGTCGATTCGGGAAAACCCAGGTCGAAGCTGTGGGTGGAATAGACCGGATCGAAGCTCCGTTCGGAGAGGAACGCGGCGAACTTGCCGTCCGGGGTGAACGCCGGACCATGGTCGCGGAAGCGTCCGTCGGTCACGTCGACGATCCCGCCGGTGCCGTCGGCCCGGGCCAGCCGGAGACGCGTGCGGGTGCCCTCCGCTGTCACGGGCTCGGCCCACAGGATCCAGCGGGAATCCGGCGAGAAGACCAGCTCGCTGATCGCCCCGTGGTCGGTTTCGGAGAGCCGGCGGAGCTGCGCGCTGTCGGCGTCCAGGACCAGTACCTGGCCGTATTCGGTGGCCACTGCCGCCAGCTTGCCGTCCGGACTGGCGGCAAGCGCGCTCACCCGGTCCGGGCCGGGCAGCTCCACGCGGCGCAATTGCTGCGGCTCCAGCGCCTCAGCCGAACGGGCGTCCGGTTCCCGGCCGCCGCTTCCGCCGCCGCCTTGCCTTCCGCCGGACCGCACCTCCACGATGGGCTGGGACTGGGTCGGATGGACGACGGCGGAGGCCGACACCGGGCGCGGCAAGCCGTCGGGCTCCGGTTCGGCGGGGGCCGGCACGGCTGCCGCGGGAGCAGGCTGGTCGGCCCGGGACAGCTGTTCGAAGACCTGGCGGATGTAGAGGGCTTCTTCCCCGTCGTGGTCCGCGACATAGACCACCCGCGTGTCGCCGAGGGGCCGCGCGAGCCGGGCGCGGACGCCGGGCGTCGATTCCACAGCGCGCGACGGGCCGTCCCGGTGGGTCAGCCAGTGCACCGTGCCGTGCGTTTCGATGACGGAGGCGGTTCCCTTGGGATTCGGCACGGCGGAGGCCAAGTGCTTTGACACGTCGAGCGGGCGGCTGCGGCGGCTCGTGGATGCCGAGCCCAGCGTGATCTCAAGCCGGCGGGCCGCGTCCGCGGAATCGAGGGAGTCCAGGATCCAGAGTTCGCCGGCGGACTCGAAGACCACGCGCGTGCCGTCCGTCGCGGCATGGCGGACGTAGAAACCGTCGTGGTCGGTGTGCCGGCGCAGGCCTGTTCCGTCCGGCCCCACCGAATACAGGTTGCCGTAACCTTCGTGATCGCTCAGGAACGCGATCCGGTTGCCGATCCACATCGGGTCTGCCAGGTTGCCGTCGAGTTCGGCCGCCAGGCGCCCGAACTCGCCGCCGCCGTCCCGGTCGATCCACAGTTTGCCGGCCGTTCCGCCGCGGTACCGCTTCCACCACGCCGGTTCGCGCGAGAGCACGCTGCCGACCACGACCGGACGCTCGTCGCCGAGTTCCGGCCCGAACGCGATTGAGTCGACGGGCCCATAGGGCAGGACCCGGGCGTCCGAACCGTCCAGCGGCACAGCGTAGGCCCAGGTGTGACGTGATTCTTCGCGTTCGAAGGAACTCGTCACCAGGGCGTGGCCCGCCGGTGTGAATCCTTTTACCTTCGTGCTGGCGTGCCCCCAGTAGGTCAGTTGGCGGAATCCCCCGCCGTCGACCGACGCCGTGACGGCCTCGGGGGCGCTGGCCTGCACCACGCTCCAGGCCAGGTGCTGCCCGTCCGGCGAGAACCTCGGGTTCCGGGCCGGCAGTTGCAGTGACGAGACACGCCACGCCCGGCCGCCGGCAAGGGGGGCGACCCACACGTCGTCCTCAGCGACGAACGTGACCAGATCGCCGTGCACGTGCGGGTAGCGGAAGTAGCTCGATGAAGTCATGCCTCGATCTTAGTCACGGCCTGTGCTGGCCCCGGGGGCATCAGAGCGGCGGGGCGCCTCGCGGACTGACTGGATCAGCCAGCCGGCGTCCCGCCTCACCATCTCAAGGTGGACCCGTTGCACGCTGGGTTCGGCGCGTCGTCCCAGCACGCTGCCGTCGGCGGCCACCTGCCGGTACGCCGACGTGCTGACGGTTGCGGCCACCCATTCCTGTGGCCCTCCGCCTGGTGGCGCTGGATCAGCCGTTACCTCCTCCACCGTGGTTTCGAAGCCGTCGAGCCAACTGCCGGAGCCTGCCAGTGCAGCGATGATGCCTTGGTCCGTGTCCATGACGGCCGTGCCGGGCATATTGACCCGGTTGAGCAGCGTTGCGTCGCGCGTCCTGACGGCCTCGGTGCGCAACCAGGCCAGGGCCGGCACGGCCGCCGCCGCATCGCGGCCCCGCAGCGCACGTTCCAGTTCCGCCGGCAGTCCCCGGGCTTCGGGGGGAGCCAGGTCCTGCCCTTCGCGCTGCGCCGTGGACACCTGTTGCACCGACCGGCCACCACCAGGCGATGAGACCGCATCCGGATCGCTCGGCGGAGCGGGCGTTACGTTGCCGGCCAGGGCGAACAGGATGCCCGCTGCCGCCGCGGCCGCGGCGACCGCCAACGTGGCCGCGGCCCGCCGACCGGGGGCGGGCCGGGCACCGCCTCCACGGCCGGCCCCGGCTGACGCCCGCGGAAACGGCGGCAGCGGTCCCCTGTCCCGGCGGCCGGCAGCCTTACCCGCCGCCTGCCGCCGGGTCAGCAACTGGCTGGCAACGGAAGGATGCGCCGACGCCGTCAAATCCAGTGCCTCCGGCTTTGCGGCCCGGATCGCCCGGCGGGCGAACTCCGCCGCGGAGGGGCGCTCCCCTGCACTCTCGGCCAGTCCGTCTTCCAGGAGGGCCACCAGGGGATCGGGCACCTCGGGCACCAACGCCGCCAGTGGCGGCCGCTGCGCGGTGGCACCGGGCACCCGGCCGGTGAGCGCGAACCAGCCGATGGCTGCCAACGCATAAATGTCCGCCTCGGGATCCAGCCGGCCGCCGCCGGAACCGCTGCGCGGTGCCCCGAACCCCGGCGTGCCCGCCGCCGGCGGGCGGTCGCTGCCCAGCGCGCGGGCGACGCCCAGGTCGGCCAGCATCGGCTTGCCCACCGCGGTGAACAGCACGTTGCCGGGCGATACGTCCCCGTGCACGGTCCCGGTCCCGTGCAGGTAATCCAAGGCCTGGGCTATCGGAGTCAGAATCGTCACGGCCTCGCCCACGGCCAGCGGGCCGCGGGCGGCGACGAGCGCCGCGAGCGAGCCGCCGGCAGCATATTCCAGCAGCAGCCCCGGCCCGCGGTCGGTTGCCACTTGTCCGTGGACGGGCAGCAGGTGCTCATGCCGCGCCCCCGCCAACAGGAATAGTTCATGGTCGGCGGCAGCGGCCGCGGCCCCCGGTTGCCCCTCGGGGGCAACCGCCCAGGGAGCGGGTTCCCCCTCATCGGCGGCTAATACGTGCCGGGCAGGGCGCGGCCCAGGCCGCGGGCGTTCGGCGTCGTCCGAGGAGGAGGGAACAGTGGGCGCAGACAGCACCTTCAGTGCATACTCCGTTCGGGTCAGCGCGTCGCGGACCAGCCATACCGAGGCCGAGGCGCCGTTGCCCAGCCACCGCTGCACGTGCAGCCCCGGCGCCGCCGGCCGCGGCGGTTCCTGCCCCACGGAGGCCGCCCCGGGTGTCTGCCCATCTTCCATGGACCACTTGTACTCCGTTTGGCCGCGGGGCGCAGGAGTTATCCACAGCACTTGAGTCGTTACACAAATAGCAGTGCCCGGCCCCCGGAGCGTAGTCTTGCTGAATGGCTCTTGAGTTTTCTCGGCTGGGCTTCGCCCCTGACTACGTCGATTATGAAGAAGGCTGGGCGCTGCAGCGCAAGCTGCACGCCGAAGTCGTGGCGGGCACGGCGCCCAGCACCGTGTTGTTGCTGGAGCACAGCGCCGTCTACACCGCCGGTAAGCGGACCGAAGACCATGAGCGGCCGTTGGACGGCACCCCCGTGGTCAGCGTGGACCGTGGCGGTAAACTGACCTGGCACGGCCCCGGCCAACTGGTGGGTTACCCCATCGTGGCCCTCCCGGATCCCACCCGGGTGGCCGACTACGTTGACATCCTCGAGCAGGTCCTGATTAATGTGCTCGCCGATTACGGCGTGGCCGGCACCAGGATGGAGGGCCGCTCCGGCGTCTGGATCGAGGCTGACGAGCGCGGGCCCGCCCGCAAGATCGCCGCCATCGGCATCCGCGTCAACCGCCGGGTAACCATGCATGGCTTCGCGCTCAATTGCCGGAACGATCTGGCACCTTACAGCCAGATCATTGCCTGCGGCATTACCGACGCCGGCACCACCACCATCCAGGCCGAGACCGGGCTGGACGTGGCCCCGGCCGACATCGCAGACCGGGTGGAGGAAGAACTCCGCTCGTTCGAGACATCCCTGGTCAAGGCCGGCACCCCCGGCCCCGCGGCCACCGACACCGACCCTGGCCACCGCCAGACCGAAGGAGCCCTGTTGTGACGCTCGCCCCTGAAGGACGCCGCCTGCTGCGCGTCGAGGCCCGCAATGCAGCCACCCCCGTTGAGCGCAAGCCGGACTGGATCAAGGCCAAGGTCAACATGGGCCCCGAGTACGTGGGCATGAAGAACCTGGTCAAGAAGGAGGGGCTGCATACCGTCTGCGAAGAGGCAGGCTGCCCCAATATTTTCGAATGCTGGGAAGACCGCGAGGCGACGTTCCTGATCGGCGGCTCCGAGTGCACGCGCCGCTGCGACTTTTGCCAGATCCATACGGGCAAGCCCTCCCCCGTCGACATCCTGGAACCCACCAAGGTGGCCCAGTCGGTCCAGCAGATGAACCTGCGCTACGCCACCGTCACCGGCGTGGCCCGCGACGACCTGGCCGACGAGGGCGTGTGGCTCTACGCCGAGACCATCCGCAAGATCCACGAACTCAACCCCGGCACCGGCGTCGAAATCCTGATTCCGGACTTCTCCGGAAAGCCCGAACACATCACGGCCATCTGCGACGCCAAACCGGAGGTATTCGCGCACAACGTGGAAACCGTGCCCCGGATCTTCAAGCGCATCCGGCCGGCCTTCCGCTATGAGCGTTCGCTGGATGTCATCACGCAGGGCCGCGACCAGGGCATGGTGACCAAGTCCAACCTGATCCTGGGCATGGGCGAAACCCGCGAAGAAATTTCCGAGGCGCTGCGCGATCTCCACGCCGCCGGCTGCGACCTGGTGACCATCACGCAGTACCTGCGCCCGACCGAACGCCACCACCCGGTGGAGCGCTGGGTGAAGCCGGAGGAATTCGTGGAACTAAGCCAGGAGGCCGAGGACATCGGCTTCCTGGGCGTGATGAGCGGGCCGCTGGTGCGCTCGTCCTACCGGGCCAGCCGCCTCTGGGCCACCGCGATGCGCAAGAAGGGCCTGGAGCTCCCGCCCCAGCTCGCCCACATCGGCGAGTCCGGCAGCACCCGCCAGGAAGCCGCCACGCTGATTGCTGCCCGGTAGCTGAACCGCCGGAACCGCGGTCCGGGAGCCTGCCGGCTGCCGGGCCGCTGCCGTGTCCGCGTACGGCACGAGTGCCTCCTGGCTCACGATAGAATTGGACATTATGGCCCATAGCACCGATTCCGACGCCCCGAAGCGGGGTCTCTTCTCACGCAAGCCCAAGGCTGGGAAACCCTCCAAAGCCAACAAGCAGCCCGGCCGGCTGAAGCAGATCGGCCAGGTCTTCCGGATGACCCGGCGCAACGACCCGAACGTTGTCTGGTTCATGCTGCTGGCCTTCCTCGGCATCGTCGCCGTCGGCCTGGTTATCGGCCTGCTGATCAACAACTGGGTCACGCTGCTGATCATCTCCATCCCGCTGGGTCTTCTGGCCGCCACCTTCATCTTGTCGCGGCGCGCCGAACGTGCGGCGTTCTCGCAGATCGAGGGCCAGCCCGGTGCTTCCGGCGCGGCCCTCAGCGTGCTGCGCCGCGGCTGGATCCTGCAGGACCAGCCGGTGGCCGTGAACCCGCGCACGCAGGACGCCGTCTTCCGCGCCGTGGGCCGCCCCGGCATTGTGCTGGTCACCGAGGGCCCCTCGCACCGCGTGCGGCAGCTGGTCGAGTCGGAGCGTCGCAGGCTTCGCCGCATCCTGCCCAACGTCACGATCCATGTGATCGAGACCGGCCGCGGCGAAGGCCAGGTGGAGTTGAGCAAGGTGGCCAAGACCGTGCAGAAGCTCAAGAAGGAACTGACCAAACAGGAAGTCAGCGCCGTGGACAAGCGCCTGTCGGCCCTGGGCAGCAACAAGCTTCCCATCCCCAAGGGCGTGGATCCGTTCAAGGCCCGCCCGGACCGCAAGGCCATGCGCGGCCGCTGAGCGTCCCGCCTGACAAAACCCGAAAGGCTGCCGGTTTCACCGGCAGCCTTTCGGGTTTAACGCATCGCGCCAGACAGGAGGCTTGAGGCCTGCAGTGAGGCGCCGGCTCAGCGGGGCGCCGGGACGGTGGTGCTCACGGCACGATCGAGGAACGCTTGGCTCAGCGGCGCACCAGCACGGTGCCCATGGCGCGATCGTGGAAGCCTCGCTGGTCGGGGTCGAAAATAACCGCCGGAATCACCAGGCACAGGAGGACGGTGCGCACGACGGCGGCCAGCAAGCCGGGGGCGGAGCCGTCGAGTTTGCGCACGTGGATGCCGAGCAGTCGGTGGCCGAAACTGTAGCCGAGCGTCCCCACCAGCAGCAGCTGCTCGACGGCGAACACCCCCAGGATGGCCAGCTGGCTGCCGCCCAGGAAGGCGTTCGCGATCGCGTAGCACAGGAGCCAGTCAATGAGCAGCGCCACGATCCGGCGCCCCGGACGCGCGATCGAGCCGGGCCCGGATTGCGGGAGCCCGAGCCGCTGCCCGGGCCATTTCTGGATGTTGGACTGCGGGGGGCCTTCGAGCCAGGAACCAAGATCGCGTCTGCTTACCACCCCTCAAGTTTACCGGTCCCGCCTGTAACGGGGTTCCCCGGGGGTGCGGGCCGGAGTTCCCGCCGGTAAAGCGTGAAGGCCACTGACGGTAAACTTGCAGTGCACATCGATTTCGTAACCTGCCCGAAACATTTGCGACACTGTCGGGAAATTCCCTGCTCCTATTGTTGTAACTGTTGCCGGCCCCGTACAGCGGAGGCAGGTTCCCCCAGAATGCGTAAGGAGCATGACCCGATGTTCAAGAATGCGGACGAGGTCCTCAAGTACATCGCCGACGAAGACGTTAAGTTCGTCGATATCCGTTTCACCGATCTGCCCGGCGTCCAGCAGCACTTCAACGTGCCGGCCAAGACCGTTGACGCGGACTTCTTCGTGAACGGCCAACTCTTCGACGGCTCCTCGATCCGCGGCTTCCAAGGCATCGCCGAGTCCGACATGCAGCTGATCCCGGATGTTTCGACCGCCTTCATCGATCCGTTCCGCGTCGAGAAGACGCTGGCGCTGAACTTCTCCATCGTGAACCCGCGCACCGGCGACCCCTACCACCGCGACCCCCGCGGCGTGGCCGAGCGCGCCGAGGCGTACCTGGCCTCCACCGGCATCGCCGACACCGCGTTCTTCGCCCCGGAAGCCGAATTCTTTATTTTCGACGACGTCCGCTACCAGTCCAGCCCCGAGCATTCCTTCTACAGGGTGGACTCGGTCGAGGCCTACTGGAACTCGGGGAAGCGGGAAGAAGGCGGGAACCAGGGGTACAAGACCCCGGTCAAGGGCGGCTACTTCCCGGTGGCCCCCACCGACAAGCAGGCGGACCTGCGCGACGCGATCTGCGTGGAGCTGGACGCCGTCGGCCTCGAGGTCGAGCGCTCCCACCACGAGGTCGGCGCCGCCGGCCAGGCCGAGATCAACTACAAGTTCAGCACGCTGACGCACGCGGCCGACGATTTGCTGAAGTTCAAGTACATCGTCAAGAACGTCGCCGACGCCTGGGGCAAGTCCGCCACGTTCATGCCCAAGCCGGTGTTCGGCGACAACGGCTCCGGCATGCACTGCCACCAGTCGCTCTGGACCGGCGGGCAGCCGCTGTTCTACGACGAGAAGGGCTACGCCGGCCTCTCCGACACCGCCCGCTGGTACATCGGCGGCCTGCTCAAGCATGCTTCCGCCGTGCTGGCGTTCACCAACCCGACGGTCAACTCCTACCGCCGGCTGGTCAAGGGCTTCGAGGCCCCGGTGAACATGGTCTACTCGCAGGGCAACCGGTCGGCCGGCATCCGTATCCCGATCACCGGCTCCAACCCGAAGGCCAAGCGCATCGAGTTCCGCGCTCCAGACCCCAGCTCCAATCCTTACCTGGCCTTCGCCGCGCAGCTGATGGCGGGCCTGGACGGCATCAAGAACCGAATCGAGCCGGCCGACCCGATCGACAAGGACCTGTACGAGCTGCCCGCCGAGGAAGCCAAGGACATCCAGAAGGCTCCGGGTTCGTTGGAGGAAGCGCTCGAGGCACTGGAGGCGGACAACGAGTTCCTGCAGGCCGGCGGTGTCTTCACCCAGGACCTGATCGACACCTGGATCGCCTACAAGCGCGAAGAGGAAATCGCGCCGCTGGCCGCCCGCCCGAACCCGTACGAATTCGAGCTCTACTACGGCTGCTAGCTAGATTCCGCGGTAAACGCGGGGTTAGTCCGCACAGAGTCCGCACGAGCTGCCAACACTTCGGTGACAGCAGCACGTGCGGACTCCTCTTTGTCCGGAAACATCTGCGCATAGGCGTGTCGCGCATCGTCTTGGCTTTGCACCGCTGATGACCTTTACGCCGACCCCGGAGGCGATCAACAGTGAGGCGTAGTCATGCCGCAGGTCTGGTTAGTGCTGCCGTCTTCTGCGAAATTTCGTATGCGTTAATCTCGGTTGCGATGAAGCGCCAAACGCGGCCAAGCTTCCATGCTCAGGGGATCCACCAGCACGTGCCTGCATCATCGCTTGGGTCATCAATTCTTCGGTCGGATCTCGTCCCGCAATTGCGCGAGACTCCGCTCGTTGTGACGGGCTACGAAGCCAAGCACGCCACCCAGTTCTAAAAACGCCGTGATCGGCGTGGTCCGGATCTGCCCATCTGCCCCTTCCCACACGAGCAGAGAGTTCATGGTGATGTCCCGGACTGCGGACCGCGGGACCGTACGATCCCGAAAGACTCCGAACACTGTTAGATCAGCGGCGGATACTTGCACACCCAACCGCCAGTTTCGCCAGCCGGTGAGCAGCAGGGCGCCCATAAGAAGCACAAACAATATGACATCTGGCACCGACCCGAAGGGGTGATCCCCCACGCGTCCAGAAGGGCCAGGGCCGGCTTTGACCTCGAAGAAGAGCACTATCAGAAACAGCAACGTACCCGCGAAAAAGGCTATCCGCGTGATGAATAGCGGGCGCAGCGTCAGTGTGGGTCCCAACATGTGCCCGCTTACCTCGTGCCCTCGCTGATTTCCGTCGATACCTCAGCAGGATACAAGGCATCTTTAACACGGCCGACACTAACACGAGGCGCGCGGCACGAAACTGCGGTCCAGTGCAGTCGCCTTTTATCTCGGTGGCGCCGGACCGTACTCGCTGACGCCGAGTGCAACCGTAATGCTCAGGGCGCTCGATTGCACTGTTCAGCAGATCATAGAGCCGCGCCATCTCGGCCCGCGCTTCTAAAAGTGTCGACCACCGGTCGATAGCCTCTTCGCCCCACCACTTTCTGATGGCAGCTGAGATCCTCGGCTGTGACTGCGAGGCGTGGCAAAATGAAGCCCATGGGCGAAAGCGGGGAGCCCGCACCTCAGGGCCGCACGCCGCGACCGGTCAGGGCCGCGCTCATCGGCGCTGCCGTTGCCTTCCTGGTGTTCCTGGTCATTTTGCGCGTCGGGGTCGCCTATTCGCTGGTGCTGACGGCCACCGCGCTGCTGTTCGCGGGAGTGGTGGCGATCATCCGCAGCGCGCTGCGCAGGTGACGCGCGACGCGCCATGCGGGCAAGGCCCGGCGCGTTGCTCGGCTGTCCCGGTGGGTCTCGGCGGCGCCGTTCAGCTGTCCCGGCGTGTCTCGGTGACGGCTGTCAGCAGGAACACCGAGTCCTCGGACGCCTCCACCGAGTGCCGCTCCTGCGGGATCACGGCGAGCTGGTTCTGGTTGACGGCCATGCGGCCGGACGCGGACACCACGGTGACCGCCCCTTCCAGGACCAGCAGCGTGCCGGCCAGCGGGGCGTTGTGCTCCCCCAGCTCCGCCCCGGCCTTCAAGGCCAACACCGTCTGGCGCAGCGGACCGTCCTGGGCCACCAAGGCGGCACTGCGGCCGTGCGGCGCTCCGACGGCCACGGCCAGGTGTTCGCGTCCAAGCACATCGATGTCGGTCATGTCCGGCGCCTCCTTCGGTTGGGTTCCGGCCTCAGCCTAGCCCGGCGCCCTGTTCCCGGCCACACACCTACAGGGCGGGGCCCGACGGCGGCGCGCCCCCGCGCATCGGAGGGCACCGCCGTCGGCCGGTCGGAGGACCTCAGAGGACCTTGGCCAGGAAGTCCTGGGTACGTGCCTGCTGCGGGGCGCCGAAGAGTGCCTCCGGCCTGCCTTCCTCCACGATGTTGCCGTCGGCCATGAAGATGACGCGGTCCGAGACTTCGCGGGCGAAGCCCATCTCGTGGGTGACCACCACCATGGTCATGCCTTCCGCCGCCAGGTCCTTGATGACCTGCAGCACCTCCCCCACCATCTCCGGGTCCAGGGCGCTGGTGGCCTCGTCGAAGAGCATGATGTCGGGATTCATGGCCAGTGCCCGCGCGATGGCCACGCGCTGCTTCTGTCCGCCGGAGAGCTGGGCCGGGCGGGCGTCGGCCTTCTCGGACAGCCCGACCCTCTCCAGCAGCTCCAGGGCCTTGCTGCGTGCTTCGGCCTTGCCGAGCTTCTTGAGCTCCACCGGGGCCAGCATGATGTTCTCCAACACGGACTTGTGCGGGAACAGGTTGAAGTGCTGGAAGACCATGCCGATGTGCTGGCGCACCTTGTCCAGGTCGACCTTCGGGTCGGTCAGGTCGAAACCGTCAACCACCACGGTTCCCCCGCTGATGTCCTCCAGCTTGTTCAGGCAGCGCAGGAAGGTCGACTTGCCGGAGCCGGACGGCCCGATCACGCAGACGACTTCGCCTTCGGCCACCTCGACGTCGAGGCCCTTGAGGACCTCGTTGCTGCCAAAGCTTTTTCTGAGTCCGGCGACGTGAATCTTGCTCACTTGTTGAACCTCTTATCCAGGATGTTGGAAAGCTTGATCAGCGCGGTGATCACCACGAAGTACAACGCCGCCACGATCAGCAGCGTTTCGCCGGTACGGAAGTTGGAGGCGTAGATCTGCTGGCCCTGGTAGGTCAGTTCGGCGAAACCGATGACCGCGAGCAGGGAGCTGTCCTTGAGCGTGATGACGAACTGGTTGATGAAGCTGGGGGTCATGATCTTGACCGCCTGCGGGATCACGACCTTCTGCATGGACTTGACGTAGCCCAGGCCCAGGCTGCGGCTGGCTTCCATCTGGCCTGGATCCACGGACTGGATGCCGCCGCGGACGATCTCCGTCATGTAGGCGCCGGCATTCAGGCTCAGCGTCAGCACGCCGGCGGTGAGGACGTCGATCGGCGCCCCGGTCAGCTGCGGCAGGCCGAAGTAGAAGAAGAACGCCTGGACCAGCAACGGCGTGCCGCGGAAGATGCCCACGTAGGTGGTCGCGATCCCGCGCAGCACGATCCGGCGGGATACCTTCAGGAACCCGAAGGCGACGCCCAGGACCAGGGCGATGATGATCGAGACCGCCGTGGCGAACAGCGTGAGCCCCAGGCCCTTCATCAGGGCGGGGAGGCTGTCGGTCAGCAGCTGCCAGAAGCTGCTCTTCCCGGCAGTCTCCGGCGAAGCGAGGTACTTGTCCAGGATCTGCTGGTATTCGCCGCTGGCCTTGAGCTCGGCCAGGCCGGCGTTGAAGGCTTGGATCAGTTCGGGGTTCTGGTCCTTGTTGGCCGCGAAGCCGTAGGAACTTCCGCGTTCCTTCTCCGTGACGGCCTTCAGCCCGTTGTTTTGGGCGATGCCGTAGGCCAGCACCGGGTAGTCGTCGAAGACTGCCACGGAGTTGCCGGCCTTGACGTCGTCGTACATGGTGGCCGACTGGTCCAGCGGCTTGACCGTGAAACCGTACTCTTCGGCGATGGAGTCGGCGAAGGCTTCACCCTCGCTGCCGCGCTTGACCGCGACCGTCTCGCCCGCGAGGTCCTCGTAAGAGGTGATCTCGTTGTTGCTCTGCGCCACGGCCATCTGCACACCCGAGTCGAAGTACGGGTCGGAGAAGTCGAAGACCTGCCGGCGCTCGTCCGTGATGGACATGCCGGCGATGACTCCATCCACCTGGTTGGACTGCAGCGCCTGCAGCGCGGCGTCGAACCCGAGCGACCGGATTTCCACCTCGAAACCCTGGTTCTCGGCGATCGCCCGCAGCAGGTCCATGTCGATGCCGACCAGTTCGCCGCCCTGGCGGAACTCGAAGGGGGCGAACGTCGTGTCGGTACCGATGACGTAGCTCTTGCCGCTGGCGCTCTGCGGCGCCTGGGCCGCGGCCGCGGCCGCGTTGCCGCCGAAGACCAGCGAGAGCACCGCCAGCAGTCCGGTCAGGGCCAGCAGGCGCCGTCCCAGCCCGGTGCGTTGGAGGGTGTGCAAACTAAACAGCTCCTAGATTTGTTCTCAGGGCACGCCTGTACAGCCTGTGCAAGGCGCAAAAGATCCTCATTGAGGGTACAGACCGGTGACCGGCAGCACCACTTGGCGTCGGGGAGGCTAGGTGCCGTAACCGTAGAAGTAGCGCTCGAAGATGGCCCGGGCGCGGCGGGTCAGGCGCAGGTAGTCTTCCTCGATCGCCGCAGCGTTCCCGGGCTCGTAACCGCACCAGCGTGCCACCGCTTCGAGGTCCCGGCGCGAGGCCGGCAGCACGTCCGAGTTCTTGCCCGCCCAGATCACATTGGCCGACCGGATCCGGGTGGCAAGGCTCCAGCTTCGCCCGAGGGCGGCGGCGTCCTCGCCCGGCAGCAGCCCGGCGGCGGCGATGGCGGAGAGCGCGTCGAGCGTGTTGGTGGTGCGCAGCTCCGGGAGCTTCCGGGCGTGCTCCAGCTGCAGCAGCTGCACCAGCCACTCCACGTCGCTGAGTCCCCCGCGGCCCAGCTTCAGATGGCGGGCCGGATCGGCGCCGCGCGGGAGCCGCTCCGATTCCACCCGCGCCTTGATCCGGCGGATTTCGCGCACCTGATCGCTTCCCAGCCCCTCCGGGTAGCGGATCGGATCCACGAGCGCGATGAACTCGTCCGCCAGGTTGTCGTCGCCGGCCATCGGGCGGGCGCGCAGCAAGGCCTGCGCCTCCCAGACCAGGGACCAGCGTTGGTAATACTCGCGGTAGGAGTCCAGCGAGCGCACCATCGGCCCGTTCTTGCCTTCCGGCCGTAGCGCCGCATCCACTTCGAGCACCCGTTCGGCCAGCACCGGGGGTGTGCAGGGCTGCTTCAGGAGGGAAGAGATCCGCGTGACAATGCGCTCCGCCTGCTGCTGGGCCAGGCCGGGGTCGGCCCCCGGCAAGGGCCGGTGCACGTACATGACGTCGGCATCCGAGCCGTAGCTGATTTCCCGTCCGCCCTGCCGGCCCATGGCCACCACCAACAGGGCCGTCAGCCGTTCCTCGGACTCCAGCACGGAGGTTTCCGCGACGTGGAGCGCGCCGAGCACGGCGGCACGGTCGGCGTCCGCAAGAGCGGCCCCGACCTGGGACTGCTCCAGCAGCCCGGAGGAGTCGGCGAGCGCAATGCGCAGCGTTTCCCGGCGCCGGATCAGCCGGATCAGCCGGATGGCCTCCTCGGGCACCGGATGGCGGGACATCTTGGACCGGATTTCCTGCCACTGGGCGTCGAAGCTGAGCGGTACGAGGTCCTTGTCGGTGCCCAGCCAGGCCGTGGACTCCGGCGAGACCTCCAGCAGGTCCGTGATGAAGCGGCTGCTGGAAAGGATGTGGCACAGGCGTTCGGCGGCCGAGCTCGAGTCCCGCAGCATGCCCAGGTACCAGTGCGAGTCTCCCAGCCGTTCGCTCAGCCGGCGGAAGCCCAGCAGGCCCGCGTCCGGGTCCACGCCGGAAGCGATCCATTCCAGCAAGACCGGGAGCAGCTGGCGCTGCAGCAACGCCTTCCTGCTGACCCCGCCGGTCAGGGCCTCGATATGACGCATCGCACCCCGCGGGTCTTGGTAGCCCAGCGCGGCCAGCCGGCCCTGCGCCGCCTCCGGGGTCAGCCGCACCTCGTCCAGGCTCAGGTTGGAGGCTGCGGCCAGCAGCGGCCGGTAAAAGATGCGCTCGTGCAGCGCCCGCACCCTGCGCTTGGTCTGCTGCCATTTGTCCAGCAACTCGGCCGGCGCCGGCCGCCTCTCGAGCAGCGCTCCCTGCGCGGCTTTGGCCAGCACGCGCTGCGCCTGCTCGTCGTCGGGCATCAAGTGGGTCCGGCGCAGGTGCACCAACTGGATCCGGTGTTCCAGGACGCGCAGGTACCGGTAGGCCTCATCGAATTCCTGTGCGTCGGCGCGCGAGATGTAGCCCGCCGTGCTCAGCGCCGCGATGGCCGACGTCGTGTCGCGCTGGCGGATGGATTCGTCTACCCGGGCATGCACCAGCTGCAGCAGTTGGACCGTGAATTCGACGTCGCGAAGCCCGCCGCGGCCCAGCTTGATCTGGCGGCCGCGCTCATGGGCCGGGATGTTTTCGGTGACCCGGCGGCGCATCGACTGCACCGACTCGACGAACCCTTCCCGTTCCGACGAGGACCACACCAGCGGCGACACCGCTTCCTCGTACCGGCGGCCCAGCTCGGCGTCCCCGGCCACGGCCCGGGCCTTCAGGAGTGCCTGGAACTCCCAGCTCTGCGCCCAGCGCCGGTAATACGTCAGGTGCGAGTCCAGCGTCCGGACCAGCGGACCGTCCTTGCCCTCCGGGCGCAGGTTGGCGTCGACTTCCCAGAGCCCTGGTTCCGGGCCGGGCGAGGAGATGGCGCGGGCCGTTCCGCTGGCCAGCGCCGCGCCGATCACCCCGGCCTCGGTGTCGGCGAGCCCGTCGGCCTCGACGACGTACACCACGTCGACGTCGGAAATATAGTTCAGCTCCCCGGCCCCGCACTTGCCCATGCCGATAATGGCCAGCCGCACCGCCGCGACGTCGCCGGCGCCGTAACGTTCCGCTGCTTCGGCCCGGGCCACCGCAAGCCCGGCGTCCAGCGCGGCCGCGGCCAGGTCCGCCAGTTCCCGGGCGGCGTCCGGCAGGAAGTCGACCGGCGAGGCCGCGGAGAGGTCCCGGATCGCCAGTTCGGACAGGTGCCGGCGGTACGTGCTCCGCAGCGCGACGTAGGCCTCCTTGCCCGTCAACGAGGCGACCGGCTGTCCCGACAAGGGGTCCGCGCCGACGGATCGCAGCAGCGAGCTGCGCAGGCGGGATGCCGGCACCCGGCCGGGTTCCGGTCCGATGTCCGTGTCGAGGACGTCCAGATGCTCCGGCCGGCGGAGCAGGAAGTCAGCCAGGGCCTCGGAAGCCCCGAGCAGCCGGAACAGGGCTTCGCTGCCGTCGCCGCCCATGTTGATGACGTCCGCCAGTGACGGGTTTTTCTCCAGCAGTCGCACCAGCGACACCAGCGCCTGGTCCGGGTCGGCGCTGACCGCGAACCCGGCCTCCAGCCGCTCCTGGCTGATGCCGGACAGTTCCCTGGCCCGCAGGAACCGGGTGCTGCGCTCCAGATCGTGGAATCCTCGGGCGATCAAGCGCCGGTTCGTCAGCACGTGTCCGCCCTAGAGGATTCCGATGTTGCGCTTCAGCTCGTGCGGGGTGACCTGCAGGCGGTAGTCGTGCCACTCGGCCCGCTTGTTGCGCAGGAAAATCTCGTACACCTGTTCGCCCAGGATCCCGGCCACCAGCTCCGACTCCTCCATGGTGCGGATGGCGTCATGCAGGCTGGACGGCAACGGGTCAAGGCCCATGGCCCGCCGCTCGGCGGTGCTCAGGCTCCACACGTCGTCCTCGGCGGCCGGCGGCAACTCGTAGCCCTCCTCGATGCCCTTGAGCCCGGCGCCCAGGAGCACCGCGTAGGACAGGTAGGGGTTGGCCGCCGAGTCGATGCCCCGGTATTCCACCCGGGCGGACTGGCCCTTGCTCGGCTTGTACAGCGGCACCCGCAGCAGCGCCGACCGGTTGTTGTGGCCCCAGGACACGTAACTGGGGGCCTCTCCCCCGCCCCACAGGCGCTTGTAGGAGTTAACGAACTGGTTGGTGACGGCGGTGAATTCGGGTGCATGGCGCAGGATCCCGGCCATGAACTGGCGCGCCGTCTTGGAGAGCTGGAATTCGGCGCCGGCTTCGAAGAAGGCGTTCGAGTCTCCCTCGAACAGCGAAAAGTGCGTGTGCATGCCGGAACCCGGGTGGTCGGAGAACGGCTTGGGCATGAAGGTGGCGTAGATGCCCTCCATCAACGCCACTTCCTTGACCACCGTGCGGAAGGTCATGATGTTGTCCGCGGTCTGCAGGGCATCGGCGTACCGGAGGTCGATTTCGTTTTGGCCGGGCCCGTCCTCGTGGTGGCTGAACTCCACCGAGATGCCCACGTTTTCCAGCATGGTCACCGCGGTGCGGCGGAAGTCCTGGGCAACACCGCCGGGCACGTGGTCAAAATACCCGGCGTGGTCCACGGGCACCGGGACCCCGTCCGGACCCAGCTGGTCGGACTTGAGCAGGTAGAACTCGATTTCGGGGTGCGTGTAGCAAGTGAAGCCCATCTCCGCGGCCTTGCCCAGCGTCCGCTTGAGGACATTGCGCGGGTCGGCGGTGGACGGTTCGCCGTCGGGGGTGAGCACGTCGCAGAACATCCGGGACGTTTGCTCCGCTTCGCCCCGCCACGGCAGGATCTGGAACGTGGTGGGATCCGGCTGGACCAGCATGTCGGACTCGAAGACCCGGGCCAGTCCTTCAATAGAGGAGCCGTCGAAGCCGAGCCCCTCCTCGAAGGCGCCTTCGACCTCCGCAGGGGCCAGCGCCACGGATTTCAGCGACCCGACGATGTCGGTGAACCAGAGCCGGACAAAGCGCACGTCGCGTTCCTCGATGGTACGGAGGACGAATTCCTGCTGACGGTCCATGTGCTGCCTTTCGCTGTGTCCGGGCCACGGCATCCAAAAACTGCATGCCAAAGCCTGCGGTGGTCTGCTTCCCTTTAGCCTACTGGCAGCACAACCGAAGTTGGCGCCCCCGGTAACGCGTCCGCGCCAGAGTGGAGGAAGCGGACGCCTGAGGATTAGGCTCTACCACATGCCCACTTCACAGTCTTCCGGCGCCGAGCAGCCGGCTCCTTACGGCACGCCGGCGGCGGCATCGGCTTCCCGCCCGGCCCGCCGCACCCGCATCCACCACCTGCAGCAGGCCAAGGACGAGGGCCGGCGCTTCGCCATGTTGACGGCGTATGACCAGTACACCGCGGAGATTTTCGACGCCGCCGGCATCGAGGTGCTGCTGATCGGGGACTCGGCGTCCAACAACGTCCTGGGCAACGAGACCTCCCTGCCGATCACCGTGGACGAGATGCTGCCGCTCTGCCGGGCGGTCGCCCGCTCGGCCCGCAGCGCGTTCGTCGTTGCCGACCTGCCCTTCGGCAGCTACGAGGTGTCGCCGGCGCAGGCGGTGGAAACGGCCGTGCGCTTCCTGAAGGAGACCGGCGTCCACGCGGTGAAAATGGAGGGCGGCGCCTACTATGCGGACACCGTCCGGGCCATGGTGCAGGCCGGAGTTCCGGTACTGGCGCATATCGGCTTCACTCCGCAGAGCGAGCATGCGCTGGGCGGTTACCGGGTGCAGGGCCGCGGCGACGACGCCGAACGGCTCATCGACGACGCCCTGGCCCTGGAAGCGGCCGGAGCCTTCGCCGTGCTCATGGAGATGGTTCCGGCCGAGGCGGCCGCCAAGGTGGACCAGGCCCTGCGTGTCCCCACGATCGGGATCGGGGCCGGACCGTCGACCACCGGCCAGGTCCTGGTCTGGCAGGACATGGTCGGCCTGCGCGGCGGCAAGATGGCGAAGTTCGTCAAACAGTATGCGGACGTGCGCACCATCATTTCCGACGCCGCCGCCGCCTTCCGCTCGGACGTCCAGGACGGCGTGTTCCCCGGCCCGGAGCACTCCTTCTAGGCACCCCGTCCTTTGGATCCGTAAACCCCGCGCCCGGAGCAGGCGCCGGCGGGTCAGTCGTCCTCCGCGTCCCACTCCTCGTTGCGCCGCTGCACCTTTTCCAGTGCGTGCTCGGCCTCTTCGCGGGTCTCGTAGGGGCCGATCAGCTGCGTCCAGTCGGACTGGGCGCCCACTTCCACCTGATGGGTGACCACGTTGTACCAGAAATCCGCCATGCCGGCCTCCTTACGTTGACGGCGCCCGGCAGCGTGCGAAGGCTGTTGCCCCTCCGCTGTCGGGCACCTCTGCAGCACCTATATGATCGATACTATGCCCCACAACGCAGCAACAGCACCCGTCGGAACCCTCGTTCAAGGCACCGTCAGCCCCCCGTTGCCCGTTCCCCCTTCGATCGTCCGGCCCGAGTACGCGTGGAAGCCGGCGCCGGCCAAATTCACCGGCTCGGAGGTCAAGACGCCGGAGACCATCGAGAAAATCCGCGTCGCCGGACGGATCGCCGCACAGGCCATCGTGGAGGTGGGCAAGCACATCGAGCCGGGCGTGACCACCGACGAGTTGGACCGCATCGGGCATGAATTCCTGCTGGACCACGGCGCGTATCCCTCCTGCCTGGGCTATCGCGGCTTCCCCAAATCGATCTGTTCCTCGGTGAATGAAGTGATCTGCCACGGCATTCCGGATACCACCGTGCTGCAGGACGGGGACATCGTCAACATCGATATCACCGCGTATCTGGACGGCGTCCACGGGGACACGAACTATACCTTTTTGGTCGGCGACGTCGATGAAGAGTCCCGCCTGCTGGTCGAGCGCACCCAGGAGTCGCTGCGCCGCGGCATCAAGGCCGTGGCCCCGGGACGGGAGATCAACGTGATCGGCCGGAGCATCGAGTCCTATGCCAGGCGTTTCGGCTACGGCGTGGTCCGCGATTTCACCGGCCACGGCGTCGGCGAGGCCTTCCACACCGGCCTGATCATCCCGCACTACGATGCCGCCCCGGCCTACAGCCGGGCGATCGAGCCGGGCATGGTTTTCACCATCGAGCCCATGCTGACCCTGGGCACGATCGAGTGGGAGATGTGGGATGACAACTGGACGGTCGTCACGAAGGACCGCAGGCGGACCGCCCAGTTCGAGCACACGCTGGTGGTCACCGAGACCGGGGCGGAAATCCTTACCCTCCCCTAGCTTTTCGCAGCCTGACACCGCCGGAGACAGCGGGTAGGCTTCCGGTAGTCCGGCGAGGCACGCCGGGTCTCAACGCGCACGGAGGTGGCATGGCGACCGAGGACATCGTGGCCAAGAAGGCAGCCAAGCGGGCGGCCCGGTCGGCGATCGGCATCGATATCGGCGGAACCGGCATCAAGGGCGGCATCGTCGACCTCAAAAAGGGCATCCTGGTCGGCGACCGCATCCGCTATGACACGCCCCGTCCGTCCAGTCCGGAGGCCGTGGCCGACGTCGTCGCGCGCATCGTCAAAGAACTCAGCGCCCGCCCGGAGGGACCGGAATCCGACCGGCCGGTGGGCGTGACATTCCCCGCCATCATCCGCCACGGCATTGCACGGTCGGCGGCCAACGTGGACGAGCGCTGGATCGGGACCGACGTGGACGCGCTGCTCACGCACCGGATGTCCCGCCCCGTCCAGGTGATGAACGACGCCGACGCGGCCGGCCTGGCGGAGGTCCGCTACGGGGCGGGTGCGGGGGTGAAGGGAACCGTGCTGGTCATCACCCTGGGCACGGGCATCGGCTCCGCATTCATCTTCGACGGCAAGCTGGTCCCGAACGCCGAGCTGGGCCACCTGGAGCTGGACGGGCACGACGCCGAGTCGAAGGCTTCCGCCGTGGCCCGCGAACGCGACGGCTTGGACTGGGCGGAGTACTCGCAGCGCCTGCAGCGGTACTTTTCGCACGTCGAGTTCCTGTTCTCGCCGGAGCTGTTCATCATCGGCGGCGGCATCTCGAAACGCAGCGAGGACTTCCTGCCCCGGCTTCAGCTGGCCACGCCGATCATCCCGGCCCAGCTGCGCAACAACGCCGGCATCGTGGGGGCGGCCCTGCAGGCGGCCCTGCACTTCGGCTTCGCCAAATAGGCCGGCAACCGGGAGGTTGGTGCCGGTGGCGGCCTCGGCTTCCCCTCCGCAGCCGCCACCGGAGTCTTGGTCGCGCTACTGCGCTGTCAACGGCCGTTGCCGGCCTTCGGGCCCCTGCTGGCCGTTCCTCTGCGCATCGTGGCGCAGCTGGTCGATCGCGGATTCAAAATCCTCCAGCGATTCGTAGCCCTGGTAGACGCTGGCGAACCGCAGGTAGGCGATCAGGTCCAGCTTCTTCAGCGGCCCCAGGATGGCCAGGCCCACCTCATGCGCGTCGATTTCCGCGGCACCGCTGGCGCGGACCGACTCTTCGACTTCCTGGGCCAGCATGGCCAGGTCGTCTTCCGTCACGGGACGGCCCTGGCAGGCCTTGCGCACGCCGTTGACGACCTTGGTTCGGCTGAACGGCTCGCTGACCCCGGAGCGCTTGATCACGCTGAGGCTGGTGGTCTCCACCGTGGTGAAGCGCCGCCCGCAGGCCGGACACTGGCGGCGCCGCCGGATCGCGGAACCGTCATCGGTCAGCCGGCTGTCCACCACCCGGGAATCGGAGTTGCGGCAGAACGGACAGTACACGCCACACTCCTTCCCTCGGGACAGCCAACTTATTCATCCTAGAACCATATCTAGGTGAATTACAAGACTGTGATTACTACATGTTGGGGTTTGGGCCCGTTCAGGCGAACCGGATGGCGACGGCGTCGCCGTGGGCCGGGAGGTCCTCGGCGCGGGCCAGCGCGGCGATGTGCCCGCTGACTTCCCGCAGCGCCGCGTCGCCGTAATTGACCACCTGGACGGCGCGCAGGAAGGTCGTCACGTTCAGGCCGCTGGCGAAGGTGGCGGTGCCGCTGGTGGGCAGCACGTGGTTGGAGCCGGCGCAGTAGTCGCCCAGGCTCACCGGGCTGTAGTCGCCCACGAAGATCGCTCCGGCGTTGCGGATGCGGGCGGCTACCCCGGCCGCGTCGGCGGTCTGGATCTCCAGGTGTTCGGCGGCGTAGGCGTCGCAGACGGCGATGCCCTGTTCCAGCCCGTCCACCAGGATGGTCCCCGACTGCGGGCCGGACAGCGCCTCGCGGACGCGGGCGGCGTGTTTGGTTCGGGCGACCTGCTCGCCGAGTTCCCGGCGCACTGCCGCCGCCAGTTCCTCAGAAGCCGTGATCAGGACGGAGGCGGCGTGCGGGTCGTGCTCGGCCTGGCTGATGAGGTCGGCGGCCACGAACGCCGGATTGGCAGTCTCGTCGGCCAGGATGGCGATCTCGGTGGTGCCGGCCTCGGCGTCGATCCCCACCACGCTCTTGACCAGCCTCTTGGCCGTGGCCACATAGACGTTGCCGGGGCCGGTCACGACGTCCACCGGCTCCAGCGCCGGGCCGTGCCCGTTCGCGGGCGCGCCGTAGGCGAACGCCGCCACCGCCTGCGCGCCGCCGATGGCGTACACCTCGTCGATTCCCAGCAGCCTGGCGGCGGCCAGGATTGTCGGGTGCGGGAGCGAGCCGAAGTCCTTCTGCGGCGGCGACGCGAGGGCGATGGACGCCACGCCGGCGGCCTGGGCGGGCACCACGTTCATGACGACGGATGACGGGTACACCGCCAGCCCGCCCGGGACGTAGAGGCCCACCCGGTTCACCGGGATCCACTTGTGCGTCACCACCGCTCCGTCACCGATCTCGACGTCGGTGTCCCCCGGCTTTTGCGCCGCGGCGAACCGCCGGGCCCGCGCGATCGATTCCTCCAGGCCGGAGCGGACCTGCGGATCCAGCTGTTCCAGGGCTTCGTCCAGCGCGGCCGCCGGCACCCGGGGATGCAGTTGCTCCACCCCGTCGAACCGGCGGGCAAGCTCCGCCAACGCGGCGAACCCGCCCGCCCGGACCTTGCCGATGATTTCCTCTACGGCGCCGGTGGCGGCGTCGAAGGTGGTCTCCGCCCGCGGCATGGCCGCCTTGAGTTCGGCGGTGCCCAGCCGGCGGCCGCGCAGGTCAAGGGTGGGGAAATCGGTGAAGGTGTTGGCCGAGGCTGCAGAAGTCACCCACCCATTCTACTGACCCGGCGCCGCCGCCCGGTCAGGCATCGAGGCAGGCCGGCCCGAGCAGGACCTTGAGGTCGCCGAACAGCGAGGGGTTCGGATTGACCCGCAGATCCACCCCGAGCTTCATCACCTCGACCTTGCGCGAGCCGTTCAGCCGCACCTGCACCTCGGTGGTGCCCGGGTGGGTGCGCAGCACGTCGCCCAGTGCGGTGACCACCGACTCGGTGGCCTTGAAGCTGGCCATCGAGATCACGACGGGCCCCGAGTGCCCGTCGCTCAGGTCCGGAACCGTGAGCTCCTGGGCATTCAGGGTGACGGCGCCGTCGTCGCGGCGCTGCAGCCGGCCGCGGACCACCACGATTAGGTCTTCCGCGAGCACGGTGGCGATCGGCGCGTAGGCCTGCCCGAAGAACATCACCTCCATGGAACCGCCCAGGTCCTCGACCTCGGCGCGGGCGTAGGCGTTGCCGCTGTTCTTGGCGATCCGGCGCTGCAGCGACGTGATCATGCCCGCGATGGTGATGATCTGCCCGTCCGGCGGGCCGTCCTCGCCGATCACGGACGTGATGGACAGGTCCGCGTGCTGGCTCAGGATCCCGTCCAGCCCCTGCAGCGGGTGGTCCGAGACATACAGGCCGAGCATGTCCCGCTCGAACGCGAGCTTGTCCTTCTTGTCCCACTCGGGCAGGTCCGGCACGTCGACCGACAGGCCCCCGGCGGTTTCGCCGCCGTCGTCGAACGCGCTGAAGAGGTCGAACTGGTTGGCCGCCTCGTTGCGCTTGAGCACGATGACCGAGTCCACTGCTTCTTCGTGGATCATCGCGAGGGCGCGGCGCGGATGGCCCAGCGAGTCGAACGCGCCGGCCTTGACCAGCGACTCGATGGTTCGCTTGTTGCACACCACGGCCGGGACCTTCTGCAGGAAGTCGCTGAAGCTGGCGAAGTTGCCCTTCTCGTCGCGTGCGGCCACCATGGCGTGCACCACGTTGGCGCCGACGTTGCGGATGGCGCCCATGCCGAAGCGGATGTCCGTGCCGACCGGGGTGAAGTTCAGCGCCGACTCGTTCACATCAGGCGGCAGCACGGTGATGCCCATGTGCCGGCATTCGTTCAGGTACAGCGCCAGCTTGTCCTTGTCGTCGCCCACCGAGGTGAGCAGGGCGGCCATGTATTCGGCCGGATAGTGCGCCTTCAGGTAGGCCGTCCAGTAGGACACCAGGCCGTAGGCCGCCGAGTGCGCCTTGTTGAACGCGTAGTCGGAGAAGGGCAGCAGGATGTCCCACAGCGCCTTGACCGCCGCCTCGGAGTAGCCGCGGTCCACCATGCCCTGGTGGAAGCCCGCATACTGCTTGTCCAGTTCGGACTTCTTCTTCTTGCCCATGGCGCGGCGCAGGATGTCCGCCTGGCCCAGCGAGAAGCCGGCCACCTTCTGCGCGATCGCCATCACCTGCTCCTGGTACACGATCAGGCCGTAGGTGGTATCCAGGATTTCCCGCAGCGGCTCTTCCAGCTCCGGATGGATCGGGGTGATCTCCTGGACGCCGGTCTTGCGCAGGGCGTAGTTGGTGTGGGAGTTCGCGCCCATCGGGCCCGGCCGGTACAAGGCGATGACGGCGGAGATGTCTTCGAAGTTGTCCGGGCGCATCATCTTCAGCAGGGACCGCATGGGGCCGCCGTCGAGCTGGAACACGCCGAGGGTATCGCCGCGGGCCAGCAGTTCGTAGGACGGCCGGTCGTCCAGGTCGAGCGTTTCAAGGTCCAGGTCGATGTCCTGGTTCATCTTGATGTTCTCGATGGCGTCCGTGATGATCGTCAGGTTGCGCAGGCCGAGGAAGTCCATCTTGATCAGGCCGAGGCCTTCGCAGGTGGGGTAGTCGAACTGCGTAATGACCTGGCCGTCCTGCTCCCGGCGCATGATCGGGATGATGTCGATCAGCGGTTCCGAGGACATGATCACGCCGGCCGCGTGCACGCCCCATTGGCGCTTCAGCCCCTCCAGGCCCAGCGCGGTTTCGAAGACCTTCGCGGACTCCTGGTCGGACTTGAGCAGCTCGCGCATCTCCTCGGCCTCGCCGTAGCGCTTGGCGTTGGGATCGTGGACTTCCTTCAACGTCAGGCCCTTGCCCATGACGTCCGGCGGCATCGCCTTGGACAGCCGCTCGCCGGTGGAGAACGGATAGCCCATGACGCGGGACGAGTCCTTCAGCGCCTGCTTGGCCTTGATGGTGCCGTAGGTGACGATCATGGCGACGCGGTCGTCGCCGTACTTCTCGGTGACGTACTTGATCACCTCGGGGCGGCGGCGGTCGTCGAAGTCGACGTCGAAGTCGGGCATCGAGACGCGGTCCGGGTTCAGGAAGCGCTCGAAGATCAGCCCGTGCTTGAGCGGGTTCAGGTCGGTGATGCGCATCGCGTACGCGACCATGGAGCCGGCGCCGGAACCACGGCCGGGTCCCACGCGGATGCCGTGGTCCTTCGACCAGTTGATGAAGTCGGCGACCACCAGGAAGTAGCCGGGGAAGCCCATCTGGAGGATGATGCCGATCTCATATTCGGCCTGCTTCCGCACGTCGTCGGGAATGCCGTGGGGGAACCGGTAGTGCAGGCCCTTCTCGACTTCCTTGACGAACCAGGACTCCTCGTTTTCCCCCTCCGGCACCGGGAAGCGCGGCATGTAGGAAGCCTTGGTATTGAACTCCACGTTGCAGCGCTCGGCGATCAGGAGCGTGTTGTCGCAGGCCTCCGGGACGTCGCGGAAGATGGCGCGCATTTCCGCCGGCGACTTCAGGTAGAACTCGTCCGCATCGAACTTGAAGCGCTTCGGGTCGGCCAGCGTCGATCCGGACTGCACGCACAGCAGCGCCGCGTGCGACTTGGCGTCTTCGGCATGGGTGTAGTGGAGGTCGTTGGTGGCGACGAACGGCAGCCCGAGTTCGCGGGCCAGTTTCCGCAGGTCGGCCTGGACGTTGCGTTCGATGTCCAGGCCGTGGTCCATCAACTCGCAGTAGAAGTTCTCTTTGCCGAAGATGTCCCGGAAATCGGAGGCGGCCTGCTTGGCCTCGTCGTAGAGTCCGAGCCGCAGCTTGGTCTGGACCTCGCCGGACGGGCAGCCGGTGGTGGCGATCAGCCCCTTGCCGTAGGTCTGCAGCAGGTCGCGGTCCATCCGGGGCTTGTAGAGGTAGCCTTCCAGGGAGGCCAGCGACGAGGCGCGGAACAGGTTGTGCATGCCTTCGGTGGTCTCGGCCCACATGGTCATGTGGGTGTAGGCGCCGGCGCCGGAGACGTCGTTGCGTCCGCCGTCGCCCCACCGCACGCGTGTCTTGTCCGCCCGGGCGGTGCCCGGGGTCAGATACGCCTCCACCCCGACGATCGGCTTGATGCCGGCGTTGCGGGCCTTGTTCCAGAAATCGAAGGCGCCGAAAACGAACCCGTGGTCGGTCGTCGCCACCGCGTTCATGCCCAGTTCATCGGCGTGGCTGAACAAGTCGGTCAGCCGCGCGGCACCGTCGAGCATCGAGTACTCGGTGTGGTTGTGAAGGTGGACGAAGGAATCGTTGCCGATCTTGGATGAAGTCACTGCTGCCACCGTTTCATTCTAGGTGCCGGAGTCGGCCGGTACCGGCTTACACGCGGTGTTCGGCCAGCGCCTGCAGCGCGTAGGCCAGGTCCCGCGGGTACTCGCTCTCGTATTCGACCCACTCCCCGCTGCCGGGGTGGTGGAAGCCAAGTTTCTTGGCGTGCAGCCACTGCCGGGTCAGTCCCAGTGCGGCGGCGAGTTTGGGGTCCGCGCCATATGTCAGGTCGCCGGCACACGGATGCCGCAGCGCGGAAAAGTGCACGCGGATCTGGTGCGTGCGGCCGGTCTCCAAGTGCACCTCGACCAGCGAAGCCCTGCCGAAGGCCTCGAGTACCTCGTAGTGGGTGATCGAGTTGCGGCCGTCTTCGACCACGGCGAACCGCCAGTCGTAGCCGGGATGCCGGCCGATCGGCGCATCGATGGTGCCCTCCAGCGGGTCCGGCAGTCCCTGGACCAGCGCGTGGTAGACCTTGTCCACCGTGCGTTCCTTGAACGCGCGCTTCAGCAGGGTGTAGCCGTGTTCGGTCTTGGCGACCACCATGACGCCGGAGGTTCCCACGTCGAGGCGGTGGACGATGCCGGCCCGCTCGGCGGCGCCTGACGTCGAAATCCGGTAGCCCCGGGCGGCCAGGGCGCCGACGACGGTCGGGCCGACCCAGCCCGGCGACGGGTGGGCGGCAACGCCCACCGGCTTGTCGATGACGACGAAATCGTCCTCGTCTCCGAGAATCTTCAAATCCTCTACCTCTTCCACAACGACGGCGAGCGGATCCCGCTGTTCGGGTACGGCAATGCGCAGGCTTCCCTGCTGCGGGAGCTTCTCCGACTTGGCGATAACCCGGCCGTCCAATTCCACGCGTCCGTCGCCGAGGAGTGCTGCGGCCGCCGAGCGGGATACTCCCAGCAGCGCGGCCACCGCGGTATCGGCCCGCGCGCCGGCTGTCCGGGCGTCCAGCTCCACGACCCTGACGTCGTCAGTCACCGCTCTCCCCCGCCGCCTTGCCGTCGCCGGCCGGCTTGTCCGCGGCCTTGGGGGCCTCCCGGGTACCGTCCATTCCGATGCCCATGAAGGTCAACACGCACCACAGGATGACCGCTCCCACCACGGCGGAGTCGGCAATGTTGAAGATGGCGAAGTTGGGGAAGGCGATGAAGTCCACCACGTGGCCCACCCCGAAGCCGGGTTCGCGGAACAGTCGGTCGGTCAGGTTGCCCAGCGCGCCGCCGAGCAGGAAGCCGAGCGCCACGGACCACCACAGGGACCGGACCTTGCGCGCGTAGACCACGATCGCCGCGGAAACGGCCGTCATGACGATGGTGAACACCCACGTGTAGTCCTCGCCGATCGAGAACGCGGCCCCGGAATTGCGGATGAAGTGCCAGTGCAGCAGCGGCGGCAGCACCGGGGTGATCTGGCCCTCGGTCATGGTGGACACCACCCACCACTTGGTCAGCTGGTCGAAGGCATAGGCGAACGCCGCGCAGCCGGCCAGCAGCAGGATGAACCGGCCGGCGCCCTTCCGCTGTTCCGGTGCGGCCGCCGCCCCATCGTCGGGTCGATCGGCTGCCGGTGAAGTTTCTGACATGTCTCTCTCGTCTTCAGTGCCGGTCGGGCGCCGGGGCGGGGCGCCCAAAGCCAATGGCCGGCGGCAGGGTAATCCCGGCGCCGGCCATTGGGAGCCCCGTGGCACGGGGCTGGCGGTTATCTTCCGCGCTTACGCGTCCGCGCTGTCCTTGACCTCGGGGGCAGCGAAGGATCCGCGGGCTTCCAAATCCCGCAGCTGGCCTTCGATGTACGCCTTCAGGCGGGCCCGGTAGTCGCGTTCGAATCCACGCAGCTGCTCCAGTTTGCGCTCCAGCACGGCCTTCTGCTGCTCGAGGTTGCCCAGGGTCTTGCGGCTCTTCTCTTCGGCGTCGTTGACCAGGCTGCTGGCTTCCAGCTGTGCCTCGGCAATGATCTTGTCCCGCTGCTCCACACCGGCGGTGACGTACTCGTCGTGGAGCTTCTGGGCCATGGCCAGCACGCCTGCGGCGGACTCGGCGGCCGCGGTGTGCCCGGTCCCGGATGCCGGAACGGCCGCGGGGGCCGGCTTCGGCTCTTCCTTCGGCTTGGGCTCTTCCTTGGGCTCTTCCTTGACCGGTTCCCGGACCTGCTCGGTCTTCGGGGCGGCGGAGACCGGAGCCGGCACGGAGGCCTCCGGACCCTGGTTCGACGTGGCTTCGGCCAGCTTCTTGCGAAGTTCGTCGTTCTCCTGGTTCAGCCGGCGGAGTTCGACGACGATCTCATCTAGGAAATCGTCGACCTCGTCCTGGTCATAGCCTTCGCGAAACTTGGTCGGCTGGAACCGCTTGTTGACAACGTCTTCTGGCGTCAAAGCCATCTGGTCACCTCATACTGGTTCGTGGGTCATGAATGCTACGTGCTGGATTCATAACAACGGTAGCGAATATCCGCCGTGCAACGGGCATCCGCCAGCTATATCTGAATCAGAATATATCGTTTCGGAGACGAACACTAACGCGCCTCGGGTCAGGCCAGACCGGCCACGATCGCCATGGCGATCGTGACGGCAAGGAACAGGACCAGGAACGCAAGATCGAGCGCGAATCCTCCGATTCGCAGCGGCGGAATGAGCCGCCGGAGGGCCTTCATGGGAGGGTCGGTCACGGAGTAGACCGCCGACGCCGCGACGAGCGCGATGCCGCGCGGCCGCCAGCGCCGGGCGAAGGCCTGCACGATTTCAAAGACGATCCGCACGATCAGGGACAGCTGGAACAGCATCAAGATCAGGTAGAGCAGGACGAAAATGAGGGACACGCCGGTTCCACGATTCCTAGCGCTAGAAGGAGTAAGGCTGGCGGCACGCCTGCCGGACGTAGCTGCGGGCTAGCTCTGGTTAAAGAAGCTGGCCTGCTGGTCGCTGGACTTCCGGTCCTCGCCCAGCACTTCAACGCTCGACGGCGAGAGCAGGAAGACCTTGTTCGTGACCCGCTCGATGCTGCCGTGCAGTCCGAAGACCAAGCCGGCGGAAAAGTCGACCAAACGCTTGGCTTCCGCTTCGCCCATGTCCGTGACGTTCATGATCACCGGAATGCCGTCGCGGAAACTTTCGCCAATGATCTTGGCATCATTGTACGACCGCGGATGCACGGTGGTGATCTGGTGCAGCACGGTAGCGTCCTCGCGGGCCGACGGAGCGCGCTTGATCGGCGTCACCGGCGCCCGGTATTCCTCGGCAACCTGCTTCACCGGCGGGGCGGGCTCGGGGCGGCGCTCCTGACGGGGCTGGTCCACAGGCTGCTCCTCATCTCGAGCGGGCGTGTCTGCCTGCTCGGCTTCGTAGTGCTCGTCACCATCGGCGAGCCCAAGATAAATCATTGTCTTGCGCAGTGTGCCTGCCATGGTCGCTCCCATCCTGTCTTCAGCGCTGCTGTCGCGCCTTGCCAGGTCCCGGATCGGCCGGCCCGGCAAGGAGTCTGCCTAGCCAAAACGCTACCCCACGGCTGGTCGCGGGCCGAGGACATCGGAACCGACGCGGAGGTGTGTCGCGCCCGCGGCGACCGCCGCTTCGAGGTCCTGGCTCATGCCCGCCGACACCAGGCCGGCGCCGGGATGCTGTTCCCGAAGCCGCTGCGACAGTTCGACCAGCCGGCCGAATGCGCGGGCAGGGTCTGCGCCCAGCGGTGCGACGGCCATCAGCCCGGCGGGGTTTAGTCCCTCGGTGTCGCCGAGGGCATCGGCCAGCGCCGGGATGTCCTCGGGCCGGGCACCGCCGCGGGCCGCCGTGCCCGCGGCCTGCCCGGCGCCGCTCTCGTCAAGGTTCACCTGGATCAGGCAGTCCAGGTGCGACCGTGGTCCGAGCCCGGCCGCCTCCCGCCGTTCCTGCTCGGCCATCACGGCCTTGCCGAGGGCGGTGACGAGTTGCCGCCGGTCCACCGAATGGACCACATCCGCGTACCGCACCACGGACTTTGCCTTGTTCGTCTGCAGTTGCCCGATGAAGTGCCAGCGGAGCCCGGCACCGGCAAGCTCGGCGGCCTTCGCGGCCGCTTCCTGGTCCCGGTTTTCGCCGACGTCGGTGACGCCCAGGTCATGCAGCAGCGCAACGTCGGAGGCCGGGAAGAACTTCGTCACGACGATCAGTTCCGGCTCCGTGGATCGCCCCGCGGCGGCCCGGGCAATCCGTGCCCGGACACGTTCCAGGTTCGCTGCGAGTTCGGACTTGCGGGCGTCGGTACTCATGCGTCCTTCCAGACAAGGCCGGCGAACCGGCCGGTTTGTTGATCGCGCCGGTAGGAGTAGAGCCTTTCGTCCTCCCGGGTGCAGCCGGCCACCTGATGCACGTCCACACCGAGCCCGGCCAGCTCTGCCCTGGCTCCGGCGGCAAGGTCCAAAGCCGGCGTCCCCCAGGCTGTCCTCGCCGCCAGTTGGGGAATCCGGGCAACCGCCTCGGCCTGCATCTGCTCGGGAACCTCATAGCAGGCCCCGCAGATGGAGGGACCGATCCAGGCCCGCAATTCGCCCGAACCGGCCTCGCGGAGCCGGGCGACGGTGTTGGCCAGCACCCCGTCGAGCAGTCCGCGGCGGCCAGCATGGGCCACGGCGGTGGCGGGCCCGCCGTCGGCCCGTGTTCCCACCAGCACGACCGGCAGGCAGTCCGCGACCATCACCGCCAGCGGCGCCGCGCCGTCGGCACTGACCAGCGCGTCGGCCGGCGCGGCTCTTTCAGTGGCGTCGGCCTCCCCGCAGCCGGCGGGGATGACCGCGGCGACGGCCGAATGCACCTGGTTCATGAACCGCAGCGAACCGGCCGGTACAGCCATGGCGTCTTCCAGCGCCGCGCGCCGCCGGAGCACCGTGTCGGGGTCGTCCCCGACATGCAGGCCAAGGTTCCCGGCCGAGCGGTCGGTAAAAGCGGCCCACACGCCGGTGTGGACCCGCTGCTTCCACCAAAACACTGCCGGACCTGCCTGAGGGTTTACTTCAGGAAGTCCGGAACGTCCAGGTCGTCGACGCGGCCTGCGCTCAGGTCCGGCTCGACGATGGCCGGCAGGTCCATGTCGAAGCCCGCGTCGGCGGGAACGTGGTGCTGCGGCATGGCACCGCTGAAGCTGTGCTCCATGGGCTCCGAGACCGGCACGGACGGCTGGGCGGCCGGAACGGCGGGCGTACCGGCGGGGGCGGCGGCCGGCTTCTGGGTCGGAGCGGAGGTGACGTCCACCTGGTCAAAGCCGGCGGCGATGACGGTCACCCGGGCTTCGTCGCCGAGTGCATCGTCGATGACGGCGCCGAAGATGATGTTCGCCTCGGGGTGTGCGACCTCCTGCACCAGCCGGGCGGCCTCGTTGATCTCGAACAGGCCCAGGTCCGATCCGCCCTGGATCGACAGCAGCACGCCGTGCGCACCGTCGATCGAAGCTTCCAGCAGCGGAGACGCGATGGCCAGCTCGGCGGCCTTGACGGCCCGGTCCTCGCCGCGGGCGGAGCCGATGCCCATCAGCGCCGAGCCGGCGCCCTGCATGACGGACTTCACGTCGGCGAAGTCGAGGTTGATCAGGCCCGGGGTGGTGATCAGGTCGGTAATGCCCTGCACGCCGGAGAGCAGCACCTGGTCGGCGGACCGGAAGGCATCGAGCATGGAGACGTTGCGGTCGCTGATGGACAGCAGGCGGTCGTTGGGGATCACGATGAGGGTGTCGACTTCGTCGCGCAGCGTCTCGATGCCGCTTTCGGCCTGGTTCGAGCGGCGGCGGCCCTCGAACGTGAACGGGCGGGTGACAACGCCGATGGTCAGGGCGCCGAGCGAGCGCGCGATCCGGGCCACCACGGGTGCGCCGCCGGTGCCGGTGCCGCCGCCTTCGCCGGCGGTCACGAAGACCATGTCCGCCCCGCGCAGCACTTCCTCGATCTCTTCGGCATGGTCTTCGGCGGCCTTCCGGCCCACCTCCGGGTCGGCGCCGGCGCCAAGACCCCGGGTGAGTTCGCGCCCGACGTCGAGCTTGACGTCGGCGTCACTCATCAGCAGTGCCTGAGCGTCGGTATTGATGGCGATGAACTCCACGCCACGGAGTCCCACCTCGATCATCCGGTTGACGGCATTCACGCCACCGCCGCCGATGCCGACGACCTTGATGACGGCCAAGTAATTCTGCGGTGCTGCCACGTCCTGTGTCCCTTGCTCGAGTCTGTGCACTGATCAGTTCTGCCGGAGCGGGCGGGTACCCTGTCCGGTAGTTTCACCTAACCTTAACCTTCAGCTTGAAGGTTAGAGTTATGTCAAGTAGTTTCTATTCGAGACGCTAGACGCAAGCCCCGGCCCACACAACGACCTTGCTCCGCGTGTCGCGCGTTCCCCGGATGTTGCCCATTTCCCGTCTCCTGCTCAACGGGTCACCGGGCGTGTGGGCGTGCTCACATCGATGACGCTCGCCTTGTCTTTCACGTCTTTTGCCCGCAGCATCGCCTGCAGGACGGTGGCCTTGAGTTCCTGCTCCTGCGCGTTGCCCCACAGCACTTTTTGGCCGCCGGCCAGCTGGAGTTCCACCGAGTCCACCGACTGCGCTGAGGCGTGCTTGAGCTGCCTCAGGACGTCCGGCGGCAGCGCGGCGAGCACCCCGGTGATGGACGCGAAGACATCCGGGTTTTCGGCGGCCTTCGCTCCGTCGATCAAGGGCAGTTTTGCCTCGCTGCGCTTGGCGACCGACGCAAGCTCCGTCCCCGACTCGTCGATCAGCACGAATTTCTTGCCGTCCTTCAGCACAGCCACGGGCGTGTGCTCGATGATCCGAACGTGCAGTTCCGACGGCGGCCTGGCGATCACTTCCACCGACTCCACCGCCGGCAGGTGGTCCACCCGGGCATGGACGTCGCGTTCTCCGATGCGGGCCAGCGGTGTTCCCATGAGCGGTCGCAGCGCCTCGGTGAGCGTTGCTTTTTCGGTGAGTTCGCCGCCCTCGACGGTGATTGTCTTCACGGCCAGCGCCGGCGACAGGAAGATGACCGACATCAAGACGGCGAAGAGCACGGCCACAATGCCGGAAGCAATCAACAGCCGGCGCCGCGTCTTGCGCGCCGCCGGTTCGGGGAAACTGACAACGGTGGATTCGGAGGTGTCCGCCCCGTCCGCGCGGTCCGGTCCCTTGTGGCCCCGCCACCGCGACAGCAGCGCTGCCGCCCCGGCCCGCTTGGCGCCGGACGCGCGCGCGGCCTTGCCTGCCGCCTTGCCGGGCGCGCCGGATGCTGCCGGGACGGACGGGGTGCCGGCGCCGGGCCTGGGCGCACGCGTGGGCCGTGCCGCTCCCCCGGCTTTGGGGGTGCGGGAGGGCGCGGCCGTCCCGGACGTCCTCCCGGCGGGGGCACCGCCCCGACCGGAAGGCTTGCCCGATCCGCGCTGAGGGGCGCGCGGGGCGGGCCTGGCAGCGGGGGCGGGCCGGGCAGCGGCGGCGGGCCCGGCAGCCGCGGTCGACTCCGCGGCGGGCATGGCCGACACCCTGCCGGTGTTGATCCGCACGCCGGTGTCCCGGGGCGCCTCCGTCGCGGCTCCGGGGTTTGGCTGCTGCCCGGCGGCTTCCGGCGGCCGCGGGGCCTCCGGCTGCCGGGCGGCGGCGGGACGCGCGGCGGGAGTGCGGGGCTTGCGCGGACTCATCGCGCCGCCGCTGCGGCCTGCCCCAGGGCCTCGACCAGCACGGGCCCGTATTGGGTCACGTCACCGGCGCCGACGGTCAGCACGATGTCCCCGGGCCGGGAACGGGCAACAATGTCCCTCACCGCCCGCCCCGGATCCGGTGCGTAGCTGCCGGGAGCGAGCCGGTTGGTGATCAGTTCGCTGGTGACGCCCGGGATGGGGTCTTCGCGGGAGGCGTAGATGTCGAGAACGGCCGCCGAATCGGCCAGTTGCAGGGCCCGGGCGAACTCGGCGGCGAATTCCCGGGTGCGGGAAAACAGGTGCGGCTGGAACAGGACGTGCACCGCATGCCCGCCGGCCACCTCGCGGGCGGCCGTGAGGGCCGCGTGGACCTCGGTGGGGTGGTGTGCGTAGTCGTCGAACACGCGTACCCCTGCCGCCGTGCCCTTGGCCTCGAACCGCCTGGCTGCTCCGGTGAACCCGGCCAGTCCCTCGGCCGCGGTGGCCGGATCGATGCCCTGGGTGATGGCCACGGCAAGGGCGGCGGCGGCATTGCGGATGTTGTGCTCGCCCGGCACCTGCAGCCGCAGCGTGCAGCTGCCGCCGGGGTATTCGATCCTGCTGGTGCTCCCCGAGCCGGCGAAGACGGTGTCTTCGACGCGCACCTGGGCGTCGGCCGCGTAGCCGTAGCCCAGCACGCGGCCTGCTGCGCCGGACGCCGTCGTCCGTTCCGCCAGGGCGCGGGCGCCGTCGTCGTCGAGGCAGGCCACCAGGGTGCCGTCGGCCGGAAGCAGTGCGGTGAATCGGTCGAAGGAGGCGTACACGGCTTCGGCCGACCCGTAGTGGTCCAGGTGGTCGGCCTCCACGTTGGTCACCACGATGACCTGCGGACGGTAGTTGAGGAACGACCCGTCGGATTCGTCGGCTTCGGCGACGAACAGTTCGCCCTGCCCGTGGGCGGCGTTGACGCCGAGCGCCGCCACGTCGCCGCCGATGGCGAACGAGGGTTCGCAGCCGGCCGCCTGCAGCATCACGGTCGCCATGGCCGTGGTGGTGGTCTTGCCGTGGGTGCCGCCGACGGCGATCAGCCGCTTCCCCTCCATCGAGGCGGCAAGGGCCACCGAGCGGTGCACGATGTTCAGGCCGGCGGCGGCAGCGGCCTGCAGTTCGGGGTTCTCCGGCCGGATGGCGGTGGAGACAACCACCGTGTCCGCGCCGGCGACATGGCCGGCCTCGTGGCCCACGAAGACGGTCGCACCGAGGGCCTCCAGCTGGCGCAGGACCGCCGAGTCGCGCGCGTCCGAACCGGAGACCGGCACGCCGCGGGCCAGCAGGATCCGGGCGATGGCGGACATTCCGGCGCCGCCCAATCCGATGAAGTGCACGGCGCCGAGGTCGCCGAACGGCAGCCGGGCGGTGGTGTGGAAATCAACGGCTTTCATCTGTGTTCCTCCCTGCTGCCTCGAGCACCAATTGTGCCATTCGGGTGTCTGCGTCGCGGATTCCCAGGGTGTGTGCCGCGGCGGACATCTGCTGCAGCCGCTCCGCGTTTCGCAGCAACGGGATTAGTTCGTCCGTGACCCAGCGGGGTGTGAACCCGCCGTCGCGGACCAGCACGGCCCCGCCGGCGGCCACGAGGGAGGCCGCGTTCAGGGCCTGTTCGCCGTTGCCGTGCGGCAGCGGCACCAGCACGGACGGCAGGCCCACGGCGGCTATCTCGCACACCGTGGCCGCGCCGGCGCGGGCCAGCAGCAGGTCGGCCGCCGCGTAGACATCCTGCATGCCGTCCACAAATTCCACCTGGTGGTAGCCGGGAGCGGCGAGCAGTTGCCCGTCGGCGTCCCGCAGCGCCTTGTTCCGCCCCGTGATGTGCAGCACCTGGATGCCTGCCGCGGCGAGCTCCTGCAGGGAAGCGCCGATGGTGCGGTTGATGCTCAGCGCGCCCGAGGAGCCGCCGGTGACGATGAGGGTCGGCCGGTCCGCCGCCAGTCCCAGCCGCCGACGCGCGGCCTCGCGGGAGGCTTCCCGGTCCAGGGTGGCGATTTCGGGCCGCATCGGCATGCCGACCCAGCGGGCGCCGGGCAGTTTCGTGTCTTTGAACGCGACCGCGACCCGGCTGGTCAGCCGTGCCCCGACCCGGTTCGCCAGCCCCGGCCGGGCGTTGGCCTCATGGATCACGATCGGGACCCGGCGCAGCCTGGCTGCGATGTAGACCGGGGTGCACACGTACCCGCCGACGCCCACCACGACGTCGGCCTTCGCGCCGTCGATGATGCCCGCGGCCTGGCGCACGGCCGCGGCGAACTTGAACGGCAGCTTCAGCAGGTCGAGGGAGGGGCGGCGCGGCAGCGGAACCCGCCCGATCGTGGCGAGCCGGTGGCCCGCCGCGGGGACCAGCCGGGTCTCCATGCCGACGGCGGTGCCGACGGCGAGGATGCGGGCCGCGGGGGCGGCCCGGAGGACGGCGCCGGCGATGGCCAGCAGCGGGCTGACATGCCCCGCCGTGCCGCCGCCGGCCAGGACCACAGAGGGATCGGAAGTGTTCATGGTGTTGCGGAAGTACCTTCTGCTCGGCTGCTGGTGGTCTGGGTTGGGGTCAGCGGTTCCCGGCCGGCGCTTGCTGCCGCCACCGGCCCAGGAGTCCCCCGGACTTCTTCCGGCCGGGCACATCGGTCCGGGCAAAGGACAAGAGTACACCGACGGCGGCCAGGGTGACCGTCAGCGCGGAGCCGCCGTAGGAGATGAACGGCAGGGGCACTCCGATCACCGGAAGCAGGCCGGTGACCACCGCGATGTTCACGAACGCCTGGCCGATAATCCACACCATGATGGAACCGGCGAGGATGCGCACGAAGAGGGAATCCTGGCGCATCACGGTGCGCACCAGGGCAATGGCCAGGACGCCGAACAGCGCCAGGATGACGGTAGTGCCGAGCAGGCCCAGCTCTTCGCCGATGATGGCGAAAATGTAGTCGTTGTGGGCTTCCGGAATCCAGTTGTATTTTTGCCGGCTCTGTCCCAGTCCCACGCCCCACCAGCCGCCGGAGGCGAGTGCGAAGAGCCCGTTGCATGACTGCATGTTCAGCCCGGTCGTCGCTTCACAGCTCTGGTCCGTCCACATGAGGATGCGGCCCATGCGGTTGGGGCTGACCACCACGAGCAGCAGCACCAGCGCGCCGGCCCCCAGTCCGGCCACGCCGAACAGCTTCAGCGGTGCGCCGGCGAAAAACAGTCCGCCGGCGATGATGAGCATCAGGATCATCGCGGTGCCCAGGTCGTTGCCGAGCAGCACCGGGCCGACCACGAGGAGGGCACCGGGCACGACCACCGGGATCAGCAGGTGCTTCCATTGGCCCAGCAGCCGCTCCTTGGCCGCCAGCACCGTTGCCATCCACAGGGACATGCCCAGCTTGGCCACTTCCGACGGCTGCAGGGAAACGTTGCCGGGGAAATGGATCCAGTTGCGGTTGCCGCCGACGGATTCGCCCAGCGGGGTAAACACCAGCAGCAGCAGGAGCACCGACACCGCGAGGCCGGGCCAGGCGAGCTTCCGGTAGGTGGAGACCTTCCACCGCGAGAGGACCAGCATCGCGGTGACCCCCAGGCCGGCGAACACGGCCTGCCGGATGAACAAGCTGAACGGCGAGGTTTCATCGGCGATCGATTCCACCGCGGACGACGACAGCACCATCAGCAGGCCGATGGCCGTCAGGGCCAGCGCGGAGCCCAGGATCAGGTAGTAGCTGGCCCCGCTGGACCGCGTGCCGGTGCCCTGGATGCGGTCCAGCAGGTCGGTGCCTCGCTGCCGGAGCTCGCGCAACCGGCCTTCGGGGGCGGGCTTCGTGCCGGGAGCGGCGTGTCCGCGGGCAGCGGCGTGGGCCGGTGTCCGGCTTCCGCTGCGGGTGGTGGCCATTACTGCTCCTTAGTCGACGGTGCCTGTCCCTCTCCGTACCGGCGGACTGCTTCCATGTACGCATTGCCCCGGTGGGCGTAGGACGTGAACCGGTCCATCGAGGCGGCTGCCGGCGCCATCAGCACGGTGTCCCCGCCGGCGGCGATGCCCGCTGCCGCTTCCACGGCCGCCGCCATCACGGTTTCGCCGTCTGTGTCCTCCGCCTCCGGGGCGCTGTTTCCAGTGTCTCCCGGGTGCGCGTGGACGACCGGAACATCCGGTGCGTGTCGCTGCAGCGAGGCCAGGAGGGCGGTGTTGTCCCTGCCGATCAGCACCACCGCTTTCAGCCTGCGCGCGTGGTCGGCGATCAGCTCGTCGTAGCTGACGCCCTTGGACAGCCCCCCGGCGATCCACACTACCGAGGAGAACGACGCCAGCGAGGCCGAAGCCGCGTGCGGGTTCGTCGCCTTGGAGTCATTGACCCAGAGCACGCCGGCGTGCTCCAGCACCTTTTGGATCCGGTGTGCCCCGGGATCGAACCGCCGCAGTCCTTCGCGGACCGCGGCCGGTTCCACGCCGTACGCCCGGACCAGGGCGGCGGCGGCCAGGGCGTTGGCCACCTGGTGCCGGGGCGCCGGGTCACCCAGGTCGCCGAGGCCGGCCAGTTCGGTTGCGGAGTCCCGGCGTTCTTCGATGTAGGCCCGGTCCACGAGCAGGTTCTCCACGACGCCGACCATGCTGACCGCCGGCATTCCGGTCGTGAAGCCGATTGCCCGGCAGCCCTCGACGACGTCGGCCTCCTCGACCATCTCCTCGGTCTCGCGCTGCTCGGCGTTGTAGACGCACGCGATCCTGGTCCGCTCGTAAATCCTGGCCTTGTCGGCCAGGTATGCCTCATAGGTCCCGTGCCAGTCCACGTGGTCTTCGGCCACGTTGAGTACCACGGAGGCCAGCGGGGACATGGTGTGGGTCCAGTGCAGCTGGAAGCTCGACAGCTCGACGGCGATGACGTCGTAGCCGATGGGATCACGCACCGCGTCCAGGATGGGCGTGCCGACGTTGCCGGCGGCGATGGCGCGCAGCCCGGCCGCCTGCAGCATGGATTCGGCCATCCCCACCGTCGTGGTCTTGCCGTTCGTACCGGTGATGGCCAGCCATTCGGCGGTGCGCCGGCCTGCGCGTTCGCGCACCCGCCACGCCAGTTCAACGTCGCCCCAGATGGGAATCCCCGCGTCCGCCGCGGCGGCCAGCAGCGGTGTCCGCGGCTGCCAGCCCGGCGAGGTGACCACCAGTTCGGCCGGCTCCCCGCCGACGTCGGGCAGTGCGCCGGTGTGCTCTTCACCCAGCAGGACCTGCCGGGCCCCGACGATCTTCAACGTATCGGCCTTGGCCCGGTTTTCCGCCGTGTCCCTGCCGTCCACGACGACGACGGCGGCGCCCAGTTCGATCAGCGTGTCGGCCGCGGAGAATCCCGACAGCCCGATCCCGGCGACCACCACGCGCAGCCCGGACCAATCCGCGTCCCAGGAGGTGAGTGCGTCCAGCCGGCTCATGAGCCCAGCACCCATTCGGCGTAGAAGATGCCCAGCGCGGCCGCCACGCACAGCCCGGCGATGATCCAGAAGCGCACGACGACGGTGACTTCGGCCCACCCCTTGAGCTCGAAGTGGTGCTGCAGCGGGGCCATCTTGAAGACGCGTTTGCCGCCGCTGAGCTTGAAGTAGACCACTTGGATGATCACGGACAGCGAGATGATCACGAACAGGCCCGCCATGACCACCAGCAGCAGCTGGCTGCGGGACAGGATGGCGAATCCGGCGATGGCGCCGCCGATCGCCAGCGATCCGGTGTCGCCCATGAAGATCTTGGCGGGCGCGGTGTTCCACCACAGGAACCCGATCAGCGCGCCGGCCATGGTTCCTGCCAGCAGCGCCAGGTCCAGCGGGTCGCGTACCTCGTAGCAGACCTCTCCGGGGACCTTGACCGAGCCGCAGCTCTGGTTGAACTGCCAGATCCCCATCAGCATGTAGGCGCCGCAGACCATCACCGATGCGCCCGCCGCGAGCCCGTCCAGCCCGTCGGTCAGGTTCACGCCGTTGGTGGCTGCGGTGACAATGACGTTCGACCAGATGATGAACAGGATAGTGCCGAGTACGGTGCCGCCGAAGGCGAGGTCCAGCCACGGGATGTCACGGGCGAAGGAGATGTTCATCGACGCCGGGGTGCGGCCCATATTGTCCGGGAAGTTCAGGGCCAGGACGGCAAAGAGGATGCCGACGATGCCCTGCAGCACGATCTTGGCCCAGGCCCGCAGCCCGAGGCTGCGCTGCTTGGAGATCTTGATGAAGTCGTCCAAGAAACCGACCAGCCCCATGCCGGCCATCAGCAGCATGAGGACGGCGGCGGAGACGGTGGGCCCGGAATGCGCTTCCCCGTTCATCATCCACATCATCAGGTGCGTGGCAAAGTAGGAGAGCATCACCGCGGCCACGATGACCACGCCGCCCATGGTGGGCGTTCCGCGCTTGGTGTGGTGCGCCGTCGGGCCGTCGTCGCGGATGAACTGGCCGTAGCCTCTCCGCACCAAGAGCTTGATGAACAAGGGCGTGCCGAGCAGGGACAGGACCAGCGCCAGGGCAGAGCCGATCAGCAGGGCTATCACTGCGCCTGGCCTTCCTGTTGGGTTTCGGGTCTGCGCGCTGCAGCCGCCGCGGGGCCGTCCGTCGACGGATTTCCTAATGCTATCCGGTCGCCCAGGAACCGCAGCCCGGACGAGTTGGAGGACTTGAACAGCACCAGGTCGCCCGGTTCCAGTTTCTCCTCGAGCACCCGGCGGGCCTCCTCGGGCGTGGCGACCCAGAGCGATTCGTCGCCCCAGGAGCCTTCCAGCACGGCGGCGTTGTGCATGGCCTTGGCTCCCTCTCCCACCACGATCAGGTGGGAGATGTTCAGCCGGACCACAATCCGCCCGATCGCGTCGTGGGCCTGCACGGAGTCTTCGCCCAGTTCCAGCATTTCGCCCAGCACCGCCCAAGTGCGGCGGCCGCGGCCGAGTTCGGCCAGCGTGCGCAGCGCTGCCCGCATGGATTCGGGGTTGGCGTTGTAGGCGTCGTTGATCACCGTGACGCCGTCGGCGCGCTCGGTGCGTTCCATCCGCCAGCGGCTGGCGGGGCCGGCCCCGTTCAGGCCGGCGGTGATGGTTTCCGCCGGCACGCCCAGCGCCCAGGCGGCGCCGGCGGCGGCCAGCAGGTTGGTCACGTGGTGGATGCCGATCAGCCCGGAGGTTACCGGGTGCTCGGAGCCGTCCGGGAAGCGGAGCGTGAATTCGGGGTGCCCGTCGTCGTTGACGCGGGCGCCGCGGGCCCGCAGCAACGGCGCGGTACTCCCGTCGGGCAGGGTGAAGTCGTCGTCGGAGCTGAAGTACAGAATGCGGGCCCGGGTGCGCGCCGACATGGCCCGGACGCGGGGATCGTCGGCATTGAGCACCACGGTACCGCCGGCCGGCACGGCCTCGGCCAGCTCGCCCTTCGCGATCGCGATGTTGTCCACGCCGCCGAATTCCCCTGCGTGGGCGGTCCCGACTCCCAGCACCACGCCGACGCCGGGGTTGACCATGTCCGTCAGGTACCGGATGTGGCCAATGCCGGTGGCGCCCATTTCCACGACCAGATAGCGGGTGTCGAAGTCCGCGGCGAACACCGTCAGCGGGACGCCGACCTCGCCGTTGTAGGAGCCGATCGGGGCCACGGTGGGCGCGGTTCGGCGCAGGATCCCCGCGAGCAGGTCCTTGGTGGTGGTCTTGCCGGCGCTGCCGGTGATGCCCACGACCTCGAGTCCCGCGGCGGCGCGCAGCCGTGCCACGATGGCCGCGGCGACGGCGCCCATGGCCAGCACGGCGTCCGCCACCACGATCTGCGGCAGGAGGCGGCCGGTCGGGTCGGAGACCTCGCGTTCGGTCAGCGCCAGCACGGCACCGGCTTCGAAGGCCGCGGCGACGTAGAAATGCCCGTCTGCGGTCTCGCCCGGCTTGGCCACGAACAGGCCGCCGGGCTCAATTTCGCGGGAGTCTGTGGTGGCGGAACTCACGGTGATGCCGCCGGTGTCCCCCGTGGCACCGACGGGTTCCCCAACGATCCGTCCGCCGGTAATCGCCGCTATATCGGCTGCAGTTAGTTCAATCATGACGATCTAGGACTCTACCGCGTTCGGGGAGAGCACTTCGAATCCGTGCCGGTGCAGGGCCGCGCGCAGTTCCTCCCGGTCGTCGAGGGCCAGGTTCTGGCCGTTGACCTCCTGCCAGACCTCATGGCCGCGGCCGGCGACGAGGACCGTGTCACGGGGCGCCGCCAGGGCCACGGCCCGCTCGATGGCCTCCGCACGGGGGAAGACTTCGATAATGTCGGCCGGGAGTTGCTCCCGTTCGACCGCGGCGCGTGCGCCGGACAGCACATCCGCGCGGATGCGGGCGGCGTCCTCGCCGTGCGGGTCGTCGTCGCTGACGATGACGACGTCGGCGAGCCGGGCGGCGATCGCCCCCATCAGCGGGCGCTTGGTTTGATCGCGTTCCCCGGTGGCTCCGAACACCACGATCACGCGTGACCCGGGGTCGGGACGGCGCACCGAGGCCAGAGTCCGCTCGAGCGCGTCGGGATTGTGAGCGAAGTCAACGATCGCCGCCGGGTTGCCGCTGAGCACCTGCATCCGGCCGGGAACCTCCACGGTCAGCGGATCCGCCCTGTCGAGCGCCTGCTGGAGCCGCACCGGAGGCGTGCCGGAGGCCGCCACCATCACCACGGCCAGCGCGGCGTTGGAGATGTTGAACGAGCCGGGCAACCCGGTGTGCAGCCGCAGCACCACGCCGTCGGGCCCGTGCAGTTCAAACCGGTGCCCCAGGCCCTCACGGACCGGGTTGCGGACGGACCAGTCGGCGCTGCCGCCCTGGGTGGCCAGGGTGGCCACCGGGACTCCGGCGGACCGGGCCTGGCCGGCGAGCCGGCGGCCCCAGTCGTCGTCGACGCAGACGACGGCGTGGCCGGACCGCTCCGGGCTGAACAGGCGGGCCTTGGTCTCGAAGTACTCGTCCATGCTCCCGTGCAGGTCCAGGTGGTCCTGGGTGAGATTGGTGAAGCCGGCCACGTCGAACCGGACGGCATCGACCCGCCGGAAGGAAATGGCATGCGAGGAGACCTCCATGGCCGCCGCGTCCAGCCCGCGTTCGCGCATCAGGGCCAGCAACCCGTGCACCTCGGGCGATTCCGGCGTGGTCAGGGCGCTGGGAATCGGTTCGGAACCGGCCGTGATCTCGATGGTTCCGATCAGTCCGGTGCTGAGGCCCAGCGCCTCCAGCAGGGACTTGATGAAGTAGGTGGTGGTGGTCTTGCCGTTGGTTCCGGTGACGCCAAACAGCGCCGGCGCCTGTCCGCCAGCCGGCTGGCTGCGGTAGACGGCGGCCGCCAGCGGCCCCACGAGTGCGCGCAGGTCCCGCGACCGCAGCACGGGCAGGCCCGGAGCCAGGCCGGCTGCCCGCCGGGCGCCGTCGTCGTCGGTCAGGATGGCCGCCGCTCCGGCCGCTTCGGCCTGGGCGGCGAAGTCGGCGCCGTGCCGGCGGGCTCCGGGCAGGCCGACATACAGGTCCCCCGGCTCGACGGAACGCGAATCTATGGTGATGCCGGTAAAGGTCAGGTCCTCCGACCCCGGGCCGCCCTCGGGTACGGGAAGCCCGCGGTGCTGCAGCATGCCGCTCAGCGCCGCCAGCCGGACCGGCCTGACCGTTGGGGGCCGCAAGGGCGAGGCGGACCGGTGGGGCTGCTCGGCAGTGGAACTCACATATTCTCCAGGTTGGCTCATTCCAGCGGCAGGTCGACCCGTTTGCTGGTGGACGGCGGCACGTCGTAGGCGTTGAGGACCTGCGTCATGACCTTCTTGAACGTCGGTCCGGCCGACAGCGTCAGCACCCCGCCCTGCGGCCGCTGAATGGTCGCCACGACGACGAACTGCGGATCCTCCATCGGGGCGATGCCGGCCATCGAAATGGTGTAGCCGCTGAATCCCCCGTCGGCGGCCGGTGCTTCGGCTGTACCGGTCTTGACCCCGATCCGATACTCCTTAATGTTACCGGGCTTGCCGCTGTGGTACTTCGAGTTGGTTTCCAGCATGTCCTGCACCAGGTTGGCGGTCTTCTTGGAAACCGCCCGGCTGCCCTTCTCGACCGGCACCTCGTGCTCGGTGCCGTTCGGATCGATATATGCGTCGATCAGCCGCGGCTGCATCAGCACGCCGTTGTTGGCGATGGTCCCGAAGGCCACGGCGGTGTGGAGGGCCGTCTGAGCGAGGCCCTGGCCGAAGAGGACGGTGAACTCCTGCCGCCCGTCCCACGTCTCCGGCTCGGCCAGCAGGCCGGCGGTGGCGCCGTTGATGCCGATGTCGAAGCGCTGGCCGATGCCGAACTTCCGCAAGTAGTCGTAGCGCTGCTGCCGCGTCAACTGCTGCCCGATCATGGTGGTGCCGGTATTGAGCGACTGCGCGAAGATGCCGGCCGTGGTGCGCGTCAGGGTGCCGTGCGGTGTCGCGTCCTGGAACGTCTGGCCGTTGACCGTGTACTTGGGCGGGATGGTGTATCGCGACGCCGGGGTCGTGATGCCCTCTTCGATCGCGGCTGCCATGGTGATCATCTTGGTAGTGGACCCCGGCTCGAAGGCGCGTGTCACAGCCATCGACTGCCGTTCGCTATCCGGAGTGGCGCCCGGGTCATTGGGGTCCACCGTCGTGGAGTCCGCCAGCGCAATCAGGTCGCCGGTCTTGGCATTGAGGACGACGACGGTACCGTAGTCGGCGCCGTAATCCCGCACGGTCTCGGCGATGACTTCCTGGGCGTACCACTGGATGTCGGTATTGAGGGTCAGTCGCACGCTTTGGCCATCCACGGCCGGGACTTCTTCGTAGGTGCCGACCGGTATGCGGATGCCGTCGGCGCCGATTTCGTAGGTCTTCGTGCCCGGCGTCCCGGAGAGGACGTCGTTCTGCGAGGCCTCGATGCCTTCGAGCGGCACGCCATCCGACCGCATGAATCCGACCACCGAGCCGGCCACCGCCCCTGCCGGGTAGTTGCGGATGGTGGTCGCGCGCGCGGACAGCCCGGGAAAGGCCAGCTCCTCGATCTTCTGCTGGACTTCCGGGGTGACCGACTTGGCCACGTAATTAAAGGGCTTGTCGCCGGTGACCGCTTTGGTGACGGTCTCCACGTCCTGGCCCAGGATGCCGGCCAGCTCGGCGATGGCGTCGGCGATCTTGACGTCCTCGGACTTTTGGCTGATCGGATCGAACCGGGTGTAGTCCTCGACCAGCCGCTGGTCCACCACCACGTCGAACCGCTGCACGCTGCGGGCGAGCACGTTGTTGTTGGCGTCCAGGATCTCGCCGCGGAGCGCGGGCAGGTCGACGGTGCGCAGGCGCTTGTCCACCGCCGCCTGGGCCATGCCGGCGGTGTCCAGCCCCTGCAGCTGGAACAGACGGGCCCCGAGAATGACCAGCAGGATCAGCACCATCGCCAGCCCGGCCCGGAGCCTCCTGGTAGCCCTCGCCGTGCGGTTGGGGTGCTGCCGGTCGGCTGTTGGTGCTGCCACAGGTACCTCGTTTGCGTTGCCGGGCGATTACTGGCCTGTCTGTTGCTTCGGCGCCGGGATGCTGCCGCCGTTCAGCTGCTTTTCGGCGGGTTTCGGTGCCGCGCCTTCTTCTGCACCGGCTTCAGCAGCGGCAGCAGGTTTCGCCGGTTCCTTCGCCGCCGCGGGGGCGCCGTCCTTCTGACCGGCTTCATCCTTCGCGGCCGGCTTCTGGACCGGATTTTCCGGCTGGGCCACCAACAGCTCCGGGGCTGCGCCTGGTTCCGCCGCCTTCGGCTTCCCGGTGACCTTCTGGCTCTCCAGATTGATGGAGCCGACCGACGGAGACGTTACCATCCCCAATTCTGCCGCCTTCGCGGCAAGATTCTGGGGAGCCTGGTGGTTTTCGAGTTGCTGTGTCAGTTTTTCGTTCGCCTGGGCCAGGGAGACCTGCTCGTTGCGCAGCTCCACCAGTTTGTACTGCCCGCTGGAGACCGAGATGTTCAGCATCAGGACGCTGCCGAGCGCGAGCACCAGAACCGTGAAGCAGAACAGGGCGAACGGCACGCGCTTGCGCGTCGGGCTGTTGGGTACGACGGAGAGCGGGGTGCGGCGGGGGGCCTGCCGGGGCGCCGCTGCGGGACCTCGGACCGGCACGGCACTGCCGTGCACGTACTGATGCTGGTCGGGACGGGCCGCGTGGGCACTGGCACTCATTTTGCGCTCCTGTTCCGGATCCGTTCTACCGCCCGCAGCTTGGCCGACGCCGCCCGCGGGTTTTCTGCAATCTCTGCCGCCGTCGGCACTTCGGTGCCCTTGGTCAGGGTCTTCAGCTGCGGCTTGTGTTCTTCCAGCTCGACGGGGAACCCGCGGGGTGCGGATGACTTCGAGAGCTGTCCGAAAACGGCCTTGGTGATCTTGTCCTCCAGCGAGTGGTAGGACATCACGACGATCCGGCCGCCCAGCGCCAGCACGTCGATGGCGGCCGGCAAGGCCCGCTCGAGCACGTCCAGCTCCTCGTTGACCTCGATCCGCAGTGCCTGGAAGGTGCGTTTCGCCGGATGGCCGCCGGTCCGCGCCGCAGCAGCCGGCACGACCTTGCGGATCGCGTCCACGAGTTGGCCCGTGGTGGTCAGCGGGGCCTCGTCGCGGGCTGCCACAATGCTGGAGGCGATGCGTCCGGCGAACTTCTCTTCGCCCCAGCGCCGGATGATGCGCACCAGGTCCGCCTCGGCATACGTGTTGACAATGTCCGCGGCAGTCATGCCCCGGCTGGTGTCCATCCGCATGTCCAGGGGCGCGTCGTAGGAATAGGCGAAGCCGCGGTCCCGCTCGTCCAGCTGGAGCGAGGAGACGCCCAGGTCGAACAGCGCGCCGTCGATCTGGCCGACGCCGAGGTCGTCAACCGCGTCGGCGATCTCGTCGTACACCGCGTGAACCAGATCGGTGCGCTCCGCGAAGCGGCGCAGCCGCTCTCCGGCCAACGCCAGCGCCTGTTCGTCCCGGTCGATCCCGATCAGATGCAGCTGCGGAAAACGCTGCAGCAAGGCCTCCGAATGCCCGCCCATGCCGAGCGTCGCATCGACGACGACGGCGCGGCCGCGTTCGGCCACCGCACGTTCGACGGCCGGGGCGAGCAGGTTGATGCAGCGGTCGCGGAGCACCGGAATGTGGCGCTCCCCTGCCGGCCGCTCGCTGTTCATCCTGAAGCCTTCTTTCCTGCTGGTGCCCGGGACCGGTTGGTCGCTGGAGTCTTTAAGTCCGAAAGTCCTTGAACCAGATCCCCATCCGCGCCTGGCCTGTCCCGCCTGGCTCCGGGGAAGGTGAGCCAGGTTGGACCTGCCGGGCGGCTGGAGATCTCATCCAAGAACGTTCGTGCCGCGTGTGCTGTTTGTCGTCCCGGGGTCAAAAGACTCCGGGCAATACGTCTTCGTCTGTTTCGGAGAAGGCGGTTTCCTGCTCCTGGAGGTAGTCGTCCCAGGCCCGGGCATCCCAGATCTCAGCGCGGGTTCCCGCACCGATGACCGCCAGCTCCCGGTCCAGCCCTGCATAGGTCCGCAGTGCCGGCGGGATGGTGACCCGGCCCTGCTTATCCGGAACTTCGTCAGAGGCTCCTGACAGAAAGACGCGAATGTAGTCACGGGCGTGGCGGGAAGATATCGGAGCCTTCCGCATCTCCTCGTGAACCCGCTCGAATTCCTTCTGGCTGAAGACGTAGATGCAACGCTCCTGGCCTCTCGTCAGGACGAGTCCATCGGCAAGCTCCTCGCGGAACTTTGCGGGAAGTATCAGGCGCCCCTTCTCGTCGAGCCGCGGCGAGTGTGTCCCGAGGAACATCGCCACCGCCCTGCCGATTGGAGGAGACCGTCGCCCCCTGCGTCACCACTACCCTCTTATGTCCTCCACTTTACTCCACATCACGCCACAGTCAACTACTTCCGGCCCCTTTTGTAGCTGGAAATGTTCGGCGCCCTCCGCGTGGGGGCGCGGAAGCAGGCGGGTGGAGCAGAGTGGAGGGAAAGTGGAGGGCCTGGGGAAGCCCGGCAGTAGAAGTTTCCTGTTGGATCGCGTCCAGGCCGGCCGATGCGGCCGTTGCGCCGGGAAACGGGCCGGATCCGGCCCACACGGGGTCTTTAAACACGAAAAGACCCGACGTTTGACGGGTCTTGCCTTCGTGCCTTTCGGCCGCTAGCCGCCGGGTGGGGCGAAGTGGAGGAGCCTCAACGGCTGCTCCGGCGGCCGGGTCTTATGTCAGCGGTCTTCGCCGTGATGCCGCTCGTCCCACCGCTCCTCGAGGCTGGCCATGAAGCCGCCCTTCGATGAGGAAGTCTGCCTGGTGCCGGTCGCCCGCGGCGACCCTGCCCCGGCGCGACGCGTGGTGGCCCAGTAGACGCCGGCACCCATGATGACGAATCCCAGGACTCCGACGGCGATGATCTGGCTGAGGATGCCGGTGAGCAGGACCAGGATTCCGGCAATCGCGACGAGTGAGCCCACGACGATGTGGCGCGTCGACAACGATCGGCCGCTGGCCGATTCCATGTGGCTGGCAAACTTCGGGTCATCAGCATGCAACTGCTGCTCCAGTTGTTCCAGCAGCCGCTGTTCATGCTCTGAGAGTGGCATCTGAGCCTCCTTTGTTCCAGTCCCCCAAGGGTGCATAGCGTACAACGAACTCCGCGGGACAAGAGTTCCTGAAACCAACCGGAACCGAATTGACCTCTGCTACTAAGAATAGAGCGCAAAGCCTGCAATCAAAAGCCACGATGACCCACCTGTGATCCCACCCGCCCCGATTTCACGCACCCTGGCCCCGGCCCGGCCGGCGGCGGGATTCCGGGCCCTGCTCCGCCGGCTTGCGGGGCCCGGACTTCAGCAGCGAGGCAGGCACAATCCCCGCGCCGCCGAACTTCCGGTTCACCTCGTCCAGGGCCTGTTCGGCGCTGTGCCACGTGTCTTCGTGGCCGTCGAAGCTCAACTGCTGGCCGCCCCGGCCGGCGTCCTCCAACTGCTCCGCCCGCAACCCGATGAGCCGGACCGCCTGCGGCCGCTCGCCGAGGGCCGACAAAAGCGCCGCAGCGGCGGCCTGCAACTGCTGGGCGCTGTTCGAGGGCGCCGGCAGCTTCCGTGACCGGTTCAAGGTGGTGAAGTCGGAATACCTGAGTTTCAACGCTATGGTTCCGGCGCGCATGTTCCCGGCGCGGAGCCTGGCGGCCGTCCGGTAGGCCAGCCGCAGGAGCTCGCGCTCGAGCACCTCGTCGTCGTCGACGTCCTTTTCGAAGGTTTCTTCGGCACCTATGCTTTTCTCCACCCGTTCAGGGGTGACCGCCCGGTCGTCCATTCCCCAGGCCAGCCGATGGACGTGGTCGCCGGTGGCTCCCAGGACGCGGTGCAGCGCCGCGGGCGGCGTGTGTGCCACATCGGCAACGGTACGGATGCCAAGGCGGGCCAGGACCTCCCGCGTCTTGGCGCCGACTCCCCACAGGGCGCCCACCGGCAGGGAATGCAGGAAGTCGACCGTCTCGGCCTCGGGTATGAGCAGCAGGCCGTCCGGCTTGGCGTGCGTGGAGGCTATCTTGGCCACGAACTTGGTCGTGGCGATGCCCACCGTCGCGGTCAGTCCCAGCTCGGCCGAGATCCTACGGCGGATCAGCGCGCCGATCTCCAGCGGTTCGCCCAGCCGCCGGCGGGCACCGGCCACATCGAGGAAGGCTTCGTCGACGCTGAGCGGTTCCACGTACGGCGTGATTTCCCGGAAGATCGCCATGATCCGGGTCGAGGCCTGCTGGTACTTGCCGTGGCTGGGTTCAATGATGAGCGCCTGCGGGCACAGCATGCGGGCCCGTGCCATCGGCATCGCCGAGCGGACACCGTATTTGCGGGCCTCGTACGACGCCGAGAGCACCACCGCCCGGCCCGAGGCGGATCCCACGATGACCGGCTTCCCGACCAGCTCCGGCCGCTCCAGCAACTCCACACCCACGAAAAAGGCGTCCATGTCCACGTGGAGAATGGTGCAGTTGTGCTGGTCCGGGGAGGTCACAGCACTATCGTAGGCTGGCTGCCGCCTGCGGTGCCGCCGAAGCTGCGGGCGGGCGGCCCGGCGGCCCGGCCGGATTGTCTAGACTGGCTGCAGACATCAGTACCACCGCGAGGAGCTCCGCCGCATGCTGTACCGCCCTGACGAATCCCTCCCCGCACGGGCAGACCGGAGGTAACGGCATGGAACCCTCTGCGACCACAACGAGCGCGGCGGAACAGGAAGACTTCCGGCAGGCCGTGGCCGGATTGCTCCGGGAGTTCCTGGCCGGACAGAAGGACCTGCTGCAGGATGCGGCTCCGGACGCGGCACCGCTGGTGGAGGCCATCACCGACCTCACCGCGGGCGGCAAGCGCCTCCGGGCGCTGTTGGCCTACTGGGGCTGGCGCGGGGCAGGGGGGTCCGTGCTCGCCGGCCAGGCCGTTCAGGCGGGAGTCGCGCTGGAGCTCTTCCAGGCCGCGGCACTGATCCACGACGACATCATCGACCGCTCGGACACCCGGCGGGGCAGCCCGAGCGTGCACCGGCGGTTCGAGCAGCAGCACCGGCTCAACGGCTGGGCGCTGGACGCCGAGCGCTACGGGCAGGCCGCCGCCCTGCTGGCCGGCGACCTCTGCCTGTCCCTCAGCGAAGAAGTCTTTGCCGGCATCGGGGCGGAGTCCGCGTCAGGAACGCCGGCCCGCGCGATTTTCAACCGCATGCGCGCGGAGGTCATGGCCGGGCAGTATCTGGACCTGCTGGAGGAAGCTGCCGGACCGGGGCGCCCGGCCGAAGCCGCCGTGGACCGCGCGCTGCAGATCCTCCGCTACAAGTCGGCCAAGTACTCCACCGTGCATCCCCTGAGCGTGGGCGGTGCGCTGGCCGGCGCTTCTACCGGCTTGCTGGAGGCCTACGAGGCATTCTCGCTGCCCTTGGGCGAGGCCTTCCAAATCCGCGACGACGTGCTGGGCGTGTTCGGCGATCCGGCCACCACCGGCAAGCCGGCCGGGGACGACCTGCGGGAAGGCAAACGCACGGTCCTGATTGCGCACACGCTCAACCACTGCACGCCGGCCGAACGCGCCCTGCTGGAGACCCGGCTGGGTTCACCGGAACTCTCGGACGCGGCGGTGGAAGAACTGCGGGACCTGATCACCGGCAGCGGCGCCTTGGCTGCCGCCGAGCAGATGATTGCCGACCGGACCGCCGCGGTCGAGGCGGCCCTGGCGGCCCTGCCGGTGGCCGACGGTGTGCGCCAGGCCCTGGGCATGCTGGCCGACGCAGCGGTGCGCCGCAGCGCCTGAGCCGGCAGCCCGGGGCCCGGCCCCCGCGGGTTGGGCAATTGCCGCCGGCTACCGGGCCCCTACCAGCCGAGCGCCTGGGCGCGGCGGCGGATCTCGGTTTTGCGGCCCTCGCGCAGCGCGTCGATGGGCCGGCCGGGTAGCGAGTCATCGGCGGTGAAGAGCCAGACCAGGGCTTCCTCATCGCTGTAGCCGGCGTCGGACAGCACCGCCAGGGTCCCCTTGAGGCTTTCGAGCACGGTCCCGCCGACCAGGAACGCCGCCGGCACCGAGCGGATCCTGCGCTCCCCCACGCGCGCCTCCACCAAGGCGCGTTCTTCGAGCAGGGCGTGCACCTTTTTAATGGAGACGTCCAGTTGTTCGGCGACGTCGGGAAGGGGCAGCCAGTCGGTAATCAATTCTTCAAGTTCACTCACCGTATAAGGGTGCCACGGCAGCCCCCGCGGAGCCATTTCCTTTTCGACACGCCGCCTTCATTCTTCATTCTCCGCCGGTGGCTTTTGTGTTATGCGTCAATAGTGTAAATTCACTTGAGTAACAGCTTTCACATCGATAACAAACGGCACACCAGTACCACTGTGCGGCCCGTTGGGGGACGCTCGCCAGGCCGCAGAACAAGGATGAGGGACACCAATGACCGATCAGCGCCCGATCACGCGCAACGACCGCAGCCAGCCCCGCCGGGTACTACTGTCCGCGGCAGCAACCGCGGCGATTCCCGCCGTCGTGCTGTCCTCCGCTGCCTTGGCCATGCCCGCCCAGGCAGCCGAGCTGCCGCCGCGCTCTGCGCTGCAGCCCAAGGCGGCGATTCCGGGCGTTACGGTTCCGGCGACCGCTTTCATTCCCGCTTCCCAGGTTGCCGCCCGATTGCCCGCTTCCCTGCGGGCGCAGAACACTCCCGCCGTCCATACGGTGAGGGCCGGCGAGACGATCAGCGGCATCGCGGCCCGGTACGGCCTCTCCACGCAGAAGGTACTGTCGCTGAACGGCCTCAGTGCCAGCACCATCATTCACCCGGGGCAGAAGATCAAGCTGGGCGGCTCGGCCGCCAAGTCCTCCGGCAACGCCGCGAAGCAGTCCTCGTCGGGTTCCGGCAGCTACACCGTCAGGTCCGGCGATACCCTCTCGGGCATCGCCGCCAAGCACGGCATGAGCCTGGGCGCCGTGCTCTCGGCCAACAACCTCAAGATCAGCTCGATCATCTACCCGGGCCAGAAGATCTCGGTCAACGGCGGCGCCGCCCAGGTCTCGGCCGCCTCAACCGTTACCCGTGCGAAACCTTCCACCAAAACCGTCGCCGGTACCGGCAGCTACACGGTCAAGTCGGGCGATACCCTCTCCGGGATTGCCGCCAAGCACGGCATGGGTTTGGGCGCCCTCCTCTCCGCCAACAACCTCAAGATCAGCTCGATCATCTACCCGGGCCAGAAGATCTCGGTCAACGGCGCGGCCAAGGCCTCCAGCGCCTCCGCCCCGGCCGCGCAGGCGAAACCTTCCACCAAGGCGGTCGCGCCCTCCGGCACCGGCAGCTACACGGTCAGGCCGGGCGATACCCTCTCCGGGATTGCCGCCCGCCACGGCATGAGCCTGGGCTCCGTCCTCTCCGCCAACAACCTCAAGGTCACCTCGGTCATTTACCCTGGACAGAAGATCAAGGTGAGCGGTTCGTCGGTCACCAGCGCGTCGGCGTCGTCCAAGGCACCGGCCAACAGCGCCGCAGCCACCGGCGGGGGCAGCTATACGGTCAAGTCCGGCGATACGCTGTCCGGCATTGCCGGCAAGCTGAACGTGACCCTGTCCAGCCTGCTGCAGTCCAGCGGCCTGAAGTCGACGTCGATCATCCACCCGGGCCAGAAGATCACCGTCCCCGGCGGTGCGCAAACCACGACGTCGAGTGTGGGCACCGCGTCGGCCCAGCCGCTGGTTCCCAGTACCTTCCTGCACTACACCTACCCGGCCGCGGTGGTGGGCAAGGCGAACGAGAACAAGCGCCTGCTGCTCTCCACCCCGCAGCCCACCCAGGCGCAGATGAAGGACATCATCGCCGAGACGGCCGTCAAGATGGGGGTGGACCCGCGGCTCGCCCTGGCGCACGCCTACCAGGAATCCGGCTTCCAGCAGGACGCCGTGTCCCCGGCCAACGCGATCGGCGCCATGCAGGTCATTCCGTCCTCGGGCGAGTGGGCCTCGACCCTGGTGGGCCGCAAGCTCAACCTGCTGGATCCGTACGACAACGCAACCGCCGGCGTAGCGATCATCCGGTCCCTGGTGAGCACCAGCCCGTCCCTGGACATCGCCATTGCGTCCTACTACCAGGGCCAGTATGGCGTGATGACGTACGGCATGTACAAGGATACGAAGGCCTACGTGGCCGCGGTGAAATCGCACATGAAGAAGTTCTAGCGGCCACCGCCCCCGTGGCAAAAGGACCCGAATCGCAGTGTTGATTCGGGTCCTTTCGCTCATCGGACTTAGGATCATAGAGTGCAACCGGCAACTGATTCACTGGTCGGCGCCCTGATCGACGGGCGCTACCGGGTTGCCTCGCGCCTGGCGCGCGGCGGGATGTCCACCGTTTACCTGGCGTCCGACACCCGGCTGGACCGCAATGTGGCGCTCAAGGTCCTCTATCCCTACCTGGCGGAAGACGCCGGCTTCCTGGAGCGGTTTGAACGCGAGGCCAAGTCCGCGGCCCGGCTCTCACACCCCCATGTGGTGGGCGTCTACGACCAGGGCATCGACGGCAACGTCGCCTACCTCGCGATGGAATACGTGCCCGGACACACGCTGCGGGACCTGCTCGACGAGTCCGCTCCGCTGACGCCGCGGCATGCGCTGGCTGTCCTTGATCCTGTGATCGAGGGGCTCGCCGCAGCGCACGCCGCCGGTCTGGTGCACCGGGACATCAAGCCGGAGAACGTGCTGATGTCCGACGACGGGCGGGTCAAGCTCGGAGACTTCGGCCTGGCACGCGCCGTGACCACCAGCACCAACACCGGGTCCCTGATCGGGACGGTGGCGTACCTGCCGCCCGAATTGGTGACCGGAACCGCGTCCGACGAACGCAGCGATGTCTACTCGGTGGGCATCATGCTGTTCGAGATGCTGACCGGGCGTCAGCCGTTCACCGGCGACGTGCCGATCCAGGTGGCATTCCAGCACGTCAATTCCACCGTCCCTGCGCCGTCGACCCTGGTTCCCGGACTGGCTCCCGACCTCGACGAACTGGTGCTCTGGTGCACCGGGTCCGATCCGGACCAGCGGCCGGTGGACGCCGCCGCGCTGCTGGGTGAACTGCGGCACGTGCACAAATCCCTCAGCGACGCCCAGCTGGATGCACGGCCTCCCCGGGCCGAGCCGGCGGGAACATCATCCACCCAGGTCATCCCGTCCGATCCGCACCGCACCACCGTCATCTCCCGCTCCGCAAACCACACGCAGGTTTTCAGCGCCGGCGAGGCCGCCGCGGCGGCACCGGCCGCCCAGCAGCGCCCGCTCTCCGCCCGCGAATCCAAGAAGCGCCAGCGGGAACTCGCCCGCCAATCGCGGCGTCCCGAACAAAACCTGCGCCGCGGAAATCCCCGGCGCCGGGGCATCATCTGGATTGTCGTGCTGGCCATCCTGGCCGCCTTGGTCGCAGCCGCAGGGTGGTTCTTCGGCATGGGGCCCGGCGCCATTGTTTCCGTGCCCGACGTTGCCGGCAAGCCGGTGGCCGAAGCCGAAGGCATGCTCCGGGAACAGGGGCTGGAGTACACGCTCGAGGAAGTCTTCGACGAGAAGTTGGCCGCGGGGGTAGCCGTCGGCACGGAACCCGATGCGCCCGTCGAAGTCCGTCGCTTCGAGCAGGTGGCCCTCGTGGTCTCGAAGGGCCCGGAACTCTTCGGCGTGCCCCCGTTGGCGGGCCTGAGCGTGGAGGAGGCCACCGCCGCGCTGAAGGAGGCAGGGCTGACCGCCGGCGATGTCAAGGAGAAGTACGACGAAGAAGCAGCGGCGGGTACCGTCCTCGGCCACAAACCCGGCGAGGGCGAACAACTGCGGCGAGGCACCGCCGTCGGGCTCACGGTCTCCAAGGGGCCGAAGCCCTTTAGCGTGCCGCAGGTGGTGGGCCAGCCGCAGACCGAGGCCGCCGCAGCCCTGGAGGGCGCCGGCCTGAAGGTGGAGGTGGCCCCGGAGGCCGTGTTCGACCGCAACGTCCCGGCCGGCTCGGTCGCGGCGCAGACGCCGGCCGAAGGCCAGGTCATTCGCGGTGACACCGTGACGCTGACGCTTTCCAAGGGCCCGCGGATGGTCGAAGTTCCGGACACCGTGGGCCGGCAGGTCGACGACGCGAAGCGTGCGCTGGAGGACCTGGGCTTCGAGGTGAAGGTCAAGGAGTTCCTCGGCGGCTTCTTCGGCACCGTGCGGACGCAGGACCCGGACAGCGGATCGCTGCCGGAGGGATCGGTCATCACCCTGACCGTGGTGTGACGCCGTCCCGGGCGCGAGCAAGAGCCTGAGCCGGCGGACGGACGCCCACGCCGACCGCATCCCGTGAAGCCGGAAGGCCCGGAACCTTGTTCACCTGGTTCCGGGCCTTCCGTGCCCCCGTCCTGAGCAGCGCGGGACGGCGGGCGTGCGGCCGGCTACCGCTGGCGGGAGAGCGCCCCCGCCACCAGGAACGCCATCTCCAGGGACTGCATGTGGTTCAGCCGCGGGTCGCAGACGGACTCGTAGCGGTCCAGGAAAGCGTTCTGATCGATGGGATCGGCGCCGCCCAGGCACTCCGCCACGTCGTCGCCGGTCATTTCCACGTGCAGGCCGCCCGGGAAGGTGCCCAGTTCGTGGTGCACGTCGAAGAAGCCGCGCACCTCCTCGATGACGTCGTCGAAGTTCCGGGTCTTGTAGCCGTTGGGCGAGGTGACCGTGTTGCCGTGCATGGGGTCGGTCACCCAGAGCACCTTGGCGCCGCTCTCGGTGACCCGCTTTACGAGCTCCGGCAGCTTGTGGCGGATGTTGCCGGCACCCATCCGCGTGATGAAGGTCAGCCTGCCCGGCTCGCGCTCGGGATCCAGTTTGTCGATCAGCCGCAGGGCGTCGTCGGCGGACGTGGTCGGGCCCAGCTTGACGCCGATGGGGTTCCGCACCCGGGACAGGAAGTCCACGTGGGCGCCGTCCAGCTGGCGGGTGCGTTCACCGATCCAGAGGAAATGCCCCGAGGTGTTGTAGGGCAGGCCCGTCCGCGAATCGATGCGGGTCAGCGCGCGCTCGTAGTCCAGCACCAGCGCCTCGTGGCTGGCGAAGAACTCGACCCGCTTGAGGGCGTCGAAGTCGGCGCCGCAGGCATCCATGAACTTCACGGCGCGGTCGATTTCGCGTGCCAGTGACTCGTAGCGCGAATGCGCCGGGTTGGCCGTGAAGCCCTTGTTCCAGTGGTGCACCAGGCGCAGGTCGGCGAAACCGCCCTGGGTGAAAGCCCGAATCAGGTTCAGGGTGGAAGCGGACGTGTGGTACGCCTGCACCATCCGGCTGGCATCGTGGGCCCGGGACTCGGGGGTGAATTCGAAGCCGTTGACCATGTCGCCGCGGTAGGCCGGCAGGGTCACGCCTTCACGGGTTTCGTCGTTGGACGAGCGGGGCTTCGCGAACTGCCCGGCCATCCGGCCCATCTTGATCACGGGCAGCGAGGCGCCGTAGGTGAGCACCACGGCCATCTGCAGGATGGTCTTGACGCGGGCACTGATCTTGTCGGCGGTGGCCGCGCCGAAGGTTTCGGCGCAGTCCCCGCCCTGGAGCAGGAACGCCTTGCCGTCGGCGGCCAGGGCCAGACGCTCCCGCAGGACGTCGACTTCCCCGGCAAAGACCAGCGGCGGCAGGGAGTTTAGCTCGGCAACGGAGGACGCGTAGACCGAGGGATCGTGCCAGGTGGGCTGCTGCACCACCGGCAGCTCTCGCCAGTCATCCAGACCGGGATAGTCCGCTGCCGTCGGCAGCTGGTCGGGAACGGAAGAAATGAAGGTTGTATCGGTCACCCTTCAATCGTAGACCTGCGGCTTCGCTGGCTTCACGTGCAGGGGTCACGGGCCGCCACACGGGCGTCACATTCCGACGGGCGTCAGCGCCGGCCCTTCCGGCCGGATCGCGGGACTGCTCCCCCGGCGTCCGGGAGGCCCCCGGCGTCCGGGAGGCCGCCGGCGTCCGGTCCTTCCGCCGCGGCCGCGCCCGCTCCGCCGCTGTGCCCGGCGGTGCTGTCGGACGCGCTGCCGGACGCGCTGCCGGGCAGGGCGCCGGAGGGCGTGGCCGCTGCGGCGTGGCCGGCGGCCTGCCCGTCCGCCTCGGGCTGTTCCTGCCCCAACCCGGCGGCGGCAGGCTCAGGCCCTGCGGCGGCGGCAGGCTCCCGTCCCGCGGCGGGGTCCGCTCCGCCGATGACCGTGATGGCGCCGGGCGCTTTGGCCTTCGGAGGTTCCGGTTGCTCCGGCGGCAGGCCGACGGCGGCGTGGCGCTGGTTTTCGGCCTTGGCCGGTTTGCGGGCGGTCAGCTTGGCCTTGACCGTGCTGGCGTACGAATCGACGTATTCCTGGCCGGAGAGCCGCATGATCTCGTACATGATCTCGTCGGTGACCGAACGCTGGATGAACCGGTCGTCTTCCAGCCCCTTGTAGCGGGAGAAGTCCAACGGCTTGCCGATGATGATGCCCACCCGGCGGATGTTGGGGATGCGCCGGCCGATGGGCTGAACCTTGTCCGTGCCGATCATCGCCACCGGGATCACCGGCACGCCGGTGTGCAGCACCAACTTGGCCACGCCGGTCTTGCCGCGGTACAGCTTTCCGTCCGGTGACCGGGTGCCCTCCGGGTAGATGCCCAGCAGGCCGCCGTCCTGCAGCGCGTCCCGTCCCGCCAGCAAGGACGTGGCCGAGGCCGCTCCGCCGGATCGGTCCATCGGAAGCTGGTTGGTCATCCTGAAGAAAGCCGCGGTGAGCTTGCCCTTGGCGCCTTTGCCGGTGAAGTACTCGCTCTTGGCCAGGAACACCACGGGCCGGGGCACCGCGAGGGGCAGGAAAATCGAATCGGAGAAGGAAAGGTGGTTGCTGGCCAGCACCGCGGGGCCGCTGTCGGGAATGTTGTCCAGCCCCTTGACCCATGGCCGGAAGAGTAGCCGGACCACCGGTCCTACGACGATGGTCTTCATGAACCAGTAGAACACGTGTGCCTTTCCGTTCCGCCGCCGCCGGCCGCTTTACCAATACCGCTTGAGACTCTACTCCAGCTTTGGCTTTGCGTGGCTGCGCGGGATGGGGGTGCCGGAGAAAGGAACCGGTCGGCTATTGATGGCCGAACGGCTCCCGTAATGACACGATAGTGCCATGACTTCTGTTGCCGACGGCGTCTTTTCCAGCCCCGGGCACGGCCCGAATTCCCGCGTCGGCGTCGTCCTGCTGCATGGTTTCACCGGTTCCCCGCGCAGTATGCGGGGGTGGGCGGAAAGCCTGGCCGATGCCGGCTTCGGAGTACGGTTGCCGCTGCTGCCCGGTCACGGCACCACGTGGCAGGACTTGGCCACATCCCGTTGGCAAAGCTGGTACGGGGCGGCCGAGCAGGCCTTTTCGGAGCTCGCCCGCGAGCGCAGCCACGTCTTCGTGGCCGGTCTGTCCATGGGCGGAGCGTTGGCGTTGCGGCTGGCCGCGCACCGTCCGGTCTCCGGCGTGCTGCTGGTCAACCCGGGTCTGACCATCGCGGACCGGCGCGCTCCGCTGTCGGGCCTGTTGAAGTATGTCCTGCGGTCGGTGCCGGCCATTGGCAACGACATCAACAAGCCGGGCATGGATGAGGGTGCCTATGAACGCACCCCGGTGGCCGCCGCGCACCAGCTGGGCCAGCTCTTCAAGACTGTCGTGGCCGACCTGCCACGCGTCACTGCTCCTACGCTCGTCTTCCGCTCCGCGGTGGACCACATAGTCCCGGAATCTTCCATGGATGTGCTCCGGCGGCGGATTGGCACGGACCGGCTGGAGGTGGTGCCGCTGGCGGACAGCTATCACGTGGCCACCATGGACCACGACGCCGAGCTGATCTACCGCCGGTCCGCCGAATTCATTCACGCCACTGCGGCCGCGTCTCCGGGGCAGACGGGAGCAACCCATGCCCGGGCATGACCAGGACCGGGACGACGCCGCCTGGCAGGATCTGGTCGCCCGGCTGGAAGAGACAGACTCCGGCAACGCGGACGGCATGCCCCCGGAGCGGCCCGCGGCCGGCAACGGCGGCGATGCCCAGCGCCTGCGCGAGATCTTCGAGAACCGCCTGCCGGAGGTCCCGGCGGATGAAGCGCCGCCCGGGCCGCGGGATTACACCGTCGCGGAACCGGACGACGACGAGGGCTACGTCCCGCCGGAACCTGCCCCGCTGGGCGCCGGCGAGCCGCTGCTGGTGCTGGCCTGGATCGGTGCCGTGGGGGCCCCGCTGGGCCTGCTGCTGACCGCCATGTTCTGGCCGGGCGCCCCCTTCACCGCGGTGCTGGCGCTGGTGGCCCTCTTCGTGGCCTCTGCGGCTTACCTGCTCTTCCGCCTGCCCACGGAACGCGACGGGCACGACGACGGGGCGCGCGTCTAGCGCCGGCCGTGGAATCAGACGGAGGCCCCGCGGGCGAGGTCCGCGGCGCCGATCATCCCCGCCTTCGGTCCCAGGCCGGCCGCTCGAACCTCAGCCACCGGCCGGAACCCGCGACCGGTCAGGTTCCGCTGCAGCGCATGGCGGGCCGGCTCCAACAGCAGGTCACCGGCTTCGCACAGCCCGCCGCCGATCACGAACAGCCCGGGATCCAGCGCCGCGGCAAGATTGGCCAGCCCCAGCCCCAGCCACTCGCCGGCCTCTTCCAGCAGCCGGACGCTGGCGGGGTCGGCGCGTTTCGCCTGATCCGTGACCACCGCGCCGGTGATGTCTGCCACCGTTCCGCCGACGGCCTCCAGCCAACGCTGCGCCACGGGCGAGTTCGCCGCGGCCAACTCCCGGGCCTCCCTGCCCAGGGCGTTGCCCGAGGCGTACTGCTCCCAGCAGCCGCGGTTTCCACACGCGCAGCGGTGCCCGCCGGGCATAATGACCTGGTGCCCGAATTCCCCGGCAACACCCCACCGGCCCCGCTCCAGCCGGCCATCCATCACCATCGCCCCGCCGATGCCGGTGCCCAAGGTGATGCAGACCAGGCGCCGCTCTCCCGTCCCGGCGCCAAAGCGGAACTCCCCCCAGGCGGCGGCGTCGGCGTCGTTGACCACTTTGACGGGCCGGGCCAGCAGCCGCTCCAGGTTGTCCCGCAGCGGTTCATTCCGCCACGCCAGGTGCGGGCTGAACAGAACCGTTCCCCCGGCAAGGTCCATCCACCCCGCCGCTCCGACGCCCACTGCGGCAACGTCGTGCTCGGAAGCCAACTCCCGCACCATCGCCGAGATAAGGTGTTCCACGTGCCGCGGATCGTGTCCCGGCGTGGGACGGACCAGCTCCGCCACTACGCGCCCGGTCCGGTCGACGGCCCCGGCGGCCACCTTGGTGCCGCCGATGTCTATGCCCACCGCCAGGGCGCTGTTCTCCACCCCACCATCTTAGGCAGCCGCTCGCGGCGGGCCTGCCGGGCCAGGGAAGGCCCGACCGTTACCGTTTCGTAGGTTACCTGCCGGTATCCGTTGTGATTTAGGTTATAGGCTAAAAGCACCCTCCGTCAGGGAGGCTATACAGAGCTGGCCACAGCTGAGGAAGTGAGGAGCTATCGTGCGCGAATACAGCGTGCCCGTCCTGGTTGACGTTCCGCGGGAGGCCAATATCGCCGGTCTGGTGGTTGAACAGGCGCAGAAGGCATCGAATCCGGCCCTGTTTTCCCGCAAGGACCCGTCCGGGACGTGGCAGGACATCCGTGCCACTGAGTTCCTCGCGGATGTGACCCGGCTGGCCAAGGGGCTGGTCTCCAGCGGTGTTCAGCCGGGCGACCGGGTGGGCATCATGGCCCGCACCCGCTACGAATGGTCCCTGGTGGACTTCGCCATCTGGTTCGCCGGCGCCGTGTCGGTGCCGATTTATGAGACCTCCTCCCCCAGCCAGATCGCCTGGATCCTCGGCGACTCCGGGGCTGTGGCAGTCTTCGCGGAAAGCGCCTCCCATGAGGCGAAGGTCCGCCAGGCCGCCCTCAACGAAGGCTTGGAGGACCTGAAACACGTGTGGCAATTGGGCGAGGAGTCGCTGGACGCGCTCCGCGCCGCGGGCCGGGAGGTGCCCGACGCCACGGTGGAGGAACGCCGCACGGCGGCGAATCTGGACGATCTGGCCACGATCATCTACACCTCCGGCACCACCGGCCGACCCAAGGGCTGCGAACTCACCCACGGAAATTTCGTGGAGCTGTCCAAGAACGCCGCGGCGGCGCTGCCGGACGTCGCCCACGAGGGCGCGCAGACCATCATGTTCCTGCCGCTGGCCCACGTCTTCGCCCGGTTTATCTCCGTCCTGTGCGTCGCCGCGGGTGCCACCGTGGCGCATACGCCGGACATCAAGAACCTGCTGCCGGATCTGCAAAGCTACCGCCCGACGTTCATCCTGGCTGTCCCGCGGGTGTTCGAAAAGGTCTACAACAACTCCATGCTCAAGGCGGAGGATGCCGGCAAGGGCAAGATCTTCCACGCCGCCGCGGACACGGCCGTCGCCTGGTCCCGGGCCGACGAGGCCGGCAAGGTGCCGCTGATGCTCAAGCTCAAGCACAAGCTCTTCGACAAGCTCGTTTACCACAAGATCCGCGAAGCGATGGGCGGTCGGGTCGAGCACGCGGTCTCCGGCGGCGGCCCGCTGGGCGAACGGCTGGGGCATTTCTTCCACGGCATCGGCCTTCTGGTGCTGGAGGGCTACGGCCTGACCGAAACCACGGCCCCGGTGTCCGTCAACACCCCCAAACTGGTCAAGATCGGTTCGGTCGGGGCTCCGCTGCCCGGAAACGCGGTCAAGATCGCCGACGACGGCGAGATCCTCGCCAAGGGCGTCTGCGTGCTGCGCGGCTACTACAACCGTCCCGACCTCACCTCCGAGGCCTTCGAAGACGGCTGGTTCCGCACCGGAGACATCGGCGAACTGGACGCTGACGGTTTCCTGCGCATCACCGGCCGGAAGAAGGAAATCATCGTCACCGCCAGCGGCAAGAACGTCGTCCCGGCCCTGCTTGAAGACCAGATCCGCGCCGATGCGCTGGTCTCCCAGTGCGTGGTGATCGGCGACAACCGGCCGTTTATCTCCGCGCTCATCACGTTGGACGAGGAGGCCCTGCCCGGCTGGCTGGACCGCCACAACCTGCCGGCCGACACCACCATGGACCAGGCAGCCGACCACGAAGTGGTGAAGGAGGCGGTCCAGTCGCTCATCGACCGCGCCAACCAGACCGTCTCCCAGGCGGAAGGGATTAAGTCCTTCCGGATCATCCCGTCCGACTTCACGGAAGCATCGGGGCACCTGACCCCGTCGCTGAAGATCAAGCGGGCGCAGGTGCTGGCCGATTTCGACGACTACGTGGAGCAGATTTACGCCGGCGTGCGTCAGTAGCTTCGACGAAACAGGCAGGGCCGCGGCTTCCACGCCGCGGCCCTGCCTGTTTCCCCCCGAAGGTTGCCTCGGGCCTACGCCGGGTCGATGACCAGGAGCAGGTCCCCGCCCTGGACCTGTTCGACGGCGGAGACCGCCAGCCGCGTGACGGTGCCTCCGGCGGGAGCGGTGATGCCGGCTTCCATCTTCATGGCCTCGATGGTGGCCACCGTGTCGCCCGCCTTAATGGTGTCGCCGACCTTGGCGAGGACGGTGACGGCGCCGGCGAACGGAGCCGCCACGTGCCCCGGCTGCGCGGGATCGGCCTTCTCGGCGACCTTGACTTCGGATTCCACGCTGGCGTCGCGCACCATCACATTGCGCTGCTGACCGTTGAGCGTGCAGTGCACGGTGCGCATGCCCTTCTCGTCCGGCTCGGAGATGGCCCCGAGCATGGCGATCAGGCGGACGCCCTTCTCAAGCTCGATCACGTGTTCGGTTCCCGGCTGCAGCCCGTACAGGTAGTCCAGCGTGTCCAGCACGGACACGTCGCCGTACATGTCCCGGATCTTCTCAAACTCCTTGGCCGGGCCGGCAAACAGCAGCCGGTTCAGGGCCGCGCGCCGGGTCGCCGAATCCGCGGCCAGCGCCGCCGAGTCCTCGGCCGTCAGCTCCTCGTCGCGCCGCTTGATGGTGCGGCCAGCCAGGGCCTTGGTGCGGAACGGCTCGGGCCAGCCGCCGGGAGGATCGCCCAGCTCGCCGGAGAGGAAGCCAATGACGGAATCGGGGATATCGTACTTCCCGGGATCGGACGCGAACTCCTCCGGATCAACGTTTGCGCCGACCAGCTGGAGGGCCAGGTCGCCCACCACCTTGGACGACGGGGTCACCTTCACCAAGCGGCCCAGGATCTTGTCCGCGGCGGTGTACATGTCCTCGATCGCCTCGAACCTCTCCCCGAGTCCCAGCGCGATGGCCTGCTGCCTCAGGTTGGAGAGCTGGCCGCCCGGAATCTCGTGCGCGTACACGCGGCCGGTCGGCCCCGGCAGCCCCGACTCGAACGGGGCGTAGACGCGGCGGACCGCCTCCCAGTAGGGCTCCAGCGAGCCGACGGCGGCCAGGTCCAGGCCGGTGTCGCGTTCGGTGTGCGCCAGCGCCGCGACGAGCGCCGACATGGGCGGCTGGCTGGTGGTGCCGGCCATGGCCGCGCTGGCGACGTCCACCGCGTCTGCACCGGCATCCACGGCGGCCAGCAGCGTCGCCAGCTGGCCCCCGGCCGTGTCGTGGGTATGCACGTGCACCGGCAGATCGAAGCGCTCGCGCAGCGCCGTGACCAGCTTCGCCGCGGCCGCCGGACGCAACAGGCCGGCCATGTCCTTGATTGCCAGGATATGCGCCCCTGCCTCGACGATCCGCCCGGCCAGCTCCAGGTAGTAGTCCAGCGTGTACAGGTCCTCCGTCGGATCCAGCAGGTCTCCGGTGTAGCAGAGCGCTACTTCGGCCACGGCGGTTCCCGTCTCCCGCACCGCCCGGATTGCCGGCTCCATCTGGGAGACGTCGTTGAGCGCATCGAAGATCCTGAAGATGTCGATGCCGGTGGCGGCAGCTTCCCGGACGAACGCCGTGGTGACTTCCTCCGGGTACGGGGTATAGCCGACGGTGTTCCGCCCGCGCAGCAGCATTTGCAGGCAGATGTTCGGCATCGCCTGGCGCAGCGCCGCCAGGCGCTCCCACGGGTCCTCGCCCAGGAACCGCAGCGCGACATCGTAGGTTGCGCCGCCCCACGCCTCGACCGAGAGCAGCTGCGGGGTGAGGGCCGAAACGGCGGGTGCGGCGTTGAGCAGGTCCTTGGTGCGTACCCGGGTGGCCAGCAGCGACTGGTGGGCGTCACGGAAGGTCGTGTCCGTGACCGCCACGGCTGTCTGGGCCCGCAGCTCGGCCGCAAACTTCTCCGGGCCCAGTTGCTGCAGCCGCTGCCGGGAGCCGGACGCCGGAACGGCCGTCAGGGCACCGGTGGCCTCCAGCGCCTGCCTGGCGGGTTCGGGCAGCTTCTCCACCGGTGCCGTGGACACTGGCAGCTCGCCGTGCGGTTTGTTGACGGTGACGTCCGCCAGCCAGGTCAACAGCTTGGTCCCGCGGTCCGCCGAGACCCGGGCCTTGAGCAGTTCCGGCCGCTCGTCGATGAATGAGGTGGCGACGTTGCCGGCCAGGAAGTCCGGGTCCTCCAGCACCGCCTGCAGGAACGCGATGTTTGTGGAGACGCCGCGGATGCGGAACTCGGCCAGCGCACGCCGGGCGCGGGCGGCCGCCGTCGCGAAGTCGCGGCCGCGGCAGGTGAGCTTGACCAGCATCGAGTCAAAGTGCGGGCTGATTTCGGCCCCGGTGTAGATGGTGCCGCCGTCCAGCCGGACACCGGCGCCGCCGGCCGACCGGTAGGCGGTGACCTTGCCGACGTCGGGACGGAAGCCGTTGGCCGGGTCCTCGGTGGTAATACGGGACTGCATGGCCGTGCCGTTGACGGACACGGCCTGCTGGGACAGGCCCAGGTCGGCCAGGGTCTCGCCCGCGGCGATGCGCAGCTGGGACTGTACCAGGTCGACGTCGGTGATCTCCTCGGTCACCGTATGCTCCACCTGGATGCGCGGGTTCATCTCAATGAAGACATGCTGCCCGGCCCGTTCACCGACCGTGTCTACCAGGAACTCGACCGTGCCGGCATTGGTGTATCCGAGCGCCTGTGCGAACGTGACCGCGTCCCGGTACAGTGCCTGCCGGATGCCCTCGTCCAGGTTGGGTGCGGGGGCGATTTCGATGACCTTCTGGTGCCGGCGCTGGAGCGAGCAGTCGCGTTCGAAGAGGTGCATGACGTTGCCCTGCCCGTCGGCCAGGATCTGCACCTCGATGTGGCGCGGCCGCAATACGGCCTGTTCAAGGAAAACGGTCGGATCGCCGAAGGCCGTGTCGGCTTCCCGCATGGCAGCCGCGAGGGCGTCCGGGAGATCCTTGCGGTTGTCGACCCGGCGCATGCCGCGCCCGCCACCGCCGGCAACCGCCTTGACGAAGATCGGGAAGCCTATCTCCTCGGCTTCGGCCAGCAACTTCTCCGGATCGGCACTGGGCTCGGTGGACTTCAGCACCGGGATCCCGGCCCGGCGGGCCGCCTGCAGGGCATGGACCTTATGACCCGCGAGCTCCAGCACATCGGCCTTGGGGCCGACGAAGGCGATGCCGGCACCGGCAGCGGCGCGGGCCAGCTCGGGATTCTCGGACAGGAATCCGTAACCCGGGTAGATGGCGTCCGCGCCCGACTCCTTGGCGACCCGAATGATTTCGTTGACGTCGAGGTAAGCCCGGACGGGATGCCCCTGCTCGCCGATCAGATACGCTTCGTCGGCCTTCAGCCGGTGGATCGAGTTGCGGTCTTCATACGGGAAGACAGCCACCGTTTTGGCGCCCAGTTCGTAGGCCGCGCGGAACGCCCTGATGGCGATTTCGCCACGGTTGGCTACCAAGATCTTTTCGAACATTTCACTCCTGCATCGTTGCCGGGTCCGGACTTTGGGGGCGAAGCACCGACCGTCCGGCGCCGGCGCCGGCGGACTCAGTGAGCCAAGTCTCACGGACTGCGAGCCGGGCTGGCAAGCCAGTGTTGCACAGATCACGCGCCGCGGCGGTCCTCACGGGCCGCATGTTACGGCGCAAGCTGCGAAACGCCCCGGCGGCGCGGGTGGCACGGTGTGCTGCGGCGCTCCACTTATGATGAATAGGGTGCCGTGAAGACTTATCCGGCGCAGAAGCCCCACGACTCGATACGTTAGGTTTTGGTTTTTACGTGCAAGTAGTGAGCATCAGCAGCCTCAAGGGCGGGGTCGGCAAGACCTCGGTCACGCTGGGCCTGGCCTCTGCGGCGCTGGCAGCGGGAATCCCCACCCTGGTCATCGACTTGGATCCGCATGCTGACGCGACCACGGGATTAGGCGTCAAGCCGTCCCGCCAGACCGACGTCGGCCGGCTCCTCAAGAACGCGCGCAAGGCCGACCTGCGGGCCAACGTCGCCCCGAGCGGCTGGGTGGCCTCGGCGGATCCCGGCAGCGCGCCGGCTTCCGGCCGGAAGGTTCTCGATGTCGCCATCGGCTCCGCCTACTCCGGCATCTACGACCGGCCCGATTTGAGCCGCCGGGACCTGCGCAGGCTTTCGACCGTGCTCTCCCGCGTGAATGACTACTCGCTGGTGCTCATCGACTGCCCGCCGTCGCTCAACGGGCTGACGCGCATGGCGTGGACGGCGAGCACGCGGGTGCTGCTCGTGGCCGAGCCGAGCCTCTTCTCGGTGGCGGGCACCGAACGCACCATGCGCGCCATCGATTTGTTCCGGGAGGAATTCGCCCCGGACCTGAAGACGGCCGGGGTGGTGGCCAACCGTGTCCGGCCCAGCTCCAACGAACACGGTTACCGGCTGGCCGAAATGAAAACCATGTTCGGCGACCTGCTGCTCTCCCCCACCATCGCCGAGCAGGCGAACTGGCAGCAGATCCAGGGGGCAGCGCATTCCGTCCACCAGTGGCCGGGTGAATCGGCACGGCAGGCGGCCGCGCTTTTCGACGAGCTGCTCAAGAACTTGACCGATTCCGGCCGGATGCGCAGCCGTGCGCTCCGCCGCCAGCCCATCTGACAACAGGTCCCGGACCGGGCGGCGGGTCCGCCCGGGCCGCACCTTACACACGGGATCGCGATACACGGGTTCGCGCCTTTAATCAGCGGGAGGGGCCCCGGTTTCCCGGAGCCCCTCCCGCTGTTATGTCCTGTGTGCGGTCAGCTGATCTTGCGCGCGGCGCGCCGGCGGCTCAGCTCGTCGTCGGGAAAATCCTGTTCCTCTGCGGCATGTTCGCTGGGGAGCTCCGCGAGGCTGCCTTCGACCTCTCGCCACACCCGGCCGACGGCGATGCCGAAGACTCCCTGTCCGCCCTGGACCAGGTCGATGACTTCGTCGGCGGAGGTGCACTCGTACACGCTGGCGCCGTCGCTCATGAGGGTAATCTGGGCCAGATCTTCCACGCCGCGTTCACGCAGGTGGCCAACGGCGGAGCGGATCTGCTGCAGCGAGACGCCGGTGTCGAGCAGTCGCTTGACCACCTTCAGGACCAGGATGTCGCGGAAGCTGTAGAGGCGCTGCGAGCCGGAGCCGGACGCGCCGCGGACGGCAGGTTCCACCAGTCCGGTGCGTGCCCAGTAGTCCAACTGCCGGTAGGTGATGCCGGCTGCCTTGCATGCTGTGGGACCGCGGTAACCGGCGTCCTCGTCCAGCACGGGCAGGTCTTCGGTGAACAGCAAGCCCTGGGCACTTGCGGGTATGGCAGCGCCGGTCTGCAGAGCGTGCGGCATCTCGCCTGCATCACCTTTAGGACTCACGTGAACCCTCCTTGTCGAAGTTCCCTGTGGGGAATGAGCTTCGCAGTCAGCCCAGAGGTCTGGTCTAAGTCTGCCTTGAGATGGCCTGCGGTGCAATGGGAACTGTATGCTTCGACGTTAGAACGGCGGGGGCCGCCGGTCAAAGACGCTGGCCTTTTTGCTGCGGCGTGTCGGATGCCCCGGAGCCGGGCCGGGCGTTTCGGGTGCCGGAACCAGATGCCGGCGACGGCTATTTCTCGAAGTCCTCGGGCTCCACGTCGGCGAGGAATTCCCTGAACTCGCGCAACTGGCTTTCCGCGTTCTCCTGCGCCGGGCCGTCGGATTCCTCGTCGTCGGCCGCTTCGGCGATCTTGACCCCGGCCTCGTCCATTACTTCGTCCGCACAATAGATCGGGCAGGGCACGCGCAGTGCCACCGCGATGGCGTCCGAGGCGCGGGAGCTGACTGTCACCCCGCCGTCAAACACCAGCTCGGCAAAGAAGACGGTGTCCTGGACCGTCACCAGGCGGACTTCGGTGATCCGCCGGCCGAGCACGTCCACGACGTCGCGGAGCAGGTCGTGGGTCATGGGGCGCGGCGGTTTGATGCCCTGCTGGGCGAACGCAATCGCGCTGGCTTCCGGCGCGCCGATCCAGATGGGTATGTGCCGTTCGCCGTCGGTTTCCTTGAGCAGCACCAGCGGCTGGTTCGACGGGAGTTCAATGCGGACTCCGACAACCTCGAGTTCGAGCATGGCTTCTCCGTTCAGCGGTCCATCTGGGCCAGGTGCCCGTGAACCAGCGCCGTATGCAGGTTCAGGCACAGATCGCTGATTTCCTTGGCCGCCTCCGCGGCGCGGGCCCGGGAGGCGACGTCGCGCCGGGACGCCAGCGGGGCCACCGCACGCTCCACCAGCCCGACCTCGCGGTCTGCGGCGGCCCGGAACGGGCGGAGGTGCCGAGGTTCGATGCCATGGCTGCCCAGCTGCCTGCAGGCGCGCACGACCTTGAGTGCGTGTTCGTCGAAACAGGCGTCCTGGGCGTGGATCAGGCCGTAGGCCAGAAGGTCGTCCACGAGTTCCGTGGACGCTCCGCTGGCCTGCAGGAGCTCGGCCCGGGTGAGCGCCCGGCCGCGTCCATTTAGTTCTGCCGCCAGCGGCTCCGAGACCATCCGGGGGGCCAAGGTCATACCGCCGGGCAGGGCCTCCGGCCGCTCACCGCGATCGATCGCGTCCAGATAATCCTTGATGACCTTGAGCGGCAGGTACTGGTCGCGTTGCAGGGCCAGCACGAAACGGAGGCGTTCTACGTCCTGGCCGGTGTACTTCCGGTAGCCGGCCGGCGTGCGCTGGGGGCTGATCAGCCCCTTTTCCTCCAGAAACCGGATCTTGGAGGCCGTGATCTGCGGGAAATCCTCCGTCAGCTGTTGCAGCACCTCGCCGATATTGAGGACGCTGCTGCGGTACCCCTCCCGGGACGGCCCGAGGGTGCGCCGCGCTGGCTGGGACCCGGGCACGGGTTAGCCCTGCCCCTTTGCCGCCGTGCCTGCGTAGTAGGTGAGGCGGAACTTGCCAATCTGCACCTCATTGCCTGTCCGCAGCTGCAGGCTGTCCACACGGTCGTTGTTCACGTAGGTGCCGTTGAGGCTGCCGGAGTCCACCACCATGAAGCCGTCGCCGGAGCGGCGGAATTCCGCGTGCTTCCGCGACACCGTGACGTCGTCAAGGAAGATGTCCGCTTCCGGGTGCCGGCCGGCGGTGGTGACGTCCTGGTCCAGCAGGAACCGGGCCCCGGCGTTCGGGCCGTCGTGGGCTATCAGCAGCGCCGACCCGGCCGGCAGCGCGATCACCGATGCTTCCTCTTCGCGGGAGAGCCTCGGTTTGGCGACGTGGGCCAGGGTCTGCGGCGGCAAAAAGATGGATGTGGTTTCCGCGTGCGCCTCCGGGTTCCGGCTGTCGCCGTTCCCGTTATCCGTGGCGTTGCGAGCTTCGCCCACCATCAATAGTTCCTCCCGTAAAAATGTAGCGGCCAACCGGTTCAGGACCGGTTGGCCGTCGAGTGGCTCCGGTAGCTCCTAGCCTACCTGCTGTTCATACTCCGGGGCACTGAGCAAGGTCTCCAGCGCCGCCGGATCCGACAGCTTGACCTCCAGCAGCCACCCCTCCCCGTACGGATCGGAGTTGATCAGGGCCGGGTCGGTTTCCAGGGCGTCGTTGACGGCCGCGACCTCACCGCTGACGGGAGCGTAGATGTCGCTGACGCTCTTGGTCGATTCCACCTCGCCGATGACCTCGTTGGCGGTGATGGAGGAGCCGGCTTCCGGCATCTGCACGTAGACCACATCGCCGAGGGCGTCCTGCGCAAAGTCGGTGATACCCAGGCGCACCGTGCCTTCGGCCTCGGCGGCAGCCACCCACTCATGCTCGGCTGTGTACTTCAGGTCGGCAGGAATATTGCTCATCGGTTGCCTTTCTCGCACCATGGACGGCCAGTTGCTCCGGCAAGGATCCGTTCCCCGCCATCGCTGAAAGTATAGGCATACAGGGCCTTGCACAAGCCAATGGAAAAGGGACCCGGTCCTCGCGGACCGGATCCCTTGCTGTCGGGTTGACAGGATTTGAACCTGCGACCCCTTGACCCCCAGTCAAGTGCGCTACCAAGCTGCGCCACAACCCGAAGTTCCGCCTTCATGCAACCGGCGGAACCACCTCAAATACTGTACAGCATTTTTCCCTGCGTCATGACCACCGGGCGCCACCGCGGGCGGCGGGGCCGGGTCAGTGCTTGCGGGACCGCTTCTCGCGCACCCGCATGCTGACCTCGATCGGGGTGCCTTCAAAGCCGAATGTTTCACGCAGCCGGCGGGCAATGAAGCGGCGGTAGCCGGGGTCCAGGAAACCGGTGGTGAACAGCACGAACTTCGGCGGCCGTGAGGAAGCCTGCGTGCCGAACAGAATGCGCGGCTGCTTGCCGCCGCGTACCGGGTGCGGGTGGGCCGCGACCAGTTCGCCCAGGAAGGCGTTCAGGCGGCCGGTGGGGATGCGTTTGTCCCACGACTCGAGGGCACGGTCCAGCGCCGGGACCAGCCTGTCCTTGTGCCAGCCGGTCTTGGCCGAGATGTTCACCCGGGGCGCCCAGTCCACGTGGGCCAGGTCCTGCTCGATCTCGCGTTCGAGGTACCGGCGGCGGTCGTCGTCCAGCAGGTCCCACTTGTTGAAGGCAAGCACCAGGGCCCGGCCGGAATCGATGGCCAGCTGCAGGATGCGCACGTCCTGCTCGCTGAGCACCTCGTCCACGGCCAGCAGCACGACGGCGACCTCCGCCTTTTCGAGCGCGGCCTGCGTGCGGAGCGAAGCATAGAAGTCCGCGCCTTGCTGCATGTGCACGCGGCGGCGGATCCCGGCCGTGTCAACGAAGCGCCACGTCCGTCCGCCCAGTTCGATCATTTCGTCGACCGGATCGCGGGTGGTGCCGGCGATCGTGTCGACCACTACCCGCTCGCTCCCGGCCAGCTTGTTCAGCAGCGACGATTTGCCCACGTTCGGGCGGCCGATCAGGGCTACCCGCCGCGGGCCTCCCGTGCGCTCGAGTCCCCCGTAGGCAGAGAATTCGGGCAGCACCTCCAGGGCCGCATCGAGCATGTCGGCCGTTCCCCGGCCGTGCAGTGCCGACACGGGATAGGGCTCGCCGAAGCCGAGGCCCCACAGGGCCGCGGCTTCGGCTTCCTGGGCCAGGTCGTCCACCTTGTTGGCCACCAGGATGACCGGTTTCTTCTTGCGGCGCAGCATCTTTACCACGGCCTCATCCGTGGCCGTGGCCCCGACGTTGGCGTCGACGACCAGCAGGACGGCGTCGGCCATGTCCACCGCGATTTCGGCCTGGTCGGCGACGCGGGCGTGGATGCCGCGGGCGTCATGCTCCCAGCCGCCGGTGTCCACCAAGGTGAACGGGCGCCCGTTCCAGTGGGCCGAGTAGGAGACCCGGTCGCGGGTGACGCCGGGGGTGTCTTCGACGACTGCCTCGCGCCGGCCAATGATCCTGTTCACCAGCGTCGACTTGCCCACATTGGGCCGGCCGACGATGGCCAGCACCGGGGCCACCCGGAGCGGTTCGTCGTCGGGGACGGGTTCTCCTGCAGCCGCCAGCAGCGCGGCGTCCTCGTCGTCAAGGTCGTAATCGGCCAGGCCGGCGCGCAGCGACGCGGCGCGCAACTCGGCTTCGTCGTCATCGAGCTCAAGCATGTGCTCGGCGATCTGGTCCTCGCCCGCCGGACGGTATTCCTCGTCGGCCGGCCGATCCGCCGGGGAGGATCCGGGCTGGGTGTCACTCATCGTCTGTTCCTTCTGGGTAGGCAGCAAGCCGGTTGTCGTCGGGGGGCGTGGTTGGCCGGAAGCGGCTGCCCGGTGTTCGCCACGCTGTGCCGGACATAGCCGGACAACTGCCGGCGGATCTCTTCGGCTGCAGTGTCAATTGAAACACGCCCGGACGCCGAGGACCGCCTCCGGCAGGTCTGCGGGGAGCCGAATGCCGCGTGGAAAACGCGGCCGGGGCGAAGGATGGCATCCCGCTGCTCGCCGGTGATCCTGGCGCCGAGGACGGCCACCGGCACCACGGGGGCACCGCTGTTCAACGCCAGCCAGGCCACCCCCGGGCTGACGGCGGCGGCGGGTTCAGTGTGCGGCATGCCGGACGACGGCGAGCACCGCTTCGACGGTTTGTTCGAAATCCAGATCGGACGAATCCACCGTGAAGACGCCGTCGGCGGCCTCGGAAAAGTTCACCACGGTCGAGTCCTTGGCGTCGCGGGCCAGCACCTGCTCGTGCAGGTCGGCGTCGCTCTGCGTTCCGCCCAGCTGGAGGCCGCGCCGGCGCAGCCTCGCTTCTTCGCTGGCGGTCAGCAGCAGCCGCACCTCGGCGTCGGGAGCGACGACCGTGGTGATGTCGCGGCCCTCGGCAACGATCCGGCGGCCGGAGTCGGCGATGATCTGCTGCTGGCGCCGGACCAGCTCGGCCCGTGCCCCCAGCGTCGTGGCCACGGCGCTCACGGAGGCGGAGATTGACGGCTTGCGGATTTCGTCGGTGATGTCCGTGGAGCCGATGCGCACGTATTCGTCGTCCGGGTGGGTGCTGATCTGCAGGTCGACGTCCTTGCTGGCCTGTTCGACGGCCGCCGCATCCGCCAGGTCCACACCGGTGTTGACGCAGTACCAGGTCACGGCACGGTACATGGCGCCGGTGTCGAGGTAGGACGCGTGCAGCCGCCGTGCGGTTTCCTTGCTGACGGACGACTTGCCGGAGCCGGACGGCCCGTCGATGGCAACCACCAGCGCCTTGCCCTGCCGGTAACGAGCCATATCCACTTCCGCCGCGCTCATTGCACAACCTTCCATCCACGTGAGGTCAAGTAATCAATTAATTCGTGCCGCTTGCTGGGCAGCACGGCAAGCTCCGCCAGCCCCACCGGCTGGCCCGCCGAGTGCTCTAGGCGCAGGTCTTCCAGGTTGATGCCCACCTCGCCGATCTCGGTCAGCAGGCGGGCGATTTGGCCCGGAGTGTCGTCGACCAGGACGGTCAGCCACGCGAACGCCTGCGGCGGAGCGCCGTGCTTGCCGGGAATCCGCGCCTGGCCGGCGTTGCCTTCGCTGATCAGCTTGGCCATGTCCAACCGGGCGCCGTCGGCCTCGGGGTGCTCAAGCGTCCTGATCAGCCGTTCCAGGTCTTCGCGGACGCCATACAGGATGTCCACGAGCCGGGACGCGTTCGCGCCGAGGATCTGCACCCACAACGCCGGGTCGCTGGCCGCAATCCGGGTGACGTCGCGCAGGCCCTGGCCGGAAAGGGACAAGGCATGCGCCGGGGTGTCCTGCAGCCGGCTGGCCAGCAGCGAGGACATCACTTGCGGCAGGTGCGAGATCAACGCCACGGCGGCATCATGTTCGTCGGCCGACATGTGGGAGACCACCGCGCCCAGGTCGATCGCCAGCGCGTGCGCCGTCTTCACCGCCCCCGGCGAGGACAACTCCGACGGGCACAGGACCCACGGCATCGACGTGAAGAGCTCGCCGCGGGCGGCGACGGGGCCGGATTTTTCCCGCCCAGCCATCGGGTGGGTACCCACGTAGCGGCCCAGGTCCGCCTCCGCCAGGTCCGGGTCCTTGGCCAGCGCCTCGAAGACGGCCGTCTTGACGCTCGCGATATCCACGACGACGGCGTCCGGGTAGTCGCGCAGCGCGCGCGACACGACGGCGGCGGTGACGTCCGGGGGCGCCGCGACGACGACCAACTGGGGCTCCACCCTCTCGCCGGCAGGCAGGATCCGGCCGGCACCGATATCCTGCGCCACGGCCTGCGCCGACGGCGAGGGGTCCGAGAGCAGCACGTCGATGCCGCGGGCACGCAGGCCGAGCCCGATGCTGGCTCCGAGCAGCCCGGTTCCCATCACCAGGACCGGTCCGGACAGGTGGGTTGCCTGCGCGTGTGCCGGGTTCACCGGCTACATCCCCACCAGGGCCAGCAGGTGCCCTGCTTCCTGGCGGCCGAGGGCGCGGATGCTGCCCTGTCGCTGGTCGCCCAGCCGGATGGGGCCGAACTGGACCCGGACGAGCCGTTCCACGGGGTGGCCGACGGCGTCAAACAACCGCCGCACAACGCGGTTCTTGCCCGAATGCAGCACGACTTCCACCAGGACGTGTCCCGGCGTCGAGTCGACCAGCTTGAACGAATCGACCGAGGACACGCCGTCTTCCAGTTCGATCCCGGATTTCATCCGCGCCCCGACGCCGTGCGGCATCGGCCCGCGGACCTGCACCAGATACGTCTTGGGGACCTCGTAGGACGGATGGGTGAGGCGGTTGGCGAGTTCGCCGTCGTTGGTCAACAGCAGCAGGCCTTCGGTGGCCTGATCCAGCCGCCCCACATGGAACAGCCGCTGGCCCTGCTGCGGCTTGAGGTAGTCGCTGATGCAGGGGCGTCCCTCCGGATCCTCCATGGTGGAGACAACACCCTTTGGCTTGTTGAAGACCAGGTACGTCAGCGTTTCATCCATCTGGACGCGGATGCCGTCCACATGGATGACCGCGCGGGACGGGTCGACGCGCACGCCAAGTTCGCGCACGATCACGCCGTCCACCTCGACCCGGCCGGCCTGGATCAATTCCTCGCACACCCGCCGGGAGGCCACGCCCGCGCCGGCGAGCACCTTCTGCAGGCGCACGCCCTCGGGATCGTGCAGCTCGGAGGCCGCCCCCGCTCCCGCCCGCGAGGGACGGTCCGGGCGCCTGACCGGTCCGAGGTTCTGGCCGAACCGCTCCCGTCCGAAGGGCCGCGGCCCGGCGGGACGCTGCGGCTGCCCGCCGCGTGACTTGCCGGCACCGGCCTTGCCCGCAGCCTTGCCGCCGGTCTTGCCGCCGGCCGGTTTGGCCGGCTTTCCTTGGCCCGGGCCGGCCGTCGACGGCTTGCGGCTCCCGTGCTTGGCCGCACCGGGCTCGGCCGGGCCGCGGCGGGCACCGGGCTGACCCGTGCCGAACTCGTTGCGGCCCTGGTCCCGTCCGGCCGCCCCGGAGCGGCCGCCGCCCGGCTTGCCGGCACCGGTCCGGCCGGCGCCGCCGGTCCCCTGACCGGGCCGGCCACGTCCCTGGGCGGAACCGCCCTGGGGACGGCGCTCGGCATCGTCCGGACGGCGGCCGTCGCCGGGACGTTTTCCGCCGCGGGGGTTGTTCCGTCCGGAGCCGGAACGAGGCGGTTGTGTCATGGTGGATCCTTACCCGTGGAAACTACTGCAATGGTCTGCTGCTGCCGGAGGCCGGCAGCCTAGAGCGAAGCGTCGTCGTACTCGGACAGGTTTTCCAGTCCCGGCAGATGCGGGGCGATCTCCGGCAGTTCGCCGATGCTTCCTATCCCCAATCTTTCCAGAAAATAAGAGGTGGTCCGGTACAGGACGGCTCCGGTCTCCGGATCGGTGCCGGAATCCTCGATGAGGCCGCGCTGGGTGAGCGTGCGCACCACGGAATCAACATTGACCCCTCGGATCGCCGAAACCCGGGCCCGCGAGACCGGCTGCCGGTAGGCGATGACGGCCAGCGTCTCCAATGCGGCCTGGGTCAACCGGGCCGTCTGGCCTTCCAGCACGAAACGGGACACCAGCGGCGCGAAATCGCTGCGCGAGAAGATCCGCCAGCCGCCGGCGATGTGGCGCAACTCAAAGCCCCGCGGCTCCGCGGCGGGCCGCCCTTCGGAGGGGACTCCGCCGTCGTAATCGCGCTGCAGATCCAGCAGCAGCGCCTGGACGGTGCCCACCGGAAGGGCCAGCGCTGTGGCCAATTCCACATCGGTGGCCGGTTCGTCGATAACCATCAGGACCGCTTCCAACGCGGCCCGGGCACCGCCCGGCAACCGTTCCACATCGACCTCGGGCCCCGCCGTCTCCTCCTGCGGATCAGTCATCGCGTCCCTCCGTTGTGTCCGCGGCCGTGTCGGCGGCCGGGGCGTTGTCATATTCCTCGCTGAGGTTGGCGCCGGTCCATTCCGCGTCCGGCCCGGTCCAATGGACCGTCAACTCGCCGAGCGGCGCAACCTGGTCGAAGGCGATGACGCCGTCGCGGAACATCTCCAACAGCGCCAGGAAGCGGGCAACCACCACCAGCGCGCCGTCCGCGTCGTCGGTGAGCGCCCGGAACGTCAGGGGCGGGCCCGCCTGCAGTCGCGCACCAAGGATCGCCGCCTGCTCCTTCACGCTGACCGGCGGCGCGTGCAGGTGCGAGAGCCCGACCCGGGTCGGCGCGGGCTCCTTGGGCTCCAGGGCTTTGGCCGCAAGGGCGGCAAAGTTTGCCAGGGGCGTGCGCCAGACAAGCTCGGGCAGCAGCGCGGCGAACTGCGGCTCCAGCGCGACCTGCCGCGGGAATCGTTCGGCCTCCCGGGCCAGGCGCTGGCCGAGCAGGGCCGCGATTTCCTTGAAGGCCTTGTACTGCAGCAGCCGGGCGAAGAGCAGGTCCCGGGCCTCGAGCAGGGCGATGTCCTCGTCGTCCTCCACCTCGCCGGTGGGCAGCAGCCGGGCGGCCTTGAGGTCCAGCAGGGTCGCCGCGATGACGAGGAACTCGCTGGCTTCGTCCAGGGCCTTGTCGTTGCCGTCGGCCTGGAGGCGGCGGATGTAGGAGATGAACTCGTCCGTGACGCGGGCAAGCGCCACTTCGGTGATGTCCAGTTCGTGCTTGGAAATCAGTCCCAGCAACAAATCAAAAGGTCCGCTGAAGTTGTCCAGCGTGACGGCGAAGCCTGCCGGCTTCCGGTCGCCCTCCTGGTCCGGGACGTCGGGCACGGTGTCCTGCCCTGCCGGGAGGCCGCCTGCCGGCACCGTCCCCGCCGGCGCCGGCGTCATCAGGGGGCGCCGCCGCGGGCGATGAGCTCCTTGGCCAGGTCGCGGTAGGCGGTCGCGCCGGCGTGGTTGCCCGCGTAGCTGGTGATCGGTTCCGCGGCGACGGTGGCGTCGGCGAACTTGATGGTGCGCTTGATCACGGTTTCGAAGACCTTGTCGCCGAAGGCTTCCAGCAGCCGGCCGATGACCTCGCGGCTGTGCAGGGTGCGGGCGTCGTACATGGTGGCCAACACGCCGTCGATCTGCAGGCGCGGGTTCAGCCGGTCTTGGACCTTCTCGATGGTCTCCACCAACAGCGCCACTGCGCGCAGCGCGAAGAACTCGCAGATAAGGGGAATGATCACGCCGTGGGCCGCCGTGAGCGCGTTGACGGTCAGCAGGCCCAGCGAGGGCTGGCAGTCAATCAGGATCACGTCGTAGTCGTCCTCGACCTTGCGCAGCGCGTGGGCCAGGACCTGTTCGCGCGCCACCTCGTTGACCAGCTGCACTTCCGCGGCCGAGAGGTCAATGTTGGCCGGCAGCAGGTCGATGTTTTCCACGTCCGTGGGCTGGATGGCCTCGCGGATGTCGGTCTTGCGGTCCATCAGCACGTTGTAGACGGTCAGGTCCAGCTCATGCGGATTGGTGCCAAGCCCGGCCGACAGGGCGCCCTGCGGGTCGAAGTCGACCAGCAGGACCTTGCGGCCGACCTCGGCCAAGGCGGCGCCGAGGTTGATGGTGGACGTGGTCTTGCCGACGCCGCCCTTTTGGTTGACCATTGCCACGATGCGCGCGGGGCCGTGGGACGTCAGGACGGGCGGTTCAGGGAACTCGGTCAGCGGCCGCCCGGTCGGGCCCAGGACATCCTCGTCCGCTTGCCGCAGAGTGGTTGTCGAACCTTGTTCGCTGCTCACGTATCTAACCCAGCTTCCATCGTTTCGCTGCCGTTCTTCTTCCTGACAAGGTTACAGTGACCGCCCCGTTATCGATCGACAGGCCGCTGATGATCGGCGAGCCTTTAGCTTCAAGTAGAGGTCTAAGGTTCATCCTTCGCCGTCGGGGAATAAGGGCACGGCCGACGGCGGCGAGGAAGTGGCATGTATACAGAAGCGAGCATTTTCCGCGATGTGTGCTGCTTTTCCCGCAGCTGTGTATACACTAGCGCCATGAAGCAGAACTTGCGTGCCGGCGAACGGGCGTACTGGACGCTGCGCGAGGACATTGTGGAATGGCGGTTGCCCCCGGGCACGGTCCTGGCCGAGGTTGAGCAGGCCGCCCGGCTGGGCATCTCCCGCACGCCGCTCCGCGAGGCGCTGGGCCGGCTGACCGCCGAAGGGCTGGCCACGCCCCACACCGGACGCGGCGTCGTCGTCGCCGACGTTTCACTGGAGAACGTCACCGAGCTCTTCGAACTGCGCACGGCACTGGAGTGCCAGGCGACGGCCTTGGCCGCCAGGCGCGGGGAACCGGCCGAATTCCGGCGGCTGCAGCAGGAATTCCTCGCGGCGGCCGAGGCCATGCGCGGCGCCGTTCCGGACCCGCAGGCCTACTACCGGCTGGTCGGCCGGCTGGACGCCGCGGTGGACCACGCCGCCGCCAACACCTACCTCCGCCAGGCGATGGCCAACCTGCGCGTCCACTTGGTGAGGATCCGGCGGCTAGCACGGGACAACCCGGCCCGCCTGCTGGCCTCGGCGGCCGAACACGCCAACATCGCCGGCGCCATCGCCGACGGCGACAGCCAGGTGGCGGCCGCCGCCACCCGCATCCATCTTCACCAGAGCCTGGAACACTTCAAGACCACCGATCCGAAACACCGGACCGACCTGCCAGCCGAGAGGACATTCTGAATGACCGTCAACCATCATGTGCGCGTCTACCGCAGCGAAGAGAACCTGCCCCGCGAGGACCAGCTCGCCTACAAAATCGCCCGCGTGGCCACCGACCCGGTGGAGGTTTCCGCCGACGTGGCCGAGATGGTGATCAACCGGATCATCGACAACGCTTCGGTGGCCATTGCGTCGCTGAACCGCTCCCCCATTGTCGCCGCGCGTGCGCAGGCGCTAAGCCACCCGGTCTCCGGCGGCGGGGCCGGTGCCGGGGTCTTCGGCATCGCTGGGAAGACCTCCCCGGAATGGGCGGCCTGGGCCAACGGCGTGGCAGTGCGCGAACTGGATTACCACGACACGTTCCTGGCCGCCGACTACTCGCACCCGGGCGACAACATCCCGCCCATCCTCGCGGTGGCCCAGCACGTGGGCGCGAATGGCCGCGACCTGCTCCGCGGCATCGCCACCGGCTACGAAATCCAGGTGGACCTGGTCAAGGCCATCTGCCTGCACAAGCACAAGATCGATCACGTGGCCCATTTGGGCCCGTCGGCCGCGGCGGGCATCGGCACGCTGCTGGGCCTGGATACGGAGACCATCTTCCAGGCCGTGGGCCAGGCGCTGCATACGACGACGGCGACGCGCCAGTCGCGCAAGGGCGAGATCTCCACCTGGAAGGCGCACGCACCGGCCTTCGCGGGCAAGATGGCGGTGGAGGCAGTGGACCGGGCGATGCGCGGCCAGACCTCACCCGTGCCGATCTACGAGGGCGAGGACGGCGTCATCGCCTGGCTGCTGGACGGGCCGGACGCCTCCTACGACGTGCCGCTGCCGGCCCCGGGCGAGTCCAAGCGCGCCATCCTGGACACCTACACCAAGGAACACTCCGCCGAGTACCAGGCCCAGGCCTGGATCGACCTGGCCCGCAAGCTGCACCGTGAGCATCCGGAAGCCACCGACGCGGAGAACGTGAAGTCCGTCCTGATCAGGACCAGCCACCACACGCACTACGTGATCGGCTCCGGCGCGAACGATCCGCAGAAGTACAGCCCCACGGCGTCCCGCGAGACGCTGGACCACTCGATCCCGTATATCTTCGCCGTGGCCCTGCAGGACGGTGCCTGGCACCACGTTGATTCGTACGCCCCCGAACGGGCGGCCCGGCCGGACACCGTGGCGCTGTGGCAGAAGGTCAGCACCGAGGAAGACCCGGAGTGGACCCGCCGCTACCATTCGCTGGACATCGCCGAGAAGGCGTTCGGCGGCTCGGTGGAGATCACCCTGGCCGACGGAACGGTCATCGCCGACGAGATCGCCGTGGCCGATGCCCACCCGCTGGGCGCCCGCCCGTTCGCCCGGGAGCAGTACGTGAACAAGCTGCGGACCCTGGCCAAGGGCATCGTCGACGATGCCGAAATCGACCGGTTCCTGGCCGCCGTCGAGCGGTTGCCCGAACTGGCCGCCGGCGAGCTGGACCAGCTGAACCTCCGGGCGGCCGACGGCGTCATCGACCTCTCCGCCGGGCCGAAGGGGCTGTTCTAAATGCTCTACTCCGCGACAACACCCGAGCAGAAGCGCCGCACGCTGCGCGAGGGGCTGGCCTCCGGGAAGCTGCAGCAGTTCCCCGGAGCGTTCAATCCCCTCTCGGCCCGGCTGATCCAGGAGAAGGGGTTCGACGGCGTGTACATCTCCGGCGCCGTGCTGGCCAACGACCTGGGGCTGCCGGACATCGGGCTGACCACGCTGACCGAGGTCGCCACCCGGGCCGGGCAGGTCGCGCGGATGACCGACCTGCCGGCCCTGGTGGACGCCGACACCGGCTTCGGCGAGCCGATGAACGTGGCCCGCACGGTGCAGGAACTGGAGAACGCCGGCCTGGCCGGCTGCCACATCGAGGACCAGTTCAACCCCAAGCGCTGCGGCCACCTGGACGGCAAAAACGTGGTGGACCTGGAGACCGCCAGCAAGCGGATCCGCGCCGCCGCCGACGCCCGCCGGGACCCCAACTTCCTGATCATGGCGCGCACCGACATTCGGGCCGTGGACGGCCTGGCCGCTGCCCAGGACCGTGCCCGCGCCCTGGTCGACGCCGGCGCGGACGCCATCTTCCCCGAAGCCATGAGGACCCTGGAAGAATTCGCCGCCATCCGCGAAGCCGTCGACGTGCCGGTGCTGGCCAACATGACCGAGTTCGGCAAGAGCGACCTGTTCACCGCGGACCAACTGTCCTCCGTGGGTGTGAACATGGTGATCTATCCGGTGACCCTGCTGCGCAGCGCGATGGGCGCGGCCGAACGGACCCTCGACGCCATCAAGGCCGACGGGACCCAGCAGGCACAGGTAGGCGACATGCTCACCCGTGCGCGTTTGTACGAATTGGTGGATTATGAGGCGTATAACCAATTCGACACCTCTGTATTCAATTTCCACGTGCCCGGCCGGCACTGACCACAAGACATAGGAGTCGCCATGAGCACCGATGCATCAACCGAAGCACCGCAGATCCGCAAGGGGCTGGCCGGCGTCGTCGTCGACACCACGAAGATTTCCAAGGTCAACGCGGAGACGAACTCGCTGCTGTACCGCGGCTACCCGGTCCAGGATCTGGCCGCGCACTGCAGCTTCGAAGAAGTGGCCTACCTGCTGTGGAACTCGGAGCTGCCGGACGGCGACCAGTTGCGGGAGTTCACCGCGGCCGAACGCGGCGGACGCGCGCTGGACCCGGTGGTGAAATCGGTCATCGATGCCCTGCCGGCCGAGGCCCACCCGATGGATGTCTGCCGGACCGCCGCCAGCGTGATCGGGGCCCGGCACCCGCTGGCCGGGGATTCCTCTCCGGCGGCGAACATGTCCAAGGCCGTGGAGCTGCTGGCGGCCTTCCCGGCGGTCGTCGCCTACGACCAGCGCCGGCGCCGCGGCCAGGACCTGGTGGAACCGCGCGCGGACCTGGGCTACGCGGCGAACTTCCTGTGGATGTCCTTCGGTGAAGAGGCCGCGCCGGAAGTCGTGGACGCCTTCAACGTGTCGATGATCCTGTACGCGGAGCACTCGTTCAACGCGTCCACGTTCGCGGCGCGGGTGATCACCTCCACGCTCTCCGACCTGCACTCGGCCGTGACCGGTGCGATCGGCGCCCTGAAGGGCCCGCTGCACGGCGGAGCCAATGAGGCGGTCATGCACACCTTCGAGCAGATCGGGATCCGCCCTGACGAGCCCCGCGAGGAAGCCGCCGCACGCGCCCGGACCTGGATGGAACAGGCGCTGGCCCGGAAGCAGAAGGTGATGGGCTTCGGCCACCGGGTCTACAAGCACGGCGACTCCCGGGTGCCGACCATGAAGGCCGCGCTGGACAAGATGATCGAACACTATGGGCGGCCCGAAATACTCGGCCTCTATGATGGCCTGGAGCACGCGATGGCCGAGGCGAAGGACATCAAGCCGAACCTGGATTACCCCGCCGGCCCCACCTACCACCTGATGGGGTTCGACACCGAGATGTTCACCCCGCTGTTCGTGGCCAGCCGCATCACCGGCTGGACCGCGCACATCATGGAGCAGTTGGAGTCGAACTCGCTGATCCGGCCGCTCAGTGAATACAACGGGCCCGCCCAGCGGGAGCTGGGCCGCTAAAGCTGCCAGGCCACGCGGTGGCCGGTGTCGAGATTTTCGACGCCGGCCACCGTTTCGTTATCCGGCTGCATCAGCACCCGCAGCCGCGGCCGCTGCCCCGACAACGCCAGCGGCAGCCAGTGGCCGGCGTCCTGCCACATCTGCGCCAGCGGCAGCCGGTCCACCCGGTACCAGGCCGGCGCGATTTCCGCGGACTCTACCGGGACGCCTTCCCACCGCCGGGCCACGAAGAGCGCGGTGTCCATGTTCCACGCGGGAAGGGCCGGAAAATCGAAGAAGATCCGTCCGGCCTGCTCCAGCGCCTCCGGCCCCACGCGGACTCCGGTCTCTTCCTGCATCTCACGGCAGGCCGCGTCGTCGTCGCCCTCCCCCGGCTCCACTTTGCCGCCGACCCCCACGACCTTTCCGGTGCCGAACCCGGTCTTCTTCCGGCCGAGCAGGACGTAACGGCGCCCGGCTTCCTCCCGGAGCAGGAAACACAGGGCAACGGCGACAGTCATGGCAGCGAGTCTAGCCCGGCGCGACGGCGCCGACGGTGCGGTCCGGTGCAACCGGCCGGTGCCCGAGAGAGACGCCGGCGGGCGCGGGCGCGCGCGGAGCCGCCTTAGCTCCGGGCCCCCGGGAGACGCGTCAGCCCCGGGCCCGCGGATGCGCCGCCGCGTAAACTTCGCGGAGGGTATCGGCGGTGACCAGGGTGTAGATCTGCGTCGTGGTGACGGACGCGTGGCCCAGCAGCTCCTGCACCACCCGGACGTCCGCGCCGCCCTCCAGCAGGTGGGTGGCGAAGGAGTGCCGCAGGGTGTGCGGGGACACGGGCTGGGTGATCCCGGCCTTCTCCGCGGCGGTCTTCAAAATAGTCCAGGCGCTTTGGCGGCTCAGCCGGCCGCCGCGGACGTTCAGGAACAAGGCCGGTGTGCCGTGCCCCTTCGCGGCCAGAGCCGGACGTCCACGGACCAGGTACGCGTCCGCCGCCTGCGCGGCGAAGGAGCCCAGCGGCACCAGCCGCTCCTTGGATCCCTTGCCGAACAGGCGGACGACGGCGGGGCCGTCGCTCTGCGGTTCGACGCTGACATCGTCCACGTCCAGGCCGACGGCTTCACTGATCCGGGCGCCGGTCGCATACAGGAACTCCAAGAGCGCCCGGTCGCGCAGCCCGGTGGGGGTGTCTGCCCCCGCAGACTCCAGGATCCGCGTCACAGCGGCCACGGAAATCGCTTTCGGCAGGCGTTTGCCGGGCATCGGCGGGTGCACGTCAGTAGCGGGGTCGGTCTCCGTGACCCCTTCGAGCGTCCAGAACTTATGCAGCCCCCGAACGGCCACGATGGTACGCGCCGCGGACCTGACGCTCAGGGCGGCGGCGCCGTCGGACCCCTCGGTGATGGCCTGGGCGAAGGCCGTGACATCGTGCCGGGTCACCGCGGCCGGCTCCTCGACCGCGCGCGCCTGCAGGAACCGCAGGTAGCGGCCCAGGTCCCTGCGGTAGGCCGCCACGGTGTTGGCGGCCAGCCCGCGTTCCACCGCCATGTGCTGCAGGTAGTCGCCCGCGGCGCGGCCCAGCGGCGTGACGGTGAACTCGTCTCCTTTGGCGGACGGGGCCTGCACGGGCGCGATGACGAATCAGTCCCGGCCGGTTCCGGCGGCACCGTCCGGGCGCTGGCTGGGATGCTCCGGCCACGGCGCGTCGGCCGGTCGCAGGTCCTCGAAGCCGGTGGCGGCAGCGCGTGCGGCGGCAAGCACCCCGGTCACGGCCGACGGATTGTGCAGCCGTCCGGCCATGACCGCGTCCACCGCATCGTCCAGATCTACCCAGAGGTGCTCGATTTCGGCCTCCTCGTCGGTGCGCTGGTGCCGCTGCGCCTCAGGCACCTCGGAGAGGTCGCGGGCCAGGTAGATCCGGATCGCCTCACTGGAAGAGCCGGGCGAATTGAAAAAATCCACCAGCACGTTCCAGCGCCCGGCCACCAGGTCGGCTTCCTCGGCCAGTTCCCGCACCGCGGCATCGACGAAGTCCTCGCCGTCCACGTCCAGCAGGCCCGCCGGGATTTCCCACAGCGACATCCTGGTGGGCTGCCGGTACTGCCTCAGCAGCAGGACCCGGCCCTCTGTGTCCATCGCCAGGATGGCCACCGCCCCCGGATGTGCGATGTAGTCGCGCACCAACGTCTCGCCCGTGTCCGGGCCCAGCGTGAAGGTGTCGCTGACCACGTCCCAAATGCGTCCGCGGTAAACGGTTCGCCTGTCGACCAGCGGACGCGGGTCGGGGATGTCGGCAAAGGCCGCGGAGTGCGCCGACACTCAGGCTCCGGACTTTGCCGTGGCCTTGGCCTTGCCATGCTCCAGTGCGGCGGCGACGAGGCCGGCGAACAGCGGGTGCGGCCGTGTGGGGCGCGAACTGAGTTCCGGATGCGCCTGGGTGGAGACGTAGTACGGGTGCACGTCGCGGGGCAGTTCGACGAACTCCACGAGCTTGCCGTCCGGGGAGGTGCCGGAGAAAACCAGGCCCGCCGCGGCCAGCTGGTCGCGGTATTCGTTGTTGACCTCGTAACGGTGGCGGTGACGTTCGCTGACCTTGGTGCTGCCGTAGGTCTCCGCGACAACGGAACCGGACTGCAGGGCTGCCTCGTACAGGCCAAGGCGCATGGTGCCGCCCAGATCGCCCTTGCCGTCGACGATGTCCAGCTGCTCGGCCATGGTGGCGATCACCGGGTGCTTGGTGTCCGGATCAAACTCGGTGGACGAAGCGTCTTCCAGTCCCACGATGTTGCGGGCGTACTCCATCACCATCGACTGCAGGCCGAGGCATAGGCCCAGGGTGGGCAGCTTGTGTTCGCGGGCGTACCTGAGTGCGCCGAGTTTGCCCTCCAGGCCGCGGATGCCGAAGCCGCCGGGCACGCAGATGGCGTGCACGCCGTGGAGGGCGGCGGCTGCGCCTTCTTCGGTGGCGCAGTCGTCGGAGGGAACCCAACGGATCTTGACCTTGGTCTGGTTGGCGAAGCCGCCGGCGCGGAGCGCTTCGGTCACCGACAGGTAGGCGTCGGGCAGGTCGATGTATTTGCCGACCAGCGCCACCTCGACGTGGTGCTTCGGGTTGTGGACCGCCGACAGCAGCCGGTCCCACTTGGTCCAATTGACATCCTTGAACTTCAGGTCAAGGTGCTGCACGATGTACGCGTCCAGGTTCTGCGAGTGCAGGGTCTTGGGGATGTCGTAGATGCTCGGCGCATCCGGGCAGCCGATGACCGCGTCGATGTCCACATCGCACATGCGGCCGATCTTTTCCCGCATCGCCGCAGGGACTTCCCGGTCGGACCGGATCACGATGGCGTCCGGCTGGATGCCGATGGAGCGAAGCGCTGCGACGGAATGCTGTGTCGGTTTGGTCTTCAGCTCATGGGACGGGCCGATGTACGGCACCAGCGACACATGCAGGAAGAAGACGTTGTTGCGCCCGACATCCTGCCGGACCTGGCGGGCGGATTCGAGGAACGGCTGCGATTCGATATCGCCGACGGTGCCGCCGATCTCGGTGATGATCACGTCCGGAACCTTCTTGCCCGCGACAGGCTCGGCGGGCAGGCGCATGCGGCGCTTGATCTCGTCGGTGATGTGCGGGATGACCTGAACGGTGTCGCCGAGGTATTCGCCGCGGCGTTCCTTCGCGATCACGGTGGAGTACACCTGGCCGGTGGTCACGTTTGCCGAACCGTCCAGATTCTCGTCCAGGAACCGCTCGTAGTGTCCGATATCCAGATCGGTTTCAGCGCCGTCGTCCGTGACGAAGACTTCACCGTGCTGGAAGGGATTCATCGTGCCCGGATCCACGTTCAGGTAGGGATCGAGCTTTTGCATCGTCACGGAGAGGCCGCGGGCACGGAGCAGGTGGCCGAGGCTTGAAGCCGTCAGTCCCTTCCCGAGCGAGGACGCCACGCCGCCGGTGACAAAGATATGTTTGGTCGTCTTGGACGACTTGGAAAACCGGGAATTAGTTCGCTGCACCACGGAATTCGAGCCTATCACCTTTCTGGACGCCCTCGGATCTCAAGGCCGTTCCGACCGCTGCCGGGTGTGCGAACACACACCCGCCGGTCAACTGCTCCCCCGCCGGCGGCGGGGCTGGTCGTGCCTGTAGCCGATGCTACAGCGCCCTCGCTCCGTCGATGAGTTCCTGGGCGTGGGCGCGGGCGGAATGGGATTCTTCCTGGCCGGCGAGCATGCGGGCCAGTTCGGTCACCCGCTCTTCGTCGTCGAGCAACCGGACGTCACTGGCGGTCATCCCGCCGTCGTCCCCGCCGGCCGTCTTGATCACCCGGATGTGCTGGTCCGCGAAGGCCGCCACCTGCGGCAGGTGGGTCACCACTATGACCTGCACGTAGCGGCCCAGCATGGCCAGGCGGCGGCCGATCTCGACGGCCGCCTTGCCGCCGACGCCGGCATCCACCTCGTCGAAGACGAAGGTGGGCACGGGATCGACTTCCGCCAGCACCACTTCGATGGCAAGCATCACGCGGGACAGTTCACCGCCGGAGGCTCCCTTGCCCAGCGGACGCGGCGGGGCGCCCCGGTGCGGCTTGAGCAAGAACGTGATGACGTCGGCGCCGTGCACCGTCAGGGCGGGCGCCGGTTCGATATCGATCAGCAGTTCGGCCTCGGCCATGGCCAGCGCCGACAGTTCTGCGCCGACCCGGCGGCCGAGTTCGGTTGCGGCTTCACGCCGCAGCGCCGTCACCGCGGCTGACTGGATGGCCAGGGCGGAGTCCAGTTCGGCGATTTCCGCCTCCAACCGCTCGATCCGGCTGGAGTCGTCGGTCAGGTCTTCCAAGCGGGTGCGGGCCTGAACGGCCCACTCGAGCACTTCGTCGATGCTCGGCGCGTATTTGCGCACGAGCCGTGCCAGGTCGGCCCGGCGCGCTTCGACCTCCTCCAGCCGGCCCGGCCCCTCGCTGTCCAGCGATGCGCCGTAGCTCGCCAGCTCCGCGGCGACGTCGGCGAGGATGATGCCGACCTCGGCCAGCCGGGCCGCGGCGCGGCCCAATTCGGCGTCTTCGTCCTGGACCTGCTCCAGGGACCGCTTCGCCGCGTCGACCAGGGCCGTCGCGTCCGGGGAGTCGGTGTATTCCTCGGCCACGAGTGCCTGGTGCGCCAAGGTGGCAGCAGCGCGCAGTTCCTCGACGTTGGCCAGCTTCACGGCTTCGGCCTTCAACGCGTCGTCTTCACCGGGCTGGGGGTCCAGCCCGTCGATTTCCTCCAGGGCCTGCTGCAGCGCCTCGGCTTCGCGCAGGCGTTCGCGGGCCTCGGTACGCAGGGTCTCCAGTTCGGTGCTGGCTTCCTTCCAACGCGCGAATGATGCTGCATAACCGGACAGCGCCGTGGTGAGGGCTTCACCGGCAAACTTGTCCAGCGCTTCCCGCTGCGCCTGCTGGCTCTTGAGCCGCAGCTGGTCTGTTTGGCCGTGGACGGCCACCAGGTGGCCGCCGATCTCGGCCAGCGTTCCCACCGGCGCTCCCCGGCCGCCGACGTGCGCGCGGCTGCGGCCATCGGCGTTCACCGTCCGGGCGAGCATGAGTTCGGCTCCGCCGTCGAACTCGTCGATGTCAGCGCCCGCCTCGCCCGCGCGGGCCAGGGCAGGGCTTCCCGCGGCGAGCCGAACCACGGCCTCGGTCACGGCGTTGCGTGCCCCGGTCCGCACCGCCCCGGCGTCCGCGCGGGCTCCCAGCAGCAGGCCGAGCGCGGTGACCACCATGGTCTTGCCGGCTCCGGTCTCGCCCGTCACCACCGACAGGCCGGGCCCCAGCGGAAGCGTAGCCTCGGTGATCACACCGAGGTTGCGGATCCGGATTTCTTCGATCACTTCGGCGCCTCCTGGCTTGGCTGGGCGTATCGAGGTTCCACTGTCCGCACCGTAGGCAGGGACGAAGTCGGCGGCTGTTCTTCCGAGGGGCTGACGGGCCCGCGCCATCCCGACGTCGGTAGTTCGAACTTGCGGACCAAACGCTCCGAGAACGGCGTCCTCCGGGTCCGGGCCAGCCGCACGGGTTTGTTGGAGCGCGTCACTTCGATCCGGGAACCGGGCGGCAGCTCCAGGCTTCGGCGGCCGTCGCACCACAGGACGCCGTTGGCGTCGCTGCGGCTGAGCACTTCCACCGCCATGATCGAATCCGGGGCAACCACCAGCGGTTTGGCGAACAGCGCGTGGGCGCTGATCGGGGTCATCAGCAGGGCTTCCACCTGGGGCCAAACTACCGGGCCGCCCGCGGAGAAGGCGTAGGCAGTGGACCCCGTGGGGGTGGCCATGACCACGCCGTCGCAGCCGAACGAGCTGATGGGCAGGGCGTCGACCTCGACCACTACTTCCAGCATCCGCTGCCGGTCGCCTTTTTCCACCGCCGCCTCGTTCAGCGCCCAGGTATGGCCGATCTTGCGCTTGTCCAGCCACACCTGGACGTCAATGGTCAGGCGCTCCTCGACCGTGTATTCGCGGTTTACCACCCAGTGGACCGTCTGGGCCAGATCCGCCCGCTCGCTCTCGGCCAAAAAGCCGACGTGTCCGAGGTTGACACCCAGCAGGGGGACGTCCGATTCCCGGACCAGTTCAGCCGAGCGCAGGATGGTGCCGTCGCCGCCGAGGACCATGCCCAGATCAACGCCGTCCAGGCCGATGTCCTCGTCCAGTATTTCGGTGGGAACGGCCAGCTCGCCGTAGGTCTCCTGGAGGTGTCCGACCTCTTCCCGTCGCATGACCGGCACCAGGCCGGACGAGTGGAGTTGGGCGCAGGTTTCCTGGGCGGCCGCCAGGGCGTCTGCGCGCCCGGTGTGCGCGAGCACCAATATCCGCCGGCTCATCGCTCCACTCCCGGTTCCTGCCCTCTCGGTTCTTCCAACTGGTCCGGCCTCGCTTCCCGCTCCGGCGGGAAACCGGCCATGGCCGCGTCCACTGCCTCCTGCAGCACACTACCCGTTCTGCGCTCAGTGGCCCCCGGGGGAACACTTATCCACAGGAAATATTCGACGTTCCCGTCCTGGCCGGGAAGCGGGCTGGCCGCCAATCCGCGGATGTCCAGCCCCCGTTCCAACGCTGCGGCGACAACGTTGCGAACCGCCCGGTACCGTTCGGTGTTGGAACTGACGACGCCGCTGCGCGCCAGCCGCTCGCGGCCAACCTCGAACTGCGGCTTGACCATCAGCAGCAGATTCCCGGCCGGACGGGTCGCATCGGCCAACGGTCCGATGACCAGGGTGAGGGAGATGAACGACAGATCCGCGACGGTCAGGTCCACCGGGCCGCCGATCGCTGCCGGGTCGAGATACCGGACGTTCAGGCCTTCGAATACCCGGACCCTGCTGTCCGTACGAATCGCGTCGACGAGCTGGCCGTGTCCGACGTCCACGGCGACGACCTCCTGCGCGCCGGCACGCAGCAGTACATCGGTGAAGCCGCCGGTAGAAGCTCCGGCATCGAGGCAGCGCAGGCCCGCCGGATCGACTGCGGGGAAGGCCGCCAGTGCACCGGCAAGTTTGTGTCCGGCCCTGCTGACGTAGTCGGGGCCTCCGTCTGCGGCCACGGCCAGCTGGTCGTCCGGGCCGACGGCGGCCGCCGCCTTGGTCAGAACAGTTCCGGCACGGCTGACCCGCCCGGCCGCTATGAGCTTGGCTGCGTGGGTACGGGACCGTGCCAATCCGCGGGATACGAGCTCCTGGTCCAGTCTGGGCATAGGGCTCAATCAGCCTCGGTCTCCAGCTCGGCCAACAAATCGTCGTGGATCTGCTGGTACACCTGTTGGTGCCCGCGTACCGGAAGGTTTGGAATCCCGGCGAGGCCGGAGATGATCGCGTCGACCGGCTCGTCGGCCGTGGAGTCGCCGGGAACCGGCCACTGCGGCTGCATCCGGCCGCCGCTTTCCCCTGATTCTGGCAGGTCCAAGCTATCCTCCCTCGCGTCGGCGGCTGTACCCAACCGCATGAGCCAGTCTAATATCGGCCTTCAACCGGCAAGGTCAGGCGCGGCCGCGGACGCCTGGTGCGGATGGGCATCCCACCAGGCCGCGCAGGCAGCGCGCCAGGTGTCCACATCCTCCCGGCTGCCGGAGACATTCAGCTTCCCGTTTTCGACGGCGGCCACCGCAGCACCGCAGCGGAACCCCGAGCCGTCAGGGGTAACGGCAGGATAGGGCCGGTACAGTTCGGTCAGGCTGCCCAGCAGATACCGTGGCCGTTCCGCCGTGCGCGCGGCGAGGATCGTTTCGACCCCGTCGATGCCGGTCAAGACGACTGCCGTGTCCATGCCCGCGTTGTTGCCGCCCAGGATGTCCGTATCGAGCCGGTCCCCCACTACCAGCGGCCGGCGAGCCCCCAACGCCGCAGCCGCCGTCGTAAAAATGCCCGCTTCCGGCTTTCCTGCAACCAGGGGCACCGCGCCGGTGGCTGCCTGTACGGCCGCCACCAACGACCCGTTTCCGGGGGCGATGCCACGCTCTCGGGGAATGGTCAGGTCGGTGTTGGTGGCGATCCAGAGGGCGCCCGCGGCGACGGCGAATGATGCCTCCGCCAGGTCTTTCCAGCCCAGCTCCGGGTCGAACCCCTGGATCACGGCGACCGGGGCATCGAGGGCGGAACGGACCGGTACGAAGCCCTGGGCGGCTGTTTCGTCCGCCAGGGTCCGGCTACCCGTGACCAAGACCTTTGAGCCCGCCGGAACATGTCGGGCAAGCATCAGCGCACCGGCGCGTGCCGACCCGAAGACCTGGTCGGGGGTGGCCGGGGCACCGAGCTCGCGCAAATGAGCGGCCACCTGCGCCGCTGACCGCGACGCATTGTTGGTGATGTAGCCCAGCGCCGTCCGGGTCTCCGCGAGGCCCCTCAGTGCCTCGACGGCTCCGGGGATAGCCTGGTGCCCGGCGTAGACGACGCCGTCCAGGTCGGACAGCACGGCGTCGTAGCCGGAGATCAGGGGCTTACCCGTCATCGTCCCTGCTGGCCTGGGCGGACGCGGTGCCGGGAGCGCCGGTGTCTTCGACCTCCGTCGCAGCTGGAGCAGCCGCTTCATCGGAGCCGGCCGGAGAGTCAGCCGCAGGTTCACTTTCATCGTCGTCCGGCGCTGACTCTTCAGATTCGCCCGGCCCGGCCGTGTCGGCGTCGTTGATGAGACCCCGCACATCGGTAACGGGGCCAGCTTCGCGGCGGCCGTCATCCGGTTCCATCTCATCGCCGACCAAGTCGACAATCTCAGGCTCGGCAAAATCTCCCACGCCCAGGGCGTTTTCGGCCACCATCGCCTGGCGCCTCCATTGCTGTGCTTCCTCGCCGCGGTTAGCGGCATCCAAGGCGTCCGCGTACGCCCGGAAGAGCCGCGGGCTGTAGGAGAAGGCCCTGTTTCGGTCCAGTTGCGGAATCTCCAAGGCCGCAACCGCCGCGTCGTACTGCTCCAGGTCGGAGCGGGCGCCGGAGGCCACAATCGCCAGTTCCACCTTGCCCGCCGTATCCAGTGTTGCGGCGTCTTCTGACCGCGTCAGCTCCAGCGCCCTGTCCGGCCGCCCGAGGCCACGTTCGCAGTCGGCCATGATCGGCAGGTGCTCATTGGAGCCGCTGATGCGACGGAAGGTGCGGAACTCCCTGAGGGCTTCACCGTAGTGACCGGCCGCGTATGCGGTCAGGCCGACGGCCTCTCGCACCGGAGCCATGCGCCCGCCCCTGCGGCTGGCCGCCAGGGCGTGCTGGAAGGCAAGTTCCGGTTCCTCGTCCAGCAGTCGTCCGGCCATCACCAGGTGCTTGGCGACCCACTCAGCGTTCTTGGATTCCAAGGTCCGCAGCTGCGCGCGCGTGACGCGGTCCAGCTCGGCACCCGTGACGTCGGGGTCAATCTCGGGTGAACGCGGGCGGTCGACCCGGTTGGAACTGCGCAGGTCTCCGGCATTGTGATCAGGTGCTCCGCCGGCGCGGTCGAACGACCTGCCACCGCCGTCGTGGCGGGGACGGTCGCCGCGGTCCTGGCGGGGGCGGTCTCCGAAGTCCCGACGCTCTCCACGATCCTGACGCGGCCGGTCATCGCGCGAGCGGAAACCACCGGCACCGCCAGACGCGCTGCCACGATCCTGACGCGGCCTGTCATCGCGCGAACGGAAACCACCGGCACCGCCAGACGCGCTGCCACGATCCTGACGAGGACGATCACCAAAGTCCCGACGCTCACGATCTTGGCGGGGACGATCATCGCGCGAACGGAAACCGCCGCCGGACGAGCTGCCGCCACGATCCTGACCCTGCCGATCACCAAAGTCCCGACGCTCACCACGATCCTGACGCGGACGGTCACCAAAGTCCCGACGCTCACCACGATCCTGACGCGGCCGATCATCCCGCGAACGGAAACCACCCGCACCACCAGACGCGCTGCCACGATCCTGACGAGGACGGTCATCCCGCGAACGGAAACCACCCGCACCACCAGACGCGCTGCCACGATCCTGACGCGGCCGATCACCAAAGTCCCGACGCTCACCACGATCCTGACCCGGCCGATCATCCCGCGAACGGAAACCACCGCCGGACGCGCTGCCACGATCCTGACGCGGCCGATCACCAAAGTCCCGACGCTCACCACGATCCTGACCCGGCCGATCATCCCGCGAACGGAAACCGCCGCCGGACGCGCTGCCACGATCCTGACGAGGACGATCACCAAAGTCCCGACGCTCACCACGATCCTGACGCGGCCGATCCTCGCGTGAACGGAAACCACCCGCGCCACCGGAACCGCCGCTGCGCCGGTCCTGGTTGTCGGGGCGCTTTCTATCGCCGCCCTCGGTGGAGCGCTCGGCTCCCGACCGGTTGCCAAAGTTGCCTCTGCCTGCACCCCTGTCGTCTCGTCCTTCACGACCCCGGAAATCAGCCATGCCGGAACTCCTCTCAGTGCGGGCCAAGGTCGAACCAGCCAACCACAGCCGTCAAAATCTCTATGAAATGCGTGTCTTGTTGTGGGCGCAATCATCTGTGGCGCGCCCGTACCATCGATCCATTCTAGTCCAGCCGACTGTTCTGCCAGTTGCAGACAACCGCCGTAGGACTGTGACTCCACTAACGAACCGGCATCGTGGTTAAACGCGGGAAGGCCCCGCCATCGTTGGCGGGGCCTTCCCGTGTTCAAAGAATGTCCGGCGGCGACCTACTCTCCCACACCCTCCCGAGTGCAGTACCATCGGCGCTGTGGGCCTTAGCTTCCGGGTTCGGAATGGGACCGGGCGTTTCCCCCACGCTATGACCGCCGTAACCCTTCGTGCGCGCCCGCCCCGGTGGGGGTTGGCGGCAAACCTGTTGGTTACAAGCTTGTGCTTGGAACTGTATTCAATTGTTTGTTCCCTGTGCGACAACGGTTGTTGTCTGGGAACCACATAGCGGACGCGTAGCATGTTTTGATCACCCACCCCCAGGGGGTGGTGTGGTGTAAGTTGTCGGACTATTAGTACCGGTCAGCTTCACGAGTCTTTCGTCCTCGCTTCCACATCCGGCCTATCAACCCAGTGGTC